>NZ_CP157668.1:3687500-4198268 GCF_056824575.1 Pseudogulbenkiania sp. AW2-16 | reverse complement strand
TGGTCGAGGACGACGCCGATCTGCGCGAAGCCATCGTCGACACCCTGAGCCTCTCCGGTTACCCCACGCTCGAGGCCGGCGACGGTCACGAGGCGCTTGCGGTACTGGCGAAGGAGCCGGTCGGGCTGATCGTGTCCGACGCTCAGATGCAGCCGATGGATGGCTACGCGCTGTTCGACGAGGTGAAGAAGCGCCATCCCGGCGTGCCCTTCATCCTGATGACCGCTTACGGCGTGATCGAGCGTGCCATCGAGCTGCTGCGCGCCGGCGCCACCCATTACCTGCTCAAGCCTTTCGAGCCGGCCAGCCTGATCCGTGAAGTCGAAAAGCACCTGCTGCGCATGCCGGGGGACGACGACGGTGTGGTGGCCGAGTCGGCCGCCATGCGCCAGCTGTTCTCGCTGGCCGGGCGGGTCGCGCAAAGCGACGCCACGGTACTGATTTCCGGCCCCAGCGGCGCCGGCAAGGAGGTGCTGGCACGGTATATCCATCGCCATTCGCGACGTGCGGCAGGCCCGTTCGTGGCGGTCAACTGCGCGGCGATACCGGAAAACCTGCTGGAATCGACCCTGTTCGGGCACGAGAAGGGCGCCTTCACCGGTGCGGCCCAGGCGCTACCCGGCAAGTTCGAGCAGGCCCAGGGCGGCACGCTGCTGCTCGACGAGATCACCGAAATGCCGCTGGCGCTGCAGGCCAAGCTGCTGCGAGTGCTACAGGAGCGCGAAGTGGAGCGGGTCGGCAGTACCCGTACCATCCGGCTCGATGTGCGGGTGCTGGCCACCACCAACCGCGACATCCAGCGTGAAGTGGAAGCAGGGCGTTTCCGCGAGGACCTGTATTTCCGCCTCAACGTCTTCCCGCTCGCCATCCCGCCCCTAGCGGCGCGGCGCGGCGATATCCTGCCGCTGGCACGGCTTGTGCTTAAACGGTATGCAGAGGCCGCCGGACGGGGCCCCCTCAGGCTATCGCCCGAGGCGGAGCGTCAATTGACGGCCTATAGTTGGGAAGGTAACATCCGCGAACTGGAAAATGTCATGCAGCGGGCGGTGATTCTTGCCGCCGGGGCGGAAATTCTTGCCGCCGATCTGATGCTGTCAGACTATTCCTGCCTTGTGGAACCGGTTGCCTTTTCCCCGGTTGCCGTCGCCCCGTCAGCGGAGTCAGACATGAAGACGCTGGAGCGCCGGCACATTCTGGAAACACTGGCTGCCGTAGGTGGAGTGAAGAAGCTCGCGGCGGAAAAACTGGGCATCAGCGAACGCACCCTGCGTTACAAGTTGCAGCGTTATCGGGAGGACGACTCGATGGCGGACGCGGACGAAGGGCAGATCGGGGTGCCAGGCAGCAGGGAGTAAGCATGTCGACACAGGGTATTGACCAGCTATTAGGAGAATTGCGAGCGTCCGCTGCGTTGGCGGCGGGCAAGGCACCGCAGCCGCAGGAGACATCGCAAGTTGACTTTGCGGATGTTCTCAAGTCCACTATCGAGCAGGTAAATTCCGCTCAGCAGACTTCGCAGGAAATGCAGAAGCAGTTTGAGCTGGGGGAGGAAGGGGTTAACCTGCAGGACGTGATGGTGTCTTTGCAGAAAGCCAGTCTGTCGTTCCAGACCATGGTCCAGGCACGCAACAAGCTGGTATCCGCCTATCAGGAAATCATGAATACTCAGATCTAGCGCTGCCCGTGTCATGCCGGCAGCGGTTTGAATTGAAAGCATAAAACCACTGTATGGCTGATCTGGCAGATAACGCTACACCCCCTGGCGCACGCGCGTCAATGAAGCGAGCGACCGCTTCAAGGCGCTGCCCAACAACAAGAAAATCCTCCTGTTTGCGGCGTTGGCTGCCGTATTCTCGGTCATTGTCGGCCTGCTCATCCTCAACCGTACGCCCGACTACAAAGTCCTGTTCGCCAATCTGGCCGACCGCGATGGCGGTCAGATCACGGCTGCCCTGCAGCAGATGAACGTGCCCTATCAGATCGGTGGCGGCGGCGTGATCTCGGTGCCGTCCGACAAAGTCTACGATGTCCGTTTGAAGCTGGCGGCGCAGGGGCTCCCCAAGGCCGGTGGCGTCGGCTTCGAACTGATGGACAACCAGAAGTTCGGCATCAGCCAGTTTGCCGAGCAGGTCAACTACCAGCGCGCCATCGAAGGTGAGCTGGCGCGCACCATCGAGGCTATCGGCGCGGTCGAGTCAGCGCGCGTGCATATCGCCATTCCCAAGCAGAGCGTGTTCGTGCGCGACCAGCAGCAACCGACGGCGTCGGTGATGCTCAACCTGTATCCGGGGCGCGTGCTCGATGGCGGCCAGATCTCCGGCATCCTGCACCCGGTTTCCAGCTCCGTTCCCAACCTGTCGGCGCGCAACGTGACCGTGGTCGACCAGGACGGCAACCTGCTTTCCAGTCAGTCCGACGTCAATAATGCCGCCGGCCTCGACCAGCGCCAGCTCGGCTACGTGCACCAGATCGAGAGCGATTTCGTCAAGCGCATCGAGGGAATCCTGGAGCCGATCTTCGGCAAGGGCAACGTGCGGGCGCAGGTCACCGCCAACGTCGATTTCTCCGAGGTGGAACAGACCTCGGAAACCTTCCGCCCGAACTCCACCCCCAATCCCTCGGCGACGCGCAGCCAGCAGATCGTCGAGAAGCTGGGGAGCGGTTCCAATCTGCCGGGTGGCGTGCCCGGCGCCTTGTCCAATCAGCCGCCGTCGGCCGCTTCGGCGCCGCTGACCTTGCCGCCGGGGGCCGCGCCGGGGACGGCTACCTTGTCCGGTCAGCCCCTGGGGCAGAACGGTGCGCTCGAGCGGCAACTCATCACCAACTACGAAGTCGACAAGACCATCCAGCACACCAAGCTGCCAAAAGGGGTGCTCAAGCGTCTGTCGGCGGCGGTGGTGGTCAACTATCGCCTGATGCCGGATCGCAACGGTGAGGTGAAGCCGACCCCGCTCACTGCCCAGGAAATCCAGCAGATCAATAATCTGGTGCGCGAGACCATGGGCTATAACACGGAGCGTGGCGACACCCTCAACGTGGTCAACGCCGCTTTCGCCGGCAACGCACCTCCCGCCTCGCTGCAGGAGAAGGTCGTCGACTACGTCAGCAGTAACGCCACCGACCTGGTCAAGTATGTGCTGCTGGCGATCGCCGTGCTGTACCTGTTGTTTGGCGTGGTACGTCCGATCGTGCGCGACGTGCTCAAACCGGCCAAGGGCGACAAGGGGCAGCCGGGCGCCGCCGGCGAAGAAGCGGGTGGGGCGCCCGGCCGCTTGCTGGCCGTGGCCGGAGAAGAGGGTGAGGCCGGAGCCGCGGCGGTCGAGGAGGCCAACCTCGATCCGCGTGAACTGCAGCGCCGCCAGTACATGAGCAACCTGGAAGCCGCTCGCGAGTTGGTGAAAGCCGATCCGCGCATGGCGGCCCAGATCATCAAGGAATGGATCAGTTCCGATGAGTGACAACGGAGTGCACCGCAGCGCGGTGCTGCTGTTCAGCCTGGGGCAGGCCGAGGCCGTCGAGGTGTTCAAGTACCTCGGTCCCAAGGAGGTCCAGAAGATTTCGCTGGCCATGGCCTCGATCAACAATCTCAGCCACGAGGACATCGACGACGTCGTCGGCAAGTTCCGCGAGGAGTGCCAGGCGCGAGCGAGTCTCGGTGCTTCGGACGAATACCTGCGTAACGTGCTGGTCGAGGCACTGGGGGCGGACAAGGCGTCCAACCTGCTCGACAAGATCATGCAGGGCAACGACCAGAGCGGCATCGAGAGCCTGAAGTGGATGGACCCGTCGTCGGCCGCCGACCTCATCCGCAACGAGCACCCGCAGATCGTCGCCACCATTCTGGTTCATCTCGACCCGGATCTGTCCAGCGCCATCCTGGGTTACTTCCCCGAGCGACTGCGCAACGAGGTGCTGATCCGCACCGCCACGCTGGAAGGGGTGCAGCCGCAGGCGCTGCGTGAACTGAACGACGTACTGACCCAGCTCTTGTCGGGTTCCGACCGCATCAAGAAGAGCGCCGCCGGCGGTATCGCCCTGACGGCGGAAATCCTCAACTTCATGGGCGGCAATGTCGAAGCCTCGGCGTTGGGCTATATCCGCGAGCACGATCCCGAACTGGCGCAGCGCATCCAGGACAAGATGTTCGTGTTCGAGAACATCCTCGACATCGACGACCGTTCGATCCAGACCATCCTGCGCGAAGTGCAGACCGATTCGCTGGTGGTGGCGCTCAAGGGCACCAGTCAGGAGCTCAAGGACAAAATCTTCCGCAATATGTCCCAGCGTGCGGCGGAAATGCTGCGCGACGATCTCGAGGCCAAGGGGCCGGTCAAGCTGTCCGAGGTGGAAGCCGAGCAGAAAGAGATTCTCAAGGTGGTGCGCAAGCTCGCCGACGACGGCCAGATCGTGTTAGGCAGCAAGGGCGGTGATGAAGGCCTCGTCGAGTAACACCATCATTCCGGGGGAGCAAGTCACGGAGTGGCGCACCTGGTCGCCAGCCAGCTTCCAGGAGGAGGCGCCGTCGCCCCTCGACGGCAGTGAGGGTGAGGCTGATCCCGTCGCTTCCGAGGACGAGGCGCTGCTGACGGGAGACGATCCCGACCCGGTGGCAGAAGGCGAGGCCGATCCCGCTGACGAGGTTCCTGCCAGCTCCTACCCGACCGCCGCCGAACTCGAGGCCATTCATCAAGAGGCGTGGCAGACCGGTCACGAGGCCGGCCTGGCCGAAGGGCGCCAGCAAGGACATGCCGAAGCGCTGGCCGAGGCCTCCACCGCGTTTGCCCGGCATTGGGAGCCTCTGCAGGCTCTGGCCGACCAGTTTGCCGAGGGGCTCAACCGGATCGAGGCCGACATGGCGCACGATCTCCTGTCGTTCTCGGTCGGCCTGGCCGAGCGGCTGGTGGCGGCGCATCTGGCCTGCGATCCTTGTGCCATCGAGTCGCTGCTGCGCCAGGCCATGTCGGACCTGCCGGCTTCGCTGGGGCAGGCGCGCTTGCGCGTCAACCCCGCCGATCTGGAGGTGGCGCGCACCTTCTTGCAGCAGGAGACCCCGGAGACCGTCTGGCAGTGGCTGGCCGATCCATCCATCGCGCGCGGCGGCTGCATTATCGACACGGCCCAGTTGCGGCTGGACCTGACCCTGGCTGCCCGCCTCGAGGCGCTGAAGTCCGCCCTGGGATTGGAGCCGTCCGCCAATGACTCACCCTCTGCTTGAGCGCCAGCGGCGCTTCCTTGCCGATTGCCGTGCTGTCGCCGATCGCACCCCGCTGTGGTCGACGCGTGGCAAGCTGGTGCGCGTTACCGGCATGGTGATGGAGGCTGTCGGCCTCAAGCTGCCGGTGGGGAGCGCCTGCTCTGTGGCGCTGCCGGATGGCGGCCGTGTCGAGGCGGAGGTGGTCGGGTTTGCCGGCGACAAGGTGTTTCTGATGCCGCTGACCAATGTTCAGGGTCTGTTGCCGGGCTCCGAAGTGCGGCCGCTGGCGATGCAGCATGCCCCGGCCTTCGGCCAGGCGACGGTGCCGCTCAGTCTCAATGGGGCGGCCGGGAGGCAGGTTCCCGTCGGCTTCAATCTGCTGGGGCGGGTGCTGGATTCCCTCGGGAGGCCGCTCGACGAGAAGGGGCCGCTGCAGCCGGAAGCCTACTTCCCCTTGTACAGTCAGCCGCTCAACCCGCTGGAGCGCTCGCCGGTACGCGATGTTCTGGACGTCGGTGTACGTGCCATCAACGGCCTGCTGACCGTGGGGCGCGGCCAGCGCCTGGGCCTGTTCGCCGGCTCCGGCGTCGGCAAGAGCGTGCTGCTGGGTATGATGGCGCGCTTCACCAAGGCGGACATCGTGGTGGTGGGTCTGATCGGGGAGCGGGGGCGCGAGGTCAAGGACTTCATCGAGAATATTCTTGGCGAGGAAGGGCGCGCCCGCTCGGTGATCGTGGCCGCACCGGCCGATACCCCGCCGTTGATGCGTCTGCATGGCGCCGCCTACGCCACGGCGCTGGCCGAGTACTACCGTGAGCAGGGGCTCGACGTGCTGCTGTTGATGGATTCGGTAACGCGCTACGCCATGGCCCAGCGCGAGATCGCGCTCGCCATCGGCGAGCCGCCCGTCACCAAGGGCTACCCGCCATCGGTGTTTGCGCGCCTGCCGCAACTGATCGAACGCGCCGGCAATGCCGCGCGGGGTGGCGGGGCCATCACCGCGTTTTATACCGTGCTGTCCGAGGGCGACGACCAGCAGGATCCGATCGCCGATGCCGCCCGTGCCATTCTCGATGGCCACTTCGTGCTGTCGCGCGAGTTGGCCGAAGCCGGCCATTACCCGGCCATCGATATCGAGCAGTCGATCAGCCGGGTCATGGTCGACGTGGTAGCACCGCGCCAGATGGACCTGGCGCGGCGTTTCAAACAACTCTACTCCCGCTACCAGCGCAACCGCGACCTGATCAGCGTCGGCGCTTACGTAGCCGGCTCCGACCCGATGCTGGATGAGGCGATCCGGCGCCAGCTGCCGATGGTCGGCTTTCTCACCCAACCGATGCACGAATCCCACGGTTATGACTCCTGTCTCGAGCAGTTGGCCACGACCCTGGCGTAGTGAGCGCAGCCGATGAAGCCCAGCAAGTACGCGTTACTGGTCAGGTTGGCCGAAGAAAAGCAGGAAGCCGCCGCCGAGCGCATGCGGCAGGCCCAGGCCCGTCTGGCGGAAGCGCTGTCGCGACTGGATCAACTCGATGCCTTTCGTAACGAGTATCGCCAACGGCTGCTGCAGGGCGGAGGGCAGGGTATGGCGGTGGCGCAGTGGCAGGATTTCCATCGCTTCATAGCGCGGTTGGACGAGGCCATGGCCACCCAGCAGACCGAGGTCGACCGCTGCAAGCAGACCTTTTTGCTGGCGCGGCAGGCCTGGAACAACGAGCGCAAGCAGTTGAAGGCGTTCGAAACGCTGATCGAGCGCGAACGGGCGAGGCAAGAGGCGCTCGAAGCCAAGCGCCAGCAGAAGCTGAGCGACGAGTTCGCCACCCGGCGTTTCTGGGACAAGCAGCACGAGGACTAGGCTGCCGGTGTGCTGACCAAGGTGCGGCGCCGGGTGCGGCTCCGTGACGTGAGGTGCCTGCAATGTCCTGGCCCGGAACTTGCTTTTTTATGGCCATCATTTAGCTGGAAGCCCATGGCCATGACTATTTCCATTCTTTCCCCGGCCGCGAGCGCCAAGGCCGTGGCCGTCCAGAGCGGCACCTCGGCCGCCGGCGTTGTTGCGGAAGGTTCCCCGTTCGCCGGTCTGTTCGGTCTGCAGCTGAGCCAGCTCGCCGCGCTGTCGCCGGCCTCCTCCGGCACCGAGTCAGACGGGGAGGGGGCAGGCAACGTCAAGAAATCGGCCAAGAAAGCCCCGTTGTCGGATGAGCCGGTGCTCGCTGGACCGGTCATGGCCTTGCCTACGGTGCCGCCGACCCTTACCCCGGAGCTGAAGCAGGGGCTGCAACTCGGGAAGGGTGACGCGTCGCCGGCGGACGAGGCGCAGCAGGAGTTGCTGACCGCGCTGAAGGGCAACCGGCATGCGCTGCCAGGGGCGCAAAATTTGCCGGTGGACGGCGCGGCGCAAGGACAATTCTTGCCGGTTCACGCTTCGGCCACTGGCGCGGCGCATGCGGCGGCTGAAGCCGGCCAGAGCAAGGTGCTGGCCTTGCCGCTGCCGATCAGCGACAGCAACTGGGCCAAGTCCATGAGCGAGCAGATGCTCTCGCTGGTCAGCGTGAAAGCCGACAAGGCACAGATCCAGATCAATCCACCCGAACTCGGCCCGATCGATGTCACGCTGAAACTCAACCATGACCAAGTTCAGGTCACGTTCAGTGCGACCACTCCGCAAGCGCGCGAAGCCGTGGAAAACAGTCTGCCCAAGCTCGCCTCGATGCTGGCGTCGAGCGGCTTGCAGCTGGCCGACGCTCAGGTTTCCAGTGGCCACTCCGGCGACCCGCGCCAGTTCCAGCGTCAGGCCAAGGCCGCGCGCCAGCAGGAAGACGCCCCTGCAGAGGGTAATGACACCTTGTCGCTGATCAATAAGGCAAGGAATGTCTTGAGCATTTTTGCCTGAATCCGGGTGGGCAACCCATCATGGGCGGACGGGATGGAACCGTGCCCCCCATAAAATGACGAATAACACGTCGAATTTGTCATTCGCCTCTATCCAGTCTGCTGCGATTTCTGGAAAATAGCATAAAGAGATCGCTTACTATTTGAAGACTGCAAGATACGGATTGAGGTTTATGGCGGAAGAAAAGAAAGCCGAAAAAAAATCGGGAGGCGGCGGCAACAAGCTGATGATCGTTGTCATCGCTTTGCTGCTGCTGGTTCTTGTCGCCGTCGGGGGGCTGGCCGCCTACATGTTCACCAGCCTGCATGCACCGGCTGGCGACGCTCATGCCGAACAGACGGCCGAGAAGCCCAAGAAAAAGAAAGACGGCCCGCCCATCTTCGAAAAACTGGACACCTTCGTCGTCAACCTGGCCGGCAATGGCGGAAACATGCTGCAGGTGGACATGCAGGCAGAACTCGCCAGCGAAGAAGCCAAGAAAAAATTCACCGAGTACATGCCCAAGATCCGCAGCGCGCTGATTCTGCTGCTGTCGTCCAAGTCATCGGATGAGCTCTCCACACCGGAAGGCAAGGTGAAGCTGAAGGCTCAGGTCAAGAAGATCATCAACGAATCGATGGACGCGGGCGAGGAGCAGCCGGTGGAAAACATCCTGTTTACCGCTTTCATCATCCAGTCGCAGTAACGCCATGGCCGACGATATCCTCTCCCAGGACGAGGTCGATGCCCTTCTGCGGGGTGTCACGGGAGAAGAGGCCGAGGACGACAGCGGCCAGGACTCGCAGGGTGTTCGCACCTACGACATCGGTCGTCAGGAACGCATCGTGCGCGGGCGCATGCCGACGCTCGAGATCATCAACGAGCGTTTTGCCCGCAACCTGCGTATCGGATTGTTCAACTTCATTCGGCGCAACGCGGAAATCTCCGTCGGGCCGGTGCGGGTGCAGAAGTACAGCGAGTTCATCCGCAATCTGGTCGTGCCGACCAACCTCAACCTGGTTCACGTCAAGCCGCTGCGTGGCACCGGTCTGTTGATCTTCGACCCCGACTTGGTATTCCTGGTGGTCGACAACCTGTTCGGTAGCGACGGGCGCTATCACGTCCGTGTCGAGGGGCGCGACTTCACCCCCACCGAGCAGCGCATCATCCGCCGTCTGCTGGAGGTGGTGTTTACCGAGTACCAAAAGGCCTGGGAGCCGGTCTACCCGATCGAGTTCGTCTATCTGCGCTCGGAGATGAACACGCAGTTTGCCAATATCGCGACGCCGACCGAGGTGGTGGTGGCCATGACCTTCCACATCGAGATGGGCGCGGGCGGCGGCGAGTTCCACGTCTGCCTGCCGTACTCCATGGTCGAGCCGATTCGCGACGTGTTGTCGAGCACCATGCAGGCCGACCGTACCGAGGTCGACAATCGCTGGGTCAGCCTGATGTCGCGCCAGGTGCAGGCGGCCGAGGTCGACCTGGTCGCCACGCTGGCCGGTACCAGCGTGACGCTGGGCCAGGTGCTGAATCTGAAGCAGGGTGACGTCGTGACGCTGGAGATTCCGGAAAAGATCATCGCCGACGTGTCGGGGATTCCGGTGGTCGAATGCACTTACGGCACGGTGCAGGGGCACTATGCCCTGAAGGTAGAAACCATTCTGGCCGGGGCGCACGAGTTGGCCGAGCCCAAGGCTGGAGGAGAGCAACAATGAGTGACGAGCAACAATCGAATATGAGCGAAGAAGAGGTGTCGATGGACGACTGGGCGGCCGCCATGGCCGAGCAGGAGTCGGTCGAGGCCCAGGCCGAAGCAACGGTGCAGCCGGCTCACGCGCTGTTCCAGGAGTTCGGTGCGGCCGCGGCCAGCGCCAGCGTGCCGCAGAACCTGGACATGATCCTGGACATCCCGGTGCAGCTCACTGTGGAGCTGGGCCGCACCCGCATCGCCATCCGCAACCTGCTGCAACTGGCGCAGGGTTCGGTGGTCGAGCTGGACGGACTGGCCGGCGAGCCGATGGACGTGCTGGTGAACGGCTGCCTGATCGCCCAGGGTGAAGTGGTCGTGGTGAACGACAAGTTCGGCATTCGCCTGACCGACATCATTACCCCGGCCGAGCGCATCCGGCGACTGCAGAAATAAGATGCGCGGCTTGCTATTGTTGTTGCTGGCGCTGCCGGCCGCCGCGGCCACGCCGTCGGCGGCACCACCCGGCCCGTTGATGAGCCTGCTGCAGGTCGTCGTCGGCTTGGCCATCGTGCTGCTCGCCATTGTTGGCGTGGCCTGGCTGTTCCGCCGCTTGAGTGGCGGCATGTTGCCGGGTTCGCACCGGCTGCGCGTGGTCAGCGGCCTGATGGTGGGGCAGCGCGAGCGGGTGGTGATCGTCGAACTGGAAGGCGAATGGCTGGTGTTGGGGGTGACGACCCAGGCGGTCAACCTGCTGACGCGCCTGCCGCGTCCGGACGATGCCGACGATGCCGCTGCCGCGCCGGGCGAACCGTTCGCGCGCTGGTTGAAGAAGGCGCTGAACGCTTCCCGTCCCCCTTCCGGTCCCTCTGCTTCATGAAACGTTTTCTGGTTTTCTCCGGCCTGCTGCTGGCAGGCCTGTTACCGCTGCTGGCCGACGCTGCCGGTCTGCCGCTGATGAACAGCACGCCGGCCGCCGGTGGCGGCCAGAGCTATTCGCTCAGCTTGCAGATGCTGCTGTTCATGACGGCGCTGTCGTTCATTCCGGCCCTGCTGCTGATGATGACCTCGTTCACCCGCATCATCATCGTGCTGTCGTTGCTGCGCCAGGCCATGGGCACGATGCAGGCGCCGCCCAACCAGGTGCTGGTCGGGCTGGCGCTGTTTTTGACGCTGTTCGTGATGGGGCCGACCTTCGACCAGGTGTACAGCAAGGCCTGGGTGCCGTTCTCCGAGGACAAGATCGGCTTTGCCCAGATGCTGGAGGAGGGCAGCAAGCCGATGCGTGAGTTCATGCTGAAGCAGACGCGCGAGAAGGATCTGGCATTTTTCATCGAGGTATCGCAGTCGCCGGCGCCGCCCACCCCGGCCGAGGTGTCGATGAAGACCCTGATTCCGGCCTTCGTGATCAGTGAGCTGAAGACGGCGTTCCAGATCGGCTTCATGGTCTTCATCCCGTTCCTGATCATCGACCTGGTGGTGGCCAGCATCCTGATGGCAATGGGGATGATGATGGTATCGCCGGTGATCATCTCCCTGCCGTTCAAGCTGATGCTGTTTGTGCTGGTGGACGGCTGGACCTTGCTGATGGGGTCGCTGGTACGGAGTTTCTACACCGGATGAACATTACGCTCGTCACGTTGGCCGAAGCCGACCTGGTCGCCTGCCACGCGCTGTTCGTCGACGCCGTGCATACGCTGGGGCGGCGTCATTACACCGAGGCGCAATGCGTGGCCTGGGCGCCTCCTGGTCCGATGCCGGAGAGCTGGCGAGCCGCCTGGGCGCGGCGCCTGGGAGGAAGTACCGGGCTCAGGGCGGTCGCCGACGATGGGGCGCTTGCCGGCTTTGCCTGGCTGACCGACGACGGCGAGTTCGACATGCTGTTCGTGGCTCCGTGGGCGGCCGGGCAGGGCGTGGCGAGCCGTCTCATCGCCGCCTTGGAGGCGACGGGGTGCCAGGCAGGCCTGGCCGAGCTGTCGGTCTACGCCAGCCATGGCGCGCGCCCGGTGTTCGAGCGCGCCGGTTTCGCCGTCGAATCGGATCATATCGCCTGGCGCGACGGCGTTGCACTCGACAACTGGATCATGAAGAAAGCCTTGCCATGAGTCCCGAACTCGTCATCAATCTCGTCCAGAACGCCCTGTACGTCCTGATCATCGTCGCGGCCCCGGTGTTGCTGGTGTCGCTGTTGGTCGGCCTGCTGGTCAGCGTGCTGCAGGCGGCGACCCAGATCAACGAAATGACCCTGACCTTCATTCCCAAGCTGCTGGCGCTGTTCGTCACCCTGGTGCTGGCGGGGCCGTGGATGATCAATACGCTGGTCGACTACACCGTGCGGCTGTTCCAGAGCATCCCCAACGCGATCGGCTGATGTTTCCGATCAGCGACCTCCAGATCAACGCGCTGGTCAGCCTGTTCGTCTGGCCCTTCGCCCGCATCATGGGGGTGCTGCTGGCCGACCCGCTGTTCTCGTCGCGTTCCGCCCCGGCCCGGTTCAAGGCCGGTTTTGCACTGCTGCTGACCTTGCTGCTGGTGCCGCTGCTGCCGCCTCAGCCGGCCATCCCGGTGGTTTCGGCCGAGGGCGTGGCGGTGCTGGTGCAGCAGCTGCTCATCGGGCTCGCCCTGGGGCTGGTGATGCGCGTGGTGATTACCGCGGTCGAGATGGCCGGCTTCGTCATGGGAACGCAGATGGGCCTGGGCTTCGCCTCGTTCTACGACCCGATCAATGCGGCGCAGGTGCCGACCATCGCGCGTATCCTGACGCTGTTCACCTTCCTGCTGTTTCTGTTGATGGGCGGGCATCAGGTGGTGATCGAGATCCTGCTCGAAAGTTTTCGCACCCTGCCTATCGGCATGACGCTGCCACCCGACCGGCTCAAGGCGTTGGCGGAGTGGGGGGGCATATCTTCAACTGGGGGCTGTGGCTGGCGTTGCCGGTGGTGGCGGCCTTGCTGGTGACCAACCTTGCCATCGGCGTGATGACCCGCGCCTCGCCGCAGTTCAACATCTTCACTTTCGGCTTCCCGCTTACCCTGCTGGTCGGTTTTGCCGCGCTCTACCTGTCGGTGCCGCTGATGGTGCCGGCGATCGAATCCATCTATCGCGAGGCCTTCGCCTTCATGCAGGGCATGCTGAAGTCGGGGTAGCTTTCTGGTAACATGTCGCCGATTTCATCGGACTCAACCCGGCCGCGTTGCGGCCTTTATTACTGACTGAGGCGACTATGGCTGGCCACAGCAAATGGGCGAACATCAAGCATAAGAAAGAACGCGCGGACGCCAAGCGCGGCAAAATCTTTACCCGACTGATCAAGGAAATTACCGTTGCCGCCCGTCTTGGCGGCGGCGATATCGACACCAACCCGCGTCTGCGGCTGGCGGTCGACAAGGCCTGGGGCGCCAACATGCCCAAGGACAACGTGCAGCGCGCCATCGACCGTGGCGCCGGTACGCTGGAAGGCGTCGACTACGTGGAAATCCGCTACGAGGGCTACGGCATCGGCGGTGCGGCCGTGATGGTCGATTGCATGACCGACAACAAGACCCGTACCGTGGCCGACGTGCGCCACGCCTTCAGCAAGTACGGCGGCAACATGGGCACCGACGGCTGCGTGGCGTTCCAGTTCAAGCATTGCGGCTACCTGGTGTTCGCGCCGGGTGTCGACGAGGATGCGCTGATGGAAGCGGCGCTGGAAGCCGGTGCCGAAGACGTTGTCACCAACGACGATGGTTCGATCGAGGTGATCACCGCGCCCTACGAATTCACCGAGATCAAGGGCGCGCTGGAAGCGGCCGGCTTCAAGGCGGAAATGGGCGAAGTGACCATGCGCGCGCTGAACGAAACCGAGCTGACCGGCGAAGACGCCGAGCGTATGCAGAAGCTGCTCGACGCGCTGGAAGACCTGGACGACGTGCAGGAGGTGTACACCTCAGCCGTGATGGACGACTAAATAGAGCGGCTAAGAAAACCCTCCCTGTGTTGTTGCGCTCGCGTGCGAATCTTTGATTCGCCCAGCAAGCACTTGCCGTACTGATTGTACTGTCTGCGGCAGTGCGCCTAGCAGGGGCCGCTTCGCTGGGTTTTGTCAGCCACTCTAAGCGCTTGGGAATAAATCTGCTGCGTACCCCGATCCCGGGCCGGTGATGCACGCCGTACCCTTGGTGCGGCTGTGCTTCCCGAATCGGCCTCGGCGCGCTCGCTACGATTTCTTCCTCAAGCGCTGAGCCGGGTCCGATATCCTGCAAGGCCTGCCATGATGGCGGGCCTTTTGCTTGTTTGGGAGCGCATCCATGTCTTACCGAGCGTTGCTGCCGGCCTTGCTGTGGTGGGGGCTGTCGCTGTGGCTGCTGCTGAAGCCGGCGGGGGAGCCGTCGGCGTTTCCGCATTTCGACAAGATCGGCCACTTTGCGCTGTTCGCGGTGCAGGCCGGCTTGCTGGGCTGGGGCTGGCGCCGTACCGGCTTGCCGCATGCCGTGTGCGCGGCCTGGCTTGCCTGCGCGCTCTGGGCGGGAGTGTCCGAGGGGCTGCAGGCCTGGCTGACCGTCGATCGCGCGGCGGAGTGGCTGGACGCCCTGGCCGATGTCCTGGGGGCCTCGCTGGCGCTGGCGGGACTGGGCCGCTTCGTCGCGCCAGCCGGCAAGGCGGTGTAAACTAGGCGTCATTTTGCCGGTCCTACCCGCAGCTATCCGACGTCCCACGGCCATCCCGGGGAGAAAGATGACACCATGACCCAGACCCATGTCGCCCGCCGCCAGCGCCTGATGAGCCAGATCGGGGAGGGGATGGCGATCCTGCCCACCGCGCCCGAAGCCATCCGCAACGCGGACACCCATTACCCATACCGGCCCGACAGCCATTTCCTCTATCTCACCGGTTTCGCCGAGCCGGGAGCGGTGCTGGTGCTCGATGCCCGTGCCGGCAAGTCCATCCTGTTCTGCCGTGAAAAGAACCTGGAGCGGGAAATCTGGGACGGTTTCCGCCACGGCCCGGAAGGGGCGAAGGAGCAATTCGGCTTCGACGAGGCCTATCCCGTTTCCGAGCTCGATCAGCGTTTGCCGGACTTGCTCTCGGGGCAGTCGCAATTATGGTGGAACGTTGGCCGAAGCCCGGCATTCGACCAGCAGGTAGCGGGCTGGCTCAATGCCGTGCGCGCCCGCTTCCGCACCGGGGAACAGGCTCCCCCGCGTTTCGGCGACCTGCTGGTGCCGCTCGACGAAATGCGCATGGTCAAGGACCCTGGCGAGATCGCCACGCTGCGCCGCGCCGGACAGATTTCGGCTGAGGCGCACGTGCGCGCCATGCAGTCCACCCGCCCCGGACGCTACGAATACCGGGTCGAGGCCGAACTGCTGCACACCTTCGTCAGCCACGGCGCGCGTTTCCCGGCCTACGAGAGCATCGTCGCCGGCGGAGCCAATGCCTGCACGCTGCATTACGTCGGCAACGACTGTCGGCTCAACGATGGCGAGATGCTGCTGATCGACGCCGGCTGCGAGCTGAATGGCTATGCCGCGGACATCACCCGAACCTTCCCGGTCAACGGTCGCTTCAGTGGCCCGCAGCGCGATCTGTACGAAGTGGTGCTGGCCGCCGAGCTGGCGGGCATCGACGCGGTCAAGCCCGGCGCGGTGTGGACGGCCCCCGGCGACGCCGCGTTGCAGGTGCTGGTGCGCGGCATGCTCGACCTGAAGCTGCTGCAAGGCACGGTGGACGGCGTGATCGAATCCGGCGCCTTCCGCCAGTTCTACATGCACAGCATCGGCCACATGATCGGGCTCGACGTGCACGATGTCGGCCAGCGCAAGCAGGGCGGCGAGTGGCGGAGCTACCAACCGGGCATGTGCACCACCATCGAGCCGGGACTCTACATCCGTCCGGCCGACAACGTGCCGGCGGCGTTCCACAATATCGGCATCCGCATCGAGGATGACGTGCTGGTGACCGAAACCGGTCGCGAGGTGTACACCGCGTCGGTGCCCAAGGGCGTGCAGGAAATCGAGGACCTGATGCGCGCGCAATGAGCTGCGGCATCGGCAGAATGACTCTGGTGAAGCAACGAAACGATGACAGTAAATCCTGAACACGCCGATATCGTGGTAGTCGGAGGCGGCCCGGTCGGCGCCTTGGCTGCCCTGCGTTTTGCCCGCGCCGGACGCCGCGTGCTGCTGGTGGAGGCGCGCGCCAAGGAGGCGCCGATCCGCGACGCGCGCGCGCTGGCGCTGTCCTGGGCCAGTCGCCAGATGCTGCGTGACGCCGGCGGCTGGCCGGACGCACTGGCCGCAACGACGATCGACACCGTGCACGTGTCGCAGCAGGGCAGCTGCGGCCGCACCGTGCTCGACCGTGCCGACCTGGCGCTGCCGCACCTGGGCGTGGTGGTCGACTACCCGGTGCTGACCGCATCGCTCAATGCCGCGCTGGAAAGCGCCGGGGTCATGGTGTTGTGGCAGAGCCGGGTGGAGTCGGTGAAGTCGCTGCCGCATTACGCACGACTGATCGTGACCAGCCCAGAGGGGCCGGGCATGCTCACCGCGCGGCTGGTGGTGCTGGCCGAAGGGGGCGAACTCGCCGCCACCCTGCCCGGGGTCAAGCGCCTGAGCCACGATTACCGCCAATGCGCGGTGCTGGCGCCGATCACCACCGAACGGCCGCCGCAGGGCGTGGCCTACGAGCGTTTTGCCGCGCATGGTCCACTGGCGCTGCTGCCGCACGGCGACGGTTTCATGCTGGTGTGGACGCGCAGCGCCGACGACGCCGTTCGATTGCGTGATAGCGACGACAGCGTGCTCATCGCCGAGTTGCAGCAGGCCTTCGGCGAACGCCAGGGGCGAATTCTCACGGCGGGACCGCGCGCGGTGTTTCCGCTCGCGCTCAAGCAGGCCAACCGACTGGTCAACGGGCGCGTGGCGCTGATCGGCAACGCCGCTCAGACCATGCATCCGGTCGCGGCACAGGGACTCAATCTGGGTTTGCGCGACGCGGCCGGTCTAGCCGACGCCTTGGAGGGGGTGGCCGATCCGGGCGATGCCCGAGCCCTCGCCGTCTTCGCCGGTGCACGCAAGATCGATAGCCATGCCGTGGTGGGGTTCACCCATGGCCTGATCCGCCTGTTCGACGGTCATTCGCCGCTGGTCAAAACCGTGCGCGGCGCCGGTATGATGGCACTCGACGTGCTGCCGCCGTTGCGTCGCGCTTTTGCCGGTCACCTGGTATTCGGCGTGTGAGTGCTTGTGAATAAATAGGCGGTGCGTCCCCATCCCCGTCCTGTGATGCTCGCCGTAGCACGTGCACGGCGGCGCTTCTCGAACGGGCCTCGTGGCGCGGCGCTGATCGCAGGGAATCCCCGCGGGACGATTTCTTTCACCCGCACCGTGAGGTCTAAAGGACTCGCTAAGTAATGAATACGAGACAAAACGATTTCGACGTCATCGTGGTCGGCGGCGGTCTGGTCGGGGCCAGCCTGGCGCTGGCACTGGCCGAGGCCGGCCGGCGCGTGGCCTTGCTGGAAGGGCAGGCCGCCCGTTTCGATGACCTGTATCAGGGCTGGGACGCGCGTGTCTACGCCGTCAGCCCGGCCAACCGCCGCTTTCTGGAAAGCCTGGAGGCGTGGCCCGGCATGGAGCGCATCGGCACCATCGCCAGCATGGACGTGCGCGGCGACCGCGGCGGCCGAATCGAGTTTGCCGCCAGCGACGCCGACGCCGAGGCGCTGGCCTGGATCGCCGAGAACCGCTGGATGCTGGCGGCGCTGTGGCGGCGGCTGGAGCGCTGCGACATCACCCTGCTGACCGGGGTGCGCCCGAGCGCGCTCTCCACCACGGCGCGTCAGGCTTGCCTGACGCTCGACGACGGCCGCGAGTTGACTGCGGCGCTGCTGGTGGGCGCCGACGGGGCCAACTCCTGGGTGCGCGGCCAGCTCGGTCTGGAGGCCAGCGTCAAGCCTTACGGCCAGTCCGGCGTGGTGGCCAATTTCGACTGCGAACGGCCGCACGGCAACGTGGCGCGGCAGTGGTTCCTCGGCGACGGTATCCTGGCGTGGTTGCCGATGGCCGGCCAGCGCATGTCCATGGTGTGGTCGACGCCGGAGCCGGAGTCGCTGTTGGAACTCGACGCCGAAACCTTGGCCGAAACCGTGGCCTCCACCGGAGACTACGCGCTGGGCGGTTTGAGCGTGATCACCCCGGCCGCCGCCTTTCCATTGCGCTTGATTCGTCCGCAAAGTACTGTGAAAGAGCGGGTGGCGCTGGTCGGGGACGCGGCACATACGGTGCACCCATTGGCCGGGCAGGGGGTCAACCTGGGGTTCCAGGATGCGGCGACGCTGGCGGCGTTGCTGCAGGATCATCGCGATCCCGGCGACTGGCTGTTGCTGCGGCGCTTCGCACGGCAGCGCAAGGAAGCGGTGGTGACAATGCAGACCACCTGCGATGCGCTGTTTGCGCTGTTCCATCAGCACCAGCTGCCGGGTTTGCCGTGGCTGCGCAACGCCGGGCTGAGCCTGACCAACCGACTGACTCCGCTGAAGCGGCAATTCGCCCGCCATGCCATTGGTTTCTGAACAAGGAAAATAACGCATGAATGCAACCCTGAAAAAACTGGCGCTGGCAGCGCTGCTGCTGTCGTCGGCCGCCTGCGTTGCCAAGGCCTCCGATCCGGACGTGGCCGAGGTGAAGAAGGCTTTCGTTACCCGCTTCCCGGATCGCAAGGTGGAAAGTGTCAGTCCGACGCCGGTGAGCGGTATCTACGAGGTGGTGTTGCCGGGCCGTCAGATCGTCTACGTCGACGCCGGCGTCAAGCACCTCTTCGTCGGCGATTTGATCGATGCGGAAAAGCGCGAGAGCCTGACCGAGAAGCGCGTGGCCGAACTCTCCAAGGTGGCGTGGAAGGATTTGCCGCTGGCGGCGGCGATGAAAGAAGTGCGCGGCAGCGGCGCGCGCAAGGTGGCGATTTTCTCCGACCCGGATTGTCCGTTCTGCAAGAAGCTGGAGCGCGAAACGCTGAAGGACGTGAACAATGTCACCATTTACACCTTCCTCTACCCGCTGACCCAGCTGCACCCCGACGCCATGCGCAAGTCGCGCCAGATCTGGTGCAGCAAGGACCGCGTCGGCAGCTGGACTGCGCACATGCGTCAGGGGACCGAGTTGAGTGGTCCGGACAACTGCGATGTCAGTGTGCTGGAGCAGAACCAGGCGCTGGGGGCGAAGCTTGGCATCAATGGTACGCCCACCATGGTGTTCGGCAACGGCCGCATGGTATCCGGGGCGATTCCCTCGGCCGAATTCGAGAAATACCTGAGCGCCCAGTAACCCCTCCATGTGCTCGGCAGCGGGGCGCGGTTTCGACGTGGACAGGAGGCTGGTTTGCTGGTATCGGCACCTGTCCATCGGCGAGCGGCTGGCGCTGGCGCTGAGCTTGTCGCTGGGCTTGCACGCCACCGCCATGCTGCTGCCGGGGTCTCCGCCCAGGGCCGCGTCGGTGCCGGGGGTGCTCAGCGTGATGCTGCAACCCTCCCGGGCGGGCGGCCAGGATCACCCCGCGCGTGCTGCCATCCCCCCTTGCTGCTCGCGAGCGAGGCGACCCATCCTGCTTTGCTCCCGATCCGCGATGAACCATCCTCCTCGGCGGACAGCGTTCCGCTGACCATGCCGCCGGACGTATCGGCCCCTGTTGCGGCGGCTCCGGCCACCGAATTGTCCGGGGCCGACGGGGAGGGTTATTTCCCCGCGGCGGCGCTCGATGTGCTGGCGGTGCCGCTGCAACCGATCGAGCTTGCCTTGCCGCCGGAGGCCCCCAAGGGCGAGTTGCGCCTGATGCTGAGGGTCTACATCAATGAACGAGGCGGCGTCGACGCCGTGGAGCCCGAACAGCCCGATGCCGCTGGGGTCCTCGAGCGTGAGGCCCGCCGTGTCTTCCTCTCGGCCCGCTTCGCCCCGGCACGCCGGCACGGGGTGGCGGTAAAGAGCTACAAGCGTATCGAGGTGCGCATGCAAAATTAAAACGATTGTTTTATTTGTGCTAGAGTACGACTCGATTAAGCTGGGCAACCGGCATCCATGCGCAACGGGAGGCAGGCTCCCAATCACCCAGAGGAATGAACATGTCAGATCTGCAAACGTTGTTCGCCCAGGCCCAGGCCGATGTGAAAACCCTGGCCGAGCGGCCGGACAACCAGACCCTGCTGCAGCTCTACTCGCTGTTCAAGCAGGCGACCGAAGGCGATGTCCAGGGCGAGCGACCGGGCATGATGGATTTCATCAACCGTGCCAAGTACGACGCCTGGGACAAGATCAAGGACATGAGCGCCGAACAGGCAATGCAGGGTTACGTGGACGTGGTCAACAAGCTGATGAACGAGTAACCGCCACGTCATTGCGATGGCATGGCCCGGTCTGATACGGGGCGATGAACAAGACCGGTGGTAGCCCCACCGGTTTTTTCGTGTCCTCGTGCCAGAACCGCTAGAATACCCGGCTGGAATGATACGGTGCGTCGCCCGGGCGGCGGGCAGCATAAGAGGGGGCAGGAAGCGATGATTCTGGTGACGGGTGGGGCAGGCTTCATTGGAGCCAATTTTGTCAGGCTGTGGTTGGAGCAGAATGATGAACCGGTGTTGGTGCTCGACAAGCTGACCTATTCCGGTAACGCCGCTAACCTGCAGCCTTACCTTGAGGAGGGCCGGGTTGAGCTGGTACGGGGGGATATCGGCGATGCGGCGCTGCTGGAGCGGCTGCTGGCCGAACACCGCCCCCGCGCCATCCTCAACTTTGCCGCCGAAAGCCATGTCGACCGCTCGATCCATGGCCCGGCGGTGTTCGTCGAAACGAATATCGACGGCACCTTCCGTCTGTTGCAGGCGGCCACCGCCTACTGGTCGGGGCTACCGGACGGGGACCAGGCGGCGTTCCGCTTTCTGCACGTTTCCACCGACGAGGTGTTCGGCTCGCTGGGGGAGCACGATGCCCCGTTCTGCGAGACCACGCCGTACGCCCCGAATAGTCCCTACGCCGCCTCCAAGGCGGCCTCCGATCACCTGGTGCGCGCCTGGCACCATACCTACGGCCTGCCGGTGCTGACCAGCAACTGCTCGAACAATTACGGACCGTATCAGTTCCCGGAAAAACTGATCCCGCTGATGATCGACCGCGCCCTCGACGGCCAGCCCTTGCCGGTGTACGGCGACGGTCGCCAGATCCGCGACTGGCTCTACGTCGAGGACCATTGCCGTGCGCTGATGGCGGTGCTGGAGCGTGGCCGGGTGGGCGAGGTGTACGCCATCGGCGGCTCGTGCGAGAAGACCAACCTCGAGGTGGTCGAGACGCTGTGCGCCACGCTCGACGCCTGCCGGCCGCGCGCCGATGGGGTGTCCTACCGGCAGCAGATCGCTTTCGTCGCCGACCGCCCCGGACACGACCGACGCTACGCCATCGATGCGGGCAAGATGCGCCGCGAACTGGGCTGGGAGCCACGCGAGACCTTCGCCAGCGGGATCGAGCGCACGGTCGCCTGGTATCTGGCTAACCCGGAGTGGGTGGGGGCGGTGAAAAGTGGTGCGTATCGCGACTGGATCGACATGCACTACGGAGCTGCCTGATGCGTATCCTGTTGATCGGCGGCAGCGGCCAGCTGGGTTTCGAGCTGCGTCGCAGCCTGGCGCTCTACGGTAAGTTATGGGCGCCGGGGCGCGAGGTTCTGGATTTGTCGAGGCCGGACCAGTTGGCGCCGCCGGTGCTCGAGTTCGCTCCCGACCTGATCGTCAACGCCGCCGCCTACACCGCGGTCGACCGCGCCGAAGCCGAGCCGGCGCTGGCAGAGCGGGTGAACGCCGAGGCGCCGGCCGAACTCGCGCGCCTGGCCGAACGTCTGGGCGCCACCTTGCTGCATTTTTCCACCGATTACGTGTTCGACGGTGCAGGGGCGGCACCCTACCGAGAGGGCGATGTCACCAGGCCCTTGAGTGTGTATGGCCGTACCAAGCGCGATGGCGAGCTGGCGGTGATGAACGATTGTTCGCGTCACTATGTGCTGCGTACCAGTTGGGTCTACGGGAGCGTCGGCGGCAACTTCGTCAAGACCATCCTGCGCCTGGCCGCCCAGCGTGACACGCTGAACGTGGTGCACGACCAGGTCGGGGCACCGACCTCGGCGATGCTGATCGCCGATGTCAGCGCGCAACTGGTGTCGCGGCTTCGCGAGGGGCGAGTGTTGCCCTACGGCCTCTATCATCTGACGGCCGCGGGCGAGACCTCGTGGCACGGCTTCGCCCGCGAGATCGTCGGACTGGCTCAGGATGTCGGGGGAGGGTTGGTGCTGAAGCCGGAGGCGATTCAGGCCATTCCTGCCGCGGACTACCCGGCGGCGGCCGAGCGCCCCGCCAATTCTCGGCTCGACACGCACAAGCTGCGCGTCGCTCTGGGCATCGTACTGCCCGACTGGCGTCATCATCTGCAGCTGGTGTTGCAGCAGCTCGCCATCCAAAAGGGATAATTCTCATGGTTCAACGCAAAGGCATCATTCTCGCCGGCGGCTCCGGCACGCGGCTCTATCCGGTCACCCTCGGCGTCTCCAAGCAGCTGCTGCCGGTGTTCGACAAGCCGATGATCTACTACCCGCTCAGTACCCTGATGTTGGCGGGCATCCGCGACGTGCTGATCATCTCGACGCCGCAGGATACGCCGCGCTTCCAGCAGCTCTTGGGCGATGGCAGCCAGTGGGGCATGAGTCTCAGCTATGCGGTGCAGCCCACGCCGGACGGCATCGCACAGGCCTTTCTGATCGGTGAGTCGTTTCTGGCGGGGCAGCCGTCGGCACTGGTGCTGGGGGACAACCTGTTCTTCGGCCACGACCTGGCCGGCAAGATGAAACAGGCGGCGGAGGGCGAGCGTGGCGCCACGGTGTTTGCCTACCCGGTGCACGACCCGGAGCGCTACGGCGTGGTGGAATTCGACCAGGCGGGCCATGCCGTCAGTCTGGAAGAGAAGCCGGCGCAACCGAAGTCGCGCTACGCGGTGACAGGGCTCTATTTCTACGACGACCAGGTGGTCGACTTCGCGCGCGAGCTGCGTCCTTCGGCCCGTGGCGAACTGGAAATCACCGACATCAACCGCCGCTATCTCGATGCCGGACAACTGGACGTGCAGGTAATGGGACGGGGCTATGCCTGGCTCGATACCGGTACCCACGAATCGCTGCTGGAGGCGGGCCAGTTCATCTCGACGCTGGAGCGGCGCCAGGGACTGAAGATCGGCAGCCCGGAGGAGGTGGCCTGGCGCAGCGGCTTCATTGACGATGAGCAGCTGACCCGTCTGGCCCAGCCGATGAAGAAGAACGGCTACGGCCAGTACCTGCTGTCCTTGCTCAACGAACGCATCTTCTGAGAGCTTGTGAATAAATCGGCTGCGCGTCCCTGATCCGGGTTCATGCGCACTGCGTGCGAATCTTTCGCTGGGCCCACCAAAGATGTGCACGCAGAGATTCGCTCAGCGAGCGGAAATCCTCATGTACTCCGTGTACATTCCGGTTTCTGTGCTGCTCTTTACCCGCTGAGGGCCGCTCGCAACGATTTCTTTCACAAGCTTTGGGGCAAAAAAATGAAAATCATCGAGACCGCGCTCAACGGTCTGCTGCTGCTGGAGCCGGTGGTGTTTGCCGACGAGCGCGGCGAGTTCTGCGAGACCTTCAACGCGCGCCGCTTTGCCGCGCTGATCGGGCGCGAGGTGTGCTTCGTGCAGGACAACCGTTCTCGTTCCCGGCCCAACGTGTTGCGTGGCCTGCATTACCAGCACGCCCATCCGCAAGGCAAATTGGTGCAGGTGACGCAAGGCGCGGTATGGGACGTGGCGGTGGACTTGCGACGTGCTTCTCCCAGCTTCGGGCAGTGGTACGGCGTGACGCTGTCAGCCGAGAACCGGCGCCAGTTGTGGATTCCCGAAGGGTTCGCGCACGGCTTCCTGGCGCTACAGGATGGGGCCGAATTCTGCTATAAGGTCAGCGATTACTGGCATGCCGGGGACGAGTATTGCATCCGCTGGGACGATCCGGCGCTGGGGATCGACTGGCCGCTGACGCAGCCGCCCGTCTTGTCGGACAAGGACCGGCAGGGGCTGAGCTTCGCCGAAGCGCCGCGGTTCTGACGCCGTCGCCCTGCACGTGGTGTATGGGCATCGGCCCATGGTTCGTCAGGGATGGGCGTACGGGACCGCCTTGGACCGGGGTTGCCAGGCTGGCGGGCATGAGGGTTCCGAGCAGGACTTCGCCTTGCATTCTGCGAGGCTGGGACTATAGTGAAAGTGCGCCCCAAGGTGGCCGGATTGATTTTAGCGGTGTGAGCAGCTAGGTCGGTGCCGGGACTGGAGGGGCGCTTATCATGTCTGCCGTTCCCCTTCGGGGAAACGGGAATGCCGCTCGGCGCCGCTCATTGCCAGCGCAGTATCGGCCACTGCAGCGATGGATAGCTCGGCAGGCCGTCGGCAAAGGGCGGCCAGTCCTCCCCCTGCAAGAGGGGGCGGAGGTAGTCGAGAAAGTCAGGGCTCACCGAGAAACCATCCGCTCCGATGTACGAGGCCGGTAGCAGGCGTTCGGCGTCGGCCACGTCGGCGAGCGCCACCGCGGCCATTTCCCAGTCCTCTTTTCCCCGTGCCGGATGCAGTCCCACCATCACTCCGCTTTGTCCCTGCAATGCCCATTCCAGCGCCGTGCGTCCGGCCGCTTGCGCCAGCCTGAGATCGAGCGCCGAAACGAGATGGCGTGCCGCGCGCTGCAGGCAATCCGCCACCGCGGCATGGACGTGCAGGCCGCGCTGCTGTGCCAGGTAGGACGCCACGCGCTGCGCGGCACCACCCAGTTGCTGGAACGGGGAGCCGGGGGTGTAAGGCTGTTCGGCCAGCAACACGCCGTTGTCATCGCGCACGCCTTCGGCGACGACCAGCACGGCATGGCCGTGCTGTCGCAGACAGGTGTCGAGGGCATCGAGCAGGCGTTCCGGCCGATATGGCACTTCGGGCAGCAACAGCAGGTGGGGGGCGTCGCCCGGGTGGCGTGCCGCGGCGGCGCAGCCGGCGGCGAGCCAGCCGGCGTTGCGGCCCATGGTTTCCAGCAGCATCACTCGTCCCGGCCCGAGGCTCGATACATCCAGTGCCAACTCGCGTACCGAGGCGGCCAGATACTTGGCCGCCGAGGGGTAGCCGGGACTGAAATGGGTGGCGACAAGGTCGTTGTCGATGGTCTTGGGAATGCCGATGACCCGGAGCGGGTAGCCGAGGCGCTGGCCGAATTCGGTGAGCCGCAGCGCGGTGGTCATCGAGCCGTTGCCACCGTTGAGCAATACCGTGCCGATGCCTGCCCCGCGCAGGACGTCGCGTAGCTGGTGCCAGGTCTCCGGTGCCGAGTCGTACGGAGGCAGCATCTCGCGGCTGGCGCCGAAGCAGGTGCCGGGCAGGGTGGAGAGCAGCTGCCATTGCCGTTGCGGTACCGCGTCCAGGTCGAGCAGTTCACCCTGGCGCAGCCCGGTCAGGCCGTGCCGGGCGGCACACAGCGACACGCCGGCGTGCCGGGCCGCTTCGATCACGCCCTGCGCCGAGGCGTTGACCACCGCCGTCGGCCCTCCTGATTGCAGATACAGCATGCGCGACGAGGTCAAGGCAGGCTCCCGATCGACGTGGGCCGGGTGCAACGGCCGCGACAGCGGCGGTTTTGCACCGGGCGCACTTCCGAGGCGGCGGATGCCACCTCTTTAAATACCACTATAACAAACCGTGCCGCTCTTCCTCGGTCGTCTCCGGATGTTCCGGCTGCCCGGCGCAGACGCTTATTTGCGCTGTGTTTGATCTGATACCGGTTACGGTCGCGCCGCTTGACTACAGTAAAAGAGTTAAACCCTATGCTCAGGGGGGATTTTACGTGCGCGTGCTGCCCCGACACCTTGCCGCCCATACCTTCTACCATCTTGACGAGCCGCTGGCCGGGCGTTGCTGCCGTGGGCTGGCCTGCTTTGCCGCACGCGCCGACGCGCCGGTGCGCTGGTCGGCGGCGCAGCGCGAGAGGTCCCCCTTGTATTGTCTCGGCAAGTGTTACGCCGGCCCCAGCGCGGCCGACCACGATCCGCGTCCGCACGTCGAGGTGCACAGCCGCCAGGCGGTGTTGCTCGGCAACGTGCTGACGGGCGGGGTACACCGCCTGGCCGACTACGTCACGCGCGGTGGCGGGACGGCGCGACAGCGTGCCATGGCCATGGCGCCGGAGGAACTGCGGCGCGCCGTGGAGATGTCCGGGCTGCGCGGCCGCGGCGGTGCCGGCTTCCCGGCGGGGAGGAAATGGCAGGCGGTGGCGGCGCAGCCGGCCGATCGCAAGTATCTGGTGGTCAACGCCGACGAGGGCGACCCCGGCGCCTTCTCCGACCGCTTCCTGCTGGAGGATGATCCTTTCCGTGTGCTCGAGGCGATGATCATCGCCGCCCATGGCGTGGGTGCCGGGCAGGGCTATATCTATCTGCGCAAGGAGTATCCGCTGGCGGGGGCGAGGTTGGCCGAAGCCATCGAGCAGGCGCGACGGGCCGGCTGGCTGGGGGAGCGCTTCGACGTCGAGCTGGTGATCGGGGCGGGCAGCTACCTGTGCGGCGAGGAGACCGCGCTGCTCAACGCGCTGGAGGGGCGCCGCCCCGAGGTGCGCCTGCGGCCGCCGCAGATCAGCGAATGTGGTTTGTTCGGCGCGCCGACGCTGCTGCACAACGTCGAGACCTTGTGCGCGTTGCCGTGGATCGTCGAGCACGGTGCCGTTGCTTACGCCGCGCTCGGTTTCTCGTTGAGCCGCGGCACCAAGCTGTTGTCGCTCAATTCGCTGTTCAGCCGGCCGGGGCTGTATGAGGTCGAGTTCGGGCTGCCCTTGTCCGAAGTGGTCGACAAACTGGGCGGCGGATTGCGCCGCGGCCGTCTCAAGGGGGTCATGGTGGGAGGCCCGCTGGCCGGCATCGTACCGCCGCGCCTGCTCGATACCCCGCTGGGCTACGAGGAAATGCAGGCCATCGGCTGTGCCGTGGGGCACGGTGGGGTGATCGCCTTTGCCGACGATACCCCGCTCGCCGCCATTCTGGCCGAGGTGTTTCGCTTTGGCGCCGGCGAATCGTGCGGCAAATGCACCCCGTGCCAGCGCGGCACGCCGCAGCTGGCGGCGATGTTCGAGGCGGCGATGGGGGGAGGACGCATCGAGCCGGGGCGTTGCGCCGACTTGCTCGACGCGCTCGGCGCCGCCAGCCTGTGCGGACACGGGCGGGGCCTGGCCGAGTTCGCCCGGGCCGTCCAGACCCATTTTCCCGAGGAGTGGAAGGCATGCTTCAGCTGACCATCGACGGCATCGTCCGGAGCGCCGAGCCGGGCCGGCTGCTCGACGTGTTGTTGCAGGGCGGGGCCGAGGTGCCGCATCTGTGCCACGACCCGCGGCTCACGCCGCACGGCGGCTGCCGGCTGTGCCTGGTGGAGGTCGACGGCGAGCCGCGGCCGGTGGCGAGCTGCGCCTGCCGGGCCGAGGACGGCATGGTGATCCGCACCGACACGCCAGCCCTGCGTGCCTTGCGCCGTACCCACTTGCAGCTGTTGGCCGAAAGCTATCCGCCGGCGGCCATGGAGGCCGAGCCGCAGCACCCTCTGCATCGGCTGTTTGCGGCCTATGACGTAGAGCCGGGCGGGCAGCTGCGTGACGGCCTGTTTCTCGACGACACGCATCCCTATATCGGCATCGACATGACACGCTGTATCGACTGCCAGCGCTGCGTGCGCATCTGCGAGCAGCTGCAAGGGCAGTTCGTGTGGGAGGCGTGGCAGCGCGGCGCGGCGCTGCGCATCGCCCCGGCGCACGGTGCCACCCTGCTGGAAGGGGGCTGCGTCAGCTGCGGCGCCTGTGTCGACAGCTGCCCGAGCGGGGCGCTTTACGACAAGCGCGTGACGGTGGAGGTGGAGGGCTGGACGCGCACCACCTGTGTCTACTGCGCGGTGGGCTGCCAGATGGAGGTGGGGCGTCGCGGCGGGCGGGTGGTGGCGGTGCGCCCGGCGGCGAGCCCGGTCAATCGCGGCCACCTGTGCGTCAAGGGCCGCTACGCCTTCGAGTTCAACCACTCGCCCGAACGCATCACCTGGCCGATGATCCGCGACGGCGAGGGCTGGCGCCGGGTGAGCTGGGACGAGGCGCTCGACTTCACCGCCGCCAAGCTGCGCGCCATCGTCGCCGCGCATGGTGCGGACGCCATTGGCGTGCTGGGTTCGGCGCGCGCCACCAACGAAGAGAACTACCTGGCGCAGAAATTTGCCCGGGTCGTGCTCGGCACCAACAACGTCGACTGCTGCGCCCGCGTCTGCCACACCCCCAGCGCCAAGGCCTTGAAGACCATGCTCGGCACCGGCGCGGCGAGCAATGGCTTCGACGATATCGAGTTGGCTGGGGCCTTCCTGATCTGCGGCGCCAATCCGACCGAGAACCACCCGGTGGTGGGGGCGCGCATCAAGCAGGCGGTGCTGAACGGCGCCGGGCTGGTGGTGATCGACCCGCGCCGCACCGAGCTGGCCGGGCTGGCCGACGTGCACCTGGCGCCGCGGCCGGGTTGCAACGTGCCGCTGTTCAATGCCATGGCGGCGACCCTGATCGAGGAAGACCTGCTCGACCAGGCCTTCATCGGCGAGCGGGTCGACGGGTTCGACGCGTTTGCCGATTTCATCGTCGACTATGCCCCGGAGCAGGTGGCGATGGAGTGTGGCGTGAGCGCCGCCGACATCCGTGCCGCCGCCCGGCTCTACGCTGCCGGCCGCCCGTCGATGTGCCTGCATGGTCTGGGCGTGACCGAGCACCTGCAGGGCACCGAGGGCGTGATGACGCTGATCAACCTGGCGCTGCTCACCGGCAACCTGGGGCGCCCCGGCGCCGGCATCAACCCCCTGCGCGGGCAGAACAACGTGCAGGGGGCGGCGCATATGGGCTGCGATCCGGCGACGCTGCCCGGCGGGCACTCTTTCAAGGAGGCCGGGGCGCGCTGCGCCTCGGCCTGGGGTGCCCCGCTGCCGGAACGCCATGGCCGCAACCTGCTGCAGATGGTGGACGCCGCCGCCGCCGGCGAGCTGAAGGCGATGTGGGCCTTCGGCTACGACATCTACCTGTCGCTGGCCAACGTCGGCGAGACCTCCCGGGCGCTGTCCGAGCTGGAGCTGGTTATTGTGCAGGACCTGTTCCTCAACGAAACCGCCAAGGCCTTCGGCAGCGTGTTCCTGCCGGCCGCGTCGTTCTTCGAGCGCGACGGCACCTTCATGAATTCGGACCGGCGCGTGCAGCGCATCCGCCAGGTGGTGCCGGCGCCGGGTGAAGCCCGGCCTGACTGGTGGATCATCCAGCAGCTGGCGGCGCGGCTGGGGCGAGCCGAGGGGTTCGATTTTGCCGGTCCGCAGGCGATCTGGGACGAGGTGCGTGCGTTGTGGCCGGAGGGGGCCGGGCTCAGTTACGCCCGCCTGGAACACGAAAGCCTGCACTGGCCCTGCCCGGACGAGCAGCATCCAGGCACCCCGGTGCTGTATCCGTCGAGTTTCCCGGTCGGCCAGCGCGCCATGCTGGCAGCCATTGCCTACCTGCCGACACCGGAACAGACCGACGCCGACTACCCGCTGCTGCTGCTCACCGGGCGCACGCTCTACCAGTTCAACGCTGGCACGATGAGCAACCGCACCCCCGATACGGTGCTGCGCCCGGCTGATACGCTGGACATGGCGCCGGCCGACGCCTCGCGCCTGGGGCTGGCCGACGCCGCACCGGTGCGCGTGACCAGCCGCTACGGCGAGGTGGTGCTGCCGCTGCGCATCAGCCGCCGGGTACAGCCGGGGCAGGTGTTCGCCACCTTCCACCGCAGCGAGCCGCTGGTGAACCGGCTGACCTCGTCGATTCGTGATCTGCAGGTGCAGGCGCCGGAGTACAAGGTGACCGCGGTGCGGGTAACGGCAGCATCGGCCTGAGTGAAAGGGAGGGCACTGATGGCGCTATACGGATTCGATGCCTTCTCTCCGGCGGAGATCGCCGAACGGGTGGAAACGATCGGCGTGGCCAAGGCGCAGCTGCCGCTGCGGCAGATGGCGCTGCTGGGCGTGCTGGCCGGTGCCTTCATCGGCCTGGGGGCGCTTTACTTCGTGCTGGTAACCAGCGACCCCGGACTGGGTTTCGCCGCCAGCCGCGTGCTGGGCGGGCTGGTGTTTTCGCTCGGGTTGTTGCTGGTGGTGGTGGCCGGGGCGGAGCTTTTCACCGGCAACAACCTGCTCGCCATGGCCTGGGCCGATGGCCGCATCGGCACCGGCCTGTTGCTGCGGAACTGGCTGGTGGTGTGCCTGGCCAATTTCGTCGGCGCCGCCGGCTTGGCGCTGATGGTGTGGTTGTCGGGGCACCCGGCCCTGAACCACGGACTGGTGGCGGAGCAGGTGGTGCGGCTGGCCGCCGCCAAGTGCTCGGCGCCGCTGGCCACGCTGTTCTGGCGCGGGGCGCTGTGCAACGTGCTGGTGTGCCTGGCGGTGTGGATGGCGATGGCCGGGCGCAGCGTCACCGACAAGATGGTGGCGGTGGTGTTTCCGATCTCGGCCTTCGTCGCCGCCGGCTTTGAGCACAGCATCGCCAACATGTACCTGATCCCGCTGGCGATGCTGCTCAAGGATGGCGTCGCCGGCCCGATTCCGTTCGCCGATACCATCGGCTGGGGCGGTCTGCTGCACAACCTGCTGCCGGTGATCGCCGGCAATCTGCTGGGCGGCAGCGTGTTGGTGGCGCTGGTTTATTACCTGATCTATCGGCGCGGGGCCGCCGTGGCGGCGCCCGTTGCGGCAGAAAACGGGAGCGAGTGATGCGTATCACCTTTCTTGGTGCGGTCGGTACCGTCACCGGCAGCAAGTTTCTGGTGGAGCACGGCGGTTCACGCGTGCTGGTGGACTGCGGTTTGTTCCAGGGCTTCAAGCAGTTGCGCCTGCGCAACTGGGCCGAGCTGCCGTTCGAGCCGGCCCGCCTCGACGCCGTGGTGTTGACGCATGCCCACCTCGACCACAGCGGTTACCTGCCGCTACTGGTGCGCGAAGGATTTTCCGGCCCGGTGTACGCCAGCGAGGCGAGCTGCGCGCTGGCGGAGATACTGCTGCCGGACAGCGGCCACCTGCAGGAGGAGGAGGCCGAGTACGCCAACCGCCACGGCTTCTCCAAGCACCACCCGGCATTGCCGCTCTATACCCTGGCCGACGCCGAGCGCTCGCTGAAGGCCTTGCAGACCTTGCCCTGGCATCATGCCGAGCAGGTGGCGAAGGGGATCAAGGTGACGCTGTACCCGGCCGGGCACATTCTCGGCGCCGCCATGGTGGAAATCAGCGCCGGCGGCGTGACGCTGCTGTGCTCCGGCGATCTGGGGCGCCCGCATGACCCGATCATGGTGCCGCCCGAACGCATCGCCCGGGCCGACTATCTGTTGGTGGAGTCGACCTATGGCGACCGTGGCCACCCGCCGGAAGATACCGCCAAGGTGCTGGCCGAGATCATCCGGCGCACCACGGCGCGCCACGGCATCACGCTGATCCCGTCCTTCGCGGTGGGGCGTACCCAGTCGCTGATGTATTACCTGTACCGTCTGAAGCAGTCCGGAGCGATTCCGGCCGACCTGCCGGTGTTCCTCAACAGCCCGATGGCCACCGATGCCACCGAGCTCTACCATCGCTTCCGCCGCGAGCATCGGCTCAGCCCGACGGAGTGCGAGGGCATGTGCCGCGTGGCGCATATCGTGCGCACGGTAGAGGAGTCCAAGAGCCTCAACGAACGGCACGAGCCCGCCATCATCATTTCTGCCAGCGGCATGGCCACCGGCGGCCGGGTGCTGCACCACCTCAAGGCGTTCGCGCCCTACGCCCGCAACACCATCCTGTTCTCCGGTTTCCAGGCGGGGGGGACGCGTGGGGCGGCGATCGTCGGCGGGGCGGAATCGGTACGCATCCACGGCGAGGAAGTGCCGATCCGTGCCGAGGTGGTGATGCTGGAGAACCTGTCGGCACACGCCGATGCCGGTGAAATCCTGGCGTGGCTGGGTGGTTTCGAGAGCGCGCCACGGCATACCTTCGTGGTGCACGGCGAACCGGTGGCAGCGGACACGCTGCGGCGCCGCATCACCACCGAGCTGCGTTGGCCCTGTTCGGTGCCGGAGCACGGCATGACGCAGCAGCTGGATTGAGGTCGGCGTAGGGCGTGCCGTCCATTGCTCCCGCGCCCCGCCGGAGAAACCATCGATGATGCGCCCTGGTGCCGCTCAGCTGCCGGGTTCGGCGTCGGGCGCGCTGTTCTTGCGGTTGCGGCGCGGCGCGGTCGGCTTGGCCGGTGCGCGCTGCAGGCGGCTCAGACGGCGCCGGATCTCGTCCGAGTCCATCCAGACATCCGCCCCTTTGAGCACCTTGTCGACCTCCGCCGTGCTGAGGAAGGGCTGGCAGATGCGCTGCATGACCTTTTCAAACCAGCTGCTCACCGCCTGGATCTGTGCCTGCTGCTCGGTGCCCCGGCCGGCGAAGGTGCCCGAGTAGATGTGGAACATCAGCTGGCAGTTGTCCTGCACCTCCAGTTCGTCTCCCGCCAGGAAAATCAGCGCGCCCATCGAGTAGGCGCGCGCCTCGAGCACGGTGATGACGTGGGCGCAGGAGGACTGCATGTTGTTGATGATCTGCATGCCGGTGTCGAAGTCACCGCCGGTGGTGTTGAGGTGAAGGTAGATGATGTCGGTCTCGCTGGCGCTGCGCAGGGTGTAGAACAGATTGGTGTAGAAGTGCGAGGCCTGGATTTCGCCGCACAGGTAGAAGGAAATCTCGCTCAGCTGCGAGCGTATTTCGTAGCGTGACAGTCCCTGGAACACCGGGGGCTCGGGCTGGTCCTCGCCCGGCTCGCCCTGGTCGCTGATGGTCGGTTTGGTCATGGTGCCTCCACGGTGCTGGCCATGATTCCATCTTAGAGCCCATTTTCGCAGGCGACCACGCCTTCGCGCCGGGCGCGCCGTCGCTCTTCCCCTTTTCTTCCCGGGCCGCCAAGGCTCGCCGCGCCCGCTGTTGCGGAAGTTCTTCCCTAGTCGCCGTGATGGGCTTGTTGCGTGCCTTGTCCCGCCTTGCCGCAACCATTCCGTTAGCGGTTGCGTAGTAGTTTTACTACAAATATACTCGATTGGAGTTGTGTCCATTCCCTTTCGTGTCTGAGAGTGTCGGCTGTGCGGCTTGATGGCGTCAAGACGGCGCTGTCACGATGGGTTTTTTCTCTTAATGGACTGATGTTGAAGGATTTGTTGAGGTTTTTGGTACGGATGTCAGCTGTGTGGAACAGGGCCGGGTGATGTCTGTTGACAGTTAATGTGAAATCGATTTCAATGTAGTTCTACTACATAAGGACAAGGAGGAGTGAGTATGGGTACATGTAGCGAACGCCAGAGCCGTGGCACCAAGATCATCGCCACGCTGGGCCCGGCCAGCAGCACCGTGGACACCATCGCCGCCCTGCACCAGGCCGGTGCCGACGTGTTCCGCCTCAACTTCAGCCACGGCGCGCACGAAGACCACGCCGCCCGGCTCGCTGCCATCCGCCAGGTGGAGCACCAGGCCGGCCGCTCCATCGGCGTGCTGCTCGACCTGCAGGGCCCCAAGCTGCGGGTGTGGAGCTTCGCCGACGGCCAGGCCGAACTCGTCGCCGGCCAGCGCTTTGCCTTCGACCGCAACCCGGAGCCGGGCAACCATGAGCGCGTCTGCCTGCCTCACCCCGAAATCTTTTCTGCCGTCTCGCCGGGCGACCAGCTCTTGGTCGACGATGGCCGCCTGCGTTTCCGCGTCGTGTCCGTCACGCCCGATGTCATCGAGGCTGAAGTGGTGGCGGGCGGCCTCATCTCCGACCGCAAGGGGGTCAACGTGCCGGACGCCGCGCTGGCGGTGTCGGCGCTGTCGATCAAGGACCGCCGCGACCTCGAGTTCGGCCTGGAACTGGGGGTGGACTGGGTGGCGCTGTCCTTCGTGCAGCGCCCGGAAGACGTGCTGGAAGTGCGCGAGCTGATCGGTGGCCGCGCCAAGCTGATGGCCAAGATCGAGAAGCCGCTGGCGGTGCAGAACCTCGAGGCCATCATCGAGGTGGCCGACGCCATCATGGTGGCGCGTGGCGATTTGGGCGTGGAACTGCCGCCGGAAGAGGTGCCGTCGATCCAGAAGCGCATCGTGCGGCTGTGCCGCGAGGCCGGCAAGCCGGTGGTGGTCGCCACCCAGATGCTGGAGTCGATGATCAAGGCGCCGGCGCCGACCCGCGCCGAGGCCTCCGACGTCGCCACCGCGGTGTACGACGGCGTCGACGCCGTGATGCTGTCGGCGGAATCCGCCGCCGGCCACTACCCGGTCGAGGCGGTTTCGATGATGCAGCGCATCATCCACCACACCGAGGGCGACCCGCTGCAGCGCCAGCTGATGCAGGCGGTGACCACGCGCCACCAGGCCAACTCCACCGACGCCATCGGCGCGGCGATCCACAGCGTGGCCGGGGTGCTGCCGGTGGGCGCCACCATCACCTACACCACCTCGGGCGCCACCGCCTTCCGCGTCGCGCATGAACGCCCGGCCTCGCCGATCCTGAGCCTGACGCCGAACCGCACCGTGGCGCGCCAGCTGGCGCTGCTGTGGGGGGTGACCTCGTACGCCACCGAGGACGCCAAGAACGTCGAGGACATGGTGGAGAAGGCCAGCGCCGCCGCCAAGAACACCGGCTACTACCAGCCGGGCCGGCCGCTGATCGTGGTGGCGGGCATCCCGTTCGGCACGCCGGGTTCGACCAATCTGCTGCGCGTGGTCTGGCCGGAATAGGCGCGAAGACGGATCGCGGCTGAGCCCCGACCGCTCAGAACCTGCTCGCGACAGATCGTGAGCAGGTTCTCACACACTGCACACACAAAGGACATCGAGAGTGAACACCATCGAACAACTGCACGCCCTGTTCCCCGCCGAGAGCGCCGTTCCGGCCGACTGCCAGATTCTCGCCCCGCTGCACCAGCGCACGCTGCTGGTGAACGGCCAGCTCAAGATGTGGCACGGCGAGACGCGCGCCGTGCTGTCGCCGGTCTACACCCGCCAGGACAACGGCGAGCTGGCCCGCGTCGAGCTCGGTAGCATCCCGGTCACCGGCAAGGAAGAGGCCGACGAAGCCCTGGCCGCCGCGGTGGCCGCCTACGACAACGGCCGCGGCGCCTGGCCGACCATGTCGGTGGCGGAGCGCATCGGCTGCGTCGAGGAATTCACGCGCCAGATCCTCGCCAAGCGCCGCGAGATCGTGAACCTGATCATGTGGGAGATCGGCAAGAGCCTGCCCGACTCCGAGAAGGAATTCGACCGCACCATCGTCTACATCAAGGACACCATCGACGCGCTGAAGAAGCTCGACAACGACAACTCGCGCTTCCAGATCGTCGACGGCACCATCGGCCAGATCCGCCGCTCGCCGCTCGGCATCACGCTGTGCCTCGGGCCGTACAACTACCCGATGAACGAGACCTTCACCACGCTGATCCCTGCCCTGATCATGGGCAACGTGGTGCTGCTGAAGCCGCCGAAGTTCGGCACGCTGCTGTACTACCCGATGCTGGAGGCGTTCCGCAGCGCCTTCCCAGCCGGGGTGATCAACACCGTGTACGGCAAGGGTTCGGAGCTGGTGCCCTACCTGATGAACAGCGGCAAGATCAACGTGCTGGCGCTGATCGGCTCCAGCCGCGTCGCCGACCAGCTCAAGAAGGCGCACCCGAAATCCAACCGCCTGCGCGCGGTGCTGGGGCTCGATGCCAAGAACGCCGCCATCATCCTGCCGGATGCCGACCTCGAGCTGGCGGTGAAGGAATGCATCGCCGGTTCGCTGTCGTTCAACGGCCAGCGCTGCACCGCGATCAAGATGATCCTGGTGCACCAGTCCATCGCCGAAGCCTTCCTGCGCCGCTTCAGCGAGGCGGTGAACGCGCTCAAGGTCGGCATGCCGTGGGAAAAGGGCGTGATGGTGACGCCGCTGCCGGACCAGGAGAAGTGCCGCTACCTGACCGAATGCGTCGAGGACGCCAAGGCCCAGGGCGCGCGCGTGATCAACGAGGGCGGCGGCAGCGTGGCCGAGACGCTGTTCCACCCGGCGGTGGTGTTCCCGGTCAAGGAAGGTATGAAGCTCTATCGCGAGGAGCAGTTCGGTCCGGTGATCCCGGTGGCGCCGTTCGAGGATATCGAGGACGCGCTGGACTACGTGATCAGCTCGGACTACGGCCAGCAGGTGAGCCTGTTCGGCAGCAACCCGCACCAGATCGCCGAGCTGGTCGACCCGCTGGTGAATCAGGTCTGCCGTGTCAACATCAACTGCCAGTGCCAGCGCGGCCCGGACGTGTTCCCGTTCGCCGGGCGCAAGGACTCGGCGGAGGGCACGCTGTCGGTGCACGACGCGCTGCGCGCGTTCTCGATCCGCTCGATGGTGGCGGCGAAGGAGACCGAGGCGAGCAAGAAGCTGCTGGATGCGATCGTGCTGTCGAACGAGAGTAATTTCATCAATACGCGCTTCATTCTGTGAAGTAGCTCGTAAAGCTACTGCGCGGTCGTGATCTCGGGCTGGGTGGACTGCGTGCAAATCTATCGCTAAGCCAATCGTAGATTGGCTTGCAGAGATTTGCTCAGCGATTCGGAATCCTCATGGACTCCGTGTCCATTCCGGTTCCTGTGCTCCAGCCGCCCCTCGCTGACGACCGCTCGTAACGCTTTGCGAGCCACTTCTGAGAAATATGGACAGTGCTCCAGGTTGGCCGAAGCCAGCCTGGAGGGCCTTTTCCGCAACCCTGCCGAACACGGCAGGGTTTCTGTTTTTGCAAGGACTAGCCCATGTCCCATCCCCTTCGTGTCGGCCTGGTCGGCTACGGTAGCGCCGCCAAGACCTTTCACGCTCCGCTGATTGCCGCCACCCCCGGCCTTGAGCTGGTCGCCGCTGCCAGCCGCCGGCCGGATCAGGTGCGCGCCGAGCGTCCGTCGCTCGACGTTGAAGCCACGCCCGAGGCGTTGTTCGCGCGCGCCGACATCGACCTCGTCGTCATCCCGACCCCGAACGAAACCCACCATGCGCTGGTGCGCGCCGCGCTGCTGGCGGGCAAGCACGTGGTGGTGGACAAGCCGTTCACCGTCACCGTGGCCGAGGGCTGCGAGCTGGAGGCCCTGGCGCGGGATACCGGGCGCGTGCTGTCGGTGTTCCACAACCGGCGCTGGGACGCCGACTTCCTGACGCTGAAGGCGCTGCTCGACGAGGGCCGGCTGGGCCGCGTGGTGCAGTTCGAGTCGCACTTCGACCGCTACCGTCCCGAGGTGCCGCAGCGCTGGCGCGAGAGCGCGGCGAGCGCCGGCTCCGGGCTGTGGTACGACCTGGGGCCGCACCTGGTGGACCAGGCGCTGCAGTTGTTCGGCCAACCTTTGGGCATTGCGCTGACGCGCACCACGCTGCGCGACGGCGCCGAGGTGGACGACTACTTCCACGCCCTGCTGCGCTACGAGCGCCTGCAGGTGATCCTGCACGCCAGCACGCTGACCGCCGAGCCGGGGGCGCGTTTCGCCGTGCACGGCACCGCGGCGAGCTACCTCAAGCACGGCCTGGACGAGCAGGAAGCCGCGCTCAAGGCCGGCCGGTTTCCGCCCGCCGCCGACTGGGGTCGCGACGAGCGCGACGGCATCCTCACGGTATGGCACGACGGTCAGCCCTGCCACGAGCGCGTGCCGACGCGGCTCGGCGACTACCCCGCCTACTACGTGGCGCTGCGCGACGCCATCCGGCACGGTGCGGCCAACCCGGTGCCGGCCGCCGACGCCATCGCCGTGATGCGCGTGATCGAGGCCGGCTGCCGGAGCGCCGCCGAGGGGAGGAAGTGCCGTTCGCCGCCGAGGAGGCCGTCGCATGAGTCAGTTTGATGTCGACGCCGATCTCGCCCGCATCGCCCTGCAGGAACGGCGGCTGCAGTTCGGCCATTTCGACCACGCCAGCGCCTGGGAGCTGGGCTGCCGCCTGAAGGCCGCCGCCGAGGCGCGCCACGCCGCGCTGGCGCTCGAGATCCGCCTCGCCGGCGAGACCGTCTTTTTGCACGCGATGGCGGGGACGACGCCGCTCAACGCCGACTGGGCGCGGCGCAAGCGCAACCTAGTCGAGCTGACGCACAAGAGCTCCTACGCCGTGGGGCTCGCGCTGCAGCGCGACGGCCAGACGCTGGAAGCCAAGCTGGGTCTTGCCACGCGCGACTACGCCGCGCACGGCGGCAGCTTCCCGTTGCGACTGACGGGCAGCGGCTGCATCGGCGCCGTCACCGTGTCCGGCCTGCCGCAGCGCGAGGACCACGCGTTGATCGTCGCGGTGCTGGCTGACGCTGGCTCAGGCTTCCTGCGGCTGCGCCTCGGCTGGGCTTCACCGGCGCCGGGGCAGGGCCGGCTCGGCGCCGTTGACCTGGCGGTAGAACGCGATCAGCTTGGCGGTCGAACTGTCGTGCTGGGCCGGGCCGCGCTTGCCGGCGAGCTCGGCGTGAATGGTCTTGGCGAGCTGCTTGCCCAGTTCCACCCCCCACTGGTCGAAGCTGTTGATGCCCCAGATCGCGCCCTGCACGAAGATCTTGTGCTCGTAGAGCGCGATCAGCGCGCCGAGGTGGCGCGGATCGAGCCGGCTCATCAGCAGGGTGTTGGTGGGGCGGTTGCCGCCGAACACCTTGTGCGGCACCAGCTTTTCCAGCGCCTCGCCCTCGAGCCCCTGCGCCGTCAGCTCGGCGCGCACCTCGTCGGCGGTCTTGCCGCGCATGAAGGCCTCGGCCTGGGCGAACAGGTTGGCGAGCAGGATCTCGTGGTGGCCGGGCAGCGAGCTGCAGTTCTCCAGCGAGGCGATCAGGTCGATCGGCGAGGTGTGGGTGCCCTGGTGCAGCAGCTGGAAGAAGGCGTGCTGGCCGTTGATACCGGTCTCGCCCCAGATGATCGGCGCGGTCTCGAAGTCCACCGGCTGGCCGTCGCGCAGGGTCTGCTTGCCGTTGGACTCCATGTCGAGCTGCTGGATGAAGGCCGGCAGGCGGTGCAGGTACTGGTCGTACGGCGCGATGACGTGGCTGCCGCCGCCGTAGAAATTGATGTACCAGATGCCGATCAGCGCCAGGATCACCGGCATGTTGGCGGCCAGCGGCGCGTTGCGGAAATGCTGGTCCATGCCGTGCGCGCCTTCCAGCAGCTCGAGGAAGCTCTCCTCGCCCAGGTAGAGCATGATCGGCAGGCCGATCGCCGACCACAGGCTGAAGCGGCCGCCCACCCAGTCCCAGAATTCGAACATGTTGGCCGGATCGATGCCGAACTCGGCCACCGCCTGCTTGTTGGTGGAGACCGCGACGAAGTGCTTGGCCACCGCCTTCTCGTCGCGCGCGCGGGCAACGAACCATTCGCGCGCGGTCAGGGCGTTGGTCAGGGTTTCCTGCGTGGTGAAGGTCTTCGACTCGATCACGAACAGCGTGGTCTCGGGGTGCACGCGCTTGAGGGTCTCCTTGAGCTGCGAGCTGTCGACGTTGGAGACGAAGTGCATGTTCATGCGCGGATGCGCGTACGGGCGCAGCGCCCGGCACACCATGAGCGGGCCGAGGTCGGAGCCGCCGATGCCGATGTTGACGATGTCGGTGATCGGCTGGCGCGTGTAGCCCAGCCACTCGCCGGAGCGCACGGCGTGGGCGAAACGGCCCATGCGCTCCAGCACGCGGTTGACCTTGGGCATGACGTCTTCGCCGTCGACCAGGATCGGGGTGTCGGCGCGGTTGCGCAGCGCCACGTGCAGCACGGCGCGGCTCTCGGTGACGTTGATCTTGTCGCCGTGGAACATGGCCTCGATCTGCTCCGGCAGGCCGGCTTCTTCGGCCAACTGCAGCAGCAGGGTCAGGGTCTGGTCGCTGATGCGGTTCTTGGAGTAGTCGAGCGTCAGCCCTTCGGCTTGCAGCCAGTAGCGTTCGGCGCGCTCGGGATCGGCGGCGAACAGCTCGCGCATGTGCCAGTCGCGCGCGCGCGAAAAGTGGTTCCACAGGGTGCGCCAGGCCGGCAGTTGGGTGAGCTTGCTCACGGTACGCTCCTTGAATTTGGACGTTTCGACACGAGTCGGATAAACAGGGTCTGACAACCCGGGCCGGCGCTCGCGCCGCCCCGGGTTTTCGCGGTTTTAGAAGCCGTGGTGCAGGCCGATCACCAGCTCGCTGCTGGCGCGGTCATCGCTGCTGACCTTGCTGCGCAGGTATTCCGCCAGCAGGGCGGTGCGCTTGGAGAGGTCGTAGCTGGTGCCCAGCACGAACTCGTTGCGGCGCTTGTCGCTGACGTACTGGTAGTTGTCGGTGCGCAGCACCGAAGCGCGCAGCGCCAGACGATCCGGCTTGTACTCGGCCAGCAGCATCAGGCTCTTCATGGCGACCGGATCGGCCGGCACGACGAAGGACGTGCTGCTGCCGGTGAGCGCCCCCGGCGTGGTGGCCGAGAGCCGGGAGTGGTTGTATTCCGCCGCCAGCGTCAGCCCCTGCAGCGGAGTGACCTTGCCGGCCGCCACCCAATCGTCGGCATGGCCGACGTTGACGTAAGGGGCCGAGGCGTTGTTGACCAGGTCCTGGCGCTGATAGCCGGCGTGCAGGCCGTAACTGGCGCCTTCGAAGTTGGCGCCCAGCGCCCAGGCGTTGCCGGCGGCGCTGCCCGAGCCCTTCTCGCCGGCTGCCCAGCTGGCGGCGGCGTTGAACTGGCCGAACTTGGGCGTCTCGTACTTGACCGCGCCTTTCGAGTTGCCGGCGTCGCTCAGCCCCAGCACGCCGCCGACGCCGCGGTCCGGACCGTGGTCGCCCAGGTCGAAGAAGTTGGCCTTCCAGTAACCCTCGCCGTAGGCGTCGATGCCGTGCCCCAGCTTGACCGCGCCGAAGCCTCCCGACAGGCCGACGAAGGTGTCGCCGGAAGCGAAGGTATCGCCGGCCTGGCCGCCGTCGAGGTGCACGTTGTTGTTCATCTGCCAGATGGCCTTGAGACCGTCGCCGAGGTCCTCGCTGCCGACGAAGTCGATTTCGGAGCCGAAGTCCTTGACGCCGTTGACATGGGTGCCGTCGACGTTGCTCTTGCGCTGCACGCCGGCTTCCATCTTGCCGATGATGCTGACGTCCGCCAGCGCGGCGCCGGAAAACAGCGACAGCACGGCAGAAACCAGCGCGACGTTTTTCACGTTCATGGTTTTGGTTTTCATCTTTCTCCTCTGCTCTTATTAGAAAAGGCACTGCATACGATGGGTTCTCACCCGTCGCTTCTTCGAACCTGTTTACGAGCTGCTTCGCTTCGGCGATACGGCGTTAAAACCGCCTTCGGAATGCTCATTTACCGCTTGTAAACTCTGCTTCCTCAGCCGTTTTTGCCTTGTCTCGCTCTAGCTCGCGAGATCGTGAACAGGTTCTTCTTTGCCAGACTGACGAACAGGCTCTTTGCGGCCATTCGGTCAGTGGGGCGTTCACACTTCCGGCACGGCCAGCCCCAGCGCCAGGCTGATCTGGCGCGCCACGCCGGCCTCGTCGTGGTGGCCGGCCTCGGCCACCTCGGGCAGCAGCGCGGACAGGCGCGGGCTGGCGTTGGCCATGCGGAACGGATGGCCGACGCTTTGCAGCATCTCGACGTCGTTGAGGCCATCGCCGAACGCGGCGCAGCGTTCCGGCGCCACGCCCAGGCGTGCCAGCAGGCGCGTCAGCGCGCGGCCCTTGCTGACGCCGGTGGCCATCACTTCCAGGTAGTCGGGGCGCGAGTAGGTCAGCGCCAGCGCGCTGCCGAAACGCTGGCGGATTGCCGCCTCGATCTCGGCCAGGCGTGTCGGCGGCGCGGTGTACATCAGCTTCGCCACGCCCTCGCCGGAGTGTTGCGACAGGTCGTCGCACTGCTTGGAAAAGCCGGTCTCGGCGTCGCGGTGGACGTAGCCGTCGTGCAGGCAGCACAGCCCGCCCTCGTCCAGGTACAGGCTGAGGCGGGTGCCGTGCGCTAGGTCCGGCTGCAGCAGCGCGCGCACGTGCTCAGCCGGCACGTCGTCGGCGTGGAGCAGGGCGCCGTCGCTGCCGTGCACGCGCGCGCCGTTCGAGGTGATCAGGCTGATCGGCAGTTCCAGTCCGTCGATCAGGCCCCGCACGTCGAGCACGTGGCGGCCGGTGGCGATGATCAGGTGCACGCCGCGCGCGGCGGCGGCGCGCAGGGTGGCGGCGGTGAACGGCGTGATGGTCTCGCGGGCATCCAGCAGGGTGCCGTCGAGATCGGAGGCGATCGCAGCGTACATGGCGGTTCTCACAGGGCTAGGTCGGGGTGGGGCGAGGCGTGCGGAGCCTCGCGTCGGCTCAACAGCGCGTCCACTTCGGCGCGGCTGGGCGGGTGGGCGCCGGCGCGCTGGCAGGCGGCGGCCGCGGTGGCGGCGGCGAAGTGCAGCGCGGCCGCCGTGGCGGGCTCATCCAGCGTGGCCACGATCCAGCCCGCCGGGCTGGCGTCGCCGGCGCCGACGGTATCGGCCACCGTCACCTTGACGGCCGGCTGGTGCGTCGCCTGCTGCGCGGTGAGCAGGCGCAGGCCCTCGGCGCCCTCGGTGTAGAGGATGCGCAGCGTGGGGTTCCAGTCGAGCAGGGTGGCGAGCGCGGCCTCGGTGCTGCACTCGGGCAGCAGCTGCGCCAGGTCTTCGTCGGAGACCTTGACGTCGCTGGCGAGGCGGACCATTTCCTCGAAGGTGGCGCGGTAAGCGTCGTCCATCAGGTTGCGCCAGTTGGGGTCGAAGGTGATGCGCTTGCCGGCGGCGCGCGCGGCGCGGGCAACTTCCAGCAGCCGGCTCGCCAGCGGCGCGCGCGCCAGGCTGATGGAGCCGAAGTGGACCACCTCGGCCGCCTCCAGCCAGCCCGGCGGCAGGCGCGCGGGGTCGAACGCCAGGTCGGCCGAATCGCCGCCGGCGAAGAAGTAGCGCGGCGGATGCTGCGACGGCACCAGCGCCAGGAACGGCGGCTTGGCGGCGCGCTGCAGAAAGCGCGCATCGAGCCCGATGGCCAGGGTCGCTTCGGCCAACTCGTCGCCCAGATCATCCTCGCTCACCGCGCCGGCGAAGGCCGCCGGCACGCCCAGGGCGGCGACGGCGCGCGCCACGTTCCAGCAGGCGCCGCCGACGCGGCTCGCCCAGACGCCGGGGGCGGTTTGCAGAAAGTCGGTGAGCGCCTCACCGAACACGACCACGCGGGGCAGTGGCTTCGTCATATCCTTACTCCACATCGAATCAGTTGAGGCCGCTTTGTTTCTGGCGCCACTTGTCCAGCATCACCGCCAGCACGATCACCGCGCCCTTGGCCACGTACTGCCAGAACGACGACACGCCGAGGATGGTCAGGCCGTTGTTCATCACGCCGATGATCAGCGCGCCGACCACGGTGCCCCAGATCGAGCCGACCCCGCCCATCAGGCTGGTGCCGCCCAGCACCACGGCGGCGATGGCGTCGAGCTCGTAGCCGGTGCCCCAGTTGCCGTTGGCGCCGTACAGGCGGCTGGCCGACATGGCGCCGGCGAGACCCGCGAACAGGCCGCTGATCGAATACACGAACAGCAGCACCCGGTTCACCTTGATGCCGGTGAGCCGCGCCGCCTGCGGGTTGCCGCCCACCGCGTAGATGTGCAGGCCGAGGACGGTGCGCTTGAGAACGAACCACGAGGCCATCACCACGGCGGCGGCGAGCCAGACCAGCCAGGGGATGGCGAACAGGTTGCCGTTGCCGATCCACTCGAAGCTCGGGATGTCGCTGTTGAGCACCGTGGTGCCGTCGGCGAACAGGTAGGCCGCGCCGCGCAGCGCGGTCATGGTGCCCAGCGTCACCACGAAGGGGTTGATGCCGAGCATGGCCACCATCGAGCCGTTGAGCACGCCCATTGCCGGGCCGGCCACGATGAAGGCGGGCAGGGCCAGCAGCGGGGCGTGGCCGGGCAGCGAGGTGAGCATGCCCAGCACCGCCGCCACCGCCAGCATCGAGCCCACCGACAAGTCGATGCCGGCGGTGAGGATGACGAAGGTCATGCCCGAGGCCAGCACCAGGTTGATCGAGGTCTGGCGCAGGATGTTGAGGCTGTTGTCTACCGTGATGAAGTTGGTGCTGCCGTCCTCGCTGAAGTGCAGCGTGAGCAGATAGAAGGCGGCGTACAGCACGACCAGTACCGGCAGCATGCCGACCTTGCTGTAGAGCCGGCCCAGGCTGAAGCCGGCCGGTTTCGGCGCGGCGAGCAGGCCGGCCGGGGAATTCGGGCTCGAAGTAGTCATCGCTTGTCTCCTTGATGTGTCTTGTGTGTCAGGCCGCCTCGTGGGTGGCGAGCGTCATGATGGCTTCCTGGGTCACGGCCTCGCCCGCGAGCTCGCCGGCGAGACTGCCTTCGCGCATCACCAGCACGCGGTGGCACAGCCCGATCACTTCGGGCAGCTCGCTGGAGATGCAGATCACCGCCACGCCCTGCGCCGCGAGTTCGTGGACGATGCGGTAGATCTCCACCTTGGCGCCGATGTCGACGCCGCGCGTGGGCTCGTCGAGGATCAGCACCTTGGGCTTGATCGCCAGCCAGCGCGCCAGGAGCAGCTTCTGCTGGTTGCCGCCGGAGAGCCCGCCGACGATGCCCTCGGTGCCGGAGACTTTCACCGCGAGCCGGTCGATGGCCTGCTGCGTCAGCTTCTTCAGCGCCGGGTGGTCGAGCACGCCGGCGCGCGCGTGGCGCCCCAGCACGTTCATGGTGGTGTTGGCGGTGGCCGAGAGCTGCAGAAACAGGCCCTGGCCCTTGCGGTCTTCCGGCAGGTAGCCGATGCCGAGGCGGATGGCGTCGAGCGGCTCGCGGATGGCCACCTCGCGCCCGTCGAGCAGGATGCGCCCGCTGGTCCTGGCGTCGGCGCCGAAGATCAGGCGCGCGAGCTCGGTGCGCCCGGCGCCGACCAGCCCGGCCAGTCCCAGCACCTCGCCGGCGCGCACCTTGAGCGAGGCCGGGCGCACCCGGTGGCTGCCCAGGTCCTGCACCTCGAGCCGCACCGGCCCTGCGCCGGCCTCGCTCTTGTGCTGGTAGAAGTCGTCGAGCGGCCGCCCGACCATCATCTGCACCACCTTCTGCGGCGTGCTCTCGGCGCGCGTCATGCTGCCGACGTAGCTGCCGTCGCGCAGCACGGCGATGCGGTCGGCCAGGCGGTTGACCTCTTCCATGCGGTGGCTGATGTAGATCAGCGCGATGCCGTCGTCGCGCAGCTGGTGGATCACCTCGAACAGCCGCTCGCTTTCTCGGTCGGACAACGCGGCGGTGGGCTCGTCCAGGATCAGCACGCGGCTGTCGTGGATCAGGGCGCGGGCGATCTCCACCTGCTGTTGGTCGGCGATGCCCAGGCGGTGCGCCGGGGTGTCGGCCGAAAAGCGCGCGCCCAGCCGTGCCAGCACTTCCTCGGCGCGGCGGTTCATGGCGTCGTGATCGATGCGGCCGAAGCGGGCACGCGGCTCGGCGCCCATGAAGATGTTCTCGGTCACGGTGAGGTTGGGCGCGACCGCCAGTTCCTGGTAGATCAGGTTGATGCCGGCGGCGCGCGCGTCGGCGGGCGAGGCGATGCGCACCGGCTTGCCGTCCAGCCGGATTTCGCCCTCGTCCGGCTGGTAGACGCCGGACAGAATCTTCATCAGCGTGCTCTTGCCTGCGCCGTTCTCGCCCATCAGCGCCAGCACCTCGTGGCGGTAGGCGGTGAGCCGGACCTGGTCCAGCGCCTTGTTGGCGCCGAAGCGCTTGCCGATGCCCATCATTTCCAATGCGATTGAGCTCATGAGGACTCCTGTTCATCCCGCGGGATGACGGCGGAGGGGAAGGCTCCCCTCCGCGTTGCTCGGGGCCGGTTCACGCCACGGCGGGCAGGCCGCCGCGGCGCGTGCCGGGGCTCAGTGCTGGGTCCAGCCGGTGTAGCTGGCGACGTTGGCCTTGGTCACGGCCGGGGTCGGCAGCAGGACCTGGCTCTTGGCCGGGCGCTTGCCGTTGAGGATGTCGTAGCCGATCTGCACCGCCATCGTGGCCATGGTGTACGGGTTCTGCGCGGCCGAGACGGCGAACAGGCTCTTCTTGTCCTTGAGCGCCTTCTCGGCGTCCGGGGCGCCGTCCACGGCGGCGATCAGCTTCACGTCGCTGCGCCCCGCCTGCTTCACCGCCAGCTCGGCGCCGATGCCAGTCGGGTCGTTGATGGCGAACACGGCGTCGATCTTCTTGTGCGCGGTCAGCAGGTTGGCCATGGTTTCCATGCCGCCGTCGCGGCTGCCGTGGGCGTCCTGGTTGTCCGACAGCAGCTTGATGCCCGGGTAGTTGCCGAGCACCTTCTTGCAGCCGGCCACGCGCGCGCTGACGGCGGTCACCGGCGGGCCGTTGACGATCACCACGTTGCCCCTGCCGCCCAGCTGTTGCGCCATGAACTTGCAGGATTCCGCGCCGGCCATGGCGTTGTCGGACATCACCGTGGCGTCGGCGCCGACCGCGCCGACGTCCACCGCCACCACGGCGATGCCGGCGGCACGGGCCTTCTTCAGCACCGGCTCGATGCCCATGGGGTCGGAGGCGTTGACCAGGATCACGTCCACCTTGTTGGCGATGAAGTTCTCGATCTGGCCGACCTGGGTGTTGAGGTCGTACTTGCTGGAAACGGTGGTGACCTTGACGCCGGGGCCGCCGATCTTCTTGGCGGCATCCTCGGCTCCCTTGCCGATGGCGACGAAGAACGGATTGGCGAGGTCGCCCACGGCGACGCCGACCGATTTCAGCGGACGGGCGGCGAAGGAGGGGGCGGCGAGGCCGGCCAGTACGGCGGCGGTCAGGACGGTGTAGCGAAGGTTCATGGTGTGTCTCCGTGTCGTGTGTTGTGTGTGGTGCTACAGCTGAACGTACTTTTGCTACAAGGTGATGGCATCGACGCGCCGCGTGCTTGGCGCGTCAGCCGGGTTTTTGGGCGAAGTTCTCCCCCGGGCGCCCGCGTGGGTGCCCTGTCGATGCGAAATAAATGTAGTTTGATTACAGGGTTGGCCGAAAAAAAGGCCGCAGCCGGGCCCCGCCGCCCGCGGCCCGGCTGGGCCGGGTCGGGAGGGCGGGGTGGTCGGGTAGACCGGATCAGGCTTGCAGCGGTTTTTTCAGCAGGCGCAGCAGGACCGCGGTGGTGACGGTGCCGGCCACCAGCGCCACCAGGTACATGCCCAGGTGGCTCACGGCGTTGGGGATCGGCAGCACGAAGATGCCGCCGTGCGGGACCTTCAGCTCGGCGCCGGAGGACATCGAGATCGCCCCGGTCAGGGCCGAGCCGGCGATCAGGGCCGGGATCACGCGCAGCGGGTCGCGCGCCGCGAACGGGATGGCGCCTTCGGTGATGAAGGAGATGCCGAGCACGCCGGCGGCCTTGCCGGCTTCGTGTTCGTCGGCGGTGAAGCGGTCACGGAACAGCATGGTGGCCAGCGCGATGCCCAGCGGCGGGGTCATGCCGGCGGCCATCACCGCGGCCATCGGGGTGTACACCCGGCTCGCGATCAGGCCGGTGCTGAAGGCGTAGGCCGCCTTGTTGAGCGGGCCGCCCATGTCGAACGCCATCATCGCGCCCAGCAGTGCGCCCAGCAGCAGCGCGCTGCTGCCCTGCATGCCCTTGAGCCACTCGGTGAGCACGGCGAGCGCGGACGCTACCGGGTTGCCCACCACGTAGATCATCAGCAGGCCGACCAGGAGCGAGCCCAGTACCGGCAGGATCAGCACCGGCTTGAGGCCGTCGAGGTTGCGGCCGAGCTTGATGTGGCGGTTGAGCCAGTCGGTGCCGTAGCCGGCGATGAAGCCGGCGATGATGCCGCCGAGGAAGCCCGAGCCGAGGCTCGCGGCCAGCATGCCGCCCACCATGCCCGGAGTGATGCCCGGGCGGTCGGCGATGGAGTAGGAGATGTAGCCCGCCAGCGCCGGCACCATCAGCGCGAATGCCGACTTGGCGCCGATCTGGAACAAGGCCCAGGCCAGCGTGCCCTTGTGGGCGTCGTCGAAGGCGTAGATGCCGCCCAGCGCGAAGGCGATGGCGATCAGGATGCCGCCCGCCACCACGAACGGCAGCATGAACGACACCCCGGTCATCAGGTGCTTGTAGGCACCGGTGCGCTGAGCCTTGGCGGCCTCGGCCGGCGCGGCCTGGGCGGTGCTGCCGGCGGCCTTGGCCGAGGCGTGCTCGGTGGCCTCGGCGATGGCGCGCTTCACCAGCGCGGCGCCGTCGTGGATGGCGGCCTTGGTGCTGCTCTGGAACAGGCGCTTGCCGGCGAAGCGGCTGGTGTCGACCTGGGTGTCGGCGGCGATGATGACGAGGTCGGCGCGGCGGATCTCGTCCGCGCTCAGGGTGTTCTGCGCCCCGACCGAGCCCTGGGTCTCGACCTTGACGCGGTGGCCCAGCTGTTTCGCTCCCTGGGTCAGGCCCTCGGCCGCCATGAAGGTGTGGGCGATGCCGGTGGGGCAGGAGGTGATGGCGACGATCTCGAGCGCGGCGCTGGCGGCTTGCGCGGGGGCGGCCGGCTCGGCGCTTTGCGGCGCGGCGGAATCCTGCAGCGCGCTGGCGATGACGCCGTCGGCGTCGGCCAGCACCGCTTCCAGCGTGGCGACGTGGCAGCCGCGCAGGGCGAAGCGCTCGGACTCGGCTTCGCCTTCGCCGACCAGCACGATGGCGTCGGCGCGCTGGATCAGTTCGTCGGACAGGCGCGCCTGCACGCCGTGCGTGCTGCGCGTTTCGACCTCGATGCGGTGGCCCAGGCGCTCGGCGCCGTGGCGCAGCGCCTCGCCGGCGAGCAGGGTGTGGGTGGTGCGTTCGGGGCAGGATACCACTGCCAGTAGGTGTGCCATCTGTGTCTCCTCCATCTCGGGGCGTTGTAGCCCGCGTAGTTATCGTGCTGCCGTGTAATCGGGTGGGGCTAGGCCACCAGTTGCGCCAGATCGACGCGGGCCGCCAGCGCTTCCACCTCGGCGGCGGCCGGCAGGTGCGGGCCGACCTGCGCCAGCTTGCCGGCGGCAAACGCCACCGCCAGCCGCGCGGCGTCCGGGGCGCTGCGTCCGCCGTAGCGGGCGGCGATCAGGCCGGCCACCAGCGCGTCGCCGGCGCCCACGGTACTGGTCAGCGCCACCTTGGGCGGACGGGCCAGCCAGACGCCCTCGCTGCCGGCGAACAGCGCGCCGTCCTCGCCCAGCGACACCACCACTTCGGCGATGCCGCGCGCGCGCAGCCGGGCCACTTCTTCGCCCACTTCGTCCAGCGTCGCCAGCTCGCGGCCGACCAGCTGTTCCAGTTCGTGGCGGTTGGGCTTGATGCAGGCGGGCAGGGTGGCCACGCCGTCGGCCAGCGCCGCGGCCAGCGCGGCGCCGCTGCTGTCGAGCACCACGTGCGCGCCGTACTGGCGCAGGCGGCCGATCAGCACGGCGTAGCAGTCGTCGCCCAGCCCGGCGGGCAGGCTGCCCGCCAGCACGAAGCAGCGCCCCGGTTCGGCCAGGTCGTCGAGCTGCTGCAGCAGCGCCTCGAAGGTGGCGCGCGCCACCGGCTCGGCCGGCAGGTTGACGTCGGTGGTGCTGCGGTCCGAGCCGTCCACCAGCTTGATGTTGACGCGGGTGGCGCCGTCGTGACGAACGAAGCGGTCGTTGATGCCCTTGTCGGCGAACAGCTGCTCGAACGCGGTGGCGTTGTCGCGGCCGAGAATGCCGGTGGCGATCACCGGAATCGCCCAGTCGGCCAGGCAGCTGGCGACGTTCACGCCCTTGCCGCCGGCGTTGATCTGCGACGAGCGCGCCACGTTGACCGCGCCCGGCTGGAGCTGGTCCAGCATCACGGTCTGGTCGATCGCCGGGTTGAGCGTGACGGTGACGATGGGGCGGGTCATGCCGCGTCTCCTTCCAGCGCGCGCACGTCGGCGGCGCTGTCGCACTCGAGGGCCTGGCGCGCCAGCTCCAGCAGGGTGCTGTGGGTGGCGGCGCGCAGGCGCGCCTTGACCGCCGGGATGTCGCGCGGGCTCATCGACAGCTCGTGCACGCCGATGCCGGTGAGGATGGCGGCGCCGAGCGGGTCGCCGGCCAGGCCACCGCACACGCCGACCCACACCTGGCGGCGGCGCGCGCCGTCCACGGTCTGCTGGATCAGGCGCAATACCGCCGGGTGCAGGCTGTCGGCCTCGCGCGCCAGTTCCGGGTGCTGACGGTCGATCGCCAGCACGTACTGGGTGAGGTCGTTGGTGCCGATGGAGAAGAAATCGACGTGTTCGGCCAGCCTGTCGGCCATGGTCGCCACCGCCGGCACTTCCACCATGATGCCCAGCGGCACCTGCGGCGCGTTAAGTTCCTGGCGCACCCGCTCGCAGTGGGCGCGCAGCGTGCGTACTTCGTCCAGCGAGGTCACCATCGGGAACATGATCGACATCGGGCCGTGCGCCGCGGCGCGGTACAGCGCGCGCAACTGCGGCTCGAGCAGATCGGCGCGCCGCAGTTGCAGGCGCGCGCCGCGCACGCCGAGGAACGGGTTCTCTTCACGCGGCAGGTCGAGGTAGGGCACCTGCTTGTCGCCGCCGATATCGAGCGCACGGATGATCAGGGTACGGCCTTGCAGCGCCTCGATCATGGCGCGGTAGGTGGCGTACTGCTCTTCCTCGTCTGGCGCGGTATCGCGCTCCAGGAACAAGAATTCGGTGCGCATCAGCCCGACGCCCTCGGCGCCGGCGGTGAGCGCCTCGGCGACTTTTTCCGGGCGGTTGACGTTGGCGGCGATCTCGACGCGGTGGCCGTCGCGGGTCTGCGCCGGCAGCGCGCGGTCGGCGGCCTGGCGCGCGTCGCGCTCCTGCTGCTCGGCCAGCCAGCGTCGTGCAGAGGCCGGGTCTTCGGCGGACGGGTCGAGGTAGAGCCGGCCGCCGTGGCCGTCCAGGATCACGGTGGTGCCGTCCGGCACGTCGAGCAGCGCGGCGCCGCCGGCCACCAGCGCCGGCAGGCCCAGGGTGCGCGCCAGGATCGCGGTGTGCGAGGTCGGGCCGCCCTGCGCGGTGCACAGGCCGAGGGTGCGCGTGACATCCAGCGTGGCGGTGTCGGATGGGGCTAGGTCGGCGGCGATCAGGATGGTCTCGCCGTTGCCGTTGACGCCGTTGCTGCCGGTGTCGGCGCTCGGGTCGAGCTTGGCCAGCACGCGGCGGCCGACGTCGCGCAGGTCGGCGGCACGCGCCGCCAACAGCGGGCTGCCCAGCGCCGCCAGACGCCCAGCCTGCTGCTCCACCGCCTGGTGCCAAGCCCAGGCCACGCCGTGCTGCTGCACCATGAAGCGGCAGGTCAGCGTGATCAGCTCGCTGTCGTTCAGCAATTCGGCCTGGGCGCGGAAAATGCCGGCCTCGGCGGTGCCGAGACGGCGCGCGGTGTCGAGCGCCAGTTCTTCGAGTTCGTCGCGGGTGGCGACGAGCGCGGCTTCCAGCTCGGCGCCGCCGTCGATCAGTTGGCCCGGACGGTCTTTCACGTCGACGGCGTGTGCGCGCAATTGACGCGTGGTGCCGATGGCGAGCCCCGGGCTCGCGCTGATGCCGCCGATCGAGGGCAGCGCGCCGGCCGGCGCCCAGCCCTGGCGGTTGGCATTCTTCTGTTTCAGCGCGGCGGCGGCGGCGTCGGCCTGCTCCTGCGCGGTGATGCGCGTCATCACGTCGCGCAGCGTGGCCAGCGCCTGCTCGGCTTCCGGGCCGGAGGCCGACACGTGCAGCTCGTGGCCGTGCTGCAGGCCGAGCTGCAACAGCCCGATCAGGTTCTTGCAGTCGGCGCTTTCCTGGTGATTGCGCACCAGTACGTCGGCGTCGAAGCGGCGCGCGGTTTCCACCCACAGCGTGGCGGGGCGGGCGTGCAGGCCGTTGGGGTATTCCATGGTCCAGCTGAAGTGGTGCTCGTGGTCGGCCACCGTGGCCACGGCCGCTTCGGCCACCACGGCATCCTCGCCGAGCGCCGCCAGCAGCGGCGCCGGGTCGTTGGTGCCGAACAGTGTTTGCAGCTGTTTTTCGTCCTGCAGCAGGCGGGTGAGGCGGCGCAGCAGGGTGATGTGTTCGTCCGACTGGGCGGCGATGGCCACCACCAGGTGCACGCGCTGTCCCGGGTTCCATTCCAGGCCGCCCGGAATCTGCAGCACCGCCACGCCGGTGTGGCGGATCAGGTAGCGGTCTTCGATCATGCCGTGCGGAATGGCGACGCCATGGCCGAGGAAGGTGTTGGCGACGGTTTCACGGCGCAGCAGGCTGTCGATGTAGGCCGGGTCGATATAGCCGGCCGACGCCAGCAAATGCCCTGCCTCGGCGATGGCGCCATTCTTGTCGGCCGGGCTCGCTCCGAGCCGGACCAGTTCGGCCGGAATCAGCGGTAGTGGCATGGTGTCTCCTCACTCTTTGCCTGAAACCTGTCCAGGGGGCTGCGGCACGGGCTTAGCCGGGGGTGCCGACAGCGGCAGGTTCATCATTGATGTGCAGCAATTGAAATCGATTACATTTTGGCTGTCAATCGTCTTATGCCAACAACCGATGGCGAAATCCTTGGCTGTGGCCATTTTTGAGACAACCATGGCAAGACAAGGGGCTTGCGTAGTGACGCGATTTCAGCGAGGATCAGGCGCAATACAGGAAATCGATATCAGGACACCATGAGCGCCAAAATCAAGGATGTCGCCGCCGCCGCCGGCGTCTCCGTCGCCACCGTCTCGCGGGCATTGGGCAGCGGGCCGGTCAGCGCGGCCCTGCGCCACCGCGTCGAAGAGGCCGCCAAGCAGCTGGGCTACCGGCCCAACCTGTCGGCGCGCCGCCTGCGTTCGCAGCACACCCAGACCGTCGGCCTGATCGTGTCGGATATCCGCAACCCGTTCTTCACCGCCGTCAGCCGCGCGGTCGAGGATGCCGCCTACCAGGCCGGCATGCGGGTGATCCTGTGCAACACCGACGAGAACGCCGACAAGGAAGCGATGTACCTGCGACTGATGGAGGAGGAGCGCGTCAGCGGCGTGATCTTCTCGCCGACGCGCGACACCGCGCGCCGCCTGCGCCCCGACGCCTACGATTTCCCGGTGGTGATGATCGACCGCGCCGGGCCGGCCGGGCAGGCCGACGCCGTGGTGCTGGACAACCGGCTGGCGGCACGGCAGCTGGTGGAGCACCTGGTGGCGCAGGGCTATCGCCATATCGGCGGCCTGTTCGGCAATACCAGCAGCACCGGCGCCGAGCGCCACGCCGGTTTCGAGGCGGCGCTGGCGGCGCACGGCCTGGCCGGGGAGGGGCGCTTCATCGCGCCGACCGCCGAGGCGGCCGAGGCGGTGGTGACGCAATGGTTGGCCGAAGAGCAGCGTCCCGACGCGCTGATCGCCAGCAACGGCCTGTTGCTGCTGGGGGCGCTGCGTGCGCTGCAGCGCGCCGGGTTGTCCTCACCCCACGACCTGGCGCTGGCGGGCTTTGACAACGAGGTGTGGACCGGCCTGGTCGGCAACGGCCTGACCGTGATCGAGCAGCCGGTGTACGAAATCGGCCGCACCGCGATGGAGATGCTGCTGAGCCGGCTCGACGACCCCGGGCTCAGCATCCGCAGCGTGGTGCTGGCCGGCCGCCTGCTGGTGCGCGGTTCCACCAGCCCGCACCCTTCCGCCTAGCGCCGCCACGGCGTCTTCGGCCAACCCTGAACCCCCGCGGGAATCGCTATCCGGCGGGGGGCCGTCTGTTCGGGACGCGAAAGGCGTCGTCCCTTCACTTCGGCTTGACGTGATTCACCACCGCAGCCTCATGGCCGAAGAACACGCCGCGCGTCGAGAAGGTGTAGTTCGCCTCCGCCTGCATCAGCCCCACCAGCACCAGCAGGCACAGTGGGGGAATCAGGATGGCGTAGACCAAGGCCAGCCGCTCCCAGCGCAGGTGCATGAAGACGCTGACGATCAGCCCCGCCTTCAGCAGCATGAACGCCACGATCAGGAACCAGCGCAACAAGCCCTGGAGATGGAAGTAGTCGACCAGGTAGGACAGGGTGCTGAGCACGAACAGCAGGCCCCATACCTTCAGATACAGGCCGATCGGGTGTTGCTGGCCGGAGGTATGTTCCATGGCGTCACCTCACCACAGGTAGAAGAAGGCGAAGATGAAGACCCACACCAGGTCGACGAAGTGCCAGTACAGCCCGGCGATTTCCACGATCTGGTAGTTGCCGCTCTTCTCGTAGCGCCCGCCCAGCACCTTGAGCGCGACGGTGGCCAGATAGATCACCCCGGCGCTGACGTGCAGGCCGTGAAAGCCGGTGATCATGAAGAAGGTCGAGCCGAACTGCGGCGCGCCCAGCGGGTTGCTCCACGGCCGCACCCCTTCCTCGACGATCAGGTGGGTCCATTCGAAGGCCTGCAAGCCGACGAAGCACGCGCCCAGCGCTGCCGTGGCCAGCATCAGCGCCGCGCATTTCACGCGCTCGCGGCGGTAGGCGAAGTTGACCGCCATCGCCATGGTGCCGCTGCTGCTGATCAGGATGAAGGTCATGATGGCGATCAGGATCAGCGGCACCGCCGTGCCGCCGATGGTGAGCGCGAACACCTCGCTGGGATTGGGCCAGGGAACGGTGGTGGATATCCGCACCGTCATGTAGCCGGTCAGGAAACCGCCGAAGATGAAGGTGTCGCTGAGCAGGAACACCCACATCATCGCCTTGCCCCAGGGCACCTTGAAGGCTTCGCGGTCGCCCGACCAATCGACCACCACCCCCTGCCAGCCGGCAGCGGGTGTGAGCGGGGGCTCGGGAGGGGATGATTTGCGCTGTGCCATGATGGCCTACCTCGCAAAAAGAACATACTCGGCCCGACCCGGATGGCGGGTAAGGTCACGTCCCCCTTGTTGTCATGCCGGCACGCCGGCAGCGTACCCGCGCACGGCGGGCTTCAGGTGCTGCTGCAGATGGCCAGGATGGTGGCGGGCGGCACGATGAACAGCAGCCCGAGCAGCACCAGCCACAACGCCAGCAGAAAGTGCCAGTAGCGGGCGCACAGTTCGACGGCCAGCAGCCCGTCCGCCGTCACGTCGTTGTGTCCCACCCGTCTTATGGTCATGCCCCAGGCGACCAGCCCGCCGATCAGGTGGATGCCGTGCAATCCGCTCAGCAGGTAGAAGAAGCTGCTGGCCGGGCCGCTGGCGATGACGTAGTCGAGCGCGGTCAGTTGCCGCCACAGCCACAGCTGGCCGGCGAGAAACGCCAACGCCAGTACGCCGCCCAAAAACAGCCCACCCCTCATGCCGGCGCGCCGGCCGTGCCGGCCGGCCACCTGGGCCCACTGCAGGGCCGCGCTGCTCACGAGCAGCAGCGCGGTGTTCAGCCACACCGTCGGCAGCGTTGGCAGTCGCTGCCAATCCGCGTAGCCCATGCGCACGATGTAGGCGTGCAGAAACTGGGCGAACAGCACCGTCACCACGCCCATGAACACCCACAATGCCGGCTTGCCCGCGCTCGGCATGCCGTCCCGTGCCCCGCCCGCATCGTGGCGGGCGCTCTGCGCTAGGCTCATGTCTTTTTCCTCCCGCGCCTGGGCGCCGCCGCTTTGACCTCTGTCTGGTCGTGGTCATCGCCGCCGCCCGCCACCGCGCTGTTCTGCGGCACGAAATCCTGCGCCATGCCCGGCACGCTGTAGTCGTAGGCCCAGCGGTGCACTTCCGGCTGCTCCGCGCCCCAGTTGCCATGTCCCGGCGGCGTCTCCGGGGTCTGCCATTCCAGCGTGGTGGCGCGCCACGGGTTGCTCCCCGCCGGCCGCCCGCGGAACGCGCTGTGGACCAGGTTGTAGAGAAACACCAGTTGGGTGACGCCCACGATCAGCGCCGCCACCGTGATGAAGGCGTTGAGCTGCTGGGCCGAGGCCGGAATGAAGGCGTAGTTGTCGTAGGCGTAATAGCGGCGCGGCATGCCCAGGATGCCCAGGTAGTGCATCGGGAAGTAGATGGCGTAGGTGCCGAGGAAGGTCACCCAGAAGTGGAGTTTGCCCAGGGTGTCGTTCATCATCCGCCCGGTCACCTTGGGAAACCAGTGGTAGAGGCCGCCGAAGATCACCAGGATCGGCGACACCCCCATCACCATGTGAAAGTGGGCGACTACGAAATAGGTGTTCGAGAGCGGGATGTCGACGCTGACGTTGCCGAGGAACAGCCCGGTCAGGCCGCCGATCAGGAAGGTGCTGATGAAGCCGATGGCAAACAGCATCGGCACCGAGAGGTGGATATTGCTGTGCCACAGCGTCAGCACCCAGTTGTAGACCTTGATCGCGGTGGGCACCGCGATGATCAGCGTGGTGGTGGCAAAGAAGAAGCCAAAGTAGGGGTTCATGCCGCTGACGAACATGTGGTGCGCCCACACCACGAAGCTCAGCGCCCCGATCATCACGATCGCCCACACCATCATGTGGTAGCCGAAGATCTTCTTGCGGGAATGGGTGCTGATCAGGTCCGAGACGATGCCGAAGGCGGGCAGGGCCACGATGTACACCTCGGGGTGGCCGAAGAACCAGAACAGGTGCTGGAACAGGATCGGGCTGCCGCCCTTGTAGCTCAGCGCCTGCCCCATCGACACGATGGCCGGCATGAAGAAGCTGGTGCCGAGCACCTTGTCGAACAGCAGCATCACGCCGCTGACGAACAGCGACGGAAACGCCAGCAAGGCCATGATGGTGGCGACGAAAATACCCCACACCGTCAGCGGCATGCGCATTAGCGTCATGCCCCGGGTACGCGCCTGCAGCACCGTGATCACGTAGTTCAGCCCGCCCATGGTGGCGGCCACGATGAAGATCAACAGCGAGACCAGCATCAGGATGATGCCCCAGTCCGAACCCGGCGTGCCGGGCAGGATCGATTGCGGCGGGTACAGCGTCCAGCCCGCGCCGGTGGGGCCGCCGGGCACGAAAAAGCTTGCCATCAGCACCAGCACCGCCAGCAGGTAGACCCAGTAGCTCAGCATGTTGAGCAGCGGAAACACCATGTCGCGCGCGCCCACCATCAGCGGAATCAGGTAATTGCCGAAGCCGCCGAGAAACAGCGCAGTGAGCAGGTAGACCACCATGATCATGCCGTGCAGGGTGACGTACTGGTAGTAGTGGTTGGCGTCGATGAAGGCGAAACGGCCCGGAAAGCCCAGTTGCAGCCGCATCAGGTTGGACAGCACCAGGGCCACCATCCCGACGGCGATCGCGGTGAGCGTGTACTGCACCGCGATCACCTTGTGATCCTGGCTCCACACGTAGCGGGTCCAGAAACTGTGCGGTTCGTGATGCTGCTCGGCTGAGGAATACGCCATCACACCCTCCTGCTGTCAATCTTCGGTCCGGGCCCGCTCAGGGCGTCCCGGCTTGCGCCACGGTCTTGTCCGACAGGGTCTTCATGTAGGCGATCAGCGCGGCGAGCTCCGGGTCGCTCAGGCTGAACGGGGGCATGATCGCCGGATAACCGTGCACGATCTTGGCGTTCGGTGTGCGGATCGACTCGGCGATATAGGCAGGGTCGACCTGCACGGTGCTGCCGTCGGCCAGGGTCTCGGTCTTGCCGTACAGGCCTTTCCAGCTTGGGCCGACGCGGGCGCTACCGTCGTCGCTGTGGCAGGCCACGCAACCCCGGCTTTGCGCCAGCAGCTTGCCCTGCGCCGGCAGGGCGGCACCGGTCGCCGCGACCGGCGTGCGGGTGGCGCCATGGGCAAAGGTCGACTGTCGGCCAAGCCAGGCCTGAAAAGCCGCGGGCTCTTCCACCACCACGTAACCGCGCATGTTGAAATGGCCCACGCCGCACAGCTGCGCGCAGAGAATCTCGAAGCGGCCGGTCCGGGTCGGGGTAAACCAGAAATGGGTCACCATGCCGGGAACCAGGTTCATGCGCGCGCGGAAGGGCGGCACGTAGAAGTCGTGCAAGACGTCCTGGGAGCGCAGCAGGACCTTGATCGGCTTGCCGACGGGCAGGTGGACCTCCGAGTTGAGGATCAGGACGTCATCCTGGCCGTGAGGGTCGTTGGGGGCCAGCCCGAGCGGATTCTCCGCGCTCACAAAGCGGCTATCCGTGACCCCCAGCCGGCCATCCCGGCCGGGGAAGCGGAAGCGCCACTGCCACTGCTGGCCCACCGCCTCGAACACCAGGGAATCTGCGGGGGGATCGATATAGGCGGCGTAGACGAACAGGCCAGGGGCCAGCATGGCGATGATGCCTACCGCAGTCAGGCCGGTCAGCCAGCCTTCCAGCTTCTTGTTTTCCGGATCGTGGGCGGCGCGGTGGCCGTCACGCTGGCGGAAGCGGATCAGGCAATAGGCAATGAACAGATTGATGGCAATGAAGAACGCCCCGGTGATGGCGAGGGTGATCATCAGCGTGGTGTCGATCTGTCCCCAGTTGGAGGCCAGCGGCGTGAGCCACCACGGACTCAGGAAGTGAAACAGGACGGCAGCGGCGACCAGCGCCATCAAGACGATTGCGAGTGCCATAGGGTATCGGTCCTGCGTAGTTCTCCTCGCGGAACACTCCGGTCCGGCATGAGGGACGACAGTCACGGGCCGCAGGCTCCAGCGGCGCAGGGCGGGTGAGTGGCCGGCCGGCTTCAATGCGCCAGGCAAGCGTGCCGGATCGACAACATCTCCCGGCCTGGCACAGCAGTCGATGCAACGGACCCCGCGGCGCCTGACCGTTGCCCCGTGTTCGACAGGGCCTGACCAGGCGTGCCCGGATCCGCCATTCCAGTGGTTTCAACTTAGCACATTGTGGGCAAAGGGCACGGTGGCGATCGGTGCGCCGAGCGTGGCGCGGTGGGATGGCCAGGGCGATGCGGGATTGAGAGTGGGCGGGTTTGGGTCTATAAAATGACTTCAAGGTAGTGATTTTCAATCGCAATCCGGGAGGTGGCGCCATGCGCAAACGGATTTATTACCTTATTCCCGACTTGGCCAATGCCCAGCGCCTGATGAACGACTTGCTGCTGGCGCGCATCGAGGAAAAGCACATCCATTTTCTCGCCAAGGAAGGCGTCGATCTGTCCAGTCTCCACCGTGCCAACCTGTTCCAGGAATCGGACATCGTCCACAGCGCGGAGATGGGCTTGATCATCGGTGGGGCCACCGGCTTGATTTCGGGACTGGTGGCCGCCTTGTTCATCCTGGCCGACACCGGCCTGCCGTGGGGCGGCGTGGTGCTGGTGACCTTCCTGATCGGCGCCGTGTTCGGGCCTTGGGCGGCGAGCATGATCGGCTGTTCGGTGCCCAACAGCCGGCTCAAGCCGTTCCGCGAGGCCATCGACCGTGGCCAGATTCTGCTGATGGTGGATGTGCGGGTGGCCGAGGTCGAGGATATCGAGAACTTGCTGCGGAAAATTCATCCGGAAGCCCATCTGGAAGGTGTCGAACCGACGATTCCGGCCTTCCCCTGAGCCTCGTTTTGCCGCAGCCGGCGTCAGGCGGCCGGCGGGAGGCGTGTCGTCAAAACAAACGGCGGGAGCGCGAGGCCCCGCCGTTGTCACGTTAAGTCCGGACGGCCGCTTGGGCGATCGTACCCGCGGCTAGCGTATCACCACTTGTAGATCACCGTGGCCGTCACGTTGCGTTTTTCGCCGTCGCAGCAGGCGCTGCGTCTGGGCCGGGCGTGATGTCCGCGCAGCGATGGGCCTGCCTCGCCGTGGCGGTGCTGCGGTGGTGGTCAAGGTTGGCCGAAGCCCTGGTCACGGCGCGGCATCGATCTGCGCCAGCGCGCGGCCGATCGACCCCGCCTCGTCCGGCCTGACCAGCCGCGCCACTTCCTGGCCGTCGCGCAGGAAGACCAGCGTCGGCCACAACTTCACCCCGAACGAGCGCCCCAGCCGCCGCCCCCTGCCATCCTCGATCTTGATGTGGCACACGCCCGGATGGGGGGAGAGCGCGGCGGCGATCAGTGCTTGCGCGGCCTGGCAGTGGCCGCACCACGGCGCGCCGAATTCGAGCAGGACCGGGCCGGTCATCGCGTCGATCTCGGCGCGTGACGGTTCGTTGTCGGCATAGCGGGTGTTCATGGCCATGTTCTTTCCTTGAACCTGTTTACGATCTGCTGCGCGTCGGCATACGGCGTTAAAAACGTCTGCGGAATGCTCATTTACCGCTTGTAAACCCCGCTTCCTCAGCCGTTTTCGCCTTGTCTCGCTCCAGCTCGCGAGAACGTAAACAGGCTCTTACGACAGACCCTGCTAGGAGCGGCGGGCGATGCCGTGCGCCTCCACTTCCACCAGCAGGTCGCTGCGGCAGACGTCGGCCTGCACATACACGGCCCGGATATCCCGGCCGATCAGTTGCTCCAGCGTGGCGCGCACCTTGGGGTAGTCGGCAGCGTGGCGGATATAAACCCGGTAGTCCAGCCCGGCCAGGGTGTAGCCAGCGGCCGGCGCCAGCTGCCGGGCCTGCTCGACCAGCACGGCGATATTGGCCACGGTTTCCCGGGTCTGCGCCACCACATCGTCGATGTGCACGGTGCCATGGCCGACGATGCTGGCGGTGCCGGAAATGAACAGGATATCGTGCCGGCCACTGTTGGCGATGGCGGCACGGGTAAAGGTGGGGCTGCGTGGCCCGTATTGCCGTGGATACTCGAAAGCGCTGATCTGGCGCGGATTCTCGATGCCGCGCGCGGCCTGGCGCGCCGCCAGGAAGGCAATGCTCAGCGGGCCCTCGGCCACGCCCAGCGCGCAGGCGGCAGGGCTGCTGTTCACCGGCCGCGCGAAGTCGGCAAATGCCTGGTGACGGCCGATGTTGAACTGCCGGTAGCGTTCCAGTCCGTGTTCCATCTCATTGATGCGCGGCACGTAGTTCCACACCCGCCACAGGTGCGGGAAGCCTTCGGCCTCCAGCAGCGAGAACAGCTGGCGGTAGGCTTTTTCCGCGGCCAACTGCAAGGCGGTGCCGGTGTCGCTGCCATGGCTTTCTTGCAGTTCGATCACGCCGTAGAGCAGGTCCTCGTTGGCACTGAAGCGGATGTCCTGGAAGCGGCCGCGGCGGCAGGGTGCCGCACTGTGCCAGTATTCGTGCAGTTGTTGCATGCCGCCCAGCAGAGGCATGCGTACCCGCTGTACCGGCCAGGGCAGGGCTGGCGCCGGATGGTGCAGGCTGCTCATACCCAGGATGCCGGCGTCCGTGGGGAGCGGCTGCCCGCCGCAGGCGGAAGGATCACACTGGAAAAACTGCAAGCTGGTGTCTGGACTCATGATGCGGATGTTTCGGCAGCAACGGCGAAATGGTGAATGGGGTAGGGTGGGCGGCTCAACGCGGCGGCGGCAGGCTGCCGCCTCGGGCATGGGCCTTCAGGCCGCTCAGCCAGGCTGTGCCCAGCCCTAGCAACGTGCCGGCCAGCACGTCGAGCGCCACATGCTGCTTGACCGCCATGGTGGAATAGGCGATGGCCACGCACCAGACGATATTGAGCCATTCGAGGCCGCGGCCCAGCCGCAGCAGCCGGATGCGCCAGTGCAGCCAGAGGGCGGAAAAGACGGCGGTGGCCACGTGCAGCGAAGGAAAGGCATTGCCCGCGGTGTCGACATTTTTCAGAAAGGCCACGCCGGGATACTGCTTCCAGTCGATATCGGCTGGTGCGATGGCGTTGGGCCAGAAATAGAATACCGTCAGCCCCAGGAGGCAGGGCAGGGCAACCCGAAAACCGTACTCGACAATTTCACGCCGGCTCAGCATCAACACCGCCGGCAGGGAAACATAGGCCCACAGCGACAGGTAAATCGGCAATGCCCATGGCTGGAAGCCGAGCAACTGGTCCAGCGGCGTGGCGGGAATGATGGTGACCGCGGAGGCCGGGTGCCGCAACAGGTACACATAGCCGACAAAAAATACCGAGGTGAAGCCCATGGTGCCGAACATTTTGAACCAGAAGTGGGCCAGAATGGTGGCCATGATCCCGGTCTGGCCAGGGGGCTTGCTGATCACTCCCTTGTTCAAAACGGCTCCTTGGAAAATGGTGTCCGGGCGGGGGCGGTGGTATGCCGATGGGAATATTTGTTATACTCCGCGATTGGATTTTCCGCGTGCGCGCGCAGACTTTAGCTGGTGTCGAAAAGACATGTTGAAGGGTTATACCCATGACATGTTTCAATCGGCAGGGCGATGATACCGAAACTGCGTGACGTTGGCGATTGTCAGCATTTCCTTTAAACAAGACCCTATTTATTTCAAATTATGGAACAAGCTACTGCACCGGATCTGGCTCTGGAACGTGAAATCGCCGGGCATATCGTTACCGCGCTAAACTTTGATATCGCACCCGAAGACATCGTTCCTGAGGCGCCGCTGTACGGTGACGCGCTGGGGATCGACTCCATCGACATCCTGGAAATCGCACTGGTGATGTCCAAGCAGTACGGTGTGCAGATGAAAGCTGACAGCGAAGACAACTCCACCATTTTTGCCTCCCTGCGCGCGCTGGCGTCCTATATCCGCGAGCACCGCAGCAAATGACCGGGCTATGGCGCACCGTGCGCCTGGTGTTGCTGGCCCTGGTGGCCGGGGCCTACCTGGTATTTGATTACCTGGCCTCGTCCTCCAGCCAGCCGCCGCTGTACGCAGTGCTGATCGGTGCCACCCCGCTGACTCTCGGGGTGATTGTCGCCTGCTGGAATTCGGCCTTTCGCCTGCCTGCCATGCTGCTGTGCACGGGCGTGCTGCTGGCCGTTGCCCTGAATCTCGATCGCCTGTTGTCGCACGCCGCCTGGCTCTACTTCTTTCAGCACGCCGGCATCATGACCAGCCTCGGCATCATGTTCGGCAGCACCCTGGGCAGCCACGAGGGCGCCCTGTGCTCGCGCATTGCCCGCTTTGCCAGCGCCGAGCCGCTGGATGCGCGCTACCTGCGCTACACCTGGAAAGTCACCCTGGCCTGGACTCTGTACTTTGCGGCCAGTGCCGGCATCTCGCTGCTGCTGTTCGCGTTTGCCGAGCTCGCCACCTGGGCGCTGTTCGCCTCGCTGTTCACCCCGCTGTCGCTAGGGCTGATGTTCGGCGGCGAATACCTGGTCCGCCTGCGCGCGCTGCCGGGGCAGCCACACTTCAGCATCGCCCAGACCATCCAGTCCTATCGCAAATACACACAATGCCGGGACGCCGCTGAATAGTCCCGAACTGCCGACCTTGATCCTTTCCGTTCCATGAGCCTGATTCCGCTGCTTCCCGATGCCGACCGCCATGCCGCTTTTACCTTTCGCCAGGGCAAGGCGATTGACCGGGAGACTTTCCACGCCCACGTGATGGCGCTGGCTGCCGCGCTGCCGGAAGGGCAGCGGGTGACCAACCTGTGTTCCGACCGCTACTGGTTCGCCGTGGCGCTGTTTGCCGCCATCGCCCGCGGCATGCTCACCGTGCTGCCCAATTCGGCCGCGCCCGAGCATATCGCCATGGTGGCGGCCGAGCAGCCGGGCCTCCTAGTGCTGGGCGACCAGTGCCGCCTGCCCGGTGGAGGGCCTGCCGTATTTCCGGGTGGATGTCCTGCCGCAACCGGCGCCGCCTGCCGCGACCGAGATGCCGCGGGTTCCCTTCGACCAGCGTATCGCCTGCATGTACACCTCCGGCTCCACCGGCACGCCGATGCCGCACTACAAGACTTTCGGCCGCCTGCGGCTGGCCGTTCTGGCCGGGGCGGAGCGGGTGTGGGCAGCGGCCGGTGCGCCGTGCTCGGTGGTGGGCACGGTGCCCATCCGCCACATGTACGGGCTGGAATCCAGCGTGCTGCTGCCCATTCTCGGCGGCGGGCGCATGTCGCCGCAAATCCCCTTCTTCCCGGCCGATATCGCGGCTAGCCTGGCGGAAATGCCGGCTCCGCGCCTTTTGGTGATCACCCCTTTCCACCTGCGCAAGCTGCTGGAGGCGGACATCGCCCTGCCGGAAATCGCCGTCATCCTGTCGGCCACCGCGCCGCTCTCGGCCGAGTTGGCCGCACAGGCCCGGCAACAGCTGGGCTGCCCGGTGCTGGAAATCTACGGCTCCACCGAAACCGGCCAGGTCGCCACCCGCGAGACCGAGCGGGAAAGCCACTGGCAGACCCTGCAGGGCATCACGCTGGAACAGTGTGACGACGAGTTCTGGGCGGTGGGCGAGGTGTATGAAACGCCGCAGATGCTCAACGACACGCTCGAGCTGTTCAGCCCGAAGCGGTTCCGCCTAGTGGACCGCAAGGCCAACATGATCAACGTCGCCGGCAAGCGCAGTTCGCTGTCCTTCCTCAATGCCACACTCACCGGCCTGCCCGGTGTGGTGGACGGTGTATTCTGCGTACCCGAGCGCGGCGGCAACGGCGAAGTGGAACGCCTGGCCGTCTTCGTGGTCGCACCGGGACTGGACCGCGCGCGCATTCTGGCCGGCCTGCGCCAGCACATCGATTCGGTCTTCCTGCCGCGCCACGTGGTATTCGTCGAAACCCTGCCGCGCGACGGCAACGGCAAGATTCTGGCCCGCACCCTGCAGGATCTGATCGTGCAACATCTTCCTAAGCGGGACTAAGCATGCAGCACGCCACTCTCCCTATCGCCAGCGATCATCCGGCCTACGCCGGGCATTTTCCCGGCCGTCCGGTGCTGCCGGGAGTGGTGCTGCTCGACCACGCCATGCTGGCCATCGAGGACGCCTGCCAACTGCAACTAAGCGGATTGCTGCTGGCCAAGTTCCATAGCCCGGTCAGCCCGGGGCAGGCGTTGCGGCTGGAATTCCGCCAGGACGCTGCGGCCGTGGCGTTCACTCTCTTCCATGAACAGCGCAAGGTGGCTGACGGCAAGTTCGCCATCGCTGTGGAGCAGGCCGGGTGAGCGAGCCGACCGCCTCGGGACCGCAGCCGGCCGCGCCGGCCTGGATGCAGCAGCGCGAACGCGGCAACCGCTTCTGGTTGCGCGTCATGTCCACGCTGTCCTGCCTGCTGGGCCGGCGTTGCTCGCGGCTGGTGCTGTACGGCATCGCCGCCTATTTCCTGTTGTTTGGCGGCAGGGCGCGTGCGGCTTCCCGCGCCTACCTGACGCGCAGCCTGGGGCGGCCGCCACGCTGGCACGAGCAGTACCGGCATGTGCTGAGCTTCGCCAGCACCATCCACGACCGGGTCTATCTGCTGCGCGACTGTTTCGACGACTTCCACATCGACTTGTCCGGCACCGAGACGCTGCACCGCCACTACGACAGCGGCCAGGGGTTGTTGCTGTTCGGTGCCCACCTGGGCAGCTTCGAGGTCTTGCGGGCGATGGCGCGCAGCCACCCGGAACTGCAGATGAGCATGGCGATGTATCCGGAGAATGCCCGCCAGATCAACCAGGCCCTGCAGGCCATCAACCCGCAGGCGCAGCAGGACATCATCGCGCTGGGGACGCTGGACGCCATGCTGGCCGTGCACCGCCGGCTCGAGGAGGGCGCGCTGGTGGGCATTCTGGCCGACCGCGCCTCCGGGCCGGACCAGTATCTGAGCCGCCCCCTGTTGAGCGCGCCGGCGCGCTTTCCCAGCGGCCCTTTCCGTATGGCGGTCATGCTCAAGCACCCGGTGTACTTCATGGCCGGCATCTATCTGGGCGGCAACCGCTACCGCGTGCATTTCGAGCTGCTGGAGGATTTTTCCGGTACGGGGCGCCAGGGCAGGGAACAAGCGATGGCCGCGCTACTCGACAACTATGTGGCGGCGCTGGAACGTCATTGCCGTGCCTACCCATTCAACTGGTTCAATTTTTACGATTTTTGGGATGAAAGCTAAACCGATCATGCGTGCACCTATCATGAGCAAGACGTTGGCCGGTCTGGCCGTGCTGCTGGCGGCCGGCCTTTGCCAGGCGGCGGAATTGAGCGTGGCGGATTTGATGCAGATGCTGGGGCAGAAAAAATCCGGCACGGCCACCTTTGTCGAGAAGAAATACATCGCCATGCTCAAGCAGCCGCTGGAATCGTCCGGCGAGCTGGCCTTCACCGCGCCCGACCGTTTGGAAAAACGCACGCTCAAGCCGAAGGCGGAATCGGTGGTGCTGGAAGGCAACAAGCTGACGCTGGAGCGCAGTGACGGCCGCAAGATGACGGTGGCCTTGTCCGACCGCCCCGAGGTGGCTGCCTTTGTCGAAAGCATCCGCGCCACCCTGTCCGGCGACCGCGGCGGGTTGGAACGCTTCTATACCCTCGCCCTGAGCGGTGACGCCGAACAGTGGAAGCTCAATCTCACGCCGATCCAGCCGCGCATGCAGAAGGTGATCAGCCAGATCCGCATCGCCGGCAAGCAGGCCCAGGTAAAAACTATCGAATTCCAGCAGGCCGACGGTGACCGTTCGGAAATGGCCATTACCAGCACCAGCGCCAAATGAAGCCACGCCACCACAAACTGGCGCTGTTCGTCTGGCTGGCGCTGATGCTGGCCTCGGTGCTGGTGATCGTTCAAACCCGCTTTGTCGCCGACCTGTCGGCCTTCATGCCCAAGGTGCCCAGTGCACGCCAGCAGATGCTGATCGACCAGCTGCGTGACGGCGCCATCGCCCGTATCGTGCTGGTGGGGATCGAAGGTGGCGACGCGGCAGAGCGCGGCCGGCTGTCGCGCCTCATGGTAAGTGAGCTGGCGCATAACCCGCGTTTCACCTCGGTGCAGAACGGCGATGGCCGGGTCCAGCAGCGCGACCAGCAGTATTTCTTCGCCAACCGTTACCTGCTGAGCCCGGCGGTCTCGTCGCAGCGCTTCAGCGCCGACGGCCTGCGCGCCGCCGTCCAGGACACGCTGGACGCCATGGCCGGCGACGCCGGCCTGGTGGTGAAGAAGATTCTGCCGCGTGACCCCAGCGGCGAAACCCTGCAAATCCTCGACCAGTTTATCGGCGAGAGCCAGCCCAATAGCAGCGACGACATCTGGGTGTCGCGCGACGGTAAGCGTGCCGTGCTGCTGCTGCAACTGGCCGAGTCCGGGCTGGATACCGATGCCCAGGCGGCGGCGCTGGCGGACGTGCGGCAAACCTTCGACCGCCTGCCGGCACGCCATGCCGATACCCGGCTGGTGATGAGCGGCACCAGCGTGCTGTCGGTGGCCTCGCGCGATACCATCAAGAGCGAGGTGGAGCGGCTGGCCACGCTGGGCACCGTGCTGGTGGTGGCGCTGCTGCTGCTGGTGTACCGCTCGCTGCCGCTGCTGCTCTTGGGGCTGATTCCGGTGTTGTCCGGCGCCCTGGTGGGTATTGCCAGTGTCAGCCTGGGCTTCGGCCACGTGCACGGCCTGACGCTGGGCTTCGGCACCACGCTGATCGGCGAGGCGGTCGATTATTCCATCTACCTGTTCATCCAGCGTGCCGGTGGCAACGAGCCCAGCCATTTCTGGCGCACCATCCGGCTCGGGGTGCTGACCTCGATCACCGGCTTTGCCGCGTTGATGTGCTCCAGCTTCCCCGGCCTGTCCCAGTTGGGGCTGTACTCCATCAGCGGCCTGGTCACGGCGGCGCTGGTGACCCGCTACATCCTGCCGGGCCTGATGCCGGCCCGCCTCAACCTGCGCGATTTGAGCGGCGCAGGTCTGCTGCTGCAAAACAGCCTGGATTTCCTGACCCGCATGCGTTGGGTGATGGCGGCGGCCCTGCTGGCGGCGGTGGCGGTACTGGCGTTCAATCCGCAAGACATCTGGAACCGCCAACTGAATGCGCTCAGTTCCATTTCTAAAGAGCAGAACAAGCTGGACGCCGAACTGCGTGGCGATCTGGGCGGCAACGACATGCGCTACGTCGCCAGCTTCAGCACACCGGACCAGGAAAGCGCGCTGCGGTTGGCCGAACGCACCCGCCCCGTGCTGCGCGAGCTGGCCCGTCAGCGCGTCATCGGTGGCTTCCACACCCCGGACGAGCTGCTGCCCAGCCTGGCCAGCCAGCGAGCGCGCCAGGCGGCGCTGCCGGTGGCTGTCGAGGCCAGGCAGCGCCTTGACCAGGCGCTGCAGGGCATGCCGCTGCAAGCCGATCAGCTCCGGGGTTTCCTGGCGGACGTGGAGCGCAGTCGCAGCCAGCCGCTGTTGAGCCGGCAAAGCCTGCAGGGCAGTGCGGCCAGCGTGTTGTTGGATTCGATGCTGATCAAGCGCCCCAACGGCTACCTGGTGCTGATGCCGTTGCGGCCGACCGGCGAGGGGGTGAAGGGCGACCAGATCGCTCTGGACAAGGTGAGGGCGGAGCTGGAGCGGCATCAGCTGGGACAGGTGACAGTGATCGACCTGCTGGAGGAAACCACCGCCATCTTCGACAGCTACACCCACGAGGCACTGGTGTTCTCCTCGCTGGGTAGCCTGGCCATCCTGCTGCTGCTGGGCCTGACCTGCGGCTGGGTGCAGGCGGTGCGGGTGACGATTCCGCTGAGCTGCGCCGTGCTGTGCACAGTGGCCATTTTCGACGCCAGCGGCATCCAGCTGACCATCCTGCATCTGGTGGGGTTGCTGCTGGTAGTGGCCATCGGCTCCAACTACGCGCTGTTCTTCGCCAACAAGCAGCAACTTGGCAACGAGGTGGAGCAGCGCCAGGTGGAAGTCTCGCTGGTGGTGGCCAACCTGGCGACGGTGACCAGTTTCGGCCTGCTGGGGACATCCAGCGTGCCGGTGCTGTCCTTCATCGGCAGCTCCGTGGCGATCGGCGCTTTGCTGGCGCTGGTGTTTTCCGCGATGATGGCGAGGATTCAGCCCCGTGCGCACCATTCTTGATCGTTGGCAGCCGGTAGAGCGGGCCGACAGCCTGCTGGTGCTGCTGCCGCCGGCCAAGGCCAGCCTGGAAGACTTGGTCGCGCAGGGCATGGTGGCGGCAGTGCGCCAGCGCGGCCTGCCGCTGGACATCGTGCTGGCCGAGGTCGGCTACCAGCAGGTGATGGCCGGCACCGTGGCCGGGAGCCTGCATGAAGCGGTGATGGCGCCGGCGCTGGAGGCCGGCTATCGCCGTATCTGGCTGGCCGGCATCTCGCTGGGCGCCTTCAATGCGCTGCACTATGCCGCCCTGTACAGCCGGCATCTGGCGGGGATCAAGCTGCTGGCGCCGTATCCGGGCACCGCCGACATCCTGCAGGAAATCAGTGCCGCCGGCGGGCCGCAGACCTGGGCGGACAGCCCAGCCTCCTCGCGCCAGGACGAGCGCATCTGGTGGCACTGGCTGTGCCAACAGGTGGCGAGCGACGAAGATGACTGCCCGGTATGGCTGGGCATGGCGGAACAAGACCGCTTTGTTGTCGGGCAGCAGATGCTGGCCGGTCTGCTGTCGCCGCAACGGGTGCACCGTGTGGCAGGCGAGCACCACTGGCCGGTCTGGCTGCAGCTGTGGCAGCACTGGCTCGATCACGGCCCGCTGCCGGCCCAACTGTTGTCGGTAAAGGAGCAAGCATGACCTCATGGCAGGCCTCGCCGTTTCTCAAGCTGTGCGTCGCCCTGCATGGCCTGGCCGTGCCGGTCCTGCTCCTGCGGCCGTCCAGTTGGCCGTGGCTGCTGCTGGCGCTGTTCCTGCTGCATGGCGGCATCGCGCTGGCTGGGCTGTTGCCGCGCTGCTCGCTGCTGGGGGGCAACCTGACTCGGCTGCCCGCCGCCGCCGCCCGGCGCGGCGAAGTGGCCATCACCATCGATGACGGCCCGGACCCGGCGGTGACCCCGACCGTGCTCGAGATTCTGCGCCAGTACCAGGTGCCAGCCACCTTCTTCTGCATCGGCGAACGCGCGCTGCGCCACCCCGAACTGTGCCGCCGCGCCGTGGCCGAGGGCCACGACATCGAAAACCATGGTCAGCGCCACCGCAAGCATACCTCCCTGTTCGGACCGGCCGGCTGGCGCGGCGAAGTGGGCGAGGGTCAGGCCACGCTGCAGACGATCACCGGCCGAAAGCCCCTGTTCTATCGGCCGATCGCCGGCCTGCGCAACCCTTTTCTCGACCCGCTGCTGCAGCGCTCCGGGGTGTTTCTTGCCAGCTGGACCCGGCGTGGTTATGATACGCGCGTGCGCGATCCCGACGCGGTGTACGCCCGGCTGGTTCGCAATCTTGCCGCGGGCGATATACTGCTGCTGCACGATGGCAACGCCGCGCGCACTCCTGACGGCAAGCCGGTCATCCTGGCTGTGCTGCCACGCCTGCTGGAAGAGTTGGCTGCGCGCCAGCTGAGGCCGGTCACGTTGAGGCAGGCCTGCAAATCAGCCTGATCAGGTGCCCAGCCGGCCCGCCCTTTCTTTCGCCAACCCATGCTGATCCCTCCGGTTGTTTATGCAAGCTCTCCGACTTAGTGCCTATACCCTGACCAGTGCCTTGGGCGCTGGCCTGGCCTCCCATCTCGATGCCCTGCGCCAGCAGCGCGGCGGCATCGTCAGAAAGCGCTGGGAGACCGTCGAATTCGATGTGTGTGTTGGAGAAGTCGCCGGCCTGGACGAGGTCGTGCTGAGGCAGGATCTGGCGCCCTACGACTGCCGCAACAACCGCCTGGCCCAGCTGGGGGTGGAGCAGGACGGCTTCATTGCCAGCGTAGAGCAGGCCGTGGCGCGCTACGGCGCCAGCCGGGTGGGGGTGTTTCTCGGCTCCAGCACCTCCGGCATCCTCAGTTCGGAAGTAGCCTACCGTCAGCGTGATCCGGAGTCCGGCGCACTGCCGCCGGAGCATCGCTATCGCGAAACCCACAACGCCTATTCGGTGGCGGACTTCGTGCGCCGCTTCTTCGGCCTCTCCGGCCCGGCGGCGGTAGTATCGACCGCCTGTTCCTCCAGTGCCAAGGTGTTCGGCACGGCACAGCGCATGATCGCGGCCGGCCTCATCGACGCTGCCATCGTCGGCGGCGTCGATACCCTGTGCCTGACCACCATCTACGGCTTCTCCTCGCTGCAACTGGTGTCGTCCAATCCCTGTCGTCCCTTCGACGGCGAGCGTGATGGCATCTCGGTAGGCGAGGGCGCAGCGTTCGCCCTGCTGGAGCGTGCCGAGCAGCCGCAGAACGGCGACATCCTGCTGATCGGCGTGGGCGAAAGCAGCGATGCCTACCATATGTCCTCGCCGCACCCGGAAGGCCTCGGCGCCAAGGCGGCCATGGCTCAGGCGTTGCAGCAGGCCGGCCTTACGCCTGCCGACATCGACTACATCAATCTGCACGGCACCGCCACACCCAGCAACGATGCGGCGGAAGGCGCCGCGGTGCTGGCACTGTTCGGCAGCGCCACGCCCTGCAGCTCCACCAAGGGCCACACCGGTCACACCCTGGGCGCCGCCGGTGGTATCGAAGCCCTGATCTGCGCGCTGGCGCTGGACAACGGAGTGATGCCGGGCGGGGTGGGCACGCAGCAACTGGATGCCCGCCTGCAGTGCAATTACCTGCTGACCACGGTGGAGCGTCCGCTGCGCCACGTGTTGAGCAACTCTTTCGGTTTCGGCGGCAGCAACTGCAGCCTGGTTTTCTCGCGGGTGGGCGCATGAGTACGGCAACGATTTATCTCGAGGGGCTGAGCCTGCTCGGGCCGGGCATGAGCGACTGGGCCGAGGCCGTGCCGCGCCTCTTGGGGCAACAGCCTTTTCAGGTCGACGAGGTGCGGCTGGCAGCACCCTCCATCCTGCCAGCGACCGAACGCCGTCGTGCCGGAGCAGCGGTCAAGCTGTCGATGGCGGTGGGGCTGGCGGCAGTCGAAGATGCCGGCGCGGATGCGGCCCAACTGCCCAATGTGTTCAGTTCCACCGGCGGCGACTGCGAAAACTGCCATAGCCTGCTGGAAGTGCTGGCCTCGTCCGAGCGCATGGTTTCCCCCACCCGCTTCCATAATTCGGTGCACAACGCGCCGGCCGGCTACTGGGGCATTGCCACCAAGTGCACCGAGGCCTCCACCAGCCTGTGCGCCTACGATGCCACCTTCGGTGCCGGGCTCCTGGAAACCGTGACTCAGGCGCACAGCGCCGGCAAGCCCTGTCTGCTGATCGCTTTCGATACCGCCTACCCGGAGCCGCTATATGCGCAGCGCCCCATTCCCTATCCGCTGGGGGTAGGTATGGTGTTGAGCCCGGAGCATAGCGCGGTCAGCAAGGCCGCGCTGCGGCTGAGTTTCAGTGATGAGCCAGCCAGCCGCATGGACGATGCGCAGCTGGAAGCACTGCGTCAGGGTATTCCCAGTGCGCGCAGCCTGCCGCTGCTGCACCTGCTGGCCAGTGGGCGGCCGGGACGCGTGGTGATCGACTATCTGGACGACTGCCGTCTCGCCATCGAGGTAGTGGCATGATGGACCGCGACTGGATCGCCGCGCGCATTCCCCATCAGGGCAGCATGTGTCTGTTGTCCGGGGTGGAGTGCTGGGACGAAAACGACATCGTCTGCCATGCCGACAGCCATCGCCAGCCGGACAATCCGCTGCGAGCCGTCGGCCGCCTGGGCGTGGCCAATGCCATCGAATACGCCGCCCAGGCCATGGCGGTGCATGGCGCACTGCTGGCTGGTGATGCCATGCCGGCAAGGGCCGGCTACCTCACCAGCGTGCGCGAGCTGAACTGGCATTGTCGCCGGCTGGACGACGTGGCCGAGCCGCTGCGTATCCACGCCCAGCGCTTGTCCGGCAGCGAGATCAATGCCCTGTACCGCTTCACCCTGCACGCTGGCGACAAACTGCTGGTCAGCGGCCGCCTAGGCGTGGTGCTGGATGCCGATGCGCTGGCGGGCAAGATAACCAATTGAGTAAAACCATGAAGCGAGCCTTGATTACCGGTGGCAGCGGCGCCATTGGCGCAGCCATCAGCCGGCGGCTGGCGGCCGACGGTTTCCACGTCATCATCCATGCCAACCGCAATCTAGAGGCGGCGGAACAGTTGTGCCAGTCACTGCGAGCCCAGGGCCATCAGGCCGAGGCCCTACAGTTCGACGTGGCCGATGCTGCGGCAACGGCGGCTGCGCTGGAAGCCGTGCTGGAGCAGGGGCCGGTACAGGTGCTGGTGAACAATGCCGGCATTCACGATGATGCAGTGTTTCCCGGCATGCAGCCGGCGCAGTGGCACCGGGTGATCGACGTCTCGCTGCATGGCTTCTTCAACGTCACCCAGCCGCTGACCATGCCGATGATCCGCACCCGCTGGGGGCGCATCATCACTATCACCTCGGTGGCGGCGCTGGCTGGCAACCGCGGCCAGACTAACTACGCCGCCGCCAAGAGCGCGCTGCACGGCGCCACCAAGTCGCTGTCCATCGAACTCGCCAGCCGCGGCATCACCGTCAATGCGGTGGCGCCGGGCATCATCGAGTCGGAAATGTCGAAGGATGTGTTCGACAAGGAGATGGTGGCACAGATGGTGCCGATGAAGCGGGTGGGCCGGCCGGAGGAGGTCGCCAGCCTGGTGGGCTTCCTGGCATCGGAGCAGGCGGGCTATATTACCGGCCAGGTGATCTCCATCAACGGTGGCATGATCTAAAAACCTGCCCATGCTCTAAACCTGCCCATGCTCTGCTGCGCTCGGGTGATCCGGCGTTGAAACGTGGCTCAAAATGCTCATGTACCCAACGCACATTCCGCTTTTTCGCCCCGTTTCGCCTTGGCTGACCCTTCGCTCGCGAGAGCCTGAAACAGGTTTTGACGGCTGGAGCAGCGGGACTGCGGTCAGCCGCCGGTGGCCTGCAACTGCGCGCGCGGCGCATAGGCCAGCGCGATTTCCAGCTTGGCCACTTCCTGCTCCGCCACCTTAACCTGGGCGTGGACCTGCACCAGCAAGGGCGCCATCTGGCGGCACTGGATGAAGAACTCCACCTGTTGATCCGGCAGCACCGGCTGCTTGAACCAGCAATTGCGCACAGCCGCCAGCACGCCGACCGAATCCTGCGGCAAGGTCTTGACGTAAGGGTCGCCGGCCAGGAGCCCGGCGCCGGCAAACTGCGCCATCGACTCGATCAGCATCACCCCCGGCACGATGGGCATGCCGGGGAAATGACCCTGGATCACCGCATTGTCGTGCGGCCAGCTCGCCACACCATGGAACTGGTGCGGCCCCTCGATGGTGAGTTGCTGGCAGACGAAAATGGCGCCACGGTGCGGCAATATCTGTTCGATATCGCCGCGCAGCAGCCGCATCGGGTACTGGTAGTCCTGTGCGCTCATGCGGGAAGGCGCCGTGCCACCAGCGAAACGTTGCTGCCGCCGAAGGCGAAGGAGTTGGACATGATGGCGCGAACGTCGCAGTCATGGCGCGCGGTCAGCGGGATGAAATCCAGATCGCAGCGCGGGTCCGCCTGCTCCAGGGTGGCGGTGGGCGGCAGCGAGCCGCTGTTCATCGCCATCACGCTGAGGGCAAATTCCAGGATGCCGCTGGCGCCGATCAGGTGGCCGTGCATCGACTTGGTGGAACTGACGGCCAGTTGTCCGGCCGTCGCGCCGAACACACCGCGGATGGATTCGGTCTCGGTGACGTCGCCGGCATCGGTCGCCGTGCCGTGGGCGTTCAGATACTGGATATCCTCTGCCCGCAACCCGGCATCGTCCAGCGCCTGCTGCATGGCGTTGATCTGTTCGGCGCAGGAAGGCGCGGTAAGGTGGGCGGCATCGCTGCTGCAGCCATAGCCACAGAGCTCGGCCAGTGCGCTCTGGCCGCGAGCGGCGGCACGGGCCTCGCTTTCCAGTACGATGGCGGCACCGCCTTCGCCCAACACGAAACCACTGCGGTCCTGCGAGAAGGGGCGACAACTGCGCGACGGATCGGCGGCATGCGGTTTGGCCATCACGCGCAGCGCATTCCACGCCATCATGGCGCCGGGCGTCAGCATGGCTTCGCAGCCTACCACCACGGCGGCGTCCAGATAGCCGTCGCGGATGGCACGGAAGGCTTCGCCGATGGCGACGGCGGAAGATGCGCAGGCAACAGAATAGGTGTGGCTGGGGCCGTGCAGCCCGTAGCCCATGGAAATGGCGGCTGCCGGCGCGTTCGACATCATGCGTGGGACCGTCAGCGGGTGCACCACCACGGGGTTGCGCTTGCCTTCGCTTTGTACGGCAGACTGGAATCGGCTGTACAGGCCATCCAGGGTATGGGCGCCGCCCAAGCCGATGCCGACATAAATACCGAAGCGGCGTGAGTCGGCAGGCGCGGCGAGGATGTTGGCCTCAGCCAGTGCTTCGTTGGCAGCCACCAGGGCAAACTGGCTGGCGCGGTCCAGGCTGGCGTGCTTGCCGTCAAGCTTGCTGGCCGGATCGGCGGCCGCCTGGGCCAGCAATACATTGGGCAGCCATTTGGCGATGTCGGGGGTGGCGGCACCAATGGCACAGTGGCCGGCCAGTGCCTGGGCGAAGCTGGTGGGCAGGTCGGCACCGAGCGGGCTGATGGCACCCATGCCGGTAATCAAAACCTTGGCCACTATTTGTTCTCTTCGAGGCTGAGTTCCGGCAGTTCGCCGTTATTATGTTCGCGAATGGCAGCTTCGATATCGGCCAGCATGTCACGGAAGGTCATCTGCGGGTAGCGGGTGGGGTCTGGCAACTGAAAGCCGCAGCGGTCCTCGATCTCGAACAGCATCTCCACCATGTCCAGCGAGTCGAGGTCCAGGGCGGAAACCTGCAGCGTCGGATCTTCAAACAGGGCGGGATTCTTGCCCTTGGTATTGACCAGATAGTTTTTGATGATTTGTTCTAACATGAGCGTTCAACCCAAGACGTGGCATGTACCAAAAGGTAGTAATTATAGAGTAAAATTATGGCATATGCGTTGCCTTGGGCTTGATTCGTCAAGCGCTTTGGCAGCAGCCAACGATGCAATGACAGCTGTCAGTCACCCTTAAATCCATCCCGCGGAATGATTGGCCGTTCTGGCCTGCCTAGTAAGAAAAGATGGCTGGCCGGAAGCCGGGAGTAAATTCGAAATAATGTTGAATCGCTGTTTCCGGCTGTTCCAGATCGTCCTGTTTTACCTGATGTTGTGCTGGCTTGGCTCCATGCTGCTGTTGGGCAACATCGCCGCCTTGCCCCTGCTGCTGGCGCCCAGACCACTGCGGCAGCCACTGGTGCAGTGGACCATCAGTGCCATCTGCCGCTGTTTTCTGGCCGGAGCCCAGGCGAGCGGGTTGATGCGGCTGGATTTGCGTGCGCTTGATCGGCTGAACGGCCGGGAGCGCATGCTGTTGGTGCCCAATCATCCAAGTATGATCGATGCCTTTCTGGTGTTGTCTCGCATTCCCCGGGCGGTCTGTCTGATGAAAGCCAGCATCAGCTCCAATCTGTTTCTGGGGGCTGGGGCCTACCTTGCCGGTTATGTTTCCAACCGCTATCCGGAGCAGATGTTCCGTGCCGCTATTCGTGCGGTGCAGCAGGGCTCGGTGCTGATGATTTTTCCGGAAGGTACCCGCACCACGCGACAGCCGGTGAACGATATTGGCGGCTCGGTGGCGCTGATAGCCCAAAAAGCCGAGGCGCCATTGCAGACCATCATCATTACCACCAATTCGCCCTATTTGAGCAAGGGTTGGAAAATATGGCGCCCTCCTGCATTTCCACTGATTTACCGCGCTGTGCCCGGCGAGGAATTCAAGGCCCAGGGTCGGCGCGATGAAACCGCACACCGTTTGCAACAGTATTTCGAAGCGTCGATCCGGCTTTCTATCGACCCGGAGTTGCGGCTGGATTGAGGCGCTTGCCATTCACTACGCATTCTTGACCGGCAGGCTAGCCATCGGCTAGGTTCTGCCCAATTCAAACAGCCCCCCTCAGAGGGGGCATATTCGGTTCAGTAAGTCTGCCATGCCCATTTCTTCAACGACGCATGTGGTTCTCATCCCCAGCTACAATCCAGGCCCCAAGGTTTTCGACACGGTGCGTGCGGCCCGCGCGCAATGGAGCCCGGTATGGGTGATCGTGGACGGTAGCAACGACGGCTCGGAGCAGACGCTGCTGCAAATGGCCGCCGAAGACGAGGGCCTGCAGGTCTTTGTGCTGCCGGAAAATCGCGGCAAGGGTGCTGCGGTGTTGCACGGGCTGGAGCAGGCCACGCGGCAGGGCTTCACCCACGTGCTGTGCATGGATTCAGACGGGCAACATCCAGCAGCTCAGATTCCCGCCTTCATGGCGCGTTCGCAGCAGCAACCTGCTGCCATGGTGCTGGGCCTGCCGGTATTCGATGCCAGTGCGCCCAGCCTGCGGGTCAAGGGGCGCAAGATTTCCAACTGGTGGGCGAACCTGGAAACCCTGTGGATGGGTATCGGCGACTCCCTGTTCGGTTTCCGCGTCTATCCGGTGGCGCCCTTGCGCCGGATCATGCAAGGGCAGCGCTGGATGCGCCGTTTCGACTTCGATCCGGAGGCCGTTGTCCGCCTGTGCTGGCATGGCGTGCCGCCGGTTAACCTGCCGTCGCCGGTGAAGTATTTCCAGGCGGAAGAGGGGGTGTCGCATTTCAATTACTGGCGCGACAACCGCCTGCTGACCTGGATGCACATCCGCCTGATGTTCGGTTTCGCCCTGCGCCTGCCGCTGCTGCTGTGGCGCAGACTGGCCTGCCGCCCGGCCGCTTGCTGATGGAGAGCCGCATGTGCGCATACCAGCCGGGAAGGACGCTCTGAAGTGTCCGCCCCCGTCATGATGGCCCATCTGCTGCTGGAGCGGTTGTCACCGGCCGTGCTGGCGCGCGAGCCGGAGCCGCAGGCCTTGATGGAGGATGCCGATCAGATTCGGGCCTTCATGCAGAGTGGCCTCGCTAACGGCATCCTCAACTACATTTATCTCTTCCACGCCGTCATGTCGCTGCCGGTGATCCGGCCCGGCGACGTGGTGTTGGACCTGGCCTGCGGCCCGGCCAACCAGTTGCTGCAGATTGCCCGGCTGCACCCGGACGCCCGCTTCGTGGGGCTGGATGCCTCTGCTGGCATGCTGGCGTTGGCGCGGGAAAACCTGGTGCAGGCCGGTTTGCCCAATGTCAGCCTGCAGCAGGGCGATATCAGCCGGCTGGATGGCTTTGCCGATGCGGCCGTCGACTGTGTGCTATGCACCATGTCGCTGCATCATCTGCCGGATACCGAGCTGCTGGGGCAGACCATGCGGCAGATTCGCCGCGTGCTGCGCCCAGATGGCGGCGTCTATCTGGCCGATTTCGGCCGGCTCAAGCACCGCGCCACCCAGTATTTCTTTGCCCATGACCGCATTGAACTACAGCCCGAGCTATTTACTATCGACTTCCTCAATTCCTTGCGTGCGGCGTTCAGCCTGGCCGAACTGCGGCAGGCAGCGGCGCTGCTGGGGCGCGAGCTGCATGTCTACCGCACCGCGCTGGCTCCTTTCATGCTGCTGTTCCGCAGCGCGCCGCGCCGCGACATCGATGCGGCTCTGGAGCAGCGTGTGCACGATGGCTATGCCCGACTGACCGCGGCTGAGCAGCGCGACTTCGATAACCTGGCGCGCTGGTTCCGCCTCGGTGGTCTGAATCTGCCTTGTCGCCTGCACTGACCTTTGGGAAAGAAAAAACCGGAAAACCACCATGCAACCTACTGGTTGCACAGTGCTTTTCCGGTTTTTCGATGGTGACGTAGGGTCTAGGCGGGTTATGCCCACCCAAAACTGTTGTTAGCAGCTTTGAGTGAGTAAATTAGGCATTCATTGCCGGTCCGATAGCTTCAAACCGTTGGTTGCCACCACAAGAGACATCCTTTCAATCCAAGAATGAAGCTGATGCGTCAATTTGTGGGTAGTCGATAAACGGATTCTGTGCGAAGGCTGAATTCGCGGAGCCACACTCACACGCACATAAGCAGGTATGGACATGGACCTCAGAACAGGTGACGTAAGGACAAAGTCACGGGGTGAACATGTGTAGCTTTTCGTCTGCAATAAGTGAAGGCAGGGCTGACTACCCCTTCTGTGCGTCATCAACCAACGGGTCAACCAGCATTGCAGCACCTGCATATGCGGAATACAAATCTCGCAACTGTTACTGCTGGTGACCGCGCCAGTCAAGTGTCTTCTTCCCCGTTAGAAGACATCTAACAGACTTGTCCTGCCGGGGTCGACCTTCATCTCGTTTCTAAGCTGGGCAAGCCGGCAAAGCCGGCACGTCACACGCGGTGTGACTTGAAATTTAGGCATTCGCCACCTCGATGTGAATGAATTTAGAATTGTTGTTGAAACGTTTCATGAACGTTGCTATCCTCTCGGCATCACCTCTCGGGAGCATCTAATGGCACGTCCGACTACGAATGAGATTGGTCCTAACCTCGCTAGACTTCGGGAAGCAGCAGGCCTCAAGCAGGCCGAGTTGGCAAGCCGGCTCACCATGAGTGCGCCTTCGCTATCCAGGGTCGAGAGCGGTGAGCGCCCGCTTACACCCGATGAACTTCAATCTTTGCTTGCTGCGATTGGAACGGAGGAAGCGTCGAGGTTCTCCGAGTACCTTGGTCGCAATTGGCTGGAGTTGCCCGTTCCTCCCCTCAACCATCCGAAGCAGGACTTGCTTTGGGAGGCCGACCAAGTCAGCGCCACTCTGCGTCAACTTCTTGATGGGGACATCAAGGCTTCTTTCCAGAAGCGAATTGAGGAATATTTGGAGCAGATTCGCGCGACTGCTGGGCTCCTGTTGAAGCGTGACCACATTGTTGCGCTCATTGGCAGTATCGGCGTCGGCAAAAGTACTGCGATTTGTCGGGCCCTCGGTTTGGAGGTGGGGTCGGAAGATGGGTTGTCACATACGGTGCTCGAAGTTGGCGCAGGGGGCATCACGGTCTGCGAAGTGCACATCTATTCCGGCCCGGGATATGGCCTTATTGTCGAGCCGTGTTCCGAGGATGAAGTTCGGGCGCACGTGATGGACTTCGCGGAATACATCTGGCGTTCAGCAAAGGGAAACACCGTTAGTACGGACGACGATGTCGAGTCGCAAGGTGTTTCGAAAGAGATTGAGCGCGCCATTCGCAACCTGTCGGGATTGCGTGTACGGAAGTCCAAAGGCCCCGATGGGAAGACCCAGCGGTCCGACGAAGCGAAAGCTCTCGCCGCCACTTACGATGCTCCGCGTGATTTTGCGGTTGAGGTCCTTACGCGTATGTCACTGCACAAACGCGACGCACGGAATATTTGGCATGAAAGCCTGAGCGGCAAGGCCCCTCTGGCATGGCTTCGCGAGACCTTCCTTGAAATCAACAACGGGCGCCATCCCGACTTCAGTTTGCCACGACGCATCGAGCTCGTTGTCGCGATGCCACTTGTCCCAGATACGGACCTCAACATCCGATTCATCGACACCAAGGGCATTGACCGCGCAGCGGGACGCGCCGACCTTGAGGTGCATCTTCAAGACCCCCATGCGTTGGCCCTGCTTTGCTCGAAATTTAATAACGCGCCCGGACCAGAGGCGCGCCTGCTGCTAACCCGTGCCAAAGAAGCTGGGAATCGCGACCTGGACAGGAATGCTGCTCTTTTGGTGCTTCCGCATCCCGGCGAAGCTCTGAAAATGAAAGACGATGCAACGTCGGAGCATGTGGAGTCTGCGGAAGAAGGGTGTGAGCTGAAGGGAGAGCAAGTCGAAATGGCACTGGAATCGACCGGCATTCGGAGCATCCCGGTTTGCTTCTTCAACGCAATGGAGGATTCAAGGGATACCTTGGTGCAGTTTGTCATGGACCGCATTGGGAAAGCACGCGATGCATTCAGCGCAGACTTGGAGCGTCTGGTGACAAGCGTTCGCGAGGTGATTGAAAACCAAGCCAAGGAACAGGCGCAAGCGATTCTGCGGGATGCGGCATCCCAGCTCAAACATTGGGTGAACCAAAACAAGGGTGCACCAAGGGCCAACCGCCAGATTCAAAGAAGTCTCATCAATGAGTTGGAGGGCGCGCATCCGAGTACCGTTCACGCAGCAGTTCGCCGGGAAGGAGATTGGCTGCATCTGAACTACGGTTATCAGCTCGGCCACGGAGCGCGGACACTGGCGACTGCAGCGCTCGGCAAGAAGGTCGCCGACTTCACGGCCATCGCCGACAACCTCCGTACGAATCCCGATTTCTCAGGCGCAGAGACGCTTATTTCTCAGTGCGAACAGGTTTTGCAGGTAGCCTTCGCCCAGTTGCTGAGGAAAATGCAAGTCTCTGGCGAATCACTCTTCGCTGAAGAGATGAAGCGGGACAAGAACTTCTGGCTGCAATGCGAACGCGAATGGGGTCGGGGACCAGGATACCGCGACCGGGTGACCACAAAGAGTACCGCCTGGTTCGATGATGATTCACACCAGAATATTGGCGACGAAATCCGCGACCTCCTGGAGCAGGAATGGAAAGATGCGTTGGAACGCGTCGAGGCGATGCTGCAGGACGTTTAAGAAAAAGCGCAGTATTCCGGTCCAAGGTCGCGATTCCCAGCTTCTTTGGCACGGGTTAGCAGCAGGCGCGCCTCTGGTCCGGGCGCGTTATTAAATTTCGAGCAAAGCAGGGCCAACACATGGGGGTCATGAAGATGTACCGAAAAGCTAGACCAAAGCGCCTGAGAAGAGGCCCGGGGGGAGCCGAATGAGTTCGAACGCACGAAGCGAGGCTGACGTGTTTGCCGACTTGGCGAGGCTAACTGCGTCGCCCGGCTACGCACATGCCATCGCGCAAATCTGCCAGCGTGACAACTTGGTGGTCTACAGCAAGGAGCTGAAGTCGTCCGACATGGAGCGGATGTTCGGCTACAACCGCCTCATCAGGTCTGAAGTCACCACGCTGCTCGGTCTGATGATGCGCCAGCCTCTTGACCTCACCCTCCCGTCAGCCGATGTCATCAAGGCCTATGTGGCACGCACCGATGAGTTGATGGAAGAACTGCATCGCACCCTGTCTCGCCCGATGCATGCCGCCCTGCAGGCCAACCTAGGTGCGGGCAACAAAGCGGACGACATCTGGCAGGGCGAGGTGATGCGCGAGCCAATCTTCTATGGAGGCGAGTCCGCATACAGCTTCCAGTACCGTGACCTGCTGCCCGAAAAGTACGGAGCCGATGATGCATGGTTGATGAAGAACATGGGGTTCTCCATCACCCAAGCTCAGGCCATCGCCCGAGCTATGTGTGTGCTCATGGATGAACGGGCAACTCAGATGTTCGCCAAGGCCACAGTGACGAAGCTGCCACCCGAAACCTGGCTGCCTACGTTCGAGTATGCCCCTGATGAAATCGCCCTCCGAAGTGGCGAGGACATGCAGGTCGTTGAGGCTTTCCTCAAGACCTTTACGCTGGCGAGCGATAACAGTCAGTTCCAGACTATCGGAGACTTCAACTCCGTGGCAGCGACGCCGCTGCTACCACTGGTCGAGGAACCGTATTGCTCTTCCAGCATTACGCTATCTATGAGGCGCTGTACGAATCCCCTTTCTTCTGGATGTGGGCCGATGAGGCGTACAGGCCGACCGCCATGGCGAACCGCGGCGCGTTTACGGAGAAGTATTCCGCTCGCAGGCTGGCTGCGGTCTTTGGATGCGCGAACGTCCTGACGAATGTCAACTTGTATCGGGGTAAGGACAGGGTCGGGGAGGCCGATGTTCTGGTTGTCTTCGGTGACCGCATCATCATCGTTCAGGCGAAGGCCAAGAAGCTGACGCTGGAAGCACGCAAAGGGAATGATGGTCAACTCAAGTTAGATTTCGCAGCGGCCATCCAAAAGTCGTACGACCAGGGATGGGAATGTGCCAACGCCATTGTGGCCGGCGGATGTCGTTTGGAGGATGACCTGGGGCGAGAGGTCACGCTGCCTCACGTCGTCAAAGAAGTCTATCTGTTCAACGTTGTCTCGGAGCACTATCCGGCGCTAGCGTTCCAAGCGCGTCAGTACCTGAAGTACCAAACTACCGACGTCATTCGGCCGCCGTTCGTGATGGACGTGTTCCTGCTCGACGCGATGACCGAGATGCTGTCCACGCCGCTTCGGCTACTGAGCTATGTGCGCATGCGGCTTGCCGTCATTGAGAAGGTCTCTCTGAGCCACGAGCTCATGGCGCTGGCCTTCCATCTGCGCCGCAACCTGTGGCTCGATGGTGAGCACGACATGGTCGTGCTCGAGGACTCCATTGTGGTCGACCTCGACACGGCCATGATGGTGCGTAGGGACGGCCTTGCCGGTGAACGAACCCCTCCTGGAATTCTGACGCGAATGGCCGGCACCGCTCTACGAGCGGCTCGTTGCCCAGATTGAGGAGCGGGCGGACCCTGCCACGCTAGAGCTGGGGTTCATGCTGCTCTCCATGGATGAAGATTCCTGTCGCCATGTGCACCTTGGCCTCGAAGCCATCACGAGGAAAGCTCAAGTTGACGGAAAGCGTCATGACCTCAGCCTCGGCCTCAAAACCGCAGGTGGCATTTGCTTCCACTGCAACCCGACGCCGTCACCGGAGGCCGCTGCAGTACTCGGATTTCACTGTAAGAAGCGCAAGTATGTGCAGCGTGCTCAAACCTGGTTCGGTGTGTCGGTGAGTCCAAGCACCGACGTTCAGTTTGGCGTGATGCTGGACTTCCCCTGGTCACCGTCGGAAGAAATGGAGCAGCTTACGAAGGGTATGAAGGGCGGTGCGCCGGTCGCTTCGACGCTTGCGGGGTTCGCGAGAGAGGCGAGCTCGCAGAAGGTCGGGCGCAACGACCCGTGCCCTTGCGGCAGCGGTAGAAAGTTCAAGAAGTGCTGCTTGCCATAGGTCTCAGCGCAGGCATGTCGCAACGAACAGAGCAGGGCATCGATGCATATCTCGTGTACGGCGACTATGACTAAGTGTCATCAAGGACGCCATTTTGGCTCATCCACATCGGCAGATTGGAGTTGCCAGCTCACCCTTTGGTTCGGTCCCGCTCAGGCTTGGGGAGCGGAGCGTTCAACATGTCCATGGTCACGCCCTTGCGCTCCGCATTGATTGCCCAGGTCACGAACTGTTCGAGCAGAAGTTGGTTCTCGGCCTCCAGGCGTTCGGACTTGGCCTTGTGTCGCTCAGCCTGTTCGATTGCTGCTCGAACGCGCTCATCCCGAGGCTCGCCGAGTGAACGAGGCAATGTACCGCGCAAAACGTCCTTCTTGAGCGAGAAGGCATTGGCTATCTCTGGATAATCAGCGAACGTGAATCTCGAGTAACGGTGACCAGTGACTGCCTCGACGACGTCAAGCAGAAGCTCCCACGTAAGCTTCCCCTTCCATGTATCTAGCGTCTCAAGGACGACGGCGATACGCTCGTTCGTTAGGTCGGGGGCACGGCTTTTCTTCATTTCTTTCTCCGAGTGGTTTTGACGACCATTACGGGATGGATGTTGTCCGTGGTAATGAGGGGTGCATTGGCCAAATCCAGGCGAATCCGGGCTCCGACGGAAACCGCTGGGTCTTCCAGAATGGACAGCAGGGCATTGACTCGCTCTAACGTCTTGGTCTGATGCCGCACCCAAATGTCAGCACCATACTCCTCGTCGGTTAGTGCTTCGCGTGCCTGTGTCAGGAGGTACTCGGTTTCGCTCTTAAGCTGACGCAGGTTGGCCTCTTTGTGTGCCTCACCCTTGATGCATTCCTGCTCCTCACAGCTGATGCAGTCTCTATGCATTTGGCATGGATCGCTGGCGAAGTCATGGGCGCACCAGCCATACTCTGTTGTATGTGCTGCCGTTAGCCCTAACCCTTTGAATTCGGCTCGGGTGACTAAGCTACGACCGGAGATATACATGGGTTCCAGTTCGGAAGTGAAGCCGCCTTTCAAGGCTTGGCTAATAGGCATCTGCACTTCATCAGAGGTCATGTGGTCGTAGGTCCGGTTCTGCTTGACGTCTTTGCGCCCTGAGAAGATGGCAATCTCGGTGCTACTGAGCCCGCCGGTCTGAGCCAGCATATTTAGGTAGTGACGCAGGCTATGAGTGCGAAAGTCAATCTGCGAGCCATCGTCTTCCGTATACCCGAACCGCTCAAACACCGATGGCGACTCCTTTGACGTGCAGAAGCGGCCGTCCAGCGCGGAATAGCTAACGCAGCTGAACATACACAGAAACGACGTTTTCACCCGAGACATTTCGTTTTTGCGCGCGATAGCGATGGAGTCCTTGCATAGCAATGAGGAGTCCCCTGGCACGTAGGGGAAGGTCGCTGGTAGCATTCCCAAGATTGCTTCTTCTATGTCCGAAAATCGATAGGCAATCCTTTTCCCATTAAGGTAGACGCTCTCAAGCTTATTGGTTTCCCTGGCCCAATACTGCGCAGAACGCTGCAGCTCCTCATCGCCCCAAAGAAGAAGAGCAATTTCGCGTGTCGTAAGTAGTGTCTTCCCTTCGAGGTGCTTGGCGTATGGGTGTATGAACAGCTTCCCAGGGTTGTCTGTGTACCAAGCCGCAATCTCCTGAGCTGGGGTGGAGACTTTCAGTAGTTTTTCGATGGCCTCGTGAGCAACCAGCGCCATTTCAGTTGGCAACCATTTGGTTGTGTTTTCGAATCCCTTGGAGCCGGGCCACCGAAGACCAAGTTTGCCGCGAAATTCACCCTCCCCATATACCAGACAGTTCCGTCGTAATCTTAAGGCCTCGTTGACGCGTTCAGGTGCGCTGAGCATTAGTGCGCAATAGCTTGAGAGCACTACATCGCCGGGTTCTGTGGCCGCATAGAAAATGTCGGCTAACGCACGAAGAACGGCCGCCGATGGAAGCTTCTTCTGTCGCGCAGCCAGCGCCTCTTTAGAGATGCGGGACCCTGCCTCAATTGGTTTCTTCAGACCGTGGTCCCATGGCTGCCGCATGATAATGAACCGCTTAGTCCTCATAAGCTCGGAGATGATTTTTAGTTGGCCCGAAATACGGTAGGCGATTCCTGGCGTAAATTGTGTCTTGGTAAACTCCACAGCAGTGTCTAGGACTTCAGCGTTCACGGCCGTCGGTCTTGAGCCCCTGTTCCATTCGTGCAATGCCGCTTCGAGACATCTGAGTGCAGCGATTCGGGTTCCATTGGATACAACAGGATTCTTATCTTGCAGATAAACAATGACCGCTTTTGCGAAGTCGAGAAACGGCTGAGCCATATGTGGCTCTTTTGCTTTTGTGTGGGCCGCCTCCAGGGTGCTAAAGACGAGGCGCTGCATCGTGTTGCTACCCTTTCGGTACCTCTCCTCCCACTCGTTTTTCTCAAACTGAATTCGAGCATCGAGTACGTTTGAATTCTTACAGAGTTCGATGAATGTCTTCAAATTGGCTTCGGGTTCTAGTTCCGCGCGGGGAGTGAATTGAAGAATGCTTGTATTCACGCATGCTCCCCATTGGCAGGACGTCGGCGTTGCTCCAGCACCTGAGCGCACTGCGCAAGTACCTCTTCAACGGCACGGATTAGTTCATCATTGACTGCGGCCATCCGTTCATCGCCACTCCACTTTTCTCGCTCTTCCAAGAGCTTCTTCAGCACCTTCTCGTGGGGTGCATCCAGCCAAGGCTCGAAGCGAAAGCAGGTATAGCAAGCAACCGGCTTGTTAAAGGCACAGCCTTGGCCCTTGCCGGCGCAGCTACCTACTGGTGCGGATGAGACGCGGAAGTCAATGATGCGGCTGCCTGGCGTGCCTTTGTGGGTAGTGTGTGCTTCATCCTCGACCAATTGCCCCTTGAAGGCCCTTGCCAGTGGTGAAAGAAGGGCACCCATGGCCTTGTCGATGTTCTCCACAATCTTAGGGGATGCGGCCACGTACACATCAACGTATTGCAGGTCTACGTGACCCAGGCGGTTTGCAATCAATAACTTGCTTGCTCCCTCCTCGGCGAGTCGGGTTCCAAACGTATACCTGAAGCGCTTGGGTGACAGCGGCATCGGTGCGTAGTCCAACCTGGAAGTAGGCGGTGCAATCTGCTTCATGTGAACTATGAAGCGGCGTGACAGCATGTCGGGCGAGCAGTGCCCAAAGAACAGGTCGTCAGGAGCACGGCTGTTTCCCGGACTCTGGGCCATAACGAGAACCTCAGGGAAGAAGGCAGAGTTATCGTCATATATATCTTCCCGCAAACCTTGGAGGTAGTCTGCGATAAGCCGCCCCGTTTGCGGACTGATGTCGAACTCAAGGAAGCTGGTGCGAGAGTGCACCTCACGAGTCTTAGCTTGTGGAAGCTTGAGGACAGACGTGGAGCTGTTGAAGTCACCAATCTTGAGCGAGGCATACTGAGAAATGCGCCCGCCGCTGGCAAGAAGCAACCTAGTGAGCAAAAGCACCCACAAGGGAAGTTCATTACGCCCATAAGCGGTGTTAACCGCTGAGTAAAGGGCAGTGTACTCTTCCTCGCTTAACGGCCCTTTTATCGGGTTACGTGTTCTGACCGCCTCACCCTTTTTGTTGCCAAGGTTACGTCGCTCGGCGAGATAAACGATGCATTCTGGTTCTACTCCGGGAAGCTCGAGCTCCACCCACTTCTGGAGCAGGACTTTGAGGGTACCGAGCCGCCACTGCTCGTGCTCAAGCAATTTTGCCCCATAGTTGGAGACACGCTCAAAGGTGATAGCATCTCCAAAACAGTTTCCGGTAAGCCCCGAGAAGTGACGGAATGCATCTTCCAAATTTTGGACGTAACTGCAAGAGTATCCCTTCACGAAGGGGAGTAGGCATCGCTTTAGAGTAGGGACGAAGGCTTCGTAGCCATTGGTGTGACGGCGAAAGTCAACTCGAGCTTTGAATGGGCCATCCGTCCACTCCCAGACATCTTCCCGAGGGTCGAGGCTAGAGCCGCTCCTAGTGAAAACACGGGACGGGAGAGTGATGGCAAGAGCGGTCGAAACGCCGATTTCACTGGTCTGGGACATTGAGTTTTTCTTGTAGCTTCAGAGAGAGTTCACGGCCCTTGCGGGTGGCGTGCCGGCGGGTATAGGTCAAGGCAGTCTTTGAGTTATCCGCCCATCCTTGCTGCTCGTTGCGAGCCTTCTCCTCAACTGCGTCAGAGAGCTGCAGCAACTCAGCTTGCTCAGAAAACCGTTCATTCCACGTGTGACGCATGACGTGGCTTGTCAGTCGAACGGGAAGGCCAGGGCAGGCCTGGCGTAGCTGCGCAAAAATCTTGTCGACGCTCTTTGCGGATAACGGTTGGCCGTCATAAGCAACGATGAGCTGCGGATACTTGCGTGCCGCCTTAATCGTCCGCCGCTGCTTGTTGATGTACACCCAGACCGCTCGCATGATTCCTGGCCGGAGTTCAATCTCTCGGTCGTTGGTTTTGGTGTTCGGTTGATTCCGTCTAGGGTCTTCCTTTGTGTCCGCTCGCCGGATGATGCGGAGCTTTGGAAGTTGAGGATTCAAGTCTCCAATTTGCAGCCCGAGCAATTCGCCGCGCCGCATGCCAGTTGCTAGCAAGAGGGTAACAATCAGCCAGTTCCGTTGGCGGACGAACCCACGCTCCCAAGGATTGTTTGGGGAATCCGGGCGAATCACATCAAGCAGGCGGTCCTGGTCCTCCTGAGAAAGCCCCTGCCTTGCTCCCAGCTTGGCTCGCCGAGACACCGGAGGAATATGCGCGCGAAACGCCTTCAAGGCGCGGGCGCTCTCGAGCTCAAGTTCATTCCGCTTGTGCGATGGCAACGTCGCGCCAATGTAGGTAGCCAGATAACCCAGATAGTCCGCGATGTACCGGAGTCGTGAGGCTTGGGTGGCAACGTCAACGGCGCGGGTCTCACCTTCGGCTGCTTTGCGGCGAATACGAATGCGCTTGATGTCCACGACGTTGGACTTGCGAGACTCGTCTGCGTCCTCGTAAGAAAGGTCGGCAACCCGGTACTGGGCCGTATCAGCCAAGCGATTGAGCTCTGGCAAAGTTAAGAACCGACCCTGGCTCAGCCGCTGGAGCAAGTCAATTTTGGAGCTATGGAGCCAGCGGTAAACCAGAGCTAGTGTTGAACAGACGGAATGAATTGTGTTGGCGGCCCTCCCGCAGGTACGGAAGCCGGCTAAGTACAGCGTTGCCTCGTGGACTGGCAAACCTCCTGGTCTACTCAACACCGAGTGGCGTTCTCCATTCCGGAACTGGATGCGCTTAGCGACGAAGGTTGTCATTTGACGGCCTACTTTCTTGCTCAATATTGCTGCTGATATTGCCTGCAGGACTTTTATTGATTTACCAGTATTGCGTATTGGTTCGCTGTGGCCGGGCCTCTTAATAGCCATCCATCAGTGCGCTGAATATTGTCTCGATTACATTTCTATTCGAGTATCGGTATACTTGTTGTGGGTCGTTTGCAATAGTTTCAGCTAAAGTCAAGTTGTGAATCGTAGCTCCACTTGAGAGGTCTGTGGAATAATATTTTTTGTCCATACCATGCCCCTGCGAACTCTTTATGACATGTACGCTAGCAATGGATTTAAGTCAGTGTCAACGTGCTTTTGAGTACATTTTGCAAAATACAAATTTGACGATATACGAAAGCCAGCTGCTAGTGTTGTATTCATTCCAATCGCACTTCATTGGACTAGCCATAGAGTATGGTTGGGCACTGCGCTACGTAAGGCGTAAGAACTTCAAGTTCACGCTACAGGACAACAACCCTCCTTCTTCTATCTACCATTCCGAGGCCTTGCGTATTACATGCAGAACTCGGGTAAATGTATATGGCATAGTTGATTTTTTCAGTAGTCATGCTTTTGATTGTTACTGACCTTTTGCCCAGAAAAGTAGAAAATTCAAACAATCACTAGCCAGTCATTCTGGACGTTTGGTCTGCAATATTAAGCAGTGTCGGCTAGTAAATTTATGGAGTAGAAAATGTCGTTAGAAACACCAAAGTGCTATTTGTGCGATAAGCCTTTTGATGAGGATAAGGTCGAGCGTCACGGTGAACATGTTTTCCAGAATTCCATCGGTGGAAAATTAATTCCTGAAGAAATATTATGCAAGGCTTGCGGTGGAAAGCTGGGAAAGTCTGTTGATACGAGCTTCGCGCACGCAATATCTGGCATCTCAATATTGTTTGATACCCCTCGTGACCGAGGATATACATCTAGGACTAGCGCCAAAATTGTTGTCAAGGAAGAAAAGTATTCCAAGCTTGGGACAGAGAAATTTCAATTAAATAGTGATTTTTCTGTAACGTCGACAAAGCCAATTTACATAAAAAATGAGCACGACATGACGGCGACGATATTCGCCGCTACTCCACAGCAGGCAGAACACTATGCAAAATCGTCAATCATATTGTCACTTGAATCACAAGGGTATGAAATTTTCACCGAGACAAACATAGCAAATTATGCTCAAAAGATAATTTTATCAGCAGAAATAGATGCGATAGCCATGCTGCGTGGGGTACTAAAGATTGCAATTGGCTTTGCCTGCCTGCATGGAGTAAAGCGTGCTGATATTGACCATCTATTTGTTGGTGGTGAGGATATAATTGGCGCGGAATCTGAGTTGAGGTCCGTTGTTTTTCCATACTATCCAACAACAGATGAGGAGAAACTTTTTGAAACTGAGAAAAATCGTCACGAGGATTGGTTTCCGAATCATCAGATTTATATTTTTAACAATGGAGAAAATTTATTTTGCTTCGTTGAACTATTTGGGACTGTGCAGAAGTATGTGTATCTTAGCAAGCATTACACCGGTCCGGAGATAAGGCAGAAATATCTACAAAAAGCTGAAAAATGGGAATTTAATGAAAAAGATTTCATTGCGCGGACTGCAAGTGACCTCGATATACTGGCAAAGACATTTGATGTCCGAACTGACGGCAGACAATGGGAAGAAATTCAGGAGAAAGTCCTTCATGCCGCGGAAACAAGAGAATATTCGTTAGAGCCAGATGACCAGATTGAGAAGGTTAAACATTTGATGGGTTCGGTGGCTCTTTTTTCCTTGCTTGGCAAAAGAAACAAGTATGCCGTGGTTGATGATTTATTGGAGAAAGCCAACAAGGCCAAAGATTTGCTGGAGATGGCATGGCTCGACAGCCTGGAGGCTGACCCACTCGTTGCTATGCGGATAGTTCATGATGATTTTAGTGGCTTCAGAATTGGTACATCCGAGCACTTTTGTCCAGATGAAACGAAGAATGTTTCCGCGGATGACGTGAAAAAATACACGGCATACAAATTCTATGATTTACTTTGCTATTGCGAGAAAGAAGATTTTTTGTATTACGAATTGTCGTAGCACCCACCAATAGAAAGCCAAAACGCATGCAGCTTGACTGGCGACTCATCAATGGCGACACCCTGACATCAATCAACTTGGATGGTCTGCTCCAGAACGTCGAGCGGTTTGACTGCAACACGTACCTGAATAAAGTTTCACAGCAACAGTCTGAGGTGCGCTGGAATGCGGAGCAGCTCGAATGCTTGCGCTTCGTCGGTGCTGTGCTGACGATGAGGCTCTGCGCTGACCTGCCGACGGACCCCTTTGGGCCCATGTTTGTGATGGATGGGCAGCGCGGCCCCATTCCTGCCGACTTTCCTAAGGAGGAAGTCCGGGAGCTGCAGGCATGGGCAATGTCGCTGAGTGACCCGGAGCTTCGTGCTCGGTTCCTGGACATGCTGTGGATTCAGGCGCGTTCGTTTCCAGCGGCCCAAGGGGCGGTGGAGGCTTACCTTGCATCGGCACTGAGGTTGGAGCATCCGGAAGAGTGGAATTCGTGCCATAAGCGCTTGGAGCGGGCGTTGCGCCTCTCTGCGGGGCTCGGCAAAGGCGGGGCAGACCTGCGGCTGCGGGTGTTGGGTGAGATAGAGGCCATGTTGCAACGGCATCGTGGCACCGACCCTCTCTATCTAACCCTTCGGCTCACCCGGTTGCTGCTGGAGTTCAAGCATGGCGATGCCAGTGCAATTTGCCGAATTCGCCAAAGTGGCAGCAGCGGCAGCAGAGGAGGCACAAGACTTTTGGAGAGCGAAGGACTACTACCAGCTCGCTGCCGAATGTCATCGCGCTGCGGGCGACGCAGATGGCGAGGGGGCCGCGCTGCGCCGTTCGGCCGAAAGCTTGGTCAAAGAGGCCGAACTGGCGCACAAACAGCCTGGGCGCGGGGCGATGGTCGCGGCCTCAGTCTTGTCAGATGCGGTCGAGGCGATGCGCCAGGCACCAGGTGGACGGGAGCGCGCGGCTGAACTGCATGAGCGGCTGTTGACCCTGCAGCAAGAGTCGGTGACCGAATTGAAGCCAGTTTCGACCAGTATCGACGCCACCGAGTTGGTTCAGCGCGCACTGGCTGCTGTTCGAGACAAGCCAATCAACGAGGCCGTGTACGCACTGTGCACTATGGCAAATCCGCCGTCGGTGGCGAAGCTCAAACACGAAGTCCACGAGCAGGCGCGTGTCGCGGTATTAGGCAGCCTCTTCTCCAGCGAGGTGCTGAATTCGCGTGGTCGTGTCGTTGCACAGGCCCCCGGTCTGGAGGCCGGGGCGGATGACCCTAAGTACGAAGGCCTTCGTTGGCGCATGTTCCGCCATGCGCGCCTGGGGAGAAGTCTAACCGTGCAGGCGATGCTCAACCCTGCCAGGATGGAAATTCTTGTCGCTTATGGTCCGGACCGGCGGGACCTCGCAAGTTTGATTCAGCACAGCCCATGGATTCCGCCGGGTCACATTGAAAGCGTGCTTCGAGCTCTGGTGGCGGGTTTCCAAGGAGACATGCTTGTTGCCGGGCATCTGGTTCCCCCGCAACTTGAGGCGCTGGTGCGCCATGTCGTCGAATCACGCGGTGGTGCTACCTCCATGCTGGAGCCTGGCGGTGTGCAGCCAGAGCGACCACTGGGCGTGCTGCTAGAGACCCCTGAAGCGCTCCAAGCCTTCGGCGAGGATGGTGTCTTCGAGTTACAGGACCTGCTCATCGACCCTCTGGGCACCAATCTCCGAAACGAAGTGGCGCACGGACTGCTCGACGACTCTGGGCTGTTCGGAGCCGATGTCTTGTACGCGTGGTGGCTACTACTGCGGTACTGCGTGCAGACTTCCAAGCTAGTGGAGCGGAGGCTGGCAACATCGGCATTCCCCAGCGCTGCTGACGCATCCGATACGCAGAAAGTTCAGGATGACTCTGTAGCAGGAAATAGCGAAGACTACGCGCCAGATTGAATCAATAACCGCTTGACTGGGATTTTCGGCGCAACCTGGACACGGGAAGCGACCAGAACCGGCGGCACGAGGAGCGACGCAGGCTGATAGCTCACTCTGTTAAAGCCGCCTTCGATGCAATGTTGCAAAAGTCCGCTGAGGGCCGTCTTCTGCCGTCGGAGGGCGGCCGCATCCGGCCAAGAGCTGCCCGTGACGATAATGCTCCAAAGTGGCCGTTATTCGCTTTTGGAGCAGCCTCTTGCGTCATATTTGGTGTACAAATTTTTGCATCGATTGACCCCAGAAAGAATGCTCCAAGGGGTGAGGTTTCGTGCGTGGTTACGCCATCGCAGCTGCGGCTCGTTGAACAGGCTGCCCTATCTCCAATGCCAAGAAAACGACAACGACTTTGCGGGAGTCAATCTCGTAGTAAGCCTTGAAGCCCACTGGCATGGAATCATCATTATCCAGTTCTTCGTTGCGAACGTGGATGAAACCCTCGGGGGGATTGGTGCATGCGGTTCGCAGATGAGCAAGGATTGCCGCACAGTTCGACCGACGGGCATACGTAATGTGAAAGAAGAACCGGCAAGTGTCATACCCTAGTAGCTTGGTGAAGTGTGAGTTGAGATTGCCCGTTTCAACGTAATCAGTGATGAGTGCCTCGAGCACGGCAAGTGTTGCTGTGCCCTTGCTGATGACTATGTCTCGCTCGCCGACGCCACCTGTTTGGGAAAATCCGCCGCGAGGCTGGTCTTCTACTGCCCATTGAGTCAGCAAGAGCCGCGAGCGTAAGACTTGCTTCAAGACTCCTGAGATGTCGTCCTCATAACGAACCATGCCGAGCTCTCTCATCATCGGCGCTACGGCAACGATGCTGGCGCATGCCCCGCGTACTTCCTCAAGCAAGTAAAGCTCAAGGCTACCTCGTGACTGAAGGACTTGGGCTTGTTCAGCAGCCCCCAATCTCGAGAAGGTGTCAAACGCGTGACGAATTCCGGGTACAGGGTCATCATCCAGCAACATGTTTGGCGCTGTAGCGTATGGCCGGTGGGTGTCAATATTCGCCCGGATAGCCGAGAGAAAGTCTGAGCGTCCAAAAGCGCTCTCAGCTTGAGCGAGCACAACCAAGGCTTCTCTCTTGCGGTCCAGTCGCGCCATTGCAAGCGCCCGAAATCCCTCAATACTTGCATCATGGTTTGCATCAGTCAGGTCCATCAAAACCTGAAGGCTTTCCCTAGGTTGACCAACAGCCAGTAGCAACATCGCGCGGTTGATGTCCAGAGCCTTCAGGTCTGCCGGAGAGTGCTGAATTAGCGGCCGAATTTCTTGCTGAGCTTCGGCAAGGTAACGCTTTGCCTGCGTAAGTGCTTCTCCCGATAGTAGAGCGAAGCTGTCACCACTAAGTAGACGGCTCACTCGGCAAGCAAAAAGATTTATAGGGTAGGATGTGACACCATGGTTCCGTTGGGTTAAGTCTAAGAACATAGCTTCGGCCGCCGCTGGATTACCATCCGGCTTCTTCAGCTCAGCAATGCCTCGGTAGAACAGCAGCAAATCACCACTCTCGCGCCGAATGGCTTCACTCAGGTTTTCTGGCAGGCTGTAAGAGGCAATGGCGGACCAGTACTGACGCAGAAGCAACATACGAAGGTTTGCTCGAAGCGTTGAGATTTCGCGGCCCGGCACCGGCCCCCAAGTGCAGGCTTCGCGCTCTGCTGCGATATACACCTCAGCAATTTCAGGCAGTTCCGCATTCAGAAGCGCGTCAACTCGGGCTTGCAACGCCGGCCAATTCCACACTTCGGGAGCGTTTTCAGGCGTCAAGCTTTGCAGGTACGTCTTGATTTGCTCGTGAACAGCTACGGGTGTATTTGCAATGATGCCGGCTAGAACAATGGGCTCATCAATTTGGCAAAGCTGAGTCACAAGCCTTTGGAGCGAATTCCCCTGCAGCCGTCGAAGCGCCCCCGCCAAATCCAGCGCGATTGGCTGTTCCTCTCCCCATGTGAATCCGAAACCTGGTCCTGGAACAAATGCATCGACCCTACCACGCTGCTGTTGGTCCGTTGCTCCAGCGTGTACGGTATTCGACAGTGCCTCGACGAGTTCATTCGGCACTTCGGTTGGCCACCCCGCCATAGCCCGGGACAGCAGCCGAAGATGTAGGAGGATGCGCCGGGCCAACAAGTCGCGGAATGAATACTGCTCATCTGGGGATGGTGGTGCAGACCGTAGCCAGGCCCGCACATCGATAGCACCCAAGAAGCGGTTGCGAAGGCTCTCCTCACATCTTAAGGCAAGGTATACAAACGACTGGGCAGCATTCAGCTCGAACTGTCTAGGCCCCACACGTTCGCCCTGAGGAAGCAATACGTCCAAGTACAACGAGACAATCTCAGAGGGGTCAATGCGGTCAGTTCCCCCACCCTCAGAAACAAAATCGAGGGCGGCACAAAAGCCGGTCATTTTGTCGGTGCCGGCTGAAGCAGATGCAACTAGAGCGGCAAAAACTGCGTCTTGGGTGCTTATATCCGTCGCTGTTAGCTCCTGCCGCAGCAATGACAACATGGCATAACGCCTAGATGACTTACGAGGATTCGACGCCTGTTCGTAGATGTACCGATATAGTGCCGCCAACTCGCTTGCGGGCAAAAGGCCTGCATCAAGGTGTCCACCCAACAACGCGATAGCATCCTCGAACGCAAGCATTTCTGTGGAGTGATTTGCTTGAGCTTGGAAATCCCGATTCCATCCCCCAGTGTTGTACTCCCAGCTTGCGATGAGGCTGCATGCCAATGTGCAGGTTGCTGGAGCCATTAGCATGTCGGCAAGTAGAGCAGGTGCTTGCTTGACTCTCAATACGAGCTGTTGAAGTAGGACTGGTCGCTCAACAACAATCTCCATCAGCCGGGAAGCCAGATGTCGTGGGTCGAAAGTGGCATCCTGAATTTCATTTAGGAGCACGCTCAGTATACTTGAGCCTCTAGTCTCCATGTATTCATAGGAGGTTTGCTCAGCGAGTCCTCGCGCCAGCCATTGAATGCGTTCAACCGTCGTCGCAGGCACTGAGGAAACGACGCTTTCTGAGTCCCCAACTCGATGCGGATAGAGCAGAATCATGGGGGCTCGTGCTGCCTCTCGAAACGCCTCCCATCCGGGTGTGGTTGAGGCTACCCTGAGTACGGTCAAGGCAACCTCAACAAACTCCTCGAAAGAAGGTGATTCAAGATAACTGCTCATTGGGAATGATGGGCAATTCAGTAGTTCCCATCTATCTATCCATCGGCTCAGGCGTTGCTCGGTGTCATCTACCGCGTCATCACCGGCAACCGTCAACTGAGTATCCCAGAGTCTTGCGGCTATCCACGGTCGTGAAATACATGCAACGTCACCTGGCCGATATTGTTCAGTGACGATACCCTCGGCGATGGCCTGAAGTTCGCCGCCGGGGCTAAACCCATCCCGCAGTGTAAATACATCTCTGCAACGCTCTTCAACTAACAGCTTGAATGCAGTACCGGCAGCTTGTGGCTGGCGATAACTGGCCATCCCTAGGTCTCGGGGCACTGAGAGTCGTCCCCACGCTAGGCGAATCCATCCGCGCGCAACCAGCTCGTCAAATGACGGCGGTGGATAAAGTCCATCCATGCAAGGTGAATCTGCAATGATTTGAACGGAAACTGTTACTGGCGAAGGCGGACTGTTGGAGGCTGGTGCCCCGGTGGTGTTATCTTCGGAGGGAGCGAGCTCATTCCCTTCAATAGCGCCAAGCGCTAACACAGCTACTTCTGTTGGAGGCTCCGCCCAGGACAAGGCCTGTCTTTGCGCTGCTTGCTCGTATAGGGTTCGAGCTCGGGAGATGTCGTCACCGGACAAAAACTCTAAATTCAAAAGGAGGTCAACGAACTCCTTGTCCGACACGGAAGGGCGTACCGCCAAGACCAAGCCACCTCTCGGCGTTGAGTGTGTGGGCAAAAATCGCGCTAGCCGCTCTCGCAGCATTCTGCGTGTTTCTCCCGGCACTTGAGTGCTCTCGATTCGCCTCATATTCCTTCCTATGTGATTTTTTAGATTGTCACACACAGAATATTTAATGACTGGTCATTTTTTGTTAAGAAGGCCTACTTCAGGTAACGCAGCAGAACTACCTATCAATCCGCGGTACGTCAGGAAGTGAACGTTAGTGTGGAGCGTCCGTTTTTCTAGGGGCAAGAGACCGCTTGGGTCGTCTTCTGCCGTTGGGTGGCAGGCGGCAGTCGGCCAGAAGCCGGTCAAGAGCGACTGCTTCTGAGCAGGTACCGTTGCCGGGAATTGTGTCAGTTCCGGCCGTCAGATTCTGGCGCTTCCCACACTTGGGGTAGACCAACGCTCTTCACTCTGGAGCTAGATTCGCTTCGCGACGAAACTTGTCATTTACCCACCATTCTGCCTAGTAGTAGTTGAGTAACCTTGCTACTAGACTGCAAAAGCGAGGTGTGGGTAATGAAAAGTAATAAAAAAGGCCCGCGTCCTCTAGGAACGTGAGCCTTCAATCAACAAAAAAGCAACGAAGTAGGTTTTAGAATGGGATGTCGTCGTCCATGAAATCATCGGCCTTGCTGGCCGGTTTCGGCTCCATGCGGCGCGGTGCGGCCGGCGGAGCGGACGGGGCGCTCTGGCGCGGCGCCGGGGCGCCGTAGCCGCTGTCGTCGTCCATGGCGGCGTCGCGCTTGCCGCCTTGAAGGCTGAGTTCGTTCACGCGCACGTCCGGCGACAGCTTCTTGTTGCCGTCGCGGTCTTCCCATTCGCGCAGGGTGAGCTGGCCGTAAACGGTCACCTGCTGACCCTTGCTCAGGTAGTTTTTCAGCGATTCGCCACGCTTGCCCCACACCTGGCAGCTGAACCAGTTGGTGGTGCGGCGTTCGCCAAAGCCGATGTCGCTGGCCACGCGGAAGCTCAGCACCGGTTCGCCGCTGGGGGTGTAACGCAGTTCGGCGTCTGCCGCCAGGCGGCCGTCGAAAGTGATGCTGTTCATGTCATTCTCCGATTCAATGCAATGGATGGCGCTGAGCGCCGGCGTTGGACCGATGGTGTTTGCCTCGGTGTGCCGGGCCAGTCCGCCCCATCAGTTGGTTTCCAAAATCAATTGCTGGACAGCGGCCTCGTCCCAGTCCTGCTGCGATACCTTGAGGTAGGCGACGCGCTCGTCGACGACCACCACCGCTTCCTTGACGCCGCGCTGTGCCGCTAGCCGCTGCGACAGCTGGGTGGCGTTGCCCTGCCAGTTTTCGCCGATGTGGAACATGACCGATTTCACGGCTTGCGGCGGCTGCATGGTGATGGCCAGCGTGAGCCAGGCCAGCATCAGCGCGGCGGCGAAGCCGAACGCACCGCCCGTGCCGTAGTGGCTGTACAGCCAGCCGCCGGCAGCGGCACCGATGAAGAGGCCGAACGATTGGGCGGTATTATACACACCCATGGCCGTGCCCTTGGAGTCGGCAGGCGCGATCTTGGAAATCAGCGACGGCAGGCTCGCCTCCAGAATATTGAAGGCGATGAAGTAGAGCGTCAGCCACAGCACGATCATCCAGAACGAATCGAGCGCCAGCGCCATGCCGAGCTGTGCAGCGGTCATCAGCGTCACCGCACCGACGAAGACCGTCTTCAGCTTGCCCTTTTTCTCGCCGTAGATGATCGCCGGCACCATCAGGAGGAAGCCGACGATCACCACCGGCAGATACACCTGCCAGTGGTGGGCTTTGTCGAGGCCGTGCTTGATCAGGGTAAAGGGAAGCACGACGAACATCGACATCTGCGCCGCATGCAGCGCGAAGATGCCGAAGTTCAGGCGCAGCAACTGCGGGTGCTTAAGCACGGCCGGCAGGCGTTGGGTGTTGGTTTCTGCATCGGAATGGAAGCGCGACACGGCCGGATCGGGAATCAGGTATTTCACCCCGACCAGCGCGGCCAGCGTCAGCACGCCGGTCAGCGTGAAGATGCCGTCGACGCCCATGTAGTGAGCCATGAGCGGGCCGAGCACGAGGCTGGCCGCGAAGGTGGTGCCGATGCTCATGCCGATCATCGCCATCGCCTTGGTGCGGTTTTCCTCGCGCGTGAGGTCGGCCAGCAGCGCGGTGACGGCGGCCGAGATGGCTCCGGCACCCTGCACCACGCGGCCGATCGTGAGCCAGGTGATGTTCGGTGCCCAGGCCGCGATGAAGCTGCCGGCGGCGAAGACCAGCAGGCCGCCGTAGATGACCTTCTTGCGGCCGATGCGGTCGGACAGCATGCCCAGCGGAAGTTGCAGGAAGGCCTGAGTCAGGCCGTAGGCGCCGAGGGCGATACCGATGGCGGTATGGCTGTGGGCGCCCGGCAGCGTCTGGGCGTAGAGTGCGAACACCGGCAGGATCAGGAACATGCCCAGCATGCGCAGGGCGTACACGCCGGCCAGACCGAGGCTGGCACGAAGTTCAAGCGGATTCATCAGTGTTGTTATGTGTCGGCTAGAGGTGAAAACGGAGGCGGACTCCCGCCCCGTCATGATCCGGGCTGCGATGCGGGTGGAGCGTGGTACGCCAAGTCGGGTATATTAACAGGTTCCCCGACTGATCGTGAGTGAGGCATGGACTCCATCCGCATCCGTGGCGCACGTACCCACAACCTGAAAAACATCAATCTTGACCTGCCGCGCCATCAGTTGGTGGTGATCACCGGCCTGTCCGGCTCCGGCAAGTCCTCGCTGGCCTTCGATACCCTGTACGCGGAAGGGCAGCGGCGCTACGTGGAGTCGCTGTCGGCGTATGCGCGCCAGTTCCTGCAACTGATGGAGAAACCGGACGTCGATCTGATCGAGGGCCTGTCGCCGGCCATTTCCATCGAGCAGAAGGCCACCAGCCACAACCCGCGCTCGACGGTCGGCACCGTCACCGAAATCCACGATTACCTGCGCCTCTTGTTCGCCCGCGTCGGCGAGCCGCACTGCCCGGAGCACGGCGTGCCGCTGGCCTCGCAGACCGTGTCGCAAATGGTCGACCACGTGCTGGCGCTGCCGGAAGAGACGCGGGTGATGATCCTGGCGCCGGTGGTGATGGCGCGCAAGGGCGAGAACGCCGACCTGTTCGAGGAGCTGCGCGCGCAGGGTTTCGTGCGCGTGCGCGTCGACGGCGAGGTGGCGGAACTCGACGCCGTGCCCAAGCTCGACAAGAACAAGAAACACACCATCGAGGTGGTGATCGACCGCCTCAAGGTGCGCGCCGATCTGCAGCAAAGGTTGGCCGAAAGCTTTGAAACCGCGCTGCGCCACGCCGAAGGCCGTGCTATCGCGGTGGAGATGGATTCCGGCAAGGAGCATTGGTTCTCCGCCAAGTTCGCCTGCCCGGTGTGCAGCTACAGCCTGCCCGAGCTGGAGCCGCGGCTGTTCTCGTTCAACAACCCGATGGGCGCCTGCCCCAAGTGCGACGGCCTGGGCGAGATCACCTTCTTTGATCCCAAGCGCGTGGTGGCGCATCCGGAACTGAGCCTTGCTGCCGGGGCCATCAAGGGCTGGGACAAGCGCAACCAATTCTATTACCAGATGCTGCAGGCGCTGGCGGAACACTTCGGCTTCGATCTCGAGCTGCCGTTCGAAATCCTGCCGGAGCGGGTGCGCCACGTCATGCTGCACGGTTCCGGACGCGACAACATCGAGTTCACCTATCTGTCCGAACGCGGCGCCAAGTTCACCCGCAGTCATCCGTTCGAGGGCATCATCCCCAACCTCGAGCGGCGCTACCGCGAAACCGACTCGGTGGCGGTGCGCGAGGAACTGTCCAAGTATCAGAATAACCAGCCCTGCCCGCACTGCGAAGGCTCGCGCCTGCGCCGCGAGGCGCGCTACGTCTACGTGGCGGGGCAGACCCTGTACGGCATCAACCAGATGGCATTGAAGGACGCCGCGCGCTTCTTCGAACAGGTGGAATTCAGCGGCCAGAAACAGGCGGTAGCGGAGAAGATCATCAAGGAGATCCGCGACCGCGTGTCCTTCCTCAACAACGTCGGCCTCGATTACCTGTGCCTGGCGCGCTCGGCCGACACCCTGTCCGGCGGCGAGGCCCAGCGCATCCGTCTGGCGAGTCAGATCGGCTCCGGCCTGACCGGCGTGATGTACGTGCTGGACGAGCCCAGTATCGGCCTGCACCAGCGTGACAACGACCGCCTGCTGGCGACGCTGGTGCGGCTGCGCGACCTGGGCAACAGCGTGATCGTGGTGGAGCACGACGAGGATGCCATCCGTGCCGCCGATTACGTGGTCGACATGGGGCCGGGTGCCGGCGAGCATGGCGGCGAGGTGCTGATCGCCGGCACCCCGAGCCAGATCGAAGACAGCGAACGCTCGGTCACCGGCGCCTTTCTGTCCGGCCGCCGCCGCATCGAGGTGGACAGCGAACGCCGTCCGGTCGACCCCGAGCGCCTGCTGGTGCTCTCCGGCGCCAGCGGCAACAACCTCAAGGACACCACGCTGGAACTGCCGCTGGGCATGCTGGTGTGCATCACCGGCGTGTCCGGCTCGGGCAAGTCCACGCTGATCAACGATACCCTGTACAAGATCGCGGCGCGCGAGCTCAACGGTGCCAGCGAGGAGCCGTCGCCATACCGCGAGATCACCGGTCTCAACCACCTGGACAAGGTGATCAGCGTCGACCAGGGGCCGATCGGGCGCACGCCGCGCTCCAACCCGGCCACCTACACCGGGCTGTTCACCCCGATCCGCGAGCTGTTCTCCGGCGTGCCGCTGGCGCGCGAGCGCGGCTACGGCCCGGGACGCTTCAGCTTCAACGTCAAGGGCGGGCGCTGCGAGGCCTGTCAGGGCGACGGCGTGATCAAGGTCGAGATGCACTTCCTGCCGGACATCTACGTGCCGTGCGACGTCTGCCACGGCAAGCGCTACAACCGCGAGACGCTGGAGGTGAAGTACAAGGGCCAGACCATCCACGAAGTGCTGGACATGACGGTGGAGCACGCGCTGGAGTTCTTCGGCGCGGTGCCGACGGTGGCGCGCAAGCTGCAGACCCTGATGGACGTCGGTTTGGGCTACATCCGCCTGGGGCAGTCGGCCACCACGTTGTCCGGCGGCGAGGCGCAGCGCGTCAAGCTGGCGCTGGAACTCTCCAAGCGTGACACAGGCCGCACCCTGTACATCCTCGACGAGCCCACCACCGGCCTGCATTTCCACGATATCGACCTGCTCTTGAAGGTGCTGCACCGCCTGCGCGGCAACGGCAACACCGTGGTGGTGATCGAGCATAATCTCGACGTCATCAAAACCGCGGACTGGTTGATCGACCTCGGGCCGGAGGGCGGAGCCGGCGGCGGCCAGATCATCGCTACCGGCACGCCGGAGCAGGTGGCGGGCAATCCGGTGAGCCATACCGGCCGTTATCTGGCCTCCTTGCTGGAGCGCGACAAGATTTCACAGGCGATAGGCTGACAACGGGATGGTTTCCGATATACTTCAGACAGGGGATTCAGGGAGGCTGAGTCACATAAAGTGACCCGATGGTGAGGATTGCATGTTAAATCTTGGAAAAATCGACCATATTCATGTCCGTGTCACGGACACTCCCACTGCGGTCGAGTGGTATCAGCGCGTGCTGGGTCTGACGCCAGACCCCCGCTATCGCCATATGCAGGAGGAACCGCATGGCGTCACCATGGTAGCCAACCCCAGTGCTAGCGTGCGATTGGCCCTGTGTGAGGACGCCGATTTCAGCGCAGCAGTCAGTGCCGTGGCTTTCGTGGTAAGCGGCCAGGAGTTCATGGAGTGGATCGACCAGCTCGCTGGCGAGCGTGTCACCAATCGCGAGGGGCAGACCATCGCTCGCGACTCGGTGTACGACCACCACTTCTTCTGCTCGTTGGCGTTCGTCGATCCGTTTGGCAATGCTTTCGAAGTGGTCAGTTACGACCACACCTGGCTGACCGGCAAGCTGAAGCTGACTGGCCGCAACAATCACAATGGTCAAAACGGTCATGCAATTAATGGCCATAATGGTCACAATATCCTTAATGGCCATAACGGCCATAATGGCCATGTCCCGACTGCCAGCGAGTAAGTTGGCCGAAGCTCGACAAAAAACCCGCGCTCAAGCGGGTTTTTTGTTGCTCGCCAGGCCAGGTGGCCGCGTGTGGGATTGGCTCAATCGGCCAACAGGCCGTCGAGCTTATGTTTCACCAGCAGCTCGTGGTACACGCCTTTCTTCTTGACGGCGTCGATGGCGGTGTTGAAGCGGGCCTTGAGCGCTCCGTCCTGCTTGCGTAGCGCCACCGCCACGCCTTCGCCCAGCACCTTGTCCTGACGTCCGTCGAACACCGGGCCGACGAATTCGAAACCCTTGCCCGGTGCGGTTTCCAGGAAGCCTTTCTGCAACTGCACGGTGTTGCCGAAGGTGTAGTCGGCCCGGCCCGAGGTCAGCTCCATCATCGGGTCCTGGGCGTTGACATAGCGCTTGATGGTGGCGGACTTGCCGAACTGCTGGGTGACGAAGCGATCCTGCGGCGTGCCGGTCTGCACCGCGATGGTCTTGCCGCTGAGCGCGGCGGGCTGGATTTCGCCCTTGTGGCCCTTGGCCGTGACGAAGCGGTTCTGCATCAGGTAGTAGACCTTGCTGAAATCCACCGCCTTCCGCCGCTCGTCGGTGATGTTCATCGACGACATGATGGCATCGTATTTCTTCACCTGCAGCCCGGGAATCAAACCGTCCCACGGCTGGTTGACCACCTCGCACTGCACCTTCATTTCCTTGCACACGGCGTAGGCGAAATCCACCTCGAAGCCGGACACCTTGCCGTTGGCGTCGACGTATTCGAACGGCGGGTAGGTGGCGTCGGTGGCGATGCGCAGGGTTTCGGCGGAGTGCGCCGCCAGCGGGGCGGTCAGCGACAACAGGGCCAGCGTGATGAGCTTCTTCATGATGTTTCCTTCCTTTGTAGAGGGGATGCGGACCGTCTTGTTGTGTCTATTCCGGGTTAGTCCAGACGGCGGTGTTCCAAGGCCGGCAGGCGCCGGCGCAGCTCGGCCTGCCGATTCAGATCGAGGGTGGTGAGCGCGATGCCTTCCCCGTCGTCGTGGCGGGCCAGCACCGTGCCCCACGGGTCCACGATCAGGCTGTGGCCGAAGGTGCGTTTGCCGCCAGGGTGGACACCGCCCTGGCCGGCGCCGATGACGAAGGCCAGGTTGTCGACGGCGCGGGCGCGCAGCAGCAGCTCCCAGTGCGCCTCGCCGGTGGTGTGGGTGAAGGCGGCCGGGGCGCTGATCAGTGTCGGCGCCGGGCGCTGGCGGTACAGTTCGGGAAAGCGCAGATCGTAGCAGACCGACAGCCGCAGCGGCCCCCACGGCGTGTCGCCGTTGGCGACCTGCTCGCCGGCGCTCATGGTGGCCGCTTCGTCGTAGCGCTCGCTGCCGTTATCGAAGCCGAACAGGTGCATCTTGTCGTAGTGTGCCCGGCAGCGGCCGTCCGGGCCGAACAGCAGGCTGGAGTTGAACATCTTGCCCGGCTCCGGGCTCGCCAGTGGTAGCGTGCCGCCGACCAGCCACAGCCGGTGCCGTTCGGCCAACTGGGCCAGGTAGCGGTAAATCGGGCCGTCGCCCAGCGGGCGGGCCAGCGCCACTCGTTCGCGCTCGTCTTCCGGCATCAGGTAGAAATACTCCGGCAATACCACCAGGTCGGCGCCGGCGGCGGCCGCTTCGCCAACCAGTGCGCGGGCGCGTTCGAGGTTGGCCGAAAGATCGTCGCCGGACACCATCTGGATGGCAGCAGCGGTGAGCTGTTGTGCAGTGGACATCATCGGGCTCCTACAGGCGGCAGAGGCGCTCGGCCCCGGCTCGCAACGTGGCCTCGTCCTTGGCGAACGACAGGCGGATCAGGTGGTGATCGGTTCCGTCGCTATAGAACGCTGACACCGGAATGGTCGCCACCTGGTGCTCGCGGATCAGCGTCTGCACGAAATCACTGTCGGACTGCTCGCTGATGTTCTCGTAGCTCGCCAGCATGAAGAAACTGCCGGCCGACGGCAGCAGTGTCAGGCGTGAGCCGGCCAGGCAGTCGACCAGCAAGTCGCGCTTCTGCTGGTAGAAATCCGCCAGCTCGAGGTAATGCGACGGGGTCTGCATCAGGCGCGCCAGGCCGTACTGCATCGGCGTGTCGGCGGCGAACATGGCGAACTGGTGCACCTTGCGGATTTCCTCCATCAGGGCCGCCGGTGCCGGGCAGTAGCCGACGCGCCAGCCGGTGATGTGGAAGGTCTTGCCGAACGAGGCCACCACCACCGCGCGCTCGGCCAGCTCCGGGTGGCGGCTCATGCTGTGGTGCAGCGCGCCGTCGAATACCACGTGCTCGTAGACCTCGTCGGACAGCAGCACGATGTCGGTGCCGGCGGTGAGGCGCTTGAGCGCGGCGATGTCCTCGTCGCCCAGCACCGCCCCGCTCGGGTTGTGCGGGCTGTTGAGCAGGATCATGCGGGTGCGCGGGGTGATGCGCGCGGCGACCTCGTCCCAGGGGATGGCGAACGCCGGCGGCGCCAGCTTGATCGGCACCACGGTGGCGCCCTGCAGCTCGATCATCGGCGCGTAGCTGTCGAAGCAGGGCTCGAACACGATCACCTCGTCGCCGGGGTGGACCAGCGCGGTGATGCTGGCGAACAGCCCCTCGCTGGCGCTGGCGGTGATGGTGACTTCGCGTTCCGGGTCGTAGTGCCGGCCGTACAGCGTCGCCACCTTGCCGGCGACCGCTTCGCGCAGCGCGAACAGGCCGGCCATCGGCGAGTACTGGTTGTGGCCGTCGAGCATGGCGCGGTGGGTGTGCTCGATCAGCTCGGGCGAGCAGGGGAAGTTGGGTGCGCCTTGCGACAGGTTGATCGCCTGGTGTTTGGCGGCCAGCTGGCCGATCACAGTGAAGATGGTGGTGCCCACGTGCGGCAGCTTGGAGCGCGGCGTGATGGAGTCGGTCATGTTGTCCCCCGTTTGTTGTGTCGGAGCCATCAGGTGGCGTTCGTGCCCATTAAACGGGTGCCGGGGCTTGTGCGACAAACGAATTGTCGGCATGTTATGCATGAGTTTTTTTCGGGCATGAAGAGACCATGACACAGCGCCCATTACCCTTGTACGGCCTGCAGGTTTTCGAGGTCGCCGCCCGCCACATGAGCTTCACCCTGGCGGCGCACGAGCTGTGTCTGACCCAGGGTGCGGTGAGCAAGCAGGTGGCTCAGCTCGAACAGCAACTGGGCTACCCGCTGTTCCATCGCCAGGTGCGCCGGCTGGTGCTGACCAGCGAGGGCGAGGCCTTGCTGCCCTATGTGACGCGCGCGCTGGCGACGCTGGGCAAGGGGGTGGAAGCGGCGCGGCTGGCGCGCAACCACCTGCGCCTGAAGGCGCCATCGTGCATCTCGCGCTGGCTGCTGCGCGAGATCATGCTGTTCCGCAAGGATCATCCGGAGATCGAGGTCGAGGTCACCAGCGTTCACGAGCACGGCATCGACTTCGCCAAGGAAGCGTTCGATCTCGCCATCGTGTTCGGGCCGGTGCCGTCACGCCAGCCGCGGCAGACCCCCTTGTTCCGCGAGCAGCTGACGCCAGTCTGCTCCCCGGCGCTGCTGGAGTCCTTCGGCCAACCTTTGCACGAGCCGGAAGAGCTGGCGCGCTTCCCGCTGCTGCACCCGTCGCGCGATCGGCGCGACTGGTCGTTGTGGTTGAAGTCGGTCGGGGTCAAGGGCGTCAATCCCGGCAGCGGCCGGGTGTTCGACACCCTGGACCTGGCGACGAACGCCGCCCAGCAAGGCTTCGGCGTGTCGCTGGCGGATGTGGTGCTGGTGGAAGAGGAGTTGAAGCGCGGAACGGTCATCACGCCGTTCGCCCAGACCGTGTTCACCGGCAACGGCTATCTGCTGGCCTTGCCCGTGGCTCGGCGCACCGCCGAGGCGGCGCAGCTGCTGCACGACTGGCTGGCGGCACGCCATCCGATGTCGGACGAACCACATCTCGGCCCGGTGCCGGGCAAAACACCCGCGCAGGCCATGTCCTGAGCCACGAAAAGCAAACGGCCGCTGTGAGCGGCCGTCGTGTTGATAGCGGAGAGAGTGGGGCTCAGAACTGCTTCAGGATCTGTCGCGAGCGACGACCCTCAGCGGGGTGAAGAGCCGCAAAGAAACCGGAATGTACTGGAGTGCATGAGGATTTCCGATCTCTCAGCGACAGATTCGCACGCAGTGCGCATAAGCCCCGATCAGGGACGCACAGCAAGATCATGAGCCGGTTCTCAGCGGATGATGCCGCCGCCCAGACAGATATCACCGTCATACAGCACCGCCGACTGGCCCGGCGTCACCGCCCACTGCTTGTCGCGGAAGGTGAGGGTGGCCTCGCCGTCCACCACCGGCGACAGCGCACAGGCTGCATCAGCCATGCGGTAGCGGTTCTTGGCGGCGTAATCGCCGGCGGCCGGCGCCTCGTCCAGCGTCCACGACAGATCGCCCATCGCCAGCGTGCTCTTCAAGAGCAGCGGATGGTCGTGCCCCTGCACCACGATCAGCTTATTGGCAGGAATGTCCTTGCCGGCGACAAACCACGGCTCGCCGCTGCCGTCCTTGGCGCCGCCGATATTTAGCCCCTTGCGTTGCCCCAGCGTGTAGTACATCAGCCCCTCGTGCCGGCCCACGGTCTTGCCCTCCGGCGTCACCATGTCGCCCGGCTGGGTCGGCAGGTAGCGCTGCAGGAACTCGCGGAACGGCCGCTCGCCGATGAAGCAGATGCCGGTGCTATCCTTCTTGGCCGCCGTCGGTAGGCCGGCCTGTTCGGCCAGCTGGCGCACCTCGGTCTTGCGGATCTCGCCCAGCGGGAACATCGCCTTGGAAAGCTGCGCCTGGTTGAGGCGGTACAGGAAGTAGCTCTGGTCCTTGGTGTGGTCCACCGCCTTCAGCAGGTAGTGCTTGCCGTTGCGTTCTTCCTTGCGCGCATAGTGGCCGGTGGCGATGCAATCCGCCCCCAGTTCCATGGCGTAGTCGAGAAAGGCCTTGAACTTGATTTCGGCATTGCACAGCACGTCCGGGTTGGGGGTGCGGCCGGCCGAGTACTCCTTGAGGAAGTACGAGAACACGCGGTCCTTGTATTCCTTGGCGAAGTTGACCACTTCCATGTCGATGCCGACGATGTCGGCCACGCTCATCGCGTCCAGCGCATCCTGCTTGATCGAACAGTATTCGTCGTCGTTGTCGTCTTCCCAGTTCTGCATGAACACGCCGATCACCTCGTGGCCCTGCTGCTTCAGCAGCCACGCAGTGACCGACGAATCCACGCCGCCGGACATGCCGACGACAATGCGTTTCTTACCCGTCACGGGGAATATCCTTCTTTCCAAATGGCGAGGGGCACCACCTCCGGCGGTGCCCCAAAATCCTTGAACCAACTGTCCACGGCCCAATCCTCACCGCTGCCACTGTCGTGCAGCACGGCGGTGTAATGCAGGTCGAGGAAGCGCGGCGCGCGCCACACCGGCTTGCCGACGGTGTGAAACCGCAGCCATCCCTGCTCCTGCAGATAATTCAGGAAGGTGGTGACGTTGCGGCTGTGATCCACGCAATCCATGCGTCCATCGGCGGTACCGTCCGGGAAGTTGCCCCCCTTGTCCTGCCAGATGGGGGTGCTACGCCCTGCCATCAAGTACAACTCCCGCACCGCGGCTTTGACGGCGGCGCGCTCGGCCTCGGCCGTGGCGTCGTCGGACAGCAGACGGGCCAAGCGCTGCTTGTCATCGGCGCCGACCTCGAAGTGGGAATCACGTTTGCAGCCGTAATGGTAACAGAGGGGAGGGCGTCCGCATGGACGTTGCTGACGGTCAGCAGCCCAAGCCAGAGCCACCACTTCATGCCTTGTCCCGGTTGTTGAGGTGCTGGATCACCGCCAGCGGCAGGCGCTGGCCGGCCAGCCAGTCCTCCAGGCTCAGCGCCACCGCCGGGCTGCGATGCTGGCGGGTACGGGCACGGATTTCCGCCGCGGTGAGCCAGGGGGCGGCGACGATACCATCGTCCAGACGGCGCTCCGTCTCTTCGCGCAAGGCCCGGCCGCAGAAGGTGAAGCGCAGGTAGGTGATATCGCTGCCCGGCTTGTCGGCCAGGTAGATGCCCACCAGCGCTTCCGGCTCGAAATGCCACGCCGTTTCTTCCAGCACTTCGCGGCGTACTGCCTCGAACAGCGTTTCGCCATGTTCCAGATGACCGGCCGGCTGGTTCAGGCGCAGTCCTTCGGGGGTGTCTTCTTCCACCATCAGAAAGCGGCCTTCGCGCTCGATGACGGCGGCCACGGTGACATTCGGTTTCCAGATTCTCATGGGGTGGTCGGTTCCAGTTGACAATGGTTCTTGTTTATCCACATAATGATAATAATTCACATTTATATGTGCTGGGTGAAAACATGTACGTTTGTCTTTGTCATGGTGTGACCGACACGCAGATTCGCGACGCCGTCATGGACGGGGCAACCCGCCTGCGAGACGTCGCCCAGCAACTGGGCGTTGCGACCGACTGCGGCCGTTGTGCCTGCTGCGCCCACCAGTTGATCAAAGAAACGTTGACCGAGCTCACCGCCGAAGCCCATTCCCCCTTTCGCGAAGTCGCCTGAGCCGCGCTGCTTCCGGCGCAAACTGCACCGCAAGTCACACCACTCGGCCTTGCGCTGGTAAACCCGTGTGCAATAATTTCAAGATATGCGCACAGGAGCTTGTCATGCAAGGCGATAAAAAAGTCCTAAAATTCCTCAATCAAATCCTCAAGAACGAACTTACCGCCATCAACCAGTACTTCCTGCATGCCCGCATGTACAAGAACTGGGGTCTCAAGAAGCTCAACGAGCACGAGTATCACGAATCCATCGACGAGATGAAGCATGCCGACCGGCTGATCGAGCGCATCCTGTTCCTCGAGGGCCTGCCCAATCTGCAGGATCTGGGCAAGCTGTACATCGGTGAAAAGCCGCAGGAAATGCTCGAACTCGACCTCAAGCTGGAACTGGAGGCGCTGCCGCTGCTGCGCGAAGCCATCACCCATTGCGAGAGCGTCAGTGATTACGTCACCCGCGATCTGCTCGAAGACATCCTGGAAAGCGAAGAAGAGCACGTCGACTGGCTGGAAACCCAGTTGGGCCTGATCGAGAAAGTCGGCCTGCCGAATTATCTGCAGAGCCAGATGGAAGACTGAGCGGTCGCAGGACCGTAATGGAACAAGGGGGCCTAGGCCCCCTTGTCGGTTTGCGGCGATCAGCTGCCGCTGCTGGTACTGGCCGGTGTCGCGTCCGGGGCGTCGCTCTCCTCCCACGGCAGATCGACCTTCTTGTGATTGATGGTCATCACCCCGTGCTTGTATTCCAGATCGGTGGAAATCTGGCCGTTCTGCTGCTTCAGATAGCCCTGCTCGGTCCATTGCGCCAGCTGGCTGTCGAGCAGGCTGCGCGCCAGGTCGTCCACTTCCTTCAGGTTCGGCTGGTCCTCCGCCGAAGCGTCGACGGTGAACAGGTTGCGTGCCTGCGCCACCACCAGGTCTTCCAGGGTCTGGCGCGGCAGGTTGACGCTGGCCTCGGCCTCGAAGCGTTTGAGGAAGGTCAGCGGGTTTTGCAGGTCGGTCTTCTGGAAGCCGGTGAGCGTCAGGTTGCCCTTGAGCCGCGCTTCGCCGCTTGGCATGCGTAGCGAGAACTCGTTGACCACCAGGCGCGGGTTGTTTTCCAGCAGCGGCACGCCGTAAGTCTTGATGGCATTGACGTAACGCTGGCGCAGGATGGTCGGGTCGACCCCTTCGAACGGAATCTTGCCAATCTCCTGATCGAGCTTGAGCAGGGTCGGGCCATGCAGATGGTTGGCCGAAACATCCAGCTTCATCGGGCCGTAGTGCTTGTCGTTGAGATTGAAGCTGGCGAAGTCGAACTTGCCGCGCGTATTGACGAACTCGTCCTGCTCGCTGGTCACCATCTGGTAACGCAGGTCTTTCAGCCCCACGTTGGACGGGCGGAATTCGCCGGACGGGTTGATGAACTCACCGACGCGAATGCGCGTCAACACGTAGACCAGTTCGTTGAGCTTGAGGTTGTACGGAACGCTTTCCTTCCAGTTGAGCTGGACGTTGCCTACCGTCAGCTCACTGGTGCCAAGCTTGATGCCGCTGCTGCCCGGACGCACGTCGGACAGGTATTTGACTCCGTCGAAGGCCAACGAGCCCTTGGTCGACGCTTCGAGCAGGAACCCGGGCGAGAGAGCCTCGGTCTTGTATTCCTTGTAGCCAGAGGCGTAATCGACCTTGAGGTCGAAGCCCTTCCACTTGACCTTCACCCCGGACAGCGCTTCGTCGTAGTCGAATGAAGGGATGTTGACCTCCAGCAGGCCGCCGCCGCCGAAGCCCAGGCGGTTGGTGACGGTGATGGGCTCCTTGTCGCCAAAGAACCGCGACAGCGTCTTGCGGGTGGCGTCGCTCATGGCGAACTCGGTCGACACCAGGGCGCGTGCCGGGCGGAAGTCGAAGCTGCCGATGCCCGGCAGCGGGCCGTGCTTGACGTGATGGGTAAAGCGGATGGTCGAGCCGAGCAGGGGACGCAGGTTGTCCGGCAGCATGGCCTCGTACGGCCCCGACAGGCGGCGGTTGAAAGTGAGCTCGGTGGTCTCGGTGGACGAGAACCAGCCTCGTTCATAGCTGTGGGACTTCACCTTGAACAGAGGAAACTCCGCCAGCATGCGGTGTTGTTCGGCCAGCGTATCCTCGGCCTTGAGACCAGCCCAGTAGGCGGCCCCTCCGTACAGGACGAACAGGCCACCCAGTACCCCACCTGCAATGATCAGACGTTTTTTTTGCGGCACAAGCATCGGCTTCTGAAAGTGTAAAAAGACATCATATGTTACACCAGAGCGCTAGGGGAACACATCGGCGAAGAAAGAGTCTGACATGAGCGTAACTATTTATTACAATGGGACTTTATCCCTGATGAGGTGTGCGATTTAATGGAATGGATTAATGGTTTGATTGACTTGCCGTGGTGGGGATATGTTGCCGTCGCCCTGGTGCTGACGCACATTACCATCGCCTCGGTGACCATCTTCCTGCATCGCCATCAGGCTCACCGCGCTCTGGACCTGCATCCTGTCCCAAGCCATTTCTTCCGTTTCTGGCTCTGGCTGACTACCGGCATGGTGACCAAGGAGTGGGCCTCGGTGCACCGCAAGCACCACGCCCGCTGCGAAACCGCCGAAGACCCGCACAGCCCGCAAGTGCTGGGTATTAACAAAGTATTCTGGGAAGGCGCCGAACTTTACCGCGTCGCCTGCAAAGACCGCAGCACCATGGAGAAGTTCGGTCACGGCACGCCGGACGACTGGCTCGAGCGCAACGTCTATACTCGCCACAGCGCCAAGGGCATCATCCTGATGCTGGCGATCGATCTCGTGCTGTTCGGCCCGATCGGGCTGACCATCTGGGCGGTGCAGATGATCTGGATTCCGCTGACCGCGGCCGGGATCATCAACGGTATCGGCCACTACTGGGGCTATCGCAACTTCGAGAACGAAGACGCCTCCACCAATATCCTGCCCTGGGGCATCCTGATCGGTGGCGAAGAGTTGCACAACAATCACCACACCTTCGGTACCTCGGCCAAGCTCTCCTACAAATGGTACGAGTTCGACATCGGCTGGATGTATATCCGCATCATGGAAATGCTGGGGCTGGCGAAGGTTCGCAAGGTCGCGCCCAGGTTGGCCGAAGATCCGTCGCGTCCGCACCTGGATATCGAACATCTGCAGGCGGTGGTCGCCAACCGCTATGCCTTGGCAGCCCGCTATGCGCGCGAACTGAAAGACGTCTATCGCAGCGAGATCGAGAAGCTGGGCCAAGGTAATCTGGCCGGCAAGATGAAGACCTGGCTCAAGCAGGAAGCCAAGGATACGCCGGAAGAAGAGCGCAAGCAGCTGGCGGAATTGCTGGAAAAGAGCCATGTACTGCAGACCATCTACACCATGCGCCAGGAGTTATCCCGTTTGTGGGAGCGCTCCAGCCTGACGCGCGAGCAACTGCTGAAAGAACTGCAGGAGTGGTGCGCCCGTGCCGAGGCCAGCGGCATCGAAGCGCTCAAGAGCTATGCCCAGCGTCTGCGCAGGGTGGCTGTTGCCTGATCAGGCATGAGTCAGCGCGGGTTCTGATACACTGCACGACGGCGGGACGCACTCCCGCCGTTTTTTATTGTCGGGCTCCAAGCGGAGCCCGGGCGCGAATTCCACTATAAGGATTGCCATGACCATCTATCGTCACAAACCGGGCAAGCGGCTGGCCGAGGCGGCCGTCGTCAACGGCATGATTTTCCTGGCCGGCCAGGTGCCGGAAAACACCGACTCCGACGCTCGCGAGCAGACCGCCAACGTGCTGGGTCAGATCGACACGCTGCTGGCCGAGCTGGGGTCGGACAAGACCAAGATTGTAGATGCCACCATTTTCCTCGCTTCGCTGTCCGACTACGACGCCATGAACGAGGCTTGGGATGCCTGGGTGGTCGAAGGTCACGTACCGGCACGGGCCACGGTAGAGGCAAAACTTGCCAATCCTGCCTGGAAAGTCGAGATCAAGATCGTCGCCAGTCGCGGCTGAGAGTAGTGAGTGTGCACAAAAAAACCCGGTCGATGAGCCGGGTTTTTTTGTTGGAGCAGACGGCTTACTGGGTGATCACTTCGCGCCAGAACACGCCCTTCACCGCGCTGCCGGTGCCGCCGCTGGTCGTCAGCAGTGTGCCGACGTCGACGTTCAGTGTATCGCCGTCGGTGGTACGGATCATCGCCCGGTAATCGCCGCTCGACAGCTTGACCACGGTCGGACGGCTGGCCAGGAAGTGGGTGTCGGAGAGTCCGGCACTGGTAGCGGCGCTGGCCAAGCTGAAATAGCCGGTTTGCAGGCCTGTCTGGTAGTCGATCACGTACAGCCAGCTTTCCATGGGCGAGCTGTTGTTGGTGTCGCAGGGGTTGGACGGCTTGTTGGCGGTGAATAGCACCTTGCCGTTGGCAATAGCGGCGGAGTTGATCACGCGTTGTCCCGTCGGCAGGTTGGCGGCCCAGCCATAACTGGAGAGGTTGCTGGCGACCCCGACGGTGGTACTGGCACTGGTGTCGTAGTTACTGGAGGCCAAGGTCACTGTGCTCAGCTGGTTGGGAACAGTGGCGTCGTTGCTGTCGTTGTAACTGGTGACAGTATCGATGCGGTCGATCAGGCCGTACATGCTGCCGCTGGCGGTGGTGAGATCGGATGGTGTCAGGTAACGCCCAGTACCGATGTAGATGAAGCGCTTAGGCGTGCCGTCGATGGTGATTTGTCCCAGCTCGGGCTCGCTGCTGATCGGGGCGCCCAGGCTGGCGAGTTTGTGCACGTTCCAGCTATTGGTGTCGGTCGAGGTCAGGTCGAAGCGCCAGACGTTGCCGTCCAGGTCGCCCCCATAAACATACTGAACCTGGTTCAAGGTCGAATAGCTGTCGGCAAAACCGGCAATATAGTTCAGCCCCTTGCCGCTCACGCTGAATTTTTTGATGAGCGCGCCGGTCGTCAGGTTGACGACATACAAATAGCTGTTCGAGGCGAGACTGCTGAGATCGAATGTACTGAAGCCGCTGGCAAATATCGCCACCTTGGTGACAGTGGAGCCAATGATGGCTTGGGTAATGATCGGGCGACCATAAAGGTAGCCGGTATCGCTGTCCACTGTCGTCGCTCCACTGCTGTTGTCGAAGGTCCAAAGCGGGGTCGGGTTGGCCGTGCCCAGCGTCAGCGAGTACACCCCTTTGGCGCCTTTGGCAAAGCCGCTCGACAGATAGTAAGTTGTGGTTGTGGTGGTTTGATTGCCATTGCCGGTAGTGGTCGAGGTGAATTTATCGATTGCGGGCGTGGCATCGAGCCAGTACTTGTGCGTATAGCCGCTGGTGACGTAGGCCTTGATCTTGTTCGGGGCATCGCTTTGCCCGATGGAGTTCAGGAATGCTTTCGGGATATAGGTCCAGGCTTCGCTGCCGTTGCTGCTGTTGTTGGCGCCGATGGTGCCGTTGTTGTGCGTGAAGGCGTGCAGCATGCCGTCGTTGGCGGCCTGAATGACCATACTCAGCCCGGAGACGTAGACAGGCTCGCTATGGACGATCGTACCTAGACGTTTAGCGGGAATACGGTACGTTGTCCCGAGCGTCACGCTGGGGTTGCCGGTGGTGCTGTTGACCCCTTTCAGCAATTTGACGATGTTTTCGCAGTCCGACTCGCTCGATGCACCGAGATAGGTTTGATTGGTTGCAGAGCAAAAGCTGCTGGTGTCCTGAATTTCGGTCGCCGTGCCACCGATGTTGGTGTAGAACTTCCTGCTGCTGTTATTGCCGCTCAGGCTGCTGTTGCTCAAGGCGGTCAGGATCGTCTGTGCGCTCCATTGCGCGGTGCTGCTGATCGAACCCGTGGTGGGGTCGATGGTGAAGGCCTTGAGGTCCCCCGTCATCATGGTGGCGGTGTCGTCGTAGTAAGAGGCGAACAGTGTGCTGTCCCCCTGCACAATATTGGAGTTGGTCACCGCGGCCGCAGACCCCCTTGCGAGCTGTCGACGCTGGTGGTGCACACCTCGAGGGGGGTATCGGGCAGGGTGGTCGACGCGTCGGCCTGCGCCAGCCAAGGTGTCGCCATCAAGATGCCGGCCAGCACGAATTGCCTGGTAATCCTTCTTACCGTGGACATGATCATGTTTCCTATCGGGTGAGGATGGTCTGGGAAATGCTCAGGCTGCTGCCTGGACCTTCGGCGCGGCTGGTGACGCGGTAGTAGATGCTGTTGCTTGAACTGAGCCCGGAAAACACGGTGCTTCCAATCTTCTTGCTACCGCCCAGCGTGCTGGTGCTGCCGCTGGAGGGGATGGCGTATTGGCATTTGCCGGCCTTGTCGGTGACGGCCGTGCCCAGGGTGCCGGTGCACAGCCGCTCAATGATGAATTTGACGGTGTAGCCCGAACTGTTGCTGACGTTGATGGCGCTGACCGTGGACCAATCTATGTTGTCCGGTACGCCGTCGCTATTAGTGTCCAGGTCAACCGGATAGTAGCAATTGTTGAAGGTGGTCGAGTTGGTGCTGCAACTGGCGGCATTGGAGCCATCCAGCGTAGTGCTGCTCAAGCTGCCGAGCGCCGATAAGCCGTATTGCAGCCCGACGTCCGTGAGGTGGATGCCGCCTTCCCGGAAGGCGAGGTTGCGTGTCATCAGTCCGGAGAAATCCACCACCCGTACCATGGCCACGCCGATGAGCAGGATGGCGATCATGGCGATCAGGGTGATGACCAGCGAGACGCCATGCTGGGCGCTCTTCAGGGGGCATGTCGTCATGGCTAGCCGGCGGACCATATCGTGTTCCTCAGCGGGATGACGCTTTCGTAGATGCGGTATTTGTAATGCTGCCATTCTGTGCCGCCCGCGCCACCGTCCAGCCGTACCTTGGTACCGCTCCAGATGCAGATGCCGTTGGAGAAGCCGGAACAGGCGGTGGTGACGATGCCGCTTTCGCGTTTCGGGACGCGGGATACCACGGCCAGCTTCACCGCCTGCAGGGTCAGTATCTTGGTCAGGCTGGCGCTATCGGCGGCGAGGGCTGACTTGGCATAAGAGCCAGTGGCATCGGTCCAAGTGTAGCTGCTGCCGCTCTTGATCCCATACTGTGCCTGCATATTGACGATGTTCTCGCCCAGCGTGTAGTTGACGGTGGAGGTTCGCATCGAGGCATCGGCCAGCTTCAATTGGCGATTGGTTTCATCTACCGAGTAAGTGCTGGTAATGACGTCGGAGCCCAGTTTGATGATGTAGTTGCCGGCAGAGTAGGTAGGGTAGCCGTTGGAGTTTTCATAGTTTGTGGCCGGGTTGTAGGTGGTGCCGTTGTCGTTGTTACCCGGGTTCTGTTGCAGCTTTAGTGCGGAATTCTGTTTCTGGGTCAGGTCGAAGCGGGTGCAATTGCCGGTGCTGGGATCGTACAAAACGGAGAAGGTGTTGACTTCGAAACCGGACACGGAGCTGACGTCGAGTTCCGACGAACTAGGCGGCATGGTTTTACTGAGGGTGGCCAGGCCAAAGCTGAGGTTGCCTTTACCTCCCCTGATTTCGACCTGGTCCGCTTCACCATTGGTGCCGCCGTCGACGATGATCAGGGGGGCGATCGAGACGCCGAACCCGGCGCCGGCGAAATTGGGGTCTTCACTGCCACTGGCCCCGTTGGTGCCGACATAAGCGTAGCGATGGGTGCAATTGATCAGGGCCCCGATCTGGGTGCCGTAGCCCGCGCTGCGGATTGCCTGTTCCATCAAAACCATCGAGGTCAAACCTTGGTTCTGGCCCTCCGAGGCCGAGTCCGTGGTTTTGCGCTGGTTCCACCACAGCCCCATGATCTGCGACAGCATCAGCGTGGTGATCAGCGCGATGGTCAGCCCGATCATGATTTCGATCAGGCTGATGCCGGACTGGCGGCGCGGGGAGCGTAAATGCGGCTGATTCATGGTGATCGCCTCAGGAGGTGGGGATCAGCGTGGTGGTGGTGAAGTGGCGCACATCGCTGTCGGATGTGTTTTGCCAGCAGATCGTGACGGTGACCTGATTGGCGGAACCGCTAAGGGTCGAGGCGATGGTGACGGATTGGCGAGCCGCAGTGGCATTGGGTAGGGTCGAGCTGATCGAACTCAGCCAGTTGCTGACCTCGGCCTGGCTGGAACTGGTGCTGCTGCCATCACAGGTATGGCCGCTATTGAAGGCGAAGTTGGTGGCAAAGCTGCCGCTGGCACGGGCCGCCCACATCTGCCCGATCAGGCTGTTGGCGAGGTAAGTGGCCTGCCCGCGGTACTGGTTCTCGCTGTTGGCGCGGATGGTGAAGCCTTGCAGGGCGATCAGGGCGAGGATGCTGATGGCGAAAATGGCCATGGCGATCAGGGCTTCGATCAGGGTCGAGCCTTGCTGGTTTTGCCGTGAGATGCTCGGGCGGGCCATGGTCAGCACTTCCTCGGGTCGGTCGAACTGGTGACGTTGGGGTCGCACAGCTTCAGCGCGCCCCCCGTCTGCAGGGTGATGCGCATGTCCTTGCTGTCGGCCGCGGCGATAGTGGTGACGTCGAAGTTCAGTTGCGTCAGCGGTGTGGAGTCGCTGATCCGGCCGAGCCCATTGAAGGTGACGGTGGTGACGGTGGAGGGTGTCGGGGTGATCGTTACCTTCGGGGCATCCTCGGCGAAATTCTTTTGCTGCAGCACGGCACCGGTGTCGACGCGCTTGATCTGCCAGATTTTCTTGGTGGTCGAGTCAAAGCTCAGCTGCACGGCTGTGTTGGTGCGGATGGCTTCGGCGCGTGCCAGTTGCAGGCTGGCCATGGCGGTATCGGCTGCGTTGCGGATTTGGTGATTCATCAGCCAGGTCGAAAAACTGGGCACGGCAAAAGCCAGTACGACGGCCATCAGCACGATCGAGATCAGCATTTCGATCAGGGTGAACCCGCGCTGGCGCATCCGCTTCAACATTCGTCCCCCTTGATCAGCCAGCAGGACTTGCTAACCGTGCTGCCCTTGTACTGGGTGGTGCTCTTGCTGTTGCTCTGATCCAGGCTGTAAACGTAACCGGCCATTACCGTGGTGCCGGTGGCGCCGAGGGTATAGCCGGAGCTGCCGCTGGCGGTACAGGCCAGGGTGAAATAGTCGACGGAAGAAGGAGTGGCGCCGCAGGTGGTGCCGGAGGCGGCGTAGCTGCGGTTGTCGGCGTAGTACTGCTCCAGGCTCACCCGTGTTTGCGACAACTGGGCCAGTGCCGCGTTGATGCGGCTGCGCCGCACGTAATCCTGATAGGCCGGGACGGCGAGCGACATCAGGATGGCCACTACGACGATGGCAATCAAGAGTTCAATCAGGGTGAATCCCGCCCAAGCTTTTCTCATAATTTTTCCGGACTCGTCCAATCTTTATCATGATAGTCGAAAGAGTACGGTTTAAGGCGCTGATGTGCCGTTGTTCTGTTTGATTTTAAGTGGCGTGTGGCGTCGACGCCGACAGGAAATCGCGACAAACGTTCAGCGCCGTGGTGGTGACAGTCGGGCTGGTGGGTTCGAGGACGGTGACGTCGGGCATCGAGCGCAGCCAGGTCAGCTGGCGCTTGGCCAGTTGCCGGGTGGCGGCGATGCCTTTGTCGAGGAAATCGGCGTAGCTGGCTTGGCCGTCGAGGTGCTCCCAGGCTTGGCGGTAGCCGACGCAGCGCATCGAGGGCAGGTCGGGCGTGAGCTCGGGATAGCGTTGACGCAGGCGCACGACTTCGTCGAGGAAGAACTGTTCCAGCATCAGCCGGAAGCGCAAGGCGATTCGCTCGTGTAGCCAGGCGCGGTCGTGCGGGATCAGCGCCAGTTTGAGCATCTGGAAGCGGGCGGCCTGGCTGCGTCCTTCTGCGTGCCACGCCGAGAGGGGTTTGCCGGTAAGCCGGAAGACTTCCAGCGCGCGCTGGATGCGCTGCGAGTCCATCGGTTCGAGGCGCGCGGCGGTGATCGGGTCGGCTTCGGCGAGTTGTGCGTGCAGTGCGGGCCAGCCGTATTTGGCGGCCTCGAGGTCGAGTTGGGCGCGGGTGGCGACGTCGGCGGGCGGCATGTCGGAGAGGCCGTCGATCAGCGCCTTGAAGTAGAGCATCGTGCCGCCGACCAAGAGCGGCACCTTGCCGCGTGCAGCGATATCGTCGATCAGGCGGTTGGCATCAGCGTGAAACTGCGCTGCGGAATACGCTTCCAGCGGGCTGATGATGTCGATCAGGTGATGGGGCACCTGCGCCATCTCGTCACGGCTGGGCTTGGCGGTACCGATATCCATGTCACGGTAGACCAGCGCGGAGTCGACGCTGATGATTTCCACCGGAAAGTGGCGGGCCAGTTCGAGTGCCAATCCGGTTTTGCCGGAGGCGGTGGGGCCCATCAGCAGGATGGCTTTGGTGGGGGTGGTCATGGGGTGCGGCGATGAGTGCGACAAGGCGATATTGTCGCACCGGGCGAGGCTTCGGCCAACCTTTGCAGCGTGAGGCAAGCTTGGCCACATGGCGATGAGAACTTATCCCCGTAGGCGAGCAAGCCAAGGCAGGTTGAGTGCCGCGGAATGCAGGAGCCGCAATGCACACGGGGTACATGAGGATTCCGTATCGCTGAGCAATTCACTCTGCGATAAAGGCGCTCGCAGGGCGCCGCGGTACTCAAAATGCAAAGGCGTAGCCGCCTAATGGGGGCCGTTCTCAGACTGGGGCGGTTTCGTCGACAAACTGGCGGATCGCCGCCAGTAGCGTCTGGCCACGCGCGTCAGCCGTCGCTTCCAGCGTGGCAATCTCCTCCAGGCACTGGGCGCGGTGGCGGCCGGGGATGGCTCCGTCGATCAGCTTGCTGCGGCACCAGCTCTGCCAGCGCTCCCGCTCGGCGGCCGACAGCGAGGCCGGAAAGTTGCGGGCACGGTAACGGAACAGTTGCTCGGAGAGTTGTGCATCGTCGAAGGCCGGGCGTTCGCCGGCGAGTTGCACCGCCGACAGCGTGCGCAGCCGGGTGAGTTCGCGGCGGTCATTGTTGGAAACGAAGCCGCCGTAGAGGTTTTCATCCACGTCGGCGGGTGCGCCGGTCTCGCGCTGGTAGACCTTGCGCCAGACCGAGGTCAGGTTCGGCAGGGCTTGCGCGGTCTCGGCGTGGCGATTAATGGCGTCGAGATCGATGCCCCAGTGATCGGCACGTTCATCACTCAGAACGCGCAGGTTGCTCACGACGAATGGCGATTTGTTGATGTGGATGGTCTTGATCGGTAATCGGCTGACACCTTCGGGCAGCTCGTCGCTGCGATTGAACAGGCGCTGGCGGATCGTGTCCGGGCCGAGTCCGCGCAATTCGGCGGGGTCGTAAGCCAGGTCCCAGACGATCACTTCATTCTTGTTGCTCGGGTGTTCGGCCAGCGGCCAGACCACCGCCAGGTTGCCGCGCTCGGCACCGTACATGCCGGAGACGTGCAGCAGCGGGCGCGGGGCGTGCAGGCTGAGTTGGTGGCGTACCGCGTCCTTCTTGCGCAGGCCGAGGTGGAACTCGAACAGCTTGGGCTGGCGCTGGCGGATCAGCCGTGCCAGCGCGATGGTGGCGCGCACGTCTGACAGCGCATCGTGCGCGGCCTCGTGTGCCAGGCCGTTGGCGGCGGACAGGTGCTCGAGCTTGAAGCTCGGCAGGCCGGTATCGTGCTTGGGCCACGCGATGCCTTCGGGGCGCAGCGCGTAGGTGGCGCGCACCAGGTCGAGCAGATCCCATCGCCCGCACTGGTTCTGCCACTCGCGCGCGTAGGGGTCGATCAGATTGCGCCAGAACAGGAAGCGGGTGACTTCGTCGTCGAAGCGCAGCGAGTTGTAGCCGACCCCGATGGTGCCCGGCGTGGCCAGCTCGCGCTCGATCACGCCGGCGAATTCGTGCTCGGCCACGCCGTGTTGCTGACACAGCTGCGGGGTGATGCCGGTGAGCAGGCAGGCCTCGGGGGAGGGCAGGTAGTCCGGGCTGGGCCGGCAATACAGCATGACCGGTTCGCCGATCTCGTTCAGCTCGGCATCGGTGCGGATGCCGGCGAACTGCGCTGGACGATCCTGGCGCGGCACGGTGCCGAAGGTCTCGTAGTCGTGCCAGAAGAAGGTGTGCTGTGACATGGCGTGGCGGGCAGGGATAAAGGCGGCATTGTCGCACCGCTGCGGGCTTCGGCCAACCTTGGCCGAGCGGGCCGCCGTCAGCGCCCGCGCATGAACAGGTTGTCGAGGTCCTTCATGGTCAGCCGGCTCCAGGTCGGGCGGCCGTGGTTGCACTGGCCGGAGCGTTCGGTGGCTTCCATGTCGCGCAGTAGCGCGTTCATCTCGGCCAGCGTCAGCTGGCGGTTGGCGCGCACCGCGCCGTGACAGGCCATGGTGGCCAGGAGCTCGTTGCGGCGCTCGGTGAGCACCCGCGTCAGGCCGAATTCGCGCACGTCCTTCAGCACCGCGCGCGCCAGCTCGACCGGATTGCCGTCCTTCAGCCACACCGGCACGCCGCGCACGGCGATCTGGGTGGGGGAGAGCGGCGCCAGCTCGACGCCGAGCCGCTTCATCTCCTCGCCGTGCTCGTGCACTGTGGCCGCTTCCATGCGGTCGGCGGCGAACGACACCGGCAGCAGCAAAGGCTGCATCGGGATGCTGTCGGCTTCCAGCGCGTTCTTCAGCCGTTCGTAGACGATGCGCTCGTGCGCGGCGTGCATGTCGACCACGATCAGGCCTTCCTGGCACTGGCTCAGGATGTAGACTCCATGCAGTTGCGCCAGGGCGAAGCCGAGCGGAGGGATGCCGTCGTCGCTGTCGGGCAGGGTGGCCAGCGTGGTGGCAGGCAGCGGCGACGGCAGCGGTCCTGCCGGGCGGGTGTCGGCCTGGCGTTCTTCCTCGCGCAGCCCGGAGAACATCGCGTCGTATACCCCGATCGCCTCGCGCGCCACGCCGAGCGGAATGCTCTGCTGCTCGTAGCGGTAGCTCTGCACTGGGGTGCGGCCATTGCCGGTTTGACTGGTGGCGAACAGCCCGGCTGGTGCCGGGCTGGCGCCGGAAAGGTTGGCCGAAGACGGGGTGGCGACCCCTTCTGCCAGGGCCACGGCGGGGACCGCCCCGGCCGTGGTGGCCGCCAGGGCTTTGTTGACGCTGTGGAACAGGAACTGATGGATGGCCTGCGATTCGCGGAAGCGCACCTCGATCTTGGTCGGGTGGACGTTGACGTCCACCCCGGCCGGATCAATGGTCAGGAACAGGGCGTAGGCCGGATGGCGGTCGTGGTGCAGTACGTCGCGGTAGGCCTGGCGCAGGGCGTGCTGTGCGGTCTTGTCGCGTACGAAGCGGCCGTTGACGTAGAAGTACTGGGCGTCGCGGCTGGCCTTGGAATAGGTCGGGCTGGCCACGAACCCCGTCAGTTGCAAGCCTCCGGCGTTAGTTTCCAGCGGCAACGCGGCCTCGACGAAATCCTTGCCCAGCAACGCACCGACGCGCTCGGCCAGGGACTGAGCCGGCAGGCGCCATACTACCTTGCCGTTGTGGCGTAGCAGGAACTCCACCTGCGGATGGGCCAGCGCGATGCGCTCGAAGGTCGCCGCGCAGTGGGCGTACTCGGTGTTCTCACTCTTGAGGAACTTGCGCCGCGCCGGGGTGTTGAAATAAAGATCGACCACTTCGACACTGGTGCCCGGCACGTGCGCCGCCGGCTCCACCGGGTGCAGCGCACCGTCGATGGCGATGATCTGGTGCGCGTGCGCCTCGTCGTGCGGGCGGCTGATCAGCGTCAGCCGCGATACCGAGGCGATACTGGCCAAGCCCTCGCCGCGAAAGCCCAGCGTGGCGACGCTTTCCAGGTCGGCGAGCGAGGCGATCTTGCTGGTGGCGTGGCGGTCGAGCGCCAAGGGAAGGTCGTCCGGCACGATGCCGCCGCCGTTGTCGGTGACGCGGATCAGCTTGATGCCGCCTTGGGCGAGATCGACGGTGATCCTGTCGGCTCTAGCGTCCAGGCTGTTTTCCAGCATTTCCTTCAGCGCCGAGGCGGGACGTTCCACCACCTCGCCGGCGGCGATCTGGTTGACCAGGTGGTCGGGCAGGGCATGGATGCGCTTCATGCTGTCTTGCGTGCCGGGCGCTTGTGGCGCCAGATTTCGATGAGGCCCGGCAGTAGCGAGACGAAGATGATGCCGAAGATCAGGTATTCCAGGTTGCTTTTCACCACCGGCAGGTTGCCGAACAGGTAGCCGGCGTAGGTGAAGCTGGCCACCCACAGCACGCCGCCGATGATGTTGTAGGCGAAGAAGCGGCGATAGCTCATCGCGCCGGCCCCGGCCACGAACGGCGCGAAGGTGCGCACGATCGGCACGAAGCGGGCCAGGATGATGGTCTTGCCGCCGTGGCGCTCATAGAAAGCATGGGTCTTGTCGAGGTATTGTTGCTTGAGCAGGCGCGGAAAGCGCGCCATCAGCGACAGTCCCAGACGGCGACCGATGGTGTAGTTGACACTGTCGCCCAGCACCGCCGCCGCGATCAGCGTCGCCACCAGCGCGTGCGCGTTCATGCCGCCGGTGGCAGCCAGGGTGCCGGCGACGAACAGCAGCGAGTCCCCGGGCAGCACCGGCGTCACCACCAGGCCGGTCTCGCAGAACACGATCAGGAACAGGATCAGGTAGATCCACGGGCCGTACTGCGCCACCAGCACCGCCAGGTGGCGGTCGATGTGTAGCACGAAATCGAGCAGAAATTGAAGGGCTTCCATGGCGTTCATTGTACAGGAGGTTGGCCGAAGCCGTTGAGACGGCGAGCAAGAGGGAGGGCGAGCTACACGCCGGTGGCGATCGGGCATCGCAAAGAAACTGGCCGGACAGGCCGGCCAGTGCAGTGATCAGACTACCGCTTCGTCCTTGGGTTTCTGCGGCTTGATCATGTGCTCGCGCGCCACGCCCAGCCACAAGGCGATCGGGCTCGCCACCAGCACCGAGGAATAGATGCCGAATACGATGCCGATGGTCAGCGCGATGGCGAAACCGTGCAGCGCCGGGCCGCCGAAGACCAACATCGACAGCACCATCGCCTCGGTACAACCGTGCGTGATCAAGGTGCGGCTCATCGTCGCGGTAATGGCGTTGTCGATGATCTCGGACACGTTCTTGTTGCGCATCGCGGCCTTGCGGAAGTTCTCCCGGATACGGTCGAACACCACCACCGACTCGTTCACCGAGTAACCCAGAACCGCCAGTACGCCGGCCAGCACGGTGAGGCTGAACTCCCACTGGAAGAAGGCGAAGCAACCCAGGATGATCACCACGTCGTGCATGTTGGCGATGATGGCCGCCACGGCAAAGCGCCATTCGAAGCGCAGCGCCAGGTACAGCATGATGCCCAGGCACACGATGATCACCGCGGTCAGGCCATGGGTGACCAGCTCCTCGCCCACGCTCGGGCCGACGAACTCGACCTTGCGCAGTTCCACCGCCGGGTCGGCCGCCTTGAGGGTGCCCATCACACGCTCGGACAGCTGCGCCGAGCTTACGCCCTGGCGGCTAGGCAGGCGGATCAACACGTCGCGCGACGTGCCCAAGCTCTGCACCGTGGCCTCGCCGAACTTGAGGGCGTCGACGCGGTCGCGGATGTCGTTCAGGTTGGCCGCCTGCCGGTACTGCACTTCCATCACCGTGCCGCCGGTGAATTCCACGCTGAAGTTCAGGCCCTTGGCGAACAGAAAGAATACGGCCAGCAGGAAGGTCACCAGCGAGATGGTCGTGGTGAGCCTGCCGTAGCTCATGAACGGGATGTCCCGTTTGATGCGGAAAAGCTCCATTGCGTCCTCTAGAGGTAAGGGCGAGCGGCTTGGCCGCCCGCCTGGAACCGGTTCACGATCTGCTGCGCCATCCCCGAGCGGGGTTCGGCTTCGGTTTGAAAATCAAATGGGCAACATGTCCATTTGATTTGCCGCCTGCTTCGCCCCGCTGAGGATCGTTCGCAAGAGATCGTGGGTTCTTACGATTCAGGTTTCCAGACCTGGCCGATCGACACCGTGGCCAGGCGCCGCTTGCGGCCGTACCACAGGTTGACGAAGCCGCGCGACACCAGGACCGCCGAGAACATCGAGGTCATAATCCCCAGGCAATGCACCACGGCAAAGCCGCGCACCGGGCCCGAACCGAAGATCAAGAGCGCGAGGCCGGCGATCAGCGTGGTGATGTTGGAGTCGAGAATCGTGGCCCAGGCATGCTGGTAACCGGCCTGGATCGCGGAGTGCGGCGGCACGCCGTTACGCAGCTCCTCGCGGATGCGCTCGTTGATCAGCACGTTGGCGTCGATCGCCATGCCCAGCGTCAGTGCGATGGCTGCGATGCCGGGCAGGGTCAGCGTCGCCTGTAGCATCGACAGCACCGCCACCAGCATGAACAGGTTCACCCCCAGCGACAGCGCCGAGATCAGGCCGAACACGCGGTAGTAGATCAGCATGAACACGGCGATGACGGCAAAACCCCACAGCGTGGAGTGGAAGCCCTTCTCGATGTTCTCCTTGCCCAGGCTCGGGCCGACGGTGCGCTCCTCGATGATGTTCATCGGGGCGGCCAGCGAGCCGGCGCGCAGCAGCAGCGCGGTATCGTTGGCTTCGGCGGCGTTCATGCTGCCGGAAATCTGCACCCGGCCGCCGCCGATCTCGCTGCGGATCACCGGTGCGGTCACCACTTCGGCGCGGCCTTTTTCCACCAGCACCATCGCCATGCGCTTGCCGATGTTCTCTGCCGTCACCTGGCGGAAGATCGAGGCCCCGGTGGAGTCGAGGTTGATGTGCACCGCCGGCGTGCCGTTCTCATCGAAGCCCGGTTGGGCGTCGTTGATGTTGTCGCCGGTCAGCTCGACCTCTTTGCTTACCAGGATTTTCTGCGGGCCGCGCGGGGTCAACTCGTCCAGTAGTTCGTAGCCACCCGGTACGTTGCCGGCCAGTGCCTCGGCCACCATGCTCTGATCGTCGGACACCATGCGCACTTCCAGCGTGGCGGTACGACCCAGAATATCCTTGGCCTTGGCGGTGTCCTGCACGCCCGGCAGCTGTACCACGATGCGGTTGGCGCCGGATTGCTGGATGATCGGTTCGGCGACACCCAGTTCGTTGACACGGTTGTGCAGCGTGGTGATGTTCTGCTTCACCGCATCGCTCTGGATGCGGGTGATCTCCTCCGGCTTCAGCGTCAGGCTCAGCTTGTAGCTGTTGTCGTCGCTGGTAAAGCTCAGGGAAGGCAGGGCACGGGCCACGGCGTCCTCGGCCGCCTTCAGCGTGGCTGCGTCACGCAATTGCACTTCCAGCGTGTTGCCGTTGCGCTTGATGGCACCGTAGCGGACCTTCTTGTCCTTGAATTCGCGACGGATATCGCCGGCGTAGCGCTCCATGGTCTTGTCGGTGGCCGCCTTCATGTCCACTTCGAGCAGGAAGTGAACGCCGCCGCGCAAGTCCAGCCCCAGGAACATCGGATAGGCCTTGAGCTTGGTGAGCCAGTCGGGCGACGCCGCCAGCAGGTTGAGCGCGATGATGTAGTTGTCACCCAGCGCCTGCTGGATGGCGTCGCGCCCCTTGATCTGGGTGTCCGGGTCGTGGAAACGGACCTTCAGGCTATTGCCGTCCAGGAACAGGCCGTCCGGGGTAATGTGCTGGGCAGTCAGCGCGGCTTCGACGCGGCCCATCAGCGCGGTGTCCACCGGAATGGACTGACGCGAGCTGGAAATCTGGACGGCAGGGGTTTCGCCGAAGAAATTGGGCAGCGTATAGATCGTCGAGACGACCAGCGCTACCACGATGATGAAGTATTTCCAGAGTGGATAGCGGTTCATGTGCGAGAGTCTGGCAGAAGGGAAATGGCCGCCCGTTCAGGCGGCCCGGGTGTATTACAGGGACTTGATGGTGCCCTTTTCCAGTTTGGCCGATACCGCGCCACGCTGGATCTGGACTTCCACGCCGTTGGCGATTTCCACCGACAGGTACTGCTCGCCGGCCTTGGTTACGCGGCCCACGATACCCCCTTGGGTCACCACCTCGTCGCCCTTGGCAATTTCGGACAGCATTCTTTGCTGTTCCTTGGCGCGCTTCTGCTGCGGGCGTACCAGCAGGAACCAGAACAGCGCGAAAATCACGACCATCGGCAGGAAGCCCATTAGGTCGAAACCGCCCGGAGCGGTGCCGGCAGCGAATGCGGGGGTGATGAACATCGTGTTAACTCCCTTATGTTTGTTGTCTATCAGTATCCGAAGCGGGCCATTGTAGCCACGCCGTGTTGCTTTTCCAACCGTGGTGGCAGTGCAAACCCGGTATGACCCTGGTCTGAAGTCCTGGTTCCATCGCCTCAATCGGCTCCGCGTGCTCGGCGCTGGGCAAAATCGACCTGGAACGCCGGGAAGCGGTCCTCCTCGATGGCCTGGCGCATTTCCGCCATCAATTGCTGGTAGTAATACAGGTTATGGATGGTGTTGAGGCGCGCTCCTAGGATTTCGCCGACCCGATGCAGGTGGTGAAGATAGGCGCGGCTGAAGTTGCGGCAAGCGTAGCAGCCGCACGTCTCGTCCAGCGGTTTCTTGTCGTCCTTGTAGCGCGCGTTCTTGATCTTCACGTCGCCCCACTGGGTGAACAGCCAGCCATTGCGCGCATTGCGTGTCGGCATCACGCAGTCGAACATGTCCACACCGTTGGCTACCCCGTGCACCAGGTCTTCCGGGGTGCCCACGCCCATCAGGTAGTGCGGCTTGTCGGCGGGCAGCATGTCCTTCATTTCTGCCAGCATGCGGTACATTTCGGGTTTGGGCTCGCCGACTGACAAGCCTCCGATGGCGTAGCCGTCGAAACCGATCTCCATCAAGCCTTCGAGAGATTCGCGGCGCAAATCGGTATAAAGGTTGCCCTGCACGATGCCGAACAGCGCGTTGGGGTTCTTCAGGTCGTCGAAAGCGCGGCGGGAACGTTCCGCCCAGCGCAGGCTCATGCGCATCGACTTGGCGGCGGTGTTGTGGTCAACCTGGCCCGGGGTGCATTCGTCGAAGATCATCACGATGTCCGAGTTCAGCACCTTCTGGATTTCCATCGATTTTTCCGGCGACAGGAACAGCTTGTCGCCGTTGACCGGGCTCTGGAAGGTCACGCCTTCCTCGGTGATTTTGTTCAGCGCCCCCAGGCTGAACACCTGGAAGCCGCCGGAGTCGGTCAGAATCGGCTTGTTCCAGCCAATAAAGTCGTGCAGCCCGCCAAATTGTTGGATGACTTCGAGGCCGGGGCGCAACCAGAGGTGGAAGGTGTTGCCCAGGATGATCTGCGCGCCGATGTCGCCCAGTTCGACCGGGCTCATCGCCTTGACCGAGCCGTAGGTCCCCACCGGTTGGAAAACCGGGGTCTCTACCGTGCCGTGGTTCAGTTCCAGCGTCCCCCGGCGGGCGCCGCCGGACGTTTTGTGTACGGTAAACTTCAGCATGTAAATAAGGTTTGCATAGTAAAATCAGCGCGCTAGTATACCCGAAGCGGTCTGTCTCACGAATTTTTGCTGTTAGGGGCTTGCCAAGGGTAGCTGCAGTGAGTATTATGCACTCCTCGACGACAGGCACGTAGCTCAGTTGGTTAGAGCACCACCTTGACATGGTGGGGGTCGTTGGTTCGAATCCAATCGTGCCTACCAAAATTCAGCATTGGAGCATTCCCGGAAATGGCTTTCCGAACTACCATCACCCGTTATTCGCGCTAGTCGCGCCTTGCGGGATGTTCCATGCAAAAAAGTGCGGCTTTGGCCGCACTTTTTTTGTTTTTCCGAATCTGATCGCGCCTTGCCCGGCCATACTGCGTTGGAGTTCACATGCCTGATATTCGCCTGCCCGACGGCTCTGTCCGTTCCTTCGATAAACCGGTTTCCGTGCATGAGGTCGCTGCCTCCATCGGTACCGGTCTGGCGCGTGCCTCGCTGGCAGGCCGTGTCGACGGCCGACTTGTTGATACTAGTCATGTGATCGACCGTGATGCAGATCTGGCCATTATCACCGACAAGGATGCCGATGGTCTCTCCATTATTCGTCACTCCACAGCGCACTTGCTGGCCTACGCCGTCAAGGAGCTGTTCCCCGAGGCGCAGGTGACGATCGGCCCGGAAATCGAAAACGGTTTCTACTACGACTTCAGCTACAAGCGCCCGTTCACCCCCGAAGACCTTGTTGCCATCGAGAAGAAGATGGGGGAGTTGGCCAAAAAAGATATCCCGGTCGAGCGCTACGAGCTGCCCCGCGACGAGGCTATTGCCTACTTCAAGTCGATTGGCGAGCACTACAAGGCCGAGATCATCGAATCGATCCCGCAGGGAGAGGTGCTGTCGCTGTACCGCGAAGGTGATTTCACCGACCTCTGCCGCGGCCCTCACGTGCCGTCCACCGGCAAGCTCAAGGTGTTCAAGCTGATGAAGGTGGCGGGTGCCTACTGGCGTGGCGACAGCAAGAACGAGATGCTGCAGCGTGTCTACGGTACTGCCTGGGCCAAGAAGGAAGACCTGGCGCAGTACCTCTACATGCTGGAGGAGGCTGAGAAGCGCGACCATCGCAAGCTGGGCAAACAGCTCGACCTGTTCCATCTGCAGGATGAGGCGCCGGGTATGGTGTTCTGGCATCCCAAGGGGTGGCAGTTGTGGCAGTCGGTGGAGCAATACATGCGAGCCACCCTGACCGAGGCCGGTTATCAGGAAATCCGTACACCGATGGTGATGGACCGTATCCTGTGGGAAAAATCCGGTCACTGGGAGAACTACCGCGAGAATATGTTCACCACCGAGTCGGAGAAACGCGACTACGCCGTCAAGCCAATGAACTGTCCGGGGCACGTCCAGGTGTTCAATCAGGGTTTGCGCTCCTATCGTGATCTGCCGTTGCGCTATGCCGAATTCGGTGCCTGCCATCGCAACGAACCGTCCGGTGCCTTGCACGGCATCATGCGCGTGCGTGGTTTCGTTCAGGATGACGCGCACATCTTCTGTACCGAAGAGCAGATCATTGATGAGGCCAAGGCTTTCAATGAACTGACCATGCGTGTCTACCGCCAGTTTGGTTTTGACAATGTTTCGGTCAAGCTGTCGCTGCGGCCCGAGAAGTACTCCGGCACCCTGGAGGCATGGGATCGTGCCGAGAACGGCCTGCGCGAAGCGCTGCGTGCGTGCGGTATCGAATGGGAAGAGCTGCCGGGTGAGGGCGCGTTCTACGGTCCGAAAATCGAATACCACATCAAAGACGCGCTTGGCCGGTCCTGGCAGTGTGGTACCCTGCAGCTCGACTATGTGCTGCCGGAGCGCCTGGGGGCCGAGTACGTGGCGGAAGATAACAGCCGCAAGCGTCCGGTAATGTTGCACCGAGCCATCCTGGGATCGCTGGAACGCTTCCTCGGTATCCTGATCGAGAACCACGCCGGGGCCTTCCCGTTGTGGCTGGCGCCGGTGCAGATGGTGGTGATGAATATCACCGAAGCGCAGGCTGATTATGCAGCCTCTGTGGTGCAAACGCTGAAAAAACAAGGCTTCCGCGTCGAGCTCGACTTGAGGAATGAAAAGATCAGCTATAAAATCCGCGAACACAGTCTGCAAAAACTGCCGTACCAGATTATTGTGGGCGACAAGGAAAAAGCAGACGGTCTGATTGCCGTTCGTGCTCGTGGCGAAGATTTGGGCCAGCTGACGCTGGACGACTTCGTGGCACGCCTGAAGGCCGAGATGCCTCAGTGACGCGGTGTCGGGCTTGATGAACAATTAATAGGAGATTTGGCTATAGCTCAGGAACGTGAAGCACGGATCAACGGCGAAATTACCGCCCGCGAGATCCGTCTGGTAGGTAAGGAAGGCGAGCAGCTCGGCATCGTGAGTCTGCGTGAGGCAATGGCAGCGGCCGAGGAGCTGGACATCGATCTGGTCGAGATTTCTCCGACCGCTCAGCCGCCTGTCTGCAAGCTGATGGACTATGGCAAGTTCAAGTACGAGCAGTCCAAGAAGCGTCACGAGGCCAAGCTCAAGCAGAAGCAGGTGCAGATCAAGGAAGTCAAGTTCCGTCCGGGTACCGACGACGGTGACTATGGCGTCAAGCTGCGCAACCTGGTTCGCTTCCTGAGCGACGGTGACAAGGCCAAGGTAACGCTGCGTTTCCGCGGTCGTGAAATGGCTCACCAGGATATCGGCCTGGCCCTGCTCAAGCGGGTCGAGGCGGATCTGGCTGAAGTTGGCACGGTCGAGCAGTTTCCGCGCCTGGAAGGTCGCCAGATGGTAATGATGATTGCCCCGAAAAAGAAATAATCGGGTATAATCAGCGGTTTGACACGGCAGGTTCGCCTGCCGTGTTGATTTTGTGGCGCTCCGGTGCTGCAACAAAAAGCGGGACGTTACGGTTTGCAAGCATCGAAAGATCACCGTGCGTCGGATCTAAAGAAATTCAGCAGGAGTTTTCCATGCCGAAGATGAAGACCAAGTCGAGCGCGAAAAAACGCCTCAACGTATTGGGTGGTGGTGGTGTAAAGCGCTCTATGGCGTTCAAGCGTCACATTCTGACCAAGAAAACCACCAAGAACAAACGCCAGCTGCGTGGCACCACCATGGTGGATGCGAGCAACATGGCGTCCGTTCGTGCAATGATGCCCTACGCTTAAGGAGTTTGATCAATGCCTCGTGTTAAACGCGGTGTAACCGCTCGCGCTCGTCACAAGAAAATCCTTGCTCTGGCGAAAGGCTATCGCGGCCGTCGCAAGAACGTCTATCGCATCGCCAAACAGGCGGTGATGAAAGCCGGTCAGTACGCTTACCGTGACCGTCGCCAGAAAAAGCGCCAGTTCCGCCAGCTGTGGATCGCTCGTATCAACGCCGGTGCACGTGAACTCGGCCTGTCCTACAGCAAGTTCATGAACGGTCTGAAAAAGGCTGCCATCGAAATCGACCGCAAGGTTCTGGCCGACTTGGCCGTGTTCGATAAGCCTGCTTTTGCCCAGATCGTTGAAAAAGCGAAAGCAAGCCTCGCTTAATCGCTGGACGATCAAAAGGGAGGCAGTGATGCCTCCCTTTTTTTACATGCTTTTCGAGATGGCTGACCAGACCGCCTGACGACCATCCGGTCTGGCCAGCTTTCTTACGCATACGGTGTGAGCTACATGAACAATGTCGACACGATTCTCGAGTCGGGGCTGTCCGCGCTGGACGCGGTGCAGGATCTGGTGGAACTGGAACAGGTCAAGGCGCGCTACCTTGGCAAAAGTGGCGAACTGACCGAGTTGCTCAAGCAGCTAGGCAAATTGCCGGCTGAAGAGCGCAAGGCGGCCGGTGCGGCGATCAATGCCGCCAAGCAAGCCTTCGAGGCCCGTCACAACGAGCGCCGCGACCTCATCAATGCCGACAAGCTGGCGCGCCAGCTGGCAGCCGAATCGCTGGATGTGACCTTGCCGGGGCGAGGTAGCTCCGTCGGCGGGCTGCATCCGGTGACGCTGACGCTGGAACGCATTGCCACGCTGTTCCGCAGCATGGGGTTCGAAGTGGCCGATGGTCCGGAAATCGAGACTGACTTCCACAATTTCCAGGCGCTGAATATCCCGGAAAATCATCCGGCACGAGCCATGCAGGACACCTTCTACGTTGAAGGTGGCGATGTGCTGCGTACCCACACCTCGCCGATCCAGGTGCGTTACATGCTGAACAACGAGCCGCCGATCAAGATCGTGGCGCCGGGTCGCGTGTACCGTGTCGATTCCGATGCCACCCATTCGCCGATGTTCCACCAGATGGAAGGCTTGTGGGTCGATCAGGATGTCAGCTTTGCGGACCTCAAGGCCACTGTCACTGACTTCCTGCGCCGTTTCTTCGAGCGAGACGATTTGCAAGTACGCTTCCGCCCGTCATTCTTCCCTTTCACTGAGCCGTCGGCCGAAATCGACGTGCTGGGTGAACGCGGCTGGCTCGAGGTTGGGGGCTGCGGTATGGTGCACCCGAATGTGCTGAGGAACGTCAATATCGACCCGGAGAAGTACACTGGCTTCGCCTTCGGTATCGGTCTGGACCGTTTTGCCATGCTGCGCTACGGCGTCAACGACCTGCGCCTGTTCTTCGAGAACGATCTCAACTTCCTCAAACAGTTCAACTGATAGCGGGCAGGGGAATACTTACGATGCAATTTTCCGAACAATGGCTGCGTAGCTGGGTCAATCCGTCCCTGAGCACCGACGAGCTTTCCTACCTGTTGACCATGGCCGGCCTGGAGGTCGAAGAAGTCAACGCAGCTGCGCCGGCCTTCAGCGGCGTGGTGATCGCCGAAGTCAAGGAAGTCGTCAAGCACGAGAATGCCGACCGTCTTCGCGTGACCAAAGTCGATGCCGGCACCGGCGAGCTGATCCAGATCGTCTGTGGTGCGCCGAACGTAGCCGTCGGCCTGAAAGTGCCGTGTGCCTTGCCGGGCGCTGTTCTGCCGGGCGATTTCAAGATCAAAGCGACCAAGATGCGTGGTGTCGAGTCAGGTGGCATGCTGTGCTCCGGCAAGGAACTGGGTGTGCCAGACGACGCCGATGGCCTGCTGGTACTGCCGGCCGATGCCCCGGTCGGCACGAGCATTCGCGACTACCTGTCGCTGGACGACAGCCTGTTTACCCTCAAGATCACTCCGAACCGCGCCGATTGCCTGTCGATCAAGGGCCTGGCTCGTGAAGTGGCGGCACTGACCGACAGTGCCTTGCAGCCGATGGCTATTGCCCCGGTGGTGCCCGCGCACGACCAGACCGTGCCGGTACGCATCGACGCCCCGCAAGGCTGCGGCCGTTATATTGGCCGTGTGGTGAAAGGGGTCGATGCCGCGGCTCCGACGCCGGACTGGATGAAGCACCGCCTGGAGCGCTCCGGTCTGCGCTCGATCTCGGCCATCGTCGATGTTACCAACTACATCCTGCTGGAACTCGGCCAGCCGATGCACGCCTTCGATCTCGCCAAGTTGGACGGCGCCATCAACGTGCGTATGGCTCGTGCCGGTGAAAAACTGGTTTGCCTGAACGAGCAGGAAGTCGAGCTGACCGAGAATCTGCTGGTGATCGCCGACGACGCCAAGCCGCTGGCCATTGCCGGGATCATGGGGGGTCTGGAGAGTGGTGTCACCACGGCTTCGCAGGATGTGTTCCTCGAGAGCGCGTTCTTTGCTCCGGCCATGATCGCCGGCAAGGCGCGCGAGCTGGGCTTCGGTTCCGATTCGTCCTATCGCTTCGAACGCGGGGTGGATTTCCAGTTGCAGCGTGACGCCATCGAGCGCGCCACGGCCTTGATCGTCGAAATCTGCGGTGGCGAAGCCGGGCCGCTGACCGAAGCGCAGGGGCAGCTGCCGCAGCGCCCGGCTGTGGCCGTGCGTAGTGCGCGTGTCAACAAGGTGCTCGGCCTGGGGCTGGCGCCTGACTCGATTGCGGACATCTTCACCCGTCTGGGGCTGAGTTTCGATGCCACGGCTGAGGGCTTCGCCGTGGCGCCTCCAGCGTTCCGTTTCGACATCGAGATCGAAGAGGACTTGATCGAGGAAGTGGCCCGTGTCTACGGTTACGATGCGATCCCGTCCGACGCTCCGCGCTCGCGCATGAAGATGCTGCCGCTGCCGGAAACGCGCCGGCCGCGTGAATTGATCCGTCAGCAGCTGGCGGCACGCGATTACCAGGAAGTGGTCAGCTACGCCTTCGTCGATGAGCGCTGGGAGCGCGACTTCGCGGGCAATCCTGACCCCGTCAAGCTGATCAACCCGATCGCGGCCCAGATGAGCGTAATGCGCTCGACCCTCTTGGGAGGCCTGGTTGATGTGCTGGTCGGCAACGTCAACCGCAAGCAGTCGCGCGTCCGCGTATTCGAAGTGGCCCGGACTTTCCACAAATCGGCCGAAGGTTTCAATCAGCCGGAAAAGATCGCCGGCCTTGCCTGGGGTTCTCGTCTCCCTGAGCAGTGGGGGGCCAAGACCGAGCGGGTGGACTTCTTCGACGCCAAAGCCGACGTGGAGGCATTGCTTCATCCACATCCGGTCGAGTTCCGCAAGGCGACTCACCCGGCCTGCCATCCCGGTCGTTGTGCCGACATCTTCCTGGCCGGTCAGTTGGTCGGGGTGATTGGCGAACTGCATCCGCAATGGGTACAACAGTACGATCTGTCTTCCGCGCCTGTGGTCTTTGAGCTGGAATACGCTGTCGTGGAAGCTCAGCGCCACGTCAAGGCAGCTCCCGTCAGTAAGTTCCAGCCGGTACGCCGGGACCTGGCGCTGGTGGTGGACGAGCAGGTAGAAGTTGGCGCCATGCTGACCAGTTTCCGTCAGGCGGCAACCGAGATCGTCAGCGAAGTGGCGCTGTTCGACGTTTACCGCGGCAAAGGCGTGCCGGAGGGCAAAAAGAGCCTGGCGTTTCGTGTCGTGTTGCAGGATCAGACCAAGACGCTGACCGATGCCGAGGTCGAGACGGTGGTGAGCCGCCTGCTGGACGCCGTGTCGGCCAATCATGGGGCGACCTTGCGCCTCTGACCGGGCAGGTCGGAGGTGTTGGCGGGCTTCCATGTGTGCTTGCAGCGGAAGCCGCTTTGTTTTATTTTTGTTTGGTATGTTAAGGGGTAATCATGACTTTGACGAAAGCGGAGTTGGCCGACCTGCTGTTTGACAAGGTGGGTCTGAACAAGCGTGAAGCCAAGGACATGGTCGAATCTTTCTTCGAAGAGATCCGCCAAGCGCTGGAATCCGGTGACAGTGTAAAACTGTCCGGCTTCGGCAATTTCCAGCTGCGTGACAAGCCTCAACGGCCGGGGCGTAACCCCAAGACCGGCGAGGAAATTCCTATCACCGCCCGCCGCGTGGTCACTTTCCATGCAAGCCAGAAACTCAAGGGAATGGTTGAGCAACATCATGCCAATAACTGAGGCAGAACTGCCGCCGATTCCGCCAAAGCGTTATTTTACGATTGGCGAAGTCAGTGAACTGACCGGTGTCAAACCGCATGTGCTGCGTTACTGGGAGCAGGAATTCTCCCAGCTGCGCCAAGTCAAGCGGCGCGGTAACCGTCGCTACTACCAGCATCATGAGGTTTTGCTGGTGCGCCGCATCCGCGGTCTGCTCTACGACGATGGTTTCACCATTCACGGTGCTAGGCTGCGTCTGGGACAAGAAGCTGCAGGCCCAGTGCCGCTGACTGCCCAGGCTGTCCGGGCCGAGTTGCAGTCGATTCTCGAATGGTTGAACGGTGGGATTGGCAAGTCGTAATAATCCATTTATAATGCGTTTCTCTTGAGTCGGGGTGTGGCGCAGCCTGGTAGCGCATCTGCATGGGGTGCAGAGGGTCGGAGGTTCGAATCCTCTCACCCCGACCAACTAAAAAGTGTTGAACATCAAGAACGTCTGACCCGGTGCCTACCGGGTTTTTTGTTGCCTATAGAATTCCTGGCGGGGCTTTGCGCGGCTTCTCCTGCCGCCCATTGGCTTCATCGATTCTGACGCCGTCACTTAGTCTCTTTTTCTTCGACCGGTTTTCGGTTTCTTCTACGCTAGTCGCATAGACGGTAGCGGCTGGCTGCTTTAGTCTATCAACGCTCTTGTCTGGTTATGGCTGTTCACTATGTCTGAATCTGCTGACTCGCCCTGTATTGCCCATTGCTCAACGGCCCTTGGTGATAATGTCTGCCGAGGTTGTTTCAGAACGTTCCTGGAGGTGGCTCAATGGAGCGCTTTGGCTCCAGATGGTAAACGTTCTGTCTGGGGGCGATTGCCGCTTCGCCGCCGCCTGGCTGATTGGGCTCGCCTGCTGGGGGAGGGGTGGGATCTGCAGGAGGTCGATGGCGAGGAGTGGGCGATGACCTGGTACGAAGGATTTACCAAACTGCTGTTCCGTTTTGAGTCGGATGGATCGCTACGTATGAATCTGCCTGGCAGTGCCTTGGCCGCACATTTGGCCGGTAAGGCTGATGCAGCCCTCCTGGGAGAGGCTAGGGCTTGGCTGGCGGATTCTGCCCAATGGCTTGGCAGCGAGGTAGATCCGGCAAAGAGCGGAAATAAGCTCCAAGGCTAAAACAAGGAAGTCGCGATGAAACAGAATTGTGCCGAACCCGATTTCTGGGACGTCCGTTATGCATCGGGGGTCACCCCGTGGGATACCGCCGATATTCCTTCGGCATTCCAGGCATTTGCTGAGGCCTGGCCTGAGGGCAGCAGGGTGCTGGTTCCGGGGTGTGGAAGCGCTCACGAGGTCAAGCTGCTGCTTGAGCATGGCTTTGAGGTTGATGCGATTGATTTCAGTGCGGAGGCCGTAGCTCGTGCGAGAGCGAGCCTTGGTGCCCGTGCCGATTGCGTCCAGCAAGCCGATTTTTTCTTGCTGCCGGAACGTCAGGATTACGATTGGATATACGAGCGAGCCTTTTTTTGTGCTTTGCCTCTGGCTAGCAGGGAGGCATATGCACGGAAAATGGCTACCCTGCTTCACCCCGGCGGCGTTCTTGCCGGCTTTTTCTTCCTGGGGGATAACCTGAAGGGCCCACCTTTTGGTTCGACGTTGCAGGAATTGCAGCAATGGCTTTTGCCATGGTTTGACCTGCTTGACATGAGTCGGGTGGAGCAGACGCTTCCCGTGTTTGCTGGTCGCGAACATTGGCTGGCATGGCGGCGACGTTGAGGAGGTTCTGAGCCTGTTTGACAGAAATCAACAATGACGACTCGGCCATCTGGTCATTTTTCTCATTTCAGGTGAGAATCGACTTCAGCTTTTAAAGAAAAAATAAAGGCCAGTGGCACATTACTTGGGAGACAGCAGATGGAGTGGTTCTGGAGTATGTACTCTTGGACGGAAAAAACGTTCTGGAACAGCCTGACCAAGAAGCTGTGCAGCTTCTTCTTTATCAGTGCCTTTCAGTTGGGGATGGTGGGCTATATCTACTCTGTCCTTGAGGATATCCGGGCCATTCACAAGAGCCATACGGTTTCCGCCGAGATTCTGACGCTGGTGGAAGCGCGTATCGACAGTGCCATTTTGTGGACCCTGATCTTGTGGGGCATCTGCTTGGTCTTTATTGCTTTCATGGTCTGGTACCTGCGCTATCTGATCGTCCGGCCCCTGAAAATGACTATTTCGATCTTCAACGAAATCGGTGCGGGAGAGGGGGATTTGTCGCGGGAAATTCCGACTATCACCTACGACGAAATCCGCGAGCTTTCCATATCCTACAATCGGTTTCTGACCAAGATGAGAGAAATCATCAGCAACGTCAGGCTGATGACGGTCAGGATTGCCATGGATTCTGCCCGTACACGCAAGAATATCCACGAATCGCTGGAAAGCGCCCGCCAGCAAGACGATTTTGCCACCAAGGTTTGCGATGCCAGCAACCAGACTACCTCGGGCATCAATCAAGTCACCGAGCAGACCCAGGCTATTTCCTCTACGACACTCAGCAATCTTGACGTTGCCCGGGTGTCTTTTGATGAGCTGAAGTCCGTGGCTGATCGTATCTACGACATTAGCACCAAGGTTGGCCATTTCAATCAGACTGTCGAGTATTTGAGCCAGCGCTCGGCCAGCATCAAGACGATCGTTGAGCTTATCAAGGAAATTTCCGACCAGACTAATCTGCTGGCGCTCAATGCCGCAATCGAGGCTGCCCGTGCCGGCGAATCCGGCCGCGGATTCGCCGTGGTTGCTGATGAAGTGCGCAAGTTGGCCGAAAGAGTGAAAACAGCAACCGACGAGATTTCCGGGAATATTGACGGCATGCTCAGTCTGGTGGCGGAAACGCAGGCGGAAACCAACGAAATCAGCAGCGATACCCAATTGGCCAGAGAAGTAGTGTCGAAAGCCTCTCAGCAGTTCGGCAGGATGATGGGCGACTTCGAGCAGACTGCAGGTAGCCTGCGCGGCATTGCCGACACGATGGAAACATTTGCAGAAACCAATCGTGAAGTGAATCTGCATGTGGCACAGATTCACGAGTTAAGCCAGAACGTGTCAGAGCGCCTGCTGCACACCGAGGGGGTGGCTGATGTGCTCTCGAGTGCCGCCGAGCAGGTGCAGGACCTGGTCTCGCGCTTCATTATCGGCGAGGGCGTGTTTGATAAGGCGCTGAACAACGCTCGGCAAACCCGGGATGAATTGCAGACGGTGTTGAGCCGCTTGGCTGGGGAGGGGGTCAATCTGTTCGATCAGCAGTATCGCCCCATTCCAGGGGTTACCCCACCCAAATACCATACCAGCTACGATAATAAGCTGGAGTCTCTGTTGCAGCCCATTTATGATCGTGCTGTTCAGGATTCCAAAGGTGGTCGCTTCTGCGTGATGGTGGACAGCAACGGCTATGCTCCGACGCACAATAGCTTCTATTCTCGCCCGTTGACGGGTGACTCTGAAAAAGACTTGGTCTCGAGCCGCGACAAGCGAATGTTCAACGATAAGGCGGGCTTACGCTCCGCCCGAAATACGCAGCCGATGCTGTTGCAGACTTATGTGCGCGATACAGGTGAGGTGCTATCCGAAATTGCCCTGCCGGTGATGGTGCAAGGGCGGCACTGGGGGGCGTTGCGGTTGGGCTTCGATCCTAACGACATGCTGTCGGCGGCGAATTGCTGAAGCAATCTTAAAACCCGCCAAAAAGGGAGGCCCAGCCTCCCTTTCTTGTTATTGCAGTGGTAGCAGCAGGGTAACGACGCCCAGAGCGGCAAACAGGGTGGCGGCCACGCCATGCACCGCACGAGTCGGAATCTTGCGTGCAATCATATCGCCAAAGAGGACTGCGGGCACATTGGCTAGCAACATCCCTATCGTGGTACCCGCCACCACACTGGCCAATGCATCGAAACGGGCGGCCAGCGCGACGGTGGCAATCTGGGTCTTGTCGCCCATTTCTGCGAGGAAGAAGGCAATGAAGGTGGCGCCGAAAATTCCGATCCGTTCAAAAAAGCGGGTGTCTCCATCGATTTTATCCGGGATCATTATCCAGGCTGCCATGCCGATGAAGGAGGCGCTCAGAATCCAGCGCATTACCTCCGTACCGACATGGTTGGTGATCCACTGGCCGAGCATGGCGGCTGCAGCATGGTTAAAAAGTGTTGCAATCAAAATGCCCAGGATGATGGGTATGGGTTTGCGGTAGCGGGCCGCGAGCAGAAGGGCGAGAAGCTGGGTTTTATCGCCGATTTCGGCGAGGGCGACGACACCCGTAGAGAGAAGCAGGGCTTCCATAAAGGCTCCAAGGGGCTGCGAAGAACGCCATGACCGATCTGCACTGCAGCCCCTGCTGAAAGTGCAAACCTGTCATGGGTCTTGCCAAACCTTTACGGCCGCGCGTGCCATGGTGTTAAAACCAAGTATGTTGACACGCGCCAATGCGTTGGCGCATTGAGGCTACTCCCCCAGAACGGAGCCGATTTTACGTCAACCGCGCGTGGTCCGCAAATGAGGGGGTATGCCCCGCTCGTTTGGTGGGGAGCATAGGGTATCTGTCTCTAGGCGCCTAGTTGGGATGTGCAGTGAGGGCAGCGCGAGGCTTTGCTGGGAATGCTGGAGAAGCAATAAGGGCAGTCTTTGACAGGGGCTGGCTCTGCCGCTGCGGGAACCTCCTCCTTTTTGAGGCGGTTGATCGATTTGACCAGCATGAAAATGGCGAAGGCGACGATGCCGAAGCTGACCAGTGCATTGATAAATAAGCCGATGTTGAGAGTAATGGCCCCTGCCGACTTGGCGGCGGCCACTGAGACATAGGGCCCGGCTTGTTTGCTGCCTTCTTTCAGAACGAAAAAGAAATTGGAGAAATCGACGTTGCCCAGAATCAGCCCAATGGGAGGCATGATGACGTCGTCAACGAGGGATTTGACGATGGCGCCAAATGCGCCACCAATAACCACGCCAATGGCAAGGTCAATGACATTACCTCTCATTGCAAATTCTTTAAATTCTTGGATAAGGCGCATGGTTGGCTCCGGTGGTGGGTTTATGGTTTGGTATTAAGTGCTAAATAGTGGCTGTAATCAACTATAGTGGATATCGCCTGGGTGAGGGCAAGGACATGATTTATGGGTATTGGCATGCATTGCATGCCATTCAGATGTACTGGTATGGGGGAATATAGCGTTATTGCAACAACATGGGTAGGGGCTGTGGGCGACCTTATATTGCGTGCTTGGCAAGGGATACGTAGGTGGCGTGGCTTGGTGTTGGTTGCAAGAAAGACAAAAAGCCGCACAAGGAATGTGCGGCTTTTCTGAATTGGCTCCCCGAGCAGGGCTCGAACCTGCGACCTGCGGATTAACAGTCCGTCGCTCTACCAACTGAGCTATCAGGGAATTGATGGAGGCGTATAATATATGCTTAATTTTCGCTTGTCAAGTCTGAATTGCATGGTGCTCAACGGTGGTGCCAATGCTTGATAAGTGACGCGAGGACCCAATCTATCATGCTACAGAGTTCATGGATTTGAGGCGCCGACGGTTGATGAATCGATCCGTCTCAACAGCAATCAGAAACGGAAGGGAATGTGATGAGTGGATTAAGTGCAGATGTAGCTGACGATTTTGAGCAGCAGCTTGAAGCCGTGTGTAATGGCAATGCTCAGTGTTCTATGGCACATTTTTCCATTATTCGGGTAAGTGGCCGTGATGCACAAAGCTTTCTCCAGGGGCAGTTGTCGAGCGACTTGCGCGAGGTCTCCGAGTCGCGCAGCCAGTACAGTAGTTATTCCAATGCCAAGGGTAGGGTTTTGGGGAACTTTCTGATTTGGCAATTTCGTGGCGATTATTTCTTGCTTGTTTCGGCCGATATTGCCACGGCGTTGTGCCGCCGCCTGAGCATGTTTGTACTTCGCTCCGAAGTGAAGCTTGAGGTGCTGGCCGAGTCGTGGCTCCTGGCCGGGGTAAAGGGGGGGCGCTGAGGCAGTTTTGAAGGATGTTTTTACTGAGGTGCCAGCGCAGCCGCACGATGTGATCGCCAATGAGTCAGGAGCAATAATCCGTTTGCCCGCAGGTAATCTGCTGCTGTCCTATGATGCATCTGCTTCTGGATCCTTTAAAAGCCGTCTTGAGCAAGCATGCCGACAGGTAGGGGTTGGGGCATGGTCGCTTTTGGATATTGCCGCAGGCATCCCGTGGGTCACGAGACCTACCCAGGAGCAGTTTGTTCCCCAAATGATCAATATGGATGTGCTGGGTGGAATCAGCTTTAAGAAAGGCTGCTACCCTGGCCAGGAAATTGTTGCCAGAACTCAGTATCTTGGAAAGGTAAAAAGACGCCTGTTCCGCGTCGAATTGCCGGTGAAAGCGAGTCCCGGGGATTCCTTGTATAGCCCTGCAACGGGCGATCAAGCTATAGGCATGATCGTAAACACTGGATGTGACCAGCATGGTGCGCTAGTAGCTCTTGCTGTGGCTCAGCTCGCAGGTTGGGAAACTGGCCTCTTTCTAGAAAAGGAATATAAAAATGCCCTTAAGAATCTCGGCCTGCCTTATGTCATCGACTAAGCCGGAATCGCCGAGTTGATGATTTTCAAATTAGACTTGACCCCATCCTTGGGTTATGACTAAATTGAAATATATTTTCAAACTAGCGAGATGACTAAATGGAACTTTCCAATCTGAGCTTTGCTGATCTGCTTTCCCTCAAGAGCGATCTGGAAAACGAGATTAAGCGGCGTGAGCACGAAGAAAAAGCCAAAGCTAAAAAACAGATTGTGGAACTTGCTCGTGCGTACGGGTTGAGCGTGGAAGAGGTGCTGGGCAAAGTGGGTCCGGCGCGCAAGCCGGTGGAAGCCAAGTACTGCCATCCGCAAAACCCTGAGCTGACCTGGACTGGTCGTGGCCGCAAACCCCTGTGGGTACAGGAACTGCTCGCCGCCGGTAAGAACCTCGAGGATTTGGCGATCTGACGATTGCGGTTCTTCAGTCAGGATCAAAAAAAGCATCCCTAGGAGGATGCTTTTTTCGTTTTACTTGCCAGTGCCGCTTGCATGTTGGGAGCGATCCTGCGGATACTGTGAAGATGTTGGGATGGCGTTATTTATGCGTAAATTGTTGTGTTATCTATAAAAAGTTATTAAGACAGGCGGCACCATGTTGGATTTTTTCTTGCGCGGCTCAAAGAGGAAGATCGATCCGCTAAGCAATGCAACTTCTGCCAAGGAGTGGGTTGAATCGCTGAAGCAGGAGTACGGTTCCGCATCCCACGACAAAGTGTTGGAAGCTGTCGCTGAGCTTAATCGCAATGGCGCGGTGTCGTCTGCAGATACGCTAGAGGCCGTCTTGGCGCTTAACCGGGAAACGGCCCAGTTTCATTACCAATTGGGTATTCAGTACCTGATGAACATCAGAATGCCCAAGGTTCTGGAAGCGCAGTTACGGGGACAGATTCTGGGGTATGGCCGCGAATTTCTCGATGCTTACCGACAGGTCCTGAGTCCGTCCTTTCCCGGTGAGGATGAGCGCCGTATCTATGCCATGCTGCCCTTGGTGCTGGCACGCATGATGCATTATTTCTGCGAGGCAGCCAGATGGTCGTTCTTTCAAGGCGTCTCGCCTGGGGAAAGTTTCTGGCTGAACGTCAATCACGTCTACCGCTTTGCTGAGGAGCGAGGACTGGAGTCGGCGCCGGTATTCCTTTTCGGCGAGCATGACGAGGGTACGACCGTACAGGATCAGTTTCTCATCCTGCAGATGCTGGCCTTGCTTTCCAGTGGTAACTTGACCCCACGGCAGCTCAATTTTTCCTACGAATTACTTCGCCTGATCTCGAACCGGATGGCCTTGGTTCGCGAGCTTTCCCCCGACCTTAGTTTTGCCGTGGTGCTGGATGAAGGGCATCCTGCCTCGCGTTGCATGGGAACGTTTGGCTCTGGGTTTTACCGTTATTGGAGCACGGCCGAGGTTAGCGAAATACTGCATGGCTGGCTGGCGGTGCTTGAAACAGGGCATATGCCGACAGAATTGGCCCGTCTTGCCGAGCCTGGTGTGGATGCGGCTCTTTTCCGTGTATTGTGTCGCGCGTGGGCGGCCAAGCCTGTTCGCATTCAACGCGCCGAGCGGGTTGCCGTCAGTGACCGTAAGATTGAGGTGGTGCATCGGCTTGGGACCTTGCATCGTCTGATTCGCCAGCCCGATGAACAGAAACTGCAGACGGCCGCGGCGCTGCCTCAAGACAACTTCAGTTCGGCGTCTGATCTGCGGGTTTATGGTTTTGTCACCAGCCGGCGTAAGGATAAGGCACTCCCGGCGGTTTCTGTGCGGCCTGAGGAAACCCCTTTGGCCAAGGAGGTTTTCAACAAGTGGGAAATTGAAAACATCAGTCAGACCGGGCTGGGGGTTTCGCTGGATGCGGTCGGGAATGAATGGGTCAGTCTGGGGGAGTTGCTGGGTTACAAGGAAGGCGAGGGGGCCGCTTGGAGCGTGGGTATTGTGCGGCGTATCCGCCGGCTGCACCGCGAGAAGATCTTTCTCGGGATCGAAACCCTGACCGATCGCCCGGTGGCGGCTGCGCTGAGGGGGATGGATGTCAAGGCGGTGGACCCGCGGACCATGCCGGAGCATGTTTGGCAGGGGGGTAATCGCCCTGTTCGTGCCCTTGACTCGGAATGAGCGCAGCATCAATACGCTCATTGTGCCGGTTGCCTCGTACATGTTGGGCAAACAGTATTACATGAGTGCCAGAGGCAAGTTCTTCCAGATTGCCTTGGGGAAGGTGCTGGAAAAGGGGCGTGACTGGTATTTGGTCGAAATCGAGTTGGTAAAGGCGCTGGAGGGAATGCCATCGGCCGCGCCGTGAGCGATGTACCGTCCCCAAGCAAAACGGCCGCTAAGCGGCCGTTTTGCTTGGGGACGGATCGTTCAGGCACGCAGCTTGTTGATTACCGCGTAAATGGGGGTGAGTGCGGCTTCGCCCAGCCGCTGGCTGCGTTGACCGTTCCAGCCGTAATCGTCGTCCGGCAGGTTGGCGTTGTCCTTGAACGGCATCTCAAGCGTGTAGGCGAGGCACTGGAACTGGTTGCCGACCCAGTTGGTAGCCCAGGAAAGATCGGCGCTGCCGGGAGCGCTTTTTTCGTAGCCGTGTTCGTCCTGGAAGTCGGGAGAGGCGAGTTTCAGGTGGTGCTTGAAGGTTTCTTCCAGGGCGCGGATGCGATCGTTGTAGCTGGGTACGCCTTCGGTCCCGGCGACAAAGACGAAGGGAATGTTCTCGTCGCCATGGATGTCGAGGAACAGATCGACGCCGGTCTCGAGCATTTTCTGACGCACGACGAAGACTTCCGGGCTGGTTTCCTTCGAGGGATTCAGCCATTCGCGGTTCAGATTGGAGCCGGCTGCGTTGGTGCGTAGATTTCCCAGGACGGAACCGTCGGGGTTCATGTTCGGCACCACGTAGAAAGTGGCGTGGTCGAGCAGCATGCGGGATGTCGGGTCGATCGGGTCGAGCAGGCGGTTGAGGAAGCCTTCGACAAACCATTCCGCCATGGTCTCGCCGGGGTGCTGGCGTGCCGTGATCCAAATCTTGAGGTCGGATTCGACTTCATGGCCGATGGTCAGCAGGTTGATGTCCCGCCCCTGCACGGTCGAGCCTAGGTCGGAGACCTGGCAGAGGCCGGAGCCTTGTGCCTGTCCGATGAGGTTCAGATGCTGATCGTAAGAGTAAGGTTCGAAGTAGGCGTAATAAACGCTGTTGGCCAGCGGTACGTGCTCGATGGTCAGTACGCTGCCATCGTAGCTGGTCGGCACCCGAAACCAGTTGATGCGATCGTACGATGCCATGGCGTGATAGTCGACCCAGCCTTCGGGGTAGGCGCACTCGGAAGCATTCAGGAAGCGCAGGTTGCAGGTTTGGTACGCGGCCCCTTGCAGGCGGAAGTAGAACCACTGGGCAAAGTGCGAGGCATTATCGTTCGGAATGCGAAGCTGGATGTCTTCAAAACCGTTCATCGAGACAACTTCGATACTGCCGGCGTCAAAATTGCTACTGATCTTCATGCGCTACCCTGTTTCTATGTGGGCTCGTAAAAGCCGAATTGTAAACCCGTGTGGGAAATTGGGCACCTGATGTGTGGTGAATGAGGCGGGCAGGGTGTCTGAGCGTGCAACAATGAAAAAGGCCATACCCGTACAGGTATGGCCTTTTGCCGCTGAGGTCAGCGATCAGGACGCGCTGGTGCTGCTGGCGCGCTTGGTGGTGGCCTTGACGGCGTCAGCGGTGGCGCTGCTGGCAGCCTTCACGCTGGTTTCGGCAAATTCGTTTACTTGCTGTGCTGCCTTGGTGAAACTGTTGATAGCTGCTGCTGCGGCGGCAACCGAGGTTTTGACGGCGTTGACCGTGACTTCGGAACCGGCCGGAGCGTTCTTGGCGATGTCTTCGATGACGTTGATCAGCGACTTGTTCAGGGTGCCCAGGTTTTCTTCAGCCAGCTTGGCCAGTTCGCCTTGAGCCTGGGTGACGATTTCGTAGACATTGCGGGAGTTGGTGACCGCTTGCTCTACCGATTCGGTAGCCAGCTTGTTGATGCGGGCGACGGCTTCTTGCGGGTCTTTGGCGCCAGCGAGGTCTTGGGCGACCTTGATGTTGTCTTCGAGAGACTGTTTGGAAACTTCGAGGTTGAATTTCACCAGCTTTTCGGTGCTATCCAGCGAAATCTGGGCGAAACGCAGCGCGGTTTCGACGCCGCCCAGCGAAAACTTACTGAACTGCTCGTTGGTAGTGAACATGGTTTATGACCCTCTCCGTGGTGTGTTGTACGGTGTGAACTGCGTTGTGCAATGCACAATATACTCGCAAAATTTAGCATGCTGCTCAATGCAGTGGCTAGAAGATTTGCTCTATGTTGTTGCATTTATGATAAATTGTTCGCACACAACACCACGACAATGAACTGGGAGTGTTACATGAGTGTTGAGAAGCGGGTCATTAAAAAGTATCCGAATCGCCGGTTATACGACACGGCGACGAGTTCTTACATTACCTTGGGGGACGTTAAGCAGCTGGTTCATGACAATATCGACATCCAGGTGGTTGACGCCAAGACCCAGGATGACATTACCCGCAGCGTACTGCTTCAGATCATTTTTGAAGAGGAAAACGGTGGCGCCCCGATGTTCAGCTACGAGGTGCTGACGCAGTTCATCCGTTTCTACGGGCAGGCCATGCAGGGCATGATGGGGCCGTTCCTGGAGAAAAACCTCCAGCTCTTTACGCAGCTGCAGCAAAAGATGCAGGAACAGACGCGGGCGATGTATGGCGATAACGCCATGTTCAACGCCAACCTGTGGGGCGAGTTCATGAAGATGCAGGGCCCGGCCATGCAGAACATGATGTCGAGCTATCTGGAGCAGAGCACCGGCATGTATCTGGAAATGCAGAACCGTATGCAGGAACAGACCAAGCAGCTGTTCACAGGCTTTGGCTTTCCCGCCTATCCGCCTGCCGACAAGGACAAAGAAGGCAAGTCCTGATCGGTTCGCCGATATCGCCTTTTTTTATAGAATCAGCATGTTGTCAGCCGGGTGTCGTTCACGTGACCCCGGCTTTCTCTATTCTTTCAATAAGATTCAGGGTCTTACTAACGTAGGCCCACTCTGCACCCAAAGTCGGCTTCGTCTCGCTTGGCTGTCCAAAGGCCTTGGTTGATTCCGAGCAGATTCTTACCCGCCTTCGCGCCGAAGGCTACGATATTTCCCCCTCCTACGATGGCGCCGACCTGGTTGTGGTCAATACCTGTGACTTCATCGATTCGGCCGTTACCGAGTCGTTGGATGCGATCGGCGGAGCCTTGACGGAAAACGGCAAGGTCATCGTGACGGGTTGCCTGGGGGCGAAAGGGGAGGTGGTACGTGACGTGCATCCTTCTGTGCTGGCGGTGACCGGCCTGCACGCCACCGACGAAGTGATGGGGCATGTGCATGCCCACTTGCCCAAACCGCACGACCCGTTCGTCGACTTGGTGCCGGCGGCAGGCATCAAGCTCACGTCCAAGCATTACGCCTATCTGAAGATTTCCGAGGGCTGTAATCACCATTGCACCTTCTGCATCATTCCGTCAATGAGGGGCGATCTGGATTCCCTCCCGATTCATGACGTGCTACGCGGGACGGAGAATCTGGCGAAGTCCGGCGTCAAGGAACTGCTGGTGATTTCGCAGGACACCAGTGCCTACGGTGTCGACGTCAAATACAAGACGGGCTTCCACAACGGTCGGCCGGTGCGTACCCGCATGACGGTGCTGTGCGAGGAATTGGGGCGTCACGGTATCTGGGGGCGTCTGCATTATGTCTACCCGTATCCGCACGTCGACGAAGTCATTCCGCTGATGCGCGACGGCAAGATCCTGCCTTACCTCGATATCCCGTTTCAGCACGCCAGCCAGCGCATCCTCAAACTGATGAAGCGGCCCGCCAATAGCGAGAACGTACTGGCGCGTATCAAGAAGTGGCGCGAGCTCTGCCCGGATCTGGTGATCCGCAGCATCTTCATCGTCGGCTTCCCCGGCGAGACCGAGGAGGAGTTCGAGGAGCTGCTGGCGTTCCTGCGTGAAGCCCAGCTCGATCGCGTCGGCTGCTTCACCTATTCTCCGGTGGCGGGCGTCGCCGCCAACGATTTGCCTGATCCCGTGCCGGAGGAGGTGAAGGAGGTCCGCAAGGAGCGCTTCATGGAGGTGCAGGCCGAGATCAGTGCCGCCCGTCTGGCGCGCCGAGTCGGTCAGCGCATGACGGTGCTGGTCGACGAGATCGATGGCATGGTGTTCGTGGCCGACGCCGATGGCCTGCAGGTGGGGGATTTCGTCGAGGTGGAGATCGCCGCCTCGGATCAGCATGATCTGTGGGCCGAGCGGGTGTAACGCGCGCCACGGCATGATCGGATGGGCGCCCCCGCATTTGCGGTGGCGCTTTTTTCATGGTGGGGACTGATTTATATCAGGGAATGCGCAGAAAGCATTTGGCATCAAGTCGCGCTGTTATGGAATGCCTGTATATTCGACGAGGTATTAGTCAACGAATGTTTAGGATCAGCCAGACATGTCGCCGTTGCTGCAACCCGTCGATCACATCCTGCTCCCCGAGATACTGAGTTGCCCACCAACCACCTCGGTCTACGAGGCTGCCCGCCTGATGCTGGAGTCTCACTGCGGTTCCATCATCGTGATGGACAAGGCGGGAACCGCCCTCGGAATCTGGACCGAGACTGATGCGCTGAATCTGGATTTTTCGGTGGCGACCGGGGCGGATGGCACTCCGGTGGCGAAGGTGATGAGTTCCCCGGTGCGTACGCTCCAGAGCGGTACGTCGATTCATGATGCGACCGGGTTTTTCCGCCGCCATGGCATCCGCCATGCCCTGGTGGAACGGGATGGCCGCTATCTTGGCCTACTGTCCCTGACCGATATCGTGCTCAACCAGGGGACGGAGTCGTTTCTCGGGCTGAAGCGGCTGGAGGAGCTGGGGTGCCGGCCGGCCTGCCTGCTGGGGGCCGAGCTCGGGCTGAAGGATGCGGTGAAGGTGATGCGGCAGGGGGCGGTGGATGCTGTCGGGGTGTGCTTCGCCGATGGTGAACTGGGCATCCTGACCCGGCGCGACGTGGTGCGCTTGCTGGCGCAGGGCGAGTGCGAGCATGCATTGGGGGCGGTGTGCTCGCGGCCGATGCTGACCATGGCCGAAAATACCAGCCTGCTGCATGCCCGTCGCCTAATGTTGCAGCACAAGATCCGCCACTTGGGGGTGTGCGGGGCGGACGGCGGGCTCAAATTCATCCTGGGCTTCGGTGATATTCTCCACAACATCGAGCACGAGTGCCTGCTGGAACTGCAGGGGGCGCTCAACGAGCGCGACCAGGCCTTGCTGCTGTCGCGTCAGAGCCTGCTGCTGGCGGACAAGGTGTTCGAGTCCACGCTCGAGGGGATTGCCATCACCGACGGAGCCGGCATCATTCAGTCGGTCAACCCGGCTTTCGAGCGCATCACCGGTTACTCGGCCCAAGAGAGCATCGGCAAGACGCCTGCCTTGCTGAAGTCGGGCAAGCAGCCGCCGGAGTTTTACGAGCACCTGTGGCACAGCCTGAAGCGTGACGGTGTGTGGCAGGGGGAGGTGATCAACCGGCGCAAGAACGGTCTGCTCTATACCGAGCATCTGAGCATTACCGGCATTCGCGGCGACAACGGCGAGTACGCCCATTACGTCGCGGTGTTCTCCGACATTACCCAGCGCAAGCAAGCCGAGGAGCGGTTGCACTTTCTCGCCAACCATGACGCGCTGACCGGGCTGCCAAACCGCACCCTGTTCCTGGAGCGGCTGGAGGCGGGGGTGGAGCAGGCGCGCGAGTTCGGACAGCGCATGGCGTTGTTGTTTATCGACCTGGACCGTTTCAAACTGGTCAACGATACCCTGGGGCACCATGCCGGTGACGAGTTGCTGGTGTGGATCGCCGAGGAAATGAGGAAGGTAGCGCCGCCGCTGGCGATGGTGGCGCGTCTCTCCGGCGACGAGTTCACCTTGCTGATGCCGGCCGTGGACAGCGTGCAGCAGGTGGCGAGCCGCGCCCAGAGCGTGCTCGACGCGATTGCCGGAGAAACCGTGGTGGCCGGGCAGGAGGTATTCGTGTCGGCCAGCATCGGCATCAGCATGTTCCCTGAGGACGGGGCCAGCGCGGACGTCTTGCTGGTCAACGCCGATACGGCGATGTACCGTGCCAAGGAGCGCGGTAAGAGCAATTTCCAGTTCTATACCCCGGACATGAATGCCAGCGCGCTGGAGCGCTTGCGGCTGGAATACAGCCTGCACAAGGCGCTGGCCCAGGATGAGCTGGAGGTCTGGTACCAGCCCAAGGTCGAACTGGCGACCGGTCGGCTCGACGGTGCCGAGGCGCTGATCCGCTGGCGCCATCCCGAACTGGGGCTGGTGTCGCCGGCGCGTTTCATTCCGATTGCCGAGGACAGCTCGCTGATCGTGCCGATCGGTGAATGGGTGCTGAAGACCGCCTGCAGGCAGGTGCGGGAGTGGCGTGAGCGCAGGCTGTTTGGCGGGCGCGTGGCGGTCAACGTGTCCGGACGCCAACTCAAGTTCGCCGGCGTGGTCGAGCTGGTCGAGCGCACGCTGGAGGAGTGTGGCCTGCCCAGCTCTGCGCTCGAGCTGGAAATTACCGAGAGCGTGGCGATGGACGAGGATAGCGGCATGGTCGAGGTGCTGCGCCGGCTGCACGAGCTGGGCGTGTACCTGTCCATCGACGACTTCGGTACGGGGTATTCCTCTCTGTCTTACCTCAAGCGCCTGCCGGTGCATGGGCTGAAGATCGACCAGTCGTTCGTCGCCGACCTGCATCAGAACCGGGACGATGCGGCAATCACGCAGGCGATCATTTCCATCGCGCGCAGTCTGGGACTGGGGCTGGTGGCGGAGGGGGTGGAACTGGACGAGCAACGGCGTTACCTGGTGGAGCAGGGCTGTGGCACGGGCCAGGGCTACCTGTTCAGCCGACCGTTGCCGGCGGCGGAGTTCGAGGCTTTGCTGGAGAGGGAATACCTGGCGGGGGGCTGAAGCCTGATACCGCTGGGTTGGATTTGAGCGGGATGTAGCGTGCTATCATGTTGGCATGAGTTCCGATGCCAAGCCCTTGTTCTGGCGCGACCCGGCGCTGCCTTTTCTGGAGTTGCGCACCATCCAGGATGGTCGCCAGGTGTGCTATGCGCGCCACTCGCACGAGCATTTTTCCATTGGTGCCATCACCGGCGGATGCAGCACGTACCTGAATGAACAGGCAAGCCATGCCGTGGGCCGTGGCGATGTGGTGTTGATGAACCCGGGCGAGGTGCATGCCTGCAATCCCATTGCGGATCAGCCGTGGTCCTATCACATGCTGTACGTGGATACCGCCTGGCTGGCAGGCTTGCAAAGGGAGTTGGGCCTGAGTGCCAATCAGGATTTCCATCCCTTCCAGCCTCGGCTGAGCCAGGATGCCCGACTGTATCGGCGGCTGGGGAGGCTGGTGGCGCTCTGTCGTGATGGCGCATCCACGGCGTTGCAGAAGCAGGGCGAGGCGGTGGAGTTCTTCAGTTCGGTGCAGTCCATCCTGCAGCCGGCGGGCCGCAGCGAGAGCGAGCCCCATGACAGGCTGCAACAGGCAGCGGACTATATCAATGACCATTATGCGGCGGAACTGAGTTTGCAGGACATCTGTTCTGCGGCCTCCTTGTCTTCTTCCTACCTGATCCGCGCTTTTCGCCAGCGTTATTACATGACGCCGCACGAGTATCTGCTGAACTGTCGCATTCAACGCGGTAAGACGTTGCTACGAAGAGGTCATCGGATCGCCGACGTGGCGCAGTCATTGGGTTTCGCCGATCAGGCGCATTTCCAGCGTGTTTTCAAACGGCTGGTGGCCGCCACGCCCGGACAGTATTGCCAGGCGCGGCGCTAAGCAGGGGGTGTCTACAACAGATACAGCGTGCTCCCTGCCAGCAGTAGGGCCAGCAGGCGGTTGAAGAGGCGCATGCGTGCAGGGTGGCGCAGCAGGTGTTGCAGCCGGGCCCCGGCGTAGGCCCAGCAGGCGATCGACAGGTAGCAGATGACGAAGTAGATGGCGGCAAACTGCCAGATCAGTGAGTGGTCGCCGTCGCTGGCGTAGGCTCCCATCCCGGCTAGGGCAGCCAGCCAGGCTTTCGGGTTCAGCCACTGCATGATGGCGCCGTGACGGAAGGAGGGGCGGCGTTGCTGGTTCTGGCCCAGTTCTCCGTTATCACTGGCCAGTTTCCAGGCCAGGTATAGCAGGAAGGCGATCCCGCCCCATTGCAGGACTCGGCTTGCTGCTGGCCAGCCGGCCAGCAATTCGTTCAGCCCCAGCCCCGTTAGCAACAGGAGGGCAGTAAAGCCGACGGTCGCGCCGCTGACATGGCGCAGGCTGGCCGTGAAGCCGTGACTGGCTCCGCTGCCGAGGGCAACGATATTGACCGGTCCGGGCGAGATGGAGGCGGCGAGCGCGAAGGCGGCCATGGAGAGTAGAACTTGCATGATGACCTCGTGAGTGGGAAACACCCGGTCGAGGATAGGGGGCCCGCATCGGGCAGTATTGAAGAAAATTACCCTGCTTGCCGTCACCTATGGCGCAAAAAAACCGGGATGCTCGATCTGAGTTCAACGGGGTAGGGGTTAGGGTCGAAACCCTTATCTGGCGGGGCTTGCAGCGGTATTGCAGATTGGGGTTACACAAGCTTGGGCAACACCGGGGTTACATTATTACCCCTGCCCATCGTGGGTGTTGCTCTTTAGCCACGAATGCTCTGTCGCTCATTGTAGGGCATAGGGCAAAGCCGTACTACTCCGCGTCACAAGTTCAAGTTCCTTCTCACGGTCCTGATGGTGTCGGCCACATGGGCGCTGTAGACACGGATCAGGCACCAACAAAAAACCCGGCATGGTCGCCGGGTTTCGTCATTTCTTGGTCTCTGGCCACCGACCGTTTTGCTGGCGTTCTGCCAGATAGGCATCCAGATCGCTTTGCCGATACCAGCATTCATTCCCCAGCCACAGATACCGCAGGCGCGGCTTGTCCTTATCCAGCCAACGCCACTGTTGCATCGTCTTGACTGCGACGCCGAGGTAGTCTGCCGCCTCGGCGGTGGATAGCTGTTCGGCACCCCCAATGATCTTGATCATGGTACACACTCGGTCTAGTTCTTCTCGCTACTTCTATCTTAGTTCATTCGTCATACCGGTCGACGTCACGGCCCCAACCTTGGATCACTGGGAGTGACTGTCTACACTGAAAGAAGCGCCGATTTCATCGACTTGCAGGGGCGCTTCGAAATACCTGCTAAGGAGAACGCCATGCGCACCACCATGCCAGAACAGGGCGACCTGTTCGCCCCTCAGCAACTCGATCTGTTTTATGAAGAAAGCCCCCGGATGTCCGGGGGCTTTGCTATGCCAGATGGTGCGACTTCAGATCACCCTGCCGACTTCACCGAAGCTCCAGTAGATATTGCAGCGATGTGATCGGGTGAGCCCCCTGCCGTACCAACTGTTTCATTGCGCGTTGATGGGCGTCTTCGGAGACGTCTCCACAGGCATCGACGAGGATATAGACCAGCACGCCCTGATCCAGCGCTGATAGAGCCGAGTCGGCGATTGAAACCGAAGTTCGCAGGCCGGCCAAGACGATTATTGGCGTCTCGGATGCCGTCACCCACTGGAGAATCCATTCGTTCAGCTGAGGTTTCGTGTTCGAGCGTTCGCTCACCGCATTGTTGGGCAACCTTGATGTTTGGACGTCGCGTTCCTTGTCCGGCTGGTCGGTTATTGCCGTCACGAGAATCGGCACCTGATAGGCCTTGGCCGCCTTAGTTACCATGAAAACATTGTTGCGGAGCGGGTCCGCATAGGCAGGTTGCGCAGCTACGCCCATCCGGGGCTGGTGGTCGATCAAGACGAGAGAATGATTGTCATGATCAAGCAGTGTTTGGTCTTGTTTAGCAAGCATGATCCCCCCTGATGAAGCGGTGGCTGATCAAAAATAGGGGCCAGCCTGTGGCATACGGGACGGCCCCTTCCACTTTCACCATGAAACAGTTGAACCGTAGTTGTAGAGTCAAGCCGGGGCAAAGAGATATTTTCTATTGGCATTTTGGACGACGAATGACTACCCCATCAACAAGCTGGGTGAGCAAGAGCAGTGGGAATGCAGTTGTCTTTAGGGGGCATCGAACTGGACATCGTTGTTGTCGGCTAGACCTTCGCCACCGCCAGCTCTATGCTGAAGAACCGCTCCCTGGCGTGCTGTGCGGTCGCCCGCCTGGCCTCCCTGGGTGGGCCGGCACAAGGCGAAAAATCCCGCCAGGGGCGGGCTGGCCTCCGTCGTTTTCTTGATATCACCGGTTCTGCTGCCCCTCCTGGGGGGTACGTCATCACCCCGCGTTCCATGCCCCTGGCGCGGGTTTCTTTTTGCTCAGAGCAAATTCCGTTTACGACGCCGGCTGATAGGTGATAACGAAACGGCCTCTAGATGAGGCCGTTTTTCTTTTTGGGCGTGCCTTGTTCGCTACCGCTGCCGCGATAGCTGGAAATGTCCTCTTTGAATGTGTTCGCCACTAGCTCGGCAGCGGCGGCGCGTTTGGCTTGCTCTTGCAGGTTGAAGTTCTCGGCAAAGGCGGAGGACGCATAAGGGGGGTCATAGGCCGCCAGTGGCTCGACTTTCACAGGCGGGGGCGGCTTGGGTTGCTCGACCGGAAGGACTTCGATTTCCCGCGCCGCGTGTTCTGCCTGTGCCAGTGCAAAGGCGATTTGCCGGGCGGCTTCTCGCAGCATGCCCGGATCGTCACGAATCAACAGGTTAAGGTTATTGGTCACAGCCGGGGCATCGGCTGGCTCGGTGTACGGAGTTGGGAACAGCCTAGACAAGCCTTGCTTGATAAAATCGGACTCGTTGGCCTTGGCGTAGGCCAACAACCAGTTTCTGCGGCCCAATTTTTCGTAACACCAAATCAGATCGTTTAGAAAGGCTTCGGAAACTTCTTTCTTGGTTCGGTTCTTCGCGCCGGGTTTCCGGCCACCACGGCTAGGGTTCGTAACGAGGTTGCCGGTTTTAGACAAGCCATTTCCCACCCGTCGCGCCGGTTTATTCACCGGGGTGTTTTTCTGATCGACCGTGCGTTTATATGGCTTCACATTGCCGATCAAATCGCGTTTCATTTGCGCCGTGGGTTTCTTTGCCGTCATTGGGGCTGGCTTTCGATGGAAAACGAAATCACACCGGGGCGGAACTCGAAATGCACCACCACCCGCCCCAAATCAACGTCCACATTCCCAATGTCCGGCGCGTTGGCGAGGGCTTCCAGTACCTCGGGCTTTTCCAGCCAAAATGAAATCGCAAATGCTTCTTTCAGCATCTGGCGATAATCGTCGAATTCAGACCGGCTGCCGGCGAACAAGGGAATCATCAAAATTGCCTCTTGTAAAACTTCTTGCCCGGTGGCGGCAAAGTCACCACCCCGCTCACACGGCCATTCGTATCGCGCCGGGTGACTTTGCTAATTGAACCATCGGCGTGTTGCCATTCCAACATCCGGCCTGATTCATCGCGTCGTGTGATAACGGTCGTGAATTCACCGTAATCCACAGAGGCGATGCGGCCCAATTCGTCACGGCTGATTGTGATTGGGATTTCGTTGAGCGGGATATCGTGCATTGGTGGCGGCGCGATGGCCGCATCAGCTTTGTGCGCCGTGGCGGCAGTGCCGGGGTGGGGTGCAAGGGAACGTTCACCGGCGGGCAGCGGCGACGGCACAGGAACCGGCACCTTGAAGCGTTCGGACGCGATGCCGGGCTGTGATAGCTGGCGCAAGAGCGAGCGCACACGCGCCGATTGTGGGGCGGCAGCGGGCATGTCGTGGTGGCTGGCGATGGCCTTGGCCACCGCCGCCTCGATCATGGCGGTGAGGTCGTCGTCAGCGGTCGGCTTGGGCTTGAGCCGTTTGGCGATCATGTCCAGTTTCGCGCTCATGACGATGCCGCCGAAATGGTCGCATGCAAACTCGGGTGGAACTGGCCGGTGCTGGTGGTGACGCTTGACACGGAATGCAGGGTCACACTCGAAGTTCCGGCCGTCGAGATATTCCGAACGATTACAATGTCACCGACGACCATGCCAACTGTATTGGTCGAGTAAGAGCCGAACGCGCACCCGCTGAAATAGTTTGCCGTTTCACATGTCGCATGCGGGTCGCTGCTGGAATAAACCCATAAGGCGTTCCCCTGTGAGGTGGAAGCAAATCCCAAATCCGCGATTTTGCGAAGTCCTGAAGAAACATAAGCCATTTTGAATCCCTCCTATTTAACCGCCATCGCGGCGAGAAACGAGCGCTCTGTACCTTGCTTGCAAAGGCTCATTTGAGCGATACGCCTTGGTGTGCATGATACTTTCAATGTCGGCAATCTCTTTTGCCAACGCAGCGCCGGACGGCAATGCACCACCGATGGCTTGGTCGTACAGATAAAGGATTGTTACTGGATCGGAAAGTGCCAGCACGCCGTTTTCCAGAATGGTATTTTCCCAGCGGGCGCGGTCGCTCGCCGGAAGCTGCTTATAGAAATCGAAGACGATCTGCATATTGTGCTGATACGCATAATGCCAATGTTCTCTAAGCTGCGCTTGGCCCTTTTCCACATCGCGGGCATTCTTCGCTGCGAAGCGGGCGTATTCGGCATCGGACATTTGCTGTGGGCCGCGTTGGCTTTGAGCTTGCTGCTGTTGCTGCTGGGTATTGCCCTTGCCGAATTCGGTGAGCCACCATAAACAGGCTTGGCAGAATCGTTGCGGTACGTTGGCCCGGTACATCGCATTCAAGAATGAATTCACAGCGGGCTGATCGGCTTCGGGAATACGATAGCCGCGCAGATTGTATCGGTGCGTCGGTTCAACGTAACCGGGTGGCAATAGGGCTTCCGACTTGAACCACTGCACCGCCTCTTTCACCATCCATGACTCGAATTTCAAATGGGCCATATCGGATGAAAAGGCGTCAGTAATCTGTTTCACGACGGCCCGCGCCTGCTCCATCGTGGTACCGGCTGGCAAATCAGCGCCGAATAGCTGGGGCGCAGTGCCAGAATAATGATCGCCACCGACAAAATCGGGAGTCGGCACCAGCCAACTATCGTTCGAGGGTGACAGCGGCGCATCCGGCGTATACGGCTGTAATCCACCCGCGCCGTCGTTTGGTACAAGATCGTAGTCGCTCACAGTAGATTCCTTCTTGTCGGCCTGAATGGCGATTCGGGTTTGGGTGGCGGTATCAGCGCGAAGCGAATTACGCCGGCTTCACAGCAGAAATTCACCCCGCGCTTGAATAGGATGCGGGCCGTTTCCGCAGTGACCAGTTCGCTTTCCAGATAATCGCGGTATGCCTTGCTGATTCTGCTTTTGCCGATCAGCAGCGCCATCAACGCATTTACGTCGCCTGCCCACAGCGCTTGAGAAACGGCGGTTTCGCGTATCGTGTCGAGCGCACTCCAATAGCTGATGTTTTTCACGGCTCGGCTTCCTCGGCGCGTTCCACCAAGGCCCGCATGGCCAGCCATGGCCGAAGGCACTGAGGGTGCAGAAAAGAAGCAGGGACTGGATTCTGATAAATATCCAATTCCGGTTTCAATTCGAGCGGCGCAAAACCCTTGGAGTCCTGTAAACACCATCTGCACTGTGTACCGGGGCTGGTCGGCTTGTGAGCCAATCGGCGTTTGCACACTTCCACGTCCATTGGCGGAGCCAAACTGATTAAATTCCAGGTTTTTGCCGTGTCGCGGAATAGCGCTGTCTCAAACTCCAGTTCCAATTTGCGGAGGGTATCCGGGTGGCGCAGGAAGACACTGATCTGGTCAGCGTCCGGGGCACCATCGCCATATGAATAACGCACAAACGTCACAATGCTTTCGATGCTGCCCTTGAATGCCGCGTAATGTTTTGCGACATATTGCGTGTGCGCCAGTACCTTGATCTGAATTGCGATTTCCATTTGACTCACCCGTTGAGGGATGCGTGGTCGAGCAAATGTTGGAGGCAGGCTTCACGGCTGGAAAAGCCGGACCCGATAACCACCCCATCACACAGCCGAATGGCCTGCCACTGATTCTCGGGACCGGCGTAGCGCAATTCATGGCCGGCTGGAAGTCGGTCGGTGATGGTCAGCAATGGAGCTAGGGGTTTGTGCAGAAGCAATTCGCACGCCGCATATCCGCGACCGCAATCGACGACCAATAGCTCGGCGTAGAAACTGCGATCCTCGGCAATCACACGCAGGGTATCGAAGGGATGCAGATCAGCGGCGACCAGACTCCAGTAATCGGGGTCCATCAGGCGTTCGATGGTTACACCCCGCGCCGCAATAACCCTGAAGTCGGAATTGGCATATTCCCTCAACTTGAATCCCTGACGGGACAATGCCGGAACCTTGATGCGGGTTTCGAGGGAGGCGAGTTCGGTCTTGGCCATGGTGCGTTCTCCTGTGGATATGGAGATTCGACCATGGCCCTATCCGTAATTGCGGGCTGCCGGTTCCGGCACGGCTATTTCCCGTCGATAATTTCTTTGACCACTCGCCTCAATGTCTTCGGGTCAGGCATGCTAGCAAGGCCGAAATGGGCCGGGCTGTACCTCATCAACACGTTCACCACAGCGGCGACACGCTGGTGCCGTGGAATGAGGTGAAGCGGCACCAGATCGGCGGCAGCAGCGATCTTGTCACGCAAGAGCCGGCCCTGACAGGTATTACGGTCGGCGGCACCAGCGGCGCGGCCAGCCGTTGCGTCACGGTAGCGCTGCAACTCGTCGAACAAGTCACTGCACAGGGCGGCATAGGCTGGCGACAGGCTCGCGGCCAGCTTGCTGGGCAGTTCTGCCGTAGATGGATGGGTCACTTGCATGGTTCTTTCCCCTAGTTGTTCCGCACAGCGGAATTGCCTCTATTCGGCTCACAATCGCCCGCTGCTGCGTTTTATGTCGAGGCATGTGTGGTGGGTTCACTGACACGTCGCTGTGCGCGTGCGGGATACCAGCGGCCCGGTGACGGCGGTTCGCACAGCATGGGCATGACGCCAAGTTGTTTGGCGGCATCGTGCAGCGCGGCGACCTTGAAATCGTTGTAGCGCTGCTCATCGGCGTATGGAAGCGGTGGCCGGGGCGGCGACCAGTTCACGACAAGCACTGCCAGCGCCGGAACATGGCAGGCCGTTGACGTGGCTGTTGCTACAAGACAGCCGGCGATATTCGTCTGCACAATGAAATCTCCTTTTGCAGCCCCAAGTGTTGCCCCGCAGCGTAACCCCACAGCGGAACACCACCCGCAAAACCAAGCTGGGCAAGGATTTGCGGCTTTCCATTGTCGGGATGGACAGTCCGAACAACGGTTTTTTGGCGTTTGGGGCGGCTGATTTTGGCTGGCTAAATTGTGTGTCGGGAACAAGGCTAGTCAGCATCACCGCACAACAAACGCATAAGCGTTGTCGCTTGGTTTTCACCGGGTCGCTGCAATTCCTGCAAGGCAATAAATGCTTTTTCAGGTAGCCAGACTTCCAGCTGCCGTAACCCTAACTCCCGACAGCGTTTGCGATACTGGCGGTAGTATTCCGCTTTCTTGCTGACAGTTTTCACACCGGCCAGCTCAACCCAGCCGGCTTGCCGCAACCGAAGCGCGTCGCTCTCGTTTAAAATCGTTCGCGCTTGCGAGGGATGCACCATCTTCACAGCCTTCATAATCACGCTCCTAACTGCACAGCCGCATCTATTCCGTCATTCCGTTGCTATTCCGTTGCTATTCCGTTAGAAAACCAACGGAAAGAGGGAAATGGGGGGGACGACTAATCCGTCGTCCCCATTTCCCTATAGGGCGACGGATTAATAAGACCCCCTCCCGGCTTGTGTAAATCCCCTATGTCAACGTGCTCATTCCGTTCGCATGCCGGGCACCAGATACTGCTTAAGACGTCCCTTACGTTCTTCCGGTTCGAGGTCCATCAACACGAGTTCACCGGTTTGCTCCGCCTCTTTGACCAACGTGCGAATCCGCTTTTGCGTCAAGCCAATTACATTGGAATCATCCTCTAGCGACGACGGTGAGTTCTTGATTCCTCTCGCCAAGTTGGCTTCCAAGTAATCAACAATCTTTTGCAAGTCTGCGGCCCGCGTTTTGGTTTCGTTGACTGGCTCACCCTCGAACTCACGGAAAGACCAGTCTTTCCGCATCAGCCATATCGGGTGCGCCGGCTTGGCGGCGTAAGTGACCTTGTGGAAATGCACCTGTAAAGGAAGATGCCCTGATTGCAGCATCGGCAGGGCCGCAACAGGCATGGGGTAGTCCTTGTGAGTCCCTGCGAACAACTGCATCACGGTTCGGCTGTTGTCTGCCAACGCACTGCCATTGCGGCCACAGTACATATCGATAATGCCGTTCCGCGCCACTTCCTTGCCGACATGATGCGTCAGCCGCGCATGCGCGTTCAATTCGTCCGACAACCGCCGCGCTATTTGGCACAGGGCGGATTCGGCGTCGTTGACAAAGCGCTCGCCGGGACCGAAATGTGACAGCGGATCGACGTAGACCATGGCGAGCCCTTCACCCGCGTACTGTGTGCACAGCTCGTCCACCAGTGAGGTAGGCACGATGTTGCCTGAGCGGTCCAGCTCGGCCAGCCGGGCGACCCGCCCGCTCACGTCTTCGATAAAGGTACTCCCGATCACTCGCCGCTGTTCCTCGGGGCTCAACCCCATGGCCGCCATGAGGTAGTACAGGCGATACAGGAAGTCTTCACGGCTATCTTCGGCGGTCAGGAACAGAGCGCCACCGGGGCGCAGCACCTTGTGCCCCCACACATCACGGCCCAAGGCGATATGAATGGCTTCCCATTGCTGTACCGTGGTCTTGCCGGTGCCACCGGGGGCGGCCAGCATGCCGTTACAGACGTACACCAAGCCCTCGATAATGGCCGCATGGCGCTTGGGTGGCTCCAGTAGCCCGGAGCAGCGAGCCAGCGCCGGCCCGACAAGGATGGAAGGCGGGCGGGGTGGCGCTTCATCACTTGGGACCGCCATGGCGCTCCGCCAGTCTGCCCACGCTGGGTAGAACCGGCTTAGCTGGTCGTAGCTTGCCGCCAGACTGGCGCTGTAGGCTTCGGCGACTTCTCGCTTGGCGAACTCAATGGCTTTCTCATGATCGCCGTGGCGGTGATCTTCGCAATAGCGCAGTAGCGCTGGCACTTTCAGCAGCGTGACTAGAGCAGTATCTGGTGCCACGTTGTGGCGGTCGAAAAGCGTTGACAGCAGACTCTGAACCTCGCGGGAGCGGTCGATATCGGTATCCCCTGTCACCAATGCGAACTGGCTGGGCGTCAGCTTGATAGATGCCAGATCGAACGGCTCGCCGATTTCTTCCGGCAACACCAGCGGTGTTTTGTCCTTGGCTTTTTTGAGCAGCGGTTCCAGCTTGGCCAGCTCATTAGTAGTCAGGCGGGGAATCGGGCTGTCGTCTATGGCATTGCCGGTCAGGGTCAGGAATCGCGCTGACGTGCCTTGGTAATACTCGCCATGGTCGCAGTCGGGATAATCAAAATCTCCGGTATCCCGATGCTTATCGGCCCACGTCTTAGGCACCCAAGCAAATAGTCGGATGCCCTTTCCCGATGGGGATGTTTCGCTATAGCCAGAAAAGGGAACCTTGAAACTATCACGGTCCACGTCATCGAAATCAAGTCCGGCTAGAATAAACTCGCCATCTTCGGTATACCCGTTGAACAGCAAGCCGATACCGAATGCACTGAATTGCTGCGCCATGGCGACGGCTTCGGCATAGGGCATCCATTGACTGGGTTTGGCGGTGGATATACCGTGAATAGGAATTTTGTCGAACTTCCCTCGTTTGGGATTCCAGACCCGATTAAAAGGCGCAAAAAGGGGCCGCTCGGCGATACTATGCACCGCCTTTTGGATGGTGCTATAATCAACTTGCAGAGTAACCAAAGCCCTTTCGCGCCCAACGCCGTCCCCTCCGGCTTGGGCGTTTCCATTTGGTGTCATGACTCAGTATCCTTATTTGATCCAGACGGCCGCCGGTTTTCTCGCCATGCGCTGCTTGAGTGGCTCCAGCAGAATTTCACCGTTATCGACGTTCGCGGAAAAAACCGTGTCCGCTTCACCCTCCAGCCACTCGACGTGCCAGTCGTTTGACGCAACCAACAAAATACAGGCGTCACCACGTAGCAAATTGAAATAATTCATAAAAACACCGGGGTTGCTACGCGCCTTCGGCATTTCAACGATGACGAGATAGTTCTCGGCGCACCATCTGTGAATGTTTTTTCCGGTGGTGTTGTCCAGATAACCGCTTTCGAAGAACGCGTTGCAATGCCTGTCACCGTAACGTCGGCACGCAAGGTCTTTCCGCGCCGAGGCACTTGTGCGCGAATGATGATCGGCGATATACAACACGCCAGTAAAAACCGCTTGGTGTCCGTGCCAAGGTGTGCCGCTGGAAATGGCGACAGCCATGTCGAGTGCGGCTTCCACGGCAGCCGTGCCGTGAATCATGGCCCAGCTGTCCGCCACCAAGTAACCGTTAATCAGCCAGTGATACGGCTTGATGTCCCCCAACAGTTCCGACATCGGAATCAATTCCGTCTTTTTCGGCCAGATACTGGTCTGGATGTCCCGCTTGCAAAACATGTCCGCCACCGTGGCGTCCAAAAGGTCCGGGTGAAGGTTCGTCATTTTCTTATCCTTCCACCGCGCCGGCTTCGATAAAATTATCCAGATCGACTTTCCGGTAAAACACCAGGCGGCCAATTTTGACGAAAGGGATAAAGGGCCGTCTGTTGCACCGCCATGAATCGAGCGTGTGCGGTGAAATTCCAAGATACTGAGCTGCTTCAACGTTGCTTAGACGTTCAAAAGCAGAATCGACTTTGGCAATAGCCATGATACATACTCCTCCGGCAAAACCGGTGAGCGCACCGGCACTTATCACGGTAATCACCGTACCCCCACAAAACACCGCAACGCAAATCCCAGTTGCCACGGTTTTTTAAACTCGATTTCTAAATGCCGAACAAAACAAAATGGACTGGCTTTTAGTCCAGTCCATTGTCTTAGAGGTAATTGTGGTGGGGATTGCGGGGTGTGTATTACGGAAGGTTAGGGGGCGTTGTTATTTTGCACAACGGTCGAGGGTTATCACGTTGCCCTTGGCGAATTCGGCCTGCTGATCGAGCCAGTCGGCGACGGCTTGCCACCCAGCGCGAAGTTGCTGTTCCGACTTCCTTATATAATGCCGTGCTGTGATATCGCCCGCCTGCCGGTGATTCATCATTTTTTTCAGCGTATAAGTGGACACCAGCGGCTCGGCAATCGAAGCGAACGTTGACCGCAGCATTTTTCGGCTGAAATACACCCCGCACTTTTCTCGTATTTCGGCTACAGCATAAAAATCGTAGGCTGCCTTGAACAGCCTTTCATCGGCGGATTTATTTGCCATTTGCCGCTCAACGATTCCCCATGCTTGGTTCGATAGATAGAGGACATGATCCGTTCTGGTTTTCGTATCGAGCAAAACAACGCACCGATGCGCGGCATCGATTTTTTCAACCTTGATTTCCAGCGGCTCGGATGGGCGGCAACCAGTCAAGGCCAAAAATTTCAGATAGCGCACCGTGGGTGTGTCTTCCATTTCGCTCAAGGCCAGCCACCACCGGCCGATATCTTCCGGCTCGATGGACTTATCCGCAGGCTGGGCCGGTGGCAGGCTGATGCGGTTACGGCGCGGCGTGTCCTTGCTGAAAGGCGACCCCAGCACGGTGACGCCATAAAAATTCAGCACCGCCCTTAGAACCTGCATGGCATACGTCTGCTGGCGCTCGCCGTGAGCAGCGGCGGCGTCATAAACGCGGTGGATGTCGTCGCTGCTGATCTGATCGATGCGGATTTCGGCGAGCTTCAGCAACATGCCGTCCTTGCACTTCCGCCCGGTGTTCTTGGTGACCCCGGGCGTGACCATCTTCAGGTAATCGTGCCGCGTGGACGGTTTCAGCGGCTTGCCGTCGGCACGGCGGGCTCGCTCGACATACTCGCGCACCGCGTCGCCCAGCGTCGGCACTGCCGCCGCCTTCGCCTTGGCTTGACGCTTGCCAGCGCTCAGGCTGACGCCAGTGGCCAGCGCGTTGACCACTTCACGCGCCTTGGCTCGCGCTTGCTCTACCGTCACTTCTGGAAACCGCCCAATGGACACCCGCTCAGGCGACCCACCGGCCACCCGCTTAAACACAGCAAAAGTCTTGACGTTGTTGGGCGTGACCCGCAATTGCAAACCGGGTTGCTTGGTGTCGTGAAAGGTAAACCTTTGACCGGCTGCCGGCACCGGCAGGTTGGTGAGTGCCGCTTTGGTGAAAACGATCCTAGTTTCCATGGCATCCTCCTCGGGGTTACGGCTGGGGTTACGTTGTAGCCGTAACCCTGACAATTTCAGTGTAACCCCGACAAAGATGGCTTTCTAGGAAACCCTTGCTGTATAAGGCTTTAACAGAGCAGAGCAAACTCCATCTAATCCTGACAAAAAATAAAAAACCGGGATGCTCGATCCCGGTGCGTTCTTGATGGCGATGTCGATCAGCCGCCGATTTTTTCTTTGCCGCCGAGATAGGGGCGCAGTACGGTCGGAACGGTCACGGAACCATCGGCGTTCTGGTAGTTTTCCAGTACTGCCACCAGCGTGCGGCCGACGGCGAGGCCGGAGCCGTTAAGGGTGTGTACCAGCTGGTTCTTGCCGTTCTCGTCCTTGAAACGGGCCTGCATGCGGCGCGCCTGGAAGGCTTCGCAGTTGGAGCAGCTGGAGATCTCGCGGTAGGTGTTTTGTGCCGGCAGCCAGACTTCCAGGTCGTAGGTCTTGGCGGCGCCGAAGCCCATGTCGCCGGTACACAGCGTGATCACGCGATAGGGCAGTTCCAACGCCTTGAGGATGGCTTCGGCGTGGCCGACCATTTCTTCCAGCGCGTCGTACGATTTCTCCGGGTGCACCACCTGCACCATTTCCACCTTGTCGAACTGGTGCTGGCGGATCATGCCGCGCGTGTCACGGCCGTAGGAACCGGCCTCGGAACGGAAGCAGGGCGAGTGTGCGGTCATCTTGACCGGCAGTTCGTCGAGCTTGAGGATGCTCTCGCGCACGGTGTTGGTCAGGGTGATTTCCGAGGTGGAGATCAGGTACTGGTCGACCGCGCCTTCCTCGCCGCCACGCGTCACCTTGAACATGTCCTCGGCGAACTTGGGCAGCTGGCCGGTGCCGAACAGCACGCTGTCGTTGACGATGTACGGGGTGTACATCTCGGTGTAGCCGTGCTGGTTGGTGTGGGTGTTCAGCATGAACTGCGCCAGGGCACGGTGCAGCTGGGCGATCTCGCCGCGCAGCACGGTGAAGCGGGCGCCGGAGAGTTTGGCGCCGGTTTCGAAGTCGAGCCCCAGCGGGCTGCCGACGTCGACGTGGTCCTTGGCTTCGAACTCGAACGAGCGCGGTACGCCGACGCGGCGCACTTCGACGTTGGCACTTTCGTCCTTGCCCTGTGGCACCGATGCGTGCGGCAGGTTGGGGATGGTCATCAGCCAGTGCTCCAGCTTCTGCTGCACGGCTTCGAAGGCGGCTTCGGCGGCTTTCAGCTCGTCGCCCAGGGTGGCCACTTCGGCCATGATGGCGGAGACGTCTTCTCCTTTGCGCTTGGCTTCGCCGATCTGCTTGGAGGTGGCGTTGCGGCGGGCCTGCAGTTCCTGCATGCGGGTCTGCAGCGCTTTGCGCTCGTTCTCGAGTTGGCCGAAGGCGTCGGTGTCCAACTGGTAGCCACGGGCGGCCAGGCGCTCGGCGACGGTTTCCGGCTGGCTGCGAAGGAGTTGAATGTCTAGCATGGTGTTGGTCTATTTGATGTTGATGATCTGAAGCTGGCGGTCGGTGATGAGCCAGATCTTTTCAAAAGGACTATCCTGGAAGTCCTTGTTGCGTAAGTAATTTTCCCAGTCGCGGTGCATGACGCGCGTGTTGGCGTTGCGGATCAAGAGCCAGCAGGGCTTGACGGTGTAGGAGGCGAATTTGTCATTCTTGTCCTTGATGGCTCGGTCGAGCTGCTGGAAGATTTCTTTCATCAGTGCCGGCTGCTGCAAGGCGAGCAGCACGGCCGTCTTATCCTTGTGCCAACCGTTGATTATGGCAGCATCGTGGGTGCTGCCATAGATGTGCGTCACTTCCAGACCGATTTTTTGCGCAGGCTCGCCGTTCTGCCGGCGCAGAATGGAGAAGTCGGGAGATTCGCGGTGCGGGCCGAGCAGGTAATGGCCGGGGCGCGACAGGCGGTTGAGCACAGCGATCAGCCGCTTGGCGGCGAAGTGCTCCAACCTGACCTTGTGCCCGTCATGATCGTGATGGTGCTTTTGTTTCTTCATCCAGTTGCCTGAGAAACCGCAGTTTTTCCTGAATCTTGCCTTCCAGCCCGCGTTCCACCGGCTCGTACCAGCGGCTGTCTTCGATCCCCTCCGGCAGGTAGGTTTCACCGGCGGCGTAGGCGTGCGGTTCGTCATGGGCGTAGCGGTAGGCGTGCCCGTATCCCAGCTCCTTCATCAACCTGGTCGGCGCGTTGCGCAGGTGCACCGGCACCGGGCGCGAGATGTCCTGGCGGATGAAGGCGCGCGCCTCATTATACGCCTTGTAGCCGGCGTTGCTCTTGGGGGCCACGGCGAGGTAGATCGCGGCCTGGGCCAGCGCCAGTTCGCCTTCGGGGCTGCCGAGCCGTTCATAGGTGTCGGCGGCGTCGAGCGCGATGCGCGCGGCGCGCGGATCGGCCAGCCCGATGTCCTCCCAGGCCATGCGCACCAGGCGGCGCGCCAGGTAGCGCGGGTCGGCGCCGCCGTCGAGCATGCGCGTCAGCCAGTACAGCGCCCCGTCCGGATTGGAGCCGCGCACCGACTTGTGCAGCGCCGAGATCTGGTCGTAGAAGGCGTCGCCGCCCTTGTCGAAGCGGCGCGCGTTGACGGTGAGCACTTCGGCCAGGAAGTCGGCGTCGATGTACTCGACGTGGCGGGCGCCGGCGGCGGTGCGGGTCTGCTCCAGCAGGTTGAGGAAGCGGCGGGCGTCGCCGTCGGCGTAGCCGCTCAGCGTCGCCAGGGCGCTGTCGTCGAAGGTCAGGCCGGGCAGGGCGCCGCTGGCGACGGCGCGCGCGAACAGCGCCTTGAAGTCATCGTCGGTGAGGGCATTGAGCACGTACACCTGAGCGCGCGACAGCAATGCCGAGTTGACCTCGAACGAGGGGTTCTCGGTGGTGGCGCCGATGAAGGTCAGAAGGCCCGATTCGACGTAGGGCAGGAAGGCGTCCTGCTGGCTCTTGTTGAAGCGGTGCACTTCGTCGACGAACAGGATGGTGTGGCGACCGTCACGCTGCAGCACCGCCTGCGCTCGGTCGACTGCCTCGCGGATGTCCTTGACGCCGGAGAACACCGCCGACAGCGGGATGAACTCGGCGTCGAAGCTGTGCGCCAGGATGCGTGCCAGCGTGGTCTTGCCGACGCCGGGCGGGCCCCACAGGATCATCGAGTGCGGGGTTTTCGACTCCACCGCCAGGCGCAGCGGCTTGCCCGGGCCGATCAGGTGCGGCTGGCCGATGACCTCGTCGAGCGAGGTGGGGCGCAGCGCTTCGGCCAACGGTTTTTTTGGTTCGCGGGCAAACAGGTCGGTCACGGTCTCAGTCCGAAATCACGTCCACGCCCTTGGGCGGGGTGAAGGTGAAGCGCGATGGCGCCAGCACCGGGTTCTTTTTCATGTCTGCGAAGCGGATCAGCGTGGTGTTGCCGAAGCTGTCGTGCAGTTCCATGGTAACCAGCGTGTTGGCGCGAAAGCCCATGCGGATCGACTGGAAGGTGTTCTCGCTCTTCTTCGGCGCGGCGCTGAGCCATTCGATGCCATCCTGGCTGCCGGCTTCCTTCAGGTGATAGTCACGCTCGATGGCGTTGCTGCCGGCCAGCAGCGCGGCCGGGCTGGAGCCCAGCGCGGCGTCCAGCGACTTGCTGGTGACCTGGGCCAGTTCCTTGTCGTAGATCCACAGCCGCTTGCTGTCGCCGACGATGAGCTGTTCGTAGGGCTTGGCGTATTCCCAGCGGAACTTGCCGGGACGCGAGATTTCCAGCTGGCCGCTGGCCTCTTCGCGCTTGCCCTTGGCGCTGACCACCTGCGAGAAGCTGGCCGACAGCGTCTTGCTGCCGGCGACGAAGGCCTTCAGCTGGGCGATGGCGGCGGCGTGGGCGGGCAGGGCGAACGCAGCGGCGAGGATGATCGGTAAGAGCTTCTTCATGGAATCCTTTTCTACGCCTCAGCCGTTTGGGGCTCAAGGAATAAATCGTCACGGACGTCCCCTGGCCGGTTCGCGCCGCACCGCCGTAGCCGTGGCACGGCGAGCCTGGCCGGACCGGGGAGGGGATACGTCGCCGATTTATTCATCAGTGCTCAGCTGAAGCGGTTGGTGATCGGGTAGCGCCAGTCCTTGCCGAAACCGCGGTGGGTGACGCGCGGACCGACCGGGGCCTGGCGGCGCTTGTACTCGTTGATCTTGAGAAGGCGAACCACGCGCCGCACGTCGGCCTCGGCAAAGCCCTCGGCGATGATTTCGGCAGCGGACAGGTTCTCTTCCACGTAGCGCGCCATGATGGCGTCGAGCACATCGTAGGGCGGCAGACTATCTTGGTCTTTCTGGTCCGGGCGCAGTTCCGCCGAGGGCGGTCGGGTAATGATTCTTAACGGAATGATCTCGCTCTGGGCGTTGCGCCAGTGGCAGAGTTGGTAGACCAGGGTCTTGGCGACGTCCTTCAGCACCGCGAAGCCGCCGGCCATGTCGCCGTACAGCGTGCAGTAGCCGGTGGTCATCTCGGACTTGTTGCCGGTGGTCAGCACCAGCTTGCCGGTCTTGTTCGAGAGCGCCATCAACAGCGTGCCGCGGATACGCGCCTGCAGGTTTTCCTCGGTGGTGTCTTCGGCCAACCCTTCGAACGACGGTGCCAGCGCCGCCATGAAACTCTCGTACATCGGCCAGATGGCGATTTCCTCGTACTTCACGCCGAGCCGCTCCACCATGTCGCGCGAGTCGTCCACCGAAATGTCGGCGGTGTAGCGGCTCGGCATCATCACCGCGTGCACCTTGTCGGCGCCCAGCGCGTCGTAGGCGATGGCCAGCGTCAGCGCCGAATCGATGCCGCCGGAGAGGCCGAGCAGCACGCCGGGGAAGCCGTTCTTGCCGATGTAGTCGCGCACGCCGATCACCAGCGTTTTGTACACGCTCTCCAGCGGGCAGGGCAGCGCGGCCTTGCCGGCCGGCTGCAGGTCGCCGTCGGCCATCTGCACGATTAGCAGTTCATCGTCGTAGGCGGCGGCTTGCGCCACCACTTCGCCGGCCTTGTTGAGCGCGAACGAGGCGCCGTCGAAGACCAGTTCGTCCTGGCCGCCGGTGAGGTTGACGTAGGCGAACGGCAGGCCGGTCTCCTCGACGCGGTAGCGCACCGTCTCGTGGCGGGTTTCGATCTTGTTGCGGTGGAACGGCGAGGCGTTGAGCACCACCACCACGTCGGCGCCGGCATCGGCGGCTTCGGCGGCGGGATCCAGCGACCAGACATCCTCGCAGATCAACACGCCGACGTTGACGCCGTCCTGCTGGAATACCAGCGGTGCGCCGCCGGGAGTAAAGTAACGGCACTCGTCGAACACTTCGTTGTTGGGCAGCAGCATCTTGTGGTACTGACCGAGACGGTTGCCGTCACGCATCACCGTGGCGGCGTTGAAGCGCTCGTTGCCGAGCTTGACCGGGTGGCCCACCACCAGCGTGATACCGTCCAGCTCCAAGAGTTCATCCAGCGCCTTGCTGCACTCGCGGTAGAAGTGGTCGCGCAGCAGCAGGTCTTCCGGGCTGTAGCCGGTGAGCGCCAGCTCCGGCGTGACCAGCACGTCGGCACCCTGGGCCATGGCTTGGCGGGCGAGGTCGAGAATCTTGCGGGTATTGCCGGCGATGTCGCCGACAACGGGATTGAACTGGGCGAGCGCGATACGCATCTTTGGTGGCTACGTCGGTTTATCAACAATAAGGCCGATTCTACCTGAAGCGCGGCACGATTTCCTGAAAGGAGCGGGAGTGACGATAGCGTCGCTGAATGGCCTGGCCGGGCTGCCGGCGGAGCAGTGGAACGCGCTGCGCGCCGACGACCAGCCCTTTCTCGCCCACGGCTGGCTCGCCGCGCTGGAGCAGAGCGGGGCGGTGAGTGCGGCCACCGGCTGGCAGCCGCATCATCTGGCGTGGCGCGAGGGCGAGGCGCTGAGGGCGGTCGCGCCGGCCTATCTCAAGACACACTCGTATGGCGAATACGTGTTCGACTGGGCCTGGGCCGAGGCCTACCAGCGCGCCGGGCTGGCCTACTACCCCAAGTTGCTGCTGGCGATACCGTTCACGCCGGTCGGCGGGCCGCGCTTCCTCGGCCTGCCGGCGGCCCGGGCCATGCTGATCGCCGAACTGCCGCGCCAGGTCCGCCAGCTCGGGCTATCGTCGGCGCATGTGTTGTACCCGGCTCCGGAAGAAATGGCCATGCTGGCAGAGGCCGGCTGGCTGGAGCGGCACGGCGTGCAGTTCCACTGGCAAAACCACGGCTACCGCGACTTCAGCGATTTTCTCGACGCACTCAGCCGCGACAAGCGCAAGAAGATCCGCCAGGAGCGGCGCCGCGTTGCCGAACAAGGGGTCGAGGTGATCGTCAAGGAAGGCCGTCAGATCACCGATGATGATTGGGCATTCTTTCATACCTGCTACTGCCAGACCTATCGCGAGCACCGTTCCACTCCCTACCTCGATCTGGTGTTTTTCCGTCTGATCGGCGAACGCCTAGCCGACCACCTGGTGCTGTTTCTGGCACAGCGGGCTGGCGAGCCGGTGGCCGCCAGCTTGTGCCTGAAGGATCGACACCAACTGTACGGCCGTTACTGGGGCGCGCTGGAGGATATTTCCTGCCTGCATTTCGAGCTGTGCTACTACCAGGGCATCGCGTACTGCATCCGCCATGGACTCTCGGTATTCGAGGGCGGGGCGCAAGGCGAACACAAGCTGGCCCGCGGTTTCGAGCCGGTGTTGACGCATTCGGCGCACTGGCTGGGGGATTCTCCTTTCCGATCAGCGATTTGGCGCTGGCTCAAGCAGGAGAGGCAGGCGGTGGCGGCATATCTTGGCGAACTGGAGCAGCATATTGCATATAAAAAAGCTTGCCAGTCGTAAAAAGGGCTTATATACTGCGCAGCCTCTGACGACGAAACGCAAACGACGACGACATCAGAGTAGTTCTGGAGAGGTGGATGAGTGGTTTAAGTCGCACGCCTGGAAAGCGTGTTTAGGGTAATACCCTAACGGGGGTTCGAATCCCCCCTCTCCGCCAGAATTCAAAAAAGCCCGCTGAATGCGGGCTTTTTGCTTTTCCGGCGTGGCGCGTCTCTCGGATGCCGCGGGGATGCCCTGGCTGCGCGTGCCGGACAGGGGCGGGGTGGCTTGGGGTGTCGCCAATTTTACCCCACGCGCCGCCACTGACAGTGCTATCTTCTTATCATCTCCTCATACAACTGAAAGGCATGTTGTGGCCCTTGAGTTTCAACCCGTCCACGCCGGCGCGCGTTTGTCCGAGCAAGTGGCTGAGGCACTGGCCGAGGGTATCCATTCGGGCGCCTTGCAGCCGGGCGACAAGCTGCCGTCCGAAGCCCAGCTGGTCGATCAATTCAAGGTGAGCCGCACCGTGATTCGCGAAGCGGTGTCCCAGTTGAAGTCGCTGGGTCTGGTCATTTCGCGCCAAGGCTATGGGGTGCTGGTGCAGGAGCCGGGGATTCGTCCGCTCTCGTTCGATGCGGCGCATACTGCTTCGATGGAGGCCGTGGTGCAGATGGCCGAGGTGCGGCGCGTGCTGGAAGCCGAGGCTGCCGGCCTGGCGGCGGCGCGTCGCAGCGAGCAGGATCTGGCGGCGATCCGCGCGGCCGTGGCCGCATTGGCCGAGGCGGCGCAAAGCGGTCGCGACGGGGTGGAGGAAGACGTGAACTTTCACCGCAGCATCGCCGCGGCCGCCGGTAACCCGTTCCTGATTTCGACGCTGGATTACCTGTCGCAGTACCTGCGCGGCGCCACCCAGGTGACGCGGGCCAACGAAGCGCGCCGCGAGGATTTCTTCAAGGAAGTGCAGGACGAGCACAACGCCATCGTCAGCGCCATCGAACAAGGCGACCCGGCGCGCGCGCGCAAGGCCGCCGCCTCCCATATGGATAACGCGATTCGCCGTATCCGCGCTGCCGACCCGGCGTTCTGGGACCAGGAAGGCGAAAAGCTGGCGCAAACGCTGCGCATGCGCTGACGTTCAGATAGATGCGGCGGGCCGCCTCACCCCGCCGCCGCATCCCCCTTTCCGCAGACGGCCGAGACGGTCGTATCGACCGTGCTCAAGGCACGGCCCGGCAAATCGACCGCACCGACTTCGCCTCGGGCGCGGCGCTCCCGATCAAATCCCCCATCGCTATCCTCCATGGCGAACAGCGCCGCGGCATGGTCCGGCTTGACGCTGCCGCCGTGCCGCCGCGGCACGGCTTCGGCCAACGTTGAGTCGGCTTGGGCCAGGCCGGCATGCGGAAAAGAAAAATAGATGATCGGGAACGGGTCAGGCAGGCCGAACGGCAGCGGGAAATCGCCGCGGTACTGTTCGACGATGCTGCGGAAATCGGAGTCGGCCTTGAGCCCCAGGCGTTCCCCGCGCGGCGACTCGAAGCGCGCCGGCCAGCTGCCGACGATGCGGGCGATGGTGTCGTCCGGGACGAAGCGCACGAGGGAGCGCGCCTGGTTGCCGCCGACGCTTTCCAGTGCGTCGAGCATGTCCTGCACGCGCACCGTGAGGGCCGGCAGGTTGAGCGCGGTGCGGCCGCCGAAGGCCTCGCGGCTGGCTTCGAATACCGCGATCAGCCCGGCGATGGTGTTGGCCGGCGAGGCCAGCGCCACCTCGGTGTCGGGCGATACCGGGCAGACCGCTTCCTGTCCCGCCAGGGGTTCGCGGATGATGCCGGAGAGGAAGCTCGACGCGGCGCCGTTGGGGCGGCTGGCCGCACCGAGACCGTCATCAGCCGCGCCACGCGGCCGTCGATGAAGCCCTTGCGGGTGTAGTCGGCCACTAGCTGCTCGCAGATGAACTTCTGCACGCCGTAGGACGACTGCGGCGTGGGCAGGGTGTCGTCGCGCACCACCGCCGGCAGCGGCAGCGCCGGGTCGCTGCCGAACACCGCCACCGAGCTGGAGAACACCAGGCGCGGGGCGTTGCCAGCGGCGCGCAAAGCGTCGAGCAGGGCGCGCGTGCTGTCGAGGTTGGAGCGCAGGCCGAGCTCGAAGTCGGCCTCGCATTCGGACGACACCGCCGAGGCGAGGTGGAACACGCCGTCGAAACGCTCGCCGTTGAGCTGTTCGGCCAACTCGAGCACGGTGCCGACGCGCACTTGCACGCGCGGGTCGGCGCGCAGGTCGTCGGGTGCGGCCACCGGGTCGGCCAGCACCAGCCGTTCGATGGCGCGTCCGGCCAATTCGCCACGGGCGAGCAGGGTGCGTGCCAGCCGCGCGCCGATGAAACCGGCGCCGCCGGTAATCAAGAGCTTCATTGTTGGGCCTCCTTGTACGGCTGGAACCAGGTGAGTCCGGCGGAAGTGCCGTTGCGCGGGCGGTATTCGCAGCCGATGTAGCCGTCGTAACCCAGCTCGTCGAGCAGCGCGAACAGGTAGGGGTAGTTCAGCTCCCCGCTGTCCGGCTCGTGGCGCTCCGGCACGCCGGCGATCTGCACGTGGCCGATACCGGCCAGGTGGCGGCGCAGGCGCATGGCGATGTCGCCCTCCATGATCTGGCAGTGGTACCAGTCCATCTGCACTTTCAGGTTGGGCTCGCCCACCTCGGCCACGATGTCGTGCGCCTGCTTCTGGTGGCTGAGGAAGTAGCCCGGCATGTCGCGCTGGTTGATCGGCTCGATCAGCAAGGTGATGCCGTGCTCAGCGCAGCGGCGGGCGGCGTGGCGCAGGTTGGCGACGAAGGTGGCGCGCAGGGCGGCGAGGTCGGCGCCTTGTGGCACCAGTCCCGCCATGGCGTGCAGGCGGCGGCAGCCGGTGGCCGCGGCGTAGGCGAGGGCACGCTCCACCGAGGCGGCAAATTCCTCCTCGCGTCCCGGCAGGGCGGCGATGCCGCGCTCGCCCGCGGCCCAGTCGCCCGGCGGCAGGTTGAACAGCGCCTGGGTCAGGCCGTGGGCGGCGAGGCGGGCGGCGATGTCGGCTGCCGGGTAGTCGTAGGGAAACAGGTACTCCACGGCGCGGAACCCGTCTTGGGCGGCCGCGGCGAAGCGGTCGAGGAAGTCGTGTTCCGTGTACATCATGGTCAGGTTGGCGGCAAATTGCGGCATGGTGATCTCTTTGCTTCTGCTAATGAATGGTCAAGCAATGGGTAACCTGGATGGCGACAGCGAAGAGACCACAGACCAGGCGCCCGGAACGCAGCGTCGAATCGGGTCTCTATCGCCGTGTTGACAACAGGTTTAGCGGTTAACCAGCTTGGCCGGCGTGCGCAATACCGCGATGGCGCCCACCACCAGGCTGCCGGCGAGCACGTACATGCCGGCGGCGGTGCTGCCCGTCATGTCCTTGAGTGTACCGATCAGGTAGGGGCTGACGAAACCGGCGAGGTTGCCGACCGAGTTGATCACCGCGATGCCGGCGGCGGCGGCCGTGCCGCCGAGGAAGGCGGTCGGCAGGGACCAGAACAGCGGGGCGCAGGTCAGCACTCCGGCCGCGGCCAGCGACAGGAACACCAGGGACACGGCGGTGTTCTGGGTAAACGACGCCGCGACGACGAAGCCGACGGTGCCCATCATGGCGGGGATCACCAGGTGCCAGCGGCGCTCGCGGCGGGCATCCGCGCTGCGGCCGAAGCCGTTCATGGCAATGATCGCGGAGAGGAAGGGGATGGCGCTCAGCACGCCGATGGACAGGTTGCTGGTCACCCCGGTCGATTTGATGAAGGTGGGCATCCAGAAGGTCAGGCCGTATTGACCCATCACGAAGCAGAAGTAGATCAGGCTCATGAACCACACCCGGGCGTCTTTGAACGCGCTCAGGGCGTGGGCGCTGTGGTCCTTGTGCTTGGTGTCTTCGGCGATGGCCTGGGCCACCACGCTCTTCTCTTCCTCGCTCAGCCACTTGGCCTTGGCCACGGAGTCGTCGAGGTAGTACAGCACCACCAGGCCCACCAGCACCGCCGGTACCGCTTCGATCACGAACATCCACTGCCAGCCGGCCCAGCCGCCCACGCCGCCGAAGGCATCCATGATGAAGCCGGAGAGCGGGTTGCCGAAAATGCCGGAGACCGGGATCGCCGACATGAACATCGCCACGATCTTGGCGCGCCGGTGCGACGGGTACCAGTAGGTGAGGTAGAGGATGATGCCGGGATAGAAGCCGGCTTCGGCCAACCCCAGCAAAAAGCGCATCACGTAAAACGCGGTGGGCGTGTTGACGAAGGCGAAACCTGCCGAGACCAGGCCCCAGGTGATCATGATGCGGGCGATCCAGACCTTGGCGCCGAAGCGGCTCAGGGCGAGGTTACTCGGCACTTCGAACAGGAAGTAGCCGAGGAAGAAGATGCCGGCGCCGAGGCCGAACATGGTTTCGCTGAAGCCGAGCTGTTGCGACATCTGCAGCTTGGCGAAGCCGACGTTGACGCGGTCGAGATAGGAAACCACGTAACAGAGGATGATCAGTGGCACGATGCGCCACGATACCTTGCTGAATACACTGTCTTCACGACTCATGGTGGCCGTGCCGGTTTGCTGCTGGGCAATACTGCTCATGGTAATGTCTCCTCTACTGTAGTTAATGTGCGCTACCGTGTTGTTTTTATTGGCGACGCACTGTCATTACCTGGAACGGGCCAGGGTGCAGCGTGACTGGTCTCCCAGCCGTACTACCAGCGCGCCGCGAAGGTGCGCCGTAATTCTTCGATCTGTTGTTCGCTCAGGGGCGCCGGACGGGGCTGAACGGTCAGCCACAGCCGGGCGGTTTCTTCCAGTTCCTCCAGCGTGGCCATGGCGTTGGCCGGGCTGTCGTGCCAGACGTTGGGGCCGAGCCGCTCCAGCATCACCGCCCGGATCGGCACGCCGCGCCGGCGCGCCGCGGCGATGGTTTCCGCCACCCGTTCGGCCGCCTCGGGGTCGCCGGGGCGGTGGTAGGGAATCAGCGGCACGTGGCCCACCTTCATCACGAAGTACGGCGTGATCGGCGGCACGATGTCGGCCTCGCTCCACACGCCTTGCAACGTCAGCGCCACCAGGTGGGTGGAGTGGGTATGGATCACGCAGCGCGCCTCGGGCTCGGCCTGGTAGATGCGCCGGTGCAGCGCCAGCGTCTTGCTGGCACGGTCGCCGCTTTGCTGCTCGCCGGCGGCATCCACCCAGGCGATGCGTTCGGGCTCGAGAAAGCCCAGGCAGACGTCGGTGGGGGTGATCAGGAAGCCGCCGCCTTGTTCATCGTCCAGCCGCACGCTGATGTTGCCGGCGCTGGCGTGGACGTAGCCGCGCTCGAACAGCGAGCGCCCGACGCGGCACATCTCCTGGCGCAGGAAGTCTTGATCGGGCGTCATGTCACTGCACCTGCTGCAAGGCTTTGCCGAAGAAATCGACGCTGCCGAAGTTGCCGGACTTGAGCGCCAGCAGCAGCGGCCGGCCCTCCACCTGGGTCCACGGCACGCCGGGGTCGATGGCGGCGCCGATGCGCAGCTGGCTGACGCCGAGCGCCTGCACCACCGCGCCGGAGGTCTCGCCGCCCGCCACCACCAGGCGGCGCACGCCGTTTTCGGCCAAGCCGTGCGCGATCTGCGCCAGACACTGCTCCACCAGCTGGCCTGCACGCTCGACGCCGAGCTCGGCCTGCACCGCGCGCACGTCGTCCGGGCGCGAGGTGGCGTAGACCAGCGCCGGTTCGGCTTGCGCCAGCACCCAGGCGATCGCCTCGGCGGCGAGCGGACGGCCGGTGGCGAGTTCGCGCGGATCGAGGCGCAGCGCGGGGCGGCCGGCGGCTATCCAGTGTTGCACCTGTCCGTTGGTGGCCTGCGAGCAGGAGCCGGACAGCACCGCGGCAGCACCGCCGACGGCGGGCAGGTCGGCGGCGTGCGCATCCGGTGTCACCCAACCCCGCGAGGCGTAGACCTCGGGCAGACCCAAGGCGACGCCGGAGCCGGCGGTGAGCAGTGGCAGCTCGGCGCAGGCGGCGGCGATGGTGCGCAGGTCGTCGTTGGAAATCGCATCGACCACCGCGCACTGCACTCCCGCGCCACGCAGTTCGGTAAAGCGTGCCTGCAGCGCGGCCGTGCCCTGCGCCACGGTGTCGTAGCGCGCCAGGCCGACGCGGCCGGAGACTTGCGCCTGCAGCACGTTGACCAGGTTGGCGTCGGTCATCGGGGTGAGCGGGTGGTGGCGCATGCCGGAGTCGGACAGCAGCTGGTCGCCGACGAACAGGTGGCCGCGGAACACGGTGCGGCCGTTCTCCGGGAAGGCCGGGCAGGCGATGGTGAAGTCGCTGCCGAGCGCCTGCAGCAACGCCTCGGTCACCGGGCCGATATTGCCCTCGACGGTGGAGTCGAAGGTGGAGCAGTACTTGAAGTAGAACTGGCGCGCGCCGCCGGCACGCAACCATTCGAGTGCCGCGAGCGAATCGCGTACCGCCTCCTGTGCCGGGTTGGTGCGCGACTTGAGTGCCACCACCACGGCGTCGGCCTCGGGTGCCGGGCCGTCCGGCACGCCGATCACCTGCACTGTTTTCAGACCCGCGCGCACCAGCATGCTGGCGACGTCGGTGGCGCCCGTGAAGTCGTCCGCAATCACGCCGAGAATCATGCGGCCTCCTTGCCTTGCGGCAGCTGGATGCCGGTGAGCGCGGCGTAGAGCTTGATCACGGCGCTGTCATCCTCCTGGCCGTGGCCGGCGGCGGCGGTGCCGAGGTAGAGCTGGTGCGCGGCGGAGGCGAGCGGCAGCGGGAAGGCGAGCTGGCGTGCCGCATCCAGCACGATGCCCAGGTCCTTGATGAAGATGTTGACCGCCGACAGCGGGGTGTAGTCGCCGGCGAGGATGTGCGGCACGCGGTTCTGGAACATCCAGCTCATGCCGGCCGAGTTGCAGATCACCTCGTATAGCTCGTCGGGACGGGCGCCGGCGCGGATGCCGAGCGCCATCGCCTCGCAGGCGGCGGCGATGTGCACGCCGGCCAGGTGTTGGTTGACCATCTTCACGGTGGAGCCGACCCCGGCCTTGTCGCCCAGGCGGTAGATCTTGCCGGCGTAGGCCTCGAGCAGCCCGCCGGCGGCGGCGAACGCTTCCGGCTTGCCGGAGGCCATCACCGTCATCTCGCCGGCGGCGGCCTTGGCCGCGCCGCCGGACACCGGGCCATCGATCAGGAACACGCCGCGCTCGGCGAGGCGCGCTTCCCACTGCGGCGGCAGGGTCGGGTCTACCGTGGCGGCGGTCACCACCACCGCGCCCGGCTTGAGATGGGCCGCGATGCCGTCGTCGCCGAACAGCACGCTCTCGGTCTGCGCGGCGTTGACCACCAGCACCAGCACCACGTCGCTGTGCCGCGCCAGCTCGGCCGGGCTGCCCGCCACCTTGCCGCCCTCGGCGGCAAAGCGCTCGCACACCTGCGGATTGAGGTCGAAACCCCAGGTGCCGACGTCGCGGCGCAGGGCGCTCAGCGCGGCACCGAACCCCATCGAGCCGAGGCCGATGACTCCAAGCGTTTTACTCATCTTCTGTCTCCGTCTGTCTCGAGTGGGGCGGAGGTCGGCCCGCACTCGATTTTCTGAACTGTGGGGTGATGCGGTGCCCCGGCGCTGCCGTCGAGAGCGGTCAGCCACGCGGGGTTTTTACGTCTTGTAATCGTGTCATCAGGTTATCATACAAGTTTGAGGGGAAAGCAAGAAAAGTTTCGGGCGGTGGCGCGGCTGTTGCATAAATACCGGAGGGGTGCGGCGGCGGGCGGGGTGCGGCGCACTTGCCATCAGAGAACGTGTGCGGCGGCGCGCGATGCCGGGGACGGCACGATTTCTGCGTCCGGGTATCGGCCAGGGCTGAGCCCGGCTTGCCTGGCGTGGCCCGCGCCATGACGCCGCGCCGGGGAGCCTATTGGTTTCTGGCGTGTCCGGGGCCGCCGCCTCCCGAGGCGCCAAAGCCCGCGTACAGCGGGCCTTGGCGCGTTGTTACCTTGGACCCTGTTCCAGGTTTTTTCGCCGCTGCGGCCGGGTACGGCTGGATGCCGCGCTGGAACAGGCTCTTAGAGCCTGTTTACGAGCTCGCGAGCTAGCGCGAGACAAGGCATAAACGGCTGAGAAAGCGGCGTTTACACGTAGTAAATGAGCATTCCGAAGTCGTTTTTAACGCCGTATCGCCGACGCGCAGCAGATCGTAAACCGGTTCTTTCGGCGGGATGTGTCAGCGCAGCCGGGTCAGGTCGTGGCGGCGTTCGGTGGATTCCGGCGCCAGCGACAGGCCGTGCAGCTTGGCGAGCAGCCCGGCCAGGTTGGCGCCCAGTTCTTCCACGGCGTGTTGTTGCTTGGGATTGGCCATGGCGCCGTCGGCGCCGAACGCCTCGTGCGCGACCCCGACCGCCAGTTGCTCCGGCATCACGAGCACCCCGACGTTGCCCAGGATGGCGCGCACGTGCACCAGGCCGCGCAAGCCGCCGAAGCCGCCCGGCGAGGTGGCGAGCAGCGCCGCCACCTTGCCGGTGTAGGGGGCGAGGCCGGGGCTGCCGTCGACCTGGCGCGTGGTCCAGTCGATGGTGTTCTTCAGCAGCGGGGAAATCGAGCCGTTGTATTCCGGCGAGGCGAGCAGCAGGCCTTGGTGGCTCAGCATCAGTTCGCGCAGCCGCAGAGCGTTGTCCGGTATGCCGTTCTCGCTCTCCTCGTCGCCATCGTAGAGCGGCATGGGAAAGTCGCGCAGGTCGATCAGGGTGACGTCGGCGCCGGCGGCGCGGGCGCCGTGGGCGGCGATGTGCACCAGCTTCTTGTTCCAGGAATTTTTGCGGGCGCTGCCGGCAAACGCCAGGATTTTGGGTGCATCGTTCACGCTGTTCTCCTCGGGTGGGTCTTCACGGCGACGTGCCGGAAACGACCGTTCCAGTGTAGGCAAGGAAGCCTGCCGGGGCCCGGCCATTTTCGCCGCGGCCCGCGGCCTGGCCGGAAAAGGCGGCGCCGCGCGCCGCTCAGAGCATGCCCTGGTAGCGCTTGCGGTCGGTGATCGGGGAGATTTCGAACTGCGCCTTGTACTTGGTGGCGAAGTGGGTGGTGGAGACGAAGCCGGTGTTGGCGCACACCTCTTCAAGCGGCTTGGCGGTGCGGTAGAGCAGCTGGCGCGCGCGCAGCAGGCGGATTTCCATGTAGGCCTGGGCCGGGGTCTTGTTGAGCCGTTCGTGGAACCAGCGTTCCAGCTGGCGTACCGAGACCGTGAGGTAGGCGGCGATCTCGGCGATCGACAGCGTCTCTTCGATATTGCTCTCCATCAGTTGCAGCGCCTCTTCCAGCTTGGGCAGCTCCGTGCCCTGGTATTGCCGCAGCGAGGCGCGCTGGCGCTGTTCGTGGCTGCGCTTTTCCGCCACCAGCAGTTCCAGCACGCGGGCGCCCAGGTTGCGGGTGCCGGGCGGCTGGCTGATCAGCTGCACCATCATGTCGAGCGGGGCGACGCCGCCGCTGCAGGTGTAGCGCTTGTTGTCCACCTCGTAGAGGCGGTTGGAGACGATCAGCTTGGGGAAGCGTTCCACCAGCAGGTCCTGGTCTTCCCAGTGGATGGTGCAGCGGTAGCCGTCGAGCAGGCCGGCGCGCGCCAGGTAGTAGCTGCCGGTATCGATGCCGCCGAGCGCCGCGCCCTTGCCGTCCTGGTAGCGCAGCCAGCGCGTGATGCCGAGGTTGCGCGGCTGCGGGATGGGGTTGGGGCCGACCACGAACACGGTGTCGAATACCTCGTTGTCGGCGATGGTGCCTTCGGTGAACACCCGGATGCCGTCGCTGGAGGTGACCGAGTCGCCGTCCACCGAGAGCAGCTTGAAGGTGTAGACCTTGCGGCCCACCACCATGTTGGCGATGCGCAGCGGGTCCACCGCGGTGCTGAGCGCGATCAGGGAAAAGTCCTTGATCAGCAGGAAGCCGAAGGTGCTGACCCGCAGGTCGTGGATGCCGTCCGGCATCGGGGTGGCGGCGTGGTTCATGACGTTATCGAGGCGGTGGCCGAGTGGTGTTCGGGTGTGAGTGAACAGGCGATGGTGCCCGATTCGCGGCGCCGCGGCCAGACGTTCGTCACGCCTGCTTGAGGGCGGCCGAGGGGCGGCGGCGCGACGGGCCGTGGCGGTCTGCTTTTAACGTATACGGAAAGTATTTTGTCGTAAACAGGAATTTCAATTTGTTCCAGAACCCTACTATCTACCTCACCAGCCGTGACAACACATCACAAGAGGAGAGAGTAAATGGAACTGGAAAGTCTGATCAAAATCGAGAACGGTGAGAAAGCCAAGCACACCTTCTCCGACGCCGAGTACGCCAACCGCCAGCGCAAGCTGCGCGAGCTGATGGCCAGCCAGAACATCGACAGCGTGCTGTTCACCTCGTACCACAACATCAACTACTACGCCGATTTCCTGTACTGCTCGTTCGGCCGCAAGTACGGCCTGGTGGTGACCGGCGACAAGGTGGTGTCGATTTCGGCCAACATCGACGGCGGCCAGCCGTGGCGCCGTACCGTCGGCGACTACAACGTGGTCTACACCGACTGGCAGCGCGACAACTTCTACCGCGCCGTGCAGCAGGAAATCCCCAACAAGGGCCGTGTCGGCCTCGAGTACGACCAGCTGCCGGTCGAGGCGCTGAACAAGCTGCGCGCCGCGCTGCCGTCGGTGGAGTTCGTCGACATCAGCGCCGCCACCATGCGCATGCGCATGATCAAGTCGGACGAGGAAATCGCCCTGATCAAGCACGGCGCCAACGTGTGCGACGTGGGCGGCGCGGCACTGGCTGCCGCGGTGCGCGAAGGCGTGCCGGAACACGAAGTGGCGCTGGCCTCGACCCAGGCGATGGTGCGCGAGATCGCCCGCCGCTTCCCGGATTCCGAGCTGATGGACACCTGGACCTGGTTCCAGTCCGGCATCAACACCGACGGCGCCCACAACCCGGTCACCACGCGCAAGGTGCAGAAGGGCGACATCCTCAGCCTCAACTGCTTCTCGATGATTTCCGGCTACTACACCGCGCTGGAACGCACCATGTTCTTCGACCACTGCCCGGACGCGCATCTGCGCCTGTGGCAGATCAACGTCGAGGTGCACGAGGCCGGCCTAGAACTGATCAAGCCGGGCGCGCGCTGCGGCGACATCGCCAAGGAACTCAACAAGATCTACGAGAAGTACGACCTGCTCAAGTACCGCACCTTCGGCTACGGCCACTCCTTCGGCGTGCTGAGCCACTACTACGGCCGTGAAGCCGGGCTGGAACTGCGCGAGGACATCGACACCGTGCTCGAACCGAACATGGTGGTGTCGATGGAGCCGATGATCATGCTGCCGGAAGGCCTGCCGGGCGCCGGCGGCTACCGCGAGCACGACATCCTGGTGGTGCATGAGAACGGCGCCGAGAACATCACCGGCTTCAAGTACGGCCCTGAGCACAACATCATCAAGGCCTGATTCAGGAACCTGTTCACGCTCTGTCGCGAGCGGCCCTCAGCGGGGTGAAGAGCAGCGCAGAAACCGGAATGTACTGGAGTACATGAGGATTTCGAGCCGCACATGAGCCCCGATCAGGGACGCGCAGCAAGAGCGTGGCAGGTTCCCGGCAGTAACTCCGGCGGCACTCGCTTGCCGCCGGAGACAAAGACAAGAAATACGAAGGAGATAGCAGGATGTTCTCGCAAGACCAGATCATTGCGGGGTTCGATGACGCGTTGTGGGCCGCGCTGGAGGCAGAACGCCAGCGCCAGGAAGACCACATCGAACTCATCGCCTCCGAAAACTACACCAGTCCGCGCGTGATGCAGGCGCAGGGCTCGGTGCTCACCAACAAGTACGCCGAAGGCTACCCCGGCAAGCGCTACTACGGCGGCTGCGAGCACGTCGACGTGGTCGAGCAGCTCGCCATCGACCGCGCCAAGCAGCTGTTCGGCGCCGACTACGCCAACGTGCAACCGCACTCCGGCAGCCAGGCCAACGCCGCCGTCTACATGGCGCTCTTGGAACCGCACGACACCGTGCTCGGCATGAGCCTGGCGCACGGCGGCCACCTCACCCACGGCGCCAAGGTCAACTTCTCCGGCAAGCTCTACAACGCCGTGCAGTACGGACTTAACCCGGACACCGGGCTGATCGATTACGACGAAGTGCAAAGGTTGGCCGAAGAACACAAGCCGAAGATGATCGTGGCCGGCTTCTCCGCCTACGCTCGCGTGCTGGATTTCGCCCGTTTCCGTGAAATCGCCGACTCGGTGGGAGCGTACCTGTTCGTCGATATGGCGCACGTCGCCGGTCTGGTCGCCGCCGGGCTCTACCCGAACCCGGTGCCGTTCGCCGACGTCGTCACCACCACCACCCACAAGACCCTGCGCGGCCCGCGCGGCGGCCTGATCCTGGCCAAGAGCAACCCGGAGCTGGAGAAGAAGTTCAGCTCGCTGGTGTTCCCCGGTATCCAGGGCGGCCCGCTGATGCACGTCATCGCCGCCAAGGCCGTGGCCTTCCTCGAGGCGCAGCAGCCGGAATTCAAGGCCTACCAGCAGCAGGTCATCGCCAACGCCCGCGCCATGGTCACGGTATTCCAGGAGCGCGGCTACGAAGTGGTGTCCGGCGGCACCGATGACCACTTGTTCCTGCTGTCGCTGATCAACAAGGGCATCACCGGCAAGGACGCCGACGCGGCGCTGGGCCGCGCTCACATCACGGTGAACAAGAACGCGGTGCCGAACGACCCGCAAAGCCCGTTCGTCACCAGCGGCATCCGCATCGGCTCGCCGGCGATCACCACGCGCGGTTTCACCGAGTACGAGTCGGCACGCACCGCGACGCTGATCTGCGACGTGCTCGATAACCTCGGCAACGAGGAGGTCGTCGCCTCGGTACGCGCCCAGGTGGCCGCGCTGTGCCGCGACTTTCCCGTCTACCAGGGACGCTGAGAGACCGCCATGAACGTCAGCACATTCGATCTGTTCAAGATCGGTATCGGCCCCTCCAGTTCGCACACCGTCGGCCCGATGATCGCCGCCCAGCACTTTGCCGAGCGCCTGCAGCAGTGCGGCGTGCTCCCCCGGGTAGCGGCGGTCGATGTCCGGCTGCACGGCGCGCTGGCCGCCACCGGCAAGGGGCATGGTACCGACAAGGCGGTACTGCTGGGCCTCGAGGGCAATGTGCCCGACAAGATCGACCCGGATTATGCCGAGGCCCGCCTGGCCGAGATCCGCGCCACGCAATGCCTCAAGGTGATGGGGACGCACCCGATCGTCTTCGCCGAAAAGGCGCGTCTGGTGTTCCTGCCGCGCGAGAACCTGCCGGCACACACCAACGGCCTGCGCCTGATCGCCAGCGACGCCGCCGGCACCCCGCTCTTGGAGGAGGTGTACTACTCGGTCGGCGGCGGCTTCGTCATCGACGCGGCCGGGCGCCGTCTCAACGGCCTGATGCCGTCGCGCCCGGTGCCGCACCCGTTCAAGTCCGGGCTCGACCTGCTGCGCCTCACCGGCGAGAGCGGCCTGAGCATCGCCCAGCTGATGTTCGAGAACGAGCAGGCCTGGCGCGAGCCGGACGAAATCCGCCAGCAACTGCTGGCGATCGCCGAGACCATGGCGGCGGCGGTCAAGCGCGGCTGCGCCACCGAAGGCGTGCTGCCGGGGCCGTTGAAGGTCAAGCGGCGCGCCCCCGAGTTGTACCAGACGCTCAAGGCGCAGTCCGAGGCCAGCCTGCGCGACCCGCTGTCGATGATCGACTGGATCAACCTCTACGCCATGGCGGTGAACGAGGAGAACGCCGCCGGCGGCTGCATCGTCACGGCGCCGACCAACGGCGCGGCCGGCATCATCCCGGCGGTGCTGCACTACTACACCAAATTCGTGCCCGGCTCGACCCAGCAGGGGGTGATGGACTTCCTGCTCACCGCGGCGGCGATCGGCATCCTCTACAAGGAAAACGCCTCGATCTCCGGCGCCGAGGTGGGCTGCCAGGGCGAGGTCGGGGTGGCCTGCTCGATGGCGGCGGCGGCATTGACCGCCGTGCTGGGCGGCACCCCGGAACAGATCGAGAACGCCGCGGAAATCGGCATGGAACACAACCTCGGCATGACCTGCGACCCGGTCGGCGGCCAGGTGCAGATTCCCTGCATCGAGCGCAACGCCATGGGCGCGATCAAGGCGGTCAACGCCGCGCGCATGGCGCTCAAGGGCAACGGCAAGCATTACGTCTCGCTCGACAAGGTCATCAAGACCATGCGCGAGACCGGCGCCGACATGAAGGTCAAGTACAAGGAGACCTCCCGCGGGGGGTTGGCCGTCAACGTCATCGAGTGTTGAGGTGAGATTATGAAACGTTATTCCATTTTCAGCCTGGTGCGTAACGGGCTCTCGTACCACGAGAACTGGCAACGCGCCTGGCGCAGTCCCGAGCCCAAGCGCGAGTACGACGTGGTGATCATCGGTGGCGGCGGCCACGGCCTCGCCACCGCCTACTACCCGGCCAAGGTGCATGGCATCACCAACGTGGCGGTAATCGAGAAGGGCTACCTGGGCGGGGGCAACACCGCGCGCAATACCACCATCGTGCGCTCCAACTACCTGTGGGACGAAGCGGCGCAGCTCTACGAGCACGCGCTGAAGCTCTGGGAAGGGCTGGCGCAGGACCTCAACTACAACGTGATGTTCAGCCAGCGCGGGGTGATGAACCTCGGCCACTCCCTGCAGGACATGCGCGACATCGAGCGCCGCGTCGGGGCCAACCGCCTCAACGGCGTCGACGCCGAGGTGCTGACGCCGGAGCAGATCAAGGCGATCGTGCCCTGCATCAACCTCAACAGCCGCTACCCGGTGCTGGGCGCGTCGTTCCAGCCGCGCGCCGGGGTGGCGCGTCACGACGCGGTGGCCTGGGGTTACGCCCGTGGCGCCGACCAGCGCGGCGTCGACATCATCCAGAACTGCGAGGTGACCGCCATCCGCCGCGAAAACGGCGCGGTGGTCGGGGTGGAAACCACGCGCGGCTTCATCAAGGCCAAGAAGGTCGGTGTGGTGGCGGCGGGCAACTCGAGCGTGCTGGCGGCGATGGCCGACATCCGCCTGCCGCTGGAGAGCCATCCCTTGCAGGCGCTGGTGTCCGAGCCGATCAAGCCCGTCATCAACACGGTGATCATGTCCAACGCGGTGCACGCCTACATCAGCCAGTCCGACAAGGGCGACCTGGTGATCGGCGCCGGCATCGACCAGTACACCGGCTACGGCCAGCGCGGCAGCTTCCACACTATCGAGGGTACGCTGCAGGCGATCGTCGAGATGTTCCCGATCTTCAGCCGCGTGCGCATGAACCGCCAGTGGGGCGGCATCGTCGACGTCTCGCCGGACGCCTGCCCGATCATCAGCAAGACCCCGGTCAAGGGGCTCTACTTCAACTGCGGCTGGGGCACCGGCGGCTTCAAGGCGACGCCGGGCTCGGGGCACGTGTTCGCCCACACCATCGCCACCGACAATCCGCACCCGCTCAACGCCGCGTTCGCGCTGGACCGCTTCTATTCCGGCCATCTCATCGACGAGCACGGTGCGGCGGCGGTCGCCCACTGATCAGGAGAACCACCATGTTGCAGATTACTTGTCCCTGGTGCGGGGCGCGCGCCGAGAGCGAATTCAGCTGCGGCGGCGAAGCCGACATCGTGCGCCCGCTGGAGAGCGAGAAGCTGTCCGACGAAGCGTGGGGCGACTACGTGTTCATGCGCAAGAACACCAAGGGTGTTCACAAGGAGCAGTGGTTTCACGCCTCCGGCTGCCGCCGCTGGTTCAACGCCGAGCGCGACACCGTGACCTACCAATTCATCCGCACCTACCCCATCGGGGCCGGCGCGTCGGGAGACTCTCATGGCGCAGACTAACCGTATCCCGCAAGGCGGCCGCATCAACCGCGCCGTCCCGCTGACGTTCCACTTCAACGGCAAGACCTACCAGGGCGTCGAAGGTGACACCCTTGCCTCGGCGCTGCTCGCCAACGACGTGCACTTCGTGGCGCGCAGCTGGAAATACCACCGCCCGCGCGGCATCATCACCGCCGGCGTCGAGGAGCCCAATGCGCTGGTGCAGCTCGAATCCGGCGCCTACGAGGTGCCCAACGCCCGCGCCACCGAGCTCGAACTGTACGACGGGCTGAGCGCGAAGAGCGTCAACGCCAAGCCGAGCCTGGAGAACGACCGCCTCGCGGTGAACCAGAAGATCGCCCGTTTCATCCCGGCCGGCTTCTACTACAAGACCTTCATGTGGCCGCAGAAGATGTGGCCGAAGTACGAGGAGTTCATCCGCGAGGCCGCCGGTCTGGGCGAAGCGCCGACCGTGCTCGACACCGACCGCTACGACAAGCGCTACGCCCACTGCGACGTGCTGGTGGTGGGGGGCGGCCCGGCCGGGCTCGCCGCCGCCTGGGTCGCCGGCCGCGCCGGCGCCCGCGTCATCCTCGCCGACAACCAGCCGGAACTGGGCGGCAGCCTGCTCAGCCAGCCGGCCAGCATCGACGGCCTGCCGGGGCTGGAGTGGGTGGCGCGGATCGAGTCGGAACTGGCGGCGATGCCCGAGGTCCAGGTGTTGCGGCGCAGTACCGTGTTCGGCTACCAGGACCACAACCTGCTCACCATTTGCGAGCGCAAGACCGACCACCTGCCCCTGGCGCGGCGCCAGGGCGTGCGCGAACGGGTGTGGAAGGTGCGCGCCCAGCGCGTGATCCTCGCCACCGGCGCCCACGAGCGTCCGCTGGTGTTCGCCAACAACGACCGGCCGGGGGTGATGACCGCCTCCGCGGTGTCGACCTACCTGCGTCGTTTCGGCGTGCTGCCGGGCAAGCGCGCGGTGGTGTTCACCAACAACGACCAGGCCTACCAGACCGCGCTCGACCTGTACGAGGCCGGCGCCCGCGTCACCGTGGTCGATCCGCGCACCGCCAGTTACGGCGACCTGCCGCAGCAGGCGCGCCGGCGCGGCATCGAGGTGAGGTACGGCTCCGTGGTGAGCCATGTCAGCGGCGATCTGCGCGTCAGCCGCGTCACGCTTAGCCGTTACCAGGGCGGTCGCCTCGCCGGCGACGCCGGCAGCCTCGATTGCGACCTGCTGGCGATGTCGGGCGGCTTCAACCCGGTGCTGCACCTGTTCGCCCAATCGGGCGGCAAGGCGCGCTGGGACGAGCAGAAAGCCTGCTTCGTGCCGGGCACGTCGGTACAGGCCGAAATCAGCGCCGGCGCCTGCAACGGCGACTTCAGCCTGGCCCGGGTACTGAGCGGCGCGGTGCAGGCCGCGCGCCGCTCGCTCGAGCTGGAGGGGTTCGCGCTGCCCAGGCTGCCGGCCTGGTCGGTGGAGGAGCAGGGCGAGGCCCCGCTGCTGCCGCTGTGGCTGGTCGGCGACCGCGACAAGGTTGGCCGAAGCGACAAGCAGTTCGTCGATTTCCAGAACGACGTCTCGGCCGCCGACATCTACCTGGCGGCGCGCGAAGGCTACCACTCGATCGAGCACGTCAAGCGCTATACCGCGATGGGCTTCGGCACCGACCAGGGCAAGCTCGGCAACATCAACGGCATGGCGATCCTGGCCGAGGTGCTGGGGAAGAGCATTCCCGAAACCGGCACCACCACGTTCCGCCCGAACTTCACGCCGGTCAGCTTCGGCGCCATCGCCGGACGCGAACTGGGCGACTACCTCGACCCGATCCGCAAGACCTGCCTGCACGAGTGGCACGTCGAGCACGGCGCGCTGTTCGAGGACGTCGGGCAGTGGAAGCGCCCGTGGTATTTCCCGAGGAACGGGGAAGACCTGCATGCCGCCGTGGCGCGCGAATGCCTGGCGGTGCGCAACAGCGTCGGCATGCTCGACGCCTCCACGCTCGGCAAGATCGACATCCAGGGTCCGGACGCCGCCACCTTGCTCAACTGGCTCTACACCAACCCGTGGAGCAAGCTCGAAGTCGGCAAGTGCCGCTACGGCCTGATGCTGGACGAGAACGGCATGGTGTTCGACGACGGCGTCACCACACGCCTCTCCGAGCACCACTTCCTGATGACCACCACCACCGGCGGCGCGGCGCGCGTGCTCAACTGGATGGAGCGCTGGCTGCAGACCGAGTGGCCGCACCTCAAGGTGCACCTGACCACCGTCACCGACCACTGGGCGACCTTCGCCGTGGCCGGCCCGAACAGCCGCCGCGTGCTGCAGAAGGTGTGCAGCGACATCGACTTCGCGCCGCAGGCCTTCCCGTTCATGAGCTACCGCAACGGCACCGTGGCCGGTGTGGCGGCGCGCGTGATGCGCATCAGTTTCTCGGGCGAGCTCGCCTACGAAGTCAACGTGCCGGCCAACCTCGGCCGCAAGGTGTGGGAGGCGCTGATGGCGGCCGGTGCCGAGTTCGGCATCACCCCCTACGGCACCGAGACCATGCACGTGCTGCGCGCCGAGAAGGGCTACATCATCGTCGGCCAGGACACCGACGGCTCGGTCAGCCCGATCGACCTCGGCATGGAGGGCATGGTGTCCAAGGCCAAGGACTTCCTCGGCAAGCGCTCGCTGTTCCGCTCCGACACGCGCCGCCACGACCGCAAGCAGCTGGTCGGCCTCAAGCCGCTCGACCCGACGTTCGTACTGCCGGAAGGCGGGCAGATCGTCGCCCAGTCCACCAGCGGCGGCATGACGCCGATGCTGGGGCACGTCACCTCCAGCTACTTCAGCCCGATCCTGGCGCGTTCCATCGCCATGGCGGTAATGAAGGGCGGGCAGTCGCGCCACGGCGAGCGAGTCTACGTGGCCTTGCGGGACGGGCGCAGCATCGAAGTCGAAGTGTGCAGCCCGGTGTTCTACGACGTCGAAGGAGGACGCCAACATGTCTGATCAGCTGATTCAGGAAGCCCCGCTGGTGGGCATCAAGTCGAAACTGGCCGCGGCCTTCGTCAAGGGGCCGAAAGACTTCGGCCTGGTCGAGCGCGCCTTCATGACCCACGTCACGCTGCGCGGCGACCCGGACTCGCCGGCCTTCCGCCGCGCGGTGGAGCGGGTGCTGCAGCTGGCCCTGCCCAGCGGCCAAGCCATGGCGGCCTCGGCCGGCGGTTACAGCGCGGTATGGATGGGCCCGGACGAGTGGCTGATCCAGTCGGTCGAGGAGACCGGCCCCGAGCTGGAGCGGGCGCTGCGCCAGGCGCTCGCCGGCGAGCACCACGCCGTGGTCGACGTCAGCAGCGGCTACACCGTGTTCGAACTGTCCGGCCGGCGTGTGCGCGAGGTGCTGGCCAAGGGCTGCCCGCTCGACCTGCACCCCAAGGTGTTCCCGGTCGGCTGCAGCACGCAGAGCCACTTCTTCAAGGCCGGCATCACCGTGTTGCACATCGCTGAGGAGCTGTACCAGCTGGTGGTGCGGCGCAGCTTCGCCGAGTACGCCTGCCTGATGCTGCTCGACGCCGCCGACGAGTTCATCCGCTAGCCGGTCGCGGCAGGCCCGCGGCGCGGGCCTGCCTCCCGATCAACCGTTTTTGTAGAAAGGTCCGACATGCAGCCTCAGAGCCACGCCGCCTCCCGCACCTGGGAAATCGTCATCGACGGGTTGGCGACCCAGACCGTGGTCGGCATCTACGACTACGAGCGCGCGCCGCAGCCGGTGGTGATCGACGCCGTGCTGCGCTACCGCCACCCCGGTCAGCCGGAGGATATCGCCGAGTGCCTGGATTACCACCGCTACTGCCAGGTGTTGTGCGCCTATCTGGAAAGCCAGCCCGGCACCGGTCTGGTGGAGCAGCTGGCGATCGACCTGCTGCAGTTGTCGTTCCGCCGCTTCCCGACCCTGGAACAGGTGGACCTGACGCTGTTCAAGCCGAACGCGGTGGAGGTGGCGCGCCGGGTGGGGGTGAAGGTGTCGTGGTCGCGCCAGGACTACCAGCACTGGCACGACACGCGCCGCGCCGACCAGGGGCAGCCCCGGGCGGTGGCCGAGCAGGCCTGACGGACCATGGAGAGAAACATGAAATCCAGCCATCCTTCCCACCCATTCAGCCTGACCCTGGATTGCCCCAGCGAAGCCGGCGAGGTGGCGTCCGCGGTCGAGTTCCTCGACCGGCGCGGGTGCTACATCGACGAGCTCGCGGTGTTCGACGACGAATGCCAGCAGCGCTTCTTCCTGCGCTGCATCTTCCACCATCGCGCCGGACAGGCGCTGGCGCTGGACGAACTGCGCCGCGATTTCGCCCCGGTGGCTGCGCGCTTCGGCATGCGCTGGGCGCTCCACGACCAGGCGGTGCGCCCCAAGGTGCTGATCATGGTGTCGAAGCTCGACCACTGCACGGCCGACCTCTTGTTCCGCTGGCGCATGGACGAATTGAAGATGGACGTGGTCGCCATCGTCTCCAACCATGACACGCTGGCCCCGTTGGCCGAAGCCAACGGCATTCCCTTCCACCACCTGCCGCTCACCGCGGACAGCAAGACCGAACAGGAGGCGCGCCTGCGCGCGCTGATCGCCGCGAGCGGCGCCGAACTGGTGGTGCTGGCGCGCTACATGCAGGTGCTGTCGGCTGCCTTCAGCGCCGACTTCGCCGGGCGCGTGATCAACATCCACCACTCCTTCCTGCCCGGCTTCAAGGGCGCCAAGCCCTACCACCAGGCCTACGAGCGCGGCGTCAAGCTGATCGGCGCCACCGCCCACTTCGTCACCGACGAGCTGGATGAAGGGCCGATTATCGAACAAGTGGTCGAAAGAGTGGATCACAGTTATGATCCAGAGCGCCTGCTCGCCACCGGGCGTGACGTCGAATGCCTGGCACTGGCTCGCGCGGTCAAGGCCTTTATCGAGAGGAGGGTGTTCATCAACGGAAAACGTACGGTGGTGCTTTAAACCGCCAGTAAACCTGGGCAATGTCGTTATTGCCTCATCGCTGTAATTTGGACGTTAAGGAGAAAATCACTCGACAAGATAATTAACGGTAATTGCAAAATGCTCGGAGTCGCCACAATTTCCACTAGCCATGGGTTGGCGGGCAGTTCAGTCTCATTGCATTCGTGCCTTATTAAGGAGAAAGGCAGGGCAAAAATAATACTGAATTGATTTGTGGAGGATGACGAATGGTATGAAAGCTTTAGTGGTAAGTTAATCCCAACCTTAAACAAAATTAGAGGGATTAGCAGGGTAATACTGCACTACTACTATCAGTTTGGAGGAGAAACCAATGAGCAATCAGCATAATCAAGCCGCTGTGGCGGCAGACAAGGCATGGAGCATTGAGCAACATGCCCTTGAGCCCATCCCCGTGAAGGATAGGCATGGCTCCCCGAAAGATCTTTTCAAGATGTGGCTGGGGGCAAACATCAACTATGTGGTGGTGGTAACCGGAGCGATGGCCTACTCTCAGGGGCTCTCATTCTGGCAGGCCATTGCTGCAATATTGGCAGGAAACTTGCTCGGCTGTTTGGTCGTTGGATTTTCTACCATTATGGGACCAAAGACCGGGACGGCCGGGATTGTGGTTTCCCGCAGTTCTTTCGGGCAATTGGGTTCGTTTTTCCCCAAGGCGGTCAGCCTGATTTCCGCGCTCAGCTGGTTTTCGATCAACTCGGTGGTGGCGACCGAGGCCTTGGAAACCATCATGAAAATGGGCGGCTTCACCAGTTCGCTCGTGGTCTGGATCTCGCTGGCCATCATCCTGGCGGCCGAGATCATTCTGGCGATTTTCGGCCATGCGACCATCATCGCCGCCGAAAAGTGGATTGCCATGATTCTGGCGACACTGTTTGCCGGTCTGGTGTATTTCGTCTATCCGCATGCCGATCTGGCCCAGCACTTGCTGACCGACAGCCGTTCCGCCTCCATGAGCACCTGGCTGGTGGCGATGGGTGTGGTGTGCGCGTTCCCCATCGGTTGGGCAAACTTTGCCTCGGACTACAGCCGCTATTTCCCGTCTGAAACCAGCTGGAAGAAAATCGCGCTCTTCGCGGGTGGCGGTCAGTTTGTTGCCTTGACCGTTTGCGAAATTATCGGCGTGCTGTTTGCCATGGCGGTAGGGGGCAATCTCGGCTACGACCCGGTTGGCCAGCTCGACAAGTTCCTGCCGGCATGGTTCATGGTTCCGCTGTTGCTGGCCATCATTGTCGGCGGCATTGCGGCCAACGTCCCCAATGGCTATACCGCTGGCCTCGGTCTGTTGGCCCTGCGGATTCCCATCAGCCGAGTGGCCTCCCTCGGCATCATTGCCCTGTTCACGCTGGGCTTCCGGGTCATGACGGTTTTCTACGGATCCTTCTACAGCGTGTATGAAACCTTTCTCGGTTACATGGTTTTCTGGACCGGACCGTGGGCCGCGATCATTACCGTCGACTATTTCATGCGCAAGGGCCGGTACAACTCGGCCGACATGATGAAGTGGGGGCAGGGGGATTACTGGTATAACAAAGGCATTTTCTGGCCGGGCCTGATTGCTTGGCTGGCCGGTATCTCGGTTTCGGTACTTTTCTCCAACTCCCCGGTTTTTGCCAGCCCTCTGATGACTAAAGTCCTGGGCTGGGGCGATGTGGGCTTCGAATTCGGGCTGCTGGTGCCTGGTCTGCTGTACTACTTCCTGGCTAAGAATCAATACTCGTTTAAGGCTGGGTGCAGAGTTGAGGCGGCTGTGGCCGGGAGGTCGATCTAATCGATCCAACCTCGGTCGAGACCATAATCGCTGATCCTTGATCTTTTTCCTGGCTCCTACCCGAGCGGTAGGGGCCAGGGAATCGACTGTTTGATGTTTTTCTTTCCCAATATCCGGTGCAGGCTTTTCTCCTGCATATTATTTATCGCCGCTGCGAGGCTGAGATTCGGCTGGTCCGAAAAAAAGCAGCACGGACTGGCAAGAACAGAGTTTATCTTTTGCCAGCCTCTGGTGAGGAATTAACACCGTTTCAGATGTTGAACGGGTGCGTATACGCCGAGCCGCATCCCGGATTATTAATAAACCCTCAAAAGGAGCGTATTCACCGTAGCGATATGTAGAGGTCTGTAGAAAAGAGACGTTAGATCCAGTAAGACCCCCATGGATAGTCACTTTGCCACGAGAGAATGGCAGATCGGAACGGTGACTAACATGGCTTATCATGACAAAGGAGTGGAGAGATGGAGTATGGAACACAGCAAATCCCGCGCGATAAGCGGGAGTACGGCTTTTTAGATACCTTGTTCACGTGGTTCGGCTCGGGCGTCAATACGGGCTCGTGGTATTTCGGTGGCATGGCGGCAGCGCTGGGCATGACTTTCGTGTGGCAATACAGTTTCATCTATCTGCCCCTGATGATGATTCCTTGGGCGATGGTGGCTTGGATCGGCTACAAGCACGGAGCCTCAACCGTCGCCTCGACCATTCCCTCTCTTGGCGTGAAGGGCGCAAGGCTGATGGGGATTGGTGAGTTTGTTGGCCTGATCGGTTGGCCAAGCATCAATACCTATATTGCTGCCATTTCGCTTTCTTATGTGTTCAACGCGATGTTTGGCTGGCCGGTGCATAGTGCACCCGGCGGCACCTGGACGCTGCTGGCCGGCATTGTGACCACGGCGGTGCTGCAGGGGGTCACGGTCGTCTATGGCCAGGCGGCGATCAAGTACCTGGAGTGGATCGCCGTCGCGCTGCTGCTGGTGCTGGGGATCTGGGAGACCGTGGTGGTGCTCCAGCATTGGGATTACGCGAAGATCGCCAACTTCACCCTGCCACAGAGTCAGCAGAAGAACCCGCAGTTCTTCATCGACCTCGCCTTCGGCTTCTGCTGGGGTTGGGCGATGATCTGCGACTTCTCGCGCTTGGCGAAGAACGGTACCTCGGCCACGCTGGGTAGCTGGCTGGGCGTCAATATCGGCCAGGGTTGGTTCATGACGGTCGGCGCGATCGGCGTAATCGGTGTGGTGCTGGATACCGGCGTGTTCGACCCGAACAACTCCGATCCGAGCTCGATCATCGCTTCGCTGGGCATGGGGATCGTGGCCTTCCTCGTGGTGTTCTTCGCCACCATCAGTACCAACATCACGGTGCTGTACGGCTCGGCCATGGGTCTGGTCGGGGCCACTCGCAGCACCAATCCGCGCAAATTCCTGATCTTCATCGCGCTACTGCAGCTGGCGATGTGCTTCCTGCCGCTGATGTTCAAGCACTTTGTCGAGTATTTCGAGTTCGTGCTCGGCATCGTGGGGGGGATTTTCATCCCGTTGTGGACCTTGGTGGTGGTGGACTACTTCCTGATCCGCAAATGCCGTGTGCGTGACGAAGACATCTTCGCCAAGGAAGACAGCCGCGGGCGTACGCTCAGTGCATTCGGCGATTGGAACGCGAATGGCTGGATCGCCATGGTGGTGGGCCTGGCGGTGTATTTCATCCTCGCCTACGGCATGAAGGATGTTGCCGCACAGTACACGGCCTCGTTGCCGTCGGCAGCGATAACGGCGGTGCTTTACATCGTCCTGTCGTGGGTGCGCGGTCTGGCCGGCCAGCGTACGGCGACGGAAAGCGCCTGAGATCGTTGACCCTTGCTCTGCTGATCCTCTCCCGGGCTTCAGGTGCTCAACAGGCCGGGAGAGGGTCGATGTGATGTTTTGGCTGCGTCGAAGTGATGGCAGCATTCTGGAGAAGTGAAATGAAGCATAGCCCGCATATTTCCGAACTGACCTGGCCGGTTTACGACGCCAAGGTCAAAGATGGTCAAACCGTCGTCATGATTCCCGTTGGCGCACTCGAGCAGCACGGCCATCATATGTCGCTCAATACCGACGTCTTGTTGCCGACGGCAATTGCCGAACGAGTGGCCCGAAACATTGACGCGCTCGTCGCACCGCCGATCTCCTATGGCTACAAGTCACAGCAGAAATGTGGCGGCGGGAATCATATGCCGGGGACGACGAGTCTCGACGGCCACACGCTGACTTGCACGATCCGTGATGTTTTGAAAGAACTGGCACGTCATGGGGTTCGCAAGACGGTGCTGATCAACGGCCATTACGAGAATTCGATGTTTATCGTCGAAGGCGTTGACCTCGCACAGCGTGAACTGCGCTGGGATGGGATTCGCGACTTCTCTACGGTGGTGCTTTCGTATTGGGATTTCGTCACCCCTGAGGCGATCGAGACAATCTATCAGGATGAATTCCCAGGCTGGGCAGTAGAGCATGGTGGTGTACTCGAAACCTCGCTGATGCTGCATCTCTATCCGAATCTGGTGGATATCGAAAAAGTGGTCGACCATCCGCCGGCCACGTTCCCTCCTTACGATTTCTTCCCCGTCAAGCCGGAATGGACGCCGGCATCGGGCTGCCTTTCCTCGGCAAAGAAGGCCAGTGCCGAACACGGCGAATTGTTGCTGAAAGTGTGTGTCGACGGGATCAGTACAGCCCTGTCGACGGCCTTCGACAACTAACTCCGGCTTTACACCAATCCAAATAGGCGCAACACCTCGTCCGACGTGTTGCGCCAGACAAAACATTCCATCGTGGAGCGTATCCGAATGGAGTGGGCTTTCGTGCGTCTGGATATAGCCAAGACTTTGGTTTTTCATGCTCTCTGCGATTGGAGAGCTGTCGCCAAGCGCCGCTTGGGATGAAGTGTCTTGGCGAAAAAGGGGAGAAGTCTGTTATGAAAATACGCACGAAGCTGGTGTTTTGCTTCCTGCTTACCACGTTGTTGCCGGTATCGGTTATTGCCACGCTGTCGATACTGCAAGCCCGTTCGGAGGCGATGCAGCATTTCATCGAGGCCAGTGGCCGTGAGATCCGGCAAATCGATAAAGCGCTGAGCGGCACCTTCAAGGGGGTATTTGAAAATGCCGCTTTTTTCGCCTCCTTGCCGCAAATGGAGCAACTGGGTCCGCAGGTCAGTAATTTCACTTCTTTATCTGGCGAGCAGACCATTGCTTCGGGTCATAAGGGCGGTGTTGAAGAGGAGTTGTTCCGGCTGTTCCATCAGTTTGGCAGCACTCACCCTGAACTGGCTTATATCTATGTCGGCACGGAACAGGGGGGCTAGTGCAGTGGCCGGAGGGGAAGGTGAATGCACCGTATGATCCCCGCAATCGCCCCTGGTACACCCTGGCCATGGCCAATCCCGGGCGCAGCGTGCTGACCGACGCCTATTACTGGGCGGGCGACGACACCACCCTGATCAGTTCTGCGCACTCGATCGAGCGTAATGGCCGCAAGCTGGGGGTGATGGTCATGGACATGTCGCTCAAGGGGTTGACCGAACTGGTGCGCAAGATCCGCATCGGTGAGAGCGGCTTCCTGATGCTGGTGCAGGGCGACGGCACGGTGCTGGTCGACCCGCTCAAGCCCGTGCACAACTTCAAGAAGCTGGCCGAGATCGACGGCGGCGCCTACGCCGCGCTCGGCGCGCTCGACGCCGGCGAGGTCGCCGTGACGTTGGGCGGCGAGGCGTACCAGGCCAACGTGATCAAGTCGCCGCTGCTGGGCTGGAAGTTCATCGGCCTGGTCAAGCGCGCCGAGATCTACGCCCACGCCGAGCGCATGGCCTGGACCATCGCGGCGATCAGCCTCGGCCTGGTGCTGGTGCTGTCGCTGCTGGGCGGCTGGCTCGCCGGCTTGATCGCGCGCCCGGTGCAGCAGGTGGCCGAGGGGCTGCATGCCATCGCCGCCGGCGACGGCGAGCTGACGCGCCGGCTCACGGTGACGTCGCGCGACGAGACCGCGACGCTGGCGCAACGCTTCAACGGCATTCTCGACACCATCCTGCACCTGGTGCGCCAGACCAGCCTCAAGGCCGGCGAGGTGGGTGAATCGGCCGGGCGCGTCGATCACGTCGCGCGCACCATGAGCCAGACGGCGCAGGCCCAGCTCGCGGTGCTGGAGAACGCCGCGAGCGCGGTCAGCCGCATGGCGGGCAGTGCCGAAACGGTGGCGCGCAATTGCGAGCAGGCCGCCACCGCGGCGCAGGACGGTCAGCAGTCGGTGCTGCAGGGCGAGCAGGTGGTGGACGAGACCGTGGCCAGCGTCGAAGCCCTGAGCGCCACGCTGCGCCAGGCCTCGGCGTCGCTGCAGGAGCTGGAGGCCGCCGGGCAGGACATCACCGCCATCCTCGAGGTGATCCGCGGTATCGCCGACCAGACCAACCTCTTGGCGCTCAACGCCGCGATCGAGGCGGCGCGCGCCGGCGAGCAGGGGCGCGGTTTTGCCGTGGTGGCGGACGAGGTGCGTTCGCTGGCGCAAAGTACGCAGCAGTCGACACGCCAGATCCAGTCCCTGCTCGACAAGCTCGGCCAGGGCACGCGGCTGGTGGCCCGCGAAATGGCGAGCAGCCTGGCGCAGTCCGACGACACGGTGCTCAAGAGCGGCGCGGCACGCGAGGCGTTTGGCCGCATCTCGCAGTCGGTGCGGGTGATCCACGAGATGAACGCGCAGATCGCGCGCGCCAGCACCGATCAGCACCAGGCCACGGCGCGGCTCTCCAGCGACATCGAGCATGTCTGCGGCGCGGCGCACCAGGTGTCGCACCACGCTGACGAGGCGGCGAGCCACAGCGTGCAGTTGGTGGAACTGGCGGGCGGGCTGGGCCAGCTGGTGAGCCGCTTCAAGACCTGAGAACCGGTTTACGATCTGCTGCGCTTTAGCGATACGGCGTTAAAAACGGCTTTGGAAGGCTCAATTACTGCTTGTAAACGCCGCTTCCTCAGCCGTTTTTGCCTTGTCTCGCGCTAGCTCGCGAGATCGTAAACAGTTCCTGAGCCCGGCGCCGGTGACCGATGCTGGTGTCAGGAAGGAACAGGTTCAGGGAACGGCTCGGTGTTTCCCCCGATCTGTTGCTGTTGCACGCTGCCGATCGGGTTCGTTTCCCTGCCGGCTAAGGTTGGCCGAAGACGGCGTGCGGCCGGCCATGCCGCCACCTTGGGCGTGGCGCGTCAGGCCGGCCGCTGCTGTTAGCCGCGGGCCGCGCTGCCGATCCTCACCGGTTCGCCCGAGCGGGCGCTGGCGTAGATTGCGTCGAGGATTTCCATCACGATCAGCCCTTCCTCGCCCGGTGCCGGGTGAGGATGCTCGTTCAGGATCGCCTCGGCGTAATCGTGCATCGCCGAGTGCGCCGGTGTCGCCGCTGGATTGAGGCGCATGTCGAACTGCGCGCCGTCCTGCTCCAGGAAGATGTGCGCGTCGAAGGTGTAGCCCTCGCCGACGTTGTGCTGCAGCAGGCCGGCCCGGGTGCCAAGGAGGCGCGTCTCCATCAGTTCGGCTTCGCGGATATTGGCGGCCCAGGACGCTTCCAGCGCCAGCGTGGCGCCGTTGTCGAAACGGATCAGCGCGCAGGCCAGGTCCTCGACGTCGAAGTCCTTGCCGGATTGCGCCGCCAGCGGCCGCGCGATGTGGTCGTAGCTGCCACCCATCACCCAGGTCGGCTTGGGGTAGCCCATCAGCCACAGGGCCAGGTCGAGGCGGTGCACACCGAGGTCGATCAGCGGGCCGCCGCCGGCCAGCGCCTTGGTGCCGAACCAGCCGCCGAAACCCGGCATGCCGCGCCGGCGGTGCCACACCGAGCGCCCGAAGTAGAAGTCGCCGAAGCGCCCGGCGTCCACCTGCGCCTTCAGTGCGCGTGACTGCGCCGAGAAGCGGTAGGAGAAGTTGATCATCAGGCGCTTGCCGACGCGACGCGCCGCTTCCAGCATCTCGCGCCCCTCGTCCGCGTTGAGCGCCATCGGCTTCTCGCACAACACGTGGCAGCCGGCCTCGAACGCCGCCAGCGTCAGCTCCTTGTGGTACTTGTTCGGGGTGCACACGCTCACCACGTCGAGCCGCTCCGCCGCCAGCATCGCGTCAGCGCTGTCGTAGCGCGCCACGATGCCGAACTGCTCGCCGACCTTGGCCAGCCGCTCGAGGTCGGGGTCGCAAATCGCCGCCACCTCCACCTGCGGGTGCTGCAGCCAGCCCTCGATGTGCAACCGGCCGATGCCGAGGCCGATCACGCCGACGCGCAGGCGGCGGCCGTCTTCGGCGCGCGGTGCGTCTTTCACTTCCACCTTGTAGTCGTCGTTCATTGGATATCTCCCTTGCCTTGCAGGATGCCGACTTTGCCGAAGCTCACGGTTTTTTCGCTCAGCTTTTCCAGCGGCGGCGACATCGGGCAGCGATCGACGATGTTGACGCGCGGCGTGGCCCACTGCACCGCGTTGGCCAGCACGCGCTGCACGTTGGCGTCGTGGTAGGTCGGGTAGGCTTCGTGGCCGGGACGGAAGTAGAAGATGCGGCCGTGGCCACGCTCCCAGCAGCAGCCGGAGCGGAACACCTCGCCGCCCTCGAACCACGAGATGAACACGGTGCTGTCCGGCTGCGGAATGTCGAAGCGCTCGCCGTACATCTCCTCGTTCGGCAGCTCGAAGTACTCGCCGAGACCGGCGGCGATCGGGTGCGACGGCTCGACCACCCACACGCGTTCCTTCTCGTCCGCCTCGCGCCACTTCAGCGAGCAGTTCGTCCCCAGCAGGCGGCGGAAGATCTTCGCGAAGTGGCCGGAGTGCAGCACGATCAGCCCCATGCCTTCCAGCACGCGGCGCTGCACGCGCTCCACCACGGCGTCGCTTACCTGGTCGTGCGCCTTGTGGCCCCACCACAGCAACACGTCGCAGCCGGCCAGGCGTTTTTCGGACAGGCCGTGCTCGGGCTCGTCGAGCGTGGCGGTGGCAATCTCCAGCGGCAGCGCGCCGGGGTTGAGCGCCGGCGTCTCGGCGAGCGCGGCGGCAATGGTGGTGTGCAGCCCGTCCGGGTAGATGGCGCGTACCGCCTCGTTCTCCCGCTCGTGGCGGAATTCGTTCCAGACAATGACAGAAATCTTGGTTTTTAGCACAATGCTCCTCCAGGGTGGTTTCACCGCCAGGCAATGACCGAGTTCCGGTCTTCTTGGCTGGTGGTGCCGAATGGTGTGGTCCGACGTGAAAAAGAGTAGCCGTCCGTCGGGCCTTCTCTCAATCTGAAAGAGCGCGAAAAAACTGCGAAGAATGTCAAAAAACCTGGATTCATTGCCGCCGCCGTTCGAAGCGACCGTCCGGCAGCCGAGCCCGCGCCAGGCCGCGCCCGAACAGGCCCCCCGGATGCGCCGCGAGCTGGCGGCGTTTGTACACGGCCTGGCCGACGGAACCCGGCCCTTGCGGCTGCCCGGCGCGGCGGGTGAGTGGGCGGCCGGCGGCGACGGGCACTTCCATCTGGCGCCCGAGCTGTTCCTGCAGGTGGCGGGGTGGACGCGCTTCCGCTTTCCGCACGGCGAGCTGCGGCTGGGGCCGGGCGAGGCGCTGGTGCTCCCTCCCAAGCTGCTGCACGCCGAGCGCGTCGGTGCGGCGGAGGACGGCACGCCGTTCTGCAATATCGTGGTGTACGCCGAGGGGGCGACGCTGATCTGCCACGTCGCCCACGAGGAAGCGCCGGGGCAGCCGGGTATCCTGCACCTGGAGGCGCGCCAGCATGCCCAGGCGCACGGCATTCACGACTGGCTGGCCGACGCCGCGCGCCTGGGGCGCAGCTCCGGTGCGGCGACGGACACGGAGCCGGCCTGGGCCGCAGCCCAGGCGCGAGCGCTGGTGGTGGCGGCCACCGCCGGGGTGCTGCGCGCGCTCGACGACGCCAGCGCCGACACCCGGCAGGAGCCGCCGCTGGTGGCGCGGGTGCGCGTTCTGGTGCAGAACCAGCTGGGCGATCATCAGCTCAGCGTGCGGCGTCTCGCCGCGCAGTCGGGCTGCACCGCGGATTACCTGTCGCACCTGTTCAGCCAGACGACCGGCGAACACCTCGCCGCCTTCATCAACCGCCAGCGCATGGAGCGCGCCGCCCGTCTGCTGGGCGAGAGCGCGCGGGCCGGCAAGGAGGTGGCGTGGGCTTGCGGTTTTGCCACCCAGAGCTATTTCATCCGCACCTTCCGGGCGCATTTCGGCGTGACCCCCAAGGCCTGGCGGGCGGCTCGGGAGCAAGGGACTGCGGAGCGCTCATAGCGATCGCTAGGGAGGGGCGAGTCGCCGTGCGCCGCCACGGTGCGGCCATCGCCGCGTGCCCGGCTCCAGGCCCCGGATCATCGCCCGGCACGCAGCACCATGGGCTACAGTGAAGGGACGATACACCGGCTGACCGGCGTGCCGGCGGCGAGGGGGCAATATGCAAAGCGGCAAACGTGAAGTGGCCATTCCGGTGCAGGAGGCCTGGCTCGAGGGGCACCTCGAGATTCCCCTGGGGGCGGTCGGCGTCGTGCTGTTTGCCCACGGCAGCGGCAGCGGCCGCTTCAGTCCGCGCAACAACTACGTGGCCGAGGTGCTGCAGGAGGCCGGTATCGCCACGCTGTTGTTCGATCTGCTGACACGCGAAGAAGACCAGGTCTACCAGACGCGTTTCGACATCGCCCTGCTCACCGAGCGGCTGGAGGCCGCGACCGCCTGGCTCAAGCGCCAGCCTGACACCGCCGCGCTGCCGGTGGGCTATTTCGGCGCCAGCACCGGCGCCGCCGCGGCGCTGCGCGCGGCGGCGCACCAGGGCGCGGACATTGCCGCCGTGGTGTCGCGTGGCGGCCGCCCCGACCTGGCCGGCGCGGCGTCGCTGGCGCAGGTGCACAGCCCGACCCTGCTGCTGGTGGGCGAGCTCGACACCGAGGTGATCCGCCTCAATCAGGAGGCGCAGGCCCACATGCACTGCCCGACCTCGCTCGTCATCATTCCCGGTGCCACCCATCTGTTTGAGGAACCGGGCACGCTGACCGAGGTCGCCAACCACGCCGCGCAGTGGCTGCGCACCCACCTGTCTCCTTAGCGCCGGTTCAAGGTCTTTCTTGCACCGGCAGTGCCCGGCCGCAGACGAAATAAGAGACCTTGAGCAGGCTCTTGTGGTGCACCGGCGTCCCGACGCGCTGCCGGCATCTCTTTTTCTCACCCTGATCCTGGCCCCGTCCGGTCGGCTGCAAATGGCCGGCGCAGGCCTTGTCGTTCCTGCCGCAGCCAGACAGCGGGTCTACAATAAAGTGAGAAATTGCTGCTTCGGGATGGTTGCCATGCCCCCATCTGTCATCACACTGTCGCACGGTGACGCCCTTCTCGTGGTCGACGTGCAGAACGACTTCCTGCCCGGCGGGCGGTTGGCGGTAGGGAGCGGCGACGAGGTGGTGCCGGTGCTCAACCGTTATATCGATGTTTTCGTGGCTCAACGCTTGCCGGTATATGCCACCCGGGATTGGCATCCTCCCGATCACTGTTCGTTCACCCCGCAGGGCGGGGCCTGGCCGGCGCATTGCATTGCCGGCAGCGAAGGGGCTCAGTTCGCGCCGAAGCTGCACCTGCCGCGCTCGACCGTCGTCGTTTCGAAGGCCATGCATAGCAAGCGGGACGCCTATTCCGGCTTCGACGGCACGCGGCTGGAACATGCCCTGCAGCGTAACGGGGTGGGGCGTCTGTTCGTCGGCGGGCTCGCCACCGACTACTGCGTGCTCAACACCGTGCGCGACGCCCTCAAGCAGGGCTTCACGGTGTGCCTGCTGGTGGATGCGATCCGTGCCGTCAACGTCGATCCCGACGACGGCATGCGTGCCGAGGGCGAGATGTGCCGGCTCGGCGCGCATCCGGTGGTGTTTCGGGATCTGGCGGCATGAGCGGCTCGTCCGGCAGCGTGCTCCTCACCGACTGGTACCAGCTCACCATGCTGCAGGCCTATTTCGACGAAGGCATGGCGGAAACCGCGGTATTCGAATGCTTCGTGCGCAGCCTGCCGCCGGGGCGCGATTTCCTGATCGCGGCGGGCCTGGAACAGCTCTTGCAGTATGTCGAGACCCTGCGCTTTGCCCCCCAGGAACTGGACTGGCTCGCCGGCCAGCACCGTTTCAAGCCGGCGTTTCTCGATTACCTGCGCGACTTCCGCTTCTGCGGCGACATCGACGCCATGCCCGAGGGCACGCTGTTCTACCCCAACGAGCCGATCCTGCGCGTCACGGCGCCGATCGCCCAGGCCCAGCTGATCGAGAGCCGGCTCATCAACCTGGTGCATTTCCAGACCGTGGTGGCGTCGAAGGCGGTGCGCTGCGCGCTGGCCGCGCCGGGCAAGCGCCTGGTGGATTTCGGCTTTCGCCGCACCCACGGCGGCGAGGCCGGCTTGATGGCGGCGCGCGCCTGCTACCTGGCCGGGTACGACGGCACGGCGACGGTGCAGGCCGGGATGCGGTTCGGCATCCCGGTGTTCGGCACCATGGCGCATTCTTACGTCGAGGCGCACGCCACCGAAGTCGAGGCCTTCGAGCACTTTGCCCGGTCGCAGCCGGACAACGTGGTGCTCCTGATCGATACCTACGACACCGAGGCGGCGGCGCGCAAGGTGGCGGCGCTGGCGCCCCGGCTGGCGCAGCAGGGCATCCGCATCGGCTCGGTGCGGCTCGACAGCGGCGACCTCGCCGCGCACGCCCGCGCGGTGCGGGCCATTCTCGACGCGGCCGGCCAGCAAGGCATCGGCATCTTCTGCAGCGGCAACCTCGACGAGGACGAGCTGCGTTGCCTGCTCGCCGCGGGGGCGCCGATCGACGGCTTCGGCGTCGGCACGCGTGTCGACACTGCCTGCGACAGCCCCTACCTCGACTGCGTCTACAAGCTGCAGGAATACGCCGGCACGGCGCGGCGCAAGCGCTCCACCGGCAAGGCGACCTGGCCCGGCCGCAAGCAGGTGTATCGCTGCTACGCCGCGGACGGCCGCTTCGACCACGACGTGGTGGCCTTGCTGGACGAACCGCCGTCGGCCGGCGAGCCCTTGCTGCAAAGCTGCATGCGCCAGGGACAGCGCGTGGGCGCGGCGGTGACCCTGGCGCAAAGTCGCGACCATGTCGCCGCCCAGTTGCGCCGCTTGCCGGCCACGCGGCCGTATCGCGTCGAGATCAGCCCGGCACTACAGGACCTGGCGCAGCGGCTCGACCGGGAAGCGCACTAGCTTCCGCCGGGCACCGGCGTGGCGGCGTGCCTATGTCCCCGCATTCCCGCCATCCCCCGCCTCCCAGCGCAGCCGTTCGCCGGCCTCGATCAAGTCGGTGCCGAATTCGGCCGAGAGCGCCTGCATGCGGCGGCACAGCGCGGAGCGCTCGGGCTCGGGCGCGCGCTGGACCCGCGCCAGCGTGAGCAGCGCCGGCACCAGCTCCAGCCGCGTCAGTCGGCCGTGCTCGAACGTCACCAGAAACAGGAAGCTCCAGTCGTTGCGCCACCACAGATCGACCGCGTAGTCGTCGAGGAAGTCGCCGGTGTCGTACAGGATGGGCTTGCCGTGGTGAATCTCGACGCCCTGGCACAGGTGGGCGCTGTGGCCGTGGAACAGGTCCACCCCCAGGTCGACGGCGGCGCGGGCGAAAGCGCGGAAGTGCGCCGGCGGGCGCTCGACCATGTTCGGCCCCCAGTGGCAGGACAGCACCACCAGCGCCGCACCGGCGTCCCGCGCGGCCCGCACCTGCTGTTGCAGCGCCGGCAGGCTAGCCGGGTCGATCGGCAGGTAGCGCGTGCCGGGGCGCTCGCTCGTGGCGGCGAACGGCGATTCGTTGTCGGTGATGGCGATCAGCGCCACGCGGCAGCCGCCGGCCTCGATCAGCGCCGGCTGGCAGGCTTCGGCCAGGTCGTGGCCGGCGCCGGCGTGGGCGATGCCGGCGCGGTCGAGATGCTGCAGGGTGTCGAGCAGGCCGGCCTCGTTGTAATCGAGCACGTGGTTGTTGGCGAGCGCGACGGCGTCGATGCGCGCCGCGCGCAGCACCTCGATCACCCGTGGGTCGGCGCGGAAGTGGAACATCTTGTCGGTGCGCGTCCAACGCTGGCGGTGCCGGGTGATGGCGCATTCCAGGTTGACGAGGCGGGCGTCGGCGCTGGCCATGATCGGCAGCAGATCGCCCCAGGGCTGGGCCGGCGGGTTCTTGATCACGATATCGCTCACCAGCCGTCCCAGCATCACGTCGCCCGCTAGCGCCAGGGTGGTCATCGCGCTCTCCTTGCCGTTCGCTCCCACTTCATAGGCTAGCCCGCCGTGGCGCTGGCGGGGCGGAAAGCGACGGTTTTTCGACCGTGGCGGCCGGTGCGGGGGCGCGGCCGCCGTCGTCCGGGCGGCTTCATATAATGAAGGATTCACGATGCCCGCTCCCGGACGGGAGCGGGGCGGGAGGCGATGCCATGGCCCCACCCGATACGCCGGCGGCGACGACAACGCCGCGCTACGGCTATTTCGACCACGACGCCGACCTTGGCATCGAGGCCTGCGGGGCGACCCCCGAGGCGGCGATGGAGGCGGCGGCCGAGGCGATGTTCGCGGTGATGACCGATCTCGCCGTTTTGCGCCCGGAGCAGCAGCTGGAGCTGGACTTCGAGGAGGCCGACCCGGAGCTGGCGCTGGTGACCTGGCTCAACCTGCTGCTGGCGGAGGCGCAGAGCCGGCGCCTGGTGTGGTGCCGCTTCCGGCTCCGGCGCGACGGCAGCCGCTGGCACGGCGTGGCGGCGGGGCAGCCGTGGACGGCGGAACTGGAGCGCGGCGTCGAGGTCAAGGGCGCCACCCTGACGCAGCTCTCGCTGACGCCGCAGGAGGGCGGGTGGAGGGCGCGCTGTGTGGTGGACGTGTAAAAACCTGTCCATGATCCTGCTGCGCTGCCCTGATCGGGGCTCATGCACTGCTCGAAATCCTCATGGACTCCTTGTCCATTCCGGTTTCTGCGCTGTTCTTCACCTCGCTGAGGGCCGCTCGCGACGGCTCCTGAACAGGTTTTAGCGATGGTGGCCAGGAGGTGTAATGATGGATATCGCGCGCTTGCGGCAGGCTGGGCCGTACGAGTGGACGCTGGCGCCGTCCCGCGCCGAGGCGGGCGGCGAGGTGCGGCTGTTCGCCGACGCCGAGCTGTTGCGCGGCATGGACGACAAGGTGCTGGAGCAGATCTGCAACGTGGCGCGGCTGCCGGGGCTGGTGGGCGCGGCGATGACCATGCCCGACGCGCACTGGGGCTACGGCTTTCCGATCGGCGGCGTGGCCGCCTTCGACGCCGACGCCGGCGGGGTGGTGTCGGCGGGCGGCGTGGGCTTCGATATCTCCTGCGGCATCCGCTGCCTGCGCACCGACCTGAGCTGGGAGCAGCTGGCGCCGCAACGGCACCACCTGGCCGACAGCCTGTTCCGAGAGATCCCGGCCGGGGTCGGCGAAGAGGGGCGGCTGCGGCTGTCCGTCAGGGAACTCGAACAGGTGATGCGGCAGGGCGCGCACTGGGCGGTGGCACAGGGTTTCGGATCGGCCGACGATCTGCCCTACATCGAGGAGCAGGGCTGTGTCGGCGGCGCCGAGCCGGGCTGGGTATCGGACCTGGCCAAGAAGCGCCAGCTGGGCGAGATGGGGACGCTGGGCTCCGGCAACCATTACCTGGAAGTGCAGGTGGTGGACCGCATTCACGACGAGGCTGCGGCGGCGGCCTTCGGCCTCCGGGTGGGGCAGGTGCTGGTGTCGATCCACTGCGGCTCGCGCGGGCTCGGGCACCAGATCGGCACCGATTACCTGCTGCTGCTGGCCAAGTCGGCGGCCAGCCTCGGCCTGACGCTGCCGGACCGCGAACTCGCCTGCGCGCCGATCCGCTCCGAGGTCGGGCAGCACTACCTGGGCGCGATGAACAGCGCCATCAACTGCGCGCTGGCCAACCGCCAGATACTGGCCGCGCTGACGCGGGGCGTGCTGGCGCGCTATTGGCCGATCGCCCGTCTCGACACGCTGTTCGACGTGTCACACAACACCTGCAAGGTGGAGCGGCACCGCGTGGAGGGGCGCGAACGCACGCTGTACGTGCACCGCAAGGGCGCGACGCGCGCCTTCGGTGCGGGGCACGCCGGCCTGCCCGACGCCTACTGCGCGGTCGGTCAGCCGGTGATCATCGGCGGCAGCATGGGCACCGGCTCCTACATTCTGGCCGGCAATCCGCCCGGGCAGAACCACGCCTTCGCCTCGGCCAGCCACGGCGCCGGGCGCGCCATGAGCCGCCACCAGGCGCTGAAGTTCTGGCACGGCCGGCAGCTGCTGGACGATCTGGCGGCGCAGGGCATCCTGATCCGCACCGGCTCGCTGCGCGGCGCGGCGGAAGAGGCGCCGGGGGCGTACAAGGACGTCGACCGCGTGGCGGACGTGACCGAGGCGGCCGGGCTGGCGCGGCGCGTGGCGTTTCTGAGACCGAAGATCTGCATCAAGGGGTGAGCGCTTGTGAGTAAATCTGCTGCGCATCCCTGATCGGGGCTCATGTGCTCTGCGTGCAAATCTTGCATTCGCTCTGCGATGCGGAATCCTCATGGACTCCAGTCCATTCCGGTTCCTGTGCTGCTCTTCACCCCGCTGAGGGACGCTCGCGACGATTTCTTTCACAAGCTTTGGGGCGGGGCTTCGGCCAACCTTCGAATAGCCCGCCCCCCTCACGCCGCCTTCGCCGGCGGCAGCACCAGGTCGGGGTGTTCTTCCCGGATCAGCTCGAGAAAGATTTCCACCACCTCGGGGTCGAAGTGTTCGCCTGCGTGGTCGCGGATGTAGGCGACCGAATCCGGCAAGGGCCACGGTTCCTTGTAGGGGCGGCGGTAGAGCAGGGCATCGAACACGTCCACCACCGCGACGATGCGCGCCGCCAGCGGAATCGCGCTGCCGGCCACCCCGTTGGGATAGCCCTTGCCGTTGTAGTACTCGTGATGGCCGGCGGCGATCTGCGCGCCGATCGACAGGTAGCTCTCGCCCTCCACCATGCTGGCGGACTTCTCCAGGATCTTGGCGCCGATGCTGGCGTGCTGCTTCATCACCTCCCACTCTTCCGGGTTGTGCTTGCTCGGGTTGTGCAGGATCAGGTCGGGGGTGCCGACCTTGCCGACGTCGTGCAGGATGCTCGCCATGCCCACCATCTCGAGAAAACTCGGCGTCAGGATGTCGGGGTGCAGTCCCTTGGCCGCCATGCGGTGGGCGATGGCGTCGGTCAGCCGCTGCACCCGCAGCACGTGGTCGCCGGTGGTGCTGTCGCGGTATTCGGCGAGGTCGGCCAGCGCCACCACGGTGGCCTCCTGGGCGTTCTTCATCTGGGTGTGGTAGTAGAGGTTGTCGAAGGCGGCGGCGATGCGGTTGCAGTACACCTTGAGCAGCTCCTGGTCCACCTCGGACAGCGGGCGCGGCGGGGTGAAGTAGATCACGAAGGTGCGCCGCGAGTGGGTGTCGAAATACAGCACCGAGCCGGGGTGGTTGAAAATGCAGCTGTGCTTCTCGGTGGCCTGTTGCATGGCCTGGAAGATGGCGCTGCTGCTGTCGAGCTGCCCGCGCTGCTGCAGCTCGGCAAACAGGCCGGTGGCCGCGATCACCTGCAGCGTGCCGCCGGCGATGGCGGCGTCCTCGCAGACGCACAGCACGCCGTCGGTGCCGACGTCGAGGATGGCGCTGATCTGGCGCAGCACGCCCGAGGCGAACTCGCGCAGCGACTGGATCTGGTACAGGTTGGAGGTGGCGGCCAGGATGGCGTCCAGCCCCTGGCGGCTGCGTTCGATGATGAACAGGCTCTCGTAGGCGCGCAGCGAGGCGATCACGGTGGTGAACAGCTTCTGCGCGGTGAGTTCGGTCTTGGCCTTGTAGTCGTTGATGTCGTAGGAGACGATCACCTCCTGTTCCGGCGCCTGGCCCGGCTGGCCGGTGCGCAGCACGATGCGCACCAGGCGGTTGCCCAGCCCTTCGCGCACTTCGCGCACCATCTCCAGCCCGGCGTGGTCGCTCTCCATCACCACGTCGAGCAGCACCAGCGCGATATCCGTTTCCGTGCGCAGGATATCCATGCCTTCCTTGGCGCTGTAGGCGCTCAGGAGTTCGACGGCGCGGTCCTTGTAGCTGACGCCCTGCAGCGTCAGGCGGGTCACCGCGTGCACGTCCGGCTCGTCGTCCACCACCAGCACGCGCCAGGGGCGCAGCAGGGGAGGTGGCGGCGTGGTGCCCGCTTCGTCCTCGATCAGCCAGTCTTCCTGGCTCGTTACCGTTTCGGCGCTGTTCATCCCTTGCCCTCGCTGACCGCCGGCGCCACCGCCGGAAACTGCAGGGTGAAGCGCGTGCCCGCGTTGGGCCGGCTCTCCACCTGCAACCGTCCACCTAATTTACCGGTGACGATGTTATAGACAATGTGCAGCCCCAATCCGCTCCCGCCGGCGCTGCGCCGCGTGGTGAAAAACGGCGTGAACACGCGCGGCAGGTTCTCCGGCGCGATGCCCTTGCCGTTGTCGGCGAATTCCAGCGCGATCTCGCCGCCCAACTGTTGTGCCCGGATCGTGACCTCGCCCGGCTGTCCCTCGTCGAAGGCGTGGGTGAGCGAGTTGACCAGCAGATTGGTGATGATCTGGGCCAGCGCGCCGGGGTAGCTGTCGAGACGGATGCCCTCGGCGCAGTCGATGCTGACGCGGATGGCGCTGTGCTTGAACTTGGGGCGCAGGCTGGCGATGACTTCGTGCAGGTAGCCGGCGAGATCGAACTCGCGGCGCTCCTCGCTCATCTGGTCCACCGCCACCTGCTTGAAGCTCTGCACCAGGTGCGCCGCGCGCTCGGCGTTGACCTGGATCAGCCCGACGCTTTCGCTCGCCGTCTGCACGTAGCCCTGCACGTCGGATTTTTTCAGCTGCCCCGCCTCCAGCTGGCCGGCGAGCTGGCGCGTCTTGTCGCCGAGCAGGCTGGCGCAGGTGAGGGTGATGCCGACCGGGGTGTTGATCTCGTGCGCGATGCCGGCGACCAGCCCGCCCAGCGCCGCCAGCTTCTCGCTCTGCATCAGCGTGGCCTGGGCCTGCTTGAGGTTGTCGTAGGCCAGGCGGATCTCGGCCTCGGCCTGGCGTCCCTTTTCCACGTCTTCGGCCAGGCGCTGGGCGATGCGGTTGAAGCTGCGCACCACGTCGCCGAATTCGTCCTGGCGCTCGGTGAGCAGGGTGAGGCTGTCCTCGCCGCCCTGGTGTTCGGCCGCCAGCGCCAGGGCGTCCTTCAGCGTCTCCAGCGGGTTCAGCACCATGAGACGCAACGCGATCGAGAGGGCGATCAGCAGCACCGCGTCCAGCGCCAGGATTTCGGCCACGCGGTTCAACACCTGGCTGCTCAACTGCGCCTCGATGCTGGCGCGCGACAGCCACACGCGGGCGTGGCCGAGGGCGTGGGTCTGGTTGAACTGCTTGAGGGCGAGCGGCACGTCGAGCCGCTCGGCGGCCGCCGCCTCGACCGGCTCCGCGCCGCGCGCCAGCAGCAGCTTGCCGTTTTCCTCGTACACCGCGATGCGCTCGACCGGGCTGGTCAGCTCTGCCGTCAGGTTCTGCTGCAGCAACGCCGTGTCGAGGTTCCAGATCGGCAAGGGTAGGTTGGTGCGCAGACGCTGCTGCACCGCGCGGCGTGCTTCGCTGTACTGCTGCTCCAGCTGCTGGCGGGTGTTGAGGTAGGTCAGCCAGCCGGACACGCTCAGCACCGCCGTGACCAGCAGCACGAACAACAGGTTGAGGCGAAAGCCGATGCTGTGTTTCATCGAGAAGAAGGGTCTCGGTGGATGGAGGGCGTGGCCGGCGCAGGCTCACAGTTTCAAGATAGAACAAGGACGCGGCCGCCAAGAGCCTGTTCGCACCCGAGCGGCGCGTTCCGGGGCGAGGTGACGGCCGGGTGGCCGACGTGGGAGGAAAACGAGGTTGATGCCGAGCTGTTGCCTGCAAAATCAGGGCGCTAGACTGAAAGGAGCGGCCACCGGCCCCGTTTTGGCCGGCACGGGAGCGCCGCGGGAAAAACGCCATGCCAAACGATGCGGTGAGCGGATGGATCGTGCGTGCCGGTCGCAAGGGGCTGGCGGCGCTGCTGCTGGGCACGCTCGCTGCGCTGTGCCCGGGCGCGCCCCTGACCCTGCTGTCCACCGAATACCCGCCCTATACCAGCCCCTCGCTGCCGCGGCAGGGCATCGCCACCGCCATCGCCGTGGAGGCGTTCCGCCGCGCCGGGCTTCAGGTGGTGATCCAGTACCGCCCCTGGGCGCGTGCCCTGTACGAGGCCAAGGAGGGCAGCAGCGACGGCGTCGTCGGCCTGTGGCACTCCAGGGAGCGCGAGGCGTTCCTGGCGTACAGTCAGCCGCTGGTGGACAACGTGGTCGGCTTCTACGCGCGTGTCGATCGGCGCCACGACGTGCGCCGCCTGCCGCGGCTTCGCTCGCTCACCATCGGCGTGGTGCGCGGCTACCTCAAGCCACCCAATGTCGAGGCCGCGCGGCTGCGGACCGAGGAGGCTATCGATGACGAAGCCAACCTGCGCAAGCTGGCGGCGGGGCGCGTCGACCTGGCGCTGATCGACAAGGGGGTGGCCAGCTACCTGCTGCGCTACCGCCTGCCGGAGCAGCGCGGGCGGCTGGTGTGGCTGGAGCCGCCGGTCTACTCGCTGCCGCTCTACGTCGGGTTCTCGCGGCGCGTGCCCGGCTGGGAACAGCGCCTGGCCGAGTTCAACGCCGGGCTGGCCGTGATGCGCCAGGACGGTTCGCTGGAACGGCTGCGCCATGAACTGGCCATGGAACCGCCGTCGTCCGGGGAGTAAGGCGGCACCCGGTCTTCGGCCAACCTGCGCGGTGCCGCCGCCGGGTCAGCGGTACTCCGGCAGCTTGGCCAGTGCCCTCGCGCAGATGGTCGACCATCAGCCGCAGCTTGGCCGAGAGGTGGCGCTGCTGCGGGTAGACCGCCCACACCGCGGTGTTGGGCGGGGTGTGCGCCGGCAGCAGTTCCACCAGCCGCCCCTGGCGCAGCGGCTCGCGCACGTAGTAGTCCGGCAGCTGGCACAGGCCGAAGCCGCGCAGCGCGGCGTCCAGCACCGCCTGTCCGCTGTTGCAGCGCCAGCGTCCCTGCGGCTTGAAGTGCCAGGGACGGCCGTCGAGGCGGAAGCTCCATACCGACGAGGTGCCGATCAGGCACTGGTGGCGCGAGAGCTCGCCCAGCGTGTGCGGCGTGCCATGGTGCGCCAGGTAGGCGGGGGCGGCGCACAGGTGCATGGTGCGGGGTGCCAGGCGCGTGGCGACCAGGCTGGAGTCGGCCAGCTGGCCCAGGCGGATGGCGAGGTCGAAGCCCTCGTGCAGCAGGTCGGCGGTGCGGTTGGTGAGCTCGATCTCCACCGAGAGCTGCGGGTGCCCGGCCATGAAGTCGTTCACCAGCGGCACCACGAAGCGCTCGCCGTAGGTGACGGCGCAGGTCATGCGCAGCAGGCCCTTGGGGCTGCTGTGCAGTGCGTTGACGGCGAGAAACGCCTCGTCGCGCGCCTCCTGCAGTTGCTGGCAGTGGGCAAAGAAGGTCTGGCCGGCCTCGGTCAGACTGACCTTGCGCGTGCTGCGATAGAACAGCCGCGCCTGCAGCCGTTCTTCCAGCCGCATCACCTGGCGGCTGACGTGCGACGACGACACCCTGAGCCGCTCGGCCGCGCGCGAGAAGCTGCCGCACTCGGCCACCGCGACGAATTCCGCTATGCCTTCCCAGTTGTCCATGCCCATCCTTTCCTCGAGTCGCCCATTATCCCTCAGTGGCAATAATGTTTCCCGAAAATCGCCTTTTAAACCCGGAGAGGGCAACCGATACTGTCGAGATAACTTCTTACCGTGGAGAACATCATGATCAAATCGCGTGCCGCCGTGGCCTGGGGCGCCAAGCGCCCGCTGGAAATCGAGCTGGTGGATGTGGAAGGCCCGAAAGAGGGCGAGGTGCTGCTGCGCATGGTGGCGACCGGCGTCTGCCACACCGACGCCTACACCCTGTCCGGCGCCGATCCGGAAGGCATCTTCCCGGCCATTCTCGGCCACGAGGGCGGCGCCATCGTCGAGGAAGTCGGCCCGGGCGTGACCTCGGTGAAGCCGGGCGACCACGTCATCCCGCTCTACACCCCGGAATGCGGCAAGTGCAAGTTCTGCCTGTCGGGCAAGACCAACCTGTGCCAGGCGATCCGCGCCACGCAGGGCAAGGGCCTGATGCCGGACGGCACCAGCCGCTTCTCGAAGGACGGCAAGCCGATCTACCACTACATGGGCACCTCGACCTTCTCCGAGTACACCGTGCTGCCGGAGATCGCCGTCGCCAAGATCAGCAAGGAAGCCCCGCTGGAGAAGGTGTGCCTGCTGGGCTGCGGCGTCACCACCGGCATGGGCGCGGTGATGAACACCGCCAAGGTCGAGCCGGGCTCCACCGTGGCCATCTTCGGCCTGGGTGGCATCGGCCTGTCGGCGATCATCGGCGCGGTGATGGCCAAGGCCAGCCGCATCATCGGCATCGACATCAACCCAGACAAGTTCGAGATCGCCAAGCAGCTGGGCGCCACCGAGGTGATCAACCCGCTCGACTACGATCGTCCGATCCAGGAAGTGATCGTCGATCTGACCGACGGCGGCGTGGACTACTCGTTCGAATGCATCGGCAACGTCAAGGTGATGCGCTCGGCGCTCGAGTGCTGCCACAAGGGCTGGGGCGAGTCGGTGATCATCGGTGTGGCCGGCGCAGGGGAAGAGATCAGCACTCGTCCGTTCCAGCTGGTGACCGGGCGCGTGTGGCGCGGTTCGGCCTTCGGCGGCGTGCGCGGCCGCTCCGAGCTGCCGAGCTACGTCGACCGCTACATGAAGGGCGAGTTCGAGCTCGACACCTTCATCACCCACACCATGGGGCTGGACGACATCAACACCGCCTTCGACCTGATGCACGAAGGGAAGAGCATCCGTTCCGTGATCCTGTTCGATCGTTGAAAACCGGCTCACGATCCTGCTGCGCGCCCCTGATCGGGGCTCATGTGCTGCTCTTCACCCCGCTGAGGGGTGCTCGCGACAGATCGTGAACAGGTTTTGCCTGCCTGCTCCAGCGGGCGGTGGTCCCTGTGCCAGGTGCATATCTGGGGATGGGTGGAGGGACAAGGTCCCGAAACCCATCGATGATGATGGGTTTCGCGGTGCGTCACCCATCCTACGACACTCACTCGCCAGCTGAAACAGGCATTCCTTTCCCTGCAACACACAAGGCCAAGACGATGACCGATACCCTGAAACTGGTGTCGTGCAACAAGAGCTTCGGCGGCTGGCACAAGCGCTACGCGCACCACTCCAGCATGCTCAACTGCACCATGCACTTCTCCATCTACCTGCCGCCTTCGGCCAACCCCGAGGCGCGGGTGCCGGTGCTGTACTGGCTGTCCGGGCTGACCTGCACCGACGAGAACTTCATGCAGAAGGCCGGCGCGCAGCGCGTGGCGGCCGAGCTGGGCATCGCGCTGGTGGCGCCCGATACCAGCCCGCGCGGCGAGGGCGTGCCGGGCGACCCGGCCGGCGGCTGGGACTTCGGCCTCGGTGCCGGCTTCTACCTCAACGCCACCCAGGCGCCGTGGTCCGCCCACTACCGCATGCACGACTACGTGGTGCACGAGCTGCCGGCGCTGATCGAGGCGGTGTTCCCGGTGGACGGCCGGCGCGCGGTCTCCGGGCACTCCATGGGCGGCCACGGCGCGCTGGTGTGCGCGCTGCGCAATCCGGGACGCTACCGCTCGGTGTCGGCGTTCGCGCCGATCACCAACCCGGTCAACTGCCCGTGGGGCGAAAAGGCGTTCAGCGGCTACCTCGGCCCCGAGCGCAGCCGCTGGCGCGAGTGGGATGCCTCGCTGCTGCTGGCGAGTGCCGAGGAGCGCCTGCCGCTGCTGGTCGACCAGGGCGACGCCGACGACTTCCTCGCCACCCAGCTGCACCCCGAGGCGCTGCGCCAGGCCGCCGACAAGGCCGGCTATCCGCTGACGCTGCGTCTGCAGCCGGGCTACGACCACAGCTACTACTTCATCGCCAGCTTCATCGAAGAGCACCTGCGCTTCCACACCGCGGCATTGCAAGGCTGAGGACGCGAGAGAGGGCAAACGTTGGCCGAAGCCCGGCAAGACACAGCCGGCGCACCGATCACTCGGCGCGCCGGCTTTTTTTGTGGCGCAGGGCGCAGGCTGGGTGAAGCGCAGCGTAACCCATCGGCCGAGGTCGACGCCCCGCTGCCAAGGTTGGCCGAAGCCGGGCAAGACACAGCCGGCGCACCGATCATCCAGTGCTCCGGCTTTTTTGTGGCACAACACGCAGGATGGTGAAGCGCAGCGCAACCCATCGGCTGAGGTCGACGTCCCGCAGCCAGGGTTGGCCGAAGCCCGCACAAAAAAACCGGCGCATCGTGTCAGCGATGCGCCGGTTGTGTCCGGTGTGCCGTGCCTAAGCGCCTCAGCCCCGCGCCGCCACCTTGGGCGGGTAGAGCAGCAGCCCGCCGCCGCCTTTCTTCTTGCCGCCCGCCTGGCCCAGCTTGGGCGGGGCGCCGTCGGCGACGAAGTAGGGCGCCTGCGAGCGCGCCAGCGGCGTGCGGGCGCGGATTTTGTCGGCGATCTTCTCGGCCATCATGATGGTCGGCGCATTGAGGTTGCCGGTGACCACGCGCGGCATGATCGAGGCGTCCACCACGCGTAAGCCCGAGAGGCCGTGCACCAGGCCCTCGTTGTTCACCACCGCCATCGGGTCGCTGGCGTCGCCCATCTTGCAGGTGCAGGACGGGTGCAGCGCCGTCTCGGCATGGCTCTTCACGAAGGCGTCGATCTCGGCGTCGCTCTTGGCGCCGATGCCGGGCTGGATCTCCTTGCCCCGGAACGGGTCCATCGCCTTCTGGTTGATGATCTCGCGCGTCAGGCGCACCCCGGCGCGGAATTCCTTCCAGTCCACCGGGTCGGCCATGTAGTTGAACAGCAGGCGCGGCTTGTCGCGCGGGTCGCGGCTCTTGAGCTTGACGTAGCCGGTGCTGGTCGAGCGCATCGAGCCGACGTGGCACTGGAAGCCGTGCGCCTTCACCGCATTGCTGCCGTCGTAGTTGGCCGCCAGCGGCAGGAAGTGGTACTGCAGGTTGGGCCAGGCGAACGAGGCGTCGCTGCGGATGAAACCGCCCGCCTCGAAGTGGTTGCTGGCGCCGGGCCCGGTGCCCTTCAGGTACCACTCGAGGCCGATGCCGGGCTTGTTCCACCATTGCAGCGCCGGGTAGAGCGACACCGGCTGCTTGCACTCGAACTGGACGTACATCTCGAGGTGGTCCTGCAGGTTCTCGCCGACGCCGGGCAGGTGGACGACCGCCTGGATGCCCATCGCCTTCAGCTCGTCGGCGTTGCCGACGCCGGAGCGCAGCAAGAGCTGCGGACTGGCGATGGCGCCGTTGCTGACGATCACCTCGCGCCGCGCGCGCGCTTCCCTGGGCTGGTCGCCCTGGATGTAGCGCATGCCGACGGCGCGCGAGCCCTCGAACAGGATGCGGTCGGCCAGGGCGCGGGTCTGCACCGTCAGGTTGGCGCGCTCCTTCGCCTCGTCGAGGTAGGCGCGCGAGGTGGAGCAGCGCTTGCCGTCCGCCGTGGTGGTGCGGTCCATCGGGCCGAAGCCTTCCTGGCGGTAGCCGTTCAGGTCGTCGGTGCGCGGGTAGCCGGCCTGCTCGCCGGCCTGGATGAAGGCCTCGAACAGCGGGCTGACGTCGGCCTTCGGCGTGGTGACGTGCAGCGGACCGCTGCCGCCGTGGTAGTCGTTGGCGCCCTTGTCGTAGGTCTCCGCCTTGCGGAAGTAGGGCAGGCAGTCCAGATAGCTCCAGTCTTCCAGCCCCTGGTTCTCGGCCCAGCCGTCGTAGTCCAGCGCGTTGCCGCGGATGTAGACCATGCCGTTGATCAGCGACGAGCCGCCCAGGCCCTTGCCGCGGCCCTGGGTCATGATACGGTTGTTCATGAACGGCTCGGGCTCGGTGGTGTAGGCCCAGTTGTAGGTCGTGCCCTGCAGCGGGTAGGCCAGCGCGGCCGGCATCTGGGTGCGCCAGTCGAGCCGCCAGTCCGGGCCGCCGGCTTCCAGCAGCAGCACGCTGACGTCGGCGTCCTCGGTCAGGCGCGCGGCCAGCACGCAGCCGGCCGAACCGGCGCCGACGATGATGTAGTCGAATTCCGTTTTCATCACTCTTCTCTTCGTAGCGAGTCGCTAACACACCCTGGCGTGGCGGACCTGGCTAAGCGGCGCCGCAGACACGAGGCATGGCCGATGTGTCTGCACCGCGACATGTCGCTCGTCCGCCCCAAGCGTGGAGCGAATCCCGGCGCGGGATTCGCTCGCCAGCGCCACAACGCCAGGACGGTTGTTGTCAGTGGCTCATTCGTACGGGCAGGCCACGCCGGACAGCTCCACGTACACGCTCTTGAGTTGGGTGTAGTGGTCCAGCGTCACCAGGCTGTTCTCGCTGCCGATGCCGGACTCCTTCAGGCCGCCGAACGGCATCTCGATCGGGGTGATGTTGTAGTTGTTGATCCAGCACACGCCGGCCTGCAGTTTGCCGACCACGCGGTGTGCGCGCGAGATGTCCTTGGTGAACACCCCGGCGGCGAGCCCCAGGCGGGTGTCGTTGGCGCGGCGGATCACCTCGTCTTCATCGCTGAAGCGCAGCACCGACATCACCGGCCCGAAAATCTCCTCGCGCACGATGCTCATGTCGTCGGTGCAGTCGGCGAAGATGGTCGGCGCGATGAAGTTGCCGCCCTCGCAGCCCGGCACCGTCACGCGGTTGCCGCCGGCCAGCAGCCCGGCGCCTTCGGCCTTGCCCAGCTCGACGTACTGCATCACGCTGTCCGCATGGCTCTTGGACACCTGCGCGCCTACCTGGGTTGCCGGGTCCATCGGGTCGCCGATCTTGAGCTTGCGGGTGCGGCTCACCAGCTTCTCAAGGAAGGCGTCGTAGATCGAGTCGTGCACGAACACGCGCGTGCCGTTGGTGCAGATTTCGCCCTGGGTGTAGAAGTTGGCCAGCATCGCCGCCGAAACCGCCTGGTCGAGATCGGCGTCGTCGAAGATCACCAGTGGCGACTTGCCGCCCAGCTCCATGGTGATGCGCTTCAGCGTCTTGGCGGCGTCGGCCATGATCGCCTTGCCGGTGTCCACCGAGCCGGTGATCGACACCTTGGCCACCTCGGGGTGGGCGATCAGCTGGCGCGCCGCCGCCGAGGTGCCCTGGATCACGTTGAACACGCCGTCCGGCACGCCGGCCTCGGTATAGATTTCGGCCAACTTGGCCGCCGTCATCGGGGTGAGCGACGCCGGTTTGTAGATCATCGCGTTGCCGCAGGCCAGCGCCGGGCCGGATTTCCAGCAGGCGATCTGCAGCGGGTAGTTCCAGGCGCCGATGCCGAAGCAGATGCCGAGCGGTTCGCGCCGGGTGTAGGCGAAGGCGCCCTTGAGCGGGAACTGCTGGCCGTGGATGCTGGCGGCCAGCCCGGCGAAGTATTCGATGCAATCGGCACCGGACAACACGTCCACCACCTCGGCCTCCTGGATCGGCTTGCCGTTGTCGCGCACTTCCAACTCGGCCAGTTCGCGGTTGCGTTCGCGCAGAATCTGTACCGCACGGTTGAGGATGCGGCCGCGCTCGGCACCGGTCATGGCCGACCACACTTCGAAGCCTTGGCGCGCAGTCTCGATCGCCAGCTGTACCTCGGCCTCGCCGGCCTGCTGCACACGGCAGATCACCTCACCGGTGGCCGGGTTGATGTTGTCCACCAGCGGCAGGGACGGGTTGTCGATATATCGTCCACCGATATAGCTTCGCAGAATGTTGTCGCTCACTGTAGCTCCTTTGTCGTTGACCCTTGCGTGGCTGTCTTTGGCTCATGCCGCAACGCGCCTTTATACGACCTAGATTGAGCCACGTCACCCCCTCCGGCCACCTGTCTGTTTCCGACGTCAACCCCTTCTGCGGCGACACTCGCCAAGGTGCGGGCGTGGCGCCGGCGCGGCGCGGCACAGTCGTCATGCCGATCGCTTTTGTCGAAAATTTCCATATGACGATCGCAATTCACCAATCGCCCCGACGAAAGCTGGCCGAGTCTAGTCGCAATTGTCACCGTCGTGTTCCGCGCGTTTCCACACCCGTTCGCATCCTCACAGGAGAACCACTATGAAGCACCCCCCTGCCTCCCCGCGAGGCGCCCACAGCGTCGCTGCCCGCCTCGAGCTGCTGCCGATGAGCGGCTACCACCGCCTGATCCTCTCCATCATCGCCCTGGCGTTCTTCTTCGATTCCGTCGACCTCGGCCTGATGACCTTCGTGTTGGGTTCGATCAAGACCGAATTCCAGCTGAGCAGCGCCCAGGCCGGTTTCATCGGCAGCGCCAGCTTCCTCGGCATGGTGGGTGGCGCCGTGCTCTCCGGCCTGCTGGCCGACCGTTTCGGCCGCACCCCGGTACTGCAGAGCAGCATGGTGCTGTGGGGCGTAGCGAGTTATCTGTGCTCGACCGCCGCCACGCCGGAACAGCTGTTCGGCTACCGCCTGCTGCTCGGTGTCGGCATGGGCATGGAGTTTCCGGTGGCGCAGACGCTGCTGGCCGAGCTGATTCCGGCGCGCCAGCGCGGGCGCTACATCGCCCTGATGGACGGCTTCTGGCCGCTGGGCTTCATTACCGCCGGTTTGCTGTCGTATTGGATTCTGCAAGAGCACGGCTGGCGCACGGTGTTCCTGATCAGCGCGGTGCCGGCGTTGTTCCTGCTGGTGGTGCGGCAGTGGGTGCCCGAATCGCCGCGCTGGCTGGAGAGCGCCGGGCAGCACGCCCGCGCCGAGAGCGTGATCGCGCAGATCGAGCGCAAGGTCATCGCCAGCCTGGGACTGATCTCGCTGCCGGCGCCGCAGGCGCTGCAATCGGGTGGGGCCGCCGCCGGCAAGGGCTCGTTCGCCGCCTTGTGGACGCCGCGCCAGCGCAGCCGCACCGTGATGGTGTGGCTGCTGTGGTTCCTCGCGCTGTTGGGTTTCTACAGCCTGACCACCTGGCTTAGCGCGCTGATGCAGCAATCCGGCTACCAGGTCACCAAATCGGTGCTGTACACGGTGTGGATCTCGCTGGGCGGCATTCCCGGTTTTCTCACCGCCGCCTGGCTGGTGGAACGCTGGGGGCGCAAGCCCACCTGCATCGCCGCCTTGTTGGGGGGCGCCGCCATGATCTACGTCTATGGTCAGATGGCGCAGGGCAGCGGCAATGAAACCGCGCTGATCGCCTCCGGCCTCGTCATGCAGTTCTTCCTATTCGGGATGTGGGCGGTGCTCTACACCTACACGCCGGAGTTGTACGGCACCCACGCGCGCGCCACCGGTTCCGGCTGCGCCTCGGCGGTGGGCCGTGTCGGCGCCTTGCTCGGGCCGACCCTGGTCGGGCTGATCCTGCCGCTGTGGGGGCAGGGCGGGGTGTTCCTGCTCGGCACCACCTGCTTTGCGCTGGCGGCGGCCGCGGTCTATCTGCTCGGGGTGGAAACGCGTGGTATGACGCTGGAAGGGGTATCGGAGGCGCGCTGAGATCGAACCGGCGCCCGTTCTTCCTGCCGCCACGGCCTCGAGTCGGGTTAAGGCGGCAGGCGGCTTCCTCACGCGCACCCGGCTGGGGATGGGCTGCGCCGGACCGTGCCGCTACGGCATGGTTTCCACCGGGGTTTTCCTGGTGCCGCCACGGGGAGTATGGCAAGGTATCCGGGCCTGCCGGCCTGCCCGTTCTTCCGACCGTGATGATCGGCATTGCCCGGTGGGCCTGCTGCGTCATCGGTTAGGCGAGTGAGCCATCATGAACAAACCACACTATTCGATCATCGATCACTGGATCGACACCGACCAAGGCCGCCTTTTCGCGCGCTGCTGGCGTCCGGAGAGCGGCGACGGCGCGCGTGCGCCCATCGTCCTGTTGCACGATTCGCTCGGCTGCATCGCCCTGTGGCGATCCTTTCCGGGCATGCTCGCGCAAAAATCAGGGCGGGTGGTGATCGCCTACGACCGGCTCGGGTACGGTCAATCCGATACACGCCGTGGCGAACCGGGCCGAGATTTCATCGCCGCCGAGGCGCGCGATGTCTTCTCCGCGGTGCAGCGGCATTTCGGCTTCGAGCGCTTCGTCGCCATCGGGCATAGCGTCGGCGGCTGCATGGCCGTGCATTGCGCGGCCAGCCATGCCGCGGCCTGCGATGCCCTGGTCACGCTGTCCGCCCAGGCGTTCGTCGAAGAACGCACGCGGGCCGGCATCCGCGAGGCCCGGGAGATGTTCCGGCAGGCCGAGCACTTCACGCGGCTGCAGCGCTATCACGGCGACAAGGCGGACTGGGTGCTGAACGCCTGGATCGATACCGGCTGGCGCCGGATTTCGCCGATTGGTCGCTGCACGACGTCTTGCCGGGGGTGAGATGCCCGAGCCTGGTGATGCACGGCAGCGAGGACGAGTACGGATCGACCGACCAGCCCGAACGCATCGCGGCCAGGGTGAGCGGCCCGGTGCAGCTCGACATCCTGCCGGGCCTCGGCCACATGCCGCACCGCGAACAGGAAGACCGGGTGGTGGCGCGGATTGCCGGCTTCCTGAACGCCGTCTGACCTTTGCCGAACCGGCCCCGGCACGGGCGCCCCGCCTGCCTCATGCCTCTTTCCGGGCCGCATCGAGCGCGGGGCGGGGCGCGAGGGCACGGCTTGCCGCCCCGATGGCGAGCGCGACGACGATCAGCAGTGTCGCGGCGGCGAAGGTGAAGCGCATGCCGCTGGCCACGGCGCCGGGGTGTGCCGAGGCGATGTCGCTCGTCCCCGCTGCGAGCACGAACACGGCGCCCATGGCGGATGCCCCGCTGACCAGCCCGAGATTGCGCGACAGGCTGAGCAGGCCGGCAATGACGCCGCGCTGATCTGGCGCGACATTCCTCATCACGGCCGTGTTGTTGGCCGCCTGGAAGAGCTGGTAGCCGGGGGTCAGGAGGGCGATGGCGGCAAGGTAGCCCGCCACGCCGAATACCCCAGGGAGCAGCGCGAGTGCCGACAACCCCGCGGCCATGACGACCAGCCCCGCGGTGGTCATGGCGGGCGCACCCCAGCGGTCGACGCCGCGTCCCGCCGGGACACCGCTCAATGCCGAAATGATCGGGCCCATCGCCAGGACGATTCCGACCGCCGCCTCGCCCAGGCCGAGCGCGCGTGACAGGTAGAACGGCCCGACCACCAGCGTCGCCATCATCACCGTGGAGACGAGCCCGTTCATGGCGAGACTCGCGCTCAGCTCGCTGTTGCGGAACGCCGCCAGGCGGATCAATGGCGACGCCACGCGCGCCTCCACCAACACGAAAAGGCCCCCAGCCAGAACCGCTGCTAGCAACAGGGCCAGGTTCAGTCCAGCGAAGCGGCCTCTCCCCAGCGTCACGGCGAGCGCATACGCCGCGAGCGAAGCCCCAATCAGCAGCGTGCCCACTGTGTCGAAGCCTGCCTGATCCGTCAGCGATGCCCTGCGATCGACGGGCAGGGCGCGATAGGCGAGCAAGAAAGCCAGGATGCCCAGCGGCACGTTGACGAGGAAGATGGCGCGCCAGCCGAAGCCAGCGATGAGCGTGCCGCCGAGCGCTGGCCCCAGCGCGGTGCCCATCGCGGACATGGTGCCGAGCAGGCCCATGGCGCTGCCGGTTTTGTCCTTCGGAACCGCGTCCCCGACAAACGCCATGGTGAGGGCCATCATGATGGCCGCGCCCAAGCCCTGCGCTGTGCGTGCGGCAATCAGCAGCCACAGCGAGGGCGCCACGCCGCACAGCACCGAGGCCAGCGTGAATAGAAAGAGGCCGAACAATAACAGCCGGCGTCGCCCGGCCAGGTCGCCGAGCCGCCCGACGCTGACGATCAGGGTGGTGATGGCAAGCAGATAAGCCAGGATGATCCACTGGACCTCCTGGAAGGAAGCGGCGAACACCCTGGCCAGCGTCGGCAGGGCGACATTGGCAATGCTGGTGCCGAGCGAGGACAGCAGCATGGAGAGCGACAGGCAGGCCAGCACCCATGTCGTCGACGGTGGGGCTTTCCCCTCGGCGGCGACGGCCTCGTCGCCTGCTTGAGTGAGTGGTTTCAACATGAACTCCTTCTTCCGGGTGCCCCGAAGCGGGGCTTTCAGAGAGGAGTCTAGGTGGCAGCCGAATAGGGCGGAAGGCGCAGCATTTGCACTTAATTCGTGCATTAAACGCCATGTCACGATCAAGCGTGCCAGGGCTGGAACACGTTTTGTTCCTGTCTATTGAAGTCGAAAACTGAACCGCCCCGGGTGTCGTGGCTGGCCTCTTCGCATCGGCGGCGCGACAGGGGGTGAGGCCAGCGGCCCGGTTACCTCGCCTGCCCGTGCCGCGCGTATTTCGAGGGCTACGTCATGGGTCCGGGATGCCGGATTGACCGGCCGGTCCTGCCTGCTGTCTCCGGTCCCGACCTGCCAGGGCGCTACTTCAACCAGGCCGTTGGCATGACTTATCGAATCCGCACGCTGAGTGTGTCAGCTATTGGCTCTCAGAAAGAAACAGGATGCGGATGATGGCCTAGGCCTTGATGCGATAGCCGGTCTTGAAAATCCACGCCACGATCGCCGTGAACAGCGCCAAAAAGCCGATTGTCATGGCGAGGCTGATGCCGACGCTGACGTCGGCAATGCCATAGAAGCTCCAGCGAAAGCCGCTGATCAGGTAGACCACCGGGTTGAACAGTGCGGCGGTCTGCCAGAACGGCGGCAGGATATCGATGGAGTAAAAGCTGCCGCCGAGAAACGTCAACGGCGTGATGATCAGCAGCGGGATGATCTGCAGCTTTTCGAAGCCATCCGCCCAGATGCCGATGATGAAGCCGAACAGGCTGAACGTTACCGAGGTCAGCACCAGGAACAGCAGCATCCACAGGGGGTGGGCCACCTGCAGCGGCACGAACAGGCCCGCCGTCGCCAGGATGATCAGGCCGAGAATCACCGACTTGGTCGCCGCCGCCCCGACATAGCTCACCACCAGCTCCAGATAGGAAACCGGCGCCGACAGCAACTCGTAGATCGTCCCCGTGAACTTGGGGAAATAGATGCCGAACGAGGCGTTGGCGATGCTCTGCGTCAGCAGCGACAGCATGATCAGCCCCGGCACCAGGAAAGCACCGTAGCTGATGCCATGGGTTTCGGGGATGCGCGAGCCGATGGCGGCGCCGAACACGACAAAATAGAGCGAGGTGGAGATCACCGGGGAGATGATGCTCTGCATCAGCGTGCGCCCGGCGCGGGCCATCTCGAAGCGGTAAATCGCACAGACTGCATACAGGTTCATTTTCTCTCCCTCACCAGGCTGACGAAGATGTCCTCCAGCGAGCTTTGCGTCGTTTGCAGGTCCTTGAAGCGTATCCCCGCCGCGTTGAGAGCCTGCAACAGCGCGAGGATGCCGGAGCGTTCGCCCTGCGCGTCGTAGGTATAGACCAGCTCGCTGCGGCCATTCGCCAGATCCAGCTCGTAGCCGCCAAGCTCGGAAGGAATGCTCTCGAGCGGGGCCTCCAGTTGCAGCGTCAGCTGTTTCTTGCCGAGCTTGCGCATCAATTCGGCCTTCTCGTCCACCAGGATGATCTCGCCCTTGCGGATCACCCCGATGCGGTCGGCCATCTCCTCGGCTTCGTCGATGTAGTGGGTGGTCAGGATGATGGTCACCCCCCGCTCTTGCAGCGAGCGCACCAGCTGCCACATGTCCTGGCGCAGTTCGACATCAACCCCCGCCGTTGGCTCGTCGAGAAACAGGATCGACGGCTCGTGCGACAGCGCCTTGGCAATCAGCACGCGCCGCTTCATGCCGCCCGACAGCGTCATGATGCGGTTGTCCTTCTTGTCCCACAACGACAGCGCCTTGAGCACTTCTTCGATGTAGGCCGGGTTCTTGCGTTTGCCGAACAGGCCGCGGCTGAACGACACCGTGGCCCACACCGATTCGAAGGCGTCGGTGGTCAGCTCCTGCGGCACCAGGCCAATCATGGCGCGGGCCGCGCGGTAGTCGGTCACGATGTCGTGGCCATCAACCAGAATCCGGCCTTCGCTCGGATTGACGATGCCGCAGATCGTGCTGATCAACGTGGTCTTGCCGGCCCCGTTCGGGCCCAGCAAGGCGAAGATTTCTCCGCGCCGGATCTCCAGATTGACGCCCTTCAAGGCCTGGAAGCCTGAAGCGTAGGATTTGGAGAGATTCGATATGGTGATGATGGGTTGCATAGATAGGACGATAGCAGATGGCGGGCTTTTGGTGGCGTCGGCGGCGGCGCATTTTATCCAAACGGTATTGATCGTATGGCCCGGCATGCTATCAATGGTGCATTCACCTCCAGCCTGCTGGCGTGCTCCTTAACAGGGCCTCTGGACGCCTTGCGGGAGCTGGAGCTTGCTTTCGAATTCAATAGGCCAGAATACATGTCGACACCCGATTTCAATTTGCTTGTCACCCTTGACGTGCTGCTCGCCGAAGGCAGCGTGGCGCGCGCTGCCCGGCGCTTGCGGCTGAGCCCCTCGGCGATGAGCCGGGCTCTGGCGCGCTTGCGCGAGACGACGGGCGACCCCTTGCTGGTCAGGGCGGGGCGCGGGCTGGTGCCCACCCCGCGTGCGCTTGAACTGCGCGAGCAGGTCAGCCAGCTCGTTCAGGACGCCGCAGCGGTGCTGCGCCCGGCAGAGAAGCTCGATCTCACCCAGCTCGTCCGCACCTTCACGCTGCGCGTCGGCGATGGTTTCGTGGAAAATTTCGGGCCGAGTCTCATCGCTCGGGTCGGCGAGGCTGCTCCCGGGGTCCGGCTGCGTTTCATGCCGAAATCGAACAAAGACACCGCGCCGCTGCGCGACGGCAGCGTCGATCTGGATACCGGCGTGGTGGGGGAGGGAACAGGCCCGGAGGTGCGTGTGCGCGCTTTGTTCCAAGACCGTTTCATCGGTGTCGTGCGCCAGGGGCACCCGCTCTGCCGGGGGGAGATCACCCCCGTCCGTTATGCGGCGGGCCGGCATGTCCTGGTCTCCCGGCGGGGGAGCGACAAGGGGCCGGTTGATGAAACCTTGAGGACGATCGGGCTGGAACGGGAGATCATGACCATCGTCGGCGGTTTTGCCCCGGCGCTGGCGTTGGCGCGGGCCACGGATCTGGTCGCCACGGTTCCCGAGCGCCATACCGGCACCCTGCGTGACGGGATGCACAGCTTTGCCCTTCCGTTTCCCGCTCCTGAGATCACGGTTTCCCTGCTCTGGCATCCGCGAATGGATGCCGATCTGGCGCATCGCTGGCTGCGCGGTTGCGTGCGGGAGGTTTGCACAGCAACGCTCGCCAATTCAGTGACAGTGGCAAGCGCAGCCGCTGAGGGCGTGTCATCCCTGCTATCCGACTCTGCGCCGGAGAAACACTAGACGACACGCCCTGGGGGCGAGCATCACGCCAGGTCGAAGCGGTCGAGGTTCATCACCTTGTTCCAGGCGGCGACAAAGTCATGGACGAACTTTTCCTGGGCGTCCGCGCTGCCATAGACTTCCGCCAAGGCCCGCAGTTGGGAGTTCGAGCCGAAGACCAGATCGACACGGGTGCCGGTCCATTTGAGTTGCCCCGTGGCGCGATCGCGCCCTTCGAACACGTCCTTGGCGTCTGACGTGGCCTTCCACGCCGTGCCCATGTCGAGCAGGTTCAGGAAGAAATCGTTGCTCAATACCTCTGGTCTTTGAGTGAAGACCCCGTGCCGGCTCTGCCTGACATTGGTGCCCAGAACCCGCAGGCCGCCCACCAGCACCGTCATCTCCGGCGCCGTCAGCGTCAGCAATTGCGCCTTGTCGACCAGCAGGGCCTCGGCCGGGACGGCGTATCTGCCCTTGAGGTAGTTGCGGAAGCCGTCCGCGATGGGTTCGAGCACCGCCATGGAGACCACGTCGGTTTGCTCTTGGGAAGCGTCCATGCGGCCCGGTGCAAACGGCACCGTCACGGTGTGGCCAGCCTTCTTCGCCGCCTGCTCGACGCCGGTGCAACCGCCCAGCACGATCAGGTCGGCGAGCGAGACCTTCTTGCCGCCGGACTGGGCGTTGTTGAACGCGTGCCGAATGCCTTGCAGGGTCTCGAGTACTTTCGCCAGTTGCTCGGGCTGGTTGACTTCCCAATCTTTCTGCGGCACGAGGCGAATACGGGCACCGTTGGCACCGCCGCGCTTGTCGGAGCCGCGGAAGGTGAACGCCGACGCCCAGGCGGTGGAGACCAGTTGCGAGACGGACAGGCCCGACGCCAGAATCTTGCCCTTGAGGGCGGCAATGTCCTGTTCGTCGATCAACTTGTGATCGAGCGCGGGGATGGGGTCTTGCCAGAGGAGCTCTTCTGCCGGCACTTCCGGGCCGAGATAGCGTGCGCGCGGCCCCATGTCGCGGTGCGTGAGCTTGAACCACGCCCGGGCAAACGCGTCGGCGAACTGGTCCGGGTTCTCGTAGAAACGTCGCGAGATCTTTTCATAGGCCGGGTCGAAGCGCAGCGAAAGATCGGTGGTCAGCATCGTCGGAGCGTGATGCTTCGACGGATCGTGCGCGTCCGGAATGGCCCCCGCACCCGCGCCGTCCTTGGCGACCCACTGGTGCGCGCCGGCCGGGCTCTTGCTCAGCTCCCATTCGTAGCCGAACAGGTTCTCGAAGAAGTTGTTGCTCCACCGGGTCGGCGTGGTGGTCCAGGTCACTTCCAGGCCGCTGGTGATGGTGTCGCCGCCTTTGCCGGTGCCGAAGCGGCTCCTCCAGCCGAGCCCCTGCTCTTCAAGGCCGGCGGCTTCCGGCTCGGCCCCTACATGGGATGCCGGGCCGGCGCCGTGGGTCTTGCCGAAGGTGTGGCCGCCTGCAATGAGCGCCACCGTCTCTTCATCGTTCATCGCCATGCGGGCAAAGGTCTCGCGGATATCCTTGGCCGCCGCGAGCGGGTCCGGGTTGCCGTCCGGGCCTTCCGGGTTCACGTAGATCAGGCCCATCTGCACGGCGCCGAGCGGATTTTCCAGATCCCGCTCGCCGGAATAGCGTTTGTTTTCCAGCCAGGTGGTTTCGGCGCCCCAGTAGACGTCTTCTTCCGGCTCCCAGACGTCTTTCCGCCCGCCGGCGAAGCCGAAGGTCTTGAACCCCATCGACTCCAGCGCGACGTTGCCGGCGAGAATCATCAGGTCGGCCCAGGAGATCTTCCGGCCGTACTTCTGCTTGATCGGCCACAGCAGCCGGCGCGCCTTGTCGAGGTTGGCGTTGTCGGGCCAGCTGTTGAGCGGGGCGAAGCGTTGCTGGCCGGCTCCGGCGCCGCCACGGCCGTCGCCGATGCGGTAGGTGCCGGCGCTGTGCCAGGCCATGCGGATGAACAAGGGTCCGTAGTGACCAAAATCCGCCGGCCACCAGTCCTGCGAGTTAGTCATCAGCGCCAGGAGGTCCTTCTTCACGGCCGCCAGATCGAGATTCTTGAATGCTTTGGCGTAGTCGAAGTCCTCGCCCATGGGGTCGGACAGCGACGAGTGTTGGTGCAGGATTTTCAGGTTCAGCTGATTGGGCCACCAGTCCTGGTTCGACGTGCCACCGCCTGCGGTATGTTTGAAAGGGCATTTCGATTCAGTCGACATGGGTTCTCTCCTGGGGACATTGGCACTCACACCCGGCTCCATGTGGAATACATGAGCCTCTCCTAAAGAGTAAGTAGTCTCAATTTAGTCGGGAAATTGATTTATTCGATGACCAGGAAATAAAAAAACTAAGACCCGTGTTTAGCTGTCTTCGGGGCCCTGTTCAACGATCGCGAACAGGTTCTGACGTCACCTGCACGGCATGGCCTCCTGTTGCGGGGCTGGGCATGAGGCTAACCGCGGCTGGCGCCGAGGGGGGGACGGGGTGGCGAGAGGCCCCGTGCCCGGAAGCCAAGCAGGCCACATCCCCGCCTGGGCTTCCGGGCACGGTATCCGGGCTCAGCGCCGCCCGGGCTTGAGCTGTCGGGGTTTGCCGTTGCCGGGCTGGCGGCGTTGGTCCTGCGGCGCGCGGCGGCCGTGGCGGCGGGTGTTCTGGGCCTGCAACAAGGCGTCGATCTTGTCGGAGGTGGACTGCATCAGTGTCTGCGCCATCTCGCCGTGCGGGAAGGTGTCGGCCATGCGGTAGCCCAGCCAGGCGTAGGCGGCGTAGAGCTTGCAGGTGTCTTCGAGGTATTGCAGTTCGTTACGCCCGCCCATGCCTTCCATGCGCAACAGCGGCGCCTCGCGGCCGTCGGCGCGGTACTGCGCCCAGTCCTGCAGCGCGCGTTCCAGCATCGGAATCTTGGTCGATACCGGGCACAGGCTGAAGGTGACGCGGTCGGCCAGCGTCAGCGGCAGGGCGTCGAGCCAGCGCGCCTTCTCGATCTGGTCGGCGAGGTTGGCGGGCAGGAAGAATTCGTCGTGCACATTGATGTGCTTGGTGAACAGCTCCAGCAGCGCCTGCAGCTTGCTCTGGCCGGTGGCGGCGGCGATCTGCTGCAGGTAGTCGAGGCTGGGCGCGACGTAGAAGCCGGAGGCCGGCAGCGGCTCGGTCGTTTCCTTGAGCAGATTGGCGATGATCTGGTGGGTATGGCTGTCGAGCCCGGCGACGTAGCCCGCTTCGTGCGCGCCGAAGCGGCCGGCGCGCCCGGCGATCTGCTTGGCCAGCGCGGCCGGGATTTCGCCTTCGCTGTAGCCGTCCCACTTGCTGGCGGTGGTGAAGATGACGCGCCGCGCCGGGGTGTTGAGGCCCATGCCGATGGCGTCGGTGCCGACCACGATCTTGGTTTCGCCGTCGATGAAGCGTTCCGCCTGCGCCTGGCGCACTTCCGGCGACAGGTTGCCGTAGATCGCCGACACCGCGAAGCCCTGTTCGATGGCCTGGTCGCGCCAGTTGAGCACTTCGCGGCGCGAGAAGGCGATCAGCACGTCGCCCGCCTGCAGGTTCTTGAGCGAGCCCAGCGGTTTCTTTTCCATCACCAGCGGCGATTTGCGCTGCAGCTTCTTCACTTCCAGCGTGCCGCCGACGCGCTTGACCAAGGCCTCGATCGCCGGCTCCGCTTCCAGCGCGCCCAGCAGGTACACGGTGCTGGCCGGCACGCCGCACACCGCGGCGGTCCAGGCGGCGCCGCGGTCGGGGTCGTCGAGCAGCTGGATTTCATCGATCACCGCCACGTCGAGCGGACGGTTCGGGTTGAGCATCTCCACCGTGCTCGCCACGTGGGTGGCGTCCGGGTGCAGCTTGCGCTGTTCGCCGGTGATCAGGCTGACCGCCACGCCGGCGTCGAGCAGGCGCTGGTAGTTTTCCAGCGCCAACAGCCGCAGCGGGGCGAGATAGGCGCCGGTGCCGGCCTGGGCCAGGTGTTCCATCGCGGCGTGGGTCTTGCCGGAGTTGGTGGGGCCCAGCACGGCGATGAAGTGGCGGCGCATGCTTTGCGCCAGCGTGAACGATTCCGGGTAGAGCGACAGGTTGACCGCGTTGCGGGTCTTTTCGGCCTGACGCGTGGCGGCGTGGCTGTCGCGCAGCGCGGCGATGCGGTCGAGCGCCAGCGAGCAGCGCCGCTTTGCCAGTTCGTACTTGGCAAGAAAGGCCTGCAGCGCGCCGGTGGGGTCGAGCTCGTATTGTTCGGCCAACGTCAGCACGCGCTCGGCGCACTCGCGCACGTGCGCTTCCAGCCGGGCGCGCGTCGCGCTGTTCCAGCGTTCCTGCACCAATGCCGGGCGCGCCGCATCGTCGAGCTTGCGCCACTTGGCGGTCTTGCCGAGGAAGCCTTCGTCCGGCACCAGGTGATAAGGCACGCGGCGCGCGCCGACGAGGATGTCGCCGTGCACCGACAGGGCGTAGCTGCCGTCGGTGGTGACCAGTTTGGCCTGGTGGGCGTCGAGGTAGGCGTCGAGGGCGGTGATATCGGCGATATCGGTGGACGTGTCGGTCATGGAGCGGGGGAGGAAATGAGGCAAATGACCGGCATGATAGGGCAGGATGCCGTGCGCGAACAGTGCGTTGCAGCAAAAGCGTTGCAGGGCCCCGCGGACGACGTGCCAGCGCCGCCGCGGGGCAGGGTGGGTCAGCGCAGTACCACGGTACGGTTGCCGTTGAGGAACACGCGCCGTTCGAGGTGGAAGCGCACCGCGCGCGCCAGCGCCAGGCACTCCATGTCGCGCCCGGCGGCCAGCAGCTGCTCCGGGCGGTAGGCGTGGTCGACGCGCTCCACCACCTGCTCGATGATCGGACCTTCGTCCAGATCGTCGGTGATGTAGTGGGCGGTGGCGCCGATCAGCTTGACGCCGCGTTCGTGCGCCTGGTGGTAGGGCTTGGCGCCCTTGAAACCGGGCAGGAAGGAATGGTGGATGTTGATGGCGCGTCCCGAGAGCTTCTTCGACATCTCCGGCGACAGCACCTGCATGTAGCGCGCCAGGATCACCAGCTCGGATTGGGTTTCTCGCACCAGTTCCAGCAGTGCCGCTTCCTGCTGCGGCTTGGTGTCGTGGGTGACCGGCAGGTGGTGGTAGGTCAGGCCGTGCGCGGCGGCGATCGGCGCCAGGTCGGCATGGTTGGAGACGATCGCGGTCACTTCCATGTCGAGGTCGCCCATCTTGCAGCGGTAGAGCAGGTCGTTCAGGCAGTGGTCGAGTTTCGACACCATGATCAGCACACGCGGACGGGTGTGCGTGTCATGCAGCGTCCATTGCATGTCGTAGTGGCCAGCCATGTCGGCGAGGCCGGCTTCCAGAGCGGCGCGGTCGAAGCCGTCGCCGAGCGAGTGGAAGGTGCAGCGCACGAAGAAGCGCTGGGTGTCCTCGTCGTCGAACACCGCCAGCTCGTCGATATAGCAGTGGTGCGCGTCGAGTAGTTGCGTGGCGCGGGCGATCTGGCCCGGTGCGCTTTTACAGGTGAAGGCCAGGATGTATCTGAGTTGGGACTGGGACATGTTCGTTTTCTCGGTCACCGGCTGGCGGTGTGCCGCTCCTTTGGCTATCCGTTGATCGACGCTGTCGTTGGCCGGTTTGTTACCGACGACGCTGCTTCACCTTAGCGCGCGCGAAAAGGGGGCTCTGGCCGTCAGCCGCCAGGTTTTGTCGTTTTTTGGACATGGATTTTGGCGGGGCATGGCGAGGGTTTCGGCCAACCTTGGGTGCCTTGCCGAGGCTTTCAAGGGGGCGAGGGGATAAATATCGGGTAAATGATCTGGGTCAAGGGCGCTTTGTCGTAAATCGGCAAGTGATCGTCCTTTCCAGTCAATCGGAACGGGGCCGGCTCGCCAAGAATGAACTCACCTTGGCACCTCAATACGGACCCGTCCCATGGCAAACCGTTACTCCCTCTGGAGCCTGTTGAAGAACGGGCTCAAACATAATGAAAGCTGGCAGCCGGCCTGGCGCAGTCCGCAGGCGAAGCCTCGTTACGACGTGATCATCGTCGGCGGCGGCGGCCATGGTCTGGCGACAGCTTATTACTTGGCCAAAAACCACGGCGTGAAGAATGTCGCGGTACTGGAAAAAGGCTACCTCGGCGGCGGCAACACCGCGCGCAATACCACCATCGTGCGTTCCAACTACCTGTGGGACGAGGCGGCGCAGTTGTACGAACACGCCATGAAACTGTGGGAAGGCCTGTCGCTGGATTTGAACTTCAACGTGATGTTCAGCCAGCGCGGGGTGATGAACCTCGGCCACACCCTGCAGGACATGCGCGACATCGAGCGCCGCGTCAACGCCAACAACCTGAACGGTATCGACGGCGTGGTGCTTTCGCCGAAGGAAATTCAGGACATCGTGCCGCTGATGGACATCAGCGCCAAGACGCGCTATCCGGTGATGGGCGCCAGCTACCAGCCGCGCGGCGGCGTGGCGCGCCACGACGCGGTGGCCTGGGGCTTCGCCCGCGGCGCCAGCGAGCTGGGCGTCGACATCATCGAGCAGTGCGAAGTCATCGACATGATCATCGAAGACGGCCGCATCAAGGGCGTCAAGACCACCAAGGGCGACATCTTCGCCGACCGCGTCGGTTGCGTGGCCGCCGGCAACTCGACGCCGCTGGCCAAGATGGCCGGCGTGCGCCTGCCGCTGGAAAGCCACCCGCTGCAGGCCTTCGTGTCCGAATCGATGAAGCCGTGCCTGGACACGGTGGTGATGTCGAACGCTGTGCACGGCTACGTCAGCCAGTCCGACAAGGGCGAGCTGGTGATCGGCGCCGGTATCGACAGCTATCTCGGCTACGGCCAGCGCGGCAGCCCGCACGTGATCGAGCATACCGCGGCGGCGATCATCGAACTGTTCCCCAGCTTCTCGCGCGTGCGCATGAACCGCCAGTGGGGCGGCATCGTGGACGTGGCGCCGGATGCCTGTCCGATCATCAGCAAGACCAAGGTCAAGGGCCTGTACTTCAACTGCGGTTGGGGCACCGGTGGCTTCAAGGCCACCCCGGGTTCGGGCTATGTGTTCGCGCACACCATCGCCAACGATGAGGCGCATCCGCTGAACAAGGCGTTCGCGCTCGACCGCTTCAATACCGGTCATCTGATTGACGAGCACGGCGCCGCCGGCGTTGCGCACTAAGGAGCCGCAGATGTTCCAGATTCATTGTCCGCACTGCGGGGCAACCCGCGAGGAAGAAGAATTCAGTTACGCCGGCGAGGCCTACATCCCCCGTCCGGCCAACCCGGAAGAGGCGACCGAAGCCGAATGGGGTGATTACCTGTTCATGCGCAAGAACACGCGCGGCTGGTTTTGGGAGCAATGGCAGCACACCGCCGGTTGCCGCAAGGTGTTTGCGGTCAAGCGCAACACCGTGAGCTATGAAATCGCCGGCACCTGGACGCTGGCCGCAGGCAAAGAGCTGTATCTGAAGGAGAGCGAAGCATGAGCGCTTACCGTGTCCACCGTAGCAGCCAGCGCATCAACGAAAAGGCGCCGCTGACCTTCCGCTTCGACGGCAAGAAATACCAGGCCTTCGCCGGCGACACGCTGGCCTCGGCCCTGATCGCCAACGGCGTGAAACTGATCGGCCGCAGCTTCAAGTACGGCCGCCCGCGCGGCATCGTCGGCCACGGCGCCGAAGAGCCGAACGCGCTGATCCAGCTCGAGACCGGCGGCCATACCGTACCGGACCTGAAAGCGACCCAGGTGGAGATGTACGAGGGGCTGTCCGCCACCACCACCACCGGCTTCCCGTCGCTCAACTTCGACCTGAAGGGGCTGGCCGGCCAGTTCAGCCGCTTCATGCCGCCCGGTTTCTACTACAAGACCTTCATGGGTCCGGCGAAAGCCTGGCCGTTTTATGAAGAGATCATCCGTAAGGCCGCCGGCTACGGCCGCGCTCCGGTCGATCCGGATCCGGAATTCTACGACCACCTGCACCACCACGTGGATGTGCTGGTGGTGGGCGGCGGCGCCTGCGGCCTGTGGGCCGCTACGCTGGCCGGCCGTGCCGGCCTCAAGACCCTGCTGGTCGACGAGCAGAGCGAGGCGGGCGGCTGGATGCTGTCTGATGCCCGCGCCGTGATCGACGGCAAGCCGGCGATGAAGTGGGTCAGTGAGCGCCTGGCAGAATTGAAGAGCCTGTCCAACGTCACCGTGCTGACCCGCACCACGGCGTTCGCCCACCACGAGCAGAACCTGGTGCAGGCGGTCGAGCTGGTGCAGGACCACCTGCCGATCGCGCAGCGCGTCGCCACCCTGCCGCGTCAGCGCCTGCACAAGATCCGCGCGCACCACGTGGTGCTGGCCACCGGCGCCATCGAGCGTCCGCTGGTCTACGGCAACAACGACCGCCCGGGCGTGCTCACCGCCGCCGCCGGCCATACCTACCTGAACCGCTACGGCGTGGCGGTCGGCCGCAAGGTGCTGCTGCTCACCCATAACGACGCGTCGTACGACACCGCGCTGGACCTGGCCGAGGCCGGCAGCCGCGTGACCCTGATCGACACCCGTCAGCGCGGCGCCGCCGCCTGGCGCCTGGATGCGGCGAAGAAGGCCGGCGTCGAGCTGCTGCTCGGCTACGGTATCGCCGAGGTGCAGGGCGGCAAGGCCGCCAGCGGCGCCAAGCTGGTCAAGCTCGACCCGCACTGCCTGACCGTGACCGGCAAAGGCCCGACCCTGTCGGCCGACGCCATCCTGTCCTCCGGCGGCCTGACCTCGACCGTGCACCTGTTCTGCCACAACAACGGCCGCCCGTACTGGAACGAAGAACGCCTGTCCTTCGTCACCCCGGACGAAGGCCGCCAGGGCATCAGCGTGGCCGGCGCCATCACTGGCCGCTGGGGCCTGGGTGAGGCGCTGGCGCAGACGCACGCCTCGGTCAGCGCGATGCTGATCGGCTTCGGCCGTACGTCGTCCAGCACCTGCCCGGTCAGCGAAGACAAGGACATCCAGCCGACCCGCCGCGTGTTCCGTGTACCGGACGGCAAGCCGGAAGGGCACGGTGCCAAGGCGCTGGTCGACTTCCAGAACGACGTGGCCGCCGCCGACATCCATCTGGCCGTGCGCGAGAACTACCGCTCGATCGAACACGTCAAGCGCTACACCGCGCTGGGCTTCGGTACCGATCAGGGCAAGCTGTCCAACGTCAACGGCTTCGCCATCGCCGCCGAGGCGCTCGGCATGCCGATCTCGCAAGTGGGCACCACCACCTACCGTCCGGCCTACACCCCGGTGACCTTCGGTGCGCTGGCGGGCAGCCACGTCGGCGATACCTTCGACCCGCGCCGCTACACCGCGATGCAGTCGTCGCACGTCGCCCGCGGTGCGCTGTTCGAGACCGTTGGCCAGTGGATGCGCCCCTGGTACTTCCCCAAGGGCAACGAAACCATGCACCAGGCGGTGGACCGCGAGTGCCTGGCGACTCGAAATAGTGTTGGCGTGATGGACGCGTCGACCCTGGGCAAGATCGACATCAAGGGCCCGGACGCGCGCGAATTCCTCAACCGCATCTACTCCAACGCCTGGACCAAGCTCGACCCGGGCAAGTGCCGCTACGGCCTGATGCTGGACGAGAACGGCATGGTGATGGACGACGGTGTGACTGCCTGCATCGCCGACGACCACTTCTACATGACCACCACCACCGGCGGCGCCGCGCGTGTGCTGAACTGGCTGGAGCGCTGGCACCAGACCGAATGGCCGGAGCTGAAGGTGCGCTTCACCTCGGTCACCGACCACTGGAGCACCACCGCCGTGGTCGGCCCGAAGAGCCGTGCCGTGCTGCAGAAGCTCTCCAGCGACATCGACCTGTCCGCCGACACCTTCAAGTTCATGGACTGGCGTGAAGGCACCGTCGCCGGCGTGCCGGCCCGCGTGTGCCGCATCTCGTTCTCCGGCGAGCTGGCGTATGAAATCAACGTCGACGCCTGCTACGGCCACTACATCTGGGAACAGGTGATGGAAGCCGGCAAGGAGTTCGGCATCACGCCGTACGGCACCGAGACCATGCACGTGCTGCGTGCCGAGAAGGGCTTCATCATCGTGGGCCAGGACACCGACGGTTCGATGAGCCCGATCGACCTGAACATGGCCTGGGCGGTGGGCATGAAGAAGCCGTTCAGCTTCCTCGGCAAGCGTTCGCTGTCGCGTTCCGACACCTCGCGCTCCGACCGCAAGCAGCTGGTGGGCCTGTACACCGAAGACCCGAAGGTGGTGCTGGCCGAAGGCGCGCAGATCCTGTCGAGCCGCAACACGCAGGCGCCGGCCGACATGCAGGGCCACGTGACTTCCAGCTACCACAGCGCCTTCCTCGGCCGCTCCATCGCGATGGCGGTGCTCAAGGGCGGTCTGAAGCGCGAAGGCGACACGGTGTACGTGTGGGCGCATGGCAAGATGCACCCGGCCAAGGTGGTTTCCTCCGTATTCGTCGATCAAGAAGGGGTGCGTCAACATGCCTAACTTCCAACCCTACCTGCAATCGCCGCTGGTCAACTTCAACCTGCCGGCGCTGACGGTACCGGCCGACGCCAGCCAAAAGGTGCGCGCCAACGAACTGCCGCTCTTGGGCTACATTGTGTTGCGCGGCGACCTCTCCGACGCTGCCGTGGCCCAGGCCATCAGCCGGGCCACCGGCCCGGCGGTGCCCGCCGCCAGCCGCTTCAGCAGCGGTGAGGCCGGCGTGCTGATCTGGCAATCGCCGGACGAATGCCTGCTGATCACCGCCCGCGCTGCCGTGCCGGCGCTGCTGGCGGCCTGCGGCAAGCACTTCGACGGGCTGTTCGCCCAGGCGGTGGACAATAGCGGTGGCCTGACCACGGTCTACCTGTCCGGCGTCGAGCACGTCACGCTGCTGCGCCACCTCGGCGTGTACGACTTCGAATCGATCGAGGCGGGCGACGCGGCCAGCACGGTGCTGGGCAAGGCCGGCGGACTGGTGTGCCGGGTGGACGGTGACGGCGTGTTCCTGGTGATCCGCCGCAGTTTCGCCGACTACCTGTGGCTGCTGATCACCAAGGCGGCGATACCGTACCGCTTCGCCGTGGCCAAGCTGCCCTCGGCCGGCAAGAGCCCGTTCCTGCGGCTGGTCGATGCGGGCAGTCCAAGCAAGCGCCCGGTGGCGGCCTGACCTTCCTATCTGTTCCCGGTGGTTATTACCATCCCTTCATGCCCCTTCGGGGGCTTTTTCATTTCTCTTGTCGCGCCATGCCATGTCGGTCTGCGGCAAAAACCGGTCGTTGCTGCCGAGGTTGGCCGAAACCGCCTCGTGCACCATTTCTCAAGGCGGGTGGGGTGCCCGCGAGGAGAAAAAATGTCACTGCATAACGACAGCATCGTCATCGACGGCCTGATCATCGCCAAGTGGGAACGCTCGGTGTTCGACGACATGCGCAAGGGGGGCTCACCGCCGCCAACTGTACCGTGTCGGTGTGGGAGGGCTTCACCGATACCGTCGACAACATCGCCGAGATGAAGCAGAAGATTCGCGACTACAGCGACATCCTGTCGCTGGTACGCACCACCGAGGACATCCGCCAGGCCAAGCGCGACGGCAAGACCGGCATCATCCTGGGCTTCCAGAACGCCCACGCCTTCGAGGACAACATCGGCTACATCGAGGCGTTCGCCGACATGGGCGTGCGCGTGGTGCAGCTGTGCTACAACACGCAGAACCTGATCGGCACCGGCTGCTACGAGCGCGACGGCGGCCTGTCAGGCTTCGGCCGCGAGGTCATCGCCGAGATGAACCGCGTTGGCATCATGGTGGACCTGTCGCACGTTGGCAGCCAGACCTCGAAAGAGGCGATCCTGGAGTCGAAGAAGCCGGTGACCTACTCGCACTGCCTGCCGTCCGGCCTGAAGGAGCACCCGCGCAACAAGAGCGACGAGGAGCTCAAGTTCATCGCCGACCACGGCGGCTTCATCGGCGTCACCATGTTCCCGCCGTTCCTCAAGCGCGGCATCGAAGCCACGGTGGACGACTACGTCGAGGCGATGGATTACATCATCAACCTGGTGGGCGAGGACTGCGTCGGCTTCGGCACCGACTTCACCCAGGGCTACGACAAGGGCTTCTTCGACTGGATCACCCACGACAAGGGCCGTTACCGCCGCCTGACCAACTTCGGGACCATTTTGAATCCGGAAGGCATCCGCACCATCGGCGAGACGCCGAACCTGACCGTGGCGATGGAGAAGGCCGGCTGGGGCGAGCGCAAGATTCAGAAGGTGCTGGGCGAGAACTGGCTGCGCGTGTTCGGCGAGGTGTGGGGCGCCTGACCCCGGTTCCGATCACGCAAGAAGAACGGCGTGGGTGGCGACGGATGTCGCTCCCACGCCGTTTTTGCTGCGGCTGGTCGTGAAATGTCGGGGCCAATGCGGGCGGAAGAACCAGCCAGCAACAGGCTCCGCGCTGGCGTTAAAAAGCCCGGCCATGCCCAAGGGCCTGACCGAGCTGTATCCGGGTCAAGGGCGAGGCACTGATCTCAGTGCGCCCCAGAGCCGGGGATGGGGTTACTGGCCGATACCGATGCCAACGCCACCCTGGGTTTTGACGCCTGCGGCTCCGCCGCTGCTGCCGGCTCCAACACCGACACCAACCCCTACGCCGACACCGGCCCCAGCTCCAACTCCAGCGCCGGCATTGGCGCCACTGGAGGTTTCCATCGGACGCTGATCAGCAGAGGCGCTACCGGCCCCCGCGGCGCCGGTCTTGCCCGCGGGGGCTTGACCCGCTGCCGTGGCCGCGCCTTCGGCACGAACCGCCGCACTGGCGTCGCTATTGAGCTTGTCGTTCACTTTCTGAAGTGTCGCCTTGGTGACACCCTTGACCTTGAGTAAATCGGACGACGACCGGAAATCGCCATGCGCCTTGTGGTAAGCCACGATTCTTTCGGCCTGCGTCTTACTGAAGCCGGCTTGCACCAGCTCAACAGAGCTGGCGGCATTGATATCCAGTGCCAGAGCGGCGGAACTGCTCACTGCGAGAAGCAGGGCACCAACGAGGTGGGAACGAATCGGATGGTATTTCATTAAGGCTCCTTTTCCCTGACGGGTTTTCAAAGGGACCTTGATGGTAGCCAAGGGGTTATTCGAAACTGTTAATGAATTCCTTCATTTTGTTAAGTTTCTTTTCGTGATGACGCGGAAGGCCGGTTCCGTTCCCCGCCGATAGCGGCCGCCACCCACGGCTGTAGCACGGCCACCGGCACGTCAACTCCCCATGCCGACACATCGCGCCGAGCAGCGGCCAGCCGCTGCCCGACAACGGAAGAGGGATATGCCAGGGCTGCCTGCGGCGACCCTGGCGCGCGGAGCATCAAGGTCTACTTCGGCTGCGCCACCATGCGCAGGTAGGGTTTCAGCGTCTTGTAGCCCTCTGGGTATTTCTTCTGCGCCTCCTCATCCGATACTGAGGTCGGGATGATCACGTCGTCGCCTGGGCGCCAGTTCACCGGCGTGGCGACGGTGTGCTTGGCGTTGAGCTGCAGCGCGTCGAGCAGGCGCAGCACTTCGTCGAAGTTGCGCCCGGCGCTCATCGGGTAGACCAGCATCGCCTTCACCTTCTTGTCCGGGCCGATCAGGAACACCGAGCGCACCGTGGCGTTGTCGACGGCGGTGCGCGGCCCGGGGCTGGCGTTGGGATGGATCATGTCGTAGAGCTTGGCCACGTTCAGGTCGGCGTCGCCGATCATGGGGTAGTTGACGGCGTGGCCCTGGGTCTCGGCGATGTCGCCGACCCAGGCCTTGTGGTCGCTGACCGGGTCGATCGAGAGGCCGATGATCTTGGTGTGGCGTTTGTCGAATTCCGGTTTGAGCTTGGCCATATAGCCCAGCTCGGTGGTGCAGACCGGGGTGAAGTCTTTCGGGTGCGAGAACAGGATGGCCCAACTGTCGCCGATCCATTCGTGAAAGTGGATGGTGCCTTCGGTGGTATCGGCAGTGAAATCGGGCGCTTCATCGCCAATGCGGATTGCCATGATCTTCCTCCTTGTGTACGTCGGGCTGGCGCCGCCGAAGCGGCTGCGGGCGGATGCCTGCTGCGCGCTGACATCGCAGCAGGCGGAGTCAGTATAGATACTGCGGCGCTGCGTGCCGGACCATCTTCACCATGTCGTTCACTAACAAGAACAGGTCGTCACAATGCCGCTGGGCTGGAACAGGGTTCGGCACCATGGTGTGCAAGGAAAGTTCGACGAGGCCTGCGATCGCCATGCGCGGCGACGGCCCAGCCCACATAGTCAGGTATGCCCATGTACATGTCGGAGACCGGTTGGGACGAGGCCAGGCAGCACAAGTTGCTGGGTGAGCACGACGTGCGCGTGCTCACGAAGGTAAGGGGAGAGTGAGTCGTGAGTTACCCGGCGTGCGAGGCATGCCGGGTTTTTTTGTTTCATCAGTGTCGGTCCAACCCACAGGAGTGAGCGGATGAGTCGTTTGAAACGCGTTGCATTGTCGTTGTCGTTGCTGCTGGCCACGGCCGGAGCCCAGGCCACCGAGCTCAAGCACTGGCCGGGCGACGTCGCCCAGAAGCTGAACACCATGATCGCCGCCAACGCCCACAAGGGCGCCTACGCGGTGTTCGACATGGACAACACCAGTTACCGCTACGACCTGGAAGAGGCCTTGCTGCCGTTCCTCGAGATGAAGGGCGTGCTGACGCGCGACAAACTCGATCCCTCGCTCAAATTGCTGCCGTTCAAGGACACGCCGGGGTTCAAGGAGAGCCTGAACAGCTATTACTACCGGCTGTGCGAGGTGGACGACCTAGTGTGCTATCCGTGGGTGGCACAGGTGTTCTCCGGCTTCACGCTGAAACAGCTCAAGGGCTACGTCGACGAGCTGATGGCCTACGACAAGCCGATCCCGATCAAGTACTACAGCGGCGACAAAGTCGTGGAGGGGACGGTTAACCGCCCGCATCTCTACACTGGTATGCAGGAGCTCTACAACCGCCTGCAGGAAAACGGCATCGAGGTCTACGTCATGTCCGCCGCCGGCGAGGAGCTGGCACGCATGGTCGTCAGCGACCCCAAGTACGGCTACAACGTCAAGCCGCAGAACGTCATCGGCGTCAACATGCTGCTCAAGGATCGGACGAGCGGCGAGCTGACCAGCTCGCGGCTGCAGATCAAGAAGGGCAAGTACGACCCGGCGCGCAACCTCGACCTGGAACTGACCCCCTACCTGATGAACCCGATGACTTGGTATGAAGGCAAGCTGGGCTCCATCGTCGGCTGGATCGACCAGTGGAAGAAGCCGGTGTTGGTGGGCGGCGACACCCCGATCTCCGACGGCTACATGCTGCTCAACAGTACCGACGTCGAGAAGGGCGGGGTGCGGGTATGGGTCAATCGCAAGGCCAAGTACATGCCGGCCATGCAGTCGTGGTGGGAAGAATCGGCCAAGCGCCAAGCTTCGCTGGGCCAGACGGTGACCGCCGACAAGAACTGGCTGGTGGTGAAGCCGGAAGACATCCAATAAATCAAACGATAAGCGGGACCACCCGCAGTAGCACGTAAAGCAGCAGAACGGGACTATTCCCATCTTTTATCCATGTAGAGGAGTTGGCATGAAGCAAGTTCGCAACAGTGTCAAGCTGCTGGCCGCCATCGGCCTGGTCTGTTCCAGCGCCAGTTGGGCGGCCGACAAACCGCTGATCAAGATCGGCTACGTCGAAGGCTGGGCCGACAGCGTGGCCACCACGCAGGTCGCCGCTGCCATCATCAAGACCAAGCTGGGCTACCCGGTGGAGCTGGTGCCGGTTGCCGCCGGCATCATGTGGCAGGGGGTGGCGCGCGGCGATCTCGACGCCACGCTGTCGGCCTGGCTGCCGGTGACGCATGGTGACTACTACCAGCAGCTCAAGGACAAGGTCACCGATCTGGGACCCAACTACCCCGGTGCCAAGATCGGCCTGATCGTGCCCGAGTACGTGCCGGCCAAGAGCCTGGCCGACCTCAACAAGTACAAGGACGCCTTCCAGGGCCGCATCGTCGGTATCGACGCAGGCGCCGGCGTGATGAAGAAGACCGAACTGGCGATCAAGGACTACAACCTCGACTACAAGCTGATGCCGAGCTCCGGTCCGGGCATGGCGTCCGAACTGGCGCGCTCGATCAACGCCAAGAAGCCGATCGCGGTGACCGGTTGGATTCCGCACTGGATGTTCGCCAAGTGGAAGCTGCGCTTCCTGGAGGATCCGAAGAAGGTGTACGGCGAGGAAGAACACGTCGACACCGTGATCAACCCCGGCCTGAACGCCAAGGCACCGCAAGTGGTGAGCTTCCTGAAGAAATTCTCCTGGAAGCCGGAGGAAATCGGCGCGGTGATGCTGGAGGTCGAGAACGGCGCCAAGCCGGCGGCAGCGGCCGAGAAATGGGTTGGCGCCAACGGCAAACGCGTGGCGGGCTGGCTGTAAGCTTCGTTCCCGGTAGTAAACATTCTCTCTCTTGAAGCCCCTTCGGGGGCTTTTTTCATGGCTCCGTCGATTTGGCGTATTACCCGCCCGGCAAGCCGCGCCATTGTTGGGTTTTGTGATGGCTTGAACCCGAAAGCGGGGCCGGTGTGTGGTGTCGTCCCGCCGTTTCTCTGCTGGTCATTCAGGAAGAAACCGCTGAGCTGATGGCGGGGGAGGAAGAGGCGGACGGTTTGGTGCCGTTAGCACCAAGCTAGCTTTCGCTAAAAAACATTGTCATCAATTTTTCGGGTGCCGTCATGGTGACGGGTGCTCGTCGGATGCCTCCGGTCAGGCTATCCAGTGCGGACAAATGGCCTCCAAAGCATAGCCAGCCGATAGATGGAGTTGGATAGTTCCCGCTTTCTCTATCTGCGCAAGCTTGCTGTATGGAATTGCCAATAGCATAAATATTGCGGAAAATGCCGTATTCAAAATTGCCATTCTTGCCATCAGGCGACCCCGGCCATCCACCCGATACTCATGACCATTCACTCACTCCTTGCCAGCTTCGCCGCCGCCTTCAGCCAGGAGCAGCGCCTCCTCACCCTGCAACTGGGCGACGGCCAGCGCTGGGGCGAGACGCTGCTGCCGCTCGCCGTGCACGGCGACGAGGCCGTCTCCGACCGCTACCGCTACCGCATCGAGTGCCTGTCGCCCGACGCCGGGCTCGAACTCAAGAGCCTGCTCGGCGTCCCGGTGCGGCTCGGTCTCGCCGGGGCGGACGGGACCGAGCAGGTGCGCGGCGGTGTGGTCAGCGCTGTCGACAGCCTGGGGGCCGACGGCGGCTTTGCCCAGTACGCCCTCACCGTCGAACCGCCGTTCGCGCTGCTGCGCCTGCGCCGTACCAGCCGGGTGTTCCAGGACCTCTCGGTGCCCGACATCGTGCGCCAGGTGTTCGCCGAACACGCCGCCGCCAACCCGGTGTTCGCGGCGGTGCAGCGTCTCGACTTCGTGCTCGTGGGCGAGCTGCCCTCCCGCAGTTACTGCCTGCAATACCGCGAGAGCGACTACGACTTCCTCGTGCGCCTGCTGCACGAGGAAGGGCTGGCCTGGCGCTTCGAGCATGGAGAGGGAGCGAGCGAGCAAGGTCGCGCCGCGTCGCGAGGGGCTCTCCCGCAGGTCCAGCTCGTCGCCTTCGACGACCCGTATTCGCCGCCGGCCGCCGGGGTGGGGCGGGTGCGCTTCCACCGCAGCGATGCCACCGAGGACGAAGATGGCCTCACCCGCTGGGACGGCACGCGCCAGATCGTCAGTGGCGGCGTGGCGCTGGCCAGCTTCGACTACCAGCCGGTCGCCACCGTCCACAGCGGTGATAGCAGCGCCGTCGAGCAGGGCTCCGATGGGACGCGGTTGCAAAGCAGCCTGCAGGACTACGACGTCCCCGGCCCCTACTACGCCGGCGATGCCGACCAGCTCGCCCACTACGCCCGGCTGCGCCAGCAGGCGCACGACGCGCAGGCCAAGCGCTTCGACGGTGGCGGCTCGGTGCGCGGGCTCGCCGCCGGGCAGTGGTTCCGCCTCGACGACCACCCGGCGCACGAGGGGGACGCTCCCGAACAGCGCGAATTCGTCGTCACGCGCCAGACCTTCACCGCCCGCAACAACCTGCCGACCGACCTGGCACGGGCGCTGCCGCCCAGCCTTCGGCCAACCTCGACCGCCGGCGCGGGGGCCGACACGTCGGCAAGCGACGTTCCGTACCACACCACCTTCAGCGCCCAGCGCCGCGGCCTGCCGCTCACCCCGGCCTACGCCGGCACCGCGTTGGCCAAGCCCACTGCGCGCGGCGCCCAGACCGCCACCGTGGTCGGGCCTGCGGGGGAAGAGATCCACACCGACGCCCACGGCCGCATCAAGGTGCAGTTCCACTGGCAGCGTCCCGACGAACACCCGACGATCGGCGCCAACCTCGACGACACCTCCAGCTGCTGGCTGCGCGTCGCCATGCCCGCGGCCGGCGCCGGCTGGGGCCACCAGTTCATCCCGCGTATCGGCCAGGAAGTGCTGGTCGACTTCCTCGAAGGCGACATCGACCGCCCGGTCATCACCGGCGTGCTGTACAACGGCAGCCACCCGCCGCCCGCCTTCAGCGGCGCCGGCAACCTGCCGGCCAACAAGACCCTGTCCGGCATCAAGTCGAAAGAGCACCACGGCGGCCAGTACAACGAACTCTTGTTCGACGACACCCCCGGCGAAGTGCGCGCCAAACTGTCGTCCGAACACGGCGCCACCCAGCTCAACCAGGGCTACCTCGTCCACCCGCGTGCCGACGGCAAGGCCACGCCGCGTGGGGACGGCTTCGAACTGCGCACCGACCGCCACGGCGCGATCCGCGCCGGCCACGGCCTGCTGCTCAGCACCGAAGCGCAGTCCTCAGCCTCTGGCAAACAGCTGGCGCGCGACGGCGCCCAGAACCAGCTCGACGCCGCGCTGAGCCTGAGCCAATCGCTGGGCGAGACCGCTACCGCGCAGCTGGCCGATACCGTTGAAATCGGGCCGGAGACGATTCAGCCGGACAACGGCAAGGGAGCGAAGAAAGCCGACGGCCACCTGCAGCACCACGCCGCGGCGCTGAAGGCGTGGGAAGCCGGAACTAACACTATTCCTTCGCGACGCTCCGCTACCTCGCTCAGTCATAAAGAATCCAACATCGCTCCAACAGGTGAGGGATTGGCTCAAGCCGGCCAGCAGCCACTGATGATCCTCAGCGCCCCGGCCGGCCTCGCCGCAACGACCGACAACAGCCTCACCCTGGCCGCCGGCACCAATCTCGACCAAATCGCCCAGCGCGATACCCAACAGACCTCGGGCCGGCGCTGGCTGCACAACGTGGGGCAGCACATCAGCCTGTTCGTCGCCGGGGTGAAGGACCGGATTGCGCTCAAGCTGATCGCGGCCAAGGGCAAGGTGCAGGTCCAGGCGCAGAGCGACGCCATGGAGCTGACGGCGGACAAGGATGTGACCGTGACCTCGTGTAAGGACAAGATTCACATTGCAGCGGCTCAAGAAATCCTGCTCAACGTCGGCGGTGGCGCCTACATCGGCATGTCAGGGGGTAACATCGAGGTGCATTGCCCGGGGACGGTGAGTGTGAAAGGGGAGAGCCATAAGCTGGATGGGGCTGATTCATTAGGTGTGGCAATGCCATGGTTTAAAGAATCACATAATCACAGTGTACAATTTGAAGTTCACGACGAATCAGGGACGCCTATTCCTAATTTTTCTTACTCCATGGAAACGAAATGTGGTTTGTTATATCAAGGTGTAACTGATTTAAATGGGTTGACGCAAAGGATTTACTCGCCAGAAGAAAAAGATTTTTCTATCAAGAAGCGAATAATAAAGAATGCCCACGAGATTGATTTGCAACCGCCATCGGAAAAATTTTTTGATGATGAATAAAAAAACTCTAGGAAAATCACATCCAAATTCTGATCATGAACATAAAGAGCTAGTGAAATTAGACTGTTCGTGCGATAGAGGGATTTCTCTTGATGAGCTAGTGGAGGCGTATCCAAGTCAAAAAGAAAAAGTATTAAAAGAGTTTTTGCCATATATAAATGCTACCTTCAAAATATACGATCTGAATACATGTATTAGGAGGGCGCATTTTTTGGCTCAAGTTGGCCACGAATCCGGTTGCTTGCGATTTGCTGCCGAAGTTTTAAAGAAGGGGGTGAAGGAATCTGATGTGTACGATGGCTACAAGGGTAGGGGGCTTATGCAAATAACATGGAAGATAAATTATGAAAATTATGGGCCTATATAGGACAAGATCTGCTTGGGGAAAACAAAATTAAATTAGAAGAAAAATACTTGGCTACAGATTCCGCTGGCTGGTTCTGGAGGTATGGGAAAGAGTATGATCTCAATACATTGGCTGATCCTAATGATCTGATTGCTATTTCAATTGCAATTAATGGTGGATTTAACGGTTTTAGCCATAGGCACTCTTTGCTAATAAATGCTTGCAGGGCTTTAAATTTGGGGGCTTGTAAGAATTTAAAGGTGCTAAGGGAGAGCATGCCTAAAGAAGCGGAAAATTCATTTTCAATAGAAGAATATTTACTTAAGGATAGCAAGGCCTACAGCAATGCCAGGAGTGCTTTTGCATGGGGGTATTGGCATGACCCAAATAGCAAGAGGGAGGGCGTAAAAAAGGATGTTAATAAGGCCAAGGAAGGCTACAAACGGTTTCTTGAGCTGTCCGAAAAGAAGCCGTTAAAAAAGAAAGCCTTTGGACTAACCCCAGAGAAAATGCAAGAAATTGCAAAAAAATTCATACAATGAACCCCTCAATATAGGAGTTAGCAATGTATAAGCTGAAATTAATATTGGCGGCTGCGGTATTTCCACTGATTTCATTTTCTCAGCCAATTCTGCTTGGCGACACCGAAATCTCGGAAATTACAAAAGAAATTCAGTCAATTGAAATAAAAAAAGGGGTGCAGGCGCCAAGTTTCATTCAGTATATTCAGAAGGGGAGGAGGACGCCATCTTGTACATTGTTTTCGTCAGATTTCAAAAGCAGGGTAGATATCATAAAATTTGATTCGGGCGATGAGGATGATTACTCTAATTGTAATAAAATTTACCCTCCGATTATAGTGGTGAATCAAACGGTAAATTATGCCGTATTTCGGTATTTGGAGGAGGAGACAAAAGGAAGTGTGATAAATAACTACTTTACGGTCAGGGTGGTGGGTAATGAATTTAAGGAATGTGAGAATAATGAGGAGATATCAAGAAAAATAGTTCAGGCAAAATCTAAAACTAAGGATGAGATCAGGAAAATAATATCGGCATTGGGTTGCAAATAAAGAGTATCTAGTTATCTTATCTAGCATGATCACCTGGGGCATGCTTCTCTCTTGGTTTTTCCCGGGTGAACTCCCGGTTCTCAATGGCGCCCTTCTGCTACTGGCTGCACCTTCCATGTCTTCGGCAATGCCGGCTGGGGTCACTAGGTCATTCTGTGCATTGGTTAGGAGAAAGTGCTGGTCAACATCCAATCACAGCCTCATTTCTGTTGCAAAAACCATTATCAAACACCTGCTTCTAAAAAATGTGATGACTTAGTAAACAGAATAGCTACATGGGATATGGTTGATGATTAAGAAAATGGCTAAATTGATTCTGATAAGTGCAGCAATAGTCAGCTTGGATGCAACTATGGCTGCAATTGATAACGGTAGCCTCTTTTCTTACCTTTCAAACCCTAGGGGGCTCGTGGGTAAAAGCAGCAAGCCTCTGGTCTTGTTTCTGGAAAAAAACTGCAAGCTTGGGAGTGCTGATGGAGGTAAACTTAGAGGCAACTATAGCGAAATTTACGAATGCCAGCTGAATGAGAAGAGCATTACTGTTGGTGTTAATATCCAAAAAAAACCAAGACAATCGAATATTTTTCCCTTTTAGCCCCAGAGGAGTTGTACCCAAATATCTTTAAGAAAATTGAGGAGAAAAATGGTAGGGGCTCTAAGATGGATGAATCCGGTGGCTCCTATAAGATCAACGGATGGACTATCTCTCACTCGATTAGCAAGAATGTCAGTCTGGAAATTGAAATTATCAAGAAAGATAAAAAAGTTCTTCTGCAGGCACACGTAGAAGGGAATGAAGGACCGTAAGCCATGAAAAAACTCTTACGATTGCACTGTGCGCCGTATCCATGCCGTGTTTTGCGGAGATCGTAAAGCTCAGCTCCTCCGATAAGGCGGAAAGCATCATTTACAGTTGCAATGATGGCGGATGCTCCGCATGGATTGATTCCGACGGCAGCAAGGCCGGTTTTTTCAAGGATGTGCCAACAAGCACGGTCAGCGCGAAATGGCGCTCGCTCAGCCTGGTCGAGGTGACCTTGTCCTGTGGCAGCCCGTGCAATGTGAGCTTCTTTTACAGGAAGGAGAACGGGGTGTCGAAGCCCTTGCACGATGTACTGGCGGTGGACGCCAGGCGGGCCTGCGTACTAAAGCCGACGGACGATGGTAAGGGCATAGAGATAGCGCCTATCTTCAATAAAAATGGTGCCAAGTATTACTGGCAGGCCAGGTACAGTGATCCCAAGTTCGGCTTTTACACCCAGTCCGCAGTGATTTTTCCACGATCAAGGGAACGTTCGAAGCCGATGGAAAGCTGAAACTGAGCTATTTGAACAAGGATGGTGACAACACCGAAAAGCTGATTGACCCGAAATGCTCAGATTAAAATTCTACAAAACTACTGGCGATGGCGGAAGAGGCACTTTTTCTGCTTGCTGAATTCTGGGGTTCTCAATCGCTATAAAGGTGTTCCGAAGGCGCGTAAGAGACTGTCAATACGCATCAAATCCAATTAACACACTCAATAGTCTCGTATTGTAATGAAAAACAAATTATTTATATTGGCGCTTTCCTTGTTCATGTTGGTCTCAACATTGTATGCGGCAACGCCGACACTCTGCGAGCCCAACGAGACTGTGGCGTTCAGTTGTGTATTGAGAAAACCAAAGAAGATCATTTCGATATGCACATCAAGAAGATTGACTGAATCCACTGGCTATGTCCAGTATCGATTCGGGTTGCCCGGGAAAATAGAGTTTGTTTTTCCGGGGGAAGGGATGGAAGTCAAGATCGATTCGTCTACTCGCGTTATACGCGTCCTATGGTTACTAGAATTAGCTTGAGCTTCAAAAATAATGGATATGATTATGAGGTTTATAGTGATCAAGAGCATGAGGAAGGTTTCGATCCGGTAGGTTTTGTCGAACTTTCTGTCTCAGGTAAGAACATGTATTGCGCCCCGAATGCCGTGGGTAGCCTGATGTCATTGGAAGATGTGCTTCCCAACGATCCGGACGGGTGGATGCACTGACAGCAGCATGTCTCAAGCCTGCAGGATTCCTTTGCCCGGAGGTGAGGCAGGGGTCTGTAGCAAGGCCCCTTACCCCCTAGCCAGGCCCTAGTGCTTCCACATCCTCCCACCCCTGCTGAGCTCCCTCCTCAGTCGTCTCTTTACGCCACCCCGTGTCGGTCTGCGGCAAAAACCGGTCGCTGCTGCCGACGTTGGCCGAAACCGCCTCGTGCACCATTTCTCCTGACTGACGGCGTGCCCCCTGTGCGCCGTGCCACGACAACGTGCAGGAGATTCTGATGCAACCACTCGTTCCTATCGACGTAGATCCGGATTCCGGTGTGTGGACTACCAACGGCCTGCCGATGCTGTATGTGCCGCGCCACTTCTTCGTCAACAACCACATGGCCGTCGAAGCGGCGCTGGGCAAGGGCACCTATTCCGAGGCGCTGTACGACGCCGGTTACCGCTCGGCCTACTTCTGGTGCGACAGCGAAGCGCGCACTCATGGCCTGGAAGGCATGGAGGTGTTCGAGCATTACCTCAACCGTCTGTCGCAGCGTGGTTGGGGCCAGTTCTCCTTCATCGAAGCCGACGCCGCCACCGGCCATGCCAAGATCCGCCTCGACAACTCCTGCTTCGTACTGGCGCAGGGCGTGGCCGGCGCGCCGCAGAGCGAAGGCAAGACCTGTTACATGTTTGCCGGCTGGTTCGCGGGCGCGATGGACTGGGTGGGCGAGAAGCTGGGCTACGACTACCACACCATCAGCGCCGAAACCCAGTGCGCCGGCCACGGCGCCGACTACTGCGTCTTCACCGTCGAGCCGAAGTAAGGGGGCATCATGCGCTATCCGCACCTGTTTTCGCCGATCACGCTGAACAAGCTGACGCTGCGCAACCGTATCGTCAGCACCGCGCACGCCGAGGTGTACGCCGAGCCCGGCGGCCTGCCCGGTGAGCGCTACATCCGCTACTACGAGGAAAAGGCCAAGGGCGGCCTCGGTCTCGCCATCTGCGGCGGTTCCAGTCCGGTGTCGATCGACAGCCCGCAAAGCTGGTGGAAGTCGGTGAACCTGTCCACCGACAGGATCATCGACCCGCTCGCCGAGGTTGGCCGAAGCCATGCACCGCCACGGCGCCAAGATCATGATCCAGGCCACCCACATGGGGCGCCGCTCGAGCTACTACGGCGAGCACTGGCCGCACCTGGTGAGCCCGTCCGGGGTCCGCGAGCCGGTGCACCGCGGCAACGCCAAGATCATCGAAGCGCACGAGATCAAGCGCATTATCGGCGACTTCAAGCAGGCCGCGCGCCGCATCAAGGCGTCGGGTCTCGACGGCATGGAAGTGTCGGCCGCGCACCAGCACCTGATCGACCAGTTCTGGAGCCCGCGCACCAACTTCCGTACCGACCAATACGGCGGCTCGCTGGAGAACCGCATGCGCTTCGGCATCGAGGTGTTCCAGGCGATCCGCGAGGAAGTCGGCGCCGACTTCTGCGTCGGACTGCGCATGTGCGGTGACGAATTCCACGAAGACGGCCTGACCCACGACATGCTCAAGGACATCGCCCAGGCGATGTCGGAAACCGGCCTGATCGACTACCTGTCGGTGGTCGGCTCGGGCGGCGACACCCATAACACCCTGGCCAACTGCATGCCGCCGATGGCGCTGCCGCCGGAACCGTTCGTGCACCTGGCCGCCGGCATCAAGTCGGTGTCGAAGGTGCCGGTGATGCACGCGCAGAGCATCCGCGACCCGAACCAGGCCGAGCGCATCCTGTCCTCCGGCATGGTCGACATGGTCGGCATGACGCGCGCCCACATCGCCGACCCGCACCTGGTGATCAAGATCCGCGACGGCAAGGAAGACCAGATCCGCCAGTGCGTCGGCGCCAACTACTGCATCGACCGCCAGTACTTCGGCCAGGACGTGCTCTGTATCCAGAACGCCGCCACCAGCCGCGAAGCGACCATGCCGCACACCTTCGAGAAGGCCAAGCACAAGCGCAAGGTGGTCGTCGTCGGCGCCGGCCCGGCCGGGCTGGAAGCCGCCCGCGTCGCCCGCGAGCGCGGCCACGACGTGGTGCTGTTCGAGAAGAACGACGTGGTCGGCGGCCAGATCGTGCTCGCCGCCAAGGCGCCGCAGCGCGAGCAGATGGCCGGCATCGTGCGCTGGCTCGACATGGAAACCCAGCGCCTGGGTGTGGACCGTCGTCTCGGCACCGCCGCCGACGAAGCCATGATCCTGGCCGAGAAGCCGGACATCGTGGTGCTCGCCACCGGCGGCGTGCCCAACAGCGGCATGGTGCCGGGCTGGGGCGTGGCCGAAGGCTTGGCCGTCACCGGCTGGGACATCCTCTCGGGCAAGGTCGAGCCGAAGAAGAACGTGCTGGTGTACGACGCCGTTAGCAGCCATGCCGGCTTCGGCGTGGCCGACTTCCTGGCCAGCCGCGGCAGCCAGGTGGAAATCGTTACCCCGGACGTGAAGGTGGGCGACGACACCGGCGGCACGACCTTCCCGATCTTCTACCGCCGCCTCTACGCGCAGGGCATGATCCCGACCCCCAACTACTGGATGGACAAGGTCTACCAGGAGGGCGACAAGCTGATCGCGGTGCTGCGCAACGAATACACCGAGGCGCTGGAAGAGCGCGCGGTCGACCAGGTGGTAATCGAGAACGGCATCCTGCCGAACGACACGCTGTACTGGTCGCTCAAGGAACGCTCGAAGAACCAGGGTATCACCGACGTGCACACGCTGTTCGCCTCGCAGCCGCAGCCGTGCCTGTCCGAGCCGCTCAGTGGCGACGAGTTCCTGCTGTTCCGCGTCGGCGACTGCATCTCCATGCACAACATCCACGGTGCGATCTATGACGCACTGCGTCTGGTGAAGGACTTCTGACATGACATTCACCCTGGCTTATGCACTCACCGGCCTGTTCTGGCTGGGCGCGGCGCTGCTGTCGCTGGGGCTGGTGCGCCGGGCCGCGCTGTGGCGGCAGGGGCGCGCCGCCCCCGTGGCGCTGGGCTGGCTCATGACCATCCCCAAGCGCTATTTCGTCGACCTGCACCACGTGGTGGCGCGCGACCCCTTCATCGCCAAGGCCCACGTGGCCGTGGCCGGCGGGGCTGTGGCGGTGCTGGCGCTGGCGGCGCTCAACTACGGTCTGATGCTGTACCTGCCGGCGCTCGACGCCCTGATGCTGCTGGCCGCGCTGTTGATGCTGTTCGGCGCGGTGTTGGTGCGTTTGCGTCGCAAGGCGCCGCCGGCTCGGCTCTCCAAAGGGCCGTGGAACCGTCTGCCCAAGAGTCTGCTGGCGTTCGCCGTCGGCAGCGCGCTGGCGGCGCTGCTGGCCCTGAGCGGTAACGCCTTCGGCGCCGCCGCGCAGGGCCTGGCCTTGCTGGCGCTGGCGGGTCTCGTTCTGGGCGGTGCCGAGCTGGCCCTCGGCGTTGGCCTCGGCGGCCCGATGAAGCACGCCGTGGCCGGCTTGCTGCACCCGGCCTTCCACCCGCGCCAGGACCGCTTCAGCGGCGACAAACGTTCCACCGACCTGAAACCGATCAACCTGGTCGGCAAGGACTACGGTGTCGAAACGCCGTCCGACTTCGCCTGGAACCGCCTGCTGTCGTTCGACGCCTGCGTGCAGTGCGGCAAGTGCGAGGCCGCCTGTCCGGCCTACGCCGCCGGCCAGCCGCTCAACCCGAAGAAGCTGATCCAGGACATGGTCACCGGCATGGCTGCCGGCAGCGGCCCGGCCTACGCCGGCAACCCGCATCCGGGCCAGGCCGGCAAGGTGCGCCAGGGCAACCCACATCAGCCCATCGTCGGCGGCCTGCTCGATCCCGAAACGCTGTGGTCGTGCACCACCTGCCGCGCCTGCGTCGAGGAGTGCCCGATGCTGATCGAGCACGTCGACACCGTGGTCAGCCTGCGCCGTCACGTCACGCTGACGCGTGGCGAGGTGCCGGGCAAGGGCCGCGAGGCGCTGGCCAACCTGCGCGATACCGATACCGTCGGTGGCTACCCGCTGGCCGCGCGCTACCACTGGGCCATCGACCTCAACGTGCCGGTGCTGCTGCCGGGCGAGCATACCGACTGGCTGCTGATGGCGGGCGAGGGCGCTTTCGACATGCGCTATCAGCGCGCGCTGCGTGCGCTGGTCAAGGTGCTCAAGGCTGCCGGCTTGAAAGTGGCGGTGCTGGGCGAGGTGGAACCCGATTGCGGTGATTTGGCGCGCCGTCTCGGTGACGAGGCGACCTTCCAGCAACTCGCCGGCAAGATGATGAACACACTGGGGCGTTATCGCTTCAACCGCATCGTCACCCCCGACCCGCACCTGTTCCATTGCCTGAAGAACGAGTATCCGGTGCTGGGTGGACGCTACGACGTGGAGCATCACAGCCAGGTGCTGGCCGACCTGCTGGAACGCGGCGCCGTACCGCTCAAGGCCGACGCCGCGCCGCTGCCGGCCACCACTTACCACGACCCGTGCTACCTCGGCCGCTACAACGGCGAGACCGATGCGCCACGTCGTGTGTTCAAGGGTATCGGCATCAAGGTGGTGGAGATGGAACGTTCCGGGCGCAAGGGCCGCTGCTGCGGCTGGGGCGGTGGGGCGTCGTTCACCGACATTCCGGGCGAGCGCCGCATCCCTGACATGCGCATGGACGACATTCGCGCCACCGGTGCCGAACAAGTGGCGGTAGCCTGCCCCAACTGCACCGCGATGCTGGAAGGCGTGGTGGGGCCGCGACCGGAAGTGGTCGAGCTGGCTGAATTGGTAGCCGCACGGCTGGCTAACTGAGAGCGGGAGAAAGCATGTACAACGATCGACCCATTCCGCGCATCGACCCGCGCCGGCCCTATGTGATCGGGCCGTCCGGACTCAAGCGCATCGTGCTGGGCGAGAGCGTCGGCAGCCGCGAGCCGCTGCTCGCCGGCCACGCTCACAGCCAGCAAAAAACGCAGCGCAGCGCCGGCCCGTTCACCAGGCGTTCGCTGGTGGTGATCCATACCGACCGCGGCGCACTCGACGAGGCGGCACGCGAAACCCTGGCCGCCGCCGCCATCATGGCCACGGCTGATACCGAGGTGCTGGTCGTACTGTTCGGCGCGCAGGCCGAGGCGCTGGGCGATGCCGCGGCGCTGGCCGGTGCCGACCGCGTGCTGTGCGTGGAAGACCCGGGCTACGCCCCGGAGCGCAAGCTCGCGCTGCTCGCCCAGCTGTGGAAGCAGGAGGCGCCGCAACAGGTGTGCTTCCCCGACCGTGGCGCCGATGCCGATCTGGGACGGCGCTTCGCCTGCCGCCAGCGCCTGGCCATGGCCAGCGACGTGATCGAGGTGGTGGCCGGGCGCGAAGTGCGCCGGCTGGCGCCGGGCGGGCGCTTCGCCGTGCGCGACATTCCGCCGGTGCTGCTGTTGGCGCGCAAGGTGGCCGATGCCCGGCTGCCGTTCCGCGGCGCCGGCGTGGCGATGCCCGACCTCAAGCTGCCGTCGGTGCCGGACCGGATCCGCGATCTGGGCAGCCGTAGCTGCCCGGCCTCGCAGCTTGCGCTGGAAGAAGCCGACCTGATCGTTTCCGCCGGCAACGGTGTGCAGGATACCGCCGGCCTGCGTGAGTTGGCCGAAACCATGGGCGCGGCCGTCGGGGCCTCGCGCGTGGCGGTGGACGACGGCCGTTTCACCCGCGACAAACAGGTCGGTGCCACCGGCAAGACGGTGCAGGCCAGCGCCTATCTGGCGTTCGGCATCTCCGGCGCGGTGCAGCACCTGCAGGGCATCAAGGAATGCCGGCATGTCATCGCCGTCAACCTGGACGCCTCCGCGCCCATCGTCAAACGCGCCGATCTCACCCTGGTGGAAGATTGCCAGGCGCTGATCGCCGCACTGAACAAGCTGCTGGCCGCGGAACGCTCGGCCAGACCCGTGACGGAGAACACCCGATGAGCACTCCGATGCTGAAAGTGGCCGTGCTGGTGGCCCCGGCCATCCACCCGGTGAGCGGCCGCCCGTGTACCCATCCCGCCGACAGCGCCGCGCTGGCGCTGGGACTCAAGCTCGCCGGGTCATCCGAGCGGCTCACCGTGTTGTACGCCGGCGCCGCCGCGGACGAGGCGCTGGCGGGCTATCTCGCTCAGGGCGCGTCGTGTGTCACGGTGCTGCCCACCGCCGAAGACGCCGACATCGCGCCGTTGTTGGCGGCGCAGATCGCCGACGCCGAGCTGGTGCTGTGCGGCACCCGCTCCGGCGGCGGGCAGGGCAGTGCGCTGTTGCCCTACCAGTTGGCCGAAGAACTCGAGGCCCCGTTGTTGCCCGATGCGCTCTCGGTGGCGATCAAGGGTGGCTCGGTCGAAATTGAGCAATTCCTGCCCAAGGGGCAGCGCCGCTCGCTCGCCGCCGCACTGCCGGTGGTGGTCACGGTGCACGAGCGTGCCGTGCCGGCTCTGCCGTACTCCCATGCGCGCAAGGAAGCGGGCAAGGTGCGCAGGCTGATGCCGGTGGTCGCCAAGGCTGCCGAGTGGCGCTATGAGCCGGCCGGCCGTCGCGCCCGTCCGCTGGTCGCCGCCAGCCGCGCCAGCGGGCATGAACGCATGCTGGGGGCGATTGCCGCCGATGACGGAAAAACGACTGGCCTGGTCGTAAAACAAGGTGATCCAGTCGAAAAAGCACAAGTTCTGCTCGATTACCTGCGCGACCATCAGCTCGTCGATTTCTGACAACAACTTGCCGCCACCCGCCCCACCCGGGGGCGGCTTTATAACCCGAAGCAGCGTTGTTTTTGGAGAACTATCATCATGACCAGCAGCACGATCGCGTTTCATCCGAGCCTGAACTTGCGCGAACTGGTGGCCCGCCGTGTGCCGGGTTACAGCCTGGAAGCGCCGTTCTACACCTCGCCGGCGGTATTCGACGCCGACATGGAGCACATCTTCGGCAAGCACTGGATCTATGTCGGCGTGTCGATTGACGTGCCGGAGGCGGGTGATTACATGACCGTGCAGATCGGCTCGCAGCCGATCCTGATCGTGCGCGACGACGACAACGAAATCCGTGCCTTCCACAACGTCTGCCGTCACCGCGGCTCGCGTCTGTGCGCGGAAGAGAAGGGCACGGTCGGCAACCTGGTGTGCCCGTACCACCAGTGGACTTACGACCTGACCGGCAAGCTGATCTTCGCCGACCATATGGCCGAAGGTTTCGACCTGTCGCATCATAGCCTCAAGCCGGTGCACCTGCGCAACATGGCCGGCCTGCTGTTCATCTGCCTGGCCGATAACCCGCCGGAAGACTTCGACGTCATGGCCGAGGCCATGACCCCGTACATCGCCCCGCACAAGATCGACGACTGCAAGGTCGCGGTGCAGGTCGACATCATCGAGCAGGGCAACTGGAAGCTCACGCTGGAAAACAACCGCGAGTGCTACCACTGCACCGCCAACCACCCCGAACTGACCGTGTCGCTGTTCGCCTATAGCTACGGCTTCGCGCCCAAGGCCGAAACCGCCGAGGGGCTCCGTCAGTACGACGAGATGGTGGCCGATCGTCACCAGCACTGGGAGTCCTGTGGCCTGCCTTCGACCGAAGTCGAGCGCCTTTCCGACGTCACCGGCTTCCGCACCATGCGCATGCCGCTCGACCGTGCCGGCCAGTCGCAGACGCTGGACACCAAGGCCGCGTGCAAGAAGCTCCTGGCCGACTTCAAGGATGCCTCGATCGGCGGCCTGTCGTTCTGGACCCAGCCCAACTCCTGGCACCACTTCATGGCCGACCACATCGTCACCTTCAGCGTGATTCCGCTGACGGCCGACACCACGCTGGTGCGCACCAAGTGGCTGGTGCACAAGGACGCCGTGGAAGGCGTTGATTACGACGTCGAGAACCTCACTGCAGTGTGGAACGCCACCAACGACCAGGACCGTCGCCTGGTGGAAGAATCCCATCAAGGCGCCAAGAGCTCGGCCTACCAGCCCGGCCCGTACTCGCCGTACACCGAGACGCTGGTCGAGAAGTTCTCCGAGTGGTACATCAACCGCCTGAGCGCCGGGCTGGAGTAAAGCCGTCCCCGGGCCGGCGCCGGCCGGCCCGTTTTTCAAGTTTTCAGAACCTGTTCACCTTCTGTCGCGAGCGGGCAGGGCGGGCGCAACGCCCGAACCGGCCCGACCCGGGCGGCAAGACGCGAAGCAGGCTTACACAGGTAGGGCACGATCATGAATGCACCCATCCACTCCGCCATCTTCACCGAACCGGCACCGTACTGGCAGCCCGGGGTGGACGACACGCTCGAATGCGTGGCCGTGCACGACGAAACCCACGACGTGCGCACCTTCACTTTCCGTGCCGTACCGGCGCGCCGCTTCGCCTATCTGCCGGGCCAGTTCATCACGCTGGAGCTGGAGATCGACGGCCAAACCGTCAACCGCTGCTACACCCTGTCGTCGACGCCGACGCGGCCCGATACCGTCACCATCACCGTCAAGCGCGTGCCGGGCGGTCAGGTCTCCAACTGGCTGCACGACAACATGAAGCCGGGGCAGCTCGTCAGCGTGCTGGGGCCCTCCGGCGAATTCAGCTACGCCTCCGCCCCTGTCCGGTCTTACTTGTTCCTGTCGGCGGGCAGCGGTATCACCCCGCTGATGTCGATGAGCCGGGCCCTCTCCGACCTCGGTCCGCAGCTCGACATCGCCTTCGTGCACAGCGCGCGTACCCCGGCCGACCTGATCTTCCGTCATGAACTGGTGCAGATCGCGCGCATGCGCCCCGGCTTCCGTCAGGCGGCCATTGTGCAAAGCCGCCACCCCGAGCCGGAGTGGCATGGCCTGGAAGGTTTCCTCGATCTGCCTGCATTGGAGCGGCTGGTACCCGATTTCCGCCAGCGCGCGGTCTACTGCTGTGGCCCGGCGCCGTACATGTCCGCGGTGCGCAAACTGCTGGCTGACGCCGGCTACGACATGGCGCTGTATCACGAGGAAAGTTTCAATTTCGCCGAACTGGCGGCGTCTCCCGTCGTGGAGGAGGCCGGGTGTCAGGCCGAGTCGGCGGGATGCGAGGGCGGTTTCGAAGTCCGCTTCGCCAAGCTCGGCGACGTCGTTACCACCGCGCCCGGTCAGACCGTGCTGGCCGCCGCGCAGCAACAGGGATTGCGCTTGCCCTCCTCGTGCTCGCAGGGGGTGTGCGGTACCTGCAAGACCAAGCTGCTGGAAGGCAAGGTCGACATGAAGCACGGCGGCGGCATCCGCCAGCGCGAGATCGACCAAGGCTGGATACTGCCGTGCTGCAGCATCCCGCTGACGCCTCTCGTGCTCGACCGTTAACTAATTATCATAGCCGGCCTTCGTGCCGGCTTTGTTTTACTGGCGGTATCCGGCCGCTCAGACCGTCTTGGTGTTGTATTGCTGCCAGTGCACATGCACTGAAAAAGGGCTGCTCGTGGTGCACGAACAGCCCTTTTTCTTCAATGTCTTACCGTTCTGGTGCAGGGGACCCGGATGTCGTTTAAAGACAAGTTGCCGTCGGCTGTCGATTGTTTTGCCTAGCCGAACCCCCCTATCTTTTGCCTTGATTAAGATCAATTATTACAACTGTTGAGGCGAATCAGGCCCTTTTCCACCTGTCGTGGGTGAGGTGTCCGGCACGGTGCTGTTTCATCGTACATCGGCCACGCCGAGGCAAAGGAGAAAGCGATGCAGTCTGGCAAGATCGTTGTGGAGAACCTGTACAAGGTATTCGGCGACAAGCCGCAGGACGCCATGCGGCTCCTGAAGGCGGGTGAGAGCAAGGAAACCGTGTTTGCCAAAACCGGTCAGGTGGTCGGTGTCAACAACGTGTCGTTCTCGGTCGACGAGGGCGAAATCTTTGTGCTGATGGGCTTGTCGGGCTCGGGCAAATCCTCGCTGATCCGTCTGATCAACCGCCTGATGGACCCGACCGACGGACGCATCCTGCTCGATGGCCAGGATATCACCCGGCTGTCGCAACCGGAACTGGTGGCCCTGCGCCGCCGCGACATGAGCATGGTGTTCCAGAGCTTCGCCCTGATGCCGCACCGCTCGGTGCTGGAGAACGCCGCCTTCGGTCTGGAAATCGCCGGTGTCGGCCGCAAGGAGCGCGAAACGCGTGCCATGAAGGTGCTGGAGCAGGTCGGCCTGGCGCCGTTTGCCCGCAAGTCCCCGCACGAACTGTCGGGCGGCATGCAGCAGCGCGTCGGCCTGGTGCGCGCGCTGGCGGTCAACCCGTCGCTGATGCTGATGGACGAAGCGTTCTCCGCGCTCGACCCGCTCAAGCGCGCCGAGATGCAGGACATCCTGCTCGACCTGCAGCGCGGCCAGAGCCGCACCATCTTCTTTGTCTCGCACGATCTGGAAGAAGCGCTGCGTATCGGTACCCGCATTGCCATCATGGAAGGCGGCCGCCTGGTGCAGGTGGGTACGCCGCAAGAGATCATCGAAAACCCGGCCGATGACTACGTGCGCGAGTTCTTCAAGAGCGTGGACACCTCGCGCTATCTGCAAGCCAAGGACCTGATCGACCCGAGCGCGGCCGGCCTAGTGGTGAACGGTCACCCCGCCAACCACGCCGAACTCGACAAGCACAGCTGGGTGGCCTGTGTCTCCAAGGACCACAAACTGCTGGGCCTGGTTGGCCGCGAAACGCTGCGCAGCGAAGGCTGCATCCCGAGCGAACGTTGTGTGCCGGTGTCCCCGGTCGCTCCGGCCTCCTGTCTGCCGGATGTGCTGCAGCGCCTGTTGGGACAGAGCGAGCCGCTGCCGGTGGCCGATGGCGAGGGCCGCTACCTCGGCGTGATCACCGCCACCAGCGTGCTGTCCAAGCTGTCCGCACATCGCCTGCAAAGCGCCCACTGACCGTCGTCCCGAACAAATCTTGTGGACGGCGCCCGCGGCGCGTCCCTGAATGGAGCATCCAGCCATGTCCGACTTCTTGCATCACCTAATCAGCAACCCGCACGATTTCTTGCCCATCGGTGAATGGGTCAACCAGTTCATCCATTTCCTGCTGGACCATAACGGCGGTGCCTTCGACGCCTTCGGCCGCGCGGTCGATCTGTTCGCCGAGTCGATCGAGGTGGCGCTGCTGTCGCTGCCGCCCTGGCTGATCATGGGCTTCTTCATCGGTCTCGGCGTATGGCGCCTGGGCTGGCGCTTCGCCGGCTTCGTATTGGCCGCCTTGGCGCTGATCTTCGGCACCGGCTTCTGGCCGCAGACCGTGTCGACGCTGGCGCTGACGCTGTCGGCTACGTTGATCAGCCTGATGATCGGCATCCCCACCGGCATCTGGTGCGCGCGCAGCAAGCGCGTCAATACCCTGGTGCGCCCGGTGCTTGACTTCATGCAGACCATGCCTGCCTTCGTCTACCTGATCCCGGCCGCGATGTTCTTCGGCCTGGGCCGCGTACCGGGCATCCTGGCGACCGTGGTGTTCGCCGTGCCGCCGGCGGTGCGCCTGACCAGCCTGGGGATTCGCCAGGTCAACAAGGAACAGGTCGAGGCCGGCCATGCCTTCGGCTGTACCTCGACCCAGCTCTTGTTCAAGGTGCAGTTGCCGATCGCGCTGCCGGCGATCATGGCGGGCGTGAACCAGACCATCATGATGGCGCTGTCGATGGTGATCATCGCCTCGATGGTGGGGGCCGGTGGCCTCGGCAACGACGTGCTGTCGAGCATCCAGCGCCTCGACGTCGGTCTCGGCTTCGAGAGTGGTCTGGCCGTGGTATTGCTCGCCATCATCCTGGACCGCCTGACCGAAAGCTTCGGCCGAGGCCAAGCGGCACGCCAGGGTTAAACGTAGTCCGGCCAAGCCCCGCTGCCGGCAGGACGGCGGTGGGGCTGGCCTGTTTTTTGCTGTACCAGAAAAATTACGATTGATTTAGCAGCGCCCGTCACGAGGCGCCCCGAATGTCCGCACACTCACAGAAAGCTAGGAGGTCACCATGAGCCCGCAACAACTCGGTTCGCTGGCGCATATCGGTTTCCTGATGTTGCCCAACTTTTCCATGATCGCTTTCACCAACGCGGTCGAGCCGCTGCGCATGGCCAACCACCTGTCGCGCAAGAGGCTTTACCGCTGGTCGGTGCTGTCCTGTGACGGTCAGCCGGTGGCGGCCAGCAATGGCCTGTCGGTGGCGCCGATCACGGCGCCGGCCGACCCGTCGGAGTACGACCTGCTCATCGTCTGCGGCGGTATCCAGGTGCGCGAGGGGGTGACGGATCAGGTGCTGTCGGTGATCCGCCGTTTTGCCGCCGCCGACGTACCGTTGGGAGCGGTCTGTACCGGCTCCTTCGCGCTGGCCAAGGCTGGTGTGCTCAACGGCTACCGCAGCAGCATCCACTGGGAAAACCTTTCGGCCATCCGCGAGGAGTTTCCCAAGGTACTGTTCTCCAGCGAATTGTTCGTGATCGACCGCGATCGCTTCACCTGTAGCGGTGGCACCGCGCCGCTCGACCTGATGTGCAACCTGATCCGCTTCAAGGGCGGCAAGAGCCTGGCGGCGGACGTGTCGGAGCAGTTCATCGTCGACCGCATCCGCGACCAGCACGACCACCAGCACATCCCCTTGCTGGCCCGCGTCGGTACCGGTCACGAATCATTGATCGACGCCGCGCTGGCCATGGAGATGAACATCGAGAATCCGCGCTCGCTCGACGAGCTGGCTGCGGAGCTCGGCGTGTCGCTGCGCCACCTCGAGCGTCTGTTCAAACGCTATCTCGGCAGCACGCCGGCGCAGTATTACCTCGACCTGCGCCTGCGCCGCGCGCGCGAGCTGCTGCTGCAGACCAATATGAGCGTGATGGAAGTGACCGTCGCCACCGGTTTCCTGTCCTCGTCGCATTTTTCCAAGTCCTACCGCAGCCTGTTCGGCTACCCGCCGAGCCGTGAGCGTCAACAGGTAACGCTCGAAGCCGCCATCATGTAAGGCTTCAGCAACGGCCCCGGCAAGACAGCGTCTTCTACCGGGGCCGTTGTCCATCCAGGCGACGTTTCACGGCAAATCGTGGTCGCCATCGAACAAGTTGTCCCTTCCTGACGTGGCAATCTGCTGGCGACCGTCGGTTTTCTTGGCTGTCAAAACACGGTGCGGCATGCACCGGCCAATTCTTATAAATTGCATCGGAGAGGTGAGTCATGAAGCTGTACAAGATTGCAGGAGCGCTCGTCATGGGTGCGTTCACCAGCATGGCGATGGCGAACGATCCGGCCCAGTGCCAGAAGGTGCGTTTCGCCGACGTCGGCTGGACCGATATCGCCGCCACCACCGGCATGGCCAGCGTGGTGCTGGAAGGGCTGGGTTACAAGCCGGTCACCACCATCGCCTCGGTGCCGATCACCTTCGCCGGCATCAAGAACAAGCAGATCGACGCCTTTCTCGGTTACTGGAACCCCAGCATGACCCCGATGATCGAGCCCTTCGTCAAGGCGGGCCAGATCAAGGTGCTGGACAAGCCCAACCTGGTCGGCGCCAAGTACACCCTGGCGGTGCCGGACTACGTCGCCGCAGGCGGCCTCAAGACCTTCGCCGACATTGCCAAGTTCAAGGACAAGCTGGATGGCAGGATCTACGGCATCGAGCCGGGCAACGACGGCAACAAGCTGATCGACGACATGATCAAGAAGAACCAGTTCGGGCTCTCCGGGTTCAAGCTGGTCGAGTCGAGCGAGGCCGGCATGATGGCGGAAGTGGAGCGTGCCATCCGCCAGAAGAAATGGGTGGTGTTCCTGGGTTGGGAGCCGCACCCGATGAACGTCAAGTTCAAGATGAACTATCTGGCCGGAGGGGATGACGTCTTCGGACCCAACTTCGGCGAAGCCAAGGTGTTCACCGGGATGGCCACCGACTACCAGACCCGTTGTCCGAACGTGGCGCGCCTTTTGACCAACCTGCAGTTCTCCACCGACATGGAAAACCACGTGATGGGTCCGATCATGGACAAGGTCAAGCCAGAACAGGCCGCGCGCGACTACCTGAAGAAGAACCCGAACGTGCTGAAGAGCTGGCTGGCCGGTGTGAAAACTTTTGACGGCAAGGACGGTCTGACCAAGGTCAATCAGTATTTGGCGAAGTAAGCACGGGCGTGTAGAGCGCTCCTAATAGCCGGTTCCTCCTCCAGGAGGGCCGGCTTTTTTTGTCTGCCGTGTCTCAGAGAGAAGGCCGGGCGCTTTTTTTGGGGGGGGCTCAAGCCGCCGTTCTTCCCAGTACCGGGCTGGGTGCGCTGAGCGGTTCCATATCCCCTTCCGCCCCGATGAGGCTCTTGCCTGGCGCTGCATCCAGCCGAGCTTGGCCGCCGCCGCAAAAAGACCTTGAACAGGCTCTGCAACGGTCATGAAAATCACATTGCGAGAGAAGCAGTCCACTCTTGAAATAAATGCGCCACCGGTGGCTTATCCAACTGATCTGACCCAGTAACAATCGCTTTGTCAGATTCCAATCGATCCCCTCCGGCCTCTTGCGCGGCTCGCCCCATCCCCGTGTCGGTGTCGTTTACTGTCGAATTCCGGACGCGTGGGTTAGCGTCCGGACTTGTGCCAATTAATACACTGCACTGCCCAAGTGATGTCGCCTGGCGCGTTTTGTGCATGTTGAAGAATCGGCATGGCATGAATGAGCATGGCGAAGACCATGGAATGCTGGCCGGCCAGAGCCTAGGGTAAGCGCTCTGTGGCCGCGTGCGAGTCGCAGGAAGCGGTCAATCGAACCGCAACTGTACTCGACGACCTGTCGCCGCTGCGACTGCACCAATCCCTTTTTCCTCTTCCGGCGATCGGGGCACGATCAATCGATGTAATGCACCACCGGGCTGGAGACAGCCGGTGGTCGTGGCTTGTGCAGTTTTAAGAAAATGGTGTGTTTGTGGCGACCGACAGAGCGGGTGTGCGCCGCCTTCCGGTCCCGGGCATGCCGCAAAACAAAGGAGATATGGATGGCCTCGTTACAAAAGGAAGCGGTTGTTTCCGCCGTAGCGATTGAGGATGAGACATCAGCAGCGTTCAAGCGGCGCTTCATGATCAGAATGATCCTTGTCCTGACCGGCGGCACGTTTCTGGATGGTTATATCCTCGGGATTGTCGGCCCGGTGGCCGGCAAGATGACTGCCGAGCTCGGCATATCGGTGGTTTGGGAGGGGCTGATCGCGGCTGGCGCGCTGTTCGGCATTCTCTTCGGCTCGCCGTTGGGCGGGTGGGCGGGCGACAAGTTCGGCCGCAAACCGCTGTTCATGCTCGACATCGGATTGTTCGTGATCGCGTCGGTCATGCAGTTTTTCACAAACTCGCCTCTGGAACTGTTCGTGGTGCGGTTGCTGATGGGCGTCGCAATCGGCGCAGAATACTCCGTCGGTTGGCCGATGCTGTCGGAATTCTCCCCAGCCCGGCACCGTGGACGGCTCATGGGTCTGACCCTCATTGCTTGGTACGCCGGTTTTATGTTCGCCTTCGTCGTGGGCTATCTGCTGAACCAGCATACGGACCTCGGCTGGCGAAACATTCTCGGCACGAGCACGTTCATCGCGGTGGCGTTGTTCCTCGGCCGACTTGGCATGCCCGAATCGCCGCGCTGGCTGTGGAGCAAGGGCCGTACGGAGCAGGCGCGCTCCGTGGCGCGTCGGTATATGGGAAGTGCCTCCGACTTGGCCGACATTGAGAAGGAGGTGGCCCACTCGGGCGGAGGCTTCCGGAAGCTGTTCTCCCGTCAGTATTGGCGGTCCACGCTGTTCGTGTCGCTGTTCTTTTTCTGTGTCGTCACGCCGTACTTCGCGATCGCCACGTTCGCCGACAGCGTGTTGCAGAAATTCGGTCTCGGCGGCGGTCTGGCCGGTGGTGTCGGGCTGTCTGCGGTGGCGTTGGCCGGCAGTGTGGCCACGGTCCTGTTGATCGACAAGGCGGGCCGCCGTGTGCTCACGGTGCCGCCGCAGTGGATCATCACCGTGCTTCTCGTGATTCTCGGCTTGTGGACAGATGCGCCGGGGATGGCCGTGCTGGGCCTGTTCCTCGCGTTTTCGTTCTTTAACGCAGGCTGCGGTACGCTGACCTGTATCTACCCGGGCGAAGTATTCCCGACCGAGATACGCGGGGTCGGGACGGGCTTTGCCGCCGCCTTCAGCCGGATCGGGGCCGGCCTCGGTACGTTCCTGATGCCCTGGGCCATGAGCAATCTCGGCCCCTCGGTGACCATTCTGATCGCTGCCGGCATCGCCGCTGTCGGTGCCGGCGTGTCGCAATGGCTGGCCCCCGAAACCAAGGGCAAGAGCCTCAGCGAAACGGCCTCGGGGTTTTCGCACTAGCATCAGCAGGAGTTGTCGGCAAAGCGTGGTTCGGGGCAGCGGGAAACTTTCCGGAAGGACGGGATGTCCTTTCGGCATGTGCGTGTCCTCTCGGAACACCTTTTATCGTTTGGTCCGCCGGTCGGAGTGTAAGGAATAGCCTCCCGGCGCGACTAAAAGGGGAAGGGAGGTCCTGATCATGAAACGTCGACAATTTCTGCGCTGCCTGAGCGGGGGGGCGTTGCGCTGCTCGCGATGCATCGCACCGCCCGCGCCGCCACCTCCGCGCTCGCTCCCCGGATGGTGACGGTGATCAAGTTCTCGGATGCGGGAACGCCGCTCGGCCCGGTTACCCTGCCGCTGGTGCAGAAGGACGCCGAATGGCGGCGCGTGCTGTCGCCCTTGGCGTATGCCGTGACGCGCCGGCAAGGCACCGAGCCCCCGTTTTCCATTCATGGCTACGACCGGCACGATGCCGGGGTCTACCGTTGTGTCTGTTGCGGCAACGCCCTGTTCAGTTCCCGGACCAAGTATGACTCGCACACCGGCTGGCCCAGTTTCTGGCAACCGATTGCCGCGCAGAACATCGCCACGCACAGCGACGTGACGCTCGGCATGGTGCGCACCGAGGTGCTCTGTGCCCTGTGCGAGGCGCACCTGGGTCACGTGTTCGACGATGGCCCGCCGCCGACCGGGCTGCGCTACTGCATGAATACCGTGGCGCTGCGTTTCGTTCCGCTGGCCAAGGCATCCTGAAAGCGGAGGTGGTGCGATGTTATTGCTGATGCTTTCCTACCTTGGCGGTGTGCTGACCATCTTCAGCCCGTGTGTGCTGCCGGTGATCCCGTTCGTGTTCGCCCGTGCCGACCAGCCGTTCCGGCGCGCCGGCCTGCCGATCCTGCTCGGCATGGCGCTCACCTTCGCCGGCGTGGCCACGCTCGCCGCGGTCGGCGGCAGCTGGGTGGTGGCGGCCAATCAATACGGTCGTATCGCGGCGCTGGTGCTGATGGCACTGCTCGGGCTGACCCTGCTGCTGCCGGCGCTGGCCGAGCGCGTGATGCGGCCGCTGGTACGGCTGGGCGGACAATTGCAGCAGCAGGCCGAGCACCAGGGCAGCGTCAAGGGTGCGCTGTTGCTGGGCGTGGCGATCGGCTTTCTGTGGGCGCCGTGCGCCGGGCCGATCCTGGGGCTGGTGCTGGCCGGCGCCGCGCTGAACGGTGCCAACGCGCACACGGCGCTGCTGCTGTTGGCCTTTGCCGCCGGCGCCGGCACCTCGCTGGCCGGGGCGCTGTTCGCCGGCAGCCGTCTCTTCCGGCTGATGAAGCGCGGACTGGGGGCCGAGGAGTGGATCCGGCGCGGGCTCGGCGTCGCGGTACTGGCCGGGGTGACGGCGATCGCGCTCGGGCTGGACACCCAATATCTCGCAAAAATCTCCTACGCCAGCACCGCCGGCACCGAGCAGGCGCTGATCAACACGCTGTCGGCTCGCGCGAGGCCGCCTGCCGTGCCTGCGCCGAACGCCGGCGTGATGCCGGTGGCGGGCACGCTCAAACTGGCGGATGAAGGGCCTGCGCCGGCGCTCACCGGGGCCACGCGCTGGCTCAATTCGCCGCCGTTGAGCCTGGCAGCGTTGCGCGGCAAGGTGGTGCTGGTGGATTTCTGGACCTACTCCTGCATCAACTGCCTGCGCACCTTGCCCTACCTGAAGTCGTGGTGGGACAACTATCAACGCCAGGGCCTGGTGATCATCGGCGTGCACGCCCCGGAGTTCGCCTTCGAGCGCGACGAGGGCAATGTGCGCAAAGCCATCCGCGACCTCGGCATCCCTTACCCGGTGGCGATGGACAACGATTTCTCCATCTGGAACGCCTACCACAACCAGTACTGGCCGGCGCACTACCTGATCGATGCCCAGGGCCGGGTACGCGACCACACCTTCGGCGAGGGCGACTACGCCCACACCGAAGCGGCGATCCGCCAGTTGCTGGCGGAGGCCCACTCCAAGGTGTCCGGCCCGATGGCCCGGGTGCTGCCGTTGCCCGCCCAGGGCGTGATGGCGGCCGGTGGTGGCGACGTCAATGTCTCGCCGGAAACCTATATCGGCAGTGAACGCGCCGAGCATTTCGCTTCGCCCGAGCGCTTCCGGCCGGATCGTGTCGCCCTGTATTCGGTGCCGCCTGCTCCAGTGCTCAACCAATGGGGGCTCGCTGGCCGCTGGAAGGTGGGGGGCGAATCGGCCACGTTGGCGCGCCCGCAGGGGGCCATCGTCTATCGCTTCCGCGGCCGCGACCTGCATCTGGTGCTGGGTAATCCGCACTGGCTCGCCGGTGCGCTTCCGCGTCACGCTCGATGGTGCGGCACCGGGAGCCGACCACGGTGCCGACGTCGGTGCTGACGGCAGCGGTACAGTCGACGGCAACCGGCTGTACCAGCTGGTGCGTCAGCAGGCAGGTGCACGGGAACGCACCTTCCAGATCGAGTTTCTCGACGCCGGGGTGCAGGCGTTCGCGTTTACCTTCGGCTAAACGGCGCTGACAAAACCGGTGCCACGTTCCTGGCCGGGCGGGCGCTGGCAGAAAACGCGACTTGGCCGACGTTTTTGCGACGCTACGGTACACGTCGTGCGGCAAAAGCTTGCTGGGTGAACCTAAGGATTCGCACGCGGGCAACGACGCCAGCAGGGTTTTGCCGGCGGCGCCCGGCGTCACGTTCCCATCCCACTTGCTGAGGAGGAAGACCATGATTCGCATCCGTACCCTGTTGTTGGTGCTGTCGGTCGGCTGCGGGCTGCTGGCGCCGGCTCGTGCCCAGACCGTGCCTGCCTTTGCCGGCGTGCCTCTCCCCGAGCACGGCAGCCAGGTCGCCGTGCTCGCCGGTGGCTGTTTCTGGGGTGTCGACGCGGTGTTCAAGCACGTCAAGGGCGTCACCAGCGTGGTCTCGGGCTACTCGGGCGGCAGCGCCGCCAGCGCCCGGTACGAGACCGTCAGTAGCGGGACCACCGGCCACGCCGAATCGGTGAAGATCACCTACGACCCCGCCAAGGTCTCGTACGGCCAGCTGTTGCAGGTGTTCTTCGCGGTGGCGCACGACCCGACCGAGCTGAACCGCCAGGGGCCGGATCACGGCACGCAGTACCGCTCGGCGATATTCTATGCCGACGCCGGCCAGAAACAGGTGGCGCAGGCCTATATTGCGCAGCTGGACAAGGCGCGCGTGTTCGGCCAACCCATCGTCACCCAGGTAGTGCCGCTCAAGGCGTTCTATCCGGCCGAGGGTTACCACCAAAACTTCCTGGCGCTGCACCCGGACAACCCTTACATCGTGATCAACGATCTGCCCAAGCTCGACGCCCTGCACCGCGCGTTTCCGGCGCTGTATCGCTGAGCCGGACCAGACAAAAAAGAACCCCCGGCGAGCGGGGGAAGAGACGTCAGAGGAAGGGTGCCGAGGGCACGCGGTCAGCATTCCACGATGTTGACCGGCACCTCGACAATGTTCACGGCCAGGCCGCCGCGGGCGGTTTCCTTGTACTTGGTGCTCATGTCGCGGCCGGTGTCGCGCATGGTCTTGATGACGCGGTCGAGCGAGACGAAGTGCTGGCCGTCGCCGCGCAGCGCCATGCGCACGGCGTTGATGGCCTTGACCGAGGCCATGGCGTTGCGTTCGATGCAGGGCACCTGCACCAGGCCGCCCACCGGGTCGCAAGTCAGGCCGAGGTTGTGTTCCATGCCGATCTCGGCGGCGTTTTCCACCTGCTCCGGGGTGCCACCCATCACTTCGGCCAACCCGCCCGCCGCCATCGAACAGGCCGAGCCGACTTCGCCCTGGCAGCCGACTTCCGCCCCCGAGATCGAGGCGTTGAGCTTGAACAGGATGCCGATGGCGCCGGCCGTCAAGAGGAAGCGCACCACGCCGTCTTCATTGGCGCCGGGCACGAAGCGGGAATAGTAGTGCAGCACCGCCGGCACGATGCCGGCCGCGCCGTTGGTCGGCGCGGTCACCACGCGGCCGCCGCCGGCGTTCTCTTCGTTTACCGCCAGCGCGTAGAGGTTGACCCAGTCGATCACCGTGAGCGGGTCGCGCAGGCTGGCCTCGGGCGCCGCCAGCAGCTTGCGGTGCATATCGGCGGCGCGGCGCTTGACCTTCATGCCGCCGGGCAGGATGCCTTCGTGGGCGCAGCCGCGCTTCACGCACGCCTGCATCACGTGCCAGATGTTGAGCAGACCGGCGCGCACTTCTTCCTCGCTGCGCCAGGCCAGTTCGTTCTCCAGCATGATCTGGCTGATCGGCTTGCCGTGTTCCTTGCACAGCGCCAGCAGCTCGGCGGCGTTGTTGAAGGGATGGCGCAGCTCGGTGGCGCCGGGCGGCACGAAGCCGGCCTCCACCGCCGCCTCGTCCACCACGAAGCCACCACCTACCGAGTAGTAGGCGCGCTTGTCGAGCACGTTGCCGGCGTCGTCGCGGGCCTCGAAGGTCATGCCGTTGGGGTGGAAGGGCAGCGACTTGCGCTTGTGCAGCACCAGGTGCTCCGGCTCGGTGAACACCACTTCGTGCTGGCCGAGCAGCGACAGCCGTTTGTTGCTGCGGATTGCTGCCACCATGGCCGGCACCGCGTCGGTGTCGACTTCGTCCGGCAGTTCGCCCTGCAGGCCGAGCAGTACCGCCACGTCCGAGCCGTGGCCCTTGCCGGTGGCGCCGAGCGAGCCGAACAGTTCGCTGCGCACGCTGGCCACTCGTTCCAGCAGGCCGTCCTTCTCCAGCCGGGCGACGAACTGACGCGCGGCGCGCATTGGCCCCACGGTGTGCGAACTGGACGGGCCGATACCGATCTTGAACAGGTCAAAGACGCTGATTGCCATGGTTGCTTCTCTTGCTACGGCACCCCGCTAGGCGGGGGCCTGATGAATTCGGGAGACAACCCCCGGCCGTTTCCGGCCGGGGTAAAACTCGATCAAGGGTCACGATCCTGCCACGTTTCCGAGAGGGCTGTTGGCATTGTCCTCATCGCAGGATGGGGAATCCATCGATGATGGGTTCCTCTGAATTGCCCCCATCCTGCGGCGTGCGCGACCGATCGTGAGGCGGGTTCTTAGCCGCGGTACACCGGGAAAGCTGCGCACAGCTCGGCCACCTGATGCTTGACGCGCTCGATCACCGCCGGGTTCTCGATATCGTCGAGAATGTCGCAGATCCAGCCTGCCACGCGCTCCACTTCGGCTTCCTTGAAGCCGCGCGTGGTGACGGCCGGGGTGCCGATGCGGATGCCGCTGGTGACGAACGGGCTTTGCGGGTCGTTCGGCACGGCGTTCTTGTTGACGGTGATGTGCGCCGCGCCCAGTGCCGCGTCGGCTGCCTTGCCGGTCAGCCCCTGGCTGATCAGCGACAGCAGGAACAGGTGGTCGTCCGTCTTGTTGGACACCACGCTGTAACCGCGGTTCTGGAACACCGTGACCATGGCGCGGGCGTTGGCGATGACCTGTTGCTGGTAGGCCTTGAACTCGGGCTGCTGCGCCTCGAGGAAGGCCACCGCCTTGGCGGCGATGACGTGCATCAGCGGGCCGCCCTGGATGCCGGGGAACACCAGCGAGCTGAACTTCTTCTCCAGCTCCGGGTTGCTCTTGCACAGGATCAGGCCGCCGCGCGGGCCGCGGAGGGTCTTGTGGGTGGTGGTGGTGACGACGTCGGCGAACGGCACCGGGTTCGGGTACAGGCCGGCGGCGACCAGGCCGGCGACGTGCGCCATGTCGACGAACAGGTAGGCGCCGACGCTGTCGGCGATCTGGCGGAAGCGGGCGAAGTCGAGCACCAGGGAGTAAGCCGAGAAGCCGGCCACGATCATCTTCGGCTTGTGTTCTTCGGCCAACCTTTGCACTTCGTCGTAGTCGATCTCGCCGGTGTCCGGGTTGAGGCCGTACTGCACCGCGTGGTAGATCTTGCCGGAGAAGTTGACCTTGGCGCCGTGGGTGAGATGGCCGCCGTGCGCCGGGCTCATGCCCAGCACGGTGTCGTGCGGTTCCAAGAGCGCCATGTAGACGGCGGCGTTGGCCTGCGAGCCGGAGTGCGGCTGCACGTTGGCGTAGTCGGCGCCGAACAGCTGCTTGGCGCGGTCGATGGCGAGCTGCTCGACCACGTCGACGTGTTCGCAGCCGCCGTAGTAGCGCTTGCCGGGGTAGCCTTCGGCGTACTTGTTGGTGAGTTGCGAGCCCTGCGCCTGCATCACGCGCGGGCTGGTGTAGTTTTCGGAGGCGATCAGCTCGATGTGATCTTCCTGGCGCTGGCGCTCGGCCTCCAGCGCGTTCCACAGGGCGTCGTCGAAGCCGGCAATCTGCATATCCTGGGTAAACATGTGCTGTCCTTGTTGTTGCAGGGCCGGCGGCCAATGGCGGCCGCCGCGTGCCCGGTCGTTGGTGTCGACCTGTGGCCCGCACGGGCGAGGGAAGGGGTAAAGGGCGGGTGCAACGGCACGGACGCGGGTCCCCATCCGACACAGGTCAGATGACGCCCCCTCTGTCCTTTTGCCTGAGAGATTACGGCGGGGTGACGGGCACCCGGCCATGCTTCCTTCGGCGAGGCCTCACGGGCCTACTCTCCAGAGAGCCGAACGACATTGCGGTTCTTTTGCCTGAGAGTTTCTGGGGCGATACCCCTTCGGCGCCACCGCTCAAGGTGGTCTCTCCCGCAATGTTTGACGCGGCTGGTGCCGAATCTAGAGATGCCGCCGCAGCCTGTCAACGTGATTCGTCACGCGCCGGCGGCGGCACGGACGCGGCGCAGCGGGCAGGGTGTCGGCGGTGCCCGCCGACACGGGGAGCCGGCGGGGAGAATAGTCGCTTTGGTGACGAAACTGGTCGGCTGTTGAGCTGCCGAGCCGCTACCGCCGGGCCGATGCGCACCGGCCCTGCTCGGGGCCGGTGTCGGGTCGATGCAACACTTCCGGCGCGTGCCGGCAGGCTCATGCCGGCGCGGCTGCCACGGTGGCTGAGGCGGCGCTCAGCGTCGGGTAGAGCCGCACCACCTCGCCGATGATCAGCAAGGCTGGCGGACGCACGCCGGCCGCCGCGATGCGTGCCGGCAGGGTGGCCAGGTCGGCGCTGACGATGCGCTGCTGCGGCGTGGTGGCGCGCTCGATCACGGCGGCGGGGGTGGTGCCGGGGCGGCCGTGGCGCATCAGCTCGGCACAGATGCGCGCCGCTTCGGCCAGGCCCATGTAGATCACCAGGGTTTCCTCGGCGCCGGTGTGGCGCGTCCACTCGAGTTCGTCTTCGCCGTCGCGGCGGTGGCCGGTGACGAAGCTCACGCCTTGGGCGTGGTCGCGGTGGGTGAGCGGGATCAGCCCGCGCGCCGCGGCACCGCAGGCGGCGGTGATGCCGGGGATCACTTCGCACGGAATGCCGGCCTCGGCCAGCGCCTGGACCTCTTCGCCGCCGCGGCCGAACAGGAACGGGTCGCCGCCCTTGAGGCGCGCCACGCGCCGGCCCTGGCGTGCCTGGCGGATCAGCAGGGCGTTGATCTCGCCCTGCGGCAAGGTGTGGCGGCTGGCTTCCTTGCCGACGTCAATGCGCCAGGCCGAGGGCGACGCCAGTGCCAGCACGGCGGGGTCGACCAGGTGGTCGTACAGCACCACCTCGGCTCGTTGCAACCGGGCCAGTCCCTTGACCGTGATGAGTTCCGGATCGCCCGGTCCGGCGCCGATCAGGCAGACCGTGCCGGGGGGAAGTCGTCGTTGGCGGAGGCGGTCTGAGCGGCGCTGGTGGCCGCTGTCGAGAGGGGGGAGAGGCGGGGTGGTTCATGCGGACTCCTGCAGCAAGGCGATGACAATGGCGCAAGTGTAGGAATGGCGCGGCCGGGAAATCGTTGATTCGCATCAATGTCGTAAACATGTATCGCCCATACAGTTTACCCCAGGCACCGGGTGTTTCCGGTGATATGTGATAGGAGGCCGTATGAGCGCCAGCTTCACCAAGTCGACCGCCCGCAATATTTTCTATGGTGGGGCGGTGTTTTTCTTTCTGTTGTTTCTTGCATTGACGTTCGATACCACCCAGGCGCTGCCCAAGCGCGACAACCGCGTCAACCTGACCGAGCAGGTCGCACGCGGCAAGAACATCTGGGAGACGCGCAACTGTATCGGCTGCCACACCCTGTTGGGTGAGGGCGCCTACTTTGCGCCGGAACTGGGCAACGTCTACCAGCGCCGCGGACCGGAGTTCATCAAGGCCTGGATCAAGGGTCAGCCGACCGGCGCCCCGGGTCGTCGCCAGATGCCGCAGTTCCATCTGACCGACGGCGAACTGGACGACCTGGTCGCCTTCCTCAAGTACAGCTCCGAGATCAATACCAACAACTGGCCGCCCAACATCGAAGGCTAAGGCTGCCGAGCGGGATGAATTCTTGTCAGATTTAGGGAGATTCGCATGAGTACCTCGACCACGGCGGTTCTCGACACCCCTCGGGGTGTGGAGGAACACGCCGCCACCCGGCTGAAATACCGCTCGCAGGCGGTAGCCAAGCCTTACTTCATTGCCGCCATCGGGCTGTTCTTCGGCCAGATCGTGTTCGGCCTGATCATGGGCCTGCAGTACGTGATCGGTGATTTCCTGTTCCCGGAAATTCCGTTCAACGTGGCGCGCATGGTGCACACCAACCTGTTGATCGTGTGGCTGCTGTTCGGCTTCATGGGCGCCGGTTACTACATGATTCCGGAGGAGTCGGAACGGGAGCTGCACAGTCCTAAACTCGCCATCATCACCTTCTGGGTGTTCCTGGTGGCGGGCGCCCTGACCATCGTCGGCTACCTGTCGGTACCGTACGCCACGCTGGCCCAGCTGACCCACAACGAAATCCTGCCGACCATGGGACGCGAGTTCCTGGAGCAGCCCACCATCACCAAGGTGGGGATCGTGCTGGTGGCGCTGTCCTTCCTCTACAACCTGTCGATGACCGTGCTGTCCGGCCGCAAGACCAGCGTCAGCCTGGTGATGATGCTGGGGCTGTGGGGCTTGGCGATCTTCTTCCTGTTCTCGTTCTACAACCCGACCAACCTGGTGCTGGACAAGTACTTCTGGTGGTACGTGGTGCACCTGTGGGTGGAAGGCGTGTGGGAACTGATCATGGGCGCCATGCTGGCCTTCGTGCTGATCAAGGTGACCGGCGTCGACCGCGAGGTGGTGGAGAAGTGGCTGTACGTGATCATCGCCATGACGCTGATCTCCGGCATCATCGGCACCGGTCACCACTACTACTGGATCGGTACCCCGGGGTACTGGCAGTGGTGGGGCTCGATCTTCTCGGCGATCGAACCGATTCCGTTCTTCATGATGACGCTGTTCGCCTTCAACATGGTCAACCGTCGCCGTCGCGAACACCCGAACAAGGCCGCCGTGCTGTGGGCCCTGGGGACCGGTGTGATGGCCTTCCTCGGCGCCGGGGTGTGGGGCTTCCTGCATACGCTGGCTCCGGTGAACTACCTGACGCACGGCACCCAGCTCACCGCCGCGCACGGTCACATGGCCTTCTACGGTGCCTACGCCATGGTGGTGATCACGATGATCTCCTACACCATGCCCAAGCTGCGTGGTCGCGAGGCCAACAGCCGCGGCGCCCAGAAACTGGAGATGGTGTCGTTCTGGCTGATGACCCTCGCCATGGTGGCCATCACGCTGTTCCTGACCGCCGCCGGCTACGTGCAGGTGTCGCTGCAGCGCATGGGTACCACGCCGATGCCGTTCATGGCCGCTCAGGACCATGCCGCGACCTACTACTGGCTGCGTGAAGCCAGCGGTGTGGTGTTCTTCATCGGTCTCGCGCTCTACATCATCAGCTTCTTCGTCAAGGGCAAGACCGACGAAGCCGCCCACTGAGTGTGTGTAGCTAAAGGCGGCCCGGGGGGATTCGGGTCGCCTTTTTTTATCGGAAGCCGGTTTGGCCCGCTGCGTGTGCGATGCGGGGCCGGGCCGGATCCTGGGAGGCAAATATGAACCAGAGCGTAACCCTGTCGGCTTCGGCCAACCCGCGCGAGGTGCCGGGCGATCTGGCGATGTGGTTCTTCATCCTCGCCGAGCTGCTGGTGTTCGGGGTGTTCTTTCTCGCCTACGGCTATGCCCGGGCGCACGACCCTGCCACCTTCGTCGCCGGCCAGCGCCAGCTGGCGCTGGGCGTGCCCACCGTCAATACCCTGCTGCTGATTGCCGGCAGCGCCAGCGTGTCGGCGGCGGTGCGGGCCTTCGTGCTCGATCGCCAGCGCACCGCCCGCCGTCTGCTGTGGCTGACCGTGGCGCTGGGAATGGGCTTCGTGGTGCTCAAGTGCGGCGAGTTCGCCGGAAAGTTCGCCGCCGGCATCACGCTGTCGAGCGACACCTTCTGGATGTTCTACCTGTCGCTCACCTTCTTCCACTTCCTGCACGTCATCCTCGGCATGGTGATCGTCGGTGCCGTGGCAGTGTACGCCCGCGACGGGCGCTACCGGCCGGGCCAGCTCGCCGGTGTGGAGACCGCCGCCGCCTACTGGCACATGGTGGACCTGGTGTGGGTGGTGCTGTTCGCGCTGGTGTACGTGGCACGTTAGAGCCTGTCCACGATCGTGTTGCACGTCCCTGATCGGGACGCCATGGCGTAGCCCAGCCGAGGGCCACCCGCGACACATCCTGAACCGGTTCTGAGTGATTTTTATTGCTTGCCCTTGGTCAAGGTGAGGCCGGGGCCCGACGCGTAAGTTGATGACTATGAACGCTTTGAGAGATTTCCCTACCGTCTGGCGGGTGTGGCTGTGGTTGACCGCGCTGACCCTGCTGGCGGCTTTTCTTGCTGACGCTCACCTCACCCCCGGCCACCTTGCGCTGGCGGCGTTGTCGGTGGCCTGGCTCAAGGGCCTGGCCATCGTCGAGCACTACATGGCCCTGCGCCACGCCCCAGCCTGGCTGCGGCTGACCGTGCACGGCTGGCTGGCGCTGGTGAGCGCCGTGTTGATTTTTAGTTTCCTGTGAGAGAACGCCATGAACGCACCCACCGTTTCGGCCCAGCTTGATGTTCCTTTCTACCAGCCGGTCGGCTCCGAATGCGAGCTGTTCGAGGCCGCCTGGCGTCAGCAGCTGCCGGTGCTGATCAAGGGCCCCACCGGCTGCGGCAAGACCCGCTTCGTCGCCCACATGGCGGCGCGCCTCGGCCTGCCGCTGATCACCGTGTCCTGCCACGACGACCTGACCGCCGCCGATCTGGTCGGCCGCCACCTGATCGGCGATGGCGCCACCTACTGGAGCGATGGCCCGCTCACCCGCGCCGTGCGCGAGGGCGGCATCTGCTATCTCGACGAAGTGGTCGAGGCGCGCAAGGACACCACCGTGGTGCTGCACCCGCTCACCGACGACCGCCGCATCCTGCCGATCGAGCGCACCGGCGAGGTGCTAGAGGCCTCGCCCGACTTCATGCTGGTGGTGTCGTACAACCCCGGCTACCAGCACGTGCTGAAGACCCTCAAGCCGTCGACGCGGCAGCGCTTCGTGGCGATGTCCTTCGACTTCCCGCAGCCCGAGGTGGAGCACGCCGTGGTGGTGCGCGAGAGCGGCATCGACGCCGGGCGCGCCAAGCAACTGGTGACGCTGGCGGGCCAGCTGCGCCGCCTTACCGGCTACGACCTGGACGAATCGGTCAGCACCCGCCTCCTGGTCTACGCCGCTAAGCTGATGGCCGCCGGCATGGCACCGCTCACCGCCTGCCGCACCGCGTTGGCCGAGCCGCTGACCGACGACGCCGACACCCTGGCGGCGCTCCTGGCCGTCATCGACACCCAGTTCGCCGCCTGACATGGGCGACGACGAACGGCAGGACGAACAGCACAAGGTGGTGCTGGCCCACGCGCTGTATCTCGCCAACCTGCTCTTGGCCCCCGGCATCGCCTTCCTGTTGCTGTGCTGGTGCCGCCGGCGCTGGCGCGGCCAGGCCACGCCCAGGTTGGCCGAAGCCCTGCACCAGTCCTGGGGGGCCTCCTGGCGCGCCGGCATGCTGCTGGTCCCGCTGGCGCTGAGCGGCCTGCTGCTGGACCCGTCCCGCGCCGCCGGCTGGCTGCCGCTGATCCTCTCCTTCCTCGCGTTGCACGCCGTGCTGGCGCTGATGGGGATCGCGGCGCTGGCCCGGGTGCTGGCCGACCAGCCTTTCTGCTACCCGCTGCCCGGTTTGTGGCGGCACCGTCAGGAGCATTGACGATGGAAGATATTGTCGGAGGCTGGTGGGACCGGCTGATCACCCGCGCCGCCTACCGCGGCCACCCGCAGGCGGCAGTGACGCTGGCCGGCGTGACCCGGTTGGCGCCGCCGTTTTTCCGTGCCATGGGCGGCGACCCGGCGCTGGTGCTGCGCTCCACCGTCGGCACCGAGCACGGCGCGCGCCGCTCGCTGCTCGAGCGCGTGGCCGGCATCGGCGAGAAGGTGGAACTGGCCTGGAGCGACCGCCGGGCGCTGTATCTGCCGGAGAAACTCGATCTGTTCCCGTCCGCCATGCTCAACCGCGCGCTGTACTTCTGGCTCATGGCGCTGGCCGCCGAGCCGGCGCCGCGCGGCGACTGGCTGACGCGCAACCGCTTGGCGACGCAGCGTTGCACGGCACGCATGCCCGGGCTCGCCGCCAGCTACCACCAGCTGGTGGGCGCCTTGCTCGCCTTGCGCCCCGACCCGGCGCGGCTGTCGGCGCCCGAGGCCGCGGTGGAGCAGGCCATCCGCCGGGCGCTGCAGCACCCCGAACGCGAGGTGGCGTTGCCCGAGGTCAAGCGTCCGCCGCAGCCGGTGCCGCTGTGGCTGCACCCGGCGCCGCCCACCGGCGCCGAAAATGGCGGCGCCGCGGGGGAGTCCCCGGCCGACGACGACAGCGAGCACAAGGCGCGCGAGAGCGCGCAGAAGCGCCGCCGCTACCGCGCCCAGCGCATCGTGCCGGAGGACAAGAAGGACGGCATGCTGATGGTGTTCCGCGCCGAAAGCCTGTTCACCTGGGACGAGTACGTCAAGGTCAACCGCCACAACGACGAGGATGAAGACGAGGACAACGCCGCCGCCGCCGAGGACATGAACAAGCTCAGCATCGCCGCCGACAGCAAGACGCGCGGCAGCCGCCTCAAGTTCGACCTCGACCTGCCCTCCGCCGAGTACGACGACACCCCGCTCGGCCCCGGCCTGCTGTTGCCGGAATGGGACTGGAAACGGCAACGGCTGATCGACGACCACTGCCGCCTGCTGCCGATGCACCCGCGCGACGCCAGCCCGGCGCCGCTGCCGGATCGGCTGCTGCCGCTGGCACGGCGGCTGCGCCGCCAGTTCCAGGCGCTGGCGCCGGAACGCACGCGCAAGAGCGGCGAAACCAACGGGCCCGACATCGACCTCGACCGCGTCATTCGTTTCATGGCCGAACGCCAGAGCGGCGTGGCGCAGGGCGAGCCGGGGCTGTACCAGGCCTGGCCGCCGGGCGAGCGCAACCTGGCCTGCCTGCTGTTGGCCGACCTGTCGCTCTCCACCGAGAGCTGGGTCGGGGAGGCGGGCCGCGTGATCGACGTCATCAAGGACAGCCTGCTGCTGTTCGCCGAGGCGCTCTCGGCCAGCGGTGACGCCTTCGGCCTCTACGGCTTCTCGTCGCTCAAGCGCCACGAAGTGCGCTACCTGCTGTTGAAGGACTTCGCCGACGCCTTCGACGACGCCGCGCGCGGCCGCATCATGGCGCTGCGTCCCGGCTACTACACGCGCATGGGCGCGGCGATCCGCCAGTCGGCGCGCATCCTCGTGCAGCAGCCGGCGCAGCGGCGCCTGCTGTTGATCGTCTCCGACGGCAAGCCCAACGACATGGACCACTACGAGGGACGCTACGGCATCGAGGACACGCGCCAGGCCATCCTCGAGGCGCGCCGCGACGGCGTGACGCCGTTCTGCGTCACCATCGACCGCGAGGCCGGCGACTACCTGCCGCACCTGTTTGGCAGCCGCGGCTACGTGGTGGTGCAGCGCGCCGAGACCCTGCCGCAGGTGCTGACCACGCTGTATGCGCAGCTGACGCGCTGAGAGCGAAAAGGTTCACCCCTTTTGCATATTTGCCTGAGCAAGCGTTGACGCGCATCAAGGAGGGGGAGGGGCGGCAGGCCGATGATGCCGGTGTCAATTCCTTACCCTTCAAAGGAGTATGCACCATGAGCACACCGAGGATGTCCGTACTGGTCAAGAGAGCCGTCATGGCGGCGTTGCCGCTGGCAGTGACAGCGGCGTTCGCCGCCCCTCCCGGCGCCAGCGCGCCGGAACTGGCCTACCAGGCTGGCGGCTCGCCCCTGGCCGGCCAGGAGATGCACCAGAACATCAATCCCAAGGCCCCGCCGATGACCAAGGCGGAATTCGCGCAGGCACGCCAGATCTACTTCGAGCGCTGCGCCGGCTGTCATGGTGTGCTGCGCAAGGGGGCGACCGGCAAGCCGCTGACCACCGACATCACGCTGGAGCGCGGCACCGAGTACCTGAAGACCTTCATCAAGTACGGCTCGCCCGCCGGCATGCCGAACTGGGGCACCTCGGGCGAGCTGTCCGATGCCCAGGTCGACCTGATGGCGCGCTACGTGCAGCAGGAACCGCCGACCCCGCCGGAATACTCGCTGGCCGACATCGAGAAGACGCGCAAGGTGCTGATCCCGGTCGACAAGCGTCCGACCAAGAAGATGAACAAGTACAACCTCGACAACCTGTTCTCGGTGACGCTGCGCGACAGCGGCGAGATCGCGCTGATCGACGGTGACAGCAAGCAGATCATCAGCATCATCAAGACCGGCTACGCGGTGCACATCTCGCGCGTGTCGGCCTCCGGCCGCTATCTCTACGTGATCGGCCGCGACGCCAAGATCAACCTGATCGACCTGTGGATGGAGCATCCCGAAACCGTGGCCGAGATCAAGGTCGGGCTGGAAGCGCGCTCGGTCGAGACCTCCAAGTTCAAGGGCTGGGAAGACAAGATCGCCGTGGCCGGCACCTACTGGCCGCCGCAGTACGTGATCATGGACGGCGACACCCTCAAGCCGCAGAAAGTGGTGTCGACGCGCGGCATGACGGTGGACAACGAGTACCATCCCGAGCCGCGCGTGGCCTCCATCGTGTCCAGCCACTACAAGCCGGAGTTCGTGATCAACGCCAAGGAAACCGGCAAGATCATGATGGTCAACTACTCTGACCTCAACAACCTCAAGACCACCACCATCAACGCCGCCAAGTTCCTGCACGACGGCGGTTTCGATCGCACCGGCCGCTACTTCTTCGTCGCCGCCAACGCCTCCAACAAGATCGCCGTGGTCGACACCAAGGAAGACAAGCTGGCGGGCCCGGTCGACGTCGGCAAGACCCCGCACCCAGGCCGCGGCGCCAACTTTGTGCACCCGAAATTCGGTCCGGTCTGGGCCACCGGCCACCTCGGCGACGACAGCATCGCGCTGATCGGCTCCGACCCGGTCAAGCACAAGCAGTACGCCTGGAAAATGGTCGCCAGCATCCAGGGCCAGGGCGGCGGCTCCTTGTTCATCAAGACCCATCCCAAGTCGAAGAACCTGTGGGTGGACACCACGCTGAACCCGGATTCGGCGGTGAGCCAATCGGTAGCGGTGTACGACATCGACCACCTCGACAAGGGCTTCGTACGGCTGCCGGTGGGCGAGTGGGCCGGCCTTGGCGACGGTGCCAAGCGCGTGGTGCAGCCGGAGTACAACAAGGCGGGCGACGAGGTGTGGTTCTCGGTATGGAGCGCCAAGGACAAGCAGTCGGCCATCGTGGTGGTGGACGACAAGACGCGCAAGCTCAAGGCCGTGATCAAGGACCCGCGCCTGGTGACGCCGACCGGCAAGTTCAACGTGTTTAACACCCAGCACGATATTTACTAAGCGCAGCAATTATCGATCAGTGGCCGGCGTTCACCGCCGGCCGCGGCAGAAGGAGTCACAACATGAAAACCAATCAATGGATCATGGCCGCCGTGCTGGCCGGTCTGGCTTCGGCCAACGTGCTGGCCGCCACCCCGCAGGACATGGCCAAGCAGTACAACTGCCTGGCCTGCCACAGCGTCGACAAGAAAGTGGTCGGCCCGGCCTTCAAGGACGTCGCCGCCAAGTACAAGGGGCAGAGCGTCGAAGCCAAGCTGATGGACAAGGTGAAGAAGGGCGGTTCCGGCAGTTTCGGACCGGTCCCGATGTCGCCCAACCCCAGCGTGCCCGATGCCGACCTGAAGGTCCTGGTGAAGTGGGTACTGTCGCAGTAACCACCCGCCTCATCGGGCTGCGGCGCCTTCACCGCTTGAGCGCCGGGCGGGCTGCGTGCGCATCGTTGATGCGCTCAGCGCGCAGGACTCCTCATGTACGACGAGTACATTCCGGTTCCTGTGCGCCGGCGGCGCCCAAGCCGCTTTGGCCCGCCCGCCCGCTGAGACGGGCACTACGCGACGTCGTGGCCGGGCTGGCGCTGCTGGTTTCGGCCAACCTGGCGCTGGCGGCGCCGCAGGTCTCGGCGCCGCCGCCGGAGCGCGCGGCGGTGATCCGCCATCTGGTGCGCCAGGATTGCGGCTCCTGTCACGGCCTCACGCTCAAGGGCGGGCTGGGCAGCCCGCTCACCGCCGAGGCCCTGGCCGCCCGCCCGGACGAGGCGCTGCTGGCCACGATATTGAACGGCCGCCCCGGTACCGCGATGCCGCCATGGCGGCCGTTTTTGACGGAAGAAGAAGCCAAATGGGTCATACAGTGGCTGAAAGACGGCGCTCCCGAGTAGTCCATTTTGTTAGGCGGCTGCGCCTTCGCATCTTGAGTGACGGAGGTGCTCTGAGCGTGCGAATCTCTCATGGAGATTCGCTCAGCCATGATCCTCATGGACTCCGTGCCCATTCCGGTTCCTGCGCTCCGGCGGCCCACAAGCTGCCTGGGCTCGCTCGCCTACTGAAATGGGCGATAAGCGGCACGGGGGTGCTCTGTGCCAGCCTGCTATTGGCAGGCTGCTCTACGACTACGGCTGTGCGCGGCAGTGGCGACCTCGGCGTCGTCATCGAACGCGCCAGCGGCAGTGTGCAGCTGGTCGACAACACCCGCAGCGAACGGCTCGCCACGGTCACGGGGCTGGGCGACCTGTCGCACGCCTCGGTGGTGTTCTCGCGCGACGCGCGCTACGCCTACGTGTTCGGGCGCGACGGCGGGCTGTCCAAGGTCGATATCCTGACCGGCCGCCTAGTGAAGCGGGTGATGCAGGCCGGCAACAGCATCGGCGGCGCCATCTCCAGCGACGGTCGCGTCGTCGCCGCGCAGAACTACGAACCGGGCGGGGTCAAGCTGTTCGACGCCGACACCCTGGAACTGCTGGCCGAGGTCAGTACGCGCGACGCGGCCAGCGGGCACAGCTCCAAGGTGGTCGGCCTGGCCGATCTGCCCGGCCAGCGCTTTGCCTTTTCCCTGTTCGAAGCCGGCGAGATCTGGGTGATCGACGTCGCCGACCCGCGTCACCCGGTCACCACGCGTTACCCCAATGTCGGCCGCCAACCCTACGACGGGCTCGCCAGCCAGGACGGCCGCTATTACCTGGCCGGGCTGTTCGGCGAAGACGGCCTGGCGCTGCTCGATACCCGGCACCCCGAAGCCGGGGTGCGCCGCGTGCTCGACGGCTACGGCCGCGGCACGGAAAAACTACCGGTCTACAAAATGCCGCACCTGCGCGGCTGGGCATTGTCCGGCGGTCAGGCCTTCCTGCCCGCCATCGGTCACAACGAGGTGCTGGTGGCCGATACCCGCGACTGGGAGCTGCGCGCCAAGATTCCGGTGCATGGCCAGCCGGTGTTCGTCATGGCCGAGCCGTCCGGGCGCCGCGTCTGGGTCAACTTTGCCTTCCCGCACAACGACACGGTGCAGGTGATCGACGTGCCGACGTTGACCGTGGTCAAAACGCTCAAACCCGGCCGTGGCATCCTGCACATGGAATTTACGCCGCGCGGCGACGAGGTCTGGTTGTCGAGCCGCGACGACGACAAGCTGGTCATCGTCGACACCGCCACACTCGCCGTACGGCGCGAACTGCCGGCGGCCAGCCCCTCGGGCATCTTCTTCAGCTGGCGTGCCAGCCGTATCGGAATGTGAGTCATGACAAGAATCCTTCGCTCGCCGGCATTCCCGCCGGCCACCCCACTGCTCAGCGCCCCGACGCTGGCCCTGCTCAACCGTTTCCAGCACCGCTTCCCGCTGGCCCTGCGTCCTTACGCCGGGTTGGCCGAAGAGGCGGGAGAGGGGTGGAGCGAGGACGGCATCATCGACGCCCTGGCCACGGCGCACCAACAGGGTGTGCTGGGCCGGGTTGGCGCCATCTTCGCCCCCAATACCGTCGGTGCCAGTACCCTGGCGGCGATGGCGGTGCCGCCGGAGCGGCTCGACGCCGTGGCGCACTACGTCAGCAGCCTGCCCGAGGTGAACCACAACTACGCCCGCGCGCATCATGTCAACTTGTGGTTCGTGGTCACCGCGTCCGACCGCAGTCGTGTCGCCGAAGTGCTGGCGCGCATCTACCTCGCCACCGGCATCAAGCCGCTCCACCTGCCGCTGCTCAAGGAATACCACATCGACCTGGGCTTCTCTTTCCTGCCCGGCGACCAGCCGCGCCCGCGCGAATGCCTGCAGGGAATGGGCTCGCTCAGCCTGAGCCAGTCTGAACGCCGCCTGGTCGGCGCGCTGGAAGACGGCCTGGCGCTCGAGCCGGAGCCGTATCGCCTGCTGGCCGAGCGCGCCGGCCTGAGCCGCGAAGAGGTGCTGCACATCCTCACCGACTGGTGCGACAGCGGGGTGATCCGCCGTTTCGGCCTGGTGGTGCGCCACCGTGAGCTGGGCTACCATGCCAACGCCATGTGTGTGTGGCGCGTCGAGGACGAAGAAGAGCGCGACGACCTTGGCGTCAAACTCGCCGCCGAGCAGGCGGTAACGCTGTGCTACGCCCGCCCGGCGCGCCCGCCGCTGTGGCCGTACAACCTGTTCTGCATGATCCACGCCCCGGACGCTCTGACCGTGCGCCAGACCGTGGACGAACTGCGCGCCCGCCACGACGTGATGCACCTGCCGCATTCGGTGCTGATCTCGACCCGCCGCTATACCCAGCGCGGTGCGCGCTACGGCTACCGTCATGACTGAACTGGACGGGATCGACCGGCGTCTCATCGACCAGCTGCAGGGTGGTTTTCCACTCAGCCCACGGCCGTTCGCCGAGGCTGCCGCACCGCTCGGGATCACCGAAACCGAGTTGATCGCCCGTCTCAACCGCCTGTTGCAGCACCGCACCCTGACCCGCTTCGGTCCGCTGTTCCAGATCGAACGTATGGGTGGCGCCTTCGTGCTGGCCGCGCTGGCGGTGCCGGAACAACGCTTCGACGAGGTGGCGGAGCAGGTCAACGCCCTGCCCGAAGTGGCGCACAACTACCGCCGCGAGCATCGCCTCAACATGTGGTTCGTGCTCGCCACCGAAACCCCGCAGGGCATCGCCGCCGTCACCGCCCGCATCGAAGCCGCCACCGGCCTCACCGTGCACGCTTTCCCCAAGGAGCGCGAATACTTCGTCGGCATGCGCTTCGCCGTCGGCGGCACGGCACCGGTGGGGCAGGGCGCGTCCCGCCCGGCGGACGCCGGCCCGGTGACGCTCGACGACCTCGACCGCGCCCTGGTCCGTGCCACCCAAGCCGGCCTGCCGCGCCTGCCCCGGCCCTATCACACCCTCGCCGAGGCGTTGGGCTGCGACGAGCACGACGTGCTGACGCGACTCGAGGCCATGCTGCACAACGGTGTCATCCGCCGCATCGGCGCCGTGCCCAACCACTACGCCATCGGCTACACCGCCAACGGCATGGCGGTGTTCGACGTGGCGGACGACGCCATCGACCGCCTTGGCGAACAACTCGGCGCCGACCCCGCCGTCTCTCACTGTTACCGCCGCCCCCGCGCCCTCCCGCACTGGCCCTACAACCTGTTCGCCATGGTCCACGGTGCCAGCCACGACCAGGTCCGCGCCGAGGTGGCGCGGCTGGTCGACCGCCTCGGCCCCGCCTGCCGCAGCCACGACATCCTGTTCTCCAGCCGGATACTGAAGAAGAGCGGCTTGCGGATCTGAGGGGCGGAGCTCGCCCGTGGGGGCTATTCCTGTTGAGGTTTTTGAATACGTGCACCGGGGTTGTCGGCCGCAGCGGACGATCCGACCCGGTGGTCGAGATGGCTAGTCCCGGTCAGGTGTCGATGCCCAGCAGTCCCATGAAGCGATCATTCGAGCGATCGGTTCGATCTGAAGCCAGCCGCATAGCGAATGCGCTAGCTGCCTCAGTCCTCTGTGTTTCCACACTGCCTCCGTAGATAGCTGCCGTAAAACCGACACTCCCTTGAAGGTCTGAACAGGGTCGTTAGCCGCCATCGTTTAGCCGGTAATCAACGGCGGTCATGGCGGGGAACCGGGATGGCTCCCTGCCTGCTCAAACCTTGAGTACCATTCACCCTTTGCGCCGTCGTAAAGGTCACCAAACCCATGCTGAAAATCCTCGGCAAGTCTTCCTCCATCAACGTGCGCAAGGTGCTGTGGCTCTGCGAGGAGCTTGGGCTTCCCTATGAGCAGGAGCAGTACGGTTCGGGGTTCCAGGCAACCGACACCCCGGAATTCATGGCGCTCAACCCCAATGCCATGGTTCCCGTGCTGATCGATGATGACTTCGTGCTTTGGGAATCGAATACCATCTGCCGCTACCTCGCGGAGCGGGAGCAGCGGTTCGACCTGCTGCCCTGCGCCCCCAGGGAGCGTGCGCTGGTCGAGAAGTGGATGGATTGGCAGGCCACCGAACTCAACAACTCGTGGCGCTACGCCTTCATGGCGCTGGTCCGGCAAAGCCCTGCGCATGCGGACCCTGAGGCGATCGAGGCCGGCGTAGCGGGCTGGAACCGTCACATGGCGATGGTCGAGGCGCAGTTGTCTCGCACCGGGGCGTACATCGCCGGCGCGTCGTTCACGCTCGCTGACATCGTCATCGGCTTGTCTACCCATCGCTGGTACATGACACCGATGCCGCGCCCGGCGTTGCCGGCGGTAGCGGCATACTACGAACGCCTGAGCGAGCGGCCCGGTTACCGGCTGCATGGGCGCAATGGCACGCCGTAGCCGCATGGCGGCTGGCCCCCATCGAGCGGGCACCTGAACACGCGGCGGCCGGTCTCGGTGATGGCCCCCATGGGTAGGCCTCCCGACCCGGTCAGCGCGCGCTCACCCTGCCGCCGTTACCCACTCCAGCCGCCCGCGCCGGTTGAGCCACAGCGAGGCGAGGATCACGCCGCCGCCCAACGCCAGGCGCGGCAGGTCGGCGTCGCGGTTCCAGATCAGCACATTGACCAGCAGCCCCGCCGGGACGTGCAGTTCGTTCAGGATCGCCAGCGTGCCGGCGCTGACTTCCACGCTGCCCTTCACCCACCAGTACATGCCGAGCGCGGTGGCGAACAGGCCCATCCATGCCAGCACGCCCCATTGCAGCGCCGTGTGTGGCAGGCGGCTGGCGTCGCCGAACAGCAGGAAGGACGGCAGCACCAACAGCAGCGCACCGAGGAAGAAGTGGCCGAAGTAGCGGTACAGCGGCTGCGGTACTGGGTGCTGTTGCTGCAGGCGGCGGCACAGCACCTGGCCGGCGGCAAAGGTGAGGTTGGCGAGCTGCAGCAGCAGGAAGCCGACCAGGTACTCGCCCGCCAGCGGCTGGAAGCGGATGATGACGCCGCCGCCCACGGCGACCACGGCGGCCAGCAGCGCCCAGCGGTTGAAGCGGTGCGCCAGCGCGTCGTCGAGCAGGGTGACGTAGATCGGCGTCATCACGGTGAACAGCAACACCTCCGGGACGGTCAGCACGCTGAAACTGCGGTACAGGCATAGGTAGGTGACGCCAAACTGCAGCGCCCCGGCGAGCCAGAAACCGCCGACGAGCCGGCCGGGCAGGCCGCGCCATTGCGTGAAGGGGATGAATACGGCGGCGGCGATCAGTACGCGCAGCAGCACGGCGAAATCGCTGTCCACCTGTCCGGCCAGGTATTGGCCGATCAGGCTGAAGGAAAAGGCCCATAGCAGGGTGACGGCAAGCAGGTAGCGCATCGGTCCGGAGGATCAGGCAGTGACGGGGTAGCGATGATAGGCCGCCGGCGGGGAATGCGCCATCGGCGGGGTGGGTTTTGGCGTCGATTGCCGCTTCATGGCGTTAGCTTCCGTCGTCACGGTTGGATGGCGCGGCGGGGGGCGTGGGGACGCCGTCCATGCCCGTCCGGCAGCGTGCCTCCCGTGCATGACGGATTTCCCTGCGAGGATGGAAAAGCACGATCTGCATCAAGCATCCGCGCTCGGGGAAGGCCCGGCCTCCGGTGGTTGACCATGGTCAATGCAGAATAGGGGGCGATGCCGTGAAATGACGCCAATGTCATTGACGGAGCCACCCCGATGCTGCGCCTCACCCCATACCTGCAGTCCGTCGCCCATCCCGTGCCGCTGGTACCGCCGCGCCAGCCCACCGGGCCGGTGGTGATCTGGAACCTGATCCGGCGCTGCAACCTGACCTGCAAGCACTGTTATTCGGTGTCGGCCGATACCGTCTTCCCGGGCGAACTGTCCACCGCCGAGGTGTTCACCGTGATGGAGGATTTGCGGGCCTTCGGGGTGCCGGTGCTGATCCTCTCCGGTGGCGAGCCGCTGATGCGGCCGGATATCTACGACATCGGCCAGCGCGCCAAGCAGCTCGGTTTCTACGTTGGGCTGTCGAGCAACGGCACCCTGATCGACCGGGGCAACGTCGGGCGCATTGCCGCCGTGGGCTTCGACTACGTCGGCATCAGCCTCGACGGCCTGCGCGCCACCCACGACCGCTTCCGCCGCCTCGACGGCGCCTTCGACAGTTCGCTCGCGGCGCTCAGATTGTGTCGCGACGCCGGCATGAAGGTGGGCGTGCGCTACACCATGACCGAGGACAACGCCCACGACCTGCCGGCGCTGCTGCAACTGGTGGACGACGAGGGCATCGACAAGTTCTATTTCTCCCACCTCAACTACGCCGGGCGCGGCAACAAGCACCGCGCCGACGACGCGCGCCATGCCCGCACGCGCTGGGCCATGGACTTGCTGATCGAGAGCTGCTGGCAGCACATCCAGGCCGGCCGGCCCAAGGATTTCGTCACCGGCAACAACGACGCCGACGGCGTCTATCTGCTGCAGTGGGTCGAACGCCATCACCCGACGTTGGCCGAAGACCTGCGCCGGCGCCTGGAGCAGTGGGGCGGCAACGCCTCCGGCGTCAACGTGGCGAATATCGACAACCTCGGCAACGTCCACCCCGACACCATGTGGTGGAAGATCGGCCTCGGCAACGTCAAGGAGCGGCCATTCTCCGCGATCTGGCCCGATACCACGCACCCGCTGATGGCCGGCCTCAAGCAGCGTCCGCGCCCGGTTACCGGGCGCTGCGGCGCCTGCCGGCACCTGGCCATCTGCAACGGCAACACCCGGGTGCGCGCCTGGGAACTGACCGGCGACTTCTGGGCCGCCGATCCCGCCTGCTACCTGACCGACGCCGAAATCGGCGTGGCCGAGGGCGAGCATCCGCTGGCCGAGCTGACGCCGTACCCGCGCCGCCGCCGGGAGGTCCAGGCATGAAGGCGCTGCTTCCCCTGGCCCTGCTGGCGGCACTGGGCTCGCTCCAGCCGGCTTCGGCCAACCCTGCCGCGCTCTACCAGCAGCACTGCCAGAGTTGCCATGGCGACAACCGCATGGGGGCCATGGCGCCGGCGCTGCTGCCGCAGAGCCTGGAGCGCCTCAAGCCGGCCGATATTCTCGACACCATCCGCCACGGCCGCAGCGCCACCCAGATGCCGGCCTTCGCCGAGCGCCTGGCCGACGCCGACATCCAGGCGCTGGCGGGCTACCTGAAGACGGCGCCGGAACAGCCGGCGCGCTGGAGCGAGGCCGACACGGCCGCCTCGCGCGTGGTCTATGCCGATCCGGCACGCCTGCCGGCGAAGCCGGTGCACCGGGCCGACCCGCAGAACCTGTTCGTGGTGGTGGAAGCGGGCGACCATCACGTCTCGGTGCTGGATGGCGACACGCTCAGCCCGATCGCCCGTTTCCAGAGCCGTTTCGCGCTGCACGGCGGCCCCAAGTTCTCGCCGGACGGCCGCTTCGTCTATTTCGCCAGCCGCGACGGCTGGGTGACGCAGTATGACCTCTACACGCTGCAAAACGTCGCCGAAATCCGCGTCGGGCTCAATACCCGCAACGTCGCGGTGTCCAGCGACGGGCGCTGGGTGCTGGCCGGCAACACCCTGCCGGAAACGCTGGTGTTGCTCGACGCCAACGGCCTCAAGCCGGTCAAGACCCTTGCCGTGCGCGACGCCGCCGGCAAGACCTCGCGCGTCTCGGCGGTGTACGACGCCGCTCCGCGCCACAGCTTCATCGTGGCGCTGAAGGACGTGCCGGAGCTGTGGGAAATTTCCTACGATCCGAAGGCGGCCAGGGTCTACCCCGGCCACGTGCACGATTACAAGATGGGCGAGGCGCTGAGCGTCGACGGCTTTCTCAACCCGCGCGTGACGCCGCTCGACCTGGTGCTGGACGATTTCTTCTTCGACCCGGCCTACCGCCACGTCATCGGCGCCTCGCGCGAAGGCCGGGCGCAGGTGATCAACCTCGACATCCGGCGCAAGGTGGCCGAGCTGCCGCTCGACGGCATGCCGCATCTGGGCTCCGGCATCGCCTTCGAAGAGGGCGGCCACCGCTACATGGCCACCCCCAATCTCAGCAGCGGCCGGGTGACGGTGATCGATCTCGACAGCTGGCAACGCGTCAAGGACATCCCGACACTGGGGCCGGGCTTCTTCCTGCGCAGTCACGAAAACACCCCGTACGCCTGGGTCGACGCCATGATGGGGGCGAAGAAGGACACGCTGGCGATCATCGACAAACGCACCCTGGAAGTGGTGAAGACCGTGACGCCGCGCCCGGGTACAACCACCGCCCACGTCGAATTCACCCGCGATGGCCGTTACGCGCTGGTGAGCGTGATGGAGAACCCGGGCGAACTGCTGGTGCTCGACGCCGCCACCTTCCGCGAAGTGAAGTCGTTGCCGATGGCCAAGCCGATCGGCAAGTACAACGTGTTCAACAAGGTGACCCGCTCCGAGGGCACCAGCCATTAAGCTTGCGAATAAATCTGCTGTGCACCCCCATCCCGGCCCTGCGATGCGCGCCGTACCCTTTGTACGGCTGTGCTTCTCGAACCAGCCTGGGGCCGCTCGCAACGATTTCTTTCGCAAGCTCGGATATATGTAGTGCGTAGGATGGGTGAAGGCGGTTCTGCCGCAACCCATCGCTGATGGGGGCGCTGCGCTTCACTCCTCCTGCGGTTCTGGGAATCAGGCAAGGGAAGTGCGCTCGTCCGCCTGTCCCCGCCATTATCGAAGCGTCTTCAAACGGCTTCCGGGCTCTCGGCCTCCTAAGCCGTTTGGATGATCAGGGGTGTACTTCCGGTTCATGGTGCCGTGCTGGCGGAGCCGGTATGGTGAGCGCTGCTTGGCGCTTTACCTGCGCTTCCCACACCACCACCCCGTCGCACAGGAATAGCAGACCATGAGTCAGATCGATATCCGTTCGTTCTTGCGGCACCAGCCGCTGTTTCAAGAGTTATCGGACGGCCAGCTCTCGGCGCTGGTGCCGTGCACCCACGAGGTGCGCGGCCAGAAAGGCCAGATCATCTTCCAGAAGGGCGACCCGTGCGAGGGCATGTACCTGGTCGTCTACGGCCGGATCAAGCTGTCGATCTCGTCGGCGCAGGGCGCCGAGAAGGTGATCGAGATCATCCATCCGGGGCAGAGTTTTGCCGAGGCGGTGATGTTCCTTGGCAGGCCGTGCCCGGTGATGGCGCAGTTTCTCGAGGACGGCCTGCTGCTGCAGGTGGAGGCGCGCTCGATCTTTGCCGCCATCGCCCGCGATGCCGCCTTCGCCCATCGTCTGCTGGCCGGCCTCAGCCTGCGCCTGCACGGCCTGGTGCGCGACGTCGAGCGCTACTCGGTGGAAAACGCGCTGCAGCGCGTGATCGGCTACCTGCTGCAGGGCGAGGACCACCCCGGTCAGCCCAACCGCGTGGTGACGCTGCCAGTGAACAAGAACCTGATCGCCTCGCGCCTCAACCTGACGCCGGAAACCTTCTCGCGCGTGCTGCACCAGCTCTCCGACGCCGGCCTGGTGGCGGTCAACGGCCGCGAGATCACGCTGATCGATATGAACCGCCTGGCCGATTTCGGCAGTGTGGCGAGCTAGCGCTCCGTCTGTTGCTGGGTTGGCCGAAGGCCGGCCCGGCATCCCCTCGCCGCGACTTGTCGCCGGTCTGGCCATGCCCGCGCCGTCCGGCGCGGATTGGCCGTCGCTGTCTTCCGCCCGCGTCTCCTCCTAAAGTACTAGACCCTGCCGGCCTTAAGGGTATACCCGGCTAGCTCTTTTCCCTCGGCATATGCCCACGTTAGGTGAATGGGAATCCGCTGGCGCAAAGCGTACCTTTCATAGCGAGAAATCAGCTCACAACGAGGGGGCCAGCCATGGCGTCGCACAGTTACAAACAATACGCGGTACTCGTTTCCAGTACGGTGTCGTTCACCGTCTGTTTCATGATCTGGATGATGTTTGCGGTACTGGGGATACCGCTGAAGCAGCAGCTCGGCCTGAATGAAACCGAATTTGGCATCCTGGCTGCCACGCCAGTGTTGACCGGCTCGCTGATCCGCGTGCCGCTGGGTATCTGGACCGACCGTTTCGGCGGCCGCATCGTGCTGTTCTCGCTGATGATCGCCACCATTATCCCGATCTACGCCATGCAGTTCGCGACCCAGTACTGGCAGTTCCTGATGATCGGCCTGTTCGTCGGCCTGGCCGGTGGGTCGTTCTCGGTCGGCACGCCCTACGTGGCGCGCTGGTTCAAGAAAGAGCAGCAGGGGCTGGCGATGGGCGTGTTTGGCGCCGGTAACGCTGGTTCGGCTCTGACCAAGCTGGTGGCGCCGTCGATTGTCGCCGCCTGGGGCTGGAAGATGGTGCCGACGGTGTACGCCGTGATCATGCTGGTGGTGGCGCTGAGCTTCTGGCTGTTCAGCTATCACGATCCCAAACACGTGGTGTCGTCCAAGGTATCGCTCAAGCAGCAGCTCGCCCTGATGAAGAACCCGGCGGTGCTGCGCTACTGTCAGTACTACTCGGTGGTGTTCGGTGGCTACGTTGCCCTGGCGCTGTGGATGATCCATTACTACGTCGGCGAATACGGCTTCGACATGAAGCACGCCGCCTTCCTGGCCGCCTGTTTCTCGCTGCCGGGCGGAGTGCTGCGCGCCTTCGGCGGCTGGCTCAGCGACAAGTGGGGGCCGTTCAAGGTGACCTGGGGCGTGATGTGGGTGTGCTGGGTGGTGTTCTTCCTGCTCTCGTATCCGCCGACCCAGATGGTGGTCAATACTATCAAGGGCCCGGTGTCGTTCGATGTCCGTCTGACCCCGACGCTGTTCACCGTACTGCTGTTCGTGGTCGGCGTGGCCATGGCGGTGGGCAAGGCCTCGGTGTTCAAGTTCATCTCCGAAGAGTTCCCCGACAACATCGGCGCGGTGTCCGGCGTGGTGGGCCTGGCGGGTGGTCTGGGCGGCTTCTTGCTGCCTATCCTGTTCGGCGCCCTGGTCGATCTGACCGGCGTGCGCTCCAGCTCCTTCATGCTGCTCTACGGCACCGTCTGCGTCAGCCTGATCTGGATGCACTGGTCGTTCAAGGCGGTCCGTCGCGCCGAAGAGGCGGGCGAGCTGGCCACCGTTAAATCCTGATATCGAATTTTAATGAAGGAGGGCTCCCCCTGGAGCCCTCTCCCTGGAGGACTCTTACCATGACGTCTTACGTACTGACACGCTGGGAGCCGGAAAACTCGGCGTTCTGGCAGGATGAGGGCAAGGCGGTGGCCCGGCGCAACCTGTGGATTTCGATCCCGGCGCTGACGCTGGCCTTCGTGATCTGGCAGGTGTGGAGCGTGGCGGTGTTGAACATGCCGAACATCGGCTTCAACTACACACAGAACCAGCTGTTCTGGCTCGCCGCGCTGCCGGCCCTGTCCGGCGCCACGCTGCGCATCTTCTACTCCTTCATGGTGCCAATCTTCGGTGGCCGCAAGTGGACCGCGTTTTCCACCGCCACGCTGCTGCTGCCGGCGGTAGGCATCGGCTTCGCGGTGCAGGATACCTCCACCAGCTACGGCACCATGGCCTTCCTGGCGCTGCTGTGCGGCTTCGGCGGCGGCAACTTCAGCTCGTCGATGGCCAACATCAGCTTCTTCTTCCCGAAAGCGGAGAAGGGTACCGCGCTCGGCCTCAACGCCGGCCTCGGCAACCTCGGCGTGTCGCTGGTGCAGTTCGTGGTGCCGCTGGTGATCACCGCCGGCGTGTTCGGCGCCTTCGGCGGCGAGCCGCAGACCTGGATCAAGGGTAGCCAGACCAAGCTGATGTGGCTGCAGAACGCCGGCTTCATCTGGGTGCCGTTCATCGTGCTGTCGACGCTGGCGGCATGGTTCGGCATGAACGACATTGCTTCGGCCAAGGCCTCGTTCGCCGACCGGGCGGTGATCTTCAAGCGCAAGCACAACTGGCTGATGTGCTGGCTCTACATCGGCACCTTCGGTTCCTTCATCGGCTTTGCCGCTGGCTTCCCGCTGCTGGTGAAAGGCCAGTTCCCGGATATCGACCCGACCAAGTACGCCTTCCTCGGCCCGCTGATTGGTGCCCTGGCACGCCCGGTGGGCGGCTGGCTGGCCGACAAGATCGGTGGCGCCAAGGTGACCCAGGCGGTATTCGCGCTGATGATCGCGGCGGTATTCGGCGTGCTGCAGTTCCTGCCGCACGGCGGCCATGGCGGCAGCTTCCAGGGCTTCTTCTCGATGTTCCTGTGCCTGTTCGCGCTGACCGGCATCGGCAACGGTTCCACCTTCATGCAGGTGCCGACCATCTTCCTGACCCTGCACAAGCGCATGGCCGGCAGCAGCGAGGCGGCACAGAAGCAGGCCGTGGCCAACGCCACCAAGGAGGCTGCTGCGGTGCTGGGCTTCTCCGGTGCGGTCGGTGCCTACGGCGGCTTCTTCATTCCGAAGAGCTACGGTACCTCGATTGCGCTGACCGGTGGCGTCGAGGCCGCGCTGTACGCCTTCATCGCCTTCTACCTCAGCTGCCTGGTGATCAACGGCTGGTACTACGCACGCAAGAACGCCGAAGTACCGTGCTGAGAACGGCACACTGACGAGGCTTGGGTCTCGTTGCCAGGGGTGCCGTCGACGGCACCCGTCCGCTTCCCTTTATGTCGACTCTTTGCCCCGCCCCGTGCGGGGATTTTTTTGCGCCGGCGGCGATGGGTCTGGGCGGGGTAGTTCTTTGGGAGTAGCCGGGATGGCCGGGCGGCAGGGGGAGGGGGTAGTGCCAATGCGCAGGCTTCGGCCAACCTTTGGCGAATGTCGTGCTGGACCGGGTTTCCCTAAGCTTTGCAATGTGACAACGGGTCAGCCGCGCCTCTCTTGCGCGGCCAATGTTTGGAGGCATGATGAGCCATTTTCTCGACCGCCTGAATTTTCTCGGCAAGGTCCGCAGCACCTTCTCCGACGGCCACGGCGCCGTCGTGAACGAGGATCGCAAGTGGGAGGACGCGTATCGCCAGCGCTGGCAGCACGACAAGATCGTCCGCTCCACCCATGGTGTCAACTGTACCGGCTCGTGCAGCTGGAAGGTCTACGTCAAGAACGGTCTGATCACCTGGGAAACCCAGCAGACCGACTATCCGCGCACCCGCCCGGACCTACCCAACCACGAACCGCGCGGCTGTCCGCGCGGCGCCTCGTACAGCTGGTACGTCTATTCCGCGCAGCGCGTGAAGTACCCGATGGTGCGTGGCCGCCTGATGCGCCTGTGGCGCGAGGCACGCAAGACCCTGGGTCCGATCGAGGCCTGGGCAAAGATCAGCCAGACCGCCGAAACCGCCAAGGAATACAAGTCCAAGCGTGGCCTGGGTGGTTTCGTGCGTTCCAACTGGGATGAAGTCAACGAGATCATCGCCGCCGCCAACGCGTTCACCGTGAAGAACTACGGACCGGACCGCGTGGTAGGCTTCTCGCCGATTCCGGCCATGTCGATGATCAGCTACGCCTCCGGCAGCCGCTACCTCAGCCTGATCGGTGGCGTGCCGCTGTCGTTCTACGACTGGTATTGCGACCTGCCGCCGTCCAGCCCGCAGATCTGGGGCGAGCAGACCGACGTCGCCGAATCGGCCGACTGGTACAACTCCACCTACCTGATGGTATGGGGTTCCAACATCCCGATGACGCGTACCCCGGACGCCCACTTCTACACCGAAGTGCGCTACAAGGGCACCAAGACCGTGGCGGTATCGTCCGACTTCGGCGAAATGGCCAAGTTCGGCGACATCTGGCTCGCGCCGAAGCAGGGTACCGATGCCGCGCTGGCGATGGCCATGGGCCACGTCATCCTCAACGAGTACCACAAGACCGGCAAGTCGGCCTACTTCAACGACTATGTGCGCCAGTACACCGACATGCCGATGCTGGTGCTGCTCAAGAACGGCGCCAAGGGTTACGAGCCGGACTACTTCCTGCGTGCCTCCAACCTGGTCGACCACCTGGGCGAAGACAACAACCCGGAATGGAAGACCCTGGTCTACGACGACAACACCGGCAACATCGTCGCCCCGACCGGTTCCATCGGCTTCCGCTGGGGTGAATCCGGCAAGTGGAGCCTGGAAGAGAAAGACGGCCACAGCGGCCGCGAAATCCAACAGCGCCTGTCGCTGCTGGACGACCGCGACGAAGTGGTCAGCGTCGGCTTCCCGTACTTCGGCGCCGAGCACGACGACCTGCTGATGCGCAACGTGCCGGCCAAGAAGGTACAGCTGGCCGACGGCAGCGAGGCGCTGGTCGCCACCGTGTTCGACCTGATGATGGCGCACTACGGCGTCGATCGCGGCCTGGGCGGCGGCAACGTGGCCACCTCCTACATGGACGACGTGCCGTATACCCCGGCCTGGCAGCAGAAGCACACCGGCGTGAAGCCGGAAATGGTGATTCAGGTGGCGCGCGAGTTCGCCGAGAACGCCGACAAGACCCAGGGCAAGTCCATGGTCATCGTCGGTGCCGCGCTGAACCACTGGTACCACATGGACATGACCTACCGCGGCATCATCAACATGCTGATGATGTGCGGCTGTGTCGGCCAGAGCGGTGGCGGCTGGTGCCACTACGTCGGCCAGGAAAAGCTGCGCCCGCAAACCGGCTGGGCACCGCTCGCCTTTGCCAGCGACTGGGTGCGCCCGTCGCGCCAGATGAACGGCACCTCGTTCTTCTACGCCCATACCAGCCAGTGGCGCCATGAAAAACTCGGCGCCAGCGAAATCCTGGCTCCGACCGCCGACGGCAAGATGGCCGAGATGTCGCTGATCGACTTCAACGCCAAGGCCGAACGCCTGGGCTGGCTGCCGTCCGCACCGCAGCTCGCCAAGAACCCGCTCGACGTCACCGCCGAAGCCGAGTCGCTGGGCAAGGACGCCGTGCAGCATGCCGTGGATAGCCTGCGCAACGGCCAGCTCGACATGTCCTGCGACGACCCGGACAATCCGGCCAACTTCCCGCGCAACATGTTCGTGTGGCGTTCCAACATCCTCGGTTCGTCCGGCAAGGGCCACGAGTACTTCCTGAAGTACCTGCTGGGCACCCAGAACGCGCTGATGGACGACGAGCAGACCGGCATCAAGCCGAAGGAAGTCAAAGTACGCCCGGCCGCCGAAGGCAAGCTCGATCTGCTGGTGGTGCTGGACTTCCGCATGTCGACCACCTGCCTGTACGCCGACATCGTGCTGCCGACCGCCACCTGGTACGAGAAGGACGACCTCAACACGTCCGACATGCACCCGTTCATCCACCCGCTGTCCGAAGCCGTGCAGCCGCTGTGGCAGAGCAAGTCCGACTGGGAAATCTACAAGGGCATCGCCAAGAAGTTCTCCGAATTGGCCGGCGACTACCTCGGCACCCGCAAGGACCTGGTGCTCACCCCGCTGATGCACGACACCCCGAGCGAACTGGGCCAGCCGTTCGACCCGCGCGACTGGAAGAAGGGCGAGTGCGAGCCGATTCCGGGCAAGACCATGCCGACCATGACCGTGGTCGAGCGCAACTATGGCGACATCTACAAGAAGTTCACCTCGATCGGCCCCTTGCTGGAAAAAGCCGGCAACGGCGGCAAGGGCATCGGCTGGAAGACCGGCCACGAAATCGAAGAGCTGCGCCACCTCAACCACGTCGTCACCGAGGAGGGCGTGTCCAAGGGCCAGCCCAAGCTCGACACCGCGATCGACGCGGCCGAGATGATCCTGACGCTGGCACCGGAAACCAACGGCCACGTCGCGGTCAAGGCCTGGGAAGCGCTGTCCAAGATCACCGGGCGTGACCACACCCACCTGGCGATCCCGCGCGAGCACGACAAGATCCGCTTCCGCGACGTACAGGCACAGCCGAGGAAGATCATCTCCTCGCCGACCTGGTCCGGCCTGGAAAGCGAAGAGGTCAGCTACAACGCCGGCTACACCAACGTGCACGAGCTGATTCCTTGGAGAACGATCACCGGTCGTCAGCAGTTCTATCAGGATCACCAGTGGATGCGTGCCTTCGGCGAAGGCTTCTCGAGCTACCGCCCGCACATCAACCTGAAGACCACCGGCGCCATGCTCGGGGCCAAGCCGAACGGCAACAAGGAGATCGTGCTGAACTGGATCACCCCGCACCAGAAGTGGGGCATCCACAGTACCTACTCTGACAACCTGCGCATGCTGACCTTGTCGCGTGGCGGTCCGCACGTGTGGATCTCCGAGGACGACGCCAAGGCGGCCGGCATCGTCGACAACGACTGGATCGAGGTGTTCAACGTCAACGGCACCCTGACCGCCCGTGCCGTGGTATCGCAGCGCGTGCCCAACGGCATGAGCCTGATGTACCACGCCCAGGAGAAGATCGTGAACGTGCCGGGTGCCGAAACCTCCGGCAAGCGCGGCGGTATCCACAACTCGGTGACGCGTGCGGTGACCAAGCCGACCCACATGATCGGTGGCTACGCCCAGCTCTCCTACGGCTTCAACTACTACGGCACGGTCGGTTCCAACCGCGATGAATTCGTGATCGTGCGCAAGATGAAGAACGTGGACTGGATGGATCGGCCGTCGGCTGAGTAGGGCGCGAGCCCGAAGGGCGTTTCGTCGGATGACGGCGAAACGCCCCTGTACTCCCTAATTCCATTGAAGTTCGGCGGAACGCCCCTGAGCGGGCAAGGCAAACACAGCGGTGCCAAGTAAGGGCTTCCGCCAAACTGGAGAATCAACATGAAAATCCGAGCCCAAATCGGCATGGTGCTCAACCTCGACAAGTGTATCGGCTGCCACACCTGTTCGGTGACCTGCAAGAACGTGTGGACCAGCCGCGACGGGGTGGAGTACGCCTGGTTCAACAACGTCGAAACCAAGCCCGGCGTCGGTTATCCCAAGGAATGGGAAAACCAGGACAAATGGAAGGGCGGCTGGGTACGCCGTTCCGACGGCAAGCTGGAACCGCGCCAGGGCAGCCGGCTGAAGATCCTGTCCAACATCTTCGCCAACCCCAACCTGCCGTCCATCGACGAGTACTACGAGCCGTTCACCTACGACTACGAGCACCTGCAGAACGCGCCGGAAATGATCACCCCGCCGACCGCACGGCCGGTGTCGGTGGTGACCGGCAAGAAGATGGACAAGATCGAATGGGGTCCGAACTGGGAAGACGACCTCGGCGGCGAATTCAGCAAGCGCTCCAAGGACGCGCTGTTCGAAGGTATCCAGAAGGAAATGTACTCGGCTTTCGAGAACACCTTCATGATGTACCTGCCGCGCCTGTGCGAACACTGCCTCAACCCGGCCTGCGTCGCCTCCTGCCCGTCCGGCTCCATCTACAAGCGTGAAGACGACGGCATCGTGCTGATCGACCAGGACAAGTGCCGCGGCTGGCGCATGTGCGTGTCGGGCTGCCCGTACAAGAAGATTTACTACAACTGGACCACCGGCAAGGCCGAGAAGTGCATCTTCTGCTACCCGCGTATCGAAGCCGGTCAGCCGACGGTGTGCTCCGAGACCTGTGTCGGCCGTATCCGTTACCTCGGCGTGCTGCTGTACGACGCCGACAAGATCGAAGCCGCCGCCAGCGTGGAAGATCCGAAGAGCCTGTACGAAGCGCAGCTGGGCGTGTTCCTCGACCCGAACGCGCCGGAGATCATCGCCGAAGCCAAGAAGCAGGGCATCCCGGATGCCTGGCTGACCGCCGCGCAGAAGTCGCCGGTGTACAAGATGGCGATGGAGTGGAAGGTCGCCTTCCCGCTGCACCCGGAATACCGCACGCTGCCGATGGTGTGGTACATCCCGCCGCTGTCGCCGATCCAGTCCGCGCTGGAAAACGGCCTGATCGGCGAGAATGGCATCATCCCGGACGTCAAGGACCTGCGCATCCCGATCCGCTACCTCGCCAACCTGCTCACCGCAGGCAAGGAAGAGCCGGTGGTCAAGGCGCTGGAAACCATGGTCGCCATGCGCCGCTACATGCGCAAGAAGAGCGTGGAAAAGGTCAGCGACGCCGCCACCCTGAAGGGCACGCATCTCAAGCCGCTGCAGGTGGAAGAGATGTACCGCGTGATGGCCATCGCCAACTACGAAGATCGTTTCGTGATCCCGACCACCCACAAGGAAATGGTCGAGAATACCTTCGACGACAAGGCCAGCTGCGGCTTCAGCTTCGGCAACGGCTGCTCCAGTGGGGCGACCGACCACAGTCTGTTCGGCAAGAAGAAGGCCACGCCGATCGTGTTCCACGACCTGCGTCGCGACCGCAAGGCTAACGCCGGCCAGTGAAGGAGAGCATGATGAAACACTTCAAGGCGCTGTCGGCGCTGCTGAGCTACCCTGAGCCGGAACTGCTCGAAGCCTTGCCGGATATTCGGACGCTGTTGGCTGACGCCGGGCTGGAACCGCAGGTGGCTCCGCTCCTGGCCGAGCTGGAAGCGGGCGAGCTGATCGCGCTGCAGGAGAACTACGTGCTGGTGTTCGACCGCAACCCGTCGCACTCGCTGCATCTGTTCGAGCATATTCACGGCGAGGACAGGGCGCGTGGCCAGGCCATGGTCGACCTGATGGAGGAGTACAAGGGCCACGGTTTCGAGATGATGACCAGCGAACTGCCGGATTACCTGCCGCTGTTCCTGGAGTTCCTGTCTCAGACCGATGCAGAGGAAGCGGGCCGACTGTTGTCCGACGCCGTGCACGTGGTGGCCCACGTTGCAGGCCGCCTGCGCGAGCACAACAGCGTTTACGCCGGCGTGCTCGATGCGGTGGTGTGGCTGTCCCCGGTAGCGCCGGAGCCGCTCACGGTGCCGCCGGTGCGCGATATGGACGAGGCGCTCGAAACCTTCGGTCCCGGTGCGGACGGCATCGAGCCCCTGCTCAAGCCGACGCTGCGTCCCGAAATCGCTCCGGTCAACTTCTATCCGCAACGGCCGCGTGCCTGATTATCACCTGCCGCTTTCGGCCGGCCGACAAGGTTGGCCGAAGCGGAATGGAGGAAAGTCATGAATACCTTGCATCAATTCCTGTTCGGGGTATACCCGTACATCGCCCTATCGATCTTCCTGCTGGGAAGTCTGGTGCGCTTCGACCGCGAGCAGTACAGCTGGAAGAGCGAGTCGAGCCAGCTGCTGCATCGCGGTAGCCTGCGCCTGGGCAACATCCTGTTCCACATCGGCATCATCGGCCTGTTCTTCGGCCACATGGTCGGTCTCCTGACTCCGGTGGCAGTGTGGGACGCGCTGGGCGTCGCCCACTCCTTCAAGCAGGTGTTCGCCATGACCGCCGGCGGCATCATGGGCACGCTGTGCCTGATCGGCGTGCTGATCCTGCTGCAGCGCCGCTTCGGCAACGACCGCCTGGCCGTCAACAGCACCTGGCGCGACAAGCTGGTGATGGTGTGGATCCTGCTGACGCTGCTGTTGGGCCTGTCCACCATCTTCGTCTCCGCCGGCCATCTGGACGGCCACGAAATGGTCCTGCTGATGACCTGGGCGCAGCACATCATCACCCTGCGGGGCGACGCGGCCAGCTACATCGCCGGTGCCTCGATCGTGTTCAAGATGCACCTGTTCATGGGCATGAGCCTGTTCCTGATCTTCCCGTTCACCCGTCTGGTGCACGTGTGGAGCGGTTTCGCCGCCGTGGGCTACCTCGGCCGTGCCTGGCAGCTGGTGCGCCCGCGCGCCTGAGCCGGCTCATCTTCGCAACACTAAAAAGCGCTGCCCGCGGGCAGCGCTTTTCTATGCTGGATGGCCGGTCAACGCGGGCCTGCTTCCAGCGTCTCGACCATGGCCTCGTCCTCCGTCGCCGGACGGCGTGGTGGCCAGAAGAAGTCCAGCGGCCGGTGCAGGAAGTGGCGCGCCACCGCCGGCAGCAGCGGCAGCGCGTCGCGCAGCGTCAGCTTGCGTGAACGCAACGCCACCCACAGTGCCAGGTTGAAGCTCACCAACAGGTTGAGCAGCCCGATCAGGCCGATACCCAACACCGACCACGTCAGCGTCTGCCAACTGATGGCGTAGTCGAGCCCCACCGCCGCGAAGGCCAGGTTGGCCGAAGCGAAGGTGATGTGACGGATGTCGATCGGCAGCCCCAGCAGCAGGCCGATGGTGCCTGTCAGCCCCAGGAAAAGGCCGAAATAGAAGTTGCCGGCCAGCGCCCCCAGGTTGTGTTCCACGTATTGCGCCAGGCGTCGCGTGCGATGCTCGCCGATCAGGCGGTTGAGCCACGGCAGCGCGGCCAGCCGCTCCGGAATACGCTGGTAGATCGCCAGGTTGTCATAGTAGCCGGCGATCAGGCCCGCCAGGAACAGGTACACCCCGGCAATGGCGGCGTGAAACAGCGACAGGCTGGCCAGCGGGTCGATCTCGTGCAACAGGTGCTGCGCCTTGGCCACACTCACCGCCTGGGAGCCGAACAGATGTTTCCAGCCCTCGGCGATCGCCCAGGCCACCGGCAGCGCCATCACCACGTTGCCGACGATGGCGATGAACTGGGTGCGCAGCACGCTGACCACCAGCTCCGTCAGCTCGCTCAACTGTGCCTTGCCGCCGTTCGGGGTGTGGATCGCGGCGGCCAGGCGTGCGGCCGTCATCGCCGGCTGCTTGGTGGCAATGGTGAAATGCAGCAGCTGGATCAGCATGAAGCCGAAGGCATAGTTCAGGCCGAAGGCCATCCCTTCCAGCAATAGGGGCAGGTGCGCCTGCGCCAGCGTCAGCTTGATCAGCGCCATGAAGCCCACCAGCAGCCCCGCTCCCATCGCCGCCTTGGCCATGCCCAGCCACTCGCTGCGGCTCTCGGCGATGTAGTGCTCGCCGCGCTGGCCGGCGTGTTCGGTCACCTGCAGCGCCAATAGCTCGATGTTCGAGGTGAACAGGTCGGACAGCTTGTGGTGGCGGTTGTCGGCGCGTACCAGCTCGCCGAGGAACTGGAACAGCGTCGGGTCGGCCACCGGGTCGTAGCCCGGGGTCAGTAGTGTCAATACCTGGCGCAGGCGGTGGATGTGCTGTTGCAGTCGCTGCAGATGGTAGGTCAGGCTGACCGAAATACCGTAGCGCGCGGCGTTCTTGCGGATGCGCAGGACGATGCCCTCGCACTGTTCCAGCAGCACCAGGATGTGTTTCTCGTCCTCGCCGGTCTCGCTGTCGTCGGTCGCGGCGTGGTGTTGGCTTTCGACGAAGCGGAACACCTCGGCGTTCAAGTGCAGGAACGGCGATTCGAAGCGCTCGATGTCCGGGTGCACGCGCACCAGCTCCGGTTCCAGACCGATCGCCACGATGCGCGAGGAGAGCACCTGCACGGCTTCCAGCAGCTGCCAGCGGGTATGCGCGCGCGCCTCGGTGTCGGTTTCTTCCTCCCAGTGCAGCGCGCGCCACACGTCGCCGCACACTTCCTGCGGCAATTGCTGCACCCACTGGTAATCGCGCTTGCCACGGAACAGGCTGCTGAACACGTCTTTCAGGTAATCCGGGTTCTGCGGCGGCGGCAGCAGCCTCTCGCCGATACACATCTTCATCGACGAAAAGAAACCGGCGTTCGACAGGATGCCGACGTCGGTATAGAGCTGGATCTGGCGCGTGCTGCTCAGCTGTTGCAGCAGGCAGCGGCGCAGGTTGGCGCGGTAATCCGGGCGCTGCTCCAGCAGGTAGCTCAGCGCCCGCACGTTCTTGATTGCCTGGGCGCTGTCGGAAGGGTGGGCGGGCCGGACCAAGTCGATCAGACCGGCCAGCAGCGAAGTCGGGGAGTGCGCTTGACCATCGGCCAGCGCACGCAGCAAGGTATCCATAGGCAAGTTCTCCGGCCGGCAAGCGCCGGCGAGTGGATAGGATGGCCTAAGTTGGCCTGCTTGAAAGAGGGGCGGATGCCCGGGGAAACCCGTCGGCAAGCGGGCGCACATTTCGGATCGGGTACCGCGATGCACCACAGCAGGGCGGTTGCTGCCAGGGCCTTGCCCTGGCGCGGGGCGGATGCCCGGCCATTTGCGAACGGGTAGTCAGAACTCCATGCAAATCATGACAGACCATGGCACGGCGCAATTAGTTCTTTCGGATGAGTGTGTCATGTCGTCGTAATCGTTACCATGCGCATGGGTGCTGCCGCCCTCGGCTGCTGCTGTGCACCGCCTCGCCGACACGTACCGGGGCCGCCGTTTCCTGTCGTTTTCCACCCCCGCGTGCCCACGATCACGAGTGTGGCAGCTGAGCATTTCATGGCCATGTTGCAGGCGTATTGCGCATGGTGTGCTTATTGCTTGCTCACGAGTATTTAACTGGAGTCGATGTCGATGCTGTCCCGCCTTTCTCTTGCCGCCAAGCTGCTGCTGTTGCTGGTGCCCTTCGCCCTCGTGACGATCGGCCTGGCATCGGTGATCTCCATGGAACGCTGGCACGGGGTGCGGCAACTGGAGCTGTCGCAACGACAGGTGCAGATGGCGGGGCTGGCCAGCGGGCTGATCCATGCCCTGCAGGTGGAGCGCGGCTTGAGCAACGGCTACCTGCACGCCCAGGGAAGTGTACCGCCGGCGCTGAACGAGGCACGCGGCCAGACCGGTACGGCGTTCGCCGCCTTCAAGGCCGGCCTCGCCGAGCTCGACGCAGCGGGGCAGGGTAGTGCGCAGGTGGCCAGCATCGAGGCGCTGCTGCAACAGCGCCCGGCGGTCGACGCGCGCAGCGTGGCTGCACCGGCCCTGTTTGCGGCGTTTTCCGAGCGCATCGAGGCGCTGACCGGGCTGATCGCGCAACTGGCCAAGTCCGGCCAGGAGCCGGAAGCGTTGCGCGAGACCACGGTGCTGCTCAACGTCCTGTGCGAGAAGGAGTTCGCCGGCCGCGAGCGTGGCTTCGTCAACGGTGTGCTGGTCCGGGGGAACTTCGATCAGGCCAGCATGAGCCAGTTCGATGCCCTCGCCGCCAAGCAGGAAGCGTGCGCTGCGCAGGCGCGCCAACTGGGGTCGGAGCGCTTCCTGCAGCAGGCCGATGCGCAGGCGCACAGTGCCGACGGGCAGGCTGTGCTGGCGCTGCGCCAGGCGCTGCGCAGCCAGCCGCTCGGCGGGCCGGCCGGCGTGGCGCCGGAACGCTGGTTCGCCGATTCCACACGCCGCATGGCCGGTCTCAAAACCCTACAGGACAGCCTGCTCGCCGACATGGCGACCCGCCTCGCCGCCGCCCGCGCCAGCGCCCGTAGCGACCTGGTGCTCACCATCGGCGGAACCGTGCTGGCGCTGCTGCTGCTGGCGACGCTGGCGTTGTCGATCTACCGTGGCATCTGCAACCCGGTGCGGCGTCTGGAGCGCGTCATGACCGGGATGAGCCAGGATCTGGATCTGTCGGCGCGTGCCAAGGTTCCCGGTAGCGACGAAATGGCGCGCATGGGCCAGGCGTTCGATCATCTGGTCGACGCGTTCGCGGCGACGCTGACGCAGGTCAAGCACAATGCCCACCAGCTGGTCGGCGCCGCCGATGCGTTGCAGGCGGTCTCCGCCCGGGCCGCGCGTGCCGCCGAGACCCAGACCGCGTCCTCCACCGAGATCGCCGCGGCGGTCGAGGAAATGGCCAGCGGCATCGCCATGGTCAAGGACAATACCCACGAGTCGCAGCAGACCGTGTTCGTCATGCAGGACAGCCTGGACGCCGGCCGCGCCCGCATGGGGGAAACCACCGGCGTGATGCGCGACACCTCGTCGGCGCTGGGCCGGGCCGGCGAGTCGATCGGGCAGTTGCGCGAGAAGTCGCAGCACATCAGCGCCATCATCACGGCAATTCGCGACATCGCCGACCAGACCAACCTCCTGGCACTCAACGCCGCCATCGAGGCGGCCCGTGCCGGCGAGACCGGCCGTGGTTTTGCCGTGGTGGCCGACGAAGTACGCAAGCTGGCCGAACGCACCAGCCAGCAGACGCTGGAAATCACCACCCTGGTCGACGGTATCCGCCAGGAGACCTTTGCCGCAGCCGGGCTGATGGACTCCGCCCGCAGTCAGATGAACGTCGGGCTGGAGCGGGTCGGCCTCACCGTGGCCGATCTCGACGGCATCCACCGTCAGGCCAGCGATTCGGCGCTCAAGTGCGAGGAAACCGCCGCCGCCATGCAGCAGCAGACCGCCGCCAGCGCCGAAGTGGCGCAGAACATCGCGCGCATCGCCGCGTTGGCCGAAGACAACTCGACCATCGTGCACCAGGCGGCGGAGCTGGCCACCCAGCTCAACCAGACCGCCGGCGACCTGGTCGCCATGGTCGACCGCTTCAAGCACGCCGGCTAGCCGCCGTCTCCCGGCCGTGTGCGCCCCTCCGCCAGGGGGTGAACCCGGCCTAGTTACTTCGGCATAGCTCGGGGTGGTCGTTTGTGGGAATGTGCGCGTCTTTTGCCTTCTATATACTGAACAATGAAGAGCTTAAGTTCGGGGAACATGCCCCGCTGGAGTTGATATGCTGACCGACCGTTTCGGCCGTACCATCGAGTACCTGCGGCTCTCGGTGACCGACCGCTGTGATTTGCGCTGTACCTACTGTATTCCCAAGGGCTTCAAGGATTTCGAGGAGCCGGAAAACTGGCTCACGTTCGACGAGATCGAGCGCGTGGTCGCCGCCTTCGTGCGCTTGGGGACGCGGCGCGTCCGCCTGACCGGCGGTGAGCCGCTGCTGCGCCGCAATCTGCCGCAACTGGCGGGGCGCCTGTCCGCACTCGACGGTCTCGACGACCTCTCGCTCACCACCAATGCCACTCAGCTTTCGCGTCATGCCGAAGCGCTGTTCCAGGGCGGCGTGAACCGCCTCAACATCAGCCTCGATTCGCTCAAGCGCGAATGCATGCACGAGATCACCGGTCGCGACAGTCTGCCGCAGATCATGGAAGGTCTGAAGGCCGCCAAGGCCGTCGGCTTCGCCCCGATCAAGATCAACATGGTGGCGATGAAGGACGTCAACGAATCCGAAATCGAAAGCATGGCGGCGTTCTGTATCGAGCAAGGGTTCGTGCTGCGCTTGATCGAAGCCATGCCGATGGGGGAAACCGGGCAGTCGGCGCACTACCTCGACTTGCAGCCGGTGCTGGAAAACCTGCGCCGCACCTTCGACCTGGTGCCGCAGGCCGAAACGTTGGGTGGCGGCCCTGCCCGTTACTGGAAGACCCGCGACAACGCGTTCTCGCTCGGCGTCATCACGCCGATTTCGCAGCACTTCTGTGCTACCTGCAACCGCCTGCGCCTGTCGGTGGATGGCACGCTCTACATGTGCCTGGGGCAGGAAGAACGTTTCGAGTTGCGCCCCCTGTTGCGTGCCGGTATCAGCGATGCCGGCCTGGAAGACGCCATCCGTGCTGCCATCGAGCTCAAGCCGGAAAAGCACGAGTTCCGCGAGAAACCGACCAAGATCCTGCGCTTCATGTCGATGACCGGGGGGTGACGTGCGTTCGGTTGAACCCCTGCTGCAAGGATTCCGCCGTTTCCAGTCCCGCTACTTTGGCGAATTGGACCTCTTTGACGAATTGCGCCACGGCCAGCGCCCCAGCACGCTGGTGATCGGTTGCTGCGATTCGCGCGTGCACCCCGCCACCCTGACCGGCTCCGAACCGGGCGAGCTGTTCATCGTACGCAACGTCGCCAACCTGGTGCCGCCTTGCGACGAGACGCTGACGCACGCCAGTGTGGCGGCGGCACTCGAATTTGCGGTATTGTCGCTCAAGGTAGAACGCATTATCGTGTTCGGACACGCCAGTTGTGGCGGCATCCGGGCCCTGATGCAGCGTTCTGTCGATGAGGCCAGCGCCCTGAAGCGCTGGCTGGATATCGCCGAGCCGGCACGGCGTTTCGTCGAGTCGAGCTACGACGACGTGAGCGAGGAAGAGCGCCTGCGTCAATGCGAAAAGGCGGCTATTCTGGTTTCCATCAACAATCTGCTGTCCTACCCTTGGCTGCGCGAGCGCGTCGAACAGGGCTCGCTCCTGCTCGATGGCTGGTATTTCGACATCCATGAGGGTGCGTTGTGGGGATTCGACCCGCAGCAGGACCGCTTCGTACCACTGGTGTGCCCGATTCAGAAGCCCGACCCATGACCCTCCCGCCCCCCGCCGACTTGTCCCGCCCGCTGGGGTTTCGTTTGTCGGCCAAGATCATTGGCGCCCTCCTGGCGGTGCTGCTGATGGCGCTCAGCGCCATCGGGGCGACGCTGTGGCTGTCTTGGCAACTCGAAGGGGGGCCGCCGCCATCAACGACGCCGGGAGCCTGCGCATGCGCGCCACCCGGCTGTCACTCGATGTGCAGCGCTTCCACGACGGCAAGCTGCCGCGCGAAGTGGTGCAAAATTCCATCGTCCGCTATGACCAGACCTTAGCGGTATTGCGCAGGGGTGATAGCGCCCGCCCCTTGCTGGTGCCGCGCACCGCAAAAATCCTGCTCGATTTCAAGAATGTCTCCGACCAGTGGCACGGGCGCATCCGCCCATTGGGGCAGGCCATTCTGGCGGCGGGCAGCGAGGCCAGCCCGCAGTCGATTGCTCGTTTCCAGTCCATGACCAGCGACTACGTCGACTTGATCAATCGTTTCGTCGCCGACATGGAGGCCTACAACGCGCGCAACACCGAGTACCTGCGCTATTGCCAACTGATGTTGGCGGCCCTGGCCGTGGTGGGTACGGTCGCCCTGATCTACATGATGATGCTGCTGGTGCTCAATCCGCTCGACAAGCTGCATCAGGGTATCCAGCTCCTGGCCGAAGGCCAGCTCGACGTCTCGGTGCCGGTCGAGTCTGACGATGAGTTCGCCCAGGTGAGCCAGGGCTTCAACCTGATGGCGCAACGCCTGGCCGAAGCGCGCGCCACGCTGGAAGAGCGGGTCCGCGCCAAGACCGCTTCGCTGCAGCAGAAGAACAAGGAACTGGCGCTACTCTATGAAATCTCCGCTTTCCTGAACCAGCCGCAATCGCTGGAAAGCCTGTGCCAGGGTTTCCTGGCCAAGGTGATGGCGGCGTACCGCGCCGACGGCGGGGCGGTTCGCCTCACCGATCACGAGCAGGGCATCGTCTACGTGGTAGCGGATCAGGGCATGCCGGAGGCCCTGCTCAAGGAAGAGCATTGCATGCGCGTGGGCGACTGCCTGTGCGGCGAGGTGGCCGAACACTCGTCCAGCCGGGTGGAGACGCTGAGTGTGGCGGACAACAAGAGCTGCAGCCGGGAGGGCTATCGCGTTATTTCCGCCTTCCCGATCACGGTGCAGGGGCGTTCCCTGGGCTTGTTCAACCTGCATTACCGTCAGTCCGTCATCATGACGCCGCAGCAGACCCGCTTGCTCGAGGTACTGGGACAAAACCTGGCCGTGGCCATCGAGAACCAGCGCCTGTTCGCCAAGGAGCGCGAGTTGGCGGTGCTGGAAGAGCGCAACCTGGTGGCGCAGGGGCTGCACGACAGCATTGCCCAGGGCTTGTCCTTCCTGAACCTGCAGGCCCAGATGCTGCGCCAGGCGCTGCAGCTTGGCGACAAGGAGTTGCTGGACGACACCGTCGGCCTGATCGAGACCGGCATCAAGGAAAGCTACGACGATGTGCGGGAGCTGCTCAACAATTTCCGCTCCAAGCTCTCGGAGAGCCTGATGCAGGCCATCTCCACCGTGCTCGAGCGCTTCCGCCGCCAGACCGGCATCAAGGTGGAACTGCGCTCCGAGGGACTGACGGTGCCGCTGATGCCGGAACAGCAGCTGCAGATACTGTTCATCCTGCAGGAGGTGCTGTCGAACGTGCGCAAGCACGCCCAGGCTACGCAGGTGGTGGTTCATCTCAAGGACGATGGGAGTGCGTTCGAGCTCGATATCAAGGACAATGGCGTCGGCTTCGCCATGGCGACGGTGGCGGGCAAGGCCGATACCCATTTCGGCTTGTCCATCATGAAGGAGCGTGCCGCGCGTGCCGGCGTGGCCCTGCGTATCTCCAGTCAGCCGGGCCGGGGCACTTCGGTGCACCTGCATCTGCCGCGGGCCCAGCGCAAGGCCGCCTGAGCCGAATATCGACCTTAACCAAGAGAGACTTATGCCTGATACCCCGATCCGCATCCTGTTGGTCGACGACCACACCCTGTTTCGCAGTGGCATCCGCATGCTGCTGTCGCGCCAGCCCGAGCTGGCCGTCGTGGGCGAGGCCGCCGATGGGGCGGAAGGGGTGAAACTGGCAAAGCAGCTGATGCCGGATGTGGTGCTACTCGATCTGCACATGCCGGGTATCTCGGGTGTGGAAGCGCTGGGCTTGCTGTTGCAGGACAACCCGACGCTGGCGGTGGTGATGCTGACGGTGTCGGAAGACGCCGACGACCTCACTGCCGCGCTGAAGGCCGGCGCACGTGGTTACCTGCTGAAGAACATCGATGCCGACTTCCTCAAGCAGTCCATCATCAAGGCCGCCGCCGGCGAGTCGGTGATGAGCGAGGCCATGACCGCCAAACTGATGGCGCATTTCCGTGCCGGTGCGCCGGCGCCGTCGCAACAGCAGCAGGAGCTGGAGAAGCTGACGCCACGCGAACGGGAGATTCTCGGTTTCCTGGCGCAAGGCCAGAGCAACAAGGAAATCGCACGCACGCTCGACTTGGCCGAGAGCACGGTGAAAATCCACGTGCAGAACATCCTGAAAAAGCTGGGGCTATCGAGCCGGGTGCAGGCGGCGGTGTACGCAGTGGAGCACGGCGTGGCGCGCCGCAGCGAGTAGGTGGGGAAAGCATGAAACAAAAAAGGCGGCCTTGGCCGCTTTTTTTGTTGTGGCGGCAGGAAGTGACGGCGCTGGAGCCGTCGGATGGCACCAGCACGCCCCCCGGCCACGGTTGGCCAGTACGGGCAATGTTCCCCAGCTGGGGTCAATCAGAAAATATCGTCACACCGTTCGGCGAGAAAGCGGGCATCGTCCCGGTCGTGCGCCCGTTGGCGAACTTTTTGCTGCCGGACTTTTTCCGCTTCACTGAGTTGAGGTTTGGCTACCGCGTAAAGAAAGCTTTCGTGCTGGTCGCGGGCCTGTTTTCGTCGAACGCTTAGAGGGATACGAGAGATCATCCTGTCACCTCATCACTGCATTGCTGGCTTGTACACCAGAAGGCATTCGCTTTACAAAATGACCCTAATTAATTCTTTTGTAAAGCATAAATGGGCATCGGTTCCGGAAATGTTGCAGGAATGTCCTTGACGGTCAGCTTGCCGCCGATTCATTTCGATTTCATGTCAGGACGGAAGTCTTCGTATGCTGTTTTGATGGACAGCGGTGCCCCGGGCAGATGGATAGTGATCTTTTAGAATATTGATTAAATTAGAAAATCTATTTGGTTATAACGCTAATCGGTTACTCTCCTATATCGTTTTCGAGTGCATCTGGGGGTCGTATGGAGTTGGGCTATATCGTGGCCGGTCTTCTCGTTGGTTTTGTCGTCGGACTGACCGGTGTGGGCGGTGGCTCGCTGATGACCCCTATCCTGGTGTGGTTCGGCATTCCCCCGGCCACCGCGGTCGGTACCGATTTGCTGTACGCGGCCATTACCAAGGCCGGCGGCGTGATGATTCATCACCGTCAGCGCCATGTCGACTGGGGCATTACGAGGCGCCTGGCGACCGGCAGCCTGCCGGCGGCGCTGCTGACCCTGTTCGCGCTGTCCCGTATCGACCTGCCTACCGCCACCATCAATGCCGTGATCAAGGTGAGCCTGGGAGCGGCGCTGATCCTGACCGCACTCGCCATTCTGTTCAAGCCGCTGCTGGTGAAACTGGCGCATCGCATCAACCCGTCGTTGCTGGATGAGTCCCGCTCGCGCACCGTGCCGACGGTGCTGATCGGCGTGATGCTGGGCGTGCTGGTGACGCTGAGCTCGATCGGTGCCGGTGCCCTGGGGACCTTGGCCCTGTTCCTGCTCTACCCGGTGCTGCCGACCACGCGTCTGGTGGGGACCGAGATTGCCCACGCCGTGCCGCTGACGCTGGTGGCGGGGATCGGTCATGCCAGTCTCGGCAACCTCGATTACGGCCTCTTGGTTAACCTGCTGATGGGGTCGCTGCCCGGTATCTGGATGGGCAGCCGCCTCACCAAGAAGATGGCGGAGCGCTGGATGCGTCCGGCACTGGCGATCATGCTGGCCATCGTCGGAACCAAGCTGGTGTACTGATCGAGACAATGTCTTTTCCCGAGCCCGGGGCGCCGATGGCAACATCGGCGCCCCGGGCTTTTGTGCGTCTTGGGATGCGTGAGATGCGGGAGGCTGTGGTAAAGCCTTATCTATCAGCTGCGCTCTGTAGCCTGACGATACTGCCGTGGTGTGAAGCCAGTCAGCGCCTTGAATTGCCGGCTGAATGCGCTGTGGTCGGTGTAACCGCACTGCAGTGCCACATCGGTAATCGGTATTTGGGTATGAAGTAAGCGATGCGCATGCTCCAGGCGCGCCTTATGGATCATTTGCCGGGGTGTCAGATGGAAGACTCGTTTGCAGTACCGTTCCAATTGTGCGGCTGAAATGCCGGCAATCCGCGTCAACTCACCCATGGTGATGGGGCGATTGAAATGCGCACGAATGTATTCGTCCACGGCGACAAGGTGCTGATAAGCGGGATGCGTATTGCTGGCCGATTGCAGGTCGACCGATATACCCATCAAGCCGATGATTTCGCCTTTGCTGTTGTACAACGGCCATTTGTACGTCAGGCACCAACCCGGTTCGCGGCTCTTGTAAAGGTGCAGTTCTAGCTGGCTTTCAAGAACCAATCCCTGCTCCAGGACCCGTCGATCCTGCTCTGTATAGCCAGGACCCAGCTGAGCCGGGAAGACTTCAGCACTGGTTTTACCCAGCAGGGGTTGTAGCTGTTTCAGGCCGCAGCGCTGTACCAGCGTGTGATTGGCAATGAGGTAGCGTGCCTCCACATCCTTGATGAATATCGCCGCATTCGGGATGACATCCAGTACAGGTAGCAACGGTGCCACTCCAGCCAGCCATTCCTCGATGGTTTCAGGGCGTCGTTGCTCGTCGCCCTGGCACAGCATGGCAAGTGCGTTCGGTGTCATGACTTCCACTCCCCGGTATCCGTGCTCCCCCTCCAGTACCTGCTTCAGGGGCAAAGCAAGCAGCTTGCAGCACGGCTTGCGTCATGTCGAGCCACCCGTGAGGCTGCCACGCCAGTCGCACACCACCAAAACAAACTATGCCGATTTCGTCATCAAAGATGAAGATAAGCATCAAGATTATGGGCATCGATGAGTCCATTCTATGGCCTGGAAACTGACTGCAGGGCTCAACCCCGATTGGCTCTTCTAAGAACCCATTCACGATCTGTCGCGAGCAGCCCTCAGCGGGGTGAAGAGCAGCGCAGGAACCGGAATGTACTGGAGTACATGAGGATTTCGAGCAGCACATGAGCCCCGATCAGGATGCGCAGCAAGATCGGGAACAGGTTCTAAATGGACAGGGTTATGAAACAGATACACATCATCGATTCCCACACTGGCGGTGAACCCACTCGCCTGGTGATGAAAGGCTTTCCCGAACTTACGGGCAGCACCATGGCCGAGAAGCGCGACGCGTTGCGCGAGCAGCACGACAAGTGGCGCCGTGCCTGCCTGCTGGAGCCGCGGGGCAACGATGTGCTGGTGGGTGCGCTGTATTGCGAGTCGGTATCGCCAGACGCCACCTGCGGCGTGATTTTCTTCAACAATGCCGGCTACCTCGGCATGTGCGGCCACGGCACCATCGGCCTGGTCGCCTCCTTGCACCACTTGGGGCAGATCCAGCCCGGCGTGCACAAAATCGACACTCCGGTCGGCCCGGTCAGCGCCACCCTGCATGACGACGGCGCGGTGACTCTGCGCAACGTCCCGGCCTACCGCTACCGTCAGCAGGTCCCGGTAGACGTGCCCGGCCACGGCCGCGTCTACGGCGATGTTGCCTGGGGCGGCAACTGGTTCTTCCTGGTCGCCGATCACGGCCAGTCGCTACGGCTCGAGAATGTCGAAGCCCTGACGGAGTTCACCTGGGCGATGCTCAGGGCCCTGGAGGACCAGGGCATCCACGGCGAAGACGGCGCCCTGATCGACCATGTCGAGCTGTTTGCCGACGACGACCAAGCCGACAGCCGCAACTTCGTCATGTGTCCAGGCAAGGCCTACGACCGTTCGCCCTGCGGCACCGGTACCAGCGCCAAGCTGGCGTGCACTGGCGGCCGATGGCAAGCTGGCCGAGGGCGAGGGCTGGGTTCAGGCCGGCATCACGGGCAGCCGGTTCGAAGGCCGTTATGAATGGGAAGGCGAGCGTATCCGCCCGTTCATTACCGGCCGTGCCTACATGACCGCCGACAGCACGCTGCTGATCGACGAACAGGATCCCTTCGCGTGGGGCATTTGAGCCCGCACGTCTGAGAACCGGTTCACGATCGGTCGCGAGCAGCCCTCAGCGGGGTGAAGAGCAGCACAGAAGCCGGAATGGACTGGAGTCCATGAGGGTTTCGAGCAGCACATGAGCCCTGATCAGGATGCGCAGCAAGATCGTGAACAGGTTCTGACGCCGCCCCGGCGGCCCCTTTACCTCCATCATCCGAATAAATGCTGTAAGGAGCAAAACAATGAGCGACAACATCTTCACCGGTTGCATTCCTGCCCTGATGACCCCGTGCACTGCCGACCGCAAACCGGACTTCGATGCCCTGGTAGCCAAGGGCCGCGAGCTGATCGAGATCGGCATGAGCGCCGTGGTGTACTGCGGCTCCATGGGCGACTGGCCGCTGCTCACCGAAGCCGAACGTCAGGAAGGCGTGGCGCGTCTGGTGGCGGCCGGCATCCCGACCATCGTCGGCACCGGCGCGGTCAATACCCGCGAGGCTGTCTCCCACGCCGCCCACGCCGCCAAAGTCGGCGCCCATGGCCTGATGGTGATTCCTCGCGTGCTCTCCCGTGGCGCCTCGCCGGCCGCGCAGAAAGCGCATTTCGCCGCCATCCTCAAAGCCGCTCCGGGCCTGCCGGCGGTGATCTACAACAGCCCTTACTACGGCTTCGCCACCCGGGCCGACCTGTTCTTCGAGCTGCGCCGCGACTACCCGAACCTGATCGGCTTCAAGGAATTCGGTGGCGGCGCCGACCTGCGCTACGCGGCCGAGAACATCACTTCCAAGGACGATGAGATCACCCTCATGGTCGGTGTTGATACCCAGGTCGTGCACGGCTTTGTCAATTGCAACGCTACCGGCGCCATCACCGGTATCGGCAACGTTCTGCCGCGCGAAGTGTTGCAGCTGGTGGCCCTGAGCAAGCAGGCCGCCAAGGGCGACGCCAAGGCCCGCCGCCTTGCCGGCGAGCTGGAATCGGCGCTGGCGGTGCTGTCGTCTTTCGATGAGGGCTGCGACCTGGTGCTCTACTACAAGCATCTGATGGTGCTCAACGGCGACAAGGAATACACCCTGCACTTCAACGAGAGCGATGTGCTCAGCGATGCCCAGCGTCGTTATGCCGAGAACCAGTACGCGCTGTTCCGCGAGTGGTACGGCAATTGGTCGGCAGAACAGAACGTCGCCTGACGCACAGCCCCGGCGCACGGCGGCGCTCCGATGCGCGCCGCCTCTGTTTGCCCCCACTGTGCAACTTCCTGTTGCGTAGCTGGGTTACCTACTTTCGCAGGAGTCACCATGAACTTGACAGGCAAGATGCTGATTGGCGGGCAAGCCGTCGCCGGCAGCCGCGAAGCGGTCCAGGCAATCGATCCGGCCACCGGCAAACTGCTTGAGCCGGCCTATCCCGGCGGCACCGGCGAGCAGGTGGAACAGGCCTGTGCCCTGGCCTGGGCCGCCTTTGACCGCTATCGTGAGACGTCGCTGGCGGTCCGTGCCCACTTCCTCGAAACCATTGCCGACGAGATCGAAGCCCTTGGCGATGAGCTGGTCGAGCGCGCCGTGGTCGAGAGCGGACTGCCGCGTGCCCGGATTCAGGGCGAACGGAGTCGCACCTGCGGACAACTGCGCACCTTTGCCCGCACCGTGCGTGCCGGGGAATGGCTGGACGTGCGGGTCGATACCGCCCAACCGGAGCGCCAGCCCTTGCCCCGCGCAGACCTGCGCCAGCGTCACGTGTCGCTGGGCCCGGTGGCGGTGTTCGGTGCGAGCAATTTCCCGCTGGCCTTTTCCGTCGCCGGCGGTGACACAGCCTCGGCCCTGGCGGCGGGCTGCCCGGTGATCGTCAAGGCCCATGGCGCCCACCCCGGCACCAGTGAACTGGTCGGCCAAGCCGTGGCCCGGGCCGTGGCGAAAGGCGAACTCCCTGAAGGCGTGTTCTCGCTGCTGTTCGGCTCTGGCCGTGAAGTGGGTATCGCCCTGGTCAGCGACCCGCGCATCAAGGCGGTCGGCTTCACCGGTTCGCGCAGCGGCGGCATCGCCTTGTGCCGGGCTGCCCAGGCCCGCCCCGAGCCGATCCCGGTCTATGCGGAGATGAGCTCGATCAACCCGGTGTTCCTCTTCCCGGCGGCCCTGCACGCACGGGCCGAAGCATTGGCGCAGGGGTTCGTCGCCTCGCTGACTCAGGGCGCGGGCCAGTTCTGCACCAACCCCGGCCTGGTGATTGCCCTCCAGGGGCCGGACCTGGACCGCTTCAGCGCCGCGGCGGCGGATGCCGTCCAGCGCAGCGGCGCGCAAACCATGCTTACTCCGGGCATCTTCGACGCCTATCAGGCGGGTGTCGGCGTGCTGGCCAGCCATGCCCGACCGCTTGCCGCCGGCCTGAGCACCGAAGGCCCGAACCAGTGTCAGCCCCGGCTGTTCATGACATCGGCGCGGGACTTTCTTGCCAACTCGGCCCTGCAGACCGAGGTCTTCGGCGCCGCCTCGTTGATCGTGCAATGTGCCGACGGCGAGGAGATCCGCCAGGTCGCCGAGCACCTGGAGGGCCAATTGACCGCCACACTGCACCTGGACGACGGCGACCTGCAAGCCGCCACAGCCTTGCTGCCGACCCTGGAGCGCAAGGCCGGCCGCTTGCTGGTCAATGGCTGGCCAACCGGTGTCGAGGTGTGCGATGCCATGGTCCATGGCGGGCCGTTCCCGGCCACCTCCGATGCGCGCAGCACCTCGGTCGGGACGGCCGCGATCCAGCGTTTCCTGCGTCCGGTCTGCTACCAGGGTTTCCCGGACAGCCTGTTGCCTGCGGCGCTGCGGCACGGTAATCCGCTGCAGCTGCGTCGTCTGCTCGATGGCCAGAGAGAGGCCTAGGCCATGTCGAACTCCCCGACTTCACGTGCGCACATCGTCGTGGTGGGGGCCGGCATCGTCGGCATCGCCACCGCCTTGCAACTGCGCCTGGCCGGCTGCGAGGTGACGCTGGTCGATCGCGGCGAACCAGCGATGGAAACCAGCTACGGCAACGCCGGCGCCTTCGCGGTGAGCGACGTGATTCCCCTGGCCGAGCCGGGCGTCTTGCGCAAGGTGCCGGGCTGGATGCTCGATCCGCTGGGGCCGCTGGCTTTGCGCTGGCGCTATCTGCCGACGCTGGTGCCGTGGCTGCTGCGCTTCGTCGCTGCCAGCCGGCCGAGTCGGGTGGCCGAACTCACCCGTGCCATGGCCGCGCTCTTGAACCGGGTCAACGACGACTACGCGCCGCTGATCGAGCGCGCCGGCCTCACTCATCTGTGGCGGCGCCACGGCAATCTGACGCTGTACCGCAGCGAGGCCGAGTTTGCCGCCGCCGAAGCCACTTGGCATGCCAAGCGTGCGCACGGTGTCGAATGGCGCAAGCTCGGCCGTGCCGAACTCGAGCGCACCGCGCCGCAGGTCGGCAAGGAGTGGCAGGTGGCTGTGAACGTGCCGGCCTGGTCGCACGTGGACGATCCCTACACCTTCAGCCGCGGGCTGTTCGACGCCTTCATCCGCGAGGGGGGCGCTTCGTGCAGGACGAGGTGCTGGCCACCGTCAGCGCGGCCGGGCGCATTGCCGGCGTGGAGACCGCCAACCGCGGCCGGCTCGAGGCCGACGCGGTGGTGATCGCCTGCGGCATCTGGAGCGACCGCTTCACGGCACAGCACCAATACCGGATTCCGCTGGAGAGCGAGCGTGGCTATCACGTGACGCTGCCCAACGCCGGCGTGGCATTGCATCACTTCATCCAGTGCGCCAGCGAGAGCTTCGTGATCCTGCCCATGGGCAACGGCGGGCTGCGGCTGGCCGGCACCGTGGAGCTGGCGCACCGCGATGCACCGCCCGACTGGCGCCGTGCCCACATTCTGATCGACAAGGCCAAGCGCATCGTCGGCGATTTCGACGCCAGCGACATGAGCGTATGGATGGGCAACCGCCCCTCCGTGCCGGATACCGTGCCGGTGATCGGCCCGGCGCCGGATTCCGCCGGCCTGTACTTTGCCACTGGCCACGGCCACCTCGGCCTGACGCTGGCGGCCACCACGGGCGCGCTGCTGACCGACATGATCCAGCGGCGTCCCAGCAGTTTCGATGTTTCACCGTACCGGCTCAACCGGTTCTGACCGGCCTTTCGGCCAACCTTAAAAAGAGAAGCAAAGGAGAAATCATGAAGCAGCGCTTTCCTCGCAGCATGACCATGGTGTTGGCCCTGGGTGGCATGATGGCCCCGTTCGCCATCACGGCTGCGCAAGCGGATACCGTGGTTAAGATTGGCTTTTCCTCGCCGCTGTCCGGCCCACAGGCGCATTACGGCAAGGACAACGAGAACGCCACCAAGATGGCGATCGACGATCTCAACGCCAAGCCGCTGACTATCGCCGGGCAGAAGGTGACCTTCGAACTGGTGTCCGAGGACGATCAGGCCGACCCGCGCGTCGGCACCCAGGTCGCGCAGCGCCTGGTGGACTCCGGTGTGAAGGCGGTGATCGGCCACTTCAATTCCGGCGTCTCGATCCCGGCATCCCGTATCTACTCGGATGCCGGCATCCCGCAGCTGTCGGTCTCCACCAACCCGGCCTTCACCACCGCCGGCTACAAGACCACCTTCCGCCTGGTGGGTAGCGACAGCCAGGTGGGCGGCGCGCTGGGGCTCTATGCCGTGGCCCAGCTCAAGGCACAGCGCATCGCGGTGATCGACGACCGCACCGCCTACGGCCAGGGCATCGCCGACGAATTCATCAAGTCCATCCAGGGGTTGGGCAAGCAGCCGGTCAAGCGCGAGTACACCAACGACAAAGCTTCCGACTTCACCGCCATCCTCACCTCGCTCAAGGCGGTCCATCCGGACGTGATCTTCTACGGCGGCGCGGACGCGCAGGCCGCACCGATGGCCAAGCAGATGAAACGCCTGGGCCTCAACGCCAAGCTGATGGGCGGCGACATGCTGAGCACCCCCACCTTCATCAAGCTGGCCGGTACCGATGCCGTCGGCCACTTCTCGGCGGTACCGGGTGGTGAGCTTGGCGCGCGTCCGGCCGGCAAGGACTTCGAGGCCCGTTACAAGGCCCGCTACAAGCAGGACGTGGTGCTGCTGGGGCCGCAGTTCTACGACGGCGTGATGATCGTGGCCGATGCCATGAAGCGCGCCAACTCCACCGAGCCGGCCAAGTTCCTGCCGCTGATCGCCAAGACCGCCTACAAGGGGGTGACCGCCGATTTCAGCTTCGATAGCGCCGGCAACCTGAAACACGCCCCGGTGACCATCTCGGCGGTGGAAGGCAGCAACTGGAAAGTGAAGACCGTGGTGCAGTAAGACCGCTGGCGTGCGGGTGCGGCAGGCGTCGCCCCCGCACGCGGCGGGGGGGGGGCACCCGGCATGCCGCTGATACGGCCGCCCTGGCCGTCGCCCCGGTGAGTGGGCTTTTTCCCCGAAGAGAACCGATCCATGACCGAAACCTGGCAAAGCAACGAGTTCGACACCGTCGAGATGCACACCGGCGGCGAGCCGGTACGCATTATCCCCGGGCTGCTCGACGCCATTCGTGGCGACGACATCCTGGCCAAGCGCCGCGACATGCGCGACCGGCTGGACGGCGTGCGCCGCATGCTGATGTTCGAGCCGCGCGGCCACTACGACATGTACGGCGCGGTGCTGGTGCGTCCCAGCCTGCCGGGGGCGGATCTCGCCGTGCTGTTCATCCACAACGAGGGCTACAGCACCATGTGCGGCCACGCCGTGATTGCGCTGGCGCGCTACGCGGTGGAGCAGGGCTTGGTGGCGCGCAGCATGCCGCTGACGCGGGTAGGCATCGAATGCCCGTGCGGCCTGGTCTGCGCCTGGGTGGCGGAAGACGGCAGCGTCAGCTTCGACAGCGTGCCGGCCTTCGCCTTCGCGCTGGATCACCAAGTGGACGTGCCGGGCATCGGCAGCATCAGCGTGGATATCGGCTATGGCGGCGCCTTCTACGCCGTGGTGGATGCCGCGCGCCTGGGCGTGTCCCTGGATGGCCGCCTGCGCGATCTGGTAGAGGCGGCCACGGCATTGTCGGACGCGGTGCGCCGCAGCATCCGTGTGCGCCACCCCGACGCCGACGACCTGGGCTTCCTCTACGGCAGCATCCTCACCGATGGCCGCGAGCGCGCCGGCGACGGCCCCAGCCGCAACGTCTGCGTGTTCGCCGACGCCGAAGTGGATCGCAGCCCCACCGGCTCTGGCGTCACCACCCGCATGGCGCTGCGCCACGCGCGTGGTCTGGTGGACAGTGGCGAAGCCTGCGTGTTCGAGAGCATTACCGGTGCGCGCTTCGGCGCCAGTGTCAACGGTCCGGCCGTGCTGCCGGGTCACCACGCGGTGACCGTGCGTGTCAGCGGGAGCGCCCATTACAGCGGCCGCGCCCGCTGGTCACTGGAGCCGGGTGACGAGATCGGGCGCGGATTCCTGTTGCGTTGATGGTTCGGGCGTGATGCGCCGAACCGGCCGCACGGAGGGGCGGCGCGAATGCCGTGGCGCCGGGTACGGGTGCCCGGGGCGATCGATTTCCTCTGCGTAGTTTTTGCGCCAGCCTCCGGGCTGGTTTTTTTGCGGTGGAGTTGAGCCTGGCAGAGAAGGGGGCTCTATGCGCAGGGTATGACGAGGCCCGGCGATGCGGTTATGATGACGTGTAATTACGTTAACGTAAGGTGAACATATGGAAAACCGCTTCCCGGTGATCGACCGCCGGACCATTGCCATGCGCTGGGGCGATATGGACGCTGTCGGCCATCTCAACAACACCAATTACTTCCGCTACCTGGAGCAGATCCGCATCGAGTGGCTGGATGAACTGGGGCACGGCATCAACCCCGATGGCGTCGGCCCGGTGCTGGCCAGCACCTCCTGCGTGTACCGCAAGGAGCTGGTCTACCCGGCCACGGTGGTGGTGACCATCGAGTTGGAGAAGCTTGGCAACTCCAGTCTCAAGCTGCGCCATCGCTTCTTCCTCGACGACGATGACGAGACGGTGTACGCCGAGGCCGAGGCGGCGCTGGTGTGGGTGGATTACCGCAGCGGACAGACGGTGCGCATCCCCGAGCCGATCCGCGCCGCGATCAGCAGCGAGGGGGTGGCGGCCTGAATCCAGCGGCGGATCGGCCGCCTCCTCGTCGGGACGCGCACGGGTGAAGGCGGCCCCGCGCGGCGTAGTGGCCGGGCGGGCCGGGGGCTCAGGCCTTGTGTTTCTGCCGGATCAGGTCACGCAACAGGAAGCGGCTGGGGTGGATGGCGTCGAGCAGCGGCTTGGGCAGCGGCGCCGGTTCGTTGTCGAGGTAGGCGGCGAGGATTTCGCCCGAGAGCGGCGCGGTGATCATGCCGCGCGAGCCGTGCGCGGTGTTGACGTACAACCCCTCCACCCACGGCGCCGGGTTGTCGAGCCGGCGCGTGGCATCCTGCCCCAGCGCCCGGTAGCCTTCGAGGAAGGCGGCACGGTCGACCACCGGGCCGACGATCGGCAGGTAGTCCGGGCTGGTGCAGCGGAACGCGGCGCGCCCTGCCAGCGCCTCCTCGGGCAACTGTTCGCCGCCCAGCGCCCGGTACAGCGACGGGCACAGGCCGGAGAGCATGGCGAGGTTCTCCTGATGTTCGGCCGGCTCGACGCTGAGGTCGTCGGTGTTGAACTTGAAGGTGGCGCCGAAGCAGTGGCTGTCGTGGCGTGCCGGCGAGACGTAGCCTTCGCCGCACAGCACAGTCTTGAGCCCGCGGCTCTCCGCCGTGGCCGGCGCCACCGTGACCTGGCCGCGGATGCGTTTGAGCGGCAGGTGTTGCGTGAGATCGAAGGCGGCCGCTTCGGCGCCGCCGGCGATCACCACCACCGCGCCGACGGCGAGCGGGCCGTCCTGCCCGTAGGCCGTCCACAGTCGCTCGACCGGGTTCCAGTCCAGCTCGGTGACCCGGGCTCCGAGCACTTGGCGGATGTTGGGGTGGTCGGCCAGGCGGGCGATCAGCTGGGCCGGATTGAGCCAGCCCGCCTGCGGAAAGAACAGGCCGCCGCTGGGCAGCTCGAGGCCGGCCAGCTCGCTGGCTTCGTGCTGATCCACCTGGCGCAGAAAACCTTCCGGCCAGCCCGTACCGGCCAGCTCGGCCAGTTCGGCCTGCTTTTGCGGGCTGTCCCCGGCGTGCGGCAGCTGGAGCACGCCGCAGGCCTGCCAGGTGGTTTCGCCCTGCGGCAGTTCCTTGTGCAGGGTACGCAGACTATAGCCGTAGCCCGCCAGCACCAGCCGCGTCAGCGGCGGAAAGTGCGGCGACAGCTTGGTGTACAGCACGCCTTGGGGATTACCGGAGGCTTCCTGTGCCAGCTGCCCGTGGCGTTCCAGCAGGGTGACCTGCCAGCCGCGGCGGGCCAGGCTGGCCGCGCTGCAGGCGCCGGCGATGCCGCCGCCGATGACGATGACGCTGCGTTCCGCCGGCGGGGCGGGTGGCCGGGCGAACCACGGCGCCTGCCAGCCGCGTTCCGGCGCGTGCTCCAGGTGGCCGCAGCACATCTCGCGCTTGTGGCCGTAACCCGGCACTTTTTCCACGGTGAAACCGGCGGCGGTCAGGCCGCGGCGCACCGCCCCCGCGCTGGTGAAGGTGGCGAAGCTGGCGCCGGGCGCCGATAGCCGCGCCATCTGCTCGAACAGCGCCGGTTGCCACATTTCGGGGTTCTTGGCCGGGGCGAAGCCGTCGAGGAACCAGGCGTCGATGCGGGCGTCCAGCTCGGGCAGGGTGTCGAGCGCGTCGCCGACCAGCAGCGTCAGCGTCAGCCGACCGCCGCGCAGCACGAAGCGATGCCAGCCCGGCGTCAGGATGTCGTACTGGGCCAGCAGCTCGCTGGAATACGACGCCAGCTCGGGCCACAGCGCCAGCGCCTGCTGCAGATCGGCGGGCGCCAGCGGGAATTTCTCGGTACTGACAAAGTGCAGCCGCGCCGTGGCCGGGGCGTGCTGCTCGAAGCATTGCCAGGCGCACAGGAAGTTGAGGCCGGTGCCGAAACCGGTCTCGCCGATGCAGAACTGACCGTGCTCGGGCAGGGCGGCGAAGCGCTCGGCCAGCGCGTTGTGGTGCAAAAAGACGTGGCGCGTCTCCTCCAGCCCCGAGGCGCGGGAGAAGTAGACGTCGCCGAAAGCGCGGGAAAAGGGTTGGCCGTCGTGCCAGTCGAGTTGGGCGTGGTGCGTCATCCGGTTCTTCAGTACGGGTCAGGCGTTCAAGGTTGGCCGAAGAGCAGCTCAGTGGGGCAGGGCCTGGGCGGTCGTCGCCAGCACGCCCGGCGACAGGTTCGGCAGACGGATGTCGAGGGCCTGGTCGAGGCGCTGGTAATGATTGCCCTGCGAGCGGTGGTAGAGCGGGTCGTAGTGCTGCTCCAGCAGTTCCTGGACCAGTTGCTCGAAGCGGCCCCCGCGCACCAGCTCGGCCCAGCTGTCCATCTGGGCGCGCGAGTGCAGGTTCTTCAGGAAGTTCAGCTGCTCCAGCAGGCGCTCCGGCTCGGCGACGTAGAAGTCGTAATCTTCCAGCAGGAAGCGCACGCGCTCGGCGAGCGGTACCTCGAGGCGCAGGCACTCGCCCTGGTGCATGGCCTTGAACAGCGCGTCGGGCAGGGCGATCTGGCCGATCCTCTTACTCTCCGCCTCGATGTAGACCGGGCGTTCCGGATCGAGCTGGCGCAACTGCAGCGCCAACTGGCTGTCGAAGCCTTTCTGCGTCGGCTGGGGCTGGCGCGGCAGCAGGCCGAGCACCGAGCCGCGATGGCAGGCCAGCCGCTCCAGGTCGAGCACCTCGGTGGCCGGCCGCCGCCAGCGCCTCCAGCAGACGGCTCTTGCCCGAGCCGGTCGGGCCGCACAGCACGCGGAAGTTGAATGCCGCCGGCCGCTCGGCCAGTTCCTCCAGCACCTGGCGCCGGTAGGACTTGTAGCCGCCCTCCAGCTGGTGGGCGTTCCAGCCCACCTGCGCGAGCACGATGGCCATCGCCCCGGAGCGCTGACCGCCGCGCCAGCAGTAGATCAGCGGTTTCCACGACTTGGGGCGGTCGTGGAAGCGTTCTTCGATGTGGCGGGCGATGTTCTTCGCCACCAGCGCGGCGCCGACCTTGCGCGCGGCGAACGGCGAGACCTGCTTGTACAGCGTGCCGACGCGGATACGCTCCTCGTCGTCGAGCACGGGGCAGTTGATGGCGCCGGGGATGTGGTCCTCGGCGAATTCCGCCGGGGTGCGCACGTCGATGATCTCGTCAAACCCGGTGAGCTGTGATACGTTCGCGACCTTGAAATACATGGTATGTGGTGAGAACCGATGGCTGAAATACGATTGACCCAATTGTCTCATGGCGGCGGCTGCGGCTGCAAAATTGCCCCGTCGGTGCTGGAATCCATCCTGTCCGGCGCCAAGGAAAAAATGCCGTTTCCCAACCTGCTGGTGGGCGCTGAAACCAGCGACGACGCGGCGGTGTACAAGCTCAACGACAGCCAGGCCATCGTCGCCACCACCGACTTCTTCATGCCCATCGTCGACGATGCGCGCGACTTCGGCCGCATCGCCGCCACCAACGCGCTGTCCGACATCTACGCCATGGGCGCCACGCCGATCATGGCGCTGGCCATCGTCGGCATGCCGGTCAACACCCTGCCGCTGGAGACCATCCGCGACATCCTCGACGGTGGCGAATCGGTGTGCCGCGAGGCCGGCATTCCGCTCGCCGGCGGTCACTCCATCGACGCCCCCGAGCCGATCTACGGCCTGGTGGCGCTGGGCGTGGTGCACCCGGACCAGCTCAAGCGCAACTGCGACGCGCGCGACGGCGACGTGCTGATCCTCGGCAAGGGCCTGGGCGTGGGCGTGCTGGCGCAGGCGATGAAGAAGGGCGTGCTGGACGACGCTGGCTACGCCGCACTGATCGGCTCCACCACCCAGCTCAATACCGTCGGCGCGCAGCTCGCGGCTCTGTCCGGGGTGCACGCGCTGACCGACGTCACCGGCTTCGGCCTGCTGGGGCATCTGCTGGAAATCTGCAAGGGCTCGGGGTTGACGGCCGAGGTCGAGATGGCGGCGGTGCCGGTGATCGCCGAGGCGCGCCCGCTGGCCGAACAGGGCTATGGCCCCGGCGCCATCGAGCGCAATTGGGCAAGTTTCGGCGCCCATGTTCGTTTCGCCGACTCGGTGCCGGAGTGGCAGCGGCGCCTGCTGGCGGATCCCCAGACCAGTGGCGGGCTGCTGGTGGCGGTGGCGCCGGAGCAGGCCGAGGCGGTGCTGGCGCGCTTCAAGGAGAGCGGCTTCGGCTACGCCGCGGTGATCGGCTCGCTGCATCAGGGCGAACCGCGGATCAGCGTGCGCTGAGTCATGGCCGAACCATTCTCCTCCGACTCCGCTAATGGCATCCCGTTCGCGCCGCCTGGGCGAGAGGCGCTGGATGCCTTGATCGCGCGTTTTCCGCTCCAGGCGTTCCGGGCGGCGGAGGTGCTCTCCGAGACCGAGCTGCCGCTCTATGCTTCCCGTGTGCCGGCGGGCTTTCCATCCCCGGCCGACGACTACCTGGAAGCCTCACTCAATCTCAACGACTACCTGATTCGCCACCCCGAATCGACCTTCTTCGTCAGGGTGTCCGGTGAATCGATGAGCGGCGCCGGCATCTTCGACGGCGACATGCTGGTGGTCGACCGCCTGCTGCGGCCGCACCACCGCGACGTGGTGATCGCGGTGGTGGCGGGCGAACTCACGGTGAAGCGGCTGGAGCTGCGCGCCGACGGTCCCTGGCTGGTGCCGGATCATCCCGATTATCCGGCGCTGCGCGCCAACCCGGAGGCCGGCTTCGACGTGTGGGGCGTGGTCACGGCGGTGGTGCGTTCGCTCAAGCCGCCCCACAAGGCTTAAGCCCATCCCGCGCAGCCGCTGTTGAGCTGCAGCGGCTGCGTCCGACGCTGTTCAATAAGTCGCACGGAGAGGCGTAATCCTCTTCGTTTACTTCCCCGTTCCCGTTTCGGTGTTCCCCCCGCACTCCGCCTAGTGTGGCTCGTTCAACGATTCGGCCAGGCTCTTGCCCTTGGCCGATCGTTTCTCGGGTAGCCCCTGTCCCGCTGGTGGAGGTATTCCCTGCCTGCGCTCTTGAAATCGCCAAAACCCCGCCCAAAATAGGGATTAACAGCGATTCAGGAGTCCCTCATGCGATTCGACAAACTGACCACCAAATTCCAGCAAGCTCTGGCCGATGCGCAGAGCCTGGCGCTCTCTCACGATCATGCCTACATCGAGCCGCAGCATCTCTTGGCAGCGATGCTGGACGACGCCGACAGCGGCGTCGGCAGCCTGCTGGCGCGGGCCGGTGTCAACGTGGCGGGGTTGCGTGGCGGGCTCAAGTCCGCCATCGACCGCCTGCCCAAGGTGCAGGGCACCGGGGGCGAGATCACGGTGTCGCGCGATCTGGGCAACCTGCTCAACCTGACCGATAAGGCGGCGATGAAACGCGGCGATGCCTTCATCGCCAGCGAACTGTTCCTGCTGGCGCTGCTGGACGACAAGGGCGAAACCGGACGTCTGCTCAAGGACAACGGCGGCTCCGCCAATGCGCTGAACGCCGCCATCGATGCGGTACGCGGCGGCGCCAACGTGGAGAGCCAGGACGCCGAGAGCCAGCGCGAGGCACTGAAGAAGTACACCCTGGACCTCACCGAGCGGGCGCGTCAGGGCAAGCTCGACCCGGTGATCGGCCGCGACGACGAGATCCGCCGCGCCATCCAGGTGTTGCAACGGCGCACCAAGAACAACCCGGTGCTGATCGGCGAGCCCGGCGTCGGCAAGACCGCCATCGTCGAGGGGCTGGCGCAGCGCATCGTCAACGGCGAGGTGCCGGAAAGCCTGAAGCACAAGAAGCTGCTGGTGCTCGACCTGGCCGCACTGCTGGCCGGCGCCAAGTACCGTGGCGATTTCGAGGAGCGGCTGAAGGCGGTGCTGAGCGACCTGGCCAAGGACGAAGGCAATACGCTGATCTTCATCGACGAAATCCACACCCTGGTCGGTGCCGGCAAGGCGGAAGGGGCGATGGACGCGGGCAACATGCTGAAACCGGCGCTGGCGCGCGGCGAACTGCACTGCCTGGGCGCCACCACGCTCGATGAATACCGCAAGTACATCGAGAAGGACGCCGCGCTTGAGCGCCGCTTCCAGAAGGTGCTGGTGGACGAGCCCTCGGTGGAGGACACCATTGCCATCCTGCGCGGCCTGCAGGAGAAATACGAAATTCACCATGGGGTGGATATCACCGACCCGGCCATCGTCGCCGCGGCGGAGTTGAGCCACCGCTACATCACCGACCGTTTCCTGCCGGACAAGGCGATCGACCTTATCGACGAGGCCGCCAGCCGCATCAAGATGGAGCTGGACTCCAAGCCGGAAGAGATGGACAAGCTCGACCGCCGCCTGATCCAGCTCAAGATCGAGCGCGAGGCGGTGAAGAAGGAGAGCGACGAGGCGTCGCAGAAGCGGCTGGGCCTGATCGAGGACGAGATCGACCGGTTGTCGCGTGAATACGCCGACCTGGAGGAAATCTGGAAGGCCGAGAAGGCCACGGCGCAGGGCAGCCAGAGCATCAAGGAGGAGATCGACCGCCTCAAGGTGGAGATGGAGGATCTCAAGCGCCAGGGCGACTGGCAGAAGCTGGCCGAATTGCAGTACGGCAAGCTGCCGCAGCTGGAAGCGCGCCTGAAGGAGGCGGAAGCGGCCGGTGCCGGTACCCAGAAGCCGAACCGCCTGCTGCGGACTCAGGTCGGCGCCGAGGAGATCGCCGAGGTGGTGTCGCGCATGACCGGTATCCCGGTGTCGAAGATGCTGGCCGGCGAGCGCGAGAAGCTCCTCCGGATGGAAGAGGTGATGCACGAGCGCCTGGTGGGGCAGGACGAGGCGGTGCGCGCGGTGTCCGATGCCATCCGTCGCAGCCGCTCCGGCCTGTCCGACCCCAACCGGCCGTACGGCTCCTTCCTGTTCCTCGGGCCGACCGGAGTGGGCAAGACCGAGCTGTGCAAGACGCTGGCCGGCTTTCTGTTCGACAGCGAAGATCATCTGATCCGCATCGACATGTCGGAGTACATGGAGAAGCATTCGGTGGCGCGGCTGATCGGCGCGCCTCCAGGCTATGTCGGCTACGAGGAGGGCGGCCAGCTCACCGAGCAGGTGCGCAGGAAGCCCTATAGCGTGATCCTGCTGGATGAAGTGGAGAAGGCGCACCCCGAGGTGTTCAACATCTTGCTGCAGGTGTTGGACGACGGCCGCCTGACCGACGGCCAGGGCCGTACCGTGGACTTCAAGAACACCGTGGTGGTGATGACCTCGAACATCGGCAGCCAGCATATCCAGGCCATGGGCAGCGACGACTACCAGGTCATCAAGCTGGCGGTGATGGCCGAGGTGAAGGGCTACTTCCGCCCCGAGTTCATCAACCGCATCGACGAGGTGGTGGTGTTCCACGCCCTGGGCAGCGCGCAGATCCGCTCCATCGCCCGCATCCAGCTCAAGTCGCTGGAGCGGCGCCTGGCCAAGCTGGAGCTGTCGCTGCAGGTCACCGACGCGGCGCTCGACGCCATCGCCGAGGCCGGCTTCGACCCGGTGTACGGCGCGCGGCCGCTGAAACGGGCGATCCAGTCCGACATCGAGAACCCCTTGGCCAAGGCCATCCTGGCCGGCAAGTACGAGCCCAAGGCGACGGTGCTGGTGGACGCGCAAAACGGCCAGATCGTGTTCGGGTGAGCACACGACCGCCCGCCTGAAGGCGGGTGACGTGGACCCCCGGTTCGGTGACGTGTTTCAAGACACGTCGTCAGGGCCGGGGGTCTTTTGCTTCCTGGCTCGGGCGGGGCGGGGAGTGCACTGTTGCAGTGCAATATGCGCCAATGCCGGGCGAATGGAGGTCGCTATCCAGCCATTTTGATGGCATGGCGGAGCGGGACGCTGGCACAGCGATTGCTAAATAGCCGGCAGGCGGACCAACGGCGGTCCGCACTTGAAAGGGACAACGGCGTCCCCGGGGCAGACCGGCCCGGGGACGCCTTTTTTTGCCACTATGCAATCACTCTCCGCTTTGCCGCTGTCGTCGCCCGACCTGTGCCTGCCGCTGGGCGACATCACGCGCTCCATCCTCCCCGAAGCCGGCCGTGCCATCGGCCGCTTCCGCGAGCTGTCCCTGGATAGCCACTTCCAGCCGATCTACAGTCTGGCGCACAGCCGCATTGTCGGCCACGAGGCGCTGCTGCGGGCGCGGCAGTCCGACGGCAGCCCGGTGGGGCCGCTGCAGGCGCTGGCCAGCGCGCAAGGTGACGAGGAGCGGGTCTTTCTCGACCGGCTGTGCCGTGCCCTGCACCTCGCCAACTACCGTGACGCCGGGGGGCTGGACGACGCTCAGACCTGGCTGTTTCTCAATGTGTCGACCCAGGTCGTCGTGCGGGCCGGCCAGTCCGAGCCGTTCTTCGCCGGGCTGCTGGCGCACAGCGCTTTTCCCGCCCGGCGCGTGGTGGTGGAAATCCTCGAGGGCACCATTGCCGACCAGTCGTTGTTGAGCGAGGCGGTGACCAATTACCGCCGTATGGGTTGCCTGGTGGCGCTGGACGACTTCGGCGCCGACGCCTCCAACATCGAGCGCATCTGGCGTGCCGCGCCCGACATCGTCAAGCTCGACCGCAAGCTGATCGCCGCCGCCGAGCACTCGCCGCGGGCACGGCGCGTGCTGCCGGCCACGGTGGCGCTGATCCACGAGGCGGGCAGCCTGGCGCTGATCGAGGGGGTCGAGAATGAAGAGCAGGCCGCCATCGCGCTGGATAGCGATGCCGACCTGGTGCAGGGCTTTCACTTCGCGCGGCCGGCGCCGCAGCCGCTGCGCCAGGGCGACGGCGGCATCGCTGCGCTGTCGGCCCGGCACGCCGCGGCGCAGGCCTCGGCGCGCCAGCGCCGGGAGTTGCAGGTCTACGCCAGCGCCTTCCAGCGCGCGGCGCAGCGGCTGTGGACCGAGCAGGGCCTGGCCCCGGCTTGCGCCGAGCTGCTGGCGATGCCGCAAGTGGACCGCTGTTACCTGATCGGCGCGGACGGGGTGCAGATCGGCGCCAGCGTGCTGCGTGCCGACCACGAACCGGCGTCCTCGCGCTTCGCCCCGCTGGAGGAGGCGCAGGGCGCCAACTGGGCGCGCAAACCCTACCACTACCGTGCCCTGGCTCACCCCGGCCAGCTGCAAGTCAGCAGCCCTTACCTGTCGGTCGCCAATTCCCGGCTGTGCGTGACGCTGTCGCTGACGGTGCCGTTGGCGCAGGGGCAGCGGGTGCTGTGTTGCGACATCAAACTGGAAGGGCTGGCCTGACGATGGCTCCGTACGCCAGGACGTCAGGCGAGAGATCTTCGGCCGGGCCGGCGGCGTAAGCATCAGGCTTAACAATTGTTAGTACTTCTTGACAGCGCCCGGCGGCGATCTTGGTTATGATGCCGCCGTTGATGATTACTGCACTAGCCTTAAGGAACACAGCCATGAACAAGAACCGTTGGATGGTCGCCCTGCTGGCCGGCAGCCTGTTGCTGACCGGCTCGGCCTACGCCATGGACAGCAACGCCGTGCTCGGCGGCGCGCTGGGCGGTGGTGCCGGCGCGGCGGTCGGTTCGGCATTGGGTGGGCGGGATGGCGCGATGATCGGCGCGGCGGCCGGTGCCGCCATCGGTACCGGTGTCGCGACCCGGCCCGAACCGCGTCGCACCATCGTAGAGCATCGTTATGTCGAAGAGCGCGGCTGGAAGCGCGGGCACCGCCACCATCACCATCGCTACGACGATTAAGAGCTAAAAAAGCCGCATCGAATCGCTTGTGTCAGCAAGGCGCGCAGCCGGTGTCCGGGGTTCCCGGCACCGGCTTTTTGTTGCGTGAGGCGCTAGCGGGCGAGCGCGGCTCAGCCTTGCCGTTGCGGGTGACGGTGACAGCCGATCAGGTGGTCGTTGACCACGCCGGTGGCCTGCAGGAAGGCGTAGATCACCGTGCTGCCGACGAAGTTCATGCCGGCCTTCTTCAGCTGTTTGCTGATGGCGTCGGACAGGGGCGTGGAGGCGGGGCATTCGGACAGACTGCCCCAGTGGTTGACCACCGGCTGGCCGTCGACCTGTGCCCACAGCCAGGCGGCGAAGCTGCCGTGGCGGCGTTGCAGGTCGAGAAACACGCGGGCGTTGCGGATGGCGCTGTGGATCTTCAGCCGGTTGCGCACGATGGCCGGGTTCTGCAGCAGGCGCTCGACGTCGGCCTCGTCCATGGTCGCGACGCGTGCCGGGTCGAAGCCGTGGAACGCGGCGCGGTAGCCTTCGCGTTTCCTGAGGATGGTGATCCACGACAGCCCGGCCTGGGCGCCTTCCAGCACCAGCATTTCGAACAACTTGCGGTCGTCGTGCACCGGCACGCCCCATTCCAGGTCGTGGTAGGCCACGTAGAGCGGGTCATCGCCGCACCACGGGCAGCGCGTTGCAGTAATCATGGTCTTCGGCCAACCTTAAAGTAAGCCCACGCTGCGTTGGGTCTCCGCCGTATCGAGCCGTTTGCCTTTTGGGGGCCCGAGACAGGTTGCACGCAGATCGTGGACAGGTAGTTTGCATGGAAAGAGCATCGACCCGGCATGGTGCTTGCTTCACCTTTTCTGTGCAATAGGGAGATAACAGTGCTGACGGTAATGCTGGTGAACGATGGATCGGGCAAGGCGGCTGCGCTCAAGGAGGCGCTGACGCAGGCCGGCGTGCGCGTGATCGCGGAGGTGGAGGTGTCGCTGCGGCTGGGTGAGATGATCGACAGCATCCGCCCCGACATCGTGCTGATCGACTCCGATGCCCCATCGCGGGACATGCTGGAGCACGTCTGCGTCAGCAGCGCGCACAGCGAGCGGCCGGTGGTGATGTTTACCGACGACGCCCGCCGCGACACCATCCGCGCCGCGCTCGCGGCCGGGGTGGCCGCCTACGTGGTGGGGGACGTGGTGCCCGAGCGCATCCAGCCGCTGTTGGAGGTGGCGATAGAGCGTTATTCGCTCGACAAGGAGCGGCGTGAAGAGCTGGACGGCATGCGCCAGCGCCTGGCCGACCGCCAGGTGGTGGAGAAGGCCAAGGGTTTGCTGATGCAGATGAAGGGCATCGGCGAGGACGAGGCCTATCGCCAGTTGCGCGAGCGCGCCATGAAGTCGCAGAAGAAGCTGGGCGACGTGGCGCGCGAAGTGGTGGAGCTAGCGAACTGGCTCAAAGGCTGAGCGTGCGTTGGTGCAGAACGCACGTGTGCAGTGCACAAAAGCGTAGGTCGGAAAAAATATTCCTTTAAAAACAGACGATTGTTGTCTGGCATGGTAGTTGCGTATGGCGTGGTGACCGGGTAGGCCACCAACGGCGGCGGCTCCATCCGGACAGGCAACGGCGCCTGTCGCACCCTTTCCGACGCGGAGCGGGACGACAGGCGCTTTTTGTTTTCGGCTGTTTTTTTCTGCAATGAGGGAGAAGGAAATGGATGACACGCGCACATCGATCGACAGCAGTTCGCCCGCGGCGCCGGCGCGACGCACTTTTCTCAAGGGAGCACTGACCGCCATGGGGTCCACCACCTTGCTGGCCGCCTTGCCGGCCGGCATCGCCAGCAGCGCCTGGGCTGCCGGCAGCGACAAGCCGGAAAAAACCGAAGTCAGAGTCGGCTTCATTCCCCTGACCGACTGCGCCTCGGTGATCGTGGCCTCCAAGATGGGCTTCGACAAGAAGTACGGCATCACCATCGTGCCGTCCAAGGAGGCGAGCTGGGCCGCGGTGCGCGACAAGCTGGTCAACGGCGAGCTGGACGCCGCCCACGTGCTGTACGGCCTGGTGTACGGTGTGCATTTGGGCATCGGCGGTCCGAAGAAGGACATGGCGGTGTTGATGACGCTGAACCAGAACGGCCAGGGCATCACGCTCTCCAATCAGCTCAAGGCCAAGGGCGTGACCTCCGGCCCGGCGCTCGCCAAGCTGATCAAGGCCGAGCCGCGCGAATACACCTTCGCCCAGACCTTCCCCACCGGCACCCACGCCATGTGGCTCTACTACTGGCTGGCCGCACAGGGCGTCAACCCGATGAGCGACGTCAAGACCATCGTGGTGCCGCCGCCGCAGATGGTGGCCAACATGCGCGTCGACAATATGGACGGCTACTGCGTCGGCGAGCCGTGGAACGCGCGCGCCATCGCCGACAACGTCGGCTTCACCGTGGCCACCACCCAGCAGATCTGGGCCGGCCACCCGGAAAAGGTGCTGGGCAGCACCGGCGACTGGGTCAAGCAGCACCCCAATACCGCGCGCGCGCTGACCGCGGCGCTGCTGGAAGCCTCGCGCTACATCGACGATGTCAAGAATCGCGCCAGCGTGGCCAAACTGATTTCCGACAAGGCCTACGTCAACGCGCCGGAGCCGGTCATCGAGGGGCGCTTCCTTGGTTCCTACGAAGACGGCCTGGGCAAGAAGTGGCAAGACCCCCACCTGATGAAGTTCTTCGACGAGGGCAGGGTCAACTTCCCGTATCTCTCCGACGGCATGTGGTTCCTCACCCAGCACAAGCGCTGGGGCTTGCTGAAGGCCGATCCGGACTACCTGGGCGTGGCGCGACAGATCAACCAGATCGCGCTCTACAAGGAAGCCGCTGCGCTCGCCAAGGTCGCGGTGCCGCACTCGGACCTGCGCTCGGCCAAGCTGATCGACGGCGTGGTGTGGGACGGCAAGGACCCGAAAGGCTACGCCGCTTCGTTCAAGATTCGCGCCTGAGCCACGGAATAGGGGAGAACCACCATGCAAGCCATCAAGCATGAAGCCCGTGTCGTGAGCGGCACAGAGAGCAAGACCGTGGAACAGACACTGCCGGCGCGCACCGCGTCGAAACGCCGTTTCCCGTCGCTGGAATCGGCCGACACCTCGCCCGCCGTGCGCCTGCTGGTGCAGGCGATCAAGACCGTGGTGCCGCCGCTGTTGGGGCTCGCGCTGCTGGTGCTGGTCTGGGCTGTGGTCGCCAAGTCGCGCAGCGGCCTGCCGGGGCCGCTGTCCACCTGGGAATCGGCCAAGCTGCTGTTCGCCGATCCGTTCTACCGCAACGGGCCGAATGACCAGGGCGTGGGCTGGAACATCCTCAATTCGCTCGGGCGCGTCGGCATCGGCTTCGGCCTGGCGGCGCTGGTGGGCATTCCCGCCGGCTTCATCCTCGGCCGCTTCGCCTTCGTCTCGGCGATGTTCGCGCCGGTGATCAGCCTGCTGCGACCGGTTTCGCCGCTCGCCTGGCTGCCGATCGGCCTGCTGGTGTTCAAGGCCGCGAGCCCGGCATCGATCTGGGTGATCTTCATCTCCAGCGTGTGGCCGATGATCCTCAACACCGCCGCCGGGGTGCGCGCGGTGCCGCAGGATTACCTCAACGTGGCGCGCGTGCTGAGATTGTCCGAGTTCAAGGTGTTCACCACCATCCTGTTCCCGTCGGTGCTGCCGCACGTGTTGACTGGAGTGCGCCTGTCGATCGGCGTGGCCTGGCTGGTGATCGTGGCGGCCGAGATGCTCACCGGCGGCGTCGGCATCGGCTTCTGGGTGTGGGACGAGTGGAACAACCTCAACGTCGAGCACATCATCATCGCCATTTTCGTCGTCGGCTTGGTCGGCTTGCTCTTGGAGCAGGCGCTGATTCTGCTGGCGCGCCGCTTCAGCTTCGGTCAGGGAGTGTGAGTCATGGAAAAATTCGTCGAATTGCAGGGCGTGGGCAAGAGCTTCGCTAGCCGCCAGGGCCGTTTCGTGGCGCTGCGCGACGTCAACCTCACCATCCGCCAGGGCGAGTTCGTGTCGCTGATCGGCCACTCCGGCTGCGGCAAGTCCACCGTGCTCAACATCGTCGCCGGGCTGTACGACCCCGATGCCGGCATCGCCTTGTGCGGCGGGCGCGAGATCGACGGGCCGGGGCCGGAACGCGCCGTGGTGTTCCAGAACCACAGCCTGCTGCCGTGGCTGACCTGTTACGGCAACATCTACCTCGCGGTGGAAAAGGTCTTCGTCCAACGTGAGGGCAAGGCCCAGCTCAAGGCGCGCTGTGAGGCGGCGCTGGCGCTGGTCAACCTCAGCCATGCCAGCGACAAGTACCCGCATGAGGTGTCGGGCGGCATGAAGCAGCGTGTCGGCATCGCCCGGGCGCTGGCGATGGAGCCCAAGGTGCTGCTGATGGACGAGCCCTTTGGGGCGTTGGATGCCCTGACCCGCGCCAACCTGCAGGACGAGCTGGTGAAGATCGTTGAGGCTACCCGCGCCACCGTGGTGATGGTGACGCACGACGTGGACGAGGCGGTGCTCTTGTCCGACCGCATCGTGATGATGACCAACGGCCCGGCCGCCACCGTCGGCGAGGTTCTCGAAGTGGCGCTGCCGCGTCCACGCGAGCGGCTGGCGCTGGCCAACGACAGCGCCTACCACGGCTATCGCAGCGCGGTGCTGGAGTTTTTGTATCAGAAGCATCTGCGACCGGCAGCGTAAAACACCATAAATCAGCCGGCGATTGAAGGCGGGGAAGACGAGAGTCTTCCCCGCTTTTTCATGGCGCGGGCGCCGATGTGCCCGGCTGGTGCATCGGCGCACTTGTGCAGTGCGCCAGACGGCGTGCGACGGCACCAAGGCCCGCCTGGCGTGGCTTTCGGGGCTGGCACGCTAGTTGCTATATCAACCTCGAACAATTCAGCTCCGGCACGCCGGGCCAACGGAGGCCAGGCTCGCCGGATGGCAGGGGAAGACCAATGTGGGTCTTTCGCCTGAGAACCTGTTCACGATCTTGCTGCGCAGCCTGATCGGGGCTCATGTGCTGCTCGGAATCCTCATGTACTCCAGTACATTCCGGTGCCTGTGCTGCTCTTCACCCCGCTGAGGGCTGCTCGCGACAGATCGTGAATAGGTTCTGAGACGGACAACGGCGTCCGCTACCACGCAGCCAACACTGCGCGGCGGCGGACGTTTTTTTTGCGCGGCGACTGGTTCGCATCGATATCGGGAGAAGGTACATGAACAAGAGTTTCTGGAAGGCCGGGCACTGGCCCACTCTGCTGGCCGCGTTTCTCTACTTCGACTTGAGCTTCATGGTCTGGTACATCCTCGGGCCCTTGGCGATCCAGATCGCCGACAGCCTGTCGCTGTCCGCGCAGCAGCGCGGCATGATGGTGGCCACGCCGATCCTGGCGGGCGCGGTGCTACGTTTCGCCATTGGCCTGATGGTGGACCGCCTGTCGCCCAAGACCGCCGGCATCGTCGGCCAGGTGGTGGTGATCGCGGCTCTGGGCACCGCCTGGCACTTCGGCATCCACTCCTTCCACCAGGCGCTGCTGCTGGGCCTGTTCCTCGGCGTGGCCGGTGCCTCGTTCGCGGTGTCGCTGCCGCTGGCGTCGCAGTGGTATCCGCCGGAGCACCAGGGCAAGGCGATGGGCATCGCCGGCGCCGGCAACTCCGGCACGGTGTTCGCGGCCTTGCTGGCACCGGGGCTGGCCTCGGTCTACGGCTGGGAGAACGTGTTCGGCTTCGCGCTGATCCCGCTGTCGATCGTGTTCGTGGTGTTCTGTCTGTTGGCCAAGAATGCGCCCAACCGCGCGCCGGCCAAGTCGCTGGCCGATTACCTCAAGGTGCTGGGCGACAAGGATAGCTGGTGGTTCATGTTCTTCTACAGCATGACCTTCGGCGGCTTCGTCGGCCTGGCCGGCGCCTTGCCGGGCTACTTCCACGACCAGTATGGCCTGAACGCGGTGACCGCCGGCTACTACACCGCCGCCTGCGTGTTCGCCGGTTCGATGATGCGCCCGCTGGGCGGCGCGCTGGCCGACCGCGTCGGCGGCATCCGCACCCTGCTGGTGATGTACACCATCGCCGCGCTGATGCTGGGCGTGGTCGGCTTCAACCTGCCGCAGGCCTACGCCGCGCTGGCGCTGTTCGTCGGTGCCATGCTGGCGCTCGGTTGCGGTAACGGCGCGGTGTTCCAGCTGGTGCCGCAGCGCTTCCGCAAGGAAATCGGCGTGATGACCGGCCTGGTCGGCATGGCGGGCGGCATCGGCGGCTTCCTGCTGGCGGCGGGCCTGGGCTTCGTCAAGCAATCCACCGGCAACTACCAGATCGGGCTGTGGCTGTTCGCCAGCCTGGGCTTGGTGGCCTGGTTCGGCCTGCACAGCGTCAAGCTGCGCTGGCGCACCACCTGGGGTGCGGCCAGCGTGACCTCGGCCCGGGTATAGTTCGAACAGGAGGACCCGCGCGCCGGCTGTATCGGGTAGGGACGGCGGGGCGCGTTGGACGAATCTCTCGCCGGCCCAGAGTGGCCCGCGAGAGATTCGCACACTGACCACCCCCATCCGCCGACGCCATCGCCGAGGCGGATGGGAACAAGGATTCGATCATGTCGCTCGCCCTGACCGTCGGTCACGCCACCGCTGCCGGCCCTAAGCCGCGCAACGAGGATGCGCTGGCCTGCGTGACGCCGGAGGCCGGTCTCCTGACCAGCAAGGGCGCGCTGTTCGTGCTGGCCGACGGCGTGTCGAGCTGCGCCGACGGCAAGCTCGCGGCCCAGTCCAGCGTGCGCGCGGTGGCGGCGGACTACTACGCCACGCCGGAAACCTGGGAGGTCGGCACCGCGCTCGACCGCCTGCTGACCGCGCATAACCGCTGGCTGCGCTCGCAGGGCAAGACGCTGGTGGCGACGCTCACCGCGCTGGTGTTGCGCGGCCGGCGCTTCACCGTAGCGCACGTCGGCGACAGCCGGCTCTACCGTCTCACCGGGGGGCGGCTGTTCTGCCTCACCACCGATCACGTCTGGGACGAGCCCTCGATGCGCCACGTGCTCAAGCGCGCCATGGGGCTCGACGAGCACGTCATGGCCGACTTCCTCGACGGCGACGTGGCCGAGGGTGACGTGTTCCTGCTGGTCAGCGATGGCATATGGGGGCCGCTGCCCGACAAGCGCCTGGACGAAGTGCTGCGGCTGCACGTCGACCCGCAGCGCGCGGCCCAGGTGCTGGTGGAGGAGGCCATCGCCGCCGGCTCCGGCGACAACCTGTCGGCCATCGTGCTGCGCGTCGACGGCCTGCCTTCGGCCAACCTTGGCGACGAGCTGGCGCGCGGCGCCTTCCAGTCGTTGCCGCCGCGGCTCAAGCCGGGGCAGGAGTTCGACGGCCTCACCGTGGAGGCGGTGCTGAACGACGCCCCGTCCGGGCTCGCCTACCGCGTGCTCGACAGCGCTGGCAAACGCTGGGTGATGAAGACGCTGCCGCCGACCTTGGCCGGCGACAGCCAGGCCGAGCAGGCGCTGCTAGTCGAGGAGTGGCTGCAGAAACGCCTGACCGCGCATTACTTCGCCGAGGTCAAGCCGCTGCCGGCACGGCAGCACCTCTACTACCTGCTGCGCTGGTACGCCGGCGAAAACCTGGCGGAACGGCGCCAGCGTGAGGGCGGCAGCATCGGTCTGAGCGAGGTGGTGAAGATCGGCCTGCGCCTGACGCGCGCGCTGGCGGCGCTGCACCGGCTCAACATCGTGCATCGCGACGTCAAGCCGGAAAACGTCCATATCGATCACGACGACAAGCTGCGCCTGCTGGACCTGGGCGTGGCGTACTGCCCCGGGCTCACCGTCGACCGCGACGGTGCGGTGCCGGGCACGCCGAGCTACATGGCGCCGGAGCTGTTCGAGGGCGCTTCGGCCAACGTGCGCACCGATCTCTACGCCGCTGGCGTGACGCTGTACTGGCTGCTGACCGGCCACTACCCCTACGGCGAGGTGGAACCGTTCCAGCACCCGCGTTTCGGCACCCCGGAACTGCCGACGCGCTACCGCCCGGATCTGCCGCTGTGGCTGGAAAACGTGCTGCTGAAGGCGGTCGAGCGCGACCCGGCACGCCGTTTCGAGACCGAGGAAGAATTGCTGCTGGCGTTGGAAAAGGGCGACGCGCAGCCGGTTTCCGTGCGCCGCCGCGTGCCGTGGGCCGAGCGCGCGCCGCTCAAACTGTGGCGCGCCATCGCCCTGGTGTCGCTGCTGCTCAACCTGGTGCTGGTGTACCTGCTGCTGGTGTGGTGAGCGGCGGGGCTCAGGCTGCCGTCGCTACGGGCATGTCCAACTCGCGGCAGAACAATTCCGCCAGTTGCCGCGTCAGCGGGTCGCCGTCGCCGTTTTGACGGTAGACGCCGACCGGCATGCCGGGCAGCGGCGGCAGGCTGCCGTCGTTGATGCAGCGGCTGTGGTCGGGCGGCGTGTCCGCCAGCATCGCCGCCACCCCCAGGCCGGCCTCCACCGCCGCCTGGATGGCGGGCAGGCTGGCGCTTTCGAACACGATATGCCAGGGCTGGCCGGCCCGGTTCAGGGTCGCCAGCGTCTGTTCGCGCCACGAGCAGGGGGCACTGAAAATCACCAGCGGCAAGGAGGATGACGACGACGGCAGCACCTTGCCGCGCGCGGCGAACCACGCCAGTGGGCACAGGAACTGGGCGTCCGGCTTCGGCAGCAGGCCGCTGTCGGCCAGTGGCGAACTCACCATGACGTCGAGTTCGCCGGCGTTCATCGCGGCGAACAGCTCCGCCTTCAGCCCCACCGTCACCGACAGGCGCAGTCCCGGATGCACGCTGGCGAAATCCGCCAGCACGCGCGGCAACCGGGTGCCGGTGAAATCCTCCATGATGCCGATGCGGCGGTGCTGCACGCTGGCGGGCAGGCCGCCCAGCCCCGGCACCAACTGGTCGGTCAGTGTCAGCAGGCGCTCGGCGTAGGGCAGCAGCGCCTCGCCGGCCCCGGTCAGCCGGATGCCGCGTGGCGAACGCTCCAGCAGGGGCTGGCCAAGCTGCTGCTCCAGTTTGCGGATCTGCAGGCTGACGGCGGGCTGGGTGCGCTGCAGCATGGTGGCGGCGCGGTTGATGCTGCCATGGCGCACCACGCTGACGAAAGCGCGCAGCAAGGCGGTATCCAGGTCTATAGCCATAAAAATTCCTTATAACCGGCATAGTAAACGACAGTCTACCTATACCCGATTCGGGCCGATAGCATGGAGGCATCCACTTTATAGGGAGTCCATCATGTATCTGTCTGCCTTGTTGCTGGCGGTCGCCGGCTCGGTGATCTACCACTTGTCGCTCAAGCACGTACCGCAAGCGGTGAATCCGTTCCTGACCCTGGCCGTGAGCTACGGCCTGGCCATGCTGCTGTGCCTCGTCGGCATGCTGTTCAGCCCCGGCAGCCGCAGCCTGCTGGCGGTGAACTGGAGCAGCAGCGGCGTCGCGCTCGGCATCCTCGGTATCGAGCTGGGTTTTCTGCTGGCCTACCGCGCCGGCTGGCAGATGGGCGTGGCCTCGCTCAGCGCCAACGTGATCAGCACCCTGGTGCTGCTGCCGCTGGGCTTCTTGCTGTTTCGTGAGCAACCCTCGCTACTGCGCCTGGGCGGGGCCATGGTAAGCCTGGCCGGCTTGTGGTTGATGCTGCAGAAATAGCGGGCGTGACGCACCGTGCACGCTCTTGGTGCGTTGGTGCACTGCAACGTACTGGTCGCAACCGGGCAATGGCCTGGAACCCCCGCCAAAGGGGCATCCTGAAGCTGGCACGGTGCTTGCTAGTAATGCAGCAGACAACAATGCCCGGTTTGCCAATGGCGGTGAAGCGGGTAAGGACAAAGAGGTCCGTTCAACATGGGGGAATCCATGGGAACGGACTTTTTTTATTTGGTCTCGCTGCGGCAAGGGTGAATGCGGCGTAGCCACGATGCTAAGGAGATCCCGATGAACAAACCGAAACTCGTCATGGTAGGCAACGGCATGGCCGGCGTACGCACGCTGGAAGAGCTGCTCAAGCTCATGCCCGACTTCTACGACATCACCGTCTTCGGCGCCGAGCCGCACCCCAACTACAACCGCATCCTGCTGTCGCCGGTGCTGTCGGGAGAACAGACGCTGAAGGAGATCATGCTCAACGAGGTGGAGTGGTACGCCGAAAACGGCATCACCCTGCACATGGGCAAGGAAGTCACCGAGATCGACCGCGTCAAGCGCGTGGTGCGCACCTCCGACGGCACCGAGGCGCCGTACGACCGCCTGCTGCTCGCCACCGGCTCCAACCCCTTCATCCTGCCGGTGCCGGGCAAGGACCTCGACGGCGTGGTGACCTTCCGCGACATCCGCGACGTCAACCTGATGATCGAGGCCAGCCAGAAGTACAAGAAAGCCGTGGTCATCGGCGGCGGCCTGTTGGGCCTGGAAGCCGCCAACGGCCTGATGGCGCGCGGCATGGAGGTGAGCGTGGTGCATCTCGGCGAATGGCTGCTCGATCGCCAGCTCGACCGTACCGCCGCCAAGCTGCTGCAGCAGAGCCTGGAAGACCGCGGCATCGCCTTCCACCTGCAGAAGCAGACCGCCGCGCTGCTCGACAACGGCACCGGCCGCGTTGCCGGCCTGCGCTTCGCCGACGGCGAGGAAATCCCGGGCGACCTGGTGGTGATGGCCGTCGGCATCCGCCCGAACGCCGAGTTGGCCGAAAAATCCGGTCTCTACTGCAACCGCGGTGTGGTGGTGAACGACACCATGCAGACCTACGACCCGCGCGTCTACGCCGTCGGCGAGTGCGTCAGCCACCGCGGCGTGGCCTACGGCCTGGTCGCCCCGCTGTTCGACATGGCCAAGGTCGCCGCCAACCACCTGGCGCACTACGGCATCGGTCGTTACGTGCCGGCCGCCACCTCGACCAAGCTCAAGGTCACCGGCATCGACCTATTCTCTGCCGGCGACTTCATGGGCGACGACGGCACCGAGGCCATCACCCTGTCCGACCCGATGGGTGGCCTCTACAAGAAGCTGGTGCTGAAGGACAACAAACTGGTTGGCGCCTGCCTGTACGGCGACACCGCCGACGGCGCCTGGTACTTCCGCCTGATCCGCGAAGGCAAGTCGGTGGCCGAGATGCGCGACGTGCTGATGCTGGGCGAAGGCGGGCAGGGCGACGTCGGCCACGCCGGCCAGAGCAAAGTCGTCGGCATGCCGGACGACGCCGAAGTGTGCGGCTGCAACGGCGTGTGCAAGGGCACCATCGTCAAGGCGATCCAGGAAAAGGGCCTGTTCACCGTCGACGAGATCAAGAAGCACACCAAGGCCGCCAGCTCCTGCGGTTCGTGCACCGGCCTGGTCGAGCAGATCCTGATCAACTGCGTCGGCGGTGCCGCCGACGTCAAGCCCAAGTCCGAGAAACCGGTGTGCGGCTGTACCGAACACACCCATGGCGGCGTGCGCAAGGTGATCCGCGAACAGCACCTGACCAGCCTGCGCCAGGTGATGGACTTCCTCGAATGGCGCACCCCGGACGGCTGCGCCACCTGCCGCCCGGCGATCAACTACTACCTGATTTCGACCTGGCCGGGCGAAGCCAAGGACGATCCGCAGTCGCGCTTCATCAACGAGCGCGTGCACGCCAACATCCAGAAGGACGGCACCTACTCGGTGATCCCGCGCATGTGGGGCGGCGTCACCAACGCCTCCGAGCTGCGCCGCATCGCCGACGTCGCCGACAAGTACGCCATCCCGATGGTGAAAGTCACCGGCGGCCAGCGCATCGACCTCTTGGGCGTGAAGAAGGAAGACCTGCCCAAGGTCTGGGCCGACCTCGACATGCCGTCCGGCCACGCCTACGGCAAGAGCCTGCGCACCGTGAAGACCTGCGTCGGCTCCGAGTTCTGCCGCTTCGGCACGCAGGATTCCACCCAGATGGGCATCGACCTGGAGAAGGACCTCACCGGCATGTGGAGCCCGGCCAAGGTCAAGCTGGCGGTCTCCGGCTGCCCGCGCAACTGCGCCGAATCGGGCATCAAGGACGTCGGCATCATCGGCGTCGACTCCGGCTGGGAGCTCTACATCGGAGGCAACGGCGGCATCAAGACCGAGGTGGCGCAGTTCCTGGCCAAGGTGAAGACACGCGAGGAAGTGCTGGAACTCTCCGGCGCCTTCCTGCAGCTCTACCGCGAGGAAGCCTTCTACCTCGAGCGCACCGTGCACTACCTGCACCGCGTCGGCCTCGATTTCATCAAGGCCCAGGTGGTCGACAACCTGGAAAACCGCAAGGCCCTGTACGAGCGGCTGCGCTTCGCCCTGTCCTTCGAGAAGGACCCGTGGACCGAGCGCGTCAAGGAAGGTGTCGCCCGTCACGAATTCGAACCGCTCACCGTGTAATGCCAGACCGCCGCGGGAGCACGTTGTCAGCACCCGTGCTCCCGGCACGAATGGACAAGGAGATCAGCATGAACTGGAAAACCGTTTGCACCATCAATGACATCCCGAAGCAGGGCGCCCGCGTCCTCAAGCGCGAGGGTCAGGACGACATCGCCATCTTCCGCGCCGAGGACGACTACGTGTTCGCGCTGGTCGACCGCTGCCCGCACAAGGGCGGCCCGCTGTCGCAGGGCATCATCTCCGGCCACACCGTGGCCTGCCCGCTGCACAACTGGGTGGTCGACCTCAAGACCGGCGAGGCCTGCGCGCCTGATGTCGGCTGCACCGGTCACATCCCGGTACGCGTCGAAGACGGCCAGGTCTCGCTGGACCTGAAATGAGCCGTAACGGGGCGCTCCGCCGAAGCCGGGCCGAAACGAGCTGACGTAGGGCGTTCTGCGTGAGCGCGGCACGCCCGCCTCGACGGAACGCCCAGCTCGGCGCGGCTTCCGCCCCACGACAAGGCTCCATCAAGATTGATCGCATTGGGAGACATCACATGACAGACACCACGGGACGCAACAAGACTGTCTCCTCGATCTGCTGTTACTGCGGCACCGGCTGCGGTGTCCTGATCCAGTCCGACGGCCAGCGCCTGACCTCGGTGGAAGGCGATCCCGCGCACCCGGCCAACCTCGGCCGGTTGTGCAGCAAGGGCCGCACCCTGGCCGACACCACCGGCAAGCCGGGCGCGCGCCTGCTCTATCCCGAGCTGCGCCACGACAAGGCCGCCCCGCGCCAGCGCATCGCCTGGGACGACGCCATCGCCGGCGCCGCCGACCGCATCGCGGCGGCCGTCGCCGAGCACGGCCCCAACTCGGTGGCGTTCTACCTCTCCGGCCAACTGCTGACCGAGGACTACTACGTCTTCAACAAGCTGACGCGCGCCGTGGTCGGCACCAACAACGTCGACACCAACTCGCGGCTGTGCATGTCGAGCGCGGTGGCGGGCTACAAGGCCACGCTCGGTGCCGACGCGCCGCCGGCCTGTTACGAAGACATCGACCAGGCCGAGGTGGTGCTGATCGCCGGCTCCAACATGGCCTACGCCCACCCGGTGCTGTTCCGCCGGCTGGAAGCCGCCAAGGCGGCCAACCCGGCGCTCAAGGTCATCGTCATCGACCCGCGCCGCACCGACACCGCCAGTCTCGCCGACCTCTACCTGCCGATCTTGCCCGGCACCGATGTGGCGCTGTTCCACGCCATGCTCAACGTGCTGGTGTGGGACGACCTGCTCGATCGCGACTACATCGAGCAGCACACCGAAGGCTTCGCCCAGCTCAAGGAGCGGCTGCGCGAATTCACCCCGCGTGCCGCCGCCGACATCTGCGGCATCAGCGAAGAGGACATCGTCACCGCCGCGCGCTGGTTCGGCCGCGCCGGCGCGGCGCTGTCGTTCTACACCATGGGCCTGAACCAGTCCGCCGCCGGCACCGACAAGAACGCCGCGCTGATCCACCTGCACCTGGCCACCGGCCAGATCGGCAAGCCCGGCGCCGGCCCGTTCTCGCTCACCGGCCAGCCCAACGCCATGGGCGGGCGCGAAGTAGGGGTTGGCCAACCTGCTGTCGGCGCACCGCGACCTCGCCAACCCCGCGCACCGCGCCGAAGTGGCGGCGATCTGGGGCGTGGACAGCATCCCGGCCGAGCCCGGCCTGCCCGCCATCGAACTGTTCGAGGCCGCCTCGAAAGGGCAGATCAAGGTGTTGTGGGTGGTCTGCACCAACCCGGCGCAATCGCTGCCGGACCAGGCGCTGGTACGCCGCGCGCTGGAGAAGGTCGACTTCGTCATCGTGCAGGAAGCCTTCGCCGGCTCGGAAACGCTGCCGTACGCCGACCTCGTGCTGCCGGCCAGCACCTGGCCGGAGAAGGACGGCACCGTCACCAACTCCGAGCGCCGCATCAGCCGCGTGCGCGCCGCGCTGCCGGCGCCGGGCGAGGCGCGCCATGACTGGATCATCGCGCGCGACGTGGCGCAGGCGCTGGAAGCGCGTCTGCATCCGCTTCGGCCAACCTTGTTTGGCTACGAAGAAGCGTCCCAGGTGTTCGCCGAGCACGTCGTCACCACCGCCGGGCGCGACCTCGACATCACCGGCTTGAGCTACGCCGTGCTCGACCAGATCGGCCCGCAGCAATGGCCGTTCCCGGCCGGCGCCACCGCCGGCCAGGCGCGGCTCTATCAGGACGGCCGCTTCGCCACGCCGTCCGGCCGCGCCCGCTTCGTCGACATCGGCTACCGCCCGGTGGCGGAGAACGTCTCGGCGCAGTACCCGCTGCGCCTGACCACCGGCCGCCTGCGCGACCACTGGCACACCATGAGCCGCACCGCGCTGGTGCCGGGGCTGACCCGTCACGTCGAAGAACCGGTGCTGTCGCTCAACCCGCGCGACCTCGACCGCTACCACCTCAAGGAGGGTGACCCGGCGCGCATCAAGTCGCGGCGTGGCGCCATCGTGCTGCCGGTCGCGGCCGACGACAACCTGCGCCCCGGCATGGCCTTCCTGCCGATGCACTGGGGTGGTGCCTACATGGCCGGCAACGGTGTCAATGCCCTGACCTTGGGCAAGGTCGACCCGGTATCGCGCCAGCCCGAACTCAAGCACGCCGCCATCGCGCTGGAGCCGGCGCGTCTGCCGTGGCGGCTCACCCTGCTGGTCAAGGGCGACGTGGCCCAGCTGCGCCAGCGCCTGACCCCGTGGCTGGCACGCTTCCCCTACGCCGTGCTGCTGACGGTGGTTGCCGGCGGCGCCGCGGTGCGCCTCAAGCTCGCGGCGGAAGCCGCCCCCGAGGCCGGCCTGCTCGAGGCGCTGGCCGACACGGTGACGCCCGCCGACGCCATGCTCGCCGCCTTCGACGACCCGGCACGAAGTGTGCTTAGAAGAGTATGGCTGAACGGCAAAGTGCCTTGCGCCTACCTGCTGGCCGGCGACGTGCGCGCCGACGAGGCGCTGGCCGACTGGTTCGACGACGGCGAAACGCCGGACAGCCTGGCGCGGCTGTTGATGGGCGGAGGCACTCTGATCCACCGTTCACGTGTAGTATGCGCCTGCACCGGGGTGCGCGAGGACGCCATCGTCCAGGCGATCGCCGCCGGTTGCGATGTTGAAGGGCTGAAATCGGGACTCGGCTGCGGCAGCGGCTGCGGTTCCTGTGTGCCGGAATTGACGAGGATGGTGGCTGCCGCCCAGGCGGCCCAGGGAGCATGAGATGCATACAGGCAAGGTCTATCTGATCGGGGCGGGTCCGGGCGATCCGGAACTGCTGACGCTCAAGGCGGTGAAGGCCCTTCAGGCCGCCGACGTCTGGCTGGTGGACGACTTGGTCAGCCGCGAGGTGCTGGGCTTCGCCCGCCCCGACGCGCGCATCGTGCACGTCGGCAAGCGCGGCGGCTGCCGCTCCACGCCGCAAGCCTTCATCCATCGCCTGATGCTGCGCTACGCCCGCCACGGCAAGGTGGTGGCGCGCGTCAAGGGCGGCGATCCCTTCATCTTCGGCCGCGGCGGTGAAGAATGGCAGTGGCTGGCCGAGCGCGGCGTCACGGTCGAAGCCGTCGGCGGCCTCACCGCCGGTCTCGCGGTCGGCCCGGCGCTCGGCCTGCCGCTGACCCATCGCGGCCTCAGCCGCGGCGTGACGCTGGTCACCGCGCACACCCAGGACGGCAGCCCGCTGCCATGGGCGGCGCTGGCGCAATCCGGGCTCACCGTGGTGTGCTACATGGGCATGAGCGACCTGCCGTCGCTGACCGCCGCCTGGCGCGAAGCCGGCTTCGCCGCCGATCTGCCAGTGGCGGTGGTGCACCGCGTCGGCTGTCCGGAGCAGCGTGCCGTGGTCAGCACGCTGGCCAACCTGGTCGCCGACGTGCGCGAGGCCCGGCTCGCCAGCCCCGCCGTCATCGTGCTGGGCGAAGTCGCCGGCCTGGCTGCCTTGCAGCCGCAACTGGAGCAGGCGTGCAGGGTTGCATAGGACAACACCCGTAGCGGGGCGGGGTCATGCCGCTACGGGAAGGTCACAACAAAAGCGCCGGTCATGGGGAGTGACCGGCGCTTTTGTGTCTGAATCCCAGAACCTGTTCATCTGTCGCGAGCGGCCCTCAGCGGGACAGCCCAGCACGGAAATCAGGATGTACATGGGGTACATGAGGATCATGGCTGAGCAAATCGGGGATTCGCACACGCAGAGCAGCGCATGAGCCCCGATCAGGTACGCGCCGCAAGATCATGAACAGGTTCTCACGGCCAAGGTAATCGGCTTGATGGCCGTCAACGCGGTGACTCGGCGGCCTGTTTATGCTTTATGCCGTGTGGCGATAAAGTCTAAATCCCCCTTGTGGTGTCGCGATTTAACATCACCGTAATAGGAAAGACACATTGAGTGTCTATATTTCGCCACACGTTTCACCCGACGAAGCGTGAAATACAACAACCCTAGTGAGTTATCGCAATGAAGAAGAATCTGCTTGCCCTGGCGGTCGCCTCCGCCCTGATCGCCCCGGCCGCCCTGGCCGACGTGACCCTCTACGGCACCATCAGCGAATCGATCGAATCGGTCAAGGCCACCGGCGCTGTCGATTCGACCAAGGACATCAAGTCCACCACCCGTGTCAGCTCCAACGTGTCCAAGCTGGGCTTCAAGGGCAATGAAGACCTGGGCGACGGCCTGAAAGCCATCTGGCAGGTCGAGCAGGAAATCTCCGTCGATGACGGCGGCACCCGCAAGGGCACTTTTGCCACCCGCAACAGCTTCGTCGGTCTGGACGGCGCCTTCGGTAAGGCCTTCATGGGCTACAACGACAGCGCCTACAAGGCTCTGCTCAAGCCGATCCTGGTCAACCCGATGGCTGACACTATCGCCGAAATCTGCACCGACAAGTCGGTGTTCTGCCATGGCGACACGCGTCTGGCCAACTCGGTGCATTACTACACCCCGAACTTCGCCGGCTTCCAGGCTGCCGTGTCCTATGGCACCGACGAAACTCGCGCTATCGTCGGCACCGACCGTACCAACAAGGACGTCTGGAGCCTGGCCGCAGCCTACTCGATCGACGGCTTCAACGTCGGCGTGGGCTACGACCGTCGCAACGACAAGAACGCCGTGGCCGGCGACGCCAACCTGAACCAGTCCTTCTGGAAAGTGGCCGCCAGCTACAAGTTCGGCGACACCAAGATCGGTGCCGGCTTCGAGCAGGAGCGTAACGACACGACCACCGGCGATACCAAGCAGAACGCCTGGACCGTCGGCGCCGAGCAGAAATTCGGCAACTTCGGTGTGAGCCTGGCCTACGCCAAGCTGCAAGAGTCCAAGTCCGACGCCAAGGACGGTGCCAACCAGTGGACCCTGGGCGCCACCTACGATCTGTCCAAGCGCACCCAGACCTACGCCTACTACACCCGCATCGCCAACGACGACAACGCCAGCCGCACCTTCGGCAACGCCGGCCTGACCGGCGTCGGTGCCGGTTCCAACCCGACCGGCTTCGGTGTTGGCCTGAAGCACTCGTTCTAAGCGAACGCCCGCGTCTCTCCCCGCCGCCTGCGACCTCCGGTCGCCGGCGGTTTTTCGTTTGTGAGGCCAGGGCGGGGAGGGCGATGCCATCTCGAAGTGCTCCGTCCCGCACTACGCCTCGGCGGCCGTTTCATGGTACGGTTAGCGCCTGCTTGTTTCGCTCATCAACCAACACTACGAGACTGTGGCCCGCACCATGTTCGAACACGTTGACGCCTACGCCGGCGACCCGATCCTCACCCTCGTCGAAACCTTCAATAACGACCCGCGCCCGAACAAGGTCAACCTCGGCATCGGCCTGTACTACGACGAACAAGGACGCATTCCGCTGTTGCCGTCGGTGCAGAAGGCTGAGGTGGCGCGTGTGCAAGCCGCCGGCCCGCGCTCCTACCTGCCGATGGAAGGCGCCGCCAACTACCGCCGGGCGGTGCAGGAGCTGCTGTTCGGTGCCGGGCACGAGGCCGTCACGTCCGACCGCATCGCCACCATCCAGACCATCGGCGGCTCCGGTGCGTTGAAGATCGGCGCCGATCTGTTGAAGCGCTACTTCCCCGAGAGCGAAGTCTGGGTCAGCAGCCCGACCTGGGACAATCACCGCGCCATGTTCGAAGGCGCCGGCTTCGTGGTGCATGACTACCCCTACTACGACGCAGTCAGCGGCGGCGTCAAATTCGACGAGATGATCACCTGCTTCAAGCAACTGTCGGCCAAGGCCGTGGTGTTGCTGCACCCGTGCTGCCACAACCCGACCGGTGTCGATCTCTCCAACGCGCAGTGGCGCGAGGTGATCGCCGTGGTCAAAGAGCGCGAGCTGATCCCCTTTCTCGACATCGCCTACCAGGGCTTCGGCGACGGGCTGAACGAAGACGCCTACGCCATCCGCACTATGGCCGACGCTGGTATCAGCTTCTTCGTCAGCAACTCGTTCTCCAAGAACCTGTCGTTCTACGGCGAGCGCTGTGGTGGTCTGTCGGTGGTGTGCCAGGATGCCGAAGAAGCCGGGCGCGTGCTGGGCCAGATGAAGGCCACGGTGCGCCGCAACTATTCCAGCCCGCCGACCCATGGCGGCCAGGTCACCGCCATGGTGATGAATGATGCGGTGCTGCGCCAGGAATGGGAGGGCGAGGTCGCCGAAATGCGCGAGCGCATCAAGGCCATGCGCCAGAAGCTGTATGAGGTGCTGGCCGCCAAGGTGCCGGGCCGTGATTTCAGCTACTTCATCAAGCAGCGCGGCATGTTCAGCTACACCGGTCTGACCCCGGAGCAGGTCGATCGTCTGCGTGAGGAGTTCGCCGTCTACCTGGTGCGTTCCGGCCGCATGTGCGTCGCCGGCCTCAACAGCCGTAACGTCGAGTATGTGGCGGATGCGATGGCCGAGGTGCTGAAGGGCTGAGAATCTATTCCACCAGGCGGCTGCGCCTTCGCATCTTGAGTGCCGGCAGCACTGCGTGCGAATCTATCGCTGAGCAAATCGAAGATTTGCACGCAGGGATTCGCTCAGCGATACGGAATCCTCATGTACTCCGTGTACATTCCGGTTCCTGTGCGCTGGCGGCACTCAATCTGCTTTGGCTCGCTCGCTTGGTGGGGTAGATTCTGTGTCTGCATGTTGCTGGCAAGGATGAAAACGGCCGCCCGTATGGGGCGGCCGTTTTCATTGTGGATGAGGGAAGGCGCAGCCGGCTAATGAAACAGGCGCTCAGCCGCGGTTGTGGAACAGGATGTCACACCCCAGCCCGGCCTTCTGCAAACCACGGCGCGCCGCCAGGTTGATTACCAGCGGGTTGCGCACGTTGGCTCTGAGCGGGGCCAGTACCGGGTGTGCCTCGTCGGCCTGCTCCTGCGGCTTGTACACCATCAGCAGGATGGCCGCATCCTCCGGGTGGCTCAATCCGAGTGCGGTCACGTCGTCTTCACTCAGCTCGATTTCGTAGCGCAGTCCCAACTCAGTGGGCGACACCACGCTGAACAGAACGTCGGGGTTGTCGAGCGACTGCATCCAGAACACGCTGGGTTCGGCCTTGTCCTGATCGTGAAACAGCTGGAAGCGGGTGCAGTTTTCAAATGCGGGAATACCATGGGGGAAGAGCAGGGTGGTGGCTTCGTTCACCTCGACTTCGCCCAGCAGGCTCGATCTGAATAGCATGGTTGGCTCCTAACGGGGGTCTGGTCGCTCATTATGCCTGATGGGTGATTGTCTGGCGGGCAAAATCCGTCCGGTGTGCCAAGGCGCGCCAGGGCCGGCCGTCGTATTACAATCGTGGGCTGTACAAGGCTCGCCGCCTCCCCTTGGGGGTCGGGCCGTGACTGTTTCATCACAAGGTGCCATGCCATGCTTCAACTGTTTTTCCGCCGCCTGCGTCAGGACCGCCGCCTCGCGATCCTGGTGCTGTTGTTGTCCACGCTGTTGCTGGCACTGGCCGGTGCCGGCATGCAGTCGTCTTCGGCGAACGGTCTGCTGCCGTCGCTGCTCTGGTCCGGGCTGATGGTGGTCGGCGTGGTGGGGCAGTTCACCGCGCTGGTGGCGCTGATGAAAAAACCATGAAGTAAAAAGGGCATTCAAAACAGTATCTTAAACCACCGGGGTTTGGGGCGGGTCGCAGTTGACTGTGGCCGGGGCGGGGCGCATAATCGCGCCGCACAATAGATCGAAAACAAGGCTCCACTGCCGGTGGGGCCTTGTTCTTTTTCTCTTCAGGAGTGTTCCTCGTCATGGACCACCACGGGTTGCTGCGACAGCTGGAAACGTTGGCGCTGCCTGAAGCCGACTTCAACCACGAAGCCCATCTGCTGGCGGCCTGGGCCTACCGGCGCCAGTACCCGGCACGCGAGGCGGCGGCACGTTGCGCCCGCACCCTGTCGCGCTACGCCATGGCCAAGGGCGCGGCGCACAAGTACCACCACACGCTGACCATGGCGGCGCTGGCCATCCTCTACAGCCGCCTCGACGCGAAGCCGGAATTGCTGGACGACTGGCCCGCCTTCCTGGCGTGCTGCCCGGACGTGCGCGACGACCTGCCAAGCCTGTTGCGGCAACACTATTCCGAAGAAAAACTGCATGACGAGACCGCGCGCCGAGCCTTTGTCGCGCCGGACCTCAAGCCGCTGCCCGCCAGCGCCATGCTGCACTGAAAAACTGGAACCGAAAGCCTGATGAAAGCCCCGGAACTGCTGCTCCCCGCCGGCTCGCTCGACAAGATGCGTGCCGCCTACGACTATGGCGCCGACGCCGTCTACGCCGGCCAGCCGCGTTACTCGCTGCGCGCCCGCAACAACGAATTCAAGCTGGAAGAACTGCGCCAGGGCATCGAAGAGGCGCATGCACGCGGCAAGCAGTTCTTCGTCGCCAGCAACATCCTGCCGCACAACGCCAAGCTCAAGACCTATCTCGCCGACATGGAGCCGGTGATCGCCATGAAGCCGGACGCGCTGATCATGGCCGACCCCGGCCTGATCATGATGGTGCGCGAGAAATGGCCGGAGGTGAATATCCACCTCTCGGTGCAGGCCAATACCACCAACCTGATGGGCGTGAAGTTCTGGCAGAAGATCGGCCTGACCCGCGTCATCCTGTCGCGCGAACTCTCCCTCGACGAAATCGCCGAGATCCGTCAGGAATGCCCGGACATGGAGCTCGAAGTGTTCGTGCACGGCGCGCTGTGCATCGCCTACTCCGGCCGCTGCCTGCTGTCCGGCTACTTCAACCACCGCGACCCGAACCAGGGCACCTGTACCAACGCCTGCCGCTGGGACTACAAAATGCACGACACCCAGGGCGACGACGCCGGCGACGTGCAGACCATCAAGTTCGACTTCAACAAGGCGCTGGAAGAAGCCAATCAGAGCTTCGCCGCTTGTGGCGGTGCCGAGCGCCACCCGCTGGCCGACAAGACCTATTTGATCGAAGAGGGCAGCCGTCCGGGCGAGCTGATGCCGATCATCGAGGACGAGCACGGCACCTACATCATGAACTCCAAGGACCTGCGCGCCATCGAGCAGGTGGAGAAACTGGTGAAGATCGGGGTCGACTCGCTCAAGATCGAAGGCCGTACCAAGTCGATCTACTACGTGTCGCGTACCGCCCAGGCCTACCGCAAGGCGATCGACGACGCCGTCGCCGGCCGCCCGTTCGACTTCTCGCTGCTGTCCGACCTCGAAGGCCTGGCTAACCGTGGCTATACCCCGGGCTTCCTCGAGCGTCACCAGACCCAGGAATACCAGAACTACCTCACCGGCCACTCCCAGGCCAAGCGCAGCCAGTACGTCGGCGAAGTGCTGGAAGTGGACGGCGAGGGCTGGGCGCTGATCGACGTGAAGAACCGCTTCGCCGTCGGCGACAAGCTGGAAATCATCCACCCGAGCGGCAACCGCATCGTCGACCTTACCACCATGACGCGTGACGGCGCGGCCACCGAGGTGGCGCCGGGCAATGGCGTCAAGGTCAAGATCCCGGGCATGGAAGGGATGGAGAAGGCGCTGATCGCGCGTCTCCTCTGAGAGCTTGCGAATAAATCTACTGCGCGTCCCGATCCCGGTCCTGTGATGCTCGCCGTACCACTTGTACGGCTGAGTCTCTCCGATTTTCTTGGGTCGAACCGGCCTCGGGCCGCGGTGATGACCGCAGGGAATCCCTGTGGGGCGATTTCTTTCACAAGCTCCAGGCCGGCATGCAGTGTGGCCAAAGCGCGGCGTCTCCTCCTGGAGCGCCGCGCTTGGCTTTGAACGCCGTACGCTGCACTGCGGCAAAGTTTGCCCTGGCCAGTGGCGAGCGCTTACAATTTCACCCTGATATCGCGCAGGGGCCGCGAGCCGCTTGTGCCAGACCTTTCGGGACCGACATGACCATTTTGCAACTCATTTCCGCGCGGGTGCAGGCTGCACTCGCCGCCGCCGGCGCGCCTGACGCTTCGGCCAACGTCCAGCCGGCCAGCAAGCCGGGATTCGGCGACTACCAGGCCAACGGTGTGATGGCCGCCGCCAAGCAGCTCAAGACCAACCCGCGCGAACTGGCCCAGAAAGTGCTGGCCGTGCTCGACCTCGAGGGCATCGCCAGCAAGCTGGAAATCGCCGGCCCCGGCTTCATCAACATCCACCTCGACCCGGCCTTCCTCGCCCGCCGCGCCGAAGCGGCGCTGGCCGATGAAGCCTTGGGTATTACCAAGGTCGACGCCAAGAAGGTCATGGTGGAGTATTCCTCGGTCAACCTCGCCAAGGAAATGCACATCGGCCACCTGCGCGGCGGCATCATTGGCGACGCGCTGGTCCGCGTGAACAGCTTCATCGGCCATAATGTGGTGCGCCAGAACCATGTGGGGGACTGGGGTACCCAGTTCGGCATGCTGGTAGCCTACATGGTGGAAATCAGCAAGAGCGGTCAGGCCGACCTTGAGCTCAAAGACCTCGACACGTTCTACAAGCACTCCAAGAAGCGTTTTGACGAAGATACGGCCTTTGCCGACACCGCCCGCGATTATGTGGTGAAACTGCAGTCCGGCGATGCCGAAGTGCTGAAACTGTGGCAGCAGTTCGTCAAGCTGTCGCTGACCCACTGCAACGCCATTTACCAGAAGCTCGGCCTGCAGTTGAACGACGACGATGTGCGCGGCGAAAGCTTCTACAACGACGACCTGCCGGTACTGGTGGAAGAGCTGCGCCAGAAAGGCCTGCTGGTCGAAGACCAGGGCGCGCAAGTCGTCTTCCTCGACGAATTCAAAAACAAGGAAGGCGAACCGGCTGCCTTCATCGTCCAGAAGCAGGGCGGTGGCTACCTGTACGCCACCACCGACCTCGGCGCCATCCGCTTCCGCGTGAACAAGCTGGGGCTGGATCGCTGCCTGTACGTGGTCGATTCGCGCCAGAGCCTGCACTTCCAGCAGCTGTTCAGCACCGCACGCAAGGCGGGCTGGCTGCCGGAAGAAGCCGACTTCCAGCACATCGGCCATGGCACCATCATGGGGCCGGACGGCAAGCCGCTGAAAACCCGTTCCGGCGAGAACGTCAAGCTGGTGGAACTGCTGGACGAGGCGGTGGAACGCGCTTTCCAGCTGGTTACCAGCAAGAACCCGGAGCTGCCGGAAGCCGAGCGTCGTCAGATCGCCGCGGTGGTGGGCATCGGTGCGCTGAAATACGCCGATCTGAGCAAGAGCCGCAATACCGACTACATCTTCGACTGGGACGCCATGCTCAGTTTCGAGGGCAACACCGCGCCGTACCTGCAGTATGCCTACACACGCGTGCAGAGCGTGTTCCGCAAGGCCGAGGACTTCGACCCGGCGGCCAAGGTACTGATCACCGAGGTGGCGGAAAAGCAGCTGGCGGTCGCGCTGGCGCAATTCGAAGACGTGCTGTTCGCCGTGGCCGACAGCAGCCAGCCGCACCACCTGTGCGGCTATCTGTACAATGTCGCCACGCTGTTCTCGCGCTTTTACGAGGCCTGCCCGATCCTGAAGAGCGAGGGTGAAGTGCGTGCCAGCCGCCTGCAACTGGCGGCGTTGACGGCCAAAACCCTTCAGAGCGGCCTCGGCCTGCTCGGCATCGAGGTGCTCGACGCGATGTAAGCGCGCTCTCGACGACAGCAAGAAGCCCAACCGTTTGGTTGGGCTTTTTTGTCTCTTCAGGGCTCGAGTCCGAGGCGCATGACCTGCAGTGGCGGCGCTTCACCGGGGAGCCAACGCTGATGGATCGCCTGAAAGGTACCGTCCTTCTTCATGTCGCGTAGCGCAGCCTGCCATTGCAGGATGGTCTCGCGGTCGGTGCCGCGCGAAAAGGCGAGGTAGAGGTCGAGCGAATCCAGGGTTATGACGCGGGCCACGCGGCCGGGCGGGATGGCTAGCCGTTGCAGGGTCTGGGCCACCGCGACATTCCCTTCCACCCATAGGTCCACCCGCTTGGCGAGCAGCATGCGCGCACCTTCCTCGCTGCTGCCGGTCTCCCGGATGCTGGAAAACCCCTTGTTGCGCGCCGTACTCTCGAAGATGCTGCCCTGGTAGGCGGCCACTTCCCGTTTCAGGATGTCGCTGCCGAGTGCTTGCAATGCCAGGACGTCTTCGTTGCGCGCCAGCAGCACGGTGCTCGACATGGCGATCGGCCCCAGCAGGGTCATGTTGCGTTCGCGCTCGGCGTTGCGCCCGACGGTGAACAGCAGGACGTTGGGGCGGGTCAGCAACTGATTGTAGCCGCGTATCCAGGGCACCACGGCGATCGGGTTGTTCTGTCCCGTGCGCCGCAGTATCTCGTTCACCACCTCGACGGCCATGCCATCCGGCACCCCTCTGTTGTTGGTAAAGGACATGGGTGGCCACTCTTCGGTGTAGAGGGGGAGCCTGGGCGCCGCCTGGCAGGCCGTTATCAGCAGCAGGCCGGCAGCGAGACCGCCGAGCAGCCGCTTCAGGCTGGGTAGGGCAAGGCCAAGCAGGGGGAGGGTGAGTGCAGCGAAAGTCATGGCCGTCCGGTCCGATTTGCAGCGAGCGAGTATAAGGGGACTCGCGCGGCCTGTCAGTGCCGTATGGCATGAAAAAAGCCGGGAAAACATTCCCGGCTTGTCTGTGCTTCAGGGGTGGAGTCAGTCGCGCTCGACCGCCAGTGCCACGCCCATGCCGCCGCCGATACACAGCGTGGCCAGACCCTTCTTGGCGTCACGGCGCTGCATTTCGTGCAGCAGGCTGACTAGGATGCGGCAGCCGGAAGCGCCGATCGGGTGACCGATGGCGATGGCGCCACCGTTGACGTTGACCTTGTCGGCATCCCACTGCAGTTCTCGAGCCACACCCAACGCCTGAGCCGCGAAGGCTTCGTTGGCTTCGATCAGGTCGACTTCGCCCAGGCTCCAGCCGGCACGTTCCAGCACGCGCTGGGTGGCTGGTACCGGGCCCATGCCCATGATCGACGGCTCGACGCCGGCCGAGGCGTAGGCCTTGATGCGGGCCAGCGGCTTCAGGCCGAGCTCGGCGGCTTTCTTCGCGGTCATCATGATCACCGCGGCGGCGCCATCGTTCACGCCGGAGGCGTTGCCGGCGGTGACGGTGCCATCCTTCTTGAAGGCCGGGCGCAGCTTGCCCAGTCCTTCGGCGGTAGCGCCGGCCTTGATGAATTCGTCGGTGGCGAAGGCAACCGGGTCGCCCTTGCGTTGCGGCACCATCACCGGAATGATCTCGTCGACGAACTTGCCGGCAGCCCGGGCGGCTTCCGCCTTGTTCTGCGACGCGGCGGAGAAGGCATCCTGCTCTTCACGCGAAATGCCGTACTTGGCGGCGATGTTCTCGGCGGTAACGCCCATGTGGTACTGGTTATAGACGTCGGTCAGGCCGTCGTACACCATGGTGTCGACCAGGGTGGCCGGACCCATGCGGAAGCCATCACGCGAACCCGGCAGAATGTGCGGGGACATGCTCATGCTTTCCTGGCCACCGGCAATCACGATCTCGGCATCGCCGCAGGCGATGGCTTGAGCGGCCAGGTGGGTCACCTTCAGGCCGGAACCGCACACTTGGTTGATGGTCATGGCCGGCACGTGGACCGGAATGCCGGCCTTGATCAGTGCCTGGCGGGCCGGGTTCTGGCCGACGCCGGCGGTCAGCACCTGACCCATGATCACTTCGGAGACCTGTTCCGGGGCGATGCCGGTCTTTTCCAGCAGGGCCTTGATCACCGTGGCGCCCAGTTCCGGCGCCGGAATCTTCGCGAGCGAGCCACCAAAGTTGCCGACAGCGGTGCGGCCAGCAGCGACGATAACGATCTCTTCCATCAGTCTTCTCCGTTCATTGAACTAAAATTGCCAGCATCTTGGGCCGACAATGGCATGTTGAAAACGGCCCCGATCGCTCGGGACCGGGTCCGGATCATTGCAGCGAAGCCACCACCGCCGGCAGGGCCTTGGCGCGGACGTACGTCCCCGGTGCCGGTTCGAGCGGGGGCAGTTCCTTGTTGCCCATGGTCTTGGGTGTGACTACCTGCTTGCCCGATTGCGGAGCGAGCCAGGCGTCCCAGTCCTTCCACCAGCTGCCCGGACGGCTTTCCGCGGTTTCCAGCCAGTCTTCCGGGTCTGCCGGGAGGGCTTCGTTGACCCAGTAGTTGCGCTTGTCCTTGGTCACCGGGTTGATCGAACCGGCGATGTGGCCGGAAGCGCCGAGCACGAAGCGGCGGCTTGGCGTGCCGGTCAGGTACTTCACGCCGGAGTAGGCCGAGGTCCACAGCACGATGTGATCTTCGCGGGCAGCGAAGATATACACCGGGATGTCAATCTTCGACACGTCGATCGGTACGCCGCACAGGGTGATGGCGCCCGGCTTGGTCAGCGAGTTCTTGAGGTTGATCTCGCGCAGGAAGAAGGTATGCATCGGCAACGGCAGGTCGACCGCGTCGTTGTTCCAGTAGAGCAGGTCGAACGGTGCCGGGGTCTTGCCCAGCAGGTAGTTGTTCACCACGTAGTTCCACACCAGATCGTTGGCGCGCAGCGAGGCGAAGGTGCGTCCCAGCTCCTTGCCGCTGATGATGCCGCCGCTGGCCAGCTTCTGTTCGCGGCTGCGCACCACGTTCTCGTCGATGAACACCTTGATCTCGCCCGGATCGGTATGGTCGAGCAGCGAGGTCATGAAGGTGGCGGAATCGATCCAGTTCATGCCCTTGGCCTGCATCACGCACAGCGCCGTGGTGAGGATGACGCCACCGATGCAGAAGCCCAGGGCGTTCATCGAGGGCTGGCGGGTGATTTTCTTGACCGTCTCGGCGGCGGCGATGACGCCTTTCTCGATGTAGGTTTCCCAGGTGAACTGTTTCATCTCCGGGGTGGCCGAGCGCCAGGAGATCAGGAACACGCGGTAACCCTGGGCCACGAAATGGCGCACCATCGAGTTGTCCGGCTGCAGGTCCATCAGGTAGTACTTGTTGATGCAGGGCGGAACGATCAGGAGCGGCTTTTCGTAAACCTTTTCCGTGGTCGGGGTGTACTGGATCAGCTCGATCAGTTCGTTGCGGAACACTACCTCGCCGGGCGTGGTCACGATGTTGACGCCGATCTCGAACTTGCTTTCATCGGACATCGAGATGTGACCCTTCTTGATGTCCTCCATCATGTTCTTCATGCCTTCGGACAGGCTCTCGCCCTTGGTCTCGATGGCGCGCTTGATCACCTCGGGGTTGGTCAGCATGAAGTTGGTCGGCGCCATGGCGTCGATGTACTGTCGGGTGATGAAGGTCAGCTTGTCCTTGGCCTCCGCGTCCAGCTGGGCCTGGTCGACCAGTTCGGTCATCCACTTCGAGGTGGCCAGGTAGCTTTGCTTGAGCAGGCTGTAGAACGGGTGATCGTTCCACTCCGGCGCGGCAAAGCGGCGGTCGCTGTTCGGGGCTGCTGCTTCGTCGCCAGAGGCGTTGCCCTGGCCGAGGAATTTCATCCAGAGGCCCATCTGTTGCTGGTAGAGCTGGCTCTGCATGGCAAACAGCTGGTTGGCATGGTTCATCATGCCTGCCCACGGGTTGGCCGCGCCATCGACAGGAGCGCCCATGGTGCCTCCCAGCGTCAGGGAATTGACGAACTGCTGCATCCACTGTTGATTGGCCTCGGAGAGGCTGGCAAAAAACTTCTCAAGCGAGATGGGTGCTTCCTGGCTCAATGTACTCTCCTTGCGCGTATCTGTCGGGGCAGTCCGCCGATCAGCTTGTCCTGACGCGCGGGCCCCTTGAGGGTGCTGCTGGTTTTGGCAAACTCTAACAGTGGTAAATGACAATTTCACACGAAACGACCATTCACGCCAGAGGTTTTGTTGCAGACCAGCAAATGTTGCAGTGCAACAAAATAATATATGACGGCGTGGTCGTTGTCACGTGCAATCTGCGTCTGTCCGCACTGCCGTTCGCGGGGCTTCGGCGCTATAGTTGAGAGTTGCCGTTAGCCGTGTTTAACCAGGGGAGAGTCAAAGTATGGCGGTAGTTCAATTGAACGGGCAGAGCATCCGCGTGGGCAATGTGTTCTGTATCGGCCGGAACTACGCCGCACATGCGGCGGAACTCGGCAACGCCGTCGAGGCGGAACCGCTGGTGTTCCTGAAGCCGACGTCGGCGCTGGCCGTTGAAGGCGAGCCGATTCGGCTGCCGGCCTATTCCGGTGATGTTCATCACGAATGTGAACTGGTGCTGCTGATTGGCAAGGGTGGAAATGACATCCCTGAATCTGCCGCGCTGCAGCATGTGGCGGGCTATGCCATCGGCCTCGACATGACCGCGCGCGACGTCCAGGGCATTGCCAAGCAAAAGGGTCTACCATGGACCAAGGCCAAGGGCTTTCGCAGTGCGGCCACGGTTTCGGCCTTCGTTCCCGCGGAACGCGTCGCGGACCCAGGGCACCTCGAGTTTACCCTGCAGGTCAACGGCGAGACGCGTCAGCGGGGCGATACCCGTCTGATGCTGTTTTCCGTTCCCGCCATCATCCATTACCTTTCCACGGTCTACGGCCTGAGCGAGGGAGACCTTATCTATACCGGCACCCCGGGGGGCGTCGCGGCGGTCAAGCCGGGCGACCGCCTGCGGCTCGATCTGCAGGGGTGGGTGTCGGCCGAGTGGAGCGTGGTCGAATGAGCCGGCAAAATCCTGCGCCGGACGAGGAAGGCAAGGTCCGACTCGACAAGTGGCTGTGGGCGGCGCGCTTCTATAAGACCCGGCAACTGGCGCACGAAGCGCTGGAGTTGGGGAGGGTGACGCTGGGCGGGGAGCGGGTCAAGGCCTCGCGCGTAGTCAAGGTGGGGGACCGCCTGCACTTGCGGATCAACCAGCTGGAGTACGATATCGAGGTACTCTCTTTGACCTCGCAGCGGCGTTCGGCCAGCGAGGCTCAGTTGTTGTACGCCGAAAGCGAAGCCTCGCGACTGGCGCGCGAGGAGAAGCAGGCCTTGCTCAAGGCCGAACGGGTGTCCTTCCCGCACGGTGCCGGGCGCCCGACCAAGAAGGATCGACGCGAAATCCAGCGTTTCAAGAATGGTTCCTGAGGCGGGGCCACGCTGTTGGCCATGCCCTTCAAACGTTGGCCGAAGAGCTGGAGATGCGCCTCAAGGGGTGGACGGGGCCGGTAGCAGCATTACCAGCTTGAGGTCGCGACGGGTAGCCGGGTAAAAGGTGACCTGTTCGTACACCAGTCGACCGCGTTGTGGGTGCTGGAACACCCGTATCCCGCCTTCACGCCCGGTGACCTCGTAGTCCTGCCAGAACGCGGTGAATTCGGCGCTGCTCTGGCACAGCTCGGTGATCAACGGTTGCATCTCGGCATCGTCGACGCTGCGGCCGCAGTCGGCACGGAACTCCGCCACCAGGCGCTTGGCCCGGTAGGACCAGTTGTCGATCAGGTGCCGCGCCTGCGGCGCTAGGAAAGTAAATCGCAGCAGATTGCGTGCTGGTGTTCCGGCGCCAGTGTCCAGCCAGCCATGGAACAGCTGCTCTGCCGCGGTATTCCAGGCGCGGGCATTCCATTGCCGGTCGAGCACGTAGGCTGGCGCGGTGACGTGTGCCACGCTGGCCACGATGGCGTCCGCCGCGCTGGCATCGCTTTGTTCGCCGGACAAATCCAGCTTGCCCGCCAGGGTGAACAGGTAATGCCGTTCCGCCGCCGTCAGTTGCAGCACCTCGGCCAGGCGGGACAGCACCTCGGTCGATGCGGACACCTCCCTGCCTTGTTCCAGCCAGGTAATCCAGGTGGGGCTGACGGCGCACAGTTGGGCCAGTTCTTCGCGTCGTAAACCGGGTGTGCGGCGACGCCCGGTGGTGCGCAGTCCGGCGTCTTCCGGCTGCAGGCGTTCACGGTGTTTGCGGATGAACTGGCCAAGGTTGTGTGGCGGCATGGGGTATCGTCTGGCGAAGGCTGGTAGAGTTTTATACTAGGATAAAATAGGGGCTTGTTCCAGTAGCCAGCGTTTTTTATCCTGATCTTCAGAGGCTGGGTTCACCGCTCTGTTTCGACATTGTCACCGCGGTACCGTGGATGTGATGTTGACGCGGCGAACCGGATGGCGCCGGGTTCCTTTAGGTGCCGTCGAACGTTTCAAACTGGCGTTTTTGCATTGCGGCAAGGTTTGCTTGAATGAGGGGTAAACGCTATGCCAGAATGGATTTCACGCTATTTCGCCACCGTTAGATTTCGACAAGACATAGAGACATGACCGCGCAGACCCTTTACGACAAGCTCTGGTCCAGCCACGTAGTGACGGAAGAAGCCGACGGCACCGTGCTTCTTTATATCGATCGCCACCTGGTGCACGAAGTGACCAGTCCGCAGGCCTTCGAAGGCCTGAAACTGGCCGGCCGCAAGCCGTGGCGAGTATCGTCCATCGTGGCGACCGCCGACCACAACACCCCGACCGATCACTGGGACGAGGGTATCAAGGATCCGATCTCGCGCCAGCAGGTCGAAACCCTGGATAGCAACATCAAGGAATTCGGCGCACTGGCCTACTTCCCGTTCAAGGACAAGGGTCAGGGCATCGTGCACGTGATGGGGCCGGAGCAGGGCGCCACCTTGCCGGGCATGACCGTGGTGTGCGGCGATAGCCATACCTCGACGCACGGCGCCTTCGGCGCGCTGGCGCACGGCATCGGCACCTCCGAGGTCGAGCACGTCATGGCCACCCAGACCCTGGTGGCGAAAAAATCCAAGAACATGCTGGTGCGCGTGGATGGCCAGCTGGCCGCCGGCATCACCGGCAAGGACGTGGCCCTGGCGATTATTGGAAAAATCGGCACCGCCGGCGGTACCGGCTACGCCATCGAGTTCGGTGGCGAGGCGATCCAGAGCCTGTCGATGGAAGGCCGCATGACGCTGTGCAATATGGCGATCGAGGCCGGTGCCCGCTCCGGCCTGGTGGCGGTCGACCAGAAAACCATCGACTACGTGCAGGGCCGGCCGTTTGCGCCCAAGGGCGAAGCGTGGGACAAGGCAGTCGCCTACTGGAACACGCTGCATTCCGACGAAGGCGCGCACTTCGACGCCGTGGTCACGCTGGATGCCGCCGAGATCAAGCCGCAAGTGACCTGGGGCACCTCGCCGGAAATGGTGACCGACATCAACGGCCACGTACCGGATCCGGCTCAGGAAAGCGACCCGGTGAAGAAGGGCTCCATCGAGCGCGCGCTGGCCTACATGGGCCTCAAGGCCAACACCCCGATCAGCGAGATCGCGGTGGATGTGGTGTTCATCGGCTCCTGTACCAACAGCCGCATCGAAGACCTGCGCGAAGCCGCCGCCGTGGCCAAGGGGCGCAAGAAGGCGGCTAACGTCAAGCAGGTGCTGGTGGTGCCGGGCTCGGGCCTGGTCAAGGCCCAGGCCGAGGCCGAAGGGCTCGACAAGGTGTTTGTCGAAGCCGGCTTCGAATGGCGCGAGCCGGGCTGCTCCATGTGCCTGGCGATGAATGCCGACCGCCTGCAGCCGGGCGAGCGTTGCGCCTCGACTTCCAACCGCAACTTCGAGGGCCGCCAGGGGCAGGGCGGGCGTACTCACCTGGTGAGCCCGGCCATGGCCGCGGCCGCCGCGATTGCAGGCCACTTCGTCGATGTTAGTCATTTCTAAGCGCGCGCTGCGCCGTTTGCTGCCGCTGACGGGTGTCCTGCTGCTTGGCGCTTGCAACACCGTGCACGGCCTGGGTCAGGACATCAACCAGGGCGGCGAGGCCGTCGGCCATGCTCTGCATCGCGGTGGCGAAGCGGTCGGCCACGCCGTGCAGCGCGGCGGTGAAGCGGTATCGGATACCGCCAAGCGCGTGGGCGACAAGATAGACGATGCGACGCGTCCGAGCCCGCCGGCCCCCGTGGTCAACGGCACGGCGCCGCAAGGCAACTAACGTATTGGGAGAGGGCTTGGCCCTACAGGAACAATGAAAGCATTTACCACATTGAATGGGCTCGTGTGCCCGCTCGATCGCGCCAATGTCGACACCGATGCGATCATCCCGAAGCAGTTTCTCAAGTCGATCAAGCGCTCCGGTTTCGGCCCGAACCTGTTCGACGAGTGGCGCTATCTCGACCACGGCGAGCCGGGCATGGACAACAGCGTTCGCCCGCTCAACCCGGACTTCGTGCTGAACTATCCGCGCTACGCCGGTGCCCGGGTACTGCTGGCGCGCGAGAACTTCGGCTGCGGCTCCAGCCGCGAGCACGCGCCGTGGGCGCTGGAAGATTATGGTTTCCGCGTGGTCATCGCGCCGAGCTTCGCCGACATTTTCTTCAACAACTGCTACAAGAACGGCCTGCTGCCGATCGTGCTGCCGGCGGAGGCGGTCGACCAGTTGTTCAAGGAAAGCCAGGCAACCGAAGGCTACCGTCTGGACATCGATCTCGCGGCCCAGACCGTGACCACCCCGTCCGGTCAATCCTTCGCCTTCGATATTACCGAGCATCGCAAGCATTGCCTGCTCAACGGACTCGATGAAATTGGCCTCACCCTGGCGCAGGCCGACAAGATTCGCGCCTACGAGGAAAAGCTCAAGGCTGAGAAGCCCTGGTTGTTGGCCTGATTCCGGCCAGTGCGGGCAGCCCTGCTGCCCGTCCATGCTAAAGAGAACGCAAGGGACACGATTATGAAAATTGCAGTATTGCCCGGTGACGGCATCGGCCCGGAAATCATTGCCCAGGCGCGCCGCGTGCTGGACGTATTGCGTCAGGATGGCCTGCCGCTGGAAATGGAAGAGGCACCGCTGGGCGGGGCCGGTTACGATGCCTTCGGCCAACCTTACCCAGAATTCACCCAGAAGCTGTGCCGCGCCGCCGATGCCGTGTTGCTGGGTGCCGTGGGCGGCCCGCAGTACGACAACCTCGACCGCCCGCTGCGCCCGGAGCGCGGTCTGCTGGCGATCCGCAAGGATCTCAACCTGTTCGCCAACCTGCGTCCGGCCATTCTCTACCCCGAACTGGCCAACGCTTCCACGCTCAAGCCGGAAGTGGTGTCGGGTCTCGACATCATGATCGTGCGCGAGCTGACCGGCGACATCTACTTCGGCCAGCCGCGTGGCATCGCCGTCAACGAGCTGGGCGAGCGCGAGGCGTACAACACCATGCGCTACAGCGAGAGCGAAATCCGCCGTATCGCCCACGTGGCGTTCGGCATCGCCATGAAGCGCAACAAAAAGCTGTGTTCGGTGGACAAGGCCAACGTGCTGGAAACCACCGAGTTCTGGAAGGAAATCTTCATCGACGTGGCGCGCGAGTATCCGGAGGTGGAGCTCAGCCACATGTACGTCGACAACGCCGCGATGCAACTGGTGCGTAATCCCAAGCAGTTCGACGTGATGGTCACCGGCAACATCTTCGGCGACATCCTGTCCGACGAAGCCTCGATGCTGACCGGTTCGATCGGCATGCTGCCGTCGGCCTCGCTCGACCAGAACAACAAGGGCCTGTACGAGCCTTCGCACGGTTCCGCGCCGGATATCGCCGGCAAGAACCTGGCCAACCCGCTCGCCACCATCCTCTCCGCCGCCATGATGCTGCGTTACACCTTCGGTCAGGAAGAGGCGGCCCTGCGTGTCGAGAGTGCGGTGAAGACGGTGCTGAAGCAGGGCTACCGTACCGCCGATATCTTCGAGGCGGGCTGCGAGAAAGTCAGCTGCTCGGGCATGGGCGACGCCGTGGTCGCCGCGCTGTAAGAGCCGCTAACAAAACCCTCTTGGCGTTGTTGCGCTCGCGTGCGAATCTCTAGCCGAGATTCGCTCAGCAAGCTCTTGCCGTACTACTTGCATGTAGCTTCGCTGAAACTTCGGCTGCGCCTCGTTTTCTGCGGCCGCGCCTAGCCAAGACCGCTGCGCTGGGTTTTGTTGACAACTCCAGTGGCGTGGTAAATGCGGTTCAAATAAAACGCGCCAACCCCATTGTGTGAGCCGCTGTTGCCCTGCACAATGGGGTTGATCACCAGATAAGACCGGCCTCGATGAGCAGGCCGGCGAAATAGCTTCCTCTATCCGACGACATTCAGGAGATATTTATCGTGCGAGTAGGTTTTGTTGGCTGGCGCGGCATGGTCGGTTCCGTGCTGATGCAGCGCATGCGTGAAGAAAACGATTTTGCCCAGATCAGCGAGCCGGTGTTCTTCACCACCTCCAACGTTGGCGGCAAGGGTCCCGATATCGGCCGTGACGTGCCGGCATTGAAAGATGCCAAGAATATCGATGATCTGCTGGCGATGGACGCCATCGTCACCTGCCAGGGGGGCGACTACACCTCCGAGGTGTTCCCGAAACTGCGTGCCGCCGGCTGGACAGGCTACTGGATCGACGCCGCCTCCACGCTGCGCATGGAAAACGACGCCATCATCATTCTCGATCCAGTCAACATGAACGTGATCAAGGACGGCCTGGCGAACGGCGTGAAGAACTACGTCGGCGGCAACTGCACCGTATCACTGATGCTGATGGCGCTGGGCGGCCTGTTCCAGAACGACCTGGTCGAGTGGGTTACCTCGATGACCTACCAGGCGGCATCGGGTGCCGGCGCGCAGAACATGCGCGAGCTGATCTCCGGTATGGGGGCTATTCACGCCCAAGTAGCCGACAAGCTGGCCGATCCGGCTTCCGCCATCCTCGACATCGATCGCAAGGTATCCGACTTCCTGCGCTCGGACGAGTACCCGAGCCAGAACTTCGGCGTGCCGCTGGCTGGCAGCCTGATTCCGTGGATCGACAAGGACCTCGGCAACGGCCAGTCCAAGGAAGAGTGGAAGGGCGGCGTTGAAACCAACAAGATTCTCGGTCGTTCGGCCAACCCGGTACCGGTGGATGGCCTGTGCGTGCGTGTCGGCGCCATGCGCTGCCACAGCCAGGCGCTGACCATCAAACTGAAGAAGGACGTGCCGCTCGACGAGATCGAAGCGATGCTGGCTGCCGCCAACCCGTGGGCCAAGGTTGTGCCGAATACCCGCGAAGCCTCGATGCGTGATCTGACCCCGGCTGCCGTGACCGGCACGCTGACCACGCCAGTGGGCCGTCTGCGCAAGCTGGCCATGGGCGGCGACTACCTGTCCGCCTTTACCGTCGGTGATCAGTTGCTGTGGGGGGCTGCCGAGCCTCTGCGCCGCATGCTGCGCATCCTGATTGAGCGTTAAAATACGCTCATCGCTCGAACCGGCCTGAGTGCCGGTTCTGTTTTTCCCAAAGGGCGCTTTGCGCCCTTTATGCATTTCTAACAGGAATTCACCATGTCTCATCCCATTCAGGTTGCCGTCGTTGGAGCAACCGGTCTCGTCGGCCAGGCCGTGCTCGACTTGCTCGCCAGCCGTGACTTCCCCTCCAGCCGCGTGTTTGCCGTGGATACCCAGGATCACGATGGGGAAACCGTCTCCTTTGGCAACCTTGAGCTGAATGTTCACCCGGTCGACGAGTTTGGCTTCGAGGTGACGCCGTTGGCCATTTTCGTGGGGGGAGTGAGATTTCTCGGCAGTACGTGCCGCTGGCGCGCGAGGCAGGCGCCACCGTCATCGATTTCAGCTCGGCTTATCGCCAGGATGATGAAGTGCCGCTGCTCGTTCCTGCCCTGAACGGTAGCCTGGTGGCCGACCTGCCGGAGAGCGCCCTGATCGCCGTGCCCAATTGCACGGTCACGCCGCTGGCCATCGCCTTGAAGGCGCTGGCTGAGCATGGTCTGAAACGGGTGACGGTATCCACCTACCAATCCGTATCCGGAAGCGGTCAGGCCGCGCTCGAGGAACTGGCCAATCAGACCACGGCGCTGTTCACCCAGCGCGAGGCCGAGTGCGAAGTCTACGCCAAGCGCATCGCCTACAACCTGCTGCCCAAGATCGGTGATGCCAACGAGAGTGGCGCGACTGAAGAAGAGTCGTCCATCGTCAATGAACTGCACCGTCTGTTCGGCAGCAATGAGCTCGCTGTCGAGGCGACCTGTGTCAGGGTGCCGGTGTTCTTTGGCCACGCGTGGTCGGTCACGGTGGAAACCGATACCGAAGTTGAGGTTTCGCGTGCCCGGAACCTGTTTGCATCGCTCGGGCTGCACGTGGTGGACCAGCCGCAGCAGGCGGATGGCTATGCCACGCCAATGGAAGTCGCCGGCAACGACCGGGTCTGGGTAAGCCGTGTCCGCCGTACCGGAAAGACCCTCAGCTTCTGGCTTACGGCTGACAACGTCAGAGCCGCCGCGGCAATGAGCTGCGTCACCGTGGCCGAAGCTTTGCAAAATGCAGGGCACTTCGGATAAAGGAACAAGGTGGCAGTCTTTGCCGCCTTTTTTCTTGGTATGAAATCTAGCTAAAGAGCTTGTTAAAGCCTAAGATGGCACTGATAAAGGACTGCCTTCACTATGGGGTAGTTGTTGAAAAAAACATCTAAGCAGGTTGTTGCCGGAAGGTGAACTGTGGCAAATCGGGCAAAAATGAAGCTGAGCGCTCTCGCCGTTGCGGTACTTTTTTCCGCTAATGCGTGGGCGGGGCTGGGGAAAATCAATGTCAGATCCTATCTGGGTGAAACATTTCGCGCCGAGATCAATCTGACCGATGTTAATGCCGCCGAACTGTCCTCGGCACGGGTCGGCCTGGCCGGAATGGACACTTTCCGGGACCTTAACGTCGATTATTCGGGCATTCTGAGTTCGCTGAAGTTTTCGGTGGAGCCGAGTGGAAGAGGTGCCATCGTTCGCGTTTCATCTTCCGCCCCGATCAACGAGCCGTATTTGCGCTTTGTGGTGGAGGCTAGAACCAGTTCCGGGCGTTCGGTGCGCGAGTACACCGTTTTACTCGACCCGATCGATTATCAGGTCAGCAACAAGCCTTCCTTTGTTCAGTCCTTGCCGAAGGCGGCGCCTAGCCTCGCAAGCCAATACCGTGGCAACGTGGCCCGCGAGGGTGCGGTAGCGCCAAGGCGTACCTCTGCCGATTCGCTTTACGTGGCTCCGGGGGCGACGCTGAATACGCTGGCGGCTCAGGTGCGGCCACAAGGCGCCACCCTCGAACAAACCATGGCGGCCTTGGTCAAGAACAATCCTTCGGCTTTCATCGCGGGGGACCCAAACCGCATCAAGGCCGCCGTCAACCTGAAGGTGCCGCCGGCGGCCAAGATTCGTGCCATTGCTCCGGCCGAGGCCCGTCGTCTGCTGGCTCCGGCCTCTGCACTCGCTGCCAATGCGGCGCCCCCCGCGGCACAAGCCAGTCCCGAACCACCGCCGGCAGCCGCGCCCAAGCCGGCTGCCGCTGCCACGCAGGCGGCCCAGCCGGTCAAGGGTGGGGAGGTGCTGAAACTGATGGCGCCGGAAACGTCGGCGCCTACGGACGAAAAATTGTCCGATGTAGAGCAGCAAGTGGCCAGCCGCGAGCAGGCATTGAAAGATGCCGAAAAGCGCATTGCTACACTCGAGGCTCAAATCAAGGCGTTGCAGAACAGTCATGAAGTTGCCAAGCCGGCGGCCGGTGGCGGCGCCAAGACCGGGGATGCGGCGGCTGGACCGTCGTGGGTCGATTCGCTGGTCGACAATCTGCCACTGGTCGGTGGTGGCGCCGCCATTGCGCTGTTGGCAGCCTTGGGAGTGGTGGTGGCGCGCCGTCGCCGTCAGGCCCCGTCCTTGTCTTCTGCACTCAAGCTTTCGTCCGGCAATGCCGGTGCCGTGCTCGGTAGCGGAGCCAGCTCCAACATCAACCTCCAGGGTGGGGCGTCGGCCATCGGCGGAGGCCATTCTTTCATGGCCAACTTCACGCAGTCGGTGGGGGCTATCGACACGGCCGAGGTTGATCCGATTGCCGAGGCGGAGGTGTATATCGCCTACGGTAGGGATGCGCAGGCCGAGGAGATTCTCAAAGATGCGCTGAGCCGCGATCCGTCACGCCACGAAGTACGTTTGAAATTGATGGAAATCCACGCCGGGCGGCAGGACAAGGAAGGCTTTGAGTCGCGCGCGCGCGAACTGTATGCGGCATTCGACGGCAAGGGCCCGCATTGGGCCAAGGCGGCGGCGATGGGGGCGGTACTCGATCCGGGTAATCCACTGTATCAGCTGCTTGACTCTGCCCCGGGGGCGAGCGCCCAGACTGCGGCGCCGGCGGCGGCGATTGACCTTGATCACGAACTGTTCGGGCAGCCCTCGGCCCCTGCTTCCCCGCCGATGCCGGCAGAAAACGCCGCTGCTCCCCGCGAGCCAGCAAAGGCACCGAGCGCTCCTGTTACACAATCCAGTCTGGCCGAAAGCGACGACCCGTTGCGCGCCGCTCTGTTTGCCGAAGCACCACCCTCCGGGCTTGCGGAGGAGGCCAATCCGGGGAATATGCTCGATTTCGACCTGGATGCCGCTTTTGACCTCTCTGCCAAGAAGCCGGAGGCGGGCGCCACACAGGGTGACCCGGCAGCCTCGGAGGCGATGCAGGAAAATCTGCTCGATTTCGACTTCAATCTCGATTCGATGTTGAGCGAGCCGTCCGGCAAGGCTGGGCAGCAGGGTAAAGCCGATACGGCTCCCGATCTGGGGCTCGAAGAGACAGGTTCGGCCGGTTTTGACGCCCTCTACGAAGGTATGCTGGGGGCCGAGTCGGCACCGGAGGCCGCCTCGCTGGAGGGCTTGTCGGTCAATGACGATCCTTTGTCCACCAAACTCGATCTGGCCAAGGTTTATCTGGATATGGGAGATAAGGACGGCGCCAAGGAAGTGCTGGAAGATCTGCTTTCCGAAGCCCAGGGTGGGCTGAAGGCGGAGGCGGAACAATTGCTGGCCAAGATAGGTTCTTGATCGTGAAACTCCGGCCCTCCTTCGAGGGCTGGTTCGTTTCGGCTCCACCGGAGGCTTGCTAGACAGGGAATGAACAGAATGGACTCTGTCATCAGAATGACGGCGATTGCCGCTTTGCTGTCTTCTTTGGGGGTCGCGGTGCAGGCCCATGCCGGGTTGGGGCCGATCAAGGTGCTGTCCTCGGACGGGGAGCCTTTTGAGGCGGAAATTCCCCTGGTCGATGAAGCCGTTGGCGCCAACGCGTCAATTGGACTAGCCGACCGCAATCACTACCCTCTGATCTCCCCGTACACGCCATCAGCCGGCAAGCTCCAGTTCTCTCTGGTGCAGCAGGCCGATGGAACGCTCTCGAAAGTACGTGTTGCCGGCCCAGCCAATTTCGATGAGCCCACGCTGCATTTTGCCGTGGAAATCAGCTGGCCTGCCGGGCGCCTGGTGCGCGAATTCGACGTGGATTACCGCCGCGATGGGCCACGCCACCCAAAACGTCACCCCCTGCCTGATGACGAAGGCAAGAAAGCTGCTGTCACTGCCGATCATCATGCCCGGCTAACACCGCTGGGACTTGGTGAACTCAAGGTGCAGTCCTTTGTTGGCGAGCCCTTGCTTGCCGAAGTGGAGGTGTTGGGGCGGCTTCATGCCGAGCACAAGCAGCTCTCTGCCGTGGTGCTGCCCAGTGGTGCGGTGAGGGCACAGCAGGCCCATTTGCTAGCGTCGATAGGCTACGAGTTTGTCAAGTCAGCGAGCGGTAAGACGGTGCTGCGGCTTTTCTCCTCTCAAATCGTCGAAGAACCCATGCTCTCGCTGCGGCTCGAGGTCGGAGTCGGCACCCTTAAACTGGCAAGAAGCTATTCGCTGTTGTTCGACCCCCTGAAACTGCCCGTCAGATTGCCGGTTCTTCTCGGGGAGAGGCTGCCGGCGTGGTTCGTGATGCGGCAAAGACTAAGGTCTATCGGGTCGGGCGCGGGGACACGCTCGGGGCTATCGCGCAGCGCACTGAGGGCGCGGGCTCGGTGGGGCAGGTGATTCGCCGGCTGCATACCGCCAATCCGCAAGCCTTTATCGCCGGTGATGTCGACAGGCTGAAAGCCGGGGCGCAACTGGCCTATCCGGCAAATTGGCGCATTGGCGAGGCGCCACCGGGTGGCAATAAGGCAACCGTGAAAGAGCCTTCTGCTGCTCCAGCTCAGCTTGCTGCTCCCGTGCCAGCAACTGCTCCTGTGGTCGCTCCAGCTGCGGCTGCGGCCGTGCCTGTGGTCGGCGATAAGGTTGTACAGCCCAGCAAGGAGGCGCAGAGGGAGGAACAGTTGAAACGCCGGCTTCAGCAGCAGGACCAACTGCTCGCGGTGGCGGAGCAGCGCCTTCAGGCGCTGCAGCAACGGCTGAATGCCTTGCAGCAGGAGGCAGCCCATTCTGCCCCGCTCAAGGCGCCTACAACCAAGACCGCGCCGGTCGGAAACGCTGCCGGTACTGAGCCCGGCGCGATGGAGAGCCTGGGCAAGGCATTGGGCGACAATTCTCCTTATCTCTATAGTGCCGGTGCTGCGGGCGTGGCATTGCTGGGCGGGGGGTGGTGGTGGTTGCGGCGACGCCGGAATCGGCAAGCCGGCAGTGCGAACGGGCTTGCAACGGCGTTGAGCGTTGGTGCCAATCCGTCCCTGCTGACGATGGGGCCGCTCACCACCTTGATGGCGGGCGGCAAGCAGGGCGGGGGAATCGACTTGAGCCCGGTCGACCTGGTGGCCGAGGCGGAGGTCTATCTTGCTTATGGCCGTACCGATCAGGCCTTGGCCTTGCTGCGAGAAGGGCTGGTGCGGGAGCCGATGCGGCAGGATGTACGGTTTAAATTGCTGGAAGCCTTGTCCGCGCTGCCGGACAAACAGCCCTTCATCCTCGAGGCGACGGCGGCGAAAGGCGTGTTTGGCAAGGATAGTACCTTGTGGCAGCGTGTCTGCGAGCTGGGGCGGGTAACCCTGCCGGGCAATCCGTTATTTGACATGGAGCCGCTTGCGCGCGCCGAAGGTGTCGCGGCGGCGGCAGCAGCGTCTATTCCGGCTGCTGGTGTGGTGGCACGAGCGGCGGTTCCCCCCGTCGTGCCAGGTGATGGATCGGCCGTGCCAACCCAGGCCTCCCTTGCTGCTGAGGTTCCCCTGGCCGCCGAGGTACCTCAATCGGCTTCGGACAAACAGAAACTGGCGCGGCTGTACATGGAGATGGGGGATACTGAGGCGGCCAAGGCCTTGTTGAAGGAGTCTGAAGATTCGGCTTGATCTGACTGAGACGTTCCATCCCGCGGCAATCTTGCTGTGTTGGCTGATGGCGGCACTGGTGGTGCAGTTTCTACCCCTGGTGCCGTTGTCGTTCTTGGCCGTGGTCGCCGCGGTGCTGCTCAACGTGCAAGAGCGGACGGGGGTAGGGCAGTCGCTGCGCCGGATGCGCTGGCTGTTGCTGACGTTGTGGTTGACCATGGGGTGGTCGGTGCCGGGCGATGCCTTGTTCGATGCCGCCTGGGCGCCGACGCGTGAGGGGTTGGCCGAAGGAGCGCGTCATGTCTTGCGGCTGCTCATTCTGGTGTGGCTGATTCGTGGTATCTGGTTGGCGGTGGGACGGGATGGGGTGCTGGCTGGCCTGCTGTTCCTCCTACGTCCCTTGCACTGGGTGGGCCTGTCATCGGAGCGTTTTGCCTTGCGCCTGTGCTTGACCCTTTCCTATGCCGAGCAGTTGCTGGCGGCGACGCGGCCGCGCACGCGAAGTGCCTGGCGCTCCCTCGTGGCCGAAGCCATGGCGTTACCTGCGCCGGATGGGGTACAGTTGAGGGTTTACCGCTGGAGGGCATCCGATAGCGTGGTACTGGTGTCGTTGGCGGTGGGTATGGGAGTGGTCATGAAGGCGGTTGCATGAGAGTGGCGTTGGGGGTCGAGTACGACGGCAGGGCGTTTGCAGGCTGGCAAAGCCAGCCGCACGGCAATACCGTGCAGGACAAACTGAATCTGGCCTTGTCGCACATCGCCTGCGCACCAATAAATACGGTGGCCGCCGGCCGGACCGATGCCGGAGTCCATGCCCTGATGCAGGTGGTGCATTTCGATGTGGAGGTCGAGCGTCCGGAGAATGCCTGGGTGCGTGGCGTCAACAGCCACCTGCCGGCGGACATCGCCGTGGTCTGGGCCAAGCAGGTGGGCGAGGAGTTCCATGCGCGCTTCTCGGCCTTTTCGCGTTCCTACAGCTATTTCCTGCTGACCCACCCGGTGCGCAGCTGCCTCCTGGCGGGCAAGGTAGGCTGGTATCACCAGCCGCTGGATGTGGAGGCGATGCGGGAAGCGGCTGCTCATCTGTTGGGACGGCACGATTTTTCCAGCTTCCGGGCTGCCGAATGCCGGGCCAAGTCGCCGGTCAAACACCTGCAGCGGCTGGATATTCACGAGGCGGACGGTTTCATCCGCTTCGACCTGCTGGCGGATGCCTTTCTGCATCACATGGTGCGCAACATCGTCGGCGCACTGGTGTATATCGGCAAGGGGACGCTCAGTCCGGAGGACATGGTCGATCTGTTGTCGGCTCGGGACCGTCGTCACGCCCCCTACCTTCATGCCGGATGGCCTGTATCTGACCGGAGTAGGGTACCCCGAGTCGTTTGGCGTGACGGCGGCGAGCGACCCCGCCCGGCTGACATTGTGGAGATGAGATGCTTCCCCGAGTAAAAATTTGCGGTATCACCCGGCCGGAAGACGGGGTCGAAGCGGCCCGTTTGGGTGCCGACGCCATCGGCCTGGTGTTTTACGAGAAAAGCCCGCGCAATCTCTCGTTGGAGCAGGCGCGGACCATCGTGCGGGTGCTGCCGCCTTTCGTCAGTGTGGTGGCCCTGTTCGTTAATCCTGACGAAGCTTTCGTGCGCCGTGTGCTCGACGCCTGCCCGGTAGACATTCTGCAGTTCCACGGCGAGGAGTCTCCCGAGTTTTGCCGCTCGTTCTCCCGACCCTATCTCAAGGCTGTGCGGGTCAGGCCGGGGGTGGATTTGCTAGAATGGGCGGCGGCCTATCACGATGCGCGTGGTTTGCTGGCCGACGCCTTCGTTGAGGGCGCTCATGGCGGTACCGGCGCGGTGTTCGACTGGACGCTGCTGCCAGCGAATCTGCCGTTGCCGCTGATCCTGTCCGGGGGGTTGACGCCGGACAATGTGCAGGATGCTGTGACAAAGGTTCAACCCGCCGCCGTGGATGTGTCGAGCGGGGTGGAGCAAGGAAAAGGAATCAAGGATGCGGCCAAGATGGCGGCATTCATATCAGGAGCAAGGCATGGATCGGTATGATTTTCCGGATGTCCGCGGCCATTTCGGTCCGTATGGTGGCATCTACGTCGCCGAAACGCTGATGGCGGCATTGGCTGAACTCAACGAAGAATACGCACACGCCAAGGCTGACCCGGCGTTCTGGGAAGAGTTTCATTACGAACTGAAGCATTATGTCGGCCGCCCTTCGCCGATCTACCACGCCAAACGCTGGTCCGAACTGCTGGGCGGGGCGCAGATCTATCTCAAGCGCGAAGACCTGAATCACACCGGCGCGCACAAGGTCAACAACACCATCGGCCAGGCATTGCTGGCCCGGCGCATGGGCAAGAAGCGCGTGATCGCCGAGACCGGAGCCGGCCAGCACGGCGTGGCGTCGGCCACCGTGGCCGCCCGTTATGGCCTCGAATGCGTGGTGTACATGGGGGCGGAAGACGTCAAGCGCCAGTCGCCCAACGTGTACCGCATGAAGCTGCTGGGCGCCACCGTGGTGCCGGTCGAATCCGGCTCCAAGACGCTCAAGGATGCGCTCAACGAAGCGATGCGCGACTGGGTGACCAACGTCGACAGCACGTTCTACATCCTGGGTACTGCCGCCGGTCCGCATCCCTACCCGATGCTGGTGCGCGACTTCCAGACCGTGATCGGCGAGGAATGCAAGGTGCAGATGCCGGAAATGATCGGTCGCCAGCCGGACGTGGTGGTGGCGTGTGTCGGTGGCGGTTCCAACGCCATTGGCCTGTTCTATCCGTACATCGGCGTCGACGGCGTGCGCATGGTTGGTGTCGAGGCGGGTGGGGACGGTGTCGAGACCGGTCGCCATGCCGCACCGCTGTCCATCGGCAAGCCGGGCGTGCTGCACGGCTTCAAGAGTTACCTGATGCAGGATGAAGACGGTCAGATCATCGAGACGCACTCGGTGTCCGCCGGCCTGGACTACCCGGGGGTGGGCCCGGAACACAGCTACCTCAAGGATATCGGTCGCGCCGAATACACCGCGATCAATGACGACGAGGCGCTCAAGGCATTCCACGACCTGTGCCGCTACGAGGGTATCATCCCGGCGCTCGAGTCCAGCCACGCCCTGGCATGGGCGGCCAAGACGGCACCGACCATGAGCAAGGATCAGGTCATTCTGGTCAACCTGTCCGGTCGCGGCGACAAGGACATCAATACCGTGGCCAGCCTGTCCGGCCTGACCTTGTAAGCAGGAGTAAGCATGTCACGTATTGCAGCATGTTTTGCCGCACTGGCCGGCAAGAAGGCCCTGATTCCGTTCATTACCGCTGGGGATCCTCATCCGGATCTGACCGTGAGCCTGATGCATGGCCTGGTCGAGGGCGGCGCCGACATCATCGAGCTGGGGGTGCCGTTTTCCGATCCGATGGCCGACGGTCCGGTGATTCAAAGAGCCTCCGAGCGCGCGCTGGCACACAAGGTCGGCCTGCGCCATGTGCTCGACATGGTCGCCGAGTTCCGCAAGACCAACAGCACCACGCCGGTGGTGCTGATGGGTTACCTGAATCCGCTGTGTGCCATGGGCTATGCTGAATTTGCCAAGCGTGCCGCCGCCGCCGGGGTGGACGGTATGTTGACGGTCGATTGCCCGCCGGAAGAGGCGGAGGAACTGGCCACTGCGCTGCAACAGGAAAGTATCGACCCGATCTTCCTGTTGGCGCCGACCACACCGCTCCAGCGGGTGGCCGAGATCGCTCGTCATGCGCGCGGCTATGTTTACTATGTGTCACTGAAAGGCGTGACCGGTGCTGGAAATCTGGACATTGACGACGTAGCGCGTAAAATTGCCGCCCTTAGACAATACATTCATGTGCCTATCGGTGTCGGCTTCGGTATTCGCGACGGTGCAACCGCGCGTGCCATTGCCGTCACGGCCGATGCTGTCGTGGTGGGAAGCCGTCTGGTCCAGGAAATCGAGGCGGCAACGCCCGAGACCGCTCGCGAGCGGTTGACGCCCCTGGTCGCCGAACTGAAGGCCGCCATTAGTTAGTACATGTCCCCGCGGTTTCGTGCCGCGGGGCAATCATGCTTCGGCCAACCTGTTGTTGCCGGAGCGAATGAGCAAGGAGTCAGCATGAGCTGGTTGAATAAACTCCTGCCGCCGAAGATCAAGCGCGAGAATCGCGCCGAAAAGTCCTCGGCGGTACCGGAGGGGCTGTGGAGCAAGTGCCCGGCCTGTGAAGCGGTGCTGTATTACACCGACCTGGAAAGCAATCTGCAGGTTTGCCCGAAGTGTAACCATCATCACGCGGTCTCTGCACGGGATCGCCTGGGTATGTTGCTGGATACCGAAGGCCGCCGCGAGATCGGTGCCGAAGTCAAACCGGTTGATATCCTGAAGTTCAAGGACGGCAAGCGTTACCCCGATCGTCTGGTGGCGGCGCAGAACGCCACCGGCGAAGACGACGCCCTGGTGGTGATGCAGGGCAGCATCCTGACGCTGCCGGCGGTGGTGGCGTCGTTCGAATTCAAGTTCATCGGTGGTTCGATGGGCTCGGTGGTGGGGGAGCGTTTCGTGCGCGGCGTACAAGCTGCGGTGGAAGCCAAGGCGCCGTTCATCTGCGTTTCCGCCTCCGGCGGCGCGCGCATGCAGGAAGGCCTGAACTCGCTGATGCAGATGGCCAAGACCAGTGCCGCGCTGCAATTGCTGACCGACCACAAGCTGCCGTTCATCTCGATCCTGACCGACCCGACCATGGGCGGCGTTTCGGCTTCGTTCGCCTTCCTCGGCGACGTGGTGATCGGTGAGCCGGGTGCGCTGATCGGTTTTGCCGGTCCGCGTGTCATCGAGCAGACCGTGCGCGAGACCCTGCCGGAAGGCTTCCAGCGTTCCGAGTTTCTGCTGGAGAAGGGCGCCATCGACATGATCGTCGATCGCCGCGAGCTCAAGGCCAAGGTGGCCTCGCTGATCTCGATCCTGATGAAGGAACCCGCGGTCGCCTGATCCTTTCGCGCGGTTGTCCGCTCGAACTAAAAACCCCGCCGGTTGGCGGGGTTTTGCTTTTTCCGGAGGGGGCTTTGGCGGAGGAGTGCTTAGTACAGCACGCGGCAGCGCAGGGTGCCCTCAATGCGCTGCAGGGTCTCCAGCGCGGTCTGACTGGCGGCGCTGTCGATCTCGATCACCACGTAGCCGATCTCCTCGTTGGTCTGCAGGTACTGGCCGGCGATGTTGATGCCGGCGCGCGAAAACTCGTCGTTGATGCGCGCCAGTACGCCGGGCTGATTCTTGTGGATGTGCAGCAGCCGGCATTTGCCGCGATGCTCGGGCAGCGAGACCTCCGGGAAGTTCACCGCGGTCAGCGTCGAGCCGTTGTTGGAGTATTTGATCAGCTTGGCGGCCACTTCGCCGCCGATGTTGGCCTGCGCCTCCAGCGTGCTGCCGCCGATGTGCGGAGTCAGGATCACGTTGTCGAACTCGCATAGCGGCGAGCTGAACGCCTCGCCGTTGCCCTCGGGCTCGACAGGAAAGACATCGATGGCGGCGCCGTGCAGGTGCTTGCGGCGCAGCGCTTCGGCCAACGCTTCAATGTCCACCACGGTGCCGCGCGAGGCGTTGATCAGGTGGGCGCCGGGTTTCATCGCCGAAAGCTCGGTGGCGCCGATCATGTCCTGGGTGTCAGGCGTTTCCGGCACGTGCAGCGTGACCACGTCGGCTTGGCTGAGTAGTTCCTTGAGCGTTGCGACTTGGTGGGCGTTCCCTAGCGGCAGCTTGTTCTCCGTGTCGTAGAACGCCACCTTCATGCCGAGGGATTCGGCGAGGATGCCGACCTGGGTACCGATGTGGCCATAGCCGACGATGCCCAGCGTCTTGCCGCGCACCTCGTAGCTGTTGTCGGCCGATTTCAACCAGCCGCCGCGATGGGCCAGCGTGCTTTTCTCCGGGATGCCGCGCATCAGCATGATCGCCTCGGCAATCACCAGTTCGGCGACGGAACGGGTATTGGAGAACGGCGCGTTGAATACGGGGATGCCGTGGCGGGCGGCGGCCTTGAGGTTGACCTGGTTGGTGCCGATGCAGAAACAGCCGACCGCCATCAGCTTGTTGGCGGCGGCGAAGACCTCGTCGGTCAGCCGGCTGCGCGAGCGGATGCCGATGATATGGGCGTCGGCGATGCGTTCGAGCAGCTCTTCCGGGGCCAGTGCCTTCTTGTGATAGTCGATCTGGCTGTAACCGTCCTGACGGAAGCTGTCGACTGCCGTCTGGTGGACTCCCTCCAGAAGCAGTATCTTGATCTTGTCCTTGGCGAGCGAAAGGTTTTGCATGCCGGGTTCCGTTGTTGACCAAAAAACTCAAGTATTATTCATTATTACTCCGGATTTTCCGTCTTGACCAGAGAGTTGCCGATGATCGCTCCCCGCCTGCTTGCCGAGCTGCATGCCATGTTCAGTGCCGACCGCGTTGCCACCGATGCCGATTCCCTGGCCCGCTACGGGCTGGACTGGACCCGCTACTACCAGCCCGCGCCGTCCGCCGTGGTGTTCCCGCAAACCGTGGACGAGGTCGTTGCCGTCGTGCAGTGGGCCAACCGTGAGCAGGTAGCGCTGGTGCCGTCCGGCGGCCGTACCGGATTGTCCGGCGGGGCCGTGGCGCGGCAGGGCGAGGTGGTGGTGTCGTTCGACCGCATGAAGGCCATCAGCGACTTCGACCCGGTCGCGCGCACCGTGCGCTGCCAGGCCGGCGTCATCACCGAGGTACTGCAGCAGTTCGCTGCCGAAAATGGGCTCTACTACCCGGTGGACTTCGCCTCGCGCGGATCGAGTCAGATCGGCGGCAACATCGCCACCAACGCAGGCGGTATCAAGGTGGTGCGCTACGGAATGACGCGCGAGTGGGTGGCGGGGCTGACCGTGGTCACCGGCAAAGGTGAAGTGCTGCGGCTGAATAATGGGCTCGCCAAGAACAATACCGGCTACGACCTGCGCCACCTCTTCGTCGGCTCGGAAGGGACGCTCGGCTTCATCGTCGATGCCACCCTGAAGCTGGCTCGTCAGCCGGCCGAGCTGGGGGTAATGGTGTTGGCGGTGCCGCAGTTGACCGACATCATGAAGCTGTTCCACGCCTTCCGCGAACGGCTCGATCTCAACGCCTTCGAGTTTTTCTCGGAAAAAGCGATGCGCCACGTCCTGGCGCGCGGCCACGTCAAGCGGCCGTTCGAGGGCGAAGCCGACTACTACGTGCTGCTAGAGTTCGAGAAACTGGCCGCCGATGCCGAGGAGGTGGCCCTGGCCGTGTTTGAGGCGTGCGTCGAACAGGGCTGGCTGGTGGACGGGGTGCTGTCGCAGTCCGAGCAGCAGACCAAGGACCTGTGGCGGCTGCGCGAGGACATCAGCGAGTCGATCACCCCCTACAAGCCTTACAAGAACGACATCGCGGTAACGGTGAGCCGGGTGCCGGCCTTCGTCGAACGGCTCGATGCCATCCTGTCGCGCGAATACCCGGATTTCGAGGTGCTGTGGTATGGCCATATCGGCGACGGCAACCTGCACATCAATATCCTGAAGCCCGACGAGCTGGAACTGGACGACTTCCGCCGCGCCTGCGAGCAGGTCAACGAACACGTTTTCTCCCTGGTGGGGGAATTCGGCGGCAGCATGTCGGCCGAACACGGCGTCGGCCTCTTGAAGCGCGATTATCTGGATGTGACGCGCAGTGTCGAGGAGATCGCGCTGATGCGTGCCATCAAGGCAGTGTTCGATCCGAACGGGGTGATGAACCCGGGTAAATTGCTGTAAAACCTTGCCGAAGAGGGCGCGTATGTCACGAGGGATTTCGTTGGTGTAACACGCTTTTGCCTATTTTTTAACCGGCTTGATTTTCCTCTTTTGTAACAATATCTTGTTGCTGTTTTCCACAGATTGTCCACGGCACTATTCAGCCGGGTTGTGAGTTTGTGGGGAAATCTTGCAGGATTTTGACGGTTTTTTGGGCGGTAACGGCAAGTGGCTAACCCGAAAAGGGTTTTTCGGGTTATTCATGGCTTATCCACAGGGTTATTCAGCGATGGCTGTGGATAGCTTGATGAGGCTTTCGTACGGTCTTACACAGGAGCTGCGTTTCGGCTGGGAATGGTCAGTCCTCTTGCCACGGCGGGGCGTGCAAGGAATTGATCCAACGCGCGTGTGACATGCGGAAAATCCGCAATCCCCACCAGTTCACCGGCCTCGTAGTAACCGATCAGGTTGCGCACCCAGGGGAAGGTCGCTATGTCGGCAATCGTGTAGGCCTCTCCCATGATCCACTTGCGGTCGGCGAGTCTCTGGTTGAGTACGCCAAGCAAGCGTCTGGACTCGGCAATGTAGCGGTCGCGCGGTCGCTTGTCTTCGTACTCCCTGCCGGCGAACTTGTTGAAGAACCCCACCTGTCCAAACATCGGGCCGATGCCGCCCATCTGGAACATCAGCCATTGCAGCGTCTCGTAGCGGCCCGCCGGATCCTGCGGCATGAATTTCCCCGCCTTGTCGGCAAGATGGACGAGAATCGCACCGGATTCGAACAGCGGCAGCGGCTTTCCTCCCGGACCGTTCGGATCGATGATTGCCGGAATCTTGTTGTTCGGATTGAGCGACAGGAACTCCGGCGACATCTGGTCGTTGGTTTCGAAGCTTACGAGATGCGGCTCGTAAGCCAGGCCGGTTTCTTCCAGCATGATCGATACCTTGACGCCGTTGGGCGTCGGCAAGGAATAGAGCTGGATACGGTCAGGATGGTGTGCGGGCCATTTCTTCGTGATGGGAAAAGCGGAAAGATCGATCATGGTTTCCTTGGCATGTTGTTTGCAATCAAAGTAACCAATATAAACACTGGGGCGATTTTTGTCCCGAGAGGGCTTTTTCGTCTGCTTTGGCACAGCCATATCGCCCCTCTTGACATATTGTGTCTATGATTGGTGAACATTTTTCCTGGCTAGGCAAAATTTTTCGGCGACAGTGGGGGGCTATGATGAGCTCCTCCTCTTGAAGACCGATCCCCATGTCGAGGACCGGCCCGCAGGGTGTTTCAGGGGTAGAGCAATAGCCACCGTCGGCAAGGAACAAAGCAGGTCGGGGGCGGCAGGGACATGGGAATGGATGTCTGTCAGGATGTTGTCTTTGATTCAGGCATCGGGGGAGTTGTCATGCACAGACTGAACGGCGGGTGTCATTGCGGAAATATCCACTTCGAAATGACGCTTCCCCATGTCCCGGAAACGTATCGCCCGCGGGCATGCGACTGCGATTTTTGCCATAAGCACGGCGCGGCGTATGTGGCTGACCCGGATGGTTCGCTGCTCATTCGTCTGCAAGACGAGCACATGGTGACGCGATATCGCCAAGGTGCGGGGATCGCGGATTGTCTGGTGTGCATGGCATGTGGTGTGCTGGTTGCCATTCATTATCAAGATGACCAAGGCGAGCGGCGGAGTTTCGCTGTCGTAAACAGCCGGGCTATCGATGGTGTTGTGCGCTTTGGCGAGAGCATTCCGGTTTCGCCGAAGGCGCTGACCGCCAGCGAGAAGGTGGAGCGCTGGAAAAGACTCTGGTTTCAGCGGGTCCGCATCATGACCTCGGCTTGATGTTCCTCAGGAGGGCATGGATAGAATTTGGCAAGATGAACGAGGTCTATTCGGCTTGCTTTGAAAGGGTGTGCTGCCTGTTCTGACAGCTTCAAGCTAAGGGCGGTTTGGTGCCCCGAGACTCAGAGGCAAATCCATCGAATTACGCTCGCGGCGCAACCGGCTGGGGCGGCTGGTCCGACAGACAATACGGGTTCAGCTGCCACGCCGACCATGGCGTCGCGTGTTTTGTGTTTTTACCCAGCCGGTGAAAGTTTCGCTGGGCATGGGCTTGGCAATAAAGTAGCCCTGCGCCAGGTTACATCCAAACTCCCGCAGCAATTTCCAGTCCTCGAGCGTTTCTATGCCTTCTGCCACCGTAACCAGGCTCATCTTGTGAGCCATGTCCAGGGCGGACTGCAGAATGACCCGCAGGTGCTCGCGCTGGTGGGCGCGATGCACGAAAGAGCGGTCGATCTTGAGTTCGGTGAAGGGGATGCGCGAGAGCTGCTGCATTGACGAAAAGCCGGTGCCATAGTCGTCGATGGACAGGCCGAACCCCTTCAGGCGCAGTCGTGCCAGATTGGCCAGTGCTATGCCAAGGTCGGCAGCCAGGGAGCTTTCGGTGACCTCCCAGATCACTTGTGCTGCGGGTAGCTGATACTGCTGCAACAAGGCGTCAACCTCGCTGACGAAATCGGGCAAATCCAGCAACCGAGGTGACAAGTTGACGGCAACCGTCAGGTGTACTCCGCTCCGTCGCCAATGGGCGGCCTGGGCAAAGGCCTGGCCCGCGATCTCCAGCGTCAGGTCGTGTATCAGCCTGTGCTTTTCGGCCAGTGGGATGAAGTGGTCCGGGGGAATGAAGCCCTTTTTAGCGTGGGGCCAGCGTGCCAGCACTTCCACACCGGTGATCGTGCCGCTTTTCAGGTCTATTTGAGGTTGATAATAAGGCAGGAGTTGATGGCGGGAGATGGCCAAAGCCAGCTCGTGGGCACCGGTGCTGGAGGCCTCCTTGTGGGTCTCTGGTGCTGAAGGGGAGGGGGCGGCCGATCCGGACTGTGGTGCAATATCTCGGCAAGGTGTTGCTTGGTCAGCGGTTTTTTCCAAGCGGCTAGGATGGGTATTCCCAGTGCTTGTGCCATATTCTCGACGCTGCAGATCAAGGAAAGATCCCTGTTCGATGAGATGACCAGGGGTGCCATGACGTTGCGCTTCATCATCTGCAGGATGAATTCGACGCCATCCATGCCCGGCATCTCGAGGTCGACTACGATCAGGTGTGGAAGCGTGTCGAGACCGGCCAGCAGCTCAAGTGCCTGCATGCCATCGACGGCCTCAAGAATGCCTTGTATGCCAAACTGTCGAAGTAGCCCCACCACATGCAGCCTTTGCACCAGGCTGTCATCGACGATCAGTACCGTTTCAACCCGCGGTGGTGACATATCAGTAACCATAATGTTCGATGATTGGGGCGATGCGATGCAGCGAAACGACCTCACTGACACCGCCGAGCGCGATGGCCTCCTTGGGCATGCCAAACACCACGCAGGTCGATTCGTCTTCGGCGATCGTCCTGGCGCCGGCCTCGTGCATTTCCTTGAGGCCACGTGCCCCGTCATCCCCCATGCCGGTCATGATCATGCCGAGGGCATTGCGTCCGGCGAACTTCGCACATGAGCGGAACAGGACATCCACCGAAGGGCGGTGCCGGTTAACCAGCGGTCCGTCGATGATTTCAACGGTATATTGGGCGCCATTGCGTGCCAGCAGCATATGCTTGCCTCCGGGAGCGATGAGGGCCCGCCCCGGCATCACGCGGTCGCCGTGGCGGGCCTCGCGCACTTCTATCTGGCACAGGCTGTTGAGGCGTTCGGCAAACATCGCGGTAAAGCGCTCCGGCATGTGCTGGACGATGACCATGCCCGGACATGTGGCAGGCAGCCGGGGCAGCACCGTCTCCAGTGCCTGGGTGCCGCCGGTGGAGGTGCCGATGGCGACGATACGTTCGGTGGTGCTGATCATGCTCGCCCCGCGACCGAGCCCGCTGCTGATGACGGCGTCGGCCGATAGCTTGGGCGAGGGGGCCAATGGCGGCCGCGTGCGTGACGCCAGGCGGCTGACATTGGCGCGAGAGGCGGCCCGGACGGCGTGTATGACGTCGTTGGCACTGTCTTCGAGAAACTGTTTCACCCCCATTTTGGGTTTGGTGATGATCGAAACGGCGCCGGCAGCCAGCGCATTCATCGCCGCGGCGGTGCCGGTTTCGGCCAGCGACGAGCAGATCACGACGGGGGTCGCCCGCTCGCTCATGATTTTTTTCAGAAAGGTCAGGCCATCCATACGCGGCATTTCGATGTCCAGCACGATCACATCCGGCCAGTCGCGTTGCATATGCGTCAGGGCGAACAGCGGGTCCGAGGCGGCTCCAATAACACGGATGCCTGGCTCGCGTTCCAGTGCCTGCCGGACGACTTGCCGTACCACGGCGGAGTCGTCGACGATCATTACCTTGATTGGCTCGCTCATTGTCTTGTGCTGGCTCATGTTGTGGATCGTTTCATCCCCTCTGCGGGAGGCTGTGTCACGCGCTGGTTTTCATCTGCCGCAACAGAGTCTTTCATCGTTTGCATTCGGGCCGGCAATACCGCGTCGGGCGCAGTGAAACCAGTTCGTCGGTCACCCCGTTCAGGGTTTCGGAGTGGCCGACGATGAACATGCCATCGCGCTTGAGATGCGGCAGCATTTTGGCCACGACGCTGCGCTTGGTGTCGCTATCGAAATAAATCATTACATTGCGCAGGAAGATGATGTCGAACTGGCCAATGCTATTGGCGCCGAGCGCTGCCAGGTTCAACTGGCAGAAGCGAACCCGCTCACGTAATGCCTGCCCGATCAGAAAGGTTCCGGTCTGGCTGCCGACTCCTTTAAGGCAGTAGGTTTTCAGCAATTCATCCGGGATGTTCTTGGCGCGCTCGATCGGATAGTGGCCGTGCTTCGCTTGTTCCAGTGTCGGCAGGCTGATGTCGGAAGCCACGATCTCCCAGGAGGCGGACAAGCCGAGGGTTTCGGCCAGCACCATGGCGATGGAGTAAGGCTCTTCGCCGGAAGAACAGGCGCCACTCCATACCCGGAACGCTGTGCCGCGCCGACTGACGGCGAAATCGTGCAGGAAGTCAAAGTGAGCAGCTTCACGGAAAAAACAGGTTTCATGGGTGGTTAGCAGGTCGACCATCAACTGCACCTCGGCCGGGTGCTCGCCGCTGGCGAGCAGGCGGTAGTATTCGTCGAAGTGGCTCAGCCCGTGATGGCGCAGGCGTTTGGCGAGACGACCGGCCAGCAGCACCTTCTTGCCGGTGGTCAGGTTGATGCCGGCCAGGCGATGGATCAGCCGCTGGAAGAGGGCAAACTCGTGATCGGAGAGGGGGGATTGTCCATAAGCACCTCGGTCTGGAACGAGAACACGCAATATTCATTGGCATGGCTTCAATACAGTGCTGCCGTCGTCTCATCGCCGACGAGATGACGCAAGGTGTGTGATTTGCTGGTGTGACCCGAGAGGGAACAAGGCAACGCCTGGCGATCGCTGGGCGTTGCCGGGTTCTCTCCATCCTTTCCAACCGTATCGCTGCTGTGCTTCAGGACGGCGCCAGTGCAGTCCCGGGATGAGCGAGCGTGGCAATCTGGCTCATCTCGGTGATCGACAGCACACGGTCGAGATCGAGAATGATGACGAAACCACCCGCCACTTTGCCCATGCCGCGGATGAAATCGGCACGGATGTTGGCACCGAAGGCCGGCGCCGGTTCGATTTCGCCGGAGGGTATCTCCAATACCTCGTTCACGCTGTCGACCAGGATGCCGATATCCTGCTGGACCTCGCTGTCATCCTCCTGGTGATGCATCTCGACAATGACGATGCAGGTGCGACGTGCAACCTCGGTCGGTCTTGCGCCGAAGCGTGCCGATAGGTCGATCACCGGTACCACCGCACCGCGTAGATTGATCACGCCGCGGATGAAGGCTGGCATCAACGGGATGCCGGTCAACTGGCCGTATTCGATGATCTCCTTGATGTTGAGGATGCCAACAGCAAATGCCTCGGCGTTCAGCATGAAGGTGAGGAATTGCTGGACTCCGGGGGCGGCCACGAATGTGGCCGGTGGGTCCTGACGGACAAGCGCAGTGCTCTGGTCCATGACGGCTCCTCAGAAATGTTCGAATTCCGGTTCGGTGCTCGCCAGGACGGGCGACTTGCTCGCCGGATGGCTCCGTGCCGGAACGGGGGAATGGGCCTGGGCGGCAGCGCCGTGGCGGGCTGGGCTACGTTGGCGGGCCGCGCTCTCGGTGCGGAAGAATGCCATCAGCCCTTGCAGCTGCTCTGCTTGGGCGCCCATTTCCTCGGCCGTGGCGGCCAGTTCCTCGGACGACGACGCACTCTGCTGGGTGGTCTGGTTGAGCTGGCCGACCGCCTGGTTGATCTGGGTCACGCCGGCGCTCTGCTCCTGGCTGGCGGAGGCAATTTCCTGCACCAGGTCGGAGGTCTTGCTGATCGACGGCACCATCGCGTCGAGCAGTTGGCCGGCGTGTTCGGCCAGCTTCACGCTGGAGCCGGCCAGCTCGCCAATTTCCTGAGCCGCCACCTGGCTGCGTTCGGCCAACTTGCGTACCTCGGCGGCAACCACGGCAAAGCCCTTGCCATGCTCGCCGGCACGGGCCGCCTCGATCGCGGCGTTCAGCGCCAGCAAGTTGGTCTGGTAGGCGATGTCGTCGATGATGCCGATCTTCTGTGCGATGGCCCGCATCGCGGTGACGGTTTCCTTGACCGCCGCGCCACCCTGGCCGGCTTCGCTGGCCGCTTTGGCGGCCATGCCATCGGTGACCCTGGCGTTTTCGGTGTTCTGTGCCACGGTGGCGGTGGTCTGCTCGAGGGTGGAGGAGATTTCCTCGACGGAAGCCGCCTGTTCGGCAGCGCCTTGCGACAGCGACTGCGAGGTGGCGCTGACCTGCTCGGCGGCGGCCGAGAGGTTGTCGGCCGCCGAGCGCACCTGGCCGATGGTGAGCGACAGCCGCTCGACCATGTTGCGCATCGCCGCCAGGAGGCTGGAGTTGTCGTTGGCGCGCAGCTCGATCTGCTGGGTCAGGTCGCCCTCGGCCACCTTGCGCGCAATGGCGGCGGCATGGTCGGGCTCGCCGCCGAGCTGTCGCATCAGATTGCGGGTGATCCAGAAGCCGACCGCGGCGGCGATGACGATGCCCGCTGCGATGAGCGCCAGCGTCAGGTTGCGTGCCTCGGCGTAAACCGCCTGGGCGTCCTTGGCCGAGCTGTCCATCAATTCGCCCTGGAACTGGACGAACTTCAGCGCATGTTCCTGGTAGGCGCGCAGGGTCGGCCGCAGCTCGTTCTGCAAGAAGGCCCGCGCTTCATCCTGGCGTTCCTCCTCGACCAGGCGGATCAGCGTTTCCTGCCCGGCGATGTATTTGATGCGCAGTTCCTTCAGCTGGGCCAGCATTTCCTTGCCGCGCGGCAAGGCGATCAACGATTCGAGCTTATCGACCGCGGTGTCGATGGCCTTGCGTGATTGCAGCACCCGCTCCTTGTCCCGCTGCCGATCCTCCTTGCTCGTCGACAGCATCATGTTGCGCAGGGCGATGGCGGTCTGGCTGGAGTTGTCTACGATCTGGTTCAACAGCACGGTCTTCGGCCAACGGTCGTTGGCCATGGTGCCGATCGCGTCGTTGAGATGTCCCATGCGCACGATGCCAATGGCTGAGATGGTGATCATGACCAGAATGACGATGCCGAAGCCGAAGCTTAGTTTGGCACCCACTTTCATGTTGGCGAACATAACGAACTCCCTTCTTCCTTCTAGGCTAACGTGGTCGGCTCAGGTGGCCGGAGTGGATGCCGCTTCGCGCGACTCGCGTCGTGTCGCGATGGCGACGAGTGCGGGAACGTCAAGAATCAGTGCCACCTCGCCGCTGCCGAGGATGGTCGAGCCGCCGATGCCGCGCAGGCTTTGGAACAGATGGCCGAGCGGTTTGATCACCGTCTGGAATTCGCCCAGCAGATGGTCAACGACGATGCCGACCTTCTGCGCGCCGGTACGCACCACGACCACGTTCTCGCGCGCCGGCCGCTTGCCCGGCAGGTTGAACAGCTCGTGCAGACGGATGAACGGCAGTACTTCGCCGCGCAGGTTGAGGTAATGGTTATCGCTGGTTTGCGGCGACAACTCGAGGCATTCGACCACCATGTCGAGCGGCACCACGTAGTTGGCCTGTCCCGTGCCGACCAGGAAGCCGTCGATGATGGCCATGGTCAGCGGCAGGCGGATGGAAAAGCGGGTGCCGGCGCCGGGAGCCGAGCGGACATCGACGTGGCCGCGCAGGCTCTGGATATTGCGCTTGACGACGTCCATGCCGACGCCACGGCCGGACAGGTTGGAGACGTGATCGGCGGTGGAGAAACCCGGCTCGAAGATCAGGTTGTCGATTTCCGCTTCGCTCAGGTTGTGGCCCGGCTGGAGCAGGCCGCGCTCGGTCGCCTTCGCCACGATTTTGTCGCGGTTGAGACCGCCTCCGTCGTCGCTGACGGTAATGACGATGCTGCCCGAATCATGCGAGGCGTTCAGTTCCAGCCGGCCGCGGGGTGGCTTGCCGGCGGCGGTACGGTGCGCGGTGGGTTCGATACCGTGGTCGATGGCGTTGCGTACCAGATGGATCAGCGGGTCGCCGATCTTCTCCACCACGCTCTTGTCGAGTTCGGTTTCTCCTCCGGTAATGACCAGTTCGATGTCCTTGCCAAGCTCTTTGGAGACATCGCGCACGATGCGGTTGAAGCGGCTGAAGGTTTCTCCAATCTGCACCATGCGCAGTTGCAATGCCGAATCGCGTGTGCTTTCGACCAGGCGCATCATCAGCGAGCTCGCCTCCAGAAGCTCGGCGCGACCGGTGCGACTGGCAAGCAGGCTGACGCTGGCGCTGGCAATCACCAGCTCGCCGACCAGGTCGATCAGGCGGTCGAGCTTGTCGGCCTGGATGCGGATCAGCCTCGCCTCGGCGGTTTTCTTGTCGCTGACCCGAGCCTGCCGGATGATGGCCGCCTCGACCAGCTTGGGCTGCACCACCTGCTGTTGCACCAGAATTTCTCCCAGTGGTACGACTTCGGGTGGCGCTGCGCCGGCCATGGGCGGCTGCTGCATCAGCAGCCCGTCGTCGAGCTCCGCTTGCGTGAGCGCGCCGATGCGAACCAGGATTTCGCCCAGCCGCATCGTGTCTTCCGGCAGGGACTGCAACAGATCGATGTAGTCGGCCAGGCGGCTGTCCGGCGGCAGGATGTGCAGGGTGCAGTCGTCGCGGACGAACTCGAATACCCGCTCGATCGTCGCCTTGTCGGCGCAGGAGGCAAAACGAATCTCGAAGCCGAGATAGCAGGCTTCCGCATCCATCTGATCTGCCGGCGGCATGGCATCGGCCACGGTTTCGAGGTGCACGATGGTGCCCAGCGTGCCGAGGTAGTGCAGGAAGGACAGCGGGTCCATGCCGTTCTTCAGCACATGGCGCTCGAAACGCAAGGAGATGTGCCAACATTCGCTCTCGAACAGGTCCCGGCCCAGGCTTGGCTGAGTGGTGGTGGATGCCCCGGCCGGGGGAGGCCGGGCGGTGCGGTCCGTGCGTCGCGCTGTAAACGTGCGAGCAAGGCATCGCCGGCCAGTTGCAATTCGGCCGTTGGGTGAACCCGGCGGATTTCGAACTCGCCCAACAGCAAGCCGATATGATCGCCGCAGGCCAAAAGCAAGGCGATGAGTTCGGCGCTGACCGCGATGTCGCCATTGCGCAGTTGGTCGAGCACGTTTTCGACCACGTGGGTGAAGGCGACGATGTAGTCGCATTCGATGACGCCGGCACCGCCCTTGATCGTGTGCGCGGCGCGAAAGATCGCATGCAGCGTGTCGGCGTCGCCGGAAGCTGCTTCGAGCTGTAGCAGCGCTGCTTCGAGCGCGGCCAACTGTTCGCGACTTTCCGTCACGAACACGGTCAGGAGTTCGTCCATGGGCGTTGCCTGTTCAGGATTCAGCTTTCCCGCGCGGGGATCAGCATCGGGTCGCCGAAGTCGGCGGCCACGTTGAAAAAGTCCACCACCTCACGCACCGCCGGGCTGTGCGCGACGATCAGCAGCGGCTTGTCCTGATGGCGTGCTTCTCGCTTGGCCAGCAGCAACAGCTGAAATCCGGCCGTGTCGATTTCGGCCACGGCGGAAAGATCGAGCTCGAGGCCGTCACCCGCCTGCAGGGCGTCGAGCAGCAGCTGCTTCTGTGCCGTGGCGTTGTAGATGGTCATGTCGTCGAGGAGGGTGAGGCGTTGGTGCTCCGGAGCCTGGCTGGGTGCCATGATAGTCCTCAGAACAATTCAACCTTGGGGCTGGCCGCCACCGTAGGCTGGTGGGTGACGGCGTGATGAGCCTGGCGCTGCTGATCCATCACGTAATCGCTGTAAATGGCTTCTAGATGGAGCGCGAGGGGCTTGTACTGGACACCTGGGTCGCCCGGCTGCTGCAGCCGCCGCACCAGTACGGCAAGATGGTCATCCAGGCGATGCAGGGCTTCCGCCGTATGCTCGATCTGCTGGCGGGTGACGTCCTGGAACTGCACGCTCGCCAGTGCATGCATGAACATCTGCATCAGCTCGGCGCTGCTGCTGCTCACGCTGTCGATGACGTGGGTCTGATGGCGAAGCAGATCCTGGTAGCTGTTGCCAAGTCCGGCGAGCTGATCGGCGAAATGCCCAAGCGTGGCTTGCTCGCGTTCAAGATTGGCCGTCGACAGCTTTTGCTGCAACTGAGCCTCGACCGTCATCCCCACGTCCATGATGCCCTGGCTGATCGCCACCACCGCTTTTTCGGTTTCGCCCGACAACTTGCGGACCTCGTCGGCCACCACGGCGAAGCCGCGCCCGGCTTCGCCGGCTCGGGCCGCCTCGATCGCCGCATTCAGCGCCAGCAGATTCGTTTGTGCCGCGATGTTCTTGATCAGAAGGGTGAGCGACTGCAACGAGCGTGTCTCGGCGACGACCCGGTGGGTTCGCTCTTGGTCCTGGCGAGCCTCCTGGAGGCGGTGATCGATGTAGTCGCGCATCGCACCGATCAGATGCTGGTTGTCGGCGATGTGCTGCTCGGAGTTCTGTGCCAGTTGGCTGGCGTGCGACGAACTCGTCGTGACAAAGTCGTTCAGCCTTGTCACGACGCCATCGATGGCCTGCAGCCGGTTGGTAATGTCGTAGGCCGCTTGCTCGGTCTGCTGCACCACGCTGCCCAGATGATTGCGCAGCACGTCACTATAGGTTGGTACCGCAAGGAGCTCTCCCGCCACCTCGTTGCTGGCCGTGCTCAGCTGTTCGCTCCCCTGCGCCAGTTGTGCCAGCCGGGATGACAACCCGCACTGCTGCTGGCGGAACAGCAGGAAGGGGATCAGCCAGACGCCGAGGCTGGCCGTGCTCACCAGCAGCACCGCCCCGATGGCATTGCCCAAGGGCTGCGACAGGCCGAGTGCCGGCAACAGGACGGTGGTGAATCCGTCGTTGAAGAAATACACGCTCAAGCCGGCCATGACGGTAACGACGCTGAACGAACCCAGGGTATATAGGAGGAAAGGTCGTTGCTGCATGATCAGCGCATCACCAGCTTGATGGTGTTGAGCAGATCGTCTGCCGAGGCCGGCTTGACGATCCAGCCTGAAGCACCGGCAGCTTTCGCCTCGGCCTTTTTCGATTGCTGTGACTCGGTGGTCAGGAACAGGATCGGCATGAAGCGATAGTTCGGCAGTTTGCGTACGTGTTGAATCAGCTCGATGCCGTTCATGCCGGGCATGTTGAGATCAGTGATCAATAGGTCGGACTTTATGCCGGCTTGAAACTGCCTTAATGCCTCTCCGGCATTCCCGGCTTTCGCGACCGCGTAGCCGGCCTTGGCGAGGATGTTGGAAACGGAGAGCAAAATGGTTGCCGAGTCGTCCACGAGGAAGATGGTTTTCATGAGTCGGGTTTACTCCGGCCAAGCATGAGGGGAGGGCGCAACAGGCGGTCAGCCTAGTCTTCTTTGGTTAGGGGGCGGGGAGGTTGTTTGCAAGGACAAATGAGTAAACCTACGAAGGCAGGCCAAATAAGATTGATTTAAATCAAATTTCTTCTTTGTTAATATAATTTTTATTAAAATACTTAAAATTGATTATTGAAAAATATCGCTATATGAAAATGTAGGATTACGTCATGGTGTGCTGGCGAAGGCGGCCGTTGAGGAGGGGCATTGCACCGCGACGAGCGCCGCTGAGCGGCGTGGGCGAGGTACTGGCGGGCTTGGACAGACTGCAGGGGAAAAGAAGCCCGCCGGGCCGGGTGGCGTTGCGGGCAGGGGCTTGCGTTCAGAGCCGGTGCGGGGTTATTCCAGCGGCCGGCCGGCGGTTTCGCGCACCATGGCCCAGCCCAGCAGGGATACCAGGCCGCAACCGATGACGTAGAGCGCCGGAGCGTTCGGGTTGCCGGTGAGGCGGATCAGGCCGGTGGCGAAGAACTGGGCGAAGCCACCGAAGATCAACACGCCAAAGCAGTACACCAGGGACATACCGGTGGCGCGTACGCGGCGCGGGAACAGTTCCGGCAGGATCACCACCGAGGGCACGCTGTTGAAAATCAGGAGCAGCGACAGTCCCGCCACCACCAGGAGCAAGGTGGCGAGGTTGGGGCTGGCGTTGAGCAGCATGAAGGCGGGGTAGATCAGCACCAGCATTGGTATGCGCGTCAGCAGGATGGCGCGTTTGCGGCCGATGCGGTCGCTCAGGATGCCGGCATACGGCGCCAGCAGCATGGAGACGGCGGCGGCGGCGAGCCCGGCCCACATGGCCTGCTTGAGCGGCAGGCCGAGCTGGGTGGCGGCGTAGTTGGTCATGTAGTTGAGGATGATGTAGTTGGCGGCGGTGCCGCCGATCACCAGCAGCACGCCGGCGACGAGCTCTCGGCGGAAGGGGCCGAACACGGCGGCCACGCTGCCTAGCCCTTCCTCGGCGTGGGTGCTGTCGGCGGTTTCATGCAGGTGGCGACGGATGTACATGCCGATCGGCACCACCAGCATGCCGAGCACGAAGGGCATGCGCCAGCCCCAGCTCTCCAGTGCGTCCGTCGGCAGTAGATAGGTCAGCGCGAGGCCGCACAGCGAGCCCAGCAGCACGCTCAGGGCCTGGCTGAACAACTGCCAGCTGCCGTAGTAGCCGCGCGAATGGTCGTCGGCATATTCCAGTAGCAGCGAGGTGGATGCGCCCAACTCGCCGCCGATGGCAAAGCCCTGGATCAGGCGTCCCAGCACGATCAGCACCGGCGCGGCGAGGCCGATCTGGGCATAGCTCGGCGTGATGACGAACATGGCCGAGCCCAGCGCCATCAGCCACAGCGTCAGCATCATGGCCGGCTTGCGTCCGGCGCGGTCGGCGTAGGCGCCGATGACGATGCCGCCCAGCGGGCGCATGGCGAAGCCGACGCCGAAGGTGGCGAGCGACAGCATGAGTTGGCCGAAAGCGGTATCGACCGGGAAGAACAGCCGGCCGATCAGGGTGGCGAAGAAGGTGTAGACAGTGAAATCGAAAAACTCCAGACCATTGCCCAGGGTGATGGCGGCGATGGAGCGGGCGCTGGCCGATCGGCTCGCCGGGGCGGTACGGTGAGCGGCCGTCCCGGCCGGCGAGGTGAGGCTGGTTGACATGATGGTTTCTCTCTCTTTGTAGATAGTGATATACGGTCCCGGTCGCCTTGTTGTTTTATTCGGCCGGACCGCCCGACCGGGTGGCGATCCGGTTGGCTATCTCTCAATCCAGGAAACGTTCGGCCAGCTTGACCCAGTAGCTCGCCCCCAGCGGCAGACAGGCGTCGTTGAAGTCGTAGCCGGGGTTGTGCACCATGCAGCCGCCTTCTCCGTCGCCGTTGCCGATGATCAGGTAGCAGCCGGGGCATTGTTGCAGCAGGAAGGCGAAGTCCTCGCTGCCGGTGAGGGGAACCATGCCGTCGATCAGGCCCTCTTCGCCGAGCCAGTCGTGCGCCACCGCGCGGGCGAGGGCGGTTTCGGCCGGGCTGTTCACCAGTACCGGGTAGCCGCGCCGGTAGTCGACCTCGGCCTTGGCGCCGAAGCCTTCCGCCTGCGCGTGCGCCAGGGCGGTGATGCGCTGTTCGAGCAGGTCGCGCACCGCCGGGTTGAGCGAGCGCACCGACAGCCGCATCTCGGCGCTGTCCGGGATCACGTTGGCGGCTTCGCCGGCGCGGATGGCGCCGACGGTGACGATGGCCATCTCCAGCGGCGGCACGTTGCGCGCCACCACGCTTTGCAGCGCCATGGTCAGGGAGGCGCAGACCACCACCGGGTCGACCGAGCGGTGCGGCATGGCGCCGTGGCCGCCACAGCCCTGGATGCGGATGGTGACTGTGTCGGACGAGGCCATGAAGGCGCCGGGCAGAAAGCCGAAACGCCCCGCCGGGTAGCCCGGCATGTTGTGCAGGGCGAAGACGGCGTCGCAGGGAAAGCGCTCGAACAGGCCGTCCTCGAGCATCTTGCGTGCCCCGGCCAAGCCTTCTTCGGCGGGCTGGAAGATCAGGTTGAGCGTGCCGTCGAAGCGACGTGATTCGGCCAGGTAGCGGGCGGCGGCCAGCAGCGTGGCGGTGTGGCCATCGTGACCGCAGGCGTGCATCTTGCCGGGGTGGCGGCTGGCGTAAGGCAGGCCGGTGGATTCCGTGATGGGCAGGGCGTCCATGTCGGCGCGCAGACCAAGGCGCTTGGTGCCCGAGCCATGCCGCAGCGTGGCGACCACGCCGGTGCCGCCGATGCCGCGATGCACGTCGTAACCCCAGGCGCTCAGGCATTCGGCGACGAGATCGCTGGTGGCGAACTCCTCGAAGCCGAGTTCGGGGTGAGCATGGATCTGGTGGCGCAGCGCGATCATCTCATTCTCGATGGCGCGGATGCCGGGCAGGACGGGGTCGGTCATGGCATTCTCCTCGGGCTAGGCCCGCCGTGGCGGGGGATGGGCTGAACTGATCTTAGTCAGCGCCTGGCTGTCCCGGGAGTACCAGTTTTGTTATCTTGATAACCTTTGGTTGTCGGGTGGAGCGGGATGAAGCTGCATCAATTGCAAGCGCTGGTGGCTATCGCCGAGAGCGGCAGCATCCGGGCCGCGGCGCGGCGGCTCGGGCTGTCGCAGGCGGCGGTGACCAAGGCGGTGCGCGAGCTGGAGGCCGAGCAGCACTTGCCGCTGCTGGTGCGTCACGCCAGTGGGGTGTCGTTCACCGAGTATGGCAGCGCCTTGCTCGGGCACGCGCGGCTGGTGGTGGGGCAGCTGCAGCGCGCCGACGCCGAACTGGCACGGCTGCGCGGCCAGGCGGAGGGGCGGCTCAGCATCGGCGTGACGCCGTTCATCGAGCTGACCTTTCTGCCGGAGGTGGTGCGGCGTTTTCGCGAAAAGATGCCCGAGGTGCGCCTCGAGCTGTTCGAGGGGCTGACCGCGGTGGCGCTGCCGCGCCTGCGCAACGGGGAGCTCGATTTCGTGGTGGGGCCGATGATTCCGGCGATGCCGGCGCCGGAGTTCGAGTGCGAGGATCTGCTGCTGTTCAACAGCGTGGTGATCGCGCGCCAGGGCCATGCGCTGGGCGGGAGCCGCTCGCTGCATGAACTCCTGGACGCGGATTGGGTGGTGAATTACGCCCCCAGTGCCTACGACGCCTTCATGCGCAACCTGTTCTGGCAGCACGGCGCGGCGATCGACGAGCTGCGCCTGGTGCGGGCTCACTCGCTGACCCTGTTGCTGTCGCTGATCCGCCACGCCGACATGCTGAGTTACTGCCCGGAGCCGCTGATCGTGGCCGAGCCCCTGCGCGACTGGGTGCAGGTGCTGAGGTTGGCCGAAGGCTTCGAGACCGGGCGGCTCGGCGTGATCAGCCGGCGCGACACCACGCGCAGCACTGCGGCGCAGTGCTTTGTCGATTGCCTGCTGCAGGAAATCCGCCGGCGCAGCCGCTCGGCGCGGGCAGAAGACCGCCAGCTGTGCGACCTGCTGCAATTGCTGGTGTGAGCCGGAAGAAAGGCCGCCGGCAGAGGCGACCTTGAGCGGGCAGGGCGTTAAGCCGGGCAGGCGGCGAAATCGGCGCGGATGGCGTCGGCCGGGAGTTGCTGGCCGATCAGCACGATGTCGGAGCGGGGCGTTTCGTCGTCCTGCCATTCCCGGCCGTAATCGAAGCCGGTGATGCGGTGCACGCCCTGGAACACCAGGCGGCGCGGTTCGCCGGCGATGGCCAGCACGCCCTTGTAGCGCAGCAGCTGTTCGGCATGCTGCTCGACCAGCCGGTTCATGAAGGCACTGATGCGTTGCAGGTCGAGCGGGCCGTCGTGGGCCAGATGGAGCGCGGCGATGTCGTCGGCGAACGAGCGCGTGGCGGCCGGGCGGAAGCTCAGGTTGCGCTCGCCTGTTGCCGGGCGCAGCAGGTTTTCGTCGAGGTGGAAACCGCGCACGCCGAACGCCAGCGCCGGCGCGATGCGACCCTGGACCAGCCGATGCTGCTCGGCCTGGCTATTGATGGCGGCAAGACGCGCGCCGAGGCGCTCGAGGCTGGCTTCGTCGACGAGGTCGGTCTTGGAGATCAAGAGGCGATCGGCGAAGCCGGCCTGTTTGCGCGCCACCAGATGCTCGTCCAGCTGCTGCGCGCCGTGCACGGCGTCGACCACGGCGAGCACGCCGTCGAGCGCGTAGGCTTCGGCCAACGTGTCGTCGCTGAAGAAGGTCTGGGCGATCGGCGTCGGGTCGGCGAGCCCGGTGGTTTCGATCACCAGCCGGGTGAAGGCGAGCTCGCCGTCGCGGCGGCGCTGGTAGAGCGAATGCAGATGGCGCGACAGGTCGCCGCGGATGGTGCAGCACAGGCAGCCGTTGGTCATTTCCACCAGTTCGTCGCGTTCGCGGATCAACAGTTCGCTGTCGATGCTGACCGGGCCGAACTCGTTCTCGATCACCACGATGCGCTCGCCGGCTTCGGCCAGCAAGTGGTTGAGCAGGGTGGTCTTGCCCGCGCCGAGAAAGCCGGTGAGCAGGGTGACGGGGATGGGGGTATGGGTCATGGGCATTTCCATGAGAAGGGCGTATCACACCCTGTGAGGATTAGAACCTGTTGTAGTAGGCGAGCGAGCCAAAGCAGGTTGGGCGCTGCCAGCGCACAGGAACCGGAGTGGACATATGGTCCATGAGGATTCCTGATCGCTGAGCCGATCACTGCGTGCAAATCCATCGCTGAGCCAATCGAAGATTGGCACGCAGGGATTTGCCCAGCGATAGATCGGCACGCAGTACTGCCGGCGCTCAAGATGCAAAGGCGCAGCCGCCTAATGCGACAGGTTTCAGCAGCAGCGTCCCACCTTGCCATTCCCCCCGCCGTAGCGGGCGTCCTGGCGCTCCCGGAAAAACTCCTCGTACGTCATCGGCGTCTGGTCCGGGTGGGTGGTACGCATGTGCTCCACGTAGGTGTCGTAGTCGGGCAGGCCCACCATCAGGTTGGCGGCCTGCCCGAGATACTTACCCAGTTTGCCAAGCTGGTCGAACATGGTCTGTGTCCGTCAGGCGCGGCCGGCTTCGGCCACCACCGGCGCGGTTTCCTGCGCGGTCGGGTGGGCGCTGCGCCAGTGCCTGCAGGCAGGCGCGCAGGCCGAAGCCCAGCACGCTCAGCACCACCAGGATGAACAGGATGGCGAGCCCGGCGTCCAGGCGGTCGTTGAACACGATCTGGTGCATCTGCTCGATGCTCTTGGCCGGAGCCAGCACCTTGCCTTCGACGATGGCGTTCTGGTACTTGGCGGCGTGCGCCAGGAAGCCCACTTTCGGGCTGTCGGCGAACACCTTGAGCCAGCCGGCGTACAGGGTGCAATACAGCAGCCAGGCCGTCGGCACGATGGTGACCCAGGCGTAGCGCTCGCGCTTGAGCTTGAACAGCACCACGGTGGAGAGGATCAGCGCCACGGCGGCCAGCATCTGGTTGGAGATGCCGAACAGCGGCCACAGCGTGTTGATGCCGCCCAGCGGATCGACCACGCCCTGGTACAGGAAGAAACCCCAGGCCGCCACGCACAGGCCGGTGGCGATCAGGTTGGCCGGCAGCGAGTCGGTCTTCTTGAACGACGGCACGAACACGCCCAGCAGGTCCTGCAGCATGAAGCGTCCGGCACGGGTGCCGGCGTCGACGGCGGTGAGGATGAACAGCGCCTCGAACAGAATGGCGAAGTGGTACCAGAACGCCTTCATGCCGTTGCCGCCGAACACCCCGGAGAGGATTTCGGCCATGCCGACGGCCAGCGTCGGGGCGCCGCCGGCGCGCGAGATGATGGTGTGCTCGCCCAGCGTCTGCGCGGTATGGGTCAGCATCTCGGGGGTGATGACGAAGCCGAATTGCGACACCGCCAGCGCGGCCGATTCGGCGGTGTGGCCGAGCAGGGCGGCCGGGCTGTTCATGGCGAAGTAGACGCCCGGCTCGATGCAGGCGGCGGCCACCAGCGCCATGATGGCGACGAACGACTCCATCAGCATGCCGCCGTAGCCGATGAACGGGGCGTGGGCTTCGTTTTCCAGCAGCTTCGGCGTGGTGCCGGAGGAGATCAGGGCGTGGAAGCCCGATACCGCGCCGCAGGCGATGGTAATGAACAGGAAGGGGAACACGCTGCCCGACCACACCGGGCCGCTGCCGTCGATGAAGCGGGTGACCGACGGCATCTTCAGTTCCGGCATGACGATCACGATGCCGATGGCGAGGCCGAGGATGGTGCCGACCTTGAGGAAGGTGGACAGGTAGTCGCGCGGAGCCAGCAGCAGCCACACCGGCAGCACCGAGGCGATGGCGCCGTAGCCGATCAGGATCCAGGTCAGTTCCTTGCCGGTGAAGGTGAACAGGCTGGCCAGTTCCGGATGCGACGCTACCTCGCCGCCGCCGACGATGGCGAGCATCAGCAGCACGAAGCCGATCAGCGAGATTTCGCCGATGCGACCCGGGCGGATGTAGCGGGTGTACACGCCCATGAACAGCGCGATGGGGATGGTGGCGCCCACGGTGAAGGTGCCCCACGGGCTGTCGGCCAGCGCCTTGACCACGATCAGCGCCAGCACGGCGAGGATGATCACCATGATCATGAAGGTGCCGAACAGCGCGATCACGCCGGGAACCGGGCCCAGCTCGGACTTGATCAGGTCGCCCAGCGAGCGGCCGTCGCGGCGCGTCGAGATGAACAGCACCATGAAGTCCTGTACCGCGCCGGCGAACACCGCCCCGGCGAGGATCCACAGCATGCCGGGCAGGTAGCCCAGCTGCGCGGCGAGCACCGGGCCCACCAGCGGACCGGCGCCGGCGATGGCGGCGAAGTGGTGGCCGAACAGCACGTTCTTGTTGGTCGGCACGTAGTCGAGGCCGTCGTTCAGGCGCACCGCCGGGGTGGCGCGGCGCGGGTCGAGCTGCATCACCTTGGTGGCGATGAAGCGGCTGTAGTAGCGGTAGGCGATCAGGTAGACGGATACCGCGGCGGCAACGATCCAGAGCGCATTGATCGTTTCGCCGCGATGCAGGGCGACGGTGCCGAGCGCGAACGCGCCGACAAGCGCCACCAGAAACCACCCGAGGTGGCCGGCAAGGCGTTGCATAGTGTCTCTCTCCAGTGTGGCGGCATGGTGTGTGGACATGCCTTCTTGTGTGCGTGCCGACGACGTCGGTGTAGGACGGTCGGCGGACGGCTCTACTATTCGCCATGTCGCGGTAAAGGAAAATTCGCACTACTACCGCAGTCGATCTACGTAGTTCTGCGTAGAGGCGGCTGGGCGCCCTGTTTTGCCGGGTGCGCGTAGTGGGGCTGGCGTTACAATGCGTCGTTGGCAGCTCGGCATTGCGGCCGTCTGCCGGTCTTCCATCACCCTTGCCGTCGCCATGCAGACCAAACACAAAGTCGTGCTGCTCACCATCCTGCCCTTGCTGCTGGCGATGCTGGCGCTGGGCGGCTTGCTGGTGCACCGCAGCCAGCGCCTGACCGAGCAGCAGACCCAGCTCATCGAAGAGACCCTGCTCGCCAGCAAGCAGGCCGAACTGCAGCATTACACCCAGCTGGCGATGACGGCGATCGGGCCGCTCTACGCCTCCGGCCGCAACGACGCCGCCACCCAGGAGCAGGCCAAGGCCATCCTGCGTGGCATCAGCTACGGCGAGGACGGCTATTTCTTCGTCTACGATCTTTCCGGCAACAACCTGGTGCATCCGCGCAAGCCGGGCCTGGTCGGCAAGAACCTGTGGGACCTCACCGACCCGCACGGCCGCCACGTGATCCGCTCGCTGCTGGCCGCGGCCACCAGCGGCACGGGGTTCCAGCGCTACGACTGGGAGAAGCCGTCGTCGCACCAGATGACCGAGAAACTGGGCTACGTGGTGCTGCTGGAGCGCTGGGGCTGGGTGCTGGGGACGGGGGTCTACATCGACGACATCGAGCACGCCACCGACCAGTTGCGCAGCCGCGCTTCGGCCAACGTGCGCGACACTTTGTGGGGCATTGCCGCCGTGGCCGGGGCGGCGGTGCTGCTGGTGTTCGCCGGCGGGGTGGTGCTCAACGTCAGCGAGCACCGCGTCGCCGACGCCAAGCTCAAGGCGCTGACGCAGCGCCTGGTGAATTCGCAGGAGCAGGAGCGGGCGCGCGTGTCGCGCGAGCTGCACGACGGCATCAGCCAGCTGCTGGTCTCGGTCAAGTTCCAGTTCGAGCTGGCGCAGCACAAGCTGGAAGCCGGCGAGCCGGCCCTGGCCGAAGTGGAGAAGGGGTTGGGCGGACTGGGCGACGCGCTGAGCGAGGTGCGCCGCATCTCGCACGATCTGCGGCCGTCGGTGCTCGACATGCTCGGCTTGTCGGCGGCGCTGGGACAGCTCTCCGCGGAATTCGAGCGCCGCAGCGGCATCCGCGTGGCGTTCGACAATACCCTGGACGATACCTGCCTCGACGATCGTCAGGCGGTGGCACTGTTCCGCATCGCCCAGGAGGCGTTTACCAACATCGAGCGTCACTCCCGCGCGCGCAACGTGACGCTGACCCTGTCCCGCGAGAGGTACGGCGTGCGCATGGCGGTGCGGGACGACGGCTGCGGCTTCGACGTCGACAATGTCGACCGCTCCCAGACCCGCGGCATCGGTCTGCGCAATATCCGCGAGCGCGCCGAGCACCTGGGCGGCAGTTGCCTGCTCGGTTCGCGTCCGGGAGAAACCGAGCTGGAAGTGCGGTTGCCGGTATGAGCGGGCGCCCGTCAGCGCACGCCGACGCACCCGGTGTAACGGCGGACTCCCCCGGCGTACAACGAAAACGGGAGTTGCCGTGAGCACCATCGCCTAGGCAAGATGGCGGCTTGTCCGGCCTCGCCGGCCCCTGCTGGAGTCTGAAATGAGTCTGCAACAACCGAATGCCGTGCCCCGTATCCGCCTGGTGCTGGTGGACGACCACCCCTTGGTGCGCGACGGGCTGCGTGCTCGTCTGGGCAGCGTGCCGCGTCTGGACGTGGTGGGGGAGGCCGGCTGCGGTCGCGAGGCGCTGGAGCTGGCCGACACCCTGCGCCCGGACATCATGCTGGTCGACATCGGCATGCGCGACATGAACGGCATCCAGCTCACCGCCGCGCTGCGCGAGCGCCATCCCGGCGTGGTGGTGGTGATCCTCAGCATGTACGACAACGCCGAATACGTTACCAGCGCGGTGCGCGCCGGCGCGCGCGGCTACGTGCTGAAGGACGCGCCATCGCAGGAGATCATCGCCGCCATCGAGGCCGCAGTGGCGGGCGGCAGCTATTACAGCCATGCCGTGACGCACGCCCTGATCGAGCCGGCGCCGCAGCCGGACCCGCTCACCGAGCGCGAGCGCGAGGTGCTGTTGTTGCTCGCCGCCGGGCACAGCAACAAGATGGTGGCGGCGAGCCTGGAGATCAGCGTGCGCACCGTCGAGGCGCACCGCTTGAACCTGCGCCGCAAGCTGGGGGCGGAGAACGTCGCGGCGCTGGTGAAGTACGCCATGGAGCGCGGCTGGATCAAGGGGTAAATCTATCCCATTAGGCGGCTGCGCCTTCGCATCGTGAGCGCCGGCAGTACCGCGTGCCGATCTATCGCTGGGCAAATCTCTGCGTGCCAATCTTCGATTGGCTCAGCGATGGATTTGCACGCAGTGATCGGCTCAGCGATCAGGAATCCTCATGGACTCCGGGTCCATCTCGGTTCCTGTGCACTGGCGGCACTCAAGCTGCGTTGGCCCGCTCGTTTACTGGAATAGAGGCTTACTACTGTGAGCTCCACGTGCCCGGCGCGTGCCAGTCGCTACGCCAGGTTGGCCGAAACCCCTTCCAGTTCGTCCTGCAGCAGCAGCCATTCCTCTTCGACCTCGGCCAGCTGCGCTGACACCTCGCCCTGGCGCTTGATGCTGTCGGCGAGCTTGGCCTTGTTGCCGTCCTGATAGGCTTCTTCCGAGGCGAGGAAGGCATCCAGCTCGGCCTTCTCGCCGGAGAGCTTTTCCAGTTCCTTTTCCAGCTTGCCAAGCTTGGCGAGCAAGGGCTTCTTCAGTGCCGATAGGCGTTGGCGCTCTTCAGCCTCCTGGCGCTTCTGCTCCTTGCGGTTGACGCTCTGGGCGTCGCCGGCGGAGGGCCTCGGCGCCTTCGGCCAACTGCTCGAGACGCCACTGGCGGTAGTCTTCCAGGTCGCCGTCGAACGGCCGCACCGTGCCGTCGGCGACCAGCCAGAACAGGTCGGTGGTCGATTCCAGCAGGGCGCGGTCGTGCGAGACCACCACCAGCGCGCCGGGGAAATCCTGCAGCGCCAGCGTCAGGGCGTGGCGCATTTCCAGGTCGAGGTGGTTGGTCGGTTCGTCGAGCAGCAGCAGGTTGGGCTTTTCCCATACGATCAGCGCCAGCGCCAGGCGCGCCTTCTCGCCGCCGGACATCGGCCCGACCGGGCTGGTGGCGGCGTCACCGCGGAAGTTGAAGCCGCCGAGGAAGGTGCGCAGTTCCTGTTCGCGCGCCTGCGGCGCCAGCCGCGCCAGGTGCTGCAGCGGCGTGTCGTCCATGCGCAGCGTTTCCAGCTGGTGCTGGGCGAAGTAGCCGATCTTCAGCATCTGCGCCCCGATCACTTCGCCTTCTAGCGCCTTCAACTCGCCCGCCAGCAGTTTGACCAGGGTCGACTTGCCGGCGCCGTTGACGCCCAGCAGGCCGATGCGGCTGCCGGCTTCCACCGACAGCGACACGCGCTGCAGGATCGGCGTGGCGCCGTAGCCGATGGCGACCTTGTCGAGCCGCAGCAGCGGGTTGGGCAGGGAGGCCGGCGTGGCAAAGGTGAAGTCGAACGGCGAATCGACGTGCGCCGGGGCGATGCGTTCCAGCTTCTCCAGCGCCTTGACCCGGCTCTGCGCCTGGCGTGCCTTGGTGGCCTTGGCCTTGAAGCGATTGATGAACGATTCGAGGTGGGCGATCTGGCGCTGCTGCTTGTCGAACTCGGACTGCTGACGCGCCAGCTTCTCGGCGCGCATGGTCTCGAACTGGCTGTAGTTGCCGGTGTAGAGCGTGAGCGTCTGGTTGGCCACTTCGACGATCTGGCCGCACACCGCGTCGAGGAAGTCGCGGTCGTGCGAGATCACCAGCAGCGTGCCGGGGTAGGCCTTGAGCCAGTCCTCCAGCCACAGCACGGTCTCGAGGTCGAGGTGGTTGGTCGGTTCGTCGAGCAGCAACAGGTCGGAGCGGCACATCAGCGCCTGCGCCAGGTTGAGGCGCATGCGCCAGCCCCCGGAGAAGCTGGCCACCGGCCGCTCCTGGGCTTCCGGGGCGAAGCCGAGGCCGGTCAGGAGCTTGGCGGCACGCGCCGGGGCGGCGTAGCCGTCGATGTGGTCGAGCTCGCCATGCAGCTGGCCGATGGCGGCGCCGTCGTTGGCCTGTTCGGCTTCGGCCAACTTGCGCTGCAGGTGACGCAGTTCGGCGTCGCCGTCGAGCACGTAGTCGAGCGCGGAGCACTCCAGTGCTGGCGTTTCCTGCGCCACGTGGGCGATGGTCCAGTGCGCCGGCACCGAGGCGTCGCCGCTGTCGGCGTGCAACTGGCCCATCAAGAGGGCGAACAGGCTGGACTTGCCGGCGCCGTTGGCCCCGACCACGCCGACCTTGTAGCCGGGGTTGAGGGTGAGGCTGGCGTTGTTGAGCAGCTCTTTCAGCCCGCGGCGCAGGCTGAGGTTTTGCAGTTGGATCATGGGGTTTCCTGCGCCGCTGACGGCGCGGTTCAAATCATCGTCGTGGAGACTATTTCAGTAGGTGAGCGAGCCAAAGCAGGCTGAGTGCCGCCAGCGCACAGGAACCGGAATGTACACGGAGTACATGAGGATTCCGAGCACTGCCGGCGCTCAAGATGCGCAGGCGTAGCCACCTAATGGGATAGGCTCTAGGCGGCGGGCAGGCTGCCCAAATCCCACCTCGGCTTGACGCTGTAGCCGCCGGCCGGCTGGGCGTACTTCAGGCGCATGGCGCCGGCGTAGGCGATCATCGCGCCGTTGTCGGTGCACAGCGCCAGGGGCGGGTAGAACACCTCGAAGCGGCCCTTGGCGGCCAGCGCGTCGAGCGCGGCGCGCAGCTGCTTGTTGGCGCCGACGCCGCCCGCCACCACCAGCCGTGCCATGTTGGCCTGCTTCAGCGCCTTGAGCGACTTGCCCACCAGAACGTCGACGATGGCGTCCTGGAAGGCGCGGCAGATGTCGTTGCGGGTCTGCGGGTCGATCGAGCCATGCTCGGCCTCCTGGTGCCGCACCAGCGTCAGCACCGCGGTCTTCAAGCCGGAAAAGCTCATGTCGAGATCGTCCGACTTCAGCATCGGGCGCGGCAGCGTGAAGCGGGCCGGATCGCCGCTTTCGGCCAACCTGGAGAGCGTCGGGCCGCCGGGGTAATCGAGGCCGAGCAGCTTGGCGGTCTTGTCGAAGGCTTCGCCGGCGGCATCGTCGAGCGTCTCGCCCAGCACGTCGTAATCGCCGACGCCGCGCACCGCCATCAACTGGGTGTGGCCGCCGGAGACCAGCAGGGCGACGAAAGGGAAGGCCGGCTTCGGCTCGGCCAAGAGCGGCGAGAGCAGGTGGCCCTCGAGGTGGTGCACGCCGACCACCGGGATGCCGAGCCCGAAGGCCAGCGCGTTGGCGATGCTGGCGCCGACCAGCAGCGCACCGCCCAGGCCCGGCCCTTGGGTGTAGGCCACGGCGTCCAGGTCGGCGAGCTGCTTGCCGGCCTCGGCCAGGCAGGCCTCGGTGAGCGGGATGGCGCGTCGGATGTGATCACGGCTCGCCAGCTCCGGCACCACACCGCCGTATTCGGCGTGCATCGCCATCTGCGTGTGCAGCTGATGGGCCAACAGGCCCTGTTCCGTGTCGTACAGTGCGACCCCGGTTTCGTCGCAGGACGATTCAATACCCAGTACCAGCATGGTCAATGTTTTCAAACCTGTTCATGATCTTGCCACGCCCCTGATCGGGGCTCATGTGCATTGCGTGCGAATCTTGCGCTGGGCACACCTGAAGATGCGCCCGCAGAGATTCGCTCAGCGATCGGAAATCCTCACGTACTGCGTGTAGATGCCGGTTTCTACGCTGCGCTTCGCCCCCGCCGAGGCCCGGTCGCGACAGGTCGCGAGCAGGTTCCCAGCGGGAAAATCTTTTCATTTTACCGGCGAATCTTTGTGAGCCCAAATCGGCAATGGTAGTCTTGCAGGCTTGATTGACCAGGAGGACAACAATGCAGGCCAAACTGAGATGGATCGACGGGGTGTGTTTCATGGGTGAGACCGGCAGCGGTCACGCCGTGGTGATGGACGGCGCGCCCGAAGGCGGCGGCCGCAACCTCGGCCCGCGCCCGATGGAACTGCTGCTGCTCGGCACCGCCGGCTGCACCAGCTACGACGTGCTGGGCATCCTGAAAAAGTCGCGCCAGGACGTGCACGACTGCTGGGTCGATATCGACGCCGACCGCGCCGACACCGACCCCAAGGTGTTCACCCGCATCCATTTTCACTTCGTCGTGGTCGGCCGCGAGCTGAAGCCCGACGCCGTCGAGCGCGCCATCAAGCTGTCCGCCGAAAAATACTGCTCGGCCTCGATCATGCTGGGCAAAACCGCCGACATCACCCACGATTTCGAGCTGCGCGAACCCGCCTGAGCCAGCGGGCTTCGGCCAACGTTGGCAGCGTGTCACGGCGCCACCTTAAGGGTGGCGTTTTTCATCGCTGCCGCCAGGGCGGCAATTGTTGCCGCTTTGCCGTCCTGTCCAGCTTGCCGCTCCGTCGTCCTCCGGGCGAATTCCCGTCTTTTCAAGCCCTTGCCCCTAGTGATCGTGTTGGCATGAAAAATGCTTTTGGGGTGTCATCCAGGAGAAGGTCATGCTCGACAAGATTGCCCACTATTTCGATTTCCAGCAGCAGGCGCTCACTCTGCGCGCCAAGCGCGCCGAGGTGATCGCCAGCAACATCGCCAACGCCGATACGCCGAACTACAAGGCGGTGGATCTCGATTTCGCGTCGGCGCTGCAGTCGGCGCAGGGCACGCAATCGCGTCTGGCCCTGAACGTCACCGACCCGGCGCATATCGCCTCGTCGTCTGGCGCGGGCGGAGCCGGCGCTCCCGAGCTCAAGTACCGCAGCGCGGTGCAGCGCAGCCTGGACGGCAACACCGTGGACATGGACGTCGAGCGCGCGGCCTTCACTGACAACGCCATGCAATACCAGTCCACGCTGACCTTTCTCAATCGCCGCATCTCCAGCCTGAACGAAGCCATCAAGGGAGGTCAGTAAGCATGTCGCTGAGCAACGTCTTCACCATTGCCGGTTCAGCGCTGACCGCGCAGTCGATGCGCCTCAACGTGGTCGCGAGCAACATCGCCAACGCCGAGAGCGCCACCAGCTCGACCGGCCAGCCCTACCAGGGGCGGCACGTGGTGTTCACCGCCATCCCGGTGTCGGCCACTCAGCCGCAGGTGGCCGGCGTGCGCGTGACCTCGGTGGTGGAAGACACCACCCCGCCGCGCCTCAAATACGACCCGGGCAACCCGCTGGCCGACCAGCGCGGCTACGTCAACCTGCCCAACGTCAACCCGGTGGAGGAGATGGCCGACATGATTTCCGCCGCGCGGTCCTACCAGACCAACGTCGAACTGATGAATACCGCCAAGAACCTGCTGCAGAAGACCCTGCAGCTGGGGCAATAAGCCTGGAGGGCTGAGACATGACCGTGACGTCCACGACCAATAATCCCTACACCGTTTTGAACACCGGCAACAGCACCTCGTCGTCCTCTGTCTCGGCGTCCTCGGCGGAAGGTATCCAGAACCGCTTCCTGACGCTCTTGACCACCCAGCTCAAGTCGCAGGACCCGCTGAATCCGATGGAAAACAACGAGATCACCTCGCAGATGGCGCAGATCAGCCAGGTGACCGGCCTCGAGAACCTAAGCAAATCGATCAACTCGCTGCTGCAGAGCCAGTACGGCACCCAGTCGCTGCTGGCGGCCTCGCTGGTCGGCAAGAGCGCGATGATCGACGGCAACACCCTCACCCTGGCGCAAGGCGGCACGGCGCAGGGCGGCGTGATTCTCGATGGCTCGGCGCAGAACCTGGCGATCACCGTGAAGAACGCGAACGGCGAGGTGATCGATACCTTCACCATGAACAATGTCGACAGCGGCCTGACCACTTTCAACTGGGACGGCACCGACAAGGACGGCAACGCCGCCGCCGCCGGGGTGTACACCTTCAGCGTCGCCGCCACCAACGAGAGCAACGGCAAGACCACGTCGGTGACGGCCGAGCCGCTCTCCAACCAGCACGTCGACGCCGTGGTGTGGGACAAGGGCAGCCCCTACATCGTGACGCCGCAAGGTGGCCGCGTGGCCATCGCCAATATCGTTCAAGTGTCTTGATGCTGCAGTACTGAAAGCGTACCGGGAGAGTAAGAAATGGGTTTCCAACAGGGTTTGAGTGGCCTGGCTGCAGCGTCCAAGCAACTGGAAGTGGTCGGCAACAACGTGGCCAACGCCAGCACCAACGGCTTCAAGCGTTCACGCTCCGAGTTCGCCGACATGTACGGCTCCAGCCTCTACGGTGTCTCCAACGCCCAGGCCGGCATCGGCGTACGCACGGCGGAGGTCAGCCAGTTGTTCGACCAGGGCAACATCAACTCCACCGGCAACAACCTGGACCTCGCCATTTCCGGCAAAGGCTTCTTCGTCCTGAAGTCGCCCAGTGCGGCGTCCAGCCAGGATGCCTACAGCCGCAACGGCGCCTTCCAGGTCGATGCCAACGGCTATCTGGTCAACGGCGACGGCTACAAGCTGCAAGGTTATGCCGCCCAGAACGGCGTGATCCAGTACACCGCCACCCCGGTCGACCTGCAATTCCAGACCAGCCTGATCTCGCCGACCGCGACCAGCAACGTCGATCTGGGCGTCAATCTGAACTCCAGTGCGACGGTCATCAGCCCGACGCCGACGGTGAACCCGACGGATACCAGTACTTACAATTCCGCCACCTCGGTCAAGGTCTACGACAGCCTGGGCAATACCCACGACCTCAGCTTCTACTTCGTCAAGGGCACGCCCACCGCGACCGGCACCGACTGGACCGTCAACCTCTATGTCGATGGCACGGCAGTCACCTCGCCCGCCGGGCCGCAGACGCTGAGCTTCGATACCAACGGCGTTTTGACCAGCGGTGGCGTACTCAGCAACATTCAGTACACGGCGACCACGCCTAACGGCAGCACGACGCCGATGACCATTGCCACGGTCGATCTCAGCAAGTCGACCCAGTTCAACTCCTCGTTCGGGGTCAACTCGCTGTCGGCCGACGGTAATGCGCCCGGCACCCTGACCAGCACCAACATCAACAACCAGGGCATCATCGAGGCCACCTATTCCAACGGCAAGACCGTGGCCATCGGCCAGGTGGCGCTGGCCAACTTCACCAACGTCCAGGGCTTGCAGTCGATGGGCGGCAACCTGTGGAAGGATGTGGCCAGCTCCACCGGCGGCGCCAAGGTCGGTGCGCCGATGTCCGCCGATCTGGGCGAAATCCAATCCCAGGCGCTGGAACAATCGAACGTCGATCTGAACTCCGAACTGGTGGACATGATCGTGGCGCAACGCTTCTACCAGGCCAACGCCCAGTCGATCAAGACCGAAGACACCATCCTGCAGACCCTGATCAACCTGCGCTGAGCATTAACAGGATAACGGCACCATGGACCGCATGATCTACCTGGCGATGACCGGCGCCAAACACGTGATGACGCAGCAGGCCACCACCTCGCAGAACCTGGCCAACGTGCACACCAACGGCTACAAGGCCGACCAGGTCTCGTTCCGCGCCTTGCCGGTGGTAGGCGACGGTGCGCCGACCCGCACCTACGTGGTCGACAACACCATCGGCCATGACCTGTCACAGGGCAGCCTGCAGCAGACCGGCAACGACACCGACTTCGCCCTGGGCACCCCGGGTTTCTTCACGGTGCAGACAGCCGATGGCCGCGAAGCCTATAGCCGCGACGGCGGCTTCGTCGCTGATCCCAACGGCATGCTGCGCACCCGCAGCGGCTTGCCCATCCTCGGCGATGGCGGGCCGATCACCGTCCCGACCGGCTCCAGCGTGGTGATCGGTCCGGATGGCACGGTGGTGACCACACCCACGAGCGGTGCCGATCGCACCCCGCAGATCGCCGGCCAGCTCAAGCTGGTCAACCCGGGCGAGCGCGCCGTGTACAAGGGAGAGGATGGCCTGTTCCGCCTCAACGCGGGCGGCAACGCCACGGCCTCGGACGACGTCAAGGTGGTGTCGGGGGCCTTGGAAGGCAGCAACGTCAATGCGGTGGAAAGCCTGGTGCAGATGATTTCCCATGCGCGCCAGTTCGATCTCAACGTCAAGCTGATGCAGACCTCCGACCAGAACGAACAAAAAGCCAGCCAGATTCTCGCCTTGAGCTGAGAGGTTGGCCGAAGCCCAAAATAAGGAACACTCGCCATGATGCGCGCCCTCTACATCGCCAAGACCGGCATGGACTCCAGCCAGTTCCAGCTGGACGTGGTCTCCAACAACCTGGCCAACTCCAATACCAAGGGGTTCAAGAAAGGCCACGCGGTCTTCGAAGATTTGTACTACCAGACCCTGCGCCAGCCGGGGTCGCAACTGACCAACGGCAACAGCCTGCCGACCGGGCTGCAAGTCGGTACCGGCTCCACCGTGGTGGCGACCGCGCGCATCCACTCACAAGGCAACCTGGAATCGACCGAACAGCCGCTCGACCTGGCCATCAACGGTGACGGCTTCTTCCGCGTGCAACAGCCGGATGGCACCATCGCCTACACCCGCAACGGCGAATTCCGTCGCAACGAGAACGGCGACATCGTCAACTCGTCCGGTTATCTGCTCGATCCGGCGATCAACATCCCGGCTAACGCCACCGGCATCACCATTTCGGAAGCGGGCGTGGTGCAATATACCCAGCCCAATAGCACCGCCCCCACCACCGCCGGCACCATCCAGCTGACCACCTTTATCAACCCGCAAGGTCTGCAGAGCATCGGCCAGAACCTCTACCTGCAAACCCAGGCGTCTGGCGACCCGCAGGATGGCGACCCCAACACCGATGGTCGCGGCAGTGTGCGCTCGGGCTTTCTCGAGGATTCCAACGTCAACGTCACCGAAGAGCTGGTCAACATGATCACCGCGCAGCGTTCGTTCGAAATGAACTCGCGTGCGATCAAGACAGCGGACGAGATGCTGCAGCGGATTGCCCAGTTATAATGCTGGCGTCGACCAGCTAGAGGCCCTGTGATGAAAGCGATTTTCGGTGTGATGGCCATGCTGGCCGTGGCGTTGTCCGGGTGTGCCGTGCCCGAGCCGCCCATCGTGCAGCAGCCGATGAGCGCGCGGCCCCAGCCGGCGCCGCAGGCCTTGCCCGGCAACGGCTCCATCTTCCAGGCCGGAAGCTACCAGCCCATCTTTGCCGACCGCGTTCCGGCACGGGTGGGCGATACGCTGACGGTCACCATCGAAGAGAAAACCACCACGGCGGCCTCCGAGCAGACCACCGGCAAGCGTACCTCGTCGCTCAGCAACAGCATGGGGGCGGGTCTGCAGCTTCCCTTCGTTCCCGATTATCTCGAAAAGAAACTGGCAGGGGCCTCCCTGTCGGCCGACGGCTCGGCCAGCTCGGGCGGCAAGGGCACCAACCAGGCGAGCTCCTCGTTCGTCAGCTCGATCACGGTGACCGTGATCGACGTGCTGGCCAACGGCAATCTGGTGGTGAGCGGGGAGAAGCAGGTACGGCTCAATGGCGATACCGAATACATCCGGCTGTCCGGGGTAGTGAACCCGCGTGACATCAAGACCGGCAATACGGTCTCCTCCACCAAGGTGGCCGATGCCCGTATCGAGCAGCAATCCAAGGGCAACAACCGCTCGTTTGCCGAGCCGGGCTGGCTGACCAAGTTTTTCATGACGGTGCTGCCATTCTGATGGTGGCGATGGCCGGTGCTTTATAGCGGGATGGGAATGAAACGTTTTCTAGGTATGCTGCTGGTCGGGGTGTTGGCCATGTCTCCGGCCTTGGCCACGCAGCGGCTCAAGGATATCGCCTCGATCGGCGGTGTTCGCACCAACCAGCTGATCGGCTATGGCCTGGTGGTCGGGCTCGACGGCAGTGGTGACAAGGCCACCTCGTCACCGTTCACATCGCAGTCGATGTCGAGCATGCTCAACCAGCTCGGGGTGCAGATCCCGGTCGGAACCAAGCTCGATCCGAAGAACGTCGCCGCCGTTACCGTCACCGGAACCCTGCCGCCGTTTGCGCGCCAGGGGCAGGCCATCGACGTGACCGTTTCCTCCATCGGTGACGCCAAGAGCCTGCGCGGCGGCACGCTGCTGATGTCACCACTGAAAGGTGCGGACGGGCAGATCTACGCGATGGCGCAGGGTAACGTGGTGGTGGGCGGCGCCGGGGCCTCTGCTGCCGGCAGTTCGGCACAGGTCAACCATCTGAGCGTCGGCCGCATTCCCGCCGGGGCGACGGTGGAACGCGAGGTTCCGACCGCGCTGGGCTCGGGCGGCGTAGTCCAGCTCGAGCTGTTCGAGTCCGACTTCACCACTGCCAATCGGGTGGTGCAGGCCATCAACCGCGAGCTTGGCGATGGCGTGGCCCGTGCGTTGGATGGCAGGCTGGTGGAAGTGGTCGCTCCACAAGACGCCAATCGCCGCGTGCAGTTCCTGTCCCGGATGGAAAATATTGCCGTGACACCGGCAGAAGCTTCCCCTCTGGTCATTCTCAATGCCCGTACCGGTTCGGTGGTGATGAACCAGTCCGTGACCATCGACCCCTGCGCCGTGGCGCACGGCAACCTCTCGGTCTCGGTCAGCAGCACCCCGCAGGTGAGCCAGCCGGCGCCCCTATCGGGTGGGCAGACGGTCGTCACCAACCAGGCCAGCGTCAACGTCAAGAGCGAAGGGGGCAAGGTGATCGGGCTGCCGCGCGGGGCCAACCTGTCCCAGGTGGTGAACGCGCTGAATGCGCTCGGCGCCACGCCACAGGACTTGTTGTCCATTTTGCAGGCCATGAAAGCGGCCGGCGCACTCAAGGCGGAGCTGCAGATCATCTGAGTGAAGCGGCCGGTGTTTGGTGGCAAGGGGAGGGATAGCCCTCCCTTTTTCATTGGCCCGTTTCTTGCTTTTTCTGCACCGAGGAGATCAGGATGAGTGTCAGTTTTCCAACGTTGCCGAACGATGCCAGCACGGCCAGCCAGCGCCTCGCCGTCGACCCCGGTCAGACCGCCGCCTTGCAGGTAGCCGCACGCAAAGACCCGCAAGCCGCGATCAAGGCCGCCGCACAACAGTTCGAGTCCCTGTTCATGGGAACCTTGTTGAAGACCATGCGCGAGACGTCGTTCGATGGCGAGGAGGACAGCAATGCCATGGGCACCTACCGCGGCATGCTGGACCAGCAATTGCTCCAGACCATGAGCAAATCGGGAGGGGTGGGCCTGGCCGATGTCCTGTCGCGGCAGCTGGCCCATGCCGCGCAACTGGATAATGATGCGTCCCCCACGGTCGAGCGCTTGGCACCGGCGTCCTCCATGTTGCCGATGGTCAACCAGGCCATCCGTGCGTATCAGACCATGCAGTCGAAGGCGGCTGTAGGGTTGACCAACCCCGCAAGCGAAGCCCCAAGCCTGACGACGGGCGCCGTGGGCGGCACGGCCGAATCCTTCGTGACCTCCCTGTTACCTCACGCCAGGGACGCCGCCCAGCAACTGGGGGTAGCGCCGGAACTGGTGCTGGCGCACGCCGCGCTCGAGAGCGGCTGGGGAAAACGCTCGATCAAGACGGCTGACGGCAAGGAGAGTCACAACCTGTTTGGCATCAAGGCCGGCGCCAACTGGCAGGGCGATTCCGTCGATGTCTTGACCACCGAGTACGTGAACGGCAATGCCGTCAAGAAAATAGATAAATTCCGCGCCTACGCGTCCTACAGTGAGGCCTTTGCCGACTACGCCAAGTTGCTCTCCGGTTCGTCGCGCTACCAGTCCGCCCTGAACCAGGGGGGCGACATGCTGGCATTCGCGCGAGGGCTGCAAAGTGGAGGCTATGCCACCGATCCCCACTACGCCCAGAAGCTGGTGGGGGTGATGGGTGCGGTTTCCCAGCGTTCTCGCGGGGCTTAAGGCTCAAGATCGTGCCGGGCAGGCCGATATAGCAATCAGAGGTGCGATATGGGTACGAGTATTTTTTCGATCGGCGTCAGCGGGCTGAATGCGGCGCAAGGCGCCCTGACGGTGACCAGCCACAACATCAGCAACGTCAACACTGCCGGCTACACCCGTCAGGTGACGCAGCAGGCTGCGCGTTACCCGCAGAGTGCCAGCTACGGTTTCATCGGGCAGGGGGTCGACCTGACCCACGTCAACCGGGTCTACGACGATTACCTGACCCAGCAGGTGCAAAGCGCCCAGGCCACGGATAGTTACTACTCGGGCCAGCTGGATTTCCTCAAGCAGGTGGACTCGCTGATGGCCGATTCGACGGTCGGTGTCAGTCCCTCGCTGCAGGACTTCTTCGGCAGCCTGCAAACCCTGTCGTCCGACCCGTCGGCCATCCCCAGCCGGCAGACGGCGATCAACAATGCCCAGGCATTGGCCACCAAGTTTCGCACCCTGGATGGCCAGCTGCAGGAAATGGCCAGCGGGGTGAGCACCCGCATCAAAGCCTCTGTGGACACCATCAATGGTTTGGCCAGCCAGATCGCGGACCTCAACCAGCGCATCTCCGGTCTGACCGTGAAGACCTCCGGCGGCACCACGCTCAGTGCCCCCAATGATCTCTTGGATCAGCGCGACCAGGCCATTCTGGAGCTCAACAAACAGGTGAAGGCCTCGGTGGTGCCGCAATCGGATGGCTCCTACAGCGTGTTCATCGGCAACGGACAGACCCTGGTGCTAGGTAACCAGGCCAACCAGCTCGCCACGCAGCCGGACCCGGCCGATCCACAGCAACTGCAACTGGTGTACCAGAGCACCAGTGGCAGCAATACGGTGATTCCGACCAGCCTGATCCAGGGAGGGGCGTTGGGTGGGCTGCTCGACTTTCGGGATAATACCCTGACCGAGGCACGGACCCGGCTGGGCAATCTGGCCATCGATTTCGCCACCGCGATCAATTATCAGCAGCAACTCGGGCTGGATCTGAATGGCCAGCCCGGCCAGCCCTTGTTCACCGACCTGAGCGCTTACGCCAGTGATCCGCGCGGTGCGGCCAGTGCCTTGCAGGTGACCATGACCGATCCGAAGGGATTGGCTACCGCATCCAACCTGAAACCGGGCAGCCCGGCGGTATCGCCGACCGGTAGTGGTCTCACCATCAGCGGGGTCTACAGTACCTTGCCGGGTAATTATGGCTGGTCGTCCGCCAGTGCCGCCGGCGCACCGGACGTGACCGCCCATCCGTCTTACAACCTGACCAGCCTTTCGATCGACAGCACGACCATGACGGCGACCGTCGTCAACGGTGCCGGGACGACCACGTACAACGTGGTGCCGCAGCCGAACGTCGAGAACGGATACAAGCTGGTATCGGGCAGCCCGGCCGTCGATGCCGGCATTGCATTCAAGCTCTCGGGCCAGTTGACCACGGGACTGACGCTGTCCGTCGTTCCCAATGCGGCCCCGATCGGAGCCGGTGACAACGCCAACCTGCTGGAAATGACCAAGCTGCAGACGCGGCCACTAGTCGACGATGACCGTGCCGATACCAGTTCGTCGCTGACCTCCTTCGCTTCCCACTATGCCAGCATGGTCAGTTATGTCGGCAGCGTGACCAACGAGGTGGCGGTGACCTCCACGGCCCAGACCAATGTCCTGCAGGAGGCGCAAAAAGCGCGCGACGCCATATCAGGGGTCAATCTCGACGAAGAGGCCGCCAACCTCATCAAGTATCAGCAGGCCTATCAGGCCTCGAGCAAGGTCATCCAGATCGCGCAGCAACTTTTCTCTTCGCTGCTGCAGATCGGCTAAGGCCAATACCGGAGACGTATAGCGATGCGAATCAGTACCAGCATGGTGTTCACTCAGGGCTACACCGGTATCCAGGGTAACCAGTACACCCTTAACAAGCTGCAGGAGCAATTGTCCACCCAGAAACGGGTCGTGGTGCCGTCGGACGATCCGGTGGCGTCGGCCCAGATGCTGGAGGTATCCCAGTCGGAAGGGCGTAACCTGCAGTTCGTCAAGAATGGCGACGCGGTCGAGTCCTCTCTGGCCATTTCTGAAACCTCGCTCAACAGTGCCAATGGTCTACTGGCCAGCTTGAAGGAGCTGGCGATTCAGGCCGGCAACGGCGGGCTGGCCACGACACAGCTGAAGATGATCCAGTCCGATGTGAAGGAGCGCTTCAATCAGCTGGTGAGTTACGCCAACACAAGCGACAGTCGCGGTAACTACCTCTATGGCGGCAACGCCATCGATAGCCCTCCCTTCGTGGCGGACAGCTCGCTCAACGTGACCTACACTGGCGATACGGGGCGTCGCGATGTGCAGATCAGCGCGGAACGGCAGGTGCCGATTACCGAGGTCGGGTCGGCCGTGTACGGAAACGCTAGCAGCGATACCGCGGTGTTCAATACGGTGCGGGATTTCTACAATCTGTTGGGTCAGGATCCGAAGCCGGCAAATTTTTCGACCCAGCTGAGCAGCATCCTCTCCGGGCTGGATGCCGCCCAAGTGAACCTGTCGACGGTCCAGGCCTCGATCGGTTCGCGGCGTAGCGAGAATGAAACACTGCAATCGGTCGGGCAGGATCTGGATGTCCAGTACAAGACGCGGCTCAGCAATTTGGACGATCTGGATCTGCCCAAGACCATCAGCGATTTCACCCTGGCACAGTCAGCGCTGCAGTATTCGCAGCTGACCTTCCAGAAGGTCAGTGGCTTGTCGCTGTTCAACTACCTGTCGTGACCCTAGGGGTGTGCTATCGAAAACAGCCGGGAAATCCCGGCTGTTTTGCTTTTAGGGCGGCTCTTCAGATGGCCACTGGCTCGATGACGATGCCGGCGCGCAGGCCATTTCCGACCTTGGGGTTGGGAAACAGGATGCGCTCGTTGCCGCCGTGGGCCTGGTAGCGCACGTCCAGGTCTTCGGCGATGACGAAGCCGTCTTCGAGCAGGGTGAAATTCTCGACCTGATCGTGCAGATAGAGATGGAACTGGTCGCTGTGTTTGACCAGGTCGTATTTGGCTCGGAACAGCTGGAAGCGTTCGTTGGCAAAGGCTGGCAGCGGATCCCGCTGGCCGCTCAGCAGCCGTCGCAAGGCCTGGTTGATGCCTTCGAAGCGTGACAGGTCGTTCTGGCCGAAGGGGCGGGCCTTGCCCAGTTCGAGGGTCAAGGCATCCGTCTGACAGTGACGGCTGGTGTAGTAAGTGAACGTGGCGGCAGGCTGGCTGTGCAGCAGCACCGTGGTGATGTCGGCCGACTCCAGCCAGCACAGCTGTTCGCGGTTGTAGTCGCGCTCGTGGAGGTAGGGGTAGATGGCAAAGCGCTCGAAGACCGAGCCGCGAATCGCGGTGTGCAGGTCGTAGTGCAGCCGCTGGCAGCCGTTCGGGGCCTGCTCGAAAAACGCCGCGGCGGCATTTTCCAGAACCTCCGCGCGCTGCGCTTCGCGGGTGGCTGGGTGCTTGGCGTGCTGGCCGTTGAACAGGCGGTTCATGTCGTAATCGAGGTAACGTTCTCCGGCCTGCATCGCGTCCGGATTGCCGAACATCAGCAGCAGGTGCACCGCCAGCGGCAGTCGGCCTTGCTCGATGTCGCGCAGAATGCCGTTGGCAACCTCGATCGGCGCGGTTTCGTTGCCGTGAACACCGCAGGAAATCAGTACGCGGTCGGTATGGTCGTCCAGTTGGGGCGGGACCAGCTCGAGAATGCCTCGCTCGCGCCAGCGTGCCGTCACACCGTTTGCCAACGGCCATTCACGTGCCATGGGAGGCTGGTCTTGCAGGGTGGCGGTAAGGAAGTCGTAGGAGAGGGAAGACTGGCTCATCGGGCACGCTTTTCGTGAGGAGGATGGCCCTATTCTTCACGAAAGGGCCGGTGCCGTCTGTAGCGGTGCCGCAGAGATGAAGTTTGATGGCGTAATTGCGGAAGTCCTTCTGCCTGGCCGGCAAGGTTGGCCGAAACGCGACCATGGCGGCGATCAGGCCGGCCCCACGTCACGCCCGTGACCGGGAGCTTGGCCGGTGCAATATCGCCGTGCCGCGGCTTGGGCTCACTCTCGATGAATCCAGGATGGTGCGCGTTGTTCGATAAACGCGGCGACGCCTTCCTGGCCTTCGGTACTGGCATGAACCTGGGCGATGCGCGCGATGGTCGTCTCGATCGCGTCAGCCGTGATGGCCCTGCCGCCCAGTTCGCGCACCAGCTGCTTGGCCTCGGCCATCGCCTGAGGGCCGTTGAGCAAGACCTGGCGGCACATCTGGGCCACCGCCATGTCCAGCTCCTCGTGCTCCACCACCAGATGGATCAGCCCCAGGCGCTTGGCCTTGCCGGCGTTGAAGCGCTCCGCAGTGATGAAGTAGCGCCGGGTGGCACGCTCGCCGATGGCGCGCATCACATACGGTGCCACCGAGGCCGGAATCATGCCGAGCTTGACGTCGGAGAAGCAAAACAGCGCTTCGGATGCGCCGATCGCGACATCGCAGCAGGCCAGCAGGCCGGCGCCGATGCCGAAGGCTGAACCCTGGACACGGGCGATGGTCGGTTTCGGGCAGTTGTCGAGGGTGCCGAGCAAGGTTGCCAGCAAGCGCGCATGCTGTTTGATTTCCTCTTGATCGAAGCCTGCCATGCGTTGCATCCAGGCGCTATCGTGGCCGGCGCAGAAGCTGATGCCTTCGGCCGCCAGCACGATGGCGCGGACGCGCGCATCCGCGATCAGGGTTTCCAGCGCGCTCGTGAGCTGGACGATCATCGTGTCGTCCAGGGCGTTATGCAGTTCCGCCCGGTTGAGCCGGAGGGTGGCAATGCCCTGGTCGTCGACGGAGTGCAGGATGGGATGCAACATGGAGGGTTCTCCCGAGTGTGTCAGGGCGTGCAGAAGCGCAGAATCTCGTGGGCGAAGATGTCCGGTGCTTCGATGTGCATGACGTGACCGATGGCCGGCAGCACATGCAGCGAGGCGCCGGGGATGCTGTTGGCGAGGATTTCCGACTGGTAGAGCGGCGTCAGGCGGTCTTCGTTGCCGACGATGACGCGGGTGGGAACCTTGATCTCGGCGAGCCAGGTGCGCGCGTCGTGGCGCTTGACCCCGGCGATCAGGCGGGTGACGGCGGGCCAGTCGACCATGCCGGCGATGATCTTCAGCTCGGCCAGCTGGGCGGCGTTGCCGACCAGGAAGCGGCTGGAGAAGAACCAGGGGATGCTCACGTCGTAGCGCAGGTCGAGGCCGCCGATAGCATCGGCGGCGATCCAGCTGTCGCTGATGCGGGAGTTCACCTCGTCCGACCAGGCCAGGGTCGAGGCCAGGAGCAGGTGCTCGAGGCATTCCGGGTGACGGTGGGCGAAGTACTGCGCCACCATGCCGCCGTAGGACAGGCCGGCCAGGTGCACCTTGTTGATCGACAGGTGTTGCAGCAGCTGCCACGCCAGCTCCGCCTGCTGTTCCAGCGGGTAGACGTCGGCGACCGGCTTGTCACTCAGGCCCTGACCGAGAAAGTCGAGCCGTAGCAGCTGGTAGTGCGCTTCGAGCGGCGGGGTCATCATGGTCCAGGCGGCCGTGGACATGGTGATGCCGTTGAACAGCACCAGCGTCTTGTCGCCGTGGCCGCTCAGTTCGTAATAGATGCTTTGTCCGTTCAGTGTGGCATGAGGCATGGCTGTGCGTCCCACCGGCATTATCCAGATTTCATTCTATTCCCAAGATTCGGCGCATGGCCAGTCAGCGTATTCCCGGTCTGAGCCACTGCACCGGCAAAACCTGCCTTTGTAATGATTGGGCGTTCATCGTCACGATCCTGTCATCCTTTAACGATATATTTCACTGCTGTTAAAAAAGTAGTTACACCAGAAACGAGCTTCTTATGCCTGTTTGCGATACCTCCCTTTGCCAGGAGCTGGAAATCATCATCAACGAGCGCAAGCTGTTGCCGGTCTTCCAGCCCATCGTGGACATGGAAGAGGGGAGTATCCTCGGTTATGAAGGGCTGATCCGCGGACCTTCCAACAGCCCGCTGCACTCGCCGCTCAATCTGTTCGCCGCGGCGGAACGATGTCGTGCGCTGGTCTCGCTGGAGCGGGCCTGCCGGCGTGTCACCGCCGAGGCGTTTATCGAGCATCAACTGCAGGGTTGTCTGTTCCTCAACATCAGTCCGCAGACCTTGCTGGCGCCGGAGCATAAATCGGGCGAGACGCTGGCGTTTCTCAACATGCTGGGGTTGCCCAGCGAACGCATCGTCATCGAGCTCACCGAAACCCACCCCAACGCCACGTACCAGGCGCTGCGCGAGGCGGCGAGCCATTACCGCGACAGTGGCTTCCGTATTGCGCTGGACGATTTGGGCGAGGGCTTCTCCAATATGCGGCTGTGGTCCGAGCTGCGTCCCGACGTGGTCAAGCTCGACAAGCATTTCGTCCAGGAAATCCAGCACGATCCGCTCAAGGAGCAGTTCGTGCGTTCGATGGTCGACATCGCGAGGCAATCCGGTGCCTTGCTGGTGGCCGAGGGCATCGAGACGGTAGACGAGTTGCGCGTACTGCGGCGGCTCGGGGTGCGCTACGGGCAAGGCTATCTGTTTGCCCGGCCGGCGCTGCTGCCGGCGCGCGAGGTGCCGGCCGAAGTACGTTCCCTTTTGTACGCCGAGGCGCGCGAGCGCTTGGGTGCGCCACGCCAGGCGATGGCGCGCGATCTGCTGGTCGAGGTCATGCCGTTGGAGCAGACGGTGGCAAACGAAGTTGCCTACCGGCTGTTCGTCGAGGCGCCGGAGCGCTTTGCCATTCCAGTGGTGAGTGGCGGCGTGCCGGTCGGGCTGCTGCGCCGGCACGATTTCCTGGAAAGCTTTGCCCGGCCGTTCAATCGTGAGTTGTACGGCAAGAAGCCGTGCCGCACCCTGATGGACCAGCAGCCGTTGATCGTCGGTGCCGAGATGGGCGTGCAGGAGCTGTCGAGCCTGGTGGTGGCCGCCGAGCGCCGGCACCTGATCGATGGCTTCATCATCACCGAAAACGGCCGCTATCTCGGTATGGGTACCGGCTACGACCTGATGCGCAAGATCACCGAGATGCAGATTTCGGCGGCACGCTACGCCAACCCCCTGACCGGGCTGCCCGGTAACGTGCCGATTTCCGAGACCATCGACCGCCTGCTCGACAGCGGCGAGCCTTTTATCGTGGCCTATGCCGACCTCGATCATTTCAAGCCGTTCAACGATCTCTACGGTTATGCCGCCGGCGATGACCTGATCCGCCTGCTGGGATACTTGCTGCAACAGGTGGCTGACCCGGCCCGCGACTGGGTGGGGCATATCGGCGGCGACGACTTTGTGTTGCTGATGCAGAGCGAGGGCTGGGAGGCGCGTCTGCTCGACGTGATCGCGGCCTTCGATCGCCAGTGTCCAGGTGCATTTCGGGCAGGAGCACCGCCTGATGGGGGGCTTCGAAGTGACGGCGCGCAACGGCGAGCTGATTTTCTTCCCGCTCACCAGCGTGTCGATCGGTGTGCTTCCCGCCAAGCCGGGACAGTTCCTGTCGCATCATGAGGTCTCGCTGGCGGTGGCCGATGCCAAGAAGATGGCCAAGAAGCAGGCCGGCAGCAGTCTGTTCATCGAGCGCCGGGGGAAGGGTACGGACAAGCGCTAGTCCATGTGCTTGATCGTTAAACAGGGCGGACCGGCATAAGCCGGTCTTTTTTATTGCCCGCTCTCGATGAAGGGGTCAGGCCTTGTGGCAAACCGTCGTTTCCTTGTGCGTTTCCGTCGTTCGGGCTGTTTTTGAATTGTCAATTTTATTGAACGGCACTACTCTTTTCCCATGCCGGCGGTGCTTGCCGCTGGAGAGGACGATGCGGATGCCGCGTGGTGGCTCGGGGGCGGAACGGGCGGGAGGCCGTGCTGCCGGGCGAGGGGGGCTGCCTGACTGGCATGGCGTTCGCTTATTGATTTCCATATGACCCCGGCAGATTAAAATGCGCCCTTTTGGGGCGGTTTTGGTATTCTTTCCCGGTTTAAGTGGAGGTGCGTGCCGCCTGGTCGGCACGCGACGCCAGGCAAGAACGCAGGTGTACCGGATTCGGTAACAGACGATAACCAGCACCCCGACGAGAGCGGGGGCATTCGATGAATCGGCGTATCGACGGCGGTGGTCCGACGTGCGCCAGAGGGAGATTTGACCATCATGATGGATGCTGTCGCACAGCCCAAGACGGCGGCCGGGGCTCAGGTTGACGAGAAGCCTTATCTGCAGATATCCGGGATCGTGAAGAAGTTTGGCGATCACTTCGCCGTCGATCATGTCGATCTCACCATTCGCCGTAATGAAATCTTCGCCCTGCTGGGGAGCTCCGGCTGCGGCAAGTCCACGCTGCTGCGCATGCTGGCCGGCATGGAACGGCCGACCGCCGGCAAGATCATCCTCGACGGCCAGGACATCACCGCTCTCGCGCCGTACGATCGGCCTATCAACATGATGTTCCAGAGCTACGCGCTGTTCCCGCACATGACGGTCGAGCAGAACATCGCGTTCGGCCTCAAGCAGGACAAGCTGCCCAAGGACCAGATCGCCGCACGCGTCACGGAGATGCTCGATCTGGTGCAACTGCGCAAGTTCGCCTCGCGCAAGCCCTACCAGCTCTCCGGCGGCCAGCAGCAGCGTGTGGCGCTGGCGAGAAGCCTCGCCAAGCGTCCGAAATTGCTGCTGCTGGACGAGCCCTTGGGCGCGCTGGACAAGAAGCTGCGTCAGCAGACCCAACTGGAGCTGGTCAACACGTTGGAAACCGTCGGCGTGACCTGCATCATGGTGACGCACGATCAGGAAGAGGCCATGACCATGGCTTCGCGCATCGGCATCATGAGCGAGGGCCGGCTGCTGCAAGTGGGTACCCCGACAGAAATCTACGACTTCCCGAATTGCCGCTTCACCGCGGAGTTCATCGGCGAAACCAATATCTTCGGGGGCCAGGTAGTGGTGGACGAGCCGGACGGCGTGGAAATCGAGTCCATCGAACTAGGTGGGCGCGTCCGGATCGATCACGGCATCACCGGACCCAAGGGCATGCAGGTCTGGGCCAGCATCCGTCCCGAGGACGTGCGGCTCGATCGTGGCGAATTCACCCCGGCGCCGAACGCGGCGCGCGGCAAGATCGAGGACATCGCCTACCTGGGCAGCTACTCGATCTATCACGTGCGGCTGCCCAGCGGCAAGGTGGTGAAGTCGGTGGTGCCGTCGTCGCGCTGGTACGAGGCGGGCGAAGAGCCGCCGACCTGGGGCGAGAGCGTGAACATCCGCTGGCGCCCCGACTTGCCTGTTGTGCTGACCATGTGAGGGAAGGGTGATGACTATGCTGCGTTCCATTCTCGAGCGTTTCAAGCCGGGCAAGGGGGCCGTGATCTCGGTGCCTTACTTGTGGCTGCTGGTGTTCTTCCTGGTGCCGTTCCTGATCGTGCTGAAGATCAGTTTCGTCGATCAGGATCTGGCGATTCCGCCGTTCACGCACCTGATCAAGTACGACGGCGACATGAGCACGCTGAACATCGCGCTCAACCTGTCCAATTTCCTGTTCATCTTCACCAACGAGCTGTATCTAGACACCTATGTGTCGTCGCTCGAGGTGGCCTTGTTCACCACGCTGGCCTGCCTGTTGATCGGCTACCCGATCGCCTATGCCATCGCCCGTGCCAACCCGGCCATCCGTAATGTGCTGCTGATGCTGGTGATGCTGCCGTTCTGGACCTCGTTCCTGCTGCGGGTGTACGCCTGGATGGGCTTGCTCCAGCCCAACGGCATCATCAACAACCTGCTGATGTCGATGGGGCTGATCAGCCAGCCCCTGGAGATGTTCCACAACCAGTTCTCGCTTTATCTGGTGATGGTGTACGCCTACCTGCCGTTCATGATCCTGCCGCTCTACGCGCACCTGGTGAAAATGGACGTGACCCTGCTGGAAGCGGCCAACGATCTGGGGGCGCGACCGCTCAAGACCTTCTGGACCATCACCTTGCCGCTGTCCAAGAACGGCATCATCGCCGGCGCGATGATGGTGTTCATCCCTGCGGTGGGCGAATTCGTGATTCCGGAACTGGTGGGCGGGCCGGACGTGCTGATGATCGGCAAGGTGTTGTGGAACGAGTTCTTCGACAACAATAACTGGCCGATGGCCTCGGCGGTGGCGACCATCATGGTGCTGTTCCTGATCGTGCCGATTGCGCTGTTCCACCGCTATGAAACCCGTCAGCTGGAGGGGAAAAATGTATAACGGCAATCCGCTGCCCAAGACGCTCAAGGGGGTGTTGCTGCTGGGTTTCCTGTTCCTTTATGTGCCGATCGTCAGCCTGATCATCTATTCGTTCAATGCCTCCAAGCTGGTGACGGTGTGGGGCGGTTTCTCGACGCGCTGGTACGTGTCGCTGATGCAGAACGATCAGATCATCTCGGCGGTGACGCTGTCGATCAAGATCGCGCTGGCCTCGGCGACGGCGGCGGTGGTGCTGGGGACCATCGCCGGCTTCGTGCTGGCGCGCTTCGGGCGTTTTCGCGGCAGCACCTTGTTCGCCGGCATGATGACGGCGCCGATGGTGATGCCGGAAGTGATCACCGGCCTGTCGATGCTGCTCTTGTTCATCTCGATGCAACAGTTCTTCGGCCAACCTTCGGAACGCGGCTTCTTCACCATCTGGGCCGGTCATACCACGCTGTGCATGGCCTACGTCGCCGTGGTGGTGCGCTCGCGCCTGATCGAGATCGACAAGAGCCTGGAAGAGGCGGCGATGGACCTGGGGGCCCGCCCGATGAAGATCTTTTTCCTGATCACGCTGCCGCTGGTGTCGCAGGCCATCGCCTCGGGCTTCCTGCTGTCGATCACGCTGTCGCTGGACGACCTGGTGACGACGTCCTTCCTGTCCGGGCCGGGGGCGACGACATTGCCGATGGTGATCTTCTCCAAGGTGCGCCTGGGCCTGAACCCGGAGATCAACGCGCTGGCGGCGATCACCGTGCTGCTGGTGGGGATTTTCGTGCTGGTTGCCAACTATCTGATGCTGAGCGCCCAGCGCAACCGGGCGCGTGCCATGGCCGCGGCCATGCGCGAAAACGACGCGCCGACCCCGCCTGGCAGCGGGGCGGGAGGGGCGGTGGCGACGGCCCCCTGATGGCTGGTCCGGAGGCGGGCGGATTCGCAAGAGTCTGTCCGCCTTCTTGCTTGGGAGCGGCGGATCGTGCGTGGCGGGGAGGATTCCCTGGTAGTGTGCGATGGCCGGCGCTAAATTGGCGGCACCGGACATCGATCGATTCCTAACGCTTTACCTTTTCAGGCAATATGCTTAGCTCATGGACACAAAAAACGGTGCGCCCTTGGCAAGCTTCATCGACCTTCTGCTCGACGCCATCTGTATCGTCGATATCGAGGGGCGCTTTGTTTTCGTCAGCGCCGCCTGCGAGCGCATCTTTGGCTATACGCAAGCGGAATTGATCGGCAAGCCGATGATCGAGCTGGTGTTGCCGGAAGATCGCGCCAGAACGCAGGAGGCGGCCCGCCAGATCATGGCGGGGGATGCCAAGCCGCATTTCGAGAATCGCTATGTGCGCAAGGACGGCCAGGTGGTCCACATCATGTGGTCGGCACGCTGGTCGGAGGCCGACCAGGTGAGGGTGGCCGTGGCCCGTGACATTACCGAGCGCAAGCGGGCGGAGTCGTTGCAGACGGCGCTGTACGCCATTTCCGAGGCGGCGCATGGGGCCGAGGATCTGCTGGCCTTGTTTCAGCATATTCGGCAGGTTGTCGGCAACCTGCTGCCGGCGCAGAAATTTTCCGTGGCGCTGTACGACGCGGGGCAAGAGCGCCTGAGTTTTCCGTACCATGTCGATGCCCGCAATCATTCCCCGGTGCCGCGCAACCCTGCCACTACCCTGCTGTGCGAAGAGGTCATCCGTACCGGGCAGCCGCTGCTGCTGGCCCCCGAGACGGCGGATGCCTTGCCTCCGCTTCTCAGGGCCGCGGTTTCTACGGATGCCGCCTGCTGGCTGGCGGTTCCGCTCAACTCGCTCAAGGGCATCATCGGCGCCCTGGTGCTGAAGAGCTATGCTGATGGCGTGCGTTACACCGAGAAAGACAAGGAGTTGCTGCAGTTCGTCTCGGCCCAGATTGCCACTGCGATCGAGCGCAAACAGCTGCATGCCAGACTGCAGCAGATGGCGCAGTACGACGAATTGACCAGCCTGCCCAACCGCCGCTTGCTGTACGGCCGCCTGAAAGCGGCGCTGGCAAGGGCGCGGCGCGAGCAGGGACGCTTGTCCCTGCTGTATCTCGATCTGGACAAGTTCAAGCAGGTGAACGACAGCTTTGGCCACGCCACTGGTGATCTGCTGCTGCAAGAGGTGGCCCGGCGGCTCAGGCAGTGTGTGCGGGAGAGCGATACCGTGGCGCGCATCGGCGGTGACGAATTCGTGGTGCTGCTGGAGAGCATTGCCTTGCCGGAGCACGCCTGGCTGGTGGCCGAGAAAATCCGCAGCGCCCTCGATCATCCGCTGAACCTCGACGGCCGGCACCTGCGCATCCTGCCGAGTATCGGGATCGCCCTGTTTCCCGAGCACGGCGACGAGGAGCAGCAGCTGCTCAAGCATGCCGATGACGCCATGTATCGTGCCAAGAAGACGGCGGAGGGCGCGGCGCAAAAGCTCGACGATGGCGCACGTGCCGAGTCATCGGTCTAAGCGCGCTGGCGATTCCCGAGGGGGCCGTCAACGCTGTCAGTCCAGGCCATGTGGGGAACGCTGCCGCGCTACGGGCGTCAAACACGGGCCAAAGGGTGGGGTGAGCGGCTTTCATCGTCCTGACATCGTCCGGGGCTACCCTGGCGGGACGGGGTGGCAGGACCGGGCGCTGGGTGACGGCGACGGCAACCCTCTGTCTTGTCTGCCGCCGTTGCACGGCTTGCCGGCACTTGGCGAAGCTGGTCTGACACGCATTGCCGGTCTCCGTGCTGATGGGAAGGGGGCGTGCCATGACCCTGTATTTCCAGTTGCTTTCCGCTGCGGCGCGGTATTGGGTAGCGTTGGCGGCCTCTCGTGGCAGCATGTTGAGCGGCGCTCAGGGCCTGCTGTGGCGCGATGGTGGCGCCGGCTCAAAATTCTCCTTGTCATCGTGCGTGATGTTGCTAAAATCCGCGCTCGTTTTGCATCGCAATAACGCACAAAAAGATTGTTTCGCTCCGACATCCCAGGCCCACATAAAAGCTCGCAAGCCCGAAAGCCGCGCACTAAGGAGCGGGGTTCTCCATCGAATCATTGAAGGAAAAACTCATGGCTTGGTCTGTGGCTGAGAGCCGGAGCCTGTACGGCATCCGGCATTGGGGGGCGGGGTATTTCGAGGTTGGGGACGACGGCCACGTCAAGGTCCGCCCCAATACCCGTCAGCAAAACTGCGAAATCGATCTGTACGACCTGGTGCACGCGCTGTCCGACAAGGGGCTGGACCTGCCGCTCTTGGTGCGCTTCCCGGACATCCTGCAAGACCGCGTGACCCGGCTGTGCGGCGCGTTCGACAAGGCCATCGCCGACGCCGGCTACGGCAGCCAGTACACCGCGCTCTATCCGATCAAGGTGAACCAGCAGGAGGCGGTGATCAAGAGCATCATCGCCACGCCGAGTGTCTCCATCGGGCTGGAAGCCGGCTCCAAGCCGGAGCTGATGGCGGTGCTGGCGCTGGCGCCCAAGGGCTGCACCATCACCTGCAACGGCTACAAGGACCGCGACTTCGTGCGCCTGGCCCTGATCGGGCAGAAGCTCGGCCACCGCGTCTTCATCGTGATCGAGAAGGAGGTCGAGGTCGACCTGGTGATCGAGGAGGCGCAGAAGCTCGGCGTGCGTCCGCTGGTCGGCGTGCGCGTGCGGCTGTCGTCGCTGAATTCCGATAACCAGTGGGCCGACACCGGCGGCGAGAAGGGCAAGTTCGGCTTGTCGGCATCGCAGCTGATCGACGTGGCGGGCAAGATGGACGCTGCCGGCATGGCCGATTGCGTGCGCCTCCTGCACTTCCACATGGGCTCGCAGATCGCCAACATCGCCGACTATCGCCTGGGCTTTCGCGAAGCGATCCGCTACTTCGGGGAGCTGCGCGATCTGGGGCTGCCGATCGACCATGTCGACGTCGGCGGCGGCCTGGGGGTCGATTACGACGGCACCCACTCGCGCAACGCCAGCTCGATCAACTACGACATGGAAGAGTACGCGCACGTGATCGTGTCGATGCTGGCCGAGTTCTGCGACGAGAACGGCCTGCCGCATCCGCGCATCATGTCCGAGTCGGGGCGCGCCATGACCGCGCACCATGCCGTGTTGATCATGAACGTAACCGACGTCGAGCGTCTGCCGGAAAGCGTGCCGGAACTGGACGATCTGGACATGCTGGCGCAGCCGGTGCGCAAGCTCTACGAGCTGACCCATCTCACCGACGCCGAGATGGTCACCGAAACCTACCACCGCGCCAGCCATTACGTGGCCGAGGTGGCCGAGATGTACGCCGAGGGCCGTCTGCGCCTGAAGGACAAGGCGACGGCGGAGCAGCTCTATTACGCGCTGTGCCGCCGCCTGCACGGGCAGTTGCAACTGACGCACCAGCGCTCGCAGCGCCAGGTGTTCGACCAGCTCACCGACAAGATGGCCGACAAGTATTTCTGCAACTTCTCGGTGTTCCAGTCGCTGCCGGATACCTGGGCCATCGACCAGGTGCTGCCGATCATGCCGGTGCATCGTCTCGACGAGCAGCCGACGCGGCGCGCGGTGCTGCAGGACCTGACCTGCGACTCGGACGGCAAGATCAAGCACTACGTCGATCAGCAGAGCATCGAGTCGACCATGGCGGTGCACGCGGTGAAGCCGGGTGACGAGTACCTGATCGCGACCTTCCTGGTCGGCGCCTACCAGGAGATTCTGGGCGACATGCACAACCTGTTCGGCGACACCGACTCGGTCAACGTGTTCGTGCGCGAGGGCTGCCGCCTGGAGTTTTCGGGCGTGGAGGAGCACGACACCATCGAGGACATGCTGCGTTACGTGCACCTGTCGCCGGAGGAAATCCTCAACCGTTACGAGGAAAAGGCGCGTGCCGCCAAGCTGTCGGCCGACGAGCGCAACACCTACTTCGCCGAGTTCTGCCGCGGACTGAAGCAGTCGTCCTACCTGTCGGTCTGATCGCCCCGTTTTTCCCTTGCCAAAGGTTGGCCGAAGCATCGTCTTCGGCCAACCTTTTTTCGTTTGGGCGGGCAGGAAAGCCGCCGCCGCCCGGTCCACCCGTTCGGATAACCGAACAGCGCCGAGGACGCCATTCCGCCCATCCGTATCCATGCCGATGTCGTTAAAAAAACTCAATAAAAACAGTGTGTTGCGAATTGTATTCGGGCCGTCCGGCTGGCACGCTTCGTGCAATATAAGGAGCCGCCGGCCAGGGTGACACCCACCAACCCTGGCGGGCCAACAACAAAACGATTTCCGGCCGCAGCGCAACAGCGCGCGCGCAGGGACCACCAAACGGTCCACCCCGGTCGCTCAGGCCGGATGGACGAGCAAAGGCGGGGACGGTTGGCAAGACCGCCCCCAACGCCCTGGCCACGACGATGGCCGCGGGGGCAGACCTTCACTGGAGAGGCATTTAGTGAAACTCAATAGACTGACCACCTTCATCCTGGCCGCCATGGTGCTGGGTATCCTGACCGGCTACGTATGGCGCGAGATGGCCACCGACGAGGCCGCGATCAAGTCGTTCGCCGACAACATTTCGATCCTGACCGATGTCTTCCTGCGACTGATCAAGATGATCATCGCCCCGCTGGTGTTCTCCACCCTGGTGGTCGGTATCGCCAAGATGGGCGACACCAAGACCGTCGGCCGCATCGGCGCCAAGACCATGGCGTGGTTCATGACCGCATCGTTCTTCTCGCTGAGCCTGGGCCTGGTCATGGTCAACCTGCTCAAGCCGGGTGTCGGCCTGGGTCTGCCGCTGCCGGACGTGCACGCTTCCAGCGGCATCGAGGCGGGCGCCATCACGCTGAAGGATTTCGTCACCCACGCCATTCCGAAGAGCGTGGTCGAGGCGATGGGCAAGAACGAGATCCTGCAGATCGTGGTGTTCTCGGTGTTCTTCGGCTGTGCCGGCGCCGCCATTGGCGATCGTGCCAAGCCGGTGGTCGACATGCTCGACTCCGTGGCGCACATCATGCTCAAGGTGACCGGCTACGTGATGAACTTCGCGCCGCTGGCCGTGTTCGCCGCGATTGCCGCCATGGTGGCCAAGGAAGGCCTGGGCATTCTTGCGACCTACGGCACCTTCATGGCCGAGTTCTATCTGTCGATCGGCGGGCTGTGGCTGGTGCTGGTCCTGGCCGGCGGCCTGTTCCTCGGTCGCCGCGTGCTGACTCTGATGAAGATGGTGCGCGAGCCGGCGCTGCTGGCGTTCTCCACCGCCAGCTCGGAAGCCGCTTACCCGAAGACGCTGGAACTGCTGGAGCGCTTCGGCTGCTCGCGCAAGGTGGCCAGCTTCGTGCTGCCGATGGGCTACTCGTTCAACCTTGACGGTTCGATGATGTACTGCACCTTCGCCACCATCTTCATCGCCCAGGCCTACGGCATCCATCTGACGCTGGCCCAGGAAATCACCATGATGCTGATCCTGATGGTGACCTCGAAGGGCATGGCCGGCGTGCCGCGCGCCTCGCTGGTGGTGATCGCCGCCACGCTGTCGCAGTTCAACATTCCGGAAGCCGGCCTGCTGCTGCTGTTGGGCATCGACCACTTCCTCGACATGGGCCGTTCCGCCACCAACGTAATCGGCAATGCTATCGCCGCCAGCGTGGTGGCCAAGTCCGAGGGTGCCCTGGGCGCCGGCGAGCTGGAAGGCGAGGACGACGATACCGATCCGGACGCCGAGGCCGACGACCTGGCACCGGCGCGTGCCTGATCCCCGCACCTAGCGTCATCCCGAACGGCCTCCTGCGCGAGGCCGTTTTCCTTGCAGGGCTGTCCTCGCCGACGGCTCTGTGATAGAACGATACAAGATCGTCTTCGCCGAATCCTCCGAATCGACCCCATCGTTATGCTGCGCATTCCCAAACGTTTTCTGCCCTACCTGCTGGCCGTGGTTTTCGGGCTGATGCTGGCCATCGGCTACATCACCTACCGGGTGAGCGAGAACAGCGGCATCGAGGCGCTGGCCGACAGCGGCACGCGCCAGCTTGAGCTGCACGCGCGCGGGCTCGAGAGCGAGATCGACAAGTACAGTTTCGTCCCCAACATCCTCGGGCTGGAGGAGCGCATTCTCAATGTGTTGACCTCGCCCGATCCGTTTCCCGGTCCGCAGAATCTGGCCAACCGCTACCTGGAAGAGCTGAACCAGCAGACCTCGACCAGCACCATCTACGTCATCAACACCGAAGGGCGGGTGCTGGCGTCGAGCAACTGGCGCCGCGCCGACAGCTACGTCGGCGAGGACCTGTCGTTTCGCGACTATTTCCAGGAAGCGCTCAAGGGCGGGCAGGGGCGTTCCTACGGCGTCGGCACCACGCGCGCCGAGCCCGGCTACTACCTGGCGCAAGGGCTGAAGAAGGACGGCAAGATCATCGGCGTGGCGGTGGTCAAGGTGCGGCTCGACCAGCTCGAACCGAGCTGGCAGTGGGCCGACACCGACGCCTTCGTCAGCGACGAGAACGGCGTTATCATCCTGGCCTCGGAGCCGGAGTGGAAGCTGCACACGCTGAATCCGCTGTCGCCGGCACGGCGCGAAGAGCTGGCGCGCAGCCTGCGCTACTACTGGGCGCCCTTGCCCTTGCTGCAGGTGGCGCAGCGCCGGACTCTGGACGTGGGGCTGGAGCGCTGGGCGCTGCAGATGCCGGGTGGCGTCAAGGGGGTGAACCGCCCCACCGACTTCCTGGCGCAGACGCGCAGCCTGAAAGATACCTCGTGGAAACTGACCCTGCTCACCCCGCTCAAGACGGTGCGCAAGACGGCGCTGAGCAACGCCGCGCTGGCGGTGGCGGGCTTCGTCATCCTGGTGATCCTGCTGGTGGCGTGGAACGAGCGGCGCAAGGTGCTGGCGGCGCGCTTCGCCGCGCGCGAGGCGCTGGAGCGCGCCAACAGCCAGCTCGAGCGCAAGATCGCCGAGCGCACCGCCGACCTGATCGCCAGCAACGACCGCCTCAAGGCCGAGATCCGCGAGCGCCAGCTTGCCGAGAACACGCTGCGCAAGGCGCAGGACGGGCTGGTGCAGGCGGGCAAGCTGGCGGTGATCGGGCAGATGTCGACCAGCATCGCGCACGAACTCAACCAGCCCCTGGCGGCGCTGCGCACGCTGTCGGGCAACACCATGAAGTTCCTGGCGCGTGGCAAGCTGGAGACGGCTTCGGCCAACCTGCAAACCATCAACGAGCTGGTGGAGCGCATGGGCAAGATCACCACCTCGCTGCGCTCGTTCGCGCGCAAGTCGACCGAGCCGATCGGCGAGGCTAGCGTGCTGCAGGCGGCGGACGCCGCGCTGTTCCTGCTGCAGCCGCGCCTGGCCAGCCCGCCGGTGAAGGTGGTGCGCGAGCTGGACGACTGCCGCGTGCTGATCGACCAGACCCGGCTCGAGCAAATCCTGGTCAACCTGATCGGCAACGCGCTCGACGCGATGCAGGCCAGCCCGCGGCGCGAGTTGCAGCTCTCGTTGCGCCTGCTTGGCGAGAACTGCCGGCTGTCGGTGCGCGACAGCGGGCCGGGCTTGCCGGAGGAAGTGCGCTCGCGCCTGTTCGAACCGTTTTTCACCACCAAGCCGGAAGGGCGCGGGCTGGGGCTGGGGCTGGCGCTGTCGGCCGGCATGGCCACCGAGGTCGGCGGCTCGCTGATCGCACAGAACCCGGACGGCGGTGGTGCCGAATTCATCCTGACGCTGCCGCTGGCGGCAGTAAAGCAGAACCATGACTGAAGAAGAATTGTTATCCGTCCTGATCGTCGAAGACGATCCTACCGTGCGCCTGGGCTGCGAGCAGGCGCTGCAGCTGGAAGACATCCCGGTGATCGGCGTGGACAGCGCCGAGGCGGCGCTCAAGCATGTCGGGCCGGATTTCGCCGGCATCGTCATCAGCGACATCCACCTGCCCGGCATGGACGGCATGGCGCTGATGCGCCGCCTCAAGGAGCAGGAGCGCGCGCTGCCGGTGGTGCTGATCACCGGCCACGGCGACGTGACGCTGGCGGTGCAGGCGATGAAGGACGGCGCCTACGATTTCGTCGAGAAGCCGTTCTCGCCCGAGCGCCTGGTGGACGTGGCGCGGCGCGCGCTGGAGCAGCGCCGCCTGACGCTGGAAGTGGCGGCGCTGCAGCGCCAGCTGCACGGCCGCACCGCGCTGGAGCAGCGCCTGATCGGCCGCTCGCCGGCGATCCAGCAGTTGCGCCAGCTGATCATGAACGTGGCCGATACTTCGGCCAACGTGCTGATCCACGGCGAGACCGGCACCGGCAAGGAGCTGGTGGCGAGCTGCCTGCACGAGTACAGCCGGCGCAACGCGCACAACTTCGTCGCGCTCAACTGCGGCGGCCTGCCGGAAAACCTGTTCGAGAGCGAGATCTTCGGCCACGAGGCCAACGCCTTCACCGGGGCCGGCAAGCGCCGCATCGGCAAGATCGAGCACGCCAACAAGGGCACGCTGTTCCTCGACGAAGTGGAAACCATGCCGATCAACCTGCAGATCAAGCTGTTGCGGGTGCTGCAGGAACACAAGCTGGAGCGGCTGGGCTCGAACCAGCTGGTGGACGTCGATTGCCGCCTGATCGCCGCCACCAAGGAAGACCTGGAGCTGCTGGGGCAGCAGGGGCGCTTCCGTTCCGACCTCTACTACCGCCTCAACGTGGTGACGCTGGAGCTGCCGCCGTTGCGCGAGCGGCGCGAGGACATCCCGCTGCTATTCGAATCGTTCCTGCAGCAGGCGGCGCTGCGCTACGGCCGCGAGGCGCCCGAGGCCGATCGCCAGACGCTGTCGCGCCTGATGGCGCACGACTGGCCGGGCAACGTGCGCGAGCTGCGCAACGTCGCCGAGCGCTTCGCGCTGGGCCTGCCGGTGTTCAAGGGCGCCGCCTCCGGCGACACCCCGCCGCCGAGCCTGGCCGAGGCGGTGGAGGCGTTCGAGAAGGCGATGATCGCCGAGGTGATGCGCCGCCACGACGGCAACCTGAGCCAGACCAGCGTGGCGCTCAACATGCCCAAGACCACGCTGTACGACAAGGTCAAGAAGTACGGGTTATAAGCACTGACAGGGTTGGCCGAAGCCGAGGCTTCGGCCAACCCCGGGCACCCCCTCAGGCTCCCTGGCCGCTGACCTGGAACTTGCCGGTGAGCATGGCCAGCTCGGCGATGGTGTGGCGCGTCTGTTCCACGCTCTGGGTCAGCGCCTGCTGCGCCAGCTGCATGCTGCCCGCCACCGAGCCGATGGCGTGGGTGTCGCTGGCGTGCTCCTGGCCGCTGTGGGTCAGGGTGCGGATGGTGTCGATCAGGCCATCGACGATCTCCCGCACCTCGCGGTTCTCCCCGGCCGAGGCTTCGGCCAACCTCAACCCCTCTTCGAGATGGCTCATGCCGCCTTGCATGGTGTCCACCGCGGCGGCCGCCTGGCGCTGCACCTTCTGGATCATCTGGTCGATTTCCTCGGTGTTGCGGCTGGTGCGCTCGGCCAGCTTGCGCACTTCGTCGGCCACCACGGCAAAGCCGCGCCCGGCCTCGCCGGCGCGCGCCGCCTCGATCGCGGCGTTGAGCGCCAGGAGGTTGGTCTGATCGGCGATCTCGTGGATCAGGCTGACCACCCGGCCGATGTCGCGCGTGCTGTTGCCCAGGTCGTTGATGATGTCTGCCGAGGCGCCGACGGTCTGGCGGATGGCCAGCGTCCGGCTGCTGACCTCGGCGAGCTGGCGCCGCGCCGCCTCGGCCTGCTGCGCCATCGCGGTCTGCATGCTGCCGGCGTGATGGTTGGCGTCGTCCAGCGCCGTCATCTGCTGGGCCAGGCCTTCCCGCGTCTTGTCGACGGTGCTGAACACCTGGCCCGCCGCCACCGCGGCGCCGGTATTGTGTTCGGCCATGCGGCGGTTGTGCTCTTCCAGGTGGCGGCTGACGCGCACCAGCCGCGCCAGCGTGGTGTCGAGATGGTCGATCAGGCTGTTGACCCACTGTGCCATCACCCCGGTTTCGTCGGCCGACAGCTGCTGGCGGTCGACGCGCAGCGTCAGGTTGCCGCCGCCCTCGGCGACGTTGCGGATCATGCCGGAAACGCCGCGCAGGCGCAGCGCCAGCGGCCGGGTGCAGAGCAGGCGGAAGGCCGTGGCGCCGGCCAGCAGCAGAGCGCCGTAGCCGGCAAGGCGCAGCCACAGCGGCAGGCCGTCGAGTGCCGAAGCCCCCAGCGTGGCCGCGCCCAACGCCAGCTGGATCAGCAGGAAACCGCGCATCAGCTGGTAGCTGATCGGGCGGTAGCGGTAGACCTCCTCCAGATCGGCCTCGCACATCATGCCCCAGGTGTCGGGGGAGCCGGGCAGCTGGAAGGTGATTCCCTTGCCAACCACCGGGATGTGGCGGTAGTCGGCATAGCCGGGGTAGGTGACGAACAGGTTCTGCCCCTGGCGGATGGTTTCGCGCACGCCCGGGTGGAGCTGGCCGGTGGCGGGGTCGTTGAAGGTCAATTCGAACTCGGTGTGCTCGCGCACGCTGACCGTGCCGTAGTCGGTCTTCACCCCGTCCTTGAGGTTGTCGCCACCGGTGAAGGCGCGGTCTTCGAAGCGCGAGCGCGACAGCGCGGTGCCCGGGGCGATGCCGGGGTCGAAGACGGAGCGGACCATGAACAGGTAGTTGTCGCCCGATTCGTGGAAGATGTGGCCGGCCTCGCGCTGGATCAGGTCGCCCAGCACGTCGTTGGGCACCCGTGCGCACAGGCAGCCGAGGGTGTCGCCGCCGCGGCGCAGCGGCAGGTAGAACATCATCGTCACCGCGTCGTGAAAGCGCGAGCTGCGCGCCCCCAGCGCGCGCGTCTCGGCGTCCAGGTAGGGGCCGTGCAGCCAGCGTTGCTGCAGACCCTTGTCGAGCGCCGCCGCCGTCACGCCCTGCTGGCCGCAGCGGCGTGGGGCGGTGGACGCCAAGACGCGGTTGGCGGGCGACACCACGAACAGCTCGGTGACTTCGACCAGACTCTGGTAATAGCCGCCCAGCAGCGCAGGCCAGTCGGCGGCGGGCTGGCTTGCCAGCTGTTCGCTCAGACCGGCCAGCGCCTGCCAGTGCTGCTCGGTCCATTGCGTCAGTGCTCTTACCCGGGTGCGGGCGAAGCTGTCGAACACGTGTTCCATCGTCGCGTAGCGGTCGCGGCTGAGAAAGCACGACCAGCGCATCGCGAGCTTGCCGGTCTTGCCAAACAGCGGCAGCCAGCGGCGCTCGGCCGCGCTCAAGTTCATCTGTCCGCTCTGTAATGACGACATGGTTTTCCCCTTTGGCTTGTTGTTGCTGTGACAACAAGCAAAATCGGTTCCCGTGCTATTCCAAAGGCGTAGTTCATTTGGCGTATTGCGAACTCTTCGATTATGAAAAATGGGCGGTCATGGTGCATACCATGGTGCACGGCTGGTGCGGCGCACCACGAGCGGGCGTATCGGCGATGGATTGAGCGTCCCCGTCATTGAACGCATAATTCCTCATCTTCCAACGCAGACCACGATAATCATGACTTCCCCAACCACCGACCCCGTCGCCGCCATCCTGGCCGACTATCCGGTGCTGATCCTGGACGGCGCCCTGGCCACCGAGCTGCAGCAACGCGGCTGCGACCTCAACGACCCGCTGTGGTCGGCGCGCGTGCTGATCGAAGAGCCCGAACTGATCCGCCAGGTGCACGAGGATTACTTCGCCGCCGGCGCCGACGTCGCCACCACCGCCAGCTACCAGGCCACCTTCGAAGGCTTCGCCCGGCGCGGCTACGACGCCGAGGCGGCAGCCGCGCTGATGCGCCGCGCCGTCACGCTGGCGGTCGAGGCACGCGATGCCTTCTGGAGCGACCCGGCGCACCGTCAGGGCCGACCGAAACCGCTGGTGGCGGCCTCGGTCGGCCCGTACGGCGCGATGCTGGCCGACGGCTCGGAATACCGCGGCGATTACGGCCTCGGCGAACAGCAGCTGATGGATTTCCACCGTCCGCGCCTCAAGGTGTTGCTCGAGGCCGGCGCCGATCTGCTGGCGTGCGAGACCATCCCCTGTCAGGTCGAGGCGCGCGCCCTGGCGCGGCTGCTGGCCGAGGAATTCCCGTCCGCCCGTGCCTGGATCAGTTTCAGCTGCAAGGATGGCGAGCATACTTGCCAGGGCGAGACGCTGGCGGCCGCGGTGGCGGAGCTCAATGAGGTGGAGCAGGTGGTGGCGGTGGGGGTGAACTGTACCGCGCCCGAGTTCATCCCTGCATTGGTGGAGGCGGCGCAGGGCGCCACCACCAAGCCGCTGCTGGTCTATCCGAACTCCGGCGAGCATTACGACCCCGAGCACAAGTGCTGGCACGGCCACGCCGACGCCAACCGCTTCGCCGAGGCGGCGCGCGGCTGGCACCTGGCCGGGGCGCGCCTGATCGGCGGCTGCTGCCGTACCACGCCGCAGGACATCCGCGCGGTGGCGGAGTGGGCGCGGCCGTCCGCCGGACACTGAGCCCCGCGGCGGCTTGGCGGGCGCATCGAGCCGTCTGGTCCGGGCAGGCTGTGCCACACGAGAAACCCGATCGAATTGATCGGGTTTTTTTGTTGCGGCTGGCGGCAGCGTCAGTGTCTCGTAGCCAGCTCACGCTCTCGCCAACGAAAGCGAGACAAGGCAAAAGCGGCCGGGGCGGCGGAGTTTGCACGTGGTCAATGAGCATTCCGAAGACGTTTTCGACACCGTATCGCCGCAGCGCAGCAGATCGTCAACCGGTTCTCAGGTCTGCAGCCGGTAGCCCACGCCCAGCTCGGTGAGCAGGTGCTTGGGCTGCGACGGGTCGTCTTCCAGCTTCTGGCGCAGGTGGCCCATGTAGATGCGCAGGTAGTGCGGGCGCTCGACGTAGTCCGGGCCCCAGGTGTCGAGCAGCAGCTGGCGGTGCGTCAGCACGCGGCCCTGGCCCTTGATCAGCGCGGCGAGCAGGCGGTATTCGACCGGGGTCAGGTGCACCTCGGTGCCGGCACGGCTGACGCGGCGCTGCGGCAGGTCGACGCAGACCTGGCCGAAGCTGACCCGGCTCTGCCCCGCGGCGGCGGTGGCGCCGCGCCGCAGCTGGGCGCGCAGCACGGCCAGCAGTTCCGGCACGCCGAAGGGCTTGACCAGGTAGTCGTCCGCCCCCTGATCGAGCGCGGCCACCTTTTCCTCTTCCTGGTGGCGTGCCGACAGCACCACGATGGGCACCGCCGACCAGCCGCGCAGCTCGCGGATCACCTCGCGCCCGTCCATGTCCGGCAGGCCGAGGTCGACGATCACCAGCTCGGGCTGGCGCGTGGCAGCCTCGATCAGGCCGCGTCCGCCGCTGTCGGCTTCGAATACGGCAAAACCTTCCGCCTCCAGCGCGGCGCGCAGGAAGCGGCGGATTTGCGGGTCGTCCTCGATGATCAGCAGGCGGCGGTCGTTCATTGTCATTCCAGTGCGTCGGGTGGGGGCGGGGGGTCGCCCAGCGGCAGGCGGAAGGTGAAGCGGGCTCCGCCTTCCGGGCGGTTTTCGGCGCGAATCTGGCCGCCGTGGGCGTCCAGTATGGTACGGCATAACGCCAGGCCCAGCCCGACGCCGGGGATGGCCGATTCGCCGTGGCCGCGCGTGAACTTGTCGAACAGCCGGGTGGGGTCTCCGGGCGGCAGGCCGGGACCGTTGTCGCTGACGCTGACCGCGAGCCACCGGCCGTCGACACGCGCGGAGAGCCGCACCTCGCTGCCTGGTGGGGTGTATTTGGCGGCGTTGTCGAGCAGGTTGACCAGCACGCGCTCGATCAGCAGCGCGTCGAACTCGCACAAGGGCAGCTCGGGAGGCAGGTCGGTGACGATGGCGTGGCGCGCCAGCGGAATGCTCATGTGGCGCAAGGCGCTGCCGGCCACTTCCTCGATCGATTGCCAGTCCTTCTTCAGCGTCACGCCCTCGGCCTGCAGCCGCGCCATGTCGAGCAGGTTGCCGACCAGGCTGCCCATGCGGCGCGCCTCGTCCTGCAGTGATTGCAGCAGCTCGTGCCGCGCACTGTCGGCCAGGTCGTCGCGCTGCAGGGTGTCGGCGACGCCGATCAGCGAGGTCAGCGGCGTGCGCAGGTCGTGCGACAGCGTGGTGAGCAAGGTATTGCGCAGCCGGTCGGATTCCATCGCCAGCAGCGCGTCCTGCGCCACTTCGACGTAGTGCACCCGTTCCAGCGCCAGCGCGATCTGCGCCACGCAGGTGTCCATCAGGCGGCGCTCTTCCGGGGCGGGCTCTGCTTCGTCAGCGACGAAGGCCAGCACGCCGCGCGTGCGCATCGGTGCCTTGAGCGGCAGGTAGCGCGCCGGGCTGGCCGGCAGCGTGGCGGTGCCGCGCCCGGCCGGGACCCGGTGGTCGTACACCCATTGCGCCACTGCGGCGTCCACCGCCAGCACCGCTTCGGCCGGCGCGCCGGCCGGCCGTATCCGCTCGTGCTGGTCCGGCAGCAGGATCACGCTGTCGACGCGGAACATGTCGCGGAAACCGAGCTCGGCGATTTCGACGATCTGCGCCGTGGTTAGCGCGGCGGAGAGCTCGCGGGCGAGGCGGGCGAGCTGGGCGGTGCCTCGCTCGCGCCGTTGCGCCGCCACCGCCTCGAAGCGCAGCCGCGCCGCCAGTTGGCCGATGATCAGCGCCACCGCCAGCATCAAGCTGAAGGTGAACAGGTACTGGGTGTCCGCCACCGTGAACGAGAAGCGCGGCGGCACGAAGAAGAAATCGAAGCCCAGCACCGCCAGGCAGGCGGCCAGCGCGCCCGGGCCGCGGCCGAAGCGGATCGAAATCAGCACCACGGCGAGCAGGTAGACCATCACCACGTTGGCCGGGTCGAACACTTTCAGCAACAGCGCGGCAGGCAGGGTGGTCAGCGCCGACAGGAAGGCGGCCCAGCCGTAAGCGCGCCAGTCGATGGGGCCGCGCGGGGCGGGCTTGGCCGGAGTCGCGGTGGCCGGGGCGGGCTCGGCGCTGACCGGGTGGATGTCGAGGTCGCGGGCGTGCCGGCCCAGCCGTTCCAGCAGCGTGCTGCCGGTCAGCCGTTGCCAGCGGTTGGGACGCGGCTGGCCGATGACCAGCTTGCCGGTGTTGCGGCTCTGGGCGTAGGCCGTGACCGTCGCGGCCAGGTCGGAACCGGCCAGCGCGACGGTTTCCGCGCCCAGTTCTTCGGCCAACCTCAGCACCGCCAGGGTGGCCTGGCGCGCCGCGTCCGGCCGGCGCTGCAAGGCCGGGGTTTCCACGTGCAGGGCGATCCAGTCGGCCTTGAGCGCGGCGGCCAGGCGGGCCGTGGCGCGCACCACCTTCTCGGCCTGGTCGTCGGCGCCGACGCAGGCCAGGAGCCGCTCCTTCACCTGCCAAACCCGTTCGATCTCCTGATCGGCGCGGTAGGCGCGCATCTGGGCGTCGACACGGTCGGCGGTGCGCCGCAGCGCCATTTCCCGGAGGGCGATCAGGTTGCCCTTGCGGAAAAAGTTCTGCCGCGCGTTGGCGGCGGCTTCCGGCATGTAGACCTTGCCCTCGTGCAGCCGCACCAGGAGTTCGTCCGGCGGCAGGTCGACCAGCGTCACCTCGTCGGCGGCGTCGAATACCCGGTCGGGCACGGTTTCGCGCACGCGGATGCCGGTGATGCTGCCGACCACGTCGTTGAGGCTCTCCAGGTGCTGCACGTTGAGCGTGCTGTAGACGTCGATGCCGGCCGCCAGTAACTCCTCGACGTCCTGCCAGCGCTTGGCGTGGCGGCTGCCGGGCACGTTGGAATGCGCCAGCTCGTCCACCAGCAACAGCGGCGGGTGGAGGGCCAGCGCGGCGTCGAGGTCGAACTCGGCCAGGGTGCGGCCGCGGTAGTCGATGGCGCGCGACGGCAGCAGCGGCAGGCCGTCGAGCAGGCGCGCGGTTTCGGCGCGGCCGTGGGTCTCGACGATGCCGGCCAGCACCGCCTCGCCTTCGGCCAACCTTTGCCGCGCCGCGCTCAGCATGGCGTAGGTCTTGCCGACGCCGGCGCAGGCGCCGAAGAAGATCTTCAGCCGGCCGTGCCGGGCGGCCTCCTCGTCGCGGCGCAGCTCGTCGAGCAGGCGGTCGGGATCGGGACGGTCGTCGTTCATGGGGTCGGTTTCATCATGGACGTTGCTGGTCCAGGGCCAGGTTGAGTTTCAGCACGTTGACGCGGGCTTGGCCGAACATCCCCCATTGTGGGCTCTCGGTATGCTGGGCCACCAGCGTGCGCAGTGCGGCGGCGCTCAGGCCACGGGCGCGGGCCACGCGTTCCACCTGATAGTAGGCCGCCGCCGGCGAGATGTCCGGATCGAGCCCGCTGGCCGAGGCGGTGGCGAGTTCCACCGGCACCGGGCCGGTCTCTTCGGGGTGGGCCGCATGCAGTGTGGCGACGCGTGCCTTCACCGCGTCGAGCAGCGCCGGGTTGGTCGGGCCCAAATTGGAACCGCCCGAAGCGCCGGCGTTGTAAGGCATCGGTGCCGTGGCCGACGGCCGGCTCCAGAAGTAGCGCGGGCCGCTGAACGATTGGCCGATCAGTGCGCTGCCGACTACCTCGCCGCCGCGGTGGATCAGGCTGCCGGCGGCCTGTTCGGGAAAGAACAGCCGGGCCAGGCCGGTGACGGCGGCCGGGTAGACGAGGCCGGTCAGCACGCTCAACAGCAGGAACAGCGTGAGAGCCGGGCGGATCAGGGTTTTCATGGTGGGGGTTTCTCCAGATTAGTTTAGTGGGAGGAGGGCGCTGTCTCCGTCTTGGGCATGGCCGAAGCGAAGTGCACGTCGCCCTCCTGGGCCGGCTCGCTTATGCCGAGGCCGAGCACGCCCAGCGCCACGTCGATCAGCTTGATGCCGACGAAGGGCACGATCAGCCCGCCCAGTCCGTAGACCAGCAGGTTGCGCCGCAGCAGCGCGCCGGCGCCGAGCGCGCGGTATTTCACTCCCTTCAGCGCCAGCGGGATCAGCACGATGATGATCAGCGCGTTGAAAATCACCGCCGACAGGATGGCCGAATCCGGGCTGTTGAGCCGCATCACGTCCAGCACCTTGAGCTGCGGATAGGTGGCGGCGAAGGCGGCCGGGATGATGGCGAAGTACTTGGCCACGTCGTTGGCCACGCTGAAGGTGGTCAGCGCGCCGCGCGTCATCAGCATTTGCTTGCCGGTCTCGACGATCTCGATCAGCTTGGTCGGGTTGGAATCGAGGTCGACCATGTTGCCGGCCTCCTTGGCCGCCTGGGTGCCCGAATTCATCGCCACCGCCACGTCGGCCTGCGCCAGCGCCGGCGCGTCGTTGGTGCCGTCGCCGGTCATCGCCACCAGCTTGCCCTCGGCCTGGGTGTCGCGGATCAGCTTGAGCTTGTCTTCCGGGCGCGCCTCGGCGAGGAAGTCGTCCACCCCGGCCTCGGCGGCGATGGCAGCGGCGGTGAGGCGGTTGTCGCCGGTGATCATCACGGTCTTGATGCCCATGGCGCGCAGCTCGGCAAAGCGCTCCTTGATGCCGCCCTTGACGATGTCCTTGAGCTCCACCACCCCCATCACGCGTTTGCCTTCGGCCACCACCAGCGGCGTGCCGCCGCGCCGGGCGACCTCGCTGGCGGCGTCGTTCACCGCCAGCGCCCACTGCCCGCCCAGTGCTTCCACGTGCGCCTTCACCGCCTCGGCCGCGCCCTTGCGGATCTCGCGCACGGCACCTGCCGCCGGAATGTCCACGCCGGACATGCGGGTCTGCGCGCTGAACGGGATGAAGTGCGCGTCGTGCAGTTCGCGTCCGCGCAGGCCGAAGCGCTCCTTGGCCAGCACCACGATGGAGCGGCCTTCCGGGGTCTCGTCCGAGAGCGAGGCGAGCTGCGCCACGTCGGCCAGCTCCTGTTCTGTCACCCCCGGCGCCGGCAGGAAGGCGCTGGCCTGGCGGTTGCCGAGCGTGATGGTGCCGGTCTTGTCCAACAGCAGCACGTCGACGTCGCCGGCCGCCTCCACGGCGCGGCCCGAAGTGGCGATCACGTTGGCCTGCATCATGCGGCTCATGCCCGCCACGCCGATGGCGGACAGCAGGCCGCCGATGGTGGTCGGGATCAGACACACCAACAGCGCCACCAGCACGGTGATGCCGACCGGGCTGCCGCCACCTGCGGCCTTCACGCTGTAGAGCGAGAACGGCAGCAGCGTGGCGCAGGCCAGCAGGAAGATCAGTGTCAGCGCCACCAAGAGGATGGTCAGCGCGATCTCGTTCGGCGTTTTCTTGCGACGCGCCCCTTCGACCATGGCGATCATGCGGTCGAGGAAGGCCTCGCCGGGGTTGGCGGTGACGCGCGCCACCAGCCAGTCGGACAGCACGCGCGTGCCGCCGGTGATGGCCGAGAAATCGCCGCCGGATTCGCGGATCACCGGGGCCGATTCGCCTGTGATGGCCGACTCGTCCACCGACGCCACCCCGTCGAGCACCTCGGCGTCGGCCGGCACGGTGTCGCCGGCCTCGATCAGCACGATATCGCCGCGGCGCAGGCTGGCCGAATCGATCACCGTGACCTTGGCGTCGTGGCGCGCCTCCGCCAGCTGCTTCGCCACCACGTTTCTGCGCGAGCCGCGCAGCGCCGCGGCCTGGGCCTTGCCACGGCCTTCGGCCAACGCTTCGGCGAAGTTGGCGAACAGCACGGTGAACCACAGCCAGGCCGCGATGCCGAGGATGAAGCCGGCCGGTGCCTCGCCCTGGCCGGCGAGCGCCTGCGCGCCGAGCACGGTGGTCAGCACGCTGCCCACCCACACCACGAACATCACCGGATTGCGCAGCTGGGCGCGTGGCGACAGCTTGCGGAACGACTCGGCGATAGCCGGCTTGACCAGCGTCGGGTCGAACAGCGCCAGTGCACGGGCGTGGCGTTGCGTCGGCGTGTGTTGCGGGAGGGATGAGGGTTTGGTCATATCGTTCATTTGGTTTCTCCTGGAAGCTGTTCTCAACGTGTAACGAGCGGTCGTCAGCGAGGGGCGGCTGGAGCGCAGGAACCGGAATGGACACGTAGTCCATGAGGATTCCGAGCACCTCCCAACCCGAGATCACGGCCGCGTAGTAACGTTGAGGACGGCTTCTCAATGGCCGAACAACTGCAGCTGCTCCACCACCGGACCCAGCGCCAGCGCTGGGATGTAGGTCAGCGCGCCGACGATGATCACGGCCCCCACCAGCAGCACCACGAACAGCGGGCCGTGCGTCGGCATGGTGCCGGCCGAGACCGCCAGGCGCGGCTTGGCAGCCAGTTTGCCGGCGATGGCCAGCACCGCGATGATCGGCACGAAGCGGCCGAACCACATCGCCAGCCCCAGCAGGATGTTGTAGAAGGGGGTGTTGGCGGACAGGCCGGCGAAGGCCGAACCGTTGTTGTTGGCGGCCGAGCTGAAGGCGTACAGCGCCTCGCTGAAGCCGTGCGCCGCCGGGTTGGCCAGACCGGCCAAGCCATCCTTGCTCAGCACCGCGACGGCGGTACCGCCCAGCACCAAGAGTGGGGTGATCAGGATGGCGATCGACACCATCTTCATCTCGAAGGCTTCGATCTTCTTGCCGAGGTACTCCGGGGTGCGACCGATCATCAGCCCGGCCAGGAACACGGCCAGCATGGCGAAGATCAGCATGCCGTAGAGTCCCGAGCCAACCCCGCCGAACACCACCTCGCCCAGTTGCATCAGCCACATCGGCACCATTCCGCCCAGCGGCAGCAGGCTGTCGTGCATGGCGTTCACCGCGCCGCAGCTGGCGGCCGTGGTGATGGTGGCGAACAGCGTCGAGGCGACGATGCCGAAGCGGGTTTCCTTGCCCTCCATGTTGCCGGCCGCGCCATCCACGCCGAGCTGGGTCAGGAGCGGGTTGGCGTGCATCTCGGACCACTGCACCACGGCGAACATGGCGATGAAGATCAGCGTCATCGCCGCCAACAGCGCCACGCCCTGGCGCATGTCGCCGACCAGACGGCCGAACATGAAGCACAGCGCCGCCGGGATCAGGAAGATCGACAGCATCTGGGCGAAGTTGGACAGTGGTGTCGGGTTCTCGAACGGATGTGCCGAATTGGCGTTGAAGAAGCCGCCGCCATTCACGCCCAGCATCTTGATCGCTTCTTGCGAGGCCACCGGGCCCATGGCCAGGGTCTGCTTGTCGGTTTTCAGGGTGTCCAGTGCCGGCTTGCCGGCGGCGTCGAGCACGGGCTGGCCGTGCGCGTCGGTCTTCGGCTGCTGGTAGGTGACCGGCTCGGTCAGCTTGACGTCCTGGTAGGCGCTGAAATTCTGGATCACGCCCTGGCCCACCAGGAACAGCGCGAACAGCAGCGACAATGGCAATAGCACGTAGCCGGTGGCGCGGCCGAGGTCGAGCCAAGCGTTGCCGAGACCGGCCGCCGAACGCCGCACGAAGCCGCGGATCAGCGCCACCACCACCGCCAGCGCCGTCGCCGCCGACAGGAAGTTCTGCACCGTCAGCGCCAGCATCTGGGTCAGGTAGCTCATCGTCGTCTCGCCGCCGTAACCCTGCCAGTTGGTGTTGGTGACGAAGGAGACGGCGGTGTTGAAGGCCGAGCCGGCCTCCACCGCCGTCATGCCAGCCGGGTTGAAGGGCAGGCCACCTTGCCGGCGCTGCACGGCGTACACCGCGAGCACCCCGGCGATGTTGAACAGCAGGATGGCCGTGGCGTAGCGCCACCACGGCATGTCCTCGTCCGGGTCGCTGCCGATCAGCCGGCACAAGCCGCGCTCGAAGCGGCCGAGCCAGGCACAGCGGGCGCTCAGGCGGCCGTCCAGCACGACGGCCAGGTAGCGCCCGAGCGGCCAGGCCAGGGTCAGCAGCACGATCAGGTAGAGGCCGAGCTGCCAGAGGGGAGAGGCGTTCATTCCAGTTCCTCCGCATTGAGCAGGGCGTACAGCAGGTAGGCCAGCAACAGCACGGCAATCAGCCCTGCCAGGGCGTACAGGGTGTTCATTTCTTGGCCTCCAGGCGGCGACAGGCGCTGACCAGAAGCAGCGCCAGCGCGCTGCATGCCGCGATCAGGGCCAGGTAGATCAAGTCCATGGTGGTCTCCATGACGGAATGGGTAGGGACGGTTGAAGCTTAGGGAAGGGGGCATAAACGGCGTGTCGTAATGCGGGGACGGGATATAAAAAAAACGTAAATGGCATGGCGGGCCGCGCCGGCCGGCACTGACAGCGGATGCACACTCAGCCAGCAGGGGGCGGCAGGGTGAGAGGGCCGGGCGCTGTCGCGAAAAAGCACTGGTAATCCGCACCTGCGGGGTTTATATGAAATTTGTATTAACTGTCGCGTGATTTTGTAAGCAGTTTTTGTATACTGTGTCCGCTCGACTGCGCCAAAGCGAAGCAAAGCGGGCAACAAGCAGCAATCAGGGGAACGCGGCAGCGTGCGAGGCGGGATGACACCGCCCTGCTGTCGTGAAGAACAATAGCCGTAACGAGACACACACTATGAAATCCTTACGTACTCGCATGATGGTCTTCGTCATCGCCGTGGTCGTGCTGCTGTCGGCACTGCTCACCGGCGCGGCCTACTGGCAGATGCGCAGCAGCTTGCTGGAGTCGATCCGCAACGAGATTCATCAAGCCGCCAGCGGCAAGGCCAGCTTTGTCACCGAATGGGTGCAGTCACGCCAGGCTGTCGTTGCCGCGGTACTGCCGCACTTTGGCCAGGGGGAACTGAAGCCGGTACTCGACCGGGCGCATGACGCCGGCGGTTTCGACGACATGTACCTGGGGCAGCCGGACAAGACCATGACCCAGTTCAGCAAGGCCGTGCCGGTGCCGCCGGGCTACGACCCGACCGGCCGCCCGTGGTACAAGGCCGCTGCCGCCTCCGAAGAGGCGATCGCCTCGCCGCCCTACATCGATGCCGCCACCAAGCGCCCGATCATCACCTTCGCCAAGGCGCGCCGCGACGGCGGCAACGTGGTGGCGGTGGCGGGCGGCGACGTCACGTTGCAGCGCGTGGTCGATGAAATCGTTTCGGCCAAGCTGCCCGGTGACGGCTACGCCTTCCTGATGACCCAGGATGGCCTCACCATCGCCCACCCGGCGCCGGATTCCGGCCTGAAGAAGATTACCGACGTGATGCCGGGCTACGATCCGGCGGCCGTCAGCAAGGATGGTCAGATTCAAGAGATCAGCCTGGGTGGCAAGACCTACCTGAGCACGCTCTACCCGGTCGGCAAGACCGGCTGGCTGCTGGGCGTGATGGTGCCGCTGGCGGCCGCCACCAGCCAGCTCGACCACTTGCTGCTGCTGATGGTCGGCCTGCTGGCGGTCGGCGTGGTGATCGCTTCGGTGGTGGTGTACGGCGGCGTGGCGCGCATGATGTCCGGCCTGTCGCTGATGCGCGACGCCATGCGCGACGTCGCCAGCGGTCACGGCGACCTGACGCTGCGCCTGCCTGTGAAGTCGCAGGACGAAGTGGGCCAGATCGCCGAAGCATTCAACCAGTTCATGGCCAAGCTGCGCGAGATGTTCCTGACCGTGCGCCACGAATCGCAGGCGCTGGCCGACGACGCCGCCCAGCTCAACCGCGTGGCCGAGCAGATCGCGGACGATTCGCGCGTGCAGTCGGGTGAACTGTCGGCCACGGCCGCCACCATCGAAGAGATCACCGTCAGCATCAACCACATCGCCGACCACGTCGGCGAGACCGAGACGCTGGTGTCCGAATCGCGCCAGAACTCGATCGAATCGCATAAGAGCATGGCCGAAGTGGCGCACGAGGTGGAATCCATCGTGCACTCGGTGGAGTCGCTGCAGCAGGTGATGAACGGCTTGTCCGGCCAGTCGGAAGAGATCAAGGGCATCGTGGCGGTGATCCGCGACATCGCCGACCAGACCAATCTGCTGGCGCTCAACGCGGCGATCGAGGCCGCGCGTGCCGGCGAGCAGGGCCGCGGCTTCGCCGTGGTGGCCGACGAAGTGCGCAAGCTGGCCGAGCGTACCGCGGTGGCCACGGTGCAGATCGCCCAGATGATCGACCGCGTCATGGAGCAGACCGGCCAGGCCATCGCCCACGCCGACACCACCAACGCCCGCGTCGCCACTGGCGTGGCGCTGTCGCGCGAGGCCGCCGGCAAGGTCGAGCGCATCAAGGGGCACGCCGAGGACATCTCGGTGCGCATGAGCGAGATCACCTCGTCCACCTCGGAACAGGGGGTGGCCACCAACGAGATGGCGCGCAGCGCCGAGCGCGTCAACGCCATGGCGCAGCAGACCGACGCCTCGCTGCAGGATGCGCTGAAGACCATCCAGACGCTGGCGCAGCGTGGTGACGAGCTGCGCAGCCTGGTGTCGAAGTTCAAGCTGTGACGATGTCCTAAAAACGCTAACCCAGTCTGGATGACTCGCCACGGTTTGCCGGGGCGGTTGGAGCAAAAACAGCGGGGATAATTCGAACCGGTTTCTCGCGATGAGTTAGCGCAGTACGCATGGCCATGGAGCGATCCATGGCCATTTTTCTTTCCTCTCTCCACTCCCTGTCGGCAACCAGCCTGCCTATATCAGCCATGGCGAAAACAGCGCCCAAGACATTCAATAGGCTATGGCCCTGAGGATTCAAGGCCGTTCGGTTTTCATCCGCCGGCAACGCCATCACGATCACCCTGATGGTTATAAATAAATGAATTTTTCATAAAAATATACAGGTTAAAAATCAGGAAAATAGATAATCGGATTTTTCAAAAACCATTATTTATGCAAATGGGTTTTTGGGGCGGTGGCGATGAGAAACACGAATACTGGGAGAGGTTGAATCAGGAAATAGGCAATTTAATTTGCGATGTGTATAAATATAAAAATCGGATATGCTGTTCTCCTGCTCCCGGTTTATGGTTGCGCCGATTATGATAAATGAAAATGCCGGATGCAGTTCGAGCCCAAGTGTGTATCTGAGTCTGTAAGCGGCTGGTGGTTGGGCTGCTGCAAAGGGAGGTCGTGACGACGATGGATAGACTGCTCGCCACCAAGGGGGGGACCCAAGCGCAGCCGGCTCGGCGCAGCGTGACATTGGCGGCAAGCTCATGCTTGCGCGCTTGCCCACAATGTCGCCCATCCTGGTGCAACTGTTGGATTTGTGCCAGCGCGATGATCTGAACTTGTCCGATCTGTCGGCGTTGATCGGTCGTGACGCCGGCATGGTCGCGCAGATATTTGCGCTATCCACCTCGGCCGCATTCCAGGGCCGCGCTCGCCCGGCCACGCTCGATCAATGCCTTTCCCTGCTTGGCATGAATACCATCAAGACGCTCGTGATCAATGGGTCGGTCATGCAGGTTTTCAACCGCCTGGTAGATTGGCAAGAAGTCGATCTGGGCGAATTCTGGGGCCACTCCCTGCGCACGGCGTTGATCGCCCGCGAACTGGCACGACGGATGCATTACCCCAGCCTGGAAGAAGCCTATCTGGGGGGCTTGGTGCATGACATTGGCCGCCTGGCTTTGCTGGCAACGGTCCCGGAGGATTACCAGAGCATCTTCCGCGACTACCGGGACGGCGAATCGCTGTGTGCGACGGAGCATGCCGCGTTTGGGCTCACCCACGTCGAAGTGGGCGCCTGGATGGTGGAAAAATGGCAGCTGGATTCGTTTCTTGGCGACAGCGTGCTGTATCACCACGAGCCGTTCGAGCGCATGGTGTCGGCGCCGCCGCTGGTTCGCATCGTTCTCCTCGCGGATTACCTGGCCGCTTTCAACAATCCGGAACAACCTCAGCCCGATGCTTCCGTCGTGGCGCTATGCGGCGCGCGGCTCGATGATCTGCCCGCCATGCTCGCAGCCGTCGAGCGTGACCTGCTGAGCATCGCCGAACAGCTGGGCATACGCCTTGCCGGCCCCAAGGAGGGCGAGCAGGCTTCTCAAGCCGATGCCCTGCTGGCCGCGCGCCTTCAGGACATGCTGCTGGTCAATCAGGCCCTGGGCCAAGCCGGCGGTAACGCCTCGGCCATGCAGATGGCGGTGCAAGCGCTCAAGATTCTGTTCGATCTGGATGCGACGCTTTGTTTCGAAGCGGTCGAGGGGGAAAGCGAGCGGTTCCGCGCCAAGCCGTTGGCTCACCATTCGGCCAAGCTGGCGCAACTGGAGTTCGTCCGCGGCAGCAGCACGTCTTTGCTGGCGCGGGCACTGGATGGCGTGCCGCAGCTGGTCATGCGCCAAGGGCAATTGCCCTTGCTCGACGACCAGGTGCTGCGCAGCCTGGGCGGAGAAGGCATGCTGCTGCTGCCGCTGCGTACGGCGTCGGCCCGGGTTGGCATGCTGGTGGCCGTGATCGACAGCGCGGATCGGGCTGCAGCGCTGGCGGCCAAGCTACCCTGTCTCGCGGTTTTTGGGCGCTTGAGCGCAGATCGCATTGCCATGCAGCTTCGCTCCGGCAATGCCGCGGCGCTGGGCGGCGGGGAGGCTGGCGCGGACAGCCGGCTCAATCGACTGGTGCATGAACTCAACAACCCGCTGGCGATCATCCGGAATTACGTCTCCATCCTCGAGGCAGCCAGCGCCGGCAAGGGCGCGCGCCAACCCGAGCTGGCCATCGTACGCGAGGAAATCGACCGGGTGGCTCACATGCTGCGCGCCGCACGCGAACAGCAGGCCGAGGGGGAGTCGGCGCGGGGGCCGGTCAAGCTCAACCGTATCGTGGAGGATCTGGCGACCTTGTTCCGAGGGTCCATTCCGTTTGCCGGCTTGGTCGATATTCGTCTCGATTTGGCCGAGGCGCTCCCGGACATCGTGTCCGACCGTGATCGGCTCAAGCAACTGCTGGTGAATTTGATCAAGAATGCCTTGGAGGCGATGCCGCAAGGCGGGCACGTGACGCTCTCGACGGCCGCCTGGGGCTTGGGCGAGGCAGGGCCGTCCCATGTCGAAATCCGGGTCGAGGACAACGGCCCCGGCATTCCCAAAGAGGTGCTCGCTCAGCTCTACCAACCGGTGGCGAGCCAGAAACCCGGCTCTCATCAAGGGCTTGGGCTAGCCATCGTGGGGCAGCTGGTGCGCGATCTGAACGGCTTGATCAACTGCCGTTCGGATCAGCAGGGAACGCGTTTCCAGGTATTGCTGCCGTTCGACCGGCAGTGACGAGAGTGCAGGCCCGTTTTCGATCTGCGCCAATGGCGGTATGGGTAGGCAAGGGGGCAAAGTGGCAGAGAATCACTTCGGTACAAACGCAAAATTATTGGTCGTGGACGATGAACCCCGCATGCGGGAAAGCCTGTGCCTGCTGTTGCAGGGGCGGAATTACGACGTGCGCGCCTGCCACGACGGCCAGTCGGCCCTGGAACAGCTCATGGCCGGCGGCGTGGATTTGATGCTGCTCGATCTGCACCTGGGCGACATGAACGGGCTCGACCTGCTGGAGATGATCCGGCGTGCCGGCATCGATACCGAGGTGCTGGTGGTGAGCGGCGACACGGCTTTCGATTCCGCCGTTTGCGCGTTGCGCAGCGGAGCAAGCGATTATGTCTGCAAGCCCTATGCCGTGGAGGAGCTCATGCACCGGGTCGAGCTGGCTCTGCAGCGCCGCAGCCTGGCGCGTGCCAACCTGGCTATGGCGCAGCAGCTGCACACCTCGGAGCGCATGCATCGGTCCCTGGTGGAGGCGTCGCCCGACCTCATCTTCACGCTGGACGAGCGTTTCTGCTTTACGTTTGCCAATGAACGTAGCCACGGCTTGATCGGCTATTCGCCGCAGGAACTGCTTGGCCAATCGCTGCTCGACCTGGTCTTGCCGGTGGATGCCGAACGGGTCCGCTATGTGCTCGAGCATCGGACGGGGCAGCGCGCCATCGAGTTTCGCATCGTCAGCAGGGGGGCGAGATTGCCGAGCGGCACTTCGAAGCCAGCCTGGTGCCGGTGGCGCTCGACTTGCCGCAGCTGTCGAGCCGCCTGTATGGCGTGGCGCGCGATGTGACCGACAAAAAACACGCAGAACACCGCATGGCCTACCTGGCCTACCACGATTTGCTCACCGGCCTGCCCAACCGCGCCCTGTTCCGCGACCGGCTCGGGCTGGCGATCATGCAGGCCAAGCGCAAGGGGCGCCAGGTGGCGGTCCTGTTCGTCGATCTGGACCGTTTCAAGCTCGCCAACGATACCTTCGGCCATATCAAGGGCGATGAGCTGCTCAAGCAAGTGGGGCAGCGTCTGCAATGCGTCTTGCGCGAGTGCGACACGCTGGCCCGGCTGGGCGGCGACGAATTCACCATCCTGCTGCCGGACTTGAGCGGCAAGGAGGATGCCGCACTCCTCGCGGGCAAGCTGGTCAAGGAGGTTGCCGCGCCGTTCAGCATCGACGGCGACGATGTTTTTCTCACTGTCAGCATCGGCATCGCGGTGTTTCCGGACGACGGCGACGACATCGAAACCCTGCTGCGTCATGCCGATATCGCCATGTACCAGGTCAAGGCCCAGGGCAAGAATGGTTTCGGCTTCTTCCTGCCAATGATGGACGCCGCCGCCAGCCAGCGCCTGAGGATGGAAAACGAGGTCCGGCGCGCCCTGGAGCTGGAGCAGTTCGAGCTGTACTACCAGCCGCAAGTCGAATTTGACAGCCGCCGGATCATCGGCTGTGAAGCCTTGATCCGCTGGCCGCACCCGACCCGCGGGCTGGTTCCGCCGGGGGCCTTCCTGGGGGTGATCGAAGAGATCGGGTTGATGAAGCCGCTCACCTACTGGGTGATCGAGCGTGCCTGCCAGACGCTGCGTGAATGGACACTGGCCGGCCTTGAGCTGTCGCGCATGTCGGTCAACGTGCCGCCCGAGCTCTTGGTCGACGACGATTTCTACGACTATCTGATCGTGACGGTAGACCGCTACGGTATCCGTCGCCAGAGCTTCGAGATCGAGATCACCGAGAACGCTTTCATCGCTGATCAGCAAGCCATGTCGCTGAAACTGGCGGGGTTGGCCGAAGAGGGCATCCGCGTGGCCATCGACGATTTCGGCACGCAGTATTCGTCGCTGAGCTACCTGCGCCATCTGCCGGTGACGACGCTCAAGATCGATCAGTCGTTCGTGCGCGAAATCGAAGCCGGCAAGGAGGATTCGACCATCGTGCGCGCCATCGTTGCCATCGCCACCGGGCTCAACCTGAACCTGGTGGCCGAAGGGGTGGAAACCGAGGTCCAGGTGGACTATCTCGGCAGCCTGGGCGCGGTGGAGATGCAGGGCTATCTGTTCGGCAAACCCATGCCCGCGTCGGATTTCCGCCGGCTGTTGCACCAGGAGGCCGCAGTGATGTCGGTCTAGGTGAGCCGCTGCCGCCTGTCCGGGCGGCTCGCGCGTGCAGCGTTGCCGGCAGGGCCGGCGCATCTGCTTTGGCGCGAGACGCCCCGGTTCCCCGATGGGTGACCACCGTGCTGGCCCGCAGCGGCAGCCCATGACCTCGTACGGCCGGTTCCCGCCCGATACTGCCCGATAATCCCTCCGCCCCCACGGTCGTGCCGGCGTTCCTCATGCCCTCCCTTTTTGCCGCATGTAGGGCAGCAGGGCCAGGGCGGGGAAGGCGCTGCCAGCCAGGCTGACCCATGCCCAGCCGCCATGCTGATACAGGATGCTGGCGATGGCTGAGCCGGTGGCTCCTCCGACGAAAACGCTGGTCATGTAGAGCGCGTTGAGTCGATTGCGGATGGCCGGGTTGAGTGCGTAGATCTCGCGTTGCCCCAGCACCATGTTCGTTTGCACGCAGAAGTCCAGCACGACCCCCGTCACCACCAGGCCCACGACCCCCAGCGAAGGAACAAGCAGCACGGGCAGAAAGCTCAAGGCTCCGACCGCGAGTGCCGCCAGGGTGGCGGGACGCGTATGTCCGGCATCTGCCAAGCGGCCGCTGATGGGGGCGGCGATGGCGCCGATGGCGCCAACCAGGGCGAAAATGGCGATGTGCGATTGGTTCAGCCCGTGGTGCTGGGTCAGTTCGAGCGGAACGGCGGTCCAGAACAGGCTGAACGTCGCGAACATGCACGCCTGGTAGAACGAGCGCTGACGCAGGACGGGCGTGCTGGCCATCAGCGTTGCCAACGAGCGCAGCAGCTGGCCGTAGCTCGCTTTATGGTCCGGTTGGCGACTGGGCATGGTGGCGGCCAGCAGCAGGGTGATGGCGGCCATCAGGATCGAGGCCGTGCCAAACACGGCGCGCCAGCCGAAGTGGTCGGCCATGAAGCTGGCGAGCGGGCGTGCCAGCAGGATGCCGAGCAGCAGCCCTCCCATGATGCCGCCGACCACGCGTCCCCGCGAAGCCTCTGGCGACAGGTGGGCCGCCAGCGGAATCAACAGCTGAACGGACACCGAGCTGAATCCAAGCAGCAGCGAGACCAGCAGAAACAGGCTTGGCTGTCGCGCCAGCGCGGTGGCGGCCAGGCTGACGATCGAGAGCATGGCGGTGCCGATCAGCAGGCGCCGGTTTTCGAGCAGATCACCCAACGGCACCAGGAAGAACAAGCCGAGGGCATAGCCGATCTGCGTCAGCGACACGATCAGGCTGGCGGTTTGGCCGGACAGGTGGATGTCTGGCGCAATCAAGCCGATGATCGGCTGGGCATAGTAGATGTTGGCAACGATGGCGCCGCAGCAGAAGGCGAACAAGGCGATCATGGTGCGGGTCATGGCCATCGGCGTACCCGTCGGCACGGTTTGCTGCAGTGTTTTCATAGCAGGTTCTCCCTGACGGCGGGCGCGTAACGATAAGGAGTCCCAGGCGGGAGGGTGGCGGGTGAAGCAGGGATGTCGTGCTCGATGAATTCCATGGACAGCTCCTTGGACAAGATGATCATGCCGCAAGCTTAGTTGTTGTCATTCGCGCGTTGAATGCCTATAAATTGCAACCTGGCATTGCATTTTTCGCAAAGGATCGGCATGGATAAATTGCTGGCATTGAGAACGCTGGTGGAAGTGGCCGAAACGGGAGGGTTTTCCAAGGCGGCTCGGCGGCTCGGTGTGGCGACGTCGTCGGTGACGCGGCTGATGGACGCGCTGGAACAGTCGCTGGGGACCGTCCTGCTCACGCGCACTACCCGCCAGGTGCTGTTGACGGATGCCGGGGCCAGCTACCTCGAGCAGGTAACCCGGCTCCTTGCCGATCTGGAGGAGGCCGACAGCAGCATTGCCGACGGCAGGGAAGAACCGATGGGCTCGTTGCGGGTAGCCGTTCCCGTGACCTATAGCCGCCTCTGCCTGGGGGGCGCTCTTTCCGGCTTCATGGCCACCTATCCGCGCGTGAAGCTGGACCTGGTGGTGTCGGATGCGTATCAGGATCTGGCGGTGGAGCGTCTCGACCTTGCCGTCAGGATCGGGCTGCCGAATCGGGACGAGCATCTGATCGTGAAGAAGCTGGCGGAGAATCGGCGCTTTCTGGTGGCGGGCCCTGACTATCTGGAACGGCACGGCACCCCGCGTGCGCCGATCGAGCTGGCGTCACATGCCTGCCTTCGTTTTGCATACCGGCCGGGGCGTCAGCGCTGGACATTCCGGTCGGACGCCCGGAGCGAAGAGGTCGAGGTCGACGGTCCGTTCATCACCAACAGCCTGGACATGCTGCACGAAGCCGTGCTTGGCGGCCACGGCATCGCGTTGCTGCCGGAGTGGGTCGTGCAGCAGGATATCCGCGCGGGGCGCGTGCTGCGCTTGTGCGACGCGTGGCGCGTGACGCCGCAGCAGGGCGACGCGTATGTGTACGCCGCCTATTTGCCCAACCGCCGCCACTCGCGCAAGGTCCATGCCTTCATCCAGTACCTGGAGGAATGGCTGCGGGCCCAGCATCAAGGTTAGGGTGGAATCGGGCAGCAGGCGCGCCGGTGGCGAGCGAGGGCTGGTGGCGCTCCTGACATCCGGTGTGTGGGCATGTCTTCGTGGCGGGAAGCCAGTCTTGCTGTGGTGTCGGGCGTTCCCGCCGGCCTGTCGCGGCGCTCTCATCTTCAACGGCAGCGGCAAGTTCGGGTATGGTTCCGGTATTGCCGTTAACCAGGCCTGCCCCATCCCTGATCATGAAACGTATCGAACATTCTTTGCTCTCCCCCGGTCTCGGCTCCAGCCGGCAGTTGTGCAGCTTGCATTTCGGCAGCGCCGGACAGGGGCAGAAGGTCTATATCCAGGCTGCGCTGCACGCCGACGAACTCCCCGGCATGTTGGTAGCGTGGCATCTCAAGGCGGCCCTGCAGGCGCTGGAAGACGCCGGCCACCTGCACGGCGAGGTGGTGCTGGTGCCGCAAGCGAATCCGATCGGCCACGACCAGACCCTGCTCGGGCTGCAGTTGGGCCGTTTCGAGATGGCCAGCGGCGAGAATTTCAACCGTAATTATCCGGCCCTGCTCGAGGGGGTCTACCGGCGCGTGAAGCCGCACTTGTCCGGCGACGCCGCCGCCAATACCCGGCTGATTCGTGCCGCCATCCGCGCCGAGCTGGCGGTCTGGCCGGTAAGTACCGAACTGCAGAGCCTCCGCCAGCGCCTGATGTCGCTGTCGGCCGACGCCGACATCGTGCTCGACCTGCATTGCGATTTCCGCGCCGCGCTGCACGTCTATACCGGCACGCCGCTGTGGCCGCAGTGCGAACCGTTGTCACGCTACCTCGGCTCGCAGGCGCAATTGCTGGCGACCGAGTCCGGCGGTGATCCGTTCGATGAAGCCTGCAGCCGCCTCTGGTGGGAGCTGCAGGAGAAGGCGCGGCAGGACGGTCTGGACGTGCCGATCGAGTTGGCGGCGCTGGTCGTGACGGTGGAACTGCGTGGCCAGGGCGACGTCCGGCATGAGCTGGCGGAGCGTGATGCGGCGGCGATCCTGGAGTTTCTGCGCTACCGCGGCGTGATTACCGACCGCCCGGCGGCCGAGCTGCCGCCGCTCGATTATCCGGCGACACCGCTGGCCGGATCGGAGAATCTTTGCGCTCCGCACTCCGGGGTCGTGACCTTCCTGGTCGCCCCGGGAACCCGGGTGGAGCCGGGCCAGCCGGTGGTGGAGGTGATCGACCCGCTGAATGACCGGGTCAGCGTGCTGAGCTCGGCGCATGGCGGCATGGTGTACGTGCTGGAGAGCCGCCATTTCGCCACCACTGGGATGGTGCTCGCCAAGGTGGCGACGCCCCACGCCTTTAAGACCGGGTCGCTGCTGTCGGCCTGAGAGGGTGAGCCGTGCTTCAGTCCGCCAGCGCCGCGTGCACCGCCGCGCGCAGCGCCGGCACTACCTCGTCGTCGAACCAGGGGTTGCTGACGAACCAGCGCACGTTGCGCGGGCTGGGGTGGGGCAGCACGAAGAAATCCGGCTGGTACTCGCGCCAGGCCTTGACGGTGTCGGTCAGGGTCTTCTTGCGCCGCTTTCCCAGGTGCCAGGCCTGGGCGTATTGGCCGATCAGCAGCGTCAGGCGGATGTCGGGCAGCTGTGCCAGCAGGCGCTGGCGCCATAGCGCGGCGCATTCCGGCCGCGGCGGGGCATCGCCGCTGCCTTGCTTGCCGGGGTAGCAGAAGCCCATCGGCACGATGGCGAGCCGGGTCGGGTCGTAGAAGGTGTCGCGGTCCAGGTCGAGCCAGCGCCGCAGGCGGTCGCCCGAGGGATCGTTGAAGGGCAGGCCGGTCTGGTGCACGCGTACGCCGGGGGCTTGGCCCACCAGCAGGATGCGTGCCGTCGCTGCCGCCTGCAGCACCGGGCGCGGCCCCAGCGGCAGCTGCGCTTCACAGTGGCGGCAGGCGCGAATCTCCGCCAACAGCGTGTCGAGCCCGTGGTCGTCCATGGTGTTTCAGCGTCCGGCTTGGCGCTTGCCGGCGATCACCAGCCATACCCCGCCCAGGATGGCGATCGAGGCCAGCACCAGGCGCAGCGTGACCGGTTCGCCCAGCAGCACCACGCCCCCCGCCGCCGCGATCACCGGCACGGTGAGCTGCACCGTGGCCGCGCCGGTGGCGGTCAGCCCGCGCAAGGCGGTGTACCACACGGCGTAGCCGACCCCCGAGGCCAGCGCGCCGGAGAGCAGTGCGTAGATGGCGCCGGCGGTGTCCCATGAGGCTGCCGGCATCAGCAGCAGGCTCAGCGAGATCGCCAGCGGCACGGCACGCAGGAAGTTGCCGGCGGTGACGCGGGTCGGATCGCCCGCGCCTTTGCCGAGCAGCGAGTAGGCGCCCCAGGCCACGCCGGCCAGCAGCATCAGCACGGCTCCCACCAGCGGCGGCGCCGACAGGCCCGGCAGCAGCAGGCCGGCCAGCCCCGCCAGCGCGAGCAGCAAGCCGGCCAGTTGGCGGGTGCTCAGGCGTTCGCCGCGCGCCAGTCCGATCCCTATCATCGTGGCCTGTACCGCGCCGAACAGCAGCAGAGCACCCGTCGCCGCCGACAGGCTGACGTAGGCGAACGAGAACGCGGCGGCGTAGAAGAACAGCGCCAGCGCCGAGCGCCAGCGCCCGTTGCCGCTGCCGGTCGCCGTGCGCAGACGCACGATCAACCACAGCACCAGGGCCCCGGAGGCGATGCGCAGGGTGGTGAAGGTGGCCGGGTCGATGCTGGTGTGCTTGAGCGCCTGGCGGCAGAGCAGGGAGTTGCCGGCAAACGCCGTCATGGCCAGCAGCGTGAGCAGGACGACGCGCTGGCGCGAAAGGGAGGGGGCGCCGGTGGCGGCAAAGCTGGTCGACATGGGGGTTCCTCGGAATGAAGAGTGTCCCCATTTTAGGCGGAGTTTGCCGCAAAAGGTTGGCCGAAGCGACATGGGCTTCGGCCAACTTTGGTACGAGGCGGCCTAGCGGCGGAAGCCACCGACCGGGCTCAGGTAGCTGGGCTTGATATCCGCCAGCGCCGCCTGGAGTTCGGCACTGGGGTGGCCGTAGAGGCTGAGGCGGGTCGGCGTCAGCAGCGCCAAGAAGCGTTCGGCGAAGTGTGTGCCGAAGTTGTCCAAGTGGGTCAGCGCCGCCGCCGAGTCACGGTAGCGTTCGTAGATGTGGCAGGTCGTGCCGTCGCTGCTGACGTTCCATTCGTAGTTCAGCGCATCGGGCTCGTTGGCGCCGGTCGCCTCGACCATCTCGGTCATCAGGTGGTCGAAGGCCTCGCGCTGGCCGGGCTGGATGGCGAGTTCCAGCAGCCAGTACACTTCCTGGTTCATCTCCATGCTCCTTGTGCTTCTTGTGACTGCCGGGGTTGAGGGAGGGGGCAACGGCCTGTTGCGGCCCGTATCGGAACCTGCAGTAAACATAGTTCAAGAAACGCAGCGCTGCGCCAGGATGAAACGCGTTTTGCGGGTCGGCTCCCGAGGGGAGGCGTTGCACCGCCCAAGGTTGGCCGAAGCCCGGGCGATGCGGCCACCGCACGGTTATCGCCTGGCCGGTCGGGTCGGCGGGGGCGGGGCATCTCGGCGGCTCCGCTCGCGCCGGATCGCGTACAATGCCGCATCGTTTTTCGACATTTCTTTTAGGACGCGAATCGCCATGGCAAAAAAAGACAAGGATCTCGACGCGGAAACCCAGGCGCTGCTGGAGTGGTGCGCCGAAGTCGAGGCCCTGCTGGTGGCCGCCGGAGCCACCCCGCGCGAGGCGCAGGAGCACATCGAAGAGCAGGCCGAGTGGTACACCGACCAGTTCTACGACGGGCTGACGCCGGAAGAGGCGGCCAAGGCGGCGTTGAATGACTGAACGGCAGGACAAGGGCGGCCTGGAGCGCGTCGCCGTGATCGACTTCGAAACCACCGGGCTCAGCCCCGGTATCGGCTGCCGTGCCACCGAGATCGCCGTGGTGCTGCTGGAAAACGGCCGGGTGGCGGGCCGCTTTCAGAGCCTGATGAACGCGGGGGTGCGGGTGCCGCCCGACATCGAGCGCCTCACCGGCATCAGCAACGCCATGCTGAAGGCCGCGCCGCCGGCCGACGCCGTGATGCGCGAGGCGGCCGAATTCGTCGGCGACACACCGCTGGTGGCTCACAACGCTGCCTTCGACCGCAAGTTCTGGGATTACGAGCTGGGCCAGTTTGGTCGCACGCGACGGCAGGATTTCGCCTGTACCTTGCTGCTGGCGCGGCGCCTGCTGCCGGCGGCGCCAAACCATAAGCTCGGCACCTTGACGCGCTGGGCCGGCCTGCCGGCGACCGGGCAGGCGCACCGGGCGCTGGCCGACGCCGAAATGGCCGCCAACCTGATGGCGCACCTGACCCGGGTGCTGCGGCTCCAGCACGGCCTGGACCGGGTGTCGCACCAACTGCTGTGCGGTTTGCAGAAGGTGGCGGCCAAGCAGGTGCCGGAGTATCTGCGGCGGGCGGCAGCGGCCTGACGCGCTCGTTTCTTTCAGCCTAAAAGCCTCACGGCCAGCCTCGGTGATCTCAAGGCTGGCCGTGAGGCTTTTTGTCGTGGGGAAGAGGACGGTTGGCGTCGCTGCCACAACCCCGGGCCGCAGTCCTGGCCGGGCGCGCTGCCGAAAAGTGTGCTGTATGGCGAAGCGGCACAATCCAGCCAGGGGATGCGGGGAGCGGCTCTTATTCGGTTGGTGGCGCGGCGGGAGACGTGTCGCCGGCGCCGGGTGGCAGGTGGTCGATGAAGAGCGTGCCGTTCAGATGGTCGACTTCGTGCTGGATGATGCGGGCGTGAAAGCCCTCGGCGCGGCCTTCGACCAGGCGGCCCTGGATATCCTGCGCTCGGTAGCGAATGGCCTGCCAGCGCGGCACCCGGCCACGCTGGCCCGGCACGCTGAAGCAGCCCTCCCAGTCTTCCTCGACGCGTTCGGCGTCGGGGTGGATTTCCGGGTTGATCAGGACCGTGGGGGGAATCGCCGGCGCGCCCGGGTCACGCTCGCCGCCGCCGTAGGCGAACACGATCACCCGTAACGGCACGCCGATCTGTGGCGCCGCCAGCCCGACACCGTTGCCGGCGTACTGGGTGTCGAACATGTCCTGCACCAGATCATGCAGTTGCTGCGTGTCGAACTCGGTCACGGCGGCGGCATGCTGGCGCAGCATCGGGTGCTCTTGGGGCAGGAAAGGTCGCTTCATGGTGTTCTCTTGGTTGATTGGCGCCTGCGGGCCGGGGGGCGGCGTATCTGGCGCTGACGATAGCGCGAGAACCCGCCGTCTGCAGCACCCACCGCCGTTTTGCCGGCGCGGCATGGCCGGGGCGAGGCCGGCCTTGGGGTCAGCGATACTTGCGGTAGATCCGGCTGACCGTGTCGTTGCGGCGCAAGGCATCGATGGCGGCATCGACTTGCGGCAGGCTGACCGAACCCTGCCGCGACAGGGCGCAGCCGGCCTGGTAGCGCCGCAGCACCAGCGGCGGGTACAGCGTCGCCGCGTCCAGGCCGAGCTTTTCCTGATAGCTCAGATAGAGCCGGTTCACCACGGCGTGGCGGGTGCGGCCCGCCTGCAGCTTGTGCAGGTTGCTGCTGGCGTTGGGGGCGTCATCCCGGACAAAGCGCGGGCCCAGCCGGGCTTCCAGCTCGGGGTAGCGAAAGCCCAGGATGGTGCCGATGGGTTGCCCTGCCAGCGCCGCGATACGCCTTGGCCGTATCGCGTGGCGCGAGGTGATGACGACGTCGGCGTTGGGCAGGAAGGGCTGGGTCCAGTCGAACGGACCGGGCAGCCAGGTCGGCAGGTACATGCAGATCAGGTCGGCCTGGCCGCTTTCGAGTGCTGCCGGTATGCGCTGGCGGGGCAGCACCAGGAAGCGCGGCCGTTTTCCCAGCTCCTTGGCGAGCGCCCGTCCCAGGTCGTGGTGGATGCCGCGCCATACCCGCGTGCCGCTGATCTCGGCCTGCGGCATCTCGGTGCTGTCGTCCAGCAGGATGACCAGCTCTTTCGGGTCGGCGGCGGCCGCTTGTCCTAGCAGCAGCCCTGCCACTAACACCAGGCTTCTTTTCATGGGCGATCCGCTGTTGTGTCGTGGTTGCTCTTGGGGGGAGGTCTGTTCTGTGGCGTGAATCTAGCATACGGCTTCCGGCGCCGGGAACGCGGTCGGTACAAATACCGTTGCGGCCCGCGTGACGGGCCAAGGCGCGATCACCGCACCGTTCCGCAGAGGGCTTTGCGGGGACGGGGAGGAAGCGGAGGGTGTCGTCTTCCGCCAACCTTGGCACCGAGCCCGGCCGCAGGCGCCGCCGCCAGGGGACATCAGATCACCCATAAATCGGTAAAAGCATTCACCGCCGTTGTCAGCAGTGTTTCCTGATCGCGGCACAGCGCGAAGATGGCAGCCTGCTGTTGGGCCGGGAAGCGGTGTGCCAGGTGGGTCCTGAACTTGTTCTCCAGCAGCGGAATGCCCTCCGCCCGCCGCCGCGGGTGGCCGAGCGGGTATTCGCACACCGCTTCGTCGAGCACGCTGCCGTCGTTCAGGGTGACGGTGAGCGCGTTGGCGATGCTGCGCTTGTCGGGATCGTGGTAGTCGCGGGTGAAGGCCGGGTCTTCCACGCAGTTTATCCGGGCACGCAAGTCGTCGATGCGCGGGTCGGCGGCGACGTCGTCTTCGTAGTCGGCGGCGCTCAGGCGGCCGAAGATCAGCGGCACGGCCACCATGTACTGGATGCAGTGGTCGCGGTCGGCCGGGTTGGCCAGCGGGCCCTGCTTGTCGATGATGCGCAGGCAGGCCTCCTGGGTGCGGATGGCGATATGCCGGATATCGGCGGCGGACTTGCCTTGCCGGGCCAGTTCGCCATGTAGTGCCAGCGCGCATTCCACGGCGGTCTGTGCATGGAACTCGGCCGGGAACGCGATCTTGAACAGCACGTTCTCCATCACGTAGCTGCCGTAGGGGCGCGGGAGCGTGAACGGCCGGCCCCGGAACAGCACGTCGTAGAAGCCCCAGCCCTTGGCGCTCAACACGCCCGGGATACCCATCTCGCCCTTGAGGCTGAAGCGCGCCAGGCGCACGCCGCGGCTGGTGGCGTCGCCCGCCGCCCACGATTTGCGGGAGCCGGTGTTGGGGGCGTGGCGATAGGTGCGCAGACTCTGGCCGTCGACGAAGGCCTGGCTCACGGCGTTGACGATTTCCTCCTTGCTGCCGCCCATCAGTTTGGCGCACACGGCGGCGGAGGCCACCTTCACCAGCACCACGTGGTCCAGGCCGACCCGGTTGAAGCTGTTCTCCAGCGCGAGGCAGCCCTGAATCTCGTGCGCCTTGATCATGCCCTCCAGCACGTCCTTCATCATCAGTGGCGCCTCGGCCTTGGGCGACACGCTCGCGCGAGACCCAGTCGGCGGTGGCGAGGATGCCGCCCAGGTTGTCGGACGGATGCCCCCACTCGGCGGCGAGCCAGGTGTCGTTGAAATCGAGCCAGCGGATCATCGTGCCGATGGTGAACGCGGCCTGCTCCGGGTCGAGCTGGAACTGGGTGCCGGGCACCCGGGCGCCGTTCGGCACGAGGGTGCCCGGCACGATCGGCCCCAAAAGCTTGGCGCAGGCCGGGTAGGACAGCGCTTCCAGTCCGCAGCCCAGGGTGTCCATCAGACACAGGCGGGCGGTGTCCCAGGCTTGGGGAGAGGTGATGGCGTAATCGGCGACGTAGTCGGCGATGTCGACCAGCACCTGATCGGCATCGGGGCGCGCGTTGGAGAGATGGGCAGACATGCGTTCCTCCTAATGGGGGCACCGTCGAACCGCCGCTTCATGCGCTCGGGGAGGGCGAGCGGGCACAAGCTGCGTTGTTGCCGCCGCATGGAAACCCGGCCCGCTGATCCGCCCCGGCCGGGTTGGCCGAAGCCGGATCAACCGGCCGTCGCTGTACTGCAGTTTAGCTCGCGCTCAGAACGCGTCGCCCGGCACGCGCACCCAGCCTTCCATCAGCACGCGCGCGCTGCGGCTCATGACGGCCTTGGTCACGGTCCACTGGCCATCGACCTGGCGTGCCTCGGCGCCCACGCGCAGCGTGCCCGAGGGGTGGCCGAAGCGCACCGCCTCGGCGTTCGCCGCCGCCGGCCGCCAGGTTGACCAGGGTGCCGGGGATGGCGGCGGCGGTGCCGATGGCGACCGCGGCGGTGCCCATCATGGCGTGGTGCAGCTTGCCCATGGACAGCGCGCGCACCAAGAGGTCGACGTCGCCGGCCTTGATCTGCTTGCCGCTGGAGGCGGTGTAGTCCTGGGGCGGCGCCACGAAGGCGATCTTCGGGGTGTGCTGGCGCGTGGCGGCCTCTTCCGGCGACGTGATCAGGCCCATGCGCAGGGCCCCGGCGACGCGGATGGCCTCGAATGTCGCCAGCGCGGCGGCATCCGTATTGATGGCTTCGCGCAGCTCGGTGCCGGTGTAGCCGATGTCGGCGGCGTTGACGAATACGGTGGGAATGCCGGCCGCGATCATGGTGGCCTTGAAGGTGCCGACGCCGGGTACGTTGAGATCGTCGACCAGCTTGCCGGTGGGGAACATCGAACCACTGTCCTCATCGTCATCGGACGGATCGATGAATTCCAGCACGATCTCGGCGGCCGGGAAGGTCACGCCGTCCAGCTCGAAATCGCCGGTCTCCTGCACCTGACCGTTGGTGACCGGCACGTGGGCGATGATGGTCTTTTGGATGTTGGCCTGCCAGATGCGCACCACGCACACGCCGTTGTCCGGAATGCGCGCCGGGTCGACCAGGCCGGCGTGGATGGCGAAGGCGCCGGCGGCGGTGGAGAGGTTGCCGCAGTTGCCGCTCCAGTCCACGAACGCCTTGTCGATGGCGACCTGGCCGTAGAGGTAGTCCACGTCGTGGTCGGGCTGCGTGCTCTTGGACAGGATCACGCACTTGCTGGTGCTGGAGGTGGCGCCGCCCATGCCGTCGATGTGGGCGGAGTAGGGGTCGGGGCTGCCGATCACGCGCATGAACAGCTTGTCGCGCGCCGCGCCCGGCACCTGGCAGCGTTCCGGCAGGTCTTGCAGGCGGAAGAACACGCCCTTGCTGGTGCCGCCGCGGATATAGGTGGCGGGAATCTTGATCTGGGGTTGGTGAGCCATGAGCTGATTGTCCTGATGAAACCGGGGTGGCGGTTCGGCCAACGTTGCCGCCTTGCCGGGGCAACGTTGGCCGTCTGCTGATGCTTACGCGGCGGTCGAGGCTTCGAGGAAGTCCTGCGCGAAGCGCTGCAGCACGCCGCCGGCCTCGTAGATCGACACTTCTTCCGCGGTATCGAGGCGGCAGGTGACGGGCACCTCGACGCGTTCGCCGTTCCGGCGCTGGATCACCAGCGTGAGGTCGGCGCGCGGTTTGCGCTCGCCGATCACGTCGAAGGTCTCGGTGCCGTCGATGCCCAGGGTCTTGCGATTCACACCCGGCTTGAACTCCAGCGGCAGCACGCCCATGCCGATCAGGTTGGTGCGGTGGATGCGCTCGAAGCCCTCGGCCGCGATGGCTTCCACCCCGGCCAGACGCACGCCCTTGGCGGCCCAGTCGCGCGAGGAGCCCTGGCCGTAGTCGGCGCCGGCGATGATGATCAGGGGCTGCTTGCGCTCCATGTAGGTTTCGATGGCTTCCCACATGCGCATCACCTTGCCCTCCGGCTCGACGCGGGCCAGCGAGCCCTTCTTCACCTCGCCGTCCACCACCGCCATCTCGTTCACCAGCTGCGGGTTGGCGAAGGTGGCGCGCTGCGCGGTGAGGTGGTCGCCGCGATGGGTGGCGTAGGAGTTGAAGTCCTCTTCCGGCAGGCCCATTTTCGCCAGGTATTCGCCGGCGGCGCTGTTGGCCAGGATGGCGTTGGACGGCGACAGGTGGTCGGTGGTGATGTTGTCCGGCAGCACCGCCAGCGGGCGCATGCCCTTGAGCGTGCGCTCGCCGGCCAGCGCGCCTTCCCAGTACGGCGGGCGGCGGATGTAGGTCGACTGCGGACGCCAGTCGTAGAGCGGGCTCTTGGCTTCTTCCACGGTGCCCAGGTCGAACATCGGGATGTAGATCTGCTTGAACTGTTCCGGCTTCACGCAGCGCGCCACGATGGCGTCGATTTCCTCGTCGCTCGGCCACAGGTCTTTCAGCGTGATGGCCTGGCCGTCCTTGTCGTAGCCCAGCGCGTCCTGCTCGATGTCGAAGCGCACGGTGCCGGCGATGGCGTAGGCCACCACCAGCGGCGGGGAGGCGAGGAAGGCCTGCTTGGCGTAGGGGTGGATGCGGCCGTCGAAGTTGCGGTTGCCGGACAGCACGGCGGTGGCGTACAGGTCGCGCTCGATGATTTCCTGCTGGATCTTCGGGTCCAGCGCGCCGGACATGCCGTTACAGGTGGTGCAGGCGTAGGCCACGATGCCGAAGCCCAGCTTTTCCAGCTCTGGCAGCAGGCCGGCTTCTTCCAGGTACAGCTTGGCCACCTTGGAGCCGGGCGCGAACGAGGTCTTCACCCACGGTTTGCGCACCAGGCCCAGGGCATTGGCTTTTTTCGCCAGCAGGGCGGCCGCCACCACGTTGCGGGGGTTGGAGGTGTTGGTGCAGCTGGTGATGGCGGCGATGATCACCGCGCCATCCGGCAGCAGGCCCTGGGCTTCCTCAGCGCGAGCCGCCTGCAGCTTGGCCTCGTCGGCGATGCCGCGCTCGTGCAGGGCCGAGGTCGGCAGGCGCTTGTGCGGGTTGGACGGGCCGGCCATGTTGCGCACCACCGTGGAGAGGTCGAACTCCAGCACGCGCTCGTACTCGGCGCGGGCCAGGCTGTCGCCCCACAGGCCGGTGAGCTTGGCGTAATTTTCCACCAGCGCCACCTGCTCCGGTTCGCGGCCGGTGAGCTTCAGGTAATCGATGGTCTGGTCGTCGATGTAGAACATCGCGGCGGTGGCGCCGTATTCCGGGCACATATTGGAGATGGTGGCACGGTCGCCGATGCTCAGCTTGGCCGCGCCTTCGCCGAAGAACTCCACCCAGGCGCCGACCACGCGCTCCTTGCGCAGGAACTCAGTGAGCGCCAGCACGATGTCGGTGGCGGTGATGCCGGGCTGGCGCTGGCCGGTGAGTTTCACCCCGACGATGTCCGGCAGGCGCATCATCGAGGCGCGGCCCAGCATCACGGTTTCCGCTTCCAACCCGCCCACGCCGATGGCGATCACGCCCAGCGCGTCCACGTGCGGGGTATGGCTGTCGGTGCCGACGCAGGTGTCGGGGAAGGCCACGCCGTCGCGCGCCTGGATCACCGGCGACATTTTTTCCAGGTTGATCTGGTGCATGATGCCGTTGCCCGCCGGGATCACGTCCACGTTCTTGAACGCGGTGCGCGTCCAGTCGATGAAGTGGAAGCGGTCCTCGTTGCGACGGTCTTCGATGGCACGGTTTTTCTCGAACGCCTCCGGGTCGTAGCCGCCGCATTCCACTGCCAGCGAGTGATCCACGATGAGCTGGGTGGGGACCTCCGGGTTCACCTTGGCCGGATCGCCGCCTTTTTCGGCGATGGCGTCGCGCAGGCCGGCCAGGTCGACCAGCGCGGTCTGGCCCAGGATGTCGTGGCACACCACGCGCGCCGGGTACCAGGGGAAATCCAGGTCGCGGCGGCGTTCGATCAGCTGCTTGAGCGCGTCGGTCAGCAGCGCCGGGTCGCAGCGGCGCACCAGCTGTTCGGCCAGTACGCGCGAGGTATACGGCAGCGTGTCGTAGGCGCCGGGCTGGATGGCGTCGACCGCGGCGCGCGTGTCGAAGTAATCCAGGGCCGTGCCGGGCAGGTGTTTGCGGTATGCGGTATTCATGGTGTCGAGGCCCGAGGGTGATGTTCTGTGTCAGCGGGGCGGCTCGTCGGCCGCCTCCGTCCGTGTTTCAGCCAGCCCGCCGGCGCAGTCGCACCGGCAGGTGGCGGCCATCCGCTCCCGGCATCCTCGCCCGCCTAGAGGGGGCCGTGAGGATGCCGGCGCCGGGCGGGCCGCGGCGCGCCCGGCAGGCGGGAGTGTCAGCGCTGAGCCAGCGGCACGAAAGACTGATCTTCCGGGCCGACGTAGTTGGCCGAAGGTCGGATGATCTTGCCGTCGATGCGCTGCTCGATCACGTGCGCGCTCCAGCCGCTGGTGCGGGCGATCACGAACAGCGGGGTGAACATCGCGGTCGGCACGCCCATCATGTGGTAGCTCACGGCGGAGAACCAGTCGAGGTTGGGGAACATCTTCTTGATATCCCACATCACGCTCTCCAGGCGCTCGGCGATGTCGAACATCTTGGTGTCGCCGGCGGCGACGGACAGCTCGCGTGCCACTTCCTTGATCACCTTGTTGCGCGGGTCGCTGATGGTGTACACGGGATGGCCGAAGCCGATCACCACTTCCTTGCGCTCGACGCGTGCCTTGATGTCGATCTCGGCCTCGTCCGGGTTCTCGTAGCGCTTCTGCACTTCGAACGCCACTTCGTTGGCGCCGCCGTGTTTCGGGCCGCGCAGCGCGCCGATGGCGCCGGTGATGGCGCTGTACATGTCGGAACCGGTGCCGGCGATGACGCGGGCGGTGAAGGTGGAGGCGTTGAACTCATGCTCGGCGTACAGGTTGAGCGAGGTATGCATGGCGCGTACCCACTGCTCGGAGGGCTTCTGGCCGTGCAGCAGGTGCAGGAAGTGGCCGCCGATGGAGTCGTCGTCGGTTTCCACCTCGATGCGCTTGCCGTTATGGCTGAAGTGGTACCAGTAGAGCAGCATCGAACCCAGGCTGGCCATCAGGCGGTCGGCGATGTCGCGCGCGCCGGCCATGTTGTGATCGTCTTTTTCCGGCAGGGTGCAACCCAGCGCGGAGACGCCGCTGCGCATCACGTCCATCGGGTGGGCGGCGGCCGGCAGCGCTTCCAGCGCGGCCTTTACCGAGGCCGGCAGGCCGCGCAGGCTCTTCAGCTTCTTCTTGTAGCCGGTGAGCTCGGCCTGGTTCGGCAGCTTGCCGTGCACCAGCAGGTAGGCGACTTCTTCGAATTCACAGTGGGCGGCCAGGTCCAGGATGTCGTAGCCGCGGTAGTGCAGGTCGTTGCCGCTGCGGCCAACGGTGCACAGGGCGGTGTTGCCGGCGGCCACGCCGGAGAGGGCAACCGATTTCTTCGGCTTGGCGGTAAGAACGACTTCACTCATTTCCTTCTCCTCTAAATGTAACGGCAATACGGGGCGGCCTGCGGCTTGTTGTCGGGCGTCTTCGGCCAACCTGATGTGGTCTGTGGTTTACTTTTCCTGGCTGAACAGCGCGTCCAGCTTCTGCTCGTAAGCGTGGTAGCCCAGATGGTCATAGAGCTCCATGCGCGTCTGCATCTTGTCGATCACGTTTTTCTGCGTGCCGTCCTGGCGGATCGCGCTGTACACCTCCAGCGCCGCCTTGCTCATGGCGCGGAACGCCGAGAGCGGGTAGAGCACCAGGCTCACGCCGTTGGCGCCGAGTTCCTGCGTGGTGTAGAGCGGGGTGGAGCCGAACTCGGTGATGTTGGCCAGTACCGGCACTTTCACGGCGGCGGCGAACTGCTTGTACATCGCCAGATCGGTCATCGCCTCGGGGAAGATCATGTCCGCGCCGGCCTCGACGCAGGCCACGGCGCGCTCGATCGCGGCGTCCAGGCCTTCCACGGCCAGCGCATCGGTGCGGGCCATGATCACGAAGCTGTCGTCACGGCGCGCATCCACGGCCGCCTTGATGCGGTCGACCATCTCGTCCTTGGACACGATCGCCTTGTTCGGGCGATGGCCGCAGCGCTTCTGCTGGACCTGGTCTTCGATGTGCACCGCGGCGGCGCCGGCCTTTTCCAGGCTGCGGATGGCGCGGGCGATGTTGAACGCGCCGCCCCAGCCGGTGTCGATATCCACCAGCAGCGGCAGCTCGGTGGCCTCGGTGATGCGGCGTACGTCGATCAGCACGTCTTCCAGCGTGGTGATGCCAAGATCAGGAATGCCGCACGAGCAGGCCGCCACGCCGCCGCCGGAGAGATACAGCGCCTTGAAGCCGGCGTGCTCGGCCAGGCGGGCGGCGTAGGCATTGACGGCCCCCATCACCTGCAACGGTTTTTCCTGCTCCACGGCCTGTCTGAAACGGTTTCCCGGGGTGTGCATCGCGCGTTCTCCTTGCGTCGTCATGGGGTGATGGCTGAATTCTAGCAAGTGCTTGGTTGGTGTGTAAAGGGCGCCGAGCACACAATGGCAAATCCCTTAAACAGAGGGTAGACGGTAGCGCGGGCGGGTGCCGGACAAAACGACGCGCCGCCGCATTCTCCCCGCTGACGCGGCGTTACCCTCGCCGGCGAGACGGGGGCAACGCCTCGAGCCGGGGCTTTCCGCCGTTTTCGTTTGGAGGCATCTCTGCTATGTTTCGCTCAGCACCACCAGTGGGAACTCATCACCCACCCTCTGGTCTAGACCGTGTCCGCCATGTGAAATACACCAAATAAACCGGTGGGCAATTCAGGGAGCATTACAACGACATGAGTGATCGTGAAATCGATCAACAGTTGGTGGAGCGTGCACAGCGAGGTGAAAAAAGAGCGTTCGATCTACTTGTCAGCAAGTATCAGCGCCGTTTAGCTCGGCTGTTGTCGCGGTTTTTACGCGACAGCGCAGACATCGAAGACGTGACACAGGAGGCCTTCGTCAAGGCATACCGCGCCTTGCCGTCGTTTCGCGGCGAGAGTGCGTTCTATACCTGGCTATACCGGATTGGCATCAACACCGCCAAGAATTTCCTGAGTGCCAGCGGGCGACGCCCGGTCATCAACAGCGAAGTGGAGGATGAAGATGGTGAAAGTTTCGACATGGCGTCGCAACTCCCCGACTTCAACACCCCCGAATCGGAGTTGATGAACAAGGAAATCCTGAACACGGTGAATGCAGCGGTAGAGGCATTGCCTGAGGAACTGAGGACGGCGATTTCGCTGCGGGAAATGGATGGTCTGTCCTACGACGAAATCGCCAAGGTGATGAATTGTCCCATCGGTACGGTTCGTTCGCGCATCTTCCGGGCGCGCGAAGCAATCGCAACCGAGCTTAGGCCGCTGCTCGACACGGCCAAGAATAAAAGGTGGTAAGCATGAAAGAATCATTATCCGCACTGGTGGATAACGAACTCGACGGACCAGAGGCCTCCAAGCTGATCAGTGCCGCCAGTACCGACGAGTCGTTGAAGGAAGCATGGGATGAGTATCACCTGATCGGTGATGCCATGCGCGCCTCCGGCCTGAACAGCATCAACGTGCGCCATAGCGTCGCGGCACGCCTGGCCGAAGAGCCGACCGTGCTGGCGCCGCGGCGCTGGTTACGACAGGGCAGCGTGCGCACGGTCGGTGCGGTGGCGCTGGCCGCGAGCATGAGCTTTGCCGCCGTGGTGGCGTGGCAGCAGCTGGCGGTCAACGGCCAGGGCGCCGCCATGGTCGCGGAGAAGGGGGTGCCGGTGCAGGTGGCTCAGCAGGTCGAGCCGGCCAACGGCCCCATGGCGCGCGACAACGGCGCCGACCCTTATCTGCTGGCGCATCAGGAAATGGCTTCCGACCCTGATGTGGTGAAAGTCTCGCTGGGCAACGGAGTTCGCCATTGATGCGGCTGAAGCACCTGACTGCCATTGTGTGTATTGCTCTGCCGGCATTGGCGCATGCCGCCGATGACTGGCAGACCCTCAAGAAATCCGCCCAGGCCAGCCGTAACCAGGTCCTGACCGGAACCTATCTGCACCAGATGAGCGGTGTGGTGGAAACATTCCACATCGTGCGCGGTGCGGGAACGGAGGGCGTGATCGAATTGCGCCAGTCGCTGGACGGCACGCCACGCGAGATCGTCCGTAACGGCAGCGAACTCACCGGTTACGGGCCGGACAAGAAGGCGCTGATGGCCGCCAAGGTCAGTGCCATGCGGCTGTTCCCGGCCTTGCTGCCGGACGACATGGCCGGCGTCGCCGAGTCCTACACGCTCAAGCGCCTCGCCGGCGATCGTGTCGCCCAGCGCGAATGCGACTGGCTCGAACTCAAGGCCAAGGACCGGGCGCGCTACGGCCTGCGCCTGTGCCTCGATCGTGCCAGCCTGCTGCCGCTCAAGATCATGACGCTGTCGCCGGCACAGGAGCCGGTCGAGCAGTACATGTTCACCGAGATCGACCTGGCGGCGCCGAAGGATCGCAACCAGTTCAAGCCGCATTACCCGCTCAGCCTCCCCATCCGCAACGCCAGCACCTCGGTGCCGCCTAGTGGTGCCGGGATGGAAGGCGTGGAAGTCAGCGGCTTGCCCAGTGGCTTCCGCCTGATCCGTGCCCTGCAGCGCAGCCTGCCGGGGCAGGCCGAACACGCGGTGCGGCACCTGGTGTATACCGATGGTTTGGTCATGCTGTCGCTCTTCATCGAGCCGGCTGGGGCTGAGCCGCGCGCCGAACGCGTGAGTACGCTGTACGGCGCCGTGGCCATGGCCTCCGGCAGCCAGGGCGGCATGCAGCTCACGCTGGTGGGCGATCTGCCGGAAGCCAGCATGATGTCCTTGCTCAAATCGATTCGAGTCGTACAGAAATAACAACAACGATGGTAGAAACGCAGGCCAGGGTGCTCGCCACCGAGCAGGCATTCGCTTTGGTGGAGCCCCGTCCCCATTCCTCGTGCCGCCACTGCGATCCGGTCGCCGGCTGCCGCGCCCTGTCACTTTCCCGCACCATCGGTTCGACCGACCGCCGCGTGCGCGTCCACAATCCGTTGGGCGCCGAGGCCGGCGACTGGGTGCTGGTGACTGTGCCGCGACAGCGCGTGTCCATGGCGTCTTTCCTCGTGTATCTCGTGCCGCCGGCGGGACTGGGCGTCGGGCTCTCGTTCGGCGCCGGCGCGAGCGAGCCGGTGTCGCTGTTGGCCGGCGCGGCGCTGTTCGTCATCGGTCTGTACGCGGTGCGGCGCGAGCTCCGGCGTCGCCGGCGTTCGCCCCTGCTGCAGCCGACCATCACGGCCATCTATCCCTCAGAACCCTTGATGCTGGAGAAACCATGTCGGTCCAAAAACTGATTGCCTCTGCCATGCTGGCAGCTGTTGTAGTGTCGGGTCCGGTGTACGCCGCCGAGGCGCGCGTGCTGCCCGACTTTACCCAGATCGTCGAGCAGGAAGGCAAGGCCGTGGTCAACATCAGCACCACGCAGACGGTGCGCGAGACCATCAATGCCGTACCCGAGGAATTCAATGGCGATCCGTTCTTCGAGTTCTTCCGGCGCTTTGCCCCGCCGCAGCAGCAGGAGCGCAAGGAGCGCTCGCTGGGCTCGGGGTTCATCGTGTCGGCAGACGGTTATGTCATGACCAACTCGCACGTGGTGGCGCGGGCCGACGAAATCACCGTCACGCTCGGTGACAAGCGCACCTTCAAGGCGCGACTGGTCGGTTCCGATGCGCGCACCGACGTCGCGCTGCTGAAGATCAATGCCAGCCACCTGCCGGTGGCGCATATCGGTTCTTCGGCCAACCTCAAGGTCGGGGAATGGGTGCTGGCGATCGGCTCGCCGTTCGGCTTCGAAAACTCGGTCACCTCGGGCATCGTCTCCGCCAAGGGGCGCAGCCTGCCGGACGAGAACTACGTACCGTTCATCCAGACCGACGCCGCGGTCAACCCCGGCAACTCCGGCGGTCCGCTGTTCAACCTGAAGGGCGAGGTGGTCGGCATCAACTCGCAGATCTACAGCCGCTCCGGCGGCTTCATGGGCATCTCCTTCGCCATCCCGATCGACGTGGCGGTCAAGGTGGCCGATCAACTCAAGTCGGAAGGCAAGGTCAGCCGCGGCCGCATCGGCGTCGCCATCCAGGAGTTGAGTCCGGAGCTGGCCGCATCGTTCGGGCTTGCCAGCGCCAATGGCGCCCTGATCAACTCGGTGGAAAAGGACGGGCCGGCCGACAAGGCGGGTCTGCGGGCCGGCGATATCGTGCTCAAGATCGACGGCCAGCCCGTCGAGTCGTCGGCCGACATGCCGCGCCTGATCGGTGCCATGCGCCCGGGCAAGCCGGTGGCGGTGGAAGTCTGGCGTAACCGGGCGCGCCGGGTCGTCACCGTGGTGCTGGCCGAACTCAAGGACGAGGCGCCCAGCATTGCCGAACGCGAATTCCGCCAGCCGCAGAAGCCGGCCGAACCGCAGGGGGAAAACCTGTCTGCCATCGGCTTGTCGCTGGTCGAGCTGACGCCGGTGCAACTCAAGCGTCTCGGCATCGACTACGGTCTCCTGGTGCGCAAGGTGTCCGGCCCGGCCGAGCGTGTCGGCATGGCGGCGGGCGACGTCATCGTCGGCGTCGGCAGCGAGCCGCTGAAGAATCCTCGCCAGCTGCGCGAAGCGCTCAACGCCGCGCGCAAGGGCGGCACGGTCGCCCTGCAGGTGCTGCGCCGCGGCGTGACGCTGTTCGTGCCGTTGACCGTGGAGGAGGGGAAATGAGGCTGACGCTGTACTTCCGCGAGTATTGCAGCCTGTGTCACCAGATGCTGGCTGAACTCCAGCCGTGGCAGCAAAAGCACGGCTTCGCGCTCGACGTGATCGACGTCGATGCCGACCCGGTGCTGGAGGAGCGCTTCAACGAACTGGTGCCGGTATTGATGGATGGCGAGCACGAAATCTGCCATTACCATCTTGATACTCAGCGGCTGGCTGCACATCTTGGCGAAATCGGCTAAAATCCGCGCCAGTGTGAGTTGTCAAGGGCACGCCAGCGTGCCCTTAATTTTTGCTGGATACCGATGAAACATATTCGAAATTTCTCGATCATTGCCCATATCGACCACGGCAAATCGACCCTGGCCGACCGTTTTATCCAGTTCTGCGGCGGCCTGGAAATGCGTGAAATGAGCGCACAGGTACTCGACTCGATGGATATCGAGAAAGAGCGCGGCATCACCATCAAGGCGCAGACCGCGGCACTGCAGTACAAGGCGCGCGACGGCCAGGTCTACAACCTGAACCTGATCGACACCCCGGGACACGTCGACTTCAGCTACGAAGTCAGCCGCTCGCTGTCCGCCTGTGAGGGCGCGCTGCTGGTGGTCGACGCCTCGCAGGGCGTCGAGGCGCAGACCGTGGCCAACTGCTACACCGCTATCGAACTGGGGGTGGAAGTGGTGCCGGTGCTCAACAAGATCGACCTGCCGGCCGCCGAACCCGAGCGCGTGAGTCAGGAGATCGAAGACATCATCGGCATCGAGGCCATTGATGCGGTGCGTGCCTCAGCCAAGTCCGGCATCGGCATCGAAGACATCCTGGAAACGGTGATCAGCAAGATCCCGCCGCCGGAAGGCAATCCGGATGGCCCGCTCAAGGCGCTGATCATCGACTCCTGGTTCGACAACTACGTCGGCGTGGTAATGCTGGTGCGGGTGATCGACGGTTCGCTGAAACCCAAGGACAAGATCAAGTTCATGGCCACCGGCGCCGAGCATCTGTGCGAGCAGGTCGGGGTGTTCACGCCGAAGTCGGTACAGCGTCCCAGCCTCAGCGCCGGCGAAGTGGGCTTCGTCATTGCCGGCATCAAGGAACTGAAATCGGCCAAGGTCGGCGACACCATCACGCTGGTCAACAACCCGGCCAGCGAGGCGCTGCCCGGCTTCAAGGAAGTCCAGTCGCAGGTGTTCGCCGGCCTCTACCCGGTGGAATCGCACGACTACGACTCACTGCGCGACGCCCTGGAAAAGCTGCAGCTCAACGACGCCTCGCTCAAGTTCGAGCCGGAAGTGTCGCAGGCGCTGGGCTTCGGCTTCCGCTGCGGCTTCCTCGGCCTGCTGCACCTGGAAATCGTGCAGGAACGTCTCGAGCGCGAGTTCGACATGGACCTCATCACCACCGCGCCAACGGTGGTGTACGAGGTGCTGATGAAGGACGGCACGGTCATTGAGGTGGAAAACCCCTCCAAGCTGCCGGACCTGTCCAAGATCGACGAAATCCGCGAGCCGATCATCACGTCGACCATCCTCGTGCCGCAGGACTACGTCGGCGCGGTGATGACGCTGTGCAACCAGAAACGCGGTGTGCAGCGCAATATGCAGTACATGGGCCGCCAGGTGATGCTGACCTACGAGCTGCCGATGAACGAAGTGGTGATGGACTTCTTCGACAAGCTCAAGTCCACCAGCCGCGGCTACGCCTCGCTCGACTACGAATTCAAGGAATTCCAGGCGGCCGACCTGGTCAAGCTCGACATCCTGGTCAATAGCGAGAAGGTCGATGCCCTATCGCTGATCGTGCACCGCGCCACCAGCCAGTACCGCGGCCGTGAACTGGCCTCGAAGATGCGCGAACTGATCCCGCGCCAGATGTTCGACATCGCCGTGCAGGCCGCCATCGGCAGCCACATCATCGCGCGCGAGACCATCAAGGCGCTCAGGAAGAACGTGCTGGCCAAGTGCTACGGCGGTGACATCACCCGTAAGAAAAAGCTGCTGGAAAAACAAAAAGCCGGCAAGAAGCGCATGAAGCAGGTGGGCAACGTGGAAATTCCGCAGGAAGCCTTCCTCGCCATTCTTCAAGTGGGAGACAAGTAAGTGGGGGCCAATCTGTTCTGGGTGTTCGTGGTCGTGGCCGCCATCGGCCTGATGCTGATCGTCTTCAGCGGTGGCAGGCGAGAAGCGGCCGCCAAGGACTGGCCGGCCCCGATCCAGTGGGGCTACCTGGCGCTGGTGGTCGGCGGCTTCGGCATTCTATCCAACGCCATGAGCTTCACCGCCGTGATGCTGGTGTTCGTGCTGATCACCGGCGTGGTGTGGGGGCTCGACAAGCTGCTGCTGGCGAAGAAGAGAATGGCCGAAGGGCGCGAGGTAGGGCATTTCGTCGACTACGCGCGCGGCTTTTTCCCGGTCATCTTCGTGGTGTTCGTGCTGCGCTCCTTCCTGGTCGAGCCGTTCCAGATCCCCTCCAGCTCGATGCGGCCGGGGTTGGTGGTCGGCGACTTCATCCTGGTCAACAAATTCTCCTACGGCCTCCGTGTGCCGGTGTTGAACAACGTGCTGATCCCGGTCAACAAGGTGGAGCGTGGCGATGTGGTGGTGTTCAACTTTCCGCCGCAGCCCAGCGTCAACTACATCAAGCGCGTGATCGGTCTGCCGGGCGACACGGTGGAATACCGCAACAAGCGCCTGACGGTGAACGGCAAGCCGGTTCCGGACGAGAAGGACGGCACCTACGAATACCTGGAACAGGGGCTGGCGATGATCCATAACGACCAGTTCCACGAAACGCTGGGCAACAAGCGCTTCCAGGTGTTGAATATTCCCGAGGCCCCGACACTGAGCCTGAGCCAAGTGAGCGACTTCCCCTTCCGCGACCGTTGTGTCTATGATGACAACGGCTTTGCCTGCCGCGTGCCGGAAGGCCACTACTTCATGATGGGCGACAACCGCGACAACAGCCTGGATGGCCGTTATTGGGGTTTCGTCGCCGACAAGCTGCTGGTGGGCAAGGCGTTCCTGGTATGGATGAACTTCAACGACCTGTCGCGTATTGGTCATGCCATTCGTTGACAGGACTTCGACTTGGACAGTCAAGGGGGAGCAATGCAGCGAACTCAACGCGGGTTTACAATCATTTCCACCATGCTGCTGATGGTGTTCATCGGCGGCGTCATCCTGCTCGGTTTCAAGGTGATTCCGGTCTACGCGGAATACTCTGCAGTCAAGCAGGCGGTACGGGATGTGGCAGGTGAAACCTCGGCCAGCGAGTACCAGATTCGTAAAGACTTCAATACCAAGGCCGACGTGGCCGATATCAGTTCGATCCGCGGTCAGAATCTTGAGGTGGTTGCGGGCGCGGGTGTGGTGCATGTCCGTGCCGCCTATCGTCGCGAAGTCCCCCTGTTCGCCAATATTGGCCTGACGTTTGACTTTGAAACCGAAGCAGGTAAAACCGATTCTTCCCAATGACCGTATCACAGACTGAAGTAAAGTTCGGCCGCCTGTCGGCGGCGTTGGGCTATCGTTTCACTCGGCCGGAACTGCTGCGCCAGGCATTGACGCACCGCAGTTTCGGCTCGCCCAACAACGAGCGTTTCGAATTCATCGGCGACAGCATTCTCAACTATACCGTGGCGCGCATGCTGTTCGACCGCTTCCCGCGCCTGAGCGAGGGCGAGCTGTCGCGCCTGCGTGCCAACCTGGTCAACCAGAGTTCGCTGGCCGAGATCGCCCTGGGGCTGGGCCTGGGCGATTACCTGTACCTGGGCGAGGGTGAACTGAAGAGCGGCGGGTTCAACCGCCCCTCGATTCTGGCCGATGCCCTGGAAGCGACCTTCGCCGCTGTCAGCTTCGACACCGACTTTGCCGCGGCCGAGAACGTGGTGCGGCGCCTGTACGAACAACGGGTGGCCTCGATCGATCCGACCAAGCACGCCAAGGATGCCAAGACCCGGCTGCAGGAAGCCTTGCAGGCCAGAAAGCTGGCGCTGCCGAAATACCGTATCCTCTCCCAGAGTGGAGAGGCTCATGAACAATGGTTCAAGGTGGAGTGCGACCTCGGCGAGCTGGCGGTGATCGTCACCGGCGAGGGCGGCAGCCGCCGCGCCGCCGAACAGCAATCGGCCGAAGCCGCGCTGGAACACCTTGAACAGAAACTGCCTTCGGGCAAGAAACGCGCATGACAGACACTCCATTCCACTGCGGCTTCGTCGCCATCGTCGGTCGTCCCAACGTCGGCAAGTCGACGTTGATGAACCACCTGATCGGCCAGAAGGTCAGCATCACCTCGAAGAAGGCGCAGACCACGCGCCACCGCGTCAACGGCATCCACACCGAAGACACCGCCCAGTTCGTTTTCGTCGACACCCCGGGCTTCCAGACCTTCCACAAGGGCGCGCTCAACGAGGTGCTCAACCGCAGCGTGAAGGAAACGCTGTCGGACGTGGACTGCGTGCTGTTCGTGATCGAAGCCATGCGCTGGACCGGTGCCGACAAGGAACTGTTGCCGCTCTTGCCCAAGCACACCCCGGTGATGCTGGTGATCAACAAGCTCGACAAGGCCAAGGATAAACAGGCGCTGATGGAATTCATCGAGACGGTGAAGGCCGACTTTGCCTTCGCCGACGTCGAGGTGGTCAGTGCCAAGCATGGTCAGCGCCTGGCCGAACTGCTCGACAAGGTGCGCCCGCGCCTGCCGGAATCGATGCCGCTCTACCCCGAGGACATGGTCACCGACAAGAGCGAACGCTTCCTCGCCGCCGAGATCGTGCGCGAGAAGCTGTTCCGCTACCTGGGCGAAGAACTGCCATATTCGATGAACGTGGAAGTCGAGCAATTCGAACTCGACGGCGCCTTGCGCCGCATCCACATCGCCGTGCTGGTCGACAAGGAAGGCCAGAAAGGCATTCTGATCGGCAAGGGCGGTGAAAAGCTGAAGAAGATTTCGACCGAAGCCCGCCTCGACATGGAAAAGCTGTTCGACGGCAAGGTCTACCTGGAGGTGTGGGTCAAGGTCAAGAGCGGTTGGGCCGACGACGTGCGCTTCCTCAAGGAATTCGGTCTTCACTGATCATGCCGGATTCTTTGCCGCTCCCGCCGTATTGGACCGTGATCTTTTCCTCGCAGCGTAGCGAGGCCGAGCAGGGCTACGCCGAGATGGCCGAGCGCATGTTGCGGCTGGCCCGGGTGCAGCCCGGCTTTCTCGGCATGGAAAGCGCGCGGGACGAAAACGGTTTCGGCATTACCGTGTCTTATTGGGATAGCGTGGAGGCGATTGCCGCCTGGCGTCACCATGCTGAACACATGGTGGCGCAGCGCCTTGGGCGTGAGGTGTGGTATCAGGCCTTTTCGCTGAAGGTGGCCCGCGTCGAGCGGGCGCACGATTTCCCGAATCCGACGTCGCATGAGCCAGGGCCGGGTTGACCGCCAGCCGGCCTACGTGCTGCATGCCCAGCCGTACCGGGAAACCAGCCTGCTGCTCGATGTCCTGACGCGCGAGCACGGACGCATCGCGCTGGTGGCGCGTGGCGCGCGCCGGCCCCGGTCCGACCTGCGGGGCGTGCTGTTGCCGTTCCAGCCGCTGCTCCTGGCCTGGTTTGGCAAGAGCGAAGTGCGCACTTTGCACACCGCCGATTGGCAGGGCGGCGTGCCGCAACTGTCGGGCTTGCCGCTGGTGTGCGGGTTTTATCTCAATGAATTGTTGATCAAGCTGACGGCGCGCGACGACCCGCACCCGGAAACCTTCGGCGTCTACGCCGAGGCGGTGCGTGGGCTGGCGTCGGGCGGCTTGCTGTCGTCGGTGTTGCGGCGCTTCGAGCTGGGCCTGGTGCGCACGCTGGGCTACGCGCCTGCCTTCGATGTCGACGACAACGGGCGCGAAGTGGAGCCCGACGTGCCCTACCTGTGCGGGCCCGAGCAGGCGCTACAGCGTTGGCAGGGCGAGCCGGTGCCGGCGCAGCAGCAGGTGATCGAGGGCCGGATTCTGCTGGCGATGGCTGGCGGCGATTTTTCCGAGCTCGCCACGCGGCGCGAGGCGCGCCGTCTGATGAGACTTTTTCTGGGGCAGCTTCTGGGGGCGCAGTCGTTGGCGACCCGCGAGCTGCTGCAATCAATCAGTGCCCTCGGCGACTGATTCCAACGGTATTGGAAACGAGAACGCGAGGACCCGCGAGTGGGGCGGCAGAGGGCGCAGGCTCTCGGCAAGCGGTTGCGAGCGGCTTTCCGCAGGCCAGTCGAGTGCTGGGTTAATTCAAGGATTGGCCACGCTGAGCTGGACCCGCGCGCCGTGCGCGACATGTCGCGGACACGCGATCGTTTCTAACCTGAATAGAATGAGACCGACCGGGGCGATGGAGTGAGATGATGATTCTGTTGGGCGTGAATATCGATCATGTGGCCACCCTGCGCCAAGCGCGTGGCACCCGTTACCCGAGTCCGATCGAAGCGGCGCTGGTTGCCGAGACGGCCGGTGCCGACCTGATTACCCTGCATCTGCGCGAAGACCGTCGCCACATCCAGGACGCCGACGTGGTGGCGATGCGCCAGGTGATCAAGACGCGCATGAACCTGGAGATGGCGCTGACCGAGGAAATGTTGGCCAATGCGCTGGCAGTCAAACCGGAGGATGTTTGCCTGGTGCCGGAAAAACGCGAAGAGATCACCACCGAGGGTGGCCTCGACGTGATCCGTCATTTCGATCAAGTGCGTGACTACACCCAGGCTCTCACCGAGGCCGGCATTCGCGTTTCGCTGTTCATCGACCCGGACAACCAGCAGATCGAAGCAGCCCGCGACGCTGGCGCCCGTGTGATCGAACTGCACACCGGCGCCTACGCCGACGCGGTGCATCAGGCCGAACGCGAGCGCGAACTGGCTCGGGTTCGTGAGGCGGCGGTATTTGCCGCGCACCTGGACTTCGTGGTCAACGCCGGCCATGGCCTGTCGTATCACAACGTGAAGCCGGTGGCGGCGATTGCCGAAATCGCCGAACTCAATATCGGTCACGCCATCGTCAGCCAGGCGCTGTTCGTCGGTTTCCCCGAGGCGGTCCGCTCGATGAAGGCGCTGATGATCGAAGGCCGGCACGCGGCCCACCAGTAAGCGACCCCAGTCATGATCTATGGCATCGGCACCGACATCGTCGCCGTGGCGCGCATGCAGGCCCTGCTCGATCGCTGGGGCAGCAAGGCCGGGCGGCGCATCCTGGCGCCGTCGGAGTGGGCGGCGTTTGCCGCCAGCCGCGATCCGGCGCGCTTGTTGGCCAAGCGTTTCGCGGTCAAGGAGGCGGTGTCGAAAGCCCTGGGCACCGGCATCCGCGCGCCGGTGCTGCTCACCGCCATCGCCGTCGACCACGACGCCCTGGGCAAGCCCTTGCTGGTCTTCAGCCCGCCGCTGCAGCAGTTTGCCGAAAGCCGCGGCGTGATCGGCAGCCATCTCTCCATCAGCGACGAGCGCGACCACGCGCTCGCCTTTGTCGTGCTGGAGGGGGTGCCTTCGGCCAACCCTCCCGCCATTTTGCAGGCCTGATTCCTATGTACAGCACCGTATCCCTCCCGCGCGGCCCCGTGATGGTGGACGTGGCGGGTTTCACCCTGACCGATGCCGAGCGCGTGCGGCTTCGCCATCCTCTGGTCGGCGGGGTGATCCTGTTTCGGCGCAATTTCGAGAACATCGAACAGCTCAAGGCGCTGACCGCTGAGATCCGCGCGCTGCGCTCCCCTCATTTGCTGATCGCGGTGGATCATGAGGGGGGCGGGTGCAGCGCTTCCTCGACGGTTTCACGCGCCTGCCGCCGATGCGCGTGCTGGGCGAAGCCTGGCAGCGCGATCCGCAGCAGGCCGAAAGCCCGGCTGAAACCGTCGGCTACGTGCTGGCGGCGGAACTGCGCGCCTGCGGCGTCGACCTCTCGTTCACCCCGGTGCTGGACCTCGACTGGGGGCGTTGCGCCGTGATCGGCAACCGCAGCTTCAGCCGCGACCCCGAGGTGGTGTCGGCCCTGGCGCTGGCGCTGCAGCGCGGTCTCCAGCGCGGCGGCATGGCCACCTGCGGCAAGCACTTCCCAGGCCATGGCTACGTCGAGGGCGACAGTCATCACGTCATCCCAGTCGACGAGCGCAGCCTGGACGAGCTGATGGCCGACGACATCAAACCCTTCGTGCGTCTTTCCGCTGCCGGCCTCACCTCGGTGATGCCGGCGCACGTGGTCTACCCGCAGGTGGACGACCAGCCGGCCGGTTTCTCGCGTATCTGGCTACAGGACATCCTGCGCCAGCAGGTGAAGTTCGACGGGGTGATCTTCTCCGACGACCTGTGCATGGAAGGTGCGGCTGGGGCCGGCGGCATCGCCGAGCGCGCTCGCGCCGCCTTTGCCGCCGGCTGCGACATGGCCTTGGTGTGCAACCGCCCGGATCTGGCCGACGAACTGCTGGCGGCCTTGGCAGATCCGGTCATCGCCGGATTGGCAGAGCGGCTGGCGCGCATGGAAGGACAGGGCGAGCAGACCGAGTGGGAAAAGACTCTGGATAGCGCCGATTTCGCTGCCGCACGGGCCACGGTGGCACGCCTCGCCATGCCGCCGGATGCGCTGAAAGGACCGGCGGTGGGCGAGGCTAGTTAAGCAGGCTACCCCGTCAAGAGCAAGGCCACCCTGGGGTGGCCTTTGCGTTTGTAATTAGCGGTTCAGGGTTTCCACAGTTTTGCCAGGAAGCCGGGGCGCACCCCGGCCTGGTTGAGCGGCACCGCCTCGACGATGTGGTAGCCGGGGTTGCGCGTCTCGCGCAGCAGCGGCTCGGCGTAGGGCGGGCCGTCTGCCTTGCGTAGCGCGGCCACACGGGGTTCGTTGGCTTTCTCGCGGCGGTGGGTGACCATGGCGATTTCGCCGTTGGCCAAGCGCACGCAACTGCCCGGCGGATAGATGCCGATCTCCTTGATCAGCAGCGCGGTGTATTGTGGGTCGAACTCCCCATAGCCGCCCTGGAACAGCTTGGCCATGATGCGAGCGGCGGGCTCGGTCGTATTGCCGGGCGAGGGGGACAGTCGGCTGGTCAGCACGTCGGCCAGGTGCAGCAGATGGGCCAGTGCGTCGATATCGTGACGGTTCAGTCCGTGCGGATAGCCTGAGCCGTTCCACTCCTCGTGGTGCTGCTGTACCAGGGTGTGCCACAGATCGTCGGCTATGCCGGCCTCGCGCAGGATGGCCGAACTCAGCAGCGGATGAGCGAACAGGGCCTCGCGTTGCTGTTGCGTGGCTGGGGTGTCTTGGGCGGACATCTGGTTGAGCAGGCCGGTGACCGCAATGTTCATGGTCAGCGCCGCCCCGATCAGGCTGTGCTGGGCCTGTTCGGCAAGGCCCAAGCGGCGTGCAAGCACCGCCAGCAGTGCAGCGGTGTGCAGGGCATGGCCGCTGCCGTGATCGCGCGGCGGGACCAGCAGGGTGGCGGCCAGCAGGGCGTCCGCCTGACGGGTGGCCAGTTCGTGAAGACGCCGGACAACGCTGTGCAGGCTATCGGCCAGCCCGGCAACCGCCAGTCCGTGCGTCAGCAGGCCCTGTACCCGCTGCCCGAGGAATTCCATTTCCAGCAGGGGGTTGGCCGGGCGCTGCGCCTCTTCCTGCCTGCGCAGCGCTTCGGCACGTTCGCGTTTCTCCCGCTCCAGCCGCGCCTCGATCGCGTCCTTGTCGCCCACGCCGACGTTGAGCAGCTTGTCGCGTTGCTCGGCGCTCAGGACGTAATGGCCTTTTTTCAGCAGCAAAAGGCCGTTGTTGGCGTAGACGTCGACCGGCAATTCCTGCCCCACCCTGAGCCGCAGGGGGTGCAGTTTGGACTTGTTGTCGGGAGGATCGCTCATGGTTGGAAATCACGCATTGGCTGATCGCCATTGTAGCCTGCGCCCGGACCGTCGGCGCGGTGAATAATGACGGCCTAGTGCTTGCGCTTTTTCCACAGCGCGGAAAGGTACTGTGGGCGGATGCCGGCCTGGCTCAGCGGGATCATGCCGACGATCTGGTATTCCTTGAGGCGAGTCTCGCGCAGCAGCGGCCCGCCGTAGGCGGCACCATCCTCGCGGCGCAGCGCGGCGACCAGCGGTTGGTCGGCGCGCTCACGCCGGGCCACCACCACGCCGAGTTCGTGGTTGGCCAGGCGCACGAAGCTGCCCGGTGGGTAGACGCCCATTTCCTTCACCAGCAGCGTGACGTACTGGCTGTCGACTTGCTGGTCGCGGTTCTTGAACAGCTGGGCCAGCGCGTTTTGCGGCAGAATGGCCTTGCGGTAGCTGCGCGGCACCAGCTTGGCGGCGGAAATGTCGGCCAGATGCAGCAGGTGGGCCAGCGGGTGGATGTCGGTGCGCTCCAGTCGTTCCGGGTAGCCGGAACTGTCCCATTCCTCGTGGTGCTGTTGCACCAGGGTATGCCACAGTTCGTCGGTGACGCCGCATTCGCGCAGGATCGCCGAGCTGAGCAGGGGGTGCCCGGCGACGTCTTCCTGCTGCTCCGGGGTCAGCGGGGTGGCCTGGCTGTACAGCTCGTCCATCAGCGGGGCGATGGAGAGGTTCATGGTGAGCGCGGCGGCGATCAGGATCAGGCGGGCATCCGCCGGCGTGTCCAGGCGCTTGGAGATCAGCGCGGCGAGGATGGCGGTGTGGATGCTGTGCGCGGCGGTGTAGCGCTGGATCGGCAGCAGCAGCATCGACGCCAAGAGGCCGTCCGGCACCTTGTCACACAGGCCGAGCAGACGTTCGGCCAGTTCGCGCAGCTTGAGTTCGAACATCGGCTCGGACAGCGCGCAGTTGAGCAGGTAGTCGAGCGACGGGGTGATGTGGTGCACCTCCTCGAACGGTTCGATCAGCTCGGCCGGGACGTCGGCGCGCTTGGCGGTGGGGTCCGGTTTGTTCTGCTGAGCGCGCTGGCTGGCTTCGAGCGAGCTGTGGGCCAGCAGGCGCTCCTTCTGCTTGTCGGTGAGGACGTAGTGGCCCTTGCCGAGCAGCAGGAAGCCGCTCTTGGTATAGAGGTTGATGGGCAGTGCTTCCCCGACCTTGATGAGGCTGTCCAGCGGGTTTTTTCCAGAAGACGATGTCATTCTTTTTCGATTCTCCAAGCCACGCTACAAGTTTAGCCCGATAAACAAGGTGGGGAAATTATTTACCCGAAATGGTTTCCCATTCTTTCATCAAACGCTTGAGCGAAACAGGGTAAGGTGTTTTCAGCTCTTGGGCAAACAGGCTGACGCGCAACTCCTCGATTTTCCAGCGGAACTCGGCGAGTGCCGGGGTCGCCTCTCCCTTGTCTTCGGCTTCGGCCAGGTGGGTTTCCCACAGCGTCCAGAGCTGGCGGATCTCGGCGGCACGCTGGCCGTCGCGCTGAGCGTTGGCCACCTGCTTGTCCATGCGCAGGCTCATCGCCTTCAGGTAGCGCGGCAGGTGGGGCAGCTGGCTCCACGGCGTGGCGGAGAGGAAGCCCTTGTAGACCAGGCGGCCGAGTTGTTCGGTCAGTTCGCGACCGAGTTTGTGTTTTGCGAGCTTGGGTTGCAGCGCCCGGTATTCGCCGGCGATCTGGTTGAGGTAGGCGGTCACCGCCTGGATCACCGCCGGCAGCCGGGTGCGCGCGCGTGCCTTCTGGTCGTTGAAGGCTTTCTCGGTGCGCGGCGGCTCGTCGTCGCCGATGAAGGCGCGGTCGCAGATGCAGGCGATGGCGTCGGCCAGCAGGTCGTCGACGTTGGCCACGCCCCGCAATTGCAGGCCGAGCTGGGTCATGCCGGGCAGGCCCTTGCCGAGCTGCTTCATCTGCTCCTTGAGCTGCAGTTGCAGCAGCCGCACCACGCCCTGGCGGTGGGCGCGCTGGGCGGCGTATTCGGTGTCGTAGAGGCGGATCGCCACCTTGTCGGTTTCCAGCGTCAGCGCCGGGTAGCCGGTGAGCTGCTGGCGGCCGCGGGCGAACTGGATCGCCGCCGGCAGTTCGCCGAAGTCCCAGCTGGTGACGTCGTCGCGCTCGAACTCGGCCGAGGTGTCGCGGAAGGTGAGCTGCGCGGCCTGGCCGAACTGCTTCTGCAGGGCGAGCAGGTCGCGTCCGAGGCCGATTTCCTGCTTGCCGTCGTCGATGACGCGGAAGTTGAACAGCAGGTGCAGCGGCAGCGTGGCGAGGTCGAAGTCGTCCACGGCCACTTTCACGCCGCCGGTTTCGCGCAGGATGAAGCGCGCCAGCTGCGGGGCGATCGGCTGCGTGGTGTCGGGGTTGGCCGAAAGGAAGCGCGTGACGAAATCCGGTACCGGCACACAGGTGCGGCGCACCTGCTTGGGCAGGCTCTTGATCATCAGCTGCAGCTTTTCACGGATCATGCCGGGCACCAGCCATTCGAACGGCGCCGGCTCGAGCCGGTTGAGGATGGCGAGCGGCACGTCCACGGTGACGCCGTCGAGCGGGTGGTTGGGTTCGAAGCGGTACTTCAGGCGCAGCTTGCCGTCTTCGTGCTCGAGCCATTCCGGGAACTGGTTGACGGTGACGTGCTGCGCGGCGTGGCGCATCAGCTCTTCGCGCGTCAGGAACAGCCGCTTGGGGTCGGCCTGCTCGGCCTCTTTGCGCCAGGCTTCGAAGCTGGCGGCGTCGACCACGTGCGCCGGGATGCGCTCGGCGTAGAAGGCGAACAGCGCGTCTTCGTCCACCAGCACGTCCTGGCGCCGCGCCTTGTGTTCGAGCTGCTCGACCTCGCGGATGAGCTGCTGGTTGCGCTGGAACCAGGGCGCGTTGCTGACGTACTCCATCGCCACCAGCGCGCCGCGGATGAACAGTTCGCGCGCTTCCTCGGGCGCGATGCGGCCGTAGCTGACCGGGCGGCGCGGCACCAGGGTCAGGCCGTAGAGCGTGACGCGCTCGCTCGCCACCACTTCGCCGCGGGTTTTTTCCCAGTGCGGGTCGAAGTAGTGGTACTTGATCAGGTGCGGGGCGAGTTTTTCCACCCACTCCGGCTCCACCTTGCCGACGCAGCGCGCGTAGAGCTTGGTGGTTTCCACCAGTTCGGCCGCCACCAGCCACTTCGGCTTGGCCTTCTTCAGGCCGGAGCCGGGGAAGACGTGGAAATGCACGCCGCGCGTGCCGAGGTAGTCGTCGCTTTCCTGCAATTTCATGCCGAGGTTGCCGATCAGGCCGGTGAGCAGCGCCTGGTGCAGGCGCTCGTAGGCGACGGCGTCGAGCTGCTGGCGCTTCTTGACGCTAAGCTGCTCAAGGTTGGCCGAAGGCTCGGCGTCGGCGTGCGCCTCGTGGCGCTGGATCAGCCCCAGCTCGGCGGCGATCTCGGCCAGCTGGCCGTGCAGTTCGCGCCATTCGCGCATCCTGAGATAGGACAGGAAATGCTCGTGGCACAGGTTGATGAGCTGGCGGTTGGACTTCTTGTGCTTGAGCGCGTCCTGGAAGAAATCCCACAGGTGCAGGAAGGACAGGAAGTCCGATTTTTCGTCGGCGAATTTCTGCTGCGCCCGCTCGGCCGCCTCGCGCGCCTCGAACGGCCGCTCGCGCGGATCCTGGATGGAGAGTGCGGCGGCGATGATCAGCACCTCGCGCACGCAGCCGAGATCGCGCGCGGCGAGCAGCATGCGGCCGATCTTGGGGTCGATCGGCAGCCGCGCCAGTTCCTTGCCGACCGGGGTCAGCTCGCTCTTCTCATCCACCGCACCCAGTTCGGTCAGCACCTGGTAGCCGTCGGCGATCAGGCGCGACGACGGCGCCTCGAGGAAGGGGAAGTCGTCGACGCGGCCGAGGCGCAGCGCCGCCATGCGCAGGATCACGGCGGCGAGGTTGGAGCGCACGATTTCCGGGTCGGTGAACGCCGGGCGGGCGTTGAAGTCGTCCTCGCCGTAGAGGCGCACGCAGACGCCGGCCTCGACCCGGCCGCAGCGGCCGGCACGCTGGCGCGCCGCCGCCTGGGAAATCTTTTCGACTTGCAGCTGCTCAACCTTGGCGCGCGGCGAGTAGCGGTTGAGGCGGGCGAGGCCGGTGTCGATCACGTACTTGATGCCGGGCACGGTGAGCGAGGTCTCGGCCACGTTGGTTGCGAGCACGATGCGCCGTCCGCCCGAGGGCTTGAAAATCTTCTGCTGGTCTTCGTTGGAGAGGCGGGCGAACAGCGGCAGGATCTCGTAGCCGCGGATGCCGGACTTGCGCAGCTTCTCCGCCGTGTCACGAATCTCGCGCTCGCCGGGCAGGAACACCAGCATGTCACCCGGGCCGTGGCGCGAGATTTCGTCCACCGCGTCGACGATGGCGTCTTCCATTTCCACTTCACGCTCGTCCTCGTCACGCTCCTTGAGCGGGCGGTAGCGCACTTCCACCGGGAAGGTGCGGCCGGAGACCTCGATCACCGGCGCGCCGTCGAAATGGCGCGCGAAGCGCTCGGCGTCGATGGTGGCCGAGGTGACGATGACTTTCAGGTCCGGCCGGCGCGGCAGCATCTGCTTGAGGTAGCCCAACAGGAAGTCGATGTTGAGGCTGCGCTCGTGCGCCTCGTCGATGATGATGGTGTCGTAGGCTTCGAGGTAGCGGTCGGTCTGGGTTTCCGCCAGCAGGATGCCGTCGGTCATCAGCTTGATGACGGATTTGTCCGAGAGCTTGTCGGTGAAGCGCACCTTGAAGCCGACGTGGGCGCCCAGTTCGCTGCCCAGCTCCTGCGCGATGCGCGTCGCCACCGAGCGCGCGGCCAGCCGGCGCGGCTGGGTGTGGCCGATCAGCCCGTACACGCCACGGCCCAGCTCCAGGCAGATCTTGGGGATCTGGGTGGTTTTGCCCGAGCCGGTCTCGCCGCAGATGATCACCACCTGGTGTTTGGCGATGGCGGCGCGGATTTCCTCGCGCTTCTGGTTGACCGGCAGCGCGAGGTCGAACTCCGGCTTGGGCAGGTTGGCCGAACGCGCTTCGGCGCGGCCCTGCGAGCGGGCGATCTGCTGCGCCACGTCGGCCAGCAGCTTGTCGGACGGCTGCTGTTTCTTCAGCCGTTGTTCGACGTCGGCCAGCTTGCGTTTCAGACCGTGACGGTCGCGGATCAGGCAGGAGGGCAGGGCGGCCTTCAGTTCGGCCAGCGGGCGGGTGGTGGTCATGCGTAAAGAACGGCGAAAACGGGAAAGCGCGAGTATAGCAGAGGCGCCGAGGTGGCTGGAGGGAAGAGATCACCCGCCAGCCGGGCAGCATGGCGTGCGTCCCTTCCTCCGATCCGCTCTATTCGCCGTGGCGTTGTTTGGAGATCGCCAGGCAGTGGCTGGTCAGCGCGTTGTCGACGAAGTCGTTGAGCAGCACCAGCAGCCGGTCGCCGCAACGGTCGGCGACATGACGACGATCGGCGACCCACGGGTAGGTGGCGTGATCGAACCTTGCCTTGGTGGACAGCAGCGGTGAGGCAGCATCGCTGAAGGTGGCCACCGCCTTGGCGATGCCTTCCTTGGTGGCGGTGTAGGTGCCTTGCAGTTGCAATACGGTCCAGGTCTTCTCCGGCTGGTTCAGCGCCTGGTTCAGGCAGTCGATGATGCTGTCGGGGTTGTCGGTGGCGTAGCCGCTGTCCGAGTAGGAGTCGCGGCAGTCGCTGTTGCCTTCCAGCACGATCAGCCGTTTGTGGCTGTCCAGCAGGTCCTGGTAGCTGGTCTGCAAATCGGTCTTGTCCCCTAGTGCGATGCCTTTGCCGGCCAGCGCGGCGCCCAGGTAGCGGGTGATCTCGCTATCGGCCGGCTTCATGCCGTCTTCCAGGAAACCATCGTACTTGATGTTGACGACCACGATTTCCTGCGGGTGGCTGCCTAGGAACTCGACCACGCGGCGGAGAAAGTCGTCGAAGCGGCAGCCGGGGATGAACGCGTGCTGATGGCGCAGCAGGCTGTCCTTGCGGTAGAAGCTGGCGTTGTAGCCGGGCCGGAAGTCAAAGTAGCGGGTACCGAGCGCCAACTGGGTGCTGATCGGCTCTTTCTGGGTGTAGCCCAGGTTCACCAGCGCGCGCAGCGGGGTGTCGGTCGTTTCCAGCAGTACCAGGGCGGCGGCCAACGCGGTGATCAGTACCGGCCCCAGCACCGGGAGCGATGCCGCTCCCAAGCCCAGCGCGGCGACGATGGCGGCGGCGGCTTTCTCCCTGTTGCCATAGTGTGCGATCAGGCGATGGATGAGATCGCGGGCCTCACCGGCACTGCCCAGGCCGGTAAACATGCCGGCATCGTGGGCGCCGGGCAACACGAACTTGCCGAAGGAGGCCGCCAGCACCGCCGGCTTGGTGGTGGCGAGGTTGCCCATCCAGTGGCTGTAGTCTTCGGTGAGGTAGAGGTAGGCCTGGTGCGACTGGTTGCGGCCGGCGTCGTAGAAACCGTAGGACAGCGCGTAGCGGCCGGGGGCAATGACCGAGTTGGTATCGAGCATGTTGCCCATGTCGGTGTTGCCCAGGTTGCCGGTGGAGGGGGCGATCTCCACATAGCGGGAGAGAACCTTGCTGCCGTCGACCTTGGCCTGCAGGGTGACGCGGCCGGTGTGCTCGTCCCAGTCGATGTTGCCGCTGTCGATCTCGCGGTGGCCGTGGCGCATCTTGCCGATGAGCGTGTAATCATTCTGACTAAAAGTCAGATCATCGTTACCCCGAGTCTCAGCGGTAGTCGCATAGGGGGGATTGCTGACGTAGCCGTAGATATCGATGCCCTTGCTGATGCCCATAGTGATTACTCCTCATTGCCGATGGATTGGAAGCGGTGGGTCTGTGCTGCTGAGCAAGCGATTGGTAAGAACTCCAGCAGTCGAGCTTGTGTTATTGAAAATAAATATGCCAATTGCAATGTTTTTCGGGCGGTCAAGCAAGGTATCACTATCCTTCGCCGCCTCAGGCGGGGGAGGACGATGGCGGCGGAATGCGGGATAAGGCCGGCGGGGGCCACTGCGGGCAGTGGGCTGGAGCAAAAACAGGGCGGTCAACCTTGTCGCCAGGTTGACCGCCCTGTTCTGGCGGGAGAGGGGCCGCTAGTCCGGCGCCGTCGGCACCAGGGCCTGGCGCACCGTGGTTTCGTCGAGCTCCGCCGAGCACAGTTCGATGAAGCGGTAGGCGTAGCTCCTCAGGTAATGGCCGCGGCGCACGGCGATGCGCGAGGTCTGGTGGCCGAACAGCGGCACCGAGTCCACTTCGGCCACGCCTTGGTCGCGCTGCGCGTCGACCGCCATCGAGGCGACGATGCCCACCCCCATTTCCAGCTCGACGTAGGTCTTGATCACGTCGGCGTCGAGTGCCGCCATCACCACGTCCGGCAACAGCCCGGCCTCGGCGAAGGCGCGGTCGATCTGGGCGCGGCCGGTGAAGCCTTCGTGGTAGGTGACCAGCGGGTAGTCGGCCAGCGCCTCCAGCGTCAGCGGCTTGACGCCGTGCAGCGGGTGGCCCGGCGGCGCGATCACGGTGTGGTGCCAGCTGTAGTAGGGGAAGGACACCAGTTCCGGCACCGCCGAGATGGCCTCGGTGGCGATGCCGATGTCGGCCTGGCCGTCCAGCAGCAACCGCACCAGTTCGTCCGGGCTCGCCTGCAGCAGCACCAGGTGCACCTTGGGGAACGCCTGCTTGAACGCCGTCACCACCTTGGGCAGGGCGTAGCGCGCCTGGGTGTGGGTGGTGGCGATGGTGAGCTGGCCCTGATCGCGCTGGCTGAACTGTTCGGCCAACCTTTTGACGTTGCCGGCGTCGAGCAGCATGCGCTCGACGATGGTCAGGAGTTCCTTGCCCGGATCGGTCAGGCCGAGGAAGCGCTTGCCCTTGCGCACGAACAGCTCAACGCCCAGCTCGTCCTCCAGGTCCTTGATGTGCTTGCTGACGCCCGATTGCGAGGTGAACAGCGCGTTGGCGACCTCGGTCAGGTTGAAATTCTGCCGTACCGTCTCGCGGATGATGCGCAGTTGTTGAAAGTTCATCGTGGTCCTGCCGTTTTGTTGTGGGCGAATACCCGTAGCGCGCGCGGCTGCAGGCGCACCTGCTGGCCGGCGGTGAAGGCCTGGGCGTGCCAGGTCTCGTACGGGAGTTCGACGTTGTAGTGCTGGCCGTCCTGGCTGCCGCTGCCTTCCAGCTCGACGCGGGTAAGCGCGCCAACGCTGAGCACGCGGGTGATGCGCGCCGGGATGCCGGCATCCTGTTGCTCCAGGCGAATTTCCAGTTCGTGCGGGCGCACGAAGGCGACCACCTCGCTGTCCTCGCCGGCATGGTCGGCCAGGGCCGCAAGGCGCGTTCCGCCGACGTCGATGCCGCCTGCTGTGCGGCGTCCCTCGAAGCGGTTGGCCGAACCCAAAAAGCCGTAGACGAAAGAGGTGGCCGGGTGGCGATAGACCTCGTCCGGCGTGCCGATCTGTTCCACCTTGCCGTGGTTCATCAGCACCACGCGGTCGGCCACCTCCAGTGCTTCTTCCTGGTCGTGCGTGACAAAAATCGACGTGATGTGCAGCTCGTCGTGCAGGCGGCGCAGCCAGCGGCGCAGTTCCTTGCGCACCTTGGCGTCGAGCGCGCCGAACGGCTCGTCCAACAGCAGCACGCGCGGCTCCACCGCCAGGGCGCGGGCGAGCGCGATGCGCTGGCGTTGGCCGCCGGAGAGCTGGGCCGGGAAGCGGTCGGCCAGCCAGTCGAGCTGCACCAGTTGCAGCAGTTCGTGCACCTTGCGCTGGATGTCAGCCTCGGACGGGCGCTCCTTGCGCGGCTTCATGCGCAGGCCGAAGGCGACGTTGTCGAACACCGTCATGTGGCGAAACAGCGCGTAGTGCTGGAACACGAAGCCGACCTGGCGTTCGCGCACGTGGGTGTCGGAGGCGTCCTCGCCGTCCAGCAGCACCTTGCCGGAATCGGCCTGCTCCAGCCCGGCGATGACACGTAGCAGGGTGGTTTTGCCGCAGCCGGACGGGCCGAGCAGGGCGACCAGCTCGCCGCTGGGAAAGTCGAGGCTGAGGTCGTCCAGCGCGACGAAGTGGCCGAAGGCCTTGTGGATGTTCTGTACCTGGATGCTCATATTGCTCTCCTTAGCCACGCCTTGGCGGGCTAACAAAAATCAGTGCCACGGCTCCTGCCGGGTGCGCCATCCAGAAGGCGACGCAACAACGCAGGAGGCCAGCTTGTCAGTCGCGCCGAGCGCGCCATTCCACCCAGCTCTTCACCACCAGGGTCAGCAGCGCCAGCATGGCCAGCAGCGAGGCCACGGCGAAGGCGGCGGCGAAGTTGTATTCGTTGTAAAGAATCTCGACGTGCAAGGGCAGGGTATTGGTCTCGCCGCGGATATGACCGGACACCACCGACACCGCGCCGAACTCGCCCATGGCGCGGGCGTTGCTCAGGATCACGCCGTACAGCAGCGCCCAGCGGATATTGGGCAGGGTGACGTGCCAGAACACCTGCCAGCCGCGCGCGCCCAGCACCACCGCCGCTTCTTCCTCCTCGCGGCCTTGCGCCTGCATCAGCGGGATCAGCTCGCGGGCGATGAACGGCACGGTGACGAACACCGTCGCCAGCACGATGCCGGGGATGGCAAAGATGATCTTGATGTCGTGCGCCGACAGCCAGGGCCCGAACCAGCCGTGGTGGCTGAATACCAGCACGTAGACCAGGCCCGCCACCACCGGCGACACCGAGAACGGCAGGTCGATCAGCGTGATCAGGAGCTGCTTGCCGCGGAATTCGAAGCGGGTGATCGCCCAGGCGGCCGCCACGCCGAACACCAGGTTGAGCGGCACCGAGATCGCCGCCGCGCTCAGCGTGAGCCAGATCGCCGAGCGGGCATCGGGCTCGGTCAGCGCCTCGAGATAGGTGGCCCAGCCCTTGGCCAGGGCCTCGACGAACACCACCGCGAGCGGCAGCAGCAGGAACACGGCGAAGAAGCCCAGTGCCAGCACCAGAATGCCGGCCTTGACCCAGGTGTTCTCACGGGTGGCCTGGCGGCTTTCCAGCAGCGCGGCGCGGTCGTGCTGGGCGTACAGATTGCTGACAGTTGCACTCATTACGCGCTCCTCCCGCTACGTTTCGCTTGCCACGCCTGCAGCCCGTTGATCGTCAACAGCAGCAGGAACGACACCACCAGCATCACGCTGGCAATCGCCGTGGCACCGCGGTAATCGTATTGTTCGAGCTTGCTGATGATCATCAGCGGGGTGATTTCCGACACCATCGGGATGTTGCCGGCGATGAAGATCACCGAGCCGTACTCGCCGACGGCGCGCGCGAAGGCCAGCGCGAAACCGGTCATCAGCGCCGGCTGCAGCGCCGGCAGGATGACGTGGCGGAAGGTCTGCCTGCGGTGCGCGCCGAGGCAGGTGGCGGCTTCTTCCAGCTCGGTGTCGAGGTCTTCCAGCACCGGTTGCACCGTGCGCACCACGAAGGGCAGGCCGATGAACACCAGCGCCACCAGCACGCCGAGCGGGCCGAACGCCACCTTGATGCCCAGCGGCTCGAGATGGCGGCCGATCCAGCCGTTGCCGGCGTACAGCGCGGTGAGCGCGATGCCGGCCACCGCGGTGGGCAAGGCGAACGGCAGGTCGACCAGGGCATCGACCAGCTTCTTGCCGGGAAAGCGGTAACGCACCAGCGACCATGCCAACAGCAGGCCGAACACGCTGTTGATGGCGGCGGCCAGCAGCGCCATGCCGAAGCTCAGGCGGTACGAGGCCAGCACGCGCGGCGCCGTGACGGTTTGCCAGAACGCGTCCAGCGGCATGGCGGCGGTCTTGATGAACACCGCCGCGAGCGGGATCAGCACGATCAGCGACAGGTAGCTGATGGTGTAGCCCAGTGACAGCGTGAACCCCGGCAAGACGCGCGGGAGGGTGGCGGACTTCATGCGCTACCTCCCTTGCTTGGTGAACGATTGGACATATGGCGGCTCCCCCTTAATAACCGAAACCAGCATATAAGCAGTTCCCTTATTCTAAAAATAAGGAATTCTTCGATCCTTATTCGAATTCCAGAAAAGGGAATCGGGCAGGTGCCGATAACCGGAATGCCTGTCGATAACAAAAAAACACGCCGGTCGGACGACGCGGCGTGATGAAGTGGAGAACGGCTGAGCGGAGGCGGCGTCGGCTTAGCGGGCCTGGATCTGATCGAACACGCCGCCGTCGGCGAAGTGGGTCTTCTGCGCCTTGCTCCAGCCGCCAAACACCTGGTCGATGGTGAACAGCTTCACCTTGCTGAACTGGCTGGCGTACTTGGCGGCAATTTTCGGGTCGCGCGGGCGGTAGTAGTTCTGCGCCGCCAGCTCCTGGCCCTCCGGGCTGTACAGGTACTGCAGGTAGGCCTCGGCCACCTTGCGCGTGCCGTGCTTGTCGACCACCTTGTCCACCACGCTGACCGGCGGCTCGGCCAGGATGGAGACCGAAGGCGTGACGATGTCGAACTTGTCCGGCCCCAGCTCCTTGGTGGAGAGGTAGGCCTCGTTTTCCCAGGCCAGCAGCACGTCGCCGATGCCGCGCTGGGTGAAGGTGACGGTGGCGCCGCGCGCGCCGGAATCCAGCACCTTGACGTGCTGGTAGACCTTCTTGACGAAGTCCCTGGCCTTGGCATCGTTGCCCCCCGGCTGCTTCAGCGCGTAACCCCACGCCGCCAGGTAGTTCCAGCGTGCGCCGCCGGAGGTTTTCGGGTTCGGCGTCACCACGTCCACGCCCGGCTTGATCAGGTCGTTCCAGTCGTGGATGCCTTTGGGGTTGCCCTTGCGCACCAGGAACACGATGGTCGAAGTGTACGGCGAGGCGTTGTTGGGCAGGCGTTTCTGCCAGTTCGGCGGAATCAGCTTGGCTTCGGTGTTCAAGGCGTCCACGTCGTAGCCCAGCGCCAGCGTCACCACGTCGGCCTCCAGACCGTCGATCACCGCGCGCGCCTGCTTGCCGGAGCCGCCGTGCGACTGCTTGACGCTGACGGCTTCACCGGTCTTGGCCTTCCAGTACTTGGCGAAGGCGGTGTTGAAGTCCTGGTACAGCTCGCGCGTCGGGTCGTAGGAGACGTTGAGCAGGGAGACGTCGGCCAGGGCCGGGCGGCGGCGCCCAGCAGGGTGAGGGTGGAGGCCAGAACGGTGAAGGTGCGCAAGGACATGGGGCGGTTCCTGTTTCGGTTTGGAATGGTCACCACTGTAGCCACGCCGTTTTGTTTCCCGAACCAAGAAAAACGGCAAAGCAAATTCCTTGCGCTGATTTGGCGCCGCGCGGTTCAGGCGGCCTGGTGCTGGAACTGGCTGACGCTGGCGCCCAGCTCGTCGATCAGGCCGTCGAGGCGGTGGGTGGCGTCGGCGATGGTCTCGGTTTCCGCCGTCAGCGTGCGCGTGGCTTCGCCCATCGCCGTGATGGTGCCGGCGAACTGGACGAAGCCCTGGTTCTGGCTGGCCTCGGCGCTCGACACCTGCCGCAGCAGCCCGCCCAGGCGGTGGGTGTCGCCGATGATGCCGGCGAGCCTGTCCTGTGCCGCCAGGGCGTGGCTGCGTCCGGCCTGCATCTGGGTGTTGCCGTCGCGCATGGCGTCGACCGACTGGTTGGTGCCGTCGACGATGAGGCGGATCTTCTGCTCGATGTCGAGCGTGGCGCCCTGCGTTCTTTCGGCCAACTTGCGCACCTCGTCCGCCACCACGGCGAAGCCGCGTCCCGATTCGCCGGCGCGTGCCGCCTCGATCGCGGCGTTGAGCGCCAGCAGGTTGGTCTGCTCGGCGATGTCGCGGATCAGCTGCACGATGCCGCTCACCTCGGCGCTGCATTTTTCCAGCGCCTCGAGCTGGCTGGCGGCATGCGAGATCACCTCGCCGGCCTGGTTGAGCTGCTCCACCGCCTGGTCCATGGCCTGCCCGCCCAGGCTGGCGGCCTGGCCGGCGTCCTCCGCCATGCGCGTGGCGCTGATCGACTGCTCGGTGTTTTCACCGGTGACCACCGCCATCTGCTGCGCCGACACCACCATGTCTTCGGTGCGCTGGCGCTGCTCGGCCATGGTGCGTGCCATCAGCGTGGTGCTGCTGGCGATCTCGCGGCTGGCCGAGGCGGCGGCGTGGATCGAGCGCCTCACCTGCTCCATCATCTGCTGCATGGCCTGGGTGGCGCGTTCGGCTTCGATGCGCGCCGTTTCCAATTTCTGGAAGCCCTGCGCCTTGGCCTTGTCGAAGGCCCAGGCCAGGCTCAGCACCACCAGCGACAGGCCGGCCAGCGACTTGGCCAAGAGCCTGGGATGCTCATCGGCGGGAATCGGCACCTCGGGCAGGGCGCCCGGATCGCTCTCGAGCAGCAGGAACAGGCCGATGGCGAGCAGCGTCAGCAGCGTCCACGCCACGCCCGAGCGCCGCCCGCCGACGAAGATCGCGGTGAACGGGATCGAGGCGTACCACACCACACTGGACGACAGGATGCCGCCGTTGATGTAGCCCATCCAGCCCACCAGCGCGAACATGCAGCCGATGGTGAACTCGGCGGTGAAGCGGATGGCGCCGGTGAGCTTGAGCAGCACCGGGCCCAGCAGCAGGCCGGCGCCGCCGGCCAGGAGACCCCAGGCCATGGCCGGGTGGTGCAGCTCGAAATAGGACAGCGCGAACACCGGCACGATCAGCCCGGCCAGCAGCCCGACGCTGATCACGGTGCGGGCGCGGATGGCCAGCTCGTGCGACTCGCGCACCCGATCCGGAATGAACCATTCGGTAATGTGGCGGATAGCCATGTTGAATCCTCCCGTTCCTCGATTGTTATGTCGTTGTTTGTTGTGTGTTTTTCGGGGCGTGCAAACGTAAAAACCCGCCGCATCAATCTAAAACAAGTGTTTGATTGATGCAACGGGTCGAGCCGCGGCGTGGTGTGTTTTCACCACGCCTGGCGGGGGCGGGGCGGCTTCAGCCGGCTTGCTGGTCGGCCTGGATCGCGGTCAGCGCGATGGTGTAGACGATGTCGTCGACCAGCGCGCCGCGCGACAGATCGTTCACCGGCTTTCTCAGCCCCTGCAGCATCGGGCCGACGCTGACCACGTTGGCCGAACGCTGCACCGCCTTGTAGGTGGTGTTGCCGGTGTTGAGTTCGGGGAACACGAACACCGTGGCGCGGCCGGCCACCGGGCTGTCCGGCGCCTTCTGCCGGCCGACGCTCTCCACGCTGGCGGCGTCGTACTGCATCGGGCCGTCGATGATCAGGTCGGGGCGCTTCTCGCGCGCCAGCCGCGTCGCTTCGCGCACCTTCTCCACGTCGTCGCCGCTGCCGGACGAGCCGGTGGAGTAGGAGATCATCGCCACGCGCGGCGGGATGCCGAAGGCGGCGGCGGAATCGGCCGACTGGATGGCGATGTCGGCCAGTTCATCGGCGCTCGGGTCCGGGTTCACCGCGCAGTCGCCGTAGACCAGCACCTGCTCCGGCATCAGCATGAAGAACACCGACGACACCAGTTTCGCTTCGGGCGCGGTCTTGATCAGCTGCAGCGCCGGGCGGATGGTGTTGGCGGTGGTGTGCACCGCGCCCGACACCAGGCCGTCCACCTCGTCCAGCGCCAGCATCATGGTGCCCAGCACCACGTTGTCCTCCAGCTGCTGCTCGGCCATCGGCGCGTTGAGGCCCTTGTTCTTGCGCAGTTCGATCATCGGCTCGATGTAGCGGCCGCGTACCTCGTTCGGGTCCATGATCTCGATGTCGGCCGGCAGGGCCACGCCTTGCGCCTCGGCCACCTGTTCGATCTCGGCGCGGCTGCCGATCAGCACGCACTGCGCGATGCGCTTCTCGTGGCAAATCGCGGCGGCCTTGATGGTGCGCAGCTCGTTGCCCTCCGGTAGCACGATGCGCTTGTTGGCCTGGCGCGCCTTTTCCATCAGCTGGAAGCGGAACGCCGGGGGTGGCAGACGGTGCTCGCGCGGCGCGCCGACACGGTTGCGCAGCGCCTTGGCGTCGAGGTGCTCGGCGACGAAGGCGATCACCTGTTCCATGCGCTCCAAATCGTCGGCCGGCACCTGCAGGCTCATATTGGTCAGCAGGCTGGTGGTTTCCAGCGTGTTCGACTCCGAAGCCAGCACCGGCAGGCCGCTGGTGAAGGCCTGGTGGCACAGCTGCTGGATGCGCGGATCCGGCATCGCGTCGCAGGTCAGCAGCAAGCCGGCCAGCGGCACGCCGTTCATGCTGGCCATGGCGGTGGCGAGCACGATGTCCTCGCGGTCGCCCGGCGTCACGATCAGCGCGCCCGGTTTCAGCAGGTGCACGATGTTGGGCACGGTGCGCGCGGTGATCACGGTGCTGCGCACGCGGCGGCGCGTCATCTGGCCGGCGTGCACCAGGCGCGCCTTGAGATAGTTGGCCACGTCCAGCGTGCGCGGCGCCAACAGCTCGGGTTCGAGCGGAATCGCGCCCAAGAGCGGCAGGCGGTTGTGCTGCAGCGCCTGGCTCGACTCCAGGATCTCCAGCGCCATCTGCGCGGTGTCATGCTGCTTCGAGACGCGGTTGAGGATGTAGCCGGCGGTGCTGCCGTGGTCGCCGCCGAAGGCCTGGATGCTGATTTCCAGCTGTTCGGCGATCTCGTGGCTGGCCAGCTTGTCGGCGGCGCCGACCAGGATGGTTTGCGCCTGCAGGTTGCGCGCGATCCGGGTGTTGAGGAAGGTGGAGTAGGGGTGCTTCTGGTCCGGCACCAGTCCCTCCACGATCACCACGTCGACGTTGCGGGCCGCCTGCTGGTACAGGCTGACCACCTCTTCCATCAGCTGGTCGACCTGGCCCTGGCTGAGAAAATGCTCCACCCGTTCCATCGTGAGCGGCTCCGGCGAGGTCAGGTGGCAGATGGCGCGGGCGAAGTGGGTGGAGTGCTCGGGTTCGTGATGGCCGGCACCCTGGGCGATCGGCTTGACGAAACCGACGCGCAGCCCGGCCTGCTCCAGCGCGCGGATCATGCCCAGCGCCACCGAGGTCAGCCCGGCATCAAAGCCCAGCGGGGCCAGAAAGAAGGTCTGCATGAAATCGTTCCTGTCTTAGCGGGTGAGGGCGGCGGGCGTGGCCAGGGTGGCGGTGTCCAGCGCGATCATCAGTTCTTCGTTGGTGTTGATCACCAGCGCCGGCACCGAGCCCTGCGCGGTGATGCAGCCCGCCTCGCCGCGGATGCAGCGCTGGTTGGCATCGGCGTCCAGTCGCAGGCCGAGGAAGCCCAGCAGCTTGACCACGCGTTCGCGCAGGTAGGACGAGTTCTCGCCGATGCCGCCGGTGAACAGCACCGCGTCGAGCCGGCCCAACGCCACCGTCAACGCGGCGATCTGCTTGGCCAGGCGGTAGCTGAACACCTCCAGCGCCAGCTGCGCGGCGCCGTCGCCGGCCAGGGCGGCGTCTTCCAGTTCGCGGCAGTCGCTCGACAGCTCCGACAGACCCAACAGGCCGCTCTGCTTGTTCAGGAGTTCGGTGATGGCGTTGACGTCGAGCTTCAGCTCGCTGGCAAGGTAGCCGAACAGCCCCGGGTCGACGTCGCCGGAGCGCGTCCCCATCACCAGCCCTTCCAGCGGGGTCAGTCCCATCGTGGTGTCGACGCTCTTGCCGCCGAGGATGGCCGCGGCCGAGGCGCCGTTGCCGAGGTGGGCGCAGACCACGGCGATGTCCTCGAGCGGCTTGCCCAGCATGCGCGCTGCTTCGGCGCTGACGAAGCGGTAGCTGGTGCCGTGAAAGCCGTAGCGGCGCACGCCGTGCTCGCGGTACAGCGCCATCGGGACCGGGTAGAGGTAGGCGCGCTGCGGCATGCTCTGGTGGAAGGCGGTATCGAACACCGCCACCTGCGGCAGGCCGGGGAAGCAGGCGATGGCGGTGCGAATGCCCAGCACGTGGGCCGGGTTGTGCAGCGGCGCCAGGCGGGCGCAGTCTTCGATGGCGGCGATCACCTCGTCATCGATGAGGGTGGAGGCCTTGAAGCGTTCGCCGCCGTGCACCACGCGGTGGCCGATGGCCTGCACGCTGTCGAACAGTCCGCGCCCTTGCAGTTGGGTGAGGATGGCGCGCATCGCCGCGGCGTGGTTGCCTTCGGCCAACGTCTGCACCGTTTTTTCGCCTTGATGCTTGAAGGTGATCTGGGCGTCGTCGAGCCCCAGCTTTTCGGCGAGGCCGGTCAGGCTGGCGTGCTGCGTGGTGGTGTCGATGAGGGCGAATTTCAGCGAGGAGCTGCCGCAGTTGATGACGAGAATGCTCGAACTCATAGGCTTAGTCTTGCAAATTACGGGTGAATGATAAAAAAACGCGTCTCCCGTGGTGTTTCGACAAACAGCCGGCTCGCAGTCCGCGGTCTGGGCCGGCGGCGGCGTGTCGTCCCCGTGGCATGGCTGCCCGCCGGTGTGTGTTGGCGGGTAGTGCCTGCAGGGCGTGGCCCGGTGGCGGTTGTGTTACGGCACCTGGCGTGACTGTGTCGAAGTGTGTGCGGCGCAGACTATAGCACATTACCGGACGCTAATGTTGCGCTGCATCAAATGTACAAGACGCTGATTTGTTGCGGGAAAAAAGCGTAAATTGAATTTGTGGCGCAACGATGCCGGAAATTGGCGACAAGGCCCCCTCTCCGCGTCTTCTGGCGCGGTAAAAAAAGCTTGCCGGGGCAGGGGAATGGGGGCACAATCCCGGCCTCGGACCCGGCAGGGTCCTTTGTGTTTTTTTGAATCTGTTCCGTAAACTCGTCTTCTTAACAGCGAGATTCGGCTGGTCTTATATCTTCTTCCACGGAGGTGTGGGAATAATGTCTGATCTGGCTTCACCGCAGTTGCTTCAAGCGTCTGCCGCTCAGCTACCCGTTTATACCTATTTCGACCCGGCGTTCTACGAACTGGAGCAAAAGCTGCTGTTCGCCGATGCGCCGCAATACTACGGCCACGAACTGATGGTGCCCAACGAAGGGGACTACCAGACGCTGGCCTGGATGGACCACGGCAAGATGCTCAAGCGCGTCGACGGCGAGGTCAAGCTGATCTCCAACGTCTGTCGCCATCGCCAGGCCACCATTTACCAGGGGCGCGGCAACGGTAACCACATCGTGTGCAATCTGCACGGCTGGACCTACGACAAGGGCGGCAGCCTGGTCGGCGCGCCGCACTTCCCGCAGACGCCGTGCCTCAACCTGGGCCAGACCGCGCTCACCAGCTGGAACGGCCTGCTGTTCGACGCCCGCCGCGATGTCGCCGCCGACCTCGCCAAGCTCGCCGTGGCCAAGCACCTGAGCTTCGAGGGCTACGCCTTCCACAGCGCCCACGTCACCGAGTACGACTTCAACTGGAAGACCTTCATCGAGGTCTACTCCGAGGATTACCACGTCGATCCGTTCCACCCCGGCCTTGGCCACTTCGTCGACTGCGGCGACCTCAAGTGGGAATGGGGCGACCAGTACCACGTGCAGACGGTCGGGGTGAAGAACAAGCTGGCCCGTCCCGGCTCCAAGGTCTACGGTGCCTGGCACGACGAAGTGCTGCGCCGCTTCGCCGAGCGCCAGCCGGAATTCGGCGCGATCTGGCTCACCTACTACCCGAACATCATGATCGAGTGGTATCCGCACGTGCTGGTGGCCAGCGTGGCCATTCCGCGCGGCCCGGAGAAGTGCACGGTGATCACCGAGTTCTACTATCCCGAAGAAGTGGTGTGGTTCGAGCCGGAATTCATCGAGGCCGAGCAGGCGGCGTACTTCGAAACCGCCAAGGAAGACGACGAAATCTGCTATCGCATGCACCAGGGGCGCAAGGCGCTGTGGCTGCGCGGCGAGAGCGAGGTCGGTCCCTACCAGTCGCCGACCGAAGACGGCATGCAGCACTTCCACGAGTTCTACCGGCGCCTGATGGGCGAGCACCGGCTGGCTAAGCCCGGTGATTCGGTGCACAATGGCGAGGCGCGGATTTCCGCGCCTTTTTGTTTATCCGATCCGGTAATGCCTGCTACCTCCCGCCTTCTCGCGCTGTTCCTGCTGCTGTTCGCCGTTGCGGCACAAGCGGCCTATCTCGACCCGCTCGACCGCCTGAGCTTCACCGTCCCGACTGGCTGGAAGGTGCGGGTCACCCGCGTCGATGGCGTGCGCACGCTGCGCGTGGTGCCGCCCAAGGCCGACGAGCGCGAACGCGCGGCGATCAGCGTGGAAATCCACCGGCGACACCTGGCGCGTGGCGAAACGCTGGAAACGTTGGCCGAACGCTACCGCCGTGCCGACGGCGATCGCGAGGCTGCCAGTCTGGTGCGATGGGTGCCGACCGCCGGACGCCTCACCGTGAGCTACCGCGAAGGGCAGTTCGTTTCCGACAGCCTGTGGATCATCCGTCGCAATCTGCAGGTGTTTCTGCTGACCGGCCAGCACGACGTGATCGAGGCGCGCTGCGCCGCCAATGCCTCCGAGTACCACACCTACCGCCGCTCGCTGGAGTCGGTCTGCCTGTCGCTGGTGGTGCAGAAGGGTCGCTCATGAACCGGGTCGTGGCCTGGGCTCCGGGTTGGCAGCGCCTGCGCAGCGGCCGCCTGGGGGCCGGCTGGATGGTGGTGGCGGCGCTGTTCTTCGCGCTCATGGGCGTCTTCGTCAAGGTCGGCGGGCGCTCCTTCGGCGCGCTCGAACTGCTGTTCTACCGCACCCTGTTCGGCGCGCTGATGCTGGGCGGGGTGATGGTGGCGCGCCGGCGCAATCCGCTGACGCCCAACTGGCGCGGGCACCTGCAGCGCAGCCTGATCGGCTACGTGTCGATGGGCTTGCTGTTCTACGCGCTGACGCACCTGCCGCTCGCCACCGCCATCACGCTCAACTACACCTCGTCGCTGTTCTTCACCCTGATCTGCCTGGTGCGGCTGAAAGAACCGCTGACGCGCACCGCGGCGCTGGCCCTGGCGGTGGGGTTTGGCGGCATCCTGCTGCTGCTTCGGCCAACCTTTGCCAGCGACATGTGGTTTGCCGCCGCCATGGGGCTGGCCTCCGGCGCCAGCGCCGGATTCGCCGTATTCCAGGTGCGTGAACTCGGCAAGATGGGCGAGGCGCCGTGGCGCGTCGTGTTCTGGTTTTTCGCCATCTCCTCGGTGTTCGGTGCGGTACTGCTGCTGCTCGGCCCCGGCTTCACCCCGTTGAGCGGGGAGACCTTCTGGCCTCTGCTGGGTGTCGGTGTCACCGGCATGTGCGGCCAGCTCGCCATGACCCGAGCCTACAAGGACGGCAGCAAGTTCCTGGTGGCGAGCTTCGCCTACCTCACGGTGGCGTTCTCCGCGGTGCTGGGGGTACTGCTGTGGGGCGACGTGCTGCCGCTCGAGGCGCTGGCCGGCATCCTGCTGATCGTTTTTTCCGGCGTGCTGGCGGCGCGCCGCTGAACCCGCTTCGTCCAATCCTTTCTATTGCAACATGATGAAACCTACCGAGCCGGCGCTGGCCGCTCCCGACGTTCCCGTTTCCCGCTGGCGCCTCGGCTCGGCGTGGATGGTGGTCGCCGCGCTGTTCTTTGGCCTGATGGGGCTGTTCGTCAAGCTGGGCGCCCAGCATTTCTCTTCGACGGAGCTGGTGTTCTGGCGTACGGCCTTCGGCACCCTGACGCTCGGTGTGGCGGCGTGCTGGCGCCGTGAGCGCTTCGTCACGCCGCATCTGCGCTACCACGTGCAGCGTGGGCTGATCGGCTATATCTCGCTGCTGCTGTACTTCTACGCCATCGCCCACCTGCCGCTGTCCACGGCGGTCACGCTCAACTACACCTCGCCGTTGTTCCTCGCCCTGCTGTCGGTGATCGTGCTGCGCGAACGCCTCTCCGCCAGGGCTGTGGCCGCACTGGCGCTGGGTTTCGTCGGTGTGGTGCAGCTGCTGCGGCCCACGCTGGCCGGCGAGCGCTGGGAGGCGGGCTTGCTCGGTCTGGGCTCCGGCCTGCTCGCGGGGTGGTCCTACCTGCACGTGCGCGAACTGGGCCGGCTGGGCGAACCGGAATGGCGCGTGGTGTTCTACTTCGCGCTGATTTCCACTGTCGGCGGCGCTGTCCTGATGCAGTTCGACCGCTGGCATGCCGTCACCGCCACCAACGTCTGGCTGCTGCTGGGGCTGGGCCTCACCGCCACGGTGGCGCAACTGGCGATGACGCGGGCGTACAAGGTCGGCCGCAAGCTGGTGGCGGCCAACCTGTCCTATCTGACCGTAGTGTTTTCCACCCTGCTGGGCGTGCTGGTGTGGCAAGATAGCCTGACGCTGGCCAGCTTCGTTGCGATGACGTTGATCGTGATCAGCGGCATCCTCGCCAGCCGGCGCTAGAATAACAATGAGTCCCCTCACCTCAGGAGCAAAAGTATGATCTCCATTCGCGAGCAGGATTACGGCCTCGATGTGGCCTTGTTCAACGAATTCACCCTGGAAGACTTCAAGGAGCTCGAGGTGGCATTGATGAAGCGCATTGCCGAGCATGGCAAGCCCGACATCTTCCTCGACCTCTCGGAGCTGAAGGATTTCACCATCGACATGGCGGTCGAGGAATTGCGCTTCGTCCGCGCCCACGACAAGGAGCTTGGGCGCGTCGCCATCGTGGTCGAAGACGTCTGGATCAAGCTCGCCGCGCACATCGCCGGCCTGATGTCCCACACCAAGGTACAGTACTTCGACACGGCCGAAGCCGCCCAGGCCCGGCTGGCGGGGCCTGTCGCCGCTTGATTTTGCGGGCAGACGGGCTACAGTATCGGCTTTTTTCCGACGACAAGAACAAAGCCGATGTTGCCTAGCATTGCCCGCCGCCTCGCGGCAGAACTCAACGTCCGCGAAGCCCAGGTGGCTGCCACGGTCGAACTGATCGACGGTGGCGCCACCGTTCCCTTCATCGCCCGCTACCGCAAGGAAGTCACCGGCGGGCTCGACGACACCCAGCTGCGTACGCTGGACGAACGTCTGCGCTATCTGCGCGAGCTCGACGAGCGCCGCGACGCCATCCTCAACAGCATCACCGAGCAGGGCAAGCTCACCCCCGAGCTGCAGGCCGCGCTGTACGGTGCCGACAACAAAACCACGCTGGAAGACCTCTATCTTCCCTACAAGCCCAAGCGTCGCACCAAGGCCCAGATCGCCCGCGAGGCCGGGCTCGAACCGTTGGCCGAAAGCCTGCTGGCCGACCCGTCGCAGGACCCGTCGGCCGCGGCCGAGGCTTACGTCGACGCCGGCAAGGGCGTTGCCGATGTCAAGGCGGCACTCGACGGCGCGCGTGCCATCCTGATCGAACGCTTCGCCGAAGACGCCGAACTGCTCGGCCGTCTGCGCGACAAGCTGTGGAGCGAGGGCGAGCTCGCCGCCAGCGTGGTGGCCGGCAAGGAAGAAGAGGGCGCCAAGTTTTCCGACTACTTCGCGCACCGCGAGCCGATCCGCTCCACCCCCTCGCACCGCGCGCTGGCGCTGCTGCGTGGTCGCAACGAGGGCGTGCTGTCGGTCGCCATCAAATACCAGCCGGACGAAACGCCGATCACCGAACGCTCCGCCTACGAGCAACTCATCGCCGCCCACGTCGGCGTGCACGACGTCGGTCGCCCGGCCGACAAATGGCTGCTCGACACCGTCCGCTTGACCTGGCGCGCCAAGATCTTCCTGTCGCTCGAGCTGGAACTGGTGTCGCGGGTCAAGGAAGCCGCCGACGCCGAGGCGATCAAGGTGTTTTCGGCCAACCTGCACGACCTATTGCTGGCTGCCCCGGCAGGCCAGCGTCCGACGCTCGGCCTCGACCCGGGGCTGCGCACCGGTACCAAGGTCGCGGTGGTCGACAACACCGGCAAGGTGGTCGCCACTAGCACCATCTACCCGCACGCGCCGCGCAACGACTGGGACCGTTCCATCGCCGAGCTGGCGGTGCTGGCGGCACGTCACAAGGTTGAGCTGATTGCCATCGGCAACGGCACTGCCAGTCGTGAAACCGACAAGCTGGCGCAGGATCTGATCAAGCGTCACCCCGAACTCGGTCTGACCAAGATCGTGGTGTCCGAAGCCGGTGCCTCGGTGTACTCGGCGTCCGAACTCGCCGCCAAGGAATTTCCCGACCTCGACGTCAGTCTGCGTGGCGCCGTCTCCATCGCGCGCCGCCTGCAGGACCCGCTGGCCGAACTGGTCAAGATCGATCCCAAGTCGATCGGCGTCGGTCAATATCAGCACGACGTCAACCAGAGTCAGTTGGCCCGCGCGCTGGACGGCGTGGTCGAAGACGGCGTGAACGCCGTCGGCGTCGACGTCAACACTGCCTCCGTACCGCTGCTGGCGCGGGTGTCCGGCCTCAACAGCACGCTGGCCGCCAATATCGTCAGCTATCGCGACCAGAACGGTGCCTTCCGCACGCGCAGCCAGCTGCTCAAGGTGCCGCGTCTGGGCGACAAAACCTTCGAGCAGGCGGCGGGCTTTTTGCGCATCACCGGCGGCGACAATCCGCTCGACGCCTCGTCGGTGCACCCCGAGGCCTATCCGGTGGTGGAAAAGATCGTCGCGCGCTGCGGCCGCGAAGTGAAATCCTTGCTGGGGGACAGCGGCTTCCTCAAGACGCTCAAACCGCACGACTACACCGACGAGCGTTTCGGCGTGCCTACCGTCATGGACATCCTGAAGGAACTGGACAAGCCGGGTCGTGACCCTCGGCCCGAGTTCAAGACCGCCACCTTCCAGGAAGGGGTGGAAGACCTCAAGGACCTGGTGCCGGGCATGGTGCTGGAAGGCGTGGTGACCA
>NZ_CP157668.1:2180000-3685000 GCF_056824575.1 Pseudogulbenkiania sp. AW2-16 | reverse complement strand
TCGCGTGCCGCGCAAGCGGCTCAGCAAAAACGCCCGATCTTTAACAAACTGAAGAAGCCGAATTAACAAGACGGCGAGAAGAAAGAAGCAGTTAAGTCTGCTTTGGACGGATCGTCGACTTTGGGTAATTTGATTGTATCTGTGCCATGTCGCCATATCAAAAGGGGCGGTGTGGTACGTCGCACAAACATTCACTGTCGTGGACGTGCTTGAGAGACCCGCAAGGGACTCCCAGGTCACTGAAATGATAGGGTCAAGCGACTAAGTGCATCTGGTGGATGCCTTGGCGATCACAGGCGATGAAGGACGTGTAAGCCTGCGAAAAGCTTCGGGGAGCTGGCAATAGAGCGATGATCCGGAGATATCCGAATGGGGAAACCCACCTAGCAATAGGTACTCCTTGCTGAACACATAGGCAAGGTAGAGCGAACGCGGAGAACTGAAACATCTAAGTACCCGCAGGAATAGAAATCAACCGAGATTCCGTCAGTAGTGGCGAGCGAACGCGGAACAGCCTGTACGTGTTATGGATTGTGTTAGTGGAAGGCCCTGGAAATGGCCGCCATAGTGGGTGATAGCCCCGTACACGAAAACGCATTCCAAGGACTAGGCGTACGAGAAGTAGGGCGGGACACGCGAAATCCTGTCTGAAGATGGGGGGACCATCCTCCAAGGCTAAATACTCGTGATCGACCGATAGTGAACCAGTACCGTGAGGGAAAGGCGAAAAGAACCCCGGGAGGGGAGTGAAATAGAACCTGAAACCGGATGCATACAAACAGTGGGAGCCTCGCAAGGGGTGACTGCGTACCTTTTGTATAATGGGTCAGCGACTTACGTTCAGTAGCGAGCTTAACCGAATAGGGGAGGCGTAGGGAAACCGAGTCCGAATAGGGCGCTTTAGTTGCTGGGCGTAGACCCGAAACCGAGTGATCTATCCATGGCCAGGATGAAGGTGCGGTAACACGCACTGGAGGTCCGAACCCACTAGTGTTGCAAAACTAGGGGATGAGCTGTGGATAGGGGTGAAAGGCTAAACAAACTCGGAGATAGCTGGTTCTCCCCGAAAACTATTTAGGTAGTGCCTCATGTATCACTTCCGGGGGTAAAGCACTGTTATGGCTAGGGGGTCATTGCGATTTACCAAACCATGGCAAACTCTGAATACCGGAAAGTGCGAGCATGGGAGACAGACGGTGGGTGCTAACGTCCATCGTCAAGAGGGAAACAACCCAGACCGCCGGCTAAGGTCCCAAATGATCAGTTAAGTGGTAAACGAAGTGGGAAGGCCTAGACAGCCAGGATGTTGGCTTAGAAGCAGCCATCATTTAAAGAAAGCGTAATAGCTCACTGGTCGAGTCGTCCTGCGCGGAAGATGTAACGGGGCTCAAACTGATAACCGAAGCCGCGGATTTGCACGTAGGTGCAGATGGTAGGGGAGCGTTCTGTAGGTCTGTGAAGGTGTGTCGTAAGGCATGCTGGAGATATCAGAAGTGCGAATGCTGACATGAGTAGCGATAAAGCGGGTGAAAAGCCCGCTCGCCGAAAGCCCAAGGTTTCCTACGCAACGTTCATCGGCGTAGGGTGAGTCGGCCCCTAAGGCGAGGCTGAAAAGCGTAGTCGATGGGAAACGGGTCAATATTCCCGTACTTTCGTATAGTGCGATGTGGGGACGGAGAAGGTTAGGTCAGCCAGGTGTTGGATGCCCTGGTTCAAGCCGGTAGGTGGAAGGAGTAGGCAAATCCGCTCCTTTGTTAACACCGAGACGTGATAACGAGGTTCTACGGAACCGAAGTGACTGATACCACGCTTCCAGGAAAAGCCACTAAGCTTCAGCTATACGAGAACCGTACCGCAAACCGACACAGGTGGGCAGGATGAAAATTCTAAGGCGCTTGAGAGAACTCAGGAGAAGGAACTCGGCAAATTGATACCGTAACTTCGGGAGAAGGTATGCCTCTTAAGGTGTAGGACCTCGCGTTCGAAGCCTCGAGAGGTCGCAGAGAATCGGTGGCTGCGACTGTTTATCAAAAACACAGCACTGTGCCAACACGAAAGTGGACGTATACGGTGTGACGCCTGCCCGGTGCCGGAAGGTTAAGTGATGGGGTGCAAGCTCTTGATCGAAGCCCCGGTAAACGGCGGCCGTAACTATAACGGTCCTAAGGTAGCGAAATTCCTTGTCGGGTAAGTTCCGACCCGCACGAATGGCGTAACGATGGCCACACTGTCTCCTCCTGAGACTCAGCGAAGTTGAAATGTTTGTGAAGATGCAATCTCCCCGCTGCTAGACGGAAAGACCCCGTGAACCTTTACTGTAGCTTTGCATTGGACTTTGAACAGACTTGTGTAGGATAGGTGGGAGGCTATGAAACCAGGACGCTAGTTCTGGTGGAGCCGTCCTTGAAATACCACCCTGGTGTGTTTGAGGTTCTAACCTTGGTCCGTGATCCGGATCGGGGACAGTGCATGGTAGGCAGTTTGACTGGGGCGGTCTCCTCCCAAAGTGTAACGGAGGAGTTCGAAGGTCACCTAGGTACGGTCGGAAATCGTGCTGATAGTGCAATGGCATAAGGTGGCTTAACTGCGAGACCGACAAGTCGAGCAGGTGCGAAAGCAGGACATAGTGATCCGGTGGTTCTGAATGGAAGGGCCATCGCTCAACGGATAAAAGGTACTCCGGGGATAACAGGCTGATTCCGCCCAAGAGTTCACATCGACGGCGGAGTTTGGCACCTCGATGTCGGCTCATCACATCCTGGGGCTGTAGCCGGTCCCAAGGGTATGGCTGTTCGCCATTTAAAGTGGTACGTGAGCTGGGTTCAAAACGTCGTGAGACAGTTTGGTCCCTATCTGCAGTGGGCGTTGGAAGTTTGACGGGGGCTGCTCCTAGTACGAGAGGACCGGAGTGGACGAACCTCTGGTGTACCGGTTGTCACGCCAGTGGCATTGCCGGGTAGCTAAGTTCGGAAGAGATAACCGCTGAAAGCATCTAAGCGGGAAACTCGCCTGAAGATGAGACTTCCCTGAGGGCTTGACCCTCCTGAAGAGTCGTTCGAGACCAGGACGTTGATAGGTCGGGTGTGGAAGCGCTGTGAGGCGTGAAGCTAACCGATACTAATTGCTCGTGAGGCTTGATCCTATCATTTGAGTGGCTTGGGCCACGCGGTGAATAGAGTGTGCGACGTACAATCGATTACCCAATTCGAAATGGAAGCTGAGAGGCTTCCAGGCTTCTTCCAGTTTGTTGACAGTTTATGTCTGGCGGCCTTAGCGAGGTGGTCCCACCCCTTCCCATCCCGAACAGGACCGTGAAACGCCTTAGCGCCGATGATAGTGCGGCATTGCCGTGTGAAAGTAGGACACCGCCAGACTCCCCTCAAGAAAGCCCAGCTCATCCGAGCTGGGCTTTTTGTATTGGGGCGAGCAAATCATGCTGGGGTGCCGTACCTTTGCGGTGTCCTAAATGGGGGCTGGATTGTCCTGCCGAACCAATGCTGGAGTGGCACTGAGGGTAAGCGCGCTGCGCCCCAAGCGGACTGTGGTGCGGTCATGATTCTGTTGGGGCGGTGGCTGGGGAGAGTGGATGAATAGCACAGAGAAACCGTTATCTTGCTGCTTTGCCGAGTTGGTGCCGCCTGCGTATGCGCTGTATTGCCGGCATCTGCACCTGGGGTTGCCTGAGGACGTGGGCGGGATCGCTGTTCGGGCGTCAAGGTTGGCCGAACACCGAGATGTGTTGCTGAACGCGCTGCGCCGGCACCACGGTGGGGGGAGCGACCAGGCCTTGTTGTCGCAGTGGTGCGGGCGCTATCTAAACCTGTTGTTGCCCCCGGCGCTGGTCGCCGCGCGGGTGTTGCGCCGACCTCTCCGGATGGCGCTGGCCGATTGCACCCTGCAGATGCATCAAGGCCTGCCCCAGGCCCTGTGGCTGCCTTGCGAGGCGTTGGGGGCCGAGACCGATGCTCCGGCGGAGCGTTATCGCTCCTTGTGCGTCGATCATCTGCTGCCATTCATCGACATGATGGCGGCCTCAGTCAGTCTGTCGCCGCGTGTGCTGTGGAGCACGGTAGGCAATAGTCTCGAATATGCACTTTCGACCGGGTTTGCGGGCGAGGAGGCACGGGCCGACGTCGACTACCTGTTCGGTCAACGGTCGTTTTTCGATACCGGTTTGGCCAACCCGCTGTATCGCACGGTGCACTACCTCGCGTCTCCTCCTGCACCCTTGTCTTCGCCATTGCGGGTTCGCCGTCTCTGCTGCCTGCGTGACGGCCTGCCGGGGGAGCGCGTGCTGTGCTCGAGCTGCCCCAAGCTGCTGCAACTTGATGAAGGCGCACTGGTGGAACAGCTGTTGCTGAGGAAGACCGCCTTCGAGGCGTAGCTTGCTCCCGCCCTGGGGTGCGGCATTGTCTCAAGGGAGAATCGGGGGGCTGTTGCCGCTTCGTTTTTGCGTGGCGGGCAGGCCTGGCCGAGCCAGCACCTACGTCAAATCATTCGGCGGCCCCATCGCGCGGCGCTGCCGGCGTGGGATGGGGGCAAGTTAGAGGAATAGGGTCTTTGCCAGCAGGCCGACCACTGCACAGGCGGCGATGACCTGGATGACATTGCGCTTGAAGCGGAACAGGGCGATGCTCGCCGCCAGGGCGATCAAGGCGGATGGCCAGTCGAAATGACCGGAAAAACCTGTCGGCCACAGGACGTGATAGCCGAAGAACAGCGCCAGGTTGAAGATGACGCCGACCACCGCGGCGGTGATGGCGGTCAGCGGTGCGGTGAACTTGATGTCGCCGTGCGTCGATTCGATCAGTGGGCCGCCGGCGAGAATGAACACGAACGACGGCAGGAAGGTGAACCAGGTCACCAAGGTCGCGGCGAAGGCGCCGGCGAGGAACGGCAACTCGGGCCCGGTTAGCGCCTTGAGGTAGGCTCCGACGAAACCGACGAAAGTCACCACCATGATCAACGGGCCGGGGGTGGTTTCGCCAAGCGCCAGACCGTCGATCATCTGCGTTGCGGTGAGCCAGCCGTAATGGTCGACCGCGCCCTGGTAGACGTAGGGCAGTACAGCATAGGCACCGCCGAAGGTCAGCAGCGCGGCCTTCGAGAAAAACCAGCCCATCTGGGTGAACACGCCCTGCCAACCGAATGTCACCGTGAGTAGGGCGAGCGGAACCAGCCACAGTGCCAAGCCGATCGCGCCGATGCGCGTCAACTGCGACCAGCGGAAGCGGGCGTGTGCGGGCGTCGGGGTGTCGTCGTCGATCAAGGCCGGACCGTAGCCGTCCTTGATCTTGCCATGCCCCCCGCCGACCTTGAAGGTGGCCGGTGCCACGCGTCCACCGACATAGCCAAGCAGGGCTGCCCCCAGGACAATCAGCGGAAACGGCGCGTTGAGCGCGAAGATGGCGATGAACGAAGCGGCGGCAATCGCCCACAGAACGTTGTTCTTGAGTGCGCGCGAGCCGATACGATGCGCCGCCTGCACCACGATGGCGGTGACGGCGGGCTTGATGTCGTAGAACAGTCCGGCCACCAGCGGAACGTTGCCGAAGGCCACATACAGCCAGGACAGCCCAATCAGCACGAACAGCGAGGGCAGCACGAACAGCGCGCCGGCGACGATACCGCCCCAACTGCGGTGCATCAGCCAGCCGATATAGGTTGCCAACTGTTGCGCCTCCGGGCCGGGCAGCACCATGCAGTAATTGAGGGCGTGCAGAAAACGTTTTTCGCTGATCCAGCGGCGGCGTTCGACCAGTTCGCTGTGCATGATCGCAATCTGGCCGGCCGGGCCGCCGAAGCTGATGAAGCCGAGTTTGAGCCAGAAGCGGAAGGCTTCCCAGAAGCCGACGGGCGGTGGCGCCAAGGTGGGGGACGGCGTGTCAGGGGGGCGGCGGGTCATGGTGTTCTTTCTGTAGGGCGGCCGAGCTGCCGGCGAGATTCCCGCTCGCGAAGGCCACGCTCGGGGCCCGCATGAGGGGCTGGTGGCGGCGCGGTGTTTGGGGGCGGCGGCCATCGACATGGATGCTAACGCGCTTGGCTTGTTCTGGCCAGAAAGCATCGCGCCGCCTTCGCCTTACTTGCCGGGGGTGTTTCGGGGTGGGCGGTAGTGTTCTTCGGCCAACCTTTTCAAACCCGGGCGGGCTGACTGAGGGGGAACCGTGCGCCGTCGTCCCCGGCGCGGCGATGTTCCGGGTCCGGGTGTGCCAGCGGTATGTCGACCGTAACAAGAAGATCGTGGCCGGGAGCCGGGCGGATGAGGGCGGCAGTGTCACCGAGCGCAAGCGTGCTGGATCGGTGTGAATGCATGCCTCCGATGCCGGAACCGCCCCCGGGGGAGTGCGGGTGGGGGTGGAGCGGGCGCGGCCAGCGGGTGTCGGCTACGCTATCGCCCCACCCTGGTAGGGCGGAGGCAAGCGGGGCCTGCACTCGCAGTGCCCCGCTTGCCGCTCAGCTGCCGGGGGTCAATGTACGGGTGATCCGCCGCGCAGTCAGATCGACTTCGGCAATGCTGACATCCTCGTTGAGCACCCAGGCCTTGCGGCTGTCGTGGCTGAACGTGATCGCCTGACGGGGACCGTGCAGCCCGCCGATTTCCCCGGTGACCTTGAAGTCCGGCAGGGAAACGATCGTCATGGAGTTGCCCTTGAGGTTGCCGCTATACAGAAAACGTCCATCCGGCCTCAAGGCGGCACCGTAAGGGTCGCTGCCGACCTTGACGCTGCGCCGCACGTAGCGTCCCTCGACATCCACCTCGGCCAGCGTGTCGCTGCCGCTGTTGGCGGCATACAGCGTCTTGCCGTCGTGGGAGATGGCGATGGCGCGGATCTTGTTGAATCCGCCGATCTCGGCCAGGGGCTTGAAGCCGCTGGGGTCGACCACGGTGATCTTGTCGCCCAGGAAGTTGGTGACGAACAGCGCCTTGTCGTCCGCCGAGAGCTTGATGCCCTGCCGGGGCTGGGCAAAGCCCGTCATCACGGCGAGCGGTTGCAGCGTGGCGGGATCGAAGGCGGTGACCGTGCTCGTGGCCTGGTTGTTGACGAACAGCCGCGAGCCGTCGCGGCTCAGCGTGGTGCCGAAGGCGCCGGGGCCGACGGCCATGGAGGCGGAACGCGTCAGCGAGGCGCTGTCCCATTTTTCGATGGTGCCCTTGGTGCTGTCCGAGATGTAGAAGGACTGGCCATCCGGCGAGAACAGGATGTTGCGGGGCGAGATGAAGCCTTCCAGCGCCTGCCGCATTTCGCCGGAGCGCAGGTCGTAGACGTAGACCTTGTCGCTGTCGCTCTTGGCGGCCAGGGCGAGGGTTTCGGCCGGGTTGACGGCCAGGGTGTTGTTGCGGATCTGGCCGTCGAAAGCCGGCGCGGCGTGCGCCAGCCCGGTCAGCAAAAGGGCGGCCACTACGGCGTAAGGTTTTTTTTCTTGGAGCATGAGGATCGTCTCTTCGCGGGTGGGGGGCTGGAGCGGATTATTCCCGGATCAGGTGCCAGACGTTCTTGACCTTGTCTCCCAGGGTGTCGCCCGCCGCCTGGTCTTTCGCGAAGTAATACAGGGGCTTGCCCTTGTACGCCCATTGCTTGCTGCCGTCGTCGCGGGTGATGACGGACAACTCGCCTGCCGGAGTGGCGCCGCTGTCAGCGTGCAATGGAGGCCAGATGGCGGGGCATTCGCCGTTGCAGGCGCTCTTGCCGCTGCCGGCCACGTCCTTGTCGAAGGTGTAGAGCGTCATGCCGCGCGTGTCGGTTAGCACGCCCTGGGTCTTGGCGACCGGAGCGTCGCCGGCCCAGGCCATGCCTGTGATCAGAAAAACCAGACTGCTTGCTGCCAGATTCCAACGTTTCATCGTGTTCCCGTGGGGTTGAGGGTGGTTGGGGAAGGAGCGTGGCCGCCCGGGGAGGATGGCCACGCCTGGTTGTGCACTATAGCGGGTTTCCCGTCAGACCTTGCCTTTCCAGGGCACCAGCACGCGTTCCAGGTAGCGCATCAGCAGGTCGAAGGTGAAGGCGAACAGACCGATCACGATCACGCCCATGATCACCACGTCGCTGGCGAGAAACTCGGCGGCGTTGAGCACCATGAAGCCGAGGCCGCGGGTCGAGGCCACCATTTCGCCGGCGACCAGCGTGGTCCAGCCCACCCCGATGCCGATGCGCATGCCGGTGAAGATCTCCGGCAGCGCCGACTTGAGGATGACGTGGCGGATCACCTGCATGCGCGTCGCGCCCATCGAGTAGGCGGCGTGGATCTGCTCGATCGAGACCGAGCGTACGCCCGAACGCGCCGAGATGGCCATCGGGGCGAAGATGGCGAGGAAGATCAGGTAGACCTTGGAGAACTCGCCGATGCCGAACCAGATGATCACCATCGGCAGGTAGGCGAGCGGCGGCAGCGGGCGGTAGAACTCGATCGGCGGATCGAACACCCCGCGTGCCACGCGGCTCACCCCCATCAGCACGCCGATCGGGATGGCGGTGACGCAGGCCAGGGCAAAGGCGCCGAACACGCGGTACAGGCTGGTCTCGGTATGCTCGAGCAGGGTGGCGTTGGCGAAGCCCTCGGTCGATACCAGGATGAACTTGTCGTACACCGCCTGCGGCGATGGCAGGAACAGCGGCGACACCCAGCCGGTGGCGGTCACCAGCACCCACAGCGAAAACAGCAGGGCGACGGTGACGAAGCTGATGAGACCGCTGCTGCCCTGACCGGGCGCGCCGAATTGTTCGCCGGGGCGAACCGATTTCTTGCTGAACAGTTGCGATAGCATGCCTGGGCCGCCGTGGGGTTTGGCCGGGTGACTGCTCAGCGAGATCGAACCGCGCTGGCGGCCGAGAGAGACTTCCGGGTCGTGTTTCAGGTTAGACATGGGACACCTCTTTCGCTTCGGCGGCGCGCTCGTCGCCATAAATGATGCCAAGCACGGTTTCACGCATCTTGATGAAGTCGGGGCTGGACTTGATCGTCCTGGCGTCGCGGCATTCCAGGAAGCGGCGGTTGAAGTCGAGCTCGTAGGTGTGGGTGATGCGGCCCGGGCGCGGCGACATGACGATCAGCCGGCTGGCGAGGAACAGGGCTTCTTCGACGCTGTGCGTGATGAAGAAGAACATCTTCTGCGTTTCCTGCCAGACGTCGAGCAGCAACTCCTGGATGGTTTCGCGGGTGAGGGCGTCGAGCGCCGCCATCGGTTCGTCCATCAGCAGCATGGCCGGGTTGCAGGTGAGTGCCCGGGCGATGCCCACGCGCTGCTGCATGCCGCCGGAGAGCTGGTAGATCATGTGGCTGTGAAAGTCCTGCAGGCCGACCAGTGCCAGGTTCTTGGCGGCCAGCGCGCGCCGTTTTTCCTTGCTCACGCCTTGCAGCTTGAGGCCGAATTCGGTGTTTTCCATGACGTTGAGCCAGGGCAGCAGGGCGTGTTTCTGGAACACGACGCCGCGGTCGGAGCCCGGGCCCATGACCTTGTTGCCGCCCAGCGTGATGTTGCCTTCGGTGGGGGAGATGAAGCCCGCCATCAGGCTCAGCAAGGTAGTCTTGCCGCAACCGGACGCGCCCAGTGCCACTACGAAGTCGCCGCTCTTGATGGAGAGGTTGATGTTGTCGAGCGCATGGACCTGCTCGCCCGGGCGCCGGCCCGGGTAGCGCACGCTGACATTGCTGACGTTAAGCTCTTGCATGAGAGTTCTCCTCAGATCTGGTTCGGTCCTTTGGGACGCCCGGCGGGGCGTCCCATGCCGGGCGCTTATTATTTTTGCTTGAGTGCAGCTTCGGCGTACTTCGACGTGACGAAGGCGCTGTAGTCCGGGGCCAGCGCGTCGATGCGCTTCTGCTCCTTGAGGAATTCAGCCGTCGCCTTGAGCGCCTTGGCGGCACCGCCGGTCTTGCCGCCACCCAGCCAGGCGGGGGAGATTTGTTGTTGGAGCGTCGGATAGGCGTAGAGCTTGACCGCGTCGGCGGCATCCTTTGACGTGCCGCCCAGCATCTTGGCCATGGTCTTGGCCTGGGCGGAGTCGGCGCCCCAGGCTTGCGGATTGGCGCGGAAGGCGGCGTCGGCGTTGGCGATGGCCTTGGTGAAGCTCGCCATGAAGGCGGGGTTGGCGTCGGCCCAGGTGCGGTTCACCGCCACGCCGTCGAAGGTGGCCTTGCCTTTTTTGGACAGCTCACCCGAGGTGATCAGCACCTTGCCGTTCTGTTTGATGCGCGCCAGTGCCGGGTCCCAGACGTAGGCCGCGTCGATGTCGCCGCGCTCCCACGCCGCGGCGATCTGGTTGGGCTGCATGTTGAGGATTTCCAGTTCGCTCGGTTTGATGCCCCAGAGGTTGAGCGCGAACATGGTGTGGAAGTGGGTGGTGGAGACAAAGGGAACGCCGAGTTTCTTGCCCTTGAGGTCGGCCGGCTTGTTGATGCCGGAACCGTTGCGCACCACCATGGCTTCGGCTTCGTTGATGTCGTCGAGAATCCAGAACAGTTGCAGCGGCAGGCCACGGCTGACGGCAGCGGCGAGCGGGCTGGAGCCAATCACGCCGATCTGCACGTCACCCGAAGCCATGGCGGTACCGACCTTGGCACCCGATTCGAACTGGCGCCAGTTGATCTTGTAGCCGGTGGCCTTTTCGGCTGAGCCATCGGCGATCACGGTCAGCAACGGACCGGCGATCTGCTGATAGGCGATGGTGACTTCCTTCTGCTCGGCGTGTGCCATGCCGCCGGCGCCGAGCGCCAGCAGGGTTGCCGACAACGTGAGAACCTTCTTGAAACTGCGTGCTCCGTACATGTCTTTCTCCATCGTAATAAGAATTTATTATATTTACCGGCATTTATATGCCATATGGATTGCAGCAGGGCGATTCAGTAAGGCCGATCTGACAGTGTTTATCGGGCATCGATACGGCTCGATGCCGCCATGGGGCGTGCTCCTTTCTTGGTGGGCGGCACGTCTCGCGTGAGACATGCGCGGCGGTCAGGCGCCCGGCCGGGAGCCGGGCGATCGGCGAATGGCGCCTAGATGACTTCGTCCTTGAGGTGATACCAGCGGTACAGCCACCACTGGCCGAAGCGGCGGAAGGGGGCGAACAGCTCCGATTCCACCACCTCGCGCACGTTCGGGAACGGCAGCTTGGAGCGGAAGATCGGCAGGTCCGGGGTGCCCTTGCCGGCGATGCTGGCGGCCAGGCGGCGACCGGCCTGTGCCGAGTACATGACGCCGTTGCCGCCGTAGCCGAGGGCGTAGTAGATCGTCTGCTTCGGGTCCGGCTGGTAGATGCGCGGCATCATGTCGTGGCTGACGTCGACCCAGCCCCACCAGGAGTAATCGATCTGGATGCCTTCCAGCGCGGGAAACTTGCGGTGCAGGTCACGGATCAGGAACTGCTTGTACTTGTCCTCGGGCGCATCGTGGCCGGTGATGGCGCTGCGGCTGCCGATCTGTACCCGGCCATCCGGCATCAGGCGATAGTAGTGGCGCAGGATGCGGGTGTCGGTGATGACCTGCGTGGTGCGGAAGTTGCAGGCATCGATCTCGGCTTGCGTCAGCGGACGGGTGACGATCGAGTTCGACAGGATCGGCAGCAGGCGGTTTTTCAACTGCGAGTGCAGCCCCTGCGAGGTGTAGCCGCCGGTGGCGATGCCGACAGCGCGGGCCCGCACGATACCGCCCGGCGTCTTGAGGTAGTGCACGCCGTTGCGGGTCTCCCAGCCCATGACCGGGCTCGAGGGGTGAACCTTGGCGCCGAGCGCACGTGCCTTCTTCAGGTAGCCGAAGGCGAGCTTGCCGGCGTGGATGCCGATCCCTTCCGGCTCGTGCATGGCGCCGGCAGCTTCCTTGTCGTCGACGTAGTCGCGCTTGACGGTGTCGGCGTCGAGGATGCGGGCGTCGTAGTTGAACACCTCGCGCAGGACCTTGGCTTCCTTCTCCAGCGCCGGCATGGCCTTGGGCCGGTGGGCAATGTAGAGGTGGCCGCCCGGCTGCGGGTCACAGTCGATGTCCTTGATCAGGTTCTTGAAGGTTTCCATGCCGGCGCAGACTTCTTCGTGCATGCGCAGCGCGGTGTCGAGACCGTAGCGGGCGATCCATTGCGAGCGCTTCAGGCGCCCCGAGGCGCACTGGGCCTCGGCCGCCGTTGCGGGTGCTGCAGCCCCAGCTGACGCGGTTGGCCTCGAGCACGGTGGCCTTGATGCCGTATTCCTGGGCGAGGAAGATCGCGGTGGTGAGCCCGGTGAAGCCGGAGCCGATGATCGCGACGTCGACGTCGATGTCGTGGGTGATCGGGCCGTCATCGGGCGGCGGGTCGCCGGCGGTGCCGATCCAGTAGGTCGGAGCGTAATCGCGGCCCTGGCCCGGGGAGCTGGCGACCAGCGGGTCGTAGGCCGGGTCGTAGGGGGTGGACGGGCCGGTGGCACGGCCCGTGTTCACCGCGCGCTTTTGGGTAAGGGTATCCATGCTCGGACTCCTCGATGTTGAAGCGATGTGAGTCCGGACTCAGTTGCCGGCGTGGGCGACCGGCGGGCGGTCTTTGCGGTAGGCGTTTTTCACCGCAATCTTGCCGTCACGGAAGGTGAAGACGTCGACCATGCGTGCCTCGATGCGCGTGCCGTCGGCCTTGGTGCCGCTGAAGGTGGATTCGCTGACGCCGCGATCGCCGTGAACGAAGTGATCGCCGTCGAGCCAGGCGGCGTCGGGGAAGGTCTGCCAGGCGAGCTGGAAGCCTTCGCGCACCGCTTCGCGACCGTGGAACGTCCGGCCGAGCAGGTCGGGGCCGGCAACGGCGTGGAATTCGCAATCGTCGGCCATGAAGCCCATCAGGGCGTCGATATCGTGGCGGTTCCAGGCGTCGCTGAAGGCCTGCAGAAATTCGGCGGTCACTGGGGTATTGGACATCGTGTTCTCCTAAGCAGTTCTGATGTTGTGGGTGGTCCGTGTTGTGGCGGCGGCGGGCGCCGTGCGGGAGGACCACTGCATTTGACGACTTCAGATTAGTGAGCTGGAGGGCGATGCAGTAGGGCCAGTTCGGTTAAATCGTTTGGGCCAGTTTGGGCCAGAAGGAGCGGGGTGGAGGGCGGGCGGGAAGGCGGCGCTGTCAGGAGGGAATAGGGTATGCCTTAGCCCCGGCGGCGACGGGGGCGCAGCTGGGGCGGAGAGAGTGGGGCGGGGCGCCCGGTTCAGCGCGGGCGGGTCGGTTTCAGGTGGCGCAGGACCTCGGCCAGGGCGCGGACGCCGGGTTCGATCTTCTCGATCGGGATCGACGAGAAGCCCAAGCGGAAGCAGTTGCGCGGCATGGCGGTCTTCATGAAAAAGACGTTGCCGGGCTCGATCAGCACGCCGTTTTCTTCGGCGCGTTGGGCCAGTTCCTCGGCGTCGAGCCAGTCCGGTCCGACGATCCAGCACGAGGCCCCGCCCGAGATCGGCACCGGGTGGACTTCGGGCAGATGGCGCGCCAGTGCGTCCGAGAGCACCTGGGCCCGTTCCCGGTACGCCGCGGACAGCCGACGGTGGTGCGAATCGTAATGTCCGAGCGAGAGGAACAGGGCGAAGGCGCGCTGGATGTAGGCCGAGGGGTGGCGCAGCATCAGCCGGCGGATGCCGCGCAATTCGGCGATCAGCTCGGCGGGGCCGACGATGTAGCCGATGCGCAGTCCCGGCGCGAGGTTCTTGGACAGGCTGCCGACGTAGATGACGCGGTTGTTGCGGTCGAGGCTTTTCAGCGTCGGGGTGAGGTCGCCCTGGAAGCGGCTCTCACTTTCGTAATCGTCCTCGATCAGCACGAAGTCCGCTTCTTCGGCCATCTGCAGCAAGGCCTGGCGCCGGGCCAGCGGCATGGTCACCGTGGTCGGGCACTGGTGGCCGGGGGTGACGTAGACGTAGTCGCAGTTGTGCAGCGCCCCGCTGACCATGAGGCCTTCTTCGTCGATCGGCAGCGGCAGCAGGTGGCCGGTGCGACTGCCGAAGATGTTGCGCGCGTCCGGGTAGCCCGGGTCTTCCACGCCGACCGGGGTGTCGGTGCTCATCAGCAGGTCGGCGAGCAGGTAGAGCGCCTGTTGCGCGCCGACGGTGATGACGATCTCGTCGGCCGAGGCCCACACCCCGCGCCGTGGCAGCACCCGGGTGCGGATCTGCTGCACCAGCAAATCGTCATCGCGCAGGATCATGTCCTGCGCCCATTCGTGGATGTCGAGCACGCTGAGCGCCTTCAGGCTGCACTCGCGCCAGTCGGCGGTGGGGAACAGGATGGGGTCGTACTGGCCGTAGATGAACGGGTAGGGGTAGTCCTGCCAGTTGGCGCGCTTGACGATGTTGCGCTGTTGGGTGGGGCGGAACACGAAGCGCCGCCCCCAGTCGGGACCGTCGGCCGGAGGGCGGTCGTGTGGGGTGGTCTGGGCGGGGAGGCGTCCGGCGAGGATGTCGGCGTTGACAAAATAGCCGCTGCGCTCGCGCGACACCAGGTAGCCTTCGTCGACCAGCTGCTGATAGGCCAGCACCACGGTATTGCGCGCCACGCCGAGCTGGGCCGACAACTCGCGGCCGGACGGCAGGGGAATGCCGACCGGCAGCTGGCCGTCGAGGATGGCCGAGACCAGCATCTGGCGAATATTGCCTTGCAGGCTCATGCCGCTCTTCGCGTGTTGCTGGAAGAGCTGGTTCCACATGGTGCCGGTCAACTTGGTGCTCATCGTTCCTTCTCTGTGACGGTGCCGTTTCAACATAACACGCTACTTGTAGACTAAGTGATTGTCTGTCGTTTGGCGATGGCCGCCCCGCGGGGCCGGAAGGGCGCCTGTTGCTGGTGAGAATGTGCGGCTGTCGTGGCGCCGCCGTCGCAGGTCGGGCAAGGGTATGTGGCGGCTCCTAGCATGACCCGTCAGCGCGCGGCGAGGATGGCGCGGGCCGCTTCGTCCGGCGCCGGGGCATCGAACAGTCCACCGATGACGGCCAGCATGTCGACCCCGGTTTGCCAGTGCGAGCGCGGCGTTGGCCGGGGTGATGCCGCCGATCGCCACGCACGGTACCTCCAGCGGTGGCAGCGCGGCAAACAGCGTGAGCGGGGCGGAGACCGTCTCCGGCTTGCTGCGCGAGGGAAACAGCGCGCCGAAGGCGACGTAGCTGGCGCCGTTGCCGACCGCCTGCACCGCCAGCGCCGGCTGGTCGTGGCAGGTGGCGCCGATGATGGCGTGCGGCCCGAGGCGCTGGCGTGCCGCGCAGAGGCTGGTGTCGCCCCGCCCGAGGTGGACGCCGTCGGCACCGAGTTCTTCGGCCAACCCCACGTCGTCGTTGACGATGAACCAGGCGCCATGCTGCCGGCACAGCGCCTGGATGGCCAAGGCCTGCACCCGGCGCAACGCGGTATCGCGGGATTTGTTGCGGTACTGCACCAGGCTGGCGCCGCCCGCCAGTACGGCGGCGACGCGCGGTAGCAGCCAGGCGCTGTCGCTGGTGTCGGGGGTGACGGCGTAGAGCCCGTCCAGCCAGACCGGGCGGGTGGGCCGTTGCGTGACGTTATTCACCGTGGCGTTCTCCCTTATCCGCCGCGCGCCGGGGCGATCATGCCGCTGGTGGGCGAGCTGGGTTCGGCGCTGTAGAGCTTGCGCGGCATGCGCCCGGCCAGGTAGGCCTCGCGCCCGGCCAGCACGGCGCGCTTCATCGCGCTTGCCATCAGCACCGGCTGACGGGCGTGGGCAATCGCCGAGTTCATCAGCACCGCGTCGCAGCCCAGCTCCATGGCGATGGCGGCGTCCGAGGCGGTGCCGACCCCGGCGTCGACCAGCACCGGCACCTTGGCGTTGTCGATGATGAGGCGCAGGTTCCACGGGTTGAGGAGGCCCATGCCGGAGCCGATGATCGAGGCCAAGGGCATCACCGCGACGCAGCCGATCTCCTCCAGGCGCTTGGCCTGGATCGGGTCGTCCGAGCAGTAGACCATGACGTCGAAGCCTTCCTTCACCAGCGTCTCCGCCGCCTTGAGGGTCTCCGGCATATTGGGGTAGAGGTTGCTCGGGTCGCCCAGCACTTCGAGCTTAACCAGCGTGTGGCCGTCGAGCAGCTCGCGCGCCAGGCGCAGCGTGCGCACCGCGTCCTCGGCGGTGTAGCAGCCGGCGGTGTTGGGCAGCAGGGTGTACTGCGACGGCGGCAGCGCGTCGAGCAGGCTTTCCTCGCCGGGGTGCTGGCCGATGTTGGTGCGGCGGATCGCCACGGTGACGATCTCGGCGCCGGCTGCGTCCACCGCCTCGCGGGTTTCGGCGAAATCCTTGTACTTGCCGGTGCCGACCAGGAGGCGCGAGGAATAGGTCTTGCCGGCGATGATGAGCGGGTCGTTCATGTCGAGTTCCTTCGGTAACGGACGGACGTCAGGCAGTGTGTGGCGGGATCAGCCGCCCCCCACCGCGATGATGATTTCGAAACGGTCGCCCTCGGCGAGGCGGGTGTCGTCGTAGCGGCTGCGCGGCAGGATGTCGCCGTTGCGCTCGATGGCGACGCGCCGCCCTTGCAGCTCAAGCCGTTCGAGCAGCTGGCGCACCGTGAGCGGGGTGGCGAGCTCGGTGGGCTCGCCGTTCACCAGGACGGTAGGCATGTCGGGTATCTCCTGTGAGGTGGGGATGGGGCGTGGGCGTGCCGGTTGGCGAAGCCGGGCTTCGGCCAACCTTGGCGGCGTCCGCGCTCAGATCTTGTCGTACAGCTTGGCGCCGCCCTTGACGAACTCGATCGACTTCACCTCCATGCCCTTGGCCAGCGCCTCCTCTTCGGCCAACCCTTGCTGCGCGGCGAAGTCGCGCACGTCCTGGGTGATCTTCATCGAGCAGAAGTGCGGGCCGCACATCGAGCAGAAGTGCGCCACCTTGGCGGAATCCTTCGGCAGCGTCTCGTCGTGGAAGCTGCGCGCGCGGTCCGGGTCGAGCCCGAGGTTGAACTGGTCTTCCCAGCGGAACTCGAAGCGCGCCTTACTGAGCGCGTTGTCGCGGATCTGCGCACCCGGGTGGCCCTTGGCCAGGTCGGCGGCGTGCGCGGCCAGCTTGTAGGTGATGATGCCTTCCTTGACGTCGTCCTTGTTCGGCAGGCCGAGGTGCTCCTTCGGCGTGACGTAGCACAGCATCGCGGTGCCGTACCAGCCGATCTGCGCCGCGCCGATGGCCGAGGTGATGTGGTCGTAGCCGGGGGCGATGTCGGTGGTCAAGGGGCCGAGGGTATAGAACGGCGCTTCGTGGCACCACTCCAGTTCCTTGTCCATGTTCTCCTTGATCAGCTGCATCGGCACGTGGCCCGGGCCTTCGATCATCACCTGCACGTCGTGCTGCCAGGCGATCTGGGTCAGTTCGCCCAGGGTCTTCAGTTCGCCCAGCTGCGCGTCGTCGTTGGCGTCCCACACCGAACCCGGACGCAGGCCGTCGCCGAGGCTGAAGGCCACGTCGTAGGCCTTCATGATGTCGCAGATTTCTTCGAAGTGCGTGTAGAGGAAGTTTTCCTTGTGATGCGCCAGGCACCACTTGGCCATGATCGAACCGCCGCGGCTGACGATGCCGGTCATGCGGTTGGCGGTCATCGGCACGTAGCGCAGCAGCACGCCGGCGTGGATGGTGAAGTAGTCCACCCCCTGCTCGGCCTGCTCGATCAGCGTGTCCTTGAAGATGTCCCAGGTCAGGTCTTCGGCCTTGCCGTTGACCTTTTCCAGCGCCTGGTAGATCGGGACCGTGCCAATGGGAACCGGGCTGTTGCGCAGGATCCACTCGCGCGTCTCGTGGATGTTCTTGCCGGTGGACAGGTCCATGATGGTGTCGGCGCCCCAGCGGATACCCCAGGTCATCTTGTCGACTTCCTCGCTGATCGACGAGGTGACGGCGGAGTTGCCGATGTTGCCGTTGATCTTCACCAGGAAATTGCGGCCGATGATCATCGGCTCGGATTCCGGGTGGTTGATGTTGTTCGGGATGATGGCGCGGCCGGCGGCCACTTCCTGGCGCACGAATTCCGGGGTGATGGTGTCGACCATGCCGGCACCATAGTTCTGGCCCGGGTGCTGGCGCGTCATCAGCTCGACGAGGCGCGCGTCCTTGCCGCCGGCTGTCTTGAGCGACTCGATGTAGGCGGCGCGGTTCTGGTTCTCGCGGATGGCGATGTATTCCATCTCCGGCGTGATGATGCCCTGGCGCGCGTAGTGCATCTGGGTGACGTTCTTGCCCGGCAGCGCGCGGCGCGGCTGGCGCGTCAGGTTGAAGCGCAGCTCGTCGAGCTTGGCGTCGGCCTCGCGGGCGCGGCCGTACTCGGAGGACAGACCGGCCAGCTGCTCGGTGTCGCCGCGCTCCTCGATCCAGGCGGCGCGGATCGGCGCCAGGCCGGAACGGATGTCGATCTGGGCGGCCGGGTCGGTGTAGGGGCCGGAACAGTCGTAGACGTAGATCGGCGGGTTCTGCTCGCCGCCGAACTGGGTCGGGGTGTCGGCCTGGCTGATCTCGCGCATCGGCACGCGGATGTCGGGGCGGGAGCCTTCGACGTAGATCTTGCGGGAGTTGGGCAGCGGCTGGATGGCGGCTTGGTCCACCACCATTTCGGTATTCAGGTTGGTCGGCGCGTTCATGGTCATCCTCGTTTATTCATCTCGTCATCAGGCGCCGAAGACGCGGCCCAGGTACACCACCAGCAGCATGTAGCCGGCAATGAAAATGGCCTCGCTGCTCATCAGCACGATCGGCTTCCAGCCCAGTTCCGCCAGCTTTTCCAGCGAGGTCTTGACGCCGAGGGCGGCGATCGAGGTCACAAGGCACCAGCGCGATACGGTCGAGCTCGCTTCCACCACTTGATGCGACAGCAGCCCCAGGCTGTTGAGCGCGGCTAGCCCGGCAAACACCACCAGGAACATCGGCAGGATCGGGGTCTTGCTGCCGGCCGTGGCGGTTTTCTTGCGCTCAGCGTGGAAGGTCAGCGCCAGGATCACCACCACCGGCATCAGCATGGCGACGCGGAACATCTTGGCCAGCGTGGCGGCGTCGCCCACTTCCGGCGAGATGATCAGGCCGGCGCCCACCACCTGCGCCACGTCGTGGATCGAACCGCCCAGGAACAGGCCGGCTTCCGCGGTGGAGAGCCCGGCATGCTTGACGATCAGCGGGTACAGCACCATGGCCAGCGTGGAGAAGATGGCGATGCCGATGGCGGTGAGCAGGGTGTAGCGCTCGTTCTCCCGCGTCGCAGGCAGGGTGGAAGAGATCGCCAGCGTGGCGGAAATGCCGCAAATGCCGGTGCCGCCGCCGGAGAGCAGACCCAGCATCGAGGGCAGGCCGAGCAGGCGCGCCATCAGGATGCCGAAGCCGATGGTCAGGCCCACCGCGCCGATCAGCGCGCCGACCCCGGTCAGGCCCAGGTCGCTGACGTCGCTGGCGACGATGCGGGCGCCGAGCAGGGCGACGCCGAAGCGCACCAGCTTCTTGGCCGAGAGTTCGATGCCGGGCTGGCATTTCTCCGAATCGGCCAGGAAGTGGAAGGCAATGCCCATCAGCAAGGCATAGAGAAACTGCGGGCCGCCGTAATGCTCGGACACGAAGGTCGCGGCGATGGCGATGACGCCGCAGAGCATGATGCCGGGAAGAAGCGCCCGGGTCTGCGCGAACATCACGGGTTGGGCGAGACTGCTGGGAGGGATCATCGTGTGGGTCTCCGGTGATGGACATCGTTCCCGCCCCGCCTCGAGCCCCGACGAGACGGGGGGAGGGGGCGGATTGGGGCTGGGCCGGTGTGGCCAGTACTCAAACAAATAACAAAAAACGGTACAAATAATTCCGTTAATTTGTTTTTTGAAAACTATAAGTCGGGCACCAGGGGAATGCAATAGTGAATTTCAAATATCGATACAAAACGTACTGATATTTTGTTTTTTAGAAAAAGACAGCGGGCCGCCGAGGAGGTGTCGGCGGCCCGCTGGAAGGGGAAGGGTTTACAGCTTGGTGTAGTCGGTGGAAGGCTCAGCCAAGGCGGCGGCCGGTGCACCCTTGCGGAAAACCCGGCGTACCCCGTAGCCCAGCAGCAGGATGCCCAGGCTGGCCACGCCCAGCAGCAGCGGCGAGCGCTGGTCCGGGATGAACGCCATGGCCACCACGATGCCGATCATGCCGGCGATGGCGAGGTAGGTCAGGTAGGGGTAGGCCCACATCTTGACGCGCAGCCGTTCCGGCGCCTCGCGCTCCAGGCGGGCACGCAGGCGCAGCTGCGAGATGGCGATCAGGATGTAGACGAAAATCGCCACCGTGCCGTAGGAATCGACCAGGAAGGCGAACACCTTGTCCGGCGAAATGTAGGACATCACCACCGCCGCGTAGCCGAACAGCGTGGCAAACAGGATGGCGCGCACCGGCACGCCGTTGCGGGTCAGCTTGGCCAGCGATTTGGGCGCGTCACCGCGCTTGGTCAGGGCGAACAGCATGCGCGACGACGCGTACAGGCCGGAGTTGAGGGCCGACAGCACGGCGGTCAGCACCACGGCGTTCATGATCTGCGCCGCAGCCGGGATGCCCATCGCGTTGAGCGCGCTGACGTACGGGGTGGCGATGCCGGGCGAACTCCACGGCACCAGGCAGACCACCAGCAGCACCGAGCCGACGTAGAAAACCAGCACCCGGGTGATCACCGAGTTGGTGGCCTTGGCGATGGCTTTTTGCGGTTCGGCGGTTTCTGCGGCGGCGATGGTGACGATCTCGGCACCGAAATAGAAACCGGTCGCCGCCACCGCCCCGGTCAGCACCGGCACCCAGCCATGCGGGGCAAAGCCGCCGTGCGCGGTCAGGTTGCTGACGTTGAGGCTCGCTCCCGGCCACATGCCGAGCACGTACAGGCTCGCCAGGAACAGGAACACGACGATGGCGCCGACCTTGATCGAGGAGAACCAGAACTCGAACTCACCGAACGACTTCACCGAGATCAGATTGGTCAGTGTGAGCGTCACCAGCAAGGTCAGGCTGATGATCCAGGTGGGCATGTCGGGTAGCCAGTAACGCACCAGGTTGGCCCCGGCGACCGCTTCGAGCGCCACCACGATGACCCAGAAGTACCAGTACATCCAGCCGGTGAGGAAACCGGCCAGTTCGCCCACGGCCGGGCGGTCGTGCCAGGCTTCGCGGGCGTATTCGTAGAAAGAGCCGCCGGTGGGCAGGGCGACGGCCATTTCCCCCAGCATGCGCATGACCAAGACCACGAGCAGGCCGGTGATGAGGAAGGAGAGAATGGCGGCGGGGCCGGTGGCCTTGATCACCACGCCGCTGCCGACAAACAGACCCGCGCCAATCACACCACCGAGTGCAATCATGGTCATGTGGCGCTGCTTCAGGCTGTGCTGGAGCCCGTTTGAATGCTGCTGGTTGCCTATCACTTTGATATATCTCCGTATTTCTCTATTGTAGGACGCCACGGTTTGTTGAGTTGTAGGGGAATGGCAACGCGTGTGCGCTGCCCTCCGGTCCGTGGTCGTTCAGGGTCGTGTGACTGTCCGTGCTGCCGGTTAGTGGAGGTATCCGGGCAGCCAGGATGGGTTATCTCAGTTTCGGTTCACCTTTCAGATACGATGAGGTCGCCGTGGCGGTGAGGCGGAGCGGACCGTGAGGCGTACACTGCCTGCGACACGGCCCGCTTGTCTTCACTTTTTCGCGTCAGCGCGGTGGTTGATCAAACGTAATCCTTGTACTTGTCGAGGAATCGGACCGGCTTGGACAGGGCATCGCGGCGGAAGGGGTCGCCCAGCTCGCGGGTGCACATGATCTCGATGATGCAGGTCTTGCCATGGTTCATCTGCAGGTCGATGGCCTTCTTCAGGGCCGGGCCGACGTCCTCGAGACGGTCCACGGTGATGCCTTCGGCACCCATGGCGCGGGCGATCTCGGCGAAGCTCTGGTTGTCCAGTTCGCCGGCGACGAAGCGGCGGTTGTAGAAATCGACCTGGTTCTTCTTCTCCGCGCCCCACTGGCGGTTGTGGAACACCACCGCGGTCACCGGGATGTTGTGACGCACGCAGGTCATGGTCTCCATCAGGCTCATGCCCCAGGCGCCGTCACCGGCGTAGGACACCGCCGGGCGATGCGGCGCCGCCACCTTGGCACCGATGATGGTCGGGAAGGCGTAGCCGCAATTGCCGAAACTCATCGCGGCGAAGAAACTGCGCGGCTTCTCGAAGCGCAGGTAACTGTTGGCCACCGAATTGATGTTGCCGATATCGGTCGATACCATCACATCCTCCGGCATCGCCTTCTCCAGCTCGCGCAACACCTGGCGCGGATGCAGATAGTGGCCGCCGTTGAAGGTGCGCTCCCCGGCGTTCTGCTCGATCATGTCGAGGCTGAAGGCATCGCGCTCGTGCGTCCACTCGTCCAGCTCCTTCTCCCAGGCCGCCTTCTCGGTCGCGATCTTGTCGCCGCGCTCGGCGCGGGTCGCATCGCAGGCCAGGGTCCGGTTCGCCAGGCGCTGGGTCAGCGCCACCGCTGCTGCCTTGGCATCGCCGCAAATGCCCACCGAAATCTTCTTCACCAGACCCAGCATCTTGTTGTCGGCGTCGATCTGGATGATCTTCGCGTTCTTCGGCCAGTAATCCATGCCATGCTGCGGCAGCGTGCCGAACGGCCCCAGGCGCGACCCCAGCGCCACCACCACGTCGGCCTGCGCCATCAGCTTCATCGCCGCCTTCGAGCCCTGATAGCCCAGCGGACCGCACCACAGCGGATGGCTGGCCGGGAACGAATCGTTGTGCAGGTAGCTGTTCACCACCGGCGCCCCCAAGCGCTCCGCCAAGGCCTTACACTCCTCGACGGCATCGCCCATCACCACGCCGCCGCCGGAAATGATCACCGGGAACTTCGCCTGCGCCAGCAACTCCGCCGCCTCGTTCAGGCTCTGCTCGCCACCGGCACCGCGATCCAGACGCGCCGGCTTCGGAATCTCGGCGGTGATCTCGCCGTAGAAATAATCGCGCGGGATATTGAGCTGGGTCGGGCCCATCTCGCTCATGGCGCGGTCGAAGCAACGGCCGGTGTACTCCGCCATGCGGGCCGGGTGCGTGACATGTCCCTGGTACTTGGTGAATTCCTGGAACATCGGCAACTGGTTACACTCCTGGAATCCGCCCAGACCCATGGTCATGGTGCCGGTCTCCGGGGTCACGATCACCACCGGACTGTGCGCCCAGTACGCGGCGGCGATGGCGGTGACGCAGTTGCTGATGCCCGGGCCGTTCTGGCCGATCACCACGCCGTGGCGGCCGGACACGCGGGAAAAGCCATCCGCCATGTGGGCGGCGCCCTGCTCGTGGACCACCGGGATCAAACGGATGCCGGCGGGGGCGAAGATATCCATGGCATCCATGAAGGCCGACCCCATGATGCCGAACATATCGGTCACGCCATTGGCCACCATGGTTTCGACGAAGGCTTCGGAAGGGGTCATCTTGGTGGGGCCGACGGGCACCGTACGGTTGGCTTGCTCGCTCATGCTGACTAGTCTCCTGTGGGTATTATCTCAAAACCGGTACGAAAGATTCCGATATGTGAGACACGACTCAACTCTAGGAGGGCTTATGCGGCAAGTCAACAAGAAATTACGTAAAACGATACTTGTTGTATCAAAAACAGAAACTGAACTATGATGGAAACGCCATGAACGACACAGCACAGACCCCGAAGAGCGAACCGGGCCGGCTCGACGGCGACACGCCGACGCTGCGGCTGTTCGCGCTGTTGGAAGTGATCGCCGAAAAGGACCAGTTCTTCAGCCTGCAAGGACTGGTGGAAGAAACCGGGCTGCCCAAGCCGACGCTGCACCGCATGCTGCAGCAACTGGAAAGCGCCGGGATGTTGCAACGCGACGGCGACGGGCGGCACTACAGCACCGGGGTGCGGCTGCGGCGCATGGCCGAGAACCTGCTGCTCAACAACACCGTGCACGGCGCACGCCACGCGGTGCTGCGCCAGCTGGTGGAAGAAGTGGGGGAAAGCTGCAACATCACCGCGCTGTCGGGCAGCGAAGTGCTGTACCTGGACCGGGTGGAAACCCCGGCGCCGCTGCGCTTCTACCTGCACCCCGGCTCGCGGGTGCCGGCGCACTGCTCGGCCAGCGGCAAGCTGTTCCTGGCGCAGATGAGCCCGAGCCAGCGGCGTCGGCTGTTGGAGCACGTGCCGCTGGAGCGCTACACCGCGAAAACGCTGACCGACCTGGCGGCGCTGGAGCGGGAGATCGAGCGAGTGAAGCGTGACGGCTACGCCTGCGACGACGAGGAATTCCTGCCGGGGCTGTTCTGCCCGGCGGTGCTGGTGCCGACGCCGGGGGGCAAGTCCAACACCGGGATTGCGATTCAGGCGCCGGTGCTGCGGGTGACGCCGGACAAGGCGCTGCAGTTGCTGCCGGCGTTGCAGCGTGCGGCGGCGGCCCTGGCCAAGATCGAGGCCGAGGCCATGCCCGAGGCGCGGGAGGACGAATGATGCTGCGTCCTCCTGCCGGCCGGGGGTATCCCGGCGCGAATGCTCTGGCCCCGCCGCAGGGCGAGACCGGCTGACGCCGGGCCTGCAAGGGGGCGCCAGAGGTTGACGACTATTTGACCCACGCCGCGCAGCATGCCGCGGCAACCACTGGAGAGCTCCCGTGACAGACATCAGCCAGATTCAGCCCGACCGCATGGTCTCGGTGCGCGAGGTGTTCGGCATCGATTCCGACCTGAAAGTGCCCGCCTTCAGCGAGCGCGACGACCACGTGCCCGAGGTCGACGAGGCCTATCGCTTCAACCCGGACGTGACGCTGGCGATCCTCGCCGGCTTTACCCGCGACCGCCGCGTGATGGTGCAGGGGCTGCACGGCACCGGCAAGTCCACCCATATCGAGCAGGTCGCCGCGCGCCTCAACTGGCCGTGCGTACGCGTCAACCTGGACGGCCACATCAGCCGCCTCGATCTGGTTGGCCGCGACACCATCGTGTTGCGCGACGGCCTGCAGGTCACCGAATTCCAGGAGGGTATCGTGCCCTGGGCTCTGCAGCGTCCGGTGGCGCTGATCTTCGACGAGTACGATGCCGGCCGCCCCGACGTGATGTTCGTGATCCAGCGCATCCTCGAGCGCGACGGCAAGTTCACCCTGCTCGACCAGAGCCGGGTGATCCGGCCGCACCCGTATTTCCGCCTGTTCGCCACCTCCAACACGGTGGGGCTCGGCAACCTGTCCGGCCTGTACCATGGCACCCAGGTGCTGAACCATGCCCAGATTGACCGCTGGAACATCGTCGCCACGCTCAACTACCTGTCGCGCGACGAGGAGATGGCGATCGTGCTGGCGCGCGTGCCCGCCAAGGACCACGAGCAGGGGCGCCAGCTGGTGGCGTCGATGGTGGCGGTGGCGGAATTGACGCGCAAGGGCTTTGCCGCCGGCGACCTGTCGACGCTGATGTCGCCGCGCACCATCATCAGCTGGGCGGAAAACTGCGAGATCTTCCGCAACCCGGCGCTGGCCTTCCGCCTGTCCTTCCTCAACAAGTGCGACGAGGCAGAGCGTCCCATCGTCGCCGAGTACTACCAGCGCTGCTTCGGCGTCGAACTGGACGAATCCTGGATGCTCACGGCGGGGGCGCAGTAATGGCCAGCCCGCAGCAGAATGCCCAGCGGCAGCAGCAGGTCGAGGAGCTGTGCGCGGCGGCGCTCCGCGCGCTGACCGGCGATGCGGCGCTGCACTACCGCGGCGGCCGGCTGCATCGCGCGACGCGGGCGCTGCCGGTGCACGCGCCCCACCTGCGCGTCGACCCCGGCGCCGACGACTTCGTGGCCTGCCGGGCAGCGGCCGACGGCATGGCGCTGCGCCTACAGTATTCCGATGCCGCGCTGCACCGCAGCCTGTGCCCGGAGGAGCCGGTCGATCGCCTCGGTTTTCGAGCTGCTGGAACAGCTGCGCGTCGAGACCCTGGTGCCGGCCGACATGCCGGGCATGGCTGGCAACCTGCGTCAGCGCTTCGAGGACTGGTCGCGCGCGTTCTACCGCTCCGGGCTGACCGAGGGCGAGGTCGGCATCCTGCTCTACACCGTGGCGCAGATGTGTTGGTCGCGCCTCAACGCGCTGCCGGTATTGCACGAGACCGAGGATTACATCGAGAGCACCCGCTGGTCCCTGGTGTCGGCGCTGGGCAGTGCGCTGGCCGGTATCCGCCGCCAGCGCCACGACCAGGCCGCGTTTGCCCCGCACGCGCTGGAGATCGCCCGCATCGTCGGCGACAAGGTGCGCGCCAAGCGCGCCCAGCCGGGGGAGGACGAGGCCGGTGAGGCGGCCGAGGGCGACGCCCGTGCCGCTTTCGCGCTGCTGCTCGACTTTGACCAGGACGAGGGGGGCGACGGCATCGCCGCCGCCGTCAGTGGCGCCAGCAAGGTGTTTGTCGAGGCGGAGCAGGCCTACCGCGTCTACACCACCCGCTACGATGTCGAGCTGGCCGCCGGCATGCAGGTGCGCAAGGCGCTGCTGGAGGAGTACCGCGAGCGGCTCGACCGGCGCATCGCCGCCCAGGGCGTCAATGTTCCGCGCCTGGCGCGCCTGCTCGGCGCCGTGCTCGCCGAGCCGCGCCGCGACGGCTGGCGCTTCGGCGAGGAGGAAGGGCAGGTGGATGGCCGCCGCCTGTCCCAGCTGATCACCTCGCCGGCCGAGCGCCGCCTGTTCCGCCGCGAACAGTTCAAGCCGACGGCGGACTGCCAGGTGAGCGTGCTGGTGGATTGCTCGGGCTCGATGAAGACGCACGTCGAATCGGTGGCGACCCTGGTGGACATCCTGTTGCGCGCGCTCGAGATGGCCGGCGTCAGCACCGAGCTGCTCGGTTTCACCACCGCCGCCTGGAACGGCGGCCGTCCCTACCGCGAGTGGATGAGCCGCGGGCGGCCACGCCATCCGGGGCGGCTCAACGAAGTTTGCCACCTGGTATTCAAGGACGCTGAGCGCAGCTGGCGGCGCGCGCGCCGTGACATCGCGGCGTTGCTCAAGGCCGACCTGTTCCGCGAGGGAATCGACGGCGAGGCGGTCGACTGGGCCTGCAACCGACTGCTGGCGCGCAGCGCGGAACGGCGCATCCTGATCGTGATTTCCGACGGCAGTCCCGCCGACAGCGCCACCGGGCTTGCCAACGATGCCTTCTATCTCGACAACCATCTCAAGGACGTCGTCGCCCGGCGCGAACAGCAGGGGCAGGTGGAGATACTCGGCCTTGGCGTTGGCCTAGACCTGAGCCCGTTCTACCGCCGCTGCCTCGCCACCGACATGAGCCAGGCGCTCGACAACGCGCTGTTCTTCGAGATCGTGCAGCTCATCGGCGGGCGGCACCGGCGCTGAGTGGCGTTTCCCCGATTCTTCAACCTGACCAGACACTAACCATGACTATCAAGGTAATCGATTTTGACAAGGACGGCGGCCAGCGCTCCGAGCAGCGCCTGGCGGATCTTCCCGACCGCGTGGTCGAGGGCGACCCGCATCATCAGACCGTGTTGCAGTTCGAGAGCGTGGACGGCGAGGTGATTGCCGGCACCTGGCGCAGCACGCCCGGCAAATGGCACGCGTTCACCGACCGCGACGAGTTCTGCTACATCGTGTCCGGGCACGTGCGCCTGATCGCGGCGGACGGCAGCGCCCAGACGTTCAAGACCGGCGACGCGTTCCTGATCCCGAACGGCTTTCGCGGCTACTGGGAAGTGCTCGAGCCGACCACCAAACACTTCATGATCCGCCGTTACGCGGCGCAGTGAGCAGAAACGGAACAGGTGAACCATGGCAAAAACCAGAATGGTGGTGGAGTTCGGCATGGGGACGTCGATCCGCAGCCGCAACTACACCGAGGCCGCGGCGCGCGCGATCCGCGATGCGCTGTGGCGCAATTCGCTGAACGTGGCCGAGTTTTTCGGCTTTCCCAAAACGGCGATGCTCATCGATGTCGAGATCGGCATCCAGCGGCCGGAGGAGGTCGACTGCGAGGCGCTGGTCGGGCTGTTCCCCTACGGCACGCCGTCGATCACCGTGGTGAAGGGGGGCTGGACGTGCCCAAGCACGGCAGCGATGGCCTGAGCGTGATCGCTCACGCCGCGATCATCGTGTCCTTTGATATGGAGCCGGCACATGGCTGAGAAGCGCATCATCCTGGAAATGGGGTCGGGCAACGACCTCTACGGTGGCGACTACACCAAGGCCGCCTGCCGCGCGGTACAGGACGCGCTGCATCATTCGTCGATCATCCTGTTCCGCTCGCTGGGCTACGACCACCGCACCATGCGGGTGCAGGTCACCATCGGCGTGCAGGAGCCGGACAAGGTCGACACCGCCGCTGTCGCCGCCACCTTGCCGCGCGGGCGGGCCGAGGTCACGGCGGTGTTCGGCGGCCTCAACGTGCATGACCCGGAGCAGGGTACCACCCATATCATCGCCACCGCTGCGGTAGAGGCGTTCTTGCCCGCCGACAGCGACTGGCGTCTGAGCGAGCCGGTCTGAGCGGTTGCCCGGCTGCCGACGGCGACCGGGCGCGTTTCCCCCTTAGAGCCTGTTTACGATCTGCTGCGCGTCGGCGATACCGCGTTAAAAACGTCTTCGGAATGCTCATTTACCACGTGTAAACTCCGCTTCCTCAGCCGTTTTTGCCTTGCCTCGCTCTAGCTCGCGAGAGCGTAAACAGGCTCTTATTCCTGTCAGGCGGGCGGGCCGGGTCACCAGCCTGATGTCAGACGGCACCCGGCCCCTCGGCCTGTTCGCGGCAACGCCCGCCGCCCGCTGCCGGTCGCGGGAAATCAGACCTTGAAGCGTTCCAGCAACGCGTCCTGCTGCCCCACCTGCTCCACCATCACCTGGCAGTGATCCAGCTGCGTCGCCGCCCCCTGCGCCACGGCGTGGCTGATGTCGCGGATGCCGTCGGTGCGCCGGCTCAGTTCGCGCGTCGCCACGCTTTGCTCCTTGGCGGCTTTGGCGATGTGCAGGTTCATGTCGTTGATGCGCGTGATGGCGTCACGGATGCGGCCCAGGATGTCGTTGGCGCTGGCGGCGTCGTCGACGGTCTGCTTGGCGGTGTGGCTGCATTGCAGCATGCTGTTCTCGGCGCGTTTCACGCCGTTTTGCAGCTGCTCGATGATGTCGCGGATCTCGGCGGTCGAGCTCTGGGTCAGCGACGCCAGTGTACGCACCTCGTCGGCGACCACGGCGAAGCCGCGCCCGGCCTCGCCCGCCCGCGCCGCCTCGATGGCGGCGTTGAGCGCCAGCAGATTGGTCTGGTCGGCGATGCCGGCGATCTTGCTCAGGATCGACTCGATGTGGCGGCTGAGCAGCACCAGCTCGTTGATGGAGAGCCCGGTCTCGCCCAGTTTGTCGGCCAGCAGCTGGATCGTGCTGGTGGTGCGCGACACCACCGCCACGCCGTGCTCGGTCTCCACGTTGGCGGTTTCGACGGCGCGCGCCGCCACCTCGGCGTGTTCCGCTACGGCCTCGGCGGTGCCGTTCATGTCGTTCATGGTGTGGGCCAGTTGATCGAGCTCCTGCAGTTGCCGGTACAGCCGCTCGGAGGCGGATTGCGCCTGGCTGGAGGTGGCCGTGCTGGTCTGGCGCACCTGCGCGGCGCTGTTCATGACGTTGCCGATCAGGGTTTGCAGGTGCTGCACGAAGCCGTTGAATTCGGCCGAAAGCAGCGCGACTTCGTCCTTGCCAGTGGCCGGCAGGCGGCGTGTCAGGTCGCCTTCGCCACGGTTGATGTCCTGTAGGGTGTGGTGCAGCCGCTGCAAGGGTGACAGCAGCCGCCCCATCAGGACACCGAGCACCAGCAGGCTGAGCGCCACGCCAATGACCGCGCCCACCAGCGCGCGCTGGCTGGCGGCATCGGCCTCGCGCATCAGCGCGGCTTCGTCGAGCACCACGCCCAAGTACCAGTGCACGCCGTGCAGGCCGCTGAGCGGCACGAAGGAGACCAGTTGCCGCCGCGCGCCGTTGACCGCGGTCAGTGCCGGCGTCAGTGCAGGGCGTTGTCCGTCGAACAGCTGAGTGTAGGACTGGCCGTTCAGTTTGGCGTCGGGGTGCGAGATGATCTTGCCGTTCCCCGCCAGCAGGAAGGCGTAGCCGGCGCCGTTGAAGTCGAGCGCGTTGACCGCGGCGGCGATGTTCTGCAGGCTCAGGTCGCCGCCGAACGCGCCCATGAAGCGGCCGTGATCGCTGAGTTTCGCCACCGCGGAGATCAGGATCTCGCCGGTGGCGGCGTCGGCGTAGGGCTCGGTGAGCACCGCGCGCGGCGCCTGGCGTGCCACCGAATACCAAGGCCGCTGGCGCGCGTCCCAGCCGGGCGGGTTCCATTTCGGGTCGTTGGTGAGGCGCTTGCCGTCGCTGTCCAGGCCGCCGAAGACCAGCAGGAACTGTTCTTTCAGCAAAGGTTGGCCGAAGACCTGCTGAATCCGCTCGGGGCGGAAGTCGGCGTCGATGCTCTGCGCCATCAGGTCGATCAGCTGCAGCTTGGCGTTGAGACCGTTTTCGATCTGGCGCGCCAACGCATTGCCGGACTGGGCGATGCTGGATTCGGCCTGCGAGCGCAGGCTGCTGCGCAGCTGGTTCACCTGCACCAGCGACAGCAGGCTGACGGTGAGAAACAGCACGGCGGCGCCGGCGAGGCCGGCCTTGTGTGAGATCTTCATGTCGAGAGCTTCTTGTTGGTTTGGTTGGGGAATGAGGTCACGGCCGGCGGGGGTGGACGGTTCAGGCGCCTCCTCGGCCAAGCAGCGCGGGCAGGACGCTCAACATCAGGCTCACGCCGATCAGCAGCAGGATGCAGAAGGCGATGCGGCGCATCGTCGCCGGGGCGACCGGCGGCGGGTGGCGGCGTCCGAACAGGGTGACGAAGGTGGCCAGCAGCATCGACAACCCGGTCAGCAGCCAGACCGATGGCGACAGCTCGCCCTGGCTCGCCACGAACAGGGTGCGCGTGCCCGAGGTGAAGGCGAACACCAGGAGCAGCATGCTGCGCACCGCGGCCAACTCCATTGGCTGGCGATAGAAGTGAAAGATCACCGGCGGCCCGGCCATGCCGAACAAGCCGCCGAACAGCCCGGAAAACAGCCCGCTGACGAAGAAACTGCGGTCGGGCGAACGCTCGGCCAGCTGCGCCGGACGCAGCGCGAACACGATGCCGCTGTAGGTGATGGCGCCGCCCAGCAGGAACTCCAGCAGCAGCGAGGCCGTGCTGCTCAGGTAGTTGAGCAGCACCACGCCGGCGATGATCGACGGCAGCACCCCCAGCAGCACGGCGCGCGCCGCACGCCAGTCGATCAGGTGCCACTTGCCGCGCAGCGCCACCGCGCTGTTGACCAGCGTCACCATGCTGACCACGGCCGCCGCGACCGGCACCGGAGCCAAGGCGAAGCCGCTGGTGGCCCCCATCACGATCATGCCCAGCCCGAAGCCGGTGACGGTCTGGAAATAGGTGCCGACGGCGATGGTGGCGAGCAGGGCGAGGAGGGTGTCGAGGCTCATGGGCGTGTCCTGGCGGCGGGGCGGAGGGCGCTTAGCCCGCGGTGGCGGTCTCGCGGGCGGCGTGCGCCTGCACCACCGTCACCGCGATGACGTGGAACACGTCGTCGGCACTGCAGCCGCGCGACAGGTCGTTGGCCGGTTTGGCCAGCCCCTGCAGCAGCGGCCCGATGGCCACCGCGCCGCCCACTCTTTCGGCCAACTTGTAGCCGATGTTGCCCGCTTCCAGGTTGGGGAAGATCAGCACGTTGGCCTTGCCCTTGACCTGCGAATCCGGCAGCTTGCGGTTGGCGATCTCCGCCACGATCGCGGCGTCGAGCTGCACGTCACCGTCGATGGCGAGCTCCGGGCGCTGCGCCTTGACCTGGGCGGCGGCCTGCGCCACCTTGTCCACCGCCGCGTGCTTGGCGCTGCCGTTGGTGGAGAACGACAGCATGGCCACGCGCGGCTCCTCCATCAGCAGCTGGCGCGCGCTGTCGGCCGCGGCCAGGGCGATGTCGGCCAGTTCGCTGGCGTTCGGGTCCACCACCAGGCCGCAATCGGAAAAAATCAGCCCGCCCTTGAGCGAGTGGAACGGCTCGCACAGCATCATCAGGAAAAAGCTGGAAACCAGCTTGAAGGATGGCTGCACGCCGATGACCTGGATCGCGGTGCGCACCACGTCGGCGGTGGTGCGTACCGCGCCGGAGACCGTGCCGTCGGCGCGCCCGGTCTTCACCAGCAGGTTGGCGCTGACCAGCGGGTCGCGCGCGGCGCTGGCGGCCTGTTCTTGCGTCATGCCCTTGTGCCGGCGCAGTTCGAACAGCGCTTCGGCCAGCTCCGCCTGCAACGGGGCGTCGGCGGGGTCGTGAAAATCGATGCCGCTCAGGTCGAGGCCGCGTTGCCGCGCCTGTGCCTCGATAGCGGCGCGGTCGCCGACCAGCACGATGTGCGCGATGCCCTCGCGCGTGGCCCGGACTGCGGCGTCGAGCACGCGTGGGTCCTCTCCCTCGGAAAGGGCGATGCGGGCGGGGGCGTGGCGGGCCTGCTCGATGATGCGGGTGAGTGCTCTCATGGTGGGACTCCTGGTAAAACCATTTCCGACAAGGAAAAAAAGGGCCGGAACCCGGTGCGAGGGATGCCCGGGCCCCGGCTAACACTCAACATGGATTGAGTAGGAGGATGAAAGGGTCGAAGTCATTGCCTCGGGATGTACCCCTGCTGATCAGGTCGGGGTGCGTCCCGTCTTACTTGCTCACACGTAATCCTTGTACTTGTCGAGGAATCGGACCGGCTTGGACAGGGCATCGCGGCGGAAGGGGTCGCCCAGCTCGCGGGTGCACATGATCTCGATGATGCAGGTCTTGCCATGGTTCATCTGCAGGTCGATGGCCTTCTTCAGGGCCGGGCCGACGTCCTCGAGACGGTCCACGGTGATGCCTTCGGCACCCATGGCGCGGGCGATCTCGGCGAAGCTCTGGTTGTCCAGTTCGCCGGCGACGAAGCGGCGGTTGTAGAAATCGACCTGGTTCTTCTTCTCCGCGCCCCACTGGCGGTTGTGGAACACCACCGCGGTCACCGGGATGTTGTGACGCACGCAGGTCATGGTCTCCATCAGGCTCATGCCCCAGGCGCCGTCACCGGCGTAGGACACCGCCGGGCGATGCGGCGCCGCCACCTTGGCACCGATGATGGTCGGGAAGGCGTAGCCGCAATTGCCGAAACTCATCGCGGCGAAGAAACTGCGCGGCTTCTCGAAGCGCAGGTAACTGTTGGCCACCGAATTGATGTTGCCGATATCGGTCGATACCATCACATCCTCCGGCATCGCCTTCTCCAGCTCGCGCAACACCTGGCGCGGATGCAGATAGTGGCCGCCGTTGAAGGTGCGCTCCCCGGCGTTCTGCTCGATCATGTCGAGGCTGAAGGCATCGCGCTCGTGCGTCCACTCGTCCAGCTCCTTCTCCCAGGCCGCCTTCTCGGTCGCGATCTTGTCGCCGCGCTCGGCGCGGGTCGCATCGCAGGCCAGGGTCCGGTTCGCCAGGCGCTGGGTCAGCGCCACCGCTGCTGCCTTGGCATCGCCGCAAATGCCCACCGAAATCTTCTTCACCAGACCCAGCATCTTGTTGTCGGCGTCGATCTGGATGATCTTCGCGTTCTTCGGCCAGTAATCCATGCCATGCTGCGGCAGCGTGCCGAACGGCCCCAGGCGCGACCCCAGCGCCACCACCACGTCGGCCTGCGCCATCAGCTTCATCGCCGCCTTCGAGCCCTGATAGCCCAGCGGACCGCACCACAGCGGATGGCTGGCCGGGAACGAATCGTTGTGCAGGTAGCTGTTCACCACCGGCGCCCCCAAGCGCTCCGCCAAGGCCTTACACTCCTCGACGGCATCGCCCATCACCACGCCGCCGCCGGAAATGATCACCGGGAACTTCGCCTGCGCCAGCAACTCCGCCGCCTCGTTCAGGCTCTGCTCGCCACCGGCACCGCGATCCAGACGCGCCGGCTTCGGAATCTCGGCGGTGATCTCGCCGTAGAAATAATCGCGCGGGATATTGAGCTGGGTCGGGCCCATCTCGCTCATGGCGCGGTCGAAGCAACGGCCGGTGTACTCCGCCATGCGGGCCGGGTGCGTGACATGTCCCTGGTACTTGGTGAATTCCTGGAACATCGGCAACTGGTTACACTCCTGGAATCCGCCCAGACCCATGGTCATGGTGCCGGTCTCCGGGGTCACGATCACCACCGGACTGTGCGCCCAGTACGCGGCGGCGATGGCGGTGACGCAGTTGCTGATGCCCGGGCCGTTCTGGCCGATCACCACGCCGTGGCGGCCGGACACGCGGGAAAAGCCATCCGCCATGTGGGCGGCGCCCTGCTCGTGGACCACCGGGATCAAACGGATGCCGGCGGGGGCGAAGATATCCATGGCATCCATGAAGGCCGACCCCATGATGCCGAACATATCGGTCACGCCATTGGCCACCATGGTTTCGACGAAGGCTTCGGAAGGGGTCATCTTGGTGGGGCCGACGGGCACCGTACGGTTGGCTTGCTCGCTCATGCTGACTAGTCTCCTGTGGGTATTATCTCAAAACCGGTACGAAAGATTCCGATATGTGAGACACGACTCAACTCTAGGAGGGCTTATGCGGCAAGTCAACAAGAAATTACGTAAAACGATACTTGTTGTATCAAAAACAGAAACTGAACTATGATGGAAACGCCATGAACGACACAGCACAGACCCCGAAGAGCGAACCGGGCCGGCTCGACGGCGACACGCCGACGCTGCGGCTGTTCGCGCTGTTGGAAGTGATCGCCGAAAAGGACCAGTTCTTCAGCCTGCAAGGACTGGTGGAAGAAACCGGGCTGCCCAAGCCGACGCTGCACCGCATGCTGCAGCAACTGGAAAGCGCCGGGATGTTGCAACGCGACGGCGACGGGCGGCACTACAGCACCGGGGTGCGGCTGCGGCGCATGGCCGAGAACCTGCTGCTCAACAACACCGTGCACGGCGCACGCCACGCGGTGCTGCGCCAGCTGGTGGAAGAAGTGGGGGAAAGCTGCAACATCACCGCGCTGTCGGGCAGCGAAGTGCTGTACCTGGACCGGGTGGAAACCCCGGCGCCGCTGCGCTTCTACCTGCACCCCGGCTCGCGGGTGCCGGCGCACTGCTCGGCCAGCGGCAAGCTGTTCCTGGCGCAGATGAGCCCGAGCCAGCGGCGTCGGCTGTTGGAGCACGTGCCGCTGGAGCGCTACACCGCGAAAACGCTGACCGACCTGGCGGCGCTGGAGCGGGAGATCGAGCGAGTGAAGCGTGACGGCTACGCCTGCGACGACGAGGAATTCCTGCCGGGGCTGTTCTGCCTGGCGGTGCTGGTGCCGACGCCGGGGGGCAAGTCCAACACCGGGATTGCGATTCAGGCGCCGGTGCTGCGGGTGACGCCGGACAAGGCGCTGCAGTTGCTGCCGGCGTTGCAGCGTGCGGCGGCGGCCCTGGCCAAGATCGAGGCCGAGGCTCAGGCCGGGGTCGGACGCGCGGAGGGGCCGGCACTGTCGGACCCGGATTGATATAAGGAGCGGGTCATGAAAATTATCGTCCTGGGGGCCGGCGTCGTCGGGGTCACGTCGGCCTGGTACCTGTCCCGGCAGGGCCATGACGTCACCGTGATCGAGCGCCAGCCCGAGCCGGCGTTGGAAACCAGCTTTGCCAACGGCGGCCAGATATCGGTCTCGCACGCCGAGCCATGGGCCAATCCCCATGCCCCGCTGAAAGCGCTGCGCTGGCTGGGAAAAGAGGATGCGCCGCTGTTGTTCCGCTTGCGCGCCGACCCGGCCTTGCTGGGCTGGACGCTGCGTTTCCTGCGCGAGTGCCGTGCCGACCGCTACAAGCAGAATATGCGGCACGTCGTCGCGCTGGCGCTCTACAGCCGGCAATGCCTGAAACAGCTGGGCAGCGAGCTGACCGGACTCCAGTACGACCGGCTGGAGCGGGGCATCCTGCACGTCTACACCGACCACGCCGAATACGCCAAAGGGATCCAGGCCGCCGTGCTGCTCGGCGAATTCGGCTGCGAACGCCGCCCGGTCTCCGCCGCGCAATGCCTCGAGCTCGAACCGGCGCTGGCCCCCCTTGGCGATCGGCTGGTGGGAGGCGATTTCGCCGCCGACGACGAGTCGGGCGACGCCCGCCAGTTTACCCGGCAGCTCGCGGAGCACTGCCGGCGCGCCGGGGTGCAGTTTGCCTTCGGCCAACCTCTTGCCCGCCTCGAAACGGAGCAAGGGAGGATCGCGGCGGTGGTGACCGCCGACGGGCAGCGCCACGTCGCCGACGCCTACGTCGTGGCGCTGGGGAGCTACGGCCCGGCGCTGCTGCGCCCGCTGGGCATTTCCCTGCCGGTTTACCCGGTCAAGGGCTACTCGGCCACCTTTGCCCTGTCGGAATCGAGTGTTGCCCCCACGGTCAGCCTGATCGACGATGAATACAAGATCGTCTTCTCCCGGCTGGGAAACCGCTTGAGGGTGGCGGGCACCGCCGAGATCGCCGGTTTCAATCACGACCCGAACCCCATCCGTTGCGACCTGCTGGTGCGCCGCACCCGGGAGCTGTTCCCGAAACTCAACGATCAAGGTAATCCCGAATTCTGGAGCGGCCTGCGCCCTGTCACGCCGTCCGCGGTCCCCTTCATCGGCCGCTTGCGCTATCCCAACCTCTGGGTCAACACCGGTCACGGCACCCTGGGCTGGACCATGGCGTGCGGCTCGGCCGCCGCGCTCAGCAGCCTCATGGGCGGGCGGCAGCCGCCAGTCGATTTTCCGTTTCTGGGGTGAGCGGGTGGTTCAGTGGGGGGCAAGGCCGTTATCGGGCTAAAACCCGTAGCGGGCGAGAATCCGGTCGACTTCGCCTTGCTGCTGCAACCCCTGCAAGGTGGCGTCGAGCCGCTTGATGAAATCGGCCTTGAACGGCGGGGAGGCGCGGCGGCTGAAGCCCACGTAGGCTTCTTCCCCCGACAGTTCCGCCACCTCATGCAGCGTGAGTGCATCCAGCTCCGGAAAGTGGGGGGTATCGTTCTTCATGCGCCTCAGCGTGTAACGGATCGACAGGCTGTCGTTGGCGTAGCAGCCGATGCGGTTCAGGGCGAGCTTGCGCAGGTTCACCGCGTTGCCGTTCGCCTCGTCGATCCGCACGGTGTGGTTCTGGCGGGCGGCCACCAGCACCCCGGAGAGGGCGAAGCCGGCGTTGACGCCGATGGTGACGTCGCCGAAATCGCGCGGGAAGCGCTGGCGAGGCTTGCTCATGGTCCTGTCGTTGCACACCACCACCACGCGCTCGCGGTAGAGCGGGATCGAGTAGACGTCGATAAACGTCCGCTCCGCGCGACGATATGGCGGAAACAGCGCGAACGCCTCACCGCTCTCCAGCATCGACAGCCCCCGCCGCCACGGCGTCGGCACCAGTTCCAGCTGGTAGCGCTCCGCCATCCTGCTGGCGGCCGCCTGCAGCAGCTCGACATAGACGCCTTTGAACTGGCCATCCTCAAGGTAGGCATACGGAGGGTAGGAGTCGTCCCCGTACAGCACCACCTTCTCGCCGGCATCGCAGGACAGCGTCACCAGCAGGGCCGCCAAGGCGGGGCAGGCGCAAGACTTCACGATGGGCCTCCCTGAACCGATTCGCTGACGCGTTGAGTATAGGTGTGGCGGTCCGTCACGGCCGGACAAGAGCAAGCCGGCAACCTGGCGGAAATCCGTCCCGGCGCCTCTGCCCGTAATGGCGGTGGCCGGTCACGGGGTATGCCAGTAGAAATGGCCGTCAATGGGGGGGTTTCTTCGGGCGGATGCGCGCAGGGCAGACCCGCCTGTCATTTCATGGGCATCGAAAACCGGATTGATGGCGGGAGTCCATCGTGGATAACGGGACGGTGGCGTCAGCGGTCATCCATTGCCCACCTTATAGCCGGGCCTTCGGAATCTTGAATACCCTCTCGACGGGGTATCCGGGGCGGTCGTAATGGATCACCGCCATTTTGTGATGTTCGCACTCGGTGGGGTCGTGCAGGTAGATGAACGCTTTTAACCCCCCATGTTTACCGCGCTGGACGGCCCAGGCGCGAATGAAATCATCACTGTCAAATACGGTCGGCAGGTTGTTTGCAGGCATGGTGGCATATCCACGGTCTTGTTGATTGTTTTTTAACTATAGGTAACAGCGATTGATACCGAATCGGCCGGGCTTGATGTAACTCAAACTCGCGACAATTAGGTGGATTGCCGCTCGGCGGCCACCGCCCGGACAAGGGCGGTGTCGGCCGGCATACGTGATGTGGCAGGCGTACTGGCACAGGGCCATAGCGATGGGATGGGCCGGGATGAACTGGGCGGGCGGGGTCGGGCGGGCTGCGGCACTGTTAAACGTTGAGCGATAAGCCACAACCGGCCTGTTCCAGCATCACCAGATTGATTCTCTGGGTTTGTGAATCATCCGCTTCGGTAGGCAGGATCAGCCGTCCTTCCGGTGAGCCTTTCAAGGGTTTGGCGGTCACGGCGAAGGGATGGAAGCCCACGTACCAGCCCAAACTATTTTTGGCATTGACCCAGCCGCATAGCGAATCGCCATACTGCTCATGGTCAATGGACCATTGCAAATCCCTGAACTGGGCGGAGTCGGGGTCTTTTAGCGAGTCTCGTACAACCTGCAAGTAGGCGGCCTGCTTTTGCTCTCTCTTTTTGTCTTGTTCAGCCTTCTGCCGGGCCAGTTCGGCAACTTTCCGTTCTTGGAGTTGTGAGGACGCATCGGGTGGAGAGTCGCCACAGGCGGCAAGCGAGATCAAGGTCAGGATAACGAGAAATGACGGTGGGGTCTTCACGTCGAATTCCTTATTACATGCGGTGGGCAAAAGCGGCACCGCCTGGACTTGTTCAGGCCGGTCATGACCGCCTGAGCTCTGCTGTATAACCTCACGATAGCTAAAAAAATCCTGCTCTCAAGCAGGCAAATGACAGAACCTGGCCCATCTTCCCCGTCAACTCGGGCAGGAGGCTGCTACACGATGATGTCATGGCCATGGGCCATTTCAGAACGACCTCCGGGTCACGTCCGAACTGTCAGGTGCAGTCTCGCTGTCCGGCGGGGACTGCTTGCCAATCCGTCGCGGTTGGCCACCTTTTATCCAGTGAGCAATAACGTCACCCACTACAACACCACGGTCACGGGTATTGCCAGCGCCGCCATCACGGCGACAGCAAGGAGTGGACCAGAGTCCAAGGTGGGACCTGCGCAACCGAGCTTATGGTGGTCGTGATGGCAGCGGCCGGAACTTCGTCCACGCTGGATGACTGATTTATGCCGTCTCTTCCAGAAACAACAACGGCCCACTGTGTAGTGGACCGTTTGTTCACATTCGAAAATGTCTTAGTGGATAACCGACAGGAGGTGCTTCGGCAGCCAGTCGGCACCACCGCGCGGCCAGGCAACCAGCACGCCGCGGGCATGGTCACATGCGACGACCGTGCCATCACACTTCTCAACATGGCCATACGGCGCATAATTCACACGCAAACCAGGCTGTGGTTGAACATCGTTACTTTGGAAAAGGGACAGAAGGCTAGAGATGATGTGTTTCATATTCGAGATTGGACTTGCTGTGGTTTCTAGATTACTAAGTAAATTATAGGTGCTAATTGTGCGATGCAACATAAGAATTGCGACAAATATATTCGTAATTGAGTTGTGTTGTGTAACATTTCGAACATGTTGCGTTTGTGGAGAGGTTGGTTGGATAGTGGCCGTGGGGTGGTTGTGGTGTGGCGGGAGAGCCTCCCGATTGCAGCCGGCGGTCAGCATGGGGGGCATCACAACGACGGTTCCCATCCTGGGGCTGCAGGCTCGGAGGATGGCGCCATTTGGTAAGGAGGCTCACGCGGCCGGTGAGTGACCTCGCAGAACGTGTGTCGGGAGTGCCATTTAGCGCGCTAATTGGCACAAACCAGCGAGACGACGCTGTGACAAAAGCAGCGCAAAAGAGTGCCAAAACTCGCGCAACGTTACAGTGACAGTAGGCAAGAAAAAAGCCAGCAAGTCGGCGGAAACCCGCGTCGTTACTGGCTTTTGTCCGGATGATGGTGGAGGCGGCGGGAATCGAACCCGCGTCCGGAAATCCTCTACAGTGAGTTCTACATACTTAGCCGTGTCATTTGGATTTAACTCCGGGTCACGCCGACGGGCAGGCTGGACTGGAGCGAGTCACCTATTGTTTCGCGCTGAATCAAGTGACCCGGTACAGCGCTAGCTGATGTAGAGTGACACTGCAGCGGTTTGACCCACCCGACCCATCAGCGAATCGTTGCAGTGTCTAGCGCGATTAAGCGGCTAGAGCGTAAGTTTCGTCGTTTGCGACTAAATAAATTCAGTGTTTTACGGGGTGACTGAAATCCCGGTATGCCCTCATCTGCTTCGCAACCCCCGTCGAAACCAGGTCGCCCCCAGATAAAGTGTTGTGATTGTACAGACAAAGTGGGGTGTCTGCTAGTTCCGCGGTCGATTAAAGATAATTCAACAATTGGAGCGGGTGGTCGATGGCGAGGTCGGCACCCCAGGCGTGCGGGGTGTCGAGATCCGAGATGTAACCCCAATTGGCCAGCACCGTTTTCATGCCTACGGCGTGGCCGGCCTGGATGTCGCGCTCGGCGTCACCGACATAGATGCAGCAGCTTGGGTCGGCACCGATCAGTTCGGCTGCATGCAGCATCGGCTTGGGGTCGGGCTTGGCAACGCCGACGGTGTCGCCGCTGACGACCACTGCAGGGGGCGTGGCGAAAGGGAGGGCGGGCACCAGGCGGTCGGTGAAGCGCATCGGCTTGTTGGTGACGATGCCCCAGCGCAGATCGCGTGCGGCAAGCTGCAGGATCAGCTCGTTGATGCCGTCGAACAGGCAGGTCTGGTCGGCGAAACTGGCCTCGTAATGATCGAGGAAGCGGGCGCGCAGCGTATTGAAGTCGGGATGGCCCAGGTCGATGCCGAACCCCAGGCGGATCAGGCCGCGGGCGCCGTGTGAGGCGATGGGGCGGATGGCGTCAAAGGGCTGCGCTGGCAGGCCTTCTTCCGCCAGTAGCCGGTTCAGCGCGGCGCCGAGGTCGCGTGCGGTATCGGCCAGGGTTCCGTCAAGGTCGAACAGTACGGCTTTGATCATGGTGTGTGATGCGGGTCAGGCTTCGGCCAACCTTTTGCACGGGCGCAAGGTTGGCCGTAGGGGTTACAGGGCGGTCTTGCCCAGGAATAGCTTGTACGCCGGGTTGTCGGTCTCTTCGACGTAAGGGTAGCCCAGGCTGTCGAGGAAGCTCTGGAAAGCCTCGTTGTCGTAGCCGGGCACCTGGATGCCGACCAGCACCCGGCCGTAGTCGGCGCCGTGGTTGCGGTAGTGGAACAGGCTGATGTTCCAGTCGGTACGCATGGCGTCGAGGAAGCGCATCAGTGCGCCCGGACGTTCCGGGAACTCGAAGCGCAAGATGCGTTCGTCGCGCAGTGCCGGGGCGTGGCCGCCGACCAGGTGGCGAATGTGCAGCTTGGCCAGCTCGTTGTCGGTCAGGTCGAGGCCGTCCAGCTCGTTGCTCTTGAGGTCGTCGATGATGCGGGTGACGTCGTCCTTGCTGCGGATCTGCACCCCGACGAAGACGTGGGCGGTCTTGTCGTCGGCGTAGCGGTAGTTGAATTCGGTGATGTTGCGGTTGCCGACCACGCTGCAGAACTTCTTGAAGCTGCCCGGTTTTTCCGGAATGGTGACCGCGATCACCGCCTCGCGCCGCTCGCCCAGCTCGGAGCGCTCCGACACGTGGCGCAGTCGGTCGAAGTTCATGTTGGCGCCACAGTTGATGGCAACGAAGGTCTTGCCCTGACAGCCTTCCCGTTCGACATAGGCCTTGACCGCGGCCACTGCCAGTGCGCCGGCCGGCTCGGTGATCGAGCGGGTGTCTTCAAAGATGTCCTTGATGGCTGCGCAGATGGCGTCGGTATCGACCAGGATGATCTCATCAAGCAACTCCCGGCAGATCCGGAAGGTCTCTTCGCCCACCAGTTTCACCGCCACGCCATCGGCGAACAAGCCCACGTCCTTCAGCTCGACACGCTCGCCCTTGTCGATGGACTGCTTCATGGCGTCGGAATCGACCGGCTGCACGCCGATGATCTTGATTTCCGGCTTCAGGCGCTTGATGTAGGAAGCCACCCCCGCCGCCAAGCCGCCGCCGCCGATGGCGACGAACACGGCGTCGATCGGTCCAGGATGCTGGCGCAGGATTTCCATGCCGATGGTGCCCTGGCCGGCGATGACGTCAGGGTCGTCAAACGGCGGGATGTAGGTCTTGCCGGTTTCCGCCACCAGTTTCATGGCGTGCAGGTAGGCATCGCTGAACGACTCGCCGGACAGCACGACCTTGCCGCCGCGACGGGTGACGCCGTCGATCTTGACCTGAGGGGTGGTGACTGGCATCACGATGATCGCTTCACAGCCGATTTTCTGGGCAGACAGCGCCACGCCCTGGGCATGGTTGCCGGCGGAGGCGGTAATCACGCCTTTTTCCAGCTGCTCGGCGGTGAGCTTGGCCATCTTGTTGTAGGCGCCGCGCAGCTTGAAGGAAAAGACCGGCTGCAGGTCTTCGCGCTTCAGCAAAATGGTGTTGTTGAAACGGCGGGACAGGTTGGGGGCCGGTTCTAGCGGCGTCTCGATTGCCACGTCATAAACGCGCGAGGTCAGAATACGTTCCAGATAATCTTGTGGGTGGTGCATGGTGATGCCGATTGTCCTGATGTTTTCTTTGTGAACTGTCAGAGTATCAGGAACTCCAAGCTCTCGGGAAGCCGGCAGCTCCTGCATCGGGCGCCACGATGGATCGCCAGGGTAATTTTTGGCGGAAGAGGGCGGATTCGGGTGTGTTTTTGGCCGCATCGGTCCGAAGCAGGGGTATAATTGCTGGCCATATCGTTCACACCCATCATCGTGAAGTGCCGTTCCACGCTAATGAAAAAACTGACTAGCCTGCTTGTGGCAGCCGCTGTTGCTCTGCCGTCCGTTTCCTTCGCCAATGCCCCGTTCGTTCCTCCCGTTCCGGAAATCGCCGGCAAGGCTTATTACCTGGTCGATTTCTATAGTGGCCGGGTCGTTGCCTCGAACGATCCGGACAAGCGGATCGCCCCGGCTTCGCTGACCAAACTGATGACCGGTTACCTGACCTACAAGGCCATCAAGGAAAAGCGCCTGACCCTCGATCAGAAACTGACCGTGTCCCATAAGGGCTGGACCACGGGCGGTTCGCGCATGTTCCTCGATCCCAAGATTCCGGTCAGTGTCGACGACCTGATCAAGGGCATGGACGTGCAGTCGGGTAACGACGCCTGCGTGACCTTGGCAGAAGCCATCGCCGGCAGCGAAGAGGCGTTCGGCCAGATGATGACGGCCGAAGCGCGCCGGCTGGGGATGAATAACACCCAGTTCCGCAACGCCACCGGTCTGCCGAACCCGGAACACTACACCACGGTACACGATCTCGGCATCCTGGCCAGCGCGATCATTCGCGAGTACCCCGAGTTCTACAAGACCTACTCGCTCAAGTCGTTTACCTATAACGGCATCTCCCAGCCCAACCGCAACCTGCTGCTGTACCGCGACCCCAACGTTGACGGTATGAAGACCGGCTTCACTGACGATGCCGGCTACAACATGGTGGCGTCCAGCCGCCGCGATGGCCGTCGGGTGATTTCCGTGGTGGTGGGTACCGCCAGTCCGGAAGCCCGCGCGGTGGAAAGTTCCAAGCTGCTGAACTATGGCTTGCAATTCTTCGATACGCCCAAACTCTATGCGGCGAGCAAGCCGGTTTCGGAAATTCCGGTGTACAAGGGCGATGCCAGGAAACTGCCGATCGGTTTCGCTAGCGATGTCTACACCACGGTGCTGAAGGGGCAGTCTGCCCAGCTCAAAGCCGACCTGACCACCAGTCAGCCGGTCATCGCGCCGATCAAGGCGGGCCAGGTTGTGGGCAAGCTGGTCGTCAGCCTGGATGGCAAGAAGGTGTTGGAACGCCCCGTGGTGGCGCTGAAGGCGATCGAACAGGGTAATTTCTTCAGCCGCTTGTGGGACAGCATCAAGCTGATGCTGGGCTGGTAAGCGCATGCGGTTGGCCGGCTGCCCACGAGGGCTTCGGCCAACCTTTGTCTGTTTTCAGGATGTGGTGTCATGAGTAACGATCTCAAGGATTTGCTGGATTTCCCCTGCCGCTTCCCCATCAAGGTGATGGGCGAGCACCATCCGGAATTCCACACCATCATTTACGAGGTGGTGCGGGTGCACGCGCCGGATCTCGAGATGGTGGACATCGTGGCGCGTGACAGTTCCAGCGGCAAGTACATCTCGCTGACGGTCAACGTCATGGCCGTGTCGCGCGAGCAGCTGGACAGCATTTACATGGCGCTGACCGCCCACGCCATGGTCAAGGTGGCGCTGTAACCATGGGTCGTATCGTCAAGCATCTCGGGCTGGTCGACTACTCGCCCACCTGGCGGGCCATGCAGGCCTTTACCGATAATCGTACCGCCGATACGCCGGACGAGCTGTGGTGCCTGGAGCATCCGCCGGTGTACACGCTGGGTCTGGCCGGCAAGCCAGAGCACCTGATCATGCCGAGCCAGATCGAGGTCGTGAAGTGCGACCGTGGCGGCCAGGTGACCTACCACGGCCCCGGTCAGCTGGTGGTGTACTTGCTGATCGACTTCAAGCGCATGGGCATCGGCGTGCGCGAACTGGTGCGGCGCATCGAACAATCGGTCATCGATCTCTTGGCCGAACTGGGTATCGAAGCCAACGGCGACGTCAATGCGCCGGGGGTATACGTGCGGGGCGAGAAGATCGCCTCGCTGGGACTGCGCATCAAGAACGGCGCGGTGTATCACGGTCTGAGCCTGAACGTGGACATGGACCTGACACCGTTCAGCTGGATCAACCCTTGCGGCTACGCCGGCCTCAAGGTCACGCAGATCAAAGACCAAGGCGCTTCGCTGACGGTAGCTGAAACGGCTGAACGCCTGCTGCCGCACCTGGAGCGACACCTGACGGTGAAGAAGGAGACCGCATGAAACTGGACAACCAGACTGGCGTGAAGCACAAGGGCGCCGAAAAGACCGCACGCATCCCGATCAAGATCGTGCCGCTCGACGAAAAACTGAAGAAGCCCGAGTGGATTCGCGCCAAGCTGCCCAACGGCCAGCGTTTCAACGAGATCAAGCAGATCCTGCGCGAGCAGAAGCTGCATACCGTCTGTGAAGAAGCCACTTGCCCGAACATCGGCGAGTGTTTCAGCAACGGCACCGCCACCTTCATGATCATGGGCGACATTTGCACCCGGCGCTGCCCGTTCTGCGACGTCGGCCATGGTCGTCCCAACCCGCTCGATCCGAACGAGCCCAAGCACCTGGCCGAAACCGTGGCCGCGCTCCGGCTCAAGTACGTGGTGATCACCTCGGTCGACCGCGACGACCTGCGTGACGGCGGCGCCCAGCACTTTGCCGACTGCATCAGCGAAATCCGCAAGTTGTCGCCGAGCACCCAGATCGAAGTGCTGGTGCCGGACTTCCGCGGTCGTCTCGACATTGCGCTGGACATCCTGACGCAAACGCCTCCGGACGTAATGAACCACAACCTGGAGACCGCGCCGCGTCTCTACAAGCAGGCTCGTCCGGGTGCCGATTACCAGCACTCGCTCACCCTGCTCAAGGAATTCAAGGCGCGCAACCCGAACGTGTCGACCAAGTCCGGCATCATGGTCGGCCTCGGCGAGACCGACGAGGAAGTGTACGAAGTGATGGCCGACATGCGCGCCCACGACATCGACATGATCACCATCGGCCAGTATCTGCAGCCGACCGACGGCCACCTGCCGGTGCTGCGCTACGTCCATCCGACCGTGTTCAAGCAATTCGAGGACAAGGCTTACGAAGCCGGCTTCAAGCATGCGGCGGTTGGCGCCATGGTGCGTTCCAGCTACCACGCCGACCAGCAGGCGCATGGCGCCGGGGTGTAATAGCGTGAAGCGGCGGGTGCTGGTGTGGGATCTGCCGCTTCGCCTGTTTCACTGGGGTATGGCCGGGCTGTTTGGCGCCATGTGGTTTACCGGCAAACAGGGCGGCGACTGGCTGCATTACCATCAGTTGGCGGGTTTTACGCTGGCCACGCTCTTGCAGTTTCGCTTGGTATGGGGCGTGTTCGGCAGCGAGACGGCGCGCTTTGGCCGTTTCGTGGCCGGGCCGCGCACGGTGGTACGCTACCTGCGCGGCGAATTGAGCGAGGTAGAGCAGCCGGGGCATAACCCGCTGGGGGGCTGGATGGTGCTGGCCCTGCTTTGCACCTTGTCGCTGCAGGTGCTCTCCGGGCTGTTTGCCGCCGACGTCGACAGCTATCTGTACGATGGCCCGCTGGCGGTCCGTGTCGCCGGCGAAGTGGCCGAGCGCATTACGGCCTGGCACAAGGCCTCGTTCGATGCGTTGCTGGTGTTGGTGTCGCTGCACCTGCTGGCCATTCTGGTGTATCGCGTGGTCAAGCGCAAAAACCTGGTGCTGCCGATGATTACCGGTTACAAGGCGATCGATGGGCAGGTCCGCTCGCTGCATTTTGCTCCGGCGGGCTTGGCACTGCTCGCGCTGGGCGGTTCGGCGGGGGTGTTCTACGCGCTATTGCACTAGCCTCCAGATACACAGCCATAAAAAAAGCTGGCCTATGCCAGCTTTTTTTATGGCTGTCGTGCGGCTCACTTTTCCGGGCCGCGGAAACTGTCGTGACAGGATTTGCAGCTTTGTGCCACCACGCCATAACTGCGCTTGATGTTGGCGATGTCGCCCGTTTTGGCCGCGGCATCGAGGTCGTTCACCGCCGTCAGAAACTTCTGCTGTGCGGCCTTGAATTTTTCCGGCTGGCTCCAGATTTCGGGCTTGGCTCGGCTTTTCGCGTCGATGCTGTTCGGCGTGAACAAGGTGAAGGGGGTCGCGGCGATCTGCTTCAGTGTATCCGCCTGCTTGATGAATTCATCCTTGCGGTACGGTGCGCGATCGCGTGCCACCAGCCCCATCGGCTCGAACGTTCGCAGGATTTTCTTGAAGGACTGCTGGCGCTCTTCCCCGGACGAGGCCAAGACCGGGAGCGACAGAACTAACAGGGCGAGGGCGGGGGCAAGGTTTTTCGGGAGTGTCATTGGCGTCGAACTCGGGTTGAACAAGCCGGTAAGAGTGAGCGCTTCAGCTTAAGTTAAGCTGAAGCGCTCGGGTAAAACGCGAGGGAGCGGTGACGGACGGTTGGTCTCAACTCAGCTCGCCGGCCTGCTTCGAGCGACGTGCCGTGTAATGACTGGCTTTACCAGCCTGGCTAGGGGTGTCGAGTTGCAGGGTTTGCTCGGCGAGCATGTCCAGATGAGCGGCCAGTTTGGCCTGTTCGTCGCGCGTCAGATTGTTTTTGCCCGGCGCTGATTGCGCGGTCCGCTGCGCCGCTTGCTGGCACTGCGCGAAGGCGTCGGAACGAGGGGTGATCAGGCCTGCGGCAAGCGCGCTGGTTACCAAGAGGCAGCCAGCCAGACACGATAGCATCCGCTTCATATGTTCTTCTCCGGTCGTTGATTGGCGTGAAGCCAGTCTAACACCATGAGAAATCCATCATACATGCCAAGAGTGTTAATAGTTGTGAAGGGAAGTGTTATATAATAACATAATGACTTCACTCCAAAATCGTTGACCTTTCCCGTGATGAACAAGCAAAGCTATTTGGCCGCTGCCGAGCAGCATTGCCTGCACCGAGGCTGCAAGCTCACTGCCTTGCGCCGGCATATCCTCGAGCTGGTGCTCGAATATGATGGCGTGGTCAAGGCTTACCAGGTGTTGGCCGATCTGCAGCGCGAGCGCGGTGTGGCCGCGCCGCCAACCGTCTACCGGGCACTCGACTTTCTGGTCGAGCAGGGGTTATTGCATAAGGTGGATGCCTTGAACGGCTTCGTCGTATGCAGTCATTTCGAATGCAATCACCATGGTTTGATCCTGGTGTGCGAGCAGTGCGGGCGGGTCGAGGAAATCGATGCCAGCCAGTTTTTGGGGGCGCTGAAGGAAGTGACCGAGGCGGTGGGTTTTGAAAGTCGTGAGCAGAACTTGCTGCTCACCGGGTTATGCAAGGCATGTCACGCATGAAGAAAACGATTGTCAATCTGTTCACCGGGTTTCTCGGGGTGGGCAAAACCACAGCTTTGCGCCATCTGATCGCCAACCGGCCGGCACATGAGCGCTGGGCTGTTATCGTCAATGAATTTGGCGAGGTGGGTATCGACGGCGCGGCTCTGAGCAGCGACGAACTACCGGTGGCTGAAATCGCCGGTGGCTGCATGTGCTGCGTGGCCGGTCCGCAAATGACGGTCACCGTGGCCAACCTGCTGCGCCGAGAGCGGCCTGACCGGCTTCTGATCGAAGCCAGCGGACTGGCCCATGCCGCGGGCGTGATCGACGAATTGCGCGAACCGCCGCTGGGCGATGCGCTGACGCTGGGAGCGGTACTGACCGTGGTTGACCCACGCCAGTTCACCAATCCCGATTACTTCCGCCAGCCGCTTTATCGCGACCAGGTCTCACTGGCCGACGTGTTGGTCGCCAACAAGGTCGACCTGGCCGACGTCGACATGCTGGACGCCTTCCGGCGCCAGGCGGCCAGTCTGTTTCCGCCAAAATCGCTGGTGTCTGAGGTGCGGCAGGGGGCGCTGGATCCGGCCTGGCTCGACCTCGCGGTGGTGCCCAAATCGCGTTATCGCCCGGCAGTGCCGCCTCAGGCCGCCATGGACTGGCGCTCGCAGGGCTGGCTCTTCTCCCCGGATACGGACTTCAACGGCGAGGCGCTGACGGATTTCTTCGACACCCTGCCGCAACGTGTGCCGGGGCTGGTGCGTGCCAAGGGGGTATTCCGGGTGCTGGGTTCGTGGGTCTGGCTCAACTGGGCGGAAGGGCAGTGGGGGGCGAGCCAGGTTGCCTGGCGTCGTGACAGCCGCTTCGAATTGATCGCGCCCGAGTTGGATGCGGAAGAGATCGAGGCCGCCTTGCGCGCCTGTATCGAACAACAGTGAATGGCATCATCATGAATAATGATCATCATCACCATCATCAGGAACCCACTCCGCAGCTTGGCGTCAGCCTGATGGGAATGTCGGTGGCCGAGCGGCTGGGCGGCGTGCTGGTCCTGCTGGCCCTGTTGTGGAGCATCGTCGGCTGGGCAATGGGGGGCGGGGAATGAGTGTTCGCGTCGAGAACCTGACGGTCTCCTACCTGCGTCACCCGGCGGTGCATCACGTCAGCGGATCGTTTGCCGAAGCCGAGGCGACCGCCATCTTCGGGCCCAACGGCGCCGGCAAGAGCACGCTGCTCAAGACCATGATCGGCGCACTGAAGCCGGACTCCGGTCATGTCAACCTGGGGCCGTTTCAGCGCAAGGACATTGCCTATCTGCCGCAACAGTCGGAGATAGACCGTACCCTGCCGGTTTCGGTCCACGACCCGGTGGCCACGGGGCTGTGGCACCAGACCGGGGTGTTCGGCAAGGTTGGCCGAAAGCAGCGGGGGAAGATCCAGGAGGCGCTGCAGGCAGTGGGGCTGGTCGACTTCGCCGAGCGTCCGATCTCGGCCCTGTCGACCGGGCAGTTCCAGCGCGTCTTGTTTGCCCGCATCCTGCTGCAGGATGCGCCGCTGATCCTGCTGGACGAGCCGTTCAACGCCGTCGATGCCAAGACCACTTACGATCTGCTCGAGCTGGTGCGCCGCTGGCGCGATGAAGGACGCACGGTGATCGCGGTGCTGCACGATTATGAACAGGTACGGGCCTACTTCCCGTACACGTTGCTGCTGGCGCGCGAAGTCGTGGCCTGGGGCAAGACTGAACTGGTGTTGACCGACCTCAACCTGCGCCGGGCGGCGGAAACGGCAGCGCACTGGCACGAACGTGCTCCGGTTTGCCGTGTGGACGAGGAGGCGGTGTAATGACGCACTTGTACGACCTGCTCATCTCGCCCTTCGTCGAGTTCGCCTTCATGCGCCGTGCCTTGGCGGGCTGCCTGGCGCTGGCGCTGGGTAGCGGCCCCGTCGGCCTGTTCCTGGTGATGCGACGCATGAGCCTGATGGGCGATGCGATGAGCCACGCCGTACTGCCCGGGGCGGCGGTCGGTTTCATGGTGGCCGGATTGAGCTTGCCGGCAATGAGCCTGGGAGGCTTTGTCGCCGGGGTGCTGGTGGCGTTGCTGGCTGGCCTCGCCACCCGTTTCACCACCGTCAAGGAAGACGCCAGCTTCGCTGCCTTCTACCTGCTGTCGCTGGCCGTAGGGGTATTGCTGGTGTCGCGCAATGGCAGCAACGTCGACCTGATCCACATCCTGTTCGGTTCGGTGCTGGCGGTGGACGATGCCGCCTTGCTGCTGGTGTCCGGCGTAGCGTCGTTCAGCCTAGTGGTGCTGGCGATCATCTATCGCCCGCTGGTACTGGAGAGCCTCGACCCCGTGTTCCTGCGTGCGGTCGGCGGCAAAGGCGGTATCTGGCATCTGGCATTCCTGATGCTGGTCGTGCTGAATCTGGTGGCCGGCTTCCAGGCGCTGGGCACGCTGATGGCGGTGGGTTTGATGATGCTGCCTGCCATCACGGCCCGGCTGTGGGTGCCGAGCATCGGCCGCATGCTGGCCTTCTCGGTCGGGTTGGCGTTTGTCTGCGGCATCGGCGGGCTGCTGCTGTCCTATCATTTTGAACTTCCATCCGGGCCGGCGATCATCCTGCTGGCCGGGCTGTTCTATCTGCTGTCCCTGTTCGTGGCGCCGCTGGGTGGGGCCTTGCCCCGTTATATCCGTGCCCGCCATTTCGAGTCGTAAGGTAAAGAAATGAAGAAAACTTTGTTGGGTGTTGCCCTCTTGAGCCTGCCTTTGTGGGCGTGGGCCAAGCTGCCGGTTATAGCCAGTTTCAGTATCGTGGCGGACATGACCCGTGAAATCGGCGGCGACCGCGTCGAAGTGGTGTCGCTGGTCGGTCCTAACCAAGATGCCCACGTGTTTCAGCCGGCGCCGGCGGACGTGAAACGCCTGGCCGCGGCCAAGGTGTTCGTCGTCAACGGCCTGGGCTTCGAGGGGTGGATGGGGCGTCTTACCCGTTCCGCCGGGTTCAAGGGAACGCTGATCGAAGCCAGCAAGGGTATCCAGCCGTTGATGGTGGAGGAGCATGGGGTGGAAGAGCACGGCCACCAGCATGGTGGTGTCGACCCGCACGCCTGGCAAGACCCCGAGCGGGTGCAGACTTACATCAAGAACATTGCGGAAGGGTTGAGCAAGGCGGATCCAGAGGGACAAGCCGTCTACCGGCAGCGCGCGGCCGACTACGGACGCAGGGTGAGCGAGATGGATCAATGGGCGGCCAAGGCCTTTGCCGCCGTGCCGGCCGTGCAGCGCAAGGTACTGACCTCGCACGACGCTTTTGCTTACCTGGGTAAGCGCTATGGCATCCAGTTGCTGTCGCCGCAGGGGGTGAGCACCGATACCGAGGCGTCAGCCAAGGCCGTGGCGATGCTGGTACGGCAGGTAAAAAAGGAAAAGGTCAAGGCCATCTTCTTTGAGAACATGAGCGACAAGCGCCTGCTCGAGCAATTGGCAAGGGAGGCCAATGTGAAGGCTGGCGCGGCACTGTACGCCGATGCCCTGTCGGCGCCCAACGGCCCGGCCAATAGTTACCTGGCGCTGTTCCGTTACAACGTGGACACCATTCTCAAATCGTTCCGTTGATCAAAAGTGGGGGTGTTGCGGCAGCAGATGGCTGAGTAATTGATACACACCCATTCCCACCACGGCCAGTCCGGCAATCAGCCGCACTGGCCGTTTTTGCAGCCAGCGTTTCAAGGTGTTGGCGAACAAACCCATGGCGAGCAGATTGGGCAGCGTTCCCAGAGCAAACGCCAGCATGACCAGCGCGCCACGAGCGGCCGACCCCGAGGCCAGGGCGGTGAGGCTGGCACTATAGACCAATCCGCACGGCAACCATCCCCACAGCGCGCCTGCCAGCAGCGCCTGACCTGGATGGCGTATCGGCAGCAGAGGAGCCAACAGTGGCTGCAAGCGCCGCCACACGGGCTTCCCGATCACTTCGATGCGGGTGATGGCGGGCGATAACCCTGCCAGGTATAACCCCACGCCGATGATCATCACGTTGGCCAGCAGGTAGAGGCCAATTTGCAGCGGGCGTACTTGCAGCAAGGAGAGCCCTGCCTGCGCCAGACCGCCGAGTAAGGCGCCAATCAGTACGTAGCTGGCCATGCGCCCGATATTGTAGGAAAGCAGGATGAAACCGCGTCGTTGCTCGGGCAGATTGAGGGACAGCGCGGTAACTATGCCGCCACACATGCCGATACAGTGCCCACCGCCGAGGAGCCCGGCCAGGAACAAAACAAGAAAACTGGTTTCAATCATCAACGGCACCACTACGGAAAGCCTGATTTTACCAAAGAGGCAGTGGCTCTACCTGCATGTCGCTTTTCTTGCCTTTGGAATAATTGAAAAGGCACCGATTTTATTTTGGCATTCACCAAGCAAAGAGCTAAAAATCAATAAGTAAGAAACAGTTGTTGTACTGGTAAATATCTGTGTCAACAATGGCTGGGCGCACCCTGCGCTGCCCTGAGAGGCTGCTGTGAGGTGCCTGCCGCCATGAACGTTCACAACCATAACAAACGAGAGCGTAGTGAGGAGCATCATGGCGAACAGTGTGACTGTCGAGAAACTCGGGCAATCGGCCATTCTGACCATCAACAACCCTCCGGCCAACCTGTGGACGTTGGCGAGTCTGCGTGAATTGGGGGCGGTGATGGAGGAAATCGAACAAGACGATTTGATCCGTTCCGTGGTGCTAACTGGAGAAGGCGATGCCTTCTTCTCGGCCGGTGCCGACCTTAATCAGTTTGCCGGCGGAGACCGGCAGTTGGCTGCCGAGGTCATCGATGCCTTTGCGCTGGCATTCGGTGCGATCCGCGGTTTTCATGGAGTAACTGTGGCCGCGATTAATGGCTATGCCTTGGGGGGAGGGCTGGAGTGCGCCCTGGCTTGCGATTACATGGTGGCAGAAGTCGGCGCGCAGCTTGGTCTCCCGGAGACCAAGGTAGGGCTGCTGCCTTGCGCTGGTGGCACCAAGGCGTTGACTGACAAGGTCGGTGTGTCCTGGGCGAAGCGGATCATTCTTGGCGGTGAGATTCTCACGGCGGCCAAGGCCTTGTCCATTGGCCTGGTGGAAGAGGTGGTTGACCCCGGCCTGTCCAAGATTGTTGCCGTCAGTCTGGCGAATAAAGTCGCGCGCCAGGCTCCGCGAGCCATCCAGGAGGTACGCAAGCTGATCGTGGGCAGTGCATACCATGACATGGAGGAACATCTGGCTTTGGAGAAGCAAGCCATGCTGCGGCTGGTCGGGGGGGAAGAGCAGCTGGAGGGGGTGGCCGCCTTCATGGGCAAGCGAACCCCGAAGTGGTGCGACGACGAGTGAGTGCGGGTGTGGCAATGAAAAAAAACGGGGCGGTTATCCGCCCCGTTTTTTCATGACTAGCATCCCGATTACTGGATACTGGCCTTGGCCTTCAGATCACTGATGAACTTCTCGATGCGGCCGGACATGATGCGCTGTTCCAGCTGCGGGCGGATCTGTTCCACCGGCGGGGCCGCTTCGGTGCGCACGTCGTCAAGCTTGATCACGTGCCAGCCAAATTCGGTCTTGACCGGTTCCGAGGTGACCTGGCCCTTGGCCAGCTTGGTCATGGCTTCGGAGAACGGGGCTACAAAGTTGCTGGCTTCGCTCCAGCCGAGATCACCGCCGTTGTTCTTGCTGCCCGGATCGATCGACTTTTCCTTGGCCAGCTGGTCAAACGCCTTGCCCTTCCGCAACGCATCGATCACGGCCTTGGCTTCCGCTTCGGTCGGAACCAGGATGTGGCGAGCATGATAGCTCTTCTTCTCCGGGAACTGCGACTTGATCTTGTCGTATTCGGCGCGCAGCTGTGCATCGCTCACCGGGTTGCTGCGCTGGAAGTCCTTGATCAGACGGCTGGCCAGTGCCATGGTCTGCATGTTCTCCAGCTCGGCGCGGTATTCGGGCGACTTGTCGAGACCTTTCTTCACCGCTGCCTGACGCAGGATTTCGGCGGTAATCAGTTGGTCACGCGCCGCGGCCTGCAGGTCCGGCGACGACTGCTGGCCTTGGGCTTCCATCATGCGGACGACGGCGTCGATACGGGACTGGGAAATGGCGGTCCCGTTGACGACCGGAGGCGCCGCCAAGACGGCGGTCGACAGCACGGCGGCGGTCAGGGTGCTAAGCAGCAGAGTTTTGCGCATGTTGGATAATATCCTTTGTCGTTCTTGATTTACTGGATTTTGGCCTTGGAGCGAAGTTCACCGACGGCCTTGGCTACGTCTTCTTGCTGAATCTGGCGAGCGATCTGGGCTTTCACTTCGTTCAGCGGCGGCAACTTGGCGTCGCGGATGTCTTCAATCTTGAATACGTGCCAGCCCAGCCCGGATTTGAACGGCTGGCTGCTGCTCTGGCCCTTGCCCAGACCTTTCAGTGCTTCAGCCAGCTTGGGCTCCATCTGGCTCAGGTTGCCCCAGCCCATGTCGCCGCCAGATTGTTTGGCGGCCGGGTCTTTGGAAAGCGTCTTGGCCAGGTCTTCGAATTTCTTGCCCTTCTTCAGGTCGGCGATCACCTTGGTGGCTTCCGCCTCGCTGGCCACCATGATCTGGCGGGCGTGCACTTCCTTGCTACCGGCCTGCTGGGAGGCGAGCTGGTCATAGCGGGCCTTGATCTTGGCGTCGGTAACCGGGCTCTGTTTCACGATCTCGGCAAACAGCGCATCGCGCAGCATCTCTTCACGAACGTTCTGCAGGCGCTCGACGAAATCCGGCTGTTTTTCCAGGCCACGGCGCGTGGCTTCCTGCAGGATCAGCTGCTTGTTGATCAGGTTTTCCTTGATCTGCTCGCGCAGTGCCGGGCTGTCCTGGACTTTGCCATTGCTATTCTTGCTCAGCATGGTGACGGCTTCGTCGACGTCTTTTTTGTCGATGGCGACACCGTTGACGGTGGCAACGGCTTGCGCAGCAGCGAGGCCGGGGATGCCGATGGCGGCAACGAACAGCAGGGCGGCGAGACGGGAATGTCGCATGGGGGAATCCTTATTGGTGATATCAGATTTCGTTCGGGGCGAAAGCCTTGATGGCCAGGGCATGGATGCCGGTTTTCATGAGATCGCCCAGCGCCTCGTATACCATTTGGTGGCGCTTGACACGACTCAGACCCGCGAAGCAGGGGCTGACAATGGTCAGGTTATAGTGTCCACCACCCGATCGGGCGCCGGCATGGCCGGCATGGGCGGCGCTATCGTCCTCGATGTCGAGGTGTTCGGGTTGCAGGCTGAACAGGCGTTCTTGCATCCGTTGCAGGATGTCGCTCATGCCGGAAAAACCTTGCGGAACGGTTTGATTTCGACCTGCGCGTAAACGCCGGCAGCGACGTAGGGGTCGGCATCGGCCCAGTCGCGCGCCTCGTCGAGTGAAGCGAATTCGGCCACGATCAGGCTGCCGCTGAATCCGGCAGGACCCGGATCAGGCGAGTCGATGGCCGGAAACGGCCCGGCGACGAGCAAGCGGCCCTGCTCTTGCAAAGCCTGCAAGCGCGCCAGGTGAGCCGGGCGGGCGGCCAGACGGTTTTCCAGAGAGCCTGGCTGGTCCTGGCCGATAATGGCGTACAGCATTACTTTTTTCCTCTAGATACTTGGAGAGAAACAGGCTTTGGGCGATGACGAAGGCGAACATCAGGCCCAATCCACCAAACAGCTTGAAATTGACCCAGATGTCTTCACTGAAGCGGTAGGCAACGAACAGGTTAAGCGCACCCATTAGGGCAAAGAATGCCACCCATGCGTAATTGAGCTTGCGCCATACGGCTGCGGGGAGCTCCATTTGCTGTCCAACCAAGGCTCTGATGCCGTTCTTGCCGGCAAGTTCCCCGATCAGCAGCCCAGCGCCCATGATCCAGTACAGTACGGTCGGCTTCCACATGATGAAATGCTTGTCATGCAGCAGCAAGGTGGCACCGCCCAGCACCACGATCAGCCCGAGGCTGACCCATTGCATGGTTTCGACCTTGCGGTGGCGCAGCCAAGCACTGGCCACTTGCAATGTGGTGGCGGCAATGGCGACGGCGGTGGCGATAAACATGTCTCTGCTGAACCAGTAGGCACCGAAGAACAGCAGGACGGGAAAGAGGTCGGACAGGAATTTCATGCAAACGATTATGGGGGCAGGCCGGCCGCAATACAAGCTGCGGCCGTAGGCTGTCTTAACGTTGAACCTGCTTGACGATGCTCATGGCGCTGGCAACCAGGCCGCCGATATCGGCGACGTTGCCGGGCAGGATCAGGGTATTGTTCTCTTTGGCGAGCTTGCCGAACGCGTCGACATATTGCTCGGCCACCCTGAGGTTCACCGCTTCGATGCCGCCCTCAGTCTTGATCGCCCCGGCCACGCGCTGGATGGCTTCGGCCGTGGCGGTGGCAACCAGGCGCAGGGCTTCCGCTTCGCCAAGGGCCTTGTTGATGGCAGCCTGCTTTGCCCCTTCCGACTGGTTGATGGTGGCCTGCATTTCACCCTGTGACTGCTGGATGGCTGCTTCACGCGTGCCGGAGGCGATGTTGATCTGTTCCATCTTGCGGCCTTCCGACGAGGCGATCAGGGCGCGCTTTTCCCTCTCGGCCGTGATCTGTGCCTGCATGGCGTGCAGGATGTCCTGCGGAGGCACCAGGTCCTTGATCTCATAGCGCAGCACCTTGACCCCCCAGGAGAAGGCGGCTTCGTCGAGTGCCGCCACGACCGCGCGATTGATCTCGTCACGCTCCTCGAAGGTCTTGTCGAGTTCCATCTTGCCGATAACCGAACGCAGCGTGGTCTGGGCCAGTTGGGTGATGGCCAGTATGTAGTCGCTGGAGCCATAGGAGGCGCGCTGCGGGTCGGTGACCTGAAAGTACAGGATACCGTCGACCTTGAGCTGGGTGTTGTCGCGCGTGATACAAATCTGGCTGGGAACGTCGAGCGGAATCTCCTTGAGGATGTGCTTGTAGGCGACGCGATCGACGAAAGGTACGACGATGCTGAGTCCGGGCTGCAGCGTGCCGTGGTAGCGTCCGAGCCGCTCGATCACGTAGGCATGCTGTTGCGGTACGACTTTGATCGACTTGAGGACGAAGATCACTACGGCCAGAAAGAGGATGAGCGCCAGTTCCATTAGTGTTGTCCTGGTGGTGTTGAGGAAATCTTGAGCCGGCCGCCATCGCTGCCGGTGATGTAACCGGTCTGGCCGCGAGAGAGGGTGGGGTCGAGCAGCTCGGCGTCCCATTCGGTGCCACGGTAATGGACGCGGGCCTGACCATTGCCGCCAATGCTGACGATGCGTACGGGTTGGCCGAAGTCAGGTTCGCGGCGAGGCTGGCGCGGGTTGGCGTGGCGCTGCTTCCAGCGGGTGACGAGCCACAGTCCGATCACGCCGGTCAGGCTGGCAGCGGTCAGCTCGGCGGCGGTTCCCAAGCCGCTTAGTGCCGCCAGCCCACCCCCGGCCAGGGCTAGCGCTACCACCAAAAGGTAGAAGGTGCCGGTGACGAACTCGGCGATTAGGGCAACCACGGCGCAGGCGAACCATAGGGTAGGGGTGATCGGCATTGTTACCTTTCCGGCCATGATGAATGGGTTATTGTCCGTCCCGGCTGGGTTGGTGACAAGCATGAGAGACGTGTTGGCCTGGCCGGGCTCATCGGCAATTGCTTTGCTTCATCTCAGTCTAGGTGGGGCTTCGGGTAAGATGGGGGCTTTGCGTGTGCTAACAAAACTCGGGTAGCAGGGTGTGCTGCCGCGCGCCCGCGAATCGATCCAGGTAGGCACAGTGTGATTTATTCATGGCTTCAGTTTGAGGGAAGGCAGCAATGTTGCAACTGGCGGCACCGGTAACGGCCGAGATCGAGATCAAGAAAAGCCGCTTTATCGCCGTACTCTATCCGGTGACCAGCCGGGCCGAGGCCATGGACCGCTTGGCCGAGGTGTGTCAGCGCTGGAAGGATGCCCGGCATTACTGCTCGGTCCTGCTGACGGAAGGGGATTCGGGACTCGACGACGATGGTGAGCCTTCCGGCACGGCGGCCAAGCCGATGTATGCGGTGCTGACGCACAAGGACGTGGGCAACGTGCTGGCGGTAGTGGTGCGCTATTTCGGGGGGATCAAACTGGGAGCAGGCGGCTTGGTGCGAGCCTATGCCCAGGCAGTGAGTACCGCGTTGCAGCAGGCCCAGCTACTGCCGACCGTCAAGCTGGCTCGCTACAGGGTCAGTACCGGCTTTGCCGAGGAGTCGCGATTGCGGCGCTTTTGTTCGGATCATGGGGTGGTCGTACTGGAGGCCGCTTACGGCGATCGGGTGCAGCTGACTCTGGAAGCGCCGGCGGAGCAGGGCGGGCAGTTGCTGGCCCAGCTGACCGATTATCTGTACGGGGCGTTGACGGTTCTTGAAGACCAGTGCCAAGGCGCCAACTGACGGAAAGGCCCGGGGATAGGTTAGCCGAGGTGTTCGGCCAACCTGTCGATGTCACAGTGACTTGAGGAGGTTCAGGGCGTCGTGCAGGGTGTCGCACGTGGCGAGGGCCTTGGCGTTGTCTTCCGGGCTCGGCTTGATCAGGTCTGGCACCAGGATGACACGCATGCCTGCGGTGTGTCCCGCCAGGAGCCCGTACGGAGAGTCCTCAAGCACAATGCAGCGCTCAGGTGCGATGTCGAGCCCGGCGGCGGCGGCCAGGTAAACATCGGGGGCCGGTTTGGTATGCGGGACCTCGTCACCGGCAACGCTGATGTCGAAATAACGCGCCAAACCGGTGCGTTGCAGTTTGAGGTCGCACATCAGCCGCTGTGTCGACGTCGCCACGGCGCGCGGAATGTCCTGTTCGCTCAGCCAATCCAGCACTGCTTCGATACCACTCTTGAGGGGAATGTCATCCTCGGCGAGCTGGCGCCGGTAGTGATGACGGCAGGCTTCGCTCAAGGCTTGGCCGAGGGTGCGGTCGCCGTAGTGCTCGATGACCCTCTCCAGGCTCCGGCTGACCGACAGGCCGACCATGCTGTGAATCAGCTCCTCGGGGATCTGGATGTCGAGCGATTCGCCCGCCAGGCGCCAGCTCGAAGCGCTCACCGATTCGGTATCTATCATCAGGCCGTCCATATCGAACAAGACGGCGTCAAAGCTGCGTATCATGGTTGTTTCCCTGTATCCAGCGGCAAGCTGAACAGAATTTCCGAAAACAGGCAAGGGCGATGGCTTTGGTAGAGTCATCGCGCCGTGATGCAATGGAGACGAGCATGGTGCTTTCGGTGCTGGTTGCCAACCCCAAGGGTGGGAGTGGCAAATCGACCCTGGCGACAAATCTGGCCGGATATTTTGCCAACAGCGGTGACAAGGTCATGCTCGGCGATGTCGATCGGCAGCAGTCTTCCCTTCGCTGGCTGGCACAACGCCCGCCGGCACTGCCGAGCATTCACGGCTGGCAGGTCGAGCCCGGCGAGCCGGCAAAGCCGCCGAAGGGCACCAGCGTCGTGGTGCTGGATAGCCCTGCCGGGCTGCATGGCAAGCGACTCAACAGCCTGATCTCCCGGGTCGACCGTATCTTGATCCCGATTCAGCCTTCCCCGTTCGACATGTGGGCGAGCGAGGAATTCTTCCATCGGCTGCTGGAAGAAAAGGCGATCAGGAAAAACAAGGTATTCATGGCGGTGGTCGGCATGCGTGTCGACCCGCGCACCCGCTCGGCGCGCGAGCTGGAGTCCTTTCTGCAGCGCCACGACGTGGCAGTGCTGAGCTGGCTGCGGGATACCCAGTTGTATGTGCAGGCCGCGGCGCAAGGCCTGACCTTGTTCGATCTGCCTGCCAGCAAGGTGGCTAGGGATCGTGCCGCGTGGCAGACCATTGTCGAGTGGTTGCGTCCTCCGGCCAGGGAGGGCTGGTGCGATAAGTAGAATAGAGCGGGGATGCGAGCCCTGCCGTGGTGGCCGGGATACGCGATTTGCCCGCAGAACCCCGCTTTCCACGCTCTTTGCCTCCCCTTGGCCAGATTCAACAACGTCACCTGAACCCGGTTAGCACTAGCGACCACCATGGGTGGTTTCCCGGTCAACCGCCTGCCCCATCCTTCCGCCGATCCCCGCCATGGACCACCCGACCATCTCGCGCCGGTTTTGATCGGCTTGATGTCGCTCAAGGCAAAGTGAGCGACGATTGCTTTGCTTTGTTCCGGGCAATTATTTATTATAAATAATAATTATAAAATATCGTTATTTCTGAGATCGTTTCGTGAAAATCAACCTGCCGGTTACCGACCAGGAACATCTGGTCGACCCATCCAACCCTATCGTCAGCAAGACCGATGCCAAGGGCAGCATCACCTATGTGAACCGTGCCTTTGTCGATATCAGCGGCTTCAGCGAAGCGGAATTGGTCGGCCGCAATCACAACATCGTGCGCCATCCGGATATGCCGCCCGAGGCCTTTGCCGACCTGTGGGAGACCATCAAGACGGGGCGGCCGTGGCGGGGCTTGGTCAAAAATCGCTGCAAGAATGGTGATTTTTACTGGGTGGAGGCGTATGTCACGCCGATTACCGAGCATGGCAAGATTACCGGTTACATGTCGGTGCGATCGGCGCCTCGGCGCGAGGAAATTGCGGCGGCCACTGTGTTGTACCAGGCTGTCCGCAACAAGCAGGCGGTGGTGCCGTCCACCCTCAAGGCCTTGCGGCGTTGCATCGACGTGCTGCGCTGGGCCCCTTTGCTGGCGGGGAGCGGGGTCGTGTTGTTGTTGGCCGGCAGTCTAGTGCCGCCAGGAGCGGGCGGGGCAGCGCTTGCCACGGCCGGCGCTGTGCTGGCGGTGAGTGGCGGGGCTTGGGGATGGTGGCGGGTCAACAAGGTGTTGGGCCTGTTGCGGCAGGGATTCGGTGATCTCGCGGAGGGGCGGCTCGGCCGCAACCTCCAGGTCCGTGATGGCGGGCTGCTGGGCGAGGTGATCGGCGGTCTGGAGTCGTTGCGCATCCATTATCGCGCCGTGGTGGCGGATGTGATCGGTGCGGGTTCGCGGACCTCCGGCCAGGCTGACCAGTTGCGCGACGAGATGCATTCGCTGGCGGCGCGCTCGGTGCAGCAGGGCGAAGGCCTGATGCAGATCAGTCGCAACATGGAAACCATGAGCGCGGCGATCAAAGATGTGGCGGAACTGGCGGAGCAGAATCTGAACGGGGCCGAATCGACGAAATCGGTTGCCGAAGCCGGCAAGGACACGATGCAGGCGGCGACGCGGGCTGCCGAGCGCACGGTGTCGGTGGTTGGAACCTCACGCGCAGCGATCTCCGAAATGGATCACTCGATGCAGCGTATCCGCACCATGACCGACATGATCCACGAGATCGCCGAGCAGACTAACCTGCTGGCACTCAACGCAGCCATCGAGGCGGCGCGCGCCGGCGAGGCGGGACGCGGCTTTTCCGTGGTGGCCGACGAGGTGCGCAAACTTGCGGAACGGACCAGTTCGGCAACCGGCTCGATTACCGAAGTGGTTCAGCAAATTGGCGAGATCACGCGCCAGGCCGTCTCCAGCATGGATGCCACGGTCGAAGAGGTGGAAGAGGTCAGCGGGCATATCCGCCAATCTTCGGCCAACCTCGAGAGCCTGATGCAGGTGGCCGAGCAGGCGCGGCGTCAAGCCAACGATCTCGCCATGGGCATGGAGGAGAACTCGCAGTCGGTGCACGAGGTGGCGGCCTCGCTGGAGCAGCTCAACGCCATCGCCGAGCAGAATCTGCATACCACGCGTGCCATCGAGCAGAGCTCGAACCATCTGGCCGAAACGGCCGGCGACCTCTCCAAGCTGACAGCCGATTTCCACAAGTGGAATACCCGCTGAAGACCTGCTCAGTGGGGCAGCCGTGCTGGTGCCCAGAGTCTGCTTTTTTCTGTTCGGGGTATGCCGCTGCTGTTGTGGCACGCCCTGCTTAACCCTCAAACGATCATGTCGGGCGGGCCGGCTCTATCGGCTCAGTCCGCTTCACCGCGCGCCTGGACCCAGATGCGGTTTTCCAGTTGCATGGCGATTTCCTGCCGTTGATTGGTGGTGGTCCAGCGTACGGTGACGATGCCGAAGCCGGGCTGGCTGTTGGAGCGACGGTTTTCCAGCACCTCGACACACACGGTGAGGATGTCCCCGGCGCGGGTGGGGCGTGGCCATCGCATCGAAATGATGTCCATGCCGACCAGCCCGTTCGCCACCGTGCCCAGCTCGGACAGGGCGACCAGGCGCATGCTGAGGCTGCTGGTGTGCCAGCCGCTGGCGGCAAGGCCATCGAACACGCTGTTCTTGGCCGCTTCGTGGTCGGTATGGAAAAACTGCGGGTCGAACTGGTGCGCGAAGGCCAGCAACTCTTCCTCGGTGAGGGTATGGCTACCGGTCTCGAAGCGTCGGCCGGGGGTCAGGTCTTCTAGGAACAGCATGCTTTTCTCCTTCGTTACAGGCGCAGCGTTTCGAGCAGTTCTCCCTCCAGCGCCAGCACGCTCTTGCCGTCTTTCAACGCCGAGCCGGTGACCAGGAAGGAGTCCTCGACGCGGCTGCCCAGCGTCATGATCTTGGCCGAGTGGACGTTGAGCCGGTAGCCGGTCAGCACCTTGGCGATCCGCGCCAGAAGGCCGGGCCGGTCGCCCGCAACGATCGTCAGCACGAAGAAGTTGTCGCGGTCGTCGGGGCGGATCATGACCTGGGGGCTGACCGGGAAGTGCTTGAGATGGCGGCTGATACGGCCCGCGGGAGGCAGAGCGATCGGTGCCGCTTTTTTCAGGCAGTCCGCCAGTTCGAATTCGATGAAGTTGATCATATCCCGGTAGTCGCCATCATGGTGCTCCGGGATAAAGACGTGGAACGTGTCCAGCGCGTAGCCGTGCCGCGTGGTATGAATCTTGGCGTCGGCAATGCTGTAATTGCTGCGACCGAAGAAGGCGCAGATGCGGGCGAACAGCTCCGGCTGGTCCGGGGTATAGACCAGAACCTGGATGCCTTCGCGGTCGTCCGACAGTCGCGTCTTGACCATCGGTTCGGTGACGTGGGTGAAACGGTTCAGCACCCGGGTGTGCCAGGCGATCTCGCGTGCTTCGTGGCGCAGGAAATAGACCGTGTCCAGCTCATCCCAGAAACGCTGAATGGCGTCGTCGGGTACTGCGAACAGGCGTAATTGGGTGAGGGCCTCCTGCTTGCGGTCATTCAGCTCGGAGGCCACGTCCAGTGCACCGCCGCTCATCAGTACCTTGAGTGTGGCGTGATAGAGGTCTTCCAGCAGCTTGGCTTTCCAGGCGTTCCACACCTTGGGACTGGTGCCGCGAATGTCGGCCACGGTGAGCATGTACAGTGCAGCGAGGCGGCGCGGGGTTTGCACCATGTCGGCGAAGCGCAGCACGGTATCCGGATCGTAGATGTCCTGCTTTTGGGCGACGCTCGACATCGTCAGGTGTTCGCCGACCAGCCACACCACCAGCTCGGTATCTTCGGCCGACAGGCCGTGGCTTTCGCAGAACTGGCGCGCGTCGTCCTTACCGAGCTCCGAGTGGTCGCCGCCCCGGCCCTTGGCGATGTCGTGGAACAGCCCGGCCGCGTACAGCGCTTCCGGCCGGACAAAATCGTTCATCAGCCTAGAGAGCAGTGGGTATTCGTGGCTGAAAGCACTGATGGCGAAGCGGCGCAGGTTGCGCACCACCATCAAAATGTGTTCGTCCACAGTGTAAACGTGGAACAGATCGTGTTGCATCTGACCGACGATGCGGCCGAAGTTGGCCAGGTACTTGCCCAGTACGCCGTACAGATTCATGCGTCGCAGCGTTCGGGTCAGACCGGGTTCGCGCAGAATCTGCATGAATAGCGCCCGATTGGTCGGGTCGCGGCGGAATTTCTCGTTGATGCGGCTGCGCGCGTGCCATAGGGCGCGCAGCATGCGCGGCGCAAAGCCGGTCAATTCCGGGTTTCTCTGCAGGATCAGGAAGGCCTCCAGAATCGCCGACGGTTCTTTCTCAAACACGTCCGGGCGACGAATCCCCAGCATGCCGTTGACGCTATAGAAGCGGGCGTTGAGATTCTGTGTGACGCGCGGCACCTGCGAATAAATCCGTGCCCGCAGGTTGGGGAGCAGAATGCCGTTCAGCTGGCCGACCGTCTTGGCGGCACGGTAATACAACTGCATTACCTGTTCACTGGCGCGCTTGGCCGGGGTGTCCTTGAGCCCCCAAGCCAGGCCCATTTGCTGTTGCAGGTCGAAGATCAGACGATCTTCGCGCCGGCGCGCCAGCAGGTGCAGGTCGATGCGCAGTTTCTGCAGCTGGCTCTCGCTATGCTTGATCAGGCGGGCTTCGGCCAAGGTCAGGATGCCGCGCCGCACCAGCGCATCCCAGTTGTCGCCCAGATCGATGGCCTTGCTGATCCACAGGATGGTTTGCAGGTCTCGCAAGCCGCCCAGGCTTTCCTTGACGTTCGGCTCGAGGTTGTTGGTGACACCGAAGTAGCGGTTATGACGCTGCTGCTGTTCGAGAATCTTGCCTTCGAAAAAGGCCAATGGGTCGCGCTGCTGGGCGAGCGCGGTACAGACTTCCTGGTGTAGCTGGGCGTCTCCGGCAAGGAAACGATTTTCCAGCAGCGTGGTCTCGATCGTAATGTCGTTGGCGGCTTCTTCCAGGCACTCCGCGAGGGTGCGCACGCTGTGGCCGACCTCCAGTCCGCTATCCCACATCAGGCCGATCAGGCGGGTGATCGCATCGTTCAGCTCGGTTTCGGTGGCCGATGGCAGCAGGAACAGCAGGTCGATGTCGGAGTGCGGGAACAATTGCCCGCGCCCGTAGCCGCCGACCGCGACCAGCGCCGCCTGCTGGCCGAGCTCCAGTGCTCCCCACATGTCCTGCAGGATGCCATCGACAACCTGGCTGTATTGCTTGAGGAAGCGCTCCGGATCACGCTTCTTCAAGTAGGCCTCAGCCAGCCGCTGACGACCGTCGTTGAGTGTCCGGCGCCAGGCTTTGCAGCGTTCGAGCATCGGATCGGTCATGTCAGCGCCTTTCTTGTCGCACGGTGATGGTAATGCCCGCCAGCAGGAACAACAGGGTGGGGAGCGTGGCCGCAAACATGGCATTCCAGTCGTAGAGCAGGCCCAGGTGCGCAAACAGCCGGTTGACGAAGTGGAAGGCGACCCCCAGGCAGATGCCGACGAACAGCCTTATCCCCAGTTGGGCATGACGGCGTTGGCGCGGCGTGAAGGCGAGAGCCACCAGGGCCATGGAGATGCAGGCCAGCGGATAGAAAAATTTGCTCCACAAGGCAATTTCGTAGCGTTGGGTTTTCTGCTCATTGCTGCGCAAGTGTTCGATGTAGGTCGTCAGGTCCATGGCCGACATCTGCTCGGGGACCACCAGCAGCACGTCGAGGATCGACGGTTCGATCACCGAATGCCAATCCAGGGTGTTGAGTTGGCGTGTTGTAGTCGCCTTGTCGCCCAGCGTGGTTTCCTTGACCTTTTCGAGTCGCCACACGTGCTGTGGCCGCTGATAGGTACCGCGCTCGGCAAAACGGGTTTGCACCAGGCGGTAGTCCTTGTCGTAGGTGTAGATACGAACCCCGAGCAGGGTGTTGTCCGGCAGCATTTCGCCCACGTTGATGAAATTCTGGTCATCCTTGACCCAGATGCCCGAGTGGAACTCCTGAGTGACCATCGACTTGGTCGCCGATAGTTTCATGCGCTCCGCCTGCTTTTCAGAGAACGGGGCGCCGAATTCGCCCAGCAGGCCGGTGATCACGGCAAAGCCGATGCCGAAACGCAACAGCACGCCCGCGACCTGGGCGAGGGTGACGCCACTGGTGCGGATGATGGTGTATTCGCTGCTGGTGGCGAGCTGGGTCATGGCGACCATGCCGCCGATCAGCACCACGAGGGGCATCAGCTCGTAGGCGTGCCCCGGCATCAAGAGCGCAATGTAGAGCAGCATCTGCGGCACGCCATAGCTGCCGTGTCCCAAGTCGGGGACTTCTTTGATGACGTCGAAGAAGGCGTACAGTGCGAGCAGGGCTGCCAGTGCATACAGCGTGGCCACGGTCAGCTGGGTGGTGATGTAGCGGTAAATCAGTTTCATGGATCAGGATTTCCGGATGAGCTGGCCCAGGAAGCGACCCGGTGAACTGGCCGGGCGGTTGCGGTACGTCAGCATGCCGAGTGCTACCAGCAACATCAGCATATGGGGGGCCAGCATCGCATAGGCGCTCAGGCGATCTTGCAGCACCCAGTTACGGCATAGGGTTAGGGCATTTTGGTAAACGAAGTAAGCCAGCAGGGCCAGCAGAAGGTTGTAGGTGTGGCCGCTGCGCGGATTGAAATAAGACAAGGGAATGGCGAGTAGCGCCAGGACGACCGTGCTGATGGGCATGGACAGCCGCCAGCCGAGTTCGGCCTTGTCGCCGGCCTTGTCGCTCAGGGCCAGCGCGGCGGAGGTCATGGTCTGGCGCGAGTTGCCTGAGGGAATAAACTGGGGTTGGTCATTGATGACCACGCTGTAGCGGGCAAATTCGGCGACTTCATAGTCCGCCTCGCCCGGATTGCCGACATAGCGCCGGCCGTTTTCCAGCACCAGAAGCCGCTCGCCCTGCTCGTTGGTCACGATTCGGCCGGATTTGGCGAAAATACTGGCCACCTTACCCTTGCTCATGTCCTGCATGAAGATGTTGGCGGCCGAGCCGTTCTTTCCGGAGAAATTCTCGACGAAATAGACGCGACGGGAGGAGTGGGACTCCTTGAAAATGCCGGGGGATATGGCCGAAACATCTTCGTGTTGTTTGAGGATTTCGGCGTATTCGTGGCTGCGCTGCTCAGCCCAGGGTCCAATCAGTAGCGATGAGATGCCGACCAGAATGGCCAAGGGAACGGCAAAACGCAGCACCGGCTTGACCCAGTCCTTGAGCGACACACCCGAGGCCAGCCAGACGGCCATTTCATGATCCCGCCAGAGTCGGGTCAACACCACCAGGACACTGATGAATACGGTGAGAATCAACAGCAGGGGAAACAAGCCGAGTGTCCAGAACCCGATCAGGGCCGCTACCGCCTCGTTGGCGATGCGCCCCTCGGCGGCACGGCCGAGCAGATTGATGGTCTGGGTAGTGACCAGAATGGCCAACAGGACCACGAACACGCTGACCGCAGTAAAAGTCAATTCACGGGTCAGGCTTTTTTGAAAAACCATTGAGCAGGGCCTTTTTGACTTTTTATGTTAAGCGTAGAGATAATTTGAATGAATTTTCAGAGGTGCCTGTTTGGCAGATTCTGGAGTGGGAGACTATCTGTTTGCGGTCAATGCCTCTATTCTTGGGCGTAACCGGCTGACACACGGTTGGAACAGGCATAATTGACGCACATAATCCATGAGAGTTCACGATGGAATTTAACATAAAAAGCGGTAGCCCGGAAAAACAGCGCGTCGCCTGCGTTATCGTCGGCGTGTTCGAGTCGCGCAAGCTGACCTTCGCTGCGGACCTGCTCGATCGCATTTCCAACGGTTTCATCAGCGATGTGATCCGCCGCGGAGACATGGAGGGGAAGTTGGGCTCCACCCTCATCCTGCATGCGGTGCCGCATACCCTGTGCGACCGGGTGATGCTGGTCGGCTTGGGCAAGGAGCGTGATTTCCGCGCCAAGGAGTATCGCGAGGCGATCCGCAGCTCGGTTCGGGCCCTGACGCAGACGTCGGCCAATGAGGCTGTGAGCTATCTGACCGAACTGACGGTCAAGAAGCATGATGCGGAGTGGATGATCGAACAGGCGACCGTAGTAACGCTCGACGCCCTGTATCGTTTCGACCGCTTCAAGACCAAGTCCGAAGACGGTCCGCGCGAGCCGCGCAAGCTCACCCTCGCGGTGCCGCGTCGCAGCGACCTGGCCGACGGCGAAAAAGGTCTGCAGCGCGGCCTGGCCATCGGCAACGGGATGAATTTCGCCAAGGACCTGGGCAACCTGCCGGGTAACGTATGCACGCCGGATTATCTCGCCCGGCAGGCGGAGGACATGGCCCGCCAGTTCTCGGTCAAGGCCGATATCTACGCTCCCGACGCCATCGAGGCGCTAGGCCTGACCTCCTTCCTGTCGGTGGCCAAGGGCAGCGAAGAAGAGGCTCGTCTGATCGTACTGTCCTACCAGGGCGGCAAGACGGACGATAAGCCGATTGTGCTGGTCGGCAAGGGCATTACATTCGATTCCGGCGGCATTTCGCTCAAGCAAAGCGAAGGCATGGACGAGATGAAGTACGACATGTGCGGCGCGGCGACCGTGCTGGGCGCATTCCGCTCCGCTGTCGAAATGCAGCTGCCGCTGAACCTGATCGCCATCGTTCCCACCTGCGAAAACATGCCGTCGGGCAAGGCCAACAAACCGGGTGACATCGTGACGACCATGTCCGGTCAGACCGTCGAGATTCTCAATACCGACGCCGAAGGCCGACTGATCCTGTGCGATGCCCTGACTTTTGCCGAACGCTTCAATCCGGCATTGGTCATCGACGTCGCCACGCTGACCGGCGCCTGCATCATCGCCTTGGGCAACGTCGCCAGTGGCCTCTACAGCAACCAGGATTCCCTGGCGCGCGAACTGCTGGCGGCGGGCGAAGAAGTCGGCGATCGTGCCTGGCACTTGCCGCTGTGGGACGAGTATCAGGAGGCGATCAAGAGCCCGTTCGCCGACATGGTCAATACCGGTGGGCGCCCGGCCGGCAGCATTACCGCGGCATGTTTCCTGTCTCGTTTTGCCAAGTCCTTCGATTGGGCCCACATGGATATTGCCGGAACCGCATGGAAGAGCGGCAAGGACAAGGGGGCTACCGGCCGTCCCGTGCCGCTGTTGGTTCAGTTCCTGCAGGACCGAGCCGATATCGCCGTCGGTAACGTGGTGCGTCGCGGCCGGCCACGGCGCGAATCTCACGATTTGGTTGACGATGCCGCGGATTGACTTTTACACCAACGTCGCCGACCCCCAGGCTTTTGCTTGCCGGCTTGCCCAAACGGTATTCCGCAAGGGCGAGCGTTTGCTGGTGTGGTTGGCCGACGAAGGGCAATTGGCCGGTTTCACCGCCCGCTTGTGGAGCATCGCGGATACCCAGTTCGTGCCGCATTGTGAGCTGGAGGCTGGCGAAGCGCCGGAAACGCCGATCTGGCTCACGACGCGCTTGCCACCCGAGTTGGAGCACCCGGTTCTGTTGAATCTGGGGCCGGAGTTGCCGGCACACCCCGAGCACTTTGCCCGTATTCTGGAAATTGTCGGTTGCGACGAGGCGTCGTTGGCGACAGCGCGCGAGCGCTTTCGGTTCTACCGCGCGGCAGCCTACGAGATCGAACATCACGATATGAGTCACCTCTGAGATGAATCCCTCGCAAAACGCATCGCTTCCTGCTGGTCTGGAACTCCCGGTGTTGACCGACGTAGTCGAAGAAGCTGCGCCGCCCGTCCTGGCGGAAGAGCCTCCCTTCGAGCTGCCAGACTTCGACTTCTCCGGCGAACTGGATGCGATGGTGACGGCCATGCCGGATGCCGCCGCCATCGAGCTGGAGATTCCTGAGTTACCCCTCGACGATGTGCTGGATGTGGGTCCGATGCCCGCGAGTAACGAGCCGGTAGTGGATTTTTCGAACCTGCCGTCGCTGGATCTCGACGTGGCTGCCTTGGACGAGCTGGCGCTGGGCGAGGTCCTGCCCGAGTTGCAGAAGGCTGTGCCGGTGCCGCCGGAGAATGAAGCAGCCCCGGCGGGCGATCTGGGTGCGGGCGTCTTTGATTTTGTGCTGACACCGGCGACGACGTCGGCCGAGCCTGCACCATTACCGGACAGTGCGTTGGATATCCCCGAGCTGACCATGGAATGGTCGGAGCCGGTGGCAGCTCCGGAGGTGCAATCCGAGAGCGCTACCGTGGCCTCCGTGCCGGATTCGGTCGGTTTGGCGCGCCCGGTTTCGATTCCGTGGCCGACAGAAGACGCCCCGGAAGCCGCTGTCGCCATCGTGCCAACGGCAGATCAAGACCAGGGCAGGGTGCCAGATGGCGTGTCTGGTGACGGGCAAGTTGAACCGGACGTTGCCGCCGCCGAGCCGGTGGTGGATCGGTTCGCGTCCTGGGCTGAAAATGTCGAGGTGGATCCGACCCCTCTCATGGATGTGGCTACCGAGCCGGTTTTGGCTCAGCAGCGTATCGATATCGACAGCTTGCCGTCTGGCGTGCTGGGTGGTGGGGTCGGTCCCGAGCCATCTTCTTCGTGGGCTGTGACGTACGCTCCGTCCGGGGAGAGAGACGAATTGGCCGGCGTTCCGGCCTTGCCCGAGCTGGATGTCTCGTTCGTGGAAACCACCGAGGTGCACAACCTCCCGGCAGAAGAGCCTCCCTCGCCGTCGGCCGGCGTTGCCGAGTCGCCTACGGAAGTTGATGGCAATGCGTGGCTCGAGCAATTCGTCAACGGCGAATTGACCGAGCTTTCGGCGGCGGCAAACGAGACCGAGGAAGCTCAGCCTTCGGTTCACAGGGAAGCCGCGCTGGATCTGCCGCATGGGATTGCCTTGGAGGAAGCGGTGGCCGGGCTGGACGGTGCGGCTGTTGATTTGCCTGTGTTGGGAGAGGAAGAACCGCCAATCCTTGCGTCGGAGCTTGACGAGCTGCTGCCGGGAGCGAGCGGTTCGTCTGAGCTGGGGACATCCGCCATGTCGCCCGACCGGGCCACCATGTCGGATCATGTTGTTCCTGCCGCTGAGGGCTTGAAGGACGTTGCTGCCGGCGTTAGGACGGTTGAGGTTGAAGCCTCCTTCATGCCTGAGAGCAGCGCGGTAGCTGTGTCGTCACCCGTGCCGCAGCCGGGTCCGGAGGCGATGCCCGACGCGGTGGCGCCGTTGCTGGAGCGGCCCGAACCGGTTGTTGGTGCGGATACAGTGATGGCGAAGGCCCCTGAACCATCCTGCGCCGTGGTGGATGAGCAGGCCTTGATCGATTCACTGACGCAGAAGATTCTGCCGCGGATGAAAGTCGAGTTGTCGCTGTGGTTGCAGGACGCATTGGAAATGCAGGCGCGGCAGATGCTGGCCGGCGTCATGCACCAGTTGAAAGAGGACTACGAGATGCTGTTCAACGAAACGCTGCGTGAGAGCCTGCGTCAGGCCATTAGCGAAATTGGCCGTGACGAACGGGACGGTAAGTCGTGATGGGGCATCGGCTGTCACGTATCGTCACCCGCACCGGTGACGATGGAACCACCGGTCTGGGTGACGGTAGCCGGGTTGACAAGGATGCTACTCGCATTGCCGCCATGGGCGATGTCGACGAGTTGAACAGTGTGATCGGCGTACTGTTGGCCGAAGCGCTGCCATCTGAGGTGGTGCTCTGGCTAAGCGAGGTGCAGCACGTACTGTTCGACCTCGGCTCGGAATTGGCCGTGCCCGGCTACAAGGCGCTGCAGCCGGCCCAGGTGCTGGCGCTGGAGGGCAAGGTGACAGAGATGAACGCCGAGTTGCCGATGCTCAAGGAGTTCATCCTTCCTGGCGGTTCGCGTTCTGCCGCGCTGGCTCACCAGGCCCGCTCAGTCTGCCGTCGCGCGGAACGGACGGTGGTGGCGCTGGCTCGTGAGGAGGAGGTCTCGAAAACGGCCCGGCAGTATCTCAATCGCTTGTCTGACGCCCTGTTCGTGCTGGCGCGGCATCTCAACCGTGTGGAGGGCCGTGCTGACGTGTTGTGGCAGCCACGCCGGCATGAGAGCGATCGTTGATTGTCGATATGGAGTGGAACGGCCGCAAGGCCGTTTTTGTTTTGTGAAGGGTGCATGTGCAGATGAAAGTGAATCAGCGGCAACTCGGTGCCGTCATGACGCTGTTCTCCGGGGCCTCCACGGCTAAAAAGCTGATCGCAGGCGTCACGCTGCTCTTGGCTGTTGGTGCCTATTTCGCCCAGGCGGATAACGGGGAAATCAGCGGAGTTGTCGTTGGGGTGGCCGATGGTGACACCATCACCGTGCTGGATGCGGCGCAACAGCAGCATAAGATCCGGTTTGCCTTCATCGATGCACCCGAGAAGGCTCAGCCGTATGGGCAGCGTGCCAAGCAGATACTGGCTGCCCGCGTTTATCGCCAGGTGGTGAAGGTGGACGTGGTGGAAAAAGACCGTTATGGCCGGATCGTGGGGCGTGTCTGGCAAGGGGCAACCGACGTCAATCTGGCCCAGCTCAAAGAGGGTTACGCCTGGCATTATCGCTTTTATGCCAGCAAGAACCAGTCTGCCGAGGATTTCTCCCGCTACGAGGCGGCTGAACGGCAGGCGCGCGGCCAACGCCTGGGGCTGTGGGAAGGGAGCGCCCCACAAGCGCCATGGGAGTTCCGGCGCAGTAAACGTGGCAACTGAGGCCGCTTCGGCCAACCTTGTTGTCAATTGGGGGGCAGGTTTAGGCTTTAGGTTGTGGCCAGTGCTGGTCGAGCCATTCCAGTATGCGATTGGCAACCTGGGGCCAGTGGGCGTCCAGCATCATCATGTGGCCGATGCTTGGCAGAATCTCGGCGGTGCAGTTGAGCCGGGAGGCGGTGGCGACCACGTCGGCAGCCGAGATCAGCCTGTCGTCGGCGGTGCCCAGCACCAGCGTCGGCACCGGCGGCAACGGGCGAATGAACAGCGGGCTGACCAGAGCCATGTCCATGATGGCGCGTTGGCTTTCCTGCTGGGCTTGCCTGGCCATCAGGGCGATGACCTCGTTGCTGGCGGCAGGAGAAAACAACATGTCCCGCAACTCGCGCCAGTCCGGTTGGTTCATGCCGTTCTGATACAGATTCAACGCAAGGAACTGCGATGGCGCTTGGCTCAGCAAACGGAGGCTGGAGCCGGCGAGCCCGTGTGGAGGAACCGACGCCAGGAAGACGGCGCCAGGCAGGGCGTGCAGGGCAAGGTATTGCTGCAGTACGAAGCCCCCCATCGAGTGGCCGATAACGATCGGGGTGTGGCCGATCTGGCGAATCACCGCCGACAGATTGCGCACATAGTCGTCGATGCTGATGCCGGACAGGTAGTTGCGTCCGCTGCTGCCGCCGTGTCCCTCCAGGCTGGGTGCCCAGCAATCGTAGCCTTGCTCGGCGAACCATGGCAGGAAATGCTCCTGCCAGCACCAGGCGGCGGAAAAGGCGCCATGCAGGAACAAAAGGGGCGGCGCGTTTCGCGCCACCCCTTTTGCCGCCTCGTGCATGACTTCGAGACGGGGGTGCGTCATAGCACTTCGGCAGCGAAATCGGCCAGTCTCGAACGCTCGCCACGCTGCAGCGTGATATGGCCCGAGTGTACCCACCCCTTGAAGCGGTCGACGACGTAGGTCAGCCCGGAACTGCCTTCGGTCAGGTAGGGTGTATCGATCTGCGAGATATTGCCGAGGCAGACCACCTTGGTGCCGGGGCCGGCGCGGGTGATCAGCGTTTTCATCTGCTTGGGCGTGAGGTTCTGCGCCTCGTCGATGATCAGGTACTTGTTGAGGAAGGTGCGACCGCGCATGAAATTGAGGCTCTTCACCTTGATGCGCGAGCGGATCAGGTCGCGAGTGGCGGCACGGCCCCAGTCTCCGCCGTCGTCGTCGCTCTTGTTGAGGACGTCGAGGTTGTCTTCCAGCGCCCCCATCCACGGTGTCATCTTTTCTTCCTCAGTGCCGGGCAGGAAGCCGATGTCCTCGCCAACCGGCACCGTCACCCGGGTCATGATGATTTCCGAGTAGAGTTTCTGTTCCAGCGTCATGGCAAGTCCCGCCGCCAGCGTCAAAAGGGTCTTGCCGGTGCCCGCCTGGCCCAGCAGGGTGATGAAGTCGATATCCGGGTTCATCAGCAGGTTGAGGGCGAAGTTCTGCTCACGGTTACGCGCCACGATGCCCCAGACGTTGTTCTTCTGATGACTGAAGTCCTTGAGCGTCTCGAGGAAGGCGGTCTTGCCCTCGATCTTGGTGACCATGGCCAGTAACGGCTGCTCGCCGGATTGCCAGAGCAACTGGTTGACGTGCATGTCGGGCACGTCCGGCCCCTTGATCTGGTAGTAGCGTCGGTCATGCTCCTGCCACGAGCGCAGGTCTTCGCTGTTGCGATCCCAGAAACTGGCATCGATCTCGCGCGATCCGGTGTACAGCAGGTCGGTGTCTTCCAGCACCTTGTCATTGAAGTAGTCTTCCGCGTCCAGTGCCAGCGCACGTGCCTTGATGCGCATGTTGATGTCTTTAGACACCAGGATGACGGGGCGTTCAGGATGCAGTTCCTTGAGCGCCATGACGATGCCGAGGATCTGGTTGTCGGCTTTGCCGACCGGCAGCGAGGTGGGCAACACGCTGTAAATGGCCTGGGTCTGCAGGATCAGCTTGCCGGAGGCGGCATCCTTGCTGGGCCCGGCCAGCGAGATACCGGCGTCGATGCGGGCGTCGGTGCTGCTGACGATCTCGTTCAGGAAGCGGCTGGCCTGGCGGGCGTTGCGCGCCACTTCGGACATGCCGGTCTTGTGATTGTCGAGCTCTTCGAGGGTGATGATGGGGATGAAAATATCATGCTCTTCGAAGCGGAAGAGGCAGGTCGGGTCGTGCAGCAGTACATTCGTGTCCAGCACAAACAGCTTGGCGATTCTGCTTTTCCTGTGGCTTGTCATGATGAGTCCCCTTGTCTGCGCAGTGCCCGGCCGGGGATGCCGGGCAGGGCTGCGCTCAAAGCGTCTTGACGAACGCCAGCACTTCTTCGGCGTGGCCTGGCACCTTCACGCCACGCCATTCCCGCGCCACGTTACCCTGCGCGTCGACGACGAAAGTGCTGCGCTCGATCCCCCTTACTTGTTTGCCATACATGTTCTTCATCTTGATGACAGCGAAACGGTTGCAGACGACTTCTTCCTGGTCGGTCAGCAATTCGAAGGGTAGTTCGAGTTTGGTCTTGAAGTTTTCGTGGGACTTGAGGCTGTCACGCGAGATGCCGACCACCTCGGCACCGGCTGCGCTGAATTCCGTGTAGAGGTCGCGGAAGGCCATCGATTCGTTGGTGCAGCCAGGGGTGTTGTCCTTGGGGTAGAAGTAGATGACCAGCGGTTTGCCGGCTTCGGCCAACGTGAACGTTTTGCCGGAAGTGGCCGGCAGGGTGAAGTCGGGGCAGCGTTCGCCTTGCATGCGTAGCTCCTGGGTAGGGTGGTAATGACATGGGCCCGCCCTTTTCTTGAAGACTAGCGGAAACCCATGACGCTGGGAAGAGGGGTTATTTGTTCGGTGAGGAAGGGCGGCGCAACAGCACCATCAAGGCGCCGCTGCCACCCTGGCGTTCGTCCGCCTCGCAGAAGGCCAGTACCTCGGGGTGGTGTTTGAGCCAGTTGCGTACCATGCGCTTGAGCACCGGTTCGCCTTGCGAGCCGAAGCCCTTGCCGTGGATGATGCGCACGCATTGCCCGCGTGAGCCGGCGCGGTGCAGGAACAGCGTCAGGGTGTCCTGGGCCTGGTAGCGGTCGAGTCCGTGCAGGTCGAGTTCGGCGACAACGGGCCAGTGTCCCGCGCGCAGGCGTTTGAGCGTGGCCGCGGGCATGCCGTTCTGGGCGAAGTTGCGCTCGAGTTCGGCCGGCTCGAACCAGCCGACGGCATGCGCCAGCAGCGCCGCTTCCAACTCCGGGGAGCTGGCCATATCGATCCGGCTGACGCGGGCGCGGGCTGGGTTTGGGGCTGTACGGCGGGACACGGTTACCGTCCTTCACCGGGTGGACGTCACTGAACAGCGAGCGAAAGTCCGGCTCCGGCTCGGGAGGCTTGACCGGAGTCAAAACAGGCAAGGCGGCTTGCCTTGCCTGTTTGCGAAACCCCTTCAGCTGTTCCTTGAAGGGCTTCAAGGCTTACTTGCCGTCCAGGAAGCGCTCGGCATCGAGGGCCGCCTGGCACCCCGAGGCAGCGCTGGTGACGGCCTGGCGGTAGATGTGGTCCTGCACGTCGCCTGCGGCGAATACGCCCGGCACGCTGGTGGCGGTGGCATTGCCTTCACGGCCGCCCTTGGTGATGATGTAGCCGGTGCTGTCCATTTCCAGCTGGCCCTTGAAGATATCGGTATTCGGCTTGTGGCCGATAGCGATAAAGACCCCGGTCAGGGCGATGTCACGGGTCGAGCCATCGGTGGTGCTCTTCAGGCGTGCGCCGGTCACGCCGGAGTCGTCGCCCAGCACCTCGTCCAGTGTCTGGTTCAGGGCCAGCGTGATCTTGCCTTCCTCGACTTTGTGCATGAGGTGGTCAACCAGGATTTTCTCGGCACGGAAGCTGTCGCGACGGTGCACCAGGGTCACGTGCTTGGCGATATTGGCGAGGTACAGGGCCTCTTCCACGGCGGTGTTGCCGCCACCGATCACCGCCACATCCTGATTGCGGTAGAAGAAACCGTCGCAGGTGGCGCAAGCCGACACACCTTTGCCCATGAAGGCCTCTTCCGAGGCCAGGCCCAGGTACTGGGCGGACGCGCCGGTGGCGATGATCAGGGCGTCGCACGTATATTCGCCGGCGTCACCGACCAGGCGGATCGGCTTTTCCTGCAGGTGGGTGGTGTGGATATGGTCGAAGATCATCTCGGTGCCGAAACGCTCCGCGTGCTGCTGGAAGCGCACCATCAGCTCGGGGCCCTGCACGCCGTCGGCATCCGCCGGCCAGTTGTCCACGTCGGTGGTGGTCATCAGCTGGCCGCCCTGTGCCAGGCCGGTAATCATCACCGGCTTGAGGTTGGCGCGCGCGGCATAGACTGCAGCGGTGTAGCCGGCCGGGCCAGAACCAAGGATGAGAAGAGGGCTGTGGCGAGTCGTGCTCATGGAGATGTTCCTGTTCTTGGGGTGTAGATCAGTATTTTAACAAGTTATGACTGACAGAACCGCTGCTGGAGGTTACAGTCAAAATAGTAGCAAGCAATGTGGGAGATGTGGGCATGGACCCGATTAGTCAAGCTGGTTCGGTGGACGTTGCTACGACGCTGCAAGTGTACTCCTTGAACAAGGCCAGAGAGGTGGTGTCGGATACCGTGCTCTCCTTGGTCGAGGGCGCGGTGACCGCTTCCGAGCAGGTGGCATCGGTCAATCCTCCTCATCTGGGTCAGAATGTCGATGTCACCGCCTGAGCGGCCAGCGGCGGCTGTAACTTCTTCCGATGAAGGAGGATGCCGTGCGTTACCTGATGCTGACGTGTTTGTTCGGCCTGAGTCTCTTCGCGCTGGCAGAAGAAAAGCCGGCGATACCGGGTTGGTCCTCCTATCAGGGAGGGGATTATTCTACCGCTCGGAAGCTGTTCGAGGAGGGGGCTCGCGCAGGTGAGCCGGTGGCTGAGTTCAATCTCGCCATGATGTACTGGCACGGGCAGGGGGTTTCGGCCAACCGTGACAAGTCGCTTGAGCTGCTGCGTAAATCTGCCGGCCATGGTTTGTCGCGAGCGCAGTACGCGATGGGGCTGTTGTACGAGAACGGCGATGGTGTGCCGCGCTCCCAGCCGGAAGCAACCCGCTGGTTCGACCTGGCGGCGCGACAAGGCTACCGTGATGCCCAGGTCAGCCTGGGCACCCAGTATTACCTGGGGCGCGGCGTGACGCAGGATTACCTGCAGGCGGCCAAGTGGTACAAGGCGGCCGCCGAGCAAGGCGATGTCGGCGCGCAGTATCTGCTGGCCAGCCTGTACGAGCACGGCGACGGAGTGGCGCAGAACTTGCGCGAGGCGATTCGCTGGTATGTGGCGGCGGCGCGGCAAGGGGATGTGGCCGCTTCGCTCAAGGCGCGTGAACTGGCGCGGCGCTTGGCAGAGTGAATGGCGCGGCGAGGGAATGAATACGACGAAGGCCCGGCACGGAGGATGTGCCGGGCCTTCGCCTTTTTGTGGCGCTGCCGCGCGGTCAGGCGGAAAGGGAAATCCGGCGCGGGCTGGAATCATTGCCCGTGTCGAGCAGCGCCTGGTGCGCCTGATACTGGGTGACGGCTAGTTGAGCCGTGGCGTTCAATTGTCCGGCGGTGTCCGTCTGGGTTGGCCGGGAAGGTGGTGCCGACTCGGGGTTGTCGGCGTAGGCTGTTGCTGCGGCCGATGCCTTTCTGGTACTCGTCGCCGTGGCGTCGGGCGCGGCGCTGTCGGCCTCGGTGCCGGTGGCCTGGCTCACCGTCAGCTGGCGGCTGAGTTCGCTCTCGACCTGGGCGATGCTCTCGCTGCGGCGCGGCACGGTGATGCCGGCCGCCGACGCGAGGGGGCTGGAATCGACCGAGGTGTCGGGTGTCGACTCGGGAAGCGGGTCGCGATCAGTGCGGTAAACCGCGCTTGGCGCAACGGCGGTGTAGCCAATGCTGGCTGTGCTGCCTGTGATATTCATGTGCGGACCTGCTGCCGAAAGGCGCGATGCTGATATTCTAGCCCAGCTTGCGAATCATGCTGCAGTAATGATCGCCTGCCTGGGTGGAAAAACGACATGGCCCGTGTAATCCGGTTATTTCGATTGTTCGATCAAGACCAGATCCAGCATACGGTCAGCAAGCTTGTCCACGGACAGTTCGCCATCCTTGCGGTACCACTGGACGGACCAGTGCAGGCTGCCTAGCAGGGTGCGGCGCAGCAGGCGCGTATCCGGCTTGATCAGTCCTGCCGCCGCTGCCTCGTCCAGCACGGCTTGCCACAACGCCTCGTAACGGTCGCGCAGCAGGATCAACCCCGGCTTGGCGGCCTCGGAGACGCTGCGCCACTCGTACAGCATGACTTCCAGCGCCGCCTGATTGTCGCCGAGCAGCGAGTTCAGGTGAACGTGGAACAGAGCGGACAATTTCTCGCGCGTCGATCCGGCCTTGGCGATGGCCCGCTCCAGTTGCTCGGTGGTGCTGCTGATGCCCAGTGCCATTACGGCAACCAGGATTTCTTCCTTGGTGCGAAAGTGGTAGAACAAGCTGCCCGATTGCAAGCCAACCGCGTTGCCGAGGTCGCGCACCGTGGTGCGCTCGTAACCCTGGTCGCGGAACAATTTGGCGGCGGCCCGTACCAGTTCCATCCGGCGGCTGTTTTCTTCCAGTGGCGTATTCTTTTCCAGCGTGGTCATGTCTTGGTCAGTGTCCGGTTACGTTTCATCGGCCTTGTCCGTCAGCGGCGGCACAAACTGGACAACGGCTTTCCAGGGAATGTCGGGGACGAGTTTCTCGAGGCAGTCGGTATGCCCGTAGGGGCATTGGCGCTCGAAACAGGGGCTGCATTCCAGATTCAGCGTGGCGATGGCCGAGCGTGATGTCAACGGCGGTGTGAAATCCGGGCTGGAGGAGCCATACAGGGCGACCAGCGGTACGTCCAGCGCGGCCGCAACGTGCATCAGGCCGGAGTCGTTGCAGACGGCGACACTGGCCAGGCTGAGCAGGTCGATCGCCTCGTCGAGGCCCGTCTTGCCGCAGAGGTTGATGGCCGTATGTCCCGACAGGGCGGCAATCTCGTCGCCGATCTCCTTGTCCTTGGGGGAGCCGAACAGCCACACCTGGTAGCCGGCCCGGGTGAAGCGCTGGGCCAGTTCGGCAAAGTGCCGGCTCGGCCAGCGCTTGGCCGGGCCATATTCCGCCCCGGGGCAGAAGGCGGCAACCGGTTTTTGGGTGTCGAGTTGCAGGCGGGCGAGGGCGGTTTGTCTGCCGGTTGCGCTGCTGGCGAGCCGGGGGTGCGGGATCGGGCGCACCACCGGTTGGTCTTTGTCTTCGGCCAGGGCGCAAAAGCGCTCGACCATCATCGGCAGCGCCGTTTCGTCCAGCTCGCGCGCGTCGTTGAGCAGCCAGTAGCGCGACTCGCCGAGGAAGCCGGTGCGGCGCGGGATGCCGGCAAACATCGGCACCAGCGCCGATTTGATCGAGTTGGGCAGGACGATGGCCTGGTCGAAACGCTCGCGGGCGAGCATGCGGCCCACTTGCCAGCGGTCGCGCAGGCGCAGCTGGCCATGGCCGAACGGATTGAGGTGGGCCTTGTGGACCTCGGGCATGCGCGCCAGCAAGGGGAGCGTCCAGCTGGGGGCGAAGACGTGCAGTTCCAGGTCCGGATGGCGTTCGTGCAGGCGCCGGTACAGTGGCTGGGCCATGACGCCGTCGCCCACCCAGGACGGGGCGATCACCAGGATTTTTTTCATCATCGATACAAAGCAAAAAGGTGCGGCAGCGAGCCGCACCTTCTGTCGTGTCCTCGCGGCGGATTAGTGGTGGTGCCCGCTCACCGGGCCAACCAGCTTGTAGCGGGTGCCGCAATACGGGCACAGCGCTTCACCGGTCTTGTGCACCGGCAGGAAGACACGCGGGTGGGCATTCCACTTCACCATGTCCGGCATCGGGCAGTGCAGCGGCAGGTCCTTCTCGGTGACTTCGATCACGCGTTGGGTATTTTCTTTCAGTGCGGTCATGCTTGCTTCCTTGCAGGCCGGCCACGGCAAAGGCCGGCCGGGACGTTCATTGTTCGATGTAGGTCAGCCATTCTTCGTGCGCCGGGTCGAGGCCCTTGACGCAGTCGAAGTAGCGCTTCTGGATTTCCGTGGTGATCGGGCCGCGCGTGCCGCTGCCGATGGCGCGGTTGTCCAGCTCGCGGATCGGCGTCACTTCGGCGGCGGTACCGGTAAAGAAGGCTTCGTCGGCGCTGTAGACTTCGTCGCGGGTGATGCGCTTCTCGACCAGCTCCAGGCCCATCTCGCCGGCGATCTGCACCACGGTGTCGCGGGTGATGCCTTCCAGCGCCGAGGTCAGGTCCGGAGTGTACAGCTTGCCCTTGCGCACGATGAAGATGTTTTCACCGGAGCCCTCGGCCACGTAGCCTTCGACGTCGAGCAGCAGCGCCTCGTCGTAACCGTCGCGGGTGGCTTCGGTGTTGGCGAGGATGGAGTTCATGTAGTTGCCGTTGGCCTTGGCCTTGCACATCGTGATGTTGACGTGGTGGCGGGTGAAGGACGAGGTCTTGACGCGAATGCCGCGCTCCAGGCCTTCTTCGCCGAGGTAGGCGCCCCACGGCCAGGCGGCCACGATCACGTGCACGTCGCCTACCGGCGGCGCCACGCCCAGCTTGCCGGAGCCGTAGAAGGCCATCGGGCGGAAGTAGCAGGATTTGAGGCGGTTGGCGCGCACCACTTCAACGTGGGCGGCGTTGATCTCTTCCTTGGTGAACGGCAGCTTGATGTCGAGGATGTGGGCCGAGCGGAACAGACGGTCGGTGTGGTCCTGCAGACGGAAGATGGCCGGGCCTTTCGGGGTTTCATAGGCACGCACGCCTTCGAACACGCCCATGCCGTAGTGCAGGGTGTGAGTCAGTACGTGGGTGGTGGCATCACGCCAGTCGACCAGTTTGCCGTCGTACCAGATGAAGCCGTCGCGGTCAGCCATGGACATCGTGTTTCTCCGTCTGAAAAGTATTGTGCGGCAGATTATACCGTCGTCGCCCCGCTTGTGAACCGGCCGGGACGAAAAACAGCCCCGGGCCGGTTTCCGGGCTAGCCGCCCAGCACGGCTTGCCACAAGGCTTGGGCCTGGTGGTAGAAATGCCGCAACTTGTCGTTTACCTCGATCCTGTTGCCGTCGTTGAGGCGGGCGGCGTGCTGCAGGCGACGATAGTGGCGGTAGGCTTCGCGCGCGGCGGCGGCCAGTCCTGCATCGATCAAGCCGGCATCGGCCGCCACGCCCAGGAGCGCGATGTTGCCGGCGTTGCGGGTCAGGGTCGGCAGTTCGTGGGCATGGGCCAGGATCAGGTATTGCACCAGGAACTCGATGTCGATGATGCCGCCGCGGGCGTGCTTGACGTCGTCTTCCCGCGCCGGGTGCGATTCGAGCATGCGCTGGCGCATGGCCAGCACGTCCTCGCGCAGCACGGCAGGATCGCGGTGCAGGGTGAGGACGTCGTGACGGATGACCTCGAAGCGTTCGCCGATGGCGGCATCGCCGGCGACGAAGCGGGCCCGGGTCATGGCACTGGTGCTCCCACACCCAGGCGTCGTGGTGCTGGTATTTCTCGAAGGCTTCCAGCGAGCTGACCAAGAGGCCGCTGGAGCCGTTCGGGCGCAGGCGCAGGTCGATGTCGTACAGGATGCCGGCCGAGGTGACGCTGGTGAGCGAGGTCGACATCTTGCGCGTCAGGCGCGAGTAGAGGTCGGCGGCGTCGGGGTGGGGGTCGTCGTGCAGGAAGATGATGTCGAGGTCCGAGGCATAGCCCAGCTCTTTGCCGCCCAGTTTGCCGTAGCCGATGATGGCAAAGCGCGGGACGTCGCGGTGTCGTGTCGGCATTTCCAGCCAGGCGTGGCGCAGGGTCGCCTCGAGTACGGTATCGGCCAGCCGGGAGAGCTCGTCGGACAGGGCCTCGACCGTCCACATGCCGGCCAGATCCTGTGCCACCAGGCGGAAGGTCTGGGTGTGCTTGAAGTGGCGCAGCGCGTCCATCTTGCCCTCGGTGTCGCCAGGGTTGGCCGAAAGCTGCTCTTCCAGCTGCGCGGCCAGTTGCGGCCAGTCCGGGGTGGCGTAGAGCACGCGGGCGTCCAGTAGTTCATCGAGCAGGATGGGATGGCGGGTCAGGTAGTTCGACACCCAGGAGCTGCTGGCGTAGAGCGAGGCCAGGCGCTGCAGCGTCTGCGGGTATTCGGTCAGGAGCGCCAGATAGGAGGCACGGCGGCTGATTGTTTCCAGCAGGGTGATGATGCGGGCGAGCGTGACGTCGGGGTGCGGCAGTGCTGCCGCGACCTCGATCAGCGGCGGGATCAGCGCGTCGAATTTCTTGCGGTTGGCGAGCGGCATCTGCTGGTAGCGTTGGCTCGCTGCCGGGCTCTTCAGCTGCTGGGCGACGCTGTTGCCGTCCTGGTACCCCAGGCGGGCGAGTTGTTCCGGGATGCTGTCGTCGTCGCCGATGTCGCACCACAGCGGCGTCAGCGGGTGGGCGACGGCGTTTTCGGTCGGCAGGAAGAAGACCTGTTCGAAGTGGCGGGTGATGTGGCGGCGATGGATGTTGAGGGCGTCCATGAACGCCTGCCAGTCGGCAAAGCCCATGCTGCCGGCGATCTTGGCGCGATTTTCCGCCGAGGAGGGCAGCGTCTGGGTTTGCTGGTCGTCCAGGTATTGCAGGCGGTGTTCGAGGTTGCGCAGGAACACGTAGCCTTCCATGATCTCGTGCACCGCGTCGGGCTCGAGCAGGCGCATCTCGGCCAGGCGGGCGAGGGTTTCACGGGTGCTCTTGAGCTGCAGGCCCTTCTCCCGGCCGCCGCGGATCAGTTGGAACACCTGGGCGATGAACTCGGCTTCGCGGATGCCGCCCGGCCCGAGCTTGATGTTGTCGGCCATGTCGCGCCGTGCCACTTCTCGGCGGATCTGCACGTGCAGTTCGCGCATCGCGCCGTAGGCGTTGTAGTCGAGGTACTTGCGGTAGACGAAGGGGCGCACCAGTTCGGCCAGACCGTCGGTATCACCGGTGAGCGCCTTGGCCTTGATCCACGCGTAGCGTTCCCATTCGCGCCCTTGCGACAGCAGGTAGTTTTCCAGGGCGGCAAAGCTCATCGCCAGCGGGCCGGAGTCGCCGTAGGGACGCAGGCGCATGTCGACGCGGAACACCTGGCCATCGGGGGTCTGATCGTTGATGAAGCGGATGATCTGTTTGCCGAGCTGGGTGAAGTACTCGATGTTGCTGATGCGGCGCCCGCCGTTGGTCTCGCCGTTTTCCGGATAGATGAAGATCAGGTCGATGTCCGAGGAGACATTGAGCTCCCCGCCGCCCAGCTTGCCCATGCCGATGACGATCAGCTCCTGGACCTGGCCGCTTTCCTCGCCGATCGGTTGGCCATAATGGGAGAGCGCGGCGTGGGCGACGACCAGCGAGCGCTGCACGGCGAATTCGGCCAGCTCGCTGATGGTGCCGACCACTTCGTCGAGCCCGGCCAGCCCGCCCAGGTCGCGGCTGATCAGGCGCGCCATGACGGCCTGGCGCAGCTGCCGCAACCGTGACATGAAGAGCTCGGGAGCCAGGGATGTGGCCCAGTCGGTAAACTCCTCCATTTCCTGCCGGTCAAACGGCATATGCAGCCGGGCGGTGAGGCGCTCGCGCTGCTCGGGGTGCGCATCGAGCAGGCGACGCAGGTAAAGCGAAAAGTTGCAGCTGCTGTCGATGGTAGGGACGGGGTTTGCTGGCATAATGGCTCCGCTTCTGATCGTTCGGTCCGGTCATTTTTCTCATTGTGTAATGGTTCTCTTTCTTGGAAAAGCGTCGATTGTCTTTTCGCCGGCTGCCGGTGGTCGCGTCCCTCAAATTTGTGCTGCGCTGGGGCGGGGTGCTGCTGGCCGGCGGTAGCGTAGTGCTGGCGGCAGCCTTCGCCGCGTTCACTTTCTGGTTTTTGCCTAACCTCGAGCAATATCGCGCCGAACTGGCGTCGCTGCTGTCCCGCCAGACCGGGCGGGTGGTGACGATCCGGCAACTGCAAGGGCAGTGGGCCGGCGTGGCCCCGCAGCTCGACCTCTACGGCGTCACCATGGCCAATCCGCGCGATGGTGCGGCGCTCAGCTTCGAACGCGTCAGCCTGACGCCGGCATGGCGTAGCCTGCTGGTGTGGTCTCCCCGCTTTGCGCATATCGTGGTCGACGGACCGGTGGTCGACCTGTCGCGTGGGCGTGACGGCGTGATCTACCTGAACGGTTTCGATATCTCTTCCGGTGGCGCGGGGCGGGCCGGCGACGGCAGCGCCGCCAACTGGTGGCTCAACCAGCCTTCGCTGGTGATCAACAACGCGCGGTTGTCGTGGCAGGACGACCTGCTTGGCCTGCCGCGCTTCCGGCTCGACAAGGGGCAGGCCGAATTCAGCAGCGGCTTGTTCGGCCACGGCTTGAAAATCACCGGCCAGCCTTCGGCCGCGCTCGGGCGAGCCATCGCGCTGTCGGCACAGTGGCGCGGTGACGACGTGCGCACATGGAAGGAATGGCAGGGCGAGCTGAGGGTCGACTGGCAGGGGGTCAAGGTGAGCCCCTGGTCGCGCTACCTGAAGCAGTGGGGCGGGGTGCGTTCCGGCGAGGGCGACGGCGTGTTCCAGGTGGCGTTCAGCCAGGGCCGCATCGACCGGCTCAAGGCCAATGTCGCCCTCAAGAACGCGGCCTACGCGCCGACCGATGCCGGCGAGCTCAACGTTCCCAAGCTGGGCGGCCAGCTGGAGGTGGTGCGGGATGGCGGCAAGTACCAGATCGAGGCACGTGATCTGACCCTGGCCAGCGCGACGGGGCTGGCTTTCGATCACTCGCGCGTCTCGGGGTTCTGGGCCGAGGATGGCGGCGACTTGAAACTGGACAACGCGTCGCTGACGCATCTGACGCCGCTGATCCACGCCGTGGGTGCGGACAAATCGCCCTTGTTTGGCAAATTCACGCCCTCCGGCCAGTTGCACGATGTCAGCGTCAGTTGGCAGGGCCGACTCGAGGCGCCGGTCAAGTACAGCGTGGCGAGCGGATTCCAGCAGCTGGCCTGGGCCGAGACCGGGCCCGTTCCCGGGGTGGCCGGGGTGACCGGCCAGATTCGCTTTGATCAGGCCGGCGGCCGCCTGCAACTGGATGCCGGGGCGTCGTCACTGCAGCTGTCGCGGGTGTTTCCGCAGCCGATCGGTTTCGAGCATCTGAAAGCCGATGTGGAATGGGCACGGGTGGCCGGCGGTGTCGACGTCACCTTCCGGCAGCTGAATTTCGGCAACCGCGACCTGCAAGGTTGGCTGTCCGGGCTGTACCGCTATACCGGCCACGGGGCGGGGCAGATCGATCTCAAGGCCGGTATCGACCGGGTGCGGGCCGTACGTGTGCCCGACTACCTGCCGTATGCCGCCGGGGCCGACACCATCCGCTGGCTGCGTGCCGCGCTCAAGGACGGCGAGGCGCGCAAGGTGACGCTGCAGCTCAAGGGCAATCTGGACGATTTCCCCTTCAAGGGCGGGCGCAACGGCGAGTTCCTGGTGGAAGCCCAGGTCGAGCATGGCCAGCTCGAGTACCAGCCGAGGTTGGCCGAAGCTCGACGACATCGAGGCCTTGCTGCGCTTCCACAACGAAAAGATGGAGATCGTGTCGCCGCGCGCCACGACGCTGGGCGTGCCGCTGCGCGACGTGACGGTCGGCATCGCCGATCTCGGCGCCGTCGCACCGCTGCTCGACATCAAGGGCCGGGCGCAGGGCGAGCTCGCCAAGCTGCTGGCGTTCACCACGCACAGCCCGGTCGACGGCTGGCTGGGTGGTTTTACCGGGCAGATCCAGGCGGCCGGGCCGGCACGGCTCGACCTCACCATTGCGGTGCCCCTGTCTGCCGCGCAGACGAGCCGGGTGACCGGGGACCTGTCGTTCGTCGACAACCGGCTGGCCTTCACGCACTGGCCGATTCCCGTCGCCGACGGTGTGCGCGGCGTGCTGCGCTTTACCGAGAAGGGCGTGTCGAGTAACGGCCTCAGGATGACCGCGCTGGGCGGCCCGTTCACCCTGCGGGCGGCGACCGATCCCGGTGGCCGGATGACGTTCCGCATGGATGGGGAGGCCGACTCGGGGCAGGTGTTGCAGGGGTACGTGCCGTTCCTGGCACCGTACGCCGCCGGCCGTTCCCGCTACAGCGTCAATTTCCAGGTGGGCAAGGGGCTGGAAGGCCTGAACGTGCGCTCGGACCTGGCCGGCACCGCCATCACTGCGCCGGCCCCGGCCAGCAAGGCGGCGGGCGAGGCGTGGCCGCTGGCGGTGGAGGTGCTGCCTGCCAAGGCGCCGGCGAGCGGCTGGCAGGTTGGGTTCAGCGTTGACAGCAAACGCGCTGGCGGTCGGCTGCGCCTGACCGAGGACGGTGCCCTCAGTGCGGCCTTGGTGGCGGTGGGGCGTCCGGTGGCCGACCCGCCGGCCCCAGGCCTGACGCTGCGTGTGGCGCAGCCGGTGATCGCGCTGAAACCATGGCAAACCCTGCTCAAGAGCCGGGGTGTCGGCTCGGGTGGCGGGGCGGTCGACTGGCCGTGGCGGATCGAGCTCGATACCGGGCGGCTCGAGGTGGGGGCACGTCAGTTCTCCGGGGTCTCGGCGCGCCTCGCGCGCCAGCAGGGGCAGGCCTTCTGGCACATGAATTTCGGCTCGGACCAGTTGGTTACCGAGGCCGATTATTACCCGCAGGGGCAGGGCCGGCTCAAGGCCAGGATCGCCCGTCTGGCCTTGCCGCTGCCGGCCAGCGCCTCGCAGGTGCTGGCGCCGGCGGCTCAGGGCGAAGACGAGAGCTTGCCCGAGCTGGACGTCGAGGTGGGCAATCTGCTCTATAGTGGCAGAAGCGTCGGCAAGCTCGAGCTGCATGCGGTGCAGTCCGGCAAGGATTGGCTCCTCGACCGCTTCGTGCTGCGTTCCGACAGCGGTCTGCTGCAGGGGGCGGCGCGTGCCAGCGACGGTGCCACGCCGCGGGTGGACGTCGACTTCAAGCTGGAATCCGCCAACCTGGGCGAATTGCTGGGGCGCTTCGGTTACGGCGACACCTTCCGCAAGGGCGAGGGGACGCTGGGCGGCAAGCTGCATTGGCCTGGCGGGCTGACCGATTACGAATTGCCGCGTGTGTCCGGCGAGATGACGGTCGACTTCCGCAACGGGCGCTTTGCCAAGGTGAATCCGGGGGCGGCGCGCCTGCTCGGCGTGATCAGTCTGCAATCGTTGCCGCGCCGCATCCGCCTCGACTTCACCGACATGTTCAGCGACGGCTTTGCCTTTGATTCGCTGACCGGGCGGGCCGCCATCAGCAACGGCGTGTTCACGTCCGACAACGTGGCGATGAGCGGCCCGTCCGCCGCCGTCGGCATCAAGGGGCGTGTCGACCTGAACAACGAAACCCAGGATATCCGGGTGCGGGTCGAGCCGCGCTTGTCGGAGAGCGTGGCGCTGGCGACCGGCGCGGCCTTGCTGAACCCGCTGGCCGGGGTGGCGGCGCTGGCGGCGCAAAAACTGCTGCAGGACCCCGTGGGCAAGATTTTCTCGGTAGACTACGAGGTAAAGGGGTCGCTCGCCGACCCGGTGGTCAACAAGGTCGGTACGGTAAGGGCCGATCAGGAAAAGACAAAATAGCCATGAAGCAAAAATTTACCGCCGCCGCCGTGCAGATGGTGTCGGGGACCGATGTTTCGGCCAACCTGGAGGCGGCGGCGCGTCTGGTTGCCGAGGCGGTCGGGCAGGGAGCCCGGCTGGTGGTGCTGCCCGAGTACTTCTGCCTGATGGGCGAGCAGGACAGCGACAAGGTGGCGCAGCGCGAAGCGTTCGGCGCCGGCCCGATCCAGGCTGCGCTCGCCGCTATGGCGCGCCGTCACGGCATCTGGCTGGTGGGCGGTACCGTGCCGCTGGAGTGCCCGGAGCCTGACCGGGTGTTCAACAGCACCCTGACCTACAACCCGCAGGGCGAGGTGGTGGCGCGTTATGACAAGATCCACCTGTTCGGATTTACCGGTACCGGTGAGAGCTACTGCGAATCCAACACCATTCGTCCCGGCGCCGAGCCGGTCAAGGTGGCCACGCCGCTGGCCGACATCGCCTACAGTATCTGCTACGACCTGCGCTTCCCCGAGCTTTACCGCGGCCTGTCGCCGGTCGACGTGATCGTGCTGCCGGCCGCCTTCACCGCCACCACCGGCGAGGCGCACTGGGAGCCCCTGATCCGCTCGCGCGCCATCGAGAACCAGTGCTACCTGATCGCCTCGGCGCAGGGCGGCACCCACCAGAACGGCCGCAAGACGCACGGCCAGTCGATGATCGTCGACCCCTGGGGCCGCATTCTGGCCCAGCAAGACAAGGGCGAGGGTGTGGTGCTCGCCGAGATCGACCCTTCCGTTATCCAGTCGGTACGCAGCCGCCTTCCGGCGCTGGCGCACCGCGTACTGCCGTGAAAGATTCCATCATGCAAGACGTCTCCTCTATCGCCCGAGAACTGCTGTTGGCCCCTTCCGGCCTTGATGAGCGTGATCTCGAGCGCACCCTGGCGCGCATGACCGAGCACCAGGTCGACTATGCCGATCTCTATTTCCAGTACACCCGCCACGAGGGTTGGAGTCTGGAGGAGGGCATCGTCAAGTCGGGCAGCTTCAATATCGACCAAGGTGTCGGGGTGCGCGCCGTGGCGGGAGAAAAGACCGCCTTCGCCTATTCCGACGAGATCAACACCGAAGCGCTGATGCGTGCCGCCGACGCGGTGCGCGAGATCGGTCGCAGCGGTGGCAGCGGTTCGGTGGGTTCGGTTTCTCCGCGCAGCAGTCGAGCGCTGTACCCGGCGCTCGATCCCTGCGCCAGCCTGGAGGCGGCGGCCAAGGTGGCGCTGCTGGAAAAGGTCGAGAAGCTGGCGCGCGCCATGGACCCGAGCATCATCCAGGTGATGGCGGGCCTGGCCTCCGAGTACGACGTGATCTACCTGGCGCGCCACGACGGCGTGCGCGCGGCCGATGTGCGCCCGCTGGTGCGCATGTCGGTGTACGTGATCGCCGAGCAGGACGGCCGGCGCGAGTCCGGCAGCAGCGGTGGCGGCGGCCGGGTCGATCTGTCGCATTTCACCGATGAAGTGGTCGAGCGCTACGTGCGCCAGGCGGTCGAGCAGGCCAAAGTGAACCTGCAGGCGCGTCCGGCGCCGGCCGGGCAGATGACCGTGGTGCTCGGCCCGGGCTGGCCGGGGGTGTTGCTGCACGAGGCGATCGGCCACGGACTGGAGGGGGACTTCAACCGCAAGGGCACCTCGGCGTTCAGCGGCCGCATCGGCCAGCGCGTGGCGTCGCCCGGCGTCACCGTGGTGGACGACGGCACCCTGGCGTCGCGGCGCGGCTCGCTTGCCATCGACGACGAGGGCAACCAGACCGAGTGCACCATGCTGATCGAGGACGGCATTCTCAAGGGCTATATGCAGGACGAGATGAATGCCCGACTGATGGGGGTGGCACCGACCGGCAACGGCCGGCGTGAGTCTTACGCCCACATTCCGATGCCGCGCATGACCAATACCTACATGTTGGCCGGCCAGCACGATCCGCAGGAGATTATCGCCTCGGTGAAGGACGGCCTGTACGCGGTGAATTTCGGCGGCGGTCAGGTGGACATCACCAGCGGCAAGTTCGTGTTCTCGGCGTCGGAGGCGTGGCGCATCGAGGACGGCAAGCTGAGCTACCCGGTCAAGGGTGCCACGCTGATCGGCAATGGTCCCGACGTGCTGCACTACGTGTCGATGATCGGCAACGATCTGCAACTCGACGCCGGGGTCGGCGTGTGCGGCAAGGAAGGGCAAAGCGTGCCGGTGGGCGTGGGTCAGCCGACGCTGCGCATCGACGGCGGACTCACGGTGGGCGGTACCGGCGGCTGAAGCGTTGAATCGCCGGAGTGAACGAGAAGGGGGCATCGTGCGATGTCCCCTTTTTTCATTAGGGCGGGGTGGCCGGTGGGGCGCTCAAGCCGGAGCACCGCGGTTGCTTCTTCACTGGTGCCGGCAAGGCCGGGTGCTCCGGCTAATTGCCCGGGTAGAACTCGATATTCTGTTCCCGGTACAGATCGTAAATCATCTCCAGCAATGCCTTGATGTCGTCCGATTCATCCAGCAGGCGAGTGCTCAGGATGATCGGCGACACCAATTGCGGGTCGTCCAGCTCAATGTAGCTGACATCTTCCCGCTTCAACCCCTTCACGCTGCTGGGCACGATGGATACGCCCTCGCCGGCCGCGACCAATCCCAGGGCGATCTGCAGTTCGCGCACCTCGTAAATCGATTTCGGTTCAATCGCCCTGTCGTGAAAGGCCGCCAGCACCTGGTCGGCGAAGCTCGGACGCGGGCTCTTGGGGAAAATGATCACCGTTTCCATCGCCACATCCTTCAGCGATAACACCGGTTTGGCCAACAGCAGGGGATGCCCTGACGGCAGCGCCACCATCAGGCGCTCATCGCGCAGCAGGATGCGGCGCACGTTGGGGTCCTCGTGGCGGATGCGGCCGAACCCGACGTCGATGCGTCCCTCCTTGAGCGCCTGGATCTGCTCCATGGTGGTCATGTCGTGCAGGCTCAGTTCGATCTCGGGAAACCGCGTTCTGAAGCGCCGGATCACCTTGGGCAGCATGCCGTACAGCGTCGATGCGACGAAGCCGATCGACATCTTCCGCTCGATTTTTCCCACGCGCTGGGTCATGGCCGCGAGCTCGGCGGTTTGCGCCAGCAGCTGCTGGGCGTGCGCATAGAAGAAGCGCCCCGCCTCGGTGAGCTTCAGCGGCCGGGCATTCCGCTCGAATAACTGCACCCCCAGATCCTCCTCCAGCTGCTGGATTTGCCGGCTTAGCGGCGGCTGGGCGATGTGCAGGCGTTCGGCGGCCCGGGTGAAGTTCAGTTCCTCCGCCACGGCGATGAAATAGCGTAAATGGCGCAGCTCCAAAACCATACCTCCCAGGTATAAAAGTGATACTAAATCAGTGTTGGACGGTGTGAAATCAACTACTTATGCTTCGTACCAGGTCAAACAGATTTACTTCCATATCCTAAAGACATGATCAGATCAATCGAAACCATTCTAGTCGATGTGCCCACCATCCGCCCGCACAAGTTGTCGGTGGCCACCATGAACACCCAGACCCTGGTGCTGGTGCGCGTGCAGTGCGAAGACGGGATCAAGGGCTGGGGTGAGGCGACCACCATCGGCGGCCTGAACTACGGCGACGAGAGTCCCGAGAGCGTCAAGGTCAACATCGACACGCACATCGCCCCGCTGCTGATCGGTCAGGAGGCGCGCAACGTCGCCGCGACGATGGCGCGGGTGCGCAAGGTCATCCAGGGCAACCGCTTCGCCAAGTGCGCGCTGGAAACCGCGCTGCTGGACGCCCAGGCGCGCCGCCTCGGCATCCCGCTCTCCGAACTCTTGGGCGGCCGCCTGCGCGACGCGCTGCCGGTGGCCTGGACCCTGGCCAGCGGCGACACCGCCCGCGACATCGCCGAAGCCGAGAGCATGCTCGAGCAGCGCCGCCACCGCATCTTCAAGCTCAAGATCGGCCTGCGCCCGGTGGCCGACGACGTCAAGCACGTGCTCGCCATCAAGAAGGCGCTCGGCGACGCGGTGAGCGTACGCGTCGACGTCAACCAGGCCTGGAGCGAGCTCGACGCCGTCAACGGCATCGCCGCGCTGCAGGACGGCGGCGTCGACCTGATCGAACAGCCGGTGCGCGCCGAGAACCGCGCCGGGCTGGCCCGCCTGGCGCGCCAGTTCGCCGTGCCGGTGATGGCCGACGAGGCGCTGCACGGCCCGCTCAGCGCCTTCGAGTTCGCCAAGGACGCCGACGCCGACGTGTTCGCGGTCAAGATCGCCCAGTCTGGCGGCCTGATCCCGGCCAAGCAGGTGGCCGATATCGCCCAGCTCGCCGGCATCGGCCTGTACGGCGGCACCATGCTGGAAGGCGCGGTCGGCACCGCCGCCTCGGCCCACGTCTTCGCCACCTTCGGCGAGCTCGCCTTCGGCACCGAACTGTTCGGCCCGCTGCTCTTGACCGAGGAAATCCTCGTCGAGCCGCTGCAGTACCGGGATTTCATGCTGCAGGTGCCGACCGGACCGGGCCTGGGCATCCAGATCGACCGGGACAAGCTGGCCTTCTTGCGCCGGAAATAAATGACCCGCCGGGTTTCACCAAAAGATCAACTGGAAAGGATGGACGAGATGCTGTTCCACGTACGCATGGAAGTGAATCTGCCGCCCGCGATGCCGGCCGCCGAGGCCGCCGCGCTGAAGCAAGTCGAGAAGGAACAGGCGCAGGCGCTGCAGCGCGCCGGCAAGTGGCGCCACCTGTGGCGCGTCGCCGGGCAGTACGCCAACGTCAGCCTGTTCGACGTCGAGAGCGTCGACGAACTGCACCAGCTGGTGTCGACCCTGCCGCTGTTCCCGTACATGACGATCGAGGTCACGCCGCTGTGCCGCCACCCCTCGTCGATCCGGGACGACGACCGCTAAGCCCCGAACCCCCACCCATTCAGCCCGAGACAAGGCCGTGAAATGCGTTCGGCCGGTTGAACGGAATGCCACAACGCATTGGCACGACGATATAAATGAGGAGTAGAGACATGACACACGCAGAAATCGACGCCCTGGTAAAAAGCTTCCTGGTCGACACCGCCACCGGCGAAGTCAACCCGCGCGTGCAGCAGATCGCGGTGCGCCTGACCAGCGACCTGTTCAAGGCCATCGAAGACCTCGACCTCAGCCCGAGCGAAGTCTGGAAAGGCCTGGAGTACTTCGCCGAAGCCGGCGCCACCCACGAACTGGGGCTGCTGGCCGCCGGCCTGGGTCTGGAACGCTTCGTCGACATCCGCATGGACGAAGCCGAAGCGAAAGCCGGTCTCACCGGCGGCACCCCGCGCACCATCGAAGGCCCGCTCTACGTCGCCGGCGCGCCGAAGTCGGAAGGCTTCGCCCGCATGGACGACGGCAGCGAGGTGGAGCAGGGCGAAGTGCTGTTCATGCAGGGCACCGTGTACGACGCCGACGGCAAGCCGCTGCCGGGCGCCCAGGTCGAAGCGTGGCATGCCAACCTGATGGGCAACTACTCGTTCTTCGACAAGAGCCAGTCGGACTTCAACCTGCGCCGCACCATCGTCACCGACGCCAACGGCCGCTACCAGTTCCGCAGCATCATGCCGATGGGCTACGGCTGTCCGCCGCAAGGCACCACCCAGCGCCTGTTGAACCTGCTCGGCCGCCACGGCCGCCGTCCGGCGCACATCCACTTCTTCGTGACCGCCGCCGGCCACCGCAAGCTGACCACGCAGATCAACATCGACGGTGACGACTACCTGTGGGACGACTTCGCCTTCGCCAGCCGCGAGGGTCTGGTGCCGGCGGTGAACCGCATCACCGACGCGGCCGAGATCGACAGGAAGGGCCTGCAGAAGCCGTTCGCCTCGATCGACTTCGACTTCCGCCTCAACGGCGAAACCGCGGCCGCGCCGACCACCGAAGTCGAACGCAAACGCGCCAGCGCCTGATCGATACCGAGCATAGAGCAACAGGGACGGGCCCTGCCCGGCAGGGTCCACTTGTCCCGATAGAGGAGAACGGCAATGATCCCCATCCATCCCGATGCCACCCCGAAGCTGAAGAAGCTGGACGATTACCTGATCGAGAACCCGCAGACCGGCGACTACCGCGTGCACCGCAGTGTTTTCACCGACGAAGCGCTGTTCGAACTCGAAATGAAGTACATCTTCGAGGGCAACTGGATCTACCTCGCGCACGAGAGCCAGATCCCGAACGTCAACGATTACTACACCACCACCATGGGCCGGCAGCCGGTATTCATCGCCCGCAATCGCCAGGGTGAGCTGAACGCCTTCATCAACGCGTGTACCCACCGTGGCGCCACGCTGTGCCGTCACAAGCGCGGCAACAAGGCGACCTACACCTGCCCGTTCCACGGCTGGACCTTCAACAACAGCGGCAAACTGTTGAAGGTGAAGGACCCGGAAGACGCCGGTTACCCGGATTGCTTCAACAAGGAAGGCTCGCACGACCTGAAGAAGGTGGCACGCTTCGAGAACTACCGCGGTTTCCTGTTCGGCAGCCTGAACGAAAACGTCAAGCCGCTGACCGAATTCCTCGGTGAAGCGGCCAAGATCATCGACATGATCGTCGACCAGTCGGCCGAAGGGCTGGAAGTGCTGCGTGGCTCGTCGACCTACACCTTCGACGGCAACTGGAAGCTGACCGCCGAAAATGGCGCCGACGGCTACCACGTCTCCGCCGTGCACTGGAACTACGCCGCCACCACCAGCCACCGCAAGGAACAGAGCGAGCGCGTCGATACCACCCGCGCCATGGACGCCGGCAAGTGGGGCAAGCAGGGCGGGGGCTTCTACGCCTTCGAGCACGGCCACATGCTGCTGTGGACGCAATGGGCCAACCCGGAAGACCGCCCCAACTTCGCACGCCGCGACGAGTACGCCGAAAAGCTCGGCCCCGAGATGGCGGACTGGATGGTGCGCAACTCCCGCAACCTGTGCCTGTACCCGAACGTGTACCTGATGGACCAATTCGGCTCGCAGATTCGCGTGGTGCGCCCGCTGTCGGTGAACAAGTCCGAAGTCACCATCTACTGCATCGCGCCCAAGGGCGAGTCGGACGAGGCGCGCGCGCGCCGCATCCGCCAGTACGAGGACTTCTTCAACGCCAGCGGCATGGCCACGCCGGACGATCTGGAAGAATTCCGCGCCTGCCAGCAGGGTTACTCCGGCATCGCGCTGGAATGGAACGACATGTGCCGCGGTTCCACACACTGGATCGAAGGCGCCGACGAGGCGGCGAAGAAGATCGGCCTCAAGCCGGTACTGAGCGGGGTCAAGACCGAGGACGAGGGCCTGTACACGGTGCAGCACCGCTACTGGCTGGACGTGATGAAGCACGCCGTGCGCGAGGAAGGAGAACAGGCATGAGCAACGTCAACATGGAGCAGATCCGCAGCTTTCTCTACCGCGAAAGCCGCCTGCTGGACGACGAGCAGTGGGACGAGTGGCTCGAGTGCTACCACCCGGACGCCGAGTTCTGGATGCCGTCGTGGGACGATGACGACAAGCTCGTCACCGACCCGCAGCGCGAAATCTCGCTGATCTACTACGCCAACCGCCAGGGCCTGGAAGATCGCGTGTTCCGCATCAAGACCGAGCGCTCCAGCGCCACCATGCCGGACACCCGCACCAGCCACAACATCAGCAACGTGGAGCTGGAAAAGCAGGAGGGCGACCTGGTCACGGTGCGCTTCAACTGGCACACGCTGAGCCACCGTTACAAGACCAACTACAGCCATTTCGGCATGGCGCGTTACGTGATCGACTTTTCCGGCGCGAGCCCGAAGATCCGCAACAAGTATGTGGTGCTGAAGAACGATTACATCCACCAGGTAATCGACGTCTACCACATTTAAGCAAGCATCGAGAGCCGCCGGCCCTCCCGGCGCAGCGCGCCCGCCGTCTTGTATTGGACAGGACGGCGCGGCGACGCGGGACGGGGAGGCGCGGCTCGGTACGGCAGGAGTAGGAATCATGAGCTACAACATCGCACTTCAATTCGAGGACGGCGTCACCCGTTTCATCAGCTGCAACGAAAACGAAAAGCTGTCCGACGCGGCGTATCGCCAGAAGGTCAATCTTCCGCTGGATTGCCGCGACGGCGCCTGCGGTACCTGCCGCTGCTTGTGCGAGTCGGGCGAGTACGACCTGCCGGAATCGAGCTACATCGAAGACGCCCTGGCCCCGGATGATGCCGAGCAGGGCTACATCCTGACGTGCCAGACCCGCCCCAAGTCGGACTGCGTGATCAAGATCCCGGCTTCGTCGGTGGCGTGCAAGACCGGCGTGTCGAGCTTCGGCGGCACCATCGCGGCGGTGCGGCCGCTGTCCGACTCCACCATCGGCTTCTCGATCAAGCTCGATGATCCGGCGAGTCTTTCCTTCCTGCCGGGCCAGTACGTCAACGTCGGCATTCCCGGCACTGAACTGACCCGCGCGTATTCGTTCAGCTCGGCACCCGGCGCCAGCGAGGCCGCGTTCGTGGTGCGCAACGTGCCGAACGGTCGCATGAGCCACTTCCTGAGCCATGACGCCAAAGTGGGCGAGCGCATGACGTTTGCCGGCCCGTACGGCAGCTTCTACCTGCGCGAAGTGGCGCGGCCGGTGCTGTTCCTGGCCGGCGGTACCGGCATCGCGCCGTTCCTGTCGATGCTCGACGTGTTGGCCGAAAGCGGCAGCACGCAGCCGATCCGCATGGTGTTTGGCGTGACCAACGACGTCGACCTGGTGGCGCTGGAGCAATTGGATACCATCAAGGCCCGGCTGCCGCAGTTCGACTACCGTACCTGTGTGGTGGCGGCCGAGAGCGCCCATCCGCGCAAGGGTTACGTCACGCAGCACATCGAGCCGGAATGGCTCAACGCCGGCGACGTGGACGTCTATCTGTGCGGCCCGGTGGCGATGGTGGAGGCGGTGCGCGGCTGGCTGCAGCAGTCGGGCGTGACCCCGGCGAGCTTCCTGTATGAAAAATTCTCCGCCAGCAGCGAGGCCTGAACCATGAGCACACGTTTCAAGGACAAGGTGGTCATCGTCACTGGCGCGGCCCAGGGTATCGGGCGCGGCGTCGCTCTGAGTGTGGCGGAAGAGGGCGGGCTAGTTGTGCTGGCCGACCGTTCCGAGCTGGTGCACGAGGTGGCTGGCGAGATCAAGGCCGGGGGTGGCCAGGCCACGGTGGTGACGGCGGACCTGGAAACCTACAACGGCGCCCAGCTCGTGGTGGAAGCCGCCGAGGAGGCCTACGGCCGCGTCGACGTGCTGATCAACAACGTCGGCGGCACCATCTGGGCCAAGCCCTATCAGGAATACGAGGAGGCGCAGATCGAGGCCGAAATCCGCCGCTCGCTGTTCCCCACGCTGTGGTGCTGCCGCGCCGTGCTGCCGGGCATGGTCGAGCGCCAGCAGGGGGTGATCGTCAACGTGTCGTCGATCGCCACGCGTGGTATCTACCGTATTCCGTATTCCGCCGCCAAGGGCGGGGTGAACGCGCTCACCGCGAGCCTCGCCTTCGAGCACGCCGAGGACGGCATCCGTGTCAACGCCGTGGCCACCGGCGGCACCGAGGCGCCGCCGCGCAAGGTGCCGCGCAATAGCGCGCCTATGAGCGAACAGGAAAAAGTCTGGTACCAGGGCATCGTCGACCAGACCCTTTCCAGCAGCCTGATGCACCGTTACGGCACCATCGACGAGCAGGTGCGCGCGATCCTGTTCCTGGCGTCGGACGAGGCGTCCTATATTACCGGCACGGTGTTACCGGTCGGCGGCGGCGATCTGGGCTAGGCGCCACCCACGAGTCCCTCTTGCATCATCGCGTTCGGACCTCTCATCCTGATGGGTGAGAGGTCATTTTTTGATGAGGCATACTCAATGAACAATTCATCCCAAGACCGTTCTTTGGCGTCCCCGGCACCCGATGCGAGCGGTTCGCTGCGCCAGGACTGGTCGCTCTCCGCCATCACCGCCGGCTTCCTCGCGGTGCTGATTTCCTATTCTGGTCCGCTGGTGATCTTTTTCCAGGCCGCCAAGGTGGCCAACATGCCCAACGAGATGATCTCGTCCTGGGTCTGGGCCATCTCGATGGGCGCGGCGGTGTCCGGCATCGTGCTGAGCTGGCGCCTCAAGGTGCCGGTGGTGACCGCCTGGTCCGCGCCCGGCACCGCCTTGCTGGTGACGCTGTTTCCCGGCGTCACGCTGAACCAGGCGGTGGGAGCCTATCTCACCGCCGCCGTGGTGCTGTTGCTGATCGGCGCGTCGGGCTCGTTCGACCGCCTCATGCGCCACATTCCCAAGGGTATCGCCGCCGGGATGATGGCGGGCATCCTGTTCCAGTTCGGCGCCAGCGCCTTCAAGTCGGTCGGCTCGATGCCGGTGCTGGCGTTCGGCATGGTCGGCGCCTACCTGCTGTTCAAGCGGCTGTTGCCGCGTTACTGCATCGTGCTGGTGCTGCTCTGCGGCGCCGCGCTGGCCGTGCTGCTGGGGCAGACCCACCTGGGCGATGTGCGGCTCAGTCTGGCCACGCCGCAGTTCATCCGCCCGGAGTGGACGCTGGGCACCACGCTGAGCCTGGCGCTGCCGTTGGTGATGGTGAGCCTGACCGGACAGCATCTGCCCGGCATGGCGGTGCTGCGCGTGTCGGGTTACGACACCCCGGCCAAGCCGATCATCACCGTCACCAGCCTGGCCTCGCTGGTGGTGGCGTTCTTCGGCGGCATCACCATCGTCATCGCTGCCATCACCGCCGCGCTGTGCACCGGCAAGGACGCGCACGACGACCCGTCGCGGCGTTACGTCGCGGGCATCGCCAACGGGGCGTTCTACCTGATCGGCGGGATGTTCGGCAGCACCATCGTGCTGCTGTTCACCGCCTTGCCCAAGGAATTCGTCGCCGTGCTGGCGGGGCTGGCGCTGATCGGGGCGATTTCGGCCAACGTGCTGGGCGCGGTGGAGGAAGCCGATCACCGCGAGGCGTCGATGATCACCTTTCTCGCCACCGCCTCCGGCATGAGTTTTCTCGGCCTGGGTTCGGCCTTCTGGGGCGTGGTGATCGGCTGCATCGCCTACCTGGTGCTGAACAAGCCGCACCAGCGGCAGGCCAAGGGTACTTAGCGGGGCCACGTCCCCGCGGCGTCCGTCCCTCATCCGGCGCCGACCCGGCCGCCTGCTGCGGGCGCCTATCGACACTCTTTCTGATACGACACTCCCGCCGCGTGGCTTTCGGCCAACGGTGCGGGGTCGTGATGCCCTGGAGGTTTGCTATGGAACTGCGCCACCTGCGTTACTTCGTTGCCGTCGCCGAAGAAGGCAACATCACGCGCGCGGCCGAGCGGCTGCATATCGCCCAGCCGCCATTGAGTCGCCAGATTCAACAATTGGAAGACGATCTCGGGGTGGTGCTGATCGAGCGCGGCTCGCGCCCGCTCAAGCTGACTGAGGCCGGGCAGTTCTTCTATGGCCATGCCTTACAGTTGCTGTCGCAGACGCGCGAGCTCAGGGCGATGACCCAGCGCATCGGGATCATCGACAGCAAGATGTCGATCGGTTTTGTCGGCTCGACGCTGTACGGCATGTTGCCCAAGATCATTCGGCGCTTCCGCGACGCGCACAAGACCATCGAACTGAGCCTGCACGAAATGACCACGATGGAACAGATCGGCGCGCTCAAGGAGGGCCGCATCGACGTCGGGTTCGGCCGCATCCGTCACGAAGATCCCAATGTGCGCCGCATCGTGTTGCGCGAGGAGCGCCTGATGGCGGCCTTGCCCAGCGAGCACCCGCTGGCGACCAAGCCCGCACTGTCGCTGCAGGATATCGCCATGGAGACGCTGATCGTGTTCCCGAAATCGCCGCGCCCGAGTTTTGCCGATCAGGTGCTGGCGGCGTTTCATGACCGGGCGCTGGAGCCAAGAAGCATCTACGAGGCGCGCGAGCTGCAGATCGCGATAGGGTTGGTGGCGGCCGGGGTCGGCATCGCGATCGTTCCCTCCAGCGTGCAGGGTCTGAAGCGCGAGGATGTCAGCTATCGGGAGCTGGATGTGCCCAATATGGTGTCGCCGATCATTCTCAGCACCCGCCTACTCGACGAATCCAACGATGTCAAACTGCTCATCAAGATGATCATCGACATTTACGAGGCGGAATCGATGGCGCATGCCGTTTCCGCACACGACTTGAACGGCGTGCTGCTCAAAACCTGATCGGTGCTGGCCGATCCAGGGCCTTGCGGTATGCCTGGCTCAGGGCCAGCACTTTTGCCGTCACGCTGAAATAGCCTTTTGCCTCGCGCTGGACGAAGCCCATTTTGTTCAGCGTGTACAGGCAGCGATAAACCGCCGCATAGGGAATGCCGGTTTGCGCACTCACCTCGGTCACGGAAAGGGTCGGGTTGTCGGCGGAGAAAGCCTGCAGTACGGCGAGGCCGCGTTCAAACGGGGTGTGGGAGGCATTCATCGTCAATCCCTCGGGAAAATAAGCGGCTGACTCAGGGTGAATCAGCAGGGGTAAAGACGGGGAAATAAACAGTTTGGCGACGGCTGGAAAATAATCGGCACGACATTTGAGGTAACGCGGCCGGGCAGTAATCGGGCGTATCGCGCCATCCGCTCCGGATCGAGCCGGGCTGATATCCAGCCCGGCTCTGCTACGCGGTTTTTGTTTTCCCGCCCGTCAATTCGCCGGGTTTATTCCGCCGGTTTCAGCGAGGGCAGGGCGCCAGCCGCTGCCGTATCACGCCCGGTCTTCACCGACAGGGTCCAGAGGGCCAGCATGGCGATGCCGGCGGGGAGGGTGAGCAGGGTCAGGGTCTGGCTGAACGGCAGTTGCATCCCCTGCAAGACCCCGCCCAGCAGGGCACCGGCGATGCCACCGAAGCGACCGATGCCGAGCATCCAGGCGATGCCCGTGGCACGCCCCTGGGTCGGGTAGATCGGCGCGGCCAGCGCCGGCAGGGAGGCCTGGGCGCCCGTTACCATGACCCCGGCGAGGAAGATCAGCACGGCGAACAGCGAAACGTTGTCCATGCTCTGGCCCACCGCGACCAGGAACAGCGCGGCCAGCACGTAGACCAGGCTCAGCACGCGGCCGGGGTTGTACTTGTCCATCAACAGCCCGCTCACCAGGGTGCCGATGCCGCCGCCCAGCGGGAACAGCGCGGTCAGCAGGGCCGCCTTTTGCGTGCTGAAGCCGGCGTCTTTCATCATCAGCGGCATCCAGTTGGTCAGCAGATAGAAAATCAGCAGGCCCATGAAGTAAGTGACCCACAGCATCAGCGTCGGTACCAGGAGCGGCCTGGACAGAATCAGGCTCAGGGCCGATTTCTCCGCCTTGCCCTTGCCTGCCGCTTCACCGATGACGCATTGCTTGACGTGGCTAAGGTCCTGACGGCAAATCCGCTCCAGCACCGCTTTGATTTTCTCGATCGGGTACTGTTTGGCGGCCATGTAGGACACCGACTCGGGCAGGTGGCGGATCATGAACGGCAGCAGGGCCAGCGGCAGGATGCCGCCCAGGATGAAGACGCCTTGCCAGCCATAGTGCGGAATCAGCCCGGCCGAGACGAACCCGCCCGCGGCGGCGCCCAGCGGAAAGCCGACGTAGACGGCATTGACCACGAAGGAGCGACGTTTGGCCGGGGCGAGTTCGGCGATCAGGGTGACCGCGTTGGGCATCGCCGCTCCCAGGCCGAGGCCGGTCAGGAAGCGCAGCGCCGACAGGCTCGGGACGCTGCTGGCGTAGGCCGTCAAACCGCTGAAGACGGCAAACACGATGGTCGAGGCGATCAGCACGTTCTTCCGGCCAAAGCGGTCGGCACTGGGGCCCGCCGCCATGGCGCCAAAGGCCAGACCGAACAAGGCGGCGCTCAAGACCGGCGCCAGCGAGGGGCGGCTGATGCCCCATTCGGTGACAAGGGCGGGTGCGACGTAGCCGATGGCCGCGGTGTCAAACCCGTCCAGCGCCAGAATGGAAAAGCAGAAAAACAAGACCAGCCAGTGATATTTCGTAAAATCCTGCTCGTTGATTAATGCCGTCACATCGACGACTTCCTTGCTATATTCTCGACTCATTTTTCCTCCGTAAACTGATCGACTTGCCTGCTGGCGCCGGGTTTTTAGGGCGGCGCTGCATGGTTTTATTTTGTTTGAATGGGAGTGCCGAAATGAAAGCGCCGTTTTAATGAACGGCCCATTCAAGGCAGTCGTATCCTGGGGATAAAGAAATCGACCGTCTAATACTGTTTCAGTATCCGACGATACTCGGCCAGTATTGAGCAGGGCGGAGGCCCATTCCCGCTGGAACGCGGGCTGGTAAAAAGCGCGGGGAGCCGGAAAAAAAGCCCGCCTCTCGATGAAAGGCGGGCTTGGGGGCTGGTATGGTCTGATGTGCCTGAGCGACGCCTGGAGGGGCGCGGCGGCGGCCGGAGGCTTTACTCGTTATGCCAGGCAGCGTGCCGTCAGCCAGGCGACAAAGTCGTGGGCCATCTCGGAGGTCAACTGATGGCCCACCGGGTAGAGGTGCAACTGGTGGGGTACGCCCAATTCACGGAGCCAGTTGCCGGCTTTTTCCGCCCAGCTCAATGGCAGCTTGTCGTCGAATTCACCGTGCGAGACGAAGCCCTCCAGCCGTGCCAGCGCGTCGGGCGCACCGAGATGCGGGGCGATTTCCGGCAGGATGCGCCCCGACAGCAGGCCGAAACCGCCCACCTGCTGCGGTTCGGTCAGAGCCAGGCCGGCGCTCATGATGCCGCCCTGGCTGAAGCCCGCCACGACGGTGTGCGCGGGATCGATGCCGCTGGCCGATTGCAGACTGGCGACCAGCTGCTGCAACTGCTGCCGGCTGCGTTCGGCTTGGTCCGGATTGATTGACGGGCCTTGCGGACCGAAGCTCACCTGGAACCAGCCGAACTGTCCCGGTCCGAACTCCAGCGGACCGCGCACCAGCGCCACCTTGATGCGGGCGTCGAGCAGCGGTGCGAGTCCGGCCAACTGCATCTCGTTGCCGCCCACGCCGTGCAGCAGCAACAGCAGGGCCTGCGGGCGGGGCGCCGACGCCGCGGCTGGCAGGACCAGCGTGCGGTAGGTCAGCCCCGAAGCGGCGTCGTACTGCGGGGGCGAAAGCTGTGCGCTGGACAGGGTGAGCGGCTGCGGCGAGGTCGGGTCACGGTCTTGCGGCGGGGTCATCGGGTATCCTTAGCAGGAAATGCGGCAACAGGGGTGAGCATGGCGTCCATTCTGAGGCGTCCCCAGGAACCGATAAACCCGGGTTCAGGAAAATGACTGTCTCCCGACAGGAAACAATCATCCGGTGCTCCCGTGCTCATGCTCCGTCGCCCAGCACGCCCGGGTCCAGGGTGTGCGAGCAGCCGATTCGCAATGTGCAATCGCGGTGGTCGCGCAGGAGGTATTCCAAACGTGCGGGGAGACACGTCCTAGCCCAGCTTCTTGAGGTAGGCCGCCACCCCGCCCATCAGCATCTCGATCGAAATCGCGGTCAGCACCAGCCCCATCAGCCGTTCCAGCGCCGCGATCACCGGCTCCCCGAGCAGCTTTTGCAGCCGCCCGGAGGCCAGGAACACAGTGGTGCTGACCAGCATGGTGATTGTCAGCGCGCCGGTCCACTCCAGCATGCGTGCCGGTTCGCGCGTCGACAGCAGCAGCACGGTGGCCATGGCCGAGGGCCCGGCGATGAGCGGAATCGCAATCGGCACGATGAAGGGTTCGCCCTGGGATTTGCCGGAAAAGGCGCTTTCCTCGCCGGGAAAGATCATCTTGAGTGCGATCAGGAACAGGATGACGCCGCCCGCGACGCGCAGCGACTCGTCCGAGAGCTGCATCAGTTCCAGGAAATGGCGCCCGAAGAACAGGAAGATGAGCAGCACCGCGAACGCGATCAGGCACTCGCGCAGCACCACGCGCCGTCGTCGCTCGGGCTTGACCTGCTTGAGCGCGGTGATGAAGAGCGGAATATTGCCCAGCGGATCGGTGATCAGGATCAAGAGCACGGTGGCCGACCAGAACGACGTTTCCATGTTTCCCCCGGAGTCAGCGCGGCATCAGGCCGCTGGCGGCGACAAAAAGGCGTCCGCCCGTTTTACCCAGTATGTCGCAGCGGTCATCCGTGTGCTGTCGTTGACGTCATGCCCCGGATTGTTGGCCCTGCCGCTGCCCGTGAGGTTGTACGATATCGTGATCACGTTTGCTGAATCAGCCCGTTGGAATCATAATAGATTCCATGAATATGAATGCAGGAAGTCATGAGTACTATTGATGTGCAAGTCCCTGGCGGGCGCTCGCGCCGACGTTCGCGCAGCCTAAGCCAGGAGGTGGTCGACGAACTGTCGCGTCGTATCGGCGATGGCCTGCTCAAGCCGGGCGACAAGTTGCCGACCGAGGCCGCGATCATGCGCGAGCTGGATGTGAGCCGCACCGTGGTGCGCGAGGCGATTTCGCGTCTGCAGGCTGCCGGCCTGGTGGAAACGCGCCATGGCATCGGCACGTTCGTGCTCGAGCCGTCGGGCGAGGGCGCATTCCGCATCGATCCCGCCACGGTGACCACGATTCAGGACGTGCTGGCCTTGCTCGAACTGCGCATCAGCCTGGAAACCGAAGCGGCCGGCCTGGCGGCGGCGCGCCGCAGCGACGAGCAGTTGCAGCTGATGCGCCAGGCGCTCGACGCCTTCCTTGCCGCGCTGGAGCAGGGGCGCGAGACGATCGAGGCCGACTTCCAGTTCCACTTGAACATCGCCGGCGCCACCGGCAACCGCTATTTCGTCGATTTCATGAGCTACCTCGGCATGACGGTGATCCCGCGCGCGCGTCTCAACACCGCGCAGTTGTCGCGCGATCGCCAGGCCGACTACCTGCAGCGCGTGCACCGCGAGCATGAGGACATTCTCAGCGCCATCGCGCTGCGGGACGCGGATGCCGCGCGTGCTGCGATGCGCACCCATCTGACCAACAGCCGTGAGCGCTTGCGCCGCGCCCACGAAGCGATCGAAGCCCGATAAGCCCTGATTCCGGCAAGCTCTGAAAAAAGCTTGTCGCTTTTTTATTTTATGTTGTACGATGACTGACATCGTAACAGACTGATGTTGTCACCAGTCTGTTGCCGCACGACGAAACCGTCCGTTTACATTGGAGACGCACCCATGCACGCACAAGAACTCAAGCACGCCATCTCGTCCGGTCTGTTGTCCTTCCCGGTTACCGACTTCGACGCCGAAGGCAACTTCCGCCCCGATACCTACGCCGAGCGCCTGGAATGGCTGGCGCCGTACGGTGCCAGCGCGCTGTTCGCAGCCGGCGGCACGGGCGAGTTCTTTTCGCTGACCCCGCAGGAATACGGCCCGATCATCCATACCGCGGTGGAGACCTGCCGCGGCAAGGTGCCGATCATCGCCGGCGCCGGCGGCGCCACCCGCAGCGCCATTGCCTACGCGCAGGAAGCCGAACGGCTGGGGGCGCAGGGTGTGCTGCTGCTGCCGCACTACCTGACCGAAGCCAGCCAGGAAGGGCTGGCCGCCCACATCGAGGCGGTGTGCCGCTCGGTATCGTTCGGGGTGATCGTCTACAACCGCGGGGTGTGCCGCCTCAACGCCGAAACGCTGCTGAAACTGGCCGACCGTTGCCCGAACCTGATCGGCTTCAAGGATGGCATCGGCGACATCGACCTGATGACCACCATCCGCCGCAAGCTGGGCGACCGCTTCAGCTACCTGGGCGGGCTGCCCACCGCCGAGTTGTTCGCCGCGCCGTACAAGGCGATGGGGGTGCCGGTGTACTCGTCGGCGGTGTTCAACTTCATTCCGAAAACCGCGATGGAGTTCTATCGCGCCGTGGCGGCTGACGACCAGGCCACCATCGGCCGTCTGCTCGACGACTTCTTCCTGCCGTATCTGGAAATCCGCAATCGCAAGCAGGGCTACGCGGTCAGCATCATCAAGGCCGGGGCGCGCCTGGTGGGGCACGATGCCGGCCCGGTGCGCGCTCCGCTGAGCGAACTCACGGAAGAGGAGTGCGCGAAGCTGGATCAGCTGATCAAGAAGATGGGAGCTCAATAATCGATCCGGCCGTCTCTTGACCGGGTTTCGGGGCGTCGTGGGGATCGCGACGTCACGGCCGGGGAGAGGGCGGCCAACACAGAGTTGGCAGCAGGCATCATTATTATTAAAGAGGAGAACTTCACGATGCAGAGCTACAGCACCGCCGTGGTACAGGCGCAAAGCAGCCGTGCCCGCTATTTCATTGTCGCCATGCTGTTTCTGGTGACGGCACTCAATTACGGCGACCGCGCCACCTTGTCGATGGTCGGTTCCCCCATGTCCAAGCAACTGGGGCTCGACATGGTGGACATGGGCTACGTGTTTTCGGCCTTTTCCTGGGCCTACGTGATCGGTCAGATTCCGGGCGGCTGGCTGCTCGACCGCTTCGGTTCCAAACGGGTCTATTTCTGGAGCATCCTCACCTGGTCGAGCTTTACCCTGTTGCAAGGGTTTGTCGGCCTGCTCAGTGATACGGCCACCATCATCATCATGCTGTTCGTATTGCGATTCCTGGTGGGCCTGGCCGAATCGCCGTCCTTTCCCGGCAACAGCCGCATCGTGGCGGCGTGGTTCCCGGCCCAGGAGCGCGGCACCGCTTCCGCCATCTTCAACTCGGCACAGTATTTCGCCACCGTGATCTTTGCGCCGCTGATGGGCTGGCTGATTCATGTTTTCAGCTGGCAGTCGGTGTTCTTCTTCATGGGCGGGCTCGGCATCCTGATGGCCCTGGTCTGGCAGAAGACCATCTATAGCCCGAAAGATCACCCTTCGATCAACCCGGCCGAACTCGACTACATCGAGCAGGGCGGGGCGCTGGTGAACATGGATCAGCCGCAATCGGCCAAATCCGAGGAAAAGAACCCACGGCTCGGCTGGCCCGCCGTGAAGCAGCTGCTGGCCTCGCGCATGATGATGGGGGTGTACCTCGGCCAGTACTGCATCAACGCGCTGACCTACTTCTTCATTACCTGGTTCCCGGTCTATCTGGTGCAGGAACGTCATATGTCGATTCTCAAGGCGGGTGTCGTCGCCTCGATCCCGGCGGTCTGCGGTTTCCTCGGCGGCGTGCTGGGCGGGGTGCTGTCCGACCGTCTGCTCAAGCAAAGCGGCTCGCTGACCTTGGCACGCAAGACGCCGATCGTGCTGGGCATGCTGATGTCGATGGTCATGGTGGGCTGCAACTACGTGCAGGCCGAATGGCTGGTGATCGGCTTCATGTCGCTGGCCTTCCTCGGCAAGGGGATCGGCGCGCTGGGCTGGGCGGTGATGTCTGACACTGCGCCCAAGGAGATCAGCGGTCTTTCCGGCGGCCTGTTCAATATGTTCGGCAACCTGTCCGGCATCGTGACCCCGATCGCCATCGGCTACATCCTCAAGAGCTCGGGATCGTTCAACGGTGCCCTGGTGTTCGTCGGCGCGCATGCTTTGCTCGCGGTGATCAGCTACCTGGTGATCGTGGGCCCGATCAAGCGCTTCGAGCTGCGTTGAGTCTGACAGGAAAGGTTGATTCGTGATGAGTAATTCCATGGCACCGCTGACCATCAAGGTGCATCCGAACGATAACGTCGCCATTGTCGCCAACGACGGCGGGCTGCCGGCCGGGACCACGTTTCCCGACGGGCTGGTGCTGCGCGAGCGGGTGCCGCAGGGCCACAAGGTGGCGCTGCTGGACCTGGCCGAAGGCGCCCCGATCATCCGTTACGACGTGGTGATCGGCTACGCCGCCCGCGCCATCTCCCGGGGCAGCTGGATCGAAGAGTCGCTGGTGCGCATGCCGTCGGCGCCGCGGCTGGATGATCTGCCGGTCGCCACGCGCCAAGCGCCAGCCTTGATCCCGCTCGAAGGGTATACCTTCGAGGGCTACCGCAACCCGGACGGCTCGGTCGGCACGCGCAACATCCTGGCCATCAGCACCACGGTGCAGTGCGTGACCGGCGTGGTCGAGCATGCTCTCCAGCGCATCAAGGCCGAGCTGCTGCCCAGGTATCCGCACGTGGACGACGTGGTGGCGATCGAGCACGCCTACGGGTGCGGCGTGGCGATCGACGCCCCGGATGCCATCGTGCCGATCCGCACCCTGCGCAACATCGCGCTCAGCCCCAATTTCGGCGGCCAGGTGCTGCTGGTGAGCCTGGGCTGCGAGAAGCTGCAGCCCGAGCGCCTGCTACCGGAGGGGACGATTCCGGTGCAGAACGCCGTGCCGGCGCAGGTGTGCCTGCAGGACGAGCAGCACGTCGGTTTCGGTGCCATGATCGCTGCGATCATGGCCATGGCCGACGAGCGGCTGGCGGAGCTGAACCAGCGCCGGCGCGAGACCTGCCCGGCCTCGGAGCTGGTGGTGGGCGTGCAGTGCGGCGGCAGCGACGCGTTCTCCGGCGTCACCGCCAACCCGGCGGTCGGCTTCGCCGTCGACCTGCTGGTGCGAGCCGGCGCCACCGCCATGTTCTCCGAGGTGACCGAGGTGCGTGACGGCATCGACCAGCTCACGGCGCGCGCCGCCAGCCCGGACGTGGCGGCGGCGATGATCCGCGAGATGGCGTGGTACGACGCCTACCTCAAGCGCGGCGGCGCCGATCGCAGCGCCAACACCACGCCCGGCAACAAGAAGGGTGGGCTCGCCAATATCGTCGAGAAGGCGATGGGGTCGATCGTGAAATCCGGCTCCAGCCCGATCGTCGGGGTGCTGTCCCCGGGCGAGAAGGCGCGGCAGAAGGGCCTGCTCTACGCCGCCACGCCGGCCAGCGATTTCATCTGCGGCACCTTGCAGCTGGCATCCGGCATGAACCTGCACGTGTTCACCACCGGCCGCGGTACGCCGTACGGCCTGGCGGCGGTGCCGGTGATCAAGGTGGCCACGCGCACTGCGCTGGCCGAGCGCTGGCACGATTTGATGGACATCAACGCCGGGCGCATCGCCACCGGCGACGCCACCATCGAGGAGGTGGGCTGGGAGCTGTTCCACTTCATGCTCGACGTCGCCAGCGGCCGCAAACAGACCTGGGCCGAGCACTGGAAACTGCACAACGCCCTGGTACTGTTCAACCCGGCTCCGGCTACCTGAAATCCCAACCCGATGCGCACCGACTCGTTTCCCCCGCGCGGGGGAGGGACGGTGCGCGGCCAGAGGAATGCCAATGTCAAAGCAAAGCACGCCCATCATCACCGAGATGCGGGTGATCCCGGTGGCGGGGCACGACAGCATGCTGCTCAATATCGGCGGCGCCCACGGCGCCTACTTCACACGCAACCTGGTGGTGCTCAAGGACAGCGCCGGCCATACCGGAGTAGGCGAGGCGCCCGGCGGCGAAGTGATCCGTCAAACGTTGGCCGAAGCCATCCCCCTGGTGGTCGGCCAGTCGGTTGGCGCCCTCAACCGCATCGTGCATTGCCTGCATGCCGGCCAGCAGTCGTCCGACTTCGACAGTTTCGGCAAGGGTGCCTGGACCTTCGAGCTGCGCGTCAACGCCGTGGCGGCGCTGGAGGCGGCGCTGCTCGACCTCATGGGCCAGTTGCTCGGCGTGCCGGTGGCCGACCTGCTCGGGCCGGGCAAGCAGCGTGACGAGGTCACGGTACTGGGCTACCTGTTCTTCCTCGGCGACCGCGAGCGCACCGACCTGCCTTACCTCGCCGGTGAAACCGGCGGCCACGACTGGTACCGCCTGCGCCACCAGGAAGCGCTCACCACCGAGGCCGTGCTGCGGCTGGCGGAGGCCGCGCAGGATCGCTACGGCTTCCAGGATTTCAAGCTCAAGGGCGGGGTGTTGCCGGGCGAGGACGAGATCGAAACCGTCACCGCGCTGGCTCGCCGCTTCCCCGATGCGCGCATCACGCTCGACCCCAACGGTGCCTGGTCGCTCAAGGAGGCAATCGCCCTGTGCAAGGGCATGCAGGACGTGCTGGCTTACGCCGAGGACCCGTGCGGCGCCGAACAGGGCCTCTCCGGACGCGAGGTGATGGCCGAATTCAAGCGTGCCACCGGGCTGCCGGTGGCCACCAACATGATCGCCACCAACTGGCGTGAGATGAATCACGCGGTGATGCTGCAATCGGTCGACATTCCGCTCGCCGACCCGCATTTCTGGACGCTGTCCGGCGCCGTGCGCGTGGCGCAACTGTGCAACGACTGGGGGCTGACCTGGGGTTGCCATTCCAATAACCACTTCGACGTCTCGCTGGCGATGTTCACCCACGTCGGCGCTGCCGTACCGGGCAAGCCGACCGCCATCGACACGCACTGGATCTGGCAGGAAGGCCAGCGGTTGACCCGCGAGCCGCTCGAGATCAAGGGCGGCAAGATCGCCGTGCCGGACAAGCCCGGCCTCGGCATCGAGCTCGACTGGGGCGAGGTCGAGCGTGCCCACAAGCTGCATCAAAGCCTGCCGTGGAGCGGGCGCAACGATGCCGCCGCGATGCAATACCTGATTCCAGGCTGGACCTTCGATCGCAAGCGTCCCTGCCTGGTCCGTTGATACTGAAAGAGCCGAATCATGAGCCAATTCCCAACTCCCATCGTGACCGAACTGCGCGTGGTGCCGGTAGCCGGCCACGACAGCATGCTGATGAACCTGAGCGGTGCGCACGGCCCGTACTTCACGCGCAACATCGTGATCCTCAAGGACAGTGCCGGTAACACCGGCGTCGGTGAAGTGCCGGGCGGCGAGAAGATTCGCCAGACGCTGGAAGACTCCGCCGTGCTGGTGGTGGGCCAGCCGATCGGCCACTACAAGCAGATTCTCAAGACGGTGCAGACGTCGTTTGCGGATAGAGATGCCGGTGGCCGCGGCCTGCAGACCTTCGACCTGCGCACCACTATCCACACCGTGACCGCGCTGGAGGCGGCGCTGCTCGACCTCTTGGGCCAGTTCCTCGGCGTGCCGGTAGCGGCCTTGCTTGGCGACGGCCAGCAGCGCGAGCGCGTCGAAATGCTGGGCTACCTGTTCTACGTCGGCGACCGCAGCAAGACCGACCTGCCGTATCTGGCTGAGCCGGAGGCCGACAGCGCCTGGCACCGTCTGCGCCGTGACGTGGCGCTGACGCCGGAGGCGGTGGTGCGCCTGGCCGAAGCGGCCTACGAGCGCTACGGCTTCAACGACTTCAAGCTCAAGGGCGGCGTGCTGCGCGGTGACGAGGAGATCGAAGCAGTTACCGCGCTGGCCGAGCGCTTCCCGAATGCGCGCGTCACGCTCGACCCGAACGGCGCCTGGTCGCTCAAGGAGGCGATCCGCCTGTGCCGCGACCAGCATCACGTGCTGGCCTATGCCGAAGACCCGTGCGGTGCCGAGCAGGGTTTTTCCGGGCGCGAGGTGATGGCCGAGTTCCGCCGCGCCACTGGCCTGCCCACCGCCACCAACATGATCGCCACCGACTGGCGCCAGATGGCGCACTCGATCCAGCTGCAGTCGGTCGACATTCCGCTGGCTGACCCGCACTTCTGGACCATGGAAGGCTCGGTGCGTGTGGCGCAGCTGTGCGAGATGTTTGGCCTGACCTGGGGCTCGCACTCCAACAACCACTTCGACATCTCGCTGGCGATGTTCACCCACGTCGGTGCCGCTGCGCCGGGCAAGGTCACCGCCATCGACACCCACTGGATCTGGCAGGAGGGCACCGACCGCCTCACCAAGGAACCGCTCAAGATCGAAGGCGGTTTCGTCGAGGTGCCGCAGAAGCCGGGCCTGGGCGTGGAGCTCGACTGGGACGCGCTGGAACGGGCGCACCAGCTCTACCTGCAGAAGGGCCTCGGCGCGCGCGACGACGCCGCGGCGATGCAATACCTGATTCCGGGCTGGAGCTTCGACAACAAGAAGCCCTGCCTGGTGCGTTAACAAGGAAGCCAACCATGACTGCAAGCAATCCCGATTTCGCCGTGATCGACCGTGCCGTGACGGCGGCCAAGGCCGCGGCCCCCACGTTGGCCGAAGCCACGCCGTCCCGGCGCGCACGCCTGCTGCGCGGCCTCGCCGAGGCGCTGGAATCACAGCAGGCCGAACTGGTGGCCATCGCCGACCAGGAAACCGGCCTGGGTCCCGCTCGCCTCAACGGCGAGGTGGCGCGCACCGCCTTCCAGTTGCGCGGTTTCGCCGACGAAGTGGAGCAGGGCGTGCCGTACCGCCGAGTGGACGATGGCGCGGTGGCCGGGGCCCCGCCGGCCGCCCGCCCGCACCTGACGCGCGTGCAGGTGCCGTTGGGCCCGGTGGCGATGTTCTCCGCCAGCAACTTCCCGTTCGCGTTCTCGGTACTCGGCGGCGACACCGCCTCGGCGCTCGCCGCCGGCTGCCCGGTGGTGGTGAAGACGCACTCGGGCCATCCGCAGCTGTCGCGCGCCGTGTACGAACTGGCGCGTGGCGTACTGGCCGAGCAGGGCTGGCCGGCCGGCGTGCTGGGCCTGGTGGAAAGCCGTTCGCGGGCCGGCGGCAGCTATCTCGTCCAGCACCCGGACATCGCCGCGGTGGCGTTCACCGGCTCCTACCAGGGCGGCGTCGCCTTGTGGAAGGCCGTCAACGAACGCGCCCGGCCGATCCCGTTCTACGGCGAACTGGGCTCGATCAATCCGCTGGTCGTGCTGCCGCAGGTACTGGAGCGTGACGGCGAGGCTTTGACGCAAACGCTGGCGGGCTCGATCACGCTGGGTTGCGGCCAGTTCTGCACCAGTCCCGGCGTGATCGTGCTGTTCGACCACCCGGCGAGCGAGCGCTTCGTCGCCGCGCTGGGCGATGCCCTCCGCCCGATCCCCACGCACCGCATGCTGACCGACAACATGCGCCGCGGCTTCGACGACGGCGTGGCGCGCATCGCCGGCCATCCCGACGTGCGCAGCCTGTTCGAGCCAGCAGCCGACGGTGCCGGCCCTGCGCCGCGCCTGTTCGAAACCAGCGCCACCGCGTTCATCGCCGACGCGCATCTGCGCGAGGAGATGTTCGGTCCGGCTGCCGTGGTGGTGAAGGTGAAATCCACCGCCGAAGCGGTCGAGGTGCTCGAGGCCATCGGCGGCACGCTTACCGCGACCCTGTGGGGCGTGGAGGACGACACGGCCGACAACCGCGCCCTGGTGCGCGCGGCAGAGCACATCGCCGGGCGCGTGCTGTTTGGCGGCGTGCCGACCGGCGTGGCGGTGTGCCATGCCCAGCAGCACGGCGGGCCGTGGCCGTCGTCGACCCAGCCGCAGAGCACCTCGGTGGGCTTTGCCGCGCTGGAGCGCTTCCTGCGTCCGGTGGCACTGCAGGACGCCCCGGCCTGGCGGCTGGCCTAGTCCGACAGCACGCCATCGTTTTCGAGACAAGTACCCCAGTCTGTCTCTTCCTTTTGGCGCCTCCGGGCGCCTTTTTTCATCCTGTCAGGGCATTGCGTCCGGCCTGCATCTAGAAGCAGCTGAATCCGGTCACGAGGGCGAGACGGTCCACGCGAGAGATCGGTCCGAAGATCTGCTCGAGCTCCTTCACCGTCATGGGGAAACCGACGGGGTGAGTGCCCTGCGCCGTCCTGAAGATCTCCTTGAAGGCCGAGCCGCACGCGCCCAGGGTCAGGGAGTCCACCTTGCCGTCTTGCGTTATGTCGAAGGAAAAGTATTGATGTCGGCCCACCACCGATGCCCACAGCGGCAAATCGGGGTGCCAGATGGCCTGGGTGAGCGTGCCGTCCTGATCGATGTGGATGCCGTGTTCGCTCAGGGTCTGCCGGGTGATCTGCCGGGAGTCGACCCACGCGCCATCGGGAAAACGAAACTGGAAGGGGGCCGCCTTGTCCAGCTTGATCCAGAGATCGTCGATCGGATTCTGCTCGTTGCCGGCGTAGCGGAAACCACGCACCACCGGGCTGCCCCGCAGCTCGATGAAATAGTTCTCGCCGTACTGCGGCCGGGCGCAGCCGGAACAGGTCAGCAGCGCCAGCAGCATTACCCCGACCAGCCAATGGGTCTTCATGAACGTACTTCCGGGCGTTGCTTCGCCGCCCTGGCCGAGTCGGGAGCGGCAGGCGATGCCGCCGTGGCGATAGTTTCGCCAGAGCCTCGTTTCATGCCGCTTCCTCCGCTTCCAGGTAGCTCATCCGGGGCGCCTCGCCGAGCAGGAAATCCTGATTGAGCTGGGCGCAGGTACGCAGGTAGTCCGCCGCCAGCGTGATGCGCTTGAGCTTGCGCAGGTCTTCACTGTAGTACATCCAGAATTGCCGTGTGACGGCCACCTGCTCCGGCAGCACCCGGGCCAGCCGCGGGTCGTCGCCGACCAGAAAGCAGGGCAGGATCGCCAGGGCGCGGCCTTGCAGCGCGGCCTGGTACTGGGCGATCACGCTGGTGCTGCGCAGCGGGCTTCTGGCGCCGGGCAGCACGTCGTCCATGTACAGCAGCTTGGGGCTGAAGGCCAGGTCATCGACGTAGGTGATGAAGCGGTGTCCGGCCAAGTCTTCCCGCTGCCGGATCGGCGGGTGGCGTGCCAGGTAGTCCGGGGTGGCGTACAAGAGCAGGCGATAGTCGCACAGCTTGGAGCACACGTAGGGACCGCGCTCGGGGCGCTCCAGCGTGATCGCGATGTCCGCCTCGCGCCGCGACAGATTGATGAAGTGCGGCACCGGCAGGATATCGACGGTGATGTCGGGGTAGCGGTCCTGAAAGCGGCTGATCTGCGGGGTGACGAAGCCGGAGCCGAAACCCTCGGTGCACCCGATGCGCACGTGGCCGGACAAGGCGAAGCCGGTCCCCGATACCTCTTCACAGGCGGCCTGCAAGGCGCTTTCCATCGTCTCGGCATAACGCAGCAACTGTTGCCCGTCCACGGTAAGGACGAAACCGGCCGAGCGTGACTTCTCGAACAGCAAGGCGCCCAGCGCCTGCTCCAGCGCGCGGATGCGGCGCGACACCGTGGTGTAGTCGACGCCGAGGCGCTTTGCCGCGCTGCTGGCGGTGTGGGTGCGGGCGACCTCGAGAAAGAACTTGATGTCGTCCCAGTTCAGCCGGTCGACGGGTATGGGGCTTTTTTGCATATCGCTCCGGTGTTTTTGTCTATTCCTGGTGGAATTTCTCCTATCTATACTCGTTTTCAACCACCCAGACCAGCGGCTTCGGCGGGTTGAAGCACAACAAAAAAACGAACCGGGCCGGCACAGGGCGAGACGTGCCGGAGGTGTTCCATCCAGGAGAGAGACGTCAATGAATGCACGTTGCCAGGCCTTCGTGGCCGCGCGGGATTTTCTGCTGACTCACCGCACCGACTACGCCACGGCGTATCGAGACTTCCGCTGGCCTCAGCTCACCGAATTCAACTGGGCGCTGGACTACTTCGACGAACTGGCGCGCGGCAACCAGGCACCGGCGCTGTGGATCGTCAACGAGGACGGCAGCGAGGAGCGTTACAGCTTCGACGAACTGGCGCGGCGTTCCAACCGCGTCGCCAACCATCTGCGTGCCCAGGGGGTGAAGCGCGGCGAGTGCATCCTGCTGATGCTGGGCAACGAAGTGGCGTTGTGGGAAACCATGCTGGCGGCGATCAAGCTGGGGGCAGTGGTGATTCCCGCCACCGCCTTGCTCACCCCGGAAGACCTGTGCGACCGCCTCGACCGCGGCCGCGTCAGCCACGTGGTGGTGGGTCATGCCCATCTCGACAAGTTCGCCGCCGTCGCCGGCGGCTACACCCGCATCGCGGTCGGTCCGGCCACGGCGGGCTGGATCGAACACGCCGGCGCCGCAAGCTACCCGGACCGTTTCGAGCCGGACGGCACGACGCTGGCGACCGACCCCTTGCTGCTCTATTTCACTTCCGGCACTACCTCCAAGCCCAAGATGGTGTTGCACAGCCATCAGAGCTACCCGGTCGGCCATCTCTCCACGCTGTACTGGATCGGCCTGCAGCCGGGCGACGTGCACTTGAACATCTCGTCGCCGGGCTGGGCCAAGCACGCCTGGAGCTCGTTCTTCGCGCCGTGGAACGCCGGTGCCTGCGTGTTCATCCATAACGTGGCGCGTTTCAGCGCCCCGGCCTTGCTCGGCGTGCTGGAGCGCTGCCGCATCACCAGCCTGTGCGCGCCGGCCACGGTGTGGCGCATGCTGATCCAGGAAAATCTGGCGGCCTACCGCGGGCGGCTCAAGCTGCGCGAGCTGGTGGGCGCCGGCGAGCCGCTCAACCCGGAAATCATCGAGCAGATCCAGGCGGCCTGGGGCCTGACGCTGCGCGACGGCTACGGCCAGTCCGAGACCACCGCGCAGATCGGCAATACCCCCGGGCAGCCGCTCAAGGCGGGGTCGATGGGGCGGCCATTGCCGGGCTACCGCGTGGCGCTGATGGGGCCCGACGGCGAACTGGCGAGCGAAGGCGAAGTGGTACTGCCGTTCGAACCGCGCCCGCTCGGGCTGATGCTGGGCTACGCCGACAGCCCGGAGAAAACCGCCGAAGCGATGGCCGACGGCTACTACCGTACCGGCGACACCGCGATGATCGACGACGAGGGCTACATCACCTTCGTCGGCCGCGCCGACGACGTGTTCAAGGCGTCGGACTATCGCATCAGCCCGTTCGAGCTGGAGAGCGCGCTGATCGAGCATCCGGCGGTGATGGAGGTGGCGGTGGTGCCAAGCCCCGACCCGGTGCGCCCGGCGGTGCCCAAGGCCTTCATCATCCTGGCTCCCGAGCAGGTGGCGGATCGCGAGTTGGCCGAAACCATCTTCCGCTTTGCGCGCGAACGGCTGGCGGCCTACAAGCGCGTGCGTCGCATCGAGTTCGTCAGCGAGATGCCCAAGACCCTGTCGAGCAAGATCCGCCGCGTCGAATTGCGCAAGCTGGAGGCGCAGCGCCGCGAGGAGAACGCGCGCGGACCACAGGAATACTTCGAAGACGATTTCCCGGCGCTCAAGGGCTGACCGGCCCATACCGCTCTCATTTCCCCGTTAACGACACATCCCCTCGGCCCTGGCGCCGAGGGGGCTGGCCCACTTCGTCCATAAGGCAGGCTCATCATGACTCTTTCCACCACCGTTCCCACCGTCAAGCTCCTGATCAACGGCGAGTTCGTCGAATCGCAGACCAGCGTCTGGCGCGACGTCGTCAACCCGGCCACGCAGGAGGTGCTGGCGCGCGTGCCGATGGCCACCCCGGCCGAGGTCGACGCCGCCGTGGCCGCCGCCAAGACGGCCTTCAAGAGCTGGAAGAAAACCTCGATCGGCAGCCGCGCGCGCATCTTCCTCAAGTACCAGCAGCTGATCCGCGAACACATGAAGGATCTGGCGGCCATCCTCACCGCCGAGCAGGGCAAGACCCTGGCCGACGCCGAGGGCGACGTGTTTCGCGGCCTGGAAGTGGTCGAGCACGCCGCCAGCATCGGCAACCTGCAACTGGGCGAGTACGCCGAAAACGTGGCCAGCGGCGTCGATACCTACTCGGTGCTGCAGCCGCTCGGCGTGTGCGCCGGCATCACCCCGTTCAACTTCCCGGCGATGATCCCGCTGTGGATGTTCCCGATGGCGATCGCCACCGGCAACACCTTTGTGCTCAAGCCGTCCGAGCAGGACCCGATGGTGACCATGCGCCTGGTCGAGCTGGCGCTGCAGGCGGGTATTCCGGCCGGCGTGCTCAACGTGGTGCACGGCGGTCCGGACGTGGTCAACGCCATCTGCGACCACGCCGACATCAAGGCGATCTCGTTCGTCGGATCGAGCAAGGTCGGCACCCACGTCTACAACCGGGCGAGCCTTGCCGGCAAGCGCGTGCAGTGCATGATGGGCGCCAAGAACCACGCCATCGTGCTGCCCGACGCCAACAAGGAGCAGGCGCTCAACCAGCTCACCGGCGCGGCCTTCGGTGCGGCCGGCCAGCGCTGCATGGCGCTGTCCGTGGCGGTGCTGGTGGGCGAGGCGAAAAACTGGATTCCGGAACTGGTGGCCAAGGCCAAGGCGCTGCGTGTCGGCCCCGGCAAGGACAACCCGGACGTGGGGCCGCTGGTGTCGTGCACCGCGCGCGACCGCGTCGAATCGCTGATCGCCCGGGGGTGGAGCAGGGCGCCCGGCTGGAGCTGGACGGGCGCGGTATCAAGGTGCCCGGCTTTGACCAGGGCAATTTCGTCGGCCCGACCATCTTCAGCGGCGTGAAGCCCGGCATGGCGATCTACGACCAGGAAATCTTCGGGCCGGTGCTGTGCCTCTCGGCGGCCGACACCCTGGATCAGGCCATCGAACTCATCAACGCCAACCCCAACGGCAACGGCACCGCCATCTTCACCCAGAGCGGCGCGGCGGCACGCAAGTTCCAGGAGGAGATCGACGTCGGCCAGGTCGGCATCAACGTGCCGATCCCGGTGCCGGTGCCGCTGTTCTCGTTCACCGGTTCGCGCGCCTCCAAGCTCGGCGACCTGGGGCCGTACGGCAAGCAGGTGGTCCTGTTCTACACCCAGACCAAGACCGTCACCAGCCGCTGGTTCGACGATGCGGCCAGCAGCGGCAAGGTGAATACCACCATCTCGCTGAACTGATCGCCCGTCCCATTAGGCGGCTGCGCCTGCGCATCGCGAAGTCGGGCGGAGCTCTGCGCGTGCGAATTTCTAATTCGCTCAGCCATGATCCTCATGGACCACATGTCCACTGCGGTTCCTGCGCTCCGTCCTTCCTCAACCTGCTTGGGTTCGCTCGCCTACTGGAACAAGCTTGAGAAAAGGTATGACTATGGATTTCGCACTCAACGAAGAGCAGATCGCGTTCCAGGACAGCGCGCGCGAGTTCGCCCGCCACGAGCTGGCGCCCTACGCCGCGCACTGGGACGAGGAGGAAGTCTTTCCCAAGGACACCCTGCGCCGTGCCGGCGAGATGGGCTTCTGCGGGCTGTACACGCCGCAGCAGTACGGCGGGCTGGGGCTGACGCGGCTCGACGCCGCCATCGTGTTCGAGGAACTGGCCGCCGGCTGCACCTCCGCCGCCGCCTACCTCACCATCCACAACATGGTGAGCTGGATGATCGGCAGCTTTGCCCGACCGGAAGTGGCCGAGCAGTGGGGGCCGGCGCTGGCGAGCGGCGCCAAGCTGGGCAGCTATTGCCTCACCGAGCCCGGCGCCGGTTCGGACGCCGCCAACCTGCGTACCCGCGCCGAGCGCGACGGCGACGTCTACCGCCTCAACGGCAGCAAGGCCTTCATTTCCGGCGCCGGCAGCACCGACGTACTGGTGGTGATGGCGCGCACCGGCGGCCCCGGTGCCAAGGGCATCTCTGCCTTCGTGGTGCCGGCCGATCTGCCCGGCATCAGCTACGGCAAGAAGGAAAGGAAGATGGGCTGGAATTCACAGCCCACCCGCACCATCACCTTCGACAACGTGGCCGTGCCTTCGGCCAACCTGTTGGGCGAGGAGGGCCAGGGCTTCACCTTCGCCATGAAGGGGCTGGACGGCGGGCGCATCAACATCGCCACCTGCTCGGTGGGGACCGCCCAGGCCGCGCTGGAAGCCGCCACCCGCTACGTGCAGGAACGCCAGCAGTTCGGCCAGGCGCTGGCCGAGTTCCAGACCGTGCAGTTCCGCCTCGCCGACATGGCCACGGAACTGGTCGCGGCGCGCCAGATGGTGCGCCTCGCTGCCTGGAAGCTCGACAGCGGCAGCCCGGACGCCACGGCCTATTGCGCCATGGCCAAGCGCTTCGTCACCGATGCCGGCTTCAAGGTGGTGAACGAGGCGCTGCAGCTGTTCGGCGGCTACGGCTACATCAAGGAATACCCGCTCGAGCGTCACCTGCGCGACAGCCGCGTGCACCAGATCCTGGAAGGCACCAACGAGATCATGCGCGTCATCGTCGCGCGCCGGCTGCTGCAGGACGGCGCGCTGGAGACGCTGCGCTGATCGCCACGCACAACAGGCTATTGAGGGACTCCGCAATGCAAGACATCGTCCTGTTCGAAGAACGCGCCACCGCCAGCGGCCATCGCCTCGGCATCGCCACGTTGAACGTGGGAAAAACGCTCAACGCGCTGACGCTGGACATGATCCGTCTGCTCCAGCAGCGGCTGAGCGCCTGGGAAGCCGACCCTGGCCTGGTTGCCGTGGTGTTGCGCGGCGCCGGCGACAAGGCCTTCTGTGCCGGCGGCGACGTGCGCTCGCTGCGCCGGGCGCTGCTGGACGACAGCCGCACCCCCAACCCCGACGCCGTGGCGTTCTTCAGCGAGGAATACCGGCTCGATTACCACCTCCACCGCTACCGCAAGCCCTTGATCGTGTGGGGCGGCGGCATCGTCATGGGCGGCGGGCTCGGGCTGATGGCCGGGGCCAGTCACCGCGTGGCCACGCCCTCCACCCGCATCGCCATGCCGGAAATCACCATCGGCCTCTACCCGGACGTGGCCGGCAGCTGGTTCCTGCAACGCATGCCGGCCGTGCTCGGCCTGTTCCTCGGCCTCACCGGCGCGCCGCTCAACGCCCACGATGCCGTGCTGTGCAACCTGGCCGACCACATGTTGGCCGAAGACGGCCAAGAGGCCCTGCTGCGGGAGCTGGAACGGGCCGACTGGTCCCGGCCGGCGGTGCGGCACCACGGCATGGTGAGCGCACTGTTGAGTGCGCTGGCAGCGTCGCATCATGAGTCGATGCCGGACGCGAACTGCGCGCGCAACCTGCTCACGGTGCAGCGCCTGATGAGCCTGGGCAGCCTCGACGCCGTGGCGGCGGCGCTCGCCGGCACCGCGTTCGAAGACCCCTGGCTTGCCGCGGCGGCCAGGAGCTTTGCCCAGGGCTGCCCGAGCTCGGCTGCCGTCACCTGGGAAATCTTCCGGCGCGCCCGCCACCTGTCGCTGGCCGAAGCGCTGCGCATGGAGCTGACGTTGTCGGTCAACTTCTGCGCCCGGCCGGATTTTCGCGAAGGGGTGCGCGCCTTGCTGGTCGACAAGGACCGCGCGCCGCACTGGCACTACCCGACCCTGGCCGCCATCCCGGACGGCTGGGTGGAAAGCCACTTCATCAGCCCATGGCCGGCCACGGAGCATCCGCTGGCCGACCTCAAATAACACGCCATCAGAGGAGAAACACCATGCAACACGTCGCTTTCATCGGGCTGGGCAATATGGGCGGCCCCATGGCCCTCAATCTGCAGAACAAGGGCTTCGCCGTGAGCGCCTTCGATCTCTCGGCCGAGGCGCTCGCCGTGCTGCAGGCCGCCGGCGCCCGTGCCGCCAGCAGCGCGGCCGATGCCGTGGCAGGGGCCGAGGTGGTGATCTCGATGCTGCCCGCCGGCAAGCACGTCGAAGGACTGTACCTGGGTGAGGACGGCCTGTTCGCCCGCCTGCCCAAAGGCACGCTGGTGATCGACTGCAGCACCATCGCCGCCGCCAGCGCGCGCAAGGTGGCCGAGGCGGCCCGGGTCGCCGGTCTCTGCATGCTCGATGCCCCGGTCTCCGGCGGTACCGCCGGCGCCACCGCCGGCACGCTCACCTTCATCGTCGGCGGCGAATCAGCCGATCTGGAACGCGCCCGTCCGCTGCTGGAAGCCATGGGCAAGAACATCTTCCACGCCGGCGCCAGCGGCGCGGGCCAGACCGCCAAGATCTGCAACAACATGCTGCTCGGCATCCTGATGACCGGCACCGCCGAGGCGCTGGCGCTGGGCGTCAGGAACGGCCTCGACCCCAAGGTGCTGTCCGACATCATCGCCAAGAGTTCGGGGCGCAACTGGGCGCTGGAGGTCTACAACCCCTGGCCCGGGGTCATGGAGAATGCCCCGGCGAGCCGCGGCTACAAGGGCGGCTTCGGCACCGATCTCATGCTCAAGGACCTGGGCCTCGCCAACGAAGCCGCGCGCGAAATCGAGTTGCCGCTGGCGCTGGGCGCGCTGGCTGAGCAGTGCTACCGGCGTTTCAGCGCGGACGGTCACGGCGGGCTCGATTTCTCCGCCATCATCCAGAGCTACGTTGCCGAGTTGTCGGCCTGAGCCACGCCCCAGACCTTGCCAGGGCGGCAGGTTGGGGGGGAGGCACGCATGACAGTGATGCGCCTCCCGCCCCACGTCGTTGTGTGGGCGGCGCAAAGCACTCCCGTGCCTCCCGCCGCCATCGCTCGGCTCTCCTCTTGCCCGGTCGTCATTGCCGCCGCGGCGGTGGCCGGGCGGCGGTTTTTGGCCCCGCTTGCCACCGGGTATGGTTGTGGTGGAGCAGGGCGAGGCCCTTGTTTCCCGCACTGTCATGCTCAAACCCAGCAGGTCTCCGCTGGCCCGAGCTAAGGCTGCTCGGTGCCTTGCGCTCGATCCCGCTGCGGCCGTGTGAAAGCGTTCTAAATAGGGCGCTTTCAAGTCTGTAAATCATTATGTTGATGTCACAAAAAATCTATTTGTAGTGCGCAAAAAGGGTATCTATAGATAACTCACTGCCAAATAGTTTCGCGCACGGAAGAGGCAAAAACGGACCCGCTCGAGGTGCCTTATTGTCCCATCCGGATTGGGGGTGGTCGTGGTTGGGCTACGCGTGAGGCGAGCGGCAATGGCATTTTCTCAAGAAGAATCATGACATTGTTCGGCTGCACTTCGCTTTCACGTTAAGGAGTCGCCCCCATGACTGCTCAACTCAGCTACCCCGGCGTTTATCTCGAAGAACTGCCGAGTGGCGTGCGCACCATTACCGGGGTCGCCACGTCAGTGGCCGCCTTTGCCGGTTCCGCCCCGCGCGGTCCCATCAACAAGGCCGTGCACCTGTTCAGCTTTGCCGATTACGAGCGCCGCTTCGGTGGCCTGGCGCTGGATTCGGAGATGGGCTACGCCGTGCGCCAGTTCTTCCAGAACGGCGGCACCGAGGCGTACGCGGTACGCATCGTCAAGGATGCCAGCGCCGCGGAAAAAATCCTGCTCAACGCCAGCGCCGCCAATGTGCTGAAGGCCACCGCGCTCGATGCCGGTTCTTCCGGCAACGGCATCGAGGTGCGCGTCGATTACCTCACCAGCAATCCGGGCAGCACCTTCAACCTCACCTTCGTCCGCGCCTCGGACGGCCGTGTCGAACGCTACGAAAACCTCTCGATGAACTCCGCAGATGCCCGCTACGCTCTCGATCAGGTCAATGGTGTCTCGCAACTGGTGAAGCTGACCCGGCTCGTCAACCAGGCGACGCTGGACGGGCTGGCCGCCGGTACCTCCAGCAGCGCCACCCTCGCCGACGTGGCGACGCTGCTCGATGCCAATCACAATGAATTCCGCGTCAGCGTCAACGGCCTGCCGCCGGTCAAGGTGGTGATTGCGCTGCCGGCCGACATCGGCGGCGGTACGCCGACCCAGCGGCTCGACGCGCTGTGCGCCGCCATCCAGGCCAAGGTCCAGGCCCAGGCCAACAGCCAGCTGGCTTACCAGAGCTTTGCCTGTGCCCGTCCCGCCGGTACCCAGACCATCCAGATGAAGTCCGGCGTCGGCGGCGAATTCTCCAGCGTGCGCGTGCTGCCGGGGCAGAAGAACAATGCCAGTGCGGTGCTCGGCCTGGGCAGCGAGGCGGGGGGACAGAAATCGATGCGGTGGCGGCCATCCGCCCGGTTCCGGTGCCCGATCCGGCCATGCTGAAGAGCGATACCTTCGGCGCCACGGATCTGGATGCCTTGCCGGATGCAACGCATACCAGCTTCCGCCTGAGCCTGGACGGCAACGGCCCGGATGTCGTCAACATCGGCGATACGGCCGCCGCAGGCGCCAACCTGGCGGCCAAACTGGCCGACGTGGCGACACGCATCCAGTCCGCCGTCCGGGCACTCAAGCCGAGCAACCCGGCGTACAAGTACTTCACCTGCAGCGTGGATGGCGGCACCAAGCTGGTACTGGCCACCGGCACCCAAGGGGCCGGCGCGAGCATTGCCGTGACGGCAGCGCCACTCAACGGCATTGCCGACCAACTTCACCTGCTGGCCGGTTCGACGACCGTGCTGCCCGTGAACGTCACCCTGCAGGGCGGTAACGAAACGCCCTATGGCGCGGCCGACGTCTACCCGGCCTTCATCGCCGATCGTGCCGCCCGCAAGGGAATCTACGCGCTGGAAGAGGTGGACCTGTTCAACATCCTCTGTCTGCCCGGGGTCACCGATACCGGCGTGTTGATGGACGCGGCGGCCTACTGCGAGGAGCGCCGAGCCTTCTTCGTCATCGACGCGCCCCCGTCCGCGGCCGCGCCCGAGGACATGGTGGCGGCCGTGTCCGGAACCGCCTTGCCCAAGTCCGATCACGCCGCGGTCTACTACCCGTGGGTGTACATTGCCGACCCGCTCAAGAACGGCAAGCTGCGGCTGACCCCGCCGTCCGGCACCATCGCCGGACTCTACGCCCGCACCGACGGCGACCGTGGGGTGTGGAAGGCCCCGGCCGGCACCGATGCCACCCTGGTTGGCGTTCAGGCCGTCAACTACCCACTGACCGATCGCGAAAACGGCAGCCTCAACCCGCTCGGCGTGAACTGCCTGCGCACCTTTCCGGTATACGGTGCGGTGTCGTGGGGGCGCGCACCCTGCGCGGCGCCGATCAGATGACATCGGAGTACAAGTACATACCGGTGCGCCGGCTCGCCTTGTTCCTCGAAGAAAGTCTCTATCGCGGCACGCAGTGGGTGGTGTTCGAACCCAACGACGAGCCCTTGTGGGCGCAGATACGCCTCAACCTCGGCGCCTTCATGAACAGCCTGTTCCGCCAGGGAGCTTTCCAGGGCAAGACCGCCCGCGAGGCCTATCTGGTCAAATGCGACCGCGAGACCACCACCCAGGACGACATCAACCGAGGGGTGGTGAACATCCTGGTGGCTTTCGCTCCGCTCAAGCCGGCGGAATTCGTGGTGATCAAGATCCAGCAGTTGGCTGGCCAGATCCAAGTCTGACCGAGGGGAGTGCGCGCTCACTCCGGGCGCGTGACTCCGTTCCGGTTCATCAGGGAGAACACCCATGGCCCAATTCACCGTCAACGCGCAGCGCTTCGATCCGTACAAAAACTTCAAATTCCGCGTCAAGTGGGATGGACGCTACGTGGCCGGCATCAGCAAGGTCTCCGCGCTCAAGCGCACCACCGAAGTGGTGAAACACCGTGAGGAGGGGACCCCAGCAGCAGCCGCAAGTCCCCCGGCCGCACCGAGTTCGAGGCCATTACCCTCGAGCGCGGCGTCACCCACGACCCGGAGTTCGAAAAATGGGCCAACAAGGTGTGGAACTTCGGTTCCGGCCTGGGTGCGGAAGTGTCCCTCAAGGATTTTCGCAAGGACCTCATCATCGAGCTGTACAACGAGGCCGGCCAGTTGGCGGTGGCCTACAAGGTGTACCGCTGCTGGGTCAGCGAGTTCCAGTCATTACCTGATCTGGATGCCAACGCCAACGCCGTGGCCATCGCCCGCCTCAAGCTCGAGAACGAGGGTTGGGAGCGTGATTACGAAGTGGCCGAGCCCAGCGAGCCCAGCTTCACCGAACCGAGCTGACAACGACGTACTGACGCGTGGCGCGGGCTGAACGCGGTACTCGCCACGGCTACGGATGGAGGTCAACCTTGCGCGCACTCACTGCCGATGATTGGCTGCGGGCCTGGGAACACAGCCAGACCCTGCCGCCGCCCCTGCGCCCCTGTGCCTTGCTCGCGCCCATCATGGAGGACGGCCAGGCGGCCGCTGAACGACTGCCGCTAGGCCGGCGCGACAGTCAGTTGCTGGCACTGCACGGTGCCCTGTTCGGCTCCCGCCTCGACGCCACCACCCACTGCCCATCCTGCGGCGAACGCCTGGAACTGAGCCTGGATTGTCACGCCCTGCGGCTGGACGCCCCGGCGCTGGACGAGTCGGCGCTGAGCGTGGAGTGGCGAGGCCGGTCGTTTCGCTACCGCTTGCCGGACAGCCGCGATCTGACCGCACTGATGCAGGCCGGCGATGTCGAGCAGGCGCGCACCTTGCTGCTGCGCCGCTGTGTCGACGATGAGATGCCCGAGGCACTGCCGGCGGAACTGCATGCCCTGTTGGCCCAGGCCATGGCCGAGGCCGATCCCCAGGCCGCGACCGAGCTGAGCCTCGATTGCCCCGCCTGCACCCGGCAATGGGACGAACTGTTCGATATCGGCGTCTACCTCGACGAAGTGCTCGGACACTGGGCGGAGCGTCTGCTGGATCAGGTTCATCTGCTGGCGCAGGCCTATGGCTGGAGCGAGGCGCACATCCTCGCCCTGAGCCCGGCGCGACGCGCCCGCTACTTGGCACGGGTGCTGGCATGAGCGATCACCTGTCCACGCTGGCCCGCCGCGCCTTGCAAGCCCCGCGCATTCATCCCCGCGCACCGTCGCGCTTCGAAGGGGAGTCGGCCGCGGTCACTTTTTCCGAAACGGTGGCCGATGTGCCCAGCGCTCCGGTCGACACCCCGCCCCCTCGTAGCGTGCCGCCTTTACGGCCCGAAGCTTCCGCCCCGCTGAGGCCCGAGACGGAACCGGTTCTGGATATGGAAACGCCGTCACCAGGCGAGCCCCGCGAAGGGCGGAACCCTCTGCCTCCTGCGGTGCCACGGTGGCCGATCGAGACAGTCTCTGCGCGAGTCGAGGAGGCACCACCGCTCACGCAGCCAGTAGCGCTCCCATCCGAGCCGGCGCTGCCTGGCGTTGTGGTGGCGCCACGACTGGAACCTCTGGCGAGCGAGCCGGTGGAGCACCGGGTGCATGAGCGACTCGACGTGCACCACGAGAGAATCGAGCACCGGGACACGGTGGAACACACGCTCGAACAGCGGGTGGAGCGCCTGACTTTGGTAGAGCCGCACGGCTACCCGCCGGTGGCGCCATCGGCCGCTCCGTCGCGGTCTGAGCATGCTGCCGTGCCCGCGCCGCAGCTGGGGGCACCTCGAGTGGAAATCAACATTGGCCGTATCGAGGTGCTGCCGGCGGAGCCAGCCGCTGTACCGCGTCATGACAATGCGCCGCGGCAGCCGGTGGTGCAGTCCCTCGAGGCGTATCTGCAGGAGCGCAACAACGCCGGGCGTGGCCGGGGAGGGCGAGAATGAGCAACGCGCTCGGGGTCGCCGCCACTGCCGCCGTATTGCAGCAGGTGCTGCAGAGCGGTTTCGCTGCGCTCAAGCTGGACGATGTTCTGGGGGCCAATGCCGTCCCCGTCACCTGCATCCCGCCCGAACGCATCGCGTCGGACAGCGGCTCCAGCCAGCTCAACATTTTCTTGTACAACCAGACGCGCAATCCCGGCTGGGCCAACCTCGATCTGCCAAGCCGCGACGGACGCGGCGAACGCATCGCCAACCCGGCCCTGGCACTCGACCTGCACTTTCTGCTCTCGGCTTACGGGGTGGCCGACTTCCACGCCGAAATCATGCTGGGGGCCGCCATGCAAATCCTGCACGATACCCCCGCCCTGGGCCGCGCGGCGATCCGCGATGCGCTCAAGCCGGCGGCCAGCAAGCCCAACCTGCCGCAGGAGCTGGAACTGGCCGGGCTGGCCGACCAGCTGGAACAGCTGCGCATCACGCCACTGAATCACACCACGGATGAGATTTCGCGCATCTGGGCGGCCTTGCAGACGCCGGCACGGCCGAGTGCCGCCTACCTCGTCAGCGTGGTGCTGATGCAGTCGCCGCAGAGCGTGCGTCGCCCGCTGCCGGTTCTGGCCCGCAACCTCTACGTGGTGCCGTTGCGGGCGCCTCGTCTCGATCGGGTCGAATCCAGCGCCGGAGCCTCTATGCCTATCGTGCCCAGCGGCATGGTGCGGATCGGCGGCGTCAACCTTGCCGTGCCGTCGCTCAGCCTGCTGCTCAATGGTCAGGAATTTGCCGGGGGCGTGCAGAGCCTGGGAGCGGATGAACTGGCGTTTGGCTTTCTGTTGCCCGATCCGCCCAACCCTCCCGCCATTCCGGATATGCTGCGCGCCGGGGTCTGCACCGTGCAACTGATCCACCCGCAGTGGATGGGGCAGCCGCCACAGGTGCACGGCGGGCAGGAATCCAATCTGGCCGCCTTCGTCCTCAATCCCGAGGCGAGCTTCGCCGTCCAGCCCGGTGCTACCAGCACGGTCGTGGACGGCGTCACCTACCGCAGCGGCACGATCAAGATCGGCTGTGTGCCGCGTATCGGCAGCCGTCAGCGCGTCCGCCTGCTGCTCAACGAGAAGAGCCCGCCGCTCAACCGGCCGGCACGCGCCTACAGCTTTGCCGCGCGCGAGGGAAACGGCATCGTTGCGCCCGCCGAGAGCACGGCCGAGGTCACTGTCGATTACCGCAACGTGGCCCAGGGCAGTTACCTTGCCCGGGTCCAGGTGGATGCGGGAACCAGCCCGCTGGTGCTGGGGCCGGACGGGCGCTTCAGCGGGCCGGAGGTGCTGCCATGAGCTCGCGTCGTGATCTGGCAACTAATCGGCGCCGGCTCGCCTCCGCGCTGGACGCCTTTGCCGACTACCTGGCGCGTGCGCTTTCCGGTCAGCCCACCCCGTACGGCACCTACCTCGAAACGCCGCCGGCGCTGGCCAGTTTGTCCCAGCGCCTGGAACTGAACCGTTTCGAGCAGGACGTCCTGCTGCTGGCTGTGGCTACCGAGCTCGATGTGCGCTTTCGCACCCTGCTGGCCCAGGCGCAGGGCGACGAGAACAAACCCTGGCTGAGTTTCGAGCTGGCGCTGGCTCTGCTGCCCAAACCGGATTGGGCGGCCGCCACGCCGGTCGGTCGTCTGCGGCGCTGGCGCCTGCTGGAACTGGCCGGCAGTGGCGGGCCGTTGCAGGCAAGACTGGTGGTGGACGAGTCGATCCTGCATCAGGTGGTGGGGCTGAGCTACCCGGACCCACGGCTGGAGCCCTGGTTCCGGCCTGTTGAGGCGAGCGCGGACACCCGCTTCGACCCCGAGATCGCCCGGCTTGCCGAACACTGGCAGGGCGCCCCGAGTCTGGCGACGACTGTGGTCGCCCGTTTCGAAGAGTGTGACGGAGAGACTTTCGCCAAGTCACTGGCGGCGCAACTCAAGCTGCGGCTGTACCGTCTGCAGGCGCGCGAGTTGCCTGCCGCGCAACAGGAGCGCGAGCTGCTGGCGCGCCTCTGGGAGCGCGAAGCCTTGCTGCACAACGCCTTGCTCTGGGTCGAACTGGAGCGGCCCGAGCCTGCTCAGGCGCAGCGGCTGGGGGACTTCATCGAGGGACTGCAGGGGCTGATCCTGGTCAGCGGCGACGGCAACCTGACGTTGCGCCGCCCTCAATGGCGCGTCGACTGGCACGGCGGTGATACGGCCAGCCGCCTCGCGGTCTGGCAGCAGGCGCTGGGGGAGAGAGGCGAGGGGCTGAACGGTCGTCTCGGCCACATCGCCGAGCAGTTCCATCTTTCGGCCAACGTCATCGTGCGTATCGCCTCAAATTGGGAGGGCGCGCCAGAGCTGGGGGGCGAGCAGCTGTGGGATGCCTGTCGCAGAGAGGCACGTCACGACCTTGAGCAGCTGGCGACACGCGTCGAGTCGCAGGCGGGGTGGGACGATCTGGTGCTGCCGGAGTCGGCCATCACCATGTTGCGCACCCTCGCCGCTCAGGTGCGCCAGCGCACCCGCGTGTACCGCGAGTGGGGCTTCGCCGAGTGCAGCACGCGCGGGCTTGGCATCAGCGCATTGTTTGTCGGCGGCAGCGGTACCGGCAAGACCCTGGCCGCCGAAGTGCTCGCCAACGAATTGCGGCTCGATCTGTTCCGCATCGACCTGGCGGCGCTGGTCAGCAAGTACATCGGCGAGACGGAGAAGAACCTGGCGCGGGTGTTTTCCGTCGCCGAGCGCAGCGGCGCCATCCTGCTCTTCGACGAAGCCGATGCGCTGTTCGGCAAGCGCAGCGAAGTCCGCGACAGCCATGACCGCTACGCCAACCTGGAAGTGAGCTACCTGCTGCAACGCATCGAGACCTACCACGGCCTGGCGATTCTCACCAGCAACCTCAAGCAAGCCATCGACACCGCGTTCCAGCGGCGCATGCGGTTCATCGTGCCATTTCCGTTCCCGGACGCCGCTGCCCGCAGCGCCATCTGGGCGCGGGTGTTTCCGTCGAACACGCCGGTGGCCGACCTCGATCTGGGCAAACTGGCACGGCTGTCCCTGTCCGGAGGGCATATCCGCAACCTGGCGTTGAATGCGGCCTTCCTTGCCGCCGACGAGGACACCGCCATCGCCATGCGTCACTTGCGTACCGCTGCCGAAAGCGAATTCGCCAAGCTCGAGAAACCGCTGTCGGCTGCCGAGGTGGGGGATTGGCTATGAAAGGCGCAACGAAGCCAGTCGCGCCGGCGATCAACCTGCACATCGGCAGCCTGGCCTTGCCGGGGTATTCCTTGCGCGATGGCACCCGGCTGGCCGAGGCCCTCAAGCGCGAACTGGGCCGCCTGCTGGCGGCGCAACCGCTGGCGGCGCAGGGGTTCCAGGCCGATCGGCTGCAGATTGCGCGTTTTCGTCGCCACGCTGGCGAGCGACCGGAACTCACCGGGCGGCGGCTGGCACGGCTGATAGCCCAGCAGTTGGGAGACTGACCGCCATGGCCGAACACGTACTGACGCCGCAAGCCGAGCGCGAGCCGCCCGCCAGCAAGGCGCCGGCGCGTGGCCTGCTGCAGCGCAAGTGCGCCTGCGGTGCCAATGCCGGCGGCAGTGGCGAATGCGAAACCTGCGCGGCCCAGCATCAGCTGCAGCGCCATGCCAGTCGCCCGGTGACGCCGCAGACGGGGCTGCCGGCTTCGGTCGGGACCACCCTGGAGCGCACGGGGCGGCCGCTGGATGCCGATACCCGGCACTTCATGGAAGACCGTTTCGGCAGCGACTTTGGCTCTGTGCGTATCCACGACGACAGCGCCGCCGCCGCTTCCGCGCGCGATGTCGACGCCCACGCCTACACCGTGGGGCAAAACATCGTCTTCGCCGATGGGCAGTACCAGCCCCACAGCGAGAGCGGCCGCCATCTGCTGGCTCACGAGCTGGCGCACACCGTGCAGCAGCAGGGCCTGCAGCGCGCCGGCATCAGCAACCTGGCCGACCAGGGACCTGATTACCAACGCCTGGAACGCGAGGCCGATTTTGCGGCCGACCGGGTGATGAGCGGGCAGCCGCTGCCCAATGGCGTACTCAGCCAGGGTGGTCCGCGCCTGTCGCGCAAGCCGGCCACGCCGACTGTCACGCCGACTGTCACGCCGACTGTCACGCCGCCGGCGCCGGCCGCCACGCCGGCAGGGGCCACTCCCGCCGCCGAAGAAAAGGACCCGGCACCGGGCTTCACCGCCGAGTACGAAACCTCCACCTACAACCGCAGCTTCAGCCTCACCAGCAGCGAGGTGCCGGTACAGGTGTCGGGCTCGGTGAGCAAGACCCAGGCCGACTACGAGGTCGAGAAGCTGGTGCTGCCGGCGCAGAAGGGCCCGTACGCGCTGGCCTTATGCAACAAGCCGTACCGGCCGTTGACGGCGGTGTTCGAGTGGGCCGGCGGCGTCCCCAAACCGTACAAGAATATCCCGCGCGACCCCACGGATACCCTGCAGCGCACCTGGTTGTCGAAGTATGGCTACAAGCTGGGCAAGGAGGCCCACAAGCGCTGGAAGGAGGTCGGGGGCGAGTCGACGTTCCCCAAAATCCCCAATGGTCCGACCTGCGAAATCGACCACATCCAGGAACTGCAGGTCGGCGGAGACAACAACGCTGACAACCTGCAGGTGCTGGACAAGGTGGACAACGGCTCCAGCGGCAACCTGATACAACAGCAATTGCGCTACCTGGCCAGCGCCGCTTTCGATGACGCCAAGACTGCGCTGGGCAACAAGCGGCCCAAGCGGGTGTCGCTGTCCTTCAAGGGCGCGGTGATGCAGGGCAGCCCGAAGTGCTCGCTGTGCTGCCAATTGGGACAACGCTTCAACGACCCCTCGATCACGGCGGCCAGTGGTGCCGTGGTGGTGGACTACGACCTGATCATCCTGGGCAACCCGGTGAAGCTCAAGTTGCCGGCGGACAAGAGCAAGTCGATCCCGCTGGCGGGCTCGCCCTATGCCGAAAACAAGTCGGCCGCCGGCAGCATCAAGGGTCTGACCCTGGTCAGTTTCGAGCGCGATGGCAAGGGCAAGGGGCGGGACAAGATCCGCGCCAGCATCGATGGCGAAATCATGCATCTCAAGCCCAATACCAAGGGCGGGGACCTGCTGCTCGGCATCGGTCCGGACGGCGCGCTGTTGCTGCCGAAGGGCAAGCCGAGCGCGCCGATCAAGTTCGAATACACCAAGTTGAGCCCCGGCCAGTTCACCAGCCTGACCGTCGATTCCACCGGCATCAGCGCCGAGGGCACCATCAAGCCGAGCATCCCGCTCTTGCCGACGCTCAACGTGGCGATGGACGCCAACAGTTTCCGTGTCACCAAGGGCATCGACAAGGACAAGATCAAGCCGCCGTTCCCTGGCGTGAAGGTTACCGAGGCGAGCATCGCCCTTGAATTGGCGCCGGTGTTCAAGCCGGTGGGCACGCTGGCGCTGGAGTTCGGCGCGGGAAAAACTGGCCGATCTCAAGCTCACCGCCTCGGCTGACGACGCCGGCCTGGTGCTCAAGGGCGATTTGCTGGTCTACCTGCCCGGAATCGATCGGGCCAAGGGCGAGGTCAAGTACCAGGGGGGCGAGTGGAGCGGCGGGGCGCACATCGAATCCGGCCAAATGGCCGGCAAGATACCCTACGTGAAGAGCGGCTCGGTCGACGTCTGGTTCAAGGCCGGCAAGATCGACGCCAGCGGCAAGGTCAACCTGGAACTCCCGGGCAACAACGAGGCCACCCTGGAGCTGAACTACACCGCGAGCAAATGGGTGTTCCAGGGGCGGGGCCGGATCAAGGTCAAGAATCCCTACCTGAAACCGATCCAGGCCAGCCTCTGGTACGACGGGGAGCTGTTCATCGCCAAGGGCCGGCCGGCTTCGCCTTCTCCGGCCTCGACGGCACGGTGGATGCCACCTACGAGAACAAGGGTGGCAAGGAAAAGGTGTACGGCAAGGGCGACATCAAGATCGACAAGGGCAAGGCCAAGGGCAATATCGTCGTCGAGCTGCACCCCAACGAGAAGATCAGCGGCAAGGGCCGGCTCTCCTACGAGATCAAGAAGGATCTGGTGGCGACCGCCGGCATCACCATCGACGAGCACCAGAAGATCACCTTCGATGGTGAACTGAGTTTTCCGGACATCAAGCTCTTTGGACGTTTCCCCGAGAAGCAGGAAGACCACACTATCTTCCAGGCCTCCGGCAGCATCCCCATTCCCGGCGCCTCGATCGGCAACATCGGCCTCAAGGTCAAGCTCTGGGGCAGCCTCGGGTACTACTACTACGTCGGCCCCGGTGTCCTTACCGGGGTCAAGGCAACGGTCAAGTTCAGCCCGTTCGAGGACAACCCCGACTTCAGCTTCACTCTACAGGCCAAGGCCAGCATCCCGGCGGGCGGTGGTATCACCGGCAGGATCGGTGCCGACGTGGTCATCGACGCCTATATCGCGGAAGTCGGCGGCGGCCTCAACGTCTCCGCCAAGGCCGGTCTGGAGGGAAAGGCGGAGCTGTCGAGCGAGATTGCCTACAGCAAGGACAAGTTCAGCGTCGATGCCAGCGCCTATATCGGTGGCAACGTGGTCTTGGCGGCCGCGCTTTGCGCCCGGGTATATGCCGAGGCCGGCGTATGGCGCTTCAAGGTGCGTACCGAAAAGAGCTGGGAGTTGTTGGGCGGCAAGTTTGACACCGGCCTGGGGCTCGGGGTGCGCCTGCCTCTGCATTACGACAGCGTCGAAGGCTTCCGGATGCCGCGCCTCTCCGACATCAAGCCGGAGCCGTCGGAACTGAAGCTTGATCCATCCAGGATGTTGTCCAGCCTGTTTGGCGACGCCAACAAGAGCGACGAGCGCGAGGCCGGTTCGAAAGAAACCGGCTTGTGCTCGGTCAAGGGCGATTAGGCGCGCGATGAGGACCACGCCATGACCGGATTAACGAATTCACCGAAGTTGCTCAAGGGGGGCTGATCCTGATCGACCCGTCCAGCGGCACGGTGCAGCGGGTGATCGCGCTGCAGTACAACCCCGACCTGCTGACCCGCAGCCTGCAGCCGCAGAGCACGGGCGGCAGCGCGGCACACAGCGAGCCGCTGCGGCTCAAAGGACCGCCGGTGGAAACCATCAAGCTGGACGCCGAGATCGATGCCACCGACCAACTGGAGTTTCCCGACCAGCATCGCACCGTGGTCGAGGTGGGCATCCACCCGCAACTGGCAGCGCTGGAAACCATCGTCTACCCGGAGAGCGGTGCCCTGATCCGCAACAACCAGATGGCCAACGCGGGCACGCTGGAAATCATCCCGGTGCAGGCACCGCTGCCGCTGTTCGTGTGGAGCAAGGAGCGCGTGGTGCCCGTGCGCATCACCGACTTTGCCATCGTCGAAGAGGCGTTCGACACCCAGCTCAACCCGATCCGCGCCCGCATCACGCTCGGCATGCGTGTGCTCAATGTCAACGACCTCGGTTTCGGTGACAAGGGCGGGCACTTGTACATGGTCTACCACCAGAGCCGGGAGCGGCTGGCGGCCAAGGCATCCAGCTCAACGCTGGCGAGCCTGGGCCTGAACAGCCTGTTCTGAGGCGGGCAGGGCATGCAGGTGATACGGCGATGCAGACAGATTAGAGGCGCGAGCCGCTCCCCACAAGGGGCGGACGGCGCAGCACAGCGTGCAGGACTTGGCATGGAGGTGTTCGCGAATGAGTGACCGGTTCCCACCCAACAGCCGTTATTACGGCTGCGATACCGCCGAACTGTACGACGCCGACGGCCGCAAGCGGGTCTACCTGCGGCGGCGCTTCGTGCCCGATCCGGCGCGCTTTGTGACGCTGCAGGAGTACCGCGTGGTCGAGGGTGACCGTATCGACCTCATGGCGGCGACCGTGCTCGGCGATCCCGAGCAGTTCTGGCGCCTGCCAGACGCCAACGGCAGCCTGCATCCGCGCGAGCTGGAGGAATTGGGGCGGCGCATACGCCTGACCCTGCCGGAAGGCATGCCGGGGATGAACGATGCTTAAGGGCATCCATCTCTCCCTGCTGGCGGGCCCGGCGGTTCCGCTACCGGTGCCGAAACCGGTGATGGACGCCCTGGCGAGCGTCCAGGTGACGTCGGCGGCCGGCTCGCGCAGCGGTTTCCAGATCAGTTTCGTGCTGGAGAACAACTCGCCGCTGCATACCCTGCTGGTGCTGACCGGGGGCCGGGTGCCCTGGTTGCGGGTCCTCATCGTGGCCACCCTGAACAGCCTGCCGCTGGTGATGATGGACGGGCTGATCACCAAGCAGGAGGTCAGCGGCTCCAACGAGCCGGGGCAGAGCACCCTGACCGTTACCGGGGAGGACCTTTCGGTGGCGATGGATCAGCAGGAGTTCAACGGCATTCCCTACCCGGCCATGCCGGCCGAGGCACGGGTGGCGCTGGTGGTCGCCAAGTATGCGATGTTCGGCATGGTGCCGCTGGTCATCCCGCAGATCTTCAGCGACGTGCCCATCCCTGTGGACAAGATTCCCACCCACGAAGGCACCGACCTGGCCTATGTGCAGAAGCTGGCCAAGGATGCCGGCTACGTGTTCTATGTCGACCCCGGGCCGTTGCCGGGCATGAACACCGCCTACTGGGGGCCGGAGATCAAGCTGGGCGTGCCGCAACCGGCGCTCAATCTGGGCATGGACGCCCACAGCAACGTCGAATCGCTGTCCTTCGCCGTGGACAACACCAAGGCCTCGTTGCCGATCGTGTTCATCCAGAACGCCTTGACCAAGTTTCCCATTCCGCTGCCGATTCCCGACATCAGCCTGGCCAACCCGCCGCTGGGGCTGCTGCCGCCGCTGCCGAAGTCGATCAACCTGATGAAGGAAACCGCCAAGCTGTCGCCCATGGCGGCCTTGTCCAAGGGGCTGGCGGCAGCGGCCGGCTCCGCCGACGTGGTCACCGCCACCGGCACCCTCGACGTCCTGCGCTACGGCAACGTGCTCAAGGCACGCCAACTCGTCGGGGTGCGGGGCGCCGGCCCGGCATTCGACGGTTTGTACTACGTGAAGAACGTCAGCAGCACCTTCAAGGCGGGCGAGTTCAAGCAGAGCTTCACGCTGACCCGCAACGGCCTGATTTCCACACTTCCGAGGGTTCCGGTATGAGCGAAGGCAAGTTCTACGGCAAGTATCGCGGCGTGGTGCTGAACAACATCGACCCCATGCAGATGGGCCGTGTCCAGGTGCAGGTGCCCGATGTGCTGGGTGTCGGCCTGTCGAGCTGGGCGATGCCCTGCGTGCCCTTTGCCGGCAAGCAAAGCGGGGTGTTCGTGTTGCCGCAGATCGGCGCCGGGGTGTGGGTGGAGTTCGAACAGGGCGACCAGGACTACCCGATCTGGGTTGGCGGCTTCTGGGGCAGTGCGGCCGAGGTGCCGGCACTGGCGCTGGCGGGCCTGCCGGTGTCGCCGAGCCTCGTCTTGCAAAGCGGCAATCAGAACACGCTGATGCTGTCCGATCTGCCCGGCCCGACGGGCGGCATTCTGCTGAAGAGCACCACGGGAGCGCTGATTTCCATCAACGAGGTTGGCATCACCATCAGCAACGGCCAGGGGGCGACCATCATGCTCAATGGCCCGACGGTGAACATCAACCAGGGTGCCCTGACGGTGATCTGAAATGCGCCGTTTGAGCACGCGCCAGCGTCCTGGCCGGAGCCCTCCGGGGACGGCACCGACGTATCCGCGCCGCATCGTGCCGGGCGAGGGCTGGCCGGCTCGTGCCGATCGACTGGGTTTGCCACGTCAGGGGGGAGGCAGTGATGCCGGGTTTTCTCTTGCACCTTGGGGCCACGGTGATGTGCGCCCACGGCGGGCAGGCGACGCCGACCGCGCCGTTTCCGCGCGTGCTGGTGTCCGGTCAGCCGGTCACCACGCTCACCGCGCCCTACATCGTCGCCGGCTGCAGCATGCCGCCGCCCAGCGCCGGCAACGGCCCCTGCATTACCGGGCAATGGCTGGTGGGGGCTACCCGGGTGTTCGCCGGCGGGCAGCCGGTATTGCTGCAGTCGAGCACCTCGATCTGCACGCCGACCGGTACGCCGATGATGGTCACGGTGACGCAGCTCAGGGTTTCGGGGGTGTGACATGGCACTGGCTTTTCCATTCGGCATCGATTCTCGCGGGCGCAGCCGCGAGGTGTATGACGATGCCCATATCCGCGACATGATCGAACAGGTGCTGTTCACGGTGCCGGGCGAGAGGGTCAACCGCCCGGACTTCGGTTGCGGCCTGCTGCAGCTCGCCTTCGCCCCCAACAACGACGCCCTGGCCGCCGCCGTGCAGATGACGGTGCAGGGTTCGCTGCAGCAGTGGCTGGGCGAGTTGATCGAAGTGGAGGCGGTGCAGGTCGAGAGCCTGGACGCGCGTCTGAGCGTGACGGTGCAGTACATTGTGCGCCGTGATCGCGAGCGGCAGCTGGCCCGGTTCAGCAGGGGGCTGGCATGAAACGGCAATTCCGCACCGACAACCCGCGCCGCCTGCAGTTGCTGCGCGATCTCGATCCGCCGACCCTGAACGGCATCGACTACCTGGAAATCGCCAGCAAGAATCAGCTGACGCTGCAGGTGGTGTTTGTGCACCCGCTGGCGGGCCTGACCCTGGCCAACTGCCGGATCGAAGGCGGGGTGCGGGTACGCGACGTGCGCATCGTCGGGCTGAATGTGAACGGCAACGTGCTCGAGCTGAAGGTCGACCAGCCGGGAGATTTCTCCTGGTACCTGTTCAGCCTGGTGAATCCGGCCTCGCCGGACGACGTGCCGTCCGGGTTCGACCCGGTGCTGTCGAGCATCCGCTTCACTTTCAAGGCCCAATGCCCCTCGGAATTCGATTGTGCCGACGGGCATGTCTGTTCCCCACCGCTGCCGCCGGAGCCGCTGCTGGACTACCTGGCCAAGGACTACGCCAGCTTCCGCAGGCTGATGCTCGACCGCATGGGACAACTGATTCCCGGTTTCCATGAGCGCAACCCGGCCGATTTTTCGGTGGCGCTGGTGGAAATGCTCGCCCATGTCGGCGACCAGCTCAGCTACTACCAGGATGCCGTGGCGACCGAAGCCTATTTGGGAACCGCGCGTCGGCGCGTGTCGCTGCGGCGCCATGCCCGCCTGCTGGATTACCCCATCCATGACGGTTGCAACAGCCGCGTCTACCTGGCCCTGAGCGTCAAGACCGGGGCCGATGGCCAGGAGCTGCCAGCGCGTAGCCCCATGCTCACCCGTGGCCAGGACCCCGCGCCGGTGGTGCCGTCGTCGATTCTCGACACCCTGCCTGACGGCGACACCCAGGTGTTCGAAACCCTGCATGCGCTGCGGCTGCAGGCCGCGCACAGCGAGATGGCCATCCACAACTGGGGTGACCCGAATTTCTGTCTCACCAAAGGGAGTACCGAGGCGGCGCTGGTCGACCAGCCCAAGCTGGCGTTGCAAAAGGGGATGGTGCTGATTCTGGAAGAGGTGCTGAGCCCCACCACCGGACGGACTGCCGATGCCGATACCGGCCATCGTCATGCCGTACGCCTGGTGGCCGTGGAGCCCGGGCAAGATCCGCTGACCAACACCGCGCTGCAACTGGTGCGCTGGCACGAGGAGGACGCCTTGCCATTTGCGCTGTGCGTCAGCGCCGAGATCATCCAGGGTGGGGCCAGCGAGGTGCATCCGGTCGCCGTGGCACGTGGCAACGTGGTGTTGGCCGACCATGGCCTGACGCGAGGCTGGGAACCCTTGCTGCCGGAGCGGGTGCCGGGGCAGGGGCGCTACCGGCCGCGTCTGCGCGAACCCGGCCTGGCGTATGCCGAACCGTATGCCCACGACGAGGTACTCAAGGCCGGCTGGTCCGCGCAGCGCGCACTGCGTCAGGAGCCGCGCCAGGCCCTGCCTGCCGACATGGAACTGCGTGCCGACGATAACGCCCTGTATGGCACCCAGCCGCTGCCCGACGCCACCCCGTGGCGACCGCAGCGCGACCTGCTGGGCAGCGACCGCTTTGCCCAGGAGTTCGTGGTGGAGAACGAGGCAGACGGCACCGCCAGCCTGCGCTTCGGCGACGGCCGCTACGGCCAGCGCCCGGAAGCCGGCATGCGTCTGCTGGCCCGCTATCGTCAGGGCGGCGGGGTGTACGGCAATGTCGGGGCGGAAAGCGTCACCCGCCTGGTGTGCGACGACGTCGCCATCGCGCCGTTCGTCGAGCGCGTGCGCAACCCATTGCCGGCCGAGGGCGGGGCCGAGCCGGAAAGCGGCGATGCGATCAAGCTGTACGCCCCCGAGGCGTTCCGCACCCAGGAACGCGCGGTCACCGAGAGCGACTATGCCCGCGCCGCCGAACGCCATCCCCAGGTCCAGCGCGCCGCCGCTCGCCTGCGTTGGACCGGCAGCTGGTACACCATGTTCGTCAGTGTCGACCGCAAGGACGGGCTGCCGCTGGACGAGGCGTTCCGGAACGACATGTTGCAGCACCTGGATCGCTTCCGTCTGGCTGGTTATGACCTCGACCTCAGCGAGCCGGTGTACGTGCCGCTGGATATCGAGCTGACGGTCTGCGTGCTGCCCGGCTACTTCGCCGCGGCGGTCAAGCTGGCGTTGCTCAAGCGTCTTGGCCGCGGCCAGGACGAGCAGGGCCGGCAAGGTTTCTTCCATCCCGATTTCTTCAGCTTCGGCGAGGGGCTGGCGCTGTCCCGGCTGATCGAAGCGGTGCAGGGGGTGGCCGGCGTGGCGTCGGTCGACGTGCCGCGCTTCCAGCGTTGGGGCAAGGCCGCCGGCAATGAGCGCGAGGAGGGCCTGATCGCGCTTGCACCGTTGGAGGTGCTGCGACTCGACAACGACCCCAACTTCCCCGAAAACGGGCGGCTGCGCTTGAACATGCGAGGTGGGCTATGAGCGACGGCGAACGGTGTGGCTGCTGCAGCGGGCTTGAAGCGCAGACCCCGGTGGACGAACTCAATCCCCCCGGGCAGCCGGAATTGCGCTATCGGGTCGGTACCCACGGCCGATTTCGTGCCAGCCAATTGACCCGGCTGAGCGCCCATCCCGTGCTGCAGGAACTGGGCACGCGTGCGGCCGATGATCCTGCCCTGGCGTTGCTGGACGCCTGGTCCGCGGTGCTGGACGTGCTCAGCTTCTATCAGGAGCGCATCGTCAACGAGGGCTTCCTGCGCACCGCCACCGAACGGCGCTCGGTGCTGGAGCTGGGGCGGGCCATCGGCTACGAGTTGCGGCCAGGCGTCGCCGCCTCCACCTTCCTCGCCTTTACCCTGGAAACCGCGCCCGGCGCCCCGGCCGAAGCGCGCATCGATGCCGGCTGCAAGACGCAGAGCGTGCCCGAGCAGGATCAGCAGGCGCAGGTGTTCGAAACGCTCGAGCCGCTGCAGGCGCGGGCGGCGTGGAATGCGCTGGAGGTGCTGAACCAAGAGGCAGTGCTGCCGTACTGGGGCGGACGGACGCTCTATCTGAAAGGGCAGAATACCGGCCTGCAGCCGGGCGACGCCGTGCTGGTGGTGGGGGACGAGCGGCAGAACGATCCCGGTAACGAGAACTGGGATTTCCGCCATGTTGCGCGCCTGCAGGTGGTGCCGCCCAGTGAGCCCAGCGCCGACGCCCTGGCGGGCTATACCGTGGTCACCCTCGACAAGCCGTTCGGCTCGGTCGTTCCGCATGTGGAGCCGGCCAAGACGAATCCGCGCTGCTACGCGCTGCGCACCAAGGCCGCGTTGTTCGGCCGGGCGGCCCCGGACTGGAAGGCCATGCCGCGCAGTCTGCGGGCCAGTTACCGGGGGTCGGATTCGCCGGAGTCGACCTCGATCGACCAGCATCCGCAATGGCCGGGGTTCACCCTGGCGGACATCTCCGACCCGCCCGACGGTCTCGCCAGCGGCACTGGCCTGTACGGCGAGTATTTCGAGGGCAAGGGGTTTGCCAGCCGCAAGCTGAGCCGTACCGATGCCTCCATCGATTTCAACTGGGGAACGGGCAGTCCCGACCCGGCCATCACCAGCGATACCTTTTCGGCGCGCTGGACCGGCTGGCTGCAGATTCCCGCCAGCGGCAGCTACACCTTTTACGTCACCGCCGATGACGGCGTCAGGCTCTGGGTGGATGGCCACCTGCTGGTGGACCAGTGGAACGACCATGCTGCCACCGAGTACAGCGCCACGCTCGGCGACCTTGAGGGCGGGCGCAAGGTCGACATCCGCCTGGAATTTTACGAGAACACCGGCGCGGCCGTGGTCGCCCTGCGCTGGTCCGGCCCTGGCATTGCCAAGCAGATCGTTCCGCAGACCAGCCTCTATCCGCGCGACGTGCATACGGTGCATCTGGACGCCAGCTACCCCAGGCTGGTGAGCGGCAGCTGGCTGGTGCTGGCGATTCCCGAGTATCAGGAGCTCTATCAGGTGCTGGACAACCGCGAGGATGCCCGTAACGCCTTCACCCTGAGTGGCAAGAGCACTCGTCTGAGTCTGCGCGGCGAACGCCTGCGCGAGCTGTTCAACGAACGCCTGCGCGATACCAGCGTGTTCGGCGAAGCGGTGGCGTTGCCCTGGGCGACGCGGCCCATCTCCGGCTTCATCGAGGGCCATCTGGTCACCCTGGCTACTCTCCAGCCCGAGCTCGAAGCCGGGCGCTGGCTGGCCTTTGCCGGCCACACTCTGAGCGACTGGAACGGCAATGCCCGTGCGCGCCAGCGCCTGCTGGACGGTGCCGCGTTGGCGGCGCTGGAACTGGCGCAGGATGGGGTCAGCGCCACGCTCAGCTTTGCCGACGGAGAACGCTGTGCCGTGCGCACTGGTCGCGGTGTCGGAAGTGCGGTGCCTGCGCCGCAATGACACGATCGCCGGCCGCTCGCGGCTTGAGCTGGAGGCCGACCTGCAGCATGGCTATCTACCGCTGACCCTGCGCATCAATGCCAATGTCGTTCCGGCCAGCCATGGCGATAGCAAGCAGATGGCGATCCAGCCCGAGATCCTCGGCAGCGGCGATGGCAGCAGCGCCTTCCAGCGCTTCACCTTGCGCCAGAAGCCGCTGACCTACATCAGCGCGCCGACCCCGAGCGGTATCGCCAGCAGCCTGGAGGTGCGGGTGGACGGCGTGCGCTGGCGCGAGGCGCCGCGCATCGGTGAGCTGCTGCGCGACGATCGCGCCTATCTGGTGCGGCACGGCGACGACGGCAGCGTGACCCTGCAGTTTGGCGATGGCGCTCACGGCAGCCGTCTGCCCAGCGGCCAGATGAACGTGGCGGCGCGTTACCGTGTCGGCATCGGCGTCGCCGGCAATCTCAAGGCAGGGCAGATCAGCCTGCTGCTCAACCGTCCGCCGGGCGTCAAGGCCGTGATCAACCCGGCGCCCGCCAGCGGCGGCACCGATCCGGAGAGCGGCGAGCGCGCCCGGCGCAACGCGCCGCTGACGGTGCTGACGCTCGAGCGCATCGTGTCGCTGCGCGACTTCGAGGACTTTGCCGCCGCCTTCGCCGGCATCGGCAAGGCCCAGGCCGTCTGGCTCTGGAATGGCGAGCAGCGGCTGGTGCATCTGACGGTGATCGGCAGCGACGGCGCGGACATCGCTCCGGATTCGGCGCTGTATCGCCATCTGGCCGATGCGATTGACGCCGTGCGCCCGGCCTACCAGCCGCTGCGTCTGGAGCCGGGAGTGATGCTGAGCTTCGGCCTCAGTGCCAAGCTGCGCCTCGCTGCGGACCAGGACAGCGCGCGCGTGCTGGCGGCGGTGCGGACGGCGCTGGGCGATGCCTTCGGTTTCGCCGCCCGCGGTTACGGCCAGTCGCTCAGCGGCAGCGAAGTCATCGCGACGATGCAGCGGGTGACAGGGGTGGAGCGGGTCGATCTGGACAGTCTGCGGCGGCACGACGGCAGCGGCAGCGTGAGCGTGGCCGGCCCGGACGGCCGCCTGGAGGCGCGTGGCGCACGCTGGCAGGACGGGCAGATACGGCCGGCGCAACTGCTGTTGGTCGATCTGGACGACGTCATTCTCACGGAGCTGAGCGCATGAGCATCGATGCCGAATTTCTCCTGTCGCGCCTGCCGGCCTTTTATCGCGAACGTGACGCCGAGCAGGGCGGACCGTTGCGCGCCTTGCTGGACATCATCGCGGAGCAGGGCAACCTGCTCGAGCAGGACATCGCGACCCTGTACGACAACTGGTTCATCGAGACCTGCGACGACTGGCTGATCCCCTACATCGGCGACCTGCTCGGCGTGCGGGGGCTGTACGCGGTGGGGGGGACCCAGTCCTTCGGCCAACGTGGCTTGGTGGCCAACACCCTGCGCCTGCGCCGGCGCAAGGGAACCGTGCCGGTGCTGGAGCAACTGGCCTTCGACTGCACCGGCTGGCGCGCGCGCGCGGTGGAGTTCTTCGAGCTGCTGGGCACGACCCAGTATCTCAACCATCGCCGCCTGCACAATCAGCGCACACCGGACATCCGCGATGCCATCGCCATGGAGCGTGTAGACGGGCCGTTCGACCGCAGTGCCCACAGTGCCGAGGTCAGGCCGCTATCGGCCGGCCGCTACAACATTCCCAACGTCGGCCTTTACCTCTGGCGCCTGCAGGCCTACGCCTTGCAGCGGACCACCGCGCGCGCGGCCGGCGGCGAGGCCGGGCGTTACTACTTCGATGCCCTGGGCCGCAGCGTAGCGGACGATGCCGGCACCGCCGACGGCGTGCTCTACAACCGGCCCCGCACCGAAAGCGAGATCACCCAGCTGGCGCAGCCGATCCACGTGCCGGAACCGCTGTCACGCCGCGTGCTGCACGCCGAGCTGACCGCACTGCGCCAGGCCATCGCCGACGGTGAAACGCCGTCGCCGCGCTACTTTGCCGAGGACGAGGGTGGCCCGGTACTGCGGATCTGGCTGAACGGCAGCGAAGTGCCGCCCGAGCATCTGGTGGTGTGCAACCTGGCCTTGCTGGCCAAGGTCAATCCCGGCGACCCGGACGACTGGCGCCGCCCGCCTGCGCAACTGGCCGTGCTGCCCCGTGGCGGCGGCCCCGCGCGCACGTTCCCCGATGCGCCGGGGCGTTACCTGGTCGGTTTCGACCCGGTGCTCGGACGCATCGCGCTGCCCGCCGGCAAGACGGTCGGCACGGTCGAGGTGGCCTACGCCTACGGTTTTCCGGGAGATGTCGGCGGCGGCCCCTACGACCGGCGGCCGCTGCGCCGCGAGGACGATGAAAGCGAGGGCCTGCTGGACCCGGCCGAGTTCGAGGTGATCTGGCGCGTGCCGGGCGATCATCCCAGCCTGGCCGCGGCGCTCGCCGCGCTCGCGCCCGGCAGCCGCACGCTGATCCGTCTGCTGGGAGACGCCAGTGAAAGCCTGACGCCGGTGCTGAACCTGCCGGATACTCACCTCGCCATCGAGGCGGAGAACCGGCATCGTCCGGTGCTGCGGGGCGACTGGAGCCTGCAAGGCAACGCCAGCACCCGCCTGACCTTGTCAGGCCTGTTGCTCGACGGCGCCTTGACGCTGTCCGGTCCGCTCGCCGTCGTGACGCTGCGTCATTGCAGCCTGAGTCCCGACAAGGGGGGCATGCGTCATGCCGGTAGCGGCAGCGGCCTGCTCATCCGGCTGAGCCATTGCCTGTGCGGCGCGCTGCAGGTCAGCCAGGCCATTGCCGGCGTCAGCGCGCGTTATAGCGTGTTCGACAACGGCGACGCGCTGGTTTTCGACCTCCCCGATACCCTGCTCGAGCTGGAACGGTGCACCGTGCTGGGCAGCACCAAGGCGGGGGGGCTGACCGCGAGCAACAGCCTGTTCAGCCAACCTCTGGCCATCGTGCGCAAGCAACAAGGCTGCGTGCGCTTCTGCTACGTCCCCCCGGGGTCGCAGACGCCGCGGCGCTACCGCTGCCAGCCGGACCTGGTGATCCAGGGGCTGAGCCCGGCGCTGGCGCAGCAGGAAAGCGTGCGCGTCACGCCGGCTTTCACCTCGACCCGCTTCGGTCACCCGGCCTACGTCCAGTTGCGTCTGAGCACCGCCCCGGAAATCCGCAAGGGCGCGGAAGACGGCGCCGAGATGGGCGTGTGGAACCTGCTCCAGCAGCCGCAGCGCGAGGCCAATCTGCACCAGGCGCTGGACGAGTACCTGCGCTTTGGGCTGGAGGCCGGGATTATTTATGTCAATTGAGTCGCACCCTCTAACCAACCAGGACGACGACCATGAAAGCCGATCTCACTCGCTCGACCGACCGACCGGATAAGCATTACCGCAGCGTCCGCATGCAGCAGGGGCGGGTGCAGCTGGATGCCGACTGGAACGAACAGCAGGACATCCTGAACCGGCGCATCGAACTGGAAACCGTGGACGTCATCGGCCACACCGGCGCGCCCCTTGCCGCTCCCGGTTTCAAGCTCTCAGGCAACGGCCAGAACATCGACATCAGCGCCGGTCACTTCTATGTGGAAGGCCTGCTGTGTGACAACCCGGCGCCCGCCTCGCTGATCGCACAGCCGTCGCTGAAGAACACGGTCTCGCCGATCCTGCCGGCCGGTTTCACGCAGTTGCCGCTGCCGCCGGCGAATGCGGCTCCGCTTGCCGGGATCATGCTGTACGACGGCAGCGGCAACGCGGTAACGCCGCCGGACGGCATCTACCTGGGCTACCTGGAGGCCTGGCTGCGCCATGTCACCGCGCTGGAAGACCCGCTGATCCGCGAGGTGGCGCTGGGCGGGCCCGACAGCGCCACGCGCGACCAGCTGATCTGGCAGGTGAAACTGATGCGGGTGGCCGACCCCGGCACCGATATCGCGTGCACCAGCGCCTTCACCGCCTGGGATGCCCTGGTCGACGCCCCGGACGGTAAGATGGGCGCCCGTGCCGAGCCGAGCAAACAGCCGAAAGACCCCTGCCTACTTGCCCCGGAAGCGGGCTTCCGCCGCCTCGAGAATCTGCTCTACCGCGTGGAAATCCATGAGGATGGCAGCGCCGGCGGCAAGCTGCGCTACAAGTGGTCGCGCGACAACGGCAGTATCGTCAGCCGGGTGGTGCGCTGGCTTAACGACCCGGCGGCCGATGAGTTCGAGGTGGCCAGCATTGGCCGGGATGCCTATCTCTCGATCACGGCGGGCTGCTGGCTGGAATTCTTCGACGACACCCATGAGCTGCTCGGCCGCGCCGGTACGCTGGTGAAGGTGCTGAAGACCGAGGGCAACGTGGTCACCCTCGACCTGTCCAGCGCCACCGGGACACTCGACAAGGCCCTGTTTGGCGACAATCCGCGCGTGCGCCGCTGGGACGGCTGGGACGACATGGCGCCGCTCGCCGCCAACAGCCCCTATGACACCGGCTGGGTCGAGCTGGAGGATGGCGTCGAGATCAAGTTTCTCACCGGCAACTACCGTGTCGGTGACTACTGGACCATGCCCGCGCGCACCGCCACCGCCGACATCGAATGGCCGCAGGCGAGCGGCAAGGCGCAGTTCCGCGCGCCCGAGGGCACGCTGCGCGCCTTTGCCCGGCTTGCCCTGCTGAGCAGCCAGAGCGGCAACTGGACCACCTTGTCGGACTGCCGCCCGCTGTTCCCCGCGCTTACCGAGCTGACCAACCTCTACTACGTCGGAGGCGATGGCCAGGAGGCCAAGCCCAATCCGATCGCCCCGCAGAACGTCAAGCTGGATCATCCGCTGGAAGTTGCGGTGTTCAACGGCGAGTTCCCGGTGGCCGGGGTGCCGGTGCGTTTTACCGCCGGCAGCGGCTCGCTGAACGGGACCGGCCTGTCGGTCACGGTGAATACACAGAGTAACGGCGTCGCGGCGGTCGAGTGGAGCCTGGCGCCTACCGGCGTCAGCCAGAGCTGCAAGGCGGAACTGCTGGAAGCCGGCCAGCCGGCCGTGGGCAAGTACAACCAGATCGATTTTGGCGCCCGCCTGTCGCTGGCCACCCAAGTGGCCTACGACCCGAGCCAATGCCCGGATCTCCAGGCCCAGGGCATCAGCGACGTCCAGGGCGCCATCGACGCGCTGTGCCACAGGAGCCACAGTGGAGGCTGCTGCATCGGCGTCGGCAAGGGAGGGGAATTCTCCACCCTGGACGAGGCCCTCAAGAAGCTGATCGGCAGCGACCAAAAGGATATCTGCCTGTGCCTGCTGGCGGGCGAGCATCAGTTGGAGGGCGACATCGAGCTGGGCGGCAAGGGGGTGAATCTCTTCATCCACGGCGCCGGTCCGGCCAGCCGCCTGATCCTGCGCGACCAAGCGCTGCAACTGTTCGACTTCGCCTCGCTCACCCTGCAGGATTTCGACCTCATCGCCTTGGCAGCCAACCCCTCGCTATCCTTCGACGGTTGCGAGGAGCTGCGCATCCAGCGCATGCACCTGTCGGGTCTGACCGAGCCCGGCAACAGCCTGGTGCGTGTCGAGGGGGCGCAGCGTATCGATCTGGGCGGATGCGTCATCAATGCCTACCAGCCCGCCTCCGTGCAGCGAGCCCGCGCGCTGATCGACCACCTGGTCGCGCTCGCCCCCATGGCCGCCGCGCTGGAAACGGGCAAGGGCGAGCTGTTTGCGTCGGTGCCGCTGACGTTGGCCGAAGCTTTCGCCAACTGGAGCGGGGCGGAGCGTGAAGCGTTCGGCCAACAGGTGGATACGCTGCTGCGCTCCACCGCGCTGCCGCTCGCCGACGGCGAATCTGAGGCGCTGCTGGCTCTGCGAGCCGATATCGTCGCGGGTGCCGGTGCACGCCGGCTGGTGTCGGGGCTGAACCGTCTGCGCGGCGAATGGTTGCTCAACCCCGGCTGCGCCCTGACGCTGGCCGACGCCGAGGCGGACACCCTGCTGGCCGACAATCATATCAACGGCCGCGTAACCTTGTATGGCGACGCCACCAAGGAAGAGCGGCTGAACCAGGACATCATGGAAAAACTCGGCCAGGGCTTTAGTCAGGGGAAAATTCGGTGGCTACGCGGTCGGGGCAAATTGCGCCTGCGCAACAACCGCCTGCGCGAGCTGCGCCTGGGTGACGCCATGCTGCAGCGTCTGCAGGAACTGGCACTGGATGGTGGCACGCTCGCGGACGTCTATCGCAGCCTGATTGCCGACGCCAATGTCCTGGCCGGGCTGGAAAGCGAATTATTGGGGTTCGACCTGGCGCTGGGCCAGAACGTGCTCGATCCGAGCGGCTCGGACGTCGGTATCGCCATTGCCAGCCAGGGCAAGTATCTGGGGAACTTTGCGCACAACGATTTCCGTCTCTTCACACTGGGACATGTCCCCGAAAAATTTGGCAATGGCGGGCTGAATATCGTCCAGATCTAGGCGGGCGGCATCGCGCCGCCAGTCTGGCCTGTGCCGGGTCGCGATGAAGCCGCGGGCCGCGCCAGGCGAGGGTGGTCGCCGTAGGCACGGGTGCGGCCAAAGGTTGGCCGAAGACCGCCTTCCCGCGTGTGGCTTGCATGCATCTTGATCCTGCCCGCGCCTTTCCCCTTGGCTGCCCCGATACCCCTACCTCCTTGCCTGCATGTCACTTGGGGTGGCGAAGGTCTATCGTGATGAGTACCGGTGGTGCAATAAAGCCCACGGGTCTTGGCCGCTGGATGGGGTGCCGACGAATGCGTCATTCGGCATGGCCGTCCCAGGGTGGCCGGTACCAACGGTGCGGATAGGCTATGCCACAAACGGAGGGCGGGTATGGGTAGGGAAAAACGCCAGGTGCAGGCGCTGCGCCCCGAGCAAGAGGTCATGACGCGCCAGCGTTTGCCGTATTTCGTCGGCATTTCGGGGCAAACCGTCGGGGCGGAAGGGCTCTCCATGCATCTGGTGGTCATCCCGCCGGGCGCCCGCGCCGAGCCGCACGTCCACATCGGCTACGAAACAGGCATTTACGTTCTCGAAGGACGCGTCCTTACCCGCTGGGGGAGCGGCTTGAACACGAAGTGGTGAGCGAGGCAGGAGAGTTCCTGTTCATCCCGCCCGGTGTTCCGCACGAGGCCGTCAATCTCAGCACGACTGACGCTGCCCGGGCCGTCGTCGCCCGGAACGACCCGGCGGAACAAGACAAGGTGCAGCCCTATCACGTTCCGCCAAGCGAAAAGCCGGCCGTCTAGGTTGGCCGCCCCTGCCTGGAGCGTCCGATTCCGCTTCCATGCCTTCTGGCCAGGGTGGCGTCTTGTCTGAAACGGCAATCGCACATTTTCGGGTTGGCGGGAGGTGCGGGGAGTCGGCTCGCCTGGGGCAACGAGGGGCAGGCTGGACAAACTTCGCCGCGAGCGACAGGAAAAGCAAAACCCGCCTGTAACCCGTGCCAGTTCTTCAGCCCAGGACTGGTTGGCTCGGATCAAGACGGGTTGAATCTGGCGGAAGCGGTGAGATTCGAACTCACGGAAGGCTCACACCTTCGGCGGTTTTCAAGACCGCTGCCTTAAACCACTCGGCCACGCTTCCGTATCGGAATGAGCACGGGATATTACCGTCAGTTTGCGTTTTTGGCTAGGGCCTCAGGTGTGGAGCGCGAGCATTTCTGCCGCATGGCGACGGGTGGTGTCGGTGATGTCGACGCCACCCAGCATGCGGGCGATTTCCATGATGCGTTCTTCGGCATCGAGCGGGCGGATCTGGCTGAGGACCTTGCCCTGGCGCTCCGCCTTGCTGACCTGCCAGTGCGTGGCGGCGCACGACGCGACTTGGGGCAGGTGGGTGATGCACAGCACCTGGTAGCGTTCGCCCAGCTGGCGCAGCAGCTTGCCGATGACCTCGGCGACGCGGCCGCCGATGCCGACGTCCACTTCGTCGAAGATCAGCGTCGGCACGCTGGCGACCTGGCTGATCACCACCTGCATGGCCAGACTGATGCGTGACAGCTCGCCGCCGGAGGCGACCTTGGCCAGCGAGCGCAGGCTGGTGCCGGCGTTGGCGGCGACTAGGTATTCGACCGATTCCAAGCCGTAGGCGGTGGGGTCGCCCAGTGGCGCAAGTTCGATGGCGAAACGGGCGCCGCCCATCGCCAGATTCTGCATTTCGCCCGAAATGCGCTCGGACAGTTCCGCCGCGGCCTGTCGGCGTTTGCCGGACAGCGCTTCGGCCAAGGTGCGGTAGCGTGCCGGGCAGCTCGATTCGGCGACGGCGAGCGCCTCGATATCGGTCGACGCCTCCAGTTCGGCCAACTGGCGCTGCCAGTCGGCCAGCTTTTCCGGCAGATCCTGCGGTTGCACCCGGTACTTGCGGGCGGCGCTCATCAGGGTATCGATGCGGCGCTCCATGTCGGCGAGCTGGGCCGGGTCTTCGTCGATGCTGGAGGCGTAATCGCGCAGGCCATAGACCACCTCGCGCAACTCCGCGTCGACCGAGTCGAGCAGCGACAGGCTGTCGGTGAGGCGAGGGTCGAGATGGGACAGCTTGCTCAGCCGGCTCTGCACCTGTGCCAGCACGGACAGGCAGTTGCCGTCCATCTCGGAGAGCGCGTCCACCGCCAGCTGGGCGCTTTGCGCCAGTTCGGCCGCGTTGGCGGAGCGCGAGTGGGCCTGGTTCAGACCGGTCCACTCGTCGGGCTGGAGCTGGAGTTCACTCAGCTCGTTGATCTGCCAGGACAGGCGCTCGCGTTCGACTTCGAATTCGCGCGACTTCTTTTCGGCCTCTTCACGGGCGCGACGCGCCTTGTGCAGTCCCTGCCAGGCTTCTTCCACGTCGCGCGCCAGCGCCAGCGAGCCGGCGTAGGCGTCGAGCAGGTGGCGTTGGGTTTCGGGCCGGGTCAGCGACTGGTGTGCGTGCTGGCCGTGGATGTCGACCAGAAAGTCTCCGACCTGTTTGAGCTGGGCCAGCGTTGCCGGCTGGCCGTTGATGAAGCCCTTGGAGCGGCCGCTGCGGTCGACCAGGCGGCGCAGCAGCAGCTCGTCCTCGTCCGAGTCCAGCGCGTTGTCGTGCAGCCAGGCGCGCAGCTCGGGCAGATAGGTCAGTGCGAACTGGGCGGAGATTTCGGCCCGGTCGGTGCCTTCCCGTACCATGGTGCCGTCGGCCCGGTCGCCCAGCAGCAGGCCGAGCGCGTCGAGAATGATGGATTTGCCGGCGCCGGTTTCCCCGGTCAGTACGGTGAAGCCGTCGGAAAAGTCCAGCGCCAGTTGGTCGACGATGACGAAATCTTTGACGTTGAGCGTGAGCAGCATAGATAGGCGAGTTTGGTCAGGGTCAGAGCAGGCGTTCGCCCCAGTGCAGCTTGTGCCGGAGCATGTCGTAGTAGTTGTAGCCGAGCGGGTGCAGGATGCGCAGGTGGTTGCGGTGGCGGCGGATCAGCACGCGGTCCATTTCCATCAGGTCGCAGTGCGACTGGCCATCGAAGTGCACGCGCGCATCCAGCCCGCGCGTCAGCATGAATTCGACCTCGCACGAGTCGTTGACCGCGATCGGCCGGTTGCTCAGCGACTGCGGGCAGATCGGCACCAGTGCGATGGCCTGCAGCGTCGGGTGCAGGATCGGGCCGCCGGAGGCCAGCGAATAGGCGGTGGAGCCGGTCGGCGTCGAGACGATCAGGCCGTCCGAGCGTTGGCTGTAGACGAACTGGTTGTCGACGAATATCTCGAACTCGATCATCGAGCCCACCGCGCCGCGGCTGAAGACCACGTCGTTGAAGGCCAGCGCGTTCATCACCTCGGCGTCTTCGCGCATTACCGTGGCCTGCAGCAGGATGCGGTCTTCCGGAACGAACTGGCCGGCGAGAATGGCGTCCACCGAACTCAGCATCTCGTGCAGCGGGATGTCGGTCATGAAGCCCAGCCGGCCCTGGTTGATGCCGACCATCGGCACGCGGTAGGGGGCGAGCAGGCGGGCGATGGACAACATGGTGCCGTCGCCGCCCAATACGATGACGATGTCGGCGAGCTTGCCCAGATCGAGCCGGTCGATCAGGGTGTAGGGCCCCGCTTCTGCGGGCGTGACGCTGTCACGGTCGATCAGCACCGACACGCCCGAGGCCGCCAGATGGTCGGCCAGTTGCCGCAGCGAGGCGACAATGGAGGATTTGCTGTGGCGGGCCACCAGGCCCACGTTCTTGAAGAGACGATCCATGGCGTTATTTTACCGGGCTATGGCCGGTCGTTCTCGTTTATTCGTGGCTGGAGCGCTTCATGCCGGTGGTTTCCAGCGCCTTGAGATAAAAGCGTATCAGATCGGCCAGCGAATCGACGCCCAGTTTGCTGAACAGGTTGGCGCGATGGGCTTCGACGGTGCGCGGCGAGAGCTCCATGGCGCGGGCGATTTCCTTGCTGGACAGGCCGTCGGCCACCATCTCCAGCACCTCGCGTTCGCGTCCGCTGATGCGTGACAGCCGCTGCATCACTTCCAGCGTCTCGGTTTCGTGCTTGTGCTGCTGAATGCTGAGGCGAATGCCGCGGCGCAGGCTGTCGATCAGACGGCTGGTGTCGATCGGCTTGGTCAGGAAATCGATGGCGCCGGCGCGGAAGGCGCGGCTGCATTGCTCGATATCGCCATGGCCGGTGATGAAGACGATGGGGATGGTGATCTCGCGCTGGATCAGCAGTTCTTGCAGCGCCATGCCGCTCATCTGCGGCATGCGGATGTCGAGGATCATGCAGCCGATATCGCCTTCGCGATAGTCGCGTACAAATTCCTGCGCGTTGGCAAAAGTGACCGCGCGCATCCCCTGCGCCATGATCAGCATGGCCAGCGACTCCCTGACGGCGGGATCATCGTCCACGATGAACACGCTGGGGGTCATGGTGTTGGTGCTACTGTCCATTCCGGGCTGTTTCCGATTGTTGTTGTGCCTTGGCTTGGTGTTTTACCACGAATCGGGGGGATTCGGTTGATTTGCGGTCGGGCCGACGGCGGGCAACCCGTAGGGTCAGGCAGGATGGTGGTAGTTGATGATGGCCATGACCGAGCTGCCGGACTTGAGCGTGGTTTCGGGCGAGGGGTTGAATTCCACTTCGCCACCGGGGTGCTCCAGGGCGATCACCATCACGTTCTGGGGCTGGGTCGGCTCGAATTCCCCCAGCCGCCGGCCGTCGCTTTCCGGGCCGACGCTGAACAGCCGGGCATGAAAGGCCTTGGGAAAGCGCTGCTGCAATTGCTCGAACAGGTGCAGCGTTTCCGGCCGGGCCACCATGTTGGCCATGTTGACGCCTCCCAGGTGCGACGGGATCACCACCCGGTCCGCGCCGACGGTGAGCAGTTTGCGGCGCGAGGTTTCGGTTTCGGCCTTGGATACCGCCTTGATGGAGGGGTTGAGGTTTTTCGCCGTCACCACGACAAAGGCGTTTTCGGCGTCGGACGTCAGGCAGGTGACCAGCGCGCGTGCCTTGGCCAGCGCCTGCGGCGACCAGGTGTTCGTCCGCCGTGGCGTCGCCGACGATATAGGGCACGTCACGGCTGTCGAGTTGCTGAGCCAGCGCTTCGTTCTTTTCGATGACGACCACGTCGTGGCCGGCGCTGATCAACTCTTCCAGCGTGTAGAGGCCGGTGCGGCTGAGGCCGCAAATGATGATGTGCTGATCGAGGCGTGCGATGCGTTTTTCCATTTTCCGGCGCTTGAGCAAGAGGGGCAGGTCACCCTGGAACAGCATCAGGGTGAGCGACGAGATGCCGTAGCCCAGCACCCCGGTGCCGAACACGATCAGGCTGATGGTGAACAACCGGCCGCCGTCGGTGAGCGGGTGGGTTTCGCCATAGCCGATGGTGGCCAGCGTGATGACGGTCATGTAAATGCTGTCGAAGAGCGACCAACCTTCGATCAGCATGTAGCCGGCTGTCCCGGTGCACACGGTCGCCAGGATCAGGCCGGATAAAAACAGCAGTTTACGGGTGAAGCTGGATTCCATGACTACCTGTTGAGGACGGAGCGGGTGGGCTGGCGGCCCGGATTATACGTCGGGAGTGTGGCGTCGCAGTAGGGCCGAAAACAGGTGCTGCAACTTGGCCAGCTTGGGGGCGATGACCGCCTGACAATACGGCGCTTCCCGGTTCTGGTCGTAATATTCCTGGTGGTAGGCCTCGGCCGGATAAAACGTGCCCGCGGCGACCAGCTCGGTGACGATCGGCGCATCGAACACGCGCTGACGTTCCAGCTCGGCGATGAAAGCGGTGGCTTCCTGTCGCTGAGTGTCGTCATGGTAGAAGATGGCCGAGCGGTATTGCGTGCCGACATCGTACCCCTGGCGGTTTGGCGTAGTGGGGTCGTGGATGGTGAAAAACACGGCCAGCAGGTCGCGGTAGGAGAGGGTGGCCGGGTCGTAGGTGATTTCGACGGCTTCGGCGTGCCCCGTGGTGCCATCGCATACCGCCCGATAGCTGGGGTCGGGAGCATGGCCGCCGGTATAGCCGGACACCACTGCGTGGACGCCGTCGAGGCGTCTGAAGGCCGATTCGGTGCACCAGAAACAGCCGCCGGCCAAGGTTGCCTTGTTCATTGCATGTACTCCTGTGTTTCGTCTATCGGCGGGCGCGGGCCGGTCCGGTCGAACCGCCGTACCGTTTCCCTCACCGTGGCGGTCTGGATGGCCACGGTGTCGGCGATGGGGACGGCATAGCCGCCGGCCATGGCGATGGCGACGCCGACCTCGTGCCGCTGGCACGCATCCAGCACCATCCGGTCGCGCCGCAGCAGACCGTCTGCCGTCAGCTTGAGCTTGCCCAGCCGGTCGCCTTCATACGGATCGGCACCGGCCAGGTAAAACACCAGATCGGGCCGGGCCAGCCGGAACAGTTCCTCCAGGTTGGCCGAAAGCAGGGCCAGGTAAGTCTCGTCCGACGTGCCGTCCGGCAACTCGACGTCGCGGTCGCCGGCCACCTTGCGGAACGGGAAGTTGTTCTGGCCGTGCATCGAGAAGGTGAACACCCGTGCTTCATCGCGGAACAGGGCGGCGGTGCCGTTGCCCTGATGCACGTCGAGATCGATCACCAGGGCTCGCCGGATATGGCCTTCGTCCAGCAGCAGGCGCGCCGCCACCGCCACGTCGTTGAACACGCAAAAGCCGCTGCCCTTGTCGGCCTGGGCGTGGTGGGTGCCGCCGGCCAGATTGACACCGCAGCCCTGCAGCAGCGCGACGCGTGCGGCGGCAATGGTGGCGCCAACCGAATGGCAGGCGCGCGCCACCAGCTGTGGCGACCACGGCAGGCCGATCTCCCGCTGTGCGCGTTCCGGCAGGCTGCCCTCGAGGAGGGCGTGGACGTAGGCGGCATCGTGCACGCGGCACAGTTCGGCCGGCGTCACCGCCGGTGCCGGCTCCAGCAGGTGGGGGGCGAAGCCCGCCACTGCCTCGGCCAGGAGGCGGTATTTCTCGGCCGGGAAACGATGGCCGGGCGGCAAGGGCAGGGCCAGGTGATCGGTACGGAAAATGCGCATGGGGCGCTCAGAACGCCTTGACCAGGGCAAAGCGTGGCTGGGGCACGCCGTCGTGGGTGACACTCTCCTCGAACATGGCCACCGGGCGCACCCACAGGCCGTACTCGCCATAGAGTGCGCGGTAGACGACCAGCGGTTCTTCGGTTTCCGAGTGCTGCGCGCAGCCGATGACTTCGTACAACGGTCCCTTGTAGTGGCGGTAGATGCCGGGGGGGATGCTCATGTCGGACTCCAGAGACGGTAGAACAGCGGCAGATAGCGCTCTTCCACCTGGATATTCAGCGATTTGACGATGCGGAAGCACTCCTGCGCCGTGTCGATGCGTTCGGCCGGGTGCGATTGGGGGGCGACGCGCGGGGTCGCGGCATTGGCGGTGATGTTGACCACAATCGCCCGGTTGCCGTCGGCCAGTTCGACGAAGCTGCCTGGCGGGTAGATGCCGATGATCTTTACCAGGTGGGATACCAGCTCCGGGTCGATTTCTCCCATCTTGCCGGCATAGAGCTCGCCCAGGGCCTGCTTGGGCTTCATGCGCGCGCGGTAGGTGCGCGGCATCATCTTGGCGGTCACCAGGTCCAGTGCGTGCAGCAAATGGGCCAATGGCTCAACGTCTTCACCGGCCAGGCTGAACGGATAGCCGCGGCCGTTCTTCTTTTCATGGTGCAACAGCACGATGGTGTGCCATAGCACATCGTCGACCCCGGCTTCGCGCAGCAGGGCGGAGCTTAACAGCGGGTGAGCATGCAGAGTCTGGCGCTGGGCGGTGGAGGGCTCGGCCTGCTGCGAGGCCATGCTGTCCTGCAGGCTGGCCGAGGAGACGTTCATCGTCAGGGCCGCGCACACCAGTTGCTCGGCATCGGCCGACGGCAGCCCGTAGCTCTGCCCGACCCGGGCAGCCAAGAGGGCGCAGTTGATGGCGTGATGGGCTGCATAGTGGCGAAACGGGCACAGCATGATGGCAGCGATGACGCCGTCGGGCTGGCTGCCGGCCATCTCGATCAGCAGATCGGCTAGCTCCATCAGGCGTTCGCGGTAGTCGCTGAAAACCAGCACGCGCTGGTTCAGGGCGCGCAGATAATCGGCCAGGTTGGGCACCGCCTGCACCGGGCTAATGCTGGTCGGGGGCAGGGCGGGGATCGGTCCGGTGGGGGAGTCTTCAATCAGCGATTGCTTGAATTTGTCCGTCAGCCGGAAGTGCTGCTCGGGTTCCTGCGCGCCATGCCTGACGTTGACCTCAACCAGGCGGTTATGGATATAAAGTGAATCTGGCAGGCTAAAACGCAATTTGTATGCTCCATGGCGATTCTTGTACGTTTGGTACAAGTATACCGCGCCGAAGGGAATTGCGGCGTGGCTCCCCCTGCAACGGGCATCCTCGGATTTCAGATCTGACCGCGGTTTCAGGGAAGCCTGGCCAGGCAGTCTGTCAGCAGCGCATACACGCCGTCGGCGTCGGCCTCGGTGAGATATAGGACATTCGCCGGTCGGCCGCTCACGCCCCACCAGTCCACCACCGTGGCACCCAGCGTCAGCGGGCTTGCCGTTTCCACCTCGACATTGACCCGGCGTCCCTTGAACAGGTCCGGCTGCAGCAGATAGGCCACCACGCAAGGGTCGTGCAAGGGTGCGCCGTTGGCGCCGAAGCGCTGCACATCGTGGCGCTCATGGCTGATCAGGATATCGGCCGCGAGGGGGCCGCAGCGATTGACCAGGGCGTGCAGGCGGGCGATGCGTGCTGAGCTGGCGCCCACCTGGTGGGTCACGTCCAGCGGCAGCATCACGATCGGCACGCCCGAGCGCAGCACGATGGCGGCCGCTTCCGGATCGACGAAAACATTGAACTCGGCGGCCGGCGAGATGTTGCCACCGGCAAAATAGCTGCCGCCCATCAAGACGATTTCCTTGATGCGTGGCGCGATGTCCGGTGCTTTGGCCAGGGCGAGGGCGATGTTGGTCAGCGGTCCGACGGGGCAGAGTGTGATGGTGCCGGCCGGTGCCTCGCGCAAGGTGTCGACGATAAAGTCGACGGCATGCTTGTCTTGCAGCGGCATCTCCGGTTGGTGAAGGGGGGCGCCGTCGAGCCCGCTCCTGCCATGGACATGTTCGGAGGTGACCAGCGGGCGCAACAGCGGGCGTTCACAGCCTGCGTAAACCGGGATATCGGGGCGTTGTGCCCATTCGCAAACGATGCGGGCGTTGCGCGAGGTCAGGTCCACGCCCACATTGCCGGCCACCGTGGTCAGCGCGAGCAGGTCGATCTGTTCGCCAGCTCCCAACAAGGCGAGGATGGCCACGGCATCGTCCAGGCCAGGGTCGGTATCGAAAATGATGGTGGGACGCGTCATGTTGGGCGCCTATGGAGAGGTGGGGGCGGCGTCACGCCGGTAAGGTATCTCGTGGGTATCGGGAAGACGGGTTCTCCCATACCCCATTTTAAACATACGTTCTGTTTTCCCGTCCTGCCAATACACGAGTGTTGCCCAGCCCGGAAAGCTGATGGGCGATGCAGGTTGGCCGAAAGACAGGGCAGGCGGACTTGGCTAGAATACCGCCTCCTGAATCCGAGGTATTCCCGAATGAAGCTGGTACTCGCCCCGATGGAGGGCTTGGTCGACGACATCATGCGCGATGTGCTGACCCGCATCGGCGGCATCGATTGGTGCGTGACCGAGTTCGTGCGCGTTACCAGCACACTGCTGCCACCCAAGATGTTCTACCGGCTGGCACCCGAATTGCACCGGGCCGCACGTACGCGAGCGGGTACCAGCGTGCGTGTGCAATTGCTGGGATCGGATCCGGTGTGCCTGGCGGATAATGCGGTACGCGCGGTCGAGCTGGGCGCTCCGGCGGTCGACCTCAACTTCGGTTGCCCGGCCCCCACCGTCAACCGCCATCGCGGCGGGGCGGTATTGCTCACCGAGCCGGAGCTCTTGTTCCAGATCGTCGCGGCCGTGCGTGCCAGCGTCCCCAAAGAAGTGCCGGTCACGGCCAAGATGCGGTTGGGTTATGAGGACAAGAGCCTGGCGCTGGAATGCGCGCAGGCGATTGAGCGGGCGGGAGCGGATGAATTGGTGGTGCATGGCCGCACCAAGGTCGAGGGCTATCGGCCGCCCGCCCACTGGGACTGGATTGCCCGCATCCGCGAGAGTGTCAATCTGCCGGTCATCGCCAACGGCGAGGTGTGGACGGTGGAGGATTACCACGCCATTCGCCGCGAGAGCGGTTGCGACACCGTGATGATCGGGCGTGGGCTGATCGCCGCACCGGATCTGGCGCGACGCATCAAGGCCGGGCCGGGGGTCGAACCGATGCCGTGGGACGAGATGATGATCTGGCTGCGCGATTTCTTCGAGCAGTGCCGTGAGCGGGCGGAAGAATCGGCCTACCCGGCATCACGGCTGAAGCAGTGGCTGGGGCAGCTCAAGCGTAGCTACCCCGAGGCGGGCGAATTGTTCGAACAGGTGCGACGTGAGAAGCAGTCGGCAGTGATTGCCCAGATACTTGCTTGACATACGTAATTGTACGGATAGTACGAAGTTATCATGTCGCCTACAGTTCAAGGGCAGCCGGTTGTTTGCTTCGTTGCCGGCAGCGGTAGCATCGGTGCCTCTCAGTTCCGGTTGTTACATTCCCCCCAAGCAAATTGATACGCCCTTCATGCGAAGGGCGTCTTCTTTGGCGCTGCCGGTTCACAGGCGATGCCGCCAGGGAGGTTGATCCTCGGTGTGGGCGTGGGTTTCGTATAAGTCCAGCGGGCAATGCGCAGCCCGGTTCTGGGGTGGGGGTCAGACGAACTCGACCGGCACGAAGTAGCTGCGGCCGGTGCGCGAGACCAGAACCTGCGGCTGACCTTGTACGACCGAGCGGAAGGCGCGCGGCAGACGGCGCCAGTCGAGGAACTTCATCTTGATTTGTTGGTTGTTGCTCATGGTGCATCCTCCTCAATCGACCTTGTGAATCACGTTGGTGACCACGCCCCAGATGAAGAACGAGGCCTCTTCCGGCACCTCTATAGGGGCAAAATCCGGATTTTCCGGTAGCAGGCGCAGGCCCGTCGCCGTTTTCTCCAGCCGTTTTACCGTCAGCTCGCCATTGATCACCGCTACCACCACTTTGCCGTGACGAGCCTCCAGCGATTTGTCTACTACCAGCATGTCCCCATCGTGGATGCCGGCATTGATCATCGAGTCGCCCTTGACCGTGACCAGGAAACTGGAGGCGGGGCGTCTGACCAGGTGGGTGTTCAGGTCGACGTCGGCTTCTTTCAGGTCGTCGGCGGCGACGGGTGCGCCGGCAGGAACGCGGCTGGCGAACAGGGGTAACGATACGTCGGACAATTCGCTGGTGAGCGAGCGGAATTCGTCCACGTGCAGTTCACGTACCGCCCGTATGGCGCGATACTCTTGCAGCCAGGCTTCCAGTACCGGCTTGAGTGGTTCCGGTACACGCATGGCGACCGTCTTGTCACCGCCAAAAGCGGACTTCCTGCCGGCGCCTTGGCGCTTGCCTCCCTGGGTCATGCTGCTTTGCTCTGTGTCCTGACGATGATTTGATTCTGTACAAAATCAAATAGACTGGCAACCTGAATTTGCGGTCGAGCGTGGAAGCGATGGCGACAATACAACAGGGCGGGTGAGTCCGTGCCCGGTTCAGGCGGCGGACTGCATGAGAGGAGCGGTGCCGGGGATGCGCCTCTCGCCAAGGTTGGCCGAAGCGGCCTTTCCCGGTTTGTCAGCCCGCCGTGCCCGTGTACTCATGTGGCTTGCGTGGCGGCATCGATACCGCATGGCGCTGGTCGGCGACGGCGTAGCCTGATAGACTGTGCGCCTTTTGCCAACGCGCCAAGTCATTGTGAACAAAACGGATTTTTCCTCGCTTCCCCTCTCGCCCGCCCTGGTCGACAACCTGGCCAACCTTGGCTATACCCGCATGACCCCGATCCAGGCGCAGAGCCTCCCGGTCATCCTCAACCGCCAGGACCTGATCGCCCAGGCCAAGACCGGTAGCGGCAAGACGGCTGCCTTCGGCCTGGGATTGCTCGACAAGATCAATCCGCGCTGGTTTGCCGTGCAGGCGCTGGTGTTGTGCCCGACGCGCGAGCTGGCCGATCAGGTGGCCAAGGAAATCCGCCGGCTGGCGCGTAGTGTCGACAACATCAAGGTGGTGACGCTGTGCGGTGGCACACCGATGGGGCCGCAGATCGGCTCGCTGGAGCACGGCGCGCACGTGGTGGTGGGCACGCCGGGCCGGTTGCACGATCACCTGAGCCGCAACACGCTGGACCTGTCCACCGTCGAAACCCTGGTGCTGGACGAGGCCGACCGCATGGTGGACATGGGCTTCTACGAGGAGATCGTTGGCATCGTCGCCGCCTGTCCGCGCAAGCGTCAGACGCTGCTGTTCTCCGCCACTTATCCGGACACTATCCGCAAGCAGAGCGCACGCTTTCTGAAGAACCCGGTCGAGGTCAAAGTGGAGTCGCTGCATGATGCGGGCCACATCGAGCAGCACTTTTACAAGATTCAGCCGGAACGGCGCGTGGCGACGGTGGCGGCGTTGCTCGGCCATTTCCGTCCGGTCTCGACCATCGCCTTCTGCAATACCAAGCAGCAGGTGCGCGAATTGGCGAATGAGCTGCAACAGCAGGGCTTCTCGGCGCTGGCGTTGTACGGCGAGCTGGAGCAGCGCGAGCGCGACGAAATCCTGGTGCAGTTTGCCAACCGCAGCTGTTCGGTGCTCGTGGCCACCGACGTGGCGGCGCGCGGCCTCGACATCAGCACGCTGGAAGCGGTGATCAACGTCGACCTGTCGCACGATCCGGAAATTCACATCCACCGTATCGGCCGTACCGGGCGTGGTGGCGAGAAGGGGCTGGCGCTGAGCCTGGTCGGCCCGAACGACAGTAAGCGACTGGCGCTGATCGAGGATTACCAGCAGGCCAAGCCGAACTGGGTGGATCCGGCCGAGCTGACGAGCAGTGGTAGCCCGCTGGTGCCGCCAATGGTGACGCTGTGCATTGCGGCTGGCCGCAAGGACAAGGTGCGCCCGGGCGACATCCTGGGCGCGCTCACCGGTGAGGCGGGCATTGCCGGTCAGCAGGTAGGCAAGATATCGGTGTTCGAATTTTCCAGCTACGTGGCGCTGGATCGCCATATCGCCCAGCAGGCCTTCAGCCGCCTGGCCGAGGGGCGGATCAAGGGGCGCAGCTTCAAGATGCGCTTCGTCGGTGCTTAAGCCCGGACCAACCCTGGCGCATGAAAACCAAAGCGGCCCTCGACGGGCCGCTTTTTTGCGTCATCAGTGATGCCCTCAGTGGGCATGGGTATGATCGTGGCGGTGTTTCCAGTTGTCGAACAACCAGGATATCCCCTGGATCACCCCCACCACGGCGAGCGCCGCCAAGAGGGCCAACGGAATCCATGGTGCGGAAACGAACAGCACAACGACCATGATGATGCTGATCATCAATAGGCCGGTGTACCAACCGCCCTGTTTGCCTTGCGATTTCATCTCGGTACTCCCCACCTCCAACCAGCACGTGCCTATCACATTCAGTCTAGTTCATGGCGTCGGTGATGGCAGGGGATGGTGAGTTGTCGAGGTGCGGCAGGGTTTGGCAGGGTCAGGGATCGGGCTGCCAGTTGGCGTAGCGTTGTTCGATCTTGGCGGTGGTGCCGTCGTTGACCATGCTGGCCAAGGCCTGGCGCAAGCTGGTGATGGTGGCATCCGGCGTTGCCAGGCTGCAGGCCAGGCCGCCGGTAACGCGGAAGAAGGTGTGTACCGGCACCACTTGCTTGGTCAGGCCGGCTTTGCGCAGAAGATCGGCGGCGACCAGGCGGTTGGCGGCCCACAGGTCGATACGCTGGGCGACCAGCTTGCGCGGATTGGCACTTTCCTCGATGGCGGTGTCGACGATAAAGCCGCGTTCTTTCAGATAGCTGTCACGGATGTCGCCGTTGTAGGTGCCGATGACGTAGCGTCGGGCGTCTTCGAGGTTGTCGATGTCGAATTTCCGGCTGGCCAGGCCAAACAGCGTCCAGTCGGCGTAGGTTGTCGGCTCGACCCACTTGAACAACTTGTCACGGTCCGGCGTGTGAGCCGTATTGAACACGCAGTAATTGGCCTGGGTCTGCGCCAACGAGTAGGCCCGAAGCCAAGGCAGCACCACGATGCGATAGTCGATATGGGTGCGGGCCATCATTTCGCGCACCTTGTCGGTAACGACTCCGGCGAGCTGCCCGTTGATCATCATCTGATTTGGCGGATACGACTCGGTGGTCAGCGTCAGGGGCGGTAGCGCTTCAGCCCTCAGCATGGGCGATAAAAGAAGTGAAGCCGCCAGCGCGATGGCTGCTCCCCAGCGCCCGACAGGGCCGGCAGGGCCAATCCATTTGCCTATTGTCAGCCGTTGAGTCATGTTTTCGTCATTGTGGTTGTGTGCTTCGGTCCGCAAAGGGTAAACAGGCTTGTCTCCGCGTGCAACCCGATTCCTGCTTTTCCACGCTTGATAAAGAGGGTCTTTGGGGTGCGTCGCCAGCACGGCTTCAGTACTGGTATCAACCTTCCCGGTGCGTGCTGGTCCGTTTCATGAATTGTCTTCAGGGTGTACTCCGGGCGGCTTGGTTGATGGCCGGGCCGCGGGATGGCCGGTCGGCGGTGGCGGCGTTGAGGGCATCGAGTAGGCTGCCTTTGGGAGAGGTTTTGCGGCTGTCATTTTTTGATGAGGAAAACTATCATCAAATCAACATGATGCCGGGCACGCCAAGGGTGCCCGTATTACAGAATTCGCCGCTTGGCAGAAAGCATATGAACGCCATGAACAGCCGTCCTTTTGCCTTCGTGCGCACGCCGCTCCCACCCGAGCAGCTCAAATTGCAGGTCGAGGCCATGCGCTGGCTGCTGGATTTGCCTGCCCCGGTACGTCCATTGAAGCTGTCGCGGCAGTATGCCCGTATCGTCAATCGACTGGCCCAGCTGTGGCCCGAGGAGAGCTCATGCCGCCGCTATCTCGATAGCCTGATGCTGGATGAGCGCGGCGGACGACAGGGGTTTCAACTGGAAATCGTCATGGAGCTGGGCAACCTGCTCAATTATTACGACGAACTGCATCCGGTGAGGTCGGCTCCCGTCTGGGAGTGGGGCGGCAATACGCTCGGCCATTGAGGCTTTTACCTTTGGCCGCATGCCATGGTGTTGCCAGCGACTGGCAGACGGCGGCTCAGCGTTGCAGCACGTAGCTACCGGGGGCGTGGCCAAGCGGCGGGTAGCCTTGCTCGGCGGCGCCCATTGGCGGCGGCTCCCGGAGGCCGTCGGAGTGGCTTCGCAGCCAGTCCGACCAGGCCGGCCACCATGAGCCTTCGTGAGGGGTGGTGGAGGCAAACCAGGTTTCCGGGTCGATGTAGGGGTGGTCGCTGGGGCGGTGCGAGAGCCGGTAGTGTCTGCCGTCGTGGCCCGGTTCGCTGACAATGCCGGCGTTGTGGCCGCCGCTGGTGAGCAGGAAGCTGATGTCGGCATCGGCGGCAAGGTGGATTTTATACACCGATCGCCAGGGCGCGACATGGTCGGTTTCCGTGGCCACGACGAACATCGGCACGCGGATGTCGCTCAGCACCACGGGGCGGCCGCCGATGCGGTAGCGGCCTTCGGCCAGGTCGTTGTTGAGGAAGAAACGGCGCAGGTACTCGCTATGCATGCGGTAGGGCATGCGCGTGGCGTCGGCATTCCAGGCCATCATGTCGTTCAACGGCTCGCGCCGTCCCATCAGGTATTCGTGCACCAGGCGCGACCAGATCAGGTCGTTGGAACGAAGTAGCTGAAAGGCGCCTGCCATCTGCTTGGTGTCGAGGTAACCCTGGTCCCACATGATGTCTTCGAGGTAGCTCAACTGGCTGTGGTCGATGAACAGCATCAGCTCGCCGGCTTCGGTAAAGTCGGTCTGCGCCGCCAACAGGGTGACCGAGGCCAGGATCGGATCGGTTTCGCGTGCCAGATAGGCCGCCGCGATCGACAGCAAGGTGCCGCCCAGGCAATAGCCGACGCTGTGGACCGGGGCGTCGGGGACGATGGTGCGGATGGCATCGAGCGCATCCAGGACGCCCAGCCGCAGGTAGTCTTCCAGGCCGATGTCGCGGTCGTCGCTGTGCGGGTTGTGCCAGGAGATCATGAACACGGTGTGGCCCTGTCCGACCAGGTAGTTGACCAGCGAGTTACCGGGGGAGAGGTCGAGAATGTAGTACTTCATGATCCAGGCCGGCACGATCAGGACCGGTTCGGCATGAACCTGCCCGGTTTGCGGTGTGTACTGGATCAGTTCGATCAGCCGGTTTCGGTAGACCACCTGGCCGGGCGTGATGGCGACTTCATGTCCCGGACGGTAGGCTTCGGCCCCCAGCGGCGGCTTGCCGCCGATGGCGCGCTCCCAGTCGGCCTGGAAGTGGCGTAGGCCGCGTATCAGGTTCTGCCCCTGTTCCTGGAGGGTGGTTTGCAGTACCTCGGGGTTGGTGGCGACGAAATTGATCGGCGACATCATGTCGAGCAATTGGCGTGCGGTGAAGGACACGACCTGCTCATGGTGACGCGAGACGCCGCTAATGCCGGTGGTGGCGTTGTGCCACCATTGCTGGTTGAGCAGGAAGGCCTGCGAAATCAGATTGAACGGCCAGTTCTGCCAGGCGGGACTGCTGAAGCGGCGGTCCTGCGGCAGCGGTTGGATGCAGGCCGGGCAGCCCGCATTGGCGGGCGCCCTGACGGCGTAATTGCCGAGCCGGACCGACTTGCGTACGCCCTTTTCCACTAGCTGCTGCCATTTGCCCGGGGAGACGGCGAGATGCACCGCCCAGTCGAAATAAGCCAGGGCCAGGCTGGCCGGCGATATGCCGAGAGTGGCTCGGCCCAGATTGGCGCGCAGCAGCCGGTCGAGGCTGGTGGGGCCGTCGTCGGCGTCGCTGGAGCCGGGCTCGGACACGGACGGGGGTGTGGGTGGTTCGCCATCGAACAGGCCGGAGAGTCGAGCCCAGTGGCCGCTCCACTGGCGGAGCCCCTCGTACCAGCCGAGCACCGGCCAGGTGTTCTGCGGTACGGTCGGGAGAATGGGGGCGGTGGAGCGTGTCTGCGGGTCGGTTGCCTTGTTCACTGTCATCACCTTTGCCGTTTCTTGTCATGATAACGGTTTGTGCCAGGCGTAGCAGGGAAGACGGAACGGCTACCCTTGGCGGTATGGGTTTCACTGTGTCATGCGGGGCGACCCCGGACCTTGATGAAGGTTAAATCCGGATGTGTGATGTGGTCTTTTCCCGGCGGTGCGCGAACGGGGCGGTCATTGTGCAAATCGCCGCGATGCCCTAGTCTCGCTGCCATTTGGGAGAAACGGCGTATGTTGATGCTGCTGGCGGCGAGAATCGACCGCAACAATCAGATTCTGATCAATGCCCGGCTGGATGGTTACCCGGCGCATTTTCACGTGGAGCCGGAGGCGGTCGATGCCTGGCTCCAGCTGCCGCCATTGGGTACGGAGAATTCGCTGACCCTGCTGCAGGGCAACTGGAGCCGCTTTGCGGCGCCGCTGGAAAGGCTGGTGCGGCGCCACGGTAACGATTTTGTGGTGACGGCGGAGATGCTCAAGCCGTGAGCGAGGGCTGAATTACACCGTCCCGTCCGGATTTTTTCGGGTTCCCGGCGGCGGGGTGTCGTCCGGGTGGGGCGGGAGGGTCCGCTGCAGGCGCTTGAGCTGGTCGAGGTCCGACAGGATCTGCCAAGTCAGATGGTCGATGCGCTTGTGCAGGCCATCGATCGACGCTTCGGACTTGAGGTTGACCTCGAAGTCGCGAATCATCGTCATGCGGTCGCGTGCGGCCTGGCGGTTCTGCGACATCATGATGATCGGCGCCTGGATCGCTGCCAACATCGACAGGATCAGGTTGAGGAACACGTAGGGGTAGGGATCGAAGGCCCGGGTGCCCAGGATGCCGGTGTTGATAATGGTCCAGCTGATGAGCACGGCGGTGAAAATGCCGATGAACGTCCAGGAGCCACCGAATTCGGCGACTCGGTCGGCCAGCCGCTCGCCGAGGGTGACGCCGTCGTCAGGCAGGCTGGTGTCGGTACGTGTGGCCTGCAGCCGTTTGGAGATGCGCATCAGGGCGTGGCGCTCGCGTTCGCCGAGGCCGCCTACGCCGGTGTGCAGCAAGTGTTCTGCCAGGTAGCGGATGTCGCGGTTGTCCTGTTGCATGATGGAGTCCCCCGAGTTGATGGTGGGTGGGTTGGGACCACGTGCGGTCGCACCCCTTCTATTGTGACGGCGCGATTGTGCCACAAGCTGACGGTGGAGCGTGTAAGCATTCGTAACGGGGCTTCGGCCAACCTTTGAGGCCGGCCGGCCTTGCGGGGAGTGTTCTCCGGCGATCGTGCGGGTTACACTTTTGCCCTTTCACCAGAACAAATAAGGACAGAGCATGGAACAGTTCGATAACGTCAGCGTGGTCAAAAAGGCCAATGTTTACTTCGACGGTAAATGCGTCAGCCACAACATCATCCTGGCCGATGGCACCAAGAAATCGGTGGGCGTCATTCTGCCGGCCAAACTGACGTTCAACACGGGCGCACCGGAAATCATGGAAGTGCTGGCCGGCGAGTGCCGCGTCACCCTGAGTGGCGAGAGCGAGTCGCGGACCTACAGGGGGGCGAGTCGTTCAAGGTGCCCGGCAACAGCGCGTTCGATATCGAAGTGGTCGATACCCTGCACTACGTTTGCCATTTCGGCTGATTTCGACAGCGGTACCCCAGATAAAAGGCGACTTCGGTCGCCTTTTTTGTTTTTGGGCCGGAGGAGGGGTTGCTGATTTACAAGCGATACGGTTGGCGCGTAGTATTGCTACGTTTTTTCGCGACCAGAGTCCATCACAGGGTCAGGAAACGGCCTGACGTGGACGTCGAAATACGGCGGGCAAACAGGGTTAATGCTTGTTTTGTATTGATATATTGAATGGCGTTGCCTTTTATTGCCGGTCGGTATGTGACGACCTGTCCTAGATGGATGGCGTGCTCTATAACAAAATATCTGTAGCAATGCTACATATCTGGCGCAACAAACCGCCGGCTTGCCATGCGGACGCTCACTGCATCGGGCCGGCTGACCGTAAACAGCAGAAAATAGTATGGATGGAACGACAGACATGTCCTCTCAGCTTGGCAAGACCAATTACTCGCGCGCCCTGACGGTGCTCACCTCCCTGTTTTTCATGTGGGGGTTGATCACGTCGCTCAACGACATCCTCATCCCGCACCTGAAGGCGATCTTCACCCTGAGTTACCTGCAGGCGGCACTGATCCAGTTCAGTTTCTTCACCGCTTACTTCGTGATGTCGTTTCCGTCGGGCTACCTGGTGGAAAAGCTCGGCTACAAGCGCGGCATCATGATCGGCCTGGCAACGGCGGGTCTCGGCTGTCTGCTGTTCTACCCGGCGGCCGGCGCCAAGTCCTACCCGTTCTTCCTCGGCGCGCTGTTCATTCTGGCCTCCGGCATCACCCTGCTGCAGGTGGCGGCCAACCCCTACGTCACCTTGCTGGGGAAGCCCGAGACCGCGTCCAGCCGCCTCAACCTGACCCAGGCGTTCAACTCGCTGGGGACGGCCATCGGGCCGTTGGTGGGGTCGGTGCTGATTTTGGCGGTGGCGGTGAAACCGGCGCAGGAGCTGAGCGGCCTGTCGCCGGAACAGCTGGCGGCCTACAGCGCCGCCGAGGCCGGTTCGGTGCAGACGCCGTACCTGATTCTGGCCGCGCTGCTGTTTGCCCTGGCCGTGATCATCGGCCTGTTCAAGCTGCCGAAGGTGACGGAGGGCGATACCCCGGCCGATGCGCCGAAAGGCAACGCCGAGTACCATGCGCATGACAGCGTCTGGGGCTACCGCCACCTGGTGCTGGGCGCGGTGGGCATCTTCACCTATGTGGGGGCCGAAGTGTCGATCGGCAGTTTCCTGGTGAGCCTGATGGGGCAGCCGCAGATTGCCGGTCTGTCCGAGGCGGTGGCCGGCAAGTATCTGGCCCTGTACTGGACCGGTGCCATGGTGGGTCGTTTCATCGGTGGCGTGGTGATGCGCAAGATCAAACCGGGCCACGTGCTGGCCTTCAACGCGTTGGTCAACGCGCTGCTGATCGCGGTAGCGATGAGCGCCGGCGGCAAGGCGGCGATGTGGGGCCTGATCGCGATCGGCCTGTTCAACTCGATCATGTTCCCGACCATCTTCTCGCTGGCCATCGAAGGGCTGGGCAAGTTCACCGGGGAAGGCTCGGGCGTGCTGTGCATGGCGATTGTCGGCGGTGCCGTCGTGCCGCTGATCCAGGCGTTCTTCGCCGACCGCATTGGCATCCTGTATTCCTTCGTGGTGCCGCTGGTGTGCTACGCCTACATCGTGTTCTATGGCTTGAAGGGGCACTATGCCGACTTCACCGCGACACGCAAGGTGGCGGCGGTAAAGCGCTGAGAACCTGTTCACGATCAGTCGCGAGCAGTCCTCAGTGGGGTGAAGAGCAGCGCAGGAACCGGAATGTACTGGAGTACATGAGGATTCCGAGCAGCACATGAGTCCCGATCAGGGATGCGCAGCAAGATCGTGAACTGGTTCTGAGTGTTATGGCCCCCAGGGGCTGACAGCATGAGCAACGCCCGTTCCCGCATAAGCGCGAGGCCGGGCGTTGTCGTGTCAGGGGGCGCTGATCACAAGGCCTCCACCACCGCCGCGCCGACCTCGCTGGTATCGGCCATCCCCCCCATGTCCGGCGTACGCGGCCCCTCGACCAGCACGGTTTCGATCGCCCGCATGATCCCGTCGTGCGCGTGTCGGTAGCGCGGATCGCCGTCGCCGAGGAAATCGAGCATCATCGCGCCGGACCAGATCATCGCGATCGGGTTGGCGATGTTCTGGTCGTAGATGTCGGGGGCGGAGCCATGCACCGGCTCGAACAGCGAGGGGAAGGTCCGTTCCGGGTTGAGGTTGGCCGAAGGCGCGATGCCGATGGTGCCGGAGCAGGCCGGCCCGAGGTCGGACAGGATGTCGCCGAACAGATTCGAGGCGACGACCACGTCGAAACGATCCGGCTGCAGCACGAAGCGGGCGGAGAGGATGTCGATATGCTGCTTGTCCCAGGCGACCTCGGGGTAGGCCTGCGCCATCGCCGCCACGCGCTCGTCCCAGTACGGCATGCTGACCGCGATGCCGTTGGATTTGGTGGCGGCGGTCAGCTTCTTGCGCGGCCGGCGCTGGGCGAGTTCGAAGCCATATTTGAGGATGCGATCCACGCCGTGGCGGGTGAACACCGCCTCCTGCAGCACCAGCTCACGCTCGGTACCCTCGAACATCTTGCCGCCGACCGACGAGTATTCGCCCTCGGTGTTCTCGCGCACCACATAAAAATCGATGTCGCCCGGCTTACGGTGGGCGAGCGGGCAGGGCACGCCATCAAACAGGCGCACCGGACGCAGGTTGACGTATTGGTCGAACTCGCGGCGGAACTTGATCAGCGAGCCCCACAGCGAGATGTGGTCGGGCACCTTGTCCGGCCAGCCAACCGCGCCGAAGTAGATGGCGTCGAAACGCTGCAATGTCTCGAACCAGTCGTCCGGCATCATCTTGCCGTGCTGGAGGTAATAGTCGCAGTTGGCCCAATCGAAGTGAACGAATTCGAGGGTGAGGTCGAACTTGGCCGCGGCGGCTTCCAGCACGCGGATGCCTTGAGGCAGCACCTCTTTGCCGATGCCGTCACCGGCAATCGCGGCAATTCTGAATGTCTTGTTCATGCAATGTCTTCCTGTTGTCCGGCCGTCAGTCGTGGCGCGTCAGTTGATCCGATATCCCTAGCATGCCGCAAAACATTCATTTAATAATTGCCTCATTTGTGCATTCATAAAACACGAATCATGAATAATGAACCGCAACTGGAAGACCTGCGTGTGTTCTGCCTGGTTGCCCGCAAATCGGGCTTCGCCAGCGCTGCCGAGGAGCTGGGGGCGTCCCCGGCTTACGTCAGTAAGCGGATACGGCTGCTGGAAGAGAGCTTGGGCGTGAAGTTGCTGTATCGCAGCACACGGCGGGTCGCGGTGACCGAGGACGGCGAACGGGTCTATCGCTGGGCACAGAAGATTCTCGATGACGTCGATCACATGGTGGACGAGGTGTCGGCGACCGGGCTGGCTCCGCGTGGCCTGATCCGTATCAGCAGCAGCCTGGGGTTCGGCCGTGTCCACGTCGCGCCGGCGCTGGCGGCCTTGGCCGAGCGTTATCCCCAGCTCGAAATCCGCTTCGATGTGACGGACCGGCTGGTCGATCTGGAGAGCGAAGGGATCGATCTCGACCTCCGGGTCGGCAACGAGATCGCGCCGCAGCTGATCGCCAAGAAGCTGGTTGCCAACCAGCGCATCCTGTGCGCTTCGCCGTCCTACCTCGAGCGGCATGGAATGCCGAAGAGCCTCGGCGAGCTGAGTGGCCACGATTGCCTGGCGATCAAGGAGCGCGGCCACCCATTCGGGGTCTGGCGGCTCGCCGGCCCCGGCGGCGAGACGGTGATACGCATCACCGGCCCCTTGTCAGCCAACCACGGCGAGATCGTGCATCAGTGGGCGCTGGCGGGGCGCGGCATCATGCTGCGGTCCCTGTGGGACGTGCGCGCTGCACTTGCCGCCGGGCGTCTGGTGCGGGTGTTGCCCGACTACAGCCAGCCGGCTGACATCTGGGCGGTTTCTCCCATGCGGTTGTCGAGCTCGGCCAAGCTCAAGGTGTGTGTCGATTTCATCTAACAGTACTTCCGGACGCAGGGTGCCGGATGATGACCCCTGGCAAGGGGCTTTAGCCGGGCAAGCCGGTCTGCCGGCGCCTACGGTCTGGGCCCTGAACCAGCTCGCCCATTGAGTTGTCCCAGCAACGGAGCGGGCGGTCTGACTTGGCCTGCCAGGCACCGCCCGGGTTTGCCGGCCGGTGCCGGTCCTGTGCGAGACAGAACCGGCAGACCGGCTGATGCGCTCAGAAGCGCTCGGGGAACTGCTTGGCCAGGGCGCCACCCAGTGCATCGGCGATCACGTTCATGTGCTGTTTCATGGCGTCCCAGGTGTGGGCCTCCTGGCGGTAGTCCTTGTCCTTGAGCTCCTGAATCTGCTGGACGTGATGGCCGCCATGGGCCAGCAGCAGGCCTTGCAGCGTTTCTTTCGGCAGGTAGGGGTTGGCGCTGGACAGGAAGGCGGCGATCTCGTCCACGTTGGCGGCCATGGCTTTGTTGGCGCTGTCCTGCCCGCTCTTGCTGCCTTTCTCCGTGGCGATCAGATACTGCTTGACCGCGCCGTAATGGCCGGCGAGCAGGGTGAACAACTTGTCCGAGGCGGCCTGCCCGTAGAAGGGCTGGATCGACGCGGCAATCTGTTTGGCGTTGGCGACCACCTCTTGCTCCGCGGCGGCCGCGCCGGACTTGTCGTGCGCCAGCGTTTCCAGTGCGACGTTACGCACCCAGAAAATGTGGCCGCTCCAGAGATCGCGCAGTGCCACTTGCGTTTGTGAAATCTTGGGGCTGTTGCTCAGCTCGGCATGGGCGAGCGGGGACAAGAAGGCCGCGATAAGCGACGCCGCCAGGGTTTTTTGCCAGGTTTTCATGAGAAATCTCCTTCGTGCTCAAGCTTCTTTGGGAGCTGTATTGTAGCCTATTTTGTCACTTAAACAATATAAATGTGTTTTAACTTATCAAAGTGATTTTTGCGCCATGAAGGATATAATCAAACTGAACGGGCAAATTGAAGGTGTAGCGACATGTTGGAAGCAATGGGTGAGCGTCAGCAGCAACTGTTACGACTGCTGCAACGGCAGTCTGCCGGGCTGACGGTGGAGCAACTGGCACAGGAGTTGGCCGTTACCCGTACCGCGGTCAGGCAACATCTGACGGTGCTGGAACGGGATGGTCTGGTGGAACGCGGGATGACGCAGCCGACGGGGGGCGGCCTGAGCAGCTTTTCGTGCTGACCCCGAAGGGGCAGGAGGTGTTTCCCCGCCGCTATTCCTGGTTTGCCGAGCTGCTGCTGAAGATGCTGGAAGCCAAGCTTGGTCAGGACGAGCTTGCCAAACAATTGGCCGAGATCGGCACCAGTCTGGCCGCTACCTTGCCGCCGGCGCGGGCGAACGATCCGGAAGCGCGCATCCGGGCGCTGGCCGACATCATGCTGGAACTCGGCTACGATGCCCGGCCGCAAGATGCCGGCCCCGGCCTGCCGGGCATCGTGGCCACCAATTGCATCTTTCATCATCTGGCGGCACGTTTCCCGGAAGTGTGCCAACTGGACCTAGCGCTGATGTCGAGCTATGTGGGAGAGCCCGTGACACACGAAGAATGCATGGTGCGGGGTGGGACTTGCTGCCGCTTCCGGTTCGCCAAGCCGTGAGCCGTGTCTGTGCCGGGCTGAGGCGCTCCGTCATGCCACGCACTGCAAGAGGGTATTCATCCCCGTCAGGGGCTGGTGCGACATCTCCACTAGCCAGGAAAGCGTGGGCTGGGCCGGCCACCGTGCCTGGTTGAAGGGAAGGTTGGCCGAAGATCCAGAGGACATGCCTTGGGCATTTAAAAGGAATTGGCGGATTGTCATTGCGCTGCCATGTGCCACACTGAAACAAGCGGAAAGGGGGCTCGCTGACGGGTTTCAACTCTTGTTCAGGAGGTGTGAAATGTCTGTTTCCATTGCCAAATACCTTGGTACCGCGCTGTTGGCGTCATGCTTGGCCGTGCAGGCCCCGCTGGCCCGTGCCGGTATGGTTTCGACCGAGCAGGCGGCTGCCGCGCAGCAGGCCCAGCAAGCCCAGGCCGATCGGGAAAAAGTGAGGACCTTTCTTGATCGGGCAGAAGTCCGTGACAAGCTGCAGGCCCTTGGCGTGCAGGCCGCCTTCGCCAAGGATCGCGTCGATTCAATGACCGATGAAGAAGTCACCACGCTGGCTCAACGCATCGATACGCTCTCGGCCGGTGGCCGGCTCAGCAATTACGACCTGATCGTGATTTTGCTGATCGTGCTGATCATCGCCGTCATCGTGTAGTTTTTCCCGGTTTCGTTTGGGGTAACGCCAGCATGGGGCGGCTCAGGCTGCCCGGCTGGTGACGGGGGCCGCTGTGCGCCGGGTAGGCTGACGGAATACCAGCACGTTGCCGGCCAGCACCAGGATCAGCCCCGCCAGCGCGAGCGGCGTCCAGTGATAGCCCTCCAGCCACACCGACACGTTCAGCGCCACCACCGGGAACAGGACGGTGCAGTAGGCCGCGCGCTCCGGGCCGAGCCGGCCGACCAGCATCAGGTAGGCGGTGAAGCCGATCACTGAGCCGGGAATGGCGAGGTAGAAGAGGGCGCCCAGGTAGTGCGGCGAGGTGTCGAGGGTGAGCGGCAGGCCGGCGGCGAGACTGCCCGCGAGCAGGATCAGTGCACCGGTCAGCATGGCCCAGGCATTGGTCTGCAACGGCGTGTGGCCGAGCGCCTGCAGCCGTGCCGACAGCAGGTTGCCGGCGGAGAAGCACAGGGTGCCCAGGACCGATAGCCCCAACCCGAGCAGGGTGCCGCCGTCGGTGCTGTGGCCGGCCAATTGCGGCCAGAACAGGGTGGCGATCCCGGCCAGCCCCAGCGCGCCGCCCGCCATCACCTGCGGGGCAATGCGGCGCTTGAGGATCAGGCGCGCATTCAGTGCGTTCCACAGCGTGGCGGTGGAGAACACCACGGCCACCAAACCGCTCGGCAGATAGTGGCTGGCGTAGTAAAAGCACAGGAAATTGAAGCAGAACAGCGTCAGCCCCTGCGCGGCGATCAGGCCGAGGGCTGTGCCGTGCGGGCGACGCAGCTGGCCACGCCAGGCCAGGATGGCGAACAGCGCCGCGGCGGCGAGGAAAAAGCGGTAGGCGATCGAGAGCGGAATCGGAACCGGCCCCAACTGCACCTTGATGGCGATCCAGGTGGTGCCCCAGATCAGCACGGTGGAGAGGTAAAGCAGGGCGTTCATGGCGATGGCTCCGGGGGAGGGACAATGGCGCTAGTTTCACCGAACCCGGCGGAACGGGATTGCACATTCCTGCGCTTTTTTGGCGCCGAGCGATGCCGTATAGGCCGTCAGGCCGTACACTAACGGCATCGAGAAAGCCACATCATGCCCCGCGCCACCCTACCCGTTTACGACACCCTGACCCAGACCCGCGCCGAACTGGAGCGCAGCAGCATGCTCGGCGACGGCCTGTCGGCCGCGCTGTGGCAGCGCAACCAGCTCGAAGACACCGTCTACAGCCGTCCCGGCCACCATACCTTGTCGCTCTACCTCGAAGGCGGTTTCGACATTCGGCGCCGCGACCAGCCCGGCCGGCGTGGGGCGCCGGACAAGCTGTGCATCCTGCCCGCCGAACACGAATCGGATTGGCGCGTCAGCGGCCCGATCCGCTTTCTGCACCTGTACTTTGCCCCAGATCGCTTCGACGCCCTGGCCCTGACCCTGCTCGATCGCGAGGCGCGCGACCAGCAGCTCTACGACCGCACCTACATGGACGACCCGTGGCTTGCCGCGGTGTGCCGTCGACTGGCCGGACTCGATTGGGACGATCCGCATGGCCGGCTGGCCGGCAACGCGCTCGGCCATGAGGTGCTGGCGCACCTGATGCTGACGCAGACCGGCCGGTGCCGGACGGTGACGGTGAGAGGAGGGCTCGCCCCGGCGCAGCGCCGCCGCGTGCAGGAGCTGATCGAAGCCCGGCTCGACAGCGTGTTGACGGTGGGCGAACTGGCGGCCGAGCTGGCGCTGTCGGAGTACCACTTCGCGCGCATGTTCCGCGCCTCGTTCGGCCAACCTCCACATGCCTGGATCTTGCAGCGTCGCCTGCTGCGCGCCCGGGAGGCGCTGGCGGGAGGGGATCAGGCGCTGGTCGATATCGCCGCGAGCTGCGGCTTCGCCAGTGCCAGCCACCTGGCCAACCGTTTCCGTGCCGCGCTCGGCGTGACGCCCGGCGAGTACCGGCGCTGGGCGGGGAGATAGGCTCTCGCCCGGCCTGTTGATCGCCCTGTAGCGCGCTTGGCGATACACACGAGGTGTCGCCTCTGATCGCCCTGGCTCCATTGCGTGGTGTCGGGGCTTCCGTCTGCACGGCAAGAATGATCGCCATGGCCGCGACATCGCCTGTCCGGCCTGTCTTTGTTGACCAGGAGAGAGACATGACCGCTTCCATGAAACGCGCGTTGATCGTCATCGATGTGCAAAACGAATACGTCACGGGCCACTTGAGGATCGAATACCCATGGGTCAGAAAAGGATAGGTAGCCTGAACGCCTTATCTAGCAAGGCGTTCAGACTTATTTGATGGGAGAGTCTGGCGAGTTTGGTTACGCCGGTATTACAAGATAAGGTGGCGGGTGCCGACCGTGGGGAATTTACTACACTGAAGTACCAGCGCCGATTTGCTCTTTGCGGGCGCTTAACAAGTTCATGCTAAGGAACCCAAGCCATGGATACCGTCATTCCTGAACAGCTAGACCTGTTCGTCCCCATGCAGCTCGACCTGTTCAACGATGAAAAAAGCCCAGCTGATCAGCTGGGCTTGTCTAGCCTAGACCATCCCGTTGCCGTGACCGTAGCCGTCGCGCTTGCGGCTCCCCGGCCACGCCAGCAGATCCGCCCAAGCGAAAGCCCCGAGCGGCGGAGGCTGGCCGAACGGGGCTGAGGGGTCAGGGTACAGCAATTTACAGTGTAGGTTGCCGCCGACAAATTGAAAGCTTCCAGTGCGACGAGCAGATAGCAAAGAGCTACCTAACAGGCAGGGGCATGGGGCCGAGGAGGAGTGGCAACAAAAAGGGTTCCATGCCACGGCAAGGAACCCTCTGAAAAGGAGTATTCACTATGTTTCAATCATAGACACGGCTCCGGGGAATTGACAGCCCCAAAGGTATCCTCCGAGCGCTGGGTTCCATTCGCTCCTCTGCTGCCCGCATGACTTCAGATCGACCCGCCGACTTCTATGTCAATGAAGTTCGAGCAGATATTGCAGCGATGTGATCGGGTGAACACCTTGCTGACGCAGACGTTTCAATGCCAGTTGATGCGCTTCTTCGGAGGTGTCTCCACAGGCATCGGCGATGACGTACACCAAAATGCCCCGATCCAGCGCCGACAATGCCGAGTCGGCGATTGAAACCGAGGTTCGCAGGCCAGCCAAGACGACTATTGGCGTCTCGGCTGACGTGACCCACTGGACAATCCATTCGTTCAGCTGAGGTTTCGAGTTCGAGCGGTCGCTCACCGTATGGTCGGGCCACCTTGATGGTTGGACGACGCATTCCTTGTCTGGCTGGTCGGCTATCGCTGTCACGAGGATCGGCACATGACATGCCTTGGCCGCCTTGGTCACCATAAAGACATTGTTGCGGAGCGGGTCCGCATAGGCAGGTTGCGCAGCTACGCCTATTCTCGGCTGGTGGTCGATCAGGATGACCGAGTGGTTCTCATGATCAAGCAAAGTTTGGTCTTTAGCGACAAGCATGTTCATCCCCCTGATGAAGTGCCGATCAAAAAGAGGGGCCTGCCTGGGGCAGAGTCAGGCAAGCCCGTTCCACCTTTTACCAACAGAGACAGTTCAAACGTAGTCAGGGTGACTGGCGAGGGCAAGGAGATATTTTCAATTGGCATTCAGGTCAGCAAAAGGCTACGCCATCAACAAGTTGGGGGGACATGTGTCCAAGGTGAGGCTGCTGTGGTTGCACATCCCCCCGTAAGGACATGGAGAAGCGAGCCGCCGCAGACGATCAAGCTCTAGCGGAAGGTGATATTTCTTGCCTATGATTATTGGATATTTGGTGCTGAATTGAACTGTTAGCGGAAGGAGTCACATGATGGAAAAGTTCATGTTCAAATGTGATGTATGCGGGCAACCCTATCAGCATGGGCCTCATCGATATGAGGGGCATATACTTGAACTGTATGGCGATATTTTCGTCTGTGATCCATGTTGGAACGGCAATCATGATGGCTGGGCTCCCCGCTACGAGCCAGTTCTTCTTGAACATCTGAAAAGACGTGGCCTATCGGTTCCCCCGAGAAATAGCAAGGGATGGCTTCCTCGCAGTTAATGGCCTGAGATGGAAACCCTTGCTGCTAATTCCGTTGGCGGTGCCGCCCTGTTAGCGGAAAATTAGAAGCTGTGGGGAGCTACGGATATGTAAGTTTCCTCTGCATTTCATCAGAAAAACATACAGCATCGTGAAATGGCAATTCGAATCGGCTGATCGCACCCCATGGCCCAACCTCAACGATCAAAAGATCGCCCTCCTCATCATTTTTTACTCGCCAGCAGGTTGCAATCTTCTGAATCGAATCGTCCTCGACGGTGGTTACATGAATCTTGCGCTTTTCGTTCGGATCAACTTTCCGTGCCCTTTTGAGTTGCGCAATGGCGGTGCGGGTGTGAGGAGAGGCGTATTTCAGGATGTAAGTCAGCTCAGCGGGAGTTTTCATGAAGGTCACCTGTGCTTTTGTGTAATTTCAGGCTACTGCCTTCAGAATCAGGGATCAACAAGAAAGTCTTGGCCAATAGAGTTTCACCTATCTTTTTAGATAAAACACTATATACGCCCCTGTTGTTTATTTGGTCTTTTCCACCATAGGGGACAGTTTTTCCTATATCAAATTGCGCCGCTTCGAGATTGCCTAGCCGCCGAACCGTTCCTTTTCGACGCCAAGAAGCGTCTTGAACCGGGGCATGGCGGGCGCCGCCATGTTCCACGCATCCGTTAAGGGCGGCTGGGGCGTTGGCACGGCGGAATGAATCGCGGCGGCGGCGAGGACGACGGCGGGCATGTTGGTCGAAGCGGTGGTGAGGGGAGTCATTTGATTCTCACGGATAGTTGACCCCGGCCTATATTGGCCAGGGTTTTTCTATAACAGGTCACGACGTTTACCGCCTTGCTCACGGCTTGATCCGGCGTAAGTGTCGATGGTCTGTTCGATGGTGTTCGCCACCAACTCACGCGCCGCTGCCTGTCGGGCCTGTTCTTCCAAGCTGTCCGTGGATACGTCGATAGGCGCGGCGGCTTCGGGGCTGTAGGGCTTGGCCGGTTCAGGCACCGGCTTGGCCGGCTGGTGGTCGATGGTCCGCGCTGGCAACGGGCTGTCCTGCGCCTGCACCGCTGAATTCAGCAAGAACGCCACGAGCTTGGCCTGTTCGAGCATGGGAAGGCTGTGGACGTTGACATTCACCGAAGGCGCAAGGCTTTCTTCCGGCTTGGCGAACGCTGGCGCAATGCGCGGCAGAATCTGGCTCACGAAGATGGCGGGGTTGTCCTTGCAGAATTGGAAGAGCCAGTCTTGACCACCCAGCCGCTGATACACCGCGAGACAATCCAGCCGGACGGCTTCCCGCATCTCCGCCGTTGCCATCGGCTTGACGTTCTTGGTGCCAGCCTTCTTCCCGCTGTTTGGATGCTTGGGCGCGACTCCGCGAGGACGACCAACGGGATTAGCCATTTTCTTTCTCCCCGCACGAAATTGCCACCCCGTCCGGTCGCCATTCGAAGCGCACGATGAATATTTTATCGGCGATGGTTTGTTCGACTTCAGTGGTGCCGACTTCACAGGGGGTAGCCAATGTTTCGGCGATGGCGGGCTTCTTCAACAAATAAGACCAAACCGCCGCTTCGGCCAATAGCTGCTGTAACTTGGCCAGTTCGTCAAATGATCCAGAAAACAGTCGGTCCATGATCATGTCCTTGTCGGCGGCGTCATCACCAAACCGGCGACATGGCCGAACGCATCGCGCCTAGTGATTCGGACACCACAGCCATCTTCATTGCTCGCCATCAGAATCCGACCGTTTGCATCGCGCGTGATCTGAAACTCATGACTGCCCAAGCTGAACGACACCACCCGGCCTAGATCGTTTTGCCGCATGGTGATCGGGATTTCCCGGCTGGGAATCGGCCAGACTGGCGGGCGCGGTGCGACGGCGGCGAGTTCCTTGTGAGCCGTTGCTGCTGGCACAGGCGTGGGGCTGGGAAGGCGTTCGGTGCCCGGTGCAGGGGAATGTATCTGGCGCAGCAAAGCCTGCACACGCGGACTGCGCGGGGCTGCTGGTGGCGCTTCGGGTGCTGTTGGCGCGTGGCCGGCGACAGCGGCGGCGATCCGTTTGATGTCGTCGTCGGACAGCGCAGACTTGCGGCTGAGGCGGGACAGGGCGGACATCATGAACTCCCTGCACCCACGGTCGCGTGGATCGCGGAATGCCAGCCGGTACTCGCCGAGATCGACGTGACCCGGTGCCACGTCACGGCGTTCGACACCGTGTTCACGTTCATCACGATGTCCTTTGGCGACATCCCGATGCTCGCTGTCGATTGTGACCCGTACCCGCAACCGGCGAAGAAGTTGGCAGCCGTGATGTCGGTGGAAGCATGCGAACTTTCATAAAGAAACATGTTTCCGCCCGATGTTGAACAGAATCCGACATCCAGAATTTTACGGGCCGGGTTGGTTGAACTGTAAGCCATGATATTTAGCCTCCGTCTCTAAATTCGTAAAGCTGGCGCAGTCTGGCCTGTAACCGCTCGTCGGCCAGATAAGCCTTGCGGTTGGTCCGCATCAGATTCTCGATCTGCGCTATCTCGGCGGCAATAGCCGGACCATTTTGCGGAAAACTATTTACACCGATAGCGGATTTATACAAGGCCAGCACCATTTCCGGCGTGTTGCCCGAGAGAACGCCACCCTTGCAAACCGTTTGCGTCAGCTTGTCACGTTGTTCGATTGGCAACGTCGCCAAATAGTTTTTTACCAACCGAAGATTGGCTGCGAATTGGTTGTTGCCCCAATGATTTCTGAGGACGGCTTCGCAAGCCGCCTGATCGGCAGGGGCGCGTTTTTCAATGTAGGCGAATTCGGCGTCTGACAATTGATCGGCGGTGACGCCCATTAGCCCGGATGCGGATTGCTGTTGTGGCTGTTGAGATTGTTCAGCCGCCTTGGACAGCCAATAGCTAACCGCCATGATGAAACGCTGTGGAGCCGCCCGCTGGTCCATATAATTCAAAAAGCTTACCCACGCATTCCGGTCTTGCTTTGGCACCGTCACCCCCGGCAAATTGTATCGGTGCGTCGCTTGGATTTGGTAAGTCGGTTGCGGCAAAAACGCATTCGACTTGTACCAATGAATCGCGGCATCCACCAGCGCCGAATCCTGTTTTAGATGCCTGACCATATCGTTTCTGAAAACTTCGGCTGCCTGATCCACTACCTGATGGGCTTGCGGCATTGACGTACCGGGCGGCAATGGGGTGCCGAAGATTTCGGGCGGCGCAGCGGTGTAAGGCTGGGAGTAATCCACCAGTTCATCAGGAACCGGGGCCGACCATTCGAAATCGGTCGACACCAAAGGCGTGTCGGGTTGGTACTGCTGCAATTCGCCGAAGCCGTCATTCGGCACCAAATCAAAATCGCTCATTTAGTCACCCCATTTTGAAATAGGCTAAACCGGATTTCGCCACCACTCGCATGGAAATCGACGCCACGTCGTTTCAGGATGTTGGCCGTCTCAAGCGTCTGTAATTCATCTTTGAGCCACTGGCGGTAACTAGCTGAGATTTTGGTTTTGCCGACAATTAAATCCATCAAAGCGTCCACAGTACCGGTCCATGGGCCTTTCTCAGCGGTTTGCTTGATCAGGTCGAGTGCGGACCAAAAAGACAAGTTTTTCATGTGGTGTCCTCCCGTTCAGCGAGTGCACGCATGGCCAACCAAGGGCGTTGACAAGCCTTGTGCAAATAGCGGGAGGGCACCGGCTCTCGCTTTAAATCCAATTCAGGCACTAGTTCCAAGTTGGCGCGACCGCCTTCATCGACATGGCAAAAAGAGCACTGATTTGTTGATTGTGGAAACCTTGATAAACGTCGCTTGGCAATTTCCGGGTCAAGGGGGTGCGCGAGACAAACTAGCCGGAACGTTTTGTCGGTCGCGCGCCAGAGTGCTGTTTCGTATCGGCCTTCCAACGTGCGTTGGGTCGATTCCTTTCGGAGAAAGTTATCGATCAAGTATGGCTCTGGCGCTTTGTCCCCCATGGAGTACGCGACAAAAACAATCAGGCTTTCAAGGCTGCCGCGCCAAGCGATGAATTGCCGCGCCACTGCCTGCACGTGCGCGTAGATAAGCAGTTCGGTTTCGGGCGACATGGCTATCACCGAAGCGTGGCGTGCTCAGTTAAAAAGAGCAGCGCTTCTTCACGGCTGGTGAAGCCTTTGCCCAAGATAATGCCGTCACTGCACCGCCGTACCGCATACAGGTCGTCAGGCCCAAGGTGCACGATTTCGTGATTCGGCGGCAGGCCGGCTTGTGTCACTACCAACGGAGCGAGGGCATGAAATTCGAGTTCTTCCAGCTGGGCATAACCTCTGCCGGCGTTGACCACCAGCAGCCGGGCATAAAAGGCGCGACCTTCATCGATGACTGCGATCTCGTCGAAGGGCTGGAACATATCGGCCACTACCGACCAGAAATCAGAGTCCAGCAAGCGCTCGCGGGGTGTTCCTCGCGGCGCGATGGCGCGGAAAGTCTGGTTGCAGAACTCGCGTAGCTTGAGGTTGTTTCGCGGCAAGGCCGGGGTCTTGGCGTGCGTGGTGGTAGCGGTGGCGGGGACGCTGCTCATAGTCGTAGCTCCAAGGGGTTATGGAGCTTCGACCATGCGTGTTTAACTATTTGCGCGATGCCGGTTCTGGCGTCGCCGGTTTCTCTAAAATTTCGTCTATCACCGAACCGATGGTTTCCTTGTCCGGTATGGACTCAAGGCCGAAATGGCTGGGGCCAAATCTCATGAAGACGTTTCGTACAGCAGCGACACGTTTGTGCTTTGGTACATCGTGCAGGCTTACCAGCGACACCGCCATGGCCACCTTGTCGCGGAAGGCGCGGGACTCTTTCTTGTTGCGCTCGGCTGTTCTCTTGCTCTTTCTGGCCTTGGCTCGGCGTGCTTTCCACTGTGCATCCAAGCCGGCTAGGGCTTCGGCGCGAAGCCCGGCTGGTGCATTGGCAAGTTCCTGTTCAAGCGCTGTCCGCTCGGCCCATTCCACCACGGCGAGCAGGGCGGCTTGGTCGCCTTGCCGGGCCTGCTCGATCAGGCGGTGCAGGTCAGCAGTCATGATGTCCTCCGGTGTTCCATACCTCTGTTTGCCTCAGAATCGCCCGCTGGCGCGATCTGCCGTGAGGTACGTGTGGTGGCCTCACCCACAGGGCGGCGGGGGCGTGGTGGGGCTAGCTTAGGCTCTGGCGACAGCAGGATGGGCGCGACCCCGAGTAAGGCTGTGGCTTCGGCCAGAACAGCGCCGAGCTTGAGCCTGTAGTCGGCTTGTTCGGCAAAGGTCAGGCGCGGGCCGGGCGGTTGCCAGACCAAGGTCATGGTGGCCAGCGCCGGATTGATGGTGCGGGACGGGATGGTGGCGGTGCAGCGGTAATTGCCGACATCAAACGCAATTGATTTCATGGTCGAAAACCCCCTTGCTTGTAGCACTGGCGTAGCCAAACAGCCCATACCACCCGCCAAGCCCAATGAATTCAAGGCTTCCAGCTGTTTACCACCGGATACACCATCCGGCGCGAGTGGTGGCCTGACTGCTGTTCCGCTGTGCGGGCCGTTCTAGTTTCGCTGTGCGGAATATGAAACCTGTATGCCTGATACAAGATTGTCATCACAATAGGTGCAGTATCTTGACCATTCTGGCAAACAGTTCGGCATTGGTTTCACCCGGCAGCTTCAGTGCCATCAATGCCGCGAACGTGTCAGCCGGCAGGTAAGCGGTCACACGTTTCTGGCCGGCTTCTTTCCGCTTCCGCCGCACCTTGCGTTGTTTCAGCGCACCTGTGCTTACGGCCTGCGTGTCAGTCCACACGCGCCAGCCGGCAGCCAGCAGCCGCTCGGCCTCCTGCGTGGTCATCACCGTCCGGAAGTGCGACGGGTGCGCCAGCTTGATTTCTTTCATTCCGCACCTCTCATTCCACCCCACCCGGGGTGACTGTCAGTTGTCAGTGCCTACACACCAATACACACATAAAAAAAACCAAAAAACTATTTTTCACCCGGGAAAATCAGTTTTTTAATCAATATTCTCTCTCTCTCTCTGACAGACTGACAAATGCCTTCTAGCCCTTATCCAGCAAGGGCGTCAGCTGTCAGTAAATTTTTTACTGACAGTCAGTTGACGTAGCCCGGGTGAAAGGGACCAGCGTCCGTTTCATTAACTGTCAGTAAACCGGTTTTACTGACACCTGACTGACTGGCTAATCTCGTCCGCGAGGATGATCCATTCGTTGTCTTTCTCGTCTTTCCGTATCGTGATCAGTTCGGCTCGCAGCATTGTCTCGATCATGCTGTCCATGTCGCGCCGGCTGATGGTCAGAAACCGGTAGGCTTCCCGCATCCGCATCTCGCCCCTGCATTCCTTGCTTTTCAGTTTCTTCAACAGGCGGTTGATCCGCTTTTCGAACTCGCTGCTCGCGACTACGCCACCGCACTTGCGATAGGTATTCTCCAAACACCACGCCATGAAGCGCTTGGCCTGATCGAAGTGTTCCATGGTCACGACGTATTTCCCGTCACCCACGGCAAGGATGGCGGCGATCTTCAGTGTGTTCTCGGTGTAGCGGGTGAAAAGACCGGCGAATTTCTTGTCATGGCACTGCTTTTCCCATGCGGCCTGATTCAGTGCGTCGAGTTCCGCCTGTACTTCCGGCGTATAGTCGATCTTGCGCCCGGTGCCGGGAGGCACATAGCCCAGCAGGTCATAGCGCTTGCCCTCGCGGAAAAACGCATTCAGGCGGTCTTGCAGCACCTTGGGTACGGCGGTATCGGGTTTGGGTTGGTGGCGATAAGGTGGATCGTCGGGCAGACAGACAAAGATGAAACGGTTCATGGTGCCGTCGTCCATTTGTTCCGACGACAGCACATCCCACACCTTGGCGGTGGTGCCGCCGATGATCTGCACAAAGGGATTCTCTACGGCAGGAAGATTTTTATGCGCGTCGGAGTAATTCTTTGGCGGCATACGTGCGCCGTTATAGGCATCGAGCATTGCGCGATACAGGCCGGCTCCATTGCTGTTGGTGTTGCCGTTCATCGCTCTCAGTTTATTGGCCAGTTCATCGACCCGGATCAGGACATTCGGCATGGCAATCAATTGCCGGCGCAAGGCGGCTTCCGATGCCGGGAAGTCGCTAATGCAGTCCCTAGCGTCGGTGTGGGCCAGCAATTTGGCCATGTTGTCGAATGCTTGGTTCTTGCCGCTGCCGGTTTCTCCTTCCAGAACCAGATAAAGATTTAGTTTGCCGTCACCGGGCAAGGTGCAATACGGGCCAGCCAGACAGGCGACCATGACCAAGGCGCAGGCGTAAGCAAACTCTTCACGCGGCGAGTAAGACGCACCCATGACCCAGCGGGCGATTTCACCCACAAGGCCCGGCGCATTGTCGTAAATGTCCATCGGGAAAACCAGTTCTTCATCGACCACACGCGGTTCGATCTTGTCGGTTTTACCGGACACCCACCCATCGTTGAACACGGCCAGCCGCTCGCGCAGTCCGGGCTTGCTCTTGCGATAGCCTTTCTCGATTTCTGATCGGGCAAAGTCCATCGCCCGCTGTTCATCGTTATGGCGATGCGACATGAAATAGTCGCGGGTGGAATGGCAGTGCAGCAGTGTGGCGAAGATATCCTCGCGGCTTGCGCCTTCATCCAATAGCTTGATGATCAGGCCGTGAATGACGGCAGATCGATCATGCTTGCCTTGGCCAATGACGACTTCTTTCTGTTCGGGAGTCAGGGAATAGCGGTCCAAGTCCAGAACCTTGCCCGGTGCTTCCGCCATCATGGAAAGGGGCCGCGCTGGCGTTTCCGCTGGCTTCAGGCGGCTTGCCAGCGGCAATAGGTCATCGCCCTCTAGATAGGGAATAGGGGCCGTCTTGATGGCTTGGAACGTCAGCGTCAGGAAACGCGGGCTAGTACCTAAATAGATTTCGACATGACTGCAATCTGGATAAAGTGCGTCAGGCGTATCTCTGTAGGCCATTGCCCACGCCTCGGGCACCCACGCAAACGAGCGCACGCCGGTTCCGCTCGGCGAAGTCTCGGCATACCCTGCAAACGGAAGCTGGAAGTGTTCGAAATCCACTTCATCAAAATCTATACCGCACAATTGCCAGCCGGCGACCTTGATTGCACCGGTCAGCACAAGGCCAACACCAAGGTTGTTTTCCTGTGCGATGGCAGCGGCTTCCAGTAGTGGTTTCCAGTGGGTTGGTTCATCGGTGGAAAGTTTGCATCTGCCATTCCACGGCACTTTGTCGAATTTGCCGGGCTTATCCGGCTTCGGCACCATCGCGTATGTTACCCAATTCGGCAGCGCCCCCAATTCCTGAAAGATATCGGTGGTGCTATAATTCGCGTCAGGGATAAGTCCATTTGCCTCTTGCTCCGCGCCACCGGACAAGGGGCTTTCCTTTTGGTCGTCCATAATCAGTCCCCCTTCATTGACTTCCCTTTCAACCCGCCACCCGGCAGCTTGCCAAGAAAGCATCCAAATCACTTTTGAGGTAAAACACACGTCCACCGATTTTCAGATAGGGGATGACGACTTTCCCCGTACTGCGCCAATTGTCGAGGGTGCTGGTCGATAGATTGGTGTAGGCCGATGCTTCCGGCGTGGACAGTTTGGGGTCGCTGGGCAGAACGGCAGGATTTTCAATGGTTTTGATTTTGCGCGGCATGATCTTTCTCCTCGAAGCAATCGCTGAAATGCGATTTAGTGGAACCACACTATGCCTGCGGTAGAACTATGGGAAGAGCGGTTTCCCGAAGTAGTCTTAAATGGATTTCTAATCGGGGAAATAAATAAGCCCGCCTTGTTTGGCGGGCCTTTGAGGGGGTGTCGGGTGAACAGCTAGAAATACAGGGGCGGCTCAATCTGTGCGAGCCGAAGCCTTTGCACCCTATGCGGATTCAGGTTCAGGTAGTCGGACGACGTTTCCAGCCTTGGCGATGGCGGCTTGGGTTTCGATGAAGTCGGCCACGGCCTGCCACGCTTGGCGCATCTGGCCGAGATTCTTGCGAATATACCGAAGGTTGGTGATGTCAGACATGGTGTGATTCATCATCCGCTTCAGCATGGACGCGCTGACCAATTCATCGGCCAGACTGGCAAAACTGGCGCGCAAGACTTTGGCGCTGAAGTAAATGCCGGTTTTCCGTTTGATGTCGATGATCGTTTGCTTGGCCTCGAAGAAATCGAATAGACGATCATCGGGTTTCTTGCCTTTGATCTGTTTTTCGACGATTTCTTCTGCTTGGGTGGACAGCACCAGATAATGCGGTCGGCGATTCTTGGTGTCGTGCAGCGTGACCATTTTTAGTTCCGGGTCGAAGTCTTTCACCAGAATGCCCAAGGGTTCGGATGGCCGGCAGCCAGTCAAAATCAAAAACTTCAAGTAGTTGATGTATCTGGTTTGCTCCATGTCGTTGACCACGTTCCACCATAGGCCGACGCGATCTTTGTCGATCACGGTGTCCGACGTGCCGGACGGCGAGATGCGGAGCTTGTCTTTCCGGGCGATATCGTGGCCGAACGGGTCGCCCGGTACGGCGATGCCGTACCACTTCAGCACCGTCCGCAGTGTGGACAGCGCGTAGCTGGCGCGCCGCTGGCTGTGGGCTTTCAGTTGGGTGTGTAGCCCGCGTAGGTCGTCGGCGCTGATGCGGTCGATAGGCTTGCCGGCCAACGGGAACAACTCGCCGGGCCGGGTGTTGCCTTTGCCTTTTTCTTCGGCCGTGACGCCTCGACCATCTTGCGGCAGTCCCGCACTGTGTTGGGCTTCAAATGGACTTCGATGTCCTTGCCGTACTCGTCCTTGATGGTGCGGACGGCTTTGGTCGCGTAGGTTTCAACTGCTTCGGCCAACGTCACCGCCGTGGATGCCTTCACCCGCGCCGCTCGCTTCTCGGCCATCGGGCTGATGCCTTGGGCCAGATCATTGGTGGCGGCAAGTGCCATCTTGCGGGCTTGGTCAATGGTGATGTCAGGCCAGACGCCCAGCTTCACCCGCTCGGGCGTGCCGGTGGTGTCGTTGCGCCGGAACACATAGAACGTCTTGTGGCCCTTTGGCGTGACCCGCACGGTCAGGCCATGGGCGTCCTTGTGGCTGTCGAGATAGGTATCGGTGGCCCCGGGTGCGGCGGGTGGCAGGCCGTCCAAGTATTTCTTGGTGAATGTTTCGCGCTGACTCTGCCGCCGTGGCTGTCGGGTGTCCATGATGCCGCCTCCTCAAATTTTGCTACGCCAATGCTACCGGCTGCATGTAACCAACCGTAACCACAGTGTGATTCCATGTAACCTTGATTTGAAGATTAGGCGTGAAAGCCGCGCCGATCAAGACGTTAAGTGACCCTATGTATCCGCAGATAACCCGTTACCCAAGGATCGAATACCCGGCGGTGGAGTTGTCGCTGAGCCATATCGGCCAGGCCATGGACGCCGCACGTGCGGCGGGCATCCCCATCGTGGTGGTGCAGAACAGCGCGCCGCCCGGTTCGCCGATCTTTGCCCGCGGCTCCGACGGCTGGGCGCTGCATCCGGTGGTGGCCGGCCGTCCCGCCGAGCATTACGTGGAGAAGACCCTGCCCAGTGCGTTTGCCGGCACCGATCTGGAAAGCTGGCTGCGCGAGCAGGGCATCGGCACGCTGACGGTGGTCGGCTACATGACCCACAACTGCGTCGATTCGACGGTGAAGCAGGCGCTGCACACCGGGTTTGCCGTCGAGGTGCTGGACGACGCCACCGGCTCGGTCCCGTATTCCAATCGGGCTGGCCTCGTCAGTGCGGAGATGATCCATCGCACCTTCATGGTGGTGTTGCAGTCGCGTTTTGCCAATGTGATGGATACGGCCACCTGGCTTGCCGCGCTGGCAGGGCAGCCGTTGCCGGAGCGCGAGTCGATCTACGCTTCCAACCAACATGCGCTGCAAATGAGAGCGCGCATGGCTTGATGCCGGGTATCGGGCGCTGTTAAGCGCACATCGGTTGCCATGCCGAGGCTGTGTCGGCATGGCAGCCGAAATCAGTCGACATGCGGCCGTAGTGCGCCGGGAATTCTTTGTCGCGTCATTCCTCCGCTATCCAGCCAGCGGCGCGTGTTCTCTGCCGCGCGCTCGATCAATTCACGAGCGCGCGAGAAATCGTAGGGCGATACCGACAGGGGACACAACGGCGGCACCGTGATCACCTCAACCTGGCCGGTGAGCTGCTCCAGATCACGAACGAGTTGATGCGCGATCAGCAAGTTAAGGGCATGCAGGGCGTTGGCAATGACCGTTGCGGGCGGCGCTTCGAGGGCGCAGGCAAAGCCGGTGGGTAGCACGACCAGCCGGCTGGCCCCCAGTTCGACGGCTGTCATGATGGGCGTGTTGCTGGCGATGGCGCCGTCAATCAGATACGTTTCCCCGACTCGAACCGGCGCAAAGGCCGCCGGTATCGCGCAACTGGCAAGGATCGCCTCGATGGCCGGACCGGAGGACAGCCGCACTGAGGCACCACTCAACAGCTCGGTGGCCGTAATATGTATGGGGATGGCGGCGTTCTCCAGGTTCCGGTAGGGAAGGTGGCGCTCAACGAGATGACGTAACCCTCCCGAATCGACCAGAGACGGCGACTCGAAAAACAGGCCGACGAGGTGACGCAAGGTCAGCGGAAATATCTCCTGGCGTTGCAGACCGCACCAGATGCTTTCCAGGCTGGCCACTCCAGCCGCTGTCGGATTCCCCGCAAAATAGGCACCGTTCAGGGCTCCCACCGATGAGCCCACCACCAGTTCAGGCTGGATGCCGTTCCTCACCAGCTCCCGCAGCATCCCCACCTGGATGGCACCGAAGCTGCCGCCGCCAGCCAGCACGAAAGCGGTTTTTCCCGAGGGGCTGTTTGTCATTCAGGGTTCCCTCCGCTGTGATTTGGGGGGACCCCATCCCGAGCGACGGCGAGAGCGCCAGGGGTGAGGCGGGTATTCGGAATGCGTGTTGGCGACTCTCAGTACCCGTAGAACTCTTCGGTGCGGATATCATCATCATCGACGCCGGCAAGATTCAATACCCGGTGCATGTCCTCGACCATCGCAGGCGGTCCGGCAAGGTAGCAGATCGGCGCCGGAAGCTCGCCGATGACCCGTTTCAACAGCGTCTCGTCAATCTTGCCCACGTCTCCCGTCCATGGCCGGCTGGATTGCTCCATCTGTGTCATCGTCGCCACCAGACGGAAGCGATGGTTCCGTTGTTCAAGCGTTTGCAGTTCGGCGAGAAAGGCGGCGTCCTCCGGCCGGCGATTGGAATAGATCAATACCAGGCGCTGTGCTAACCCATCCTGTGCCGCTTGCCGCAAGATGCTCATGAACGGCGTAATGCCAATCCCTCCCGCAATAAAGACGGCCGGCCGCGCACGATTGTTGTGCAGGGTCAGCGATCCGAACGGCCCTTCGATCCGGATAGGCGACCCGATTGCCAGCGACTTCAAGGCACGTTTGAACGCACTGTCGCGCATGCGCGTGGTAATGCTCAGATGCTCTTCGAACGGCGCGCTGACGATAGAGAAGGCATGGCGGGCGCTTTGTGGATCGGTAGCCGGTGGATCGACGAGGACGACATCCATCGCCTGACCGGGCTTGAAACTGAAGCCTGGCGGTTTTTCAAAATGAAACGCCATGGTGCCCTCCACGATCATTTCGTGGCCTTCGATTCTTGTGTCGTAAGCACTCATTTTGTGGCTCCCATTGGTCGACGAATCTTGCCGTTTGCCCTGGTGTGCGGTTATTTCAGATTTGGCCACCAAAGCTGGTTTGTCAATCAATATATGATTTAATATTTTGATGTGACTCGAGCACGCTGACGGTTGGTGGAGCCGCTTCTAGTCATGCACTGCTCGCCCAAGTACGGCCGCAAGCCGCTGTTCATGATCGACATGGCCCTGTGCGTGATCTCGTCTGTCATGCAGTTGTTCGTCGGCACCATGCAACTCGCCATCGATTCCTCACAGCAAATGTCCGTGGTGCGCCTGTTGATGGGCATCCCTGGATAAGCCGCATGTGCAGGAATTCATCGATCTCATCCGGAAACGGGGACTCGGCATGCTCTGTGAGCCGGCTTGACCCGTGCGAAAGGGGTTGGCCCGAGTTCAGCCGTGAAGGCCCGCCAGGGGTAAATGGGCGGAATCGATGGTGGAAAGCGCGCGGTCACGGTGCTTTCATCAAGTCCGTCTAGAGTGGGGGTCTTTCCATCGTCAGGCGGGGGCGCCCGTGGCTTATGTCGATTTGTACTGCGAGCGGATCGCACCGGGTTTGCTCGGCGAGCCGATCAATACACTGAGCAATCTGGCATTTTTTGCCGCTGCCTGGTGGGTGTGGCGTCACGCTGCGAGGGCGGGTGCGGGCTCAGGCCGGGCGCGCTGGCTGGCGGGGTTGCTGGCGTTGATCGGCGCCGGCAGCTTCACCTTCCACGCTTTCGCCACCGGTTGGGCCGAGTGGCTCGATGTGCTGCCCATCCTGTTGTTCCAGCTGGTGTTTCTCTGGCGCTATTTCCGCGATATCGCCGGGTGGCGGCGCATCACGGCGGGAATGTTCCTGGCGGGTTTCGCCGCCGCCGGGGTCGAGGCCGGGAATTATCCGCAATGGCTGAACGGTTCGCTGTCCTACCTGCCGGCGCTGCTGGTGTTGCTGGGCATCGCCGTCTGGCATGGCCGGACCGGCCGCGCGGGCTGGAAGCCGCTGGCGGCGGCGGGTGGCGCTTTCGTGGTGTCGCTGTTTTTCCGCTCCGTCGACAATGCCGTCTGCCCCGCCTTCGCCATCGGCACGCATTTCCTGTGGCACTTTCTCAATGCCGTGGTGCTGGCGATGGCGGTGCGAGGGTGGATGCTGGGGGTGTCGGGGGCAGCGCTGTCCGGTCGCCTCGGCGGCGTCGCGGGACGCCGTGTAGGCGAGCCGTTCTAGTCGCTGGTGATCTGTCCGGCCGCACGCGGCGCCAGCAGCTTGAAGGTGCCCATCGCCTTGGCGACGAGTCCGCCTGCCGCATCGCGGGTTTCCCCTTCGCAGAATACCAGTGAGGAGCCGGCGCGCAGCACCCGGCCTTCGCATTCCAGCACGCCGTTGGCGGGCTCCAGGAAGCTGACGTTCAGGTCCACCGTGGCGACGCCGGTCGAATTCGGGCGCGTGCCGCGGGCGGCGGCGGCCAGCGTGACGTCGAACAGCGTCATCAACAGCCCGCCGTGGCCGTTGCCGGCGGCGTTCAACAGGGGCGGGGTCAGTTCGACGCGTGCCCGTGCAAGGCCGGGTTCGCGTTCTACGGCGACGATGCCGCAATGCTCGATGAAGGGGCTGTGGATGCCGAAGAAATCGCTCATGGGTGGTTCCTGTCGTACTGATCCGGAAGGTGGGAGAGATCGGCTGAGCGGCGAGAGCCTGTTTACGATCTCGCGAGCTAGAGCGAGACAAGGCAAAAACGGCTAAGGAAGCGGCGTTTACACGGGGTAAATGAGCATTCCGAAGACATTTTTAACGCCGTATCGCCGACCCGCAGCAGATCGTAAACCGGTTCTCAGGGCTTGGCGCCGCCCGTCTTGAGCAGTTGGTAGTCGCCCAAAACGCCGTCCGCCTGTTGCAGGAGGTCGCGCAGGGTGTCGGCCGGGGTGAAACTGTCGAAGTTCAACGCCGGGTCGAGCGCCAAGAGGGCGCGGCGCGCGCTGGTGCAGACGTCGACCGCGGCGTTGAAGTCGGCCGGGCCCAGCACCTTGCCGTTGCGGATCTTGCGGTAGTGCACCCGGCACATTTGTAGATATTGGCGGGCGGTGTCGTGGGCGTCGAGCGCGCCGGTGTTCTCCAGCTCGGTGAACGCCGCCAACAGCGCCTGGCAGGCTTGCTCGGCGCGTGCCAGGCGTTTTTCCTGCCCCAGCCTGGCGTCGCGGCCGAGGTTTGGCCGTGGTGGATTTCTTGGGTTTGGCGGCCATGCGCGGACCTCCTGTAGGGTGGGGCTCTCGCCGCCGTGTAGGGTGGAGGGGCGCATTGTACCGCGCCTTGCCGGGCTAGACACCCACGGCGCGACGTCGAACCGACTCGCCGTAGTGGGGCTCAAAGGCCCATCTTTTGATGGCTAACCTTCGGCACGGTCAAGCGGATTCGTCGGTCTCAGCGCTGCTGGGCCTGCAGAAAGATGGAAAACAGCTCGGATTGCGAATTGATGCCCAGCTTTGCGTACAGGTGTTTTTTGTGTGCACGCACGGTCTCGACCGAGATCGCCAGCTTCTGCGCGATGCCCTTGCTGGAGTAGCCGCCCAGCATCAAGCGGCTGACTTCCAGTTCACGAGCCGTCAACGCGGCGTTTTTCCACTCGGCCATCGACTGTTCCAACTCTTGCTGTCGGTTGCCCGACATCATGGGTGAAGGGGTCGACAGCGTCGTCAGTTCGAAGTGGTAGCGCTGGCGCAGCAGACTGATCACCCATGGCTGGATCAGGCTCAGGGTGGCGATCTCGGCCGGGATAAAGCGCCGCGACGACCCCAGCGACAGACAAAGGGTTTGTCCATGTCCGAGGGGGCAGTTGAACTGAATTTCGTCCTCGACCACGTTCAGCCGGAAATAGCGCTGGTAGTACTCGGTGAAGCGGAACCGGTCCGGTGCCACCTCGTCCAGCCGTACCAGGCCGGCCACCGCCTGTTCGCGGCTGGCCACGTAGAATGGGTCGAGCAGGTACAGGCCTGCAAGATAGTCTTGGAACAACTGGTCCACGCCGCCATCGGCCTCCGGATTCTCGGCAAAGACCTGCGGCGCCTGGTCGGCCTGAAACAGTAGCGCCACCCAACTGTCGAAACGCACGTAGTCCCCCAGTGTTTGCACCAGTGCTGCCCAGAAATTCGGCCGGTCCAGCCGATCGATGAGGCTGCCCAGCGCCCGGTGCCAAGAGATATCATCAAGATTCAATCCCACCCGTATCCCCCTATCTGGTTACCCCAACCGCGGAATATCCAACCGCGTGCGCCGGGCTGATACTGATATCAAGGTATCTTCGCGGCGCGCCCTCACCCAAGGCTGCTGTCCAGCCGGGCTGGCCGTGTGTATACCCGATCGTGAACTATTTTGCACCTCCAGGAGTTACTTCATGCGTATCGAGTTAGCCCAGCTTCCTTGCCAGGATGGCGACGTCGCGGCCAATCTGTCCCAGGCGCTGACGGCCATTGCCGACTGTGCACCAGAGACCGAGCTGATTGTGTTTCCGGAAACCTTTTTGATGGGGTTTCCGGACGAGGATAACGTTGCGTTGCTGGCGCAGCCGCTGGATGGGCCGGCGCTTTCGGCGATCCGTCAGGCGGCGCGCGACAAGGGCGTGTCGGTCGCCATCGGGTTCGCCGAGGCGGCCGAAGGCCGCTTCTACAACACTTCCGTCTTGATCACCCCCGAGCGCATCGCGCTCGCCTATCGCAAAACCCAGCTCTGGCCGTCCGACCGCGGTGTGTTCTCCCCAGGCAATGAACTGGTCTGCTGCGAATGGAACGGGGTTCGGGTCGGCTTCCTGATCTGCTACGACATCGAATTTCCGGAGACGGCGCGCGCCCTGGCTACGCTCGGAGTGGAACTGTTGATCGTCACCAACGGCAACATGGACCCGTACGGCCCGGTGCACCGCCGCGCGATCATGGCGCGCGCCCAGGAAAACCAGGTGTTCGCGGTGATGGTGAACCGTTGTGGCGCCGGTGACGGACTGACCTTTTCCGGCGAGAGTGCCGTGATTGACCCGTTCGGCAACGTCGTCGCCGAATGTCGTCAGCAGCCCGAGCAACTCGGCGTTGAACTGGATCTGAACCGGCTGGCCGCCAGCCGCGAACACTACGACTACCTGGCCGACCGGCGCATCGCACTGGCCGGGCAGGTGGTGGAAGAAGCCCGCCGGCGTGCGCGCATTCGTGATTCCGGCCTGAGCGAGTAGCGCATCAACGCAAACCCGCCTCAGAAGCCGGGTTGCCCAAGAAATAGAGGATGTAATCATGAAGCAAACGCATTTGACCCGAACCCTCACGCTCAGCTCGGTGGTGCTGTTCGGGCTTGCCTACATGACGCCGATCATCGTGCTCGGCACCTTCGGCATTCTGGCGCAGCAGACCGGTGGTATGGTGCCGGCCGCCTACGTGGTGGCGCTGATCGCCATGCTGTTTACCGCTTACAGCTACGGTCGGATGGCCGCCGCCTATCCGACCGCCGGCTCCGCCTACACCTACACCCGCAAGTCGATCAGTTCCAAGCTCGGCTTTCTGGTCGGCTGGGCGGTATTGCTCGATTATCTGTTCCTGCCGATGGTGATCTGGCTGATCGGTGCCTCCTACCTGGCATCGGCGTTTCCGGCGGTGCCGATGCCCGTGTGGATCGTCGCCTTCATCGGCGTGACCACGCTGATCAATATCGTAGGGATCAAACTGGCCAATACCATCAATTACCTGATGATGCTGGTGCAGTTTCTGGTGCTGCTGGCGTTTGTGGCCTTGTGCATCCATTACGTCGGCGGCGATGCGAGCAAGCCGTTCTGGAGCCTGGAGCCGTTCTACCGGCCGGACCTGCAACAGCCGATGATAATGGCCGGCGCGGCGATCGCGTGCTATTCGTTCCTGGGCTTCGACGCCGTCACCACGCTAACCGAAGAAACCCGCGACCCGCGCCGCACCATTCCGCGCGCCATCCTGCTGATCACGCTGCTCGGCGGAGGTATCTTCATCGTGGCGGCCTACTTCGTGCAGATAGCCCATCCGGGTACGCAGTTCGCCAACGTCGACGCGGCGGCATTCGAGATCGCCAAGAACATCGGCGGCGACGTGTTCGTGTCGATCTTCCTGATCGGGCTGATCATCGGCCAATTCGCCTCCGGCCTGTCGGCTCAGGCCAGCGCCTCACGACTGCTGTACGCAATGGGGCGCGATGAGGTGCTGCCGAAGCTGTTCGGGCAACTGAGCGAGCGCTTCCAGACGCCGATCAACAATATGTTGGTGTGCGGCGCGGTGGCGCTGTTGGCGCTCAAGATGGACGTCACGACCTCGACCTCGTTTATCAACTTCGGCGCGTTTCTGGCATTCACCTTCGTCAATCTGTCGGTGATCTTTCACTACTACCTCGGCCAAGGGCGCCGTTCCCCGCGTGATTTCGTGCTGTATTTCGCCTTTCCGCTGTGCGGGGTGCTGGCCGACCTGTGGTTGCTCTCGAACCTCGATCGCCGCGCGATCATTCTGGGGCTGGTGTGGCTGTGTAGTGGAATCGGTTATCTGGCCTACCTGACCGGCATGTTCCAGCGCGACCCGCCGGAGATGGACTTTGTCGAGCAGGAAGGGTAGGCGCGCAAGTCGAGCAACAGACCTGGATTTCGGTTCGGGTCTTTTTGCGTGGGATGACTTTGGCCTGCGCGTTAGGGGTGACCCCACGGCAGGCCTGGACCACTTGGGGATGTAGGGAAAAGGCGGCGTCGGATTTATGTGCTCACGGCCTTGTGGTCCCAGCCATTCTCGAACACCAGTTCTTCCAGCGGCCGGCGGCTGGCCCAGTGTTCCTGTTCCAGCATCGGTTTTTCGTAGAAGGCGTCGACGTGGCCCAGGCAGAGAATGGCCACGGCCTTGGCTCCCGGCGGCAGTTGCAGCAGTTCGCCCAGCGCGGTCGGGTCGAACAGCGAGACCCAGCCCAGGCCGAGGCCTTCGGCACGGGCGGCGAGCCACAGGTTCTGGATGGCGCAGGCGACCGAGGCGAGGTCCATCTCCGGCAGCGTGCGCCGGCCGAACACGTGGCGTTCGCGCCCGTCCATCAGCGCCGCCACCAGCACTTCGCCGCAATCGAGGATGCCTTCCACCTTGAGGCGCATGAATTCGTCCTGGCGCTCGCCGAGCGCTTCGGCGGTGCGCACCCGTTCGGCTTCGACCAGGGCATGCATGTCGCGGCGCAGTTGCGCGTCACTGATGCGGATGAAGCGCCACGGCTGCATGAAGCCGACGCTCGGCGCGAGATGCGCGGCTTGCAGCAGGCGGGCGAGGACTTCGGGGTCGACCGGGTCGGGGCGGAAGTGGCGCATGTCGCGCCGTTCGCGGATGGCGCGGTAGACGGCGGCGATTTCGGTGTCACTGTATCGATTCATGGTATAGGGGGCCTTGAAAACCGTCGCGAGCGAGCCGAGTGCAAGGCGCACGGCGCGCAGCGACCGAGATAGTACAGGTTGTACAGCAATGGAGCCTGTGGCTGGGCGAGTTGCTGAGCAACTCGCACGCCAACCGTGCAACGCAGCAATCGGAGCGCGCAGCAGGTTTTAGGGACCCCCTCTGAACAATCGGGCGGTGGCGATGGGGTTGGACGGGAAATAGGTGTGCAGATAGCTCGCCACGATGCTGCCGTGGCGATACACCGCTTCGCCCGGTGCCGTGCCGCTGGCGCGTCGGGCATGGGTGAGCGGGGCGAGCGGCGTGGTCAGGCTAGAGTAGTGGAAGGTGTGGCCGCGCAGGGTTTCGCCCTCCAGCTCGACCGACTGCAAGCCGAGCCCGGCGAGGCGCCGGCCCAGCGTGGCGTGGCCGGGCAGAAGGCCGAGCAGGTTGCCGGTCTGGCCCTGTTTGTCGGTGAGAGCGTCGAGCAGGTAGAGCATGCCGCCGCACTCGGCGTAGAGCGGTTTGCCGGCGGCGACGTGGTCTCGCAAACCGGTTGCGGTCCGAAGGTTGGCCGAAAGCATGGCGAGGTGCAGTTCCGGGTAGCCGCCCGGCAGGTAGACGGCGTCGGCCTCCGGCAGAGCGTCGTCGGCCAGCGGCGAGAAGAACGCGAGCTCGGCGCCGAGCGTTTCGAGCAGTTCCAGATTGGCCGGGTAGATGAAGGAGAAGGCCTGGTCGCGCGCGATGGCGATGGTGGCGCCCGCCAGCAGCTTGGGGACGGCTTCGGCCAACGTTGGCCGAAAGGTGACCGGCGGCGGCAGCGCGGTCAGGTCGGTGGCCGCGGTCTGCGCGGCGGCGCTTTGCAGGCGCGCTTCCAGGTCGTCGATCTCCTGTGCTTGCACCAGGCCGAGGTGGCGCTCCGGCAGGCTCATGGCGTCTTCGCGCATCACCGTGCCGAAACAGCGCAGGCCGGGCGGCAGCGTCTGCAGCAGCATCTCGGCGTGGCGCGCGCTGGCGACGCGGTTGGCCAGCACGCCGTAAAACGGCAGGCCGGGACGGAAGCTGGCAAGGCCGTGCGCGACGGCGGCGAAGGTCTGCGCCATGCCGGTGGCGTCGATCACCGCCAGCACCGGCACGCCGAAGGTTTGCGCCAGATCGGCGCTCGACGGCGTGCCGTCGAACAGCCCCATGCTGCCTTCGATCAGGATCAGGTCGGCATCACTCGCCGCATCGTACAGGCGCCGGCGGCAGTCGGCCTCGCCGGTCATCCATAGGTCGAGCGAATGCACCGGATGGCCCGAGGCGCGCTCGAGGATGTAGGGGTCGAGAAAATCCGGCCCGGTCTTGAACACGCGAACCTTACGACCCTGGTCGCGGTGGTAGCGCGCGAGGCCGGCGGTGAGCGTGGTCTTGCCCTGGTGCGAGGCCGGGGCGGTGAGGAACAGCGCCGGGCAGGAGCGGGCTTTCGGCTTGTGGGGCATGGTTTAAAACTCGACGCCCTGCTGCGCCTTGATGCCCTGTTCGCGGTAGGGGTGCTTGACCAGCTTCATCTCGGTGACCAAATCCGCCGCCTCGATCAGCGCTTCGGGCGCGTGGCGGCCGGTGACCACCACGTGCAGGTCGGGCGAGCGCGCGGCGAACACCGCCAGCACTTCGTCGAGCGGCAGGTACTCGTACTTCAGCACCACGTTGAGCTCGTCGAGGATCACCATGTCGTATTCGCCGCTCTCGATCATGTGCCGCGCCTCGTCCCAGCCCTTGCGGGCGGTGGCGATGTCGGCGTCGCGGTTCTGGGTGTTCCAGGTGTAGCCCTCGCCCATGGTGAGGAAGTCGCAGTTGTCGAAGCTGCCAAGCAGGTCACGCTCGGCGGTGTGCAGCGCGCCTTTGATGAACTGCACCACCCCGAGACGCATGCCGTGGCCGACCACGCGCAGACCCATGCCGAAGGCGGCGCTACTCTTGCCCTTGCCTGTGCCGGTGTGGACGATCAACAGCCCCTTTTCCTTGGTGGCGGCGGCCTTCTTCTTTTCGAAGCCGGCCTTGCGCCGCTCGGTCATGCGCTGGTGGGAGGTCGGGTCGGTTTTCATGAGGGATTCTTCCTTAGCTGTTATACGCTGCTTGCATAGCCGACGTTGTGTGGCGCCCATCTCCCGTTGGGCCGCGCCGGTAAAAAAGCTTTGGGCGAGGTTTTAAGCCGCCGCCTGTTTGAGCCATTTGACGCTAGCAAATGGCGAGTTCGGCGGTGCCTCGCACGAAGCTTTTTTGTCGGGATTTCGCGGCGCGTCGGGTCGCCTTTTCTTTCGTCTATTTCTTTTGGCGAAGCAAAAGAAATAGACCCGTTTGCCGGGCGGAACCGGCCCTAAAACAACGCCCGCCGTGCGGGTACAACGCCTGTTTTGGTGTTTTCTCTGTTTGCTGGCAGTACCTCAACGCCACACTGTACCCGTCAGCTCGCATAACAGCTCCACGATGCGCGGCCGGCTCGGGTGGTAGCCGATGAACACCAGTTGCGCCTGTTTCGCCGGCGTCGCGTCCGGCTCGTGGCTGAGTTCGATGCGGCTGCGCACGCCCTGCACCAGCAGCCGGCCGGCGCCGTCTTGCGGCGGGGCAAAGCCCTTGATGCGCAACAGCGGCTCGCTGCGGGCGATGGCGGCGACGGCTTCGCGCAGCGTCGCGGCGTCCTGCGCTTCCTTGCTGCGGATCATGAACGACTGCCAGCCCGGGTCCTGCTCGTGGAAGTGCTTGTGCGTGGTCAGGCCGTGGCTGTGCGCGCCGAGCCCGCTGTGGCTGTGGCCGTCGAGCAGGCCCTGGTTGGCCAGCGGGCGCATGGCGAGCCCCGGCATGGTCGCCACCGGGCCGTAATGGCGGTGCGCGGTGTTGGCCGGTTCGTGCAGGTGCAGGCCCAGCGTCAGCCGCGTGTCGAGCTTGGCGTCGTAGGCGAGCTCGATGAAGCGGATCGACGGCGCCAGGGCGCGCACGCGGGTTTCCGCCGCCAGTAGCGCCTCGTCATCGAGCGCGTCGATCTTGTTCAACACCACGATGTCGGCGTTGGCGAGCTGCATCTCGAACAGCTCGGCGACCGAGGCGTCCGCGGCCTGTTCGGTGTCCGAAGGTTGGCCGAAGCCGCCGTCCAGCAGCAGCGGGGTGTCGACCACCGCCAGCGTGGCGTCGAGCACGAAATAGGGCGCCAACGCCTCGCCCTGCAAACGTTCCATGACGGCGGAAGGCAGGGCCAGGCCCGAGGTCTCGATCAGCACGTGGTCGATGACGCTGCGGCGCTGCCACAGCGCCAGCATGGTGGGCAGGAAGTCCTCGTCGTCATCATAGGCGACCAGGCCGTTCGACAGGTCGTGGATTTCCACTTTGCCGTCTTCGCCGCGCAGCAGCGCGCCGTCGATCGACACCTCGCCGAACTCGTTGACCAGGATGGCGAGGCGCCGCTGTTTGCTGTCACGAATCAGATTCGACAGCAGCGTGGTTTTGCCGGCGCCGAGAAAGCCGGTGACGACGGTAACGGGAATGCGGGGCCCGCTCATGCCGGCAGCTCCTGCAGGGCGGCGAGCACGGCGGCGAAGTCGGACGCCAACGCCGGGTAGTCGACACGGGGACGGTCAACCACGATCAGCGGAATATTCAGTGCAGCGGCAGCGTCCGCCTTGGCCCGGTAGCCGCCGGCGTCGCCCGAATCCTTGGTCACCACGCAGTCGATGCCCCAGTCGCGCCACAGCGCTTCGTTGGCAGCCTGCGAGAACGGGCCTTGCATGGCGACCAGATGGGCACGCGGGATACCGGCGTCGATGGCGCGTTGCAGGTGCTGCGGGTCCGGCGCCAGGCGCACGAACCATTGGCGCTCCACCGCGCCCTCTGCCTTGACGAAGCGCACCAGGTCCTTGCTGCCGGTGGCGAGGAAGATGCGCTGGCCGAGTTGCATCGCCAGTCGCGCGGCGTCGTCCATGGTGGCGGCGCGGTGTGCCGTCGTGTCATGGGCGATGGCAGCACCCGGGCGCTCGTAGCGCAGATAGGGCAGCGCCAGCTCGGCGGCGAGCGCGATCAGTTGCTGCGACATGTCGCTGGCGAACGGGTGCGTGGCATCGACGATGGCGCGGGCGCCGGTTTCGCGCAGCAGCTCGCGGCGGCGCTCAACGCCGAGGCGGCCGGCGACTGCGGTGAGGCCGGGGCAGTTCTGCGCCACCAGCTCGGCGCCGTAGTCGGTGGCGCTCGACACGACGACTTCTTGGCCGGTCGCGGCGATCTCGCGCGCCAGGGCGTTGCCGTCGCTGGTGCCGGAGAACACCCACACCGCGCCCTCGGGCAGCGCGTCGGCCTTCACCGTGTCCGGGGTGTCGTCCCAGTTGCCGTAGCCGCGCGGCGAGAAGATCCAGTTGCGCTTGCGCTTGGTGAAGCGGTTGCCGATGACGATCGAGGTCAGCATGTTGAAGCGGCGCGTGCGCAGCTCGGCCAGGGTCACCACCTCGACCGTCTGGCCCTCGCGATAGGCGTTGTGCACGATACCGCACAGCGTCTCGGGGCGCTTGTGTTCGAGCATGATGTCGAGGATGCGGTAGACGCCTTCCTGGCGCTGTTTGCTCTGCACGTTGTAGAACACCGCGGCGAGGTCGGCCTCGGCGATGTGGCGCGCGCGCTTCTCGATCCACTCCCACGGGCACAGCAGGTCCGACAGGCTCAGCGTGGCGAAGTCGTGCGACAGCGGCGCGCCCAAGAGCGACGCGCAGGCGTTGGCCGAGGTGATGCCGGGGATCAGCTGCACGTCGAAGCTGTCGGTTTCCAGCATGTCCTCGTAGGCCAGCGTCGCCATGGCGTAGATGCCGATGTCGCCGCTGGAAATCAGCGCCACGGTCTTGCCGGCGCGTGCCTGTTCCAGCGCCAGGCGGGCGCGTTCGCGCTCCTGGGTCAGCGGCAGGGTGCGGATGTCCTTGCCGGCAATCCACGGCTGAATCCAGGTGAGGTAGAGGTCGTAGGACACGATCACCTCGCTCGCGGCGAGGGCGTCCTTCACCATCGGCGGGATCAGCTCGGCGGTGCCGGGGCCGACGGAGACCAGATAGAGTTTGCCGTTCATTAATGCTTTCCGTATGTCTGTTCGGTCATGACGCCGTGGCGTCATGCGGGTAATTCGGTAGGGCGGTCTTCGACCACGGCGACGGTGACACCGTCCAGTGCGGTCTTGGGCACGATCAGCCGTCCGCGCGGGCTCGCGATCAGCGCGCAGGGTTCGCACACGCCGGCCACGCCGACGTTCTGCTGCACCCAGTCGGACGGCTGGCCCACCCAGGCGCGCGCGGCGACGTCGGGCTGGGCGATCACGCGCAGCGGCAGCGCGTGGCGGGTACAAAATTCCAGCAGCCCGGCCTCGTCGGCCTTGATGTCGATGGTGGCGACCTCGCGCACTTCGGCCAAGGTGCGCCCGCCCAGCGCGGCCAACACCGCGCGTTCGATCTCGTCCGCCGACTTGCCGCGCCGGCAGCCGATGCCGAGCGTCAGCGGCTTCAGCGCCTCGGTGGCGGTGGTGACGGCCGGAATCGCTCCCGTCAGTCGTGCCACCTCGTAGGCGAGCGCGTTGGCGCCGCCCTCGTGGCCGGACAACAGCGGGATGGCGAAGCGCGCCGCCTCGTCCAGCACCACCAGCGCCGGGTCGGTGTACTTGCTCGCGGGCAGGCCGTCGAGATAGCGCACCGCGATGCCGCTCGCCATCACCGCCACCCAGCGCCGGTGCTGGTGGAAGGCGCGGCGGAACTGCTCGCGCGGGCTGTCGTCGGGGGCCAGCCACGGCCGGTACAGCGTCGCGCCCAGCGTATCGGCCAACCTTTGGCCCAAGGGCAGTGCGTCCGCGCGCACCAGCCAGATGGCGGTCTCGCTCACACCGCGTCCTTCGCCTTGCGCTTGCTCGGGCGCGGCGTCTTGCGGTCGGTGCCGTCGCGGAAGATGTGCGTGAAGCCGGCCGCGTACAGGCTGGATTCGACCCCGCCTTCCCGCGACAGTGCCGCGCCGACCAGCAGCAGCGTGGTCAGCAGCCAGTCCTTCTGCTTGACCTCGGACATCAGCTTGGCGAGCGTGCTGCGGTGGATGGCCTGGTCGGGCCAGCTGGCGCGTCGTACCAGCGCCACCGGGGTGTCGGCTGGGTAGTGCAGCAAGAGGTCGGCGATGGTGTGCTTCAGCCGTTGGCCGGACAGGAAGATGCACATGGTCGCCTGGTGTTCGGCGAAGCGGGCGATTGACTCCAGCTCCGGCACCGCCGAGGCGCGGCCGGAGACGCGGGTCAGAATGATCGACTGCGACACGGCCGGGCGCGTCAGCTCGCTGCCGAGCGCGGCGGCGGCGGCGGTGAACGACGACACGCCGGGCACGATCTCGTATGCGATGCCGAGCGCTTCCAGCCGGCGCATCTGTTCGGCGGTGGCGCCGTAGATGGCCGGGTCGCCGGAGTGCAGCCGCACCACGTCCTTGTCCTCGGCCAGGGCGCGGCGGTACAGCGCCTCCTGCTGGTCGAGCGAGAGTTCGGCGGTGTCGAAGATTTCGGCGTCGGCGCGGCAGTGCTGCAGCATCTCGGCCGGCACCAGGGAGCCGGCATACAGCACCATGGACACGGCGCCCAACAGGCGGCTGCCCCGCAGCGTGATCAGGTCGGCGGCGCCGGGGCCGGCGCCGATGAAATAGACTTTCATGGGTGGCGTTTCTCGCGGGCGGTTTTGCGGATCAGCATGGTGGCGAGGTAGCCGCTCGCGTCCGCGGTCAGGGTGGAAACGTCGTCGCACAGCACTTCGCCGGGCAGGCCGATGCGGCGCGCGAAGGCGCAGTGGCGGGCGATGTCCATCTCGTTCAACAGACTCAGCACGTCCGGCAGTCGCGCGCCGATCTTCATCAGCACCACGATGTCGTGGCTGTCGATGTCGGCGCGCAGTTCGGCCATGTCGTCCGGGCAGGGCAGGATCAGAATCCGCTCCTTGCCTTCGCCCAGCGGCCAGGACAGCGCCGAGGCGGTGGCGGCGAAGCTGGTGACACCGGGGAAGGTGGTGTGCGTGAGCCCGGGCAGCTTGTCACGCAAGGCCGCCAGCAAATAGCCGTAGGTGGAGTAGGTCATCGAGTCGCCGATGGTGAGGTAGGCAACGTGGCGCCCGGCGGAGAGTTCCTCGGCCACTGCTTCGGCCAACTCGCCGTAGTGGCTGGAGAGCACGCTGCGGTCCGGGTCCATCTGGAACTCGATCTCGCGGAATTTCTCGTCCGGAATCGCCAGACCCGCCAGGCACTGGCGCGCGACGGAAACCTCGCTGCCGCGCGCGCGCGGCAGGTAGATCAGGTCGGCCTGCTTGAGGGCTTCCAGCGCCGCCACCGGGATCAGCCCGGCCGGTCCCGGCCCGACGCCGACGCCGGTGAAGTGTCCGAGCGCGCTCATGCCGCTTCTCCCGAGGCGTCACAGGCGGCTGCGCCGAGCGGCGTGCCGTCCATGCTGAACAGGCGCACCGCCACGCGCTCGACGCTGGGCACCTTGGGCGCCATCAGCGCGGCCACGCGGCGCTCGATTTCCATCCAGTAGCCGCGCGCGTCGGCGTGTTCTTTTACTAGTTGCACTACGTTTTCCACGGTATTGGCTTTCTCAATCTGAGCGACGAGGTTGGCCGAAAAGCCCATCTCGGCGGCCACGGCGGCGACCGAACCCATCGCCATGCCGCTCTTGCTGGAATGGGTGTCCCACACGCCGTCGAGCAGCTTGGCGATCTTGCCGGGGTGGCCCAGCACCCACAGCGTGCCAAGCCGCGCCTGTTGTTCTTCCAGCGTTTGCTGGGCGTAGTCGAGCGAGACGCCGACGAAGTTGGCGATCTGCACCACTTCCTTCTTTTCCAGCCCCAGCGTGTCGGCGGCGTAGCCGCGTCCGATCTTGCCCGGGGTGAAGGCGATGGCGTCGGGGCCATGGCCCAGCGCCACGCGGATGTAGACCTCGATCGAGGCCATCCACGCCGCCAGCGACATCGGCTCGACGATGCCGCTGGTGCCGAGGATGGAGATGCCGCCGAGGATGCCGAGCATCGGGTTGAAGGTGCGCTTGGCGATCTTGTCGCCGTCGACACAGCCGATGGCGAGGTCGAAGCCGGGGTTGGCCGCACCCGCCAGCACCTCGTCCACCGCCCACTGCATCATCTGGCGCGGTACCGGGTTGATCGCCGGCTCGCCGGGCGGGATGCGCAGCCCCGGCTGGGTGACGGTGCCGACGCCGGGCGCGGCGATGAAGCGCAGCGTGCCGGTGTCGTTCACCGACACCTCGGCGAAAATGGTCGCGCCATCGGTGTTGTCCGGGTCGTCGCCGCCGTACTTCAGCACCTCGGCGCGCACCGCGCCGCTCGTCAGCCGTTCCACCTTTTCCACCGGCACCACCGGGTAGTAGTCCGGGTCCGGCAGGCTCACCTCGACTTCGCGCACCGCCTCGCCGCGCAGCAACAGCGTCAGCGCCGCCTTCGCCGCGGCGGTGGCGCAGCTGCCGGTGGTGCGGCCGCGGCGCAGGCCGTTGGGGGCGGGGGTGGCGAGGTCGTAGGGGCGGCGGGTGCTCATTGCTGTGCTTGCTGTTCCTGGTTCTGGCGCCCGACGTGCTCGATGGCCGAGATCATCAGCGCGTTGACCACGGTGGCCGCCCACGGCGAGCCGCCGCGCGTGCCGCGGTTGGTGATGCGCGGCACCTGCAGCAGGCGGGCCAGTTCTTCCTTGCACTCGCGCGTGCCAACGAAGCCCACCGGCAGGCCGACCACCAGTTGCGGGCGCCAGCCGTGCTCGCGCACCAGCCGCACCACTTCCATGATCGCGGTCGGTGCATCGCCGATGGCGACGATCACGTCGTTGCCAAACTTCTGCCAGGCGCGGCGGATGCCGGCGGCGGAGCGGGTGATGCCGTGGGTCTTGGCGAGCAGGTGAGTCTCTTCGTCGTGCACGCCGCACCAGGTCTCGACGCCGAGCTGATCCAGCACCGCGCGCTTGAGGCCGGTCTGCACCATGGTGACGTCGGTCACCACGCGGCGGCAGCGCAGCAGGGCGCGCAGGCCGATCTCGGTGGAGCCGGGCGAGAAAACCATGTCGTCCACGCTGCTGAAATCGCCGGAGGTGTGCACCAGGCGCTGCAGCACGGTGTGCAGTTCGGCCGGGATGGTCGACCAGTCGTAGCCGGCCTGGATGATGCGCATGCTCTCGGCTTCGATCGGGTGCGGCACGTAGGGCGGCCAGTTGTCGATCGGCGCTGGCGCGGCGTCGGTACGGCCGAGCAGCCCGCGCACCAGACCGTGGTGGCCCTGCTGCGGCGTGCCGACCTGTTCTTCGAAGCCGACGATCTGCACGCGGTACTTGCACAGCGCGCAGTTCATGGTGGCGCGGCCCTCGACGCCTTCCTGGGCGCGCTCGAGGAACACGTCGGCCACGTGCGGGTGCACGCCGAGGTAATCGGCCTTGAGCACCTCCAGCTCGGGGTGGCGCTCCGCCAGGTCGTCCGCGGCGGCGTAGATGCGCTTGACCAGCACGCCGTCGAACAGGAAGTAGGGCAGCACCACGATGCGCTTGTAACCCAGCAGGGCCGCGGCGCGCAGGCCGTCGGCCACCAGCGGCTTGGCAGTGCCGGAATAGCAGACGAAGGAAGTGCCGAAGCCCAGGCCTTCTTCCAGCATGCGCGTGAGCTTGGAAATCTCGGAGTTGGCGTCCGGGTCCGTGGTGCCGCGCCCGACCACGACCAGACAGGTGTCGGCGCGCGACACGGTCTGCGTGGATTGACCTTCGGCCTCGATGATGCGCTCGCGGCACAGTTGCAGCAGCTTCGGATGCAGGTCCATCGCCGCGCCGAAGTGGAACTCGGTGTCGGGATGGGCGCGCTGCAAGGCCAAGAGCTCGCTCGGCATGTCGTTCTTGGCGTGGGTGGCGGCGAGCAGCACGCCCGGCACCATCACCACTTTCTTGGCGCCGGCTTCGATCACCGAGGCTACGGCTTCATCGATGGTCGGCGTGGCGAATTCCAGGAAGCCATGCTCGACGGTGCGGCCGCCAGCGCGCTCGCGCAGCAGTTCGACCAGCGCCATGAACTCGTTGATCCCGTCCGGGTCGCGGCTGCCGTGGCCCGCCAGCACGATGGCGTAATCGTGGGTGCTCATTTGTGGCTCGGCTCGATCTGGCTGTCCATCGGGGCAAGGGTGCGGATCAGCATGATGCTCATGTCGGAGAAGCGCTGGTCGACGCACTCGGCCAGGGTGCCGTGCCATTCGGCGTCGCCGCGGGTGAGGTTTTCCCACACTTCCACCGGGTGCTCGGGCGGAATGCCGTTTTCCAGCAGGTAGGCGGCGATGTGCCAGGGCATGAAGGAGCGCGCCTCGTCCCACGGGCAGGGGATGACGATGGCGTTGCGCTGGTCCTGCAGCGCGTGCACCAGATGGCGCTTGAACGGGGTCAGGTCGCCGCGGCGGTGGAAGGTGATGAAGCTGGTTTCGTCGAAGCACACCTTGGCGCGCGAGGCCAGGATCTGTGCCGACGAGATGCCGGGGATGGTTTCGATCGGGTGGCCGCAGGCGCGCTCGACGCGCTCCAGGTACTGGAAGCCGCTGAAGTGGATGTCACCCATGAACACCACCACGCACTTCTTGCCGGCGTGGTGACGCTCAGCGACGATGTCGAGCTGCGCGACCTGGTCGCGGTAGCCCATCTGGATCACCTCGGCGGTGTCCGGGATCAGCGGGCGCACCACGTCGACCACGGCGTTGAAGCCGGCGACCACGTCGGCCTCGCGGATCAGTTGCGCCGAGCGTTGCGGCAGGTAGCCGATGTCGCCGGGTCCGGCGCCGATGCAGATAATCATGTCGGTCTTTCCTTGGTATTCCGTGGCGGGCGGGCCGGGTCGGCGCCCCCGCCGTTGTGATTCGTCGTTGTGGCCTTCAGCCCAGCCGCTGCCGTATCGTCAACGTCAGGCTTTCCGCCGACAGCGTGTCCAGCGGCAGGTATTCGCCCTGCAGTGCCGTGGCGAGTTCGCGCGCACGGCCCAGGCGCACATAGCCTTCCTCGGTGTCGAGCACCAGCGCCGGCGTGCCCTGGGCGGCCAGCGCTTCGGCCAACCCCAGCGCCTCGCGCCACGGGTCCTGGCGCGTGTCGAGCGCGATGTTGGCGCGGCCGTCGGAGAGTACCACCAACAGCGGCGTCAGATTGTCCGCGCGGGCGTGCCGCGCCAGCGTCTCGGCGGTGAGCTGCAAGGCGTGCGCCAACGGCGTGCGCCCGCCGGTGGGCAGCTCGGACAGGGCGCGTTCGGCCTGGTCGATCTGGCGCGTCGGCGGCAGCACCAGCTCGGCGGCGTTGCCACGAAAGGCGATCACCGCCACTTGGTCGCGGCGCTGGTAGGCGTCTTGCAGCAGGCCCAGCACGCAGCCCTTGACCGCTTCCATGCGGCGCTTGGCCGCCATCGAGCCGGAGGCATCGACCACCAGCAGGATCAGGTTGGCCTGCTTGCCGACGCGCACCTTGTCGTGCAGGTCGGCGCGGGTGACGCTGAAATCGTTCGGGTTGCGCAGCAGCGCGCTCTTGAGGGTGGCGTCCAGCGCGAGCTGGCTCGGCGCCTCGCTCGGCACGGCGCGCAGGGTGTGGCCGTGGCGCGTGCCTTCGCTGCTGCTGCGCCGTCCGCTGGCCTCGGATGCGTGCAAGGCGGCTACCTCGATGCGGCCGACGCCGGCGGGGGCGGCGGCGGCGAACAGCTGCTCGGCGGCGCTGCCCGGCTGGGTATTGTCGTCGGTGTCGTTGCTCGACGGTTCGGCATTGTCCGGTTCGGACTCGCCGCCGCGATTATCCGCGCTGTCCTGGCCCGAGGGCGGCTGCGATGCCGGCGGCGGGGGCGGCGGTTCGGACGCCTGCCGCGTCAGCTCGTCGAGCTTGTCGCGGTCCAGGCCGGATTGCTCGAACGGTTTCTTGCGGCGGCGGTGCGGCAGCACCAGCTCGGCGGCGTCGCGCACGTCTTCCGCCGTCACCTCGCGCCGGCCGTCGAGCGCGGCCAGCGCCCGTGCCGCCTTGTGCATCACGATGTCGGCGCGCAGGCTGGCGACCTCGAACTCGCAGCACAGCTGGCTGATGAAGTCGAACAGCGAATCGGGCATGACCACGTCGGCAAGCCCGGCCTGCGCGGCGTGCAGGGTCTGGCACAGCGCGGCGGTGTCGTCGGCCCAGCGCCGGGCGAAGCCCGCCGGATCGGCCTCGAACGCCAGGCGGCGGCGTACCACCTCGGCGCGGGTGGCGGCGTCGCGCGGCGCGCTCACGTCCACCATCATGCCGAAGCGGTCGAGTAACTGCGGACGCAGCTCGCCTTCCTCCTGGTTCATCGTGCCCAACAGCGTGATGCGCGCCGGGTGGCTCACCGACAGGCCTTCGCGCTGCACGGTGTTGACGCCCATGGCGGCGACGTCGAGCAGCACGTCGACCAGGTGGTCGGCGAGCAGGTTGATTTCGTCGATGTAGAGCAGGCCGCGATGCGCCGCCGCCAGCAGGCCCGGCTTGAACGCCTGCTGGCCGTGCTTGAGCGCCTTCTCGAAGTCCAGGCTGCCCAGCACGCGGTCTTCGGTGGCGCCCAGCGGCAGGTTGATGAAGGGCACCGGGGCGGCTTCCGCCGACGTGTCCGGGTCCTGGCAGGTCGGGCACTCGGCCAGCGGCGCGTCCGGCGCGCAGTTGAAGCCGCAGCCGGCGGTGCGCGCGATCGGCGGCAGCACCTCGGCCAGGCCGCGCGCGGCGGTGCTCTTGGCGGTGCCCTTGTCGCCGCGGATCAGCACGCCGCCCATGCTGGGGTCGACCGCGCACAGCAACAGCGCGCGCTTGAGCTGCTCCTGGCCGACGATGGCGACGAAGGGGTAGTGGTGTTTCATCGTTTCGGGTTCTCCCCGCGTTCTTCCAGCATCGCCTCGCTTTGCAGGTGCAGGTCGCGCAGCGCGGCGAGCGTGTCCGGGTTCGGCTCTTCCCACAGCCGGCGCTGGGCCGCTTCCAAGAGGCGTTCGGTGATGGCGTTGAGCGCCCACGGGTTGCTCTCGGCGAAGAAGTCCTGCATCTGCTGATCCAGCGCGTAGGTTTCGGCCAACTGCTCGTACACCCAATCGTCCACCACGTGCGCGGTGGCGTCGTAGCCGAACAGGTAATCGACCGTGGCGGTCAGCTCCAGCCCGCCTTTATAACCGTGTTTCTGGATGCTGGCGATCCATTTCGGGTTGGCTACGCGCGAGCGGAACACGCGCAGCACCTCCTCCTTCAGCCCTCGCACTGCCGGGTTGTCCGGGTTGTGGCTGTCGCCGAAGTAGTGGCGCGGCTGGCGGCCGGTGAGGCTGCGGATGGTGGCGATCATGCCGCCGTGGTACTGCAGGTAGTCGTCGCTGTCGAAGATGTCGTGTTCGCGGTTGTCCTGGTTGTGCAGCGCGACTTCGACGCCGGACAGCCGATGGCGGAAATCGGCGCGCGCGTCGGTGCCGTTGTCGCGCTGGCCGTAGGCGTAGCCGCCCCAGTTGATGTAGGCGGTGGCGAAATCGGCGTCGGTTTCCCAGTTCTGCTCGTTGATCAGCGGCAGGATGCCAGCGCCGTAGGTGCCGGGCTTGGAGCCGAACACGCGGTAGAGCGCGCGTTGGCTCGCGGCCTCGGTCGGCAGCCCTTGGAACAGATCGTGGCCCAGGTCGGCGAGGTAGTGCTTGCGCACGAAGTTCTGCTCGACCGGTTCATCCAGCCGCGCCACGGTGTGCACCGCCTCGTCGACGAGGTGGATCAGGTGCGGGAAGGCGTCGCGGAAGAAGCCGCTGATGCGCACGGTGACGTCGATGCGCGGGCGGCCCAGTTCGGCCAGCGGGATCACCTCGATGCCGGTGATGCGGCGGCTCTCGGCCTGCCAGCGCGGACGCACGCCCAAGAGTGCCAGGATTTCGGCGATGTCGTCGCCGTGGGTACGCATCGCGCTGGTGCCCCACACGCTGATGCTGACTGTCTCCGGCAGGTGGCCGGTTTCCTTGCGGTGGCGCGCCAGCACTTCGTTCGCCAGCTCGGTGCCGATGCGCCAGGCGGCTTGCGAGGGCAGGCTGCGCGGGTCGACCGAGTAGAAGTTGCGGCCGGTGGGCAGCACGTGCGCCATGCCACGGGTCGGCGCGCCGCTGGGGCCCGCCGGCACGTAGCCGCCGGCGAGGCCGTGCAGCAAGTTGGCGATCTCTTCCGTGGTGCGTGCCGGGTTGGGCACCAGCTCGCGGCAGACGAAGGCGAGGGTGGTCTTGATCGCGCCGGTGTCGGCGCTGCCGGGCAGCGCTTCGGCCAACGTTGCGTCGATCACGCTCGCGTCGAAGCCGTGTTCGGCCAACGTGGCCACCGGGCGGCGGCCCAGCGCATTGACCGCGTCGAGTGCGTCGGCACGCGTCACCAGCGGCGTGCCGGCCAGCGCCTGCAGCCGCGGCGGGACATTTTCCAGCCGCTTGCCCTTGTCGTCCTGCAGCCCATTCCAGTTCATGCCCAGCGCCGCGGCGACGCTCGCCGGCAGGCTGGGGATGGCGAGGTTGGGCAGGCGCACCAGCGCGCACACCATGTCCACCAGCGCCTCGCCCTGCGGCACCTTGCCGAGGATGTGCAGGCCGTCGCGAATCTGCGCCGCGCCCAGTTCGCACAAGTAGCCGTCGATGTCCTCGATCAGGTGGGCAACGTCCACGCCTTCCATCTTGGCCAGGGTCAGCGGCACGCCGTCCTCGTTCAGCGTGGCGTCCCACTCGTGGTGGTGGTCATGGTCGTGATGATCGTGATCATGATGGCTATGGTGATGATGGTCATGGCCATGACCGTGGTGGTGGTCGTGTCCGTGGCTGTGCGGCTTGGCGGTCGTCGGACGGTACTTGCCGCCGACGCTGGCCGCCGCGCTTGTCTGCTTCAGGGCGGGCTTGGCCGGCTGCATCCGGTACTTGCTGGCTGGTGTCGCTGCTGCGTGCGGGTGAGTATGCTCATGCTGGTCATGATCATGTTCGTGATGACCGTGCTCGTGACCGTGATGGTGGTGATCATGATGCTCGTGGTCATGCCCGTGATCGTGGTCGTGGCCCAGCATCGCCGCCAGATCGCTATCGAGCTTGGCTTCCTTGATCAGGTCCCAGATCTGCTGCTGCAGCAACGGCAGCTTGGCCGGGTCGAGCATCTCCACCTGGTAGTACTCGTCCACCAGTTGCGTGAGCTGCGCCAAAGGCCCATAGGTGTCGGCGGTGGTCATCGGTGGCGTGAGGTGGTCGATGATCACCGAGTGGGCGCGGCGCTTGGCCTGCGAACCCTCGCCCGGGTCGTTCAGGATGAACGGGTAGAACATCGGCAGATCGCCCAAGAGCGCGTCCGGGAAGCAGTGTTCCGACACGCCCACGCCCTTGCCCGGCAGCCATTCCAGCGTGCCGTGCTTGCCGACGTGGACGATGGCGTCGGCTTTCCAGTCGTCGCGCAGCCAGCAATACAGCGCGTAATAGTGGTGGGTCGGCGGCAGGTCCGGAGTGTGGTAGATCGCGTCCGGGTCCATGCCGTAGCCGCGCGGCGGCTGCAGAGCGACGAAGGCGTTGCCGAACTCCAGCCCGGCGAACACCAGTTTGCCCTCGTGCACGTAGGCGCTGCCGGGCGCCTCGCCCCAGCGTTCCAGCATCTTCTGCTGCAGCAGGTCGGGCAACTGACCGAACCACTCGGCGTAGCGCGCTGCCGGCACGCTGGCGATGGCTTTGCTTAATTGATCCGCCGTCAGGTAGTCCTCGTCGTAGGCGCCGCGGTCGATCAGCTCGTGGATCAGCGCGTCGCTCGATTCCGGCAGGCCGGGCAGATGGTAGCCCTGCTCGCGCATGGCGTGCAGCAGGGTGAACAGCGAGGCCGGCGAATCGAGGCCGACGGCGTTGCCGATCTGCGAAGCCTTGCTGTTGGAATTGGTGAAGATGAAGGCGATGCGCTTCTGTTCAGCCGGAATGCGGCGCAGCGCCACCTGACGCGCGGCGATGCCGGCGACGCGGCGCACCCGGTCCGCCAGCGGTGCGTAGTGGGTCTCGTCCTCGTCGTGCTTGAACGACATCGGTACGCTGACGATGCGGCCGTCGAACTCCGGCAGCGCCACGTTCATCGCGGTGTCGAGCGGGTTGAGCCCCCGCTCGGAGGCGTCCCACTGCTGTTGGGTCATGCTGCTGGTGATGGCCTGGATCACCGGGATGTCGAGCCGCTCGAACGCCGCCACCGACCAGCCGGCGGCGGTCGGGCCGTCGGCGTTGACGTCGCCCATGGCGAACGACGTGGTGTTGATCAGCACATCGATCGCGGGAACCCCGGCCATCCTGCTGCGCGAGTCGATTGCTGCGTTGCGCGGTGCTCGCTCCCTCGCTGTACCGTTTGTACTATCTCGGTCGCTGTGCTCCGGGCGCCTTGCACTCGACTCGCTCGCGACGGATGGACGAGGTTCCCAAAAAAACTGCAGCGCCGCCGGCATGCCGGTCTCGTCGAGCGTGCGCAGCGAGGCGGTATAGACCGGCAGGGCGTTGAGCCGGCGTTCGGCCAACATGTCGACCAGCAGGTCGATGAAGCGGGTGTTGCCGCTCATCCAGTGCGCGCGGTAGAAGGTGATGCCGACCGTCGGCCAGTCCGGCTGGCGGATCGCCGCCCAGTCGTCCAGCGTGGCGAGCCCCGACAGCTCCGGGTGGTAGATGCCGTGCTCGGGCAGCGGGGTGGGCGGCTGGTAGCCGAAGCCGCTCATCAGGAGGCGGTCGGACAGGCAGCGCAGCAACTGCGCCATGTTGCCGCTGCCGCCCGCCTGCAGGTAGGCGGTGACCTCGTGCTGCAGCGCCGGCGGCACCGAGGACAGGGCGGCGAGTTCGGGGTCCGGCTCGCCGGTGCCGCTCACCACGATCAGCGCGCGCTCGTGGGCTTTCGCGTCCTTCAGCAGTTCTTCGAAGCCGGGGATGGTCTGGGCGCGGCCCAGCACCCGCACCACCAGGATGCGGGTATCGGCAATGGTGCCCGCCAGCAGCGCGGCCATGCGCTCGGCGCTGTCGACGGTTTGCAGGTTGACACCGGCCACCGGCACGAAGCCCTCGGGCAGCTCGGTCTCGGCGCGGTGCAGCGCGGTGAGGTCGGTGCCGGCGTGGGTCAGCAGCACGATGCCGCCGCGGTTGGGGGCGCTCATGGCTGCTCTCCTTGTTCGATGTCGCCGATGCCCAGGCGGTGGAACACCAGTTCCTCGACCGGGCAGCCGCCCGCCAGGTGCTCGTGCACGATGCGCTGGACCGCCGCCGCGTCGACTTTGCGGTACCACACGCCGTCCGGATACACGGCGACGATCGGGCCTTCCTTGCACACCGCGAAGCAATGGGTGCGGGTACGTTTGACGCGCAAGCCCTCGCAGGCGTCGATGGTCTGGCCCAGCGCCTTGAACATGGCCTCGGCCTCGACGCCGTTCTCGGTGCAGCGCGGACCGGTGCACATCAGCACGTGTTTGTAATGGGTTCTCATAGACTGTCCTGTGCCTTGCCGTAGCGCACTTCGTAGCCGCGCCACCGGTAGATGCCGGCCGAAACGGCCCAGCTGGCGATGAAGATGCCGATCACCAGGTAGCCGAAATGGGCCAGGCTCTCGTTCAGCAGGGCGACGCCGTCCCAGAACGCGCCGGTCAGTTGCAGCTGGCTGGCCAGGAGGCCCAGCGCCTCGATGCCGCCGATGCCGAAGGCGACCAGCACCGAGATCGTGGTGATGGTGAGGTTGTACCAGAGCTTGCGCAGCGGATTGACGAAGGCCCAGCCGTAAGCGCCCACCATCAGCATGCTGTCCAGGGTGTCCACCAGCGCCATGCCGGCGGTGAACAGCACCGGGAACACCATGACGTTCCACAGCGACGTCCCCGCCGAGGCATGGGAGGCGGAAACGGAAAACAGGCCGATCTCAGTGGCGGTGTCGAAGCCCAGGCCGAACAGAAAGCCGATCGGGAACATGTGCCAGCTCTTCGTCACCAGCCGGAACAGCGGCCGGAACAGCCGGGCGAGCAGGCCCTGTCCCGACAGCAGCAGGTTCATCTCTTCGGCGCTGACGTCCTCGCCGCGCTTCACGCGCTGGAAGTTGCGCCAGACGCCCTTGAGGATCATCAGGTTGGTGAGGGCGATGGCCAGCAGGAAGAAGGCCGAAATGCTGGTCGAGACGAGGCCGCCGAGGGTCTTGAAGGCGGCGAAGCGGCTTTGCAAGGCTTCCGTGGTGGTGACGATGATGGCGACCGCCAGCACGATCAGCGCGGAATGGCCGATCGAGAAGAAAAACCCCGCCGCGTAGGGCTGCTTGCCTTCCTGCATCAGCTTGCGCACCACGTTGTCGATGGCAGCGATATGGTCGGGATCGACAGCGTGGCGCAGGCCGAACAGGTAGGCCAGGAGCGCGGTGCCGAGCAGTGCCGGCTGCGCCGAGAAGGCGGAAAACGCCCACGCCCAGGCGAGCAGGTTGGCGATGAAGAGGAACGCCAGTATGCCGACGAGGCGGCTACGGCCGCCTGGCCGGCTGGGATGATGCGACGTCATGTTGTTGATTGCCCTCGAGCTGGTTACGTCGCCACAGGCGAGGGCACGAACTGCCCAAGGCGGTTCCTGCATTCCCCCGGTGCACCCCGCCCGGCTTCTGCCTGTGTCGACATCGGTGACGGCCGGTCTCCTGGCTCGCGCTTCACCGCCTGACGCCGCCTTCCCGGATTGCTCCAGTGGCATCGTGGCGCCGGCTCATCGCTTACAGTTGCGGGGGCAGCCGTGGCATCGCACCACGTTCCCGTCACCGTCACTTAGGGGCAGGATGATACGTGAGGGCGGCGGGCTTGTGAACAAACGCGGCGATGCCGTCCGGCTGTGCCGCGCGATGAGGGGCGCTCGTGTCAGCGGGGAGTCGTATGCGTTTCCTGCAGGCGTAGCGCGGCAATCGCCCCGGAAAGGAATGTCAGCCCGGCTACCAGCCAGATCGCGCTGGCCATGCCGAACAGGTCGGCCACCACCCCGGACAACAGGGCGCCGATGGCGTAGCCGAGGTCGCGCCACAGGCGGTACACCCCCACCGCCGAGGCCCGCCAGCCCGGATGCGCCACGTCACCGATGGCCGCCAGCAGGGTGGGGTAGACCATCGCCGTGCCGATGCCCAGCAGCACCGCGCCGGCGAGAAAGCCGGAGAAGCGCAGGCTGCCGGCGGTGACGACGATGCCGGCCGCCTGCAGCCACATGCCGGCCACGATCAGCCCCTTGCGGCCGATGCGGTCGGACATGGCCCCGGTCACGAGCTGGCAGCCGCCCCACACCGTCGGGTAGACGGCGGCCAGCCAGCCAATCTGCGTCAGGCTCATGCCGGCGGCGGCGAAGGCCAGCGGAAACAGGCCCCAGGCCATGCCGTCGTTGAGATTGTTGACCAAACCCGCCTGGCAGATGGACGACAGGTTGCGGTCCTGCCAGCTGGTGCGCCAGAAGATCGTCCCGGGCGAGGGCAGGCCGGGGTGGGCGTCCGGCCGCTGCAGCGCTTCGTGCCGGGCATGGGCGTGCGTCTCGCGCACCGCCAGCAGCGACAGCAGCAGGCCCGCCAGCACGAAGGCCACGCCCAGGTAGAACGGCTGCGGCCGCAGCCCGTAGCGGGCGGCAAGCCAGCCGGTGGCGAGCGCTGCCGCGCCGACCGCGACATAACCGGCGAACTCGTTGATGCCCATCGCCAGCCCCCTGTTGAGCGGGCCGGCCAGGTCGATCTTCATGATGACCGTGATGGACCAAGTCAGGCCCTGGCTCACGCCCAGCAGCACGTTGGCCAGCAGCACCCAGTTCCAGGACGGCGCCCACATCAGCAGGAACGGTACCGGCGTGGCGATCAGCCAGCCGGTGACGAGGATGGTCTTGCGGCCGTGCACGTCGGCGAAACGGCCGGCGACGTAATTGGTCAGCGCCTTGGAGACGCCGAACACCACGATGAAGGCGAGGATGGCGGTGTGCGCCGCCAGATGGAACTCCCGCTCGGCGATGGCGGGGAGGATGGAGCGCTCCATGCCGACCATGGCGCCGACGAAGGCGTTGACCAGCACCAGCAGGCTGAACTGGGCCAGGTTCGCCCGCAGACCGAGCCGGATGGCGCGGGGCGGGCCGCCGTTAGCGTTGCGTGTTGTGTTCAAGGTCGGTGCATGCCTCCTCTTGAGGTATACACCAACCCTCCAGCGCGGCCTCCAGCCGCGACCAGGCGGCCTCGCTCGCCGGCAGGCCGAAGCGGACGCTGCCGGTTTCGGCAAAGAGGCGGATCAGGATGCCGCGGCGGGCCAGGAAGTCGTGCAGCGCGGCGGCGGCGGGGTGCGCCAGCCACTGGAACAGCGTACTGCCGCCATCGGGGGCGAGGCCGTGCGCGGCCAGCAGCCGGGCGAGCCGGGCGCTGTCGGCGACCAGCCGCTCGCGCGTGCGCGCCTGCCAGTCCGTGTCCTGCAAGGCCAGCCGCACCGCCACGCGGGCCGGCCCGCTCAGCGTCCACGGCCCGAGTTCTTCCTGCAGCCGGGCGAGCAACTCGCGCCCGGCGAACACGAAGCCGGCTCGAGCGCCGGCCAGGCCGAAGAACTTGCCGATCGAGCGCAGCACGATCAGCCCCGGCACGCCGATGCGCGGCAGCATGCTGTGCTCCGGCGTGCAATCCATGAAGGCCTCGTCCACCACCAGCCAGCCGCCGCGCACTGCCAGCCGGGTGCGCCAGGCGTCCAACTGTTCCGGCGTGGCGGACCAACCGGTCGGGTTGTTGGGGTTGCAGACCAAGAGCACGTCGAGCGTATCGAGCGCCGCGTCGATGCGCTCCGGCGTCAGGCGCACCACCTCGTGGCCGTGCCGTGCCCAGGCGTGCGGGTGTTCGGCGTAGGTGGCGGCCAGCAGGCCGACCCGGCCGGGCGGACGCAGCCGCGGCAGCGCCTGGATCGCCGGTTGCGAGCCGGCTACCGGCAACAGGGAGTCACAGCCGTAATACCCGGCGGCGGCGGCCTCCAGCCCGTCCGCCGTTTCCGGCAGGCGCTGCCGGGCGAATGCCGGAATCGGCGGCACCGGCCAGCCGTGCGGGTTGAGCCCGGTGGAGAGGTCGAGCCAGTCCTCCACCGGGATGTTGAAACGGCGCGCCGCCGCCAAGATGCCGCCGCCGTGGTCAAGCATTGAGGCCTCCCGTCACCAGCGCCAGCAGCAGGCCGATGCCGACCCACAGCCACAGACCGCGCTGCACCAGGCGCACGGCGCGGCGGATGTCGCCGCAATCCGGGGCGCGTTCCAGCCCCAGTGCCGGACGCGCCTTGAGCTGGCCGTGGTAGCTGGCCGCACCGCCCAGCGCCACGCCCAGCGCGCCGGCACCGGCCGCCATCACCGGGCCGGCGTTGGGGCTGTACCAGGTCGGCGCCTGCGCGCGCCAGCACGCCCAGCCGGCGCGGCGGTCGCCCAGCGCGATATAGGTCAGCGCGGTGAGCCGCGCCGGAATGAAGTTCAGCACGTCGTCGAAGCGTGCCGCGGCCCAGCCGAAATGCAGGTAGCGCTCGTTCTTGTAGCCCCACATCGCGTCCAGCGTGTTGGCGAGCCGGTACAGCACCGCGCCGGGCGCGCCCAAGAGCAGGAACCAGAACAGCGCGGCGAAGATGGCGTCGCTGCCGTTTTCCAGCACCGATTCGATGGTGGCGCGCGCCACGTCCTGCTCGGAAAGCTGCGAGGTGTCGCGGCTGACGATCATGCCGACGCGCTGGCGCGCCAGAGGCAGGTCGTGCCGCTCCAGCGCCTCGATTACCGCCTCGGCGTGCTGGGTCAGGCTCTTGGCGCCGATGGCGAGGTAGAGCAGCACCACGCTGTAGAACACGCCGATGAAGGGCAGCCAGGCCAGCAGCGCCGCCAGCAGGGTGAACGGAATCAGGAGCAGGGCGATGCCGATCGCGCCGCGCAAGCGCATGCACTGCTCGGTTTCCTGCGCCGGGGCGGCGGGGTAGAGCCGGCGTTCCAGCCAGCGCACCAGCTTGCCGAAGCCCACCAGGGGATGCCAGCGCGGCGGCTCGCCGAAGAGTTTGTCGAGGAGAACAGCCAACAGCAGAAAAACGGGGGAAGTCACGAAGTGCGCCTATATAATTCCGGTTTTGCCGGTCGATGACGTTGCGCTGAAGCACGCCGCGCATCGATCACCATCAATACGAAAGGCGTCATTCTAGGATGATCGTCAGGAAAAAGCGCGCCCGGAGTCAAACCATGCCAGCCAAAACCATCATGATCCAGGGTACAACCTCGGACGCCGGCAAGAGCACGCTGGCCACCGGGCTGTGCCGCCTGTTGGCGCGTCGCGGCATCCGTACCGCCCCGTTCAAGCCGCAGAACATGGCGCTCAACAGCGCCGTGACCGTCGACGGCGGCGAGATCGGCCGCTCGCAGGCGGTGCAGGCGCAGGCCTGCGGCGTCGAGCCGCACACCGACATGAATCCGATCCTGCTCAAGCCCAACAGCAACGTCGGCTCCCAGGTCATCGTGCAGGGCAAGGCCATCGGCAATATGGAAGCTTCGGTTTATCACCGCTACAAGCCCGAGGCGATGAAGGCGGTGCTGCAATCGCACCAAAGGTTGGCCGAACACTACGACTGCATCGTGGTGGAAGGAGCGGGCAGCCCGGCCGAGATCAACCTGCGCGAGGGCGACATCGCCAATATGGGTTTTGCCGAGGCGGTGGACTGCCCGGTGATCCTGGTGGCCGACATCGACCGCGGCGGCGTGTTCGCGCACCTGGTCGGCACGCTGGCGCTGTTGTCAGAATCGGAACAGCGCCGCGTGGTCGGCTTCGTCATCAACCGCTTCCGCGGCGACCTCGCGCTGCTGCAGCCGGGGCTCGACTGGCTCGAACAGTACACCGGCAAGCCGGTGCTGGGCGTGCTGCCGTATCTCATGGGGCTGCACATCGAGGCCGAGGACAGCCTCACGCGGCAGAACGCGCCGGGCGGCGCGCGCAGCACCGAGCGCCTGCGCGTGGTGGCGCCGGTGCTCCCGCGCCTGAGCAACCACACCGATTTCGACCCGCTGCGCCTGCACCCGCAGGTCGAATTGACCCTGGTCGGGGCGGGGCAGGCGATTCCGCCGGCCGACCTGATCGTGCTGCCCGGCAGCAAGAACACCCGCAACGATCTGGCCTGGCTGCGCGCTAACGGCTGGGAGCCGGCGATCCGCCGCCACCTGCGCCTGGGCGGCAAACTGATCGGGATCTGCGGCGGCTTCCAGATGCTGGGGCGCGAGCTGCACGACCCGCTCGGGCTGGAGAGCGAGGCCGGCAGCACGCCGGGGCTCAATCTTTTCGACATGGCAACCACCCTCACCGAGCACAAGCGGCTGGAGCGGGTGGAAGGGCGGCTCACGGTGGCGGATGCCGCGGTGAGCGGCTACGAAATCCACATGGGGGTGTCGAGCGGCCCGGCGCTGGCCCGCCCGGCGGTGAGCTTGGCCGGCGGCGGCGAAGGTGCCGTGTCGGACGACGGCCAGATCCTCGGCACCTATCTGCACGGCCTGTTCGACCACGCCGAGGCCTGCCGTGCACTGCTCGCCTGGGCCGGGCTGCAAGAACCGCTGCCGCTCGACTACCGCGCCCTGCGCGAGCAGCACATCGACCGCCTGGCCGATTCGCTGGAACAGCACCTTCGGCTCGAGCGCCTGGCCGGGCTGCTGCCGCTGTCGCGCTGATCCGCCGCTGAACATGCTTCTTCGGCCAACGTTGGCCGAAGCCGGCAGGCATGGAAAAGCCCGGGGATGCCCCGGGCTGGGTGTTTGCTCGGTCAGCGAGCCATTTCCGACATGTCTCTGTCGGGTTCTTTACGTTCCAGTTTCAGGTAGGCATCTGCCGCCACAATACCGAATACCAGGTGGGCGATCAGCGTCGTCCAGCTGCGGGCTTCCGCGAACCACGGGAAGAACTGGGTCATGCCGTAGAAATTGACCACGTAGATCACGAAACCGAACACCACCCCTACCGCCGAGGCCATGCCCCAGCTCGAGTCGAAGTGGAACGGTGCCATGATCAGACCCAGGATCAATCCCATGCCGATAGCCAGCGCAAAGTGCACGATCAGGGCAACCACCGTGATGCCGATATTGAACATCGCCGGCGACCCCAGTGCCGAATTGCCCATGACGATGGCGGCGATCATGTGAGTAGGAGCCCATGGGCTGCCACCCGCCATAACCATGGCCAGCATGTCCAGCAGCAGGAAAACCACACCTGCCAGAACCCCAGCCAGCGACGCCGCCCGCCAGTCGGGCAGCCGATGTGTCAGCTGATGCGAATGCATGTGAAGATCCATAGCAAACTCCTTTCAGCACTCAATCGAACGGGGCGCACTCTGCGCCTCTTCTTAGACTGGCCAAAAAGGCAAAAGTGCACGGTGCAACAACTGTTAATCAAAAATAGTTCCTTTGTTTTCAGTGGATTGGGATTGTAACGCATGTCACTATATGCGGATGGAACGGGAACCACCCCGACTGGAAAAATCTCTAACCTAGTGGCGGTTTTTCCCGCCATGGAAGTTGTAACGGGAGGGTGAGACGATGATTGCCCCGAGGGAACCGTACCGGGTGGGTCATTCCGGCTACGTATCGCCGTTCACCGAGTTCATGGACGGCTTTCTTGCCGAACATCCGGAAGTCGTCGAGGACCAGCATCACGGCTGGTATCTCTTCTGGGATCACAAGGCCGATTTCGAGGAATGGAAAGAAGCCAGGACGGATAGCGTGCCGGTAAAAGGGTACGACTATTTCTGATGCGCATCCCCCGTTTGAATGGCCATGCCAGGATTGCACGCACAGCGGCATGGTCAAGCGGGGGGTGCGTTTTTTTGCCTCTGCCGGCACGCGTCCCGTTGGCTTGCGGTGACCGGTCTGGACCGGCCTCAGAAGCGCTCCGTCCAGGGGCGCAGGTCCAGTTCGTGCGTCCAGGCGCTGCGCGGCTGACGGTAGAGCTGGTAGTAGGCCTCGGCGATCGCCGCCGGGTCCAGCATGTCGTCGGGGTTCGGCGCGGTGCCGAGTTCTCCTGGTGACTGCGGTCGGATGTGGCCGTCGAGAACCACGTGAGCGACGTGGATGCCCTTGGGCTGCAACTCGCGCGCCATGCTCTGCGCCAGCGCGCGCAGGCCGAACTTGCCCACCGCCAGGTTGTGGAAGCCGGCGCTGCCGCGTAGGCTGGCCGTCGCCCCGGTGAACAGGATGGTGCCACCGGCACCACCGTTCTCGATGCGCGCCACCATGCCGCGCGCCGCGGCGCGCCCGACCAGAAAGCCCCCCAGACAACCCACCCGCCAGCAGCGCTCGAACTCCTCGCGGCTGGTGTCGAGCAGACCCGCCGGGGCAAAACGCCCGGCGTTGTACACCACCAGGTCCGGCTCTCCTAGGTCGCTACGGATATTCTGGAACAGCGCCTCGACCGCCGCCTCGTCGGTAGCATCGCAGCCGTAAGCCCGGCCGGCGTGATGCACGCCGGTGCAGTCGGCCGCCAGCCCTTCCAGCTTGTTCACGTCGCGCGCCACCAGTGCCACGTGCATCTCGGCGCGGGCGAAACGCTGTGCCAGGGCGCAGCCCAGACCCGGGCCGACGCCGACGATCACCGCAACCTTGCCTGTATCCATGGTTCACTCCTGCCTGTCGCTGCTTTCATCTTAGAACCCGTTCGCCAACTTGCTGCGGCACCTTCGCACGGCGTGTTCCTGCATGAGTGCAGGAGGGGTGGAGGTGCTATTCCTTTGCCGCGCTATTCTTGCCTCGCCCCGTCAACGCCGGGAGCCACCGATGCCGGGTTCCGCTACGCCTGACTCCTCCGACGCTCCTGCGCGGCAGAGTGAATCCATGGCCGAGTTGATGAGTTTCCGGAATGAGCTAAGCAAAATGCATCGCTTGAGCACGCCACGGGGAAGGCAGAGACTGAGCACCGGTTTCGCACGATCACACCCCACCCGGCGAACGAGAGCAGGTCGCGGCGCACCACGCCGCGTCAGGATTGCGGTTCATGGAAGATTAGAGAGGATTGCCATGCAGGACATCGAGGCACCGCGTAACGGCGGGCGGATTCTGGTCGAATCACTGGTCAAGAACGGGGTGGAGGCAGTGTACTGCGTGCCCGGCGAGAGCTACCTGCCGGTGCTCGATGCCTTGCGCGACGAACAGGGCGTGCGCACCGTCGTCACCCGCCACGAAGGGGCGGCTTCGTACATGGCCGATGCCTACGGCAAGCTCACCGGGCGCCCCGGCATCTGCTTCGTCACGCGCGGGCCGGGCGCCACCCATGCCAGCAACGGCGTGCACACCGCGATGCAGGATTCCACCCCGATGATCCTGTTCATCGGCCAGGTCGAGCGCGGCTTTCTCGGCCGCGAGGCGTTCCAGGAGGTCGACTACGTCAGGATGTTCGGCGGCCTGGCCAAGTGGGCGACGCAGATCGAGAGCATCGAGCGCATCCCCGAAGTGGTGGCGCGTGCCTTCAGCGTGGCGATGTCGGGCCGGCCAGGGCCGGTGGTGGTGGCGCTGCCGGACGATATCCTGTTCAGCCAGGGCGTGGCGGGGCCGGCGGTAGCGGCACAAGCGGTGCAGGCCGCGCCGTCTCAAGCCGACATGAGCGAATTGCACCGGCTCCTGAGTGCTGCCCAGCGCCCCTTGCTGGTAGTCGGCGGCAGTGGCTGGAGCACGCCAGCCTGCCGGGCCTTGCATCGCTTCGTCGCGGCCAACGCGCTGCCGGTGGCCACCGCCTTCCGCCGCCAGGACCTGTTCGATAACGACGACCCGCACTACGTCGGCCATCTCGGTTTCGGGCTGTCGCCACAGTTGGCCGAACGGGTGCGCGGCGCCGACCTCATCCTCGCCATCGGCACCCGGCTGGGGGAAGTCACCAGCAACGGCTACACCCTGATCGCCAGCCCGCAGCCGGCGCAGACCCTGATCCACGTTCACGCCGACCCGGAAGAATTGGGCCGGGTCTACCGCGCCCGCCTGCCGATCAATGCCGGGATGCAGTCCTTCGCCGGAGCGCTTGGCGAACTGCCGCCGCTCGATGGCGATGCCTGGCGGCAGTGGACGCAAGATGCCCGTGCCGAGTACCTGGCCTTCAGCACCCCGCCCGCGACCTCGCCCGAACACCGCGGCGTCGACATGGGCAAGGTGATGACGCACTTGCGCGAAGTGTTGCCGGCCGACGCCATCGTCAGCAACGGCGCCGGCAACTACGCCGTCTGGGTGCACCGTTTCTACCGCTACCGCCGGCCCGCCACCGAGCTCGCGCCGACCAACGGGGCCATGGGCTACGGCCTGCCGGCGGCGATTGCCGCCAAGCTGCAGCACCCCGAGCGGCAGGTGGTGTGCTTCGCCGGTGACGGCTGCTTCATGATGTACCCGCAGGAACTCGCTACGGCGCGGCAATTCGGCGCGGCGGTGGTGGTGATCGTGGTCAACAACGGCATGTACGGCACCATCCGCATGCACCAGGAGCGCGAATACCCTTCACGCCCCTTTGCCACGGATTTGCAAAACCCGGATTTCGTCGCGCTGGCGCAGGCATTGGGTGCGCACGCCGAAGTGGTGGGACGCAGCGAGGACTTCCCGGCCGCGTTCGCCCGCGCCACCGAGGCCGGCGGTCCTGCGCTGATCGAGCTGAAGGTCGACCCGCGCCAGATCACGCCGCAGGCGCGGCTGCCCTGAGAACCCGTTTACGATCTGCTGCGCGTCGGCGAGACGGCGTTAAAGCCGTCTTCGGAATGCGCATTTACCACGTGTAAACGCCGCTTCCTCAGCCGTTTTTGCCTTGTCTCGCTCTAGCCCGCGAGATCGTAAACAGGTTCTGAGCGCGGTTAGCCCCGTCGCGCCCGTGCCGGAGGCGGGGTTGGCCGAAGCCGGGAAGATCGGCTCCGGCCACGCCTTCAGCCTTCCAGCCGTCTCGACCAGTCTTCCACGGCGCCGCTCTCGAGGCGGCGCCGGAAGGTGCGTTTCCAGTTCTCGGCCAGTGGCGCCAGCTCGGCGGCGGCGGCCCACTCGCGCATTTGCTCGGGCTCTCGCCCGAACAGCGCGTGGATCACCCTCAGCAAGGGCCAGGCTGGTTCAGGACGCTCGGCGAGCACGAGCACATCCCCCGGGCGCACCCAGCCGGTTTGCAGCACACGGTAATACCAGCCGGTCCGGCCCATGTCCTGCATCAACCTGGCCGCTCCTTTGTGCCCCAGGCGGGCATTGAGCTTCCAGCACGGCTGGCGTCCCTGCGACACCTGCACCACCGCCTGGCCCAACTCGAAAACATCCCCCACACAGATAGATTCTTCGGTGAGGCCGCGAGTTGAGAGGTTTTCGCCGAAGGCACCGGCGCCAGCAGCAGCGGCTGTGCGCCCAACTGCTCGATCCAGGCGGGGTAGTGATCGCGCGGGTAATGATGAACGGCCTTTTCCGGACCGCCGTGCACCCGTCGGTCCGCCTGCTCGTCACCGTCGAAGCCCTGTTCCGATAGCCAGAGCGGCGTCGCAACCAGGCTCTTGTGGATTCCGCTCTGGTGAGAAGTGCCTGCCAGCGGTGCGGAACGGCCGACCAGCAGCGCATCCACCGCTATTCGCATCGCGTCGTACCCAGTTGCCGCAGCCAGGCGCCCAGCATCGCCGCGCCGGCCCGGGCCGCGTGGTCGGCGAAGCGGTGGCTGGCGGCACGCAGCTCGGGAACCGACAGGCCGGCATGCTGCAACTCGCCGCTGTGCCCGATCAGCCACGCCTCGATCAGATGGCCGTCGACTTCGGGGTGGAACTGTAGCGCCAGCGCGTTGTTGCCCCAGGCAAAAGCCTGGTGCGGGGTCAGCTCGGTGGACGCGAGCAGCTGCGCGCCGGCCGGCAGGTCGAACGTGTCGCCATGCCAGTGCAGCAGCGGCACCTCTTGCAAACAAGACAGGCTGGAGCGATTGCCGGCCGCCGAGAGCGAGACCGCGCCCCAGCCGATTTCCTTCGCCCGGCCGGGGTAGACCCGGGCCCCGAGCGCAGCGGCCATGATCTGTGCGCCCAGGCAGATGCCGAGCGTCGGCAGACCCTGAGTCAGGCGTCGGGCCACGCCATCGATCTCGCCCCCCAACCAAGGGTAATCAGCCTGTTCGTAGACGCCGATGGGGCCCCCCAGTACCACCAGCAGGTCGGGGCTGAGCCAGTCGTCAGCCTCCATCCGGTCGATGCCGGCCTGGCGGTACTCGACGTCATAGCCGAACTGTTTCAATACGGTGTCGAAGACGCCCAAGTCTTCAAAGGCTACATGCCGTAATGCCAGGCATTTCATAACGTTATCTCCTTGTGGGAACGCGTGCTGACCACCGGATCGGTGGGCATGGCTGACGGGGGTGGGGTAGAGCATCATGGTATGCCCTATGGGTGAATGGTTCCAGCCTTGGCAACCCATTACCGTCTGGCGTTCCGGGACATCGGCGGTCAGGCAGGCCCGGCGACGGGTGTCGGCCACGCTACATGACGCCACGGCCGCATTGTGCATCGGGTTGCAAGAGGGAGCGCTTAGAGAGCTTCTGGAAGTGAAAGCAGGGCGACGATGACGCCATGCCGACGGTGAACGTCGACGCTCGGCAATCGGCTGTCATTAGCTGGGTGCCGGACAGGAAAAACAAAAAGCCCGGAACAAATGTCCGGGCTTTCTATCGAATACTGGTGGAGGGAGAAGGATTCGAACCTTCGAAGGCAGAGCCGTCAGATTTACAGTCTGATCCCTTTGACCGCTCGGGAATCCCTCCTGAAGAGCGGCGAATAATATCGATTCCCGCTCGTGGCGTCAATGCATTGCAACGTTTTTTTGCCGGCAAAATTATCCGCCCCGATACAGAGGGTTTTCTTCACTGGCCGGGAAAGCCGATGCTGGCCTGCCACCCGGCCGCCTGTGTCATCTGTCAGGGTGCTATAACGGAGGGCAAGGCTCGTAGTTCCCCTGTCGTGGCATGCCGAGAAGTCGTGTTGTTTCAGTCCATGGTCATGGTATCTGGCTGTGGTCGGTTCTCGGCCGGCTGACGTTGTATACGCTTGGCAACTTGCTTCATCTCATCTTTCCATCACCATCGTTGCCGTACTGCTTCAGGTCATCCGTGGGGGCTGTGCCGTTCACGGTCGCGGCAGGCGGTGCGGGGCCGATTCCATCCCACGCACTTCAACTGCCTTCCACCGGGGGCAATCGTGTTCCCCGGTACTACCTCGAGACCATCAGGAGGACGATATGCAAACCAGAAAGTTATGCATTGGATTAGTGGCAGCATTATCGGTGTTGGCCAGCGGCTGCACGACCACCACCGGCAAGATGAGCGAATCGCCTTCGACTCGCTCGATGAATGCAGCGAGCGAGGCGCGTGAAATCGACGCCGGGTACGACGCCACGTTGGCACGCCTGTACCGTAACGCGCCGAGCTCTCGCGCCTTGGTGGCCAAAGCCCAGGGTGTGCTGATCTTCCCGTCGGTCATCGCGGCCGGGCTGGTTGTCGGCGGCGAGTACGGCAAGGGGGCGCTGCGGGTTGACGGCAAGCCTTCCGGCTACTACCAGACGGCGAGTGCCTCGTTCGGCTGGCAGATCGGCGCCCAGTCCAAGGCCATCATCTTCCTTTTCATGACCAAGGACGCGCTCGACAAATTCCGCTCTGGCTCGGGCTGGACGGTAGGGGCGGACGCCTCGGTGGCGTTGCTGAAAATGGGTGCCAATGGCGATATCGACCTGAATACGGCGCAACAGCCGGTGGTGGGTTTTGCCCTGACCAACAACGGCTTGATGGCGAACCTGACGTTTGAAGGCACCAAGGTTTCCAAGCTGAACCTGTAGCCGGTGGGCGGGGAGTGATCGCCCATCATTCTTCTTGCTGTAGCGCTTTCTGCAATGGCGGCAGTCGTCGTGGTCACGACGACTGCCGCTGTGGTGTGCGCCGGCCTGTCTCTGCCATGAAGTCCGGGCATCTCCGTTTCCCCTGTCTCTCACCTTGATGTCATTTTGTTTTTTGTTACCGGTTAAGCTGTAATGAAATGATTCAGGGCAGCCCGGTGCAGAGCCGAACGATGCCTGCTCTGAGTGCCTTGCTGCCATATCCAAAGGGGAATCGAATGCGCCAGCTATGGATCGCCTTGCTTGCCGTCATGCTGCTGAGTTTGTCCGGCTGCGGCTACAACACCTTGCAATCCAATGATGAACAGCTCAAGGCCAGCTGGTCGGAGGTGCTGAACCAGTATCAGCGCCGTGCCGACCTGGTGCCGAATCTGGTCAACACCGTCAAAGGCTACGCCTCGCATGAGAAGGAGGTGCTGACGCAGGTCACCGAGGCCCGCTCACGGGTGGGTAGCCTCCAGATCACGCCGGAGCTGGCCAACGATCCGGAGGCGCTGGCCAAATTCCAGTCGGCCCAAGCCCAACTCAGCGGCGCCCTGTCGCGGTTGCTGGTGGTTTCAGAAAACTACCCGCAGCTCAAGGCCGATGCCAATTTCCGCGACCTGCAAGCCCAGCTCGAAGGCACGGAAAACCGCATCACCGTCGCCCGCAACCGCTACATCAAGGCGGTTGAGCAGTACAACGTTACCGTGCGTAGCTTCCCCTCCAACCTGACCGCCATGGCGTTTGGTTTCAAGGTGAAGCCCAACTTCACAGTGGAAAACGAACAGGCGCTCTCCACCGCGCCGCGTGTCGATTTCGGCAGTACGCCCACGCCGTCGACACCGCCCAAAGCCGCCGGGGGTTCCTGATGCGGTCCTGGCGCGTGCTGTTGCTGTGGAGCCTGTTGCTGACCTTGGCCCTGGGCTGGAGCCTGGGGGCGGTCGCCCAGACGGTGGCGGTGCCTCCGCTGAGCGCCCACATCGTCGACCAGACCGCCACCTTGAGCCCGGACCAGACGGAGGCGCTGGAGCAGACGCTGCGCGCCTTCGAGGCGAGCAAGGGCAGCCAGCTGGCGGTTTTGATCGTGCCGACTACGGGGGAGGAGGCCATCGAGCAATACGCGCTGCGCGTGGTTGAGCAGTGGAAGCTCGGCCGCAAAAACGTAGACGACGGCGCGCTGCTGCTGGTGGCCAAGAATGACCGCAACCTGCGTATCGAGGTCGGTTACGGCCTAGAAGGGGCGCTGAACGACGCCACCTGCAAGCGCATCATCAGCGAGATCATCGTGCCGCGTTTTCAGCAGGGCGATTTCTACGGCGGCATCACGGCCGGGGTGGCGCGCATCATCGGGGTCGTCAACGGCGAGCCCCTGCCGCCGCCGTCAAGACCCGCGGCGCAGCGCCAGGTCAGCGTGTCCTCGCTGGCGCCGTTGGTCGTGGTGGTGGCGTTCGTCGTGGGCGGATTCCTGCGCCTGCTGTTGGGCCGGTTGCCGGCGGCGATCGTGACCGGCAGTGCGGTCGCGGTGCTGGCGTGGATGGTGCTGGGAGCGATCACGCTGGCGCTCACGGCGGGGTTGATGGCCTTTTTCTTTACCTTGCTGGGCGGCATGGGGGGGCGCGGCGGATGGCATAGCGGCGGCGGCTGGTCCGGCGGCCGAGGGGGCGGTGGATTTGGTGGCGGCGGGTTCAGCGGCGGCGGTGGCGGTTTTGGAGGCGGCGGCGCCTCGGGCAGGTGGTGAGCATGAATATCAAACGTATCGTTCGGCATCTGACCGTGACGCCCTGGCAAGTCCGGCGCTGTTTCACGGCCAGTACCCTGAACGCAATCGAAGTGGCCATCAAGGACGGCGAGCGACTTCATGCCGGACAAGTGCGCTTTGCCGTCGAGGGTGCCTTGCATACATCGGCGTTGCTCCGTGGCCATACGGCCTGGGCGCAGGCCCTCGACGTATTTTCCCTGCTGCGGGTATGGGATACCGAGTACAACAACGGTGTTCTGATCTACCTGCTGCTGGCGGATCACGATGTCGAGATCGTCGCCGACCGAGGCATCCATGCCAAGGTCGACGCTCATGAGTGGCAGCGCATTTGCCGGATCATGGAAACCTCCTTCAGCCATGGCCACTACGAAGAAGGGGCCGTGGAAGGCATCCTCGCGGTCACCCATCTGTTGGCGAAGCATTTCCCGGCGGAGGGGCATCGCGTCAACGAACTGTCCGATCGGCCGGTGGTGCTGTGACGGGCAGGGCGGCATGGTTCGCCCGCGCTCTCGTGTCCCGCATGCCGGTTTGCTGCCACCCAGCGCCGGACGCCGACGCTTCCTGTTCTGACTTTGGAAGTAGGCCGACCAGGCAATAGCCGGCCAGATCAAAACTTCGTACACTCTCGCCCGAGCGCCCGTCCCCGCCACAAGCGGGACGGGCTTGTCATTTGTTTCAGGCAGAGTTTTCGATGAAAAATCACACTCCACACGCGGCCACGGCGGCAACGGGCAAAACCCGCGATGCGTTTTCTTCCAGTTTCGGCGTGCTGGCCGCCACGCTCGGCTCGGCGGTTGGGCTGGGCAACATCTGGAAATTCCCTTACGTGACCGGTGCCAACGGCGGCGCCGGGTTTTTGGTGATCTACCTGCTGGCCACGCTGCTGGTCGGCTTGCCGGTGATGATTTCCGAGATCATGCTGGGCCGCAAGGCGAAGTCCGATGCGGTGACCACGCTGCGTACCTTGGCTCCGGCGGGACAGCCGTGGTGGCTGATCGGCGCCTTTGGCGTGATTGCGGCGTTTCTGATCATGGCGTTTTACACCGAGGTGGCGGCCTGGGTGTTTGCCTATGTGTTCAAGGCGCTGCGTGGTGACATCCTCTCCAGCAACCCGGCGGTCACTTCGGCGGCCTTCAAGGGGCTGATTTCCGATCCGGTGCAGTCGCTGCTGTGGCAGTGGGGGGTCTTGCTGCTGATCGGCGGAATCCTGCTGTTTGGCGTGGCCAAGGGCATCGAGGCCGTGACCAAGAAGCTGATGCCGCTGCTGTTCGTGTTGCTGCTGGTGATTGGCGCACGCAGCCTGACCTTGCCGGGCGCGGCGCAGGGCCTGTCCTTCCTGTTCACCCCGGACTGGTCGAAGATCAGCGGCGAAGTGGTGCTTGTCGCCATGGGGCTGGCGTTCTTCAAGCTCTCCATCGGCATGGGCACCATGATCACGTACGGCAGCTACTTCCGCGACGACCAGAACATCCCAACCACCACGCTGCGCGTGATGAGCGCCGATCTGTTCGTGTCGATGCTGGCGGGTATCGCCATCTTCCCGGCGGTATTCAGTTTCGGCTTCCAGCCCGGCGCTGGGCCGGCGCTGCTGTTCATCACCATCCCGGCGGTCTTCGCCAGCATGCCGTTCGGCCACGTGTTCATGGTGCTGTTCTTCGTGCTGGCGGCCGTGGCGGCTACCGGTGCCATGCTGTCGCTGCTGGAGGTGCCGGTATCGGTGATGGTGGGCCGCTTCGGTATCAGCCGCCCCCGCGCCACCTTGCTGAACCTGCTGTTGCTGGGCCTGATCGGCTCCAGCTGCGCCTTGTCCAACAACGTGCTGGCCGACGTCAAACTGTTCGGCATGACCTTCTTCGATCTGTTCGACTACCTGACCTCCAACATCCTGCTGCCGTTGGGCGGCATCTTCATCTGCCTGTTCGTGGCCTGGGTCTGGGGCAAGCAGAAAATGCTGGAGGCGCTGAGCAATCAGGGGGTATTGGACAATGGCCGGATCGTGAAGGGCCTGCACGGGCTGCTGAAGCTGGTCACGCCGCTGCTGATCCTGCTGGTGATGTTCAAGGGGCTCGGGTTGATCTGAACCCTGTAGCACGAAGAGCCGCAATGCGGCTCTTTTGCATGGTGCGCCCGGAGCGTTGACGAACGCACGGTGCCGAACTCACGCTTCTTCGGCCAACCTTTGGCGCATGGTTACGGCAATTCGATTTCCTCGCTGGCGGGGAGGCGAGGCAGCAGGGCATTGTTGGCATCGATGCCGTAGGGCTCGAAGTTGTACGGCTCGACGGGCAACTCGCTGAGCCAGTCGTCCAGGCCCGGCTCTGAGGCCGACAGCGCGACCGGCACCGGTTGCGGGGTGGTGGCCAGTTGCATTACCCGCTCCTGGTCGATTTCATCGGGCGGCAGGGGCACGGTCGAGAGCGTTTGCGCGACCCGCTGCTCCAGCGGAACCTTGTCCGGGTACTCGTCCACCGGTTCGAAGGTGGCCATCACCCAGCGGCCGCCATCGTTGCCGACCAGCACGGGCTCGTCGATCACCCTGACCGGCGTCCCCACCTTCATCTGCGGGAAAATCTGCGCGGCATCCTCGGGATACAGATGCAGGCAACCGTGACTGGTGCGCAGGCCCACCCCCCACGGCCGGTTGGTGGCGTGGATGAAGATGCCGGGGAAGCCGGTCTGCATCGCCAGCATGCCCATCGGGTTGTCGGGGCCCGGGGGGAAGTACTCCGGCAGCTCGACGCCATCCTCGCGCAAATGCTCGTCGCGGATGCTCTTCGGAACGAACCAGGCCGGGTCCTTGAATTTAGCCTTGATGCGGGTGGCCCCGAGCGGGGTCGACCAGCCCTCGCGCGCTATACTGATGGGATAGGTGATGACCTGTTGCGGTGGCTGTCCCTTGGTGGTTGCCGGAAAGTAGTACAGCCGCCGCTGCGGGATGTTCAGCACCACGCCCTGCCACGGCTTGGGCGGCAGGATGAACTGGCGCGGCACCACCACGGCGCCGTGCGGCGTCCAGACCGACTGCTCGGGGTTGGCGCGAGCGATCTCCTCGTAGCCGATATCGTAATGGCGGGCAATGTCGGGCAGCGTGTTGTTGCCGGTCGGTTCGACCACCAGTACCTGGCCCACTACGGTCGAGCCGTCGGTCGGCAGCGCAAAGGTAGCGGCCGCCGCGGGGGCCAAGCCGATGACGGCCAGCGTTATGGGCAGGACAAGGCGGGCAAGGGAGCGAGACACATGGCGAGGCTGATCCGGTATGCACTGACCCTGATGTGGCTGGCGCTGAGCATGCCCGCCCAAGCTGGTACCGAGCGCTGGATCGAGGTGGATACCGCCGCCCGCACCCTTACCGTGTACCAGGGCAGCCGCCCGCTGCAGCGCTTCGACAACATTTCGGTGGGGCGGGGCGGCGTCGCGCCGCTCCACTACCACGGCGATGGCAGCACGCCGTTGGGCAGCTTCCACATCATGCGCATTCGCACCCCGCACGTATTCGGCAGTTTCTACCAACTCGATTACCCCCGCCCGGAACACGCCGAGCAAGCTTTTCACGACGGCCGCATCGATGCGGGCACCCGTGACGATATTCTGTTGGCGGCCAGCGCCGGACGGCTGCCGCCGCAATTCACTGCGCTGGGGGGCGCCATCGGCATTCATGGCGTCGGGCGCGGAAGCTATCGTATTCATCGCGACTTCAACTGGACTAATGGCTGCGTCGCGCTCAGCAATGCGCAACTGCACCAATTCGCGCGCTGGGCGCGGCTTGGCATGCGAGTGGTCATCCGCTGAACGCGGAGGCCCACCCGCTCGCTTTCGTCTACTTCATCATGGTTTTCTTGAACATCCGATCCAGCCGCTGATTGGCATCGGTGGCCGTCTGGTTGGCCTGGTTGGCGGTCTGATTGGCCTGGTTCGCCACCGTCATCGCCTGGTCGGCTTTTTTGCCGGCGTTGTCGGCCGAGGCCTGGGCCGAGGCTGCCGCTTTCATCGCCTGATCGGCGGTCTGCTGGGCACGGTCGATATCGGCGCGCAGCTTGTCGACATCGCCTGAGCTGGCACAGCCGCCCAGCAACAGCAGGGATGCCCCTAGTAACGAAGTCAGTACGGAAGTGCGAACGGAACGTGATCGGAACATGGCTTTCCTCCTTCAACTTCAGACAGGATAAAGCGAGTGCTCCGTTCGCCGAAAAAACAACCGATACTGGGCGTCAAGGCACCCGCCGGGGCGGACCCGCCCCACTAGCTGGCCGGTTCGATGGGAGCATCATCCGGTTGCGCGGCGCAGGCTGCCGTACCGTTACGGCCAACGCATGCCGATATATAACCGGAAAACTAGCTGAACCGGCCCTACTTCACTAAGAGGGTGGCAATTCATGTTAGTTCAGGTCGACAGCACGCGTATCACGATGAAATACGGGGGTGTCGCCGCACCGCAAAAAGGAGGTGATGACGGCAGGATGGCCGCCTGCCGGAAAGAGGGCCATGGCACGAGGACGTGACCGGCAATGGCCCTGACCCGCGTGGAACAGAAGGCGGGCGACCCGCGCTGGCTTGCCTTAATCGAGCACGATGCGGCGTTTGGTGATTTCGCCTTCGTCGCCGCCCGCCCAGTTCAATTCGATGATGATTTCCGGATTGGGTCCGGGGCGCGCCCGCACCATCAGGAAGTTGTTGGACCCCGTCAGGGCGTACAGTCGTTCGGTAAAGACATTGTCGTTATTCTCCATGGCGCCGCCTGAACTGATGCCGATCAGGCTCAGTTTGGGCGCCGGCTTGCGGGAGATGGCGCTCGAGGTGGCATGGTAGACCTTGGCGGCGGGGAATTTACGGTGGCGAATCCTGAAGATCGAGGCACAGTGCACGTCCCCGCTGAGGAACACCACTTTCTTGCCGGTCTGATCGATGCTCTTGAACAGGGTCTCCAGGAGCTGATTGCGCTCCCATTGGTTGGTTTCATGACCCCACTCGTCCTTGAAATCATCCTTGGCTTCACCGAGGTCGGCGTAGTTGACCAGGCGATCGACCCAATGGACCACCGGAACCGGCGAGACGATGAACAGCGCATTGGCTTGTTTCACATCCTCGCTCCCCAGCCACTGGCGGAAACGGTCGAACTGGGCCTGACCCAGCAAGATGTTCTTGTCGGGTATTTTCTTGCCCTTGTTCTTTTCGACATCGTGATGACCGCGCATGTCCAGCACGTAGAAGGCCGCGCCGCCATGGCGGAAAGCGTAGTCCCATTGGCATTGGTCGGGGTCCGCGGCGTTGTAGGACGTAGCGGGGTTGTGACTGTGCTCGTATTCGTAATAAGCCTGGCAGGCGGCTTTCCACATCAATTGCAACAGCATCAGGTTGGGCTTGCTGTCTTCTTCCTCCCAGAACGAGCAGATTTGCGCCGCGCGTTCCTTCCAGGTCAATGAGCCCCAGCCGTCCATGATCTCGTGGTCGTCCCAGATCATGTACTGCGGAACTTGTTCGAAGACCGAGCGCAGCTCGGGCACGCTCCAGTAGACCCGGTAATACCAGCGGTAGATGTCGAGCAGGTATTGCTGGATGCCCGCCTCATCGTACTTGCCTTTGCCAAGGGCAAACTTGTCGAGCAGCGCTTTCTTGTTGTCCTTCAGCCAGGACCAGATATCCAGGAAACGATTCTTGCCGTTGGTGTCGACGTAGACCTGATCGCCGCCGCCGATCGAGAAATGGGCCCGGGTGTCTCCCAGCTGTTCGAGATAGTGTGGCCAGGCCCCGGCGCTACCGTTGTTGCTGATATGGTCGTGGCAGCTGTAGAAGCCGAAGACGATCTCGGACGGGGACTCCGGCATGGTGCGGAAATGGCGCGGCGCATCGCCGCCGATTTCGGTGCGGCGCGCCACCTTGCCCGCATCCAGTTCGCTGGCGATGACCGCGTAGTAGTACCGGGTATCCGGGTTGAGGCCGGCGATGTCGAAGACGTGGGTCAGGCTGTTGTCATGCGTGAAATCGTGCTCGCCCAGATAGGCCGCCGCGATCCCGTTGCCGGCCAGAAATGCGGGAACCGTCTTTTCTTCCAGCCGTACCAGGTCGCCGCTCAGCGGGCTCGCCGTGACGACCAGACTCCACTTGCCAGGTTGGTAGATGCGGACCCAGAGCCGCGTGCTGTTGGCGGTGGTGGCCCCAACAATAACGCCACTGGTGAGTTTGCTGTACTTCTGTTCGTTGGATGTCGGATCAAGCAGGGTGGCCATGGTGTCCTCGTAATCGATCAGCTGGCGCCGTACGGCGTTACAAATGCCGATGGCAACGTCAATTGCATATCATTGTTTTATGGACAAAACCGGCACTCCGCAAGGCAGCGCGGTCGCCGACGAGCGGGTGTCAACCCACGCGGACCCGGGGCGGGGCGCACTATCCATCACGGCGTTTACCCGGGCAAAAGCATCTTGAGTCCACCCCTGACAAGTCGACGCCAGGTCATCTTGTGCCGCCTGGCGACAGTTACGCGATTCCCAGGAGCGGGCACGTCGACACGCCAGTAACAGCATGACCATGCTATACAAGTAAAACGGCAAGTGTGCTGCATGGGCGGGGTCTTTACCGGCGGATAGGGGGAGGGTGATGGTGCAAGACGTGGCCGAGGAGAGCCGGGCATATTTATCCACGTTGCTGCCGACGCCGCGTGAGTGGCGTCTTGTCAAAACGGTGGTGCTGGTGTCCCTCGTGATATTTCTGGCCTTGGTGCCGTTTGCCAAGCTCCCGCTCCCGCGCGTTTGGGCCTTTATTCCCGTCTACGAGTCGGCGCTGGTCATCAACGACCTGATCACGGCGGTGCTGCTGTTCGGGCAGTTCCGCATCTTGCGCACCCCCGGATTACTGGTGCTGGCGTGCGGCTATCTCTTTACCGCCTGCATGGCCACGGTGCATGCGCTCACTTTTCCCGATCTTTTTGCGCCGGGGGGATGGCTGGGGGCCGGCCCCCAAAGCACGGCCTGGCTGTATATGTTCTGGCACGCCGGGTTTCCGCTGTTCGTGATCGCCTACGCCTGGCTGAAGGATCAACCGCGTAGCCTCAGTCGCCTGACACGGTTTACGCCCCTGGCGGTGGCCGGCGTGTTCGGCTTGGTGGGTGCGTTCACCGTGGCCGCCACGGTCGGGCAGGACGCGCTCCCGAAAATCATGCGCGGCAACCATTACACCCCGGCCATGGTCTACGTCATCGTCTCGGTCTGGGTCTTCAGCCTGTTCGCCTTGGTCCGGCTGTGGCGCTGCCGGGTGCGTTCGGTGCTTGACCTGTGGGTGATGGTGGTGGTCTGTGCATGGCTGTTCGATATCGCCCTGTCCGCCATGCTCAACGCCGGACGCTTCGATCTGGGCTTCTATGCCGGGCGCATCTATGGCTTGCTGGCCGCCAGTTTCGTGCTGCTGATGTTGTTGCTCGAGAACGGAATGCTCTACGCGCGCCTCGCCCAGATGCATCAGAGCGAACTGCAAAAGAATGCCACGCTGATGGCGCTGGCCCAGCGCATTGCAGAGGGCGATCTGACCGTACGTGTCGACCCGCAGTCCTATATGGGTAGTGTGGGGCAGGCGTTGGAAGAGATGGTGGATAGCCTGCGCGAGATGAATCATGAAATAAGCGGCGGCGTGGCGGTGTTGGCGAGTTCGGCTACCACCATTCTGAGCGGCGCCAGTCAGGTCGCCTCCGGTGCCGCCGATAGCGCCAGCGCGGTGACCCAGGCCGTCATCACCATGGCCGAGACCAAGCAGACCGCGCTGATCGCCAGCGAAAAGGCTCAGCACGTGTCCGAAGCCGCTCAGCGCGCCGCCCAGGTATCGCAGCTGGGCCAGGAGTCGGTGGATGATGCCGTCGCCCGGATGTTGCATATCCGCGAGCACATGGGGCAGATTGCCGCCAGCACGATCAAGCTGACGGAGCATGCGATGATGATCGGCGAAATCATCGCCACCGTGAACGACCTGGCCGATCAATCCAATTTGCTGGCGGTCAACGCGTCGATCGAAGCGGCCAAGGCCGGCGAACAGGGGCTGGGTTTCGGGGTCGTGGCGCAAGAGGTGAGGAGCCTGGCCCAGCAGTCCAAGCAAGCCACGGTACAGGTACGGTCCATCCTCAACGATATCGGGAAGGCGATCAGCGGCGCCGTACAGACGGCGGAGCAGGGGGCGCAGGCGGTGGAATCGGGGGTGAAACAATCCAAAGCGGCCGGCGAGTCGATCCGGCAGTTGGCGGAGAGCATTGCCGAGAGCGCGCAGGCAGCGGCCCAGATTGCCGTCTCGGCGCAGCAGCAGCTGGCCGGCATCGACCAGCTTGCGCAGGCCATGGACGATATCAGCGCCTCGGCCACCCGTAACGCCGAGAGCACGCGCGAGACCGAGGCCGCGGCACAATCGCTGCATGAGCTGGGGCAGACACTGGAAAGAGTGATGCGGCGCTACAAGACGTGAGCAGGGCGGTTCTCCATGCCACCGCTCAGCGCCGCTTGAGGAAGGCCTGCAGTTGCGCCAACGGGCGGGTATTGAGCACGTCCTGTCGTTCCAGCCAGCCGCGTCGCGCCTGCTCCACGCCGTAGCGCAGGTTGCGCAACTCCGCCGTGCTGTGGGCGTCGGAGTTGATGCTGATCAGCACCCCGGCCTCCTTGGCTTCGCGGCAGTGCAGATCGTCCAGGTCCAGCCGCAGCGGCTGGGCATCGAGCTCCAGCACACAGCCGACCTCTCGGGCGCGGTGCAGCACCAGGGCAAAATCGACTGCGATCGGCGCCCGTCGCCCTATCAGCCGTCCGGTGGGGTGGCCCAGGATGTGCACGCGTTGGTCGAGCGCGCGCAACAGCCGGCTGGTCTGCTTGGCGCGTGAGAGACTGAAGTGGTCGTGCATCGCGGCGACCACGATGTCGAGTCTGTCCAGCAGCGCGGCGGAAAGATCGAGCCGGCCATCTTCCAGAATGTCGACCTCCATCCCTTTGAGCAAGGTAACGCCCAGGCCGCCGGCGCTTTGCAGCCGGTCGATCTCGTCCAGCTGCGCCAGCAAGCGCTCCTCGTTCAGTCCGCGGGCAAGGCGTTGCTGCGGCGAATGATCGGTAATGGCCAGATATTCCAGTCCCAGCGCGTGCGCGGCGAGCGCCATGTCCTTGATGCTGTTCTGCCCGTCGCTGGCGACGCTGTGGGTGTGCAGATCGCCGCGCAGGTCCTGCCAGCTCAGCAATGTGGGCAGGCTGCCGTGGCGTGCCGCCTCGATCTCGCCGCGCGCTTCTCGCAGCTCAGGGGGGATCACGGGCAGATGCAGTATGGCGTAGACCGAGGCCTCGCTGTCGCCGGCGATGCGTTGCCCGTCACGGTATACCCCGTATTCGTTGATCTTGAGGCCGCGCTCGCGCGCCATCAGCCGGAGGGCGATGTTGTGCGCCTTGCTGCCGGTGAAATAGAGCAGCGCCGCACCGAAACTCTCCGGGCGCACCACGCGCAAATCCACCTGCAGGCCATTCTGCAGGCGCACGCTGGCCTTGGTTGTGCCCTGCGCCAGCACCTCGTCGACGTCTTCATGGGCGGTAAAGGCAAACGGCACGTCGTAGCCCGGCGCGGCGGCCACCAGGATGTCGATGTCGCCGACCGTGTCGCGGCGGCGCCGGTAGCTGCCGGCCACCTCGACCTGCCGTACCCCCGGCACGCGGCTCAGGTAGTCGAGCAGCTTCTCCACGGTCGGGCGCACGCTGGCGCGCGCCAGCCGGGCATGGGTGTCGAGGTGCTTGGCCAGCGCCTGTAACAGCTGCTGCTCCAGCTTGGGGCCAAAGCCCGGCAGTTGACGCACCAGGCCCTGTTCCGCCGCGTGCTGGAGGTGGGACGGCGAGGTGATCGCCAGCTCGTGATACAGGGTGCGGACCCGCTTGGGACCCAGGCCGGGTATCGACAGCAAATAGGCCACCGCCGGCGGCACCTCGCCGCGCAGCCGATCGAGAAGCGCGCAGGTGCCGGTATGGGCGATCTCGACGATCTTGGCGCCCAGATCCGCGCCGATGCCGGGCAGCTTGGGCAAAGGCAGCCCTTGTGCCACCAACGCGGCCAGCTCCTGGTGGTATTCGCTCAGGGTTCGGGCCGCATTGCGGTAGGCGCGGATACGGAACGGGTTCGCTTCTTCAATGTCGAGAAGATCGGCAATTTCCCCGAATACCTGGCTGATCCTGACGTTGTGCAAGGGCATGGCGGGATAATCGGTCAGTCAGGGTGGTTGCGTTGCTTGCCGGCGCTGACACGCTTGGCTTGCCAGCCCTCTTGCGCCGCCTCGGGAAGAAACTTCACCGCCATGCCTTCGCTGAGCTTGTCGAATGCTTGGTCGACCAGGTTCTCGGCCGAGAAATAGTAGTCGTTTCCATCCTCGCCCTCGATGAAACCGAAGCCATCGAGCAGGCGTGCCACGGTGCCGTGAGTGGGCTCCATATGCTGCTTGGTCTCGCCGCGCAGTATACGAACATGGTCTTCCAGCATGCGCCGTGCGGCGTCGAAGGCGTCGCGCAAGGCCACATAGACATCTTCATGGTTCTGCCGGTTGCTGACGACTTCGGTGCCAGGCGCTGTCATGTCGATCTGCACGAAGTAGTGCTCGCCCTGGTTGGAGTGGCGGTGCGGTAAGCCGACGGTGACGTTGCAGCCGATGAGGCGTGGGAAAAACTGTTCCAGCTTTTCCAGCTTCTGCTGGATATGGGTTGAAAGGGCTTCGGATTCGGGAAGGTTTTCGTAGTTGATTTGCAGCAGACAGGCCATGCTTGCTCTCCTCTGTGTTGTCGCGTGTAGCGCAGGGCAAAAGGGCTCAGGGCAGCCGGTAATCCAGCGGCCAGTATTCCTGGATGTAGTCGAGGATGTTCATGTCGGTATTGGGGGAAATGTGCTCCCAGGGATGGCCGCCGTGATCCAGCCGCGCCAGGCGCTTGTGGCGGATGTTGACTTCGTGCAGCGGCAGTCCTTCGGCCCGGTAGCGGGCAAGGTCTTCCTCGTAGCCGGGCGTGTCGAGGTAGAACAGCCATTCGGTGGCGAAATCGGCTTGCAAGGCTTCCAGCGTGCGGCCGATGTCGTCGTCGACGGGAATCGGCTCCTGCAGCCTGGGGTGGGCATGGCTGTAGTCGTACACCCAGCCGCCGTAGAGGTCGCCATCCTTGGTGGCAAGAAAACGCTGGGGTTCGTCGGTGAAGAAATCTTCCAGCAGGAAGAAGGCACGGTGGAAATGCGCGCCCTTGGCCCCGGTGAACCAGCCCATGACGTGGCGCTCGGTGGTGGTGTAGAGCATGGCGCACAGCAGGCCGCGCTCCTCAGGGGAAAAGGCGAGATACGTTTCAGCTTCGTGGCGTTTCATCCCGTGTGGCCTTTCACCGTCGCCGTGTCGAGGTTGTCCCGACGCCCCACCCGCCGGCGCTGTATTTTCTTGTGAGCCTTGACTGTATTTTTAGTTTAGCTTTCAGGCGGCCGGTGTGCGCCAGATTGGGTATATGACAAGAGGCGCCTGCCGTCGGGCCCATCCGCGTAGAAGCGGATGCCTCTCCGAATCAGGAGTCAGCCCGTTGGACTTCAGCGCTCGCTCGGGGAGGGCGCCACGGGCGCGGTGAGTGGCAGCACCAGTTCAAAGCGCGCTCCCTGTCCCGGCGCGCTCGACACGCTGATGCTGCCGCCCAGCACGGCGGTCGCCAGGTTGTAGACGATGTACAAGCCGAGCCCGCTGCCGCCCATGCCCAGCTTGGTGGTGAAAAAGGGTCAAAAGCATGCTTGGCCGTGGCCTCGTTCATCCCGATGCCGTCGTCCGAATAAGCGAGGGTGACCTGATCCTGATCGGGCTTGGCCTCGATCCGGATCGTTCCCGAGTCGATGCCTTCGAAGCCGTGCAGCAGGGTGTTGGTGACGAGGTTGGAAATGATCTGTTCGATCGGCCCCGGGTAGCTGTCGAGCGTGATGCCGGTGGCGACGGTGACGTCCAGCCGGTGCGCGGTGTGTTTCAACTTGGGCCGCAGCGTCATCAGCACTTCGTCGATGGCCTGGCGCAGGTCGAAACGACGCCGCCGCATGCTGGTTTGGTCGACCGCCACCTCCTTGAAGGTGCCGATCAGGTTGGTGGCGCGCTGCAGGTTGTTTTCCAGCAATGCCACCGCTTCGCCGCTGCGGGCGAGAAAATCGAGCAGAGCCTGCTTGCGCAGCGTGCCGGCAGCGACTTGCGCCAAGAGGGGGTCGAGCATCGCCTTAAGCGATGACGCGACGGTCACCCCGATGCCCAGCGGTGTATTCAGTTCATGGGCCACGCCGGCCACCAAGCTGCCGAGCGAGGCCAGCTTCTCGGCCTGAACCAGTTGATTCATCGCCTGTTTCACTTGGGCGATGAGCAACTTCTGCTCTTCTTTTTCACGCTCCAGCGCTTCGTTGGCCTCCTTGCGTTGTTCGATCTCGCGCTCCATCTGCTCTTGGGCGCGATGCAGGGCGCGGTTGATTTTTTCATTCTCGTGCAGGGCCGCTTCCAACTCCTTGGTGCGCTCGTGCACCTGGTCTTCCAGCATCACCGCGGTCTGGAACAGGCCAAAATCGGAGCCCTGGGTGCTCATCCCCCGTTCGGCGCGGTTCATCAGGGCCGTGACGACCTTGTTGAGACGGGTGATTTCAGCCCGGAGCGCGTCTTCGCCGCGGATGTCGCGGTCATCCCGGGGCGTTTTGTCAGGGGGCATGGCCTTCTCGCGGGTAACCCAGAGCAATGCCGGTCAGCGTCTGGTTGACGTGCACGCCGTGGTATTGCTCGCCGTAGGTGCTGAAGCCGACGACATGGTTTTTGCGCAGCAGCTCCGCCACGGCGTCTTTCGCCCCGCTTTGGGTCATCTCCAGGTTGCGCAGGATGCAATCGCAGGCCAGGACCAGCTGGAACGGGCCGATTTCGGCGCGGATCGTGCCGAAGGTGCGCTTGATATTGCCCAGCAGATCGACGCCGCGCACGACGCGCAACACCAGGCCTTCGTCGATGGCGCAGAAAAAGGTCAGGCTGCCATCCGGGTTGACGCGCTGGATCGAACGGACGTAGTCGGTGCCGTCGATGGTCACCACCACCGGCGAGGCGGCAAAGCGCATCGGGTTGAGATCCCCCACGGCAACGCCGATGACCCGGGCGTATTCCTCGGCGGCGGGCAGGCCATTGATTTCCCGGACGATGCGCTGGCTGGCATCGGCTTCGGTCACGACCAACCGTTCTTCCTCGCTGACGAAGTGCTGGGTCTTGAAGATTTTGAAGGGCAGGCGGGTGCTGACCAGCAGCAGGACGGCGCTGTCGGGGTGAAAGGCCCCGTTGTGGAATACCCAGGTGCGGGTCAGCTTGAGGTTGTCACCGGCCGACCCTCCGAAAAGCGTTATCGCGCCGAGCGCATCCTGCAGGGCGCGCGCCACCGGTTCTTCCCGGCGCGACAAGCCGTCGATGAGCAGGAACGAAAAACAGTTCTCCGGGCCGACTGCCGGTGCGGTGGCCTCCAGTTGCTGCAGCAGGGGCTGCACGAAGGCGGCGCCTTCGCCGATCTGGAAGTGCTGCAAGTCACCGATGCGGCCTGACACCGCGGCGCATGACGCCGCGGGAAAGCTGGCACCGGTCAGCCCTAGATCGTGGTAGCCGACGGGCCCGATCTCTCCGGCGGCGGTACAGCCAACCACCGTGACACCTTGAAACAGCTTCGTCATTTCGTCCGCCAGCGCGTCGAGGTCGTAATCGCTGGAACAGAAAAACACGACCAGTGCCATCCCGGGCTGGCAGACCCCGGCGTAGAACTCCCGCACGGCCGCCCGAGCATCGCCGGCGCGCGATTGTGCGGTACGGATGGTGTTTGGAATGCTCACGATGACTTGCCCTTTGTAAGTCGCGTTGGCTCCCGTTCGTTCCGAGATGCCAGAAGCCGCGGAGAGGCAGCGCTGTGTGATCGGGGGCGTCCAATCCGCCGTTGAGCGTGAGCTGAGCGATCGCCTCACCTGCGGGCGCGCTCCCGACGGAGGCGTCTCTCTTCTTTATACGTGCAACGTGCACCGCGTGTGCCGTGTTTGTGACATGCGTGGTTAAACGTGCGGGGCTTGGGCGATGGGTCGAGATGGTACTTTTCCCGCAGGTGGTCGAGCTGGCCCGATGCCCTGATCTTGCCCATTCCATCATCGATGGCGCGAATCAGTTGCCGCGCTCTCGGGTTGTTTTTGCCAATGCCGATCACCAGCTTCAATCGCCCCTCCAGGCAGCCGGCGTTACGAACCCGGTCGGGGGTATCTTTTGACGCAGGACGAGATGGCGCATCACGGCTTCATGCTCAACCGCCACCGGGTATCGCCCGGTCAGCAGCTTGTTGAGATTGGTCTCGCCGGCATTCTGGCCTCTATTGAAATCAAGCAGTGAAGCAGCGGCGTGCCGGCGCGCCTGGAGGTAGGCGTCAAACGCGCCGCCATCATAACCGTAGTCGGCAATGGCCCCGAGCGGCACCGCCCGCAGCGAGGCCTGCCCGGTGTAGCGCCATGTGCTGTGCTGCAGGGTATAGAAGCAGGCGCGCGAAAAGGCCAGAGGCCGGCTCAGGACCAGCCGGTCATCGATGGGGGCGGCGTAAACACCGTCGATATCCCGTTCTTCGGCCAACGTCATCGCCCGATTCAAGGGCATCAGCAACGACTCCAGCCGATAACCGGCCGCGGACACGATCTGCCCGGTCAGCTCCACCATGAAGCCGCCGGTAATCGTACTGTCCTGGGCGCAGATGTAAGGGCACCAATTGTCCGAAGCGAGCCGGATACTCGGCGCCGACACGGCCGCCAGCGGCAGGGCGGGCAAGCACAACAAAGCCATCAAGGCACGGAGCAGGGTGTTCATATGGGTCTGACGAATCAGGGCAGGAGGGCGACGGCGGTTGCGGGTACTTCAGCTTAGCTCACGGTGCGAGTATCGCTTTCGCACTGAAAAAGGCGGCATGCTTCACTAAGATGCAAGCACACCAGTTGTTGGCCGCCGTGCGGACGGCAATCCGTTTATCCACTTCAGGGAGTGAGAAGAATGATGGGAATGCATGCACTCAGCAAGTCACCGCCCTTGACCCTTGCGATGGTCGCCATCATGGCAATGGCCGCCGGATGGGCGCAGGCCAAGGAGGCCGTATACGAAGGGAAACCGGTGCGCATCGGGCAGGGCCAGGCCCATACCGTGGTACGCACGGACGCCAGCGGCAAGCCGATCTCGATCGGCCTGGTCTTCACCGAGACCGCGCTGCAAGGGCTGCCTGCTGCAGCGGCGGGCGGGCATGGCGATTTCCCCTATCAGCTCGGCATGCCAAGGAAAGGTCCCAGGACGGTGGTCGACCACGTGGTGATCGACTGGGAATCTACCGGCCATCCGCCACCCAAGGTGTACGACGTGCCGCATTTCGACTTCCATTTCTACCTGGTCAAACCTTCCGAACGGATGAAGGTGACGTTCAAGAACGAGGGCGAATCGGGCGATCCGTCCCAGCAGCCGCCGGCTGAAGGACTGCCCGCGGGTTATATCGTGCCCCCCGGCACCGCCGTGCCCGGGATGGGCGTGCACGCGGTCAACCCGCACTCGCCGGAGTTTCAGGGGCAGCCGTTCACGGCCACCTTCATTTACGGCTACCACGACAAGAAGCTGACCTTCCTCGAACCCATGGCCGCACTCTCGTTCCTGGAGTCGCAACCCAATTTCTCGGCACCCATCCCGAGGCCGGCAAGCTACAGCAAGCAAGGCCTCTATCCTTCCAGTTACAGCGTCAAATACGACCAGGCCAGCAAGAGCTACGAAGTGACGCTGGCAGACTTGCAATAGAGGTTTGTGCCAAGGGGGCGTGCCAGGCGCGTCCCTGCCGTCCCTCGCATCAAGAGATCAGAACCATCAGCCCGCCAAGAGGCGGGCTTGATGCTTTTTAGCGACGAGTTTCTTTGGCCAAAGAAGACGGCAGGATGCGGCTCAGTACGTTTTCGGATGTGAGCACCGCGTGCATCAGTGCCCCGGATACATGCAGGCCGAGCAATACGGCGAAGCCCGCTGCGGCGGCAGAATGCATATCCCCAAACAGAGGTGACAGGGCCCGGTTCTTTTCCAGCAAGGTGGGCAGGTCGAACAGACCAAACACGCTAACCGCATGACCTGCTGCATTCGTTTTGAGCCAGCCCAATACCGGAATACCCAGCATGCTGAGGTACAACAGGCCATGTACCGCCTTTTCGGCTAGGTACTGTTTTGATCCCTTGGTATTGATCGACGGGGGCAGGGCGCGGCGGTGAATCCGCTTATTCAGTACTCGCAGCACGGCCAGGATCAAAACGCTGGCGCCTATCGATTTATGCAAGGACATCAAGTCCATGTTGTCGTCGAGCATCCAGCCAATGGCCAGGTTTCCTATGATGGCAATGGCTACCAGCCAATGAAGAAGGCTAACAGATAGCGGGTATTTCTTGGTCGACAAGGCCGACATAGACGTGACTCCTGAGTTTGATGTTTTGCTGATGGGCTCAATCAAGGCTTAGGTCAGCAAGTCGTGATAATGCTTTTTGCTGGTATTGATTTTTTGCAAGGCGGCTTTTGCTGCCTTCAAATCATTGGCGTGAACGGCCTGGTTGACGACGTTAAGCTCTTGTTGCAGCTCCTGCATCCCCTTGCGGTAGGTTTCAGCGTCGCTTTTGTATTGAAGCTTGCTGGCCTTGGTCGCATCGACCTGCAGCCGATTGGCATATTGAGAAAATTCCGGAATGGTGGTGCTGTTCATGGCACCTTTCATGGCGACTTTCATGTCCTTCATGACATTCTTTACTTCACCCGCCTGAACCGGCGAACAGAATGCGAATGCGGAGACCATCAATGCAATGGTCACGAAGCCAGCTTTGCGGTTGAACTGACGAGAGGTATTCATGTGGGTCTCAGTTGCCGTGGAAGATATGCCCGACACCATAAGTCCGTGTTATTAAACCTAACTTAAGGACGATCTGAGGACGAAGGTGGAGATTCCTTCTCCGCCGGACCGGCATACGGCGCCTACCACTTCTGATTGCCTGGGTGGACTGGCCGGCCTCGGCACACATGCGGCCCACCCGGCTTGCTACAATCCACCGCATTGCAACGTCTTCGCTTCCCAATGCGCATCCTCCATACCTCTGACTGGCATCTGGGCCAGCACTTCATGGGCAAGACCCGTCAGGCAGAGCACCAAGCCTTCATCGACTGGCTGATCCGGCAAGTTCGCGACCACGCCGTCGACGCCGTCATCATCGCCGGGGACATCTTCGATACCGGCGCCCCACCCAGCTACGCGCGCGAGCTGTACAACCGGCTGGTGGTTGACCTGCACGACGGTGGCACCGCGCTGGTGTTGCTGGGTGGCAACCACGATTCGGTGGCCACGCTGGGAGAAAGCCGGCCCTTGCTGGCCTACCTCAGCACCACGGTCATTCCCGCCGTCGAAGAAAACCTCGATCACCAAGTGCTGGTGCTGAATAAACGTGACGGCACGCCCGGCGCCATCGTCTGCGCCATTCCGTTCATCCGTCCGCGCGACGTGCTGCAGAGCCAGGCCGGGCAGAGCGCGGAGGAGAAACAGCTCTCGCTGCAGGAAGCCATCCATCGGCACTATCAGGCCGTGTACCAGCTCGCCTGCGCCAAACGCGAGGCGCTGCGCACGCCCTTGCCGATTATCGCCACCGGCCATCTCACCACCGTCGGCGCCAGCGCCAGCGAATCGGTGCGGGAGATCTACGTCGGTGCGCTGGAAGCCTTCCCGACCACCGCTTTCCCCCCGGCCGATTACATCGCGTTGGGTCATATCCATCGCCCACAGAAGGTGGGCGGGCTGGAACACGTCCGCTACAGCGGTTCGCCCATCCCCTTGAGCTTTGACGAAGCCAGCCAGCAAAAGGAAGTGCTGCTGGTGGACGTGGACGATATCGGCCTGATGGGTGTGACGGCGCTACCCGTGCCACGCTTCCAGCAACTGGTTTCGCTCAAGGGTGATTTGAAGACACTGGAAAGCCAGATTCAGGAGGCAGTCCAACTGGGCAGTGCCGCGCAGCCGGTGTGGCTGGAAGTGCTGGTGAAGGGAGATGACTACCTGTCGGATCTGCAAACCCGCATCCAGAGCATGACCGAAGGCCTGCCGGTGGAAGTGCTGCGCCTGCGCCGGGATCGGGGCAATGCCGTCGCCGCCCTGCAAGCGGCTGCCAAAGAAACGCTGGACGAACTGACGCCGTTCGACGTGTTCGGCAAACGGCTGGAGCAGGAAACGCTGGACGAGGGGCTACGGGCACAGCTGGAGGCACGCTACCGCCGTATTGTGACCAGCCTGCAGGAGGGCGCGGCATGAAGATCCTGACCCTGCGCCTCAAAAACCTCAACTCGCTCAAGGGCGAGTGGAAAATCGACTTCACCCAGCCGCCGTTCAAGAACAATGGCCTGTTCGCCATCACCGGCCCCACCGGCGCCGGCAAGTCCACGCTGCTCGATGCCATCTGCCTGGCGCTGTACCACGAAACCCCGCGCCTCAAGACCATCTCGGCCTCGTCCAACGAGATCATGACGCGCCACACGGCGGATTGCCTGGCCGAGGTGGAGTTCGAGGTGAAGGGTCAGGTGTACCGCGCGTTCTGGAGCCAGCGCCGTGCGCGCGACAAGAACGATGGCGCTTTGCAGGCGCCCAAGGTGGAGCTGGCCGATGGCGCCGGCAACATATTGACCTCCCAGATCAACGACAAGCTCAAGCGCATCGAGGCGATTACCGGGCTGGACTTCGCCCGTTTCACCAAGTCGATGATGCTGGCGCAAGGCGGTTTTGCCGCCTTCCTCAACGCCAGCGCCAACGAGCGCGCCGAACTGCTGGAAGAGCTGACCGGCACCGACATCTACGGCCAGATTTCGCAGCGCGTGTTCGAGCAGGCACGCGATGCCAGGCAGGCGTTGGATCAGCTCAAGGCCAAGGCCGACGGGGTCGAGCTGTTGCCCGAAGAGCGCCGGCAAGCGATGCAACAGCAAATCGGCGAACTCACGCATCAGTTGACGGCACTGCACGCCGAGCAGGAGCAAACCCGGACCCTGCGCCAGTGGCGTTATGAAGTGGGTCAGGCCGAGTTGGCCGAACAGCAAGCGCAGGCCGCCGAACAAGCCGCCCAGTACGCACTCCGTCAGGCCGAGCCGGAACTGCAACGTCTGCAACGGAGCGATCCGGCTGAGGCGATCCGCCCCGTCTATCTGACGTGGCAGGACGCGATGGCCCGGCAAGGCCAGACCCGGAGCGCCCTGGAGGGGGTTCTGGAGCAGCTCGCCGCCAGCCGACAGCAGTCGGTGTCGGCCCACTGGCAGGCCACAACTATTGCCGAAGGCTTGGCGGCACGCGAGCAGCAACGCGGGCAGGCCGTGCAGAACGAACTCCAGGCCAGCCAGGCGTGGCTGGCTCAGCACGCCCACTTTGCCGGGCTGGGCGAGAAACTGAGCGGCTGGCAGAGCGAGTACGGCCAGATTCAGCAGGCGCAACAAGCGGTGCAGCAACTGCAAACCCAGCAGCAGGCGCAGCAGGCTGAACTGGCCGACATCGAAGCTCGCCTGGCCCGACAAGAACAGGCCTTGCAGCAAGCCATTGCCAGTCACGAACAATGCCTGCAAGCCACGCAAGAGACTGAGCGCCAGGCGGCCGCGCTGCTGCAAGGCCAGACGCTGGCGGGCCTGCGCGACAGCTGGCAGCGCATGCAGGAACAGCTGCAGGCATGGCGGCAAGTGGCCCAGCAAGCAACGCAACTGCGCCAACTCGCCGCCCAGCGCGTGCAACAGGAAACCAGCCTTACCGACACCCAGCAACAGTTGGCCGAACAGCAAACCGGGCTGGACGCCCTGCGCCGCGACTATCGGCAGCTGAAAGAGCAGGTGGACGACAAGCGCAAGCTGCTGCTGCAAGAGCAGCGCATCCAGAGCCTGGAAGCGCACCGGGCCGCGTTGCAGCCGGGCGAGGCCTGCCCCTTGTGCGGCTCGCACGAGCACCCCGGCATCCAGTCCTATCAGCAGCTGGACAGCTCCGCGACCGAGCGCGCCCTGCAGGAAAAGGAAGCCGCGCTGCAGCGGCTCGAAGAAACCGGCAACGCCGCCAAGAGCCAGCTCGCCAGTCTGACTGGCCGGCAGGAACAGCAGCAACAGTCGCTCGTAGTGCTGGCGCAATCGCTCCAGCACGCCCAGGCCGAGTGGAACGCCAAGGCCGCTCAGCTCGGCCTGAGCGATAACGAGTGGCAGCACGAACCCTCCTTGCAGCAAGGGCTGACCACGGCGGAGCAGCAGGAAGCCGCCCTCAAGACCACGCTGCAGCAGGCCGAAACGGCACAGCAAAGGTTGGCCGAAGCCCAGCAGCAAGAGGGGCAATGCGCCTCACATCGGCAGGAGGCCGGCCAGCAGCACGAACTGCTGCAGCAAAGCCAAGCCCATGCGGCCAAGCGCCTGGCCGAGCTGCAACAACAGCGGGACGTCGCCTTGCGTGCCGCACAGCAAGCCAGCGAGCGCCTGGTTGCCGCCATCGCCGCCGCCGGATTCACGATAGACGGCGAGATGGCCCACTGGCTGGCCGGGCGCCAGCAAGACTGGCAGACATGGCAAGCCAAACAGCGGGAGCAGCAACAGCAAGAAGCCGAGCGGCTCAAGCAGCAGGCGCGCAGCGAACAGGCGGCCAGGCTGGCTCAGGCCTGGCAGGCACGGTGGAACAAGCTGGGCGTCGAGGCGCCCGGCCCCCGGGCCGACGGGGTAACCGACGAGGCGGCGCTCGCTCTCTGCGCCGAGCGGGTAGAAGCGCTGTCCGCACAGATCGCCAGCCTGCAAGGCCAGCGCGCCCAACTGGAGACAGACCTGCACGCGCAGCAACGGCAGGGCGTCGACGCCGAATCCGCCTGGCTGGCGGCGCTGGCGGCCAGCCCGTTTGCCGATGGAGACGCCTTCCGGCAAGCCCTGCTGCCGGCCGAAGAACGCCAGCGGCTGCAAACCCTGCGCCACCAGCTTCAGCAAGCGGTGGAACAGCGCCAGGCCGTGCTCCACACCGCCACCGCGACCTTGTTCGCCCTGCAACAGCAGGCCCGCACCCCGCTCGCCCTGGCGGAACTGGACGCCGCCCTCGCCACGCTCGACGCGCAGCGGCAGGCCCTCTCCAGCCAGCAAGGCGCCCTGCAGGCGCTGCTCAACGACGACGCCCTGCGCCGGCAAGGCCAGCAGGCGCTGTTTCAGCAGATCGAGCAGCAGGCGGCCGACGTGGACATCTGGCAGCGGCTCAACAGCCTCATCGGCTCGAAAGAGGGCGACAAATTCCGCAAATTTGCCCAAGGGCTGACGCTGGACCACCTGATGCACCTGGCCAACCGCCATCTCGAACGGCTGCACGGCCGCTATCTGCTGCAGCGCAAGCCGACCGGTGAACTGGAGCTGGAAATCGTCGATACCTGGCAGGCCGACGTCACGCGCGACACCCGTACGCTGTCGGGCGGCGAGAGTTTCCTGGTCAGCCTGGCGCTCGCCCTGGCGCTGTCCGACCTGGTCAGCCACAAGACCTCGATCGACTCGCTGTTCCTCGACGAAGGCTTCGGCACGTTGGACGGTGAAACGCTGGAAGTGGCGCTGGACGCGCTGGACGCCATCAACTCCAGCGGCAAGTCCATCGGGGTGATCAGCCACGTGGCCGGCATGCAGGAGCGCATCGCGGTGCAAATCGTCATCCGCAAGGCCAGCGGCCTGGGGGCGTCCCGCATCGAGATCGCTGCCTGACGGCCGCCTGTGCGGCTTGTCACGGAAGGGGGCATCAGGCAAACAAAAAGCCCGGTCATCAAACCGGGCTTTTTGAACGCCTCGCGGCAAGGGCGCGAGCGGTAATGCTCACGCTTGCGGGGTTGCCTTCGTCGCGTTCGTCCGCCGCAACAAACGGCTGTGGTCGATCAGCTCCGCGGCCCGCGCGCGTAGTTGCCCGCAGCCGCCGTCGATATCCTGCCCGGCGGAATCGCGCACCTTGGTCAGCACGCCGTGATCGTGCAGGTAGCGCTTCATCAGGTGGATGCGCTCGGCGGACGGGCGCTGATAGTGGTCGCCCTCCACGCTGTTGTACGGAATGATGTTCAGCACGCCGTACTTGCCCTTCAGCAGCCGCACCGCGGCGTCCATTTCTTCCTGCGTGTCGTTGATGCCGGCCAGCAGCGTCCACTGGTACTGGATCGGGTAGCCCACGCGGCGGGCGTAGTCTTCGCCCAGCGCCACCAGCTCGGCCGGGTCGTAGCGCGGCGCGCGCGGCAGCAACCGGGCGCGCAGCTCGGCGCGGGTGGTGTGCAGCGACAAGGCCAGCGCCGGCTTGACGTGCTGCTGCGGCAGCCGCTCGAACACGCGCGGGTCGCCCACCGTGGACAGCACCAGGTTCTTGTGGCCGATATGACCGTCGCTGCCCAACAGCTCGATGGCGTCGAGCACGTTGTCCAGGTTGTGCGCCGGCTCGCCCATGCCCATGAACACCACCTTCTTCACCGGCCGAATGCGCCGCGCCAGCGCCACCTGCGCCGCAATCTCGGCGCTGCCGAGCTGACGCAGCAGGCCGCTCTTGCCGGTCATGCAGAAGGTACAGCCCACCGCGCAGCCCACCTGGCTCGACACGCACAGCCCGTCACGCGGCAACAGCACGCTCTCCACCATCTGGCCGTCGTTAAGCTGAACCAGCAGCCGCAACGACCCGTCCGCCGCCGGGTGCTGCGACTGGATGCGCGCCAGACCGTCGATCTGCGCCGCGATCGGCGGCAAGCCGTTGCGCACCGACAGCGGAAAATAATCCTCGCTCTTCTGGCGACGGGTGCCGGCATCCAGCGGCTGCCCCTTGAGCCAGGCGCGTTGGATGCGCCCGATGTGGCAGGGAAGGGCGCCGATCGCGGCGAGAGAGTGCTGGAAATCCTGAATACGCATGGAAAGCTTCTGAATCGTGGTGCTTACGGCGCGGCCTTGCCGCCATCGCTCTGGCAGGCCAACCCCTTGCCGGCAAAGCCGCCGTACAGCATCAACTGCCCGGCCACCTTGCGCGATAGCGCAAACGTATCCGGCAGGCTGCGGTCGCCCTCGTTCTTCGGCCACACCATCTGCCGCTTCTCGTCCATGAAACCCTGGTAGCGGGCGCCGGCCCGGCTCAGCTCCACCGTCTGCGTCTGGCGGTTGTAGCTGAACTGCGTTTGATCCGGGCAATGAAAACGGCCGTGCAGCGGCTCCTGCTGGCAGGCGCACAGCAAGGCCGGCAGCAGCCAGCAGGCCAGGCGGGGGAGAGCGTTCATCGGGCAAATCGTGGGTGACAGGGGTGGGGCGACACTATAGCACGACACGGACCAGCCCGGTTTTGCAGCCCGGCCGAATCGACAGCCCCGCAGGGGCTCGCATCGGGGTGAAATCAAGAGGCAGGGAAACCGGGGCGGCGCTCGCACTGTTCGCCAGCAGAAAATGCCATTGGAGTTATATCCATTTCGGGCGTATTCCCATACAATTTCGTCGCCACCCATCATGACAATGGCAATGCCTCATGCCAGCCCAGCCGTAGCTGGGGAAAACTGGTCCTACACAAGAGAAACCTCATGAAGAAAAGCTTGCTTGCCGGCCTGCTGGCCGCTTCCGTATTGTTTACCGGCTGCGCCTCGGTACCGATGGGTGACCCGAAAGCCGATGCCCAGCTCAAGACCTTTGCGGCACCGCCCGCCGACAAGTCGGGTATCTACATCTACCGCAACAGCTTTGTTGGCCAGGCACTGAAGAAAGACCTGCACCTCAACGGCGAACGCCTCGGCGAAACCGCCAACAAAGTCTATTTCTACCGCCAGGTTGCTCCGGGCAAACAAACCGTCAGCACCGAATCCGAATTCAGCGACAACAGCCTCGACCTGATTACCAATGGCGGTCAGAACTACTTCATCGAGCAATACATCCGCATGGGTGTGTTCGTGGGCGGCGCCAACCTGAAGCTGGTGAGCGACGAGGAAGGCAAGAAGAACGTGCTGGAAACCAAGCTGGCTAAATAAGGCAGGTTATAGGAATGAGAAGGCCCGGCAATGCCGGGCCTTTTTTTATGAAATGCTTATACGCAAGGTAGGCTGGGCTCAACCTGCGAAGCCCCGCACTAACCGCGTGTGTAATACGTGCATTCACCTGAGTTGCGATGAAGGTTGAGCTTTGTTTCATTCGGCCCAACCGACCGTGTTGCCTTGCCAGTAGCTTGGCCGGGACACAAGCCGAGTCGGGGCCGTGGAACATGTGTTGTGGTCGTGGAGTCAGTCATATCCTGAAAAGGAAAAGCTCGGATTCACCGGCTGCTTACTAAAGAATGAATCTGTTACTTTTTTCATCAGGAAATTTATCGAAAAAAGCATCGGCCTTTTTGGTGAATCTATATAAAAGCGTCCAGTTTTTCTCGGACATGTCAATTCCGTCAGAAAAATTATCCCCATGCACTACGCATATTGCGTAGTGCCCAAACATATATAAGGCAACCCTTTCGTTTATTTGCTTTGAATCAACTAATAGTGCAATTTCTTCAAGAAAGGCTAGGAATTTTCTCTTCTTATCGGCCATGCCTCGGTCAGTGAGAGTTTTCTCGTCTCCATCAATATAGCAAAGCACTTGATACAAATCAGGGTCGTCAAATAGACGCCTGTGTTGGTTTAAAAAGAATTCAGTTCTTTTTAAAAAAGCCTTTGCCTCGTCGTCAGCTGATTCTTTTTTTCGTTGCTCATTTATCCTCTGGAGTTCTACATATATTTTTTGCAGGCCGGCCAAGCCGAATATTATTGTGGAAGCAATGCCAGTGTTTTGCCAAAATGCCGACCAGTCTGCCATTGATCTGCAGGTTTCGGTAAACAAAATACAGTAGAGGTCAGGCGCGCTCACAGTGGCTTACCGTCATCATGAATGTCGTGAACTATATACTTCTTAATATTGCCCCTTGCATTTACAATTTTAGACACTCTAATAGTTAGCTTGCCATCACTCCCATCCACCATCTCTTTCATAGACCTAATTACAAGCTGGCGAACCCTCTTGTTGTTCTTCTCGGCAATTTCGAAGGGAACCACTTTCTCTTCCTCATCTGAGTACAATCTTCCAAAATCACTTAAATTGTTGAATCTAGTAATGTTTCCCTTTATGTCCTGTAGGTCTTGGCTGGTCTCAGTTGTTGTAACATAGTCAAGAGTATTTCTGTTTAGCGAAATAACATCACTGGAGCGATGTCTGGCAATGAAAATACTTACATCATTATTGCTAGATATTGGTCTGTGAACACTCTGTAATGGTGACTCTAATGCGTCAGCAATTTCATACAGGAACAATTCATTGTCATCGATAATTTTTTTTACGTAAGGTGATGTCGGTTTAAATTTTTCACCAATTGCAGCTGAAAGAGAACAGGTTAGGTAATCCCAGAAATGATTGACTACAACGCTTGGGCCAATTTTTTTTATCAACTTATCTGAGAAATAAATATCTACACGCTCTTCAAAACACCCTTTCAGAGAAGAGTGGACAAAAGCCTTCATCCCTACTGCTCTGTGCGCACGGGTTCTTACTTCTTCCCCATTGGCATATGCATGTCCAATTATATTGACAGTTCTGGCAAGCCCGGAAATAGCATCGGCAGCATCGTAAATATCAAGTATTCCCTCATCTGCATCGCCCCCTTCTACCCGAAAAACCAAACTTGCCATTTTTTCAGACATCAATAATCTCCGGTTCAAAGCATATAAAAAGGCACACTTGAAAGTGTGCCTTTTGCATATCTATACATCAATGATTTATGTCATGTTGCAGTACCCAAAAGACGAAAAGCAAGATTCTTTTTTATCAATGACTTAAGCTTTTCCGTGCCGGTTATGGATGACTTTGGTTGTATGCAAAGCTTGATATTTTACATCAATACATTCAAAGCTTGGAGTGTGGATTTATTCAAGAATAGAGTCAGCAACTGATAGGGCTGGCCAAGTGAGTTGCTAGGCAATATCGATGGCGGATACACAGGGAGGAAAAATGGAAAGTAACTTTTGAAACCACCGGTCTGTGCGGCTTTTTACACCGATCCGGTAGATGGTGGAGTGCTATTGTGATTTATTCAAATCATTTTGTTTTTGCCACGTAGTCAATAAGTCTAAAGACAAACCATGAAAAACCGCATGAAAATATAAAATATAGGATTCCAGAAGTTCTGGTTAGCATAAGTGAAATGAATTCACGAATATGACCAACTTCATCAGGTATTGGCTTGTTCTTTTTTTGTGGCAATGCCTTTTCGATGGGGATGATAATGTGATTAATAGAATAGATAGAATTTATGGTAATAAGCGCTATGAGAACAAAGAATGAAGAAATGGCAAATGGTATGTCGTGAGCTATTGCTGCTTTCGCACAGTATTTCAGAATTGCTGCACAAGCGAAAAACGCTGAAAGATTTTTAAATATGGCTTCTGTTACGTCCTTTTGGGAAATTGCCAAGATGATCTGCTCGAATTTACCTTTTTCTTTCATTTTGAGCCCCTGTGTTGCTACCATGTATGGGTTGAAGTGATGCTGCAAGAAGATTTAATGCAACGTTGAATTGTGCGTCGCAGCCCACACAAGGGAGGCCTCTAGAATATAACGTTCAGGTCAGCGCTAGTGGTTGTGCAAATTTTCTGCGCAAGGGATAGCTCGAGTTATTTTTTGATCCTGAAAGGTTAGACATCTGTTCTTTGGACCGATGTCAGGTGTAATCCCGATAGGGCAAATCACAGTTATACTCCCGCCAAATTGGTATGCAACCGTTCCATATAGGTAAGAAAATTTATCCGCTTGACTGCATTCTCTTTTTGTTTTCCATGCAAGAAGGGAGGTGCGATGTGGCAACAATAGTTCTTTCTCTATTGCAAACCATGCGGGAGTGTCATCGTAAATGCCTGCTGCTCTAGCAGCCCCTTTCAGCAACCATACTGGTGCTATGGCTAATGACGCCAGCATTGTGACGACTGCCAAAATAAGCCAAAAACGTTTGACTTGGGTGGTTAGGCCCTTTTTGCCATTACTGATCACATGGCTGTGAACTGCCGAAATTCCAACAAATGCACTGTATGCAAACCAAGCAATCCCGACATACCAATTAAGTGATGCAAGGTGCTCAAAAGAGCCAGCAATTCTATATATAAATGTTAATGGTATTGTTAATGCAAATTGTGTAATGGTGATTGCAAAGGCACTTAGTGGACGCTCAACTGTTTCAGCTATACTTGTGCGCCTTGCACTGAATAGGGTTGCAATAATGATAAAATTTATCAGATATAAAGCGAGTATAAAAATGCCTGGGCCAAATGGCTCTGGGATAATGGTAGCATACGACGCAGGAAAAATGGTGAACGCATACAGGCTCCACATGAATGATTTTAACCAGCGATTATGGTTTTTAGGAGTCAATTGCAGAGTGAAGAAGTCGTGAGTGTTGGAAACCATCCACGGTGCGGCAAGTAAAACTCCAGCTATTGCGATCATTAATAAGCTTAGGCTTATGAAGAGTGCAACCAGGCCACCAATGTTGCTAAGGGAAGGTTGTAATAAATACCTGAGGTTCATCTGGTCAAGGTAAGCAAAGAGCAGGCATCCCGAAATTATGACGGTTGGAACTGACGCTTTTGACAGCACTTCTAAGAGGTTCGATAATGCTTCGGAAACTATATTTACTTTGATCTCCTTTTGTTTGAGATTGGCTATTGATTTTATAGGTTTATTTCGAAAGGTTGTCTTGTACATGTTCAATGTGTTGTTTGGTGATTTACTAAGGCGACTACGGATGAAGGTAGGCCTAACGCAGGAGGTTCTCGCGTTTGAGGCTGGCCTGGATAGGACTTATATATCACTGCTGGAACTTGGAAGAAGAACACCATCCCTGAGTACAATTTACTTGCTGAGCATCGGTTTGAAAATCCCAATCGATGAGTTTATGGGAATAATTGGCAAGGAAATTGCAATGGAAAGTAGGAAGTGTTGATTTAGTGATGGTCAAGATAATAGGTTGGCAGCTCTTTCGGGCTCGACTTCGTATTGTCCATCCATGCTAGCCAGCCTATTCGATGCGCTCGGGCATCATATAGCGCATGATGCCAAGGTTTGCTTGGTGTGTGATATTTCTCTACTGCATCATGAAAATATCCAGAATCAATCATTGGCCTTAGGTCAATTCGTCCTTTCATGTTTCTAGGGTATTGCCCGCGCAGGCTCGCTATCAGAATATCCCAATCATAAATCGAGTCACAGCCAATCATGACAGTTCTTGGTAGTGTTTCGAACCATGCCAATAGTGTTTGTGGGAGAGATGCATATGTGGCGATCTGTGCTTGATGTTGATTAAAATGTGGCAAAACATTTTCATTGACAAATTTGTTGCATTTATCTCTGGGGAAATCGCTAATTTCAATGTAAATCTCATGCTTTCCATCTTCGCTGACCATTGCCATGCTGATCAGGTCGCGATTATCGAAATTAGTATATTCAGTGTCGAGAAAAATTAGCATAGCGAGTGCACCCTATACGATGCAATATCAGTGTTCTTGTGATGCTTGCTGACATTGGGAATTTTCAGCCAATCATACATGATGATTGTCTTGGTTCTTCCTGCGTACTCGTAAAGCTTCTGTTGTTCGCAGAATGTCGACCGCTTTCAATGGAAAAAGAAAGCGCTTTGTGCCAAATCCTGTGTGAATAGATATGTCAGCGAGGCAGCCATATTTTGCTTCCCATCGTATTCTTAACCGACTAACGCCGGTGATTTCGGATAGCTTCCTAGCGTCTAAAGTTGATTGCAGGAACTCTATCGCTTTATCAAGTTCATCCCGTCGGTAAAGAACTTCAAATCCATTAAATACCGAAACAACGAGGCCAAGAGCACGGACATCAAACCGAAATCGAAAACCCTTGTCCTGTACTATTTTCTGCGCCTCTTGCAGGGAGATCAGATTCGGATTTTGAAGATAGTGCCTCTGGTAGGCTTCCACGTCTGCAATCTGGTAGAGAGTTTGCTTGGACCCGATTTCCAAATGGCATGCTGAGAGTAGGCCCGAATGGCATATTTTGTCTAGTTGGGAGGGTTTGACTCCGAGCAGCTTGCAAGCAGCCTGATGAGTCATGAGATCTACTTCGGTGATGACCGAGAGGCGTTTGTGGCCGCGACCACAGCGGCTTTGATAGGCGATGTTGGGACCAATAGTGCTTAGATCCAGCGCTTCCAGCTCGCTTCGACGAAATACGTACACCAGGCCACCATCGACTGCAGGACCATGTACTGGCCTCAGCCCTGCTGATATGAGCTTGTCGGCGAGATTGGTCGCATTGCAGCCAAGTTGTTGTGCCAGCTCCCGTACGAAGAAATACTCTTTCTGAAAAGCCTGCAGGTCTTCGATCGCGATGAGCAACTGCCGCCTCAGATAGGGTTCGTAGCGTAGCAAGCCTGCTTTTGCAACTCGATAGACTGCATCGGGATAAATTCCCAAGGCTCTTGCCGCCATATCGACATTCAGGCGGCTTGGATCACTTAACTGAGTCTTCGGGAAGTGCAATTCGAGACTGGGGAGTCCCATGCAGGGATCGTAGGTTCGAACAGCGATTTTGCCTGTGAGGATGTCCTTAAAAAGGTTAAGTCGGGTGGCGAAATCAATGCCGAAATGATCAAATCGAACAATCCGATCCTGGCCATCGATGCTTGTCTTATGCGAAAGCGCAGCGAGGAGACGGGCCAAACTTTCTCCACATACCAGGTGCGACCGTCGCCGGCGTTTATCTGTGCACTCTGTATCGGCCAAGCCAATTAATGCCTCCTTCTTAATCAAGCTGCGTACAACATGGGGCGAGACGTTTAGTGTGATTGCGACAGCCCCAATCGGCAGTGCTGTTTGCGATGTGGCTGAGTGAGGGGCATGTGCTGTTGCATCCAGGGGCAAGGCTTGCATCCAGTTATCCGCGATGGTGCCGAGCTCTTCATCGAATACGGCATCGATTTGCAGTCCACCCAATAGCGGCGTGGCCGCGTAGCGCGGCCCCCAAGCGGGTTGTTGGACGAGACGATTGTCGAGTTGTTTGCACACGGCCTCTTCGAATTGAGTCGAGTCAAGAACCTGTTCGTTCTTGATCGCGGCCAGCGTGAGGTGGAATGGTGCGATATCCGCTTTGGCCAGTAGTGATACGTCCAGCTGACTAGAAAAAGGCGCATACGTCAGCAGTGCAAGGGTCATGAAACGCAGCAGCTCCGTGGACGATAGGGATTCGATGTCTAGGGGAAAATGCCCAGGAACGGCAGGGAGAGCTGTTGCTTCATACAATGGGAAGCCGCATGAACAGTAGCGCAGTTGAGAATAGCGCCATTTCACCCGCTGCTGGCACGCAGGACAACGATCGACGAGCAGTGCCTGATGCCTGTGGCACGAAGTGGTGAAATGCCAATCCCAAGCGGAGAGGTGTAGCGCCTTTTCTCGCAGGCACGCGGGACACCAAGCTCGATATTGATCGCGCAGAAGATGCACTGGCCATTTGAAACCGCGGTGAAGGAATTTGCGGTACTTGTTGTTCAGTGTCTCCATAGGCTTGCACCACCTGATTAACTCTTCCGCGGATAGCCCGATTTGCAGGTGGAGTGGGTCCAGTGAGTACACACCGAGTTGAGGAATGAGCGAAGCCTGATAGAGTCTTTCCCGCTTTTGCTGCAGAAATTCCAGAAGCTCATGCGCGTGATGCATGTAGTTCGTATCGGCCAGACGTAGCAGGTACCCGGCCAAGCTTTCTGCTTGATCCGGCCGAGGTCGTAACAGAAGTTGAGGAGGTCTGCCTGGGCAGATTGAGTGGCTAACAGTCATGTCCAGTCCCTCGAAGTTGTTCGACCCAGCGCTCTATAGCCGTATCGTGCTCTTGGAATGGATTGGCTCGAAGTCGGCGGTTTGCAGCCAGTAGCTTGTCGTAGCTGCGGATTAGCTGCTCCCGCTCAATCCGGACACCTCCGTTCATCAAGACCGTGCGCGACGCATCGTGGATCAGCGTCGTAAACGACCGGAAGTTGCCGCCAGTTGCCAGGTAGAAACGAGCGGGCAGGGTGTCGTCACAGAAGCCACTTGGTTTTTCAAAGGGAAGTGCCTGTTCGAAGCAGGCCAGCAGGCGTTCGAAATCGGATGGTCGTTCGAGCCAGTTAAAGGATGGAAGCTTGGGGCGTAGCGGGAAACGCCCTGCGAGTTGGGGGCTGTACTCCAACACAGAGTGTGCTGCTGGCATTCCTACCAGGATGAAGGGGATGCCAGACTGGTTGATCAGGCTCTTGGTGGCATCGGCCACTGCTTCGATGCTTTGCCGCTTCCCTCTTTCCACCAGGTGCTGGAATTCATCGAGGATCACTAGCCGTGTACGGCATCGCTTCAGGAGTTCGATCAGGCGCCGGCGCTTGAATTCGATGTTTCCGCGATCCGGGAACGGAGCGCCCATGGCATACAGCACGGAACTGAACAGCCCCCCGATGGTGGCTGGAAGCGGTACTGAAGCTACCAGAACGGGGGTTTCTGTCCCATCATCGGTGTTCTGTGAAGGGTGCATATCGTGAAAAGTGCCGATCAGGGTGCTCTTGCCCACACCAGTATCACCCGTGATGAGCATGCAGAGCGGCTCCCGCAGATCCGGCGACTCGGTCAGACAGCGGTCCATGTCGGCGAGGATGGCAATGAACAATGGGTATCGGATGCGGATGGAGGCGATCTTTTTTAGCAGCTCATGAACGCGCTTTGGATCATGTTTCATGGTGTTGCCCCCGGAGCCGGTGGAAGGTCAATAAACCAGTCGTCCCCTAGGCTGTCAGCTGGGTACAGGCTGGTTGATCCCGTGCCGCGAGGTGGTTCATTGTGGGAGGCCGGCTGGTCACGCTTTTTCGTCTTTGCCCGCTTGCGAGAACGTTGTGTCAGGTCGCGCTCGGCATCTTGGTGGAGTTGGTGAACCTCACGCCGTAACTTGGCCTTTTCCTGCCGTACTGTTTCCGCATCCGGCGTGCCACCTTCGACGGTATCGGATTGAGTGGTCTGGGCTTTGCGCTCACGTTGAAAATCAAGCCAGCTCGTGCCGGGTTTGAGGTCTTGGGTCAGACATTCGAGCCGGATAAGGCCTTTGTTGATGGGGTCGTAGATATACGCTTGTGTGACATCCGCGGGGTCGATTCGCAGCATGACTTTCTGTTTGGCGGCCAAGCGTTCCTGCAGGTGTATAAGATAGGGGTGATGGTAGACCAGCCCTTTGGTGCCGATGCGCCCATTGCTGATTGCGCGTTCGAAGGTGAGCCCGGTTTCGACCTCGAGGGTGAGGCTGCTGGGCAAGGGCGGAATGGGGTGCTCTTCTACCAAGCGGGTCCAGCACTGTAACGGTGTCTCGCCGAGTTCGCTGTGACGGGTGTTGTGATACTCCATCACCACCCAGCGATAGACCAGTTGGCGCAGCTCATGGAGAGTCAGATGGGCGAGCTTTTCTGAGGGATAGTCCCCACGTTCCCTAGCGTTCGACCAGGTTGTTCCGGGGAGCTTGTGAATCAACCGTCGATTCTGGGTGCCAAGATACCGCTCGCCAGGTGCCCGGTACCACGGCATGCCTGGTGGGCAATACTGCATGTCAGCGTGCATGTCCGCACAAAACTGCTTGTGAGCGTGGCCATGAAATTCCGGACCATTGTCCATGCAGATCAGACGGAACTGTCCCTCTACCGGCCAGGTAAAACTGCTGCCATTCGGCAAGCTATCCAGGATGGCTTGCTTACTGCTAACGGCCTGACGCAAGCACATCAGCACCGCGATACTTGAGGGCGGCTCCAGATCAATGTAAATCCCGCACACCATCCGGGTTCTCCGATCGAGTGCAACGGTGCAGGTCGGTCTTTTCAGAGGCTGCCTTGTGATGGGGTGGACAACGATGATGTCCAGCCGGGTATGGTCGATTTCCACCCGCTCCAATGGAAACATGGCGATCGGCCCGTTACGACGCGTTCTGAAGTAGCGACGCGCGTATTTTTCACCGTAGCGTCTTGCCTTCAAAATGAAGGGGTCCAGCAGACGGTTGATGAGCTTGCAAAACCCTCCATAGCTGACCGCCCGTAATTTGGCGTCTGCCGGACGTGCCGCATTTGCCTCCGTGACGCGGTCCACCAGTTCAGCGTGTGCGTCACGTTTACTGATCCGCGCGCGGGTCAGATAAAAGGTATCAACTGTCTCATAGAACAACTCCAGCACTTCGGCATCCACCTGGCCGTAACGGCGACCGCAGTTGGCTGTAAGGGGCACAAGCGCCATCACGTCTTCGCCGCTGTCGACGAACGAACGGCACCACCGGTAGATGGATGTGAGGCCTGGCGGCTTGGTGTCACCGATCATGCTGGCAATCTTTGAGGCAATCGGCAGCACTTCCCTTGACCGTGAAAACGATTGGGTGTTGTCGAGTACCGCATGCACATACTGCAGCCGGCGCCGGAGTGTGCGTTGATGGTGTTCAGGAAGGGCGGATGGGATCGGCGGTAGCCCATCGTCCCGGAACAGTACCTCCTGGTCCTCGACAATCTTCAATACACCTTGCTGACAGTACAAATCTATATCGTCGCGGCTTACCTGCTTGACGTTGGAAGTCCGCTCATTCAGGAGGGCAACGCTGCGGTCTGGTTGAATAGTGAGAACGCGAAATGGCTGACCATAAAGGGTGAGTGAGAACCCAGCGCGCAAAGAAAGTGTCATGTCAGTGCTCCTTCAGCCAGGTGCACCGTGAGCAGCGAGTTCACTTTTTCGCGCTTGTCGTAATCCAGCCATCCTTCCCAAAGCAGCCGGTACAGCCCTGCCAAGGCGAGGTCTTTGTTGCCAAGGCGGATGGCCAGCCATGCCAACCGACAGGTTGTGGCCTGGGACAGGTAGTCCGTGATGCGCTGCCGATCCCGTTGGGTAACAAACACATCGATATAGTGTTTCAGGAAGTTCAGATTGGCGAGCTGGTTACCAGAGCGGATGAGCTTGCTGTCTACAACGGTGTACTCATAGCCCAGCGTAGCAAGACGAAGCCCAATGGCATTAGCCTTCGATTTGAAAGTAGTGTCAGCAGCTACTTCATCGGATTTGACTTCATAAATTGTCACCAGCCGGCTTTTGTCCTTCCAGTGCACTTCAAAGTCTGGGGTGTACCAATGCCACTCACCATCGAGGCAATAGTCAAACTTCCTCGGTTGCCCATATATTTCACGAATGGCTGGGTTGGCTTCTAGGTGAAGCAGCCAGTCTCTTTCCAGCGTACTTTCCCATGGGATTTGGCCATTCATTTTGTGGCTGTAGGACAGACCGATAACTTTGCTGCTGTTATGGTTGTGAATTTTTCGCACAAAGGGGATCAACATGATTGTTCACCTCCCCATACCTTGTGCAGTCCCTGACTTGTGGGACCGATCACAATGGACGTGTGAACAATGAGCCTGCAGGTGCTGTCGACCACGACAAAGAGGCTGGGGCGTGTGATCTCCTGCGTAACGGGGTCAAGTACCTGGAGGTCAAGAGGCACGGAGGCAGTATGTGTTGGGAGTGTGGCTGCCAACGGGAAATCCGGCCGCAGAAGTGTGGCAGCTCGAGGATGCCAATGCTGACGGCCGTGGCACATGTCGAGCTGAATGCTCGGCAGCTCTGGAAGGGGGCGGTCCGCAGGCAATCCACCCAAGCTAACAAAATTGCAGCAAGGACTCGCTGGTACTCTCCTTTCGATTAAGGATCAGAAACTAGGGTGGCGGGCCTAATCGCTTCCAACTCGACCAAAACGGTCTGCTGCCTCATCGACCTTGAGCGTCAGCTCAGGGCTGCATACCGACTATTTCTCTGGCACAGATACCGAACATCTACTTCCAATAGCGGGAATGCTCCCGCCTTTTTGCTGGATTTCAGTCCAGCTCAGTTAAATGCCAACGCTGCAGTGAAGCGGCTCCTGTGCAAGCCAGTAAAAATCTGCAATGATTCCAAAATCATGCCATTTGAGAGCAGACAAAAATATCGTTTCAACGCACGAAGGTGCAACTGCTGCGAGGAAAGTCTTCTTGCTCAAACCCGAATTACATCACTTCGCACGTGCGGCACGTGAAGTTGCTAAGCACGGTGACAACGATACGCTGCCATTTGACATTGACGTTCGATTCTGTGGTGACGAGGCCGAGGCGCTTGCCTCCATCGCCTATGGTTTTTACTCAGAGCTTCGAGACAGTCAAGCCGCCAAAGACAACCACGAGCGTATTGCTGAGCTTCACATCCAAAGCGAGCGGCTCCTGGCCCCTTCCGGACCGGCCGGATTCCGTGTGGTGACGAAGATTCACCTGTTTTGGAACATCTACCTCAATGGACTGGCTATCGCCATCGCAGAGGCGCTCGAACCACATCGCTTTCCCAGCGCCCAGTCCTATCGCTTTTTACCGACAGGTGGCGAGCAGCTCTTCGACGAGAGCAGGTCATGGCGGGCTTTCAAGGAGGCCACAGTTGCTCAGGCAAACATCGCCGGCGATGAGGCGGTCGTCGTTCAAACTGATATCTCAAGCTTCTACGAGCACATCTCTCACCACTACATTGAAAACCTCATCAACGGTCTCGATGGTGATGCCGGGGCAGTCTCGAAGCAGGTCAACGCTCTTCTCAGCAAACTGTTTGCAGGACGCTCGTTCGGGCTGCCGGTCGGCGGCCAGGGGGCTCGCGTTCTTGCAGAACTCTTCCTAAATCAAGTTGACGCCGCACTTACAGCTCGTGGGGTGCAGTGGAATCGCTATGTCGACGACTATATATTGATTGCGAAGAATACGGCGGAAGCGTACCGAGCGCTTGGCATCCTCGCGCAAGGGTTGATGGACTATGGCTTGAGCTTGAACAAGTCAAAGACCGTATTCTTATCCTCGAAGCACTATAGAGACTACGTCGCCTCGCAACTTGGCGGCGACGACATTGAGGCTGCCAAACTACGAAGCATTGACCTCAAGTTCGACCCATACTCCGATAACCCCGAGGAGGACTACGAGTCGCTTGTGGAGACCGTCGAGACACTTGAGGTACGCCAGCTCTTGAATCGTGAATTGGAAAAAGCACTACCAGATTCTTTCTTGGTGACCCAGATTGGTCGAACCATGCGGCTTCAGGAGCCAACCATCGCACTTGAAATCGCGGCGACTTTGTTGAAGCAGCAGAATCTTCACGCCTTCCGTTCTTCGTTCTCCACAATCATGCGGGGCATCGCGAACCTACGGGGTGATGGGCGGTTCTCTAGTATTCACGGAAAGCTCGACAATTTGCTCGACTCCATCCCCACCCACTCCGAACATCTGCTGAAGGCCGATACAAGTTTGCTCCACTATCTGCGTTGCTTGCGCTTTCAAAGTACGCCGGCGCGATTGCAACTCGTGCGCCAACTCTTCGAAACGACGCAGTTGGATACGGTACGTCGCGCTTGCATCGATTGTTGGCGAGGTTGGCGCGACGGTGTCGCGTTCAACTATCTACGCAACCGCTGGCAGCAAATGACTCCAGAATGCCAGCGGCTCTACTGGCTTATGTCCTTCGAATTCGCCGACGAAGGGGGCAAGGCTCGACTGCAGGCGAGACGCGCAGCAAGCCAATCCTGGGCGCTTGGGGTTGAACTCCCCTTCGACGAAGAGAAAGACAAGATGAAGCTCAGCAAACTGCCTCGCGGCACAGAGCCACGGTTTGCGACCGTGTTCATGAGATGGGCCAAAGGGGTGAACAATGCAGTTTGACCCACGCACAGTGGCTCGCGAAATCCCAGGTATATTCGATGAGGTGTTCCCGCAACTGACACCAGGTATAGTCGCGCACCTGAACAATTCGGCGCGCCCCATACCAGTCCAGCCACTTCGACAGGAACTCCTGCTTCGGTCGACAATGCAGCGAGCCATGCTCTTTGAACTCGGCTACACCGTGGGTGAGCGCATCCTTGAGGGAGATGTAAACATCAACTGGCCAAGCTGCTTCGCTGAGACGCTTAGGCGGCAACGTGCGTATTTCGACGCTAAACTGCCTGAGCAGTTGGCTGAATGGGACCAGTGTTTGGCCGAGACTGTAGGCAGAAACCTTGCCAACGCAATGACAGAGATGAGCCGCGCGAGCGAGTGCCCCATCGTCATCCGACCGCGAATTCCTGGCCTAGAGTGGATTGCTAGCGGTCACGGAGACTTCGCCCTCGGGAGCACGTTAGTTGAGGTAAAGTGCACTGCCAAGCGCTTTTCTTCGGCGGATTACCGCCAAGTGGCCATCTATTGGCTGTTAAGCTACGCTGCGTCCATCGAGGGGCATGGCACTGAGTGGCAGGACTTCGTGCTACTCAACCCGAGAAGTGGGGAGAAGGTGTCGATGAAGTTCGACGCATTTTTGTCCATTATTAGTAGCGGTCGCACAAAGGTAGATATCCTTCAGTTGTTCCTATCCCTCGTTGGTTCACGTCTCATGCGTTGAAGGATGACGCTCATGCGTTACCCGGCGTCCAGCATTGACACATTTCGGACAAAACCAGACTACCGGTCGTAGCGACTGTTTTTGCCGAGTATTAGTCACCTTGCGCGCAACTACTCTCCCGCCAGAGCCGCTGATCATGCTGATGTGTTAGCATGGCAGCTATCGGGGGCAGATAGTCATGTTGTCGCGCCGCATGCGGGCATTTGTAGTAGGACTCAGGGGGCAACAGCAATCCCCTATCACCCCTGGGCAAAGCCCATGGAGCGTTTCTTCTGGTCCCTTCGCCGACTACTGGTAACAAGGATGTTGGAAAACAAGACTCCTTGGCATGTTGGACTAGCAATAAGTCAAGTCAGGCCTCTTTAACTTGTCTCTGTTCCCGCGTTCTGCGCGCGACACCTGTTCAAAAAATCACATCGAATGACTGTCAAACTTAGCGAAACCCTCGTCAACAAAGCCCTTGAGAAGCTGTCATGGGAACAGTTGTCAGTCCACCTAGCTGAAACTGCCCTGACACCAGAAGACGTTAACAAGTTGATTGGGCTTGTCAAACGCAGTGAGTCACTCGTTTTGAAAAGGCAGAGCGCTGGTCAAGAGAAAAAACGTGACCAGCTTCTCAAACAGCTCGCAGATCTTCTGGATACCAAGCACTACTCAGCTGAGGCCGAGCTTGTACGCAATTACGACATGCGGGTCAGGGAAATTGACGGCGTGTATCAAGCTATCCTCGGACTTCTCGGCAAGTCCGACGCCGCGGCGCTGTCCCCCGAGCTCCGCATCTCAGCACTCCTTGACCGTAGCAACCGCGAATACATGGACCTGAGATCGCGAATGTTGCAAGCAATGAGCAACGAGAAGATGTTTAATCTCGGAAAGGTCACAGTGAAAAATGATGGCGAAGAAGACATCAGTCCTGATGCTGTGCACGAACTCCTGATTGCGACATTTGAGAGCACCTTGGGTATGGAGGCGCACATCAACGGATGGTTCGACGCGAGTGGTGTATTAACGCTGCCTTCGCTTCCACCATCCACCGCTGAAAATCGATTCGCCGTGGGATCTTTCCAATTGCTGGCTGCGGCCTGGAGAAGCTGGCAGTTCGCGGAGCGCCGCCATCGTTTCCTGGACGGTGTCTTGGAGAAACACACAGAACTTCCTCCAAGCTGGGCCGAACAGGGCGTTAAGAGCGTGTGGCAATCTCTGCCGTCTGACGACGGGCGCGAGTTCTACAGCAACGTTGCAAACAACCGATTAGTCGAGCGACTGACACAGCATTGGGCCACGGTTATAACCACCCCACAGTACTGTAAGATTGCTGGAGGTATAGATAGACGGGTTGAACTACTGCCTAAGCAGACCATCTCCCTCGAAGAGATCCATGGCGCTACAGCCCTCAGCCAACTACTGTCGGGTGAAATCACAAAGGACAGCACACCGTACGCAGGACTGACGCTCGCGGAGTGGGTTCGTGGATATTCTGCGCTACAGAGCGTTTGCGAAACTGCCTTGAAAACGAACGATCCGGATCGACTCACCATACGGTTCAGTCGACCAGAACTGGTGGCTCTCTTAGAGCAGCTTGGATTGCGCAGTGGCAAGGCCGAGATCTTCATCGAACACGCGACATATAGAAAGAAAAGTCGAGACTTGTTCGACCAGCCTCTGATCAAACTGCAAGATGGAAGCCTTATTCTGCTGGCGCTCTGCAGTGCAGCTTCGTCTATCCCCAATGTTATCTTGTCTACGCTCGGGATGCTCGAGGTTAACCTGGACGGCCGAGGAAAGAGGTTTGAGCGGTCAGTCATTGAGTTCCTAGGCAGGCAAGGAATCAAGGCCAAGAATATTTTGTGCGATCGAGGCGGAGAGACATACGACTACGACGTCGCCTTCGTGTGGGGCGACTACTTGTTTTTGCTTGAGTGCAAGAGTCGCGGCCTATCTGGCGGTGATCCAACTCGAGCCTATTACTTCTCTCTCGGCATTAGCGATGTGGTGAAGCAGGTTAAGCGCTTGGCCAACGGCCTGAAGCACTATCCGGATATTCTCACCAGTCACTTCCCCGAGGCTGTTGGTAAGCAGGTAGTGCACTGCGTAATCAACTCGCTGCCGTACGCGATGATTGATGGAGTTGACGACATCTATTTCACTGACGAGGGGTCGTTCACTCGATTCTTCCAACAGTCGGAGATTGGGCCACGGAGTATCGGCCTCGACAAGGGCTTGGGTGAAATCGATCCAGACACCGCCGTTGCTTTCTTGTGGGATGGGCAGCGTCCGACGCCAGAAGACCTCCTGCGGCAATTGCGGAACCCGATCCAGCTTGTAATAGCCACATCGCACACAACGGGTTCGACACGTTGGATTCCCGTTGGAGAGCATACCATGCTCCAATTGGTGGAGTTTGGCCGCACAGATTCGACACCGAGCACCCACAGACAAGCTGCGCGAGAAGCAGGTTATAGAACCGGAGCTGATTCAGCCGAGTGCGGCGCTCCATAGCAGCATGATTCTGCGGTGACTTGCCGTCCTGGGAAAGGACAGCCGGGCCGCCCCTATGGTGCGGAATTCGACCAGAGAGCTGATACCAACTCACTGGCCTTGTTCTTCCTTCGAATCCGCATCCGCATTTGCGATAGCCTGGCTGAGGCGCGTAAGAACAATCTCCCCCGGTTTCAGCATGCCTTGTGGCTCAAATGCTTATGCGGCTTGTGAGATGACTTCCTCTGTTTGGACAATCCCTCACAGTGTCATTTAGCCGATAAGAGTTTTCACGTCGACGTCCTGCTGTTGTTTGCTACATGGAAGACTTGGTGCACCATCTGGCCAGCATCTTGCCTGCAAGGCACAGGCTCGGCAGCAGAGGAAGCTGTCCATACCCTGTATTGCGCACTTCTTTGCACGAAGCGCATGGACTCCACCATGAGCGCAATGCCGAGCAGAGCCGCTGGGAAAGTAGGCCGGCGGTTCAGTTGACGGCCTCAGGATGGGAGCTGCGCTTGCAGCCACACCTTCTTTGAAAGCAGCACCGTACGAATGGTAGGGGCAGCCCGCAAATGCCCCAGGATCTACGAATGGATGCGTATTTTCCCCGAGATACATCACGAACCGGTTGTCAGCAACTCGCCTGAGTAACCGGGTAGACGGAAACCTCGGGATTTTGGGAATCGAGCTTTCAAGCGCGGCAGCGTCCACCAAGTGGAGGTCGCGATGGGTCCGCAAATTGGCGATGAGAACCTCGGCCTGCTCGTGAATTGTGCGCATATCGTTTGCAAGCTCTGCCTCACTGCGCAACACTTGCTGTTCGATAGCCGGATTCATGAACCTCAGCCAGCCACCGCTTGGGACTTGCACTGCGATAGCTGGTAGAACCCCCATCACAGGCCGCTTTCCAAGCTCGGCAGTCGAGATATCAACTGCAAATGCTGCAGGCAACGGATCACCATCGGACTCAACGAAGCGGCAGAGGTCGACTATGTTCTGCTCCTGCAGGTCTTCAGTGAGCGATGCAAATGACAACTGGGCGAACAGCGCCACTGCAGTCTCAGCAGCTTCATAGAGATTCGAGACGACAAGGAGATCATTCGCGGAGATCTCCTTACGTACCAAGGTCTTCACGGGATCAGTAAAGACGATAAGCCACTCGCCGTTAGTCAACAGCACTTTACGTGGTGCGCCGTGCTCGCCCGAAGCTAGGCGTTCCACGTAGTCAAAGAGTGTGGTGAGAACTTCCAACCATTCGACAGAGAGAGGACCACGTTGTCCCCTCACTCTTGTCGCGCTATTGGCCTTCTGTGCGTCTTTTAGAGCCTCTGCCATCACCTGCTTGAGGTCCATCCCCTCGTCATGTGTCGGCAGCTCATGGCTAAGACGCTTTGCTTCAACGAGGAGCGATGCTTGGCATTCGTCGATTTTCCCGGCACCAAAATAGTCCAGAAAGCGTCGGTGGCTTGAGTCGTCCAATGGCTCGACGCCGGCTTCAACAATCATGGCCGCAGGGTCATCCAGCTTCCATCCAAGCGCCTCTAGCATTGGGTCGATGATGTACTTTCTGACCTGCGCTTCGTTGATCAGTCGCCGTCCCTGGCCTTCATAGCTGGCGGCCGCAGCGGGCCTCATATCTGCGAATATTCGTTCAATGCGTAGCAGTAAGTTCCTCTCTGTCTCAAGACGAATTTCTGTGAGACGGCGAAAGAAGGAATGTTCGTCGACTCTGCTCACCGAAGCATCTCCGGTAGCTGGTAGACGAGCTTTCGCGGTTCAGGCCAACCAGTGTTAGCAAAGAGATTGAGCACGTCTACCAGTCCTGACCTGTACTCGGCCTTGCTGGTCAAAAGGCTCGAATAGTCGGCTAAGAAGCGCTGTGCGATCTTGACGACAAGGTCCGCGCCCAGACTCTCAAACTGGTAACCACCTGATTGGCCGCCTCCATGAATCGCTTCGAAAAGCAGCTGCAGCATCTCTTCGGGGCCGTCTGCCACAAACGCTTCTATTATCTGAAGAATAGGGTGTGTGACAGAGGGATAAGGAACCTGCGCAAGTAGTCGCAAGGTAGGTAGGTACTCACGGATGAAACGGCGGCGCTCTAAGTGGCCGACATGCTGATCCGAACTATCCTCCCCATGTGTTAGCGCATAGGCTCCAGACCCAAAGTACAGGTGATCGGCAGCAGAATCGAGAAGCTGAGTGGTGTCGCTCAGTTCTTGACTGACATCTTCGCCAGCCACTGCTCTCTCAAATAACGCTCGATGTGTCGAAGTAAGACGCTCAACGAGCTCTGCAAAGAGATGGCGGCCCATCTCTCGAATTCGGTCATCACGTGGGTTGGCAGCTTCCACCTCGCCAAACGCTACCAATTGACGAAGTTGTATCAAGAGTTCATGGACTCTTTGGCGATGCACAAGTGGAGCTGCCACCCAAGTCTCTAGTCGATTTCCAGCGATCTCGACATTCCAGACGATCCAGAGTCGCAGTATCAACTGCGCTAGGGCTGAGCGTAGGCCGAGCCTATGCCCGTTGTCTTCGTCAGAAACTCTAGAGTCCAGCGCCAGGATCAGTTCGGGCGCCCAGTTTAGGTGCTGGCTCACATAATTGTTAAACGCATTGAAAAAGAAGCTCAGCACACCCTCGTTCGTTTCCTGGGTGAGTGCGATCTCTGCAAGCTGCCTCGATAGTTCTGGCACTGATTCACAAAGCAAGTTTGCACGAGCCAGGACGGTGTGGCGGATCTCCACTGCAGGATCCCTGGCGAGTTTGAGCACCAGGTCGAAATCAGTCGTGGATGCATGACCTATAGCGCGAAGATATAACATCATTGCTTCAGCAGCAGCGATCCGAGGAGCGGGTCGGCCCCAACTGGTATGCTTAGCGAAGTCTGCCTCTCGTTTCGCATCCGCAACAGGGAGAGGCTTCAGATCGTCTGCGAGGCATTTGTCAATGATGTCCCGAATCCCGTTAAAGGCTGCCAAATCCGCTTCAGTGTCGGCACGCTCGCAGATTTTGCCGACCAGATCTGCAAGCGTGTCTAGAAATTGGTTCTGAACTAAGGCATGCACCTGATTACTTGAGTCAAGAGTAGCTACCGCACTGAGTGCAATCCGCCACTGGGATGCCAAGGTTACAAGCGCTACGCTACTGTCCTCAGGCAGATCCTTTACCTTAATTTGCTCAGTTGCTTCCAGCAGAGCCTTATTGGCTGGAGCGTCCGTATCTACACCGCCATCTCTGAGCCACCAATTCCCGTCTGAATCACCCCATCCAGAGGTAACGCTGAAATGAGGCTGGTTCGTAGCTGGGGCCAGATCAGTTGCCGTTCTAGATTGGCGAAGGGCTTCATTGAGCAACGGCTCGTCTACCGGCAAGGTTCCAAGCAGGATCTGCTTGCGATGCTCATCGTCGATAGATGCAATCACATCTTGAAAGCAGACCTTCTGCTCGGAGGAAAGGAGCATGTAATGAACCTTAGCCAGCTCCGCTGCGTCGTAAGACGTGTCTAACATTTGAAGTACGTCACGGCTAAGCAGAAGCTGAAGGATTGCACCTGGATTTTCACGGGTGGTAGCTGCGCGAAGGAATACCACCACCAGTACAGCAGGTACGCATCCGTCGAGGATCACTTCCTGGAGCGTGGTGAAATCTGCGTTCGACGCTTTTTGAAGTTGGGTACAAAGTGAGTCTACAAGCTCGGCATTGACGTCGTGGTGTCTGGCATGAGGGCTCCACCAAACACAGCTGTGGTCCATACGGAATTTCAGCAACCGGTCCGAAATTGTGGCTTCACCAACGATAGAGACACCCTCTGTAACACGCTCGGAGTCAATCCTGGCTGAAATGATGGTACGTAGTGCTTGTCCAGCGACTACCGTATCGCGCCCGAGGAACCAGGCCAAGTGTCGCTGCAGCTGATACAGTATTCCTTCGAAGTCCTGCCGTTTGGTAGAGGTCAGACTGAGTATTCGACTGTTGCCGAGGGCGGTTTTTTCGTCCCGAGAAGGAAGTGGGCTGCAGAACGCAGTAATCAAGAAGTCTGCTGCAAGCAGTGGGTTAGAGCACACAAGCGTCTTGAACCCATGCGCGAGCCAAAACAGCTCGGTATGCCCATGGCGTGCAACACGCTCCTCCACAAGGAGGGTACGGATCAGCTTCTCGGACTCCTGTGGCGCTGTAGCGTACGTTTTAAGGACAGCCTTGATCGCCGCAGAGACATTCCCTTCTCTGTATGCGGCCTCATGGGTCAACTGATGAGTCAGAAGAAGACGCCCGGCGGTGCCTAGCGATGCCTGCTGGTCGTCGGTTAGCTCGGCATCGGCCCATGATCCCAGTGCTGCATTGAGGGGCCACTGCAGTAAATCGAGCGCAGCTTGGGCCATCAATTCGACGATTTTGCACCATGGATCGTTAGGGTGGCCGAGGTGCGGAACATCTTGAATGACACCTGCCAGCACAACACTCAGCAAATGCTGAGCCAAAAAGACTGCAGGCTTGCTCTGCTCTTGAACCGTGCGGACGAGATGCAAAACGTCCGCCGGTACTATTGTCAGTTCTGCGGCAACTCGTGCTGGCAACGAGTGGATGAAGGATCCAAGACGATTGTCTCCGGCAAGTGACAAAGACACACTCCAGAACTTGTTTCTTGAGGCGTCGCGCTCCCAGACCATCCTGAGTGCAAGAATGATAGCAGGTGCAACAAGCAATACATCCTGGGTCGTTTCAAGTAGCACATCGTCGATGTGCGTCGCGTCATCATGCAAAAACAGTAAGGTTGCAAGGGCGTAATCAAACAGCACATGGTGAGCGAAGCTCAGAATCCGAGTACCACTTGGTTGATAGAGAACTCCGTCGCTTAGAAGTCGTTCGAGCGCGGACAGTTGATTTGAAGCGACGTCACCATTCGACGCAGTCAAACGCCTGCTTTGCAACATCTTGCGGAGCAGTACATCCATTACCTGTGTCGACTCTTCTGCTGCGACAAATGCACCTCTCTCAACACGCTGGCTCCAGAACTGCCCCAGGAGATCCAGCTGCGTCTTGGCTAGGTTCGCCACAGATGCATCTTCTTTGAGGATGCGCCCCAACAGGAAGAGGTTAAATGGGCTGCTCAGTAGGGAGTTGAACTGCGACCCGCTGGCCTGTGCGATGCGATCTAAAGACGGCCACTTTGTTCTAACTTCGAGAATCTCATCCGGTCCCAGTTGAGGAACGTTGATATGGCAAACCCGCAGAAACTCAGGATCCTGAAACCGATCATCGACGGGCCGCCCTTCGAACAGACGGTGATATTGACTGCCGTAGCGCAGGTCAAATTTGCGAATAGACGCAATGACAGCCCACTGAGGCGCTCTCTTGCGAACCTCGCTGATCAAGGTTCGGACGGCTGATTCCGAACCTGTACCACGGGATGCGTCAAGCGCATCGATCATTAGGATAGGGCTCTCGCTCGGCCGCCACTCGGTCAGAATGTCGATCAATGGCTGGGACAGCGAGAACTCACGCTGCAAATCTGCCAGCGTGGTGCCCACAAGCTGATCGACTTGGATCAGGAGTACGACTCTGCCCTGGTCGAGTAACTCTTGGGCGGCGATTTGGAGCGCGCCAGACTTTCCAGCCCCCGGGTCGCCGATGACAAGACAAGATTCTCCTCGCTTTGCCGTGTCCAGCAGTACATCGCAGCAGGTGCGCCGAAGCTGAATGGACGTGCCAGAGGCATCAACATGAATCGACGCGTAGCGAGACATATCGTCAAGCGCATGCCCCGTCATTTCCTGCAAGCGATTGAAATCCTTCAGATAGGTTGATTGCAGCAGAAGACGAACCCTCTCACTACGGAGCAGTGCCCTCAATGCCTCTCTATCACCGCCAGAACGACAGCGCGAAAACTCTAGACAGCCATGGACAAGAGCGGGTATTGCGTCGCTTAAATCGTCCGAGGCAACAACGCTGGAAAGCATCGTGTTGATTGCAGCGGCAGTGGGGCCGGCTATCTCGAACTCGATAAGTCGGATACAAGAGATCAGCTCGTTAAGTGCCTGTCTACTCGGTACTTCGCCCGTGTGTCGTTCCCAGTGAAACCTCAGCAATGCGTCCAAGGCATCGAAGGCAACAGCTTCTCCATCTGAGTAGGTTGGCGGCGCAGTTTCGTGAGCTACGGCTCCGTCAGCGATTCGCTTGATGACTGGGCTAGCACCTTTGATCAGAGATTTACTGCTGGAGTACTTGGTGACCAGTACCAGCCGGTCTCTAAGGGGGTCGAAACGCCGAAACGCAGTCCCATCGCAGACACCTTCAAGCCACTGCCGGACAAACTGATCGATGACGCTCGATAGTGGCGACTGAGACTGAGTCGAGATGCTGACGGCGACCTTGACGTTGATGAACCAGACGCCTCCATCGCTAGCCTGAACCACGATATCATCGACGGGTGATATCGCTTCCATCTGAAGTGAGCTAGGGATTGAGTTACCAAATTCTTTAACGGGCTGAGAAGTCAGTATGTGTGCAGCAAGCCAGGCACCCACCTCACACTGAAATTCGATACCCGAAGCTGTTGCATGCCCACCTGACATTGACGTCACCTGCTCTAACCTACATCGTTTATACAGTGGCCAGCGAACATGACTCTCGTGCCGCTCGATCCTCGGGGTAAAGAATGATTCTTTGTCAGGTCGAGGGCAGCCGCTTACCAGCCTAATGCCGTTATGCTAACACAGGGATATGCCCGACAGTTTGGGTGGATGCCTTACCAGCTTTCCTTAGCTTCAGCATGCCTTATGACTCAAGTGCTTATGCGGTTTGTGAGACGACTTCCTTTGTTTGGACAAACCTTCGCGATGGCAATAGGTATGTCTGACAATAAGTGAACATGCTTCCTTGAGCAGAGAAATTGCCTTTGAAACCAGTAAGATAGCTGGGAGAACACGCTTTAAAACTGTATGGGCGTATGCATGATTAATCCTACGCCCCTCTGGTAGGGGATCCTCCTCCGTCGCAACGAGACATGCCAAGGCTTGCAAGTTGTCGCATAATACTTTGGCAGCAAAGTCCTGCATCACTGCCAGTTGAGACAACCCAGACACGTGCTCCAAATTCAAACGATGCTTGAGTCGCTTGAAAGCCTCTTCAATGCGCCATCGCTGGTGGTAGAGAGCACCGAAATCGGCAGCTGGAAATGTGTGCACATCGAGTAAGTTGGTCATCAATACACGAATGGCTCCATCAGGTGTAACACTGCGAACGAGGCGAACTTCTTGAGGCGTGGCTGGGCAACCATAATCAGCGACATCTCTCAGATCAGGTGCATTCAGCTTGACTACGGCCTCTGTCTTCCCTGAGCGCATAAAGTTACGTACGCACTCAAAACCACCTTTGTCGGGACGATCTACACGCATGCAAAAACGAATCCCGGCTTGATTCAGGGCAGCCACCAGCCATCGAGCTTGATAGCCTCGGTCCAGCAAGAGAACGTCATCAATCCTCAGTTTGTCCAAGTGTTCAAACAGCATTTGACGCTCTCCCACGCTAATGCTGTAAAGCGTTGCAGCCAGCGTCATTTCAACACCTGGCAGGAAGAGCGCGAACGCATTCTGTTCAGTAACTGCAGCACGTGGTACGTGGCTAGCCCGTAAACCGAATCGCAGGTTTGATGCATCTGCTGCAACCAACCGCAAGCCATGCCATCTGGGGATCAGCCCTGCCGCATCTATTTGCTGGATGAACCAGTCATTAAGCGCGGGGATTGCTGCACCAGACAATTTAGCTCGTGCTTGGGCGAAGGCTTGCTCAGAAACGTGATGAACCAGTTGGGCCTGCTGCCGGAGATGGGCAAAGAATTGATCCAGCTCAGCACGGACACTCATGCGCATGCCGCAAATCATTACAGCGACCAAGCTGGGTACAGGTAGTTTCCCGCCTCGGCGGGTGAATGCCGTGGGGTACTCAGGATGACGGGCAGTTTCCCGAAATTCATCGGATTGCAAGAATTCCGAGAAGCCTCGGAACAGCTCGATATGGCTAGACATGTAGTCTCTCTGGCCGGGATTTCTCCCGCTCTACACGGTTCAATAGGGCGAGAGAGGGCGCAAGCGCAGAACGCGCTTGACAGCCCAGCCAAGAAAAGCCAAGATACCTGTGACAGTCCCGCAAGAATTGTCAGCAGACCCCCGAATCGTTCAGCGCCAACTGACCGATAACTCGGGGGTTTGTCTTTTCTACTCTCGAAAATTGCAGTGATCGTTCTACGCGTTCGTTTTCTAGTTACATCTACGTCTCCGGCGTTGATTCAAACTGTTTAATTTGTAGGCTGGATAAGATTTGCTCGTTCGGCAAGCCAGCGCTCCACTACCGAACGCAGAAACAACCGCCTCCGACCGACACGGAAAGAGGGCGGCATGGGCAAGCCCAAACTTAGCCGGTTGCGTGCCGTATGTTCCGATATCCGCAAGATCTGGCTAACTTCGGCGACTGTCATCGTTTCCACGGTTTCACCCTTGACACCCCTCAATATCACGACTGCTCATGCTATTGATGCGCCATGGCTCATGCTACTGCCCAAAATGGACATTTGATTTATGCCGCTCTATGTCGACGATGAGGTGATTCGTGCTCGGTTTACGAACATGGACGTCGTGTATGGTCTGCGATTCATCAAGGTTGTTGCTTCAGCGGGCGCAGTTACCCCTGCAATAGCTCAGAAACTAATCCGCTGCTACTTGCGACCGCTAGCGTCCACGGAAGGGCGTGCCGTATTTGACAAGGAGAAGAAGGCGAGTTGGGACAGCATCTACTTCTTGTACGGTGCCCTTGGCTTCTGTGCTGAACACGATAAAAAACTTCAGCAGATTGCATCTGCTGTCAAGCTCGTGCACTCCCATACGAAGCAACCACCAAGGGACCTGGAGTTCGCACCAATTGAAGTGAATATCTTCATTCAGCACTGCGGCTATCTGCATCTCTCGGTGGAGGACATTCGATACCCTCAAGACCATCGACACATAGACCCATTGCGCTTCTGTGAGTTGTGCTGGCGCCAACCCTTACCCGGTCGAAAACTATGCGGATATCATGCGCCAAGTGATCCCATGCTGTCTGGGAGCGACACGCGCAAAGCAGCTGCGCGTTACAAAGAAGGGATAAGGCAAAAAGAGCTATTAGAGAATGTCATCAATCGTATTCTGACTCGCGAAGTGACTAAGTTTCACGACAGCCTGTTCCAAGACCAGATGCTATTTCCTGAGCAAGATATTGCATCATGGCTCGCGGAACGACGCCCTGCTGTTTGGCGTGAGCTTGGGCATGCTCAGCACACACTAACGGATGAAAATGCCGTTCAAGTAATTTTGAGTGTTTTGCACGACCCGGAAGGCTTGTCATATAAGGCTACGTCGCTGTACCGGGCCGTTAATGCGCAGATCCAGTCTCATCCAGCCTTGATCTGGCCGATGCTTCTCAGAGCAGAGGGCTGGTACCAGAGTCGTGAACTCATGGGAAATAATCGCGGCGGCAAGCGACCAGGAGCTGGCAGGCCTAAGCAAGCAAAGAAGTGACTTCACAGAATTGTGCAAGTACTACCGTGTGTCGTGGCTCATCAGCAAAGAGTTCTGAAATCACTGGAATACATACCTTCAGACACCCACTTTTCAGCATATTTACCTATAAAACCTTAGCTTGGGTGGATTGGGTCCGCAGGGGGCCGCCATTCTGGATGGGGTTTCATGGCTTTTCCTTTCGGTTGCCAACCCACGGCAAGCGTGGACCGGCTTGGCAGGGATGAGCAGGGACAGTCCCGGGCAAATCGCCCTTGACTGTCCCTTTCGGAAAAGCCAGAATGAAATCGACTGGGTCTATATCTAGTCAGTTTCATAAAGCCCTCAGGTTTTCGCAGAACTTGGGGGCTTTGCCTTTTCCGTGCTCAATGGATGTCAACATCGTGCACAGGTTCTACATTTTCTCCTCCTCTTAAGTTTTAACTACGTAAAGCTAGTGCTTAGCTAGTTGCCGTTTCCGGTTTCCGGACAGTAGTGGCAGCTAATGTAGTAGAGAGCTCTTCTGTATCACTGAGCATACCGGCCTTCAAACCAAGTTTGACGGCGATTTCATGGCTCATGCCAATACGGCAAGGCTTGTTTCCCCTTAGCACCTGATATACCAGTGCAGCTGGATAACCGTTAGCCTTTGCCCAAGAGCTGATAGAAACCCCTCGTAGATCGAATTCGGCTCGAACTTGCTCAGGCGTCTTCATGGTGCAATCCGTTCAAAAAAGTTTCATGAAATTCATGTCCTCATATCCGAAAAGGTAGTTCTCACTAGCTGCAAAGTCAAAATCTAATTTTTTACGAAAACCAATAGTAAAATTAAATCAGTAAATCACATTTCTGACGTTGGAAATAAGTTTTCAAGGTTTGCCGCAAAAAAGCTAGAAGTACGTCGCTTCTGGCTTTTCTGTATCAGAGTAATTAAATTTACTTCGTCGCATCATTGGTCAAGAGGCTCTGTTCGACTGATAAGCTCGGATAACACGACGTCTTTGAATCGATCAAAAACAATCCAGTTTTTGTAACGTGGTTCCCAGCGTCCACGGCCTCGGCAAATGGATTCCACAATGCGCCGGGTTGGCTCATCAAAGCGGTGGAAAACCGAGTAATTGCCATAGGGCAACCGTCTGAACCAGACCCAAACATTACCGACGGCAAAGCGTTGCGTATCCGGCCACTGATCCATCAGGTTGGAGATGGGCGTCAGAGCATCCAGCTCACTCGCGAATGATGAAGGATCGGGCGCCACTTCAATCCACTTCCTTCTTTCAAGATCAAACAGAACGACATCTTCAAGCTCGTTCCAGCTCCACGGCAGGGTAACCATGTCACTGAGGTCAATCTCCAGGGTCGGTAGAGACAGCTCCTGCAGTTTGTCGGCTTTCACCTCATCGACCTTGTGATGGACGGCAATCTCAATAGCAAAAGCGCCATGTGCTGACTGGGCATAGCAATCGACGACCACATCACCACTGGCAGCTTGCAGTCGATGCTCAAGCAGCACATTCGTCAGATGTAGCTCGGCATCTTGTTGCAGAGAGAGTTGTCCAGCGGGTGCTTTGATGCGGTGAAACTCCAACACCACTTGCTTGGCGGCTTGGTGCAGGGCCGTCTCTGCACATCCTTGCGCATCGGTTCCCGCTTCGTGGGCGAAGTGGTGGGTTTTCTCGCGACCAGCATTCTTTGCAATCAGTCGCTTATGACAACCAGGGCAGGTGCACTCGCAGTTCATGCCGGTTGGTACATCATCTACGTGGACCATTCGCCCATCGTCAGCGAGGGCGAAGGTCATCATTGGTTGGGTAGGGCTGGTCATGGCGTTTACTCCTGGCGTTGAACACAGAAGTCACGCTAGAGCCCGTTATGCGGCTAGAATAGTCTCAAATTGTCATAAAACTGTTTTGGACAGTTATGGAAGCGATTGAAAAGAAAGAAAAAATGGTGGTCGACGAGGGTGGGGCGAGTCCGCAAGACTATCTGTCTGGGTTGCAATGCCTGCAGGGCTTCCTTCTGCATGTACGAAAGATGACGAAGCCGTATCGTGTACTGCAGGTGTGGCTGGACTATGAAATCCAGCGTATTGGGGAGGGGCATGGTTGCACGCCATATGAAGCCGAGAACCTCCGGGCCTGCTTTGGCGAGGCTAGTGACAAGTCTGCATCGGGGTGGCTGGCCCCGATCTGGAAGGTTCTGCAAGACCTTGATGAGGCTCATGGTGAAGGATTAAGAAGCTGGGCTGTCCAGCACAGCCATTCGGGCTTCTGCTTGCCGGCCAAGCAAGCCAGCCAAGGTGGGTCAGGCAACACCTCCAAGTATTTTTTCTGCTACTTCGCTGTTACCCAAAAGCAAACTGTTCCCCGTCAGTCAGGTACACCCACAGCAGGTATCACGGTTCAGTACATCATGGACACCCAGATTCAACCGGCCTGGTGGATTGGCTGGTTTCTTAAATCAGGGTACAAACTGTACGGCTGGAGAAAATGGCTTTTTCTTGCGTACTGTTTGATCACCTTCATAGCCGTCGGTTGCTACCTCCTTCTGTCTTTTCTCTCGATAGTTTATGACCAACATAGCTTTTCTGATTTTATTAAGTTAGTTGGCTCCTCTATCGGTGTCGGCATCATGGGCTTCCTTTGCCTAGGGCCTTATGTTCAGCTAGTCAACTGGCGCATTACGATGGCCCCACTGTTATTCACGGCATTCAACGAGGTAGACCACGCACAACTAGAGTTGGTGACTCTTTCAGATGACCCCTCTGGTGCGAAAAGAGAGATGCGTTTGGTTCGCTACAGTGCTCAGTGCCCAATCTGTTCAGCTCGGGTTCTACTGAGAAGAGGAGGGCGTCAGTTTCCAAATAGACTGGTCGGGCGTTGTGAGGAGTCACCGGCTGAGCATGTTTTTAGTTTTGACAGAGTGTTTATGTCTGGATGCAGGCTGGATTGATAAATAATCGAAAATAAAAATACCTGACATTTCCGTTTTCGATTTGTGATGTTAATCACATTTTAGTGATGGCTCTAAAAAATGAGAATTGGAATGGTATTTGTGATTTTTGAAGTGGTGGGTTCTATTGCTTATAGGAAGTTAAGTTTCCCCACTTGCATTGAAAAATTTGGCGAATTGCCTATCTCGGGATGTCCTTGTCCTGCTGGTAGGACTGAGCCACAGGTATACGTCTGGAGTCGATAGGGGAGAGCGTAATATCTCTATCGAGAATATGTGATTGTTAGCGGGTGCGTTTGGGGTGAGGCTGAAAGAGCTTCTGGATACTGACGGTCAAAAATAAGAAGGGTTTGAAAATGGACATGGTTGCCCGACTCAATGAATTTGCTAAAGATTTATCTTGGATGAACAGGAGCCTTACTGGGCTTCCCGATTCTTGGGTGACTCGGGCTGGGGAGAATGCCTCGGAACCAGAGTATGTGCTTGAGCAGCTCCATATGAACCGGTCAATGCGACGTCAGGCAAAGCTGCATAAAATCCATTTAGCCCTGCTGAATCGTGGGGCGCGGAGTTATGTTTTCCGAGATGCATGTTCTCGCTACTTGGATAATGGTCAAAATGTCCTCTTGGAAGGTGAAAATGCACCAAGTTGGGAGGCTGTAGTTTTTGAAAAATTCAAACCAGGGTGGTTGTTAGATCAGCTGGATCCAAGTGCTGAAGGTGCGGTAAATAAATTTTCAAGCGGGCTTGAAGGTAAAGATGTTCCAGAGAGCTTTCCGGCAGGAATCCATTTTTCGGAGTGGTGGGAAGCCGATAACCAGGATTTTTTAAATAAACAATCTAAGCCCATTTCGAGTAGTAAATCTTTGCCTCGGCTAGCAAAAAGAGGTGAATCATTTGCGCGCTTGTTCTGTTTAGTCGTCAAGGTGTACATGACGGCTCTGGATAAATTTGTACAGTGGGACTCACTGATCGAGGAGGAACAAGCGCAACTGGCGGATGTGTTTTACGGTATGTTCACCCTACTTGGCGTTGAGGCAATCAAACCCGTTTTAGAAGCCCAGCCAGGAATTCTCCTCAATTATTTCAAAGCCATACTCAAGGCCAATGCAGGCCTGTCCTTCTTGGATGACCCCGGCTCCAAGGTTGAGGCAGGGAACGACGACTGCGAGACGCCCCCCATTCTCCAGGTGGGCAACCTTGAATCGAGCCAGGCCGATCAACCAACGACCCTACAAGATTTCTACGCCAGCCTGCTGCAACTGGCCGAGGCTGGGGCACGGACCCCGCACGACATGGCCCATGCCGATCTGGTGATGGCATTTGTCGTCGATAACTTGCCGCGCCTGCGTAGCGCGCTCCAGATCGATCAGGCGACGCTTGCTGAAAAACTTCAGATGTTCGCCCTTCAAGTCGTGACTCTTGGCAAACTGCTGGGTATTACCTTGTTTGAAGACCCGATGTTCATTGTTGCCTTCACCAAGGCGTGGGTTCAATCGCTGTACCAGGCCGTGCAAGTGCCGGTCAGCCCTGATTACCTTCGTGACCGCCTGCTCGAGATCGAGGCGGCGGCCATGGTCCACGAGCGACTGCTCCAAACTTGTCGTATTGCCCAGGGTGATGCCGACGCCGGATTGAAGGCAGCGGAAGCAGCCAAGGCGCGAGCGAATTTTACGACTCGACGCGAGACAGCGGCCACGGTAACGCAGGCAGAGAGCGCCTTGCGTGAGGCCGAGCAGAATCTGATCGATGTCGAAGAAATCGCGACGTCTGTCTTGCTGCCGGACGACATTACCTTGGACGACCTGTCCGATTATATGGAAGAGGGCAAAGACACTCCGCTCGAGCCGGCCAAGGTCCATCCCGAGTCCGTGCCGGCATTGCTGTCGTTTGACGGCACGTCCGCCTCAGCGACAACCGAGATAGTGGCCGAAGCCCCAGAGACAGAGGAGGTGGTAGCAGTAACGTTGATGCCGGAGGTCGAGCCGATGCAGTATCTCGAGACTCCGCTCGATGAAAACGGCCCCGCGGAGGCGATTGCTCCAATTGAAGTCGTGACGACACAGGCCGAGCCGGCACCAGCCACCGCCGTAGTGGAAGAGGCGGAGGCCGCCCCAGAAGAGGTAGAGGGAGTTGCCGTGGTGGTGGTGGAGGTTCCCAGTCCGGCACCGGGGCGCCCGACCGAGGAGGACGTGGCGTCGCCACAAGAAACCGAAGACATACTTGCCGGGCTAGGAGAACCTGCGCTGCATCCAGCCTCATCGCAAATCGTGGAAGACACGGATGACTTGGTCACCCATGTACAGGACATTACTGCCAAGCACGGGGTGTTGCCCGCCATCCTAGTCGATAGCGCCATCGTACACTGGCTGGCGAAAAGTGAACTGCCCAACGCTTTGGCGACGTGGGACCTGGCCAACCAACAGGATGTCACACTGCAGGGGGCGGTCATTGAACGCGATGTATTGCAGAGCGCGTACACCGGGCTGCATGTCTGGCCAAACCAGGATGCGTCGCTCGGTAAGATCCGATCTCTGTTGAACTTCATCCCACCGCAGCGCATCGACGAAATGCTGCTGCGTCGGCAGACCAAGGCGATCGTGCCGGGTCTGCTGTTCTCCGCGTCGTTCCAGGCCGCTATTTTCGCCGGTAACAGCACGGCTGCGCCGCGCATTCTGGCTGCTTGCGAAGACATGGTGGACCCGCAATTGCAGCGGCTGATTCGCGAAGTTGTCGCCTCCAGCAATCGCAACATCCACTTCGATATCGATGCGCTGCGCATGGTGACACCGGCTGAGGCTGAGGAGGTGCGTATTCGTGAGCTGCAATCGCAGCTGGACGATGTAGTCGACCGCGTACGCTCCAAGCAGGTGGGTTGGGCGCCCGCGCGTAAGGCTTTATCTGCCTGTTTTGACCTGCCGGACTTCAAAGAGGCCATTGGAGCCGTACGTGACGCCGACTGGGGCAAACTCTATGCGGTCGAGCATTTCCTCGATACCTATGAATCTGAAGAAGCGCGGCGCGATCTGTTTACCCAGCAAATCCGCATGATGGACATTGCGAGTAATAGCGTCATTGGCAAAACACCAATGAACCAGTTCCACACGACCATTCAGGCCCTGCGCGACATTTTCCTATGCTGGCTCAGTTTGCGGAACAACACATCGGGACGCCAAGCCGACATTGGTGAAGCGGCCAAACGGCTGATTAGTTCGATGCGGAATGCAGCATCTTATGTGGCAGAGAAGAGGGCCCACGTCGTGGGGGTGGCACAAAAAGCCAACTACGGCCTGTTTCACGCTGTGCTTACACAAGTGCTGGCAGTGGTGGACGGCCAAAGCGGAACGGTAGCGGAGCCGGTGGTAATTAAGGCGGTGCAAGAGCTGCCTTATGCGATTCTTCTGCTGACAAAGCCCGCGACCGAATCGCTCTCCAATCTGAGTAGCATCACAACTTGGCTTTCCCATCCGCTGAACAAAAACACGCTGTTTGACCTGGCGATGGCGGCGCAAGACAGCGTCACGGCGCAAGTGTTGCTCCGGACGTTCCCGCATCTTGCCGGCCGGGATATACGCCGCACTGCAGTACAAGCGCTGGAAGCCCAGACGCGCAAAGACCTTGTGAAGAAGTTGCAGCTTGCCGAAATCCTGCTTGATAACGCGTTGCTGGCAGAGATCTTTGATGACGAGGAGGAACCCACTACCAAGCAGCAGCTGCTGGATGCGTTGAAGGAAGAGATCGAAGTTCGCACTGTTTACGAACGGTTGTCTGATATCCGTGCGGAAGTGGAAGCCATCGAGCGCGAGATCGAGGCCAAACTTGGTCGTCGTGTGGAAGACGACGAGGTCAAGCTGCACTCACTGATCGACAAGGCGGTCGACCTGTTGGGCGAGGAAGCCGTCCCAGCCGATTGGCGTCAAAGGGCAGAGCAGGCCCTGCAATCGCGCATGTTGCCGCTGGTCACGGAAATGATCAGCCAACTCGAGCATTCGATCGACAAGCGCGAAAAACTCCCGGACATCGCGATGGTAAGGAACATGGACCTGGAAGGATTTGTGGCGGCACAGGGAACCATCTACCCGGCCTTGCGCGCCCATCCCAACCCGCGGGAGACCTGGCGCAGCCTGGTAAATCTACAGTCGAAGGGTTTGGATTTTTCCCGTTCACGGGTCAAGACCAAGGAGGTTATCGAAACGCTGAGCAGCTGGTACCTCGATCGCAAACTCAACCTCGACAACCCTGCGATTGCCAATGTGCGCGAGATACTGGGTTTCCTCGGCATGCAGGTCGTGCCTCGTATCCCTCCGTCGGGAATTCGCAATGAGGGGCCGTTCCGCGCGCTGACGATCAAGGTGTTCCGTGGGAATACCGGTCGCGGTTTTCCCTATTTTGATGGGGAGGCCGGTAACGGGACGGAACACAACGATGTGCGGGTCTTCATTGCCGTCGGGGACTGGCTCACTAAGGACCTGATCGAGTGCGTGGAGCGCGAGGCCTACGGCAAGCGAGATATCCTAATTTCTCCCAAGGTCATGGATGCCGCCATGCGCGAAGAGTTGGCCGTGCTGACCAAGCAGCGCAATCTTGCCATCTACCATATCGACCCAGTGATGGCCGCATATCTCGGCATGAACAATGTAGCCGAAGACAAGGTATTGAAGACCTGGCTGCAGATGACGGCGCCGTGGACCGGGTTCAACCCGTACCACAAGGGCGACACCCTCATGCCTGCCAAGCCGGAGATGCGCTATGGCCGGCTGAAGCAATCCTATGAGTTGACCAGACCGCATAGCAATGCCGTGGTTTACGGCGGCCGCCAGCTGGGTAAAACAACGATCCTGCATGAAGCCGTAAGACTGGTGCAGAAGAACTGTGATGTTGCCGCCTATACACGCGTGGATCAGACCATGGTCGGTCCGGTCGACGAGGCTTGGGAGAATTGCCGTTCCTGGCTGTTCAACGAGATTCATCAACTGCTGTACAAGGCGGGATTCCTGCCGTCCTCGGAGACGCTGCCTAATGCCGACGATGAGGAAATCACGATCCGCCAAGCCTTGAACAACCCGGGTAATAGCAAGCGAGTGCTACTGTGTCTCGATGAAGTCGACCCGCTGCTGGAACTCGACTCTAAGAAGGATTTCAAGCTGTTCCGTGCCATCGTCAACTTCGTGCAAACGCCGAACAGTCCGTTGAAGGTGGTGATCGCTGGCTTGCAAAATGTGAAGCGTTTCGAGCAGGTGCCGAACGTGCCACTCAACCAGCTCGGCGACTCCATGCAAGTCTCGATTCTGGAAACGCAGGATGCGATCGACCTGGTGCAGGAGCCACTGGCCATTGCCGGCTATTACTTCGCCGATCCGATGCTGATCAACCAGGTGCTGGTTGTGACCAACCGTCATCCGGGACTGATCCAGGTCTATTGCGCCAAATTGCTTGAGCATTTGCACAAGGACAGCCGCCTCAAAATCGGAGACGCGAAAATCACCTCAAGCCACCTCGAATGGGTGAGCCAAGACGAGGATGTACAGGATCGGATTCAGTCACGCTTTGAATATACCCTGAACGTCGACCGTCGTTATGGCGTGATCGTGTATGGACTGATTGCTGAGGGGGTGCTCAATGGCGAGCGTAGCGTTACGGCCAGCCGCGTGCTAGGCGTGGCCCGCAAGTGGGCGCCGCAATGGTTCAGCACCACCAGCGAGGGTAATATCGAGGCCTTCCTCGATGAAATGATTGGCCTAGGCATCCTGAAGAGCCTCGACGGTCGCAAATATTCGCTGCGCAATCCGAGCATCCTGCGGCTAATCGGAGACCGCAACAAGGCGACCGACAAATTACTGCGTCTCGTGGATGCGCCAGCGGAGGACCCGCTGTCGGCGCACCGGAAGTGCGAGGATAAAGGCTACCCATCGCCGCTCACGCGCCGCGACGAGCAGCTGCTTTTGAAACACCTCGATCCGAAAGGGCGTGAGAAGACATTCTCGGTCACCGCCATCGTCGGTTCGCCGGCCTTGGGTCTGACCAGCCAGTTCATGCGTCCAGCGCTGGAAACATTGGGCATGTCTGATCGCTCGACTACCCGATTGGATGTCCATGTCTACAAGGACAGCGCCTTGAAAAACGTTGGCACACTCAAGGAGAAGCTGCTCGAATCGCTGGCTAAGCGCCAATCGCGGCCATCCATTTTCATGATCGAAATCTCCGGGCAGATGGGTTTGAGCCACACTCTGGCGTTGATCGATGCGGCACACTTGGCGCGCGTCGAGGCCCCGCGCGTGAACCACAGTGTAATGGTAGCGTTCCTGCTGGGGCCGGAGGCGCTCTGGCAGTGGAGGATGAACCCTGCCATCACTTCGGGACTGGGTGGTCAAATTAACTGGATTGAGTTGGGCCAGTGGTCTTATACCGCGCTGGTGCATGAGCTCGAGCGTATCGGCCTTGCGAACACGGATAAGGCGGTAGAGCACCTGCAGGCGCTCAGCGATGGCTGGTATTCCTCCATAGTCAGCCTGATCGACGCCAAGAACAAAACCGGCAACGTCGATGCAGCGGTAATCCAGGACATCAGGGGTTACCAAGGCATCACTCGGATGACGCAGGCCAAAGTGCTTAATGAGTTTCTGAGCAATGCGGGCGTCAACATCGTCGATGCTCCGTGGATCAAGCCAATGTTGCAGTCCCTTGGACAGGCCGAATTCGATATCGAAGATGCCGGCTGCTTCATGCTGGACCATGCCGAAGGCTTTGAAGATGAGGTTATACAGCGTGCGGTGATCGAGTGGATGGTTAGCCTTGGTCTGGTTCAGTCGTCCGTCTCGACCCAGCAAGGCTCGGAAGGGGCTCCCGCGCGTGTCTTGGTCCGTTATCGGGTCTCGCCGGCGACCGCCAATGCGCTGCACTATACCGCTCAGAAGGTATAGTGGGTATGGACAGCGGATCTGTAACATGGGTCGAACAGGTCGCCTGTGCCTGGGGTGGTCTGCCGGTAGGCAAGCTGCTGGCGGAGGATTTAGGCGAACTCGCTGACCAGCTAGGTGGGGCGATGGCGGTACAGGCGGTGAAATACGGCCAGTCGGTGGCAATCGCCATGCCGCACCGCGGTGCCGAATCGTTCAGCGCTTTGCTGCAGACTTTGCATATCGCACGCTTGATGACGGTGCGTGGCGGGGTCGCATCCAGCTGGATGAATCAGGGAAATATGGCCGCAAGGCCGTATCTCGTGGTGTGGACCCGCTCGCTGAAGCGCTTCCGCCAACTCAACCGGCTGGAGGGCTTTGAGGACCTACGCGCACGGCGCATCCGCCGTGACGGGGATCTCGAAGTATTGTCGCCCAGCGGGTTGGCGACGCTGCTGATCGATGCCGGCGACAACCTGCTGAAAGACTTGGAGTGGCTGCAGCAGAGCAACAAGGTGTTTGCGTTTGTTGTCGACGGGCAGGTAGACGGACTGCCGGCCCAGGCTGCCGCGCTCAACGAAGCGCTGGCGGCCTGGGTGCCGGAGATCCCGTGCGTGACGGTCACCACCACTGGCCATGCACAAGGGGTGGGCGTCCTGGCGCAGGACGCGAGCGGGCCGGTATGGAGTGTTCGCCCCGGCGACGCCCGCGTGTTGTATGCGACCACCCACCCTACGAAGCCCATCCCAGCGCAGGTCCGTGAGCTGTGCGTGGTGGAGGACCTCACGGCCAATCGGCATCTGGAGGCGCTGTCCAAGCAAGCCTACCAGCTGGAGGGGTTGGCCAAACAAGGGGAGGGCGCCAACAAAGACCGCTTGCTCAAACCCGTGCGTGCTTTGCTGCGCGGACTGCGCGCGCTCTCGGTCCCTCTGCCCGTTTACGAGGAGGTGCTGACGCGGCATGCGCGCGGCGGGCTGTATCCAGTGCTGCCGCTTGCGACCTGGCTGGAGGCGGGACGTGACGCGAAGTGGGCGCATGGCGACGCGCAGGCGGCCAGTCGCCTATGCCTGGAATTGGCCAAGACCTGCCTGTCGTTGTTCAAGGATGCCGAAACCGGCCGCATGCAACTCATCCACCACAAGGTCGGGGAGGCCATCCGGCTCCAGCAGCGCCTGCTCGTCCTGGCCGGGACGGCGCTCGAAGCGGAAGCGCTGTTTGAGTGGCTAGAACAGTCCTACGAGATACTCGAGCACCCCGAAATCCATATCGCGGCGATGGACGGCGACTACGGGCACACGCCGACCTGGCCGGGGTATGACGAGGTGGTCGTGATGGGCGTCCTGTGGGCGACACGGATGCACTGGCTGGCTATTCCCTGTCAGCGCTTGTCAGTGGTGTGCCTCCCCTTCGAGCAAGCCATGTATGAGCGGCAACTGCAGGGCTGGTGGGGACAGCATGGCGCCGCCAGTCCCGGCACGGGCGACAAGCTGACATTGTGGACCTTGGGTTTTCAGCATGTGCCACGTCTCCGTGACACGCTGCCCGGCAGCGCAGAGGTCTACTTTACCGCGAAGCCTTCCATTTTCAGTGGACGCTATGTCACTTCGCCTAGGGTAAAGGAAATCGAGCACAAGTCGCTAGTGGACGACTGGCTCGACAAGCTGACCGAGGAAGCCGCCGAGCGTCCGGGACGAGCGGCAGCAGAGGACATCGAAATCTATATGGGAGGTCATGCGCTCGTATTCCTGGAGGGCTGGCCTCATCCGGTAAGTTGGCCCTTGAACAAGGGTCTCATGGTTTTGCGCGGTGACACCTTGGAGGGGGTCACCCCGGATGGGATCATACCTGGCGATGAGGTGCTTTTCCTGCACGAGGGAGGCGAGCGATTGGCAACGCAGCGCAGCTTACTTGAGTTGTTTGCCAGAGCCTCGTTCGATTACCAGCAGTGCGATCTGCTCGCCTCACGGTGGAAGCGCGATATCCGCAAACTCAACGCTGATCTGGGCAAGCAGCGCTTGTTCACCAAGCTCAAGGCGCAAGGTTTGAGCGTCGGACCGCAGGCTGTCGACAACTGGATACGCTCTCAAGTGATCATCGGTCCGCAAAACGCCATGGATCTGCGTGTGATCGCTCAGGTCTTCGGGCGAGCCAATCCGGACCAGTACGTGCAACACACCCAACGTGCCATAGAAACGATTCGCCAGGAGCACCGCCAGATCGGACGGGAACTACGCCAAGCCATCCTCGCCCGGGCGGCTGGGGAGCAGGTGGTAAAGATTGGCCCGCACATTTTGGGTAATTCGGAACTCGATGCCTTGTTCGAGATTGCCTGTGTTGAGCGGGTCGAAATGAAAAAAGCCGCTACTCCCAACCGTAGTAAACCCATGCTGATCATGCTCGGCGAGATCGAGCGGGCCTATCCTACCCAACTCAAGGTGACCTCGGCGGCATGGCGCAGCCTGGACGAAAGCCCCTATGAGGACCTCCCAAAGCTGCGGCGGGCGCTCGAGTTCATGGCGGTCGTCCTGTACGGGATGCTGGCTGGACAAGGGGTAAAACCCGAGGACGTAGTTCAGCAGGCTTCAGGTCTGCAAATCATCTATGCGCCGAATTCAGCGACGCAAACCATGGGACGTTACAAAGACCAGTATGTGAGGACCTACCATGGCGAGCAGGTGAAAATCGGCGCGCACATCGGACTGGGGAACGCACGCGACCCTACCAAGACTTTGCGCATTCATTACCACTTCGATGACGTTGAGAAAAAACTCGTTCTTCATCACATCGGCAAACATCTTCCCACGTTGTCCAGCTAATTCCGAGGTTACCAATGGTTTTGACCTACCAACAAGAAATGAACATGACACGGGTTATGCTGGACGAGCTAGGTGAGCGGCTGGCCGATCGCGCTGGGGTGGGGTCGGTATATGCTGACATCTCCCCTGACCAACAATGCCTGCTAGGGGTCCTGGGCCCACAGCCAGATCCGGATTACCACGGGCCGCAGCCGTCGAACGCACTCGGGGTCGTCATCGGTGTGCTGCCCGCGGCCAACGGCAAAGTCACCATCCGGTTAGCTGGCGGGTTTGATATCAGCTACCGACAAGTTCCTGAGTTGGACCACATGCTGGCGCATCTGGCCTACGAGAACGATGGTCATGAATTGCGTGCCAAGCAACCGATCGCCCCATCTTTCCAGCGGCACCGGGTCGAATTTGCCGATGTCCAGCTGACACTGGATGTAGATGACGCAGGGTTGTGGGTCGACGCTCACGACACCCTCGACGTCCTGCTCAAGCAAAAGGCGCAGCAAGTACGCGACGATGAGCAGGTTTTTGGCCGGTTGCGCGCCAACGACTCCGGCAAGCCCGACTACCTGCTGCAATGGGCTGATTGTGCCAGCCAGGCGGACCTCAATGCGCTGGCGCAACGCCAGCTGTTCGAACACCGTGACGCGGTGTTGCCCTACGCGGCTCTGGTGCGGGCCCGGATTCGGCCGGCACCTGTGGTGTTTGGCCAAGAGGGACTCTGGCTGCTCGAGGTATATCTGGTCAATCAGACCAACAACACCGACAGCCGCTGGTTTGGGGTGGAGCAGGCCTGTCTGCTTGATGCGCGTTTCATCGTGACGGTCACTGAGGGTATGCGGATCAACGTGCCCCATCGACTGCAGCCGGAGGATTATCGGTACCGTCCGGAGGACAACGTACCCGGCTATGGGGTGGGTTGCGTGGTGCAGGAGGTGGATGGTGCCACGGTCACAACCGACACCTTCCCAATCATGCCGATGCAACGCACCGAAGCACCAAGCCCTGAGGCGGTCGACATGTCGCAGCGGCCGACTTACCTTGGCCTGGCCAGCGATCCGTTGCCGATTTTGCATGACTTCGTTACGGCCTTGGCGCGCTACCAGGACGACTGGCTAGTCACGATCGGAAGTCTCGCCGACACCGAAGAAATCGCAGTGGCACGGCGCGATGCTGAGCGTTTTGACGAAGAACTGGCGCGGGTGCGGGAGGGAGTGGCACTGCTGACGGCCCAGCCGTCTCTGCTACGCGCGTTCCGGCTCATGAACGAAGCGATGGCCAGTGCCATCCAGTTGCAGGGCAAATCCTTTGACAGCTGGCACCTGTTCCAGCTGGGCTTCATCCTGAGCCAGGTGCGGAGCCTGCACGAACGACATCACCTGCCGGCGGCCGGCGGCGAGGCGGCCGTGGCGGACGTGCTGTGGTTCGCCACCGGGGGCGGCAAGACCGAGGCCTATTTGGGCATCATCGTGATGGGGCTGATTCACGCCCGGTTACATGGTCGCTTTAGCGGGTGTACCGCCTGGATGCGATTCCCGTTGCGGATGTTGTCCGTGCAGCAATTCCAGCGCTTGAGCTACGTGATCGCGCAGGCGGAGATGATCCGGGTGCGCGAAGGGATCGCCGGGCACCCGTTTACCCTCGGTTACTTCACTGGACAGGGCACACCGAACCGGATCACCCAGCCGGATGCAGAGCGCGGCCAGCGCGATTTTTTGCCGCTGATCAGCGACAGCCAGTTGGAGAAGTATCGGCTCATCAGCGACTGCCCGTATTGCGGCACCAAAAACGGCATCCGCATCGTCAAGGACCTCGGCAAGGTGCGTATTCGTCATGAATGCGCCAACGCCGACTGCTGGTCAAACACGGAGGCCGGTTTCGGCCAGTACGGCGAAGGCATCCGCAACGAGGTCGGGATCTACGTCAGTGATGAGGAGTGTTACCGCTACCTGCCCAGTGTGATGGTCGGCACCGTCGACAAGCTGGCCGTCATCGGGCACAACGCGCGCTTCCGCCTGTTCTTTGGCGGGGCCAAAGGCTTCTGTCCGGTGCATGGGTTCACGCGCGAATCCAAGTGCGAGCATTTCAACGTGAAGCGCGGACCGGATGGCTGGGACAAGGAGCCGTGCAAGATCCACTCGCGGTCGGCGCCGGACCGGGTCAGGGAGGTGCCGGCGCTGGCCGATCCCGGGTTTTCCTTGCTGATCCAGGATGAACTGCATCTGATGCAGGAGTCGATGGGCAACTTCGACTCCCATTATGAAACGCTGTTGAACGCGCTGCAGGTGGCCGCTGGTGGCCAGGCGCCGAAAATCCTTGCGGCAACCGCCACGATCAAGGAGTACGAGAACCACGTCCACCACCTCTACCTGCGCGAAGGTCGACGCTTCCCGGCGGCCGGCGCCACCAACGGGGAGAGTTTCTACGCCCGGCGCCGCTACGATCCGGAGACCGGTAAACCACTGATTCGGCGCTTGTTCGCCGGGGTGATGCCGGTGACGGGGCCGACGGCCGCTGCGGCGTCACGCTCTACCGCCAAAATCGCCACCCGTCTACTGGATCTGGTGGATGAGTGGCGGGGTGCCCTCAAGGCGGGCGAGGCCGGCTTGCTGGGACGGCTGGGGCTGGACACGACGGCGGCGCCGGCGGCACTGGCCCACCTCGAGCGCCACCTGAATACCCAGCTCATCTACGCCAACAGCAAGCGCAGTATTGATGAGGTTCTGCGCTTCCTGGAGGAGAGCGCTGGCGCGAACGCCGCCCGCCGACCCTGCCAACGGATCGATGGCGAGACGCCACTCGACGAAATCCTACAGGCGATTCGCCTGATCGAGACGAAGACCGCCGACAACCCGCGCCGTCAGTTTATCGCTACCTCGGTTGTGTCGCACGGGGTGGATATCGCCGAGCTCAACATGATGATCATCAATGGCTGGCCCAAATCGACCGCCGAGTACATCCAGTCGTCAGCGCGCAGTGGCCGCGTTCATCCGGGGATGGTGATCAGTGTGCTGTCGTGGCAGAAGTTGTTCGAACACAACGTGTTTCTGAACTTCAATGACTACCACTTCTTTATCGAGCGCTTGGTGGAGTCGGTGCCGATCAACCGGTTCGCGCCGAACCTGCTGGCCAAAACCATGCCCGCGGTCGTGGCCGGCGTCATCTATAACTGGGCCGCCGCGCAGAAACCGTGGGGTACCGGGATTGCCTATAGCGCCCTGCAGGTGGCGGATGCTTTGACCAAGGGCGGCGAAGAGGCGCAGGCCGCGCTCGCGGCGCAGATTGGCAAGGCTTTGGCGATCCCGGCCTCGATGATGCACTGTTTCGACGCCCGGTTGGTGGAAGGCTACAACGCCACCCTGATGGCCGAAGCCGGGCGGGCCGTGCGGCGCTTGCTGAGCTGGCCGGGGAGTAAAGCGAATGCGACGGTACCGGATGCCATGGAAGAGATTTTCGGCAACCGACCCATGATGTCGCTGCGCGATATCGAAAGCCAAGTGCTTATCAAAACCCAGAACTCGCTCGATGACCAAGTCATCGATGCCATCGTCTAAGGAAGGCCGCCATGAGTGAAACCATCCCGAAAAGCCGCCTATATCGTGAATCATTCCTACCAGGTGCGGTCAATCGACTGCGCAATCGGGTCATCGTCAAGGTCATCGGCGTCCGCAATGACGACCACGCCCTAGACCAGATCGACCGCGGCCAACTGATCGAGGTCGCCAGCGCCTTCATGCGCTCTTGGGCGCACGCCGGGGGACTGGTCGATGCGGGTCTGCAGGATGCCGTGGCCAGGCAGCATCAGCTGGTGGTGCAATCCCCGTCAGAAATCTACGTCAGCCCTTATCCGCTGATGCTGCAATGCAGCCTCTGCAAGGTACTGGAGTTCAGCGGCGAAGCGGACGACGAGCGCCTGAAGCAGCGCATCAAGCGGCGCATTCGGTTTGACGGTGGGCATAGTCGTATTCCCTGCAATCGGCCGGGCTGCGTCGGGTCGCTGCGGCAGGTACCGTATGTGGTGGTACACCGGTGCGGCAGTCTGCAATCGATGGGGAACGGGCAGCGCTTCCCGACCGCCCAGCAGATTGGCTTCGAAGACGCCGGCGGCAGCTTCTTCCACAACTACTATTTCGATGTCGACACTGGCAAGCGCATCTCCAGCACCGCACTGCAGGAGAATTGCCCCAGTTGCAAGAAGCAATACCCGGAGCGCTCAAAACTGAACAAGCGGGCCACGCCGGTACCGAGCGGGGAGTCGTTTTACTCGCAGACCGTGCAGTACATCGCCCTATCTCGACAAACCGGAGAGTTGGTATCGCAGTTGCACGCCAAGATCCTCGCCGGATGGCCGGACCTCAGCGGTCCGGCCGCCGATATCGCCGAGGGCATTGCGTCGGTGCTGCTGGGTCTCGAGAGTAGTGTCGCCGTCAGCGACAGCCTAGCTTCAATGTTCAAGGAGCAGGCAGTTACCGTCGATGCGGAGAACATCCAGGCCCAGATCAACAAACTTAACTCGAACATTGAGCGGCTGACCCTGCTCGGCGACATGGAGGATCTGGTGGCGGATGCCTTACAACGCCGGCGAAAGTTGGAAGCGCAACTCGGGCAAAATTCCGGCCAGTTTGCGGCGGTCCGCGACATTCTCGATCACCCCGAAACGCTGGCTTCCATAGTGCATGAACGACGCGCGCTCGAGGCGGCCTTCCTGCGCCACGACGTCAAGCAGCGCAGCTTCGACGATTACGTGTTGTGCGCCTCCGAGGAGCATCAATTCAAACTCGATGCCGACTGGAAGGCGCTCAAGAAGCGCTATGGCGTCCAGAGGATTTCCCATATCACTAACCTGAAAGTCGTGCTGGCGGCGGTTGGCTACTCGCGGGAACGGCGCGCGCCGGATGAGCAAGAGGATGCGCCGCCGGTGGCGCTCAACGGGTTTGAGGATCTGAGCGATCCGGCGATGCGGGGGCGGCGGGCCATGTATGCGATGGCAGCCGAGACCGAGGCGATCTGGATTCGGCTCGATCCGTGCAAAGTACTGGAATGGTGCGTACGCGCGCTCGGCTGGGAGCGCCCTTCCTCCCTGGTGATGGGCGACCCGGCCCAGGCGCATGCTTGGCTGCTGACCCACTCACCGGCACTGACGATGAGCCCCGCGACGGTTCCGCGTGAGACCAAGGGGCTGCCCGTCGGCGAAGCAGCGCCGTTCCATCTGCTGCATAGCATTGCGCACGGTTTGTTGGCGACAATTCGTCAGCACAGCGGGTACGACGAGAAAAGCGTGATGGAGTATCTGCTGCCCGCCGACCTGTCCTTCGTCCTCTACGTGACGTCGGTGCAAAATTTCACGGCTGGAGGGCTGGTAACTCTATTCGAGAATTATCTGCTGAACTGGTTTGATGACGCTGCCAAGTACACCTTCAACTGCGCCTTCGATCCGTTCTGCAGCGAGCAAACCGGCGCGTGCAGCGGCTGCATCCAGCGCGAACTGACTTGTGAAACCATGAACCATGGGCTGTCACGCAGTTATATCCATGGGGGAGTTATCGATGGCACGGTCGTGCGATACCCTTTCTGGGCGTGAGTGTTAGAGAAATATCTGTTGCAAGCTCTTAACCGAGCGGGACGGGGCTTGGAAGTCAATTGCCAGTGGTGCAGATACTAATACTGGTTACGAGCTACTTCTCGAAAAGCTGCCCAATCTGCCCAATCTGAGCAAATGAAAGGATTATTCAACTTTGAATGACATAGATAAATTCCTTATGCCACTGGGGCAAGCGCTGAAGAGTGTGAATTCGGGTAGAGATGATTTTTTTTGAGCTAATCGGAATAATTAAGTGATACTAACTAGGTAGGTGCTAATCTTGGCTTAGTAAGCCATGCTCCATAATAATGGGCTCATATCCGATGCCAGCTATAGCATCACGCAAAAATTAAGGAGGTGTAGTTGAAAAAAATTGGTGTGATTTTTATACATGGATTGACTGGCGGTGAAGATACTTGGAAAAACAGTAAGGGCCAAACATTTGGCGACCTACTACTGAAATCTTCTGTCGGTCAAAAGATCGAAGTCCATCACTTCGACTACTACACAAAAATTCTATCGATATTTGACTCGGCAATTGCCAAGCGAATTGTCGGAAAAATTCCACTTCTCCGAAATATTTCTCTCTTACAGGGGAGAATCCAAAGAAACCAACCAATCGAACAGTTGGCTGAGCAGCTAAGCACCTGGATCAGACTTCATCTGAGCCATCTCGACCAGCTGGTGCTTGTTGCGCACAGTATGGGTGGGCTAGTCGCAAAAGACTACATTCTCAACCACTCTGATGATTCAATACCTACTGTTGCAGGGTACTTATCGATTGCTGTCCCTCACAAAGGGGCCCTTTCAGCCCAACTTCTCCAGCTGATTAACAGGAATGCAGAAGAATTAGTTCCATTAAATACATATACATCTAGACTCAATGACTCTTGGGTGGGCAGAAAGTCTAGCGCGCAGGAGAATTGGTATGTTATCGCTTTAAATGACGAGTGTGTGGACAAAGAAAGTGCAGTTCCTGGATCCGTATCGAACAAGCAGAAGTTCACCGTGGATCATGATCATTTATCAGTTTGTAAGCCGGAGGACGCTTCCGATTCTGTCCTGAAATGCGCAGTCCTTCTTATTCAGCAGCTCATAACTGAGAATGAACGCGCCGAGCTATTAGCCGACCAGCTAAACAACAGTCAGCCCAGCTATGAAAAAGAAATATTTGTCATAAAGCTAATTCTTGGCGACATCGGAAAAGCAGGCATTGAAAATGCCAAAGAGTCGTTCTTTCAAGCCGAAATCATCGAGAAGCATTCAAGTGTGAAGGATCGGAAGCAACTGGCAAACCTTCAGCGCCTAGTAGTGAATCTATATAGGAATCTCTACAATAGCCACGGAAAGAATCCAGATCGGAATGCACTATTTAGCGAGGTTCATAAGCACATTATAACTGAGGACGGAGGTGCACTTAAGTGTGCTGTCGAATGTGTGACCTATCTTCATAAACAAGGACTGCTTCACAAGTCTGCAAATCAGCTCACCGATGAGGTTATTTGGACTAATGAGCCTCGGCTTGCTGAAATTGAAAGTCGTGCAAAGTGAATTCCAATCTAGACTTTGAGCCGCATGAGCTTATGCCGGTTTCAGTAATGCGATGTCTCGCAATTGTTGAATATCTTGGCAAGTCGACCTCAGCAAAATCAGCATTAACAATTCAAAAAGCTGCCGTATTTGACGCATCGCTTAAGAATCCAAATGTTGCAAGACGATTGCTATTAGAATTGGCGCCAGACAAGGTCATGTCTGTTGACTTATCACATGTGCTATACCCCAATGATGCAGAACATGGATTGACGACGAACACGCTCAGTATTATTAAAGTCGCCACACTACTCAGCCATGCAGGACTAATATCTCTTGAACAGAGTGGTGGCGTGTTGATACTGAAGCCTGGAAGCCAACAAACACTGATCGATTTGGAGCGCTTGCCGGAGCATTGGATGAGCACGCTCAAGGCTTTGAAGTCACTATTATCCAAGTCAACAAGCACACTACAGCAAGCTGTGATCAAGGAATCAAAAAATCATGCTGAGCCACACGTATTTATTGCTAGAACAGTTGATCCTCAAAGGTGTAGCGAAAAACTATGAAGCCACTTTTTCTGAGGGGTTAAATGTTGTCTGGGGCGATATGGACAGCGGAAAGTCCAGTATTCTTAACTTGGTAGACTACTGTTTTGGTGGCTCCAATGAAATGCTGCGCTATGCAGAGATTTCAGCGAATGCTCGCGTGGTCTACCTGCAGGTTGATCTGAATGGAACGCGTGTAACTATAGAACGTGACCTTTTAGACCCTGCGGGGGCTGTACGAGTCTATTCCGGGAGTTATGCTGAAATCGGTGAACTCTTTCCCCGGCTAATGAGCGCGTCGCCTTCCTCGCCGATGCCTGATGGTTGGCTTTCTGATTTCGTGCTTGAGTGCCTTGAAATACCGCGTGTCAAGATTAAGAAGTCGAAGCGTGACGATGCCGATTCGGATCGCCTTAGCATCCGAGATCTTTTCAAGCTTATGTATCTCAAGCAGACAAGAGTTGGCTCAGATAACCTCCTAGATTATGCGAATCCTCCACTCTTCATCAAGAACGTAGAGATTCAGAAATTCGTATACAATGTTCATAATGAGGCCCTGACAGCCCTAAGAGGTGATTTGGCAGAGGTTACAAACGAGCGTAAGTCCCTCCTTGCTGAGAGAGATGCGATCCAGCGTTTTCTTGCTAGCGTCAAAATCACAACTGGAGGCGCTAGCGAAGAGCTTGAAGAGCAGCTGTCCTTGAAAGACGAAGAGTTGCAGTTCCTGAACCACACTATTCAGGAACTCAAGAACGACTTCAAGTTGTCTTCGTCGGTTGCAACTGAACTTAAGGCCCGCCTTTCCGAACTTCGACTTCAATACGATCGAGTTCTTAGCGAAATTCAAGAAACCGAAATCAAGAAGTCCAATTTTGTTCAACTGCGAAACACCTACAGTTTTGATCTAGCGAATTTGGCTGTTGCAAAACAGGGTAAGGCCGTGCTAGGGCAACTAAGCCACAACCTGCAAGCCATAGCCTGCCCGTTGTGCGAGACCCCGCTAGCGCTTTCGCCTGAAGACATCAGCGATGAAGTGTTGGCAGTCAGCACTAGGTCATTTAAGAACCGCATTGCCGGTGTCGATGAAGCAATCGAACAACTGCTCGAAAAGCAATTTAGAATGCAAGCAGTAGCCGAGGAAATTGGAAGCGCACTGAAAGAGCAGACAGCTACTTACGACCGAGATAACTTTGCCGAAGTTTCCGGATTACTTAAGTCGATTGAAGCACTTGAAACCGCCAGAAGCGAGCTACAAATTGAGGTGGCAACATTAAAGAACGGAGTATCCATTCAACGCAGATTCCGCGATATTGATCAAAGTCTTGAGAATAAGAGCGGAATAATCGAAACCATCAAGCGGTCCATAAAAGAGCTCGAGGATGGTACTACTAATATTGATGACGTTGTTCTTGGTCTTGGTGAGAGCCTCACGCGCCACATGATCTCTAGCGGGCTTCGCAATGTATACGATGTCTATTTCGACTCCAAGTTTGTTCCGCATTTCAGAGGGCTCTCCTACTACAAAGCCACCTCTGGTGGAGTTCGGACCGTGCTGTCAATTGCCTCTTTCCTCGTTAGAATGGAATACCTAATTTTAAAGGGAGGAAATCTACCGCCGTTTTTAATGATCGACACCCCCGGTCAAAATATTGGTCGAAATCATCGTGCGGACGAAGGTGATGTAGATGAGGAAGCTTCAGATCCTATGATTTACGAAAAAGTATATGAAGGAATCCTAGAAATTCTTAAGGTCGCTAGGGAGCAAGGTCGGCGATGCCAGATCATTGTTGTCGACAACGATCTGCCAAAGAATCTAGAGCAAAACGCAGCATTTCATCTGGTGAAGCGCTTTAGCAAAAGTAGCAAGAGCTTTCCGCCTGGATTAATTGACGACGCCCAATCTACTTGAGCCGCGATATCCCCAGTACATGGCAAAGGCCCTGCAGTGGCAGGGCCTTTTCTTTGCACAAAGCAAGATTTCATGCTTTGGCTATCGGAAATTGCAAATTTTGACTATCAAATTTCAACCTTTCCGATTTCTGACATGTCAAATGTCAGTGCACTCAAATCTTGAAATTGAAAATCTTTTATTTTCAGTGGCTTGCGCAGCGTGTCTGTTGGAATAAATGAAACAAATTAGATGCAAAGTTTGAAATTATACAGAGATTCAGCCAAAGAATGAAAAGACTATGGCTTTGAATTCTCAAGGACTAGGAAGGGAAGGAGGTAAGACCTCTTGCTCGATGGCGCGAAGGTCAGATGCGATGGCAGAAGCAATGGGCAGCCAACCAAATTTTTCACTGACTCGCTTGATTTCCCGGACTTCATCGTCTGTTAAGCGTTTCCGCGCAGGATAACCGAGATATTCGGATGGATTCATGTTCCAGAGCAGAAGGGGAGCCTCACAGGTTCTGGCAATGCTTGCTGCGATCCTAATCCCTCCAAGGTCAATGTCTCCCCAATGGAATCGCGTTACGCCCGGTCTTGCCAGGATGTCCTTGATGGACCGTGAATACACACCCAGCATTGCTGGTGAAGGCATTCCCCCCGTATAGACGATCAGGCCATTGGGTTTCCCTGCTTTGCCGAGGGCAAGCTCATGAAAAGTGGTCAGGTTCTCTACTGTCAGGATGAAGGTAGCGTTCTCACCAAGCACTAGCCGCTCGATACTTGCCGGGGACAAACCGATGTAGGGGGCTGGAATTCTAAGCGCCGTTCCATCATCAAGATCAATCGCGCCATTACCAGCAATTAGGATGGGTTGAGGTAGCTTGACGAGGCCGAGCTCGCTCAAGACATCCTCGACGTCGCGCCAAGGCGGTTCGAGTGTCTCTGCCGTCACCATATCAAGTGCAGTACCAATGGCTTCGATACGTTTGCTGTCCGCAAAAAGTTGGCCACTCAAGCGCCGAATCGGTACATCGTCAGTTTTGGTACTCTCCCGGCATGCCTCGACGACCTTGCAGGCATCAATCACGTCCAGAACGTTTAAAGGAGTAAGGTTGCGTACGGTTTTGCCGGCCCGCCAACGCACCAGGATGTCCGCGACGTTCCCCAAATGCATCCAAGGGCCAAGGGTATTAAGTGCTTGGTCATATGCCTGCCATGCACTGGTCCTACCAAGAATCGCGGCAACACGATTTGGATCAAGCAGACGCGTGCGAACGATCTGCCCATCCGCTCCGGCACGGCGATCCCATTCGAGAGAAATCGCACCATCTCGCTCAGCTTCGCGTAGCTCTGCATGGGCGATATCCTTATCTTGTCGAAGTGGCAGCCTGAAATACTCAGGGAGTGATGCCTCCGAAAATAGCAATGTATGCGCTCGTTCGGCCTGCTGCGCCCAAGCCCGTTCAGCCTTTTGCAAGAGCTTTTCCAACACAGTCCGAGCGAGTGAGTTGCCTTTGGTGCTCATGCAGTACCTGCCTCTAGACTCGCGATCATGTTGGTGAGTAGATCGGGGTGTTCTGATGGCATGTCGGACATGAGCAGTGTCTTAGCCGGTTCCTTAATCTTCGTCTGTTCGACAAAGACGTCCATATCAAACCGAGTAATTTCAAAGATAGTGTCGAGCGTAGGTGCAAGCTTGCTGTGATCGGCTTCTGGGGCAGCCATGATCATCTGCAGACCGATGGTATCGAGGAAGCGTGCTGCAGAAAGCGCGTTTTGCTGATCCATACCGTGGAAAGCTTCATCCAGGAGCATGAGGCCTGCACCAGTACTGTGTTTCCCTGCATCGATTCGGTACGCTGCGGCCATTGCAGCACCTGCGATGACGTAAAATGGCGTGCGATGCTCACCATTTGAGCCGACACCAATACGGCGGGAAAGAGGGATAGACTTTTTGCCTTCTCGATCAATCATCAGATCGAAGGTGAACAGAGTTCGGTAGTCATCTAGTGGGTTAAAGCCTGTTTTCCCATCCTGACCGGTATCGTCGAGCAGCTGCATTATCACCTCATGGCCTGTCTCGCCGGGCGAGAACATGTCCTGCTCATTGCCCTTACCAACGTTGATAATGTAGTCGTGCATTGCACGGTGTGCATCCGCCGGGCGCACTACAAATCGATACCGTTCCCCATTCGAGAATGGTGGGCAGGCGTTGAGCGTCTTGTTGATATCGGAGATGGTGGCGTGCATCTGCTCGATGCTTTCACGGATCCGGACTGCTACGTCATTCCTAAATGCCTCTTCAGCTGCCTCACGTGCTAACCGAACCTCTTCTTTTCGCTCAACAAGTTCGGTTTCGATGAGTCGCTGAGCCTCAGTGGTAACCCAGTTATGGGCCTGTTTCCAATCCTTAAGTTCGTCGCCAAGTGAAATACCATAGCGGTCTAGATAGTTTTGGAACAAAAGCAGGGCATTTGTGAAAGCTTCATTTGCCTCTCGGTCTGCGATATTGATCCGACGTGCGCAGGAATCCATTCGATCTGCATGGCTTATCGCACCAAGAGCAGCTTCTATTTCCCCCCTGACGCGTTCAATAACAGATTCATCGACACCCTCAAGAGTACTGGCGTGTTTGTATAAAGCCTGTTTCTGATTTCTATCATTTCTAGCAACCCATAGCTGTGGGATAAGGTTGCGCAAACTGGTCTCGACCGCTGTGAGAAGCCCAAGGTTATCCAACTCTGCTTTATGAGCATTGTCCATAGCCTTCCGAATTGCATCGACTCGATCATGAAGAGGTTGGTGCTCTCTTGTGTCTATCGAGTCAATTTTCCTTTGGACATCAGAGATTTCCTTCTGTTCATCTATGGCCTGTCTAACATCGCCAAGGAACCGTTCAAGCATTGCATGAAGGTCGCCGAGATCGCTTACTCGGTCGAGTATGGCCTTAATTGCATTTACTTTATTCTTGGCCGCTTGCTCAATATTGACTTGTGCCATAAATTCATTATGGAGAATCTCTTTATCTGCTTGACTCATCCGTTTGCCTAGCTGCAGTTGTTCAACAGGTACGAGGCGTAAACGGCTGGTCGTAAAGTTCGCGCTCAACATTCCGTCAATGGTCAGTGCCCGTGGGTGAAATTCCAGTTCTTCTTCGGTTTCAACGCACCGCATGGGCCCCATCAGAGCGCGAAGATAGGTGAGGGCAATAGTGTTGTGTGCGACCAATAGGTTGCCGGCGAGTTTTTTGTCATTTTCATCCCAGCGTAGCTCCCGTAAGTGCTGGGGTTGTATCACCTTGGCAGAATAGGGATTGTTTCGTGCTGACATGCTCCGAATTAAGCGCACCGCATCCCGCGCTCCACCACTAGTGACAACAAGTGATTCACGATTTGATTTGAGCAATGCTTCAATAGCAGGCTGCCAGCGTGTGTCAGTTACCTGGACCAAGTTGCAGACTGGTTCCGTTTCAATTCCGTTGTCACGGAGAAATTCAATCACGGCAGCAACGTCATGACTGATGTGGGCACCATCGCGTGAGGCATTGGCAGAAAGTCCCCGTAATGTACGTAATCGCTCAGTTGCTGATGCCAGCGCTTCAAGTGACAACTGGTGAGCAGTGCTTAATGCAGGCACGGCATTGTTTAAAAAATCGACTGCTCTTTGAATTGCACCCTCAATTCCATCAATTTTATTTTGACTCAATAGGTCGTTATAGCTGGTGAGTTCTTTATCAATTTCCTCCGCATGCTGTTGCTGCTCTGGGACATGGTCAGTTGTGGCAATGGTATTGACCACGCCCGCGACCGGACTCATTATCTTCCAGATGCGTAAAAGACTCGCACCAAATGTTTTCTTATATGATTTCAGCTGCTGATCAAAGACGGCAACGTCACTTGCGCCTTTCGCACTAAGCAGGTCTTGACTGGCCTTTTCCCAAGCCTTCTTAGCCTCGTCAGTACTTGCTGCGAGATTTTGTGCGGACTTTCGATAGTTGCGTCGGTTGAGAAAGGCTTTGAGTATTGAGTCTTCAAGGCTTTTTGTACTATTCAGGCTGTTCTTGTGCTCATATTCGGCGGCAAGTGCTCGTATACTTGCCTCGCGGATACGATAATGAGCAACCTTTTCATAAGCGCCCTGGATGATTCCAAGGTTATTAATTTGGTCCTCGACCTGCTGGAGTAGCTGGTTGAGTTGCTTGAACATATCTATTTGTTGCCGAGCCCGGCGTCTGTCAATTGTCTGTGGTTCGACCACGTAGTCGCGGACAAAACTGTCTACGCTCTCAATATTTCGTAGTAGAACCGATTTGTTGAATACCTTAAGGTATTCTCGTACATCGATTGATTTGGCCTTCGGTTGGAGGGCATGGATCATTTCATGGATGTACTTTGTTGGTTGGTTCGTGATGAAGGGGGTTCGGCCAACTGCATCACAGCGCTTCCTGACCCTGGTAGTAAAGTCGTTGAATAGTAGAGGCAACTCACCTTCATCTGTCATCTCCAGATGATCCGCACTTGAAAGACTAATGCCATTGAAAACGTATAATCCGAGAAGTTCATGGTCGGCGTCTGTAGCTGTCGCCCGGATACATGCGCCTACTGTTACTGGCTCATGGGTCTGATCGTCTTCAAAGACTAAAGTGATGTATGTTATCGATTCGTCACGCTTGCGATCTGTCGTGCCACCAGTTCCAGTATCGTCGACGACACCTAGGCAATATTCTCGAATAGAGCGAGGATTACGCTTGCCCCCAGCAGTTGCAGACACGGATTGGGTATTGAACGCGAGGTAGCTGCCATGCGCGCCCAGCATCGCAATCTGGATGGCATCTAGAATTGAGGTTTTGCCAGACCCGTTCAGCCCGAGAAAAGCAACGTGCCCCGAAAGATCGAGTTCGATCGCTTCGTACAGGAAGTATTGAATAAGGACCACACGTTTAAGCTTCTTCATGGTGACCTTTCTCAATAGCTAGATCGATAGTTGGTTCATTCTCCGCCGTATTATCAATGGAGACTCGACGCGACCTACCTGCATATTCAGTGAGGCGGCTCAGAGTCGCCTCGCTGACAATCGCTTCGATGCCCGGCAGGATTTCCACGTCGAACGGTTGATCTGAACCCGGTTCAGTCGCAGGCATTTTCACTACCCCAAAGGCTTTCATCCGCCCGAGAAGCTCTTTAAGTGCGCTGGCTTCTGGGGGAGTTCACGTCCGGTTTCTGCTCTATAGCTTTCAAGAAACTCATCGATGGGTAGTACCGCTGATCCACTATCAAGGCTGCCCTGGAGGGCCTTGATGTGGTAAAGCTTGCGCAACACAAGTAGAAGCAGGGCATCTGCCGTCGACATGTTTTTCTGCTTTTCCAGGTACGGAATCACAGCGACGTAGCGGTAGGTTGAGTCAAACTTGAGTGACATGCCCAGAAGGTCAAAAGTCTCTCGAAAAGCATTTCGGTACCGATCAATCAAACGGTAGGCAAAAGACTGCTGATTATTCGACTCGTAGAGGATCTGGTTGCTAACGAGCTGGTATGCAGCCAGCTTGAAGTCTTCAGGCTGGTAGATCGCACCCTGACCAATCACTTCGGCCCATTCACGAGGCATAGTTGACTCCTGCAGTTCGACGTGTGACCTGAAACTTCGGGACGCACAGGTATTCGCTATCGGTGACCTCTCCCTCGATGAAGTCAAATCGGTAGTCCTTGAGGGCATGCAGCATGGGGTGAGTCTTCCTTCCTAGGCCGGTATGTTTCCTCGAAAGGAGTGCAAGGCGCATGACCTGGACGAAGACGCAGAAATCGTGAATGCCCTCGATTTGCATGTCGTCTGAGGACACCTTGAAGTTTGGGCCGAAACATTTTTCCAGATAGGCCGCAACATTGGCAGGTGTGACCTCGCGATGAAGCTTCATCAATTTTTTGAGACGCACTTGGGCGAGCTGCTCAATAGTCATGCGGGGTCTGGAGATCGCACTGCGTGATATCGGCCCCGATCGCTTCTGGATGGGAGGGAACCGGCTTTCAGCGAGAAGGTATCCGGTGAGAATACCCATCGAGGTGCCTTCGTCACCCGCGGCGTCTTTGAGACGGTCAATTGATGTCGAGAGGAGACGATCAAGTTTGTCCTGTGTCCGAACCTTGTAATGCAGGTAGGCCATTGCCCGTGATGTTGCTTGATCCACACTTGCGTTCAGTCTATCCAGATGTCGATCAATGTCTTTGAACATCAGGAAGCGCCCAACGTCACGCTCAAAACGTTCCTCAGCTTCTTCTATGCTGGCGCAGCGAAAGGCGTTCCTGTAGTAGCTGACCATCGTTTCGCGTATGGCTATGTCATCACGAAGGATGAGGGCAATAGTGATGATCCGGCCACGATTGCGCAGCGGGTGATTCTCCGTTCTGAGTTCGTGGTAGTCGCGGATATACAGCTGGCCGATGTAGTTGTCGAAGAAAGTACGCACAAAGGCGGCGGTCGTCTCCTGGGCACTAAGTAAGTCAATAGCTTCTCGCACCCGCATGTTGGTTGCGCTCAGGGTGTTGATCAGCTGTCTTGCTTGAATCGCGGCCTCATGGAAACCGCTTGCCTGCCGGGCCGGATCTGCCAGTACCTGTTCGAGCTGGTTGTGGATCAGTTGGACCTTTCCCGCGATGATTTGAGGGCCTTCCTCTGCGAACTGTCTGAGGATCTCCAGAAATTTCTGGACGGTTGTTGGCATGGAAACATAGTTCTTCACACCGATCCGATCTTCACGCAACCAGCCGGAGCTCACGAGACGACGATAAACGATGTTTGCACGAACATTGAGCAGCGTGTTCTGCTCTTCTTCACCTTCCTGGGCCCAATCAGTATCGATGATGAACCGTTCTATCTCGAGCGTGACAGAACGCTGAAGAAACCCATCCCCTTCAGGAGGCATGGCATCCGGCCCAAAAAATAGGTCGTGCATGCGTAGCAATAGCTCCCAATACACCGACTTGTTGGGGGAGGACAGCGGGGCAAAAAGCCCTTCGGGGAGTCGTTCAAACAGACCAGTCATGGCTAGTTACCACGATTGCATTTATCTTTTAAGATAACTTATCATAGTGTATAAATGACATAAGGGCAATGACATCCAGATGAGGTCGCGAATTGCAACATTGAGAGACGGCCCGGTGGCAGCATGGCAAGGCGCTGCCAAGAAGGGGTTGCCAGACCGCAGGGGAGACGGCGCGGCGAGCTCTGCGAGAAGATGGAGACACAGAAGGCCTACGACCCATATGGAAACTGTGTGGATGCAACGTTTGCCTTGGGGGCTGTGCAAGATCGGTCACTGCTCGGCGGAAAGTAATGGATGACTGAAGCTAACTCTGTAAAGCAGCAGCGGATGCGTGCCATGCAAGGTGTTCTTGCATGGGAAGGCTCAATTGGGAATGCACGTGTACGTGAACTATTCGGCTTACAAATGATTCAAGCCAGTCGCCTTCTGGCCGAGTTTCGGGAGCTTATGGGTGATCAAGTCATAATCTCGGGACGAGCTAAGGCTCTCATCCCTACAAACCCAGCCAAGCTGAAAACCGATGTTTCACTCGACGAATATGCTCGGCTAACTAAGGGGTCAAGTGAGAACAAAGACTTTCTCTTTGATGCGCGGGTTGATCTGACAGAAATTGACCCACATGTATTTGTGCAACTACGTCAGGCAGCCCTAACTCAGAGTGGGGTGGAAATTGTCTATGCTTCGATGTCGAGCCCTGTTCCGTCTGAGCGGCGAGTTTTTCCCCATGCCATTGTTGAGGTGGGCCGTCGGTGGCATTTACGTGCCTGGTGTGAGAGTAGGGGGAGTTCAGAGATTTCAACCTGGGTAGAATTCACCGCGTCATGGCCCTATCTGTCGCCAAAGCTCCATTTACACAGAAAGACGATATGGGTTGGTGTACGCGAGTTACCCTGCAACTGGCAGCTCATCGTGCATTGAGCCAAGAACAACAACTAGTCGTCAGGAATGAACTATTTGCTGGAACTATGGGAAGACGTCTTTCAGTGCGTGCCTGTCTTGCCCAATACGTGATTCAGGATATTCGTGCCGCAGTTAGGCCGGACATACAAATTCCTCCTGATTTTCAGATTGAGGTGTCAAATACTAAAGACCTTGCCTCGTTACTATTTTGATAAAATTCAATAATCTTTAAGGAAGAATAATTAAGAGAAGGGGTGGGAATTGGAGCAGATAAAAGATACTGAAATCAGTCCGCAGAATCTAACTAATTCAGAAGTGTCACCTGAATTGGAGAAGACGGCCACTGCGCTTTGCGATTTGAAGGTGGGTCTGGACAGACTGGCGAGGCAACGAGTGGGGCAGCCTTTTTTGGATGACTGGATGGATAATCCGCGAGGGGGCACGTGCGCATATACTGGGCATGAGTTTTTAAGGCTGATCTTGCCCTTCTTGGATTGGGAGTCGGATGATCCTACTCAGCCCTATCGTGCTTATGTCGATCCCCAGCATGTGTTAGGTGCAAGTATCAAGGGGTTGCCAGAGCATATAGCAGATGAGGAAGTTGCGAAACGTATTACCTCTTATAGTAGCCAGTTCGGTTCTAAAGATCATGTTTCCTACATCCGTTATCGTGCGCTTGGATTGTTCTGGGCTCATGAAGGAAAGCACCGCGTCGCGTTCATGCGGGCCCATAAACAAAACGTAATTGCCGCTTGGGTTAGAGAAGCCAATTATCCGCGACCTGAGAGACTTGTGGTGCTTGCTCCAAGCGATGAACGTGACGAGTGGCTGGCACTGTTAGACGGGCAGTTTCTGCAAGTATTGAGGCGGCCGAGAGTGTCTTTGCGTTTTCTCACCGCATATGGGGTAAAAACAGCAAGGTGGGTAGAAATTCCGGGGCTGCCAAATGAAAGACTGGTTAGAGAAGCAATCTATGCCCGCCGGCTTCACCGAGCCCAAAAACCTTGGCGGAGCGTGAGCGCACCCTGAATCTTGAAGACATCCATAAACAAGAACAGGCTGCAGCTATCATTGTTGACAGGAGAGTTCACGAGCTTGTGCCGCTGAATTTGGTTTGGCGGCCTTATTTTTTCGTTGTGGTGTTTTGTTTGTTGGGTGGATTCCTCTCTTTTGAGCTTAATGTTGATTTATTGAAACCCATTGGCTGGGGCCTTTCTGGTGTTGCAATTGGATTGATGGCCGCCTTATCTTTGATGCGTTTTCGGGGGGCGAAAAAAATTGTACTGGGGAGCAACTGGTAAGAAATTGCAGAGGCTTTTGATTGGTAGGTGACTGCGGTTAGGAAATATAGGTGTTTTCTATCCAGGCAATGAACTGTGGGCTGCCCTGCGCGCGCCTGACATACACAAATGGAGGATGCAAATTTGGACTCTAAAGATTGGCTCAGTGCTCAGAACATTTTAATGGCGATCTTGATAATCGTAACAATATATTTTGGCTATGAAAACCAGACAACTCAAGAAGAGAATATGAGGCTGCAAAAGAGTATTTATCAGCCAAAACTAGTTCCGCTTGACATGTCTCAGCCTTTAGAGATAAAGGACAGGGCTCATATCCAAATCGGCATCAGTAATGGAGGTTATACAACTGGTGTGTATTCAATATTTATTCATTCCAACAGCTTCTCTTTCTATAGTGAAAAATTTGGATCAGGCAGAGATATTAAAATAGCAAATTACGCCCTGCAAAACGGCAAAGAAGATGCGTACGAACTCACGATATTGCCCTCCATGGATCCGAAGCCCATAAATGCTTCCTTCAGCGTTTTATATCGAGGTGAAAATGGCTTTGAAACCACTCGGGTATATTGCTATCAACTGAGCGCGGCCTCAGCATACGTAAAGGTAGGGTGCGCCTAGCCATTGAAAATCTCGTACGACAATTTTAGCCTTGAACCCCCGAGGCCTGAAAAAACCCATGGTTTTTTAAAAATCCTAACAGAGAATGCTGGCGGAGAATTCTATTCTGGTTTAGTGTGCAATGGTATGTGCTTGCATGAATGTGCATGTGATAATGGGTGTGCGGCGATGGTGTATTTGGAAGTGCTGTTGAATACTATTTCGCAAATGTAAGAAAATTAATTTATAGAGTGCTGTACTTTTAACAAACAAGAAAGTCATTAAAAATGATCGAAAGATTAATCTGAGAGCTATCAAGGTGCTGGGCGCTCCTGATCGGGCTCCCGGATTTTCTCAGCAATGAGAATAAGAAAATCACTTAGATCCATTTTTAGGCCGACACTGATTTTCAACAAGCTGTCAAATGTTGGTGATCTCTGGCCCAGCTCTAGCAAGGAAATATGTGTCCTGCTTATTTCCGATTCAAAGCCCAGCTCTTCCTGAGTCAGCCGCATCTCTCTTCTGAGTTGTCTGAGTGCTTTTCCAAATATTTGATTATGATTCATTTTCCTTATCTTTCTTTAATTGACCAGTTCTTGCTTTCTGAGAGCAGTCTTAGTATGCCAATGGCGCGAGTATGAAACAGAAAATTTCCTCCGTCTGATTCGGTGTTTGCAACTGCATCCGACAGGCACCCATATTTTGCTTCGTGCCTTATCCTTATCGTGCTAATTCCTGTTATTGTTGAAAGTTCTTTCGTTGTCAGCATTTCTTGATTAATGCTGCTGAGGTGATCTTCAGTTTTCTGTGCTCGTTTCCTTCCTCTGCCTGCCCGACTTTGGTAAGTCTCGGCAAGATTTATTTTTTGCAATACATCATCTGTAATGTCTTTTCTCCTGAATGCATAAGTTAACCCGCCATCAATGGCCGGCCCGTGTACAGGTAGAATGCCAATCGATATGATTCGATCTACCAGGTTGGTTGGATTGCACATTAATTTCTGAGCAATTTCATGTGTAAATACATATGTTTCGCGAAATTCAGCAAGATCTTTGATCTCAATACAAGCTTGCCGCTTGGCAAGCGCTTTTGCTGTCAGGAGCTTTGCCTTGATTAAGCGGTAGACAGCATCCGGATAGATCTCCAAAAATTCTGCCGCCTTACGGACGGACAACAAGTTGTCATTCTCGCCAACAGTCGTGAGGGTTTTACAGAGCGCGAGACTTGGCAGGCCATCTGCAGGATTGAAGGAGATGACCCGGGTGTGCTGTTCGTCAATGTCCAGCAAAAGATCTAACCTTTTGGCATGGTCGATTCCATAGTGGTCAAATCGAACGACTTTGCCATTTAGCACGGGTTCGCTCAGATGTGATAACCGGTGCAAAAGCCTTGCCAAACTCTTTCCATCAATGACTTCTTGCTTATCAATTCGCTTTCGTTGGGCTAAGCAATTGCTGGCGGCATAAGTCAGGACTTCTTTTCTGAGCAGCGTCTTGATGATGTGTGATGACACGTTCAATGTGATGGCTACCGTCGCCATGGGCAGAGCAGGGACTTCATCTTCTGGCGAGTAGCTGTTCACTCCCAGTGTGGGACGCTTTGTGTGCAGCCAATGGCTTGCAATCGACGCCCGCTCGGCATCGAAATTGGTATCCAGCCCTAGGCCAAGCAGTAAGCTGGCAGCAGCATGCCTTGGTCCGAGAGTGGGGTATGCCATATACCGCTTTTCAACCTGGTTGATAACGGCGTGCTGAAACGATGGGGCCGACCGGAGCTGAGTGTCTGTTACACCCAGTGTCGCTCGATGCATCTGCTCATGGCCGACCGCCGCCAGGCGTGTGAGATCCGGTAGTTCCCCTTCAAGTGCCAGTAGCACGAGTGTGAGGTACCGCATCAATTGATGTGGCGGCAAATCGTTTACTGGAATGGGCTGCCAGGCAGGGTCTGCAGGCAGGGTTGGTGCGTCTGCAAGCGGATAGCCACATACACACTGCCGCAGTGATGAGTAACGCCAGCTGACATGTCGTTGGCAGGATGGACAATGTTCAACAAGAAGAACACGGTGCCTGGCGCAGGCGGTTTGTAAGCGCCAGTCCCAGCTTGCCTGTTGAATGTGAGCTTCTTTCAAACACAGGGGGCACCAAGCGCGATGTTTGTCCCGAAGCATCTCAAGAGGCCACAGCTTTCCCTGGTGGCGGAATTTGCGGAATTTTCCGACTCGAACATCGAGTGGCTGCACGAGGGTGTCCAAGCGGCTGGTAGGGATATTGAGCTCCTTGCCAAGAAGCGCTAGGTCATAAATTCCAAACTGTGGAATGAGCGAAGGTTGCGAAGGGTAGGTGGCATAGGCACCAAGAAATTCGCGCAATTCTTGCACGTGGCGCAAGCAGTTGAGTTCTGCAACCCTCAGAAGATAGCCTGCCAGGCTTTCCCGGATATCTGGGGCAGGGCGTATCAGCAAGCGAAAGCAATCAGCGGGATCCGTAGATAAGGTGTTCATGCTCGAACCTCCTTGAGCTGGGTAACCCACTGCTCGATTGCCTCCGTACTTTCACTGAATGGGTTGGCGCGAAGCTTACGGTTTTGTGCCAGATAACGGTCAAAGCAAAGTACAAGATGCGTTTTTTCAATCCGTGGGCAGCCTTGCATCAATGCTGTGCGTACAGCCTTCTGAAGCAACGTGGCAAGGGCGCGGAAATTACCACCTGTTGCCAAGTACAACCTGGCCGGCATGTCTTCATCGCACAGTCCACTTGCTTTCTCCATGGGGAGACCTTGTTCGTAGCAGCTGAGTAGCCGTTCAAAGTCAGTAGGCTTTTCTATCCAGTTAAAGGCGGAAATTGTCATACGTAGCGGGAATCGACCCGCTAACTGCGGGCTGTACTCCAGAACCGCTGCTGCACTTGGCATTCCGACTAAAATAAATGGCAATCCAGTTTGATTAATCAGGCTCTTGATTGCATCTGCGACGACTTCAATACGTCTCATTGTGCCGCGTTCTACCAAGTGTTGGAATTCATCCAGGATGATCATCCTGGTATTGCTGCGTGATAATAATTGAATCAGCCGGGTGTGCTTGTACTCGATGTTTCCACGATCAGGGTAGGGGGCTTTGAGGCACGCCAATATGGCTGTAAAAAATCCTGATATTGTCGCGGGCAGTGGTAGGGATGCTAAAAGCACAGGTGTTTCTGTATGGTCACCGTTGATAAAGCGGGGGTGTTGTGAGTAGAAGGTATCGAGTAGTCTTGATTTGCCCACCCCTGTATCACCGGTGACCAGCATGCACTGCGGTTCCGAACAATCATCCGACTCCTCAAGACAATTTTCCATTTCTACTAAAATGGTATTGAAGTGTGGGTGCCGAATAAGGATGCGTTTCATTTCTAGACATTTTTGGCGGATGTCAGAATAGGGGGCGTTCATTTGCTGCCTCCTTCTAAAGGAAGGCGTTCCAAAGACCATCCAGCCGGGGATGAAGCTTCCTCCCATGCATGGTTTTCAGGCGATACTGGAGCGCTGACTTGAACATCCCCTTTGGTTGAGCGTCGCGATGCTTGTTTTTTCTTGCGTTGGGTCTGCTTCAGCCGTTTTTCTGCCTGTAGATGCGTCTGATGGACATCTCGGCGTAACTTGGCTTTTTCTTGCCGAACCAGCTCTGCATCAGCTCCAATTGGGTCCGTAGTGTCTTGTTTGTGAGCTTTGCGTGCTCGCTGGAAATCCAGCCATGACGTGCCGGGCTCAACATTGACCGTCAGACACTCTAGTTTGATGAGCGCCTTGTTCAGCGGGTCATAGATGTATGCTTGGGTGACATCCTCCGGGTCGATGCGCAGCATGACCTTGCTCTTGGCTGGAAGCTTCTGTTGCAGGTGGATTAGGTACGGATGGTGATAGATCAAGCCTGGAACGCCGATTCGACCATCACAGATGGTCCGCTCAAAGGCCAGTCCGGTCTCGACTTCGAGACTGAGACTTTGTGGTAACGGGGGGACAGGATGTTCGTCGACCAAGCGCGCCCAGCACTGCAGCGGGGTTTCGCCCAGTTCGTGATGACGGGTGTTGTGGTAGTCGACCACGACCCAGCGAAAAACCATCTGCCGCAGTTCGTGTAGAGTCAGGCTGGCGAGCTTCTCCGACGGGTAGTCGCCGCGTTCAACTGGGTTCGACCAGGTGGTGCCCGGTAGCTTGTGTATCAGGCGCCGGTTCAACGTGCCGATAAAACGCTCAACCGCACCTTTGTACCAAGGCTTACCTGGTGGGCAGTACTGCATATCCGCGTGGAGGTCGGCACAAAACTGCTTGTGAACATTGCTGTGAAATTCTGGACCATTGTCCATGCAGATAAGACGGAATTGGCCTTCGACCGGCCAAGTGAAGCCTTGGCATTCAGGAATATCGTCGAGGATGGCCTGCTTGCTGGTGACGGCTTGTCGCAAGCACATCAAGACGGCAATCGATGATGGCGGTTCCAGGTCGATATAAATGCCAACTACCATCCGCGAGCGGCGGTCGATGGCGACTGTTACTGTGGGCCTACCAAGTAGTTCCCGGGTAATCGGGTGGACTACGATGATGTCGAGCCGGGTGTGGTCGATCTCGACACGTTCCAGGGCAAACAGTGCGACAGGTCCTCGATCCCGGGTGCGGAAGTAGCGTCGGGCGTGTTTTTCACCCATGCGTCTCGCCATGACGATAAATGGATCGAGGAGTCGCTTGATCAGCTTACAAAAACCACTGTAGCTGACTGCCCGTAGCCACTCTTCTTTGGGGCGTTGATGATTAGCTTCGATTACCCGGTCACACAACTCGGCATGCGCATCTATCCGGCTATTGCGTGCACGGCTTAGGTAATAGGTATCGATGGTTTCGTAGAAAAGTTCGATCACCTCAACGTCAATCTGTCCTTTACGACGCCCACAGTTAGCGGTCCTGGGCGCAAGGGCAAGTGGATCTGCGTTGTTATCAAGAAAGCTTCGGCACCAACGGTAGATTGTGATGCTGCTGGGGGGCTTGGCATCGCGAAGTTGCTTTGCCACCTCGGCAATAACAGGCAAAGTCTCCTGCTCTCGTGAGTAGTGCTCAGTTTGCGCAAGGACTGCGCGAACATAGGCCAAGCTCCTTTGAAGTCTCGGGCGATGGTTGGCTGGCAAGGCGGAAGGTATTGGCGGTAGGCCATCCTCGCGGAACAGAACATCTTGGTCAGTAATGACCTTGAGCTGGCCCTGCTGAGAATAGACGTCAACTTCATCCATCGTGAGATACGTGATGGATGAAGTGCGCTCGTTGAGTAATGAAACTTGCCGCTCCGCCTGGATGTGCAGGACTCGGTAGTGTGTGCTGTGGAGGGCTACCGAAAACCCTTCTCTGAGATCAAGAGCCATCACCACGCTCCTTTCGCCGGCCAGACTACTAGGGACCGGCTAACCACGCGGTGTTCATCGTAGACGAGCCAACCTCGCCACATCAGGTGATACAGCTTTGCGAGATCAGTCTTATGCCAGCCAAACTGTTCCAATAACCACTGCAGGCAGAATGTCTTGCCGTCGTCGAAAGCGTAATGGATTCGATCTCGATCCTGCCGCGAGACGAACATGTCTGCGTAATGCTTCAGGAAATTGAGATTGTTCAAGACAGGCTGCCGGCGAATTTCGTACTCGTCTTTGACTACATACTCGTATCCGTACATTGCCAAGGCTTGTCGGATGCAATCGCTTTGTTGTCGAAACAAGTCTGAACTAGCCACATCATGAGGCTTGACCTCGTAGAGAGTGGGCAAGCGGTGGGGGTCATGCCAGCACGCTTTGAAATCCGGTGTGTAACGGTGCCACTTGCCTTGAAAACAGTAATCGAAGGTTTCTGGCTGGCCGTAGATCTCGCGTATGGCCAGGTTTGACTCAAGATGCAAAAGCCAGTCTCGTTCCAACGTACTTTCCCACGGTATCAGCCCTGCCATTTTGAAGCTGTAGGACAGGCCAATGACCTTGGAGCTGTTGATGTTGTGAATCTTGCGTATGGAGGGGATCAGCATGATGGGTCACTCCCTTGAGCCGATGAGGGAGGTGCTGGCCGAAAGTGAGGGGCCATTAGCCTGGCTAACAGTAGTTGTGTTTCCAGCCAGGCTTCCAAGTGGCATGCAGCCATAAACGAACGGAATGACATCCGCAGTGGTTGGCGTCTGGGGGCGAGATTGAGGTCAAGACCGACTCTCTTGATGAGCGACAGTACCAGGTGTGGCCGGGGGCGGAAGATTGGTGGATGTAGCCGACCCAACAACTTCGCCAAGTCGTGCTTGCGTGCTCGTGGGCAACAAGGCTTGGGTACAGAAGGGCGGCGACCGGGGGCGAGTAAGTTCACCGCGCATAATGGCAGATGGTATTTCATGGCTTTTCCTTTGCAATTTCGCACCGGATGGGTATCCAGTTTTGCCAGGGCGAGCGGGGACAGCCTCGGGCGAAATTGCCCTTGACTGTCCCTATCGGAAAAGCCAGAATGAAAGTGACTGGCCCACAAACCTAGTCACTCCACAAAGCCCTCTGGTTCGGGAAAACCATGAGGGCTTTACTTTTCCGTGCTCGCGAAGTTAATCAACGTGCACAAATTTGCATATTCGCCTCCTCTCAAGTCGATAGAGTAGTTAATCGCCGACGCTTGCTAGATCAGCAGTTTTTTGGTCAACCATAAGCCTCCGCGTCAGTGCCTCGGAATCGTCGCCAAGGCGGCCTTCTTTCAGTCCCAGCTTAACGGCAATCTCATGGCTTATGCCCCGGCAGCACTGCTTGTCACCCTTCAATACCTGGTATACCGAGGCGACAGGGTATCCATAGGCTTTGGCCCAAGCGGTAATGGATAGACCGCTTGCTTTGAACTCGGCTCGAACTTGATCAGGGGTCTTGCAGTCGCTCATAGTGATCATCTCCACTCGAGGTCCATTGCTCGGTAAATTATATAAAAGCTCATGAACACTGATAGATCAAGGGTCCTGGCTGAAAAAATCAAAAATCTCACATCTGCTCAGACTGCCCTACATTTAATGCAAAGAAGGGTAAATGCAACAAACTAGGTAAATCAGTAGCCTTGCATACCCCGCTGAGAGGGGTTGTGCGAAAATTTAGCTGGCTAAACAGTTTGGATTGCTATTTGCTGGGCGTGTGGTTTTGCTTGGCATTGCGTGGGTGTTTTGCAATGGTTATCGGAGTGAGCCATCTAATTCGAGAATTTTGGAGAAAATTTCTCTAAATTGATTTATCCGATTTTTTAATGACAAATACATTGCTACGCGAGAGCATGCGCATGTATGGCGGTCCCGCTACGATGTGTTTGCCCTGTTCGATGCGCAAGGTCATGCGCTGGCTATCGACATCGCCCACCTTTAGCGCCACCACCTCGCTGGCGCGCAGGCCCGCGCCATAGGCGACCGCAAGCGCCGTCTGGTGCTTCAGGTTGCCGGCGGCGGCCAGCAGCCGGGCGACTTCCTCACGGCTGAGCACCACCGGCAGGGTGCGAGGAACCCGCACCGGTTGCATCTTCGCCATGAGTTCGCCATGGCCGAGTGTCACGTCAAAAAAGAATTTCAACCCGGTGATGGCCGCGTTGAGCGAGACCGACGAGATGCCATGATCGACCAAGTACAGTTGATAGCACCGTAGATCCTCGGTGGTGGCCGTGTCGGGCGAGCGGCCCAGGAAGGCGGTGAACTGCCGCACGGCACGAATGTAATGAGTCTGGGTCTTGTCTGAGAGCTTGCGCATCCGCATGTCGTCGATCATGCGCTGCCGTAATGGGCTGATGGTTTGTGTCGGGAGTGACATGGCTCTGCTCCTATCGAAGAACGAGGCGGCTTACCTCGTTCCTCAACATAGGAAACAGTGCTTCTGGTTGAGTTACCCACTCCGCTTGCCCGGAGGGTTACCGCGTGAGCGGTTTAGTCCCATGCTCGGGAAGCTGCTATCTAGTAAGCGCTGTGCGAATCTGTCCCTTGCTTAGTAAAGCGCCCACGTGGCGCTTTTTGCATGTGTCGCACTTCATGCCGTCGTGTTAGGCTATGCCGTCATCTTTATGTAAGTCCTTTTGCCACCGTACTTTCCTGTTGACTGCCAGCGCGGCCTTTGCCGCCCCCTGGAATGAAGCTGCCATCGACAAGGCAGTGGGACAGAAGGTTGTGCCCAAGTATCAGTCGAACAGGGTGGACAATGATGTACTACAGGCAAACCAAGGTGTTGTGTTGAAACGCCATCCGGTTTCGTCCGGCTTTGCGGTTAACGGCTCGTGTGTTCTACCTACCTACCTTGCCTGCTTACCTACAAATAGTGTTGAAATTAATCGGATTTGGTGGCCATATGATTTTTACTCTTAAGAATGCTGTAATTCATAATATTGAAAAAGACCAGCACGCTACGGTTATCAAAAACAAAGAAAAGAAAAACACTGTCCTGGATGTTAAAAAACAGGCTGTTATTGCGCTGGTTAAAAGCCTTGTTAGTGTAATTGGTAAGTCTAGTAACAGTGTTATTCACGGAACATTCCGTCAGGATGGACAAGCGGGTAAATTCCCTCCCGCATTTGATTCAGCACTGCTTGTAGATGTTGATGATTCGAATGTTTTTCTCGATTTGACACATACTGCGCTGGATGAAATCGCCGATCGAGCTAAGGATGAACCTTTTGCCACTGGTGGGTATCTGCTTTTTGCAGTGTATGATTTAGATGGAGAGAGTTTCTTCATCTCTGCGATGATTAAGCATAAGGATGGAATTCGGCTTAATAAAAATCTTGAGCCAGAAGAGGTGGAGCAGCTTGATTTAAGTAAAATATATCATGCCGTTCGAATCAGTATCGATAAGTACCAGGAAGTGCGTGATGCCGATCCTAATACAGACGAAGCCGATATTTGTTATATCGGATTTATCGGCAAGAGCGACGATGGCCAGGCGTCAGTTTATTTTGTTGAGGCATTTGGTTGTGTGCGAGGGTTGTCTAGCTCCAAGGCAACCAGTCGGGTTTTTTCTGTAGTAGAAAAATATTTTGAAAGCAACTCTGACCTTGCTAAGTATAGTAGTAAAGCGCAAGAGAAGCTGCTCGAATACTTGGTGACGCAAAAAGAGAGTAGTGGTGTTGCTACTTTGGCTGGTATTAAGGCCGCTGTTGTTTCATGCTTGCCAACAGAGCTTGTTGATAGCCTTGAACCATTCGAAGAGTATCTCAATGGTGAGGAAGGTAATATTCCCTCTGAGTTTCCTGTTAGCAAAAGGGAAGTAGATAAGCGTCTTAAGATAAGGTATTCTGCAGAGAACAAAAGGTGGTCGCTTCAGTTTGATAAAAACATGCTGGGCGACGATGAGGACTCCACCTTTTATTATAATCGGGAGAAAGGTTATCTAACATTGACTGAGCTTCCTCCTGAACTGATTGTGGAAATTGAGAGAGTGCTGCAATTGAATAGGGATGTTGGTGATATCCAAGAGCTAGTCGTAGATGATGACCAAGAAGTAATGGAATTGGCATAAAAATGCCTCTGGGGTATGAGGTATGTCTTTTAAAAAGCTTATAGAGCTTTTCCGCGAAAGTGGTCAACAACTTGGAGATGGAGGCTTCTCTTACGATGGGGTTGCCTCCACTCCAATATTTAATTTGTTAAATCACTTTCATGATTCTGATAATCATATATTCGTTGTCAATGTAAGCGAAAAGCCCTGCCAGGTTGGTGCTCGGTGTAGCTTTGATTGCCCAGTTCCAAAAACTGGCAAAGGGGCATTTTACAAAGATTTTGATCAGTTTCTCAAAGGCAAGAAATCCATTTATAAGGGGGAGGCCCCTAAAAATTATTACATAGCAGATGCCTCTTTTGATTATTCCGATCAGGATATAGATAAAGATAAGCCTTCTCTAATTCTCAATTTGGAGAAGTGCGTTGGTTTTATCGCTGAGTTAAAGCAATTTTCTGATAAATACTTTGAGTCAAGCGATAGCCACGGCCTTGATCTTGTTTTTGTTTCTCCAGCTACAATTGACAAGCCTGCCAAGACAATTGTTGTAAATACGACTTTTGTAAGGAATGATCTTGAGTCGATAAATGTTGATGGGGCGGTACTAAAAGAGCTTTCCGAAAAAAGGGATTCTGATGCCTTGCATCTGGAAGAACGTCGCTCACTGATGCGTCTGGCCATTGCGGATGTACTGGATTCTAAGCCGGAAGATAGTCCAGCATTCTCTTATCTTCTCAAAAATTGGCAGAATGTATTAGAAAAATATCGTCATAATTTGGATGTTTATGTTAATGGATTTTCTTTTGAGAAAACAAGAAAGGATATATCGAAGGCGGAGCTGGATTTTGCAAGTAGTTTAAATTCTGTAATTAGTGACATGACAGGAAAGCTACTTGCTATCCCCCTATCCTTTGCCGGCGTTGCTGTATTTTCTGCCGAACCTGAATTCACATTTAAATACTGGGTTTTGTATGCCGGTATTTTAATCGTATGCGTAGTGATGTTGTTGGTTTTGTATAACCAAATCGGTATTCGAAAAAGAATTCAAAATAGTTTTTTCATAATATTTGATCAATTTAAAAACAAGCTTGAAAATTATCCTGATAATATAAAACTACCGCTCGAGGCAGCTCGCGATGGAGTCGATAAACAGGGCGTTGTGTTGAAAAAGACAATATGTGTATTTATGTTTTTGTCTATATTACCTTTTGCTGTCGCAACAGCAAATTTGTTTTTTGCGTTAAGTGCTAGTTTTGTTGTTGCAGGCTTTATGCTTCTCTTGGTTATGATTGTGTTTTCAATTTTATTCCAAAGGTTGATTAAGTAATTGCACACAAAGAGCCTCCAGGCCGGAGGCTCTTTGTGTCTTTATAATTGACCAGTCTGCTCAATTTGCCTTTCTAGCCTTACCCCACTTTGTGTTGGATTGGGAAGGGAGTTTCATGATTAGCGGTAGTCAGCTACGAAGATATACAAACATTAGTGCACTATTGCATATTCTGCGTACGAGACAAATAACTCTTCTGGATCCGAATAGCTGGGATGATAGCAACGATTCATATGGCTTATCTGTTTTTAAGGAGAAAAAGAGGTTAAAGACTGTTCTTGGTCTTTGCTTCACGGAAACAGTGGAGACGTACCACCACTGGCATGTCTTTGCCAATGATGTAAGCGGTGTATGCATTACTTTCAATAAAGAAAAATTACTGAGTCATATAGACAAGTCAAAGGGGTTTGATTATGGTCCTGTCAATTACAAACTCCTAAGAGAATTGCGAGAAACGATCCCTCGAATAGACGATCTCCCTTTTATTAAACGATCAGGCTATGCTGATGAATGTGAATTTCGTTTAATCTTCAAAAGCTCAACTCGTGAGCTTCGCTCAAAGAATGCTCGCATTTCTATTGATTGCATAGAAAAAATTACTCTAAGCCCATGGGTTCCGAGAGCGTTGGTTCAGAGTCTTAGAGAAACCATATCCTCTATTCCTGACTGTGAACGTCTAAATAAGTACGTTTTTCGTTCTACGCTAACGGGAAATAATGAATGGAAAGATTTGGTCGCCGCAGCGATCTAACAGCTCTCGCCTCAGCATCGGCATTATAGTGGCCCCTCACGTCAAACTGTAATGTCAGTTTTGGGTCGAGCGCGCGATTTGCCGCGGAGGCAAGCAGCCATTCAGACAGAATTTATTGCTGCCGGCAGCTGGCGGACTGATTGCTGAGGTTGCGAAAAGTAAACCCCAGTGGCTGCTTTGGCCGAGAATCCAACCAAAAAGAAGGCTGTCGTCAGCAATTTTGCACTAGCCGACGTAGCCGGTTGATCGCGCGGCAGCGCGACCTTAGTCAGCGCAAAGACTCACCACTATTCAACGAGGACAGCCAATGCTTTCGGAAGGCGCGCTGCGCGCAGAGCGGATTTTTCGGGAAATAGCCAAATATTCAAAGGTTAGAGGAGTTCCTGAGTATGAGCTTGAGGATGTAACCTATCTATTACTCGGGGCATTGATACTTAGGGATGAATCCCTGACAAGAAAACACCTGCCAGCCAATCATGCCTTTGAACTGGATGGTTTGGTCTCTAATATCCTGGAGGTTGGTGATCCTGAAAATATCGAGAAGCAGTTTGGAGATGTTAGATATCTCCTTTCACGGGCAATGAATGCTGCGGAGGTTAGCCCTCCGCGGGGCAGCGGAATACTAGCCTTGGCTATCCGTCACATTGCCGGAATGCTCATGTATGAATTGAAAGATATATATCGGTTGGAACGATTGTATGTCTTGGATGCTTTTTTTATAAACTGTTTGCGCGTCTCGCACCCTCTCAGCAGCGACATCATGCGCTCATCGCGCAATATGCCCTTCCTTTGATTGACCTCTATGCCGGAGTCTCAGAGGCTCAACCAGGTCCTGGTGAGGTCTTGGTTATCTCGCACATGCGTGACAAAGCGGGTGTCAATTTCGAACTTTGGCCTAATCTACCTCCTGACCTCAGCAATCGCCTACGTTTTCTTCGTAACTTGCGGCTTGCTGCCTATGGCACTGAATATGAGTATGCTGATAGAGGAGAGCGTGGTTTATGGCTAATTGACAAGAGCTTCGATTTCAGTAGAAGTTCTTATGGCGACACTACTATCATTTTTGATGGAAAGAGCATTATTGAAGGAATCGTAGAGCTCCGTCAAAGTATGGACATTAATGAACCAATGCTAGTTGTCGTCGGAAGTAAAGACCGACGTCCACTTCAGCGCTCTATACGCGAACGGCGCAGTCTCGTGAAAGATTACGGCTTACGCGCTGTCATTGATTTCACGAGCTTCACCGCAAAAGGGCTAGCAACTTTTAGCTTATGGTATTTTGGCCCATCCTTTCCCGGTGAGGGTGAGTTAATTGTTCAGATGGATGCACGGCAACTGCGACCAAATCTTAAGACAGATGAGGTGCTCACTTGCGCATCGCTAGTTGGGGCACTCTTACGAGCCTGGTCAGACGGACGCACAATATCGAAGTTGGAGTTAGAGGAAACTGGTGCTCCACGACGCATCATCGCATTTATTGAAGAGGCTCTTAGCGGCGGAAACACTGTCATCCCTGGCTTCGTCCGCTTCGTAAATAAGTATCAAATGGAAGAGCTCGATTACTCGCTCCGAGCAGAGGACTATGTGGGACAGAGCGTTGATCAGTCATGGCGGCCAGAGGTAGAGATCGATCCAATTCTGTCAAACCTTCGTAGAGATAATCAAGGTACAGCGGTATACCTGATAGGCAATAACGGAGCGGGAAAGAGCTTAGCTATGCGTGACGTTGCGATGGCTCTCGCGCTAACGGGGCAACGGAGCTTCGGCGTCTCGTTCGGCACTACCGATCGGTTCGACAGATCGCCGCAGTCCGAACCACTGAAATCGCATTTTACGTACGGTGGTGCTCGCACCTTCCGAAGTGGGCCAAATGCACGACGTTCATTCTGTGAGCTTGGGGACATGGTTAAAGATATTTACCGCAACCCGAACCGTCTGGTTTGCTTCGAAGCAGCATTGAACACGCTGGGGTTCCAGCCGAAACAGTTTTTGGTACCCTCTAATATGGGGACCACGTCAGACCATTGGGAGCGACTGCTCGCTGATGTTCATCCATTGTCCGCGCTCTCAGGCACCCAGAGAGAGCAAGAGGAACTCCAAAAATGGCAGGCCCTCCCGGATGGCTCCTACAAGCTTGCTGTCATGCGCCGTGATTCACCTGAAATCGTTGTCTTCGACTCCCTAAGCTCAGGAGAGCAGCAGATTCTCACGATGGTGATTAAGATCGTCGCCAAAGTCCAGCCAAATACTACGGTCCTCCTAGATGAACCCGAGATCAGCCTTCACGTAGCGTGGCAGCGCCAGCTTCCACACGTTTTACACGAGTTTTCTCGAGAGCTTAGCTGCTCGTTTGTCGTGGCCACACATTCACCCATTGTCATAGCATCGGCAGACGGTGCGAATGACTGCTGCTTTGTAATGCTAGAGCGCCGTCTTTATGAGTTGACGCCAGTTCAACGACGATCCGTTGAGGCCAGCTTGTTTGAAGGCTTTCAGACCTACACGCCGCGGACCCACCACGTTCAGGAGCGCTGTGCGGAGATTGTCTCGCGCATCATCGGAGAAACAGATGAGAACGGCCTCATCTCCAGTAATGATATCACCCCTCTAAACGAACTAAGGTCACTCAAACACAGATTGGGCAAAGTGGAGGAGCAAGGGGCCACTCATGATCTGGCTCTCGTAGACAAGGCCATTGCTGCAGTACAAGAGATTCTTGCCCCATGACAACGTCCGGAGAATGTGATGGTATTCGCAAGCGTTTGCGCAAAGAACTGGCAGAGTACCTAGCTCGCCCTCATCGGACGCACAAGTACCGCAGCGAAGCGCGAGCGGTGGTACGCAAACTCTTCCAGCAGGTCAGAAAGGGAGGCAATGACGGATGGGTGCTTCTTGGTTCCCTAGACAAGACAAAGGGTGACCTCGTGACGGGGGCCGAGCTCAAGGCAGCGCTGAGGGATCAGCTCGTAAAGCTTCAATCGAACCGCTGTTGCTACTGCAGACGGTGGCTTGTTAACAGCGCATATGCGCGGCCAATTGAGCACATACTGCCTCAAGTCCACTTCCGACAGTTCTCGCTACTTTATTGGAACCTGGCAGTTGCATGCACCGATTGCAATGCTTTGAAGAGCGACACTGTATGGGGAAGTGTTGACCCAAAGCGACGCCGATATCCCCTGCCAAATAGTATCGATAAATGGTACCACCCACGATTCCATGACTACGATCAACACATTCGCTTTGTACGTCTTGAGTCGAACGGAACAGCGGTTGTCGTGTTCCTTGGAATCACAGATCAAGGACGAGCCCTGTGTAGATCGTTACTGCGTCACATCGCAGCCAAGGAAATGTTGATTGCCAACAATCCTGCGCTAAATTCCTTCACCACGACTCTCAATGAGTATGGAGATCGTTTCGATACAACGAAGTCACAAAAACTTCACGACTTTCAAAACGAGCTAAGCTCTTCGATTGTTCGCCTGATCGAATCTTAGACTGCCCCACTTGATCAGGTTAAAGTAGATTTAATGCCAAAAAGATAGTGTGACTACTAGGAGACGACGTTCTAGGCTAGTGCTCAAAATTCACCGTAGACCACTGCTCTTTGGTTTTTTGCGGACTTAAGTAAGTCGAGCAGCACATCAAGCATTTCGGGAAAGAGACTTGCTTGACTGCGAGACTGGCTACGTTGGTAGTGCATGGAAAAACCGCCTGCACAAAAGTGACAGGCGGTTTGAACAGGTCCCGGCTAATGAGTACTGTTAATTACACAGTCTCAACTGCAGGGCCTTTTCTCTAATGCAAAGCGGAATTTCATGCTTTGGCTATCGGAAATTGCAAACTTTGGCTACAAAATTTCAACCTTTCCGATTTCTGCGGCGAGCGACACATAAGCATTCATTGACATTACGTGTAAATCAGGAACTTATGAGCTGTTGCGACAAGTGAGACATCAAATCTGCGACACATAATCTTGCATTTTTCTCTCTGAGCGACAGATAAGCTTGCACTATTTGTTATTAACCAGATTTCCTTCTCACGATGCTCATGGAAGGTTGGGGCGCCTCCTCCTAGCACGCGTAGCATGAACTAGGCCTGGTGGTGGACATCGAAGAGGGGTGTGAAAGTTCTATCTGAGCCAATATGTCACTCAAGTAGGTTGTTCACGGGCAAGACGTCGGCCATTGTGGCGGTTGGTGGTGGTAGTCGAGTACGACAGTAATGCAGTGGCAGGCAGTCGAACGGCGGCCTTCTTGGCTGGCGACCGAGTGCTTCCGACCCATAGGCGCCTTCCATCTAAGACCTTGTACAGTAGCGTACAAGGTGGTGAGGTCAGGGAAGACGGCTCAGAGAGGCAACGACCATCCCCGGTGTGCCAGCCGCGCTTGAGCAAAGCGCGCAGGTGCAGATCGAGGAATTCGGATCGTAGGCGTCAGGGGTAAACGCCCATTAGGGGCGAGACACCGCAGGTCGCTCGATGCGAAGTACGTTACGCGATCCGGCCAAGCCGGTTGACTGGGTGGTATCTCGCCAGCTGATCAGATGCTCGACTATCATTCTCAACCAAACCGCAAGGATGATGGGAGAGGAAGATCCATGGCGCGCATGATTCCGGCCACCGGACCGCAAGACACGAATAGTCGTGGTGAGAAGAAAATTTATGACCTGTTAAAGCAAGGCTTGTCGGACGATTTCACGGTAATTCATAGTCTTCCGTGGCTGGCACGCGGTATCAAAGAAATCGATCCGGACTACGCGCCAACGGGCGAGATTGATTTCCTCATTATTCACGAATCACTGGGCCTTTTAGCGCTTGAGGTCAAGGGCGGGGAACAGCGAGTCGAGGACGGGCTTTTCATCTATGTGAAAACCGGAAACACAGGGAATCATGTTCTCCAAACTCGCAAGAACCTTCATGGCCTAGCCCGGTGGCTGGGCAGTGATCCCCATCTGCGCTGGCGCATTGGCTACGGATTGGTTTTTCCACATAGTGTGTTTGGCGAGAACATAATTAGTCCCGGGCTCGTTGACATCACCGTCACGCCACCGCAATCACTGTTTATTGATCGCATGAATATGGGTGCTTCCGAGCTGGTGGCCCGAATTCGCGAGCTGATGGAGTACTGGAAGCAAGCCCTCGGCAACCCGGCACTTGGCGCCAGCCGCGCGGCCCGTCTTGTTGATGTGTTATGCCCGACATTTGACGGCAGCCCATCGTGGGGTGATCGAGTGGAGTATGACAATAGAATTTGGCTTCGTCTGACCCAGGAGCAAGCTTCAGTCGTGCACACGATCATGGGTCAGGCCCGAATGGTAGTAACTGGCTGGCCAGGCACAGGCAAAACGTTAATCGCAGTTGAGATCGCCCGACGCATGATCGCGCAGGGCAAGCGAGTGTTGATGTTGACGTTCAATGCCTTGCTTGTCGGGCATCTGCGCAGAGAGATTGATTCTGCAACGATGGCGAAAGTAGCGACCTGGCATGGGTTCTGTTCGGATTACGCCAGAAGACTGCCTGGGCAAATCGAATCCAATTCGAGCTGGCCGGAGCATGGATGCTTGGAGGATCTGCAGAATGCCCAAGCGAACGGGCTTGTCCCGGATTTCGATGTACTCATTCTCGACGAGGCACAAACCCTCCGTCGGGAGTGGTGCATCTGGCTCGCCGCGCAATTTATGGGAAAGCCGACCATCGCCTTCTGTGATGAAACCCAGCGGTTCTCCTTTGAGAAAGAGCGGATTTCCACCGAAGATCTCTGCAAGGTATTCGGGATTGAGAGCCCATTTTCTCTTACGATCCCATTGCGATCTCCCCGCAGCGTATTCGATCGTTTGCTGCGTGTTCGACTGCCTTCGTGCCAGATGATCAACCCGCGGGATCTGGAAGAAGATACATTGCAAGAGTACGTAGTCGGAGACGTGGACACTACGATTGATGAGGTGATTGAGGGGTTAACGGCCAAAGGGCTTGATCGAGCCGACATTGTCGTGTTGTCTCGGTTCGGGTGGTCACGCAATCGTGCCAGCGCCGAGCGCTATGAAACAGTGGCCCGCTTTCGTGGCATGGAGGCACCTGTCATCATCATTGCGGGAGCCGATAATATGGACGATATCGAACTGTTTTGTGCTTACTCCCGCGCCACGACGGTTTGTATCGCGCTGTACGAAGCGGAGCCCTTGGGTTGTAAGTCATCGCGCGGCAAGTTTCAAGAGCTGGTCTTGGAACATCCAGACAATGCAAACATCGCGAATACAGCCAGAGAAGAGGGCTTGACCAGATTCATCTTGGCTCGACACGTCGAGTCTGCTTCTGTTGGACTCTCCTCTGTGGAGCTGTCTTGGTGTGAGGCCTGGAAATGCTGGTTCGTTGACAGGCAAGACGATGCAGAGGCCGCGGACCTTTGGATAGACTACTTGCTGGCGTACCACGATTGGCCTGTATATTCTTGGACCTCGACCAGCCGGCGTGAGATCAAATGTGAAGATCCTGCGGCCAATAACGCTCAGGGTGATCCCCGCACGGAAATCTATGAACTCCGTAGGTGTGAAGCGTGCACAGATCTCACGCCACACGTGCGTCGATTACGTGAAGGGCCCGTATGCCAATACTGTACGGGTGCACTGGGGGAACGAGTGACGCCATCACAAGATGTCTTGGCAATGCTGCGAGAATTTGATGCCATTATCACCTCGCCGAATCCAGGGGCGATTGCACAAGAAGTGAAAGATCTACTCCCCTTGCCTCTGGCCGCGTTAGGTGCGCGGATATATGCCAGCGCCAGGCCACAAGGCGTGCCGGCCGAGCTGAATCAACTTCCCAATTCCAGCGTCCTCCACCGATTGGCAACGGCATTCATCTATTCTCGGATCAGCGTGAAGCCAGTGGGCACCAAGATTGTGCGTGACACGCTCGCGATAGACACCGGCCGCTATGTTCTTCCCGAAGGTCTCACGCTGGAAGCATGGCGTCAGGCGATCGCACGTAGCCTTGGGCAGAGCGCCAAAGCCGGTCTTCTGAAAAAGCACAAAGATGGCGTGTTTGAAACCATCCTAATCGACAAGGCATCCTCGCTTGGGGAGCCAAGACAAACAAAATCAAGTTGAGCGAGAACCCATTGTAAAAGCGGGCTCAGGCGCATTCCGGGGAAATCCAGGAGCAAAGAACAGAGAAGGAAACTGTCCCAAACCTGCAATATCTGCTCAATGTCGGTCGTATAGGCCGGCGTCTTGCGCTTCTAATTCGGTTCCAACGAACGTCAGCCTTTGTCACTGTTGATGTGCCCTGTCCGAAGTTGGTCGAGAGAAGCCAATATAGTTTATACGCATAAACAGCCACTTTGGCCGACCATCTGCCCCAATTCCCGGGGGGAAGGCTGCAGGTCGGCCTTTGCTGTCAGTAGGTTTGACATCAAGCGAAGTCAGCAATGCTACTGATTGCAGACGCTTCACCGTAAGTCGAGATACATACCCAAGCCCAACCAGACAACTACTGGGGGCTCTTTCCTTTTAGGAGATTGCTTCAAATACCCAACGCCCAGCACCCTTCACTATCCGGTTGATGGGAACCAAATCCAAACTGGACTGCTTGTTCGAGTCGTAATAGACCTTGCGCAGCTTTTCTCCGACGTGGTGGTTGTTTTGCGGCGCGCCGCAGCAGAGGCAGCGATTGCAGTATGGCCAGTTCGTGGACTTCCCTCGTATGTGGCTAACCTTCATTACCGTGTTGAGCCCTACAGCCTTCAGCTCGTCGTTGCTGACCAGCTCTTGCACCTCTTCCAGAGCCTTTGATAGCTGAGCTACGGTGAAGTACCGCTCATGCCACTCATCGGGTGGCTCCTCGCCAATTTGCATACCCTCAATGTGGCCGAAGACGTTCCGCACGATCGTATTGCAGGCCCAGCAGACATCTGCCATCACCTCCACATGTACCGGTTCGTTCCGTTCAGGAATCGTCCAACGGAGTCGCTTCATCAACATGCCCGCGACAAACTCTGGCAACGGTACGTCAAAGCCCAAGACATAGGGTACCTTGCCAACCTCGACCTGCGATAGCACGAAGGCAGGCAGCTCCTTGTCGTCCGAGAACGGCATATCGCGCAACCGAGCCGAGTAAAACCAAGCAGCCCTGACACCGGATGCCTTGTATCTGGCCTGCCTGTAGTGTAGTTCCTCATCGGTCTGTGGGGACACCTGGACTTCAAACGCGACCCGGGCCGCACCTTGTAGACAGTGAACATCCGCAATCCAGTCTTCACCACTTGGAGTCTGGCCACGGAGCTCCGTTGTTACGTGCCAACCAATCCCCTGAGCCGTGGTGGCGATTAACTGCTTGCACCAAAGATGTTCTTCACTCTCCGGCGCTGAAGTGCACTCTCCCCGGTGTGCATGTGCAAAAAACTGCGTTCCCCTAGAGCTCGTCTTCGGAATTGCGTCAGCATCGCAGCACGGCATGCTCAAGCCCTGATCCCGGTATTCCACCTTGAGCTTAGCCCAGTGCGCCTCATCGTAGTCGAATGCATGCAGGCTGGTGCCGGTAGTGTTGATTGCTCGAACTGGCATAGGGCTAGTTGCATCCCATGTGTCATAGAGGTCGCGTTTGGCCCGCTACCCGGTTAGAAAGATGAACATTCATCAAAGTTGATGGCACAAACAGCTAAGTATCTCAGCTGTCATACATTATGGTCAGATAGAACTGGACACACTATTGGCCAAGCTGTGGACAAAAATCCTAACAATTATGTCATTTATATTAAATTGCGAGCAAAATAATACTAAATAATGCTATGGTCTGCATGTCTATGAAGGAAGAAGCTCGATGGTAGCAGAGGCACACCTGATAAGTAATATTCCCATTATTCCGTTTAATGGGAATATCTGCTTCAACATCCTGAGGCAGCGATTAATAGCAGATGAAAAATCAGAGCGAGTGATATGCAAACAGCCGAGTTAATATATCGCGTCTATCCGTTCCTGTGGATGAAGCAAGCCATTCAAAACTCATTAAGTCAAGCTCTTGCTGCGAAGGATCACGCCCAAGCTCCCTTAGCAGTTCTCGGACCTTTTGGGGATTTACTAAACTCCAAATCGCAAGTAGAGACCATCGTTTGTTTGGGCTCAATTCTGATATTCTAGGCGCCGCATCCCAATGGGGAGACAGTTCATGGATGGTTTTTGCACCCTCGATTCCAGATTGAGGTATTATGAAATAATCTGAGAAATATCTGACGGCATCTTTCCATGCGGCCAGAAACATTGGTTGATGAATTTCTTTTGTTACTATCTCGTTGGCTAGTCTTACGGCATTCTCTGGGGTGTTTGCGTAAACAATAATGTCTTTCTCGGTGAAAGCACTGGGGACAAACCAATTGAGTCCATCAACACACACTGCGTCAGAAGGAGAGAAATATTTCTCAAGGGATATTACTTGCGGCCAAACATTTTGTATTGATTTCGGGAAGAATCGCTTTGCAACTCTGAACCCTGGAAGACCACTCAGGAGAAGCGTTTCAATGTCTTCTGAGTTGTATAGTTCAAAATCGATATTTTTTTCACGCTTCAGTCTTTCAAGTTTTTGCTCCAACCCTGTAGAAGCAATAGTTGAATAAAGCCCGACGAATACCTTACAGTCGAAACCCTCAAGTCGGTCGCGAATGTCAACTTCATCATTCACTCCGACAGATTCTTTAGAATGGGCGTAATGCTTACAGCTAACCAGTTTTTTAACTATGTTGCCATTTTCTTGCGTTTCGAGGCAAAGATCAATTCCTCCGTCAGCGCCCCTTGAAGGGCCTTTGATAATTTTTCCGCCAACTACACTCTCTAAGAATATCTTGGAAAATTTTTCAAACTGGTCCAAATCATTGGATTTGCCGCTTGCAGGTTCAATTTCAGTAAAATTTAGCCTAGCCATTGTGGATTGCCTTTTGTCAAATTCTTGGTTTTAAATTTTTCTTTAAAAGTGTGGCTTAGGTATTCTTTGGGTTTCTCTTTATTAATAGATTCAATACATCTTCCCTATTGTAGAACTTAACTTTTCTCTTGATGCCCCCGTGGTAAGATTTAATGAGACCAGTTTTTTCCAGATTTGGAAGAAAGCTACGGTGCATTCCTAATATTTTTCCAGCTTCACGAGCTGTGATGCTGTGTTGCATTGTGACTTTTACTATCAAAAAATCTTTGATGTGAATCAATTTCCACAGCTTAAGGTCTAAAATTTTCACAATTCCGGTTTCGATGTAATGAATGCGGAAATCATCAAAATCACTTCCAAGTCTATCCGCAGCTTCTTGAATATGTAAATACTCAGAAGAAGACAGCAATTCTAACAGATCGGAAAATGAATCTTCTGTCACCCTCACTTCTCGATTGTTGTCTTTTATCTTGTCGAGCACTCCATTTCGAATCAATACAATGACTTTCTGGGCGGATATCTCAAGTATCCTGCTGGCATCTTTGATGTAAACCCCTGGCAATGGATGGTGATTTAGATTTCCAGGTAGTCGCCCTGTCCTTGTGATATAGCCGCTGATCTCATTAAGAGATAGAAGATCAACCCCAACAATGTCCTTGCGGCGAAACAGGTAAACCAAAGTCCCATCTATACGAGGCCCAGCAATGGGACGCACTCCAATACTTTCAAGTTTCTCTGCAAAATTTGTCACGTTGTGTCGTATGGTTCGTGCCAGCGCACCGGCAGTAACATACTCAGCATTGAAACGTGCAATCTCCTCTGGGTGAATGACAAGTTTTTTGTGCTTGTCAATAACCTGGCTACTACCACTTAGCCATCCCTTCTTTACTAAACTCCGCAATATTTCTGGATGAACATCCAACTCTCGGGAAGCCTCTGACGCACCTAGTAGGTCATGCATTGATATCTTGTGAATAGCATTATTCTTTATTTTTAAATAATTTATTCCTTTATCAAGATCATATCCAAGGGGGATGACTTTCCCATTTTGAATGTCGATGATTAAATCTGCTAGGCTCTGATTTGGAGGCCGCCAAGAGAAATCAGAAGGTGCTGTTGATTTTGATTGTAGTAAGGATAGTAATTGCTCCACTTCATTTATCGATACACGGGCGTTGCTCAGGCCGGTAATTGTTTTACTCGTTAATATGCCTTTTTTAATAAATTCTTGAACTTGAGGGTTGCTTATCCCCAGTGCAAATGTTGCATCCTGCAGTGTAACAAGAAAATCTTGTTGGTGGCCTGTGTTGCTAATTATATGCAGGCTATTAATTTTTGATAGTATTCCTCGTGCCATGCTTCCTAGAGTTCCCTTTCTTTTAATAAATGGGAGGAGCTGTACACGTGGGTTTCGATGTTCGGCACGAGCTATAACCATCTGGCTGATCGTATCAATACTAGAAGATTTTCCGGCTCCCCAGGCACGCATCATGCAGAGGCGCCAATATTCATCAACTATATTTTCTCCAAGCCCATCAAATTCAGTAAGTGCCTGCCAGAATGAGAGGCACTCATCAAGTAATTTCTGAGATGGTGCCGTAAGCTGATCGTGTAGCCATACTGATGGTTCTCTATCTTCAGTGGGAGCAATCGTCAGTGTTAAGTCAGTTCCACATTCGCAAACACTCAGTCGCCCCCTGTTTAGTGCAAGAGTTTGGCTGCAATTTGGACATCGATCTAAAAGTAGCACACCATGTGTGTGGCAAACCGAATAGGGGCGAAGAGACCAAAGACAGCGCCAATATGGGTTGTTGGTCAGACAAAGAGGGCAAAAAACTGATGCGTCCATGCGGAAAATTTTTTCAGGTATCGCCGCATGCATAAAAATGCGAGGTGAGCCCCGGGTTGGCTTGCTTCGTAGAAATGCAGAACTGGCATAGTCTACGTTGAGCCCTAAGGCATTCATTAACTCTGCATAGCGTGTCTGGTCGGTTACAACTGCTTTTAAAGTACTAGCACCGCCATGCTTAAAACCACATGCGGACATTAGCTGCAAAACATTTTCAAAGCCATTTCCTTCTGCTGTGCGTATTAATAGGCTGGCGGCTGATTCATCCTGTTGCAAGATTGGGCGGTAGGGGAGTTTATACCTGTTCATCACTTCCCCCTGAACTGGGCCGCCAGCTCTCCTGTGTTCAGTCGGAAAGGGTTGCGCTTGGCAATCGATGCCTCTCCCATGACTCCCGAATCCCAGACTTCTGCAAATTCTTCTAGTGAAACGGATTGCCCCGATTTCCTCCAGGACATCAAAATTGCTTCCTTGATTAGTGTCATGACATACTCAAGGTTGCCATGTGTTGCAGCGAAGACTCTTAGTGTGTCTGAGTAGCTACCGATTAGTGGCATGTGTTGTAAAGAGAAGCGGCCGCGCGCATGAATACACATTTGGGTTAAGAAATGGTAGAGCGCCCCGGGTTTATCTTCAGTGCCTGGCACCAATGGTTCTAGTGAAAATCTGTGTTTGAAGCGTCGAGTCAACTGATAGCTTTGGTCAGAATCGATAAGTGCCACACTGTCTGGCGTGCCAGAAAGGCAAGCACAAACACCGCTGCTGTTCACCAAAGATTTTAGCCAGCGCAGCGCAACCATGTTTGCGGCGGCAGACCTATCATTTGTATTCAGTAGGTTATGACACTCATCCAAGAATATGATCTGAGTTCCACATTTTTGAAGAAGGGCTGCAATTCTTTTAGTTTTTGCTGGTATTGTACCTATATCCGGATTTAGGTCGTGCAATCCAGCCAGAATATTACTCGCCAAGTAATTCACAGAGACCGTGGCTGGCACCTCAGCCCTAAATGCGGGGACAAGCGTAACTTCAGCATCAATGGTCTGAATAATGCTCTCCTGTAGTCCTGCTTGAATAATTTTGCAGACACTACTTTTTCCCATGCCACCTTCAGCTAAGAGCATGCAGCCAACGGGTTCCTTGTATTGAAGCGATTGAATAATGCAGCGATGTATCCCTCTGATGGCCTTGTCCATTTCAGGGTGCCTAATCAGAACTTCATCTAGTTTTGAAATGCGCTCGATATTTAATGCTTCTTGATCTGATATTCCAAATTTAATCATTTATCCAACTCCGTAAAAATAATATCGTACCCATCTCCATTTTTATCGGCATTATCAGATTGATGATTTGTCGGTGTGGTATGGTTTGCGGGGATTTTCAGGGTTGAATATTCTTCTGCAGGCTGGGTGGCGTAAATGTTGGGTGCATCAGAGGGTGTTTCATCCTGGTTGCTTTGAAATTTTAACCGTCCTTTGCCATTGGTTATTTTGGCTATTTGGCGTTTGGCGAGCGTGGAGTCCTTTTGGATTTTTTCGAGAAGCTTCCACCATGCCAATAAGTAGGAGTATTTTCCGAGTCGTTTGAGGTCTGATTTACTCATGGAGTCTCTGACCTTCTTGGCTTCCTGATGGGCGTACCAAGTTAGTCCCATCGTATAATCCGGATTAGTTGACTCGGCCAGAATAAGGGTGCCGCGTTCCAATGGATGTTCAACGTAAACGGAATGAAGATCCAATTCGTCAACCAATACGGTGACGCGGGTCTCACCCATTTCTTCGAGTGTCGCCAATGCATGGGAGAAATACTCGATACCATCAATTCGTACACGTCCGTTATGGAGGCTGCGCTGCCATGGCCAGCGAGCGATTGCGTTGATTTCCTCTACAGAGAAGCTCTGTGCTGGCCAACCATTCATCGCGTCCTGCCAAGCGAGGATGGGCGCTCTACCGGTACGGGTATGGATGTTCTTGTGATAAACCTCGTTGATCCACTCAAGGATGAGCTCTTGCAGGCGCTCAAGCATAAATGCGGCTCTGCGACGAGAGTCATACTCACCACGGTCAATTGGGCATGAAAACGTAGTACCGCCACATTTTTGGACCAGTACATATGTAAGCGTCCGGAAAAATGATTCGATGTGCGGTTTGTCGTCTGGATCGCGCACTTCTGCCGGGACGATAATGATGCCGAGCAGCCCACAAAGACGGACAAAGGCCGAATTTTTGAAATCGACACCGTTATCAGGGATGATCCGGACCGGTATGCCCCCTGGCATGCCCAATCCCTGACGAGTCAGCATGTCCTTGACGGCAGCTAACGTTGTTGTTGCTGAAGGCGGAAACATGCTGATGTACACCCCGACAACAGCGCGTGTATATACGTCGATGATGCAGACTAAATAGGGTCTACCAATGATTTCCCCTGTATCTGGGTCTTTCAATTCGATATCTATATAGTGCGTGTCAATTTCCACCAAGAACATTGCCTGCGGGCTAAGAATTTGCCGTCCTGCAGCACGAGCGATGCGGTCTGCTGCAACTTTGCCTTTCTTGGCCACCGCGACCACATAGGGATCCAATGCTTGGATACGACGCTCAATGGTCCGTTTTGACGGTAGTTTGATTTCAGACCTATGAGCGTTTAGAAGACCCCGCTCTGCAAGCTTGCCAACCACATAGGCCAGCACGTCTTTGGCATGGCGGCGTTCGGGTCGGAGATAGACCTGTTGTATTCCTTCGGTGATGAGTATTTCGACTTCTGGAGAAAATCTGAGCGTTTTGTTACCGCGCAAATGAGTACGTGGTGCGAAGGCTGTGGCCGACTTCCCGTTTAGGAAGTAGCGCTGTACCCATTTAGCCACTGTTCGCGCAGCAGGAGGGCTGGGATCGTCAATCTCTTTGGCTAGAATTGGGATCAAATTTTCGAGTTGTTTTCGCGACTGTGGGTGCCTCAGTTGCGTTACCGCAGCACAAACGTAACGAGTTTGCCGAATTGTCAGCCGTGTTTCTGCGGGGCTAAGTTCGGAAAGTTTGCGATTCGCTTTGTCGGAGGACATTCGCTCAAGTTCGCCATCCATGAGCAAGAGCGTCCCCGATGCTTGCATTTCCATGAAACGTTCATAAGGCACACGGTATGGTTTGCCGCCGGCAGTGGCGGCATAGCGCACCATGCCAGCAGCAACATAAGTCACTTCGAACTCACTGCCGTGGATTACGAAGCGTAATCCCACTCTGGGTTCATAGGCATTGTTCGTCATTTTGGCACCCCCACTTGCAGGTCAAGCTGAAGTGGGCGATCCAGGTTCGCCTCAAGGCGACCATGAAACAGCAAATAGTCAATGATCAGTGGCGACAGTCCTGCCCCAGCCAGACGGTCGTACAACGCTTGGAGTGGTTGTGGCCCGGGCAGTTGGCCAATTTGCGCCATTGCCAGGTTACATTCCTGGACCGACCAAGATCTTGCAATTGCGCGGTTATACAGTTGGTAGAGGTTTTCGATCTGTATGGGGCCAGGCAGATCAGTCGTGTCGATCACGGAGAAGTCAAAACCGCATCGTGATAGTAGTTTCTCCGCCAAGTCGTGACGCGCCTGCTCCTCGTCAGTCAGGTGGCCTCGATTGGGCTTGATCTCCCGGACCTGCCAGCGATCATCCCAAGTTCGTATCAGGAAATCGGGGAAATAACGCTGGCCTTGGCTAAGCTCGATTTCAAGCGCTTGGCAGCGGTAACCGGCGACATTGGGATCGCGCTCAAGGAGTAGGCAGTAAAAAGCCTCTAGTTGGCTCTCCGGCACCATCGTTGCATTGTTGATGCGACTTGGGAAATAAGCTGGACGTTTTCCTCGTGAGCCTGGGTGGACGCGCCGGCGGCCGTGCAGAACATTGGCCAAGTCGGGTTTTGTGGAAAAAGCTTCTTCTGCCTGCTGCAGCAAGATACTGCGCAGGGCTTGATGGATGGGGGCAAGGTACATCACCACTCCCTACAGCACCGAACCGCAGACAAAGCGTTGCCCGTTCGGTGCAGTACACAGAATTGGATATGCCTGGATTTGGGTGTAAAGAAACCCGCCACTGGTCATAACCAGCGGAATCTCAGGTGCTCTAGGGGGTAAGGGGGCTTGACGCTGGAGGGCGTGATGACGATACTGAGTTTGGGAACTGTATTTGCCATCAGGCACTTACACCAACGGGGCATGCCGCCAGGTCTGTCCCGTTTTTACATTTGTCTTTCCTCCTTGCGTTGTTTGCGTCGAAGTCGTCTTGCTGGCTCTGAAGCACAATGCTTCAGCGCGTTCTGTATCCCCAAAATTTCCCTAATCAATCTAATCTGCACCGGACGCAACTCTCCGATGTGTTCGCGGAAGTCGTGCATAAGCCAATAGGTTTCTTCTGGGACATCGGCTGGAATGATCAGCTTGCGATGGGATGCGTCTGCAGCAAGGCGCAACTCTTCCTGCTCATTGGGTGGAAGATCCAATGAGTGAATCAGCCGCTTGATAAATTCGTCGGTGGGTGGCCCCTTGCTTCCCACTTCCAACGCAGAGATGTAGCTCTGCTCATAGCCGATCAGATCGGCTAGTTCGGACTGGCGGATGCCATGCTCCAGTCTGAGTTGATGCAGGTATCGGGAAAATGGGTTCACGGTAAATTTCTTGTGATCCTTTGAACTACCGTCAGAGTAGATATTTCGCCATCAAGTGTCAAACGTAAGTCATTGATTATAAATGCAATATTTGTTGCAAACTCTAGGTGAATTTAGCTGGCTAAAAGAGTGGTGCTGGACCGGGCCGGCTCCTTACCTCAAATAAAATCATAAGCTTACGACCTTGCTTGGCTGGGTAAACGTTCTGGTGAAGCAGATCACCTGATGCAAATCATGATTTTTCCGTGGTTTGACGTTTATGCTTTTGGCACGTCCGACTTGCTACAATCAAAAGCATTGCAAACGTCGTAGCCAACCCATGCGCATCCTTCATACCTCTGATTGGCATCTCGGCCAGCACTTCATGGGTAAGACCCGCCAGGCTGAGCACCAAGCCTTTATCGACTGGCTGATCCAGCAGGTTCGAGACCATGCCGCCGACGCCGTGATCATCGCCGGAGACATTTTCGATACCGGCGCACCGCCTAGTTATGCGCGTGAGCTCTACAACTTGTTAGTTGTCGAGCTGCACAACACTGGCACCTCCTTGCTTATGCTTGGGGGCAATCACGATTCTGTTGCCACCTTGGGCGAAAGCCGGCCCTTGCTGTCCTACCTCAGTACCACCGTCATCCCCGCAATCGAAGAAGACCTTGATAGCCAGGTGCTGGTGCTGAACAAACGTAATGGCAGTCCTGGGGCCATCGTCTGTGCGATTCCATTCATTCGCCCGCGAGATGTGCTGCAGAGCCAAGCCGGGCAGAGCGCGGAAGAAAAGCAGCTTTCCCTGCAGGAAGCTATCCATCAGCACTACCAGGCCGTGTACAAGCGGGCCTGCGCCAAGCGCGACGCGCTACGCCTGCCATTGCCCATCATCGCTACCGGGCACCTGACGACTGTGGGGGCTAGCGCCACCGAGTCGGTGCGCGAGATCTATGTCGGTGCCCTGGAAGCGTTTCCGACCACTGCCTTCCCAACCGCCGATTACATCGCACTGGGCCATATCCACCGCCCGCAGAAGGTGGGTGGGCTGGAACACATCCGCTACAGCGGTTCGCCCATCCCCTTGAGTTTTGACGAAGCTGCTCAGCAAAAGGAAGTGCTGTTGGTGGACGTGGACGATATTGGCCTGATGGGGGTGACGGCGCTGCCGGTTCCACGCTTCCAGCAATTGGTCTCGATCAAGGGTGACCTTAAAGAACTGGAGGCTTCGATCCAGGAGGCAGCCAAGCTGGGCAGTGCCGAGCAGCCGGTGTGGCTGGAAGTGATGGTGAAAGGGGACGACTATCTGTCGGATCTGCAAACCCGCATCCAGGTCATGACCGAAGGCTTGCCGGTGGAAGTGCTGCGCCTGCGCCGGGATCGGGGCAATGCCGTAGCCGCCCTGCAAGCCGCAGCCAAAGAAACGCTGGATGAGCTGACACCGTTCGATGTGTTCAACAAGCGGATGGAACAGGAAGAGCTGGATGAGGCGCTGAGGGCACAGTTGGACGCACGCTATCGCAGCATTGTGACCAGCCTGCAGGAGGGCACAGCATGAAGATCCTGACCCTGCGCCTGAAGAACCTCAACTCGCTCAAGGGCGAGTGGAAAATCGACTTTACTCAGCCACCGTTCAAGGACAATGGGCTGTTTGCCATTACCGGGCCTACCGGGGCCGGCAAGTCCACGTTGCTGGATGCCATCTGTCTGGCGCTTTATCACGAAACGCCCCGTCTCAAGACCATCTCCGCTTCATCTAACGAGATCATGACCCGCCACACCGCCGACTGTCTGGCCGAGGTGGAGTTCGAGGTAAAGGGGCAGGTATACCGTGCCTTCTGGAGTCAGCGCCGAGCCCGCGACAAGGCCGACGGTGCTTTGCAGGCACCCAAGGTCGAACTAGCCGATGGTGCCGGCAACATCCTGACCAGCCAGATCAACGACAAACTCAAGCGTATCGAGGCAATTACCGGCCTGGATTTCGCTCGTTTCACCAAGTCCATGATGCTCGCGCAAGGCGGCTTTGCTGCCTTCCTCAATGCCAGCGCCAATGAACGTGCTGAATTGCTGGAAGAGCTGACCGGCACCGATATCTACGGTCAGATCTCACAACGGGTATTCGAGCAGGCCCGTGACGCCAAACAGGCGCTGGACCAGTTGAAGGCCCGTGCGGATGGGGTGGAACTGCTGCCTGAAGAACGGCGGCAGGAAATGCAGCAGCAAATCGACACGCTGACTCAGCAGCTGGCTGAGTTGCAAACCCAGCAAATGCTGACGCAAGCCTTGCGTCAGTGGCGTCATGAGCTGACCCAGGCCGAGCAGGCAGCCGTGCAGGCACGAGAGGGCGAGCAAGTCGCCCGGAATGCACTGGATGAAGCCGAACCCGAACTGCAACGCCTGCAACAGAGCGAGCCAGCCGAGGGGATGCGCCCCGTCTATCAGGCTTGGCAAGACGCGCAGGCAAGATGGGATCAGGCCCGAAGTGCGCTGGACAAAGTACAGGTCACACTGGCGGATAGCCAGCAACAGACCGTTATCGCCCACTGGCAGGCCAATACCATTGCAACAGGGCTGGCTGAGCACGCCAGGCTGCAGTACACAGCGGCGCATGACGAACTGCAGGTCTTGCAAGCCTGGCTGGCAGAACATGGCCATTTTGCTGTTCTGGGCGAGCAGCTCAGCGGCTGGCAGAGCCAGTTCAGCCAGATCCAGCAGGTGCAGCATGCCTTGCAACAGCTGCACGAGCAGTTGCAGGAACAGCAGGGCAAACTGGAAGCAGCCGAACGCAGCCAAGAAGAACAAAAAGCACAGCTGGATTTAGCCCAAAAGGAGCATGAGCAAAAGCAGCATGCCGTCCAAGCTGCAGAACAGGCTGTGGCCAACATTTGCCACGGCCAAACACTTGCCGAACTGCGCGCTAGCTGGATGGGCGCACAGCAACAGCTGCAGTCCTGGCGGCAACTGTCGCAGTTGGCTGCACAGCAGCGCCAACACGCCAGTCAGCAAGTACTGCAGCACACCGCAATCACTGATACCCGGCAGCAAATGACTGCTCAGCAAGCGTTGCTCGACACTCTGCGCCGGGACTACCGCCAGTTGAAGGAACAGGTAGACGACAAACGCCGGCTGCTGGCGCAGGAGCAACGCATCCAGAGCCTGGAAGCACACCGCGCTGCGCTGCAGCCTGGTGAGGCCTGCCCCTTGTGTGGCTCGCACGAACACCCTGGCATCCAGACCTACCAGCAGCTGAGCGTGTCTGATACCGAGCGTGCCCTTCAGGAAAAAGAGGCTGCGCTCGCGCAGCTGGAAGAGCAAGGCAATGCGGCCAAGGGCGAGCAGGCCAAGCTGGAAGGTCGTTTGCAACAGCAGCAGGAAGTACTGCAGGTGCTGGAGCAGGCACAGTGGCAGGCCGCTACGGCCTGGCGCGACCAGGCTACGCCGCTGGGGCTAGGCGACAACGACTGGCAGCAGGAAGACAAACTGCAGCAAGAGCTGGCTAAGGCAGAACAGCATGACGCCGAATTGAAAGCCCAGTTGGCGCAAGCGGAGCAGGCAGAACAGGACCTGGCAGTGGCCCAGCAGCTGGCTCACCGCAGCACCCAAGCGTTGCAGGAAGCAGGGAAGCAATACGAGCTGCTACAGCAGGCCTGTCAGCATGCCATGCAAGGCGTAAAGTCGCTTACCACACAGCAAGAACAGGCACGCAATTCGGCGCAACAGGCCCGCAAGCAACTGCAAGCTGCCATTGCTGACAGTGGCTTTGTCGTGGCAGATGACATGGCGCAATGGCTGGTCGATCGACAGCAGGACTGGCAGGTATGGCAAACGAGGCAGCGTGCACAGCAATTGCAGCAGGCTGAGCTGCTCAAGCTGCAAAATCATCTTGAGCAGACAGCCACCCTTGCCGAAGGCTGGCAGCTCCGTTGGAGCAAACTGGATGTCGAAGCTCCAACCGACCAGGCCAAACCGGAGATCGACGAGCCATCCTTTGCCCGCTACACCGACCTGGTAGAGGTGCTGACTGCACAGATCGCTAATCTGCAGGGCCAGCAAACTCAGTTGAGCACTGACCTGACCTTACTGCATCAGCAGTGCAGCGAGGCTGAGGCCGCTTGGGCGGCTGCACTGCAAACCAGCCCCTTCGACGATGCCGATACCTTCATGCTGGCACTGCTACCAACTGAGGAGCGCCAACGCCTGCGTAACTGGCAGCAACAGCTGACGCAAGCGCTGGAACGCAGCACTGCAGTACGCCAAAGTGCAGAGGCCACCCTGCATGCACTGCAGCAGCAGAATCGCACACCGCTCGGCCTGATCGAGTTGGATGAAGCGCAGGCAGCGCAAGACGGGCAGCGACAAATCCTGTCCGGCGAACAGGGCGCTCTGAATGCCTTGCTGAGAGACGACGCGCAGCGCCGCGAAAACCAGCAAACGCTATTCCATCAAATCGAACAACAGGCCGCCGACGTCGATATCTGGCAACGACTCAACAGCCTGATTGGTTCGAAAGAGGGCGACAAATACCGCAAGTTTGCCCAAGGGCTGACACTGGACCACCTGATGCATCTTGCCAACCGTCATCTGGAGCGGCTGCACGGCCGCTACCTTTTGCAGCGTAAGAGCAGCGGCGAGCTGGAGCTAGAAATCGTGGATACCTGGCAGGCCGACGTCACTCGTGATACCCGTACTTTGTCCGGAGGTGAAAGCTTTCTGGTGAGCCTGTCGTTGGCTTTGGCGCTGTCTGACTTGGTGAGTCATAAGACGTCAATAGATTCGCTGTTCCTGGATGAAGGTTTTGGAACGCTGGATGGTGATCTACTGGAAATTGCGCTAGATGCGCTGGATACCCTCAACGCTAGTGGTAAGTCGATTGGTGTGATCAGCCATGTAGAGAGCATGAAAGAGCGCATTGCTGTGCAGATCCGCTTGCGTAAAACGGGAGGGGTGGGAGTATCTGCGCTGGAAATCATTGGTTGATGAAGTCGCTGTGTTTTTTAGGTAGTGTGAATTTCTATTTTCATATTTTCAAAGGTGGCTATATGAAGTTACATTCAATAAAAATAACCGGATTTCGCAAGGCGAAGCACATTGAAATGCCTTTTGGAGATGCTACTTTCTTAATTGGATCAAATAATGCAGGAAAGAGCACAATTCTAAAGGCGATTGAGCTACTGTTGTCGTCCAGGAAGACAGTTCCAAGTAGTGAATATTTTTCTGTTGTCGATGAGGATACTCAAGAAACCAAGCCCGCCACAGACAAAATAGTGCTGGAAGCTGAATTTAGGAACCTCCCATTGGAGTCTTTGGAGTGGAGAGGGTTCAAAGGAAGGATTTTTAACTACCCGGTAGTGGATGAAAATGACTCTGGCCTATCTGTTACATATCGAAAGACTTATAAATTAGGCGAAGATGTTGTTATTGAGTTTAAATCAAAAAACAAAGAGATTGACGAGAGGTTTAATAAATGCAAGACAGGGCAAGACTATATAGACAACGGGGTTGATGAAGCTGTAATAAAAGAGCTGTTTTCTGAATTAAATGCAAATATTGGAAAGAGTCAAGCTGCAATTCAGAAACTTGATCAGCTTGATGAGATATGGAAGGTGACAGAAGGTGAGTCATGGTTTAAAAACCCCGGCGGCATTCCGGGTAACGTTCTAAAAATGCTGCCGCGATATTTGCTGATACCTGCTGATACATCAGTTGATGAACTGGGAGGGACGTCCTCTGGTGTTTTAGGAAAAACTCTTAATGAATTGTTTGAAGATGTACGATCAGAGTCGGAAAATTACTCACAAGCTCAGGCTTATTTGGATAAATTAGCAAAAGAGTTGGACCCTAACGATTGCGACTCTGAATTTGGTAAGATGCTAATAGAACTCAATTCAATTTTGGCAAATGTATTTCCTGACTCAAAAATACATGCAACAACAAGTCTTAGTGACCCAAAAACAGCACTCAAGCCTGCCTTTAATATTGAGATGTCTAGCAATGTAAGAACACCTGTCTCTCATCAAGGTTCTGGTATGATCAGGGCAGCTGCGTTTGGCATGTTGAGATTTAGGCAAAAGTGGCTTTCAAAAAAGGAAGATCAGCATAAGAGGGCTCTAATAATATGCTTTGAAGAGCCGGAAATATATCTTCACCCCAGTGCTGCAAATCAAATGCGAGACTCCATTTACGAGCTAAGCGGAGATGAGTCACAAATTATTGCAACAACGCACTCTCCTTTTATTATTGATCTTTCTAGGAAGCCTAGACAGATACTGAATAGTCTCCGATCAACGGATGATGGAATCGGGGTGATGCCGTTTAATGTGTCCGACGCGTACAAGAAACTTGAAAGCTCGGATAAAGACCATGTAAAAATGCTGCTAAGAGTAGATGAGCATGTCGCAAGAATGTTCTTTACAAAAAATGTGGTGATTGTCGAGGGGGATACGGAGGAAATACTGATCAAAGAAACCCTTAAAAGGCTTAACAAGGCTGATTATTTAAATATCGTATCTAATTTTGAAATTATAAAGGCTCGGGGCAAGGCATCAATTATTGGCTTGGTGAAATACTTGGTTAGTATGGGTATCGCCCCTTGTGTTGTTCACGATAGGGATAAGGGGGAGCCAGGTGCCGAGGTATTCAATGCACCAATCGCCACTGCATTAGATGGACGCGGGAAGGTTGTACAAATGCACGAATGTGTTGAGAATGAAATTGGTTATCCAGCCCCGAGCTCTGAAAAACCATTTAAAGCATACGAACAGACAAAGTCCTGGGGGGATGTTTGGGAGGAAATACCAGAAGGATGGCAAAAGAAAATGAAAGAAGTTTTCGGTGATTATATTACGACCTAATAGGAATTCCGTTGCTTCTATATGGGGCGCAGCATAGGAGCCCTTATGGGGGCTCTATGCTGAATTCTCAATGAAACTTATAAAGTTTCAGAAATGCCGAGCAATCAGGTAATAGATTATCTTAATCTTTTAAATGGATACCCAGCCTTCTTGATGTATGCGTCGAAATATGATCCATGTGAAGATGCAGACATAAGACCGTCGTAGACTGCAGTGGGTACTCCTGAATAGCTATAGAGTCCCCCATTGAGAAATTCTACCTCTAGTGTCAGTATGTTCGAATCGTACCCTACCGACTTAAGATTGCTTGATACCACTGGAGTTCTATCCATGATGTCCCTTTCATTAAATCAATCTGGCGGATGCCAATTGCATTGTATGGCTTGAACGCGCAAATTATATTGATTTAGGTGAAGGAACTAATGAAGAAAGCCCGCTTGCGCGGGCTTTCTTCTGCAGCTTTATATGTCGTCGAGTGCAAGCTTATCTGTCGTTTTGGCAGGCTTATGTGTCGCTCGACGTTCTGACATCAAATCAATCCCAGCTCAACGCCCCGCCAGTCTGATATTCCGTAACTCTCGTCTCGAAGAAGTTCTTCTCCTTCTTCAGATCGATCATCTCGGACATCCACGGGAACGGGTTGGTCACGCCCGGGAACATCGGCTCCAGGCCGATCTGCTGCATGCGGCGGTTGGCGATGAAGCGCAGGTATTCCTTGAACATGGCGGCGTTGAGGCCCAGCACGCCGCGCGGCATGGTGTCTTCGGCGTAGGCGTATTCCAGTTCCACTGCGTGCTTGAACAGGCCGGTGATCTCGGCCTTGAATTCTTCGGTCCAGAGCTGCGGGTTTTCCTGCTTCACGGTGTTGATCAGGTCGATGCCGAAGTTGCAGTGCATGGACTCGTCGCGCAGGATGTACTGGTACTGTTCGGCGGCGCCGGTCATCTTGTTCTGGCGGCCCAGCGCCAGGATCTGCACGAAGCCGACGTAGAAGAACAGGCCTTCCATGATGCAGGCGAACACGATCAGCGACTTGAGCAGTTGCTGGTCGGTTTCAGTGGTGCCGGTCTTGAATTCCGGGTTGCACAGGGTATCGATGAACGGGATCAGGAACTCGTCCTTGTCACGGATGGATTTGATCTCGTGGTAGGCGTTGAACACTTCGCCTTCGTCGAGGCCGAGCGATTCGACGATGTACTGGTAGGCGTGGGTGTGGATGGCTTCGTCGAAGGCCTGGCGCAGCAGGAACTGGCGGCATTCCGGCGCGGTGATCTGGCGGTAGGTGCCGAGCACGATATTGTTGGCGGCGAGGCTGTCGGCGGTGACGAAGAAGCCGAGGTTGCGCTTGACGAGGCGCATTTCGTCTTCGGAAAGCTGGCCGGTTTTCCACTGTTCGATGTCGCGCTGCATGTTCACTTCTTGCGGCATCCAGTGGTTGGCGCACTGCGCCAGGTATTTTTCCCAAGCCCACTTGTACTTGAACGGGACGAGCTGGTTGACGTCGGTCTGGCCGTTGATGACGCGCTTGTCGCTGGCGTTGACGCGGCCGGTGCCGTGGGCGTCCATCGAGTTGTTGGCGGCGGTAACGGGGGTGATCGGGTCTTCAAAGCTCAGCATGCGGATACTCCTGGTTATTCTTTCTAAAGTGTTTCGATGGGCTTCGGCCAACCTTCAAAGGCTGGCCGAAGCCCGATGTTTCAATGCCATTCCGAAACCGGCTCGGCGGAGCCGGCTTGAGAATGGGGCAGGGTGCTGGCCTGCCGGTTGCCGCCCGATCGACGGATGACGCGGTGCTTCTTCCGTCTTGCGGCCGCGGGTTGCCTGCCGATCTACTTCAGTAGCCGCCGTTCACCCGGCCGGTGAGCGGGCGGATCGCGATCGACGACAAGTCGTTCACCTTCCACACCCGGCGCATGTGGCCGAAGTCGCGGCGTTGCGCGTCGCGCAGTTCCACTTCCGGCCGGTAGTTGAGGTCGAACCATACTTCGCCGAGGTAGACCGTTTCACCCTCGCGGATGTCGAACGGCTTGTTCAGCGCGAAGTGCGTGACGCGGTGGTAAGAAGACCACCACAGATCGTCGTCGCTCCACTGGCCCCAGGCGTCCTGCAGTTCGTAGCGCCCCGGCGGCAGCGCTACCAGTTGCAGCTTGCCTTCCGCCGGGCTCATGCCTTCTTCGCCGAACACGGTGTCGGTGTTGAAGCTGGCCCAGACCGTGCCGTGCCGGCTGTTGTCCAGACCGCGCCAGTTGAGGTTGGCGCTGGCGCTGTCCGGCGTGAAGGTGCGCACCGTCATCGAAAAGATCGCGTAACCCTGTCCCGGCGGCGGCTTCAGCGAGCCGTGCAATTGGTCGGCCATGGTGGTGCAGCCGGCGAGCAGGGCGATGACACACAGCAGCAGTAAACGGCGCATGACAATCTCCTCGGCGACGTGAGGTCGCATGGGGTTTTGACTGGCCGGACGGCTACCGGGTTCGGCTCATCCTGAAGCCGGCTCGGGGAACCGGCTTGGGGATGAGGGGTTGGCCGAAGCGGGCTTCGCTTCGGCCAACCTTGGCGGGGAACGCCCCATTCCTTCGCAACGCTACGCTTGCCTTGCTCAGTCAGGGGCTTCCGCTCCACTTCTACATTATTGGCAAACCTCGCATGCCTTGCGGGCCCGGCGATTCACCGCGCAAGGCGGCGAATCGCATCCGGGTTGTTGCTTCGCATCAACCGCCGATTGTTCCGCTTGCCTTATTGGCAAGCCTCGCAGTCGGGGTTGTCGATCGAGCAGAACTTGGCGTCGGTGGCCGGGGTGTTGTCCACTTCCGGCGCGGCGCTCACGGCCGGGGTGGTGGCCGATACCGCGTTCAGCTCGCCGCCGCGACCGGTCGACTTCTCGGCGCTGGTGGCCGCCAGGGTGCGCAGGTAGTAGGTGGTCTTCAGGCCGCGTACCCAGGCGTACTTGTACAGCTCGTCCAGCTTCTTGCCCGAGGCGCCGGCCATGTACAGGTTCAGCGACTGCGCCTGGTCGATCCACTTCTGGCGGCGGCTGGCGGCGTCCACCAGCCATTTCGGGTCCATCTCGAAGGCGGTGGCGTAGATCGCCTTCAGTTCGGCCGGGATGCGGTCGATGCGGCCCAGGCTGCCGTCGAAGTATTTCAGGTCCGAGACCATCACTTCGTCCCACAGGCCGAGCTTCTTCAGGTCGCGCACCAGGTGTTCGTTGGTGACGGTGAATTCGCCCGACAGGTTGGATTTCACGAACAGGTTCTGGTAGGTCGGCTCGATCGAGGCGGACACGCCGATGATGTTGGCGATGGTCGCGGTCGGGGCGATGGCCAGGCAGTTCGAGTTGCGCATGCCGTGTTCCTTGATGCGCTCGCGCAGCTTGTTCCAGTCCAGGCGCTCGGTGCGGTCCACGTCGAGGTAGCCGCCGCGTTCGGCCGCCAGCAGGTTGATGCTGTCGTGCGGCAGCACGCCGCGATCCCACAGGCTGCCCTTGTACGACGGGTAACGGCCGCGTTCCTGGGCTAGTTCGCTCGACGCCCAGTAGGCGTGGTAGGCCACCAGTTCCATCGATTCATCGGCGAACTCGACCGCTTCCTGCGAGGCGTACGGGATGCGCTTCATGTGCAGGCAGTCCTGGAAGCCCATGATGCCCATGCCGACCGGACGGTGCTTCAGGTTGGAGTTGCGCGCCTTCTTCACCGGGTAGAAGTTGATGTCGATGACGTTGTCCAGCATGCGCATGGCGATGCGGATGGTGCGCTGCAGCTTGGCACCGTCGAGCGTGCCGTCGGCCTGCATGTGGCGGGCCAGGTTGACCGAGCCCAGGTTGCACACGGCGATTTCATCGTCGTTGGTGTTCAGCGTGATCTCGGTGCACAGGTTGGAGCTGTGAACCACGCCCATGTGGCCTTGCGGACTGCGGATGTTGCACGGGTCCTTGAAGGTGATCCACGGGTGGCCGGTTTCAAACAGCATGGTCAGCATCTTGCGCCACAGGCTCAGGGCCGGGATGCGCTTGGACACCTTGATCTCGCCGCGGGCGGCCATGGCTTCGTATTCCTGGTAGCGCTTCTCGAAGGCAGCGCCGACCAGATCGTGCAGGTCCGGGCACTCGGACGGCGACAGCAGCGTCCACTCGGCGCCGTCCATCACGCGCTTCATGAACAGGTCCGGAATCCAGTTGGCGGTGTTCATGTCGTGGGTGCGGCGGCGGTCGTCACCGGTGTTCTTGCGCAGTTCGACGAACTCTTCGATATCGAGGTGCCAGGTTTCCAGGTAGGCGCACACCGCGCCCTTGCGCTTGCCGCCCTGGTTCACCGCCACGGCGGTGTCGTTGACCACCTTCAGGAACGGCACCACGCCTTGCGACTTGCCGTTGGTGCCCTTGATGTGCGAGCCCATGGCGCGCACCGGGGTCCAGTCATTGCCCAGGCCGCCGGCAAACTTGGAGAGCAGGGCGTTTTCCTTGATGCCTTCGTAGATGCCGTCGAGGTCGTCCGCAATGGTGGTCAGGTAGCAGCTGGAGAGCTGGCTGCGGCGCGTGCCGGAGTTGAACAGCGTCGGGGTAGACGACATGAAGTCGAAGCTCGACAGCACGTTGTAGAACTCGATGGCGCGCGCTTCGCGCTCCACCTCGTTCAGCGCCAGACCCATGGCGACGCGCATGTAGAACGCCTGCGGCATCTCGATGCGGGTGCCGTTCACGTGCAGGAAGTAGCGGTCGTACAGGGTCTGCAGGCCAAGGTAGCCGAATTGCAGGTCGCGGCTGGCGTCGAGCGCGGCGCCCAGCTTTTTCAGGTCGTACTCGCCCAGGCGCTCGTCCAGGAGTTCGGCGGCGATGCCCTTCTTGATGGCCTGCGGGAAGTAGTCGACGTAGCACTGGCCCATTTCTTCCTGGCTCACGGCTTCGCCGAGGATTTCCAGGCGGATGTTGTTGAGCAGCAGGCGGGCGGTGACGTAGTCGTAGGCCGGGTCCTGCTCGATCATGGCGCGCGCGGCCAGGATGGAGGACTTGTTCACCTCTTCTTCGCTGACGCCGTCGTAGATGTTCTTCAGCGTTTCGGTGAGGATGGCGTCGACGTCGGTTTCGGCCAGGCCCACGCAGGCCGATTCGATGGTGGCGCGCAGCTTGGCGATATCGAGCGGCAGCTTGGCGCCGTTCTTGCGCACCACGTTGATGGTGATCTGGGTCAGGGCTTCGCCACGGGCGGCGCGCTCGCGCGAGCGCTCTTCACGGTACAGCACGTAGGCGCGGGCCACGTCGTGCTCGCCGGCGCGCATCAGCGACAGCTCCACCTGGTCCTGGATGTCTTCGATGTGGATGGCGCCGCCTTCCGGCTTGCGGCGCATCAGCGCACTCACCACCATCTCGGTCAGTTGGGCGACCTTGTCGCGGATGCTGGCGGAAGTCGCGCCCTGGTGCCCCATGATCGCCAGGAAGGCCTTGGTCATGGCGATGGAAATCTTGACCGGCTCGAACGGTACGACGGCGCCATTGCGACGGATGGTCTTGTACTGGCTGAAGTCGGCTTGCGGTGCGGCGGCTCGGCCGAGCTCGGCGGCAGTTTGCCCTTCAAAGGTGGTCAGTTGCATGGGGCCCTCTTGCTTTGGGTGGTGGATTGTCAGCGGGATGAAACCGCTGTGGACAAGTCTGTTGAAAAGCTGTGTGTTAGCTGTGGGCAAACACTATATGTATTGTTTTACTGCGGAACAGGCCCAAATTCTAGTGGTGAGTGAGCGGCAGAACAAGTCTTGACAGCGCGCTGGAAAACGGAAATCCGCGTGGTTATTGGCTTTGCGGCCCACTTCCCGTTTTCGGTGCTTGCCGTGCTGTTGCGGTGCGGCAGGCTACAAGCCCCGTATTACAAGGAATGGTCCGCTGGCAACAAAACAACACCAGATGGTGTGGGCATGGCGTGTGGCGGCGATGCTACGCCGCAGGCATGAAAAAACCGCCACGGTGGGCGGTTCGTGTCGGTGCCAAACCCGCTGCTCAGGGTTCGATCCAGATCAGGCTCGCCATGCGCCCGGTGGTGCGGTCGCGGCGGTAGGAGAAGAAGCGCTCGCGATCGATCACGGTGCAGAAGTCGCCGCCGTAAACCTCGCTGATGCCGAGTGCCGCCAGCCGCTGTCGTGCCAGCGTGTAGATGTCGGCCAGGAACTTGCCCTCGCCGATGTCGGTGAACACCTGGGCGGCGGCGGGGTCGTGCGCCATGAAGGCAGCACGCACCTCGGCGCCGACTTCGAAGGCATCCGGCCCGATGGCCGGGCCGAGCCAGGCCATGAGGTTGGCCGCCGGTTCGTTCATTGCGCTCACCGTGGCTTCGATCACGCCGTCGCACAGCCCGCGCCAGCCGGCATGGGCGGCACCGACCACGCTGCCGTCACGGCTGGTAAGCAGTACCGGCAGGCAGTCCGCGGTCATGATCACGCATACCGCATCCGGGGTGCGGCTCACGCTGGCATCGGCCTCGGGCGGGGTTTCGGTGACGTCGGCGGCGTTCACCACGCGCGTGCCGTGCACCTGGTTGAGCCAGGCCGGCTCCTCCGGCACGAAGCGGCGCAGCGTCTCGCGGTTGAGGGAAACATGCTCGGGCAGGTCGCCGACGTGGGCGCCGAGGTTGAAGCTGTCGTAGGGCGCTTCGCTGACGCCGCCCTTGCGGGTGGTGATCAGGGTCTTGACCTTGGCCGGTGCCGGCCAGTCGGCCGTCAGCCAGTCGGGGTTAGTCGCGAACATACAGCACCTCGACATCGTAGTCTCCGTCGTCCCAGTCCTCGTCATCCTCGTCGAGGTTGTCGTGCTCGGCCATTTCCTGGGGCTGGCCTTCGTCGCCCAGTACCGCGAGCAGATGCTTCATGTCGTCCGGCAGCTTGGCCTTCCAGGTCATTTCCTGGCCCGTGGCCGGGTGGGTCAGGGTCAGGCTGTAGGCGTGCAGCGCCTCGGCGGCCCAGCGCCTTGACGGCCTCTTCGATCTCGTCCGGCATGGTGTGGCGCGGGTTGCCGTAGAGCGGGTCGCCGGCCAGCGGGTGGCGTGCTTCGCGCATGTGCACGCGAATCTGGTGCGTGCGGCCGGTTTCCAGACGGCACTCGATATACGAGTGACTGGGGAAGGTGGCCAGCACGCGCACGTGGGTGATGGCCTGCTTGCCGCCGAATTTCACCACGGCCATGCGCATGCGGTTGTGCGGATCGCGCCCGATCAGGGTTTCGATCTTGCCGTCGAACGGTACCACGCCGTCCGCGATAGCCCGGTAGATGCGTTTGACGCTGCGCGCCTGCATCTGGCGCACCAGCTCGGTCTGCGCCGGGATGGTCTTGGCCACCACCATCAGGCCACTGGTTTCCTTGTCGAGCCGGTGCACGATGCCGGCGCGCGGCACGTGGGTCAGGGCAGGGCAGTGATGCAGCAGACCGTTGAGCAGCGTACCGGTCCAGTTGCCGGCCGCCGGGTGCACCACCAGGCCGGCAGGCTTGTTGATGATGATGATGTGGTCGTCTTCGTAGACGATGGGCAGTTCCATCGCTTCCGGATGGTAGGCGAGCTGTTCTTCGGTTTGCTGGACGGCAACCTCGATGTGTTCGCCGCCCAGCAGTTTGGTTTTGGGGGCGGCAGGCTTGCCGTCCAGCAAGACGTGGCCATCCTTGACCCACTGGGTCAGGCGGCTACGCGAGTAATCCGGGAGGAGTTTAGCCAGCGCCGCGTCGAGCCGCTCGCCTGCCAAAGACAGGGGAACATCGAACTGTTGCGTCGCGGATACCTCGTTTTCAGAGATATCGCTATAATCCTCGGAGTCAAAGTAAGGATCGGTCATGAAAAGATACGTTGCAGCAATGTTGGTGGCGCTTAGCCTCGCCGGGTGTGCTTCCAATGAGCCGTATGATGAAACACGCAGTTGGACCGTTGAAAAACTCTACGCCGAGGCAAGGGACGAGTTGAACAGCGGTAATTATACCCGTGCTGTCAAACTCTACGAAGCGCTAGAGGCCCGTTTCCCTTACGGACGTTATGCCCAGCAGTCGGAAATGGACCTGGCGTACACCCATTACAAGGACAATGAGCCGGAACTGGCCATTGCCGCGGCCGACCGTTTCATCAAGCTGCACCCGACACACCCTAACCTCGACTATGTGCTCTACCTGAAGGGCCTGGTGTATTACAACGATGATTCCGGTCTGCTGGCCAAGTGGGCCGGCCAGGACATGAGCGAGCGCGATCCGCGCGCGACGCGCGAAGCGTTTCTGGCGTTCCGCGAGCTGACCAGCCGCTTCCCCAACAGCCAGTACTCGGCCGACGCTACCGAGAAGATGAACAAGCTGATCAAGGCGCTGGGTGGGCACGAAATGCACGTGGCTCGCTATTACATGAAGCGTGGCGCTTACCTCGCCGCCGCCGGCCGTGCGCAGAACGTGGTGAAGGAATACGCCAACACCGGTTATCTGGAAGAGGCCCTGGCGCTGACCGTAACGGCCTACGACAAATTGGGCATGCCGCAACTGCGTGACGATGCCCGGCGCGTGCTGGAACTCAACTATCCCAAGAGCCAGTACCTTGCCAAAGGCTGGCAGACGGAAGAAATGCCGTGGTGGAAGTTCTGGAAATAATCTGGTTCGGCCGTTTCGGTTGAAGAAGACGGGTCGCAACAGCGGCCCGTTTTCTTTGTGCTATGGCGCGACGGGCGTAGCCGGTGGGGTAGGTGGTGCTGCCTTGTTTTGAGAAGAGGGCGCTACGGGTGGGGCTGCCTGAAAGGAGGAGCCAGGTGCAGGCTTGGTCGGTGGCGGGCAACGAGTTGGGTTGGACAAAAAAATGGGTCGCATCAGCGACCCATTTCATTTTTAGCCGTCTGGCTCAGGCTTTCGGCTCGATGCCGATGATCTTGCCATGACTATCGTGGTGTACCACGCAGACCGAGGCGGCACGACCGGCCAGAATCTGCTGCTCGCCCATGCCAAAGTGGTTGGCGTAGCTTTCCAGCGTTTCCTGCTGATGGGCAGTGGCTTTCGGCTTGCGGGATGGTAGCTGCGACCACAGCAGCAGGGTGCCGGAGGTGCCCAGCAATGCCACGACCGAATTCTCCAGCGAACCCGACGACCCGGTGCTCAGCGTCTTGGCCAGCAGTTGCTGGTAGCTGGCACCCCAGCTGGTGAGCCAGTTGGCGCCATTGACGATGGGGCGCCACAGGTACAGCCAGCCTCGCCCATGCCACCGCGGTGGAAGCATTGGACAGCAAGCGCTGATGCCAGCGCAGGTGATGACGGGCGTTGATGATTAGGTTGTCATGCATGGAGAATCCTCTTTTCGATTCGATCAGGCGCGAATGCCGCGGTCCGGGCTTACCCACCGGGCACGTTTACCTTCACCACGCAGCAGTACCTTGGGGAAGGCAACAATGGTTGAACCAATGTTAATGATCCAGAACACCAAAGGATACCAGATCATCCAGTAGTAGTTGCGTCCCAACCCTCTGTCGTAGTGGCTATCAAGCCACTTACTGACGGCAAATTGCAACAGACAGGTGGCCCCCAGGATCACACCGCTCCATTGAGGAATCAGCGGTGATCCAACATGGGGTAGCCAGCCGGTCGGCAGCAACAAACCAGCGGCCCAGATGATCACCAGAAGCAGCATCACGTAGGACCAGAACAGGCTCAGGCATAGTTCGAGCATCAATGGCCACAAATAGTTCTGGCTCGGGTGGCGAATGACATCGAGGTTCTTCAGCAGGACCTGGGCGCCGCCCATGGCCCAGCGCAGGCGCTGTTTCCAGAGGCCCTTCAGTGTTTCCGGCATCAGGATCCACACCAGGGCATTGGGCTCGAAGCGCACGTCCCAGCCGTCGCGCTGCAGCTTCCAGGTAATGTCGATGTCCTCGGTCAGCATGTCCGCGCTCCAGTAGCCCACCTGGTGCACGGCCGACTTGCGGAAGGCCGTGATCACGCCGGACACGGTGAACAGACGGCCGAAACTGCGTTGGGCGCGCTTGATCATGCCGACGATGGAGGAGAACTCGCCAACCTGTACTCGTCCCAGTAGCGTGGAACGATTGCGAATGCGAGGGTTGCCGGTAACGGCAGCGACTTCCGGGTCCTGCACGAAATGGCGCACCATCCAGTGCGCAGCATTGCGGTCGAGGAGGGCGTCGCCGTCGATGCAGATCAGGATTTCATTCTTGGCGAGCAGGCTGCCCGCCTGCAGTGCCATGGCCTTGCCCTGGTTCTGCGCCAGGTGCACCACGCGCAGGTGGTCGTATTTGGCGGCCAGGCGGTCCAGTACTTCAGCGGTGTTGTCCTTGCTGCCATCGTTGATGGCGATCACCTCGAAGTCGGGATAGTCGGTCGCCAGGGCGTGGCTGATGGTTTCCTCTGCGTTATCCCCCTCATTGAAACAGGGGATAAGGATGCTGACCGGCGGCGTGTCCGGCAAGGGGGTGGGCTGGGTGTACGGACCGTCCTTGCGTTCATGGCGCCAGTAAAACAGTGCGGCGCCGATCATCCACAAATAGGACATGAACAGCGGGTAGTAGAACACGAAACCCAGCAGTCCCTGCCATAGTGTTTTCAGTAATGCAATAACCATCAGTCTGCCTAGTGGATGTCCGGTGCGTTCGGCTTGCTGTCCAGAACCGGCTTGAGCACGGCTGGATCCGGATGATCGCGATGCAGGTTGTCAGGGTAGTAACCGACATGGCGTACACCCCAACCATACAGGGTTCGGATGGTGTCCGCCATTTCCTGGCTCGGCACCGGTTTGTTGCTACGCCAGTCGATGGCCTGCAGTTCGAATACCACCTTGTCCATGGCATCCGGATGCTCCTTCACTTTATCGACTATTTCGTGCAGGAAAGCCATCGGGTCGGCAGCGTTTTCCATGTACGGCATAGCCATGATGGCGGTGAAGTCGTAGTTGGCGAGCGAGTTGTCGAGCGATTGCGAGTACCACACTTCGGAGCGCGGATTGAGCGCTACGGTGGCGTAGAGATTGCGGGCCGTCTTCAGTCCCGGCTGTTCCTGGCGCACGACGTCGGCCAGTTCCATGGCGAAATTGTCGAGGGTGTTGATCTTGAGGATGGTCCAGCGCCCCAGCAGATCGTCGTTGGCACGGATGTCTTCCAGCGAGGTCGGCAGGCCCCATTCCTTGTAGGTCTTCAGTGCCATCGGGCTGGCGTCTTCATAATCGGACAGCGTGACATCGTCGTGGAACAGCAAGCCCTCGAACGGCGTGGAGCGGGCGAGGTCTTGGTAGATATCCCGGATGACCTGGCGCGCACGCGGCGAGAACGGCGACAGGCGCGGATACCCCATGACGAGGTGGTTGGCCTTGTTGGGAAGGGTGACGACCTTGTCGTTCGCTGCCGGCTCGGTTTTCGGCAGTTCGAAAGCCAGCATCGGCATCCAGGCGTACAGGCGTTTCACCTTTGTGCGAGTACGAATCTGCCAGGCGACGCGGTTGAACAGATCGGCGCGCATCGGCAGGTGGCGGTTCGGGAAGTACACCGCGTCGGCGGCGCCGTTGCCGTCCGGGTCGGCGTAGGCTTGCAGGTAGACGGTATTTACGCCCATGGCGACGATGCGGTCGAGCAAGCGGCCCAGGTTGTGCTCCTGCTGCGCCGGATCAGGGTCGTAGATGTAGTCCAGATCGACGTGCATGATCTTGCCTGGACGATCGTTGTCGGAGATGTTGGCTTCGCGGATGGCGAGTTCCTTGCGGAATGCGTCGAGCGTGATATTGCCCTCGATCAGGACGCGACGCAGTGCGTGCAGCGGCGTTTGTTCGTTGTTGGCACCGTCGTCCAGCGTCATGCCGATCGGCATGCCGAGCTGGCGGGCCACGTCGCTGGACGTGCTGTTGTAGCGGCCGTACGGCCAGATCATGATGCGCGGCGTCTTGCCGGTCTGCTTGCGCAGCAGGTCGCTATTGCGCTTCAGGTCGGCGTAGATGCGTTTGCGGTAGCTGGTTTCGTCTTCGTAGCGCTTGAGCTCGGGCAGGTAGCGGCGTGCCGTGGCAGCCGGCTGCATATTGCCTTGTGGGTTGGCCAGAATGCCCTCGTGCATGTTGTAGGTGTGATTGGCGATTTCCACCAGGCCGCTTTGCGTCATGGCGCGCACGTCGTCCCACATCAGCATGACGTTGCGCGGAACGGGCTTGCCTTCGAATCGCACGGTGCCGTTGGTGTCGAGCCAGTTGCCGATGAGCGCGACCACGGCCGGTGCCTTGAACATCTTCAGAACCGGGAAGGCATTGGCGTACATCGAGCGGTAGCCGTCGTCGAAGGTCAGCAACACGGCTTTTTCCGGCAGCGGCTTCTTGCCGCTGCGGTCGGCCAGCACGTCGTCCATGCTGACGAAGTGGTAGCCATTATTCTTCAGCCAGTCCATCTGGCGCACGAAATTGGTCGGCGAGACGGCAAAGGCTGGCTCGAGAGCGTCTTTTTTGTCGGCGATTTCGTGATAGGTAAGGATGGTCAGCTTGTTGTCCGGCGTGGCGGCCAGGCCAACGCTACTGAGCAGGCACAGCAAGAATCCCCACAGCAAGGGCATCAGTCGAGTGGTCATCAGTCGTTTTTATATGTCGGTTTAAGTCGGGTCAGCGTAAACGGTGCCGCTAAACTCTGTGCCAGAGGCGACAGGGGCCCGGAGGGAGTCCCGGGAGGCGCGTCATTCTATCAGGAGTGGGCGCGATTGCGAGCGGGAAAATGAGTTTATGTGCAGTGCAAAAGAGGCGCTGTGGTGGAAAGGGGACGAGCTGGTTTCGTTAAGCTTGCCGTAATCTGCCTGTGCGACGGGCTGGTTGGCAAGCAATTGAATTAAAAGGAATAAAGCGGGAGTTTTCCCCGCTTTCGCTGAGCTTAGACGGCGTCTTCGTTGGTTTCGCCAGTGCGGATGCGGATGACCTGTTCGACCGGGGAGACGAAGATTTTGCCATCTCCTATCTTGCCGGTGCGGGCGGCATTGATGATGACCTCGATGGCGCGGTCGACCAGATCGTCGGCGATGACGACCTCGAGTTTGACCTTGGGCAGGAAGTCCACCACGTATTCGGCGCCGCGGTAGAGCTCGGTGTGCCCTTTCTGGCGCCCGAAGCCTTTGACCTCGGTGACGGTCAATCCGGTGACGCCGATTTCCGACAGAGCTTCACGCACTTCGTCCAGCTTGAACGGTTTGATAATGGCCTCGACCTTTTTCATTTTGGGGTGCTCCTTGACGGCACGTGGGTTTGTTATGGGTGGGTAAATGGAAATTTTGCCAGGCATAACGGCTGCCGGCCTTAAGTTCCAAGGGTTTTTCCTGTATTATTACGCGCTTTCCTGATACTTGTCGCGGGTGTCGAATGTCGCACATTCTCAAGCTGCGGGGCGGTGTTGCCCTGTCCCAGTTCCGTTTGGACAAACTCCTGACCGCTGCGCGCGAGGCTGGTTTGCCTCCGCTCACGCTCAATGCCGAGTTCTGGCATTTTGTCGAAAGCGATCGGGCGCTCTCTGAAGAAGAGCAAGCGGTTCTGGCCAAGCTGATGACCTATGGCGAGCCGCCGCTCGCCACTGCCCCCACGGGCGAACTGTTCCTTGTCACCCCGCGCCTGGGAACGCTGTCACCGTGGGCTTCCAAGGCTACCGATATTGCCCAGCATTGCGGCTTGGAGGGCATTCACCGCATCGAGCGCGGCACGGCCTTCCATGTCCTGCCTTCCGCGCCGCTTTCCGACGATCAGCGTCGCGTGCTGGTCGGTTTGCTGCACGACCGCATGACCGAAACGGTGCTGACCTCGCTTGACGAGGCCAATCGCCTGTTCACCCACGTGGAGCCGCAGCCGCTGACCACGGTGGACATCCTTGGCGGTGGCCGCGATGCGCTGGTGGCCGCCAACGGCGACCTCGGCCTGGCGCTGTCGCCGGATGAGATCGACTACCTGGTCGAGAACTTCACTCGCATGGGGCGTAATCCGACCGATGTCGAGCTGATGATGTTCGCCCAGGCCAACTCGGAACATTGTCGTCACAAAATCTTCAACGCCCAGTTCATTATCGACGGTGAAGAGAAACAGAAGTCGCTGTTCCGCATGATCCGCGATACCCATGAGGCGCACCCGCAGGGCACCCTGGTGGCGTACAACGACAACGCCTCGGTGATCGAGGGTGCCGAGATCGAGCGCCTTTATCCGCAGCCGGACGGCCATCAGTACGCGTTCCACACGGAACAGACGCATATCCTGATGAAGGTGGAAACGCACAACCACCCGACCGCCATCTCGCCGTTCCCCGGCGCCTCGACCGGCAACGGCGGCGAGATCCGCGACGAAGGCGCGACCGGTCGCGGCTCGCGCCCGAAGGCGGGTCTGACCGGCTTTACCGTTTCCAACCTGAATATCCCCGGCTACAAACAGCCGTGGGAGGTATATGGCGAGGAGCAGGCCGAGTATGGCCGTCCGGGTCGCATCGCCTCGGCGCTGCAGATCATGCTGGACGGGCCGATCGGCGGCGCTGCCTTCAACAACGAATTCGGCCGCCCGAACCTGACTGGCTACTTCCGTACCTTCGAAGAACTGTTCGAAGGCGAGATGCGCGGTTATCACAAGCCGATCATGATCGCCGGCGGCCTGGGCAATATCCAGCATCAGCAGATCCGCAAGAACATCATCCCGGAAGGCGCTCTGCTGATCCAACTGGGTGGCCCTAGCCTGCTGATCGGCCTGGGCGGCGGGGCCGCTTCCTCGATGGATACCGGTGCCAACAGTGAAGATCTGGATTTCGATTCGGTGCAGCGCGGCAACCCGGAAATCGAGCGTCGCTGCCAGGAAGTCATCGACCGCTGCTGGCAGCGCGGCGACAAGAACCCGATCGTGTCGATCCACGACGTCGGTGCCGGTGGCCTGTCCAACGCCTTCCCGGAGCTGGTGAACGACGCCGGCCGGGGTGCCATTTTCGAGCTGCGCAAGGTGCACCTCGAAGAGAAGGGCATGACGCCGATGCAGATCTGGTCGAACGAGTCGCAAGAGCGCTACGTGCTGGCCATCCTGCCGCAGGACCTCGATACCTTTACCGCCATTTGCGAGCGCGAACGCTGCCCGTTCGCGGTGCTGGGCGTGGCCACCGACGATGGCCACCTGCAGGTGCGCGACGACGTCTTCGACAACAACCCGGTGGACATGCCGCTCAACGTGCTCTTGGGCAAGCCGCCGCGCATGACGCGCGACGTGAAGAGCGTGGACGTGCCGCAACGCCAGTTCAACGCCTCGGCGTTTGATCTGCGCGAATCCGCCTATCGCGTGCTGCGCCTGCCGTCGGTAGCCGACAAGTCGTTCCTGATCACCATCGGCGACCGCACCGTGGGCGGCATGACCGCACGCGACCAGATGGTCGGCCGCTGGCAGGTGCCGGTGGCGGACGTGGCCGTCACCACCATGGGATTCAACACCTATCGCGGCGAAGCCATGGCGATGGGCGAGCGCACGCCGCTGGCGCTGTTCTCGGCGCCGGCCTCCGGCCGCATGGCGGTGGGCGAGGCGCTGACCAACCCGGCTTCGGCCAACGTTGGCGACCTCGGCAACGTCAAACTGTCTCGCCAACTGGATGGCCGCTGCCGGCCACCCGGGCGAAGACGCCAAGCTCTACCAGACCGTGGAAGCGCTATCCGGTCTGTGCCAGGACATCGGCGTGAGCGTGCCGGTAGGCAAAGACTCGCTGTCGATGAAGACGGTGTGGGAAGAAGCCGGCGAGAAGAAAGCCGTGACGGCGCCGCTGTCGCTGATCGTCTCGGCGTTCTCCCCGGTGGAGGACGTGCGCAAGACGGTAACGCCGGAACTGAAGAACGACGCTGCGACCGACCTGATCCTGATCGACCTGGGTCACGGCCGCTGCCGTCTGGGTGGTTCGGCACTGGCGCAGGTGTGGAAGTCGATGGATGGCAAGGCGCCGGACGTGGAGAGCCCGGCCGAGCTGCAGGGCTTCTTCAGCACCATGCAGTCGCTGCTGGCCGACCAGCTGGTGCTGGCCTATCACGACCGAGCCGACGGCGGCCTGTTCGCCACGCTGGCCGAGATGATGTTTGCCGGCCGCGTCGGTGTTACTGTCGACCTGCAGGAACTGCTGATCGAGCGCAAGAACACCCAGGCCTATCTGGACGACTTCGTGCCGCCTTCGGCGGAAGCCGCGACGCACGGTCGCGTGATGCGCGTGCTGTTCAACGAGGAGCTGGGCGCCGTGATCCAGGTGGCCAAGGCTCACACCGCCGAGGTGATCGCCCGCTTCGTCAAGGCCGGTCTGGAACGCGCCCTGTTCGTGCTGGGTTCGGTGAACGGTGACGAGCGACTGGTGATCCAGCGTCAGAACGACGTGCTGCTCGACGAAAGCCGCCTCGATCTGCAGCGCGCCTGGTCAGAAACCAGCTACCGCCTGCAGCGCCTGCGTGACAACCCGGCTTGCGCCGACAGCGAGTACGCCCAGCTCGACGACACCGCTTCGGGCGGCCTGTTCGCCAAGCTGTCGTTCGACGTCGACGCCAACCCGGCGGCGCCCTTCATTGCCACCGGCGCGCGTCCGCGCATCGCCGTGCTGCGCGAGCAGGGCGTGAATGGTCAGATCGAAATGGCGGCGGCGTTCACCCGCGCCGGTTTCGACGCGGTCGACGTGCACATGAGCGACATCATCGGCGGGCGCGTGTCGCTGGCCGATTTCAAGGGCCTGGCGGCCTGCGGCGGCTTCAGCTACGGCGACGTGCTGGGCGCCGGCGAAGGCTGGGCCAAGAGCATCCTGTTCAATGCCCGTGCACGCGACGAGTTTGAAGGTTTCTTCCTGCGCGCCGACACCTTCGCGCTGGGCGTGTGCAACGGCTGCCAGATGATGTCGAACCTGTCCGGCATCATCCCGGGGGCGCAGCACTGGCCGAAGTTCCACCGCAATGCTTCCGAGCAGTTCGAGGCGCGCTTCGCCATGGTGGAAGTCACCGCGTCGCCGTCGATCTTCCTCGCCAACATGGCCGGCAGCCAGCTGCCGGTGGTGGTCAGCCACGGTGAAGGCCGCGCGGTGTTCACGGAAGGCCATCAGCCGCAGGTCATCACCGCGCTGCGCTACATCGACTTCGCCGGCCAGCCGACCGAGACCTATCCGCTGAACCCGAACGGTTCGCCGGAAGGGATCACCGGTGTCACCACCGCCGATGGTCGCTTCACTATCATGATGCCGCACCCGGAGCGCGTGTTCCGCACCGTGCAGAACTCGTGGCATCCGGCCGAGTGGACCGAGGACGGCGCCTGGTTCCGCATGTTCGCCTCGGCACGCAAGTGGGTGGGCTAAGCCCCCGGCAATCAGACAAAACGGACGCTGCGGCGTCCGTTTTTTTATGCGCGGGTTGAACCGCTGGGCGGCAAGCGGCGGAACGCCGCGATGTAGCAAGGGTTTCGGTCTTTACGCGAGGCGGCTGTCCGGGCACTGGCGCAGCACGCGCCGGCCCTGTTCGATGATGGTGGCGGTCAACTGCCGCGCCAGCGCGACCTCCATTTGCCAGTGGTGCCAATAGAGCGGCACGTCGAGATGCTTGCCGGGCGCTAGGTCGACCAGCCGGCCATCGCCCAGCCCCGCTTCCGCCATGCCTTCCGGGATCAGGCCGTAGGCGATGCCGGCCAGCGTGTAATCGAGAAAGCCTTGCACCGAAGGTAGGGTGAGCGCCGGGAAATCGAGCGTAAACGCCAGTTGCTGCTGCAGGAATGCCTGGTGCAAGCTGTCCTTGCGGTCGAACAGCAGCGCCGGTGCAGTGCTCAACGTGGCGTGGCAGACGCCATCGGCAAAATAACGCTGGACGAAGTGTGGCGCGGCCAGGCAGAGGTAGCGCATCGAGCCCAGGTAATGGCTTTCACCGCCCTGGATGGTCTGGCAGCGGCTGCTGACGCAGCCGCTGACGTGGCCGCCGCGCAGCAGCTCGTGGGTGTGTTCCTGATCGTCGACGCGGATGTCGAGCAGCAGGCGCGTCGCTTCCAGCGCCGGTCGTGCCGCGTCGAGAAACCAAGTGGTGAGGCTGTCGGCATTCACCGCCACCGCCAGCGTCGAGAAGCCGGCGTGGCCGTCGCCGGCCTGCAGTGTTTCCATCAGCTCCGCCTCCATCAGCGTGAGTTGGCGGAAGTGCTGGATCAGGTGGCGGCCGTGCGGCGTGGCATCGACCGGGGTGGTGCGCGTGACCACCGGCTGCCCCAGGCGTTCTTCCAGTTGCTTGATGCGCTGGGAGACAGCCGACTGGGTCAGGAACAGCGCCTTGGCGGCCTTGTCGAAGCCGCCGTTTTCGACGACGGCGGCGAGAGCCTGCAACAGCTTGGGGTCGAGCATGTATCGGGTGTCCGGTGGCCTGGCGGGTGCCGGGCAAAGTGATGTTAATGGTAGGGTCTTGGCAAATCTGCTAGGCTCTAGCCCACACGGCAAAGACCGTGACGAACTCATGAAAAAAGCATAATAAGATATACGACCTGCTTCGGCCAAGGTTGGGGAGACAGGGGAGACTATGCAGACAAGCCATGGCGACGAGCCATTGCATTCACTCAGCCGACTGCTTGGCTTTCGAGAGGAAGACGGCGAGACCTTACGACGTCATCAAGACAAGCTGTTGCTGGGCCGCGAGGTACTGGGCAAGGAGTTTTACTGGTACCTGCTGAAGAATCCGGAAACGTCGGCCTTGCTGCCGGCCATGAGCGGTGAGGGACTGGACCGTCTGATCAGCCAGCAGATGGATTACTTCGAGGGCGTGGTGTCGCAGCCGCTGAGCGGATCGCAGGCGGAAAAGGTCATCGCGCTGGGCCAGATGCACCACCGTATCGGCGTCAGCATGGTGTGGGTGGCAGGGGCGTACGAACGTTATCTGTCCCACATGCTGAGCCGGCTCAACGACGCGCACTACCCGGACGAGGTGCGGCGGCCACTGACCCGGGCCATCCGCAAGCGCATCCTGCTCGACATGCTGCTGCAGTTGCAGGGCTTTCAGCAGTCGATTTCTGCCGAAACCCAGCTGCAGCACCGCCACATGCTCGACATGTCACGCATGTACGCCACCTTGAGCGGGGTGAGCCTGGCCTTGATTCACTCGCGCAGCCGCGACGAACTGTTTCACGCCATTTGCTCCACCTGCGTGGAAAAGGGCGGGGCGACCTACGCCGGCATCAGCTGGATCGATACCGCCACCAACCACCTTGAATACAAGGTCTTCGCCGGACCGGAATCCACCGATTTCATCCATCAGTTGTCACGGGCGTTATCGCTCGACCCATCCAACCCCTACAGTCGGGGTCCGACCGGTCAGGCGGTGCTCACCATGACGCCGCAGGTGGTCAATTGCTGCGAGGCCGAGCCGATGATGGCGCCCTGGCGCGCCTTGTTCGAGCGTGAAGGCATCAAGAGCCTGCTGGCGGTGCCGCTGTTCATGGAAGGCAAGGTGGTCGGGACGCTGACGCTGCACTCGCGGCTGGCGGATTTTTTCGATCTCGACAAGGTGGCGCTGGTGCAGACCATGGCGAGCGAGATCGGCCACGCGCTGGAGCGGCTGGATGCGCTCGATCGCAGCTCGCGCGCCGAGGCGCGAATTCGCTATCTGTCGGACCACGACCCGCTGACCGGGCTGCCCAACCGCCAGAACATGCAGGCGCTGATACAGGGGCGCATCGAGCAAGGGGCGGGCGCCGAAGCGGTGGTGGTGATCGCCCTCGCCATCGACAGCTTCCACCAGATCAACGCCCGCCTGGGGCATGAAGGCGGCGACCTGGTGCTGTGCGAGGCGGCCCGGCGCATCGAGCAGTGCCTGGGCGATACCGGGCGCGTCGGTCGCGTCGGTGCCGCGCGTTTTGTCATCACCAGCGGCTACAACGACCGGCTGGAGAACCTGCTGGATCGCCTGCTGCAGGTGATGCGCGAGCCGGCAGAGTGCCTTGGTCAGTGGGTCGACGTACGTTCCAGTTGCGGGGTGGTGGTGAGCCATGCGGACAGCGACGCGGCGACGCTGTTGCGGCGTGCCGAAGTCGCGCTGGCCCGCGCCAAGGAGTCGGGGGGCAACCAGTACCGCCACTACGACCAGCGCATGGACGAGGAAATCCATCGCATCCACAGCTTGCGCGCCGCGTTTGCCGAGGCCCTGGCGAACAATGCGCTGGAGCTGTTTTACCAGCCCAAGATCGATCTGCGCAGCGAGGTTTTGCAAGGCGTGGAGGCGTTGGTGCGCTGGAAGCGGCAGGATCAGTTCGTGTCGCCCGGCGAGTTCTTCCCGGCGATCGAGCACACCGATCTCATGCGCGAGCTGGATTGGTGGGTGCTGCGTCAGAGCCTGAAGCAGATTACCGACTGGAAGGCGCGGGGCCACGTTATCAAAGTCAGCGTCAACCTGTCCGCGATGACGCTGAAGCAGGAGGGCTTCCTGCCCGGCATCGAGTTGCTGCTGGCGAGCTACCCTGACGCAGCCGGCCTGCTCGAGCTGGAAGTGCTGGAGAGCGTGTCGCAAAAGGAAGCGGAGCAGGTGGTGCACAAGCTGGAGCGCTGCCGCCGGCTCGGCATCTCGATTGCGCTGGATGACTTCGGCACCGGAGCGTCATCGTTGGTGCACCTGCAGCAGTTGCCGTTTGACACCATCAAGATGGATCAGAGCTTTGTGCGGGTGCTGCTGGAGGCGCCGGGCAACGAGGCGATCATCCACAGCATGGTGGCCTTTGCCCGCTACACGGGGCGCAAACTGGTGGTGGAGGGGGTTGAGAGCAAGGCCATTTGGCTCCGGCTGCTTGAACTGGGCTGTACTGTGGGGCAGGGCTACGCGATTTCTCGGCCGGTGCCGGCCGAGGTGCTGATCGAATGGGCCTTGCAACAGCAGGCCGGTGCGAATATTAATATTTCTTATACAGCATAATATTTAGTAGTTTTATTTATTTTTGGCGCGGGGCTAAGCTGTCGGCAACTTTCGAATTCCGGAGCTTGCCATGTTCAACACACAGGTTGCCCTCGCCGCCTTCTCCCTGTCGCTCAGCCAGATCGTCGGCATCGGCCCGCAGAACGCCTTCGTCATTCGCCAGGGCATTGGCCATAGCCATGTCTTGCCGATCGTCCTGATCTGCATCGTCTGCGACCTGTTGTTGATCGCGGCCGGGGTGTTCGGCATGGGCAGCATGGTGCTGTCGATTCCCGGTTTCCTGCCTCTGGTGACCTGGACCGGAGCGGCGTTCATCCTGTGGCTCGGCATCAAGGCGTTCCGCTCGGCCTGCAAACCCGCCACCTTGCGCACGGAAGGGGGCAGCGTGCGCAACCGCGACGAGGTGATCCGTACGCTGCTGGCGGTGACGCTGCTCAACCCCTATGTCTGGCTCGACACCGTGATCCTGATCGGCAGCTTGTCGGCGGCGTACGGCACGGAAGCGCGGCTGTCGTTCCTGGCGGGCAGTTCCACGGCGTCGGTACTGTGGTTCGTGGCCATCGGCGTGTTCAGCATGAAACTGGCGCCGCTGTTCCGGCAGGAACGCAGCTGGCGTGTGCTGGATGTGATGGTGGGGGTCTTGATGGTGATGACGGCGGCCTCGCTGATCCAGCAGCACGGCTTGCAATATTTGTAATGCGAGTTGGGATGGCGTGGCGACTTTGACGTGGTGCGTTACCCGTGGAGGGGTTTTGTCTGCCGGGTCGGTGCCATGAGCCCGCCGGAGGTGCCGCGATCCCGTCATGAAAATGCTTCGGCCAACCTGTAGAGGTTGGCCGAAGCATTTTGGCGTGGGTCAGATCGGGTTGTTGACCAGATCGTCGTGCGTCAGCAGGAAGACGAAACCGTCACCGCCGCTGGTTTCCATCCACATGAACGGCAGCTGCGGGAAGGCCGCCTCCAGCACGTCGCGATTGTGGCCGATTTCCACCAGCAGCACGCCGTGTTCGGTGAGGAATTCCGGTGCGCGGCGCAGGATCTCGCGCGTGGCGTCCAGTCCGTCACGACCCGAGCCCAGCGCCAGTTCCGGCTCGTGCAGGTATTCGGCCGGCAAGTCGTCGACCGACTCCTCGTCCACGTAGGGCGGATTGGAGATGATGAGGTCGTATTTCTCTTCCAGACCCTGGAACAGGTCGGTGTGGACCAGCTGGATGCGGTCTTCCAGGCCGTAGCGCTGCACGTTGATCGAGGCCACTTCCAGCGCATCGAGCGAGATGTCGACGGCGTCGATCTCGGCATCGGGGTAATGATGCGCCATCTGGATCGCCAGACAGCCCGACCCGGTGCAGAGGTCGAGGGCGCGGTGCACCAGTTCCGGATGCTCGATCCACGGCGCAAGCGGTTCGCCCAGGAGTTCGAAGATGAACGAGCGCGGCACGATCACGCGTTCGTCGACGTAGAAGCTGAACTCGCCCTGCCAGGCCTCGTGGGTGAGGTAGGCGGCCGGGATGCGCTCTTCGGCGCGGCGCTCGATGATGTCGATCACGTCCTGGATTTCGGTCGGCAGCAGCTTGGCGTCGAGGAACGGCTCCAGGCGATCGAGCGGCAACTTGAGCGTGGCCAGCACCAGGTAGGCCGCCTCGTCGTAAGCGTTGTCGGTGCCGTGGCCGTAGCTCAGTCCGGCGTCGGTGAAACGGGAAACGGCGAAGCGCAGCAGGTCACGCACCGTGGTCATGACGGTAGCAGCTTGGGCGTACATTGCGGGTCCTTTCAATGGGAAGGGGACAGGCAGCGGCGGCCACCTGTCCCCAGAATGGGAATGTCCGTTACGGCGACTCAGAACGGCAGCGGGGCCGACGTCGCCTGGCTCAGTATCTGGCGGAAGTCGTGCTGGATACGTTCCAGCGCCGCCTCGTTATCGGCCTCGAAGCGCAGCACAATCACCGGCGTGGTGTTGGAGGCGCGCATCAGGCCAAAACCGTCGGCGTATTCCACGCGCAGGCCGTCGATGGTGATGACCGATTCGGCGTTGTCGAAGCGCGCGGTCTGCTGCAGCTTTTCGATCAGCGCGTGGTTCTCGCCCTCGCGCTCCATCTTCAGGTTGAGTTCCGGCGTGGACACGGCATTCGGCAGCGCGTTGAGCAGCGCGTTGGGGTCCTCGACGCGCGACAGTACTTCCAGCAGGCGGGCTCCGGTATACATGCCGTCGTCGAAACCGTACCAGCGTTCCTTGAAGAACACGTGGCCGCTCATCTCGCCCGCCAGCAGCGCGCCGGTTTCCTTGATCTTGGCCTTGATGAAACTGTGGCCGGTGCGTGCCATGACCGGTTCACCGCCGTTGTCGCGAATCCACGGCCCGAGCAGCCGGGTGGACTTGACGTCGTAGATGACCTTGGCGCCCGGGTTGCGCTCCAGCACGTCGGCGGCGTACAGCATCAGCTGGCGGTCGGGCCAGATGATATTGCCTTCCTTGGTGACCACGCCCAGGCGGTCGCCGTCACCGTCGAAGGCGAGGCCGATTTCGGCATCGGTCTTGGCCAGCGCGTCGATCACGTCCTGCAGGTTCTCCGGCTTGGCCGGATCGGGGTGATGATTGGGGAAGGTGCCGTCGACGTCGCAGAACAGCTGACGCACGCGGCAGCCCAGGCGGCGGTACAGTACCGGGGCGAAGGCGCCCGGGACGCCGTTGCCGCAATCGACCACGATGCTCAGCGGGCGCTCCAGCTTGATGTCGCTGGTGATGCGGTCGAGATAGGCATCGACGATGTCGTGCGTGCGGTACTGGCCGTCACCTTCGGTGAAATCCTTGTCCAGAATGCGCTGGTACAGCGCCTGGATGTCCGGTCCAGAGAGGGTGTCGCCGGCCAGCATCATCTTGAAGCCGTTGTAATCCGGCGGGTTATGGCTGCCGGTGACCATGACGGCGGACAGCGTGCCCAGCTCGTAGGCGGCAAAATACACCATCGGGGTGGCGACGCGGCCGACGTCGATGACGTCGATGCCGGCGGTGACGATGCCTTCGGCCAACGCCTCGCACAGTTCCGGCCCGGACAGGCGGCCGTCACGGCCGACCACGATGGCCTTGACGTTGCGGGCGCGGGCTTCGGAGCCGATGGCGCGGCCGATCTGGTAGGCAGTCTTGTCGGTCAGGGTCTGGCCGACGATGCCGCGGATGTCGTAAGCCTTGAAAATGTCTTTGGACAGTGCGCTCATGAGCTTGTCTTGTTCCCGGGGATGCAAAAAATGATGAGGCGACCGGTAGACCGGTCGCCTGGGGTTCAGGCTGTGAACGACTGGCTGAGTTGCACCAGTTGCTCGAGCTTGGTGCGGGCGGCGCCGCTGTCGATCATTTCACGCGCCTTGGCAATGCCGGCGGCCAGCGTGTCGGTGACGTTGGCGGTGTAGATGGCGGCGCCGGCGTTGAGCAGCACGATGTCTCGGGCCGGGCCGGATTGGCCGGTGAGCACCGCCAGCAGGATGTTTTTGGACGCCTCCGCCGATTCGGCGCGCAGTTGGTTGAGCTCGCACAGCTCCAGGCCGAAATCGCGCGGGTCGAGCCGGTATTCGCTGATTTCGCCATCTTTCAGTTCCGCCACCATGCTGGGGCCGGATAGGGTGAGTTCGTCCAGCCCGTCGCAGCCGTGCACGATCATGACGTGGCGGCTGCCGAGCTGTTTCAGCACGCGCGCCTGAATGCCGACCAGGTCGGGGTGGAACACGCCCATCAGCTGGTTGTCGGCACCCGCCGGGTTGGTCAGCGGACCGAGGATATTGAAGATGGTGCGCACCCCCAGCTCCTTGCGCACCGGTGCTACGTATTTCATCGCGCTGTGGTGGTTGGGGGCGAACATGAAGCCGACGCCGATCTCGTCGATGCAACGGCCTACCTGCTCGGCAGAGAGCGCCAGGTTCACGCCCAGCGCTTCCAGCACGTCGGCACTGCCGGAGCTCGACGACACCGAGCGGCCGCCGTGCTTGGCCACGCGCGCGCCTGCGGCAGCGGCGACGAAAGCCGACGTGGTGGAGATGTTGAAGGTGTGCGATTTGTCGCCGCCGGTGCCGCAGGTGTCGACCAGGTGCTCGCGCTGGGTGACCGGGACGTGGGTGGCGAATTCGCGCATCACGGTGGCGGCGGCGGCGATTTCCAGCACGCTTTCCACCTTGACGCGCAGGCCGACCAGAATGGCCGCCAGCTGCGCCGGCGACACTTCGCCGCGCATGATCTGGCGCATCAGATCGAGCATCTCATCGTAGAACAGTTCGTTGCCGTCGATCAGACGGTTCAGCGCGGCCTGCGGCGTAATCATCACGCAAACTCCTTGAGGAAGTTGTCGAGCATCTGATGGCCATGCTGGGTCAGGATCGATTCCGGGTGGAACTGCACGCCCTCGATCGGCAGTGTCTTGTGGCGTACGCCCATGATTTCGCCATCGTCGGTCCAGGCCGTGATCTCCAGGCACTCCGGTAAGGTTTCGCGCTCGATCACCAGCGAGTGGTAGCGGGTGCAGGTGACCGGGTTGGGCAGGTCGCGGAACATGCCGATGTCGTGATGCGAAACCGGCGACACCTTGCCGTGCATCAGCTGCTTGGCGTGAATGATCTTGCCGCCGAAGGCCTGGCCGATGCTCTGGTGCCCTAGGCAGACGCCGAGAATCGGCAGCTTGCCGGCAAAATGCTTGATGGCGGGAACCGAGATGCCGGCTTCGTTCGGCGTGCAGGGGCCAGGGGAAACCACCAGATACTTGGGTGCCAGGGCCTCGATCTGCTCGAGCGTGATTTCGTCGTTGCGAAACACCCGCACGTCCTGTTTCAGCTCACCAAAGTACTGCACCAGGTTGTAGGTGAAGCTGTCATAGTTGTCGATCATCAGTAGCATATAATGCCTCAAAGCCTTTTGTTTGCTGAGTGGCATTGCTTGACTGCCACTTCGTTACTCACATTCTTACTCACACTGCGAATCGGTGGACTTTGGTTATGCCGCACGTTGCTTGTCATTGTCTTTCCATTCGGCCCCACTGGCAACAGCGCCGATAACCGCCTGGATGTGTGAAGCCAGCCAGCGGGTGGACTTTCCGAGGGAGGGGTGATGAGAGGGACAGGGGAATTTCTCCACCTTAGATTAAGCTGTAGATTTTGGTCTTGCCCATGGATACGCGCTCTTTGACCGCGTAGCTATTCAGCAGCTGGTCTTGCATGGTCGTCTCCCAATAGAAATGGCGGCTTTATGCCAGCCGCGGTTCTCTCACAGTACCCCCGGAATAGCCGGGTAGCGGCCACGCATCCCTTGATCGATACCTGGCAAGTGAGCTGCTCCGCCTCCGGTCGAGTGGCGATCGTACGGTTTCGATCGTCTCATCCGGGTAGTGCGCCGCCAGCTGCACGACTCGGGTATACGCCAACAGGTTCAAACCGTGGCAGAGGAAGTCGCCGTAGAGGCTTGGGAGGCCAACGTAGACTCGCGGATTGGGTTGGCACTCCTCGCAGAAGTACCGGCTGAGCAGACGGGCCAGCGCCTGGAAGGCCTCCGCGGAGGGTTGGAGAGTAATACTGGCCGCGGGGCAGTCCGTTCTCAGTACTCCGGCCATCAGCAGGCCGGCTGTCTGCCTCAGGCGGCCATCTCCACCCGCGGGATAGTACAACTCGTCAGGGTAGGGGCCGTCGTCCCCCAAGAGCTGATAGAAAGCGATCTGTGCCGCGAGACCATAGTGGGCACTGGGAGGTAATCCAGGAGTCGGGGTAGATCGAGCAGGTCCGGTACCACAAAGGTGTTGGGCTGGCCGGTCAAAGCCATCTGGTGTTTGTCCAGGACGTCGACCGGAAGCGATTCCGGAGAGAGGGGATAGCGCGAGAGCCGCACGACCGGCATGTACACCGGGGGCGCCAGTGGGCTGGCTGGGTCTGCGGACTGAGGTTGACCGTGGTCAGGGCCTCTGAGGCAGTCGGCGCCGCCTCGTGGATGGCTGCTTGGCCTACATACCTGTCGGACAGCCTACGCGAGCAACTCGACCTTATGTGGAGCTCCACATAAGGCCGATTATGTAGATCTCGCTATTATGTTGAGCTTCTGAACCATCCCGTTTCGGAAGCATGTTCACGAGGGGCCTGCGGGCAACAGGGGACGACGTACGCTCAACATAATTTTCGATGCCGCGCTACCACCAGTCGCTGCAACCTCAGCCTCAAGATGTCGATCCGGGCGAGCACCAGGCCCATCTGGCGCTGGAAACGCATGGTGAATGTACCCATGTCCGATTTGGCGGCATCGTGACGGACGGTGGATTATGTGGACCGTCATCGCGGCGCTTTCCCTGCCAAGCAAGGCATCTGATGGTTGCCACGCCTGTAACTCCACATAATCGTGGGGTCTACATAATCGGCCAAAGCGGACGATCGTTCTCCCTACTGTTGACGTCTGCTTCTGTCCATAAGAAGCCATACGCTTTCCTAGGAATGATTGTTCGACGTTCTAGGTAGCAGGCACCGACGCGCGTCGCGCAGAGAACCCAACAAGGCAGCCGTGAGGCTTCTAGTTGACAAAAACCTAGGTTAGGTCGCCTCAACCACCTCAGGTTTCGATACTGAATTCGATGGAGTCTCTGTCGTGACGCTAGCGCATCACAGTTTAGCCCCGTCCTGCAACAGGTCTGGATTGGGTGCTGGGCACACTGACAGTGTTGTCGCGGGATCAAAGCAGCCTCGATCCGGCAACACCATGAGAGTCAGCCCATACCCTGCATGCTGTACGTGGAAAGACCTGGGGCCGTGAAAATTCTTGAAAACGTGCACATCGTTCGCCGCGATCCAGAAGGTGATCAGCTCTGGATTGGCTTCAGCGAGTTGGTGACTGATATCGACATTGCCGTCAGATTTCCGAGCACAACACCATTCTGAAAAACATGGTGAGAAAATCAGGTCTGTTTCCGTACCTAAAAAGGAGTTCGCCGACCTGACACCGGACGAGCTCAGGGTGCTTGATCTGTACCGGACCCCGTTCTCGGACAGCTTCGTTTTCCATTCGATGCAGTTCCAAATATTCGATCTGCTCAAGGCAGGTCAAAATGTGGTTCTGAGTGCGCCCACGAGCATGGGCAAAAGCGCAATCGTTGACTCGCTGCTCGGCTTGGGCACTTTGAAGCGGCTCGTCTTGGTTGTGCCGACCGTGGCCCTTGCCGACGAAACTCGTCGCCGGTTGCAAGTACGGTTCGGTGCCCGATACCAGATCATTCACCACAGCTCCCAAGGGTGCCATTCCGAGCAAGCGGTCTACGTGCTAACGCAGGAGCGGGTGAACGAGCGAGACGACATCGTCGATATTGACCTTTTCGTCATTGACGAGTTTTACAAGCTGGCATTTCGGGAGCTCAAAAACGGCTCCGTGGATTACCAGGACGAGCGAGTTGTCGAGCTCAACATCGCGCTGAGCAAGCTGCTGAAGGTCTCCAAACAGTTCTACCTGACCGGGCCGTTTGTCAACAGCATTCGTGGTCTCGAAAGACTCGGGTACTCACATACCTTCGTTTCCACCGACTTCAACACGGTTGCGCTTGATGTCCAAACTTTCGGCATCAAGGCGAATGACGACAAAGCCAAGCTCAACGCGCTGGCTGAGATCGCGTGCGCATGCGTCGGCGCAACCATCATCTACTGTAAGTCGCCAACTGTTGCCGGCATGGTAGCTCGCGAGCTGATCAAGCTCGGGCATGGCACTCCGACGGTGAGTTCTCATATCGATTGGGTTAGTGAAGAATTTGATGCCAATTGGGATTACACCGTTGCACTCAAAAACGGAATCGGCCTGCATTTTGGTGCGCTGCCGAGGGCGCTGCAGCAATACACAGCCGACCAGTTCAATGCTGGGAAACTGCGCTTCCTTCTCTGCACTTCCACGATTATTGAAGGCGTCAACACCGTTGCCAAGAACGTCGTGATCTACGACAACCGCGATGGCCCTCGCAGTATCGACAAATTCACACATGGGAATATCAAAGGGCGTGCTGGACGCATGGGCGTTCACTTCGTGGGAAAAATTTTTTGCTTGGAGGAAATCCCTGAAGACAACCTCAACCAGGAGGTAGAGATTCCGCTCGGTATTCAAGATATCGATACCCCGATCAACCTCCTGGCAAGCGTTCAGCCAGACCACTTGTCCGAGTTTTCACAGGATCGCTTTGATGAGATCTTCACGAGCGATCGCGTTTCCATCGACCTCGTGAAGAAGCATTCGTACTTCCGTGTAGAGCAGTTCGAGGTGCTGCAAAGCATGGTTGAGATGATGAATGAAGCCGAATTTGCCTCGCTGGTGTTTCACTGGGCCCCCGCGACAAACTTCCTCAAGACCTTTGCAGAAATTATCGCCAGAGTGGTACCCCATACATTCAATCGCAACGGGGTCACGGTTAAACCCACAGACGTCATGGTCGCCAAGCTTGCCGGCTACCTCAACGCTTCGAGCTATTCGGAATACCTGAAAAGCCAGATTGCCTATGCAAGGCAGTGGACCCCCGAAGGGGATAACAGAGCCGACCAGGTTGGCCGTTGCCGCTTGGCTAGAGAAAGCACATTTGCGCAGTGATCAGTATCTCTTCCCTAGTCGGTTGGAGGACTCTCCACATTTATCGACTCGCCAATATGCACGGATAGTGCACATGTGGGTCGAAACTGCCGGGCTGGACTCATCCATCTACGGTACTCACTCCTTACGGCGCACCAAAGCAACATTGATCTACAAGAAGACAAAGAACCTGCGAGCGGTGCAAATTTTGCTTGGTCATACCAAGTTAGAAAGCACGGTGCGGTATCTCGGGATCGAAGTTGATGATGCTTTGGAAATTTCAGTGCAGATCGAAATTTAGGTAGTCGTTACGACCGCACTTTTCCACCAAGGTGGCGGCTATCCTGTACCGCCACCAAGCTTTTCGACCTAAGCTGACGGCTATCATCCCGTAGAAAATGGCCGTATATGGACTCCTCCCGGTTTGCACACATTTCACAGCTCTGGAGTTCGGATCGACTGCTTACGTATATCCGGCCTCTGAGTTGGGCTTAATTGCCCGGGCCATAATGGGCTATCCGCGCGCCAGATCCCTATTGCTTTGTCGTGCTGTTCGCACTTGGCCAGTTTTCGGGTTCTTCCGACGCCGGTTCGACCTGTTCGCCATCACTGCTTCATGCTGCGCAATCGTGAAGATGGGTTAAGCGTTGATCATCTCGTTGCCGAGGCCCTGTCCAACCCGAATGCTCAGGACACTGTGTCTCCTGCCTGCCCATAATCTGGGTCGTAATCCGCTTCCCGCGTCATCAGCGCCCAGGCTAGGCGTACCGTCTTGTTGGCCAAGGCGACCGCGGCAATATTATTGTTGCGACGGGCGCACAGGCTTTGAATCCAGCAACTGAGGCGATCTGTTTGTGTCGCAGCGGCGCGAACGACCGCTCGCGCCCCGTGAATGACCAAAGTGCGCAGATAGGTATTACCTCGCTTGCTGATCCCCAGTAACCGGTCTTTGCCGCCACTGCTGTGCTGAGCAGGGACCAGTCCCAGCCACGCAGCAAGATCCCGCCCCCGCTTGAAGTCCTTGGCGTTGCCAATGGCGGCCACCAGTGCAGTGGCGGTAATGGGGCCAATACCGCGTAGTTGCTGCAGCTTTCTGGCCATCGCATTTTCATTGGCTTGGCGTACCATGTCCTGATCTACGATGGCAATTTGTTCGTCCAGATACACCAGATCTTCGCGCAGACCATCCAGCAGATGACGGAAGCACGCCGAGAGGCCGTTTTCTGCATCCTCCAGGATGAGTGGTAACGCCTGACGCAATTGCTTCACGGTCACCGCGATCACGATTCCATACTCAGTCAGCAAGCCGCGAATCTGATTGACCTTGGCGGTCCGCTGGTGAATCAGTTCGGTCCGAATGCGGTGCAATGCCTGCAGATCCTGCTGCTCAATCGTTTTGATCGGTACAAAACGCATTCCCGGTCTGCTGACCGCTTCGCAAATCGCTTCTGCATCGTTGGCATCATTCTTGTTGCCCTTCAGATAAGCCTTCACAAATTGCGGGGCAATCAACTTGACCGTGTGTCCCATTGCCTGGAGCTGACGTGCCCAATGATGCGCACCGGCACAGGCTTCCATGCCGATCAGGCAGGGTTCGAGTTTCTGGAAGAACTCCAGGAGTTGATGACGACGCAGTTGCCGGCGACACACAGGGTGCTCATGAGCATCCACCCCATGAATCTGGAAAACGTTTTTGGCCAAATCGATGCCGATGCGCATAATCTTCATGGTGGACTCCTCGTTCCGTTTTGACTGGTTTGTTGACGCCTCCAGTCTGGCACGTTGATGCCGTATCAGGAGGGAGGAGTCCATCCCATTGCTTTCCGGTTGGAAGCGGCCATAAATGTATCTAGCAAACGAGGGGCGATTCACTACATGACATATGTCATGACGCATAGATTCCTACTAATTAGCGATTGCCTTCTCGCCGTCGGTCCGGAGCTCGCTCAATACTGAGCGCGCCGGACGCGGTGCACCGAGATGCAGGTAACGTAGTTCATCCATAAAAGCACTCCAAAGTGAAGGGCCGCCCTTTTCCAGCAGCTCCGCGCGCAAAGACGCTTCCTTGCTCGGATGCGTATGCCGAAGGCCCCAGGCAGCCATATGTGCGAGCAGAGGTACAAGCTGTATGGCCGCTTCCGTGAGGCTGTAGATTCCTTTCTGCTGATGATTCGGATCCGGAGATCGTGTCAGCAGGCCAGACGCGGTCAAGTGCTTCAACCGGCTTGCGAGGATGTTCGAGGCGATGCCTTCCTCGTTTTGCTCCAGCAGGGCGCCATAGCTGCGCCTGTTCCCGAACATGACATCGCGGATAACGATCAGGCTCCAGCGGTCGCCGATCTGCTCAAGCGTCAGGTTGATCGGGCAGCCCGATCGTCTTGTTTGTTGCACAGCCATTCTCCTTAAATCACCACTTGCATTATGCAAGTAGTTGAAATACTATTCAACAACTTGCACTTTGCAAGTACTTTAGAGGTCCTGGCGGATCAACAGAGGAATCGAACATGCGTGCGGCTTTCATCACGGGTTACGGAGGCAATTCCGCAGTGCGAGTGGCCAGAAAGGTGGCAACAACGACATGGCACGATGAGCTGGCATTCCGCTAACGATCATTACATATCCCCACTACACACAATGGTTAGGAAACACTATGAAGTTCTCCACTATCATTTCGCGTACCGTGCTCGCGGTATCGTTAGCATTCACTGGCGCCTTCGTTGTTGTAGCACCGGCCCAAGCTGCAGCGCCGATGCAGCACAAGCAGGTTGCAGGCTTCTATCGCACGATGATTGGCGACTATGAAGTCACCGCTCTCCATGACGGCGGCGGCAGCATTGACTCCAACCTCCTGCATGGCGATCCGGCGCTCATCCAGTCCCTCCTGGCGCGCTCCTTCCAAAACGATCCCAAAAATGTCTCGGCCACCGTCCAAGGCTTCCTCGTCAATACCGGCTCCAAGCTCGTTCTCATCGACACTGGTTCGGGCGGTCACTGGGGCCCTCCCACGCTGGGTAAGCTCGTGCAGAACCTGAAGGCCTCCGGCTACAAGCCGGAGCAGGTTGACCTGGTGCTGCTGACCCATCTTCACGGTGACCATGCTGGCGGAATCTACAAAGACGGCAAACGCGTCTTTCCGAACGCGACCGTGATGATGAAGAAGGCCGACGCCGACTTCTGGCTGTCGAAGGAAATCATGGCCAAAGCCCCGGAAGAAGCAAAGATCTTCTTCAAAATCGCACAAGATGGCGCCGCGCCTTACATGGCTGCAGGCAAATGGAAGCCGTACGAAGGCATGGACGAAATCGTCCCCGGCATCGCACCGTATGCCATTCCCGGCCACACCCCCGGTCACACTGGCTACATGATTTCCTCGAAGGGTCAGTCGCTGCTGGTCTGGGGCGACGTAGCTCATGTTGGGGCCGTCCAGATGCCACACCCGGAAATCAGCATTGTGTTCGACTCGGACAGCGAATCGGCAGTCAAAACACGTGAAGCTCTTTTGGTGAAGCTCGCTGCGGACAAGACCATGATTGCTGCAGCTCACATGCCGTTCCCTGGTCTTGGGCGTCTTCGCAAAGCTGACAACGGTGTCGGCTACGACTGGGTACCGACGACCTTCCTCAACCTGAAGTGAGGTGAGCCATGGCCTACGATTCATCTTCCGCCCGCAAGCTCCTCGAGGCGATGTTCGCCTTCAACATTGCGCATCCCGTACGCACCATCGAGACGCTCCGCGTCGGCATGGAGGCAATTTCACAAGCAAACCCGCTGGCGGCTGACCTAACCGTCGAGCCGACCGAGCTCGGTGGCGTCGCCGCGGTGGCGATTACGGCTCCCGGCGCGTCCAAAGACCGAGTCATCTACCATTTACACGGTGGTGGCTGGGTGGCTGGCTCTCCTGCCACGCATCTGGGCATGCTCGGAGAGCTGTCTAGAGCGGCAAAGTCCCAGGTCATCGTCCTGGACCACTCCTTGGCACCCGAGCACCCATTTCCGGCGTCCTACGACGAATCCATCCGCGGCTACGAAGCAGTGCGTGCGCTTGGCAAGCCGTTCGCCGTGACCGGAGACTCCAGTGGCGGTGGCATGGTTCTCAACGTTCTTGCCTACGCGTCCTCGAAGGGCCACAAGGACGCGCGAGCAGCGCTACTCATTAGCCCATGGGCAGACTTAACGTTAACGCTGCCCTCGTTAACGCAGTTGGCCGACCGCGACCCAATGGTCAACGCGAGCGCGATGCGGGAGATGGTCGAAGCTTACGCGGGCAACCACGATTTGAAGGATCCGCGCATCTCTCCCCTGTTCGCCGACATGCACGGTTTTCCTCCACTGCTCATCCATGTAGGAAGCGACGAAGTACTTCTCGACGATGCGCTTGAAATTGACCGAAAGGTGCGCGCAGCTGGCGGCGAGTCGCGCCTTGAGGTTTGGCCGGAGATGCTGCACGTCTGGCACATTCAGACAGCCTCATTGCCTCAGGCCCACGACGCGCTGCAGAGAGCCGGCGAGTTTCTCATCGAGCACCTTGAGAAATAGAAGTCGCAGACATGCGATGGGAATTCTGTAGCGACTACTGACACCAACCTAGGAGATTGCAATGACTACTGACACCAACACCCCGGGAACGGCATGGATGCAAATCGTCAAGAAGAAAGGAACGAGCGAATTCGCGAAGTCATTCACCGCTGACGCCAACCTTCAGACCTCAGCCCTTAGCAAAGCCGTGGTCGGCCCGACACTCATCGGGGCGTTCTTTACCGCGACGAGCACGATGTACGAAAACTTCGTTTTCACCGCGGAGACGGTTGACGGTGCGAAGACTTACCTTGAGTGGGATGCCATCCACGGTGGCAAGCCGGTCGCCGGCACCACCATACTCACTCGGAATGAGTCTGGCCTCATCAACAACATCAAGCTCTTCCAAAGCCCGTATCCCGTCGTTCGTGAATTCTCATCTGGCCTCAAGGAGCGACTCGAAGGAACACTCGGTCAGGACTTCTTTAGCTAAGCCGGGACAACAACCAACTTCATCGCCTCATTTAACACAACCGAGGAAACAACCATGCCAATGTTTCACGCCCACATTCCGGCTCAAAAATTCTCTAGCGAAGAGAAGCGGGCTCTGGCGGATGCCTTAAATCTCGCTCTTCATGAAGCCATGGATACGCCTATGGATGACCGTTTCGTCATCATCAGTGAGCACAAGGACGATGAGTTCTTCATCCATCCGACTTTTCCTGACTTGAAGAGATCCGACAAGCGCATGATCGTAACGGTGACGTCCGGTACCAGCAGGACAGTGGAGCAGAAACGCAAGCTCGCGGAATTGGTCACCCGATACGCCGTAGAAAAGGTTGGCGTCAGCCAGGACGATGTCACCCTGATGATGTATGCCATTCCCTTGGAGAGCATGAGCTTCGGTGGTGGAAAGCTGGTCTCTGACATCGACCTTTCTATGCCTTGGGTAAACAAGTAAGAAAGACGACGCTGCCCTGCTCTTGTAAACGGGGCATCGAAATTGACCTTGAATCGGATGTCTCGCTCGTTTCTCAGGCGTGGGGCTAATGTGGCTCCGATCCGACACCATTCTCTGGACAAGTATCGGGATGAATACAGTCACTACCCCGGCTCTGGCGCTGCGGACGTGCACCGAGCCGGAGGCGTTGGAGGCTGCACCCCTTGCGCTCCTCCCAAAAGGGTAAAGCTATGACCGACTGGCATTTCTACGAACCGACGCAGGGGCATTCCCTGCGTCACGATCCGCTCAACGCCATCGTTGCTCCGCGACCGATCGGCTGGATCAGCACAGTCGCTAACGACGGCGTGCGCAACCTTGCGCCCTACAGCTTCTTCAACCTGTTCAGCTACAAGCCGCCGATCATCGGTTTTTGCTCGCTTGGTGCAAAGGATTCGCTGGCCAACGCGCGTGACACCGGCGAGTTCGTATGGAATCTGGCGACGCGAGAGCTCGCCGAGGCGATGAACGCCACCGCGGCGATGGCGCCAGCGCACATCGATGAGTTCGAGTTGGCCAAGCTGGAGACGCTGCCCTCTACCAAGGTGCGGCCATCGCGCGTTGCGACTAGCCCGGTGCAATTCGAGTGCGTGGTCACCCAGATCGTGCAGCTTGAGGCGCAGGGCGGCGCGGCGCTCCCGGCGTGGCTGGTGTTGGGCCAAGCAGTAGCGATCCACATTGACCGGCAGCTGATCAAGGACGGCGTGTACCAGACTGCGCAGGCACGCCCGATCCTGCGTGGAGGTGGGCCGGCCGACTACTTCGAAATCGGCGCGGGGCAGCTCTTCACGCTTGAGCGACCGGGTAATTGACTTGGCGTCGAGCGACCGGAGCAAAAGGGTGGAAGGCACGAGCTGTCGCTACGCATGGGGGGGCCTTATGGGGCTTCCTCTATGCATACGACACAGGCTACGCCTGAATCGCCCCTGATTTACTAGTCGCCTAGGTGGCTGCTTTCGTATCGGAAAGCAGCCACTCGTTATAGAAGCAGCGAACGTCTGCTACGGCCGACAAGCCGAAGATCACGAGAGTTGGGGTGCGGCAGCTCCACCTCAGATAGCTGTCGTCGCCGTTGAGGGTGACGGGAGAGTTGGCCTGCAGATGGCGCAGGGTTTCTTGCGCCACCGTCCGTAGTGCCTGCGCGTCATGGTGGCGCTCAGGGCGGGCAGTTGCGCCTTGGACGGGACGAGCGGCGCGGTATTGCGATACAGGGCATAACCCCGTTCGGCCTTGCTTTGCGGATCGGGTATCAATGGAAGGGGACCGGTCGGCTTCAACGCCAAGTCGAACAGGACCTGCACCTAGCCCTGTTTCAGCTCGATCTCGACCTCGTTAACCTTCACGATCTGCTCACGTCCCTCAATCGTGCCTTGCTCGTCCAGAACCGTCCAGCGGCTGCGCTTGATGGTGATGTTGAACAGTGGCGCCAGCGCCGGCGCGATGGTGTCCTTGGTCAGGAAGTGGCGGACTTTGCGGTCCGTGATTTGGGGGCGCTCCAGCCTCTGACGGCCACCTCCAGCTCCGGGCGCTGATACATGAGTATTCGCATGAATACAGACACACGTTCGCATCTCAATGCCGACATTCAGTTGCATTCCAAAACCGACAGGCGTCCTGCAGATTCCGAGGGCGCAGCATGTGTTGGAAGCTGCTGGCGAGATGCCCTACAGACGTCCTGTAGGCGTCCCACAGGCGTCCTGCAGATTTTGAGGGTGCAGCATGTGTTGGAAGCTGCTGGCGAGATGTCCTACAGACGTCCTGTAGGCGTCCTACAGGCGTCCTGCAAATTCTGAGGGTGTAGCATGTGTGGGAAGCTGCTGGCGAAATGTCCTACAGACGTCCTGCGGTTTCCGAGGCGCGTGGCATGCGTGGGGGGACGAGATGTCTTGTGGGCGTTCTGGTGCCCCATCGGGTGTCCACCGATCCTGTCGGCCCTTAGAGCCGCGGGGAGTAGTGGTGACTGGGATGTCCTGCGTATCTGGGGTCCCAGAGCGGGTGCCTTGAAATGCCATCGTAAGGAGAGGAATACTGTAATGCCCTGCCGGCGTGGGTTTGCGGGGGTGTCTGCAGTGGATTGGCAGGGGTAAACTTAAATTCCGACCAACGATAGTGTGAGGTTTAGCGGTTGTGGGCACAAGAGGCAAATCCACAGAATGAGAGACCTTCCGCCGCGGGCTCCGGCTGCTCAATTTATGACAACTGCGATACCATGGTGGGATGATCCTTTGTGCTTCGTGCAGGCTATTAGCTAAACCATGCTGTCCACTGCCCCTTCTTCGTTTCGCCCCAAAGCGCTTTGCATCGACTTGGAAACGGCCCGAAACGATGCTCTTCAGCTATACAAACTGGCAGCTTGGCGTGCCGATACCGATCAAAAGGTGGTCAGCGACAAGAAGGTCGATTTCACCGCCTTGCGGGCACCCCTCGACCAGTTGGCAGAGGGAGCGGCCTTTGTATTGGGGCATAACGTCCGGCGGCATGATCTGCCGGTACTGAAGGTGTTGTGTCCGGACCTGAAGCTGCACGCACTACGGCTGGTTGATACGCTAGAGTTGTCGCCGATCGCGTTTCCGGCAAACCCTTATCACCGGCTGGTCAAGGACTACAAGCTGCAGCGTGACAGCCGGAATGATCCATTGAAGGACGCCAAGCTGGCGCTGACCCTATGGTCAGATCAGTATCAGGTGATGCAGGGGCTGCAGACATCCCAACCTGATCTGCTTGCGGCTTATCATTTTCTGCTGGGAGAGGAGGGGCTGGATGCTTTCTTCACTACCGTGCGGCGGGCCTTTGCTCCCTCGGCCGAATGGTTCATCACGAGTATCGGTTCTCTGGTGCAAGGCAAGGTCTGTCCGCAGCAACTAAACGAACTGTTGCCGTTGTTGCTGCATAACGACGTCGAGCGCCGGGTGTTTGCTTACACCTTAGCTTGGCTCGGCGTGTCTGGCGGGAATTCGGTGCTGCCACCGTGGGTGCGGCTGACCTATCCGCAAGTGGGCCGGCAAATACGCCGTCTGCGTGACACCCCTTGCGATCGTCCCGAGTGTCCGTTCTGTTCCGAGTACCTCGATGTTCGGCGCGAACTGAAGCGCTATTTCAATTTTGATGGATTTCGCCCGTTGCCTACCACGTCGGAGGGCGGCTCCTTGCAGGAGGCCATTATCAGGGCCGGCTATGCCGGTCAGTCCATTCTGGCGATCCTGCCAACGGGGGGCGGCAAATCGATCTGCTATCAGCTGCCGGCCCTGTCACGATACTGGCGCAACGGCGGTCTCACGGTAGTGATCTCGCCACTACAGTCACTGATGAAAGACCAGGTAGATAACCTGATCAAGGTGGGGGTGCTCAGCGCCGCCACGTTGAACGGGATGCTATCGATGCCGGAGCGCAAAGAAGTGCTGGAGAAGGTCCGGTTGGGCGATGTCAGTATTCTCATGGTGTCGCCCGAGCAGTTCCGCAACCGAGCCTTCATCGACGCTATACGCCAGCGCGAGATCGCCGGCTGGGTGTTCGACGAAGCCCACTGCCTGTCGCGCTGGGGGCATGACTTCCGCACCGACTACCTGTACGTGACACGTTTCATCCGCGAGCACTATATGGAGAACCTGGCTCCGGTCTGCGCCTTCACTGCCACCGCCAAGCAAGACGTGATCGATGACCTGCAGGGCCACTTCCATACTGCCTTGGGATTGGAGCTGAAGGTGCTGGATGGCGGGGTGGCGCGGCATAACCTGCACTACGACGTGATCGAGGTCGAGGCGGCGGCCAAATGGGTAGAGATCCAGAGCCTGCTACGCCATGAGCTGGCCGATGGCGGCGGGGCGGTGGTATTTGTTTCGAGGCGCAAGAGTGCCGAAGAGATCGCTGATTTTCTGCAGAATCAGGGATGGGCGTGTGAAGCCTTTCACGCGGGACTCGATCCCAATGCCAAAAAGGAAATCCAGCACGACTTCATCGCCGGGCAGATTCAGGTCATCGTCGCCACCAATGCCTTCGGGATGGGGGTGGATAAGCCCGACGTGCGGCTGGTGGTGCACGCCGAGATTCCGGGTTCGCTGGAAAACTACCTGCAAGAAGCTGGACGGGCAGGGCGCGATCAAGGGGCGGCGCGCTGTGTCTTGCTGTTCTGCAAGGACGACGTGGAAACCCAGTTCGGCCTGGCGGTGCGTTCCCGGCTGACCCGCCAGGACATCGCTGGCATCTTGCGCCTGCTCAAACGGCATGCCGGTAATACCGGTGGGGACATGGTGCTGACCAGCCGCGAGATCCTGCGTTTGGACCCAGAGACTGATCTGGCCATCGACGATGAGGCGCCCGATGCCGACACCAAGGTCCGCACCGCGTTGCACTGGTTGGAACAGGCGCAATTGCTGGAACGGAACGAAAACCAGACCCAGGTGTTTCCTGGCAGCCTGAAGATCAATTCACTCGAGCAGGCGAAGGTGGCCCTGGACCGGGCCCAGTTACCTCAAGCGCGCTACGATATGTACCAGCAGGTGCTGGAGTACCTGATCAACAGCGACGAGGACAAAGGCGTCAGCACTGACGACCTGACCCAACACTTGGGGGTCGGGCTGGAGGAGTGCATCCAGAGCCTGCGTGGACTGGAAAAACTTGGCCTCCTCAGCAACGACATGACGATCACCTGTCAGCTGCGCAAGGGCATCGCCGATGCCTCGACGGATCGCCTGGAGCGGCTAGGGCAACGGGAACAGGCCCTGATCGATCTGATGCGTGAGCACGCCCCGGATGCACAGGGTGAATGGCTGGAAATGAGCCTGCGCGCGGTATGCCAGCATCTGCGTGACAGCTGTGGTGTCGACGTTCTGAGCGAGCAGGTGATGCAACTGCTGCGCTCGCTGGCCCGCCCCTTGCCGGAGCGCGATGTCCAGAACCGCCGCGAATTTCTCCAGATCAGGCTGCTGCGGCGGGAAGTGCTACGTATCAAGCTGCTCAAGCCGTGGGAGTCGTTGGAAATGCTGGCCCAACGGCGACGCACCGTCGCCCAGTTGCTGTTGCAGGAGATGTTGAAACGCGTGCCGGACAGTGTACGCGGCGCCAATGTGCCGGTCTCGGTGCGCATGGGTGAACTGGCTGACGCCCTGCTGCAGGATCTGACGCTGGCTGCCGAGTGGAAGGGAGATGTCGATCGTGAATTGGCGGCGGTCAACGCCGGCCTGCTGTTTCTGCACGACAACAACGTGCTGGTGCTGGACAAAGGCAAGGCCATCTTCCGGGCGGCGATGACCATCCACCTGAACACCGACAGCAGGGGCAGGGGCTTTCGCGACAACGACTACGCCCCGCTGCGCGCCCACTACCAGGACCGTACGCTGCAAATCCATGTCATGCATGAGTACGCCCGGTTGGGACTCGCCAAAATGGCCGACGCGCTGGCCTTTGTCCTGGCCTATTTCAGCCTGCCCCGACTGGACTTCATCCGCCGCTACTTCGCCAACCGCAAGGAAGAATTGGAGCGGGCCACGACCCAAGAGTCCTACCAGGCCATCGTCAGTGACCTAGGGAATCCGGAGCAGGCTGCCATGGTGTGTGCGCCGGACAACCGAAATCTGCTGATCCTCGCGGGGCCGGGGTCGGGCAAGACCCGTGTGATCGTACACCGGGTCGCCTACCTGGTGCGGATCAAGGGCGAGTTGCCCGAGCGCATCCTGGTGCTGGCGTACAACCGCGCCGCGGCTGAAGAAATCCGCGGGCGGCTGGCCGGCTTGCTGGGCCGGCAGGCGTGGGGCGTCACGGTGCTGACCTACCACGCGTTGGCCCTGCGCCTGACCGGTCGCAGCTTGGTCGGACTGGCCGACAAGACGGGAGAAGACCTGTTCAAGGGCGTGCTAGACGACGCCATTGCGCTGCTGACTGGCCGCCACCAGCCGCCTGGCCTGGATGACGGGGACAGTCTGAGGGAACAGCTGCTGGGTGGCTACCGCTATATCCTGGTCGACGAGTACCAGGATATCGACCAACAGCAATACGAGCTGATCAGTGCCTTGGCCGGACGCACCCTGGAAGCCGAGGCCCAGCTGACCCTGATGGCTGTCGGCGATGATGATCAGAACATCTATGCCTTCCGCGCGACCAGCAATGAATTCATCCAGCGCTTCACTCAGGATTACAACGCTCACGTGGCGTACCTGATCCACAATTATCGCTCCACCCACCACATCATCGATGTGGCCAATGCACTAATCTCCCCCAATCCGGAACGGATGAAAACGGCCCACCCGGTACAGATTGATCGGGCCCGGAAAAAGCATCCCGCTGGTGGTAGATGGCAGCCCTTGGACCCGCTCACCCAAGGACGGGTCCAACTCCTGCTGGTCGGCGCGTCGACACTCGGGCAGGGACAAGCCGTGGTCGCCGAAATCCGCCGCCGGCGAGAGTTGGATGCCACGCTCGATTGGGGCGACTTTGCCATTCTGGCGCATACCCACGTCCAGTTAGAACCGTTCCTGGCTTGGTGCGAAACGGAGGGCATTTCGTATCAAAAAAGAGGCCAGGCCACTAACGGCCAACCCTCACTGCATCAGGTGCGGGAAGGCAAAGCGCTGATCGACCGGCTGCAAGCCGCCTCTGGACCGATTGCGTTGGCCGGGCTGGCTGCCGAGATCAGTCAGTGCAGTGACGCCCACCCGGACAACGATTGGCTGGCGCTGTGCGCCCAGTTCTGCCGCGAGCAGCATCAGCTGTGGGGTGACGAGTCTTTGCCGTCGATCACCTTGCTGGATGCGTTCTACGAATTCAGCCGCGAGGCGCGGCGAGACAAGAGCGGGGCCTTGACCCTGTCGACGGTCCATCAGGCCAAGGGCGGGCAGTGGTCGCAGGTGTTTGTGCTGGATGGGGGCGACTGGAACCGGGCGACACCCGATGAGCGCCGCTTGTACTACGTGGCGATGACCCGCGCTGCCGCAGGGCTCACGCTGTGCTGGAGCCAACCGGGGCGACATGCCTTCCTCGATTCGTTGCGCCATCACTCGGCCACGGTCCTGCTGGACGCCACGTGGCAACCCGATGCCCCCGAAGCCTGGCGCCGACGCTTCGTCACGATCGGGCTTGATGGGGTTTATCTTTCATTTGCGGGTAGGAAATCTTCATCTCACTCAGTCCATGCGGCATTGGCCCGTCTACCGCACGGGGCGCCCCTCCAACTGCAACAGGTCGATGGGCGCTGGCAGTTGCGTGATGAGCACGGGGTATTGTTGATCACCCTGGCAAAACAGTTCGTAATGCCAGCGGGCGACATTCTTGAGGCTCGTCTGGACAGTATGGTGTGGAGGCCACGAGAGCAGGGCGACGAGGGCTTTCAGTCGCAGATCGTCTGCGAGGGCTGGTGGGTGCCGTTGCCGCGGGTGGTGCTACAGCCACCGGCATAACGAGCCGATCAGACTATCTATATATAAGGTGTCCCGTTCTACAGGAGGCGGGGAAAGGTTTCCCTCTCCGTGACACGGTCTCACGGCGACACGATCCGGAGCATGGGGGCACCGTCCAGGCTAGCTGGCCATTGCGAACCGTTTCCTGAGATGGACAAGATGCCCGTTATCACCGGGTTTTCAGGTGGCGTGTGATCGATAAAAAACGGGCTGGTGCTATCCAGCGGTCTCCTGAAATGGCTGAGAAAAAATAGGACATCTGCGGAAGATAAATTTTTAATTATTTTTCGAAAACACTCGATGGTGTTTTTTAAATATTGATGAGGGGGCTGCACGTATTTATTGTGCGCCCGGTAGTGAGTCAGTTTGGCGACCGTGTTTGAGCTCTATATCAGGAGAGAGTATCGCTCCACCGGGAAGATGTTTTTATGGTGGTGCTGTTGCCTGAATGACACACGCCAAAACAAATTGGCACGATGAGAAACAGGGGGTTGACAGTGCCGGCGACTGTCGGCAGAATTGAACCGTACCCCAGTCGAGCTGCCGACTAAATCGCAGCCTTTCAACCCTCGCCAGCAATGGCAAATCTAGTCAGCTGATTTTTTGGCCGGACTAGAGTAGCAAACCTAAGCTTATTGTCTTCGCATGCTGACAGATATAGCTTTTCATCTGTGGCGTGCATTCAACCTGCGTTCAACGCGCCAGCTTCAGGCCTGATTCGCGCATTTCATAATGCGCGAAAAATATTGGCCTACACTCCCGCTGATTCCAACCTAAACACTGACCCACTCGATGGGATTACTCATCGATCTACCACGCATCGGTAATCGGAATACCCGACCTCCCAGGCCCATACCGCCATGTTTTTCATGGCCCGCCGTGGGCGTCTGCCATTCGCGGGCACCAGGAGTGAACCGTAAGCGCTCTCGTGGCGCAACGTGCGTGAAACCCACACCGGCCTCCCCTGTGACGGTCGCGGCCCGTACCGGCCGAAATTCGGTACCCATCCCAGCGCGAGCTGGCCCGCAAGGGGGTCCGACGAGGATCGATCATTCGTTTTGAAGAAACACGTCGCCCGGCCGCTGGGCCGGGCATCCAGATTTTTTCAAATAAATGCTGTGTGAGGGTTGAAATGATAAAATCCAATGTGGTCAAACATAAAAATGTTGGCCCGAATCAGGTTGATACGCAGAGTAATACTCGCCTTGGTGATCTTAAGCGGCAGCTGGCAGAAATTCTGAGGGAGAAGGGCCGAACTCATGCCATTAAGGCCAAAAAAATCAGTAACGCCACGTTGAAAAAGCGTAGGGATGTCCTCTACATGCTTTTTAATCAGTTGAGGGAAATGGGTTATAAACTGCAAAACATCATAAATATTAGGCCGAAACATATTCAGGCGCTGTTCAAACGCTGGGATGAGCAGAAGCTGAGCCCGTCGACGCTGCAGATTCGGCATTCTATTTTGAAAACTTTTTTGAAATGGATTGAAAAAAAGGAATGTTGCCACCGCTGGCAACGCTGGTTTCGGAGCAATCCAGGGTGCGTCGCAGTTATATAGCCATGGAGGATAAGAGCTGGTCTGCTAAAAATATCGATGTGTATGAAATTATTCGGGAGATTGCTCAGTTTTCCCCTCGCATTTCAATTCAGCTTGAACTAATTATTCTCTTTGGTTTGCGGGTGAGAGAGGCGGTCATGTTCCAACCGAATTGCTGCGTGACGCTCGATGGGAATGAGGTCCGGCTCGTAAAAGGAACGAAAGGTGGGAGACCACGCAGTATTCCTGTAGTCACGGATCAACAGAGGCGTGTGTTGGCGAGAGCACAGGCCTTGGTCGGCCAGGGCGAGGGTCACCTCGGAGACCCGACCAAAACGCTCGCACAAAACATTCGGTCGTTCCGTTACGCCTTGGAGCGGCTTGACATCTGCAAGAAGGACTTGGGCGTCACGCCGCACGGGCTTCGGCACCAATATGCTAACGATCGCTTTGAGTCGTTGACGTATGGTAAAAAAACCCCGGTACGAGGAGGCGTACGAGGGGAGCTCCCTCCCGATGAGGAAGCGGCCGTTCGACGCAAGGTCTCCGAGGAGTTGGGACACTCGAGGATTCAAATTACCACAGCATACTGTGGTTCTCACCCCCGCTGCTCCAAGTCGGGATCGGGTTCTGACTCCGAGTAACCCCTAACCGATAGGCGCCCCAGGCCAGTATCTGAGGGGCGCCTATCGTAATGTTCAAGTTTTTGTATGTGCAAAGGCGGGGGGAGCTTGCCTTTTGATCGCATTTCAATGCAAAAATGACGATTATATTGATCGGCATGCTTTTTACTTTGGCGAGAGTAGCGGCCTGAACGTCTGCGCACCCAAAGCCCGACATTCGCTTAGCTGACACACCCCAAAAGCGCCATTGAGTTTCCATCTGTCGGCTACGGGGAACTGACATGGAAATCCCTCTCTGGGCCAAGAGCAGACATCCTCGGGACAGTCAGAGCCGCCATTCGGATGACTGCTTGGGTCAGACACCTGCCGGACAGCCTACGCGTGCAATTCGGCCTAAGCTGACATACGTTCTATGCAGCAACAGCGGCTGCTTTCAATCAGAATGCAGCCCCGCCGTTATTACCACTTGTAACTCCAAGCCCTCAGTTGTTAGCCAAATTAATTACCGACGCCACCGCTTTGCCCACATCCACGGTGGTGCCTTGCCCCCATATCCGGAGTGTGCGGGACAACACCGTGGCGCTGTGCATCTCGGCCGACGCCTTGCCCCATATCCGGAGTGTGCGGCCCTTCCGCCAGTACCGTTTCAATTGCACTCATGACGGCGGTGGCAGCTATCCGGATAGCCCAGATGTTCAAGCATCATCGAACCGGCCCAGATCTGGCCGATCGGGTTGGCGATGCCCTTGCCGGCAGGCTGCCATTGCGGCAAACCACTCATCCCAGTACGGCATTGAAATCGAGATACCGTTCGACTTGGTGACTGAGGTCACGTGCTTCTTCGGCCGCTGCTGCGCCAGCTCAAAAGCGAACTTCATGATGCGGTCGGTACACTGACGGGTGAACACGCTCTCCTGTATCACGAACTCGCGCTCGGTGCCGGAGAACATCTTGCCACCCAAGCTGGAATACTCGCCTTCGGTGTTTTCGCGCACCACGTAGAAATCGATATCGCCAACCTGACAGTTGACTAACGGTGGCGGGATGCCAGGCATTAGCCGCACCGGGTGCAAGCTCACATATTGGTCGAACTCTCGCCGGAACTTCACCAAAACGAACCCCACAGCGAGATGTGGTCAGGTACCTGTGCTGGCCAGCCAACCGTACCGAAGTAGATTGCGTCGTGCATGCCAATCAGTACCTTCCAGTCTTCTGGCATCATCACGCCATGCTTGAGATAGTAGTCGCAGCTCCAGTCGAATTCGTCCCATTGGAACGCGATGCCAGAACTTGCTGGCCACCACGTCGAGCACGTGCAACCCTTCCGGTATTACTTCTTTACCAATGCCTTCGCCAGGGGTGACGGCAATTCTCCTTGATATTTGTCTCTGGGCAAGCGCTGCCAAGCAGCGCTTGGAGGGGCTTATTGGTCGGTGTACATCTCGGCACTTCGGACGGAGTTTCGCAGCGTCCCAATTCCTTCGACATACACCTCAACAGTACGGGTGAATGCTACGCTCGGTTTCGGCCGTACTACGATCGCGCCGCTGGCGTCCGAATTTGCCAAGCTGCATCCCATGGTAGAGATGCAGCTCGAGGTGACCGACAAGCCCATCGATCTTGTCGAAAGCGGCGTCGATATGGCGATTCGCTTTGGCGCGCTGCCCGACCAGAGGCTCAACGCCAGATGCCTCATGTCGAACCGGAGGTTCCTGTGCGCGTCGCCGCTTTATCTGGAACGGCACGGCACGCCGGGGACCCTTGCCGATCTCACAAACCATCGCTGCATCATCCATCGCCAAAACGACGATGCGTATGGCATCTGGCGCTTCATGCGCGATAAACACAGCGAGGTCATGAAGGTACATGGGGCAATGTCGAGCAACGATGGCGATATCGTCCTCGGCTGGGCACTCGATGGCCACGGGATTTTGATTCGATCAGAATGGGGTCTTGCGAAGTATTTGGAAAGTGGCAGGCTGAGAGTTGTGCTACCGGACTTCACTCTCCCTTCAGCGGACCTGTTCGTCTACTACTCAAACCGACGCAACCAGACCGCTCGCGCAAGAGCATTCATTGATTTTTTGATTGAGCATTTTCGCAAGCCCTAGCAACGACGGTAAAGCGACTTGATTTGCTTGTGTTAACTGGCAAAGCCCTTGGGGTCGTGCCAGATCAGGTTGCAGTCTGCAGGTAAACTGGCATCGATCGCTCACTTATCCCAATGCAGGGAACGATAGTCAAAATCGGCCGGCCGTTCGGGTTTGATAATCTGAAAGTACGGTGAGATGTCGAAGTCGCGCGGGGTATAAAGGCTGTAGTTTCGAATATGCAGAATGTCTTCGTAGTACGAAGCCCGTCCCGGATGGTCGACTGGTACGTGGCGCACTTCCGGCAGGATAGGGTAGCGAATACTTTCAAACAATTGCGCAATTAAGGTTGAGCAAATTGCTTTCGTAGGGTCTCCGGCACCTAGCGCGATCATCCTGCGCCGCCACCGGGTCGGGACAGGAGGAGCGGGCAACAAGTAGCGTGCTAAATCGAAAACGTTCTTGAGGTCGTAGCTTTGTCCCACTCGCGCCAACGCGCTTGCGATCATGTGATCAAGATCGCCCCTCATGAGCTTCTCCGGCCGGCAGACACGCGTGTGTAAATGGGCGTAGGCAGAAAGCGGCACTAACCGGACACCTGTCTGTACATCCACCTCGATCAGCATCGGTGTATCGGTACCGGTAACTTGGCTGGCGCAGGTACCGACATAGAACGCCGCGTGCGACCAAGTGGACTGGGTCAGGTATTTGATAGCCATGCTCAATCGAGAGTGTCCCTCCACCAGCAAAACATCCCCTGGCTGAAGTATCGCCACCAATTTCTCGGGTGGAATCGTGGCGACAGGCGCGTATGACTTCAGGGGTTTGCTGAGATAGCGTGCAAGTGCACGTCCAATTGTGCGGAGTATGTAGTCAATCATCGGCAATCCTGGCCAATCCATGTCTCAGTCCTCAACATCTTTGTGCATAAAGCGCAGGAATATGCATATCTGGTCTTATTGTGACCGTTAATCTTCACCTCGTTAAGGGGCAGAAAATCACCTCGACTTCAGTAGACACTTCTGGCCAAGGTCTTGCTGGTGCCTCATCCATCGGGACACATTCCGACCGCTATCGATCGGTGAAGTGCCAAAAGCTTCCCTTCACGTGTCTGGCGTCAATCACTGGTGTATAAGCCCAGTACCTCCTTGGCCTGGCCCTTGAGCTTGTGTGTCGGCTTAGGAAACGTCAAACCTTTGTCGAAAAGCGCTAATCCATTATCCAGGCATAGGCCGCTTTGTTGGCCTCGTAATATCCGCTGGAAGCGGCTTCCAGATTGCCGTGGTTACAAATCGTGATATCCCCATGGCACAGCTGATCAGTTTGCGATTTTGCAGCAAAGTGGCGGCTTTATCTTCGGCCACATGAGCGCTCAAGGTGATCATCGAAGCTTAAATGATATCAACTGGCTCCCGCACGACTACTATTGGAAGAGAACGAACCCATGAACTACTAAAGCGTCAACTGGCACCGCTGTCTGCGCGTCGCCACAGTCTGGTTTTTAAAGTGGTCCGTGGTGGTACCACTTGCAAAATAAAGGTTTGAACGATGGGACAACCTCGCTGGAGTGCTGCCTGGAGTGTTGTGATGATCGTCCGGAGCCACCTTTTTCTTGTCGTACTGATGGCAGTGGTCCTCAGTGGCTGCGTCTCACTTCCGCCAGGGTCAAATTTTGCAAAAATGGCTTCCTTAGCATTGGCTCATCCTGAGGCGACCCGGCTTGGCCGACAGTTTGAACGTGTAACGCGCGAGCATAATGGCAACTCCGGATTTCGCATCATTCCGGTTGGCGCCGACGGGTTCCTGGCCCGAATGCAAATGATTAATGCTGCAGAACGAACACTCGACCTTCAATATTTCATTTTTCGCGGGGATGAAACGGGTCGGCTGCTTACCGGGGCGGTGCTGCATGCGGCCGATCGCGGGGTACATGTGCGTGTGCTGATCGACGATGGTGAAACTGAGGCAGGGGACGAGCAGATTACAGCGCTTGAAACGCATCCCTCTGTTGAAATCCGAATCTTCAACCCATTCGTGTATCGCGGCCATTCTATGCTGTTTCGATCTATCGAATTCATGTTCAATGCCTCTCGGCTCGACTACAGAATGCACAATAAATTGCTCGTCGTGGATAATGTAATTGCGCTGATTGGCGGGCGAAATATCGGTGATCAATACTTTCAGATCAACCCTGAGTCCCAATTCGCTGATGACGACGTATTTGCCGCTGGCCCGATCGCCCAACAGCTCTCGGCAACCTTCGATATATACTGGAACAGCGCCTTGTCGATTCCGGTTCAGGCTCTTTCAGGTGGAAAGTCGTCAGATACCTTAAACAAGCATCGCGAGGTATTGAATGAACAGCACCAGCAGTTGAAGGAGGGTGGTGTTGACTATGTGAAGCGGGTTGCGACCGGTGAGCCATTTGACGGGATGCTCTCCGGCGGCCTGCCGCTGACTTGGGCGCCCGCGCAACTAGTCTACGACAGCCCAGACAAAAAGAAAGTAGAAAAAGGCGCGATGGTGGGCCGGCTGATGCAGCGGACGGTGGCCAATGCCACTCTCGCAGTGCAATCCGAGCTGCTGATGGTTACGCCTTACCTGATACCCGGAAAGGAAGGCATGCAGTTGTTTAAAGACCTGCGCCAACGCAACGTACGTGTCCGCATCCTGACCAGTTCACTCGAATCATCTACGGTGTTGCTGGCGCATTCCGGCTATATGCATTATCGGGTACCCCTACTTGAGAATGGCGTGGAGCTCTATGAGGTCCGTTCACTTCTGGGGAGCTCCAAGGGCAGCGGTCAAACGGCGGCACTATCGCGTTATGGAAATTATTCACTGCACGCGAAACTGTTTGTATTTGACCGCCAGAAATTGTACATCGGATCAATGAACTTCGATCAACGCTCGATGCATCTTAATACCGAGATTGGCTTGATTATCGACAGCCCAGCGCTTGCCCAGCAGATTGCTATGCGTTTCGAAGCCATGACGCAGCCTGTTAATTCCTACATGCTGGCATTGCGGCCAAACGAAACGGGGAGGGCGCCAAGTTTGGTGTGGTTCACTCAGGAAAACGGCAAAGCCGTTGAGTACAACAGGGAACCGGCCCGGAGTGGCTGGCAAAGAATCAAGGTCAATATGCTATCGTTGCTGTCACTGGATAAGGAGCTATGAAAATACGATGCACAATGGGTTTGATACTGATGCTGGAACTCTTGCTGATCTCTGTTGCGCGTGCGGAGCCCCCGACAAAGGGGCAAATAGAAGTCAATTTTCTGCTCGGCTAAATCGAGGGGTCCGGATGTGAGTTTTATCGCAACGGCACGTGGTATGATTCGAGAATGGCACAAGTGCATTTACGCGACAAGTACAAATACCTGGTGGCAAGAAATCTGATCAATACCACCGAAGACTTTATTGAAAGGGCTGCCACGGAAAGCAGTTTAAGCGGTAAACCGTATGCGGTAAGATGTAATGGCGGCGCTACGGTGACGAGTAAGCAATGGCTGCGCGACGAACTAGCGCGGTTTCGGACATATTAATGACAGGGTACCCTTGTGCTATGCCCAAGCTCAAACAGCTGGATGGTTGGCCGGACGCTCCGTTGCCTCAGGGGCAACTCCGGTGAAGCCAAGCTCGCGCAGATTGATCTGATCGACAAAGGCATCAACAATCCGCACCGGATTGCCTTCGCTGACATAGTCATCAAGCTGCGCAGGCAAAAGAGTGGCCCGCGACTTGTTGTCCCCCTGCACAAACCGTACTATTGTTCAACCCTCGCCATGCCATTACGGACATCATAGTCTTGGTGGCGGTTTCACACAGTCTCCGGCCGCAGCGATCATCTTTGAGCTAGATACGGCCAAATTCTCGCCACGTTTTGACATGCTCTGGGCCAATTCCGGTCATTCTGGCATGCAGAACCGGCCGACTGCTTCCAGAACATAACAGAGCGGACGCTCCCCCTATTGACCCCGCGGAACATCAACGATAATTGGTCCCGATTCCAATCCTCGCTTCAAGGGCATTTCTTTAGACTCAGATGGAAGACTAGGGCTCCGCCCGGGGCGGCATCCGTAGTGTCCAAAGACGCCATTGCCTCGCCGGCCCGTAGGTCGCCATCGAGGCTTAATGTGATGCTAACATTAAGCATGGCTGCCGTGCCACACCCTATCCGTTTCATTTGTCCAGCACCAATGTTTTCCGTAAACAAATAATCACTTTCATGCGGACCTTTTATTTTTCGTTTGAAAATGCGGCCGTGTTCGTTGTCGTGTGGTCCCAAAAAATATTGAACGTCGAGTTCGGTTTCTTGTTTCGCTACGAGTTGTGCAAAGCCCCGGTAATCGACCTTGTAAACACCGATGGAATAATTCGTCGGTAAATTTAGCGGGGACGAAATGTGGCAAATTTTTCTTTGCATTCCGCCAATTGAATTACCTCTGCTTTCGACGGTGAACTGGTCAAATAAAATGCTCAAAGTTGTGCCATCGGGGGACGTGATGACGGAGTAGCTTCCATCTGGACAACCGTTGGTTTCTTGGGCCAATGTTGGTAGGCCGACAAGCCATGTGCACGCGAAAATACTTCGCATAATCCATTTCATAGAATTTACCACTCAAAAGAGTGGCGGCGCTTGGCTCCAAGCGCCGCCCGATATTTGCTCAGTTGCACTTGCGCCATTGCAGGTGGTAAATGATGGCCGCATTGACGTCTTCGGAGTCGATCGAGGCCATGGCTTCTCTGTTCGAAACCGTGTTCACTCTCATGCTCGAGTTCGTGCGCAGGTTAACGTCCGCGCCACACCCCGACCAAATGATCGACTCAGCAGTAAGCTGGTTGCTGATCAAATAATCTTCATCGATGGGCCCGCGAAATTTTCTTTGGAATGCCGGGCCTCTAGTGCCTGCGAAGAAGTATTCGACGTTGAACTGCGAGGTCGCCGATTGCGGCAGGTGATTAAAGCCACGAAAATCGATTTTCAGGATCGATACGCTCAGTCCTTGAGGCACGTGTACGGGGATGGCGATGTTGCAGCTCTTGCGGTCAAAGCTTTTGCTGGTCACACCACCGACGCTCACTTGGTATTGGTCGAATAGCAAACTCAAAGATTTTGCATCCGGACTCAATGTGACAGATACTGTGCCGTCCGGACATCCTGTCCCACCGTATCCGGGCTCACCCAGGGAAATGTCATCGGCGTATACCGTTGCACTGAGTACCAGTGTGGCCATTAATAGGATGATTTTTTTCATATTGAATCTCCTAGTGTTCATAGTCCTGTTTGCGTCAAATTGCATTGACCCGTAGAAGTTCAGGTCTGAACTCTCCAGTTCAATTCTGATTGCCGTACTAGGCCTTATCGCCCTTTGCCGCATTTCTCCATCACGCATTGCCATGGTCAGATTTTTCGTATTAGTGCATGTCGGCTCGGCTGATTGAAGCTTATGGAGAACAGCCTTTGTCATCTGTCTGCTGGCGCACATAATCAACCAAATGCAATCGCAGGAAGAAAGACAGGGCGGTTTCTAGAAACAAGTGCAACACCATGGCCTGATATGGTATTGCGATGAGAAACCGCTACGAACACCCCTCGGCCGAAGAACGGGCCTGGCTCCTGCAAATGCGTGATCAAGGCCAAAGCCTACGGTGGATTGCACTTCTACTATAGTGCTCACCCAGCACGATCTCCCGTGAGGTGCGGTGTCTGCCAGCGGGCTACGATGCTACCTTGGCAGGCCATCAGGCCCGCCAGCTTCGGCAACGGCCCCGCCGCCAGCGCACGTTGGCCGAACACACCGCCTTGTTCAAAACCGTCACCACCTTCCTCAAGCAAGGCTGGTCGCCCGAGCAGATAGCAGGCACACTCAAACGCATGTGGCCCAATGATCCTTCACAGCAGGTTTCTCACGAGACCATCTATAACGCGCTGTATGTCCTACCGCGCGGCGAACTACGGCGTGAACTGATTGCCGAACTTCGCCAAGGGCACAGTAGCCGTAAACCCCGTTCGCAAGGCGTCGATCGCCGAGACTCCCTGCCTGACATGCTGAGCATTCATCTGCGGCCACCCGAAGTGAACGACCGTCTGGTGCCGGAACACTGGGAGGGCGACTTGATCAAAGGGGCCGCCAATCGTTCTTCGGTCGGCACCCTGGTCGAGCGCTCAAGCCGGTTAGTCCTGTTGGCCAAGATGGATAATGCAACGGCCGAAGCGGCGTTGTAGGGATTCTCCACCGCGTCCGATACCGTCTCACATGCGCCAAAGTCTGATCTACGATCAAGGCAAAGAGATGACCCGCCCCGCGGAACTAGAGATGACCGTTTACTTTGCTGACCCACACAGCCCCTGGCAACGGGGTAGCAATGAGAACACCAATGGCCTACTGCGCCAGTATTTGCCGAAAGGCACCGACCTTTCGGTTTACAGTCAGGAACAGCTGGAGGCCATCGCCTACAGCCTGAACACGCGCCCGAGGAAGTCCTTGGGATTCAGAACGCCGTTGGAAGTGTTTGCCGAATTGCTGAGCAAGACGCATCCGGATGCACCGGGGATTCATTAACCGTTGCTCTTGGTCTTTGAAACCGCTAGGTCTTTCCAATAAATCATGAAATTGGACTCCATGGGAGCCTATTTGTAGAAAGAATATCTGAAATAAATACGCTAAGTTCGATGAGAGAAAATCGTGTCCGTATCGACTGCGCAGTCGAAATGAATTCCCGCTAAGTCTGCGCTAGTAATCGAATGCCGGCTATGTGCGTTAGCAGACGGATGGGGAAGGAGAAAAGCCATAATCTATAACTGTTGTAGCCAACATATGTGCAATACCTTCACTTTGATTGTGGCTGCTTGAAACCAGCATGGTCTTGATGAAGAGAAATGTGTGTCTGGCAATCTCTGTCCTTTCTCCATTCCAAACTTCACTACATGAAGGGACAAGAACAGGGTCGAGCTACGGTGCGACTTGGCAAGACGTAAGTCTCCTGGAGCAGGCTTGATGTACTCAAAACGTAATGTGTTAGAAAGAGGTAGTCCCATGAAAACGATACAGCGATTCGCACTCAGTACAGTTGCCGCAGCAATGCTGATCAGCCTAGGTGGTTGTTCAGGCATGTCGCGGCAGGGTCAGAACACCGCTATCGGCGCTGGCGTTGGTGCCGTTGGAGGGTCCGTTCTTACGGGGGCAGTGCGGCCGGAACCATAGGCGGGGCGGCCGTTGGCGGTATCATTGGCCACGAAATCAAGCAATGATGAACTATGTGCGTCGTGCCAAACCAGCCAGTACGTCGAGAACGTTCTGAGTCCTGATCTCTCAGCCGTCCCCTACCACCTTCTAGACTGACTAACACAGTCATGCGTGATGAAGCTCAGCGAGGCTGTACAACTTCATTGGACTCTTAGATATCTGTGGATTTGTAGCTGGCTACCGCATGGGGAAACTAGAGAAGAAGAATGAATAGAAATTCGTTACCGGTGTTACTAAATTGGCCTATGCCCAATTTTGAGGGCAGGCCGAGTGGTGCCAACGATTTATAGCATCGGATCTATTAAGTTTCATGTGAATCAAGGAGTGTTCATGATGAAGGCCATTCATTCTTTAATGCTTTCAGGAGCCGTCTTTGGCGTCCTGTTGGGGATGACTCCAGGGGTGCTGCAGGCAGCCAGTGAAGTGCCGATTGATATGTCTGCCGTACAGTTGGAGCCGCAGCAGCAAAACGGCATTGTCTATCTATCAGGAGGCATCGGCTTGGATGAGTCACTGGCCATCAAGCAGGCAAAGGGCTACAACCTGCATATGACTTTTTCCCAAGGTCCTGGCAATGAATATCTGGCTGGTATTGATGTTGATATCAAAACGCAGGGAGGTCGTTCCGTGCTGTCACTGAAGCAGGTAGGTCCTTTTGTCTACGTAAAATTACCGGTGGGTAAATATCTTATTGCCGTCGGACGTGATGATAATAACCAAAGCCGGACTGTCATAATTGGAGGGAAGTCGACTCGTGATGTGAATTTCCATTGGAGTGGCGAGCACTAAGGTTTAGCAGCCATTTTAAAATTTCTGAAATTTATGAAAACAAAACGGCCGTTATCAAGGGTTTGCCCATGCCATTAGTGATGTGGGGTTTGGTCTCTTGCCTAGTAAGCCAAGTACAAGGAGGTCCGGAATAGAGTGATATTGATTATTGCCGGCCGCTATTATCCGAGTAGCAAGCTATGCCCGGGGCCCGGACGATTGAGTGTGAAGCAAGCTGGCACTGATACTGACGCATTGGTCAGTTGAGTTGTGTGAAACACAACAGTTCGAAAGGCTAGGCATCATCCTGATGCAATGCATATCTCCGGCAATGCTGTAGGTAGCCGGCCTCATGTTCCGCAATTAGTTGTACTACGCTTTCCCAAAGCCAGTTCGGGGCGGCAACGGTCTTGGCGTAATCAAGGCTGAGGTCGGCACGCCAACGGTCCCGGGCTGTGTCGTCCATCTGGCGGGCGTGAGCGTGGCCCACCACGTATGCCAAGTAACGCGCTACAGATGTTGCGTCTTCCAAGGCTAGCTGATCAATCTCCAGTTTCAGATCCTGTGGCAACAACTCCCGCACGAATACTCCATGGTCCATAAACCGTTGGGCCAACATACGTTCGCCTAGTGCTGGACACAATTGTCGGGCACCCTCGACCACACGGTATGCGTTGTCGCGCGGCAGGCTAACATGGTTGTATCGCGGAGCGGCGCCCTTAACCGCCTCCTTGATGTCTATCAGGCAGTATTCGCGGTTATTCTTGCCTCCCACGCCCAGAAGTACCGCATAACGTAGCAGCCCCAGGGAACTGCAACCTTTGACCCAGTATGCAGCGTCCAGTACTTCAACTCGGTCATCGTCGCTACGTGACTTGAGTGTTGTTACCAGTTTCAGCACATCTGGATTGGCAAACAATTCGGCAATGCCTCTTTTCTCGTCAAGGGACAAGGGCCAGAATTTTTTCCCCAGCGGTATGGTTGGCCGCATATCGACAATGCGTTCTTTTGCCAGCTGTTCCCACGACCGGTCAACCGCCTTGCGCATCACCCATCGGACGACGTTTGGTCGGAGTACGTGTTCCTTGTCTGGGCCGGTGACAAAGGCCTGTTGGTAGCCCTGCATCATGTGTTCCAGCATGTGGGCCGTCACCACGCCCGGCAGGCTTGAACCCCGCGCAGCCGTGGCAAGCGACAACGCAAGCCGAACCAGATCATGTGCAGGGTTGCCGATAATGGTCTGGTCAAAGTCGCGAATTTCGAGCGCTACATTGCCATCGACATCACCGAGCGGACCGATATTTCCAACGTGACAATCTCCGCATATCCACACTGCCGGCCCCTTAGGGAGCGCATGCCCTCGCTGGCTGTGCAGCCATTCGTAGAATTGCACTGTATTACCGCGGACGTAGGCGTGCGGTGAGCGGGCCATTTTCTTGTTGCGGAGAGTGCGCAACAGCTCATGGCGTGCGTCGTGTGTGGGTAGATTCATTGGGGGCGCTCAGATCAATATCGATGTTCAAGGCGAAGAGTTGAAGTTGCCACCCACAATGCGGCCGTTTTGTTCGGGTAGACGCGCATTTTGCTTCTGCCTGATGCTGATCTAGCAATGGAGCGGGTGCAGGGTCGATACCGGGGCATGCAAGTCAAGCGTCTTGTTCCCCTGAGAGGTCACTTTCTCTGCCTGGTCATGTTCTTGGCAAGCCAGATCAGCAGCGGGCCTGCACATTTTGAGCGCGGCTTATCGGGACGGGTAAAGAGCACTTGCTGGCTGATTTCTGCATCAGAGCCCATTTGTACTATAAAGCATGCAACAAGGCAGAAAAGCTCGCTATAACATTGCTTCAGATGTCAGAGTTAGGTGCTGAAACCGGCTAATTTGAAATGGATAATTTCAATTGAATTTCCTTGGCGTGTTGATTGGTAATCATCATGAATATTACATTGAGTATCGGCCCTTTGCTTTCATTGTTTGCAGGTGTTCTGATTTTAGTCATGCCGCGTCTGCTCAATTACATTGTTGCGATATATCTTATTGTCATTGGCTTACTTGGGCTATTAGGTGCGGGCAATCTGCACCTAAAGTGATGGTCAACGAGCGTATTCCTGGGGGATTTGTTGCTAAAATTAATGCCCCCTTCGACCGCGACCAGCTTAGCAGTGGGCATCCATTTTAGTGACAAAGGCGTTATTAGGTTAATCCATAACGGTTTATGTTCCCCATGTGATTGGCTTGTTTCCCTTGAGCGAAGTTTGCATAAACTCTAGAAAAGGTTGGGCATGCTGAGCGAATGATACCGGCTGTACTACTTGGGCTTCTTTGTCATCGGCATTACTATCGGTATCTTTTTGAGGCGGCGCTGTATTGGTGCTGTTGTTACCCAGCCTGATGGTACGCTGCAAATTTTCAATAGCAGCCGGCATCTGCTCAACCGTCAATATCCCTTTTGCTTGTGAAATATCCTTGCCCAGAAGGGTCAAAATGTTTTCTGCATCGCTTTGGAACATCATGATATTTCCGGCAGCTGTAGAATGGAAAGTAATCAGCATGATATTTTTCCTTCATGATGGAAAGCCAAACTGGGTGGATCTCATCCTTACATCTGGACTGGAAAATCCTTCGGCCTCCTGGGGTGGCTGCAGATATCAGGCATCTCCGGTGAGGGGCGCGCGATCACCTTCTGTTTATTTGAAACGAGCCGCCACTTTCTCTATTGCTTTACTCATGTCGTCCCAGACTTTTTCCACCCCGTCCTTCATATCCTCCCAAGCGTTTTCGCCGCACTCACCCATCTCCTCGAGCATCTTGTATGCTGCTGCCCGCTTGCTTTTCAGGCTTTCCAGCTCATTCTCGTAGTTGATCCGAGCATCTGCTGTTGCCTTTTGGGCTTTCGCACTCAACACACCAAGCTTCGCATCCCATTCCTTGAGCTGCGCCTCCAGTTTTTTCCGATAAGCCTCTTTTGTCGCCATGACGACTCCTTTGCGATTTCTTCCACTGCGGTTTATATAACAGCTCCTCAGAGTGACCCGTTGCCATGAAAAAATGGACCATGATTGCAACTCTCAAGGATGCACCACCTGCTTGAATATGCGAAAGATGGTCTCTGTTCAACACGGTGGTCAGGGCAAGGAGCTGTTTTTACAGTTTACATATTTAACTTGGATATTTTGGTGCCCTCCAGCGTGAGATTCGCCATCAATCCGTTGTTGGTCAGGGCGAAGCCAATGACCGGTTGTTGCGCCGTATTGAGGTCGATATCGCCGTTGGCCCCCATTTTCAGCAGCGCGACAGAGGCATCAGCCCCCACTGTCCACCCCGACCCGGAGAGAAACTTGTTGAGTGCATCTTGGGTCATGAATAGGAAAATGATGGCTTTGGATTGTGCGCCAATCTGCCAGCCGAACGAGGCGCTCGCCGTCTGGTAGTAGCCTGCTGTTTTACCTCCGACTCGCAGAGCCCCCTTGCCATACTCCCCGCCCACCATCAGGCCCGCCGCGATCACCGAAGGGAAAATCAGCACCCCATGGGCTTTTGCCACCAGGGCTCGGGAGCTGGGAGCGTTGCTGTATAAGCGCGTTAGCGTCGAATCGTAACCGGCATCGATCTCCCGCATTTCACCAGCGGCATTCGTTGATCCGGTGGATTTTGCGCCGCCCATCATATGGCCGTCGGTGGTCGTGCAGCCGCTGGCCAGCAGTGACAGCGCGGCTACTAACCCAATACCTAACTTTCTTGCTTGCATATTGTCCTCCTGTTTGTATCAGGGTAAGACCAGCGAGGGTATTCCAAACGCTGGGGTATTGAAGCGCACCACGCCCTGGCAGAGCGGGAATGGCTCGCTTTGTTATAGCAACCTGGCACTGCTATTGATATCGACGCTGAAAGCGTAGGGTATCCAGGCTAAGTGCATCTGTTATCGATTTGCTCGGTGTCTACGACTGGGTGTCTGTTGAAAGGCAATCAGAGCAATGCGCTATATCCTGCCCAACAACCACAGGATGAGCAGGATCACCAATATCAACCCAAGACCACCGCTGGGACCGTAACCCCATCCTCGGCTGTGGGGCCAAGTGGGAATAGCGCCGATCAGCAGTAGAACCACGATGATCAGCAGAATGGTTCCTAATGTCATTCCATGTCTCCTAACTGTGAGTCGTAGCAGCGCAGCGTCCGAGAAAATTCTCGCAGCGCATCAATGCCGCTTTCCTCGGCACGCCGGCACCAGTCTTCCAACTGTTTCACCAGTTGCTCCTTCGACGTGGTGGACCGGCTCCACAGGGCAGTAAGATCCTGCCGCATCGCGTAAATGGTGCTCAACACGGTGCTGGAATGCAGGGCCTGTTCAAGGGCGGTGCGTTCCTGCTCCGGCAATGTCCTTACCCTCTTTGCAGCCAGAGGCTGACCAGTACCTTGGAGTCTTTCCATTCGGGGGGCGTACTGGTCCGCAGGCTGCGAATTTCTTCTACGGCGGTTCGGTGCAGGGATTTGGCGAACTTGGCCAGTACGTCGTAACGGTGAGTGATGACCGCCTGCAGGGTGTCCACGTCGCAGCAGGTCTTGGATGTGTTGTAGCGGACTTGGGACGCAACCTTGCATACCTTCGCCAGGTGAAGCCTCTCCAGGATTCGGATGTACATCCAGCCGATGTCGAATTCCCACCACTTGCTGGACAGCTTGGCGGAGGAGGCATAGGCGTGGTGGTTGTTGTGCAGTTCTTCGCCACCGATCAGGATGCCCCACGGTACGACATTCCTTGAGGCATCGTTCGGTGCGAAATTGCGGTAGCCCCAATAGTGGCCAATACCATTGACGACGCCCGCTGCGAAGAACGGAATCCAAATCATCTGTACTGCCCACATGCTGAGTCCGATCGGACCAAACAGGATGATATCGATCCCCAGCATGAGGCCAATACCAAGCTGGGTGTGCCTCGCGTACAGGTTGCGTTCGATCCAGTCGTCGGGGGTGCCATGGCCGTATTTCTCCAGTGTTGCAGGGATACTGGACTCCAGGCGATAGAGTTCGGCGCCCTCGAATAGCACTTTCCGGATGCCATAGATCTGCGGGCTGTGGGGGTCTTCCGAGGTTTCGCAGTGGGCGTGGTGCTTGCGGTGGATGGCGGCCCATTCCTTGGTGACCATCCCTGTCGTCAGCCACAGCCAGAAACGGAAGAAGTGGCTGGCAATGGGGTGCAACGTGAGCGTGCGGTGTGCTTGGTGCCGGTGGAGAAAGATCGTTACCGACGCTATGGTGACGTGGGTCAGGCCCAGCGTCACCAGCACATAACCCCACCACGGTAGATCGAGCAGGCTCAGTCGCATCACCAGCTCCTTCACAAAACGACATGATGACCACCCTTGCTATTGGGAGTCACTTGCTTATCTCTGTTTTTAATATTAGTTAAACAAAGAAAGTTATCTGTACGCTATCGCACCCAGAGCCACAATTTCTGGTGGTAGACAAAAAAGCTCGTCCTCCAATGCCAGCGCGGCAGTTCGGCTCTACGACGGCACAGGTGGCCAGGGTGGGGCGTAGCTCTGAATCTCCGTTACCTGTGGGCTGGTTGGTGATGCCCTCGATTGACTATCCCGTGACAAGTTAATGTGCGGTTTGTACGCCAGCGAACGGAAACGCTTGTTGATACGGCGTACTTTTGAACGACAACCCCAGATGGTCGCAAATCAGTCCACTCGAGCTGTTTTCGTCAAACAGTCAAAGGAATTGTCATGAAATACTCGATCCTGTTTTCAGCCGTACTGATTGCCTTGGCGTTAAGTGCGTGCGATAGACCAACTCCAGTTGTCGTGACTTCTCCACCGGCGGCTACCGTTCCCGTTCCCGGGCCTGCTGGCCCGACCGGTGCCGCAGGGGCGAGCGGAACAACGGGATCACCTGGTTACAGCGGTGCCACTGGGGCCACCGGGAGTACAGGAGCCACCGGGAGTACAGGAGCCACTGGAGCCTCCGGCTCTATTGGGGAGACCGGCGCAACTGGGGCTACTGGTGAGCGTGGCAAAACCGGCGGTGATGTCGTGGTGGTCGTTCCAGCTCCGTCTCCCGAGAAATGAGTTCCTCCTCGCACCGTATCGGAGACGCACAGCGGAGGTGCAGTCATCGCCCTTGTCGCTATGGATGGGCTGCTGTTTCTAGATGCAGATGGAGAAGGGGGGCTTTAAAGTAAGCTTGACACGGTGCCAGCATTTTTCTGCTCGCCGTTGCCACCGATGTCACCATGGAGTGGCACTACTAGGCTTGTAGCGAGCTTACAGAAGTATTGCCGATGTCACCGTCCACCGCCACGTGAGGTCTATGTGCGCCATCGTACCGACTGCGCTTGATCATGCGACTAGTCTTTCATTGGTATCGGGCCTTCCCATGAAGTTAGCTTAGGCGTGTTGCCACATGATTCCTGAAACATCCTGTCGTTGAGCGAAGAGCACACGCAATACGAGGCCAGCTGCGATGAAGGATGCTCGATTGGCCATTTTACCGTCGAGTTCCAAACGGAAGGAGTTTGATATGAACTGGGATATCGTTGAAGGTAACTGGAAACAATTCAAGGGCAAGGTGAAAGCAGAGTGGGGCAATCTCCCCGACGATTACCTCGACATGATTGCCGGCAAGCGAGTCGTGTTGGTGGACAAGCTCCAGGATGCCTATGGAATTACAAAAAACGAAGCCGAGCAGCTGATCAAGCGCTTTGAAAAACACAACAATGATTACCATCCGAAACGCTCCTCCTAATCGGGCACACGCTGTGTACAGCGTTGTGCGGCGAACAGCATCAGGGTCGCCGAGTCAGGTTCTTTCTTGAAAGGATTTCATGTCATGACGCGCTATAGACACTTTATCCCGCCATCGCTGCCGATTGGGGGTGGTGCGATAGCCTTCAATTTTGTCTCACTTGTGGTTGATCGCCGGCGCAGTCAAGAAAAAGGGCGGCCGAGGACGGAACTTGATGACTGGGAGGGAGAAGGAGGGCGCGTAGCAGCATCCCACGCTGTAGTGCCTTGATTGCGGATGCCTGCGATTTGTTGCGTTCACTAAGCTTCATAACAACCTAAAATGTGATTATTAAGCGCGTTGGCAATTAGTACGTAACCCGAGTGGCCCCTGGATGCATCACTCCCTCGACAGAGCTCATTTCATTCAGTACCTCACTGGGTTCATCATGGCTTGGCAACATTAAGGTAACGGCGCTTGCCATGAGTGTGAAGGTGGCGGTTTCACACCAAGACCACCAAGAAAGACGGTGAATTCATTAGGATCCAAGGATGTTCACCCATGCCATCGGGTACGCATCTTCATCTGCCGAGACGTGATACGGATAATCCCCCGGCTTGCAGTGGTTGTCTTATCGGCAGGATTCCCTGCATACCGGGGGGCACAAACCTGAGGGCATCGGGTGCGTGTCGCCGAGTTCGTTGCTGCCTTCAGCGGGTTGCTCTCACCATTGTGCGTCTCCTGAGCCATCCGTGCCAACGACCTCTCCTTATAACGGTACCAATGATGACCATCACCATGATGGCCGTTTATCCTATTGGAGAACCGAAAATGCGCTATCTCCTTCTTGCGTTGTCTTTGCTGCTTTACCCGGCAACCTCAACCTACTCCCAGATCAGTATCGGTATTGGCATCGCCCTTCCGGGCATCAGCATTGGCATCAACCTACCCGCGTATCCATCTCTCGTCAGGGTGCCAGGCTATCCTGTCTACTACGCTCCTCAAGCGGATGTGAACATCTTCTTTTACGACGGCTTGTACTGGGTGTATGAGGAAGATCGCTGGTATGCGAGCAGTTGGTACAACGGACCGTGGGATGAGGTGGAACCCGAGTATGTGCCGCTGTTTGTGCTACGGGTTCCGGTGCGCTACTACCGCCGGCCTCCGGCGTATTTCCGCTATTGGCGGGCCGACCGGCCGCCCCGTTGGGGTGAACACTGGGGGCCCGATTGGGAAAGGCGTCATGGCGGATGGGACCGATGGGACAACCGCTCCGCTCCGCCTCCCGCACCGTTGCCGATCTACCAGCAGCAGTATTCGGGGGATCGCTACCCTCGCTCAGTAGAGCAGCAGCATACGATTCGTTCCCAGAATTACCGCTATCAGCCGCGTGAGCCCATAACGCAGCAGCATTTCCAGCAGCGGAATCAGCAACAGCAAGAGCAGCAACAGCAGAATCAGGAACGGCAGCAGCAAGACCAGCAACGGCAACAGCAGAATCAGGAGCGGCATCAGCAAGAGCAGCAACGACAACAGCAGCAGAATCAGGAGCGGCAGAAGCAAGAGCAGCAACGACAACAACAACAGCAGAATCAGCAACGGCAGCAGCAAGACCAGCAACGGCAGCAGCAGAATCAGGAGCGGCAACAGCAAGACCAGCAACGGCAACTGCAACAGCAGAATCAGGAGCGGCAGAAGCAAGAGCAGCAACGACAACAACAGCAGAATCAGCAACGGCAGCAGCAAGACCAGCAACGGCAACAGCAACAGCAGAATCAGCAGCGGCAACAGCAGAATCAGCAGCGGCAACAGCAAGACCAGCAACGGCAGCAGCAACAGCAGAATCAGGAGCGGCAGAAGCAAGAGCAGCAACGACAACAACAACAGCAGAATCAGCAACGGCAGCAGCAAGACCAGCAACGGCAGCGGCCACAGCAGGACAACCCGGACAGGTCGCGCGCCGGACAGCGTCAACAGGCGCCTGACGTTCAGCAGTCACCGACTCAACAACGACCAAAAGAGCAACTCAAGAAACGCCCCCCGGATATGCAACCTCCCGAAACAGAGCAGCAAGACAGGGGAAGGGGAAACAAGAGCGAATAGTGAAGTGATGATTGCAGGGGTTTAGAACAGGGTGGTCGATTCAATCTATTGAGAAGGTTCCGGCCGCCCTATTTGAGGTCCAGCTGTAGAGGTGACAGACATGCTTATGACGATTGCGGTCATCCTGGTCGTCTTGTGGTTACTGGGTTTGGTTTCCTCGTACACTCTTGGCGGGTTCATTCATATCCTGCTGGTTGTTGCGATTGTGGTGATACTGTTCCAGCTGATCGCAGGCCGCCGTTAGACAGGCGCTCGACATGGTTCTCGCCTTGGATTGGCAATCTGGCAGGTTGGCAAGCAAAGGAGCGCAGATTGGGCGCAGGTATGAACTGGACCCATAGACTGGTTTGCTCTGTGCAGAGTGCGCCAATGCCTGTTTGGCTTGTTAAATTCCGCTATTAATTGGCTTGGCAATTGGCAAGGAGTGAACTTGGACCACTACCGCAGGTACTTCGTGATCGTTGTAGCGGCCCTCGTTGCCCTCGCCCTGTACTGGATGCTCGTGCCCTTTTGGGGGGCGCTTGCTTGGGGTATCTGTCTCGCTTTCTTGTTGGCTCCAGTGCATGGGTGGCTGATGCGCGTGCTGAAGGGACGCGCCGGTCTGTCAGCGGGAATTATCACGGTGCTGGTTCCGGTTGTGCTTGCGGGTCCGGTGTTTAGCCTTGGCGTGGCATTCGCGAATCAGTTCGCGGATCTGGTCACGCATCTGCAAAAACAGCCGCTGCGTTTCGATGCCAATCTGCTCACGCAATTGGAACGGTACCCCCTCGTCGGCAGTCTTGCCGAGTGGCTACGTCAGAAGCTCACTGCCACGAACGAGCAGCTGCAGGGCTGGCTGGTCAGCAGCGCACAGATACTGCTGCAGTCGCTGGCGTCGACGGGGGGTAGCTTCGTGCTCAGCGCTTTGGGCACGATCGTCCACTTCTTCATGATGCTATTCCTGCTGTTCTTCCTACTGCGCGACGGCCGTCAGCTGCTTAACCGTGCCGTGCGCCTGGTGCCGATGCAACCTCAGCGTAGGAGCAAGTTGCTCAAGCTGGTTGGTAACACGACACGCGCAGTGGTCTACGGCACCGGTCTGACCGCTATCGCTCAAGGGGCATTGGTAGGTATCGGCTTCGCTATCGCGGGGTTGCCCTCCGCCGTGGTGTTTGGCGTGCTGGCGGCTATTCTGGCGCTGTTGCCGATCGGCGGCACGGCTCTCGTTTGGGTGCCAGCGGTTGGTACTTTGGTCGCCACTTCGCAATGGGGTTGGGCGATCTTCATGTTGATCTGGGGAGCCGGCGTGACGGTCTCCGACAACCTGCTGCGACCGTTGCTGATTTCGAGCCAGGAGCCAGTGTCGATACTGGTCGTATTCGTCGGCGTCATCGGTGGTCTTTCGGCCTTTGGCATGATCGGTGTGATCATCGGACCGGTGTTGCTGACGGTCATTGCCGCGTTACTGCGTTTCGTCGAGGAGCTGCTGTCCAGCCAGGCCTGATACCGATGGTTCCACGGGGTAAGGCCCGAAGAAGTACCTTTGTGGAGGAAGTTGTAGGGTCAATGAACAAGCTTGGCTGCGCGTTTCTAAGTGGTTTGGGATGTCTTGTCAGGCGTGATAACCCGGAATAGGTTGGGCTGAAGTACGAAAGCAGGAATATTCGGCAGGGATACAGTCGGTACTCAATAATGCAAGCCTATTGTCATGTCCAGGTTTCGGCCGTCGTACGTGAAGCGGACGGCAGAGAACGAAGGCGTACCAAGTAAAGCTTTTGCGTCGTTTGAAAAACCGTAGCCTTCCGTTGGAATGCCGAGCAAGTTAGTGTCAATTTTTCCGTTCATATTTTCATCATGAACCACGGCCAGCGCGTATGTTCCCGGTGCAATGTCTTGAAAGTCGCAACTCGCTTGTTTACCTCGAATCTTTATTGACATGAGATTGGTGGCAGAGCGCAGATAGTCTGCCGGGAAGCCCACGGACGACTCGAAAAGTGCGCAAGCTATGGTTCCCGTGCTGTTTTTAATGTTCAGAATTTTCACATGAATTCCTGGGCAGGGTGCTGTAGCAAAGGCGGCTCCATAAGGGTTTGTAAACACCAGTACGGCACACAATGCTAGCCATCTCACTCCCGTGAGAACGCGGATTTCGGGGGGCTTGTCTGGCAGAACCATCGCAGGCTGCCAAGTCGATGACTGATTCATGTCCCCGTTTTCCCCTTTATTTGAGCGGGCGCAGCGGGGACATAGGGTAGCAGGCGATCTGTTTCTTTCTTGACTACGGCGTAACACTCGCAACACAGCTGTTCCAGTTTGGGTCGATCCAGCACGGTGATATGCCCGCGGCTGTATTCGATCACGCCAAGCTTCTGCAACTTGCCCGCGGCATCGGTGACCCCTTCGCGGCGTACGCCAAGCATGTTGGCGATCAGCTCTTGGGTCATTGTCAATTGGTTGCTCGGTAGGCGATCGAGTGAAAGTAGCAGCCAACGGCACAGCTGTTGGTCAATCGAGTGGTGGCGGTTGCAGACCGCTGTTTGGGCCATTTGTGTAATCAGGGCCTGGGTGTAGCGCAGCATCAGTTGCAGCAACTCGGTGTGGCGGTTTACCTCGTCCTTGAAGCGTGGCCCCGCTAGCCGGAAGGCGTGACCGGCGCTTTGCACGATCGCCCGACTCGGCGTGCTTTCCCCTCCCATGAAGACAGCAATGCCAACGAGCCCCTCGTTGCCGACTACCGAGATTTCCGCCGATGCACCACTTTCCATCACGTAGAGCAGCGAGACGATGGCGTCGGTCGGGAAAAAGACATGGCGCAAGGCGTCTCCAGACTCATATAAGACCTTGCCGAGCGGCAGTTCTTCCAATTCGAGGTAAGGGATCAGTCGGTTTAGCACTTCGGCTGGCAAGGCGGCCAGGAGATGGTTTTGTTGCGGTGTGGGTGTCTCGGGCATGGCAGGCACCTAACGATAAATGGCTCCATACGACGCAGTATAGTTCATGGGTATGGGCGGTTTGGCAGCTGGACTGGTCAAGAAAGTAGATCGACTGGGCGGCCCTGGCGTTAAATACCCGCACCGTGCGCGAATACCTGCAGGTGCGCCTAAGATGAGGCGAAATCGGATTGATTGACAATAATCCGCATCCCCGATTACAGACCTGAAAGGAAGGGGCTATTTCGAAATCTCTCCTTGGTAGGGGCCGAATGCAGTTGAAACAGTCAGTTTTTCAACACAATCGCCCCTCAACTGCCGTTCGAGCGGTCCGAGTTTCAATGGCAGGTATTAGAGTGAGGCAGGCAGATCACCTGGGTAGATTGATAGTCAGGAAAGGCCTACGATCTGCCGCTGAGCCCTCCTGGGTAGCTGCAGGTCGGCCATTGCGGCCGTTGGCGGTTGCAGTCCGGTGCGGCAGCAATGCAGCGGTTAGCTGACGTTGCCGTGATCAGACAGTCGAACGGCGGCTTTCTTGGCTGGCGAACGTGTGCTCTCGACCCATTGCTGTCGGTCTCGCTTTGGCAAGCAGACGTTCACGAGCATCACTGAACGATCAGGGTGATCACTCGGAGCAAGGGTGTCGAAATACAAAGCTGTTTCTGAGCCAGTAAAAGCTCCCATCCTGTATCGTTTCAGTGCTTGTGCCTGTGGTGTGAGTCAGGGAAATGCGGGTGGGTATGCGTCAGCACGTCGTGCCGATGCTGATGACGGTGCTTGGTGCCTGGTGCGATCGGATAGTCATGGTCGTGCTGGTGATGCTCATCATGCACATGCTCGTGCTCATGTTCCAACGCTTCGTGCGTGTGCACGTGCTCGTGGCGTTCGGTGAGGTGCAGCCAGATGCCGATGGCCATCAATCCACCGGCAAGCAACAACGGTAGCGTGATCGGCTCCCCCATAGTCAATGCCAGCAGGGCACCGAAGAACGGTGCGACAGAGAAGTAGGCACCAGTGCGGGCAGTGCCGAGGTGGCGCAGCGCTACCACGAACAGCGCCAAGCTCACACCATAGGCAAGGAAGCCAACGATCATGGCCCCGCCGAGGTTGGGCGGCGGCGGCAGAGAAGCTCCCAACATTAAAGCCAGGGCCAGGTTGACCGAGCCGGCCGCCAATCCTTTGACCGAGGCGATCCAGGTTGCATCCGTCAGGGAGACTTTGCGCGTCAGGTTGTTGTCGATACCCCAGGCGAAGCAAGCGCCAACGACCGCCAGTGCCGGCCACATGCCAGCGAAGCGCGCCTCTCCCGGCCAGCTCAGGATCAGTGCCCCTGCAACAATGGCCACCATCCCCAATGCAATGCGGTGGTCGAAGTTTTCCTTGAAGGCGAACCAGGCCAGCAGCGCCGTGAACACACCCTCGGCATTGAGCAGCAGCGACGCCCCGGAGGCCGGCATCCCAGTCAGGCCCAGCATCAGTAACACCGGCCCGACGATACCGCCCGACACGATGGCCCCTATAAACCATGGGGCTTCATGACGCGGCAAGCGGACGGCAGGTGCCCGCGTCAGACGACGGTACAGTGTCAGGCCAACGCCAGAGCCAAGGTAGAGCAGCCCGGCCAGCAGCCATGGGTTGACGTTATGCAGCAGCAGTTTGGCAAACGGCGTTCCTGCGCCAAATAACAGCGCTGCGCCCAGCGCCGCCGGCACGCCAGTCTGGCGTAGTCCTTCTTTCCAATTCATGGCGATCTCTCACTTGCCAGGTAGTTGCCCTGTTGTGGTGGTAGTCCCGCCGGACATATGCCCGCTACAAGTATTTGGTGATCTCTTTGAACTCGCGCAGGGTATCGTCCGCGCTTTGCTGGCCCTCGCGCACCGCATGTTCCAGGCAGTGCTCGATATGGTCATGCACCAGAATTTTCTTGGCGTTGGTGACAGCGCTTTCGACGGCCTGAAGCTGCTGGGCAATGTCCAGGCAGCTGCGCCCTCTTCGAGCATGGCAATGATGCTCTTGAGGTGGCCATCGGCTCGCTTGAGCCGCTTGATGATGTCGGGGTGGGAGGTGTGTGTACTCATGGCTTCGTATCCTATCCAGGAGGATAGGAAAAGACAAGAAAGCCGAGGGCTGACCGCTAGGCTTTCCTGAAGCTTGGGATGTCCAGGCTCGTGTCGGCTCCCAGTCCGATCACGAGCAAATGTAATGAGCTTTGCGCTAAACGTAATATTACATACATTACAAATAGTGTAATCTTCATTTCAAAGGAGGCGAAATGAATCAGATCAACTGGCTCGCTTTGGTCACCAGCGTGAGCGGACAAAACGGCACCCTGCGTGTGCGGCTATGGCGGCAAATGAAAGCGATCGGTGCTGCCGCGCTACGCGATGGCGTCTACCTGTTGCCGGCCCGGCCTGAACTGCGCCAAGCGCTGGCGAACTTGCGCGATGAGCTGTTGGCCGCAGATGGCATGGCCCACGTACTGCAGGTGGTGGAAGACTCCCCCGCAACCCAGGCGGAATGGCAGGCGCTGTTCGACCGGAGCGAGGCCTACCAGCAATGGAGCGAGGAGCTGGCGGCGCTGCTGGCACAGCTACCGGAGTCGGAGAGCGAAGCCCGGCGCAGTCTGCGCCAGCTGCGCAAGGAGCTGGAAACGATCGCCACCATCGACTTTTTTGCCGGTGAGTCGCTGGAGTCAGCTCGTCGGCAATGCAACGACGCGGAGAAGCGGCTGACCCGCCACTACTCGCCAGATGAGCCATTGGCGGTTGGTGGAGACATCCCCCGTCTCAACCCGGCCGGCTACCAAAAGCGGCTATGGGCTACGCGAGCCCGCCCGTGGGTCGATCGTGTCGCCTCGGCCTGGCTGATCCGTCGCTTCATTGACCCCGCCGCCCGTTTCATTTGGCTGACCGACGTTCACGCTTGCCCGTTGGAGGCGCTGGGTTTCGATTTCGACGGGGCGACGTTTTCCCATATCGGAGAGCGGGTGACGTTCGAGGTGCTACTGGCGAGTTTCGGCTTCGAGCACGACCAGGCCTTGGCCCGACTCGGTGAGCTGGTGCACGCACTCGATGTCGGCGGCAGCGTGGTGCCCGAGGGTGTCGGCTTCGAGGCTGTACTGGGTGGCGCACGCAGCCGGATCGTAGACGATGACCTGCTGCTGGCCGACATCAGCAACGTCCTGGACTCGCTCTATACCCACTTCCAGGGCGCGGCCAGACCGTAAGGCCCTCTAGCAACACTTCTGTAGCAGGAGATCACCTTGAGCAATACCAGCAATACCGTCCCCATCAGTACGCATCCAGCCTACACCTTGTGGCAGCTGGTGCTGTACTTCCTGCGCCTTGGCAGCTTCGGCTTCGGTGGCCCGGTGGCTCTGGTCGGCTACATGCACCGCGACCTGGTTGAGCGCCATGGCTGGATTACGGAGGCCGACTATAAGGAGGGGTTAGCGCTGGCCCAGCTCGCCCCCGGGCCGCTGGCCGCGCAAACCGCCATTTATCTCGGCTATGTGCATTACCGCACTCTGGGCGCCACGCTGGTCGGGCTGGCTTTCGTGCTGCCCTCGTTCCTGATGGTGGTGGCACTGGGCTGGGCCTACCAGCAGTTTGGCGGGCTGCACTGGATGCAGGCCGTGTTCTACGGGGTCGGCGCCGCCGTGATCGGCATCATTGCGATCAGCGCCCACAAGCTGACGACCAAGAGCGTCGGCAAGGACAAACTGTTGTGGGCCATCTACCTGACCCTCCTCGCCGTGACGGTCATCACCGAGTCGGAAATCGCCTGGCTGTTCGTGGCGGCCGGGGTGCTTGGCTGGTTCTTGCGCGCACCGCCCAAATGGCTGGGCAAAGGCAGTCTGAATGCGGTCACTGCCGCCCAGGTGCCAGCTGCCAGCAACCTGCTGGCCGGCTTGGATCTGTCGCTGCTGAGCCAGATCGGCCTCTTCTTCACCAAGGCCGGCGCATTTGTCTTCGGCTCAGGGCTGGCGATCGTCCCGTTCCTCTACGGAGGCGTCGTGACCGAGCACCACTGGCTCAACGACAAGCAATTCGTCGATGCCGTGGCCGTGGCGATGATTACGCCGGGGCCGGTGGTCATCACGGTGGGCTTCATCGGCTACCTGGTCGCGGGTTTTCCCGGTGCGTGCGTGGCGGCGCTGGGCACCTTCCTGCCGTGCTACCTGTTCACCGTGCTGCCCGCACCGTATTTCAAGAAGTACGGCAAGTTGCCGGGGGTGGTGGCGTTCGTGAACGGCATCACTGCGGCGGCCGTGGGCGCGATCACCGGCTCGGTCATCGTGATCGCAAAACGCTCGCTGGTCGATGTACCAACCGTATTGCTGGCGATCGTCACCATCCTGTTGCTGTGGCGCTTCAAAAAGCTGCAAGAACCGGTGATCGTCGTTGGCGCTGCTGCGATCGGCCTGCTGCTGTATCCGCTGTTGCACCACTGAAATCAACCGAGAGGAGAGTGTCCATGACTTACCAGATCCAGCCCTTGGCCTGCGGCCCCGCCAGCCTCAACGGACTGTAGGACCAGCTCATCCGCAGCCATCACGAGAACAACTACAGCGGCGCGGTGAAACGCCTGAACGCCATCAGCACACGCTTGCAGGGCCTGGACTTCACCAGCGCTGCAGTGTTCGAACTCAATGGTCTGAAGCGCGAAGAATTGATCGCCGCCAATTCGATGATCCTGCACGAGCTGTATTTCGACAGCCTGGGCGGAGCTGGCAGTGCACCACTCAGCCACCTCGCCGATGCCCTGGCTCGCGACTTCGGCAGCGTTGAACGCTGGGCAGCCGAATTCAGCGCCATGGGCAAGGCACTGGGCGGCGGTTCGGGCTGGGTATTGCTGACCTGGTCACCACGCGACCGCAAACTGATCAACCAATGGGCATCCGACCATGCCCATACCTTGGTCGGTGCCACGCCGATCCTGGCGCTGGATATGTACGAGCACGCCTACCACATGGACTACGGCGCAAAGGCAGGTGCTTACGTCGATGCCTTCATGCAGAGCATCAACTGGCCGGCCGTGCAGCAGCGGTTCAGTGCCGTGGCCGGCAATGCGTAAGGGTTTGGATGGTAGCGGCCGGCTTCGCCATGGCCTCAAGTGTCGCCATGGCTGCGCAACCACTGAGTCGGCATACCTTGTCAGGCGCAGAAATTAACAAGACCTTCGTTGGCAAGGTAGCCACGGATGGCCATCACTGGACCTATCACCTGAAGCCTGACGGGAGCATCGATGGCGTCGAAATGGGGCGACCCCGCAAGGGGCGCTGGTCGATTCACGACAACCGGCTATGTCTGAGCGTGCCACTGGGTGCGCCTGAGCAGTGCGTAGCAATCGTGCGGGAAGGCAAGGGGCTGATTTTTCGGGATAACGGCATGGACATCACCGATGTGCAGGTGGAGCCGTACCGTTCCAGGCAGCAGCTGCAATAGGAGGCATGATGAAGTGGATCACTCGCGAGCGGTCGAAGATCGACCGCATAGCCTGCCCTTGGCTCATTACACGCTTTATCGACAAGTCACCCGAGTTTCTGTTCGTACCGCCGGCCGATGTGCTGAAGGTGGCGGCAGAGACGGGAGCGATCCCGTACGACATTCCTGGTGTCGAGCTTTCGCATGAGGGCGAACTGTGCAGCTTCGATGCCTTCCTGAAACAGTACGGACTTACCGACGATCCGGCGCTGCAGCAGCTTGCCGTCATCGTGCGCGGAGCCGACACCTCGCGGCTCGATCTGACCCCGCAATCCGCAGGGCTATACGCCCTCTCTCTCGGGCTGTCCCAGGTCTATGCCGACGATCACGAGATGCTGCAGCACGGGCTGGTGATGTATTAGGCACTGTACACTTGGTGCAAGGACTGCCAGGCGGAGACGCATAATTGGCCGCCAAAAATGTGACAAAGCGACTCTACCTGAGTAGCCGATTTCACCGTTGACATCATTATTGATTGGCCGTATATGGACTCCTCCCGGTTTGCACACATTTCACAGCTCTGGAGTTCGGATCGACTGCTTACGTATATCCGGCCTCTGAGTTGGGCTTAATTGCCCGGGCCATAATGGGCTATCCGCGCGCCAGATCCCTATTGCTTTGTCGTGCTGTTCGCACTTGGCCAGTTTTCGGGTTCTTCCGACGCCGGTTCGACCTGTTCGCCATCACTGCTTCATGCTGCGCAATCGTGAAGATGGGTTAAGCGTTGATCATCTCGTTGCCGAGGCCCTGTCCAACCCGAATGCTCAGGACACTGTGTCTCCTGCCTGCCCATAATCTGGGTCGTAATCCGCTTCCCGCGTCATCAGCGCCCAGGCTAGGCGTACCGTCTTGTTGGCCAAGGCGACCGCGGCAATATTATTGTTGCGACGGGCGCACAGGCTTTGAATCCAGCAACTGAGGCGATCTGTTTGTGTCGCAGCGGCGCGAACGACCGCTCGCGCCCCGTGAATGACCAAAGTGCGCAGATAGGTATTACCTCGCTTGCTGATCCCCAGTAACCGGTCTTTGCCGCCACTGCTGTGCTGAGCAGGGACCAGTCCCAGCCACGCAGCAAGATCCCGCCCCCGCTTGAAGTCCTTGGCGTTGCCAATGGCGGCCACCAGTGCAGTGGCGGTAATGGGGCCAATACCGCGTAGTTGCTGCAGCTTTCTGGCCATCGCATTTTCATTGGCTTGGCGTACCATGTCCTGATCTACGATGGCAATTTGTTCGTCCAGATACACCAGATCTTCGCGCAGACCATCCAGCAGATGACGGAAGCACGCCGAGAGGCCGTTTTCTGCATCCTCCAGGATGAGTGGTAACGCCTGACGCAATTGCTTCACGGTCACCGCGATCACGATTCCATACTCAGTCAGCAAGCCGCGAATCTGATTGACCTTGGCGGTCCGCTGGTGAATCAGTTCGGTCCGAATGCGGTGCAATGCCTGCAGATCCTGCTGCTCAATCGTTTTGATCGGTACAAAACGCATTCCCGGTCTGCTGACCGCTTCGCAAATCGCTTCTGCATCGTTGGCATCATTCTTGTTGCCCTTCAGATAAGCCTTCACAAATTGCGGGGCAATCAACTTGACCGTGTGTCCCATTGCCTGGAGCTGACGTGCCCAATGATGCGCACCGGCACAGGCTTCCATGCCGATCAGGCAGGGTTCGAGTTTCTGGAAGAACTCCAGGAGTTGATGACGACGCAGTTGCCGGCGACACACAGGGTGCTCATGAGCATCCACCCCATGAATCTGGAAAACGTTTTTGGCCAAATCGATGCCGATGCGCATAATCTTCATGGTGGACTCCTCGTTCCGTTTTGACTGGTTTGTTGACGCCTCCAGTCTGGCGCGTTGATGCCGTATCAGGAGGGAGGAGTCCATCCCATTGCTTTGGGTCGGAAGCGCGCATTCGCTAGATTGAGAGCTGTCGTTCAGCGCGGTTCGCCCCTGAAAGGCAGGTAGCGCCCCATCGCTGGTGCCAGGAACAGGATGACCGGCCGATCCCACGCGCGCAGTAACCAACAGCACGTTGGTTATGCAGATTTGGATTTCGTATCTAGTGCGCGCGCTGGTCATGGATCGGTGGACTGGTCCACTTGTGTCGTCCTCCGCGAGGAGCATCTCGGCTGTGGGCTCAAGAACGAGGGTCTAATGGGCTGAAATGGCAACCTAGGTGCTGTTCGTAACGAAAAAGGGGCAAAACCCCCTGTTTTTCGAAGCGGTTTTTTTATTGGAACAGTGTTGAATATAACCATCGAAACCGAAATTGAGCGATGGTGCGGAAATGCGAAAAATTTTGCGACTGCCCCAGGTGAAGGCCAAAATGGGCCTTGGGAAAACAACGATCTACGCACGTATGAAATCAGGGGACTTCCCGAGGCCGGTGAAAATCGGACGAGTTTCAGGGTGGGACGAGATGGATCTGGATGCCTGGATCGAAGAACAGAAGCTGGCTAGCCGATCGGTTATTTGATCTGCACGGTTACATTGACGCCGGGTTTACGGTCACAGGTGAAGGTAGGCGGCCCTTGGGGCACGCGACAATCTCGAACGAGCCGTCCCAGAGCGGTAGTGGCAACTGGTGGGATACAGGAAACCGTCCGAATTCGGACGGTTTCAGATGGATGACACTTCCCGTTTTGCCTTCGCTTTGTCGAGGTAGTCTGACCAGTCCTGCATCATCGCGCGGCGTTCAGCCAAGAACTGGGCGTGGTTGTACGCGGCTTTGACCTTGTTGCGCTCCAAGTGGGCCAACTGGCGCTCAATCACCAGCTCGGGATAGCCCAGTTCGTGCAGCATAGTTGAGGCTGTCGAGCGGAATCCATGGCCAGACACCACGCCCTTGAATCCAATGTATTCAATCACACGGTTTATCGTGGTCGCCGTAATGGATTCATCGGGACGGCGTGTGTTTGGGAACACGAACCGCCGATGGCCAGTGAATTTGTGCAGTTCTCGCAACAATGCTACTGCCTGTGTTGACAGCGGAACGATATGTTCCGTCTTCATCTTCATCAATTCCTCTGGAATGCGCCAAGTGCAGCTTTCAAGATCGAACTGAGACCACTCAGCCCGGCGAATCTCGATGGTCCGGACGAAAGTCATCAGCATGAACTGTGCCGCCGGCTTGGCGATGCCATATCCCTTGTAGGCTTCCAGCGACTGAAGAAACTTTGGCAGGGTTTCAAGTTTCAGCGGCTGGTGGTGTTTGATTTTGCCACGCTTGACCACGCCGCTTAGGGGCTGCGTCGGATCAAGCTCACACCGCAATGTCGTGATGCCATGACGGAAGGCTGCTCCGATCCACTGCCGCAGATTCCTGGCGACGATGGGTGCATTCCGTTTCAGCACCACATTGATGATCTCAAGCACTTGGGCCGAAGAAATGTCACGAATTGGTAAGTCGCCAATTTTTGGTATGGCATCCGCATCCAGAGTGCGGCGCACCTGCCGTCGGTAACTCTCGGACCAGTGCGTATTGGCAGAAATCCAGTCCTCCGCTACGAGTCGGAAGGTGTTCTTGTTCTCTTCAATCCGGTTACTCACAGCGGTGCGCTTAGCCGTGTTGGGGTTGATGCCTTGGGCGACAAGCGCACGAGCTTCTTCTAGTTTCTGGCGTGCCTCGGCCAAACTGATGGTAGGGTAATCACCAAGGGTGAACATGTTGGCCTTGCCGGCCAACCTAAAGCGATAGCGCCAAATTTTCTGGCCAGTCGGACGAACCTCTAGTGCCAAGCCTTTCGCATCGGACAGGCGATAGACCTTCTCCTGTGGTTTGGCTTGGCGGATTTTGGTATCAGAGATCATGTGAGTAACCAGAAACGGAAAAGTGAGTAAAAACCGTTACTCACAATCTTACTCACAATTTGCGCGGATGGCTCTGGTCAGCAGCGAACTGTCATGAACGAGACGAGGAGGTGCCGGCACGGTTGGCAGGCATGTGGCGAACTTAAGCGAACCGGGAGAAACTGCTGTGCCCGCTATCGATCATAAGCAGCATTTAGACTTTATCCTTTTGAATTGCAAGGGAATTTATAGAATCCCAGTCGTTTTATACCCGCTTGTATACCCGCTATTTATTTTGCTGGGGTACTGAGCCAAAGCTGAGACACCTCAGATCATTCCCGATTCGCTTGTTGGAGAGGGGGCCAGCTGCAGATTAGGCGCTCCGATCGGCCTTCCCAAGTTGTCGCGCCATCGGTATCGGCCCGATCACCGCCAGCCAACTGTCGGCCGCCGCCGGCAATGCCAAGGGCTAAGGTTCGGCCCTGACTTTGCGGCCTCGCTGGGACGGGTGCCGCACTGGCGCTCAACCGGGGGCAAGTCCAAGCTCTTGGGCGTTTTCAGCCCTCACCAAGGAAGCCCATTGCCTCTGCGCGAATGAGTGCCAGTGTCTGGCGCACAAAGGCCAGTTGCGCGGCGGCATCATCGATTTCCTGCTGCAATCTCGCGGGCAGATCGTGCTCCGGTAGTGGGGTCTCGCTCATTTCGCGCCAGGGGATCCACGGGTTCGGACCTTCGTTATCGTGGCGAAATGGCGGGGCGTAGTAATCCACTTCTTCTTCCAGACCATAGGCACGGACTTGCGGCTGCTTGTCGCCGAGGCAGAGCAGACGGGTGAGCAGGGCGCGAAACGGTAGCTCCCCCTGGCCGGAGCGACAGGCGAGGTGGCCATTGCCGGTGGCCTCGGCCACGATGCGCGCGTCTTTGATGTGCACTTCGGTAACGTGGGCGGCCATGGCGTCCAGCGCCGCCAGCGGGGCTTCATTGGCGTTGATCATGTTGGCGAAGTCGAACAGGATCGACAGTTGCGGCCAATCGCTGCCAGCCACCAGCGCGACCAGCTCGTGGCTGGTCAGGTCCTCGTGCTGTTCAATGGTGAAGCGCAAGTCGCTGTCGCTGTAGCGTGCCTTCATGGACCGGATGTCTGCTGCCACCTGGCCTAATACATCGTGCAGATGGCCTTCGTAACGCGGATAAAAGCGCACTGAACGGGCGCCTGTATGACGGGCGATGCGCACGGCCTCGTCAATGGCCACGGCGTCGGAGGCGCTGGTTTCGATATGCAGTTCCAGCCCCAGCGCCGCGGCCCGGGCGCCAAATCCCTGCAATTCTTCCGGGCCGGCATGGCACAAGGCGGCGGCTTCGCCATCCAGCACGTGGATCTTCACGCCGGCCAACTGCTGCGGGTGCGCGATATCCAGCAGATCGGCAGGCAGGATTCTGCCGCAGCGCATGTTGAGGTGATAGGCGTAGGCATGAAGGAATAGCGGGATAGTGTCGATGCGTTGTACCACCTTGGCGGCGTTGGCCGTGGTTAACATGCGGTGTTCTCCGTGAAAGGGTGTCGGTTCATGACTGGGGTGCCTGCTGTTCCAGAATCGGATAGGCCGTGGCGCAGATGTGCGAATGGATGCGTTTCAGATCGCGCAGTACATCCAGGTGCAGCGAGCTGGACAGAATGCTTTCCGGGCGGCCATCGCGCAGGCGCAGCAAATGGTTGTCGGCGCCTTCGCGCTCCAGGTCGCGCACAATGACCTTGTCGTCCAGGATGCGCTCGGCGGTTTTCACGCAGCTGGAGACAAACGCCGCCTGGGCGCGCTGGAAACTTTCCAGTACCTGCTCGTGCAGTGCCTGTAGTTCGGTGGCGCCTTCGGCAGAAAAGCACAGCTTGCCCTTGATCTTCTTGCTGGCCAGCTCCATCAGGTTTTTGTCCACGATGTCGCCGATATGCTCCATATTGATGACGAAAGACATGATCGACATGGCGCGGCGCGCATCGGCCGGCTCCAGCCCTTCTCGTGTGACTGCGGTAACGTACAGCTTGATCGCCTCGTGCAGACTGTCCACCGCATCGTCTCGGCGCATTACTTCGCCGACCAGGCGACGATCGCCTTGCAGCAGGGCCGGCAGGCTGCGGCGTAGCATGTCGCCCACGACATCGCCCATGTGCAGGGCTTCGCGTGTGGCACAGGCCAGCGCCAGCGATGGCGAGGCGATGGCTGACGGGTCCAGATAGCGTGGGGCATCGGGGCTTTCTGCTTCGCGGTTGTCTGGCAGCAGTCGTTCCAAGGCGGTGGCCAACGGGTCCAACAGGCCGATGAACAGCAGGGCAATCGCCAGGTTCAGCAGCGTGTGCACGTGGGCGATCAGCTGGGCACTATCGGTGCTGCTCGCGTGCAGCAGCGATGCCAGCACGGAGACAAACGGCAACAGCAGCAGGCAGACGCCGCCGCGCAGCAGCAGATTGCCGGTGGGCAGGCGCTTGCGCAGGTTGTCCTCGCTCTTGGCTCCCTCGATATACGGGTTCAGCGCGCTGCCGATATTGGCGCCCAGCACCATCGACAAGGCGGTGTCCAGCGCCATGGCATGGCTGCCGGACAGCGACATCACCAGCAGCACTACCGGTGTGCTGGAGTGCGCCGCCCAGGTCAGCACGGCAGCGATGGCGGCGGTGAGCAGGGGTTGGCCGGATAGCACCGCCAGAATGCTGCGCACTGCCGGGGCGCTTTCGGCTTGTCGCATGGTGCCGACCAGCAGCGCCAGCGCCAGCAGCATCAGGCCAAGGCCGATCAGGGCGCGGCCAATGTTGCCGTGTTGCGAGCCCTTGCCGCGTTCGAACAGGGCCATGCCGATGACCAGACAGGCGGGCGACAGCCAGCTCAGGTCCAGCGAGAACGCCTGCACGATCAGCGTGGAGCCGACATTGGCGCCCAGCATGATGGCCAGTCCGGTGACGGGCGTCATCAGCTTACGGCCGGCAAAGGCCGAGGCGATCAGGCCGGTGGCGGTGCTGCTTTGCAGTACCGCGGTCACACCCATGCCGGCAAAAAACGCCTTGAAACGGTTGCCGAGGCTGCCGGCCATCACGTGGCGCAGCCCGGCGCCCCAGGCGCGCATGATGCCCGATTCCACCATGTGCAGGCCCCAGGTCAGCAGGGCGACACCGCCGGCAAGATGCAATAACACTGTAAACATGCTTACCTCGCTTGCGCCTTGCCGGCGCTGCGATGATCCCGCCGCAGCGGGACCGGGTTCAGGCCTGTTGCGCCGCGTGCTGCCAGCACAGGACTTGCCAGCCGCGCTCGCCGGCAATACGGCGCAGGGTGGCGTCGGGGTTGATGGCATGGCGATGGGTGACGGCTTCCAGCAGCGGCACGTCATTCAGCGAGTCACTGTAGCCGTAGCTGTCGTGCAGCGATTCGCCCTCGTCGTGCAGCCATTGATGCAAGCGGGTTACCTTGCCTTCGCGATAGCTCAGCACGCCGTGGGTATCGCCGCTGTAACAGCCATCACGAGTTGCCAGCTGGATACCGATCGAATCCGCCACGCCCAGCTGGCGCGCGATGGCGTTGACCAGGTGCTCACCGGTGGCGGAGATCACCAGTAGCCGGTCCTGGCGGGCGCGGTGCCACTCCAGCTGGCGTAGCGCCTGCGGGAAAATGCGCGGCAGGATGATGTGCTCGACGAAGGGCGCCAGCCAGCCCTGCACGGTGTCCAGGCCGAGGCCGCGCAGCGGGATCAGCGCAAAGCGCATGTATTCGTGCATGTCCACCCGGCCATCGCGGTAGGCCTGCAGCAGCTCGGCTTCGCGCGGCAGCATCTCGGCAGGCGCCAGACCGCGCTCCACCAGGTAGTGCAGCCAGAGATTGGCGCTGTCGCCATCCACCAGGGTGTCGTCCATGTCGAAAATTCCCAGTGCCATCTCAGTGCACCTCCCGCATTTGTTGTTGATCGATCATCAGGTTTACCTCGGTGCCGGCGGGCAGCAGGTCTTCGGCGCGGCGGTTCAACTGGTCTACCTGCAGGGTGATGCCGTGGGCCTGCACCTGATAGCGGATGACGTTGCCCAGCAGCTGGTGCTGGCGGATGGTGGCTGGTAGTGGCGCGCTCAGGTGCGCCGGGTAGGCCTGCCCCGGGGTGAAGATCTGGATGGCTTCCGGGCGGATCGCCAGATGGCCGCGGGTTTCCAACTGCAGCAGGCGGCTGGCTTCGGTGGGTGTCAGCAGGTTGTAGCTGCCCATGAAGCGGGCCACGAACTCGGTGGCCGGGCGGGTGTAGATCATTTCGGCCGAGCCTTCCTGCACGATGCGCCCCTGATCCATGACAAAGATGCGGTCGGACATGGTCAGGGCTTCTTCCTGATCGTGGGTGACAAAGACCGTGGTCAGGCCCAGTCGTTGCTGGATGTCGCGGATTTGCTCCCGCAGCGATTTGCGGATGCGGGCGTCCAGCGCCGACAGGGGTTCATCCAGCAGCAGGATGCGCGGCTCCACCACCAGTGCGCGCGCCAGTGCCACGCGCTGACGCTGACCGCCGGACAGTTCGTGCGGATAGTGCTGTTCCTTGCCGCCCAGTGCCACCAGGCGGATCACGTCGGCTACCTTGCGCGCAATCTCGCTGCCCGGCTGCTTTTGCAGCTTCAGGCCGAAGGCAATGTTCTGTTCCACGCTCATGTTGGGGAACAGCGCATAGCTCTGGAACACCATGCCGATGCCGCGTTTTTGCGGCGCGGCGCGGGTGATGTCCTCGCCGTCGACGCGGATACAGCCCGCGTCGATGTCGGTCAGTCCGGCCAGGCTGCGCAGCAGCGTGGATTTGCCGCAGCCGCTGGGGCCCAGCAGGGTGACGAATTCCCCTTTCCGTAGCGAGAAATGGATGTCCTGGAAAATGGTGGCGTTGCCATATTTCTTGGCCAGGCCGCTAGCTTCAACGTAACTCATGGCATGTCATCCTATTTGCTGAAACGGGCGGTCAGCCACGTCAGGAACAGTGTGAACAGGAAGTAACTCATGACGATGGCACTGGTGAAGTGGCCGCTCGTCTGACGCATGTTGTAGAGGTAGACCTGCAGGGTTTCGTAGTGGGAACCGGCCAGCAGGTTGGCAAACACGAAGTCGCCCAGCAGGAAGGAAAACGCCAGGAACAGCGAGGCCATCAGCCCTTTGCGCAGGTTGGGCAGGATCACCCGCAAAAAGGCCACCGGGGTGCTGGCACCCAGCAAATGGGCGGCATCCATCAGGTCGCGCACATTGATGCTGGCGAGACTGTTGACCAGCGAGCGGTACATGAAGGGCAGGGCGATGGTGAAATAGCAGCCCACCAGAATCCACGGCGTGCCGGTGATGTTCAGCGGACCATCGGCGTAGATGTTCAGCAAGCCCACCGAGGTCACCACCGGCGGCACCGCGAACGGAATCAGGATCAGCGCGTTCATCAGCTTGTCCAGGCCGGGAAAGCGGTAGAACACCACGAACACCGCCGGCACGATGATCAGCGTGGAGAGCAGCAGGGTGCCCAGGCACACCGCCAGCGAGCGCCCGAAGGCGGCGAGGAAGGCGCTGTCCTGCCACAGCTGCAGATACCAGCTCAGCGACAGGTCGTCCGGCAGGATGGTGGCACCCCAGTGTTCGGACAGCGAATACAGCAGGGTGGCCAGCACCGGTACGGTCAGCAGCAGGATCAGCACGGCGACCACGCTGCGGTGATAGAGCTCAGCGCGCATGACGGGCTCCTTTCTTCAGCAACCACTGGTTGACGGCGGTGACCAGCAGCAACATCAGCATCAGCAATACCGACAGGGCGGCGGCCATGTTCGGCTCCAGGAAGATGTCGCCGGACACCAGGCTGGCAATGCGAACCGTGATCAGGTTGAAGTTGCCTTGCGTCAGGGCATAGGCACTGGCATAGGCGCCGATGGCATTGGCAAACAGCAGGATGAAGGTGCCAAGGATGGCGGGGGCCAGCACCGGCAGACCCACGTAACGCCAGTATTGCCACAGCCGGGCGCCCAACAGCGAGGCCGCGGCCTGCCAGTCGTCATCCAGCGAATCGAAGGCCGGATACAGCAGCAGCACGCCCAGCGGGATCTGGAAATAGGTGTAGATCAGGATGACGCCGTTGCTGGAGTACAGACGGAAGTCCTCGATCAGCCCCCACTGGCGCAGAAGCACGGTCAGCGCGCCATTGGTGCCCACCAGAATGATGAAGGCGAAGGCGAGCGGGACGCCGGTGAGGTTGCTGGTCATATTGGTGATCGACACCACGAGCCGGCGCAGCCGGCCGGAAACCCGGCGCAAGGAGGCTGCCCCCAGCAGCGAAATCACCAACCCGATCACGCTGGACCACAAGGAAATGCGCAGGCTGTTGTCGAAGGCCTGGCGGTAAAACGGCGAGGACAGGATGTCGCCGTAGTTGGCCAGCGACAGGCCCTGTTCGGTGTGCACGCTGTTGACCAGCACCCACACCATCGGCGCCAGGCTGAACAGTATCAGCATGGCGAAAAAGGGCAGCAGCAACAGCGCCGCCGGCCAGTGCCGCAGCCGTGAGCGCGGCCGCACCGGCACGGCAGGCTTGCCGGCAAGGGGGAGCGAAGTGGTTTTCATGACAAAAGTAACTCCGGGTTACGCGGTTTGGTGTGGCGCAGGCCGGCGGCGAGGCGGCACGGCTCGGTCGGTTGCACACGGCTATACGGCCGCTTGCTGAAACGTTGGCCGAACACGGACCGTGGCACCCGCCGCAGGCCGGGCCGGCGTCGTTGCGCTCGATGCCGCTATGCGCCGGCGCCGCCCCGTCGGGAATGCCTTCGTACCCATACCAGGCTGGCCTGGCTGGACGTGGCAGGCGCCCCTTACTGCATGTTCACCATGACCATTTCCTGCCACTGGCGCGGCAGCTTCTTGGTCGAGTCCTCCCAGGCGGCGAAGTCGCGGATCGGCTTGGCAACCTTGTACTGGCTGGCGGGCAGCAGCTTGGCCTGCACATCGGCCGGAATCGACACATTGCTGCGGATCGGTCGGGCATAGCCGCGCGCCAGGTTGACCTGGCCCGCATCGCTCAGCACGTATTCGCGCACCAGCTTGGCGGCGTTCGGGTGCTTGGCGTACTTGTTGATGATGGTGGTGTAACCGGTGGTGACCGAGCCGTCGGTGGGAATGCTCACCGTGAAGCGCTTGCTGTCGATGCGGTCGCGGTAGCTCAGCGAGGTGAAATCCCACAGGATGCCGACTTCAATCTCCCCCTTTTCCAGGTTGGCCAGGCTCGGGTCGATCAGCGACAGGCGCCCCTGCTTGGCTAGTTGGCCGAAGAACTCCAGCGCCGGCTTCAGGTTCTTCTCGTCGCCGCCACGGGCCAGCGCGGCGGCCAGCACGGCACTGTTGGCACGGGCGGAAACCCCTACCGCACCCAGCGTGACCTTGTATTTGCCTTTCAGCAGGTCGGCCCAGGATTTGGGCGGCTCTTTCACCAACTGGTTGTTGGTGATGAAGGAAATGGTGCCGGTATAGGCCAGTACCCAATGGCCGTCCTTGTCCTTGGCCCAGGCGGGAATGTCGTTCCAGGTGCTGGGCTTGTACGGCTGGGTCAGCCCCTTTTGCAGCGCAACCGGGCCAAACGTATGCCCAACGTCGCCGATATCTGCCGTCGCGTTGGTCTTTTCGGCCTCGAACTTGGCCAGTTCTTCAGCCGAGCTCAGATCGGTATCGCGGTGACTCAGGCCATATTTCTGGGTAACCTGTGCCCAGGTGTCTTTCCAGTTGGCCCAGTCGTCGGGCATACCCACGCTGTAAACGGCGCCTTCTTTCTTGGCGGCCTGGGCCAGGACGGTGAGGCTCTCGGCATTGGCCTGTGCCAGGCAGAGGCAAAGCCCGCCGAATACGACGCTAACCAGCAAGTTGTTCATGTTTGCTCCTTTGGTCTAGTCCAGATTTGAACTGCAGGCAAACCTTAGTCCAGTGGCTTTCCGGCTGTCAATCGTGCTGCATGTTGCCGGGCAGCAAAAACGCGACGTCGCAAGGATTTTGTTTTGCCAATTATTTGAATTTTAACGATATAAATAAAAATTCGCCGTGTGGTTTTCTTTGCAGACCTACCGGGCGGGCAACACTGTCATTCCCTTGACATGTCTTTGAGAAATAATGATTTCGTGATAGATTTGCCATTAATTTGAAATACTGGAGTAGTCCAATTGGCGACAATTGAGCGCAATACCACTCTGGCCGCCCAGATCAGGCAGTCGCTGGAGATGCAGATCGATAGCAAATTGCTGCAGCCGGGGGTCAAGCTGCCATCCGAGCGCGAGCTTTCCGAGTTGTTCGATACCACGCGCACGACGGTGAAGGAGGCCCTGCTGGCGATGGAGGCCGAAGGGCGCGTCTATTGCGAAGACCGCCGTGGCTGGTTCGTCGCCCCGCCCAGGCTGATCTACAACCCGCTGTACCGCTCTCCCTTTCACCAGATCGTTACCGAACAGAAGCGGCAACTGGAAACCCTGGTGCTGTCGTCGCGCACCATCGTGGCAACGCCGACTCTGTGCCAGGAGCTGGCGTTGCCCACCCTGTCGCGGGTGAACGAGGTCACACGGCTGCGCAAGCTGGATGGTCGCGTGGTACTGCTGGCGCGGCATTACCTGAAACCGGAGCGCTTTCCCGGCATTCTGGAACATGACCTGAGCCAGTCGCTGACCACGCTTTACGAGCAGCAGTACGGGGTGCGCTACGGGCGCTCTCGTTTCGAGATCAACCCCACGGCCGCCTGGGGCGAGGTGGCGCAGGCACTGATGCTGACCGAGGGCAGCCCGATCTTGCTGATCTCCTGCGTCAACTACGACCAGCATGGCGAAATCATCGATTGCGACCATGAATACTGGCGCCACGACGCGGTACGCATTCTGGTGGATAGCCAGGAGCTGGAGCGGATGAAGGCAAACACCTTGCTGTGAGGCATGACCGATTCAGCCCCTGCCGCCGATGGGCGTCGCTCCCGGCGGTTACGTTTGGGGCATCCGGGGTGTTCCCACCGAGACGACTGAAAAACGTCGGGTCCGGTTGGAAACTGCCGCCAGCGCCTTGCTGGTGAAGACGTGGCGGCAAGGGGGGCCGGGCGGCGGTTACGCTGCCGTCGCGTTACCTGCCGCATGGCGACGGGCAAACGCCTCGAACCACGGCAAGCTCTCCGGGTTGGCCATGGTGTCCGGGTTGGCCACTTTCTCGAGTGCTTGGCCGAGCAGCAGTTTCTTGATCGGCAGCTCCATCTTCTTGCCCGACAAGGTGCGAGGGATCGCATCGACCTGGAAGATGTCGTTGGGCACGTGCCGCGCGGACAGGGCGACCTTGATCCGGTCACGAATCAGGCCGGTCAATTCGGGCGTCAGCTCGATATCGGGGCGCAGCACCACGAACAGCGGCATGTAGGATTCGCGGCCCAGGTATTCCAGGTCCACCACCATGCTGTCCAGCACTTCCGGTAGGTCTTCCACGGCGCGATACAGCTCGCTGGTACCCATGCGGATGCCATGGCGGTTGATGGTGGCATCGGAGCGCCCGTAGATCACCGCGCCGCCGCGCGGGGTGATGCGCACCCAGTCGCCATGGCGCCAGATCCCGGGGTAGACGTCGAAATAGCTGTCGCGGTAGCGGACGTTGTCCTTGTCGTTCCAGAAGCAGAGCGGCATCGACGGCATCGGCGCGGTACAGACCAGTTCCCCTACCTCGTCCAGCAGCGGCCGGCCGGCGTCGTCGAAGGCCGCCACGCTGGCCCCGAGACAACGGCACTGGATTTCGCCGAGGTACACCGGCAGGGTCGGGGTGCCGGCGACGAAACAGCTGGCGAAGTCGGTGCCGCCCGACAGGCTGTTGATCCAGACCGGGCCGACGTTGTCCAGCAGCCACTGGTAGCCTTCCGGCGGCAGCGGCGAGCCGGTGGAACCGATGCCGCGCAGTTGGCCGAGATCGGCCAGTTGCTTGGGAACCACCCCGGTCTTGAGGCAGGAGAGGTAGAAGGCGGCGCCGGCACCGAAGAAGGTGACGCCGGCATCGCTGGCGAAGCGCCACAGCGCGCCCAGGTCCGGTGTGCCGGGGTTGCCGTCGAACAGGCAGAGGGTGCTGCCGACCAGCAGGCCGCCCACCTGGATGTTCCACATGATCCAGCCGGTGCTGGAGTACCAGTGGAAGCGGTCGCCCGGCGCCAGGTCGAGGTGGAAGGCGCCGAACTTGAGGTGCTCGATCAGCACGCCACCCTGCGAATGCACGATGGGCTTGGGCATACCGGTGGTGCCGGACGAGTACACCACCCACAGCGGGTGGTCGAATGGCACGTATTCCGGCTGCAGCGGCACGTTGCCGGCGGTGGCATCCTGCCAGCTCACGGCATTGGGCAGGCCGGCAAGGTTGGCCGCATGGCCCAGATTGGGCAGCAGCACCACGTGCTGGATGCTCGGCAGTTCGGCCACGATGGCCTGCAGCAGCGCGCTGCGGTCGTGCGCCTTGCCGCCGTAGCGGTAGCCGTCCACGGCGATGATGGCCTTGGGCTCGATCTGGCGGAAACGGTCGAGCACCGCGAGCTGGCCCATGTCCGGCGCACAGGCCGACCAGATGGCGCCGATGCTGGCCACCGCCAGCAGGGCGACCACGGTTTCCGCAATATTCGGCATATAAGCCACCACGCGGTCCCCCTTGGCGATGCCCATGCCGCGCAGGGTGGCGGCCAGGGCGGCGACCTGACGTTGCAGCTCGGCCCAGGACAGCTCGCGATCTTCGCCGCTTTCGTTGCGGCTGATGATGGCGGGGCGGGTGTCGGTGGCGTGGCGGAACACCTGCTCGACGTAGTTGAGTTCGACGCCGGGAAACCACTCGGCGCCCGGCATCTTCGCCGCGGCGAGCGCCTTGCCGCGCGGTTGGCGCGAGGGTACGGCAAAGTAGTCCCACACCGCGCCCCAGAACGTGTCTAGATCAGATACCGACCATTGCCACAGGGCTTCGTAGTCATCGAACACGAGTCCGTGTTCGCGTTCCAGCCAGTTGCTGAAGGCAGTTAGCTGGGCGTCGCGGCGGGTCTGCGCCGAGGGCTTCCAGGCCATGATGGGGGCTTCCATGCTTGTTCTCCCGTAGAGTGGGCAGCCGTGCCGACTGGCAGGGCGCGGCTGCGCGAATTCGTTGCTGTCGTTGGCTTCCCGTCAGCCGTTCACGGCCTGTCGCATGGCGCTCAGCAGGACATCGGCAGGGACGGCCCCGGAGAGCGGGAAGCGCTGGTTGAAGGCAAAGCCGGGTACGCCGGCGATGCCATAGACCTGGGCCGCCTGCCGGCTCTGCTGCAGGAACACGCCGCTGTCGTGCTCGGCCGGCGACTGCAGATAATCGGCCGCTGCGGCAGGGGGCAGGCCGAAGCGGGCGGCGAGGCGGGTCAGATAGGCGACGTCGCCGATGTTCTTGCCCTGCATGAAATAGCCGTCGAATAGCTCTTCGATCAGCGCCTGTTGGCTTTCTTGGCCGCATTGCCGGCCGAGGTAGTGCACCAGACGGTGTGCCGCCAGGGTGTTCGGCAGCACGCTAATGGCGTCGAAGTTGAACGAGAGCCCCACGCGGTCGCCGGCTTGCTGTACTTGGGCGCGCCGCCGAGCCGCCGCCTCCGGGCTGCCCAGGCGCTGCCGGTAGAACGTCTGGTATGGCAGCCCCGTGTCTGGGGTGTCCGGCAGCAGGATGAAGGGGTGCCAGCGCATGTCGACCGCTACCGCGGGGTGGCTGGCAGCGAACAGGCCAAGTGCGGTGTCCAGATGGCGCTTGCCGATCAGACACCAGGGGCAGATGAGGTCGAACATCACCTCGATGGTCAGCGTGGTGCTCATGGATTCCATGTCGTTCAGGGTGGGGTGGCATCGGCTTTTCCGCTGCCGAGGCCACCGGGCCTAGTGGCCGTGTCGCGCGAGGCGGTTCAGAGCAACGCTTCGATCAACACTTCCGCTTGCGGCCATTCGCCATAGCCGGCGGCGGGGTTGAGGTGGCCTGCCGCGCCGACGTTCACCGAGGCGGCTTCCCCAGGCATCGGCCAGTGCGCTGATGCGCTCCAGCGTGCCCAAGGGATCGTTGGTGCTGGCCGCGACAATGCTCGGGAATGGCAGCGGCTGGCGCGGAATCGGCAGCCAGCCGTTGGCTGCGATGGTGTCCGGCGACGGGTAGCCCTCGGGCATCGGCGATTCCAGGTCGGCCGGAGCCGCCAGCACGGCGCCGTGGATGGCGCGCGGGTGCCGCTGCGCCCACTGCGCCACGATCATGCAGCCGGCACTGTGGGCCACCAGGATGACCGGGCCGTCGATACGCGACAGCGCGTCTTCCAGTGCGGCGACGCGGGCGGAGCAGCTGAGCTTGTCGTGTTCCAGCGGCGGCACCGAAGCGATCGGGCGGCCTGCTTTCCGCCACTTTTCTTCCAGCAGGGTTTGCCAGTGTTCCGGCACATGGTCCCGCAGGCCGGGGACGATCAGGATGGTCGGTGTGTTTGACATGGCAAGGTAAGGGATCGGGGTTGAAAATCAGCCCTGTCGCGCCGTGAGGCGCTCCAGGTCGCGGGTGTAGTGGCGCTTGCCGATGGCGAAGGCGGCGGCGGCGGCGAAGGAAACCAGCGGCACCAGATGCAGCGCGTTCATCAGGCCGATATGGTCGGCCAGCACGCCGGTGACGAAGGGGCCGGGAGCCAGGCCAAGCAGGTTGTTGGCCAGCGTCAGGGTGGCGAAGGCGGTGGCATGGATGGTCGGATGGGTGAGGTTGGCCACCATGGCGCCGGCCGGACCGGTGGTGCCGGCCACCATCAGCATGGCGCAAGCGATCAGCACCAGCTGGGCCTTGCCCGGAGCCAGTTGCAAGGCCACCAGAAAGAGCAGGGCGGAGCCGATGGAGTACCCCATCGCCACGCTCCACTTGCGCTCGGCCTCGGCTCCGGCTGACACGGTCGGTGATGATGCCGCACAACACCATGCCGGCCGCGCCGATCAGGATGAAGGCCGCTGCGCCGATGCCGGCCTTGTCGGTGGGCAGGTTGTAATAGCGGTTGAGGAAACTCGGCAGCCACGCCAGCACGGAGGCCATGATGAAGAGCTGCAGCCCGCTGCCGATGTAGGCGGCGCGCACCGAGACCGAGGAAAACAGGTCAGAGAACAGACTGGAAAGACCGGGGCGGGCGCCGGCCGCCGTGTTGGCGGCAACCTTGTTCATGGTTGGCCGAAGCCTGCTCTCGCGCACCACTAGAGCATAGGTGATGACCAGGGCGAAGCCGAGAATCGCCATCACGCCGAACGACCAGCGCCAGCCGAACCGCTGGGCCACGACGCCGCCCAGAGCCATGCCCACGACCGAACCGACCGGGCCGCCCGCCATGAAGGCGCTGCTCAGGGTGGAGCGCAAATTGGACGGGAAAATGCTCAGGATCAGGGCGATGCCCACGCTGCCGTAGGCGGCCTCACCCACGCCCACGAGAAAGCGGGCTGTGAGCATCTGGCCGTAGCTGGCCGACAGCGCGCAGCCCAGCGTGGCCAGACTCCACAATCCGGCCATCAACACGATGCTTCTGACGCGGCCCCAGCGGTCGGCGACAATGGAAAACGGGAATGTCAGCAAGCCCACCAGCAAGGCGACGATGCTGCTGAGCGAGCCTAGCCGGGTGTCGGAGAGCATCCACTCGGCCTTGAGGACGGGAAACACGGCGTTGAGCACCTGGCGCGACATGTAGTCGGACAGCAGCAAGCCGAACGTCAGGGCGAAGACGATCCAGGCATAGTGGCGCGGAACGGTCGGTACGTCGATAGTGGCTTCGGAAGCCACACCTGCAATGTAAACAGCCAATTTATGTCTCCTTTGTAGTGATGACCGCTCCAGCGATGTTGCTCCATGTGCCAGTCGGCTTCTTATAGAGGGGGAGGGAGCGCGCGGGCCCCTCCGGTACGGCTTGGCTACGACGTTTTCCTGCGGCCTCAGCCCGCGTGCTGGGTGAACCCTTTCTGACCCAGCTTGCGGTTCGGTGCGAAACCGTTGGCCGCCAGGGTTTCATCCGCACTGTTGTAGAAGGTGCCGATCTTGTAGATCTCGCGGGCCTCCTTGCCGTTGGCCACCGGGCGGCCGAATTCCCTGGCGATGCGCACCAGCTGCTCGATCTGCTCCACGGTGCTCATCTTGCGCGAGCGGTCCTGGGTCCAGATGTTGTCCTCGATGCCGCAGCGCACGTGCAGGCCCATGGCGATGGCCATCATGTTCAGCGGCAGCACGTTGAGCATGGAGGACTCCAGCGTCAGCACCGAGCCGTCCGGGCAGGCGCGGATGAAGTTGGACAGGTTGTAGATGTTCGGCTGGTCGAAGCCGCCGCCGATGGCGACCCAGGTCAGGATCAGCGGCACGTTGCACACGCCACGGCGCATCATGCGTTCCACGGTTTCCAGCTGGGTGATGTTGGCGAGCTGGAAATGGGTCTGGATGCCCTTTTCGGAGAGACGGCGGATGTGCTCTTCCACCCATTCCGGGCCGGCCGGAATGGTCATCTCGCGGTAGGCGTGGTACATCGCCGGCTCGGCCAGCGAGGTGCCGCCGATGTCGGCTTCGCACATCTGTTCCACCACGTTCATCTGGTTGGTGTTGATGGCGATGGTGACCTGGTCCGGGGTCGGGGTCAGTTCGGCCAACATGTGGCGGGTGTCGTCGGACAGCCACTTGGCCACGTCGCCGTCGTTTTCGGGGGCGAAGGAAATGGAGCCACCCACCTGGATGATCATGTCAGGCACGCGTTCGCGCACGCCGGCGATCAGTTCGTTGAACTTGGACAGGCGCTTTGAGCCTTTGCCGTCCAGTTCGCGCACGTGCAGGTGCAGCACGGTGGCGCCGGCGTTGTAGCAATCGACGGCTTTCTGGATCTGCTCTTCCATGGTGACCGGGATGTCTTCCGGAAAGTCGGACGGCATCCATTCCGGGCCGTACGGGGCGCAGGTAATCACGAGTTTTTGCTGGTTTTCCGGGAACAGGGAACCATCGAGAAAGTTCATGTCTTGCCTCCAGGCAAAGAGTAAAGGGGAGTTTTCCGGCCAAGGCTGGCCGTTCAGAACGGCTTGTCGCCCACGATGCCCGCGCGCTCCATCTTGCGGTGGCAGGGCGGGTAATCCATCACGGCGTAATGCTGGGTGGAGCGGTTATCCCAGATCGCCATGCTGTAGGGCTGCCAGCGCCAGCGCACCTGGTACTCGGGGACGTAGGCCTGGCTGATCAGGTACTGCAGCAGGTCGCCGCCGGCCTGGTTGTAATCCTGGCCGTAACGCACGCGCTGTTTGTTGTGGTAGTTCACGAAATGCGTGGCGAAGGCGTTGACGAACAGGACCTTCTCGCCGGTTTCCGGGTGGGTGCGCACCACCGGATGCTCGGCATCCGGGTATTGCGCCTTCATCGCCAGGCGTTTCTCTTGCGGCATGGCGGCGGCAAACGAGGCGTTGAAGCTGTGGTTGGCGATCAGCCCCTCGATTTCGCTTTTCACGTGGCTGGGCAGCTTGTCGTAGGCCAGCACCATGTTGGCCCAGATGGTGTCGCCGCCCACCGGCGGGCATTCGATGCAGCGCAGCACGCAGCCCATGGCCGGGTTTTCGCGCCAAGTGCCGTCGGTGTGCCAGGCGTTTTCGTAGCGGTCGATCGGGCTGTCCGGGTTCTTGTAGATCTGGACCAGACCGGGGGCTTCCGGGTGGCTCGGGGCCATCGGGTGGGTTTCCAGTTCGCCCAGACGCCGGGCGAAGGCCATGTGATCCTGGCGCGACAGCTTGTCCAGGGTCTGGTCGCGCAGGAACAGCACCTTGTGCTGCAGCAAGGCGGCGTAGATTTCCTGGAACAGCCCGTCGTCACGCACCGCGTCGCCCAGGTTGACGTCGTGCAGTTGTGCGCCGATGGCGCAGGTCAGTTGCTCGATTCTCATGAGTCCAGCGCTCCTCAGATGACAAAAATGGACGACCCCGTGGTCTTGCGCGATTCCAGGTCGCGGTGCGCCTGCGCGGCATCCTGCAGCGCGTAGCGCTGGTTGATCTCGATCTTGATGCGGCCGGAGGCCACGTGACCGAACAGCTCGGCGGCGAGCTCGTTCTTCTCGGCAGGATCGGCGATGTAATCGGCCAGCGCCGGGCGGGTGAGGTAGAGCGAGCCTTTCATCGCCAGCAGCTGCGGGTTGAACGGTGGGATCGGGCCCGAAGCGGTGCCCACGCACACCATCAGGCCGCGGCGCTTGAGCGAATCGAGCGAGGCCTCGAAGGTGTCCTTGCCGACGCTGTCGAACACCACGTTCACGCCCACGCCGTCGGTCAGCTCGCGCACGCGCTTGGCCACGTCTTCCCGGCTGTAGTCGATGGTGTGGTCGCAGCCATGGGCGCGGGCGATGTCGGCCTTGGCCTCGCTGGACACGGTGCCGATCACGGTCAGGCCGAGAATCTTGGCCCACTGCGACACGATCAGGCCCACGCCGCCGGCGGCGGCGTGCAGCAGGATGGTGTCGCCGGCCTTGAAGTCCCAGATGCGGCGCATCAGGTAGGCGGACGTCAGGCCGCGCATGGTCATGGCGGCGGCGGTGTCGCAGCCGATGCCGGCGGGCAACTTGATCAGCGGCGCGGCCGGAATCAGGCGGGCGGTCGAATAAGCCCCCAGGGTGTTGACGAAGCCGGTGTAGGTGACGCGGTCGCCCACGGCGACATGGCTCACGCCTTCGCCCACAGCTTCCACCACCCCGGCAGCCTCCACCCCCATCCCGGCCGGCAGCGGCACCGGATAGAGCCCGGAGCGGAAATAGGTATCGGCAAAGTTGAGGCCGACCGCTTCGTGACGCAGGCGCACCTGGCCAGGCCCCGGCTCGCCGACCGCCACTTCCTCGTACTGCAGCACTTCGGGGCCGCCGGGTTGGTAAAAGCGTACTGCGTGAGCCATGCTATCTCTCCTGTTGTCGAGGGTATGACACCCCCTCGTTATCGTTTCTGTGCGAGGGTCCGGCCCGGTTCTTTCGAATTGGCCAGATCCACGATACGGCTGAACAACTGTTTGAATTCGCTGTCGGACGCGCCACCGAAGCGCGGGTCGTCGTTGCCGGCGAAGGCCGCGTTGATGTCGTGCCAGTCGGTTTCGGTCAGATAACGCTGCGCGGCGGGAAGAATCACGCCTTCCTCGCGCCCCAGGTGGTCCCAGATGAATTTCGCGTACTGGTCGACATGCTGTTTCAGCTGGGCCAGCGACGCGCTGCCGGCCGCCAGCTGTTCCAGCATGACGGCAAGCTCGGCCACCAGTTGGCGGTCGCGACCATGCTGGCGCTCGAGTTCGTCCAGCTCGGCGTTGATCGCAGAGGTGCGCTGGCGCAGCCTGCTGAACAGGTAGTCGTCTTCCTTGGGATGATGCAGGGCGACCGGAAAGCGCTGGATGTAGCGCAGTATCGCCTGCATCAGGTCGAGATCGATGGCCTGGCCGTGCTCTTCGGCCTGCTGGATCAGGTACTGCCAGGCATGCAGCACGGCGGCGATGGAGCGGTGTTCGTCACGAATCACGGCCATGGCCTGGGCCGCCATGGACGGGCTGCTGTTGGCGGCGACCAGCACCGGGATGTCGCTGTGCATGAGCAACTTCAGCGTTTGCGAGCCCAGCATCATGCCGGTATCGCCGCGCTTGCCCTGAGAGCCGATGAAGATCAGGTCGCAGCCGGTTTGGCGCGCGGCGGCCAGGATCGCCTGGTGCGGGGTGTCGCTGACGCGGCTGGCCGAATCGCACGTGACGCCTTGCGCCCGAGCCGCGGATTCCGCCTTGGCCAGGAGCTCGTGGGTGCGGGCTTCGCACACGTAGGTGAATTCCGCCGGCGCCACCAGCCGGATCACCTCGGTGGAGCCGAACAGCGACGAGGCGTGGTCCGGCTGGGCATGGAAAAACGTGATACGCGCCCCCAGGGCATGGGCGAAGGCCACACCCTGGCCCACGGTCTCGGTGGAGCGGTCGGTGTCGTCGATCGGAACAAGAAGATGTCGGTACATGGTGGCTTTACACTGGTCTGGTATCAGGGAGTCGGGTCATGCGTCGAGCGCGACCTGCACGAGATCGTCTGTCACCCTGACCCGGAATGTGGCGACGGCCAGCTGCGGTATGCTGACATGGGCGCCGGTGGCGACGTTGAAGCGCAGGCCGTGGGCGGGGCAGCGCACGACATGGCCGGACAGACAACCGCCGGCGAGCGCACTGCCATGGTGCGGGCAGGTATTCTCGAGAGCGAACACTTCGCCGTCGACATTGAACAGCGCCACGTCTTTGCCTTCGAGTCGCAAAGCGAGCGACTTGCCCGGTGCGATCTGCGACAACGCACATGCCTCGACAAATTTCATCCCGGTGCTTCCTGATTTAATGTGATCTCTGAATGTATCGTAGGGGGCGGAGGCACTCGTGCCCTCCTCCGAACAGGGGGTGGGGGGGTTGACCGTGCAGGGCGGTTGGCACGATGCTAATGGGCGTCCATACCACGGGCGACCGCACGGCCGGGTCGCCATCCCAGATGCCTTGAGCGGTGCGGCCAGCGCCGTGCTCGTTTGTTGCCGCTGCGGCGGCAACCCGATCAAGCCCGAACAGACCTAAACTATGACTTCTGCGGTTGGTGGCGCAACAGGCGCCGTAATCGAATTCGTTCTCAAGGCAACCCCACCCAAGGCGCCACGCCACATGCTGGTGCGGCCGCTGCTGAGCTCCAACGACGAGCACTTCCTCGAGCATCGCCTGATCGTGGTGCAGGCATCGGCCGGCTTCGGCAAGACCACGCTGCTGTCGCAATGGCGCCGCGAATACCTGTCGCAAGGGGCCGCCGTGGCGTGGCTGTCGATCGACGACCGGGATGATCCGCAGCGCTTTCTGCATGGCCTGGTCCATGCCGTCAGGGTCGGCGCCGCGCGACCCGCCTTCGGGCGCGGGCTGATCGAAAGCCCCACCGCGGCAGTGGGGGAGCTCGAGGGCATCACCGCCTGGCTCGCCGAAGTGGCGGTGAGCGCTCTGGACATGGTGCTGATGATCGACGAGGCCGAGCGCCTGCCGGAAGCCAGCCGCATGCTGCTGGCCTACCTGCTGCACAACGCGCCGCGCAACCTGCGCATCGTGGTGGCCGCGCGCAGCGGGCTCGACGACATCGTGTCCGAGCTCGGGGCCTACGGGCAATGCGTGCTGGTGGAGGCGGAGGTGCTGCGTTTTCGTCTGAGCGAAACCATCGGCCTGGTGCGCGGCCGGCTCGGCAACCAGGTGGAGGCCGATACCTGCGCCCAGGTGCACGAGCTGACGGAGGGCTGGCCGCTCGGCCTGCAACTGACGCTGGCGGCGATGGAGCGCGGCAGCACCCCCAGAGCGGTGTTCAGCTCGCTCTCGCCCAGTGCCGGCGATCTGTGCTCTTATTTCATGGATGAACTCATCTCGCGTTTGCCGGCGGAGGATGTGGAGTTCCTGACCCATATCGCCATCGTCGACAAACTGCACCCCGACCTTTGCGTAGCCCTGACCGGGAGCGACAAGGCCGCCCATCAGCTCTCCAACCTGGTGCGCAACACCCCCATCTTCGTTGCTGACGAGGTCGGGCAGTGGTGCCGCCTGCATATGCTGGCTCGCGATGCCCTGCGCCTGCGCTTTGCCAAACTGCCGGCCGAGGAGCGCGCGCAGTGGCACCTCAACGCCATGCGCTGGCTCTCGGAGCACGGCATGGTGGAGGAGGCGGCGCGCCACGCCTACGCTGCCGGGCAGCATAGCGTGGCCTACGATCTGGCCGAGCGCTGTCTCTACGATGCGGTGCGCCAGGGGCAGCAGATATCGGTGCTGGAGTGGCTCGAGCGGCTTCCGGAGGAAGAGCTGGACCTCCGTCCGCGTCTGCGCCCGGCGGTGGCCTGGGTGCTAGCGCGCAGCGAGCGCCATGCCGAGGCCGAGGCCCAGGTGGCGCGTATCCTGGCGCATCCCGGCATCGACGACGCGCTGCGCTACGAGTGCGCCTTGATCCTGAGCGCGGCGGAATACTTTGCCGATCGCCCCTACCGCTTCGTCGAGCTGTTCGAGCCGTGGGTGAAATCGCCACCCAGCAACGATCCCTGGCTGCAGCAGATCCATGCCAACCGCCTGTCCGCCCGCGCCATATTGAACGGCGACTATGCCCAGGCGCGGCGTCATCAGCAGCAAGTGCCGGCGCTGGGGATGGACAAGCCGGTGGGCTACGTCACCCGTTGGGGCGGCTTCATGGTCGGGCTGAGCTATCTGCTGGAGGGGCAGTTCCGCTTGGCGGAGGGCGTGCTGCACCAGTGCCTTGCAAGGCGCTGAAATGGAGCTGGGCCGGCGCAACCCCCTGTCGTGCATGCTGGCCGCCTTGCTGGCCACGGCGGTGTACGAGCGCGATCAGCTCGACGACGCGGCGGCGCTGCTGGCCAACCGGCTGGACGTGCTGGAACGGGCCGGCGTGCCGGAGACCGTGGTGTACGCCTACCGCACGGCGGCGCGCATCGCCGCGGCGCAGGGGCTGGAGCATCGCGCCCTCGACCTGCTCGAAGCCATGTATGCCACCGGCGAGGCGCGGGGGCTGCCGCGCCTGTGTGTCGCCAGCCTGGCCGAGCAAATCCGTATCCATGCCGGGCGTTTCCGCAGCGAGACCTGCCGGGCGCTGGTGCAGCGTATCGACGCTATCCTGGCGCAGCAGGTGCTCACCGGGCCGGTGCGGCAAAAGATGGGCCCCTTCCTGCAGCAGCTGTCTCACGCCAACGTCGCCATCGCCGCCCAGGACTGGGCCAAGGCGCATGCCGAACTGACTCGGGCCGGGCAGCTCGCCGACGAGATGAAGCTCGGGCGTTATCGCATCGAGACCATGGCGTTGCGCGCCTTCGCACTCGAGCGCCAGGGCGAGGACGGTCTGCCTCTGCTGCGCGAGGCGGTAAACCTGGCCCAGACGTACGGCCCGGCGCGTACCCTGGTGGATGCCCACCCGGCGCTGGCGGACTGGGTGCGCCGGGCGACCGAGGAGGGTGAAGCCGGCGGGGTGTCCGAAGCGGGGCCGGCGGTGCGGATTCCTCGCACCATGCGCCCCCCAGTGGAGCGCAAATCCTCGGCGCTGCGCGCCGTGCCCAGCATGGTGCTCACGCCGCGCGAGCGCGACCTGCTCGAACAGCTCGCGCGCAATCTTTCCAACAAGGAAATCGCCATGGCCATGGCGGTGAGCGAAGAGACGGTGAAATGGCACCTGAAGAACCTGTTCGGCAAGCTCGATGCAGGCTCGCGCAAGCAAGTGGTGCGCCGCGCCCAGCTCCTGGGCTTGCTGGAAGGGGGCGAGTAAGCGCCGCCGGGTGAGGCCGACCGGGCCACGAAGATCGGCCGTTCATTTGCAGGACCCATGCCCCGGCTGGGGCATGGGCGTATTTCCCTCGGTTGAAGCCGGCGACAGGCCGTCGCGGCGGCGCCCGAACCGCATCGCGGTCGTCGACGCATCCCCCCATTCCCCCTTTTTTCTGCGGCCCCTCCCCAACGCAGGGGAGGACGCGTGTCCGCGGCGGCGTTACCTTGCAGCTCAAGAACGACGCCGCATGGCCTGTCCGCAGGACGGGTGCGATCCGGACGCGCTGCACCCGGGTATGGACAACGACCCAAGGCAACGCAGGTGCAGCCCAGAAGGAGATGCTGGCGATCCGTTCGAGGTCCCCGTGGATCGGGGCGGGACGGGAGCATGGTGGCAACAGGCTGTGCGGCTGTCCTGTATTGATCGTGCGGGCAAGGGCAGTGGTGCCCGCGACGGTGGCGCCGATCATTGACGGGGAGAAGGGCAAAGGCCTTTTTGCCTCTCTGGTGGTGGCCATTTCGTGGCCATGGGAGTTTGTCGTTTTGTCTGTGCATTGTCCTGCTGATCGGTGTGCTGTTTGTCTAGCTGATGGAGGACATTTGGCGAACGCTCTGGCGTTCGCCTTTTTTTTGCCCAATCCCCGAGGTTTTGCACGGCATGCGGAGAGGCGCCACCCCGAGGGATGGGCCGCCCCCCGGCGCGGGGCGGTAGCGAGACAAAGCTGGCGCAGGCAATGCCCCGGATGAAAGGCTTGTTGTTCGTCGAATGTCGTTGGTTTGTTGTTTTTTGAAGGAATAACCATGCAGATCGCAATTCCAGCCGAACGTCTGGCTGGCGAGGCGCGCGTGGCCGCTACACCGGAAACGGTGAAAAAACTCGTCGCCATGGGTCACACCGTGGTCGTCGAGTCGGGGGCCGGACGCCTGTCCGCCGTCCCCGATGCGGCCTACGCCGACGCCGGCGCCAGCCTGGCGGAGAACCGCGCCAGCGCGCTCGCCAACGCCGACATCGTGCTCCAGGTGCGTCCGCCCGAGGCCGACCAGATCGCCGAGTTCAAGACCGGCGCCACCGTCGTCTCGCTGATGAACCCCTACGCCAACCCGCACCTGGCGGCGATGGCGGCCAAGAAGCTGTCGGCCTTCGCCATGGAGCTCTTGCCGCGCACCACGCGCGCGCAGAGCATGGACGTGCTCTCCAGCCAGAACAACATCGCCGGCTACCGCGCGGTGCTGTTGGCCACGCACTACTACCCGCGCTTCATGCCGATGCTGATGACCGCCGCCGGCACCGTGAAGCCGGCGCGCGTGCTGATCATGGGCGTGGGCGTGGCGGGCTTGCAGGCCATCGCCACCGCCAAGCGCCTGGGCGCGGTGGTGGAGGCGACCGACGTGCGTCCGTCCACCAAGGAGCAGGTGGAGTCGCTCGGCGCCAAGTTCATCGAGGTGCCGATGACCGACGAGGAGAAGGCGGCCAGCGACGGCGTCTACGCCAAGGAGATGTCGGACGACTACAAGCGCCGCCAGGCCGAGCTGGTGACCAAGCACGCCATGGCCGCGGACATCATCATCACCACCGCGCTGATCCCGGGCAAGAAGGCGCCGCAGCTGATCAGCGCCGAGGTGGTGCGGGCGATGAAGCCGGGCTCGGTGATCATCGACATCGCGGCGGAAGCCGGCGGCAACTGCGCGCTGACGGTACCGGGCGAGGTGAGCGTGACCGACAACGGCGTGACCGTGGTCGGCACCACCAACCTGCCGGCGCTGGTGGCGGCGGACGCCTCCAGCCTGTACGCGCGCAATCTGTTGACCTTCCTGTCGCTGATGCTGAGCAAGGACGGTTTCACCCTCAACCTGGAAGACGACCTGCTGGCCGCCACGCTGATCACCCACGACGGCGCGGTGCGCTTCGGCCAACCTTCCTCCCCGTCCGCCGCCGCCCAGCCGGCCGCGACGCGGGCCTGACCTTCCAGGAGAGCATCATGATCGATCCTTTCATCACCAGTCTGACCGTGTTCGTGCTGGCCGTGTTCGTCGGCTACCACGTGGTGTGGAACGTCACCCCGGCGCTGCACACCCCGCTGATGGCGGTGACCAACGCCATTTCGGGCATCATCGTGGTCGGGGCGCTGCTGCAGGTGGTGGACATCAACGGTGAGGCCATCACCCTGACGTCCGTGCTCGGCGCCATCGGCATCTTCCTGGCCAGCATCAACATCTTCGGCGGCTTCCTGGTGACCCAGCGCATGCTCGATATGTTCAAGAAGAAGAAAAAGTAAGGAGCCGCCATGGAAAATATCTCTGCAATTCTCTACCTGATCGCGGCGGTGCTGTTCATCCTCGCGCTGAAGGGGCTGTCGAGTCCGGTGTCCGCCCTGCGCGGCAACCTGTACGGCATGGTGGGCATGCTGATCGCCGTGGTCACCACCTTCCTGATCATGGACAAGCCGGTGCTGGCGCTGATCGGCGCGGCCATCGCCGGCGGCGCGGTGATCGGGGCGTGGCGTGCCAAGACCGTCGAGATGACCGGCATGCCGGAGCTGGTGGCGGCGATGCACTCGCTGGTCGGCCTCTCGGCGGTGCTGATCGCGGTGGCGGCGATCTTCCACAGCGGGGTGGAGCATACCCCGGTGCAGAAGGTCGAGCTGTTCATCGGCGCCTTCATCGGCGCGATCACCTTCACCGCCTCGGTGGTGGCGTTCGGCAAGCTGTCGGGCAAGTTCGGCTCCAAGGCGGTGTCGTTTAGCGGCCAGCACCTGCTGAACCTGCTGCTGGCGATCGCCATGGTGGGCTTCGGCATCGTCTACTTCGTCAGCGACAGCCACGCCGCCTTCCTGGCGATGGTGGCGGTGGCGCTGGTGCTGGGCGTGACGCTGATCATCCCGATCGGCGGCGCCGACATGCCGGTGGTGGTGTCGATGCTGAACTCGTACTCGGGCTGGGCGGCGGCCGGCATCGGCTTCACGCTGAACAACCCGGTGCTGATCATCGCCGGCGCCTGCGTCGGTTCGTCCGGCGCCATCCTGTCGTACATCATGTGCCGGGCGATGAACCGCTCCATCGTCAGCGTGCTGTTGGGCGGCTTCGGCGCCGAAGCGGCCGTCGGCGGCGCCGCGGCCTCGGGTCCGAAGAACTACAAGTCGGGCTCGGCCGAGGACGCCGGCTTCCTGATGAGCAACGCCGACAGCGTGATCATCGTGCCGGGCTACGGCCCGGCGGTGTCGCGCGCGCAGCACGCCTTGCAGGAGTTCGCCGAGCTGCTGCACGAGGCCGGGGTGAAGGTGCGCTACGCCATCCACCCGGTGGCGGGCCGCATGCCGGGGCACATGAACGTGCTGTTGGCCGAAGCCGAGGTGCCGTACGAGCAGGTGCAGGAGATGGAGGAGATCAACTCCGACTTCTCCAACACCGACGTGGTGCTGGTGATCGGCGCCAACGACGTGGTGAACCCGGCGGCGCAGAAGGACAAGGCGAGCCCGATCTACGGCATGCCGATCTTGGAGGCGCACAAGGCGCGCACGGTGATCGTGGTGAAGCGCTCGATGAACGCCGGCTACGCCGGTCTGGACAACGAGCTGTTCTACATGGACAAGACCATGATGGTGTTCGGCGACGCCAAGAAGGTGGTGGAGGACCTGGTGAAGAGCGTGGCGCATTAAGTGCCCATTTCATTAGCCGGCTACGCCTGCGCATCTTGAGCGCCGGCAGTGCGCGGAATCCTCATGTACTCCGTGTACATTCCGGTTCCTGTGCGCTGGCGGCACTCAATCTGCCTTGGCTCGCTCGCCTACTGAAACAGGCACAACCTGTTCGACCCCTGACAAACCGCCCGGCCGGCAACGGCCGGGCGGTTTTTTGTCGCCTGCGCAAAGCTTCGAACGAGGCCCCTGGCGGTGCTAAGGACAGGGGGCTTCGACGTGGCACCGGGGGGGACGGATGGGCCCGGCCCAGCGCGGCGCCCCCTCCCGCCCCCCTGTGTCAAGGGGGGGCATTTTGCGCGTCAGTCACTAGTATCCGTGATGTCGGATAACCCATGAGGCAGGGCAGTCGTGCTGCCTCTGCCAGGCAAGAGGAGCCCCCATGAGCCAGAAACAGATCTATGTAGTAGGCGCTGCCCGTACCGCGATCGGCACGTTCGGCGGTGCGCTGAAAGACGTCGCCCCCACCCAGCTGGGTACCCTGGTGGTCAAGGCCGCGCTGGAACGCGCCAAGGTCGATCCGGCCGCTGTCGGCCAGGTGGTGATGGGCAACGTGATCCCCACCGACTGCAAGGACGCCTACCTGTCGCGCGTGGTCGCCATGGACGCCGGCATCCCCAAGGAAACCCCGGCTTTCAACGTGAACCGCCTGTGCGGCTCCGGCCTGCAGGCCATCGTGCTGGCCGCGCAGTCCATTCTGCTGGGGGATGCCGACGTCGCGGTGGGCGGCGGCGCCGAGTCGATGAGCCGCGGCCCTTACCTTGCCCCCGGCGCACGCTGGGGTGCGCGCATGGGCGATGTGCAGATGATCGACTACATGCTGGGCATCCTGCACGACCCGTGGCAGAAGATTCACATGGGCGTGACCGCCGAAAACGTGGCGGCGCGCTACGGCATCAGCCGCGCCATGCAGGACGAGCTGGCGCTGCAAAGCCAGCAGCGTGCCGCCCGCGCCATCGCCGAAGGCCGTTTCAAGGAGCAGATCGTTCCGGTGGAGATCGCCGGCCGCAAGGGCACCGTGGTGTTCGATACCGACGAGCACGTGCGTGCCGACGCCACCATGGAGCAGCTGGCCAAGATGAAGCCGGTGTTCCAGAAAGACGGCTCGGTGACGCCGGGCAACGCCTCGGGCCTCAACGACGGCGCCGGCGCCGTGGTGCTGGCCAGTGGCGAGAAGGTCGAAGCGCTGGGCTTGAAGCCGCTGGCGCGCCTGGTGTCCTGGGGCCATTCCGGGGTCGAGCCGGAGTACATGGGCATCGGTCCGGTGGAAGCGTCGCGTCAGGCGCTCGAGCGTGCCGGCCTCGGCGTGGCGGACATCGATGTCATCGAATCGAATGAAGCCTTCGCCGCCCAGGCCTGTGCCGTCGCCAAGGAATTGGGATTCGACCCGGAAAAGGTCAACCCGAACGGTTCCGGCATCTCGTTGGGCCACCCGGTGGGCGCCACCGGCGCCATCATCACCACCAAGGCGATCTACGAGCTGCAGCGCAGCGGCGGCCGCTACGCGCTGGTGACCATGTGCATCGGCGGCGGGCAAGGCATCGCTGCGGTATTCGAACGCGTGTAATCCGCACTAAGGTGTATAGAGGAGGGGACACGGCGGCCAGCTGGCTGGCCGCAACCCGCCTCTTTCGCGACCGCCAACGACAGAAGAAGTGGCACGTATGCAAACCGAGAAAATCACCGTCACGCCCTCCGCCTACACCTACCCGCTGCTGATCAAGCAGCTGCTGCACACGCCGCTGGCCGTGGCGCCGGAGCAGGAGATCGTCTACGCCGACAAGCGCCGCTACACCTACCGCGAGTTGTCGCGCCGCATCGGCCGCCTGGGCCATGCGCTGACCCGGCTCGGCGTGCGGGGCGGCAGCACGGTGGCGGTGATGGACTGGGACAGCCACCGTTATCTGGAGTGTTTCTTCGGCGTGCCGATGCTGGGCGCCGTGCTGCAGATGGTGAACGTGCGCCTGTCGCCGGACCAGATTCTCTACACCCTGAACCACGCCGGCGCGGAAGTGGTGCTGGTGAACCAGGACTTCCTGCCGGTGCTGGAGGAACTGCGTCCCCAGCTCGACACCGCCAAGACCTTCGTGCTGCTGAGCGATGACGACACAGCGCTGCCGGGCGGTTTCGCCGGCGAATACGAAAGCCTGCTGGCCGACTGCCCGGACCAGTACGACTTCCCGGACTTCGACGAAAACACCCGTGCCACCACGTTCTACACCACCGGCACCACCGGCCAGCCCAAGGGGGTGTATTTCAGCCATCGCCAGTTGGTGCTGCATACCCTGGCGGTGTGCAATACCCTGTCGCTGTCGCCCGAGCAGGGCGGTTTTCATCGCGACGATGTCTACATGCCGCTGACGCCGATGTTCCACGTGCATGCCTGGGGTCTGCCGTACATCGCCACCTTGGCCGGGGTGAAGCAGGTGTATCCGGGGCGCTATCACCCGTCATCCATCCTCAGGCTGATTCGTGACGAGGGCGTCACCTTCACCCACAGCGTGCCCACCATTCTCACCATGCTGTTGGTGGACCCCCTCAGCCGCGACGTCGACCTGTCGCGCCTGAAGGTGGTCATCGGCGGCTCGGCGCTGACCTCGGCGCTGGCGCACCAGGCGCTGGAGCGCGGCATCGACATTTTTGCCGGCTACGGCATGTCCGAGACCTGCCCGGTGGTGGCGCTGGCCCAGCTCGATCTCGCCGAACTGGCCGCGGCGGACGAAGAACACCAAGTAGCCACCCGTGTTTGCACCGGCCGGCCGGTGAGCCTGGTGGATCTGCGTACCGTCGACGCCCGGATGGAGAGCTGCCCGAAAGACGGCAAGACCGCCGGCGAAGTGGTGCTGCGCGCGCCCTGGGCCAGCATGGGCTACTACAACAATCCGCAAGCGTCCGAACAGCTGTGGAGCGGCGGCTGGTTGCATACCCAGGACATCGGCCACATCGATTCGCGTGGCTACCTGCAGGTGACCGACCGCATCAAGGACGTGGTCAAGACCGGTGGCGAGTGGGTGTCCTCGCTGGAGCTGGAAGAAATGCTCAGCCGTCACCCCGGCGTGCGCGAGGCGGCCGTGATCGGCGTGCCGGACGAGAAGTGGGGCGAGCGCCCGCTCGCCCTGGTGGTGCCGAACCCGGACTACGCCGGGGTACTGACGGTCGAGGAACTGCAGGCCCACGTGATGACATTCGTCGAGCAAGGGCTGATTTCCAAGTACGCGGTGCCGGAACGCGTGCTGTTCGTCGAACAGCTCGCCAAGACCAGCGTCGGCAAACTCAACAAGCTGGCGCTGCGCTCACAGTATCACTGAGCGCCACCCAACCCCGGCCGGACGCAGCCATCCCCGACAAGCTATCCCGTAGCCAGGCCCGGCGCGTGAATGACGCCCCGGCCGGCAGGGGACGGTGCGCGCGTCAGGCCCCTCCGAACCCACAACCCGGCCGCTCGCATCACGGGGCGAACGGACCGATTGCCACCATCACCACCCCACATCAGGAGAGAGAAATGAGTGACTACGTCGCTCCCGTACAGGACATGCTGTTTACCATGCAGGAACTGGCAGGCCTTGCCGACGTGGGCAAGCTGCCGGGTTGGGAAGAAGTCGGTGCCGATCTCGCCGAAGCCGTGCTGGACGAAGCCGGCCGCTTCGCCGGCGAGGTGCTCTCGCCGCTCAACGTGGTTGGCGACCGCGAGGGCAGCCGTCTCGTCGACGGCAAGGTGGCGCTGCCCACCGGCTTTGCCGAGGCTTACCGCCAGTTCGTGGATGCCGGCTGGAGCGGTATCGCCGCGCCCGCCGAGTTCGGCGGCCAGGAGCTGCCCCAGGTGCTGGCCAAGCCGGTGACCGAGATGTGGAGTTCGGCCAACCTGTCGTTCTCGCTGTGCCCGATGCTGACCCAGGGGGCGCTGAAGGCGCTGCTGCACCATGGCTCGGTCGACCAGCAGAACGCCTATCTCGCCAAGCTGGTGAGCGGGGAGTGGACCGGCACCATGAACCTGACCGAACCGCAGGCCGGCTCGGATCTCGCCGCGGTGCGTAGCCGTGCCGTTCCCGAGGGCGATCACTACCGCCTGTTCGGCAGCAAGATCTTCATCACCTGGGGCGATCACGAGCTGACCGACAACATCGTGCACCTAGTGCTGGCGCGCCTGCCGGACGCACCGGCCGGGGTGAAGGGCATCTCGCTGTTCGTGGCGCCGAAATACCTGCTGAATGCCGACGGCTCCCCAGGCGCGTGTAACGATATTCAGTGCGTGTCGCTGGAACACAAGCTCGGCATCCACGCCAGTCCGACCGCGGTGCTGGCGTTCGGCGAGGAGGAGGGCGCCATCGGTTATCTCGTGGGCGAACCCAATTGTGGCCTCGAGTACATGTTCACCATGATGAACCACGCCCGCCTGGGCGTCGGCCTGGAAGGCGTGGCCATCGCCGAGCGCGCCTACCAGCAAGCGCGCGACTATGCCCGCGAGCGCGTGCAGGGCCGCGCCGCCGGCCACGATAGCGCCGGCCCCATCATCCGCCATGCCGACGTGCGCCGCATGCTGCTGACCATGCGTGCCCAGACCGAGGCGGCGCGCGCCATCGCCTACGTCACCGCGTCCTACATGGACCTGGCCGAGCGTCACCCGGAGGAGGCCGAGCGGCAACGCTACCAGGCAGTGGTGGAACTGATGACCCCGGTGGTGAAGGGCTGGTGCACCGAGATGTCGCAGGAAGTGACCTCGCTCGGCGTGCAGGTGCACGGCGGCATGGGCTTCATCGAAGAAACCGGCGCCGCCCAGCATATGCGTGACGCCCGCATCATCACCATCTACGAAGGCACCACCGGCATCCAGGCCAACGATCTGCTGGGCCGCAAGACGCTGCGCGAGCAGGGCAAGACCCTGCGCCTGGTGATCGACGAAATGCGCGCCGACTGCGCCCGGGCCCGCGCCGTGGGCGGCGAACACAGCCGGCAGCTGGTATCCACGCTGGAAGCGGCGATCCAGTCGCTGGAAACCGCCACCGCCTACCTGTTGCAGGTTGGCGGGGAGGCGCCGCTCCACGTGCTGGCCGGCGCCGTGCCCTACCTGATGCTGGTGGGCACCGTGTTCGGCGGCTGGCAGATGCTGCGTGGGGCCAGCGCGGCCCAGGCCCGCATCTCCGCCGGCGAAGGCACGCCGTTTCACCGAGCCAAGATCGATACCGCGTTGTTCTACGCCACCCACATCCTGCCGCGGGCGGCGATGAATGCCGAAGTGGTATGCCATGGCGCCGCGGCCACGCTGGCGTTCGAAGAGAGCGAGTTCTGATCCAGCTCGTCCGCTGGCCGCCGCCCCTCATCGGGCGCGGCCTTTTTCATGCTTGCCCGCTATGCGGGTGTCGAACCGTGCGCATGCCGCCAGGTTGGCCGAAGGCCGTGGGCGGAGCGCTGGCAACAAGGAAGTGATATGCAACAAGGTCGATTGATGGTCCGCCGCGCCGCGGTGCTGGGCGCCGGTGTCATGGGAGCGCAGATCGCCGCCCACCTCGCCAATGCCGACGTGCCGGTGCTGCTGTTCGATCTGCCCGCGCGCGAGGGCGACAAGAACGGCACCGTCCAGTGCGCGCTGGAAAACCTGGCCAAACTGGAACCGGCGCCGGCAGCCACCCTGGAGCGCCTGCAGTATGTCGATGCGGCCAACTACGACGAGCACCTGACGCTATTGCGTGGTTGCGACCTGATCATCGAGGCCATCGCCGAAAAGATCGAATGGAAGGACGAGCTATATCGCAAGATCGCCCCCTTCGTATCGGAAGGGGCGGTGCTGGCATCCAACACCTCCGGCCTGTCCATCAACCGCCTGGCCGAGGCGCTGCCGGATGCGCTGCAACCGCGCTTCTGCGGCGTGCACTTCTTTAACCCGCCGCGTTACATGGCGCTGGTGGAACTGATCCCGACGCGCCAGAGCGATGCCACCATGCTCGACGCACTGGAAACCTGGCTCACCTCGCGCCTGGGCAAGAGCGTGGTGCGCACCAAGGACACCCCCAACTTCATCGCCAACCGCGTCGGTGTGTTCTCCATGTTGGCGGTGATGCACCACACCACGCGGCTGGGGCTGGGTTTCGACGAAGTCGACGCGCTCACCGGCCCGAAAATCGGCCGTCCGCGCAGCGCCACCTACCGTACCGCCGACGTGGTGGGGCTGGATACCCTGCTCAACGTCATCGACACCATGCGTACCCAGCTCCCGGACGACCCGTGGCATGCCCACTACCGGGGCCCGGAGTGGATGCTGAGGCTGGTGGAGAAGGGCGCGCTGGGGCAGAAGGCCGGCGGCGGCATCTTCAAGAAAGCAGGCAAGGACATCCTGGTGCTGGACCCGGTCAGCGGTGACTACCGCCCGGCCAGCAGCAAAGCGGTACCGGAAGTGGAAGACATCCTCGCCAGCAAGAGCCCGGCCGAGCGCTTCGCCCGTCTGCGCGCCAGCACGCATCCGCAGGCCGAGCTGCTGTGGAGCATCTTCCGCGACGTGTTCCATTACTGCGCCGTGCATCTGGGTGAGATTGCCGGCAACGCGCGCGACGTGGACATGGCCCTGCGCGGCGGCTTCGGCTGGGCCCAGGGGCCGTTCGAAATCTGGCAGTCGGCCGGCTGGCAAGCGATTGTCGGCGCCTTGCGCGACGACATCACCGCCAGCAAGACCATGAGCCAGGCACCGTTGCCGAAATGGGTGTTCGCCCTGCCGGCGGCGCATACCGCCGAAGGCTCCTGGTCGGCCGTCACCCGGCGTTACGAAGGCCGCTCCGACCTGGCGGTCTACCAACGCCAGCTCTACCCCGAGAGCCTGCTGGGCGAGGCGTCGCCGGAAGCGGGCGAAACGCTGTGGGAGAACGACGGCGTGCGGCTGTGGCAGCACCCGCTGGATACCGGCATCGCCATCCTGTCGTTCAAATCGAAGATGCATGCCATCGGCGAAGAAGTGCTGGACGGCGTGCTCTCGGCCGTGGCACGGGCCGAACAAAGCCACGACGGGCTGGTGCTGTGGCACGAGGGGCCGTTCTCGGTCGGCGCCAACCTCAAGCAGTTTGCCACCGCGTGCGCCGCCGGCGACTGGGCATGGCTGGATGCCACCCTGGCGCGTTTCCAACAGGCGGCAATGAGCCTGAAGTATGCGCAGATTCCCACCGTGGCGGCGGTACAGGGCATGGCGCTGGGTGGCGGCGCCGAGTTCATGCTGCAGGCCATGCACCGCGTGGTGGCGCTGGAGAGCCGCATCGGGCTGGTGGAAAGCGCCGTGGGCCTGATTCCGGCCGGCGGCGGCTGCAAGGAGCTGGCGCTGCACGCCGCCACGTTGGCCGAAAAGCAGGAAGATGGCGATCCGTTCGCCCACATCCAGACGATGTTCCGCCATCTGCTCACGGCCACCGTGGCGGGCAACGCGTTGCAGGCGCGCGAGCTGGGCTTCTTGCGGGAGGCGGACGATGTGATCCTGAACCCGCACGAGCTGCTCTACGTGGCGCTGCGCCGCGCCCGTGCCATGGCCGAAGCCGGCTGGCATCCCGCGCTGCGCCCACGCCGGGTGCGCGTCGCCGGCACCGCCGGCATCGCCGCGCTGGAGCGGCAGCTGCAGGCACTGCAGGAACAAGGGAAGCTCTCGGCACACGACCGCCGGGTCGGCCGCGCCGCAGCGGTGGCGCTGTGCGGCGGCGAGCTGGCCGCCGGCAGCGAGGTGGACGAAGCCTGGCTGTTGCAGATGGAGCGCGAACAGTTCCTGGCGCTGCTGCACACTAGCGAAACACAGCACCGCATCGTGCACATGCTGGAAACCGGCAAGCCGCTGCGCAACTGACCCCGCCCGCCTTGCGCCGTCAGACCACGTCACGCCCCTCCCGCAGGGGCGTTTTCATTGGCGCGGCGCGCAGCAGCGCATGCCGATGCACGGTCGCCATGCCCCCCCCATGACGGGGGGCTTGCCCCGTCTCGGCGCTCTGCAGAATGTAGCGGCCGGCTTGGGGCGAGGACGGCAGACGGCCTTCCCGCGATCGATGCATGGTCGTGCGCCCCTTCCGTCGCAACGCCGAAAAACCACAAGACTAGGACAACGACGTGAAGCGCAATCTACCCGTAACGGAGACGGAGCACCTGCTCGACCCCCTCAAGCCGGTGGTGAGCAAGACCGATCTGAAGGGCATCATCACCTATGCCAATCCTTCCTTCCTCGAGATCAGCGGCTTCGACAAGGAGGAATTGGTCGGCACGTCACACAACATCGTGCGCCACCCCGACATGCCGCCCGCCGCGTTTGCCGATCTGTGGCGCACCATCCAGGCCGACCGACCCTGGCGCGGGCTGGTGAAAAACCGGCGCAAGGACGGCGGCTACTACTGGGTGGATGCCTACGTCAGCCCGATCACCGAAAACGGCCGGAAGGTCGGCTACATGTCGGTACGCAGCACGCCCTCGCGAGAAGACGTGGCCCGCGCCGAGCAGCTCTATCGCGCGGTGAATGCCGGTCAGGCCCGCTTCCCCGCCAGCAAACACCGCTACACTCTGAGTATCAACACCGCGATCATGCTGTTCGTCGGGTCCATTTTCTGCCTCGGCCTGATCCGCACCTTGCTGCAGGGGCCAGCCTACATGGCGGTGGCGGTCTTGCAGATCCTGATCATGTTCGTCGGCGGCTTCTGGCTGTCGCGCCGTATCAGCACGCCGCTGCAGCAGGCGGAGCGGGTATTCCAGCGCATGGTGGAGGGCGATTTCCGCGCCGAACTGGATACCCGCGCGCCACGCGAAGTGGGTGTATTGCTCAGCCGCATGCAGACGCTGCAGATCAATCTGCGCGCCCTGATCTGCGATATCGTGCTGGCCGCCAGGGTGGTCGAAGGAGAGTCCGAGCGCATGCGTGCCGAGTCGCGGCAACTGGAATCACGCGTGGCGGCGCAGGCCGACGGCATCGCCACCATGGCCGCCACGCTGGAACAATTCACCGCCGCGGTGTCGGAAATCAGCGAATCCACCCGGCGCGGCACCGACTTCGCCGAGGAAGCCCGGCAGCGGGTGACGAGCGGCCAGGCCGAGATGGCGCAGTCGCGCCAGGCGTCCGATGTCGTCATGGCCACCGTCGCGCAGGCTGGCACGCTGCTCGACGGCCTGCAGGGTGCCGTGGCCGAGATCGACTGCATCACCCGGACCATCCGCGAGGTCGCCGATCAGACCAATCTGCTCGCGCTCAACGCCGCCATCGAAGCTGCGCGCGCAGGCGAGCAGGGACGCGGCTTCGCCGTCGTGGCCGACGAGGTGCGCAAGTTGGCCGAACGCACCGGCTGCAGCACCGAGGACATTTCCTCCACCATCGTGCGCGTGCAGGACAGTACCCGCAGGGTGCTGGAGGTCATGCAAGAGACGGCCGCCGCCGTCACCAACAGCGCTACCCGGCTGGAAGCGACCCAGCAAGCGTTTCGCGAAATCCATTCCGCCAGCAGCGGCGTGGCACGCAGTTCGCACGACATTTCCACCTCCCTGGCACAACAGAGCGAAGCCGCGCACAACATCGCCAGCAGCATGGAGCAGATAAACGTCCTTGCCAGCGAAAACCAGGCCACGGTGCGCCGCTTCAAGCTGGCGGCCGACACCCTGCACCGCGCCGCCGACGAGCAGCACGCCTTGCTGGCTCATTTCGACAAATAGCGGCCGGGCAACGGCAGTCCCCACCCCAGGATACGGCGGTGGGGGCTGCGCGCCTTGCCTACCCCCTGTTTTTCCTGCGATCCCCCCTGTTCAGGGGGCGGCCTCACGGCGAACCAAGCTCTATTGTTGGTGTAGACGGGTGGCTCGAACGAGCGACCTGATCGCCAAATACATAAAAAGCAGGAGGAGAAATGGTGGAGAACAACCGGAGGCAGACCATCAGACTGCCACTACTGGCCGCCGCAACCGCATCGGCGCTGATGGCGATGTCGGCCCAGGCATTCGAAATCGATACGGGCAACAGTGATCTGACGGCTCGCTGGGACAACACCGTCAAGCTCAACCTCGCCAACCGGCTGGGGGCGCAGGACTCGCACATCACGCAAAGCCCGAACTTCAACGACGGCGACCTCAACTTCAGTAAAGGATCGATGACGTCCGAGCGCATCGATCTGTTCAGCGAATTCGAGCTCAACTACCGCCGCCAGATGGGGCTGCGCCTCAGCGCCGCCGCCTGGTACGACGCGGCCTACGATAATCTGGACAACGCCAACTCCACGCCGAACCATCTGGTCGATGGCAAGCCCGCAACCGGCTTGAGCCCGTACACCAACCGCTATGCGCATGGACCTTCCGGCGAACTGCTGGAAGCCTTCGTGTTCCGCAACTTCGATTTCGGCCAGCAGAAGCTCAATGTCACGCTGGGCAAGAGCACGCAGTTGTGGGGCAACAACGTGCAGACGCTGCTGCACGGCATCAACTACGGCCAGGCGCCGCTGGAGCTGGAAAAGATCTTCGGCGTACCGCGTAACGAGCTGAAGGAAGTCTTCCTGCCGCGCAACCAGCTCACCGCGGATTACCAGCTTTCGCCGCAATGGTCGTTCGGCGCGCAGTATTTCCTGGATTGGCAGCACTCGCGCTTCCCCGAGGCCGGTTCCTACCTGGGCATGTACGACCTGGCGCTGGACGGCGGCGAGTCGGCCTATCTGCCGGGCAAGGTCGTGCCCCACGGCAACGACATCACCCCGAGCAAGCAAGGCGATTTCGGCATCAACGCCAAGTGGAGCCCGCAATGGCTGGGCGGCACTCTCGGCCTGTTCTACCGCCGCACCTCGGACTCCTTGCCCGACACCGTGGTCTATAACCCGGCGACCAACTCGTATTCGGTCGCCTATGCCGGCGATATCGATATCTACGGCATCAGCCTGACCAAGAACATCGCCGACACCAAGGTGGGGGTGGACCTGAGCTACCGCCAGAACATGCCGCTGGCGAGCCAGCAGTTCCTCACCGTGCTGCCGGCCAAGGCAGGCACTCCGGGCTTTATCGGCTCGCTGCCGCAAAGCGGCGAAACCGGCGGCGCCGTGGGCGACACCTTGCACCTCGTGCTCAATGCGTCCCACGCCTTCGGCAAGACCCCCTTGTTCGATCGGGCATCGCTGATGGGCGAACTGACCTGGAACCGGATGCTGTCGGTGACCAGTGGCTATGCGCAATATCGCGGCAACCCGGCCTACACCGGCATCGACAAGTCCACCCGCGACTTCGTCGGCATGGGAGTGAACTTCGTGCCGACCTGGAACCAGGTCTTCCCCGGCGTGGATCTGTCCCTGCCGATCAGCTACACCGTGGGGCTCAAGGGCGAGTCGTCGGTGCCGCTGGGCGGCAACAAGGGCACCGGCAACTATTCGGTGGGCCTCGGCGCACTGGTGAAATCCAAATACCAGTTCGACCTCAAGTACACCTCCTTCTTCGGACCGTACGAAACCGCCCCCAATGGCACGGTGAAGTCGTATGCCGGGCTGATGAGCCTGCTGAAAGACCGGGCGACCTTGTCGCTGACGTTCAAGACCAAGTTCTGATCCTTTGGGGAAATAAACCGGCATGAGTACACGCGAAAGCATGGAATACGACGTGGTGATCGTCGGCGGCGGCCCTTCGGGGCTCTCCGCGGCGATCCGCCTCAAGCAGCTGGCGGCCGACAAGGGCCAGGATATCAGCGTCTGTCTGCTGGAGAAGGGCTCCGAGATCGGCGCTCACATCCTCTCCGGCGCGGTGCTCGAACCGCGCACGCTGAACGAACTGATCCCCGACTGGAAAGACAAGGGCGCGCCGCTCAACACCCCGGCCCAGAAGGACCAGTTCCTGCTGCTCACCGAGACCGAGTCGATCCAGCTGCCCACCCCGCCGCAGATGCACAACGAGGGCAACTACATCATCAGCCTGGGCAACTTCTGCCGCTGGCTCGGCCAGCAGGCCGAAGAACTCGGTGTGGAAATCTACCCCGGCTTCGCCGCCGCCGAAGTGCTCTACCACCCGGACGGCTCGGTCAAGGGCGTGGCCACCGGCAACGTCGGCACCGGCAAGAACGGCGACCAGGACGGCGAGCCCGGCATCGAGCTGTGGGCCCGGCAGACCGTGTTCGCCGAAGGCTGTCGCGGCTCGCTCACCAAGACCCTGTTCGAGCGTTTCAAGCTGCGCAACGGCGCCGACCCGCAAACCTACGGCATCGGCATCAAGGAACTGTGGGAGGTGAAACCCGAGCTGCACCAGCCGGGCAAGATCACCCACACCGCCGGCTGGCCGATGGACACCGCCACCTACGGCGGCTCCTTCCTCTACCACCTGGAAAACAATCAGGTGGTGGTCGGCTTCGTGGTGGGGCTGGACTACCAGAACCCCTACCTGTCGCCGTACGAGGAATTCCAGCGCTTCAAGACCCACCCGGCGATCAAGGACGTGTTCGAAGGCGGGCGGCGCCTGTCCTACGGCGCGCGCGCCATCTCCGAAGGCGGGCTGCAGAGCATTCCCAAGCTCACCTTCCCGGGCGGGGTGCTGATCGGCGACACCGCCGGCTTCCTCAACGTGCCCAAGATCAAGGGCACCCACACCGCGATGAAATCCGCCATGCTGGCCGCCGAGGCGATCGTCGAGGCGCTGGCCACGGCCCAGGAAGGCCAGCCGCTCGAGGCCACTGCGTACACCGCCAAGTTCAAGCAGAGCTGGCTCTACGACGAACTCTGCCGCGTGCGCAACATCCGCCCGGCGTTCCGCTGGGGGCTGTGGCCGGCGATGCTCTACTCGGCGCTGGACACCTACCTGTTCCGCGGCAAGGCACCGTGGACGCTGCACCATAAGCACGCCGACCACGAATGCCTCAAGCCCAAGGACGAGTGCACGCCGATCGCCTACCCCAAGCCGGACGGCGTGCTGACCTTCGACCGGCTGTCGTCGGTGTTCATCTCCAACACCAACCACAGCGAAGACCAGCCGGCGCACCTCAAGCTGAAAGACCCGAGCGTCCCGATCAAGATCAATCTGGCGCAGTACGACGCGCCCGAGACGCGCTACTGCCCGGCCGGGGTGTACGAGATCGTCGGCCGCGAGGAGGGGGCGCCGCGTCTGCAGATCAACGCGCAGAACTGCGTGCACTGCAAGACCTGCGACATCAAGGACCCGACCCAGAACATCAACTGGGTGACGCCGGAAGGCGGCGGCGGGCCGAATTATCCCAATATGTGATACGGATTGCCCGAGGCAAATCTCCGGAAGGTGTTCTTGCTCAGCCGAGGCCCTTTTCTGCCGGTTTGACGACGCCATATAGAAAACGCCCTCGTGTGAGGGCGTTGGCTGGGGTGGGTGAAACCGGTTGGTTTAGTTGGTGTACGACTTGAGGTCTGACATGACGTCCATGACCGTGTCGATGGCGAGAGACGAGGCCAAGGCGTAGCCTTTGCCAATCACGAAATCACCATCCTCGAATTTGTAGGCACTGAATCGGTTCGAAGGGAAAATGTTCGAGCCACGTTTACGCAAACCGACCGAGACGTGCGCCAAGGCTCTCTGAGAATTCACGTACGTATCCGTCATGACGACGATTTCGTATTTGGCGTTGTACTGTTTGCAGTACTCATCGGACACGGCGGAGCCGATTTTGGCCTTGATGAGATCGTTAACCTGATCCGGGCCATAGTGGTGCCAGGTGAACGTACAGCCAAAGGATGGAGCACTGAGCCCCAAAAGGGTAACGCACATTGCCGTGAATTTTTTGTAATTCATGAGTGATCTCAATCGGTTAAGAGCTGGCCTTGGAGATGACAGGCGCTCATCCGATACCCCCTTGTGCCGGCGGCGCCTGAGCCAATAGCAATGGATCAGCCGCCCAGTTGGCATGACCGCCGGGGAGCACTGGTTTGCTGCCGCAAGGCAACAAAGCCGATCACTCGAACATCATATCACTGGAAAATTCTCTATGCCTATCAGGCCAATGGGGTAGTGTGGGGCCGGCCGGCGTACTGAGCCTATCGGTCAGGATCAGTGTCGGCGACACCATCACATCGGGGTGTCGATCACGGTTCGTAACCCACAACCCTTTATTAGGGCGTACTCGAAGTCCTGTGCCGCGCACCATCTGCAGCCTGTGCAGAATCGACCCTGAGCAACCGTGTCGACCGGGCTGTCGCCACACCCATGCCGCGCATGCCCCTTGTCCTGCTCCATCGTATTGCCGGACCTCACCGGCGACCATTCTTCCGGCCGCTCCGGGCCTGTCGGCGCCGAAGTGTTTTGGCTATGGTTAACGTACCTATCGCCAGCGATCCAGTCAGGGTAGGCTCACCGCCACGTGCCGCTGTCGATGTCGCTCCATCCAAGAAAAAAGTGTCATCCGGACAAGGTGGGTTGGGCCTTAGTGGGAGAAGTATCATGCACAGATTCAGCGCCCGCATGCGGGCCGCCATGGCGTTGCTCGTTCTTGGCATGGCATTGCCCTGGAGCGCGGCCATGGCACAACCTGCCCTGAAGGACCAAATCGTCGGAACCTGGTCTTATGTTTCCGTTGACCTTATCCGCTCCGATGGGACGCGAATACCTCTTTTCGGTCCGAATCCACAGGGCCAGGCGAACTTTGATAGCAATGGCCGCTATATCTTGATGACGGTGCGGGCAGGACAGGCCAAATTCGCATCCACCAGCCGGATGGAGGGCACCCCTGAGGAAAACAAGGCCGTTGTGCTAGGGTCGATCGCTCACTTCGGCAGATACACCGTTGACGAGGCGAACAAGACCATCACGTTCCACATAGAAACCAGTACGTTTCCGAACTGGAACGGAACCGAGCAGAAACGACCGTTCACGGTGACTGGGGACGAGCTTACGTGGCAAACCCCCGCATCGACAGGCGACGGCATTGCCGAGGTTGTGTTGAAGCGGGCGAAATAGCGTCCGGCATGGCATGGCGGTCGTGGTCGGTCATGAGGTTGCAGAACACGATGCCCCTCCATCGAGGGGAGGCCGTTGGGCTGTGCTCGGCTCAGCCCAACGTGCCGACCTGAAGGCTCAGGCAAAGACGAAATACTTGCGCACGGTTTCCACTACTTCCCAGGTGCCCTTCATGCCCGGTTCGATCACGAACACATCGCCGGCCTTCAGATGCACCGGCTGCTCGCCTTCCGGCGTGATGATGCAGTAGCCGTCGAGGAAGTGGCAGTACTCCCATTTTTCGTAGTTCACCTCGAACTTGCCCGGGGTGCAGATCCAGGTGCCCATGATCTTGCTGCCGTCCTTCGAGAGGTAGGCGTTGAGGTTGACGGTGTGCGGGTCGCCGCCGATGCGCTTCCACTTGGTAGCGTCAACCACCGGGGTGGGGCAGGTTTCGCGCAGGACGGTGATGAAATCGGACATGTCGGCTCCAAACGATCTGATGAAAGGTTTGTCATCATAGGTTCAATGCCATGCCGGCAACTGTCTGTTTTCGACATGGAATTGCCTGTAAACGCGACGTCAGCAAGACCGTAACCCGCAACAGCCTGACATGGTCGGTGCGTGGCGCTCGTCGATCTTGCGGGCGGCGGCCGCGCCGAGGCGTCCTCGTTACTCAAGGGGGCGAAGAGGGCGCTGTGGCCATGAAAACGCCAGCTCCAGGGCTGGCGTCGATAAAAAATTGAGAGGAGGCAAGCAGGACTCAAGGCATGCCGGCGATGGCGGGGAAGCCATCAGGGTGAGGCCATTCCGCCTCGACGGGGCGGAGGGGGTGTCTGTCGGACCCCTCGCTGGTGGTCGCCTCCCAGGGCGCGGATGGCTGCATGGCACGCACGCTGCTCGCGCAGCGGATGGCAGCGGCGCTGTAGAATTCTTCGGCCAACGTGTCGCACTGCCGGGCCGCCATTTCCTGGGCCGCTTTGAAGCCGGCCAGCCAGACGGTGTCATGCGCGCGTTCCAGTTCCTCGATTCGGCCGATCAGGTCCAGCAGCATGGCGGGGTTAGTCGGGACTGGAGTGCCTTCGTCGGCGGATGTCGTCGCCGCCTCCTTGATTTCGGCCAGCGTGTAGCCGGCGTAGCGTGTGCTCATGCAGTCGTCCTTTCCTTGAAACAGTGCTGCCGCGGAGCCGCCGTTGGCCGAAAGCCACCACTCCGGCCAGCGATCCGCACGGTGAAGATCATCGATCGATATGACGTTCATGGTGGCGGACGAGCGCGTGGCCATCCGTCCTAAAACCGACATCGTGATGCCTCCAGGCGGCACGGTGCCACCTCGGCTGTCAGATAAGTGGTTGTCACGGATTTACTGCTCCATGGCAGTCCATTTTCTTCGGTCAGGGCCACGATGTCGAATGCATAAAAGGTGGGAGTCATGGAGACAGGCGGGGGGAGGACTGTTAAAATGGTAACGTTGTCATTGGGGAGTAGCCATCCTTGGCCCCTTGCTAAGGAGTTCACGTCAACAAACTTGAGGCCATAGCCTCATGGCGTGAACAGCCTCTGCACCAGCAGAGAGAGCCAGGCGAGACCTTTGGCCGCGATGCGCTTACCCAGGCCGGGCGAGGCGTGTCGTCGCGCCATTGGATTCTTGCTCGCCCGGCCGGATTACTCTCATGCTTCTCGCTTTCACCCTGTTTTTCCTTTCCGCCGGGGCCATTTACTGGTCCTGTGAATTCTTCGTCAATGGCGTGGAATGGCTTGGTCGTCGTCTGAACCTGGGGGCGACGGCCGTCGGTTCGGTGCTGGCCGCCTTCGGTACCGCCCTCCCGGAAAGTGCCGTCACTTTTACTGCCGTGGTTTTCGGCAATACCCCCGCGCAGAAAGATCTCGGAGTCGGCGCCGCGATGGGTGGCCCGCTCGTTCTGGCAACCTTGGCCTACGCCGTGGTCGGCTTTGCCTTGATGCTGAACCGTCGACGTCTGGCGCGTGAAACGCACGAAGTGCGCGTGGATCATGTCCGTCTGAGCCGGGACCAGGCCGCTTTTCTTGCCGTGTTTGCGGTGAAGGTAACGCTGGGGCTGGTGGCCTTTGCCATCAAGCCGTGGCTGGGTGTGCTGTTCCTGATGGCGTATGGCGTCTACGTTTGGCGGGAAATCCGTGACAGCGATACCGCCCCGGAGGAAGAAGAGCTGGAGCCGCTGAAAATCCGCCCCAACATGGCTGAGCCCTCGCTGGGGTGGGCGGGTTTGCAGGTCGTGCTGGCGCTGGTGGCGATCGGCGTGGCGTCGCATGTCTTTGTCGGCCAGCTTGAGGCGATCGGCACCGGTTTGCATTGGTCGCCGCACCTAGTGGCGCTGCTGCTGAGCCCGGTGGCGACCGAACTGCCGGAAACGATGAATGCCCTGATCTGGGTGCGGCAGGGCAAGGAACGCCTGGCGCTGGCGAACATCTCCGGTGCCATGATGATCCAGGCCACCATTCCCAGCGCGCTGGGCATCTTTTTCACGCCCTGGCAGTTCGATGGCACGCTGCTGGCGTCCGGCATTATCACCGCCCTGGCGATTCTCTTTCTATGGCGGATTTTCCGCCGCGGCGCGGTCGATGGCCGGGTGCTGCTCGGCGTGAGCTCGCTGTACGGCATCTTTGCCTTGCTGGTGGCGGCCTATTTTCCGCACTGAATGAGCGCGTGGCCGAGGCATCCTGGCCTGTTTGGCCCGCTGCGCCGCGGCGGGCCTATTTCAGGTACGACTTGATGATCTGGAGCACGGCATCCAGATCGCGCTGCCGTTGCGCCTGCTCGGCTTCCTTGACCACATGGTCGGTCAGATGGCCTTCGATCACGGCGGCCATCAGCCCGTTCACCGCGCCGCGGATGGCGGCGATCTGCTGGAGCACGGCGGTGCAGTCCGTTTCACTGTCCAGCAATCTTTCCAGCCCGGCCGTCTGCCCCTGTATCCGCCTGACTCGGGCCAGCAGTTTGGCCTTGTCTCTCACGGTGTGTGCCATGTCCGCTTTACCTCATGCCTAAAAAGTTGACGGAAGGGTAACATGCATATACTGGGGGGTAGTATAATGCGCCAATCTGATCACACGTTGTGAAAGTGCGCCATGCCCGAGTTTTCGATCCTGTTGCAGCAAGGCAATGCCTGGCTGTTCGTCCCGAGCGCCATCCTGCTGGGGGCGCTGCACGGCCTGGAGCCGGGGCATTCCAAGACCATGATGGCGGCGTTCATCGTTGCCATTCGCGGCACCCTGACGCAGGCGGTGTTGCTGGGCCTGTCGGCGACCGTGTCGCACACGGCGGTGGTGTGGGCGGTGGCGATGGCCGGGTTGTATTTCGGCCGCAACTGGAGTGCGGAGGCGACGGAACCCTATTTCCAGGTGGCCTCCGCGGTGCTCATCATCGGTGTAGCGGCGTGGATGATCTGGCGCACCTGGCGCAATCAGCAACTGGCGCACGATCATGACCATCACCATGACGAGGCCAAGCTTATCGATACCGGCCACGGTGTCGTACGGCTGGAGGTGTTCGAACAGGGCGTGCCGCCGCGTTTCCGTCTGCACTACGCGAGCAAACACGGCCACCGCTGGCCGGCCGATCAGGTGCGGATCGAGACGGAGCGGGCCGACGGCAGCCGCCAGGGTTTCACCTTCGTGCAGCGCGATGGCTTTGTGGAGTCGGTGGAAACCATTCCGGAGCCGCACGAGTTCGTTGCCCGGCTCAGTCTGGGGCACGATCAGCACCACCACGACTACGACGTGGAGTTTGTCGAGCCGGACCATCATCACTCGATCAAGGATTACGACGGGCTGGATTTGTCCGCTCCGGGGTACCAGGATCCACACGAGCTGGCCCACGCCAACGATATCCGCCGCCGCTTTGCCAACCGGGAGGTGACCACCGGCCAGATCATCCTGTTCGGCCTGACCGGCGGGCTGATTCCGTGCCCGGCGTCGATCACGGTGCTGCTGTTGTGTCTGCAGCTGAAAAAGATCGCCCTCGGCGCCACGCTGGTGCTGTGTTTCAGCATTGGTCTGGCACTGACGATGGTGGCATCGGGCGCGCTGGCCGCGCTGAGCGTGAAGCACGTCTCGCGCAGTTGGAGCGGGTTTGGCGAGTTCGCCCGCAAGGCGCCGTACTTTTCCGGCGCACTGATCGTGCTGGTCGGGTTGTATGTCGGCTACCAGGGGTTGAGCGTCTTGCTCTGACGCCGAGGGTGGCGTTTCAGGCCAGACCATCCGCACAGCCCGGGCGCGCTATGTCATGGCGCGCCCGGGCTGTTGTTCTTAATGGTCCTGCCCGCCGTCCGGGTTGCCTTGGTTGATGATCTGGCGGGGAGGAACCTGGCCGCCGCGGCGCGGTTCCTCGGGGCGAGGAGCGAACGAGGGCCGGGCGGAAGGGGCGGTGTTGGGGCGCTCGATCTGCCGCCGCTCGATTTGAGGGGGTGCTCTGTGTCGTTCTGGGACGCCGACGTCCGGCTGACGGGGCCGGGCTGGCTCCGGCCGGATAATGGTGGGCATCCCCGTTGAACGGGGCACGCGCGGCGCCTCGGCTCCGGGTTGGCGCTGCTCGAAACGGCGGTTGTCGTTTCGGCGTTCGTTGCTGCCGGGCTCCGGTGGGCGTGGCCGGCTCGACTCGGGGCGGATGATCTGGGGCGACTCCGCCGGCGGCCGCGGTGAGCGAGGCACGTCGATGAGCCGGTGATCCTGACCGGGCGGTGTGATGCGGCGGTCGCGTCGTTCCCCTTCGCCACGTGGAATTTCGGGGCGCTGATCGAAACGGCGACGCGTCTCGGGTGCCCGGGGCGGATTGATGATGACGGGCATGTCGCGCCTCAGGTCCGGTTTGGGCTGCAACGCGGGCGAGGTCGGTTGAGTCTGCTGGCGCGGGAACTGGCGCGGTTCGCCCGACGGGGCCACGCGTTCGGACGGCCGCGGGGTGAAACCGTGGTACGGGACATTGCCGCGTCGTGACGGGTCATGCTCCCAACGGAACGGCCCCTTGCGGTCGAGCCACTCGCGGTGCGTGACGTGCGGGCGGAAGTAGTAGTTGTTGACGTTGACGATGGTGACGTGGCGGCGCGGCCAGTCGAAGTTGCCGAAGAAGAAGCCGACACCAACCGTGATGCCGGTGCCCCAGTAGATGCCCACGGTCGGCCCGACGTAGTAACCGGGCCAGATCCAGTAGTAAGGCGGATAACCCGGCCACCACCATGCTCCGTAGACCACCAGCGGGTCGTAATACGGGACGTAGACGATTTCCGGGTCCGCCGGCTCGATCACGATGACCGTGTGTTCCCGGGCGACCCGGAGGTAGCGGTTGGAGCGCAGGTAGCCTTGGTCCCAGGCTTTATCCCGCAAGCGCTGCACGGTATCCATGACCTGGTCTTCCTGGGCCAGGAAGGCGTCGCCGAGCTGCTCGGTCCAGTCCAGGTGCTCGTCCATCATCTGCAGCACCTGCGGGAAGGCGAGCAGGGACAGCACGCTCGGGTCCCAGTCGTTGCGGTTGGCTTCGCGCACGGCCTGGTCGCCCTTGAGTCCGGGGTGATCGCGCGACCAGCGCGCAGCTTCGACCACCTCGAGCGGGTAGGTCGATGCCATCAGCACCTGCGTCAGCAGCGAATCGGGGTAGAGGGCGATGGGCGCGAGCATCTGGTCGAGCTCTGCCTGGGTGTACACGGCGTCCTGGGCGACGGCGGGCGGGGCGGTCGCCAGGCCCATTGCAGCGGCAAAAATCAGGACCAGGCACTGTGTCATAAAACGTCGGATGCGTTGGGGCATGGCGGGCCTCCAGGGCATGCAAGGCGAGTCGGGCGTCAGCCGGGTGACTCGGGGTTGCGGGCAATGTCGTGGTCGCCCGCTCAAGCCATCGTTACCTTGCCGGGTGTCGATGGGTCATGGCTATCAGCCGGGTATCGAGCAGACGGGCCAAGCCCTGTCCGCCGGCAGTCATCACGGCGTCGTGATTCCACTGGAAGAGCGGTTGGGCTACCGGGGCCAGCAGGTTCATCCAGCGCTTGGTGGTGCGCACCTGCCAGTCGTAGCAGACGACGGTGATCACACCTTCTTTTCTGAAACTCCAGCGGCCATGGCCTTCGAGTTCGCCGCTCGCCGTGCCTTCCAGGCAAACCAGCGGTTCGATGCGGGTGACGCGCATGTCGAAGGTCAACCGGTACGGCAGCACGCTCTTCCAGGTATAGCGCTGTACCGCACCGAGGCCATTGTCGTCGCCGGCTTCCAGGTCCAGCACCTGTTCCAGGCCGCGCCACCAGCTGGGCCAGCGGCGCGAGTGGTAGATGGCGTCCCATACCGCCTCCACGGGAGCCTCCAGGTACCACAGGGTGGAGAAGCGATATTCCGCCATGACTGTACGGTTTTCCTGTGTTTGACGGTTTAGGGTTGGAAAAAATCCGCAGCGAGCGGGACGTCGATTTCCACGTCGTCCATCAGCACGGTTTCCTGCTGCTCGCCGTCAAGACCGAAACTGACCACCTTGACCGGGAACAAGGTGCCTTGCGTCAGCCAGAGCTGGAAGCGATGCACGCCGGCCACCGTGTTGCCGGGGGCACCGGTGATGCTCCATCCCTGGACGGGCCAGTGGCCGATGGTGCCCTTGCCGAGTGGCGTCGTGTCGCCACCGGCCTGCAGGATGTGCACCGCTTGCAACAGCATTCCGACATGGGAGCGGTCGATGCGGTGCCCGTGCGGGCCGCGGATCAACGGGTTGTCGGGCGCCAGCGTCAGCGTGAAGCCGAGGTTGGCCGAAGGGCCAGACCCGGACCTTGTTGCTGTGCGGGCTGTAGATCATCAGTGCCCCGGGATGCGGCGTGACGAACTCCATGCGTACGAAACCCGGTTTGCGGTAGGCGTAACGGACGACTTGCTGACGGGTGTGCGGTGCGCTCGAGCGGACGGTGACCCGGTAGCTGTCGAGCTGTTCGAACTGCTGCTGCGCGGCGGCGATCGGGTCCGTCAGGCCGGCCGGGACGATCAGGGCGGTGGCAAGCAAGGGCCAGAGCATGGCTTACTCCACGACCTCCAGCACGCCGGCCATGCCTTTTTCTTCGTGGCTCTTGAAGAACAGCAGCTTGTTGGGGCAATGGAAGGGGTAGCGCCCCGCCACGGTCGGAGTGAAGCGGAAAGAGCGGGGCTCCTCACCCAGGCGGCTGTCGATGTCGACCTGGTCGGGCGGCAGCTTGAGGACGAAGCGGTGCGGGATGAGCCCTGCTTCGACCTTGACCGATAGTTCGACCGGGGTGCCGGCCTTGACCACGATGTGGGCGGGCCTGAAAAAATAGCTGCCGCCGACGATGGCGACGTGCTGTACGCCGTCGCTGGCCACCGGCACCCGATAGGGTTCGTCGGCAGCACGAGCCGTGCCGGCAATCAGCGGGAAGGCGAGTGCCAATGCCAACCCGGCGAGGGTGAGTCTGGTCCTGTGCATGGTGACTCCTGTGTCTCGTCCGGGCGCGCCCGGGAGCGGCGCCCGGCTTGTGGTGATGCCGGGGTCAGTAGCCGCCCCCGCCGCGGCCGTGGTCGCCCATGTCGCTGTCGTGCGTCGGTGTCGCCCCTGGGTCGCCCATCGAGTGGCAGCCGCCGAGAGGCAATGCCAAGGCCAGAGCCAGTAACAGCAGCCAGCCGGTCAGCCGGTGCTTCCTGTCCATGTCGATCTCCTTCATCTATCGGGTTGGGAAAGGGGCCGGCCCGGCTTAACCGGACCAGGCGCCCGCGTCGCCCCCCAGCGCCGTGCAGGCGTCGGCAGCGATCGCCCGCAAGCGGGGCTCGTTGTCGGTGCCGGACAGGGCGTAGCCCATGCCGTGGTTGGCCCAGTAGGCGGTACGGCTCGCGCCGTTGTGCAACAGTCGCAAGCTGATTTCGCGGGAGGGGTAGGGAGAGATGTACAGCGTGAGGCGTTTGCCTGTGCTGTTCTGGTACATGAACTGCGCGGCGGGGCCGGATTCGCCCGGCAGCAGCCGGCCGCCCACCAGCGCGTAGCCATACTCGCCGAGCGACGGCGCCGTTACCGCGCGCTTCAGCCGGGCCGACAGCCAACTGAGCAAGTGGGCTTCTTCGCGGACGGTGACTTCCACCGGGTGACGGCGTTCCGGGGCGTACACGGCATAGGCCAGATCGGCGCGCTGGGCAAAGGCAGGTTGGCCGAAGCCGCCGGGCAGCAGCTGTGCCGGCAGCGTGATGGCGAGCATCAGGCCGAGAGCCAGCCCCCCGGCGATGGCCGCGCCCAGTTGCCACCATGGCGTGCGGCGCTGCACGAACAGGCTCGCGGTTTCGCCGGCGAGCGGGAACAGCCGCCGCAGCGCCGCGTTCTGGCTGCGGTAATGCGCCACGCGCGCGGCGGCGGCCGGGTCATGGCCGAGCCGCTCCAGCAAGGCGCTACGCTCGGCGTCGGACAGTTCCCCATCCACCAGCGCCGACAGCGGACGCAGCTCGTCGGCGCTGTCAGGGGTATTGGCGGTGGTGTCGCGTGGCTCGTTCATGGTGAGTGCTTCACTACTTTCAATGGGGGTCGGCCGGGTGTCGCATCGGCCGCGGGCTCGGTCAGCAAGATACGCATGCGTTCCCTTGCCCGCGACAGGCGCGACATCACGGTGCCCACCGGTACCTTCAGGACCTTGGCGGCTTCCTGGTAGCTGAGCTCTTCCAGCGCGATCAGCAGCAGCACTTCGCGCTGTTCCAGGGGCAAGCGGTAGAGGGCACGCTCCACGTCGCGCAACAGCAGTCCGTCAACCTCGCCGGTGGCGGCCGGCTGTTGCTGCCAGGGGGCTTCCTCATCGTCGAATGTCACCTCGCGCCGGGAGCGCAACTGGTCGATGAAGCGGTGGCGCAACAAGGTCAGCAGCCAGGCGCGCAGATTGCCGCCGCGCCCCCAGCGCCATTTGCTCAACGCCCGCTCCAGCGTGTCCTGCACCAGGTCGTCGGCCCAGGCCGGATCACGCGTGAGTGCCCGGGCGTAGCGGCGCAGATGCGGCAGCCAGACCAGCAGGTCGGATTCGAAACTCATGGCCCGCCGGGCTCAGGGCTTGACGGTGTGCCACATGCCCTTGAAGCCTTCGCCGTTGGTGTCGCCCGGCTTCTTGTCCATCGACCAGCGATAGAGCGGGTGCCCTTTGTGGGTCCACTGCTTCTTGCCGTCGCTGCGCGTGATCGTGCCCCAGTCACCCGATGCCTTGTCGTACGAATCGGCCACGGCCGGAGGCCAGTTGTCGGCGCAAGGGCCGGCGCAGGTGCTCGTGTCCTTGCCGTCTTTATCGAAGGTGTAGAGGGTCATGCCGTGCTCGTCGACCGCCATGCCGTGCATCATCTTGGGCGACTCGGCCAATGCCGGCAGAGCCAGGGTGCTGCCCAGTGCCAGCAGGATCAGGGGGTGTTTCATGGTTATGCTCCTTGTGAGTAGGAAAATCGGGAATCTCAGGGGTATTTTTTGCCGGCGCCGAATCGGTGCGCAGCCGACGTATCGTGTCTACACACACTAAACGTTTCAGCGGCCCGGTTTATTCCCACCGGTAACGCGGGAGGCGCAAAAAAATCCATCGCCATGGGCTAAGCCTAGTCGATGGCAGCGGGATGGGGCGGTGAGATGGCCCGATGGCTAAGGAGTCGGCGGGGCCAAGGTCGGCAGCGGCGGCCGCTTGACGCCGACGAGATGGCCGGGTGGGTTGTGAGTGGGGTTACGGCCTGCCGGTGCGGGCACGCTGCTTGGGTTTTCCTGAGCAGGGCCAGGTCAGGAATCCCCGCGAAGCGCGCCGCAACTGTCCCGCTCCGCTGATGTACCGCTGCCGCGGCACTGTTTGGTGAACAGGGCACGCGGCGGACGAAGGGGGAGGGTTTCAGTCTTTCACGACTTCGGCGACCACGGCGAGGGTGTCGCCGCGCTGCACCAGGCCGGGGAAGTGGCGCGACGCCAGGATGCCGGCACGCTTGGCGCGATATTCGACTGGCGCCACGCCGGTGCGGGTGGTGTCGTAGACGCGTGCGATCACCTCGCCTGCTGCGACTTCCCGGCCCAGGTCGATGCACATCTCCAGCAGTCCATCGTGCAGGCTGGTGACGAAGCAATCGTCGTTCGGCATGTCGAGCATGATGCTCGGCTGCGGAGCGACTTCCCCCTTAAGCACGTCGGCGTGGATCAGGAAGTTGCGCACCCCACGTTCGGCGATGGCCACGCTGGCCGCGCTGGACGAGCCGCCGCCGCCCAGTTCCGTGGTCACGAATACCTTGCCGGCGTCTTCCACGGTGGTATCCAGCATGCCGACACTGTCGATCTCCAGCATTCTCATACTGTAGGGGGCGCCGAAGGCGCGCATCGCCGCCTCGCAGCATTCCTGCTGGCCCTTGTCGGGCAGGATGTGCACCGCGGCGAACGGCACGAAATCGAGCGTCTTGCCACCGGCGTGGATGTCGAGCACGCAGTCGGCCAGTGGCACCAGGTGGCGTGCGACGTAATCGGCGATCTTCTCGGTCACCGTGCCGTCCGGCCGGCCGGGGAAGGTGCGGTTCAGGTTGCCCTTGTCGATCGGCGAGGTGCGGCTCGCGCCGCGGAACGCCGGGTAGTTGAGGAAGGGCACGATGATCACGCGGCCGCGCACGTCCTCGGCACGCAGGGTATGGGCGAGCTTGGCCAGCGCCACCGGCCCCTCGTACTCGTCGCCGTGGTTGGCGCCGGTCAACAGCGCGGTGGGGCCGTGGCCGTTCTTCACCACGGTGGCCGGAATCATGATGGCGCCCCAGGCCGAGTCGTCACGCGAGTAGGGCAGGCGCAGAAAGCCGTGCTGCACCCCGTCGCGTTCGAAATCGACGGTAGGCTTGATCGGAGACGGTCTCATCGCTCAATCCTTCACGAACAGTTGGCGCGGCGTGTTGCAGAACGTCTCGACACCGGTTTCGGTGATCAGGATGCTCTCGGTGATCTCGAGCCCCCAGTCGTCCAGCCACAGCCCCGGCATGAAGTGGAAGGTCATGCCCGGCTGCAAGACGGTCTTGTCGCCCGGACGCAGGCTCATGGTGCGCTCGCCCCAGTCCGGCGGGTAGCTCACGCCGATCGGGTAGCCGCAGCGGCTGTCCTTGTGGATGCCGAACTTCTTGAGCACCGCGAAGAAGGCGTTGGCGATGTCTTCGCAGGTGTTGCCCGGCTTGGCCGCTTCCAGGCCGGCGGCGATGCCTTCCACCACGGCCTTCTCGCCATCGAGGAAATGCTGGGGCGGGGTACCCAGGAACACCGTGCGCGACTGCGGGCAGTGGTAGCGCTTGTAGCAACCGGCGATTTCGAAGAAGGTACCCGCGCCCTTCTGGAACGGGGTGTCGTCCCAGGTCAGGTGCGGCGCGGCGGCGTCGGCGCCGGTGGGCAGCAGCGGCACGATGGCGGGGTAGTCGCCGCCGTGGCCTTCCACACCGAGGATGCCGGTGGCGTAGATCTCGGCCACCAGCTCGTTTTTCTTCATGCCGGGTTCGATCTTTTCCACGATCTGGGCGTGCATGCGCTCGACGATGCGCGCGGCGGTGCGCATGTAGGCGATTTCCTGCGGCGACTTGATGGCGCGCTGCCAGTTTACCAAGGCGGTGGCATCGACGAAGCGGGCGTCCGGCAGGTGCTTCTGCAGCGAGGCGAACGCGGCGGCGCTGAAGTAGTAGTTGTCCATCTCCACGCCGATGCGTTTGCCTTGCCACCCGCGCGCGGCGATGACTTCCAGCGACAGGTAGTCCATCGGGTGGCGCAACGGGGTCTGCACGTAGTGGTCGGGGTAGCCGACGATGTCGTCGTTGTCCATAAACACGGTGCGCTTGGCGCCGTTGGCGTCCTGGCCGCGGCCGAACCAGACCGGGTCGCCGTCGTGGGCGAGCAGCACGCACTGGTGCACGTAGAACGACCAGCCGTCGTAGCCGGTGAGCCAGGCCATGTTGGACGGGTCGGTGACGATCAAGAGTTCGATGCCGCGCTCGGCCATGGCCTTACGGGTCTTGGCGATGCGCTCGGCGTACTCCTGGCGCGAGAAGGGGAGTCGGGTATCGGCTGGCATGATGATCCTCTGCGGGTAATCAGGATTGGAACGGAAAACCGCGGCCGGCTTGGCGTGCGCGGGCGAAGGCGAGGGTGGCGATGGCGGTGTCCTGGGCGCCGGTGCCGGTCAGATCGCACAGCGTGATCTGGTCGCGTCCGGTGCGCCCCGGTTGCAGCCCGGCGATGACTTGTCCGAGCTCGGGGAAGACGGCGTCGGCAGCGACGCGGCCGGCAGCGATGGCGTGATGCAGCTCGCCCAGCACCCGGACCTGGCTCAGGCGGTCGCACACGTAGCTCGCCGCCGACAGCACCTCCGGCGCGATCTCGTTCTTGTGCTCGGCGTCCGAACCCATGGCGGTGATGTGCAGGCCGGGGTGCAGGTGGCGGGCCTCGATCAGCGGGGTGCGGCTGGGCGTGGTGGTGACGGCGATGTCGGCATCGGTCAGCGCGGCACTGACGGTTTCGCACGGGGTGATTGGCAGCTCGAGCTCGCGCCCGGCTTCTTCGGCAAACTGCATGGCCTTGGCCGGGTCGCGCGCCCATACGGTGACCGACTCGATGGCGCGAACCTGTTTCAGGGCCTTGAGCTGCAGGCGGGCCTGCAGTCCGGCGCCGATCACGGCGACGTGGCGCGCATCGGGACGGGACAGCCAGCGCGCCGCCACGGCGCCGGCGGCGGCGGTGCGCACGTCGGTCAGGTAGCCGTTGTCCAGCAGCAGCGCTTCGAGCAGGCCGGTGCGGGCGGACAACAGCATCATCATGCCGTTGAGGCTCGGCAGGCCCAGCTTGGGGTTGTCAAAGAAACCCGGGCTGACCTTGATCGCGAAACTGTCCAGACCGGGCAGGTAGGCGGTCTTGACGTCGACCTCGCCGTTGTTCTGTTCGATGTCGAGGCGCAGGATCGGCGGCATGGCCACCTTTTCGGTGGCGAGCAGGCGGAAGGCGTGCTCCACGGCGTTGATGGCCTCCAGATCGAGCGGCACCACGGCGCGCAGATCGGCTTCGTTGAGCAGGGTGACGGTTGGCATGGTGTTGTCTCCTTGTGTCTTATTGGGGGCGGGCGTCGCCGACGATGCGGTGATGCGCCGCCAGATCGATGTTGCGGCCACTGAGCACCACCACGACCGGGCCTTGCGGCCGGACCCGGCCCGTCAGCAGCGCGGCGATGCCCACCGCCGCGGCGCCTTCCAGCACCTGGCCTTCGCGCCAGTAGGCGTGGCCGATGGCGTCGGCGATGTCGTCTTCCGCGACCAGCAGCGTGCTGTCGGCGAGTTCCTGGGCCATGGCGAAGGTGTAGCGGTTGTCGAGTCCGATGCCGCCGCCCAGCGAATCGGCCAGGGTCGGCAGCTCTTCCACCTGTACCGGGTGGCCGGCGGCGAGGCTCGCGTGCATGGCCGCGCCCCGTTCCATGGCCACGCCGATCATGGCGATGTCGGGGTTGGCTGACTTGATGCCGCGCGCGATGCCGGCGAACAGGCCGCCGCCGGACAACGGCACGAGCACGGTGTCCACCTCGGGCAGGTCTTCGAGGATTTCCAGCGCGATGGTGCCCTGACCGGCGATGACCGCCGCGTTGTCGAACGGCGGAATCATGGCGAGACCTTCTTCCTGACTCAGGCGCTCGGCTTCGAGCTGGGCGTCGTCCTGGCTTCGGCCAACGATGCGTATCTCGGCGCCGAGGGCGCGGATGGCCTCCACCTTGTTGGCGGGCACCAGCTCCGACATGCAGATGACCGCGCGTACACCATCGGCGGCGGCAGCGTGGGCCAGCGCCCGGCCGTGGTTGCCGGTGGAGGCCGCCACCACGCCGCGCGCCTTGTCGGCGGCGGAGAGCCGGGCGATGGCGTTGGTGGCGCCGCGCAGCTTGAAGCTGCCGGTCAGCTGCTGCGATTCGAGCTTGAGATACACCGCTTGGCCGCAGTGCGCGCTCAAGGTGGGAGAGAGAACCAGCGGCGTGCGCAGCACCTTGCCTTGCAGGGTACGGCGGGCCCGGAAAATGTCGTCCAGCAAAACGGCGCTCATGGTGATCTTGCTCGCTTGTCGAAGGTGAAAATCCATGCGAGGCAGTGTAATGCGCTGATTTGCGGCGCTTAATGTCCTAGTGCATTGACAAGACACTTGCCGGAATTTGAAGCGGGATGGACGGCGCAATGTCGCGCACGCGGGGCATCTTGGGCGCAGGGCACAGACAAGAAGCGGGGGTGGAGCAGGGCGCGGGCGGTGCGTCGATGTCGTCAACGCACGCCGCTCTGCATCCGGAGAAGAGAAGGAACGCCGTGGCAACCGTGGCGCTACCTCGGTCGGCTGGTGAAGGTCAGAAGTCGTGCACGGTAGGGAATTGCTCGAACACTTCGCGCACCACTTTCAGTGCGTCGTACACCGCCGCGTCGTCCAGTTCGGCGCCGACGCACAGCCGCACCGCGTTGGGCCGGGCGGCGCCGCGCACCAGGAACGGGTCAGGGGCGGTGACCATGACGAGACGCCGGCGCAGTTCGCGCAGCAGGCTGTCCAGCGGCCAGTGTTCGGGAATGCCAAGCCAGGCGCTGAGCGCGGTCGGGTGATGGCCTTGCAGATAATCGCCGAGGACGTCGCGCACCATGCCCTGCCTCGTGGCAAGCCGGGCGCGCTGGATCGCGGCCAGTTGGTCCGCGGTGCCGTCGTGAATCCAGCGCGTGGCGATTTCGGCCAACAGCGGCGCCGCCATCCAGGTGGTGACGCGCAGGATGCTCTCGGCGCGCAGCGCCAGACGGCGCGGCATGGTGAGGTAGCCGATGCGCAGGCCGGTCAGTACCGACTTGGTGAAGCTGGTGCAATAAAAACCCAGATCGGGGATCAGGCTGCTGATCGGCGGCGGGCGCTTCTCCAGCAGCGGCCCGTGCACATCGTCCTCGATCACGTAGACACCGTACTGCGCGGCGATCTTGGCGATGGCGCGGCGGCGCGATTCCGGCATCAGCGCGACCGTCGGGTTGTTCAGGTTGGGCGTGCACACCAGGGCCTTGACCCGCTCGTTGGCGCACATGTCCTCGAAATGGTCGGGGTGGATGCCGAACTCGTCGATCTCCAGTCCCTTGAGGGTGAAGCCCAGCACATTGGAGGAGCCGATCACGCCGTGATCGGTCAGGCTCTCGGTCAATACCACGTCGCCCGGCCCGGCCAGCGACGCCAGGGCCAGGAAGATGCCGTGGGCGGCACCATTGGTGATCAGCAAGGTATCGAGCTCCGGCATCATACCGAGCCGCGCCAGCCATTCCGCGCCGGCCTCGCGATGGCTTTCGAAACCGGCGATCGGCCGGAAACTGCGGATCCACGGCTGTTCTTCCTGCGTGGCCAGGGCCGCGCACGCCTGCCGCCAGGCATGGTCGTGCTCGGGGGTGTGGATGATGCGCGAGATGGAAAAATCCACCAGCGAGCGCTCCGGGCGATCCAGCATGTAGCTGGCCATGCGTTCGGTCATGCGCCGCGAGACGAAGCTGCCGCGCCCGACCTCGCAGCGGATCAGGCCTTGCCGCTCGAGCTCCTTGTAGGCATTGGTGACGGTCTGCACGCTGATGCCGAGCTCCGAGGCGACGTCGCGCTGGGGCGGCAGCCGCGTGCCATCTTTCAACACGTCGCCCTCGATGTCGGTGGCGATGGCCTGCACCAACACCTTGTATTTCGACTCGGAGCCCTGAACCGTTTCCAATGCTTGGCGCCACTGTTTCATTCTCTGTACCTGCTTTCCGCTACTGAATAAAGCGGTGCGACTTGTCACGCTGGGTAAACAGGAGCGCACCGGCACCGGGAGTTTGACTGCATCAGGACAATACCTTGCCGGGAAAATCATGCGCAAGCTGCTGATTTATAATGACATGGCAAGGATTTTTGCCGGTAGTCGACGCTCGCCGCGTCGCCTGTCCATGTTGAATGCGCACCCTCCGGTTAGACAAAGCTTACTCATCTGAGCACATTACAGATTATTGTCCTAGTTCAATCCAAACCACGAAAAGCACTTTTATTCTGTGTTCGACGCAGTGACCTGGCACGAAAGCCAAGGATGCCACCCTGACTAGAGCATTCTGCCTTTCTACCCAGCAATGCGGCCCTGCTCGAATTAGCAGCCCTACAAAGGAGAAATTAGATGAAGCTTGTATCGACCAAACAGCGTCTCTCGGTATCCATGCTCACCGCAGGCTTCGTGGCGATGGCGGCCATGACCTCTTTGCCGGCCAAGGCGGAGAACACACTGGAACGCATCCAGCGCACCGGCGTGGTCCGCATCGGCTACGCCAACGAAGCGCCGTTCGCCTTCACCACGCCGGACGGAAAGGTCACTGGGGAGTCGCCCGAGGTGGTCAAGGCCATCTTCGCCAAGATGGGGGTGAAGAAGATCGAGCCCGTGCTGACGGAGTGGGGCGCGTTGATTCCGGGCTTGCGTGCTGGCCGCTTCGACGTCATCGCCGCCGGTATGTACATCACCCCGGAGCGCTGCAAGCAGGTGGCATTCACCGACCCGCATTACCAGCTTGGCGATACCCTGCTGGTGAGCAAGGGCAATCCGAAGAGGCTGGGCAGCTACGCCGACGTGGCCAAGGATGCGAACATCAAGCTGGCCGTGATGTCGGGCACCGTCGAGCTGAAGTACGCCCGCGACGCCGGGCTCAAGGATGACCAAATCCTGCAGGTGCCGGACACCACCGCCCAACTGCAGGCGGTGCGCACCAAGCGCGCCGACGCCGCGATCGGCACGCAACTCACCATGAAGGGCCCGGCCGCCAAGGGCGGGGTCGACGTGGAGGCCACCACCCACTTCAGCGACGACCCGAAGCACATGGGCTACGGTGCGCTGGCGTTCCGTCCGGACGATCAGGCCCTGCGCGACGCCGTGAACAAGCAGTTGCACGGCTGGCTGGGCGGCGCGGACCACCTAAAGACGGTGTCGCCGTTCGGCTTTGACCACTCCAACGTCACCAAGAAGACCGCCGCCGAACTCTGCAAGGGTTGATGCGCCCCCGGAGCGCCGTCGCCCGCCCGGGTGGCGGCGCTACCCGATTTACCGAAATTTAGGAGGAACCCATGGGCGAATTACTCCCCCTGCTGCTCCAGGGCGCGGCCGTCACGGTCCAGATCACGCTGCTGGCGTCGTTGCTGGCGGTGGTGCTGGCCCTGGCCGCCGCGCTGGGGAAAATGTCGACGTGGCGCCCGCTCAAGTGGCTTGCCGCCACCTACGTCGAGATTTTTCGCGGCACCTCGCTGCTGGTGCAATTGTTCTGGCTGTTCTTCGTGCTGCCGCTGCCACCGTTCAACCTCGAGCTGAGTCCCTACACCGTGGCGGTGATCGGGCTCGGGCTGCACATCGGGGCTTACGGCGCCGAGGTGATGCGCGGCGCGATCAAGTCGGTGCCGAAGGGCCAGTACGAGGCGGCCACCGCGCTCAACATGTCGGCGATGCTGCGCTTTCGCCGCATCATCCTGCCGCAGGCCCTGATCAGCGCGATCCCGCCCGGCACCAATCTGTTGATCGAGTTGTTGAAGGGCACGTCGCTGGTGTCGCTGATCACCTTGTCGGACCTGACCTTCCGCGCGCGCCAGCTTGACCAGGCCACCTTCCGTACCCTGGCGATCTTCTCACTCACGCTGTTGATGTATTTCGTGCTGGCCCAGGTCATCGCGCTGTCGATGCGCCTGCTGGAGCGGCACTTCCATCGCGGGTTGTTGCGCGGGAGCCTGAAATGAAAACCTTCTTCGACTGGCAGTTTGCCTGGAACATCCTGCCCACCCTGCTGCAGGCGGCGCTCTACACCATCGGCATCACCCTGATCGGCTTCGCCATCGCAGTGGTGCTGGGCACTGGTGCTGGCCATTCTGCGGCGCAGCGACCTGCGCTGGGTATCCTGGCCGACGGGATTGTTCATCGAGTTCGTGCGCAGCACGCCGCTCCTGATCCAGGTGTATTTCCTGTTCTACGTGCTGCCGTCCTACGGCTTGACGATGACCGCGCTCACCGCCGGCACCATCGGCATCGCGGTGCATTACGCCTGCTACACCGCCGAGGTGTATCGCGCCGGCCTGAATTCGGTACCGCGCGGGCAGTGGGAGGCGGTCACCGCCTTGAGCCTGAGCCGCTGGGACGCCTACCGCGACATCATCCTGCCGCAGGCCATCCGCCCGATCCTGCCGTCGCTCGGCAACTACCTGGTGGCCATGTTCAAGGATACCCCGGTGCTGTCGGCGATTACGGTGGTGGAAATCATGCAGAAGGCCAAGGACCTGGGCTCGGAATACTTCCAGTACCTGGAACCGATCACCATGGTCGGGGTGTTTTTCCTTGTGCTGAGTTTGGTCGCGGCTGTACTGGTGAAAAAAATCGAAGCCAGGTTTGCCCTGCGCTAATGTGAAATGAACGGTCGGGGCGGGAATGACATGCCCCGGTGCTGTCGAGGAGAATTGACATGACGACGCCCATGGTGAGTTTCAAAGGCGTGACCAAAAGCTACGGCTCGCATACCGTGCTCGATCACTTGGATCTGGACGTCGCCCGCAACGAGAAGGTGGCGATCATCGGTCCGAGCGGCTCCGGCAAGTCCACTCTGCTGCGCGTGCTGATGACGCTGGAACCGATCGACCAGGGTCAGATTCTGGTCGAGGGCGAGTCGCTCACGCACATGGAACGCAACGGCGTGCTGGTGCCGGCCAACGAGCGCCACATCCGGCAGGTGCGCAGCAAGATCGGCATGGTGTTCCAGAGCTTCAACCTGTTCCCGCACATGACGGCGCTGGAGAACGTGATTGAGGCGCCGATCCGCGTACTCGGGCTGAGCAAGAAGGAGGCAATCGAACGCGCAGCGGAACTGCTCGAGATGGTGGGCCTCGGCAACAAGAAGGACCACTATCCGTCGCAGCTGTCCGGCGGCCAGCAGCAGCGCGTCGCCATGGCACGTGCGCTGGCGATGCGCCCGAAGGTGATGCTGTTCGACGAGGTGACCTCGGCGCTCGACCCGGAACTGTGCGGCGAGGTGCTCAACGTGATCCGCCGTCTCGGCGACGAGCACAGCCTGACCATGCTGATGGTGACGCACCAGATGGGCTTTGCACGTGAGTTTGCCGACCGCGTGTGTTTCTTCTACCAGGGCCGCATCGCCGAGCAGGGCACGCCGGACGTGATGTTCAGCAAGCCCAGCAACGAGCGCACCCAGGCCTTCCTGAGCGCGGTGATGGATGCCGCCTGACCCCTGATGTGGCAGTAGGTACCCGAAACGGGCGGAGGCGACTCCGCCCGTTTTCGTTTGCCGCATTCACTCGGCCGTCGCCTCGATGGGAATCACGAACCCGGCCTTGACCCGGTCCATCACCACCAGCGTCTTGAAGCTCTTGATGTCGCGGTTCTCGTAAAAGAAGCGGCGCGTGAACTGCTCGTAGTCCTCCATGTTCTTGGCGGTGATCACCAGCACGAAGTCGGCGTCGCCGGTGACGTAAAAGCCGTTCATCACCTCCGGCGTGGTACGGATCGCTTGCTTGAAGCGGTCGATGATGTCAGCGCGCTCGCGCTCCAGCGAGACCAGCACCAGCATGAACACGTGCCGTCCCACCGCCTTGGGCGAGACGATGGAGACATCGCCCTCGATCACGCCGGCGCTGCGCAGGGTCTTCAGGCGGCGCTGGCAGGCGGTGGGTGACAGCCCGACCTGGGTGCCGATTTCCTCCGAAGTGAGACGGTTATTGCGTTGCACGGCATTGAGAATGCCCACGTCGATGCGATCCAGTTCCATGGTGCAGTTTTCCTGCGTAGAAAAAGTAAAAAATGCAGTAATACGGCGTATCTCTGCATGTTAACGCCGATTCCCATAACACACTCACACATAAACTGTGTCCATCAACCTGTCAACCAGACGTTGGAGGCACACCTCATGAAACAACTAGCCAAAGCCGCGCTGGCCAAGCTGCGGCGCCCCGATCTGTGTGAAACCCGGGCCTATGTCGACGGCCAGTGGGTCGACGGCGAAGGGTGTCTCGCGGTGGACGATCCGGCCACCGGCGAAACCATCGCCCGGGTCGCGCATTGCGCGCCGGAATGGATCGACCGCGCCGTCGACGCCGCCGCCCGCGCCTTTCCCGCCTGGCGCGATCTACTGCCGATGCAGCGCGGCGCCATTCTGCGCCGCTGGGGCGCGCTCACCCGTGAACATGCCCATGACCTCGCCGTGATCATGACAGCCGAGCAGGGCAAGCCGATGCAGGAGGCGCTGGGCGAGATCGCCTACGGCGCGGCCTTCCTCGACTGGTTCGCCGCCGAAGGTGAGCGCTGCTACGGCGAGAGCATCCCGAGCCATCTGGCGGGTAGCCAGCTCGTCACGCGCATGCAGCCCATCGGGGTGACAGCGGCGGTGACGCCGTGGAACTTCCCCAGCGCCATGATCACGCGCAAGGCCGGTGCCGCGCTGGCCGCCGGCTGCACCATGGTGGTCAAGCCGGCCCCGGAAACGCCGCTGTCGGCCCTGGCCTTGGCCGGGTTGGCCGAAGAAGCCGGCGTGCCGGCGGGTGTGCTCCAGGTGGTAACCGGCGATGCGGCGCGGATGTCGGAACGGCTGCTGCAACGCAGTGAGGTGCGGGCCTTCAGCTTCACCGGCTCCACCGAGGTGGGCCGGCTGCTCCTCAAGCAATCCGCCGAGACGGTGAAAAAGGTGTCGCTGGAACTGGGCGGGCACGCGCCGTTCATCGTGTTCGACGACGCCGCGCTGGACGAAGCGGTGGCCGGCTGTATCGGCGCCAAGTTCGCCACCTCCGGCCAGGACTGCCTCGCTGCCAACCGCATCTACGTGCAACGCCCCATCTATGACGCCTTCGTGACCCGGTTCGCCGAGGCCACTGCCCGCCTCAAGGTAGGCCACGGTCTGGAGGAGGGCGTCGACATCGGCCCGATGACGCGCGCCTCGGTGGCGGCCAAGAGCCGCGACCACATCGGCAACGCCGTCTCCTGCGGCGGCCGCATCGTCACCGGAGGTATGGGCTGCGCGCTGGGTGGAAACTTCGTCACGCCGACTGTGTTGGCCGACGTGACCGACGACATGGACATCGCCCGCGAGGAAACCTTCGGCCCGGTGGCGGCGATCCTGCCGTTCGACAGCGAAGACGAGGTGCTGCGCCGCGCCAACGCCTCGGAATACGGCCTTGCCGCCTACGTCTACACCAACGACCTGCGCCGCGCCATGCGTCTTTCTGATCGCCTCGAATACGGCATGGTGGCGCTCAACACTCCGAAATTCACCGGCGCGCCGATTCCCTTCGGCGGCTGGAAACAATCCGGCCTCGGCCGGGAGGGCGCCAAGCACGGCATCGCCGAGTATATGGAGCTCAAGTACGTCTGCTTCGGCAACCTGTAACGACACGAATACCCAAGGAGAACACCATGGACAAGCAAACCCACGACCGTATCGCCAACCAGGACCGCGCCTCGGTGCTGCACCCGTTTACCCAGCTCAAGGACTTCGCCACTGGCAAGGCCGGCGACCCGACCATTGTCGAGACCGGCAAGGGCATCCGCATCACCGATTCGACCGGCCGCGAATACATCGACGGCTTCGCCGGGCTCTATTGCATGAACGTGGGCTACGGCCGCACCGAAGTGGCCGAGGCCATCGCCCGCCAGGCTTACAAGCTGGCCTACTACCACAGCTATGCCGCGCACACCACCGAGGAACTGGCGCGCCTGTCCGACCGTCTGGTGAAGATGGCGCCGGGCAAGATGAGCAAGGTGTTCTACGGCCTGTCCGGCTCGGACGCCAACGAAACCCAGGCCAAGCTGGTGTGGTACTACAACAACCTGCGCGGCCTGCCGAAGAAGAAAAAGATCATCGCGCGCGATCGCGGCTACCACGGCTGCTCGGTGGTCTCCGGCTCGATGACCGGCATGAGCTTCTACCACGATTACATGGACCTGCCGGTGTCCGGCATCCTGCGCACCGGTGCGCCGCATCACTACTGGGGCGCCGAGCCGGGCGAGACCGAAGAACAGTTCTCGGCGCGCCGCGCGCGCGAGCTGGAGGAGCTGATCCTGCGCGAGGATCCGGACACCATCGGCGCCTTCATCGCCGAGCCGGTGCTGGGCACGGGCGGCATCACCCCGCCGCCGGCCGGCTACTGGGCCGCGATCCAGCCGGTGCTGAAGAAGTACGACATCCTGTTGATCGCCGACGAGGTGATCACCGGCTTTGGCCGCACCGGCGCCATGTTCGGTTGCGAGAAGTACGGTATCGAACCCGACCTGATCACTGTGGCGAAGGGCCTGACCTCGGCCTATGCGCCGCTGTCGGCGTCCATCGTCGGCGAGAAGGTGTACCAGGTGCTGGAAGAGGGCGCGGATCGCGTCGGCGCGTTCTCGCACGGCTACACCTACTCGGGCCACCCCATCGGCGTGGCGGCGGCCAACGCGGTGTTGGACATCGTCGAGCGCGACGACATCCCGGGCCATGCCGACCGCGTCGGGGCCTACTTTCAGAAGAGCCTGCAGGAAACCTTCGCCGGGCTGCCGATCATCGGCGAAGTCCGCGGCGTGGGCCTGATGGCGGCGCTGGAGTTCGTCGCTGATCCGGCTACCAAGCAGCGCTTCGACCCGGCGCTCAAGGTTGGCGCCCGCGTCTCCAAGGCCGCGCGCGACCGCAACCTGATCGCCCGCGCCATGCCGCACGGCGACATCCTCGGTTTCGCGCCGCCGCTGGTGACCACCGAGAAGGAAGTCGACGAGATCGTCGCCATTGCGCACAAGGCGGTGCTGAGCGTGATCGACCAGCTCAAGGCCGAAGGCGCGATCTGAGCCGTTTTCTCCATTGACCCAAGCGATTGTCCACCCTTGCCAGCCCTTGCGGGCTGGCTTTTTTCATTTCAATGACACTGTTAACGCTGCATCGCCAAAACGCAGCAGATCGTAGACAGGTACTAAGCCGCCGAGGGGGACGTTTCGGACGAGCCGATGCGGTTGCGGCCGGCGTGTTTGGCGGCATAGAGCGAGCGGTCGGCCTGTTCCAACAGCCAACCCGCCGTCGCCGGGCTGTTGGCCGGATGGCAATACAGCCCGACGCTGACCGTCACCACCGGTCGCAGGCTGCCGGGCGGGGTGGGGAGGGCGAGGCTCTCCACTGCGGCGCGGAAGCGTTCGGCGGCTTGCCGTGCCTGCACCAGGTCACAATACTGCAGTATGGCGACGAATTCTTCCCCGCCGTAGCGCGCCACGGTGTCGCCGCCGCGCAGTTGTTCGGCCATGCACGCGGCGATCCGCTGGATGCACCGGTCGCCTTCTACGTGCCCGAAATGGTCGTTGTACTGCTTGAAGAAATCGATGTCGGCCATCAGCAGGGTCAGCGGCGCTTGGTGTCGCGCTTGTTGTTGCAGCGCCATTTTCAGCACGGCATCGAAATGGCGGCGCGAGGAGAGCCCGGTCAGGCTGTCGTGGATCGACGCTTCATAGGCCTGGCGGTAGGAGTGCTGCAGCCGCGTCTGCAGCTTCAGCACCTCGAACAGCAAGGCGCCCAGCATGATGCCCGCGGCCGCCAGCTCGAAAAAGCGCGAGGCATGCCAGCCGACGGTATAGCGGATCGATGAAGAACACACGGTGATCAGGTACAGCAGATAGGAATAGCAGCTGAGCGCGAGCCAGCAGTGGAACGCGCTACGTAGGCGCGTCACCAGCAGGACGCTCAGCAAAGCCACGAACCAGCTCGCGAGCAGGTAGGCGCCAATGCCGCTGTGGGTCAGCGCGCTGTAATCGCTGTTGTCCTTGATCAAGAGGTCAAGGTCTGGCACCAGCCGCGACAGCACGGCCACTGCGAACCAGGCCAGGCCGAGCGGGGCAAGTACGCAGAGGGACAGCGCCTGACAACGAACGCGCTTCGACAGCGGGCGATCCTGCTGCCGCTGCAGCACCAGCATGGCCAGCAGGATCAGAAAAGCGGTGCCGCCAAGACGTGCCAACCAGAGCCAGATCGCCATGCGTGAGCCGGGCGGGAACCCTCCGCTGGTGGAAAACACCCCAGGCAGGTTGATCAGCAAATAGCCGGACATCAGGGCCGAGTAGCCAAAGGCGACACTGAGCAGGCCGTTGCTGAGTTTGTGGTCGGCATAGAACTGCAGCAGCACCAGGTAGGCGATGATGCTGTTGGTGACGGTCAGGGCGGTGATCTGCACCGGCCGCAGATTGCCGCCGAGTGCCGTCGGGACGTCGATGTCGGGCAGGATCATGAGCACAGCGGCCGTCATCGCGGTGGCGATGAGGCCGGCCAGGAGCAGGCTGCGGCGGGAGGGGGCGGTCGAGAAGCTGTCTTCCATGGGGCACCGTTCTAGGCGGTTTTTTTGTCAATGCGGGCGGTCGTTGGACTCGGTGATGGTGTTCTGCCTGCCTTGGTGCAGGGGCAGTCATGAGACGGACGGACTAAGCGGAGAGGAAGGGGGAGCTCTCAGCGGGTGTGAATAATACCAATAGGATTATGCAATTGTCACTCCGCCTTTGGCTGGCCAGCTCGACGTCATGCGGTGGTGAGGCCGCCGCAGGCGGTACGGCGCGAGTGGTAACCCGTGCGATCGGGGTTTTCCCAACCCGGTATGAAATTTGCTGTGGTGTTCAGACCGGTCTGAACACGGCTTGATTGAAACGACTATGGAACGAGCGCCTGCCACCTTGTCATCGCGACTACCCGCCAGCCTGTCGGCCGGCTGGCATGCGGCACTGGAACTGGGCTATGCCCGTCGGCTTGACGGCACGATTCCGGTGCGGCGCCGCCATGTCGGCCCGTTACGGGTGCAAAAGCATTTCATCGATGCGGCTGGAGTGTGCCAGCACATCATCGTGCACCCACCCGGCGGCATTGCCGGCGGCGACCGGCTGAGCATTGACGTCTCGCTGGAAGAGGGCGCCGATGTGCTGATCACCAGCCCAGGTGCCGCCAAGTGGTACGACGGTTTCGGACGTCCGGCCAGCCAGTCCGTCACGCTCGCGCTGGCCGACGGCGCCCGGCTGGAATGGCTGCCGCAGGAAACCATCCTCTACGCCGGCGCAGACGTGCGACTGGAAAGCCGCATCCGGCTCGCGGGCGATGCCGGGTTGCTGTACGGCGATGTGACCTGCCTCGGCCGTCCCGCCTGTGGCGAGCGCTTCGACCACGGGCAGTGGCGCCAATGCGTCGAGATCGAGCGCGACGGCCGGCTGATCTGGTGCGAGCACGCCGTGCTGCCCGGCGCCAGTCCGCTGCTCGCCTCGCCGGTGGGGCTGGCCGGCCACAGCGTGGTCGCCACCCTGGTCTGGGCCGGCCCGACCTTGCCGGATGAACTGCATCAGGCGGCGCTAAAGGTGGAAACCGTGGGCCGCGCCGCCGCCACGCAACTGCCCGAGGTCTGGCTGGCGCGCTTCATCGGCGACTCGGCCGAGGACGCGCACCGTTGGCTGAGCCAGTTGCGCGCCTTGATCCACCCCTTCACCCACGGCCGCCCGGCGTCATCGCCGCGCATCTGGGCGACCTGAACCAACACAACGGAAAACAACATGGAACTGACCCCCCGCGAGAAGGACAAGCTGTTGATCTTCACCGCCGGCCTGCTGGCCGAGCGGCGCCGCGCACGCGGCCTCAAGCTCAACTACCCCGAGGCGGTGGCCTTCATTAGCGCCGCCATCATGGAGGGCGCGCGCGACGGCAAGACCGTGGCCGAACTGATGCACTACGGCACCACCTTGCTGACGCGCGACGAGGTGATGGAGGGCGTGCCGGAGATGATCGGCGAGATTCAGGTCGAGGCGACCTTTCCCGACGGCACCAAGCTCGTGACCGTCCATCAACCCATCGTTTAGGAAAGGGCCATGCCCCTGCGGCGCAGGCGCGATCACGGCTTGGGCACTGCTCGGAATCCTCATGTGCACCACGTACATACCGGTTCCCGCGCGCTGGCCGCACCGTGCTGACACCGGCGCGCGACAGGTCCTGACCCTTTCCAGGAGAAGACCGCATGATTCCCGGACAAATCCTCGCCGCGCCCGGCGAGATCGAACTCAACGTTGGCCGAAGCACGCTCACGCTGACCGTGGCCAACACCGGCGACCGCCCGATCCAGGTCGGCTCGCACTACCACTTCGCGGAAACCAACGACGCGCTCGCCTTCGACCGCGAGGCCGCGCGCGGCTTTCGCCTCAACATCCCGGCCGGCACCGCGGTGCGCTTCGAACCGGGCCAGACGCGCACCGTCGAGCTGGTCGAACTGGCCGGCGCACGCGTGGTGTACGGCTTCCAGGGCAAGGTGATGGGGGCGCTATGAAAATCAGCAGGCAAGCCTACGCCGAGATGTTCGGCCCCACCGTCGGCGACAAGGTGCGCCTCGCCGACACCGAGCTGTTTCTTGAAGTCGAGCGTGACTACACCCTCTACGGCGAAGAAGTGAAGTTCGGCGGCGGCAAGGTCATTCGCGACGGCATGGGTCAGGGCCAAAGGTTGGCCGAAGAAGTGGCCGACACCGTCATCACCAACGCCCTGATCCTCGACCACTGGGGCATCGTCAAGGCCGACCTCGCGCTCAAGAACGGCCGCATCGCCGCCATCGGCAAGGCCGGCAACCCGGACATCCAGCCCGGCGTCGACATCGTCATCGGCGCCGCCACCGAAATCATTGCCGGCGAAGGCATGATCGTCACCGCCGGCGGTATCGACACTCACATCCACTTCATCTGCCCGCAGCAGATCGACGAAGCGCTGATGTCCGGCATCACCACCATGATCGGCGGCGGCACCGGTCCGGCCACCGGCACCAACGCCACCACCTGCACGCCGGGGCCGTGGCACATGGCGCAGATGCTCAAGGCGGCCGAAGCCTTCCCGATGAACCTCGGCTTCACCGGCAAGGGCAACGCCAGCCTGCCGGAACCGCTCAGGGAACAGGTACGCGCCGGCGCCATCGGCCTCAAGCTGCACGAAGACTGGGGCACCACCCCGGCGGCCATCGACAACTGCCTGTCGGTGGCGGACGAAATGGACGTGCAAGTGGCGATCCACACCGACACGCTCAACGAATCCGGCTTCGTCGAGGCTACGCTGGCGGCGTTCAAGGGCCGCACCATCCACACCTACCACACCGAAGGCGCCGGCGGCGGCCACGCCCCGGACATCATCAAGGCCTGCGGCGAACTCAACGTGCTGCCGAGTTCGACCAACCCGACGCGGCCCTTCACCGTCAACACCATCGACGAACACCTCGACATGCTGATGGTGTGCCACCACCTCGACCCCGCCATCGCCGAGGACGTGGCCTTCGCCGAAAGCCGCATCCGCCGCGAGACCATCGCCGCCGAGGACATCCTGCATGACCTGGGCGCCTTCGCCATGATGTCGTCCGACAGCCAGGCCATGGGCCGCGTCGGCGAAACCATCCTGCGTTGCTGGCAGACCGCCGACAAGATGAAGCGCCAGCGCGGCCCGCTGGAGGGCGACGCCTCCGGCAACGACAACACCCGCATCAAGCGCTACCTCGCCAAGTACACCATCAACCCGGCCATCACCCACGGCATCGCGCACGAAGTCGGCAGCATCGAAGTCGGCAAGCTGGCCGACCTGGTGCTGTGGAAGCCGATGTTCTTCGGCGTCAAGCCGAGCCTGATCCTCAAGGGCGGCATCATCGCCGCGGCGGCGATGGGCGACGCCAACGCCAGCATTCCGACCCCGCAACCGGTGCACTCGCGGCCAATGTTCGGCAGCTACGGTGGCGCCATCGCCGCGGGCAGCGTCACCTTCGTGTCGCAGGCGGCGCTTTCGGCCAACGTGGGCGAGGCTTTGGGGCTCAAAAAGCGGCTGGTGGCGGTCAAGGGCTGCCGCAGCCTCAAGAAAACCGACCTGATCCACAACGACTACCTGCCGAAGATCGAGGTCGACCCGCAGAACTACCAGGTCAAGGCCGACGGCCAACTGCTGTGGTGCGAGCCGGCCGATGTGCTGCCGATGGCGCAGCGCTACTTCCTGTTCTGACGGGGATGGGATGAGTCTTGCGGGCGGGCACAACGCCGTGTGTCCGCCTTGCCACCTGGATGCTACGTGAAGGAGACACCATGCTGGTGATTACTAAGCGCGCCGACGACCCCAGCCTCTGGGACGCCGAGCTCGTCATGAGCTTCGAGCTGCGCAGCAAGAGCCGGCTGCGCACCACCGCCAGCAGCGGCGAGGACGTTGGCCTGTTCCTGGAGGCCGGCCAGCCGCTGCGCCACGGCGAGGTGCTGCAGGCCGAAGACGGCCGCCGTGTGCGCGTCGTCGCTGCGCCCGAAGCGCTGCTGCACGTAACCTGCGCCAACCCGCGCGAACTGTGCCGTGCCGCCTACCACCTGGGCAACCGCCACGTTCACCTCGAAGTGGGCGAGGGCTGGCTGCGCCTGCTGGACGACGAGGTGCTGGCGCAGATGCTGCTGCAACTGGGCGCCCGGGTCGAACGCCTGTCGGCGCCGTTCAACCCCGAGCACGGCGCCTACGGCGGCGGCCACCATCACTCGCACGGCAAGGAGGCGGCGTTCCAGTACGCCCCCAAACTGCATCAATACGGGCCCGGCGCATGAACGGCGGACTCGCGGTGCTGCAATTGTTGCGCCTGGCCAGCCCAGGGCTGCCGATCGGCGCCTACAGCTATTCGCAGGGACTGGAGAGCGCGCTCGACCTCGGCCTGGTGCACGATGCCGAGAGTGCCCGGCACTGGCTGCACGACGTGCTGCATGGGCCATTGAGCCGCTTCGAGGCGGTGCTGCTGGCTCAGGCCTGCCGCGCGCTGGCCGCCGGAGACGAGGCCGGGCTCGACGCCATCAACCAGCGCCTGTTGGCGAGCCGCGACAGCCGTGAACTGCGGCAGGAAACCGAGCAGATGGGCTACTCGCTGCGCCAGCTGCTCGCCGCGCTGCCCGAGAGCCAAAGCCAGCCCTGGCCGTCCACCCTGGCCGACGCCCCGGTGGCGGTGCCGGTCGCCTGGGCGGTGGCGGCACGCACGCTGGGGTTGGCCGAAGACGCCGCGGTAATGGGCTACCTGTGGGGCTGGCTGGAAAACCAGGTGATGGTGCTGCTCAAGGCCATGCCGATGGGGCAGACCGCCGGCCAGCGGCTGCTGTCGGCGCTGCTGCCGGAACTGGCCGCTGCCGTACAAACGGCACGCACGCTGCCCGAAGACGAACTCAGCAACTTCGCCCCCGGCCTCGCCTGGGTGGCGATGAAACATGAAACGCAGTACAGCCGGCTGTTCCGGTCTTGAGAACCCAAGGAGAACATCATGCAAAAAACCCCGCTGCGCGTCGGTATCGGCGGCCCGGTCGGTTCCGGCAAGACCCATCTCACCTGGGCGCTGTGCAAGGCGCTACGCGATATCTATAATGTCGCCGCCGTTACCAATGACATCTACACTCAGGAAGACGCGCAATTCCTGGTGAAGAACGAAGCCCTGTCGCCCGACCGCATCATCGGCGTGGAAACCGGCGGCTGCCCGCACACCGCGATCCGCGAAGACGCCTCGATCAACCTCGAAGCCGTGGCCGGGCTCAACGCCCGCCACCCCGGCCTCGACGTGATCTTCATCGAAAGCGGCGGCGACAACCTGGCCGCCACCTTCAGCCCGGAACTGTCCGACCTGACGATCTACGTCATCGACGTCTCGGCCGGCGACAAGATTCCGCGCAAGGGCGGGCCGGGCATCTGCAAGTCCGATCTCCTGGTGATCAACAAGATCGATCTCGCGCCGCTGGTCGGCGCCTCGCTGGAGGTGATGGAGCGCGACGCCAAAAAGATGCGCGGCGAGCGGCCGTTCGTGTTTTCCAATCTCAAGAGCGGGCAGGGGCTGCAGGACATCATTCGCTTCATCGAAGACAAAGGCATGCTGACACTTAACAAGGAAGGAACCACCCATGCGTAAACACACCCTGATCCCGGCAGCACTGCTGCTGGCCCTGAGCGCCGCCGCCCAGGCCCACCCCGGCCACGGCGTCAGCGGCCTGGAAAGCGGTCTCGCCCACCCGTTCTCGGGCCTGGACCACCTGCTGACGATGCTGGCCGTCGGCCTGTGGTCGTGGCAGGTCGGCGGCTCCGCGCGCTGGCAAGGCCCGCTGACCTTCATGCTGATGCTGGCCGTGGGCGGCGCGCTGGGCTGGGCCGGCTTGGCCGTGCCCGGGCTGGAAACCGGCATCGCCGCCTCGGTGGTGGCCACCGGCATGCTGGTCGCCTTCGCCGCGCAGCCGGGCCGTACCGCCGCGCTCGCCGTGATCGGCGTCTTCGCCGTGCTGCACGGCATGGCGCATGGCCTGGAAATGCCGGGCAGCGCCTCCGGCCTGGCGTATGCCGCCGGTTTCGTGCTGGCCTCCGGCCTGCTGCACGCCGCCGGTTTGCTCTTGGGCGCCGGCCGGCACGCGTACGCGCCAGCCGCCTGCTGGTGCGCGGCGCCGGCGTGGCGATCTCGGCCAGCGGCGTAGCCCTCTTGGACGGCTGGATCTGAACCCACCCCGTCCAACACCACAGAACGCCCCGTCATGGGGCGTTTTTTTATGCCCATTCGCCAGAATAAGAACAACCTATTAGTCCAAAAGTCGCGATTTGGGACAATAGAGTGATACAAGCATCGCCGGGCAGCGCACCGCGCCCCATAGCGCACGACGTGGAGCCGTCACACCACAGGACATGGAAAAGACCAACCTATTAGTCCATAATCAGCCAATTGGACCAATAGGTTGAACTCCATGCCGAAACGCAACCTGCTCAAGCTGAGCCCGCTCCCGATAGAGGCCCGGTTCGCCCTGGAGGCCTTGGGCGAGCGCATTACCCAGGCCAGAAAGGAGCGCCGCCTCTCGCAACGCGAAGTCGCCGAGATGCTCGGCATCTCCAAGACCACCTACGTCTCCATCGAACACGGCCGCGACTCGGCGCAGATCGGACACTACGCCCGGGCAGTCTGGCTGCTCGACGTGCCGGGCACCTTCCTACCGGTGCCGGAAGATGACGTTCTGGCGCTGGAGAAAGGAAAACCATGAGCGAGGCACCGGTCCATGTCTGGCTGCCCGGTCAGGCCGTCTCGTCGCTGGCGGGGGCGTTCACGCTCGATGCCAGGGTCTCCCGGTTCCACTACGACGACGGCTACCGCGAACAAGGCGGCCCCGCGCTGGCACCGGACATGCCCGTCAGCAAGGCCACCCACAAGATCGCCGGCCGGGACCCGATTTTCCCGATCATGCTCGACAGCGGGCCCGACGACTGGGGCCACATGCTGCTCGAGCGCCGCCTGGAACGAGAAGTATCGCGTCTCGACGCCCTGACCCTGGGGCCTGCCGATGGCGCCGGCAACATCGTGCTCGGCCATCTGACGCCGGACCGCTTCGAGACGATGTCGCTCGCGGCGTTCCAGGCCGTGCTGGCCGACCTGCTGGACGCACAGGACCCGGCGAGCCAGCGGCACCGGGAGCGCGTCATGCAGTCGGTGTTCCAGGGCACCAGCCTGGGCGGCGCCAAGCCGAAACTGACCCTCGAGCGAGACGGCGTGCAATACATCGCCAAGTTTCCCGAGCGCGGCGACGACCCTTTCCTGGCGCAACTGGAACTGGCCATGCTGCGCCTGGCGCGGGACTGCGGCATCGACGCCTGCGAGGCGGAAGTGATCGAACCGGCGCCGCATCGCTACGCGCTGCTGGTCAAACGCTTCGACCGTCACGCGCAGGGCACGGGATTCGCCCGCACCGGCTACGTCAGCGCCTGGTCCGTCGCCCGTTTGGATCAACATCAGGAGAAGAGGGAAGACCAGGCCTTATTGGCCACCCGGGGCTTTACCCCGGCCATGTACGCGCGCAGCTACGTGGCGCTGGCCGGCCACATGATGCGTTGGTGCGGGGGCGGCGAGCGCTACCGCGCCAACCTCCGTGAACTGTGGCGGCGGATCGTTTTCAACTCCCTGATCCGCAACACCGACGACCACCCGCGTAACCACGGCCTGCTGTGCGGCAGCATGGACCCGCACCAATGGGGACTGTCGCCGGCCTTCGACATGGTGGCGCAACGCTCCGCCGGCATCGTGCCGAGCCACGCCATGGCCTACCTGTTCGACGAGCCCACGCGCGGCAGGAAGCACGCGCAGCGCCGGCTCGTGAGCGCCTCCAGCCGTGCCGACCTGCTTCTCGCCGCCACGCTGCACTACGGCTACGAACGGCACGAGGCGGAAAGCGTTCTTGATGAAATGCGGGGGCTGGTGCGGGGCAAGTGGCGGGAGTATCTGATTAGCGCGGGGATGCCGGCCGAGGAAACCGACCGTTATGCAAAAACATTGGGGCTGGATTTCGATTGAGCGTCACGCTTGCTTGAGTCCCGGGAGCCCGGCCGGGCTTTTCCTGGCTTGGAGCCCATTGTCGTGGTCATGCAGGTGCCACAACCGGCAACGCCTTACTCATCAAGGTATTGCATGAGCACAATGCCGGCATGAATATCACGTGCTAATGCGGACCCGGCCGGTCCGCTTACTCGCGGTCAGCTTCATAGGGAGGGATAAGGAAAGTGGCAAATACCGAGCATTTCCCCGCCGAAGGCGGTTGTGACTGTCGACACCTTCGCTATCGCATCGAAACCGCGCCACTGGTCGTGCACTGCTGCCACTGTCGCTGGTGCCAGAGAGAAAGCGGGGCCTCCTTCGCCCTCAATGCCATGATTGAAGCCGACCGAGTCACGCTCTTGTCTGGCGAGCCCGAGGTTGTCGACACCCCGTCGGCAAGCGGCCAGGGGCAAAAGATTGCTCGATGCCCCAGGTGCCACGTGGCGGTGTGGAGCAGCTATGCCGGTTCGGGGCCGATACTGCGCTTTGTGCGTGTCGGCACATTGGACAATCCCGACGTGCTCCCGCCGGACATCCATATCTACACCTCAACGAAGCAGCCCTGGGTCATCATTCCGGATACCGTGCCGTCCTTTACCGAGTACTACGATCGCGCGCAGTACTGGTCAGCGGCGAGCCTGGAGCGGCGCCTGGCGATACTCCCACAGATTCAGGCTTATCAAGCCGGGCGTCAGCGGGCCTAATTGGCGGGCCATCTCGACTTCGTGGCATTCCCAGTTCGCCGCGTCGCGTACCGCGTCGCCGTCTTGGTCAATGGCGCAACATGGAGCTGGAGCCACATGTTCTTGCAGACTTTGGGCTTGGCTGAAGCGCCGCGGGCAGGTGAGGGCGGAGGCTTCCGCGTGGGAAGACTCCGCCCCGCCGATTACGAGGCCAGCGAGCCGGCGGCGTTCACCTTGACCGCCTCATGCGCCTCGACCCGGCTCTTGACCCGCCCCAGCGAGCCGATCGCCACCGCCGCGATCAGCGCTGGCACCGCCAACAGGCTCAGGATCACGCCCATGTCGAGCTGCATCGCCATCAGCCAGCCGCCGGACAGCGACCCCACCACCGAACCGCAACGACCCACGGCGTTGGCGTAGCTCACCCCGGTAGCGCGGTTACTGGTCGGGTAGAAGGCGGCGGCCAGGGCGTTAGCCCCCACTTGCGAACCGCTGACGCAGAACCCCACCCCGAACACCGCCAGCACCAAGAGCCAGAGCTGGCCGGCGCTCGCGCCGCACAGGGTCACGAAGACGGCGCCGATCACGTAGGTGACCGCCAGAGTACGGCAGGCGCCGAAACGGTCCATCAGTCGCCCCAGCAGAATGGCGCCGAGGGTGCCGCCGATCTGGAAGGTGGCAGTCACCCACGAGGCGCGGCTCAGGCTGGCGCCGGTATTGTGCAGCAGGGTCGGCAGCCAGCTCGAGATCAGGTAGATGATCAACAGGCTCATGAAGAAGCTCACCCACAGCAGCACGGTGCCGACGGCGAACGGAGCGCGGAACAGCTCGCGGACCGGCGTCTGGTCGCTGGCTTCGTGCGCGGTCAGCTCCGGGTGGGACGACTGGGCCGGCGCCAGACGCGCCACGACGGCGTCGATCGCGGCCTGCGGACGGCGCTTCAGCACCAGGAAACGCAGCGATTCCGGCAGGCTGCGGAGCAGCACCGGCACCAGCAGCAAGGGCAGCACGCCGCCCAAGAACAGCACGCCGCGCCAGCCGAAGCTGGCCAGGATCTGCGCCGAAGCCAGGCCGCCCAGCGCCGAGCCCACGGTGAAGCCGCAGAACATCAGCGTGACCAGGCTGGAGCGGCGCGCGCCCGGGCAATACTCGGAGGTCAGCGTGATGGCGTTGGGCATGGCGCCGCCCAGGCCCAGGCCGGTGAGAAAGCGCAGCACGATGAGCCAGGTGAGGTCCGGCGCCGCGGTCGAGGCCAGGCTGGCCAGACCGAAGAAGGCCACGGACAGCACCAGGATGGTCTTGCGCCCGACCCGGTCGGCGAGCGGGCCGAACAGCAGGGCGCCCGCCATCAGGCCGAACAGGCCGGCGCCGAACAGCGGGGCGAGCGCCGCCGCCGTCAAATGCCATTCCTCGCGGATGGCCGGGGCGATGAAGCCGATGGCGGCGGTGTCGAAGCCGTCGACCGCCACCACCAGAAAGCAGAGCCAGAGAATGCCGCGTTGCAGCCGTGAAAACGGCAGGGCATCGATGAAGTGCTGGACGTCCAGAGAGGCGCGCATGGGTTATCTCCTGAGTAGTGTGTGGGCGGCGCGTCGTGCACGCCGCTTCCGTTTTTGTTGTCGTGCGAATGCGGGATTAAGGAATCAGGCCACCTTGACCGTGATCGGGGCCAAGCCGTCGACGCGGGCCACCATGGTCTGGCCGCGCTCGACCGCGCCCACGCCTTCCGGCGTGCCGGTGAAGATCAGGTCGCCCGGCTGCAGCTCGAACAGGGTGGACAGGTTGGAGATGGTCTCGCTCACCGACCAGATCAGGTGGGTCAGGTCGCTCTTCTGGCGGGTTTCGCCGTCCACGGTGAGCACGATCTCGCCGTTGGTGATTTCGCCGACACGGTCGCGCGCGCTGAGGACGCCGATCGGTGCGGAGTAGTCGAAGGCCTTGCCGATTTCCCACGGGCGGCCCATCTCGCGCATCTTCATCTGCAGGTCGCGGCGGGTCATGTCGAGGCCGACGGCGTAACCGAAGATGTGATTGGCGGCGTCTTCCACGGCGATGTTCTTGCCGCCCTTGCCGATCGCCACCACCAGCTCGATCTCGTAGTGATAGTTGCTGGTCTGGGTCGGGTAGGGGATGGTCACGGTTTCACCGGCGGCCACCGGCACGACCGATTCCGGATCGTTCGGCTTGCAGAAGAAGAACGGCGGTTCGCGGTCCGGGTCGAAGCCCATTTCGCGGGCATGGGCAGCGTAGTTGCGGCCGACGCAGTAGACGCGGCGCACCGGAAACAGCTCGGACGAACCGTCGACGGGCAGGCCGACGGTGGCAACGGGGGTGAACAGGTAACTCATGGTGGTCTCTTCCTGGTTTGATGTGGGTCAGGGTCGGGTTCAAACGGTGGCCGGCTGCGGCGCGTCGGGCTGCCGTGCCGGCTCGGCGCGGCGGAACGCGTCGAGCTCGGCGCAGGCGCGGTCCACGGCGACGATGTTCGGGTAGGGCGACAGATCCACGCCGAAACGGCGCGCACTTTCCACCTGCGGCACTAGGTACACGTCGGCCAGCGTCGGCGTGTTGCCGAAGCAGAAATCGCCCCGCTTGGGGTCGGCCGCGAGCAGCGCTTCCAGCGCGCCGAAACCGGCCTCGATCCAGGTGGCGCACCACGCCAGCACGGCGGTTTCGTCACAGCCGAGCGTCTTGCGCAGGTACTCCAGCACGCGGCGGTTGTTGAGCGGGTGGATGTCGCAGCCCACCAGCGCCGCCAGCGCACGGACGCGGGCCCGGCCGTCCGGGTCTGCCGGCAGCAACGGCGTGGTCGGGTAACGCTCTTCCAGCCACTCGATGATGGCGGGCGACTGGATCAGCGTAAGCTCGCCATCGACCAGCGCCGGCACCAGCCCTTGCGGGTTGAGCGCCTTGAACGCCGCGCCCAGGTGCTCCTCGCTACGCAGGTCGACCGGCAGGTACTGGTAGTCCAGCCCCTTCAGGTTCAGCACGATGCGCAGGCGGTGCGAGGTGCCGCTGCGGAAGAAATTGTAGAGCTTCAGCACGTCGTTCCCCTCAGCCGCGCGCCAGGCAGTTGTCGGCGTTCCAGCCGTACAGCCATTCCATGGCGTCGTAGAAACGCTCGGCGCTGCGGCCTTTCCACAGCTCGTTGCGCACCAGCCGCTCCACGCCCTTGGCATGGAAGATACGGCCCATCTCGCGGGCGGAGAGCACGATGCGCGCGGTGCGGGCGACGCGAGAGCGTTGGTAGAGCTCGAAGGCCTTAATGAAGTCGTTGCCGTTGACGCGCAGCGCTTCGCCCAGCGTCACGGCGTCTTCCAGCGCCATGCAGGCGCCCTGGGCCAGGTATTGCAGCGTCGGGTGGGCGGCGTCGCCCAGCAGCGTGACGCGGCCGAACGACCAGGTGTCGATCGGTTCGCGGTCGGCGGTGGCCCAGCGTTTCCAGCTCTTGGGCAGCTCGATCAACTGGCGTGCCTTGGGGCAGATGCCCTGGAAGTAGCTCTGCACCTCTTCCGGGCTGCCTTCGGTGACGCCCCATTCTTCCTTGTCGCGGCTGTGGAAGGTCACCACCACGTTGTACTGCTCGCCGCCGCGCAGCGGGTAGTGCACCAGGTGGCAGTTGGGGCCGACCCAGATGCTGGCGGCGTTCCACTGCAGGTTTTCCGGGAAATCCTTCTTGTCGATCACGGCGCGGTACACCACGTGGCCGGAGACGCGCGGCGGATCGTTGACGAACTGCTTGCGCACCACCGACTTGACGCCGTCGGCGCCGATCAGGGCGATGCCGCGATAGGCGTTGCCGTGCTGGTCGTAGACGGTGACGCTGTCGGCATCCTGCTCCACGCGCTCGACGTGGGTGCCGGTCAGGAACTCGACGCGGCCGGTTTCCTTGGCGCCTTCCAGCAGCGACAGGTGCACGTCGACGCGATGGATCACGGCGTAGGGGTTGCCGAAGCGTTTACGGAACGCCTCGCCGGTGGGAATGCGGCCGACCAGGGTTTCGTCGAGCGCGTCGTGCATCACCATTTCGTCGGTGTAGACGGCGCGGCCGCGCGCCTTGTCGCCCACGCCCAGGGCGTCGAAGGCGTGGAAGGCGTTGGGGCCCAGCTGGATGCCGGCGCCGATCTCGCCGATCTGCGGCGCCTGCTCCAGCACTTTGACGGAAAAGCCTTGGCGTACCAGGGCCAGGGCGGCGGCGAGGCCGCCGATGCCGCCACCGGCGACGATCACGGGAAGGGTCTGAGTCATGTCTGTCTCCTCGATTTACAGGGGTTGGCTGTGCTGGCTGGCATCAGCCACGGTGGCGGACTTCGTAGAGGCCCAGCTTCTTGTGCAGGGGGGCTTCGTCGGCGATGAAGACGAAGGCCGGGGTGTCGGCGGAACCGTTCTTCAGCGTCACCAGGGCGAAGCCCGGGGCGCAGCAGGTGTCGGCTTCGGCCAACGTGAAGGTCTTGCCGTCGATCTCGGCGGCCACGCTTCCCTCGATCAGGTGGAACACCGCGGCGGGCGAGCGCGCCGGCAGCGCGAGCGTTTCGCCCGGGCGCAGCATCAGCGCCGAGTAGCCGAGGATGTTCTGACAATCGCCGCCGGTTTCCGGGTTGACGTAGGCCACTTGCACCGCTTCGCCGGCCGGCTGGCGTGCCGCCAGGGCAAGCAGGGCGGCGCGCACCTCGGCCCAGGGGTAGCGCAGCATCGGGTAGCGCGGGGCGTTACGGCTGAAGATCGGGGAGGGCACCACGCCGCCGCGCAGGTAGGCGCGTTCGCTGCCTTCGCCGCTGATGGTCTGCGGCTGGCCTTCCTCGACGTAGGAGGCTTCCATGTAATAGACCAGCGGCAGGTCGAGCACGTCGAGCCATACCACCGGGGCGTCGCCGTCGTGGCCGTGTTCGTGCCACAGTCCGGTCGGGGTCAGGATCAGGTCGCCGCGCTGCATCGGGCATTTCTCGCCGTCCACCGTGGTGTAGGCGCCTTCGCCTTCGACGATCATGCGCACCGCGTTCGGGGTGTGGCGGTGCGACGGCGCGATCTCGCCCGGTAGCAAGAGCTGCATGCCGAGGTAGATGGCGGAGCTGGCCTGCATTTTTTCCAGTCCGTGGCCGGGGTTGGCCAGCACCAGCACGCGGCGCTCGGCCTTTTCGATCGGGGTGAGCTCGCCGGCCTGCATCAGCAGCGGGCGCAGCGCCTCGTAATGCCAGCAGGTGGCCTGGGTGCGCGGGCGCGGTTGTCCCGGGGGCAGCACGGCGCGCAGGCTGGGCCACAGCGGCACCAGGTTCTGGGCGCCGAGGGCGGCGCGGTAAGCGGCGGGCAGATCGTCCAGTCGACCGAGTTCCAACATGAGCTGTCTCCATACGTGTGGGCCTGGCACCAAGCCGGATTCGAAACTCCTGATCCAACTCAAGGCGTTCAAGTCCTTGTTGTGATGGCTCCCAATGTAGTGAGCGGTCGACATTCGGTCCATGCAATGGTATCAATGGACGTCATTCGAAAAATGAATAGTACCGGAGGGGAAATGCAGACAGCGGACGTGCGCCTGTTGCAGGTGTTCGACGAGATCTACAAGACGCGCAGCGTCACGCGCGCCGCGGACAACCTGGGGTTGGGGCAGCCGGCCGTCAGCATCGCGCTGGCCAAGCTGCGCGAGCATTTCGACGACCCGCTGTTCGTGCGCATCGCCAACGGCATGGAGCCGACGCCGATGGCGCGCGAGCTGGAGCACGCGGTGCGTCAGGCGCTGGATGCACTGGACCTGGTGTTCGGCCACCGCATCGATTTCGACCCGGCCAGTTCCGAGCGCACCTTCTGCATCAGCATGACCGACATCAGCCAGCTGGTGCTGTTGCCCAAGCTGTGGGCGCAGCTGCGCAAGACCTCGCCGGGCGTGCACATCGACATCGTGCCGCTGTCGACCGAGACACCGCGCATGCTGGAAACGGGCGAGGCGGATCTGGCGCTGGGCTTCATGCCGCAGCTGGAAGCCGGCTTCTACCAGCAGTCGCTGTTCCGCCAGCGCTATGTGTGCGTGGCCAGCACCGACCACCCACGCATCCACGACGAACTGACCCTGGCGCAGTTCGAAACCGAGGAGCACGCCGTGGTCACCTCGTCAGGCACCGGGCACCTGATCCTGGATCGGGAAATCGCCCGCCAGGGCATCACCCGCCACATCGCGCTGCGCGTGCCCAATTACCTGGGCATCGCATTCGTGGTCGAGCAGACCGACATGCTGGTGACGATTCCGGAACGACTGGCGCAGGTGCTGGAAGGGCGCGGCCGTTTCAAGGTGTTTCCGGTGCCGTTCGAGCTACCCGACTACGCCGTCAAGCAGCACTGGCACGAGCGCTACCATCACGACCCGGGCAACCGCTGGCTCAGGCGGGTGATTTCCGACCTGCTGTCCGCGCCCGCCGCCGGAGCGGCTTAGGCCTCCCGCCACATCGCGTCGCCGGCAAACGACCCTGCCAGGAAATCCAGCATGGTGCGCAGCGTCGCCGGCATGTGCCGGCGCGAGGCATAGACCGCGTAGATGCCCAGGTCGCGCGGCCGGTAGTCGTCGAGCACGGCCACCAGCTCGCCCGTGTTGAGCCAGGGCGCGGCCGCCTGCAGCGGCTGCATGGTGATGCCGACGCCCTGGCGCGCCGCTTCCAGCAGGGCGGCGGTTTCGTTGGCGCTGACGTTGCCGCCCACCGGCACCGAGACCGGCTGCCCGTCGCGCGAAAACGCCCACAGGCTCTTGCCGAAGTAGGAATAGGTCAGGCAGTTGTGCAGCGCCAGCTGCTCGGCGCGCTGCGGCGTGCCGTGTTCGCGTAGATAGGCGGGGGCGGCGCACACCACCGAGCGGCACAGCCCAAGCTTGCGTGCGATCAGGTTGGGGTCGAGGTCGTTGGTGATGCGGATGGCCAGGTCGATGCCTTCCTCCACCAGGTTCACCGAGCGGTTCAGCAACTGCATGTCGACGGCGGTGGCCGGGTAGCGCTTGACGTAATCCGCCACCGCCCGCGCCAGGTAAGACTGTCCCAGCCATACGCTGCAGGTCAGGCGCAGGATGCCGCGCGGCGCGGCCTCGGGGGCGGTGACGGCGGCCTGCATCTCGTCCTCCAGCGCCAGCATCTGGCGGCAGCGCGGCAGCATCTCGCTGCCGGCCGAGGTCAGGCTCAGCTTGCGCGTGGTCCGGTGCAGCAAGCGGGCGCCGGCCCACTCCTCCAATTCCGCCAGGTAGCGCGACACCATGGCGCGCGACATGTCCAGGCTGTCGGCGGCGTGGGACAGGCTGCCGCGTTCCGCCACTTCGACGAATACGCGCATGGCTTTCAATCGATCCATGATTTGCTCGATTCATGCAACAAACTGATCGCCATTATGCGGTTTTTTGCATCGCTCCGAACCATTACCATGCAGCCCATATCGTTATTCGTCGCAAGGACACCATCATGAGCACAACCGTACTGCATTCCCTCTACGACCCGCTGTGTGGCTGGTGCTACGGCGCCGCGCCGCTGGTCGAAGCCGCCCGCGCCATTCCGGGGCTGCGCGTGGCGCTACACGGTGGCGGCATGATGAGTGGCGCCAACCGCCAACCGGTGAGCGCGGCGCTGCGCAACTACGTAATGCCGCACGACCACCGCATCGCCGCGCTGACCGGGCAGGTATTTGGTTCCGACTACTTCGACGGCCTGTTGCGTGACACGGGCGCGGTATTCGACTCCACGCCGCCGACCACCGCCATCCTCGCCGCCGAAGCGCTCGGCGAACGTGGCGCCGACCTGCTCAAGCGCATCCAGATCGCCCACTACGTCGAAGGCCGCCGCATCGCCGACACCGACGTGCTGAGCCAGCTGGCGGCCGATATCGGCCTCGACCCGACAGCTTTCGCCGCCGAGTTTGCCCGTCAGGACGGCGCGGCCACCCAGGCCCACATCGCCGCCAGCCGTCACTTGCTGGGCCGAGGTCGGCGGACGGGGCTTCCCGACCTTCGCGCTGCAGCAAGGGGACGTGCTGACGCTGCTCGATGCCGGCCGCTTCTTCGGCCAACCTGCCTCCTGGCGCCACTTCCTCGAACGGCAAGGACGGGCAACGTTGGCCGAAGCCCCCGCGGCGACAGCCCAGCCAGGCTGTGCCAGCGGTAGCTGTACCATCTGACCGATCCGAGCACGCCGCAGCATGGGTGAAGCGCAGCGCAACCCATCGAGTCGGCGAGCCGCAACATTCTCGATATCCATCCCGCTTTCCGCCGTGTCCGACGTGGCACGGCACCTCATCCAAGGAGAACACCATGAACGTCGTCATCATCGGCATCAGCGGCCGCGTCGGCTCGCGCCTCGCCACCGAACTGCTGCAACGCGGCCACCAGGTCACCGGCATCGCCCGCGATATCGGCAAGGTGGCGCCATGCGCCGGCGTAACGCTGAAACAGGGCGACGCCACCGACCCGGCGGCGCTGGCGCCGCTCTTGGCCGGCCACGACGCCGTGATCAGCGCCGCGATGTTCCTGTCGAGCAACGCCGACAGCCTGATTTCGGCAGTCAAGCAAGCCGGTGTGCCGCGCCTCTTGGTAGTCGGCGGCGCCGGCAGCCTGGAAGTCGCCCCGGGTGTGCAGCTGATCGACACCCCGGAATTCCCCGCGATCTACAAGGCCGAGGCGAGCGCCGGCCGCGACTTCCTGAATGCCCTGCGCGGCGAGGCGGCGCTGGACTGGACCTTCCTGTCGCCGTCCGCGCTGTTCGAACCCGGCGAACGCACCGGCCGGTTCCGCATCGGTGCCGATGAACTCCTGATCGACGCCCAGGGCAAGAGCTGGATTTCGATGGAAGACTACGCCATCGCGCTGGCCGACGAGTTGGAAGCGCCAATGCACGCGCGCCGCCGCTTCACCGTCGGGTACTGAGCCGTCAACGGCGGCGTTCCGCCATAAAGCGACAGCCTTGGGCAAAACCCAAGGCTGTTGTCTATCGGCGACGCTGCACCGACGTGTTCGCGTCACGGCCGGAATGCCACCCCGGGCGGTCTCGCTTTGCCGAAAGGCTAGCGCCGCGCCAGGATCTGCAGCCGGCCAAGCACCTGGCGCTTGCTGACCACGCCGAGAAAGCGCCGGTCGTTCAGGTTGTCCACCACCGGTATCCGCTCCAGCGGACTGGTGGCAAACAGGGTCCAGGCTTCCTTGAGGCTCGCCTGGGCCGGCAAGAGGTCGAAGGCCGTCTCGATGAGGTCTTCGATCGCGTCGTCCTGCCGTTCGGGATGGTCGCACAGCAAGGCGGCCAGCCGGTGGATCGAGACCACGCCGACAAAGCGGCCGGCGCTGTCGATGACGTAGAGGTAACGCGTTCGCGTCTGCTGGAAACAGGCGTTGGCCTGAGCCACCGTCGTCGACGGCGTCAGGTGGGTGGAGACGGTTTCCAGGAGCGACATCAGCTCGGTATCGTGGAGCTCATCGACCCGCGCCAGGTACGCGTGGCGCCGATTCAGCACGTCGTAGAGCGAGTTCGTCCGAATCTTGCGCGAAACGGCATACGCCAGAATGCTCCCGGCCATGAGCGGCAGCAGCAGGCCCGCGTTCATGGTCATCTCGAACACCATCAGCACCGCCATCAGCGGGGCGTGGCTCACCGCCGCCATGAACGCCCCCATGCCGATCAGGGCGATCAGGGTGCCATCGCCCTGGGGCAACGCCGGGTACATCGCCACGGCAGCGGCGACAATCGCCCCCAGCGCCGCGCCAATGAACAGCGACGGGGTAAAGATGCCGCCCACCGCGCCCGACCCCACGATCAATGCCGTGGCGGCGATCTTCGCCAGCAGCGCCCACGGCACCGGCTCGGACAGCGGCCGCCCCTGCAGAATATCGATGATCGGCGCGTAGCCGTTGCCGCAGACCTCGGGAATGAACACGGCGATGGCTCCCATCAGGAGCCCGCCCAAGGCCATTTTCCACGGCATCGAGAGGGTAAGCTGCCGGAAAGCCTGCTTGCTGTTGTCGAGCACCAGCAGGAACAGCGGCGCCAGCAAGCCGGCCAGCAGACCGATCGGCAAGATCAGCAAGTAGACACCCAGGCTCGGCACGGCAACCCCCGAGGCAAGGGCGAACGGCGCGTCATGATGGCCGAAGGCGAGAATCGTCAGTGAGGCGGTGACCGCCGAGGCAAACAACGGCACCAGCAAATCCACGGTGAGGGCGCCCAACACGATTTCGGCAACGAACATCGCGCCCGCCAACGGCGTGTGATAGACGGAAGTCAGGCCCGCCGCCGCACCGCAGGCGGTCATCAAGCGCAACTGGCGCTCATTGGCCCATCGCCGTCCGGCCAGCGATCCCGTCACCGCCGCGAGCTGCACCATGGCGCCTTCGCGGCCGATGGAACCGGCGGAAACGATGGAGGCCAGCGAAGACAGGCTGCGAAGCAGGGAGGGCCAGAGGGGAAGACGACCGTTTCCATCCGATACCGCATCCATATACTCGCCATGCGACGCACCATGCTTGCGTTGCGCGTACAACAGGATCAAACCGGCGAGGCCCCCGCCCAGGGCCGGAACAAACAAGCGCCAGCGCCAGTCGAGCTGCGCCATGATCACGGTGATATCCTGCGCCGAGCCGAACAGCACGCGGTCGCCGACATCGATGGCGTGCCGGAACAGGCTGGTCACGCCCGCCGCGAGCATGCCGATCGGCACCGCCAGCAGCAGATTCACGGCGTTAATGTCGAGTCGTCCTAGTGTGCGGGAGCGGGCAGCATGCATATGACCGGGTATCTTGAGGGAGAGGTTGACTTGCTGATTGCCCGGCATTATAGCGAAGTTGCCGAGCGGCTCGGGTTCGCGGGCGGCCGCAATCAAACGTCCTTGCCCTATTTGTTTCAGATTCAGAACGGCGTGGGGCAAGCACCTCACGTCAAGCCGGAGAACGACGATGCGAAAACCCCTTGCCATGATACTTGCCGCGTCGCTGGCAACAACCGTGGCGCAGGCTCAAACCATGGACGCACCGGACATGGCGCACATGGACCATGCGGCACACATGGCGGCCATCGCCCGGCAGCAGGCGGAAGTGGCGCAACGAGGCAAAGAAGTGATGCCGTTCGATCTGGGCGCAACCCAGCACATTTTCACCAAAACGCCGGAGGGCGGCATTCAGCGGGTCGTGGCACGACGCGCCGAAGATGCCGAGCAGGTGCGGCAGATCAGGCTGCACCTAGAAGACATCCGGAAACAGTTCTCGCAAGGCGATTTTTCCGGACCGCGCCATATCCACGGCGAACAGATGCCGGGGCTAGCGGCGCTTCAGGCGGCCAAACCCGGTCAAATCGCCGTCACGTACCGCGCCATTCCCGAGGGTGCGGAGCTGATCTACTCGACGGCCGACCCGCGGCTTGTCACCGCGCTGCATGACTGGTTCGACGCGCAAGTGTCCGACCACGGCAAGGATGCCGTAGCGGGCCACTGACACGGATGTCTCGCCGATAACATCGAGCCCTCCCGGTGAGGCCGCCACGCAGGGCGGTCGCCTTGTCGCTACCAGCACAGCATCCATGGTGCGCAGGAATGCCTTATGCGTGCTTGTGCGGCAGAAGGGGGCTGTCCTCATGGCCGCAGCGACTGCCGCCGAGGTGGCTCGCCGGCGTCGCCGGGCCTCGCCACGTCACGCCGCCAGGTTGATCCAGCTCGCGCAGGATGCCGCAATCGCGCGTGGCCCGGGCCGCCCGGCACTGGCCGCGCAGATCGATCAATTGCCTTTCCAGGGCCTGCAGCTCGGCCATCCTGGCCTGCACATGCTGCAGGTGGGCATCGATCAGTTCGTTGATCGACTCGCAGCTGGCATCCGGCTCGACGCGAGCCTGGAGCAGCGCCCGAATCTCGCCATGCGTCATGTCCAGCGCCCGGCAGCGGCGGATGAACGTCAGTCGCTCCACGTGGCTGTGGTCGTACCTGCGGTAGTTGTTGGCCTGATCGCGCACCGCCGCCGGCAGCAGACCCTCGCGTTCGTAGTAGCGCACGGTTTCCACCGGGCAGCCCGCCTGTTTTGCCAATTCACCGATTTTCATCTGCCGCCCTTCGTTGCTTGACCCTGCAGTAACTACAGGGTGTTCAATGCACAGCATACGATGAAAAACGGAGCCTCACCATGGCCGGCTGCTGCGACCACGACCCCAATAACAAACCCGTCCCCTTGAAGCGGCATGCGGTCCCGGCTCGACGCCATGCGGGCCCGAAGTATCGTGTGGCTCCGATGACAGCGCAAAGCCATCGGCACGACCACGCTCACGACCATGCCGATGGCCAGTGCTGCGCTCCCGCCGCGATCGCCTTTGGCGCGCTCGCCGCGCCGGAAACGGTCGCAAACGGCATGCGAACCGCCATGCGCATCATGCAGATGGACTGCCCCACAGAAGAGGCGCTGATTCGCCGGAAACTGGGCACGATGGCGTCCGTCAAGAGCCTGGAGTTCAACCTGATGCAGCGGGTGCTGACGGTGGTGCATGCCCCCGATGCGCTGGCCCCGATCCTGGAGGCGGTGCGCTCTCTCGGTTTCGAGCCCGAAGTCCCGGATGCCCAAGGCCAGCTTGCAAAACCTGTGGTGCAGAAGAAACCGTGGTGGCCTTTGGCTCTTGCCGGCACGGCGGCCATCGCCTCGGAGGCGGCGGGGTGGGGCGGTTTGCCGGGCAGCCTGTCCGCAGCACTGGCCATTCTCGCGGTCGCTTCATGTGGACTGACCACCTACAAGAAGGGATGGGTGGCGATTCGCCACCGCAACCTGAACATCAACGCCCTCATGAGCATCGCCGTGACCGGCGCACTGTTGTTGGAACAGTGGCCCGAGGCGGCCATGGTGATGGTGCTGTTCACGCTCGCCGAACTGATCGAGGCCAAGTCGCTCGACCGGGCCCGCCATGCGATCAAGGGGCTGATGGAGCTGGCCCCGGAGGTGGCGACCCGTTTGCAAGCCGACGGGACGTGGCAGGAGGTCGAGGTCAGGACGGTGACGGTGGGCAGCCTGGTCCGGGTCCGGCCCGGCGAGCGTATCGGGCTCGATGGCGAGATCGTGCGCGGCCGCTCCAGCATCAACCAGGCACCGATCACGGGTGAGAGCCTGCCGGTCGACAAGGGCGAGGGCGATGCCGTGTTTGCCGGCACCATCAACCAGTCGGGCTCCTTCGAGTACCGTGTCACGTCTGTAGCGGCCGATACCACGCTGGCGCGCATCATCCATGCCGTCGAACAAGCACAAGGTTCAAAAGCACCGACGCAGCGCTTTGTCGATCAGTTCGCCCGCGTCTATACCCCGGTTGTGTTCGCCATTGCCCTGGCCGTGGCCGTGCTGCCGCCCTGGCTGCTGGGCGGCAACTGGCACGACTGGATCTACAAGGCGCTGGTCTTGCTGGTGATCGCCTGTCCGTGCGCGCTGGTGATTTCCACCCCGGTCACCATCGTCAGCGGCCTGGCCGCCGCGGCGCGTCATGGCATTCTGATCAAGGGCGGCATCTATCTGGAGCAAGGCCGCCTGCTGAAATGGCTGGCGCTCGACAAGACCGGCACCATTACCCATGGCCAACCGCAACAAACCGACTTCGAGCTACACGCTGACGTCGCAGCGGAACACTGCCGCCGCCTGGCGGCCAGCCTGGCCGGCCGTTCTGACCACCCTGTATCGCAAGCCATCGCTAACAGGGCCGAACAGGACGGTGTCAAACGGGACAATGTCGCCGCTCTCGAGGCGCTACCGGGGCGCGGCGTACGCGGCATGATCGCCGGCAAGCGCTACTTTCTCGGCAATCATCGCCTGGTGCATGAACTCGATCGGTGCGCTCCTTCGCTGGAGGCGCGCCTCGATGAGCTGGAACGCGAGGGCAAAAGCGTCGTCATGCTCATCGACGAACACCAGGTCCTGGCCTTGTTCGCCGTGGCCGACACGGTCAAGAGCTCCAGTCGCGACGCCATCGCCGAACTGCACGCATTAGGAGTCAAGACGGTCATGCTGACCGGCGACAACCCACATACGGCAGAAGCGATAGCGAAGCAAGTGGGCATCGACCAGGTTCGCGGTAACCAGATGCCCGAAGACAAGCTGAAAGCCGTCGAATCCTTCGAAAAAGCAGGTCCGGTGGGGATGGTGGGGGATGGCATCAACGACGCCCCGGCACTGGCTCGTGCCCGCATTGGCTTTGCCATGGGCGCGATGGGCACCGACACGGCGATCGAAGCCGCTGACGTTGCCTTGATGGATGACGATTTGCGCAAGATTCCGACCTTTATCCGCCTGTCGCGTGCCACTCGCGCCGTGCTGCTCCAGAACATTACCCTGGCGCTGGGGATCAAGGGGCTATTCCTGGCGCTGACCTTGGGCGGCCTGGGGACGATGTGGATGGCGGTGTTCGCCGACGTGGGCGCGAGCCTGCTGGTCGTCGGCAATGGCTTGAGGCTGCTGCGAAAGTAGGCATCGTTTACAGCCCTCATTCCGAGCAGCCAAACGGCATCGGCCGCTTCAATCCGGCACCGGCAGGCGGCTGGACGATTTGATTTCCCGCAGCGCGAGGCTCGACTGGATCGAGTGGATGCCAGTGCATCTTGCGCAGCACGTTCTCGACGAAATCGCTGTAACCATCCAGGTTCTCCGCCACCACCTGCAGCAAGTAGTCGGCCGCCCCCGTGATCTTGTGACAGGACAAGACTTCCGGGCGGTCTCGTATCACCTCCTCGAAGCGGTTGGGGGCCTCGTCGGCATGCACGGCGAAGCTCACGCTGACGAAGGCCAGCACGTCGTAGCCCAGTTTGCGGCGATCGAGGTTGGCCTGGTAGTCCTTGATATATCCCTCATCTTCCAGCCGCTTGAGCCGGCGCCAGCACGGCGTCACGCTCAGCGAGAGCTGTTCGGCCAACTTGGGGTTGGACAGGGCGCCATCCTGCTGCAACAGGCGCAAGATGGTCCGATCCGTCGCATCCAGCTCATGCCTTGGTTTGTTTCCGCTCATTTTCGCTGCTTTGTGAGTTTATCTTTCTCAAAGAATAGCTATTTTTGAGTTCAAAAAGCAAAACACATCCCGCCGGCAGACTACATACTTGTTCCCGTCATCTTCTTCACCGGATTGTCCACACCATGCTGACCGTCTACAGCCCAGCCCACCGGCTGCACCATGCCACCGAACTGAAAGACGGCCTGATCAAGCCGTGCTTCGAAATGCCCAGCCGGGCCGATACCATCCTCGCCCGAGTGCAGGCCGTCGGCCTGGGCGAGGTGATCGCCCCGCGCGACTACGACACCTCCCGCTATGCCCGCGTGCACAGCGAGCGCTATGTGCGCTTTCTCGAAAACGCCTGGGCCGAGTGGAGCGCACTGGGCCGCACGCACGATGCCTTGCCGCTGATCTGGCCGGTGCGCGATCTGCGCAGCGACATCGAGCCCGAGCACATCGACGGCAAGCTGGGCCTCTACGCCATGGACGCCGGCGTGGCGATCACCGCCGGCACCTGGGAAGCGGTGCGCACCAGCGCCAACCTGGCCCTGACCGGCATGGTCAAGCTGGAAGAGGGCGAGTACAGCGCCTTCGCGCTGTGCCGTCCGCCCGGTCACCACGCCGCCGCCGAATACATGGGCGGCTACTGCTACCTGAACAACGCTGCCATCGCCGCCCAGGCCTGCCTCGACGGCGGTGCCAAGCGCGTGGCGGTACTCGACGTCGATTACCACCACGGTAACGGCACCCAGAGCATCTTCTATCAGCGCGCCGACGCGATGTTCGTGTCCCTGCACGGCGACCCGAAACAGTCCTACCCCTATTTCCTGGGGCACCGGGACGAGCAGGGCGCCGGCGCCGGGCTGGGTTTCAATCACAACTACCCGCTGCCGCACGGCACCGATTGGGGTGGTTACGGCGAGGCGCTCGCCCACGCCTGCCGCACCATCGCCGCCTACACGCCGGACGCGGTGGTGGTGTCGCTGGGGGTGGATACCTTCAAGGACGACCCGATCAGCCAATTCCGGCTCGATAGCGAGGATTTCCTGCGCATCGGCGAAACCATCGCCGGCATCGGCCGACCCACCCTGTTCGTGATGGAAGGGGGCTACATGGTCGACGACATCGGCGTCAACGCGGTGAACGTGCTGCGGGGTTTCGAGGCGGCACGCTGAACATGCCGGAGCTTCCAGAGGCAGGAAAGCCACATTCACAACACACACACCACCTAAGAGAACGTAAAAATGACTCGCTACATCGACGTAAAAGACATCAAACGATTGGTAACCTCGGTAGGGCCAGAGGCCTTCATGCTGGGCCTGGTCGACTATATCGAGGCCGACTATCTGCGCTGGGACGAATTCCAGAAATGTGCGCGGGTGGCCAACCATTCGGAAGATGGCGTCATTGAATTGATGCCGACGTCCGATCGTGAGCTGTACGGTTTCAAATACGTCAACGGACACCCGAAAAATACCGCGCAAAACATGCTGACAGTGATGGCCTTTGGCGTGCTGGCGGAGGTGGACACCGGGTACCCGTTGCTCTTCAGTGAATTCACCATTACCACCGCACTGCGCACGGCGGCCACTTCGGCGCTGGTCGCCCGCGCCCTGACGCGAAAAGATGCCAAAACCCTGGCCATTATCGGCAATGGCGCGCAAAGCGAATTCCAGATTCTGGCGTTCAAAGCGCTCATCGGCATCGAGGAAGTCCGCGTCTACGACATCGATCCTGAGGCGACACAGAAACTGATCCGCAACCTCGCCGGTGTTCCGGGCCTGACCCTCACCCCGATGCCGTCGGCCCGCGAAGCCGTGAAAGGGGCGGACATCGTTACCACGGTCACCGCCGACAAGAACTACGCCACGATCCTCACCCCCGACATGATCGAACCGGGCATGCATATCAATGCGGTGGGTGGCGACTGCCCGGGAAAAACGGAACTACATGCGGACATCCTGAAGATGGCGCGAGTGGTCGTCGAGTTCGAGCCACAAACCCGGATAGAAGGCGATATTCAGCAAATGCCGGCCGATTTCCCGGTCACCGAGTTGTGGGAGGTTCTTTCCGGCAAAAAAGCCGGGCGCGAAAGCGCGGACCAGGTCACCGTATTCGACTCGGTCGGCTTCGCCCTGGAAGACTTCTCCGCCTTGCGTTACCTGAACGATTTGGCGAAGGCCAAAGGCATCGGCTCGCATATCGATCTGATTCCGGCGACGCCCGACCCCAAGAACCTCTACGGCCTGGTTTCGGCCGCTAGCGTGGCAGCGTGCGAAGTCGTCGCACTGTAATGCGGATTTAGCCATCGGCCTGCTCAAAAAAGATAAACAAAAGGCCGGATAAGGTATGGGTCGAACGGCACTCGCATGATGTTGGCAATTGAGTTGGCCAGCTTCATGGCCGGGAAATTACCCCCGCTCAATTTGATGGGTGAGCCGTTATGTTTTTGTGTCGACCAAAAACAGCCAATGCCAGAACCGTGGGTTGTTAATGCCCACAGCTGGATGGACTGTCCTATCCATCGAGATACCAGGAGAAATACATGAGAACAATAGCAAAACTGAGTCTTTTAACGGCGGCCGCCTTGTCCTTGGCTGCCTGTGGCAAACATGAGCAATCCAGCGCCATGGCAGAATCACCCGCTCAGACTGCCGACAACGACACCACCGTCGTCAAGATCGGCCAGATATCACCGCTGACCGGGCCGATCTCACATTTAGGCAAGGATATTGAATATGGAGCCAAGCTGGCCATCGATGATATCAACGCAGCAGGTGTCCAAATCGGAGGCAAGAAGGTCAAATTCGAACTGGTATCTGAAGACGACCAGGGAGACCCGAAAATTGGTACCCAGGGCGCTCAGCGACTGGTCGACAAGGGGGTCGTGGGTGTCGTGGGTCATATCAATTCTGGGGTTGCTATTCCGGCCTCCAAGATCTACTCCGATGCTGGCATCCCGCAGATTACCCCAGCGGCTACCAACCCGGATTACACCAAGCAGGGGTTCAAAACCACCTTTCGCATGATTGCCAACGACATCCAGCAAGGTAGCGCCCTGGGTCAGTTTGCAGTTGACAGTCTGAAAGCCAAGACGGTGGCGATCATCGATGACCGTACTGCTTATGGCCAGGGTCTGGCCGACGAATTCGAGAAAGCAGTCAAGGCTAAAGGTGGCAGTGTCGTTAAACGCGAGTTCACCACCAACAACTCCACCGACTTCAACGCCATTCTGACCTCCATCAAGGCAGTTCAGCCCGACGTGGTGTTCTACGGTGGCATGGACGCCCAGGCAGGGCCGATGTCCAAGCAGATGAAGCGTCTCGGCATCAAGGCCAAATTACTGGGCGGTGATGGCGTTTACACGCCGGAATTCATCAAATTGGCCGGCGATGCCACCGAGGGTGTTTATGCCTCCACGTGCGGGGTGCCGCGTAACAAGATGCCAGGTTTTGCCGATTTCAATAGCCGCTTCAAGGCGAAATTCAGCACGGATGTCCAGGTCTATGCTCCGTACCAATATGACGCCGTTCGTGTGCTGGCCGATGCCATGAAGCGGGCAGATTCGACCGATCCGAAGAAATTCCTGCCTGAAGTCGCTCGAACCGATTACACCGGCGTGACCGGCAAGGTCGCCTTCGACGACAAGGGTGACATTAAGAACGGTGCAGTGACGATCTACCAGATTAAGAACGGCAAATGGGAAGTGGTTTCCACAGTGGGGGGCGAGTAGTTTGCCGACATCCTGTGACGCGTTCCTGAACAGAATTTCCTCTGTGTAAGTACTTGAGCCAGCAAAATGCTGGCTTCTTTTTTGTATTCGACGATGCATAGATGATGCATAAATGTCATCACCCAATGACATAAACGCGCTTTGTGATATCCCTGAATGCCCATAGTATTGCTTGCTTAGCGACAGGCCCCGGACAAACACCCATACAACCTAGGCCATTAACGAGCATGAGAGTCCCCATGAACATCACCATTCGCCCTGCCCATAGAGAAGATGCCGCACTGATTCTGCGTTTCATCACCGAGCTGGCCATTTACGAGAAAGCTGGGGACCAGGTGGCCGCCACCGTGGTGTCCATCGAAGCCAGCCTGTTCGGCGAGGATTCGCCGGCTCGCGCGCTGATCTGCGAGGTAAATGGCGAGGCGGCGGGCTATGCCGTCTACTTCTTCAATTACTCCACCTGGCAGGCGAAAAAGGGGTTGTATCTCGAGGATTTGTATATTTCGCCAGCCATGCGCGGTGATGGCGCCGGCAAACGCATGCTGCAGCATCTGGCGGCCATTGCGGTGGAAAATGGCTGCGGCCGTTTCGAGTGGAGCGTGCTGGACTGGAACCAGCCCGCCATCGATTTCTACCGGTCGATCGGCGCCGAGCCGCAAGACGAGTGGGTGCGCTACCGCATGTCGGGGTCCCCGCTGCGGGACTTTGCCGCCAGCGCCTGAGACGGTCGCAGGTCCACCGGAAATGCCGCGCGCCAACGATGAGAACCTGGCTCGCTTATCACGAAGACGGAGCCTTTGGAGCCGGTGAGGGCGAGGGGGTGTCAACCAAAGCAAAGAGGGTGCCCAAGGCACCCTCTTTGTTTGATTTAAAACGGAGCACGGTCAAGCGGCAAGCCGTTTCTCAGCCTTGCAACAGCGCCTCGTGCTGCAGTCCGAACATCAGGCCGCCCCAGTGCCTGCCCTGGTGGTAGATCGGCACCGAGACCAGCGCGAAGATGTCGCCGACGTCGCGCACGTAGGCCTGGAACAGGAACTCGCTCTTGTCGGTGCTGGTTCGATGCAGCATCGGGTTGCCCTTGTGGAAGCGCTTGTCGCGGCTTACCAGCGTGTTGCGTGCCACATCGTCGGTCTGCGGTTGGCAGTATTTGCTGACGTGGGTGGGAGGATAGGCCTCGTCGCCGACGCAGATCACCGCCGGGTCGCAGCCCGGCATGTCGGCGGCCAGCCGGTCGAAGTAGGGGCGGAAGAGCTGCTCGTAGGCCTTGTCGTAACTGGTGTGGTACTGCTGCGGGTTGGTGCCGGGAATCGGCTTGAAGGCCTTGTCGAACAGATCGAGCCCCTGGCCGGCGAGCTGCTCGAGCATCGCTTCGCACTCCACCTTGCTCTGGCGCAACCGGGCGGTGATGCGGTCGAACGCGGCGTCTGCCACCTGGAACAGGCCGAGTTTGGCCATGACCTGCTCGGCCGAGCCGATCAGCTCCCGAGAGGGGCCGATGCTGCCCTCCATCAACGTGGACATCTGTTCCGACAACTGATGCATGCGCCCGACGCTGCCGTGGATGTCGCGGTTGTTCTCGCTCAGGGTGCTCATGGCGCCCTGGATGGCACCGATCTCGCGATTGACCTGCTGGCTGCCCTGGACGAACTGGTTGAGCTGGCTCGTGGCGTCATCCAGCACGTCGCTCGCCTTGAGGATGCTCTCGGCGATCGACTGTGCCGCCCCTGCCGTCTGCCGCGATTGTTCGTGGATTTCCTGTACCTTGCCGCCGACGCTCGAAGCGAGGGTGTTGGTGCGTTCGGCGAGCTGGCGCACTTCGTCCGCCACCACCGCGAAACCGCGCCCAGCCTCGCCGGCGCGGGCCGCTTCGATGGCAGCGTTGAGCGCCAGCAGGTTGGTCTGATCGGAAATGCCGCGGATCTGCGCCACGCTGGAGATGATCGCCTCGGAGTCCTCCAGCAGCTTGTCGATGCTCCGGGTGAAGCCGGTCATGATCTGGGCAGCCTCCCGCGCATTCTGGTTGGCCACCGCCATCTCCTGGCTGGTGCTTTCGGCCCCCTGGGTCAGTTCGCTGGCCACGCCGGAGATCACGCTGACGCTGGCACTGACGTTTTCCATTTCGGCGCTACTGCGTTCGGTGCGAGCGAAGATGCCTTCGGCCAAGGTTTCCTGTTCGCGCGCCTTGTTGTCGGCATCCTTGATCTGCTTGCCGATCTGCGCCGCCTTGATCGACAGCACGATGTTGTTGTGGCGTACGCCCACCATGGTCTCGCACACCGTGCCCCGGTACTTGTTGGCCGATTCCACCGAAGTGCGCAGCGCACCGCCCACCGCCGGGTATTGGTAGGTCAGGTTGCGCGCATGCTTTTGCTGCACATGGTGGATCGCCCCTTCGAAGCGGCTGAGCGGCCTGAAAACCTGGTTCACCAACCAGACGGTGCTGGCCGCCAGCAGCACGATGGCCGCGCTGGCGAACCCAGCGGCCGCCATTCCTGCGCCCAGATTGAGCAGCAGCAGGCTGCCCAGCACCGTCACGGCAAGTTGACTCAGCACGACCCCAATGAAAATGCGCTTCATGTATTTGTTCCTTTTTTGTCGTTCTTTTTCTGCAACGCCGATGGCGCCCTGCCGCCATGCCTTGCGCGGGTGCGCGGCGCGGCGGCACGGGCGTTGTCGACGTTGCTGGTCCCCAATGAGGAGGCGGCGCTGTCAGACGAGTTCGGTGGCGTCCTCCGTGGCAGCGGCCCTGTCCCGATGCCGGCCCGGCGGCCCGGCGAGATCCAGCGCGGCGGCGTGGTCGCGGCAGAAAGCTTGCCCGGCACGGTAGCCGACGTCGAACAGCAATTCGAGGTTGGAACTGGTCCAATCCATCACCTGCGGCCAGTGCTCGTCAGGAATGCCGCCCATCAGGTCAACTTTAAGCAGCTGACGTTTAGGCTGGCCGGTAGCGGGGTCGATGTTGTGCTTGTATTCGAACAGGCGGATGTCGTCCTTGGCGATTTCCACCAGCGGCGTGATGATCGAGTGCACCCAGGCGTCGTAGAGCCCGCGCGGTTTGCGGATCAGCTTGTCGGCACCGAGGATGTCGAACACCACCAGCGTGTCGATGTCGCAGTGCTTGCCGGGTGAAGCCGGGTCATCGTTCACCAGGGCCTTGAAGTTGAGCGTATCGATGGCGGCGCCTTCAATGTAATCCTCGCCATCCAGCGTGTAGGGCGGGTAGATCAGCGGGAAGGAGAAGGCCGCCTTGAGGTGCTCCGGTGTGATCTCGTCCTTGCCCCAGATGACCATCTTCTCGCGGTTCATGTTATAGGCATTGATGTAGAACTCGGGCGCTACGGCGGCAATGGCATCGAAGTCGACGACCTGCTCGGCAAATGGCAGGTGAGCGCATAGGCCCAGGCTCGATGGCGACAGGTTGCTGGGCGACATCGTGGCGAGACCGAGCTTGACCCAGTCTGAAAACAGCCCGCTGCCAAACGGCGAGCTGGGATCGAAGAACGGGGCGGTGAAAGGGTTGCGGGCGAGCCAGTCGCGATACGCGGCGGCTTCGGCTCCCGGTTTCATGAAGACCTTGTAATTGACCGGCAGCATGCCGTAGATCGGGTCCGAGACGCCAATTTGCGCCCACTGCCGCAATGCCTCGATGGGATCGCCGGCCTTGGGGGCGGCATAGAGCAAGCCCATCAGCGCGCCGGCCCCTGAGGTGGAAATCACGTCGAACTCCACCCCATGCTCCAGGAAGGCAACCAAAGCTCCCGCCATCAGCGTGGAATTGGGGGCGCCACCGCCTATCAGCAGGGCTTTCTTGTGCTTCTTTGTCACTGCCTTTTCTGCCATGGTCATTCTCCAGACGAACATCGCCATATCATAATGAAAACCAAATGTAATTGCCGATCGAATTTTTACCGATTGTCGGGTTACGAATGCAAGGCAATATCTCGTGGAGTTTGCACGATCATTATGAAAATTGATTGATCTCGACGCGTGCCGGAAACCTTCCGACAACGACACCTGACGGGCGGGCACAACACCTTGCGAGGCGCCGCCTCCCACAGAATCTTCCTCGGCCGATGCCGTGGTACACAGGCGCGCCGCGATTGGGTATGCTGTTACCGTCCGGTGACAAAATTGCCGGGCTGGCGGGCCGCACCTACCGCAACACAACAAGGGTGCCCAATAACCACACGTTATGGAGCAGATACCGTGAGCATTTTTGAATTGCCCGATTTCGACGGGCATGAGCAGGTCGTTTTCGCCTCCGATTCCCAATCCGGTCTCAAAGCCATCATCGCCATCCACAACACGCACCGTGGCCCGGCCATGGGTGGCTGTCGCATGTGGGCCTACCCCGACAGCACCGCCGCCGCGACCGATGCGTTGCGCCTGGCGCGTGGCATGACCTACAAGAACGCCATGGCTGGCCTACCCATCGGCGGTGGCAAGGCGGTGATCATCGGCGACGCCCGCACCAGCAAATCGCCCGAACTGTTCCGTGCCCTGGGCCGCGCCATCGACCAGTTGGGCGGTCGCTACATCACGGCAGAGGACGTGGGCACCAGCCCGGCCGACATGACCTTCGTGCGCGAGCAGACCCACTACGTGGCCGGCCTGTCGGGGGATCTGGGCGGTACCGGCGATCCGTCGCCGGCAACGGCGCTGGGCGTGTTCGTGGGTATCGAAGCGGCGGTGCGCCATCGCCTCGGCGTCGATTCGGTCGCTGGCCTGACGGTGGCTGTGCAAGGGCTTGGGCATGTCGGGTATGATCTTGCCCGTCGCCTGCACGAGGCAGGAGCCCGGCTGATCGTGGCCGACATCGACCGTGCCAACGGCGAGCGTGCTGCCGCCGAATTCGGCGCCCGCATCGTGGCTCCTGACGAGATCGTCGACGCCCAGGCCGACGTGTTCGCCCCCTGCGCCCTGGGCGCGGTGTTGAACCGGCAGACCCTGCCACGGCTCAAATGCTCCGTCGTCGCCGGCGCGGCCAACAATCAGCTCGCCACCGACGACATCGGCGAAATGCTGCGTGATGCCGGCGTACTGTACGCACCGGACTACGTCATCAACGCCGGCGGCATCATCAAGGTCTGCGCCGAGTACCTGCAAGAGCCGGTGGACAGCGTGGAAGGTCGTGTGCGCGCCATCTCCGGGACGCTGGATGAAGTGTTCCAGATGGCCGAGCGCGACGGCATCGCCACCAGCCGCGCCGCGGACACGCTGGCTCGGGCGCGCTTCGCCTGAAGGCACTGCGTCTTGCACGGAGCGGCTACGCCGCTCCGTGTCGGTAAATACGCCGCCTTCCTCGAGGGGGGCGGCGTTTTCGATCGCTTCGGCGACAACCAAACAACAACGAAATGATACCCGTCGGGCGACGACGGCCATGATGACGCAACAAAGGGTAGGGCAACGATGATAGGCATGTTCGATTCCGGCCTGGGCGGACTCTCGGTGTGGCGCGAGCTGACCCGGCTGCTGCCACAGGAGCCGGTGATCTACCTCGCCGACCGCGCCTATTGCCCTTATGGCGGGCGCAGCCACGAGGACATCCTGGCCCGATCGGAAAAAATCACCCGTTACCTGGTCGGCCAGGGAGCCGGGCTGATCGTCATCGCCTGCAATACGGCCACCAGCGCCGCCGCGCGTGAATTGCGCCGACGCCACCCCGAGCTGCCCATCGTCGGCATGGAGCCGGCGGTCAAACCGGCTGCCCTGCACTCGCGCAGCGGGCAAATCGCCGTGCTGGCGACCCGCGCCACCTTGAAGGGTGACAAGTTCCTGGAGCTGAAGGCGCAGTACGACGACAGTGTCGACATACTGCCACTACCGGGCGATGGCTTCGTCGAACTGGTGGAGAATGGCGACCTCGCCAGCGAACAGGCACAACGCGTGGTGGAGCGTCAGTTGCAGCCCCTGCGGGCGCACACCGTCGACCAGGTGGTGCTGGGCTGCACTCATTACCCGTTTCTCTCCCCCTGATCGAGCGTGCGCTACCGGCTGGCGTCAAGCTGATCGATCCGGCTCGGGCGGTCAGCCTGCAGGCCGAACGTCTGTTGCAGCGGCACGGCCTCTCCAGCCCCCCGGGCACCGTGCCAGCCTATCGTTTTGTCACCACCGGTGAAGCACCCGGCATGCGCCATTTTCTGCGTCAGGTCCTGGGGTATCATGCCGAGGTGGATACGGTGGACCTCGATCGCATCCCCGCCCATTGAGGCGGCTTATAAAAACGGCCAGCGCGTCCCCAGCAGTTTCAGCAGGTCGTTTTTTCTCAAGTGCCCCAGCAGCTCGCCCTTAGCTCCGATCACCGGCAGCCGCTCGCCGTGGTGGGCGGTCATCAATTCCAGGCTTTCGGCCAGGCTCATGTCGGCGCTGACGCGGGGAAAATCCAGACGTATCAACGCGTCGGGAATTCGGCGGTCCGGATCGCTTTCCTGTCGTTGAATAGCATGAAACTCGTGGATCGGCACCGCACCCATGAAGCCCCGCCGGGGATCGGTGATGTAGACATGCTGCCAGCGCCAGTGGGCAAAGGCATCCGCCAGTTGCCGCAGGCTGGCGGGGTAGGGAAGATGCGGAGTGTTCTTCTGCATGATGTCGAGCACGGCATGTCGGTCCTTTTCGCTCTTGGGCAGGGCATGGGCGTAAATCGAGCGGCAACCGAGCAGGCGGACGGTCAGATGCGCGGTGGCTACCGCCAGCATCAGCGGTACGGCAGCGCCGGGCGTGCGGGTCATCTCAAGAAGCATGATGATGGCCATGAGTGGGGCCTGGGTGGCGGCGACCAGGAAGGCCCCCATGCCGGCCACCACCCACAAGGGACCGGCCGGCTGGCCGGTCAGTCCGGTTATCGCATGGCCGCACACGGCGCCCAGAACGGCACCGACGAACAGGGTCGGCGTGAAGATGCCCCCCACCGCCCCCGAGCCGGTGGCGGCCGCGGTGGCCAGCAGCTTGCAGGTCAGCACGCCCAGCAGCAAACCGAGCGGCCAGGAGGTGTGCAGCAGCTGGCCGACGGTGCTGTAGCCGTTGCCCCATACGTGGGGTGTGAGCAGCGACAAGCCACCGACGCATGCCCCGCCTAGTCCCAGCTTGAACCATAGCGGCAGTGGCAGTTGGCCGAAGATGGCCTTGCTCCGATGCAACAAGCGCTGAAAACCTGGCGTGAGCAGACCGGCGACGATGCCCAGCAGCGCAAACCCTAACCCGCTGTTGTCTCCCTGTGTGGTCAGCGGGGGCAGTTGATAGATAGCGGTGTCGGCAAACAGGCAGCCGCTGGTCAGCTGCGCGCCGGCGGCCGCCAGCAGCAAGGGGCCCAGTGTTTCAATGGTGACCGAGCGCAGGATGATTTCACCGACGAACAACGCGCCGGCAACAGGTGTGTTGTAGGCCGCACTGACGCCGGCGGCGGCACCGCAGGCGAGCAGCAGGCGGCGGTGGGCGGTGCCGAACCGGCCCAGCGCAGCCGGCAGGTTGCCGGCCAGGGCAGCCAGCTGGATCATCGAACCTTCCCGTCCGATCGAGCTGCCCGAGACAATGGACATGGCCGACGAGGCGGCGCGCAGCAGGGTGGCACGCAGTGAGAGCCGGCCATCGCCCAAAGCAATGCTTTCCATGTAGTCGGAAGCATGCTGCCGAATCTGCGGGAGCTGTTGCAGGATCCACCCCGCCGCGATGCCTCCGATGACGGGCGTCAGCACGCGCAGCCCGGGAGAGAGCGCGCCGGCCACCTGCACCGGACCGCCATCGTCGCCGAATAGCCAGCGGCTCGCGCCATCGAGCAGCAGGCGGAAACCGTGAGTCGCCAGGGCGCCCAGGCAACCGGTGAGGGCTGCCGCCGCCAGTAGCAGCGACAGCCCGAACGGGGAGGAGCGATGCGGAGTCATGCCCGGCTTACTTGAGCTGCAGCGCCTTCTTGACGGCCGCCGGGCCGTCTCCACCCTGGGTGGTCTGCACGCCGGCCAGCCAACTCGCCAGAAGCTCCGGCGATTGCTTCAACGCCGCCCTGGCCGCGACCTTGGCATCCTGCTTCTTGTCGAGGATGTCGCTGATGATGCGGTTTTCCAGATCGACGTTGAACTTCATCTGGGCGAACAGCTTGCCGGCATTGGGGCACTGGCTGGCAAAGCCCTTGCGCGTGACGGTATGCACGCTGGCGCTGCCGTAGTTGGGGCCGAAGTAAGCGTCGCCACCGGCCAGGTAGTTCAGCTTGAACTTGGTGTTCATGGCGTGCGGTTCCCAGGCGAGGAACACCACGAAATCCTTGGCGGCGACCTTGCGGGTGACCTGGCTCAGCATGCCGGCCTCGCTGGATTCCACCAGCTGCCAGTCACCCAGGTTGAAGTCCTTGGCCTTGATCATGTTCTGGATGTTGCGGTTGGCCGGGGCTCCCGCTTCGATGCCATAGATCTTGTGCCCGAATCGATCGGCGTGTTTCTGCAGATCGGCAAAGCTCTTCACCCCCGCGGCGGCGACGTAGGAGGGCACGGCCAGGGTGAATTTCGCCTGATCGAGGTTGCTTTGCAGCGATACGATCGAGCCATCCTGGAGAGGTCCTTCCACCATCGGTTTCTGGGCCGGCATCCAGTTGCCGAGAAACACGTCGGCCTGGCCCATCTGAAGACCGCGATAGATGATCGGAACCGACAGCGTGTCGGCTTTCTGGTGATAACCCAGCGCCTCCAGCACGATGCCGGCAATGGCGTTGGTGGCCGAGATATCCGCCCAGCCCGGTTCGGGCATGCGGATGGTGGTGCAGGACTCGGGATCGGCAGCCCAGGCGGCGTGGCCGGCGCTCAGTGCCAACAGCGCGCATGACAGGGTAAACGTGTGTGTGTAACGCATGGTACCTGCTCCTTCGTTTGGGCGATGGGATTCAACCACCGTGTCCGTGAACTTTGGGGAAGCGCGCCATTGCTTCGAGCGTGTCGAGCTCGATGTGGTTGCGCATGTATTTCTGGCTGGCATCCTGGAAGGGTTGGAAGTCCCACGCCTTGCGTTGCCCCATCGTTTGCGCCTCGTAGTGGAAGCGCCGGCGTTGCTGGCTGGCCAGAACCTCCTGATGCAGCGCGGGCAGGTCCCAGCGTTCGGCCACCTCCCGGCGCAGGGCGTGCATGCGGTCGGCCTGGCTCGGGTCGTCCGCCAGATTGTTTCGTTCCAGCGGATCCACGCGCAGATCGTACAACTGATCCGGATCGACAGGGCTGTGGATGTACTTGAAACCGCCGCGCCGGATCATCACGAGCGGGGCGATGGCGCCTTCGCCGAGGTATTCGCCGATGACTTCATCGTGCCCGCCTTGCCCGGCGAGATGAGGCCACAGGCTGCGCCCGTCGAGGGGTTCTGGGTGGGCGGGGCTGTCGCCGTCATGCGCGAGGTCCACCAGCGTGGGCAGTATGTCGGCCAGCGAGACCGAGGCGCCGACACGGCCGGCAGGGAAGCGTGCCGGTGCACTGACGATCAGCGGCACGCGGGCAGCGCCCTCGAAGAAATTCATCTTGTACCAGAGTCCGCGCTCTCCCAGCATGTCACCATGATCCGCCAGCAGGATGATGATGGTGTCGTCGGCCTGGCCGGTCTGCTGCAGGGCGTCCAGCACCGCGCCGATCTGGTCGTCCACAAAGGAGACCGCGCCGTAATAGGCATGCCGGGCATTGCGAATCTGCTCGTCGCTGAGCGGGGTGCTGTCCATATCGCTGACATGGCGCAGCCGCAGGCTGTGCGGGTCGGCCTCCACGTCAGCCGCCGTGACCTTGGGCATGTCGATCTCGTCGTGCCGGTAGCGGTCCCAGTAGCGCTGCGGGATGGCGTACGGGTCGTGCGGGTGGGTCAGCGAGACCACCATGCAGAACGGACGCGGGTCGTTGCCGCGGGCGAGGTCGAACAGCTTCTGCCGCGCGGCGAACACCACCTCCTCATCGAAATCGAGCTGGTTGGTCCGCACGCAGACGCCGGCATCGATCACCGAGCCCATATTGTGATACCAGGTTGGACGCACTTCGGGCTGCGTCCAGTCCGGCGTCCAGCCGAAGTCGGCAGGGTAGATGTCGGTGGTCAGGCGTTCTTCAAAACCGTGCAGCTGGTCGGCGCCACAGAAATGCATTTTCCCGGAGAGGATGGTGTGGTAGCCGGCATGGCGCAGGTAGTGGCCGAAGGTCAGGACTTCCGACGGCAATTCCGATGCATTGTCGTAGCCGTGGATGCGCGAGGGAAGCTTGCCAGACATGAACACGTAGCGGGCGGGTGCGCACAGTGGGCTGTTGGTATAGGCCGAATCGAACACCACCCCGGAGTGGGCCAGTTTGTCGATGTTGGGGGTTTGGCAGACGGTATTGCCGTAGGCGGCCAAAGCGCCCGGCGTCAATTGGTCGGCCATCATAATCAGGATGTTGGGTTTCTTGCTCACGACGCGCTCCCTTGTCATTGGCTTGGCTTATGCTTGGAAACAATGTAGCGTCTGATAACAACCGTGTGAACGCTATAAAATGATATGAAGGCATAAGAGAACCATATGGCAAAACCATCCCGGCTTCCGGCCTTGCACACCTTGCTCTATTTCGAAGCGGCCGCGCGCCACCTCAATTTCACGGCGGCGGCGGCCGAGCTTGGCAGCACGCAGCCGGCGGTCAGCTTGCGCGTGGGGCAATTGGAAAGCGAACTCGGCGTCCCCTTGTTCACGCGGCGCCATCGCGGAGTGAGCCTGACGGCGGACGGAGCGCGTCTCTTCGAAGCGGTGCGTCAGGGGCTGGACCTGATCGGGGAAGTGACCGGGGAGATACTGGCGCGCCGGCGCCAGCCCTTGCTCACCCTGGCAACCGACTTCGGTTTTGCCGCCTATTGGTTGATGCCGCGCTTGCCTGCGCTAAGAGAGGAGATGCCGGAGCTGGAAGTCAGGATCATCACCTCGCAGCAGGCGATCGACCTCCGCGATGAGGTGATCGATGTCGCCATTGCCTTCGGCGAAGGGCACTGGCCGGGCTGCGTGGCCGAGAAGCTGCTGCCGGAAAGTGTCGTGCCCGTGTGCAGCCCGTCCTTCCTCGCGGCGTCGGGCTGGCGGCGCGAGACGATTCCCTGGGCCGAGGTGCCCTTGCTTCACCTGGAGCGTCCCACCCCGGCACGGTGGATGGACTGGCCCGACTGGTTCCAGCGGCATCGGCTGCCCGATCATCATCCCGGGCACGACCTGACCTTCAACAATTATCCCTTGGTGCTTCAGGCCGCCATGAGCGGACAGGGCGTGGCCTTGGGCTGGCTGCCGCTGGTGCAGGATCTGCTGGCAGGTGGACAACTGGTCAGTCTGGTCGATGCGCCGATCACTACGCCGCGCGGCTATTTTTTGGTGCTGCGGGAGTCGACCCGATTGACGGGCGTAATTGGGCGTTTCCGACGCTGGGCGCGTGAGGTGTGCGCGAATGGGGCTCAGGAACAGGCTGGGCCGGACGGTACATCCGCATAGGGTGACGACAAGAGGGTAGGCAGGCGGAGAGCTGGCTCGCGAAACCGGGCGAAGCCGTTGGCCTGGTCGACACGCCGCATGAAAAAGGCCCGGCAGCCGCCTTCGGGTGCCGGGCGTTGGGGCTATCCGCTCGGGCGATCAGACCTTCCAGTCGTCATCGGCCTGCAGTGCTTCGAGTACGATCCCGCTCAATTCGGCACCGTCGCCTTGCTGCAGGTACTGCTGCAGTTCGCGGCGCATGCGCGGTTCCCAGAAGCGTTTGATGTGTTGCGAAATGCCCGCGAGGGCTTCCTGGCGATCCGGCATGGCCTCGAAGAAGCTGCCGATCTGGTTGGCCATGCGGGTCAGGTGATGTGTATCCATGGTGCGTTCTCGGTTTCAATCGGAGGAGCGTGGGAGCGGGGCGGCGATACGTTCGGCATGGCTGTAGGCGACCCAGCGCTCGGGGCGGGCAAAGCCGATCAGGCACAGGCCGGCCTGTTGGGCAAGGTCCACCGCGAGCCGGGTCGGGGCCGAAATCGCCACCAGGGTGGAGAAGCCGGCGGTCACGGTTTTTTGCACCATTTCCATGCTGGCGCGACTGGTGACCACCATGAAGCCATCGCGCTCGGCGGGGTGCGAGGCCAAGGCCGCACCGATCAGTTTGTCGAGGGCGTTGTGGCGGCCGACGTCTTCACGCAGCAAACGCAATTCGCCGCTGTCGTCGCACCAGGCGGCGGCGTGCGTCGCCCCGGTAACTTGCTGCAGCGCCTGATGCCGGCGCAACCCGGTCAGGGCACGCCGCACCGCCTCGGCATTCAGCGTTCGCGGCTGCGCCAGAGGCCGCAAGGGACGAATGGCGCGCGCCAGGCTTTCGGTCCCGCATAGCCCGCAGCCGGTACGGCCGGTGAGGTTGCGGCGCATTTCCTTGAGCCGGGCGAAGCAGCCGGCGGCAATCTCGAGCTTGACCGTGATGCCGTCGCAGCCCGTCTCCACCTGGATGTCGAACACTTCTTTCGGCGTGTCGACGATGCCCTCGCTGATGGCAAAACCCAGCGCGAAGTCTTCCAGGTCGAGCGGAGTCGCCAGCATCACCGCGTGCGAGATGCCGTTGAACTCCAGCGCCACCGGAATTTCTTCGGCCAAGGTGTCGAGGCTGTCGGCCACCACCCCGTTTTGCCAGGTTTGCACCTGACGGGTGGTGGCGCCGCTGGGGCTAGGTGAGGACTCGGGCGCCCCCATCATGCCTTGCCTTCTCCAGCCTGCTCGAGCAGTTCGAGCTGGGTCTGGTTGAAGCGCTGGTAGCTTTGCTGCCACTCGGACGGCTGCGTTACCGGCAGCACCTGCACCGCAGTCACCTTGTATTCCGGACAGTTGGTGGCCCAGTCCGAATTGTCGGTGGTAATCACATTGGCGCCGGATTCCGGGAAGTGGAAGGTGGTGTACACCACGCCCGGCTGCATGCGCTCGCTGACCTTGGCGTGCAGCACCGTCTCGCCGGCACGGCTGGTCACCGCCACGCTGTCGCCATCCTTGATGCCGCGCTCCTCTGCATCGTGCGGATGAATCTCCAGCACGTCTTCCGGATGCCACATGCTGTTGGCGGTGCGGCGGGTCTGGGCACCCACGTTGTACTGCGACAGGATGCGGCCGGTGGTGAGGATCAGCGGGAAGCGCCGGTTCACCTTTTCATCGGTGGCGATGTACTGGGTGACGAAGAACTTGCCCTTGCCGCGCACGAAACCGTCGATGTGCATGGTCGGGGTGCCATCCGGCGCGTCGTCGTTGCACGGCCACTGCACGCTGCCGTGCTTGTCGATCTTCTCGTAGCTGACACCGGCAAAGCTCGGTGTCAGACGGGCGATCTCGGCCATGATCTGCGACGGATGGGTGTAGTCCATCTTCATGCCCAGAGCGTTGGCCAAGAGCTGGGTGACTTCCCAGTCGGCGTACTTGGCCAAGGGTTTCATCACCTGGCGCACGCGCGAGATGCGGCGCTCGGCGTTGGTGAAGGTGCCGTCCTTCTCCAGGAACGAGGAGCCGGGCAGGAACACGTGGGCGTACTTGGCGGTTTCGTTAAGGAAGATGTCCTGCACCACGATGCATTCCATCGCCGACAGCGCGGCGGTGACGTGCTGGGTGTTGGGATCGGACTGCACGATGTCCTCGCCTTCACAGTACAGGCCCATGAAGCTGCCCGAGAGCGCGGCGTCGAACATATTGGGGATGCGCAGGCCCGGCTCCGGGTCCAGCGTCACGCCCCAGGCGTCTTCGAACAGGTGGCGCGTGGCGTCGTCGGAAATGTGGCGGTAGCCCGGCAACTCGTGCGGGAAGGAACCCATGTCGCACGAGCCCTGCACGTTGTTCTGGCCGCGCAGCGGGTTGACGCCGACGCCTTCACGGCCGATGTTGCCGGTGGCCATCGCCAGGTTGGCGATGCCGATCACCATGGTGGAACCCTGGCTGTGCTCGGTGACGCCCAGGCCGTAGTAGATCGCCGCGTTGCCGCCGGTGGCGTACAGCCGCGCGGCGCCGCGTACCAGCTCGGCCGGCACGCCGGTGATCTCGGCGGTGGCTTCCGGCGAGTTTTCCGGCTTGGCGACGAAGTCTTTCCAGTCGTGGAAGGATTTCTCCTCGCAGCGCTCGGCGATGAAGTCGTCGGCCAACAGCCCTTCGGTGACGATGACGTGCGCCAGCGCGGTGATCATCGCCACGTTGGTGCCGGGTTTCAGCGGCAGGTGGTAGTCGGCCTGGATGTGCGGGCTGTTGATCAGATCGATCTGGCGCGGGTCGATCACGATCAATTTTGCGCCCTCGCGCAGGCGCTTTTTCATGCGCGAACCGAACACCGGGTGGGCATCGGTGGGGTTGGCGCCGATCACCAGGACCACGTCGGTCTGTTCGATCGACTTGAAGGTCTGGGTGCCGGCCGAGGTGCCGTAGGTCTGGCCCAGGCCGTAGCCGGTGGGAGAGTGGCAGACGCGGGCGCAGGTGTCGACGTTGTTGTTGCCGAAGCCGGCGCGGATCAACTTCTGCACCAGGTAGGTTTCTTCGTTGGTGCAGCGGCTGGAGGTGATGCCGCCGATGGAATCCTTGCCGTACTTGGCCTGCAGGCGCTTGAACTCGCCGGCGGCGTAGGCGATGGCCTCTTCCCAGCTCACTTCGCGCCACGGGTCGGTGATCTTGCTGCGGATCATCGGCTTGGTGATCCGGTCCGGGTGGGTGGCATAGCCCCAGGCAAAACGGCCCTTGACGCAGGCATGGCCCTCGTTGGCCTTGCCGTCCTTCCACGGCGTCATGCGCACTACCTGGTTGCCCTTCATCTCGGCCTTGAAGCCGCAGCCGACGCCGCAGTAGGCGCAGGTGGTGATCTTGCTGTGCTCGGGCTGGCCGAACTGGATGACCGATTTTTCCTGCAGCGTGGCGGTCGGGCAGGCGTCAACGCAGGCACCGCACGACACGCACTCGGACTCCATGAAGGCCTCGCTCTGGCCCGGCGACACGCGGGAATCGAACCCGCGGCCGGAGATGGTCAGCGCGAAGGTACCCTGAGTTTCCTCGCAGGCACGCACGCAGCGGTTGCAGACGATGCACTTGGCCGGGTCGTAGCTGAAGTAAGGGTTGGATTCGTCCTTCGGGCTGTCCAGGTGGTTTTCGCCGGCCAGGCCGTAGCGGACCTCACGCAGGCCGGTGACACCGGCCATGTCCTGCAGTTCGCAGTTGCCGTTGGCCGAACAGGTCAGGCAGTCGAGCGGGTGGTCGGAAATGTACAGCTCCATCACCCCCTTGCGCAGGCTTTGCAGTTTGTCGCTCTGGGTGCGGACTACCATGCCGGCCTCGGCCGGGGTGGTACAGGAGGCGGGAAAGCCACGCCGGCCTTCGATCTCGACCAGGCACAGGCGGCAGGAGCCGAACGGTTCCAGGCTGTCGGTGGCGCACAGTTTGGGCACCATGGTGCCGGCTTCGGCGGCGGCACGCATCAGCGAGGTGCCTTCCGGTACGGTGACCTGCTGGCCGTCGATTTCCAGGGTGACCAGCTTGTCGGAAACGCGGGCCGGGGTGCCGAAGTCGGTGTCGTGAATCTGGGTGTTCATCGTCTGTTCCTTACTCTGCCGCGTCGTTGGCACCGAAGTCTTCGGGGAAATGGTTGAGTGCCGACAGTACCGGGTAGGGTGTCATGCCGCCCATCGCGCATAGCGAGCCGTGCAGCATGGTGTCGCACAGGTCGCGCAGCAGGGCGATCTGCTGCGGACGTTTTTCATCTTTCTGGATGCGCTGGATCACCTCGACCCCGCGCGTCGAGCCGATGCGACAGGGGGTGCACTTGCCGCAGGATTCGATGGCGCAGAATTCCATGGCGTAGCGCGCCTGCTCGGCCATGTCGACGGTGTCGTCGAAGGCCACGATACCGCCGTGGCCGACCACGGCGCCGAGCGCGGCGAAGGCTTCGTAATCGAGCGGGGTGTCGAACTGCGACTCCGGCAGGTAGGCGCCGAGCGGACCGCCCACCTGCACCGCACGGATCGGCCGGCCGGAGGCGCTGCCGCCGCCGAAATCGTGCAGCAGTTCACGCAAGGTCAGGCCGAAGGCTTTTTCCACCAGCCCGCCGTATTTCAGGTTGCCGGCGAGCTGGAACGGCAGCGTGCCCTTGGAGCGGCCCATGCCGTACTCGGCGTAGAACGCGGCACCCCGCGCCAGGATCACCGGCACGCTGGCCAGCGAGATGACGTTGTTGATCACGGTAGGTTGGCCGAACAAACCGGAGAGCGCCGGCAGCGGCGGCTTGGCGCGTACCACGCCGCGCTTGCCCTCGAGGCTCTCCAGCATCGCGGTTTCTTCGCCGCAGACGTAGGCGCCAGCGGCCTTGCGCACGTCGAGCTTGAAGCGCTTGCCGGAGGCGAGGATGTTCTCGCCGAGGAAGCCGGCGTCTTCGGCCAACCTGATCGCCTGGTTCAGTACGTCGAAAGAATGCGGGTACTCGGAGCGCACGTAGATGTAGCCCTGGGTCGCGCCCACGGCGAGGCCGGCGATCGTCATGCCCTCGATCAGCATGAACGGGTCGTCTTCCATCACCATCCGATCGGAGTAGGTGCCGGAGTCGCCCTCGTCGGCGTTGCACACCACGTATTTCTGGGCGGCTTCGGCCAGCGCCACGGTGCGCCACTTGATGCCGGTCGGGAACGCCGCGCCACCACGGCCGCGCAGACCGGAGTCGAGCACTTCCTGCACGATCGCCGCGCCATCCATGCTCAGCGCGCGCTTGAGACCGGCAAAGCCTTCATGCGCCTGATAGTCGGCCAGCGACAGCGGGTCGGTGATGCCGACGCGGGCGAAGGTCAGGCGTTCCTGGTTCTTCAGATAAGGGATGTCCTCGGTCAGGCCGTGGCCGAGCGGGTGTTCCGAACCCTGGATCAGCGCGTCGAACAGCGCCGCCACGTCGTCGGCCTCGACCGGGCCGTAGGCGACGCGGCCTTGCGCGGTCTCTACCTCGACCAGGGGTTCGAGCCAGAACAGGCCGCGCGAGCCGTTGCGTACCAGCTCGATGTCGACACTGCGGCGCGCTGCTTCGGCGGCGAGGGCGGCGGCGGTGTCGTCGGCGCCCAGGGCGAGGGCGGCGGAATCTCTCGGGACAAACAGGCGGATGCTCATTGTGCCTCCTTCACGTTGGCCAGGAGGCGGTCGAGCTTGGCGGCGTCGACGCGCGAGACCATCTTGTCGTTCAACTGGATGTTCGGGCCGGTGGAGCACAGGCCCAGGCAGTACACCGGTTCGAGCCCGATGCTTTGATCGGCGCTACGGCCGTGCAGGCTACAGCCCAACACCTGTTCCGCGTGCGCGGTCAGCTCGCGGCTGCCGCGCGCCTGACAGGCCTCGGCCTGGCAGATCTGCAGCGTGTGCTGCGCTGGCGGTGTGGTGCGGAAATGGTGATAGAACGTGATGACGCCGTGCACTTCGGCACGCGACTGGCTGAGCGCCTTGGCGATGTCGGCCACCGCCCAGTCCGGGATAAAGCCCAGCGTATCCTGCACGTCGTGCAGAATCGGCAGCAAGGCGCCGGGCTGGTTCTGGTGCGTCTGGAGGATGGCCTGGAGCGACGCGTGCGCCAGGTCTTGTTCGGTCGTCATTGGATATCCCCTGTTGAAAACCTGCTTCCGATCTTGCTGCCGGCCCCGGTCGGGGCACAGGCGTGGCTCTTCACCCCGTCCGGGGCGCTCGCGACAGATCGTGAACAGATTTTGAGAGCCTGCTCTCAATCATTCTCGGACATCCTTGATTGTCCCGCTGAAAAGCGCGGCCGATCTGTCTGAATCCGACCCCGAATGGTTGGGAACACGCCATTCCATATGCTTCCAAAAACATAATGAAAGCCGTGATGAGCCGCAGTGTGCTAGGTTATAGGGTGCTTTTCAATATGAACCAGATTGCCGGACGATTATGCAATCAAAACATAATATGGCGCAGCGCCTGCGGGTGCAAAGCCAGCTGGTATGGGAACTGGCCGCCGACAGCGGCGACCAAATCCCGTTCCGCGTGATCGAGTTGCTGACGGCGGTGCAGACGCACGGCAGCCTGCTGACCGCCGCCAAGGCCTGCGACACCTCGTACCGGCACGCCTGGGGGCTGGTGCAGCAGGCGCAGGACGCGCTCGGGGTGCCGCTATTGGACATGGCGCGCGGCAAGGGCGCGCGGCTGACGCCGCTGGGGGAAAAACTGGTGTGGGCCAACCGCCGCATCAAGGCGCGCATCGGGCCCTTGCTGGAAACGCTTGCATCGGAAATCGAGACCGAACTGCGCCACGCCCTGCAGGCGGTAGGTGCGCCGCTGCGGCTGCACGCCAGCCATGGCTTTGCCGTGGAAATGCTGGTGCGCACCCTGAGCGCCGCGGGCATGGCCATCGACCTCAAGTACCGCAGCAGCCAGGACGCCGTGGCGGCGCTGCATGCGGGGGAGTGCGACCTGGCCGGCTTCCACGTGCCGCTGGGCGAATTCCAGAGGACGATCGCCGCCAGTTACGCCGAGCACTTCGATCGCCACGAGCAGCGCGTCATCCATATCGTGACACGGCGCCAGGGCCTGATGGTGGTGCGCGGCAACCCGCGCAAGATCTACGAAATCGCCGACCTGGGACGGCCGGAGGTGCGCTTCGTCAACCGTCAGCCGGGCTCGGGTACCCGGCTGTTGCTCGACAAGCTGCTGCAGAAAGCCGGCGTATCGCCGCTTCAGGTGCACGGCTATGAACAGGCGGAACTGACCCACGCGGCGGTGGCGGCGTTCATCGCCAGCGGCATGGCCGACGTCGGGCTCGGCATCGAGACCGCCGCGCGGCGTTTCGACCTGGACTTCCTGCCGCTGCAGACCGAGCGCTATTTCTTCCTGGTGCGCCGCGCGACGCTGGAGCATCCCGCGCTGCAGACCATGATTGCCGCCTTGCAAAGCGCCGAATTCCGGCGCGACATCGGCCAGCTGCCCGGCTACGATGGCGCCCAGTCCGGCGCCATCCTCAGCGTCGACGAGGCGTTTCCGGAGCTGGCGGCACCGTAACTGAGCCCGCCGGCCAGGGACGCGTCGGGCAACCATCGCCCGTCCCGGCAGGAAGGGATCAATCGTGCAGCGGCCTGGCCGCGCGATCCTCGGCGGCGTTGGCCATCAGGTCCAGCGCCAGCGGCGACTTGTCGCGCAGCAGCCAGCCGAAGAACACGGTGGCGGCCAGCGCGCCGGCCAGTTGCGCCACGATGAAGCCCGGCGTGTCGACAGGGCGGATGCCGGAGAAGGTGTTGGTGGCGGCACGCGCCAGCGTCACGGCCGGGTTGGCGAACGAGGTGGACGCGGTGAACCAGTAGGCGCCGACGATGTACGATGCCACGGCATAGGGCACCGCATCCGGCCGGCTGCGCGAACAGCCGAAGATCACCGCCAGCAGGCCGAAGGTGGCGACGAACTCGCTCCACCATTGCGACGGGCCGGTGCGGACATGTTGCGAGACGAACAACAGCGGTTCGCCGAACATGCCGTGCGCGGCCGCCACGCCGCAAAAGGCGCCGATGAGTTGGGCGAGCGTATAGAGCAGGGCTTCACGGCCGGACAGCTCGCGGCGCAGCGCCGCCGCCAGCGAGACGACCGGGTTGAAGTGGGCGCCCGAGGTGCCGCCGAAGGTCAGGATCAGCGCCACCAGGCCGCCGCCGGTGGCGATGGCGTTAGCCAGCAGCGCCACGCCGACATTCCCGCCCGACAGGCGCTCGGCCATGATGCCGGAGCCCACCACCGTGGCCAGCAGCAAGGCCGTCCCCAGCCACTCGGCCACTAAACGACGCGGTAAATCCATTGATTACTTCTCCCCCGGCTGGCGCAGTCCACGCTGCCCGGTGTTGCAGGTTTTATTGGTCATGATGGTGTTGTCTCTCAGCGCCGCTCAATGACGCGTCAGCCCTTGCAGCCGCTCGACACCGACCGGTTCCTCGGCCTGCAGCGGCACCACCGCCCAGCGCTGGGCATGGCGGGTGGCCACGGCATCGATCTGCGCCAGCTCATTGGCGGCACGTCGTCGCAACAGCGGCGACGTCGGATTGGCCAAGGCCAGGCTGTTGTTGATGATCCAGGCCCAGGGCTCGATACCGGCGCGGCGCAGATCGGACTGCAGGTTGGCGGCCTCGAGCACCGGCGTGGTTTCGGCCAAGGTCACGATCAGCACCTTGGTCTGGGCCGGGTCCTGCAACTGCATCATCGGGGTGGTGAAGTGGATGCCGCTGGCGCCCATCTGGCGCGCCACCTCGCGGTGATAGGCGCCGGTGGCGTCGAGCAGCAGCAGGGTGTGTCCGGTGGGGGCGGTATCCATCACCACGAACTTGCGTCCCGCCTCGCGGATCACGCGCGAGAACGCCTGGAATACGGCGATTTCTTCGGTGCACGGGGAGCGCAGGTCTTCTTCCAGCATGGCGCGGCCCTGCTCGTCCAGCCCCTTGCCCTTGGTGGCCAGCACCTGTTGGCGATAGCGCTCGGTTTCGGTGTGCGGGTCGATGCGGCTGACGCTCAGGTTGGCGAGCGAGCCCTCGAGCGTTTCCGTCAGATGGGCGGCCGGGTCCGAAGTGGTCAGATGGACCGGGTGGCCACGGCGGGCCAGCTCGACGGCGACGGCGGCCGCCAGCGTGGTTTTGCCGACACCGCCTTTGCCCATCAGCATGATCAGGCCGTGCCCGTCGCCCGCCAGTCCGTCGACCAGCGTGGCCAGATCGGGCGCGTCGGGAAGGACAATGGCCTCGACGGCGTCGCCCGCGCAGTCTTCCTGCGACGCCAGCATCCGGCGCAGCGCCGGCAACCCCACCAGGTTGTACGGCATCAGCGGCACGTGGTCGGTGGGGAGATCGCGCAGCACGGGCGGCAGCTCGGCCAGTGCGGCCTGTTCGCGCTGCCAGACGGCGGCCGCCAGCGCGTCACCCGACGTTTCCGATTGCGGCAGGATGCCGTTGACCACCAGGTAGTGCTGGGTCAGCCCGATGGCCGCCAGTTCTTCATGGGTGCGCGCCACCTCGCGCAGGGTCGAGCGTTGCGCGCGGGCGACCAGGATCAGGCGGGTGCGACGGGGGTCCGACAAGGCCTCCACAGCCCCCTGGTATTGGCTGCGCTGCTTTTCCAGTCCGGCCAGCGGGCCGAGGCAGGAGGCATCGCCTTTGCCTTCTTCCAGGAAACCGCTCCAGGCGCCCGGCAGTTGCAGCAGGCGGATGGTATGTCCGGTCGGCGCGGTGTCGAACACGATGTGGTCGTAGCCGGCCTGCAGGGCCGTGTCGGTCAGTAGCGCGGTGAACTCGTCAAACGCGGCGATTTCGGTAGTGCAGGCGCCGGACAACTGCTCCTCGATGCCCTTGACCACCGTCTCCGGCAAGACGCCGCGCACCGGGCCGACGATGCGGTCGCGGTAGGCCTGGGCAGCGGCCTGCGGATCGATTTCCAGTGCATTCAAACCCGGCACCGCGTCGATCGGCGTGACCACGTTGCCGATGGTGATGCCGAAGACCTGACCGACGTTGGAGGCCGGATCGGTGCTGACCAGCAGCACCCGTTTGCCTTGGTCGGCCAGCCGGATGGCGGTGGCGCATGCCAGCGAAGTCTTGCCGACACCGCCCTTGCCGGTGAAGAACAAAAACGGCGGAAGATGATCGAGGAACAGCATGGGCATCCTTTCTTGGAGGCTCAGCAGCAACCGCTGCCGGAACAACAACCCGAAGCCGGTTTCAGCTCTACCGCAAGCTGGCTGATGCCGGCCCAGCGCGCCAGCTCGGCGCGGCGCGGGTAGCGGCCGGCCAGCGCCAGTTCACCGTCCACCAGGATCAGCGGCAGGCCTTCCTGGCCCGAGCGCTCCAGGAACGCTTTGACGGCGGCGTTCTCGGCGAAGGCGAGCGGTTGCTGCGCCAAGTTGAAGCGGTCGATCTGGCCACCGTTCTGCTTCAGCCAGTCCACGTCGCTGGCAAACGTCACCAGCGCCTGGTCGACGTCCACGCCACAGACGCCGGAGCTGCAGCACAGTGCGGGGTCGAATACCTGAATGGTTGCCATGGGTGAATCTCCTTTACGCGGTCAGGGTGGCGATCTTGTCCATCTCGGCCTTCAGCGCGGCCTTGTCCTGCTGCAGCGTCGCCAGCGGCAGCGCCAGGAAGGCCTCGATACGGGCACGCAGAATGCGGTAGGCGGTCATGAAGGCCGCGTCGATTTCCTCGTCGGTACCGGTTGCGTGAGCAGGATCTTCCACGCCCCAGTGGGTACGCAGCACCGGACCGAGGTAGGCCGGGCAGGTTTCGCCGGCGGCGCTGGCGCAGACGGTGATCACGATGTCCGGGGTAGCCGGCAGGTTATCCCACGACTTGCTGTAATAGCCCTCGGTCGAGATGCCTTCGCGCGCCAGCAGGGCGAGCGAACGGGGGTGGACCTCGGCCGGTCGGCCGGCTGCCGGCGCTCATCGCGCGCCAGCCTTCCGGCGCCAAGTGGTTGAAGGTGGCCTCGCCCAGGATCGAGCGGCAGGAGTTACCGGTACACAGGAACAGGACATTCATTCGGTTCAACTTTCAGACGACGAGGTGGGAGTAGAGGAGCGCGCCGCCTCCGGGCAGCATGATTCGGCGGGCGGGACGAGGCAGTTCTCCGGGTGGCCGGCGCAACACTCTTCCGTCAGGTAAGCGATCAATTCGAGCATCTGGGGCAGGTTGGCCCGGTAACGCTGGAAGCGGCCTTCCTGCTCTACCGTGACCAGCCCGGCATGGTTCATGCCTTTCAGGTGGAAAGACACGTTGTTGGGCGGCAGATCGAGTGTGGCCGCGATCTGGCCGGCAACCATGCCGTCCCGACCGCACTTGACCAGCAGGCGGTAGATGTCGAGCCGGATCCCGGAGGAGAGCGATTCGAAGAGCTTGGTGGCGGTGTGCTTTTCCATAAATCAATACTACAAGAATTATTGAAATATAGTCCAGCCGGATTTCCCGCGCCGTTCCCACGCCGGATTGCCAAGGGAAGAGGGCGGCGCGAAGGTCGGAATCGGCACGCCGCCTTGAAACTGATAGAGAGATGATAGTTGGCGGGCCAGCCCGGCCGCGCATCGGCCCGCGAAGACCGCGCCGCGACGGGAACGGCGCTCCGGCGTCACTCAGGCAAAGCGCCGTGCCGCGTCCAGGGCCAGGCCGCAGCCGATGCTGCCGTAAAGATCGCCTTCCACCGCGCGTGCCGTCGGCAGCACGGCGGCGATGCGTTGGCGCAGCAGCGGCACGCCGCTGGCGCCACCGGTGAAGAACACGGTATCGACGTCACCAGCCTTGACGTTGGCGTCCACCAGCAGGCGGCGCACGGTGTTCTCGATGGTGTCGATCTGCAGGGCGATGGACTGGTCGAACTGGGCGCGCGTGATGTCGTGCTGCAGGCCGGCTTCGATTTCGCCGAGCGGCAGCGTGACCAGGTCGGCCGAAGACAGCCCGATCTTGGCCGCTTCCACCTGGATCGCCAGCCAGTGCCCGGCGCGCTTGTTGACCAGCGCGAACAGCCGGTCGAGCTTGTCGCTTTCCAGCGCCTCGTTGTACACGTCCTTCAGGCTAGCCAGGGCCTGACGGGTGTAGGCGAAGTTGATGGTGTGCCAGGTGGCGAGGTTGAAGTAGTAGCTGGATGGCATTTCGGCGCCGCTTTTGAGCCGGCTCTTGAGGCCCAACAGCGGCATCACCGCATGCAGGCTGAGCTGCTTGTCGAAATCGGTGCCGCCGATGTGCACGCCGCAGTTGGCGAGGATGTCGTCGCGCCGGTCGAGCTTGCCGGCGCGCTCCGGCGAGACGCGGATCAGCGTGAAGTCGGAGGTACCGCCGCCGATGTCGACCACCAGCACCAGTTCCTCGCGCTCGACGCGGCTCTCGTAGTCGAAGGCGGCCGCGATCGGTTCGAACTGAAATTCGATATCGCTGAAGCCGGCGCGGCGCGCGATCTCGCCCAGCGTGTCTTCGGCCAACTTGTCGGCCTTGGGGTCGTCGTCGACGAAGAACACCGGACGGCCGAACACCGCCTGGCGGAAGTGGCGCCCGGCCCGGCGCTCGGCTCGGATCTTGAGACCGTCGATGAACATCGCCAGCAAATCGAGGAAGCGCAGCACGCGCCCCTGCACCTCGGTCTGGCCGTTCATCAGGCCCGTGCCGAGGATGCTCTTGAGCGAGCGCATCAGCCGCCCCTCGTACCCTTCGAGGTACTCGCCGAGCGCGGCGCGGCCCACGGCCACCGAGTCTTCGTCGGCGTTGAAGAACACCACCGACGGCAAGGTCGCTTTGCCGTCTTCCAGTGCCAGTAGGCTGGGTTGGCCGGGGCGGTGCCACCCGACGGTCGAATTGGACGTGCCAAAATCCACGCCGCAGGCGTTGGTCGTCATGCTGCTCTTACTCCGCTTTGCTTCTGGAAGGCGCGCGAGTATAGCGGAAACTGGGCCATCCCGCTTGTCCACATTCTGTTGCCGGACCGATTTCGTAATCGCGACAGTCACGTACAGATGCGGGAAGTGGCGCGCCGGCCTTCGCCCCTGGTCGTCGTCATATAACAATGGCTCATGTTGTTGTTTCCAAACGATATATTGCCTATTTCACCTGGTTTTGTGCGGCGCAGCGACGGGCGCAACAGCGCCGTGAGGGCGATTGCTGGCGCGCCGATTTACTGAAATGATCGTCGCGCGGTCGAGGTTCGGGGCAGGCGAGAGGCGATGCCACCCCGAACCTCGACCGCGAAACCCACCTTTACCCCACATGCTTGCGGCGTGCCCACCACCACGGTTGCCGCGAAATAAGAGCCAAGATTGGCCGAGGAGAAAACATGAAGAAACTGGCTGCATGCCTGATGCTGTCGCTGGCGTCCGTCGGCGCTTTTGCCAAAGACTGGAAAGTCATCCGCTTCGGCGTTGATGCCAGCTACGCCCCGTTCGAATCGAAAGCTGCCGACGGCAAGCTGGTCGGTTTCGACGTCGATCTGGGCAATGCCATCTGCGAGAAACTGAAAGCCAAATGCGTGTGGGTCGAGAACGACTTCGACGGCATGATCCCGGCGCTCAAGGCCAAGAAATTCGACGGCATCCTGTCGTCGCTGTCGGTCACCGAGAAGCGCGCCGAGCAGATCGCCTTCTCCGACAAGCTGTTCAACGCCCCGGTGCGCATGGTCGCCAAGAAGGGCAGCAACCTGCTGCCCACCGCCGAATCGTTGAAGAGCAAGCGCATCGGCGTCGAGCAGGGCACCACCCAGGAAACCTACGCCAAGGCCTACTGGGAGCCCAAGGGTGTGAACGTGGTGCCGTACCAGAACCAGAGCCTGGTGCTGGCTGACCTGGGCTCGGGCCGCCTCGATGCCGCCCTCCAGGACGCGGTGCAGGCCGACATCGGCTTCCTCAAGACCCCGCAGGGCCGTGACTTCGCCTTTGCCGGCCCCGAGCTGAAAGACCCGAAAACGCTGGGCACCGGCACCGCGGTCGGCCTGCGCAAGGACGACGCCGACCTGCGCCAGCAGATCAACCAGGCACTCGCCGCCATTCACAAGGACGGTACCTTCGACCGCCTCGCCAAGAAGTACTTCTCCTTCGACATCTACAACTGATCGGTACTGATTCAGTCCTGCCCACGACGGGCGGGACTGGGACGTGCATGCTCCGGAGACACCCGTGGTTACGGTGTCTCCGGCGTGCGTCTTTGTGATTGTGAAGCCGAGGCGGGGCCGCCGCCGCGGGGTACACCCGCTTGCCGATGCGCCGCCGGTGCTTCCGAAGGAGAATGCCATGTTTCTGCAAGGCTTTGGCCCGCTGATTTTTGAGGGAACGCTGCAGACCATCAAGCTGGCACTGGTGTCGATGCTGCTCTCCGTCCTGATCGGGCTGGTGGGCGCCTCGGCCAAGCTGTCCAGCCATCGGCCGTTGCGATACCTCGCCACCGCCTACACCACGCTGATCCGCAGTGTGCCCGACCTGGTGATCATGCTGCTGCTGTTCTACAGCCTGCAAATCCTGCTCAACCAGCTCACCGACTGGGCCGGCATCGAGCAGATCGACATCGACCCCTTCCTCGCCGGGGCGGTGACGCTGGGCTTCATCTACGGCGCCTATTTCACCGAAACCTTCCGCGGCGCCTTCCAGGCCGTGCCGCGCGGCCAGCTCGAGGCCGCCACCGCCTACGGCATGAAGCCGTGGCTGGTATTCCGCCGCGTGCTGTTTCCGCAGATGATGCGCTTCGCGCTGCCGGGCATCGGCAACAACTGGCAGGTGATGATCAAGGCCACCGCCCTGGTGTCCATCATCGGCCTGGCCGACATCGTCAAGGCGACCCAGGACGCGGGCAAGAGTTCGATGCAGCTGTTTTTCTTCAGCATCGTGGGCGGGCTGATCTACCTCGCCATCACCACGCTGTCGAACGGGGTGTTGTTGTGGTTGGAGCGCCGTTATTCGGTCGGCGTCAGAAAGGCTGAGCTATGAACGAGATTCTGCAGCAATACTGGCAGGCCTATTTGTGGAGCGACGGCTACCACCTGTCCGGTGTCGCCATGACCCTGTGGCTGCTGGTGGCGTCGATCGGTATCGGCTTCGTGCTGGCGGTGCCGCTGGCGGTGGCGCGCGTGTCGCCCAATCCGCTGATCCGCGGCCCGGTGTGGTTCTACACCTACGTGTTCCGCGGCACGCCGCTCTACATCCAGCTCCTGGTGTTCTACACCGGCATCTACAGCATCGAGTCGGTGCGCGCCCAGCCCTTGCTCGACGCCTTCTTCCGCGAGGGCATCAACTGCACGCTGCTGGCGTTCGCGCTCAACACCTGCGCCTACACCGTGGAAATCTTCGCCGGCGCGATCCGCGCCACGCCGTACGGCGAGATCGAGGCGGCGCGCGCCTACGGCATGTCGAGCTTCACGCTGTACCGCCGCGTCATCCTGCCCTCGGCGCTGCGCCGCGCGCTGCCGTACTACAGCAATGAGGTGATCCTGATGCTGCATTCCACCACGCTGGCGTTCACCGCCACGGTGCCGGACATCCTCAAGGTGGCGCGCGACGTCAACTCCGCCACCTACGCCTCGTTCGAGGCCTTCGGCATCGCCGGCGCGCTGTACGCCGTGATCGTGTTCGCGCTGGTCTGGCTGTTCCGCCGCGGCGAGCAGCGCTGGCTCGCCTTCCTCAAGCCGCAGGCGCATTGATTCGCCGTATTGGGAGAGATTGAAATGTACAAACTGACCGTGGACGACCTGCACAAGAAGTACGGCAACCACGAAGTGCTCAAGGGTGTGTCGCTCAAGGCCAAGGCCGGCGACGTGATCAGCATCATCGGCTCTTCGGGCTCGGGCAAGAGCACCTTCCTGCGCTGCATCAACTTCCTCGAGCAGCCCTGCGCCGGCGCCATCACGCTCAACGGCGAGGCGATCCGCACCGCGCCGGACAAGACCGGGGCGCTGCGCGTGAGCGACGCCGTGCAGCTGCAGCAGATGCGCACCCGGCTCGCCATGGTGTTCCAGCACTTCAACCTGTGGGGCCACATGACGGTGCTGGAGAACATCATCGAGGCGCCGATGCACGTGCTCGGGGTGAGCCGCGCCGAGGCCGAGGCGCGCGCGCGCAAGTACCTGGCCAAGGTCGGGCTGCCGGAGAGCGTAGAGGGCAAGTACCCGTCGCACATGTCGGGCGGGCAGCAGCAGCGCGTGGCGATCGCGCGCGCGCTGGCGATGGAGCCGGAGGTGATGCTGTTCGACGAGCCGACCTCGGCGCTCGACCCCGAGCTGGTGGGCGAGGTGCTGAAGGTGATGCAGACGTTGGCCGAAGAAGGCCGCACCATGCTGGTGGTGACGCACGAGATGGGCTTCGCGCGCGAGGTGTCCAACCACGTGATCTTCCTGCACCAGGGCCGGGTGGAGGAGGAAGGGCACCCGCGCGAGGTGCTCAACCAGCCCAAGAGCGAGCGCCTCCAGCAGTTCCTCGCTGGCAGCCTGAAATGACCGCGGCGTCCCTGTTGCGGCAGGACGGCTGATGGATACGCCACGCCAGTTGGCGGTGCTGCTGCTGCCGCCCTGTTCGATGTTCGGCATCGGCTGCCTGAACGAGCCGTTTGCCCAGGCCAACCGCCTGTCCGGCAAGAAGCTCTACCAGCTCAGTTTTTACACCTGGGACGGCGAGCCGTTGCCGCTCTCCGGCGGCATGGCGTTCCCGGTGGCGGGCGCGCTGCGCGAGGCGGCGCCGTTCGAGCAGCTGTTCGTGCTGAGCGAGGGCGTCGCCTCGTTCGCCGACTCGGGCCTCTTCACCAGCGAACTGGCGCGCCTGGCGCCGCGCCTGGCGCTGTTGGGCGGCGTGCACGCCGGCGCCTGGTGGCTGGCCAGCGCCGGCGTGCTGGACGGTTACCGCGCCACCATCCACTGGCAGGACTACCCGCGCTTCGCCGACCGCTTTCCCAAGGTGGTGGCGAGCCAGCGCGTGTTCGAACTCGATCGCGACCGCTTCAGCTGCGGCGGCGCGCTGGCCGTGCTGGATGGCGCCCTGGCGCTGATCGGGCGCGATCATGGCGCCGAGCTGGTGGAATCCGTCGCTGCGGCGCTGTGCGCCGAACGCGTACGCGGCAGCGAGGAGAAGCAGCGCGTGCCGCTGCTGGCGCGTGTCGGCGAGCGCCAGCCCAAGCTCACCGAGGCGGTGATGCTGATGGAAGCCAATATCGAAGAGCCGCTCACCACCGACGAGATCGCCCAGTTCACCGGGCAATCGCGCCGCCAGCTCGAGCGGATGTTCAAGCAGCACCTCGACGTGCCGCCGTCGCGCTACTACCTGCAACTGCGCCTGGAGCGGGCGCGCGCCATGCTGCGCAACACCGGCAAGTCGGTGGTACAGATCGGCCTGTTGTGCGGCTTCTCGTCCGGGCCGCACTTTTCCACCGTGTATCGTTCCCATTTCGGCATCGCCCCGCGCGAAGAACGCTTCGCCAACGAGTCGAAACCGGCCGATGCCGAATGAGCCGCCCGGACATGGGGTCCCGGGCTGGTGGAAACCGGAATGGACCTGTCGTTTTTCTGGAAGGTAAATAAAAAAAGCGTCATTAGAATGAATCCCATCTCAACGCCTGCCAAGGAGGACAGAATGACCGCTCAAGTCAACCGCCACACCTTCGATGAAGTCATGGTTCCCAACTACGCCCCGGCCGCCTTCATCCCGGTATCCGGCAAGGGCTCGCGCCTGTGGGACCAGGGCGGTAACGAATACATCGACTTCGCCAGCGGCATCGCGGTGACCAGCCTCGGCCACCTGCACCCGGAACTCACCGCCGTGCTGCACGAGCAGGTCGACCGCCTGTGGCACCTCTCCAATACCTTCACCAACGAGCCGGCGCTGCGCCTGGCGCGCCGCCTGACCGAAACCACCTTCGCCGAGAAGGTGTTCTTCAGCAACTCCGGCGCCGAGGCCAACGAAGCCGCGCTGAAGCTGGCGCGCCGTTACTCATTCGACCACTTCGGCGGCGACAAGACCGGTATCGTGTCGTGCAAGCAGGCCTTCCACGGCCGCACCCTGTTCACCGTGTCGGTCGGCGGCCAGCCCAAGTACACCGAAGGCTTCGCCCCGCTGCCGGGCAACCTGAACCACATCGAATTCAACAACCTGGCCGCCGCTGAAGCCGCGATCAATGACGGCACCTGCGCCGTGATCGTCGAGCCGGTGCAAGGCGAGGGCGGCGTGCTGCCGGCCACCCCGGAATACCTGAAGAAGCTGCGCGAGCTGTGCGACAAGCACAACGCACTGCTGATTTTCGACGAAGTGCAGATCGGCGTCGGCCGCTCCGGCTCGCTGTTCGCCTACATGGAATACGGCGTGACCCCGGACATCCTGACCAGCGCCAAGGCACTGGGTAACGGCATGCCGATCGGCGCCATGTTGACCACCAGCAAGATTGCCGCCTCGTTCGTGGTCGGCACCCACGGCTCCACCTACGGCGGCAACCCGCTGGCCTGCACCGTGGCCGACAAGGTGATCGAGATCATCAACACCCCGGAGGTGCTGGACGGCGTCAAGCGCCGCCATCAGCTGCTGGTGGACGGCCTCAAGCGCATCGGCGCCAAGCATCATGCCTTCAAGGATGTACGCGGCATGGGTCTGCTGGTCGGCGCCGAACTGGTCGACGAACTCGCCGGTAAGGCCAAGGACTTCCTCACCGCAGCGGCACGCCACGGCCTGGTACTCTTGGTAGCCGGCCCCAACATCGTGCGCATCGCACCGTCGCTGGTGATCCCGGAGGCCGATCTGGAAGAAGGCTTGAAGCGTCTGGAAGCCGTGACTGCCGAGATCATGGAGAAGGCGAAGGCAGCCAAAGAGGCCCAGCCGGCTTAAGCGCCACAACTCGTAGGATGGGTGAAGGCAAATATGCCGGAACCCATCAGCATCGACCGATGGGTTCCGCGTTGCTCCACCCATCCTACGAACAGAAACCATTGGAAGGGACTGACATGCTGTTTGTTCGACCGAGCAAGCTTTCCGATCTGGACCAGATCGAGCGCATGGCGCGATCGGGCGGGCCGGTGCTGCACTCGCTGCCGCCCGACCGCCAGCGCCTGCAACAGCGCGTGAACGACTCGCTCAATTCGCTGCGCAGCGAGGTCGAGTGCCCCGGCGAAGAGAGCTACCTGTTCGTGCTGGAAGACTCCGACAGCGGCCGGCTCTACGGCACCGCCGGCATCATGGCGATGGCCGGCTTTTCCGAGCCGTTCTACGCCTTCCGTAACGAAGTACTGGTGCACGCCTCGCGCGAGCTCAAGGTGAACCACCGCGTGCACGCGCTGATGATGTCGCACGAGCTGACCGGCCGCACCCGGCTCACCGGCTTCTACTTCGACGAAGCCGCTCTCGGCAACGCGCTGCTGGCGCCGCAGCTGTTGTCACGCTCGCGCATGCTGTTCATCGCCGAGCACCGCGAACGTTTCAGCAACGAGATCTTCTCGGTGCTACCCGGCGTGGCCGACGAAGAGGGCCGCTCGCCGTTCTGGGACGGCGTCGGCTACAAGTTCTTCCGCCGCGACTTCACCCAGATGGAACTGGCCTCCGGCGGGCGCAGCCGCACCTTCATCGCCGAAATGATGCAGGTCGACCCGCTCTACGTACCGCTGCTGTCGGAAGAGGCGCAGCGCGTGATGGGCGAGCCACACGTCGGCGCGCGCCTCAACTACCGCTGCCACCTGGCCGAAGGCCTGGAGCCGGACAAGTTTGTCGACCTGTTCGACGCCGGCCCGGTGCTGACCGCGCCGCTGGAAGTGTGCCAGTCGGTGCGCCACAGCCGGGTGCACAGCGCGCTGCGCGGCGAGGCGAGTGGCCCGACCGTGCCTTACCTGGTGAGCAATACCCAAACCGGCGATTTCCGCTGCACCGTCGCCGAGCTGCCGGCGCGGCTGGAGAGCGAGATCGTCCTGCCGCAAGAAGTGGCCGACGTGCTGGAGATCGCCGACGGCGACGAAGTGCGTTGCGCGCCGCTGCACGTTGAAGGAGCCCGCCCATGATCGTGATGAGACTGTGCCGACCGGACGATGTCGACGCCCTGGTGGAACTTGCGCACAAGGCCGGCCCCGGCATGACCACGCTGAAGCCCGACCACGCCGTGCAGGCGTCGCGCCTCGACCGCGTGCAGAGCACCGTCGACGGCACCGCGCCGCTGGCGGAGCAGGGTTATCTGTTCGTGCTGGAAGACAGCGATAGCGGCCAGGTGGTGGGCGTGTGCGGCCTCGAGGTCGCGGTCGGCCTCGACCAGCCGTTCTACACCTACCGCATGGACAGTTTCGTGCACGCCAGCCGCGAACTGGGGCTGTGGACCAAGATGGACAAGCTGCACATGTCGCACGGCCTGACGGGCTACTCCGAGCTGTGCACGCTGTTCCTCGACCCGGATTTCCGCGTCAACGGCAACGGCGCGCTGCTGTCCAAGGCGCGCTTCATGTTCCTGGCGCAGTTCCCGGAACGCTTCGCCGAACACATCTGCGCCGAAATGCGCGGCCACTTCGACGAGAACGGCGAATCGCCGTTCTGGAAGGCCCTCGGCACGCACTTCTACCGCATCGACTTCCACGAAGCCGACCACCTGGTGGCGCTGGGCAAGAAGTCCTTCCTCGCCGAGCTGATGCCGCGCTACCCGGTGTACATCGACTTCCTGCCGCCCGAGGCGCAGGCCTGCATCGGCAAGGTGCACAAGGACACCGAGCCGGCGCGCCGCCTGCTGGAGGCCGAAGGCCTGCGTCTGGAGCACCACGTCGACATCTTCGAAGGTGGCCCGGTGCTGGAAGCCCGCGTTGACAGCCTGCGCGTGATGCGCGACAGCCAGCTGTACCGCGTCGAGATCGTGGCCGAACGCGCCGCCGCCGGCGAGCAGCGCTACCTGGTGGCCAACGGCGAACTGGCCGATTTCCGCGTGATCCTGGCTTCGGCCAACCCTGCGGACAGTGTGATCGCCCTGAGTGCCGAGCACGCCCAGGCCCTGCACGTGAAGAGCGGCGACACCGTACGCGCCATGACGCTCTATCCCGCTGCCAAGGCAGCTAGCTGATAACCGATTGCCGCCGGCAGCGCGCCGCTGCCGGCCCACCACATGGAAAGACATGACATGAGCCAACTGTTCATCGACGGCAACTGGACCGCCGGCCACGGCCCGGTCTTCGTTTCGCTCAACCCGGCTACCGGTCTGCCGGTCTGGGAAGGCCGCGCCGCCGCGGCCGAGGACATCGACGCCGCCTTCATCGCCGTGCGTCGCGCCTTCGCCGGCTGGCGCCACACCGCGCTGGGCGAACGCCTGGCCTTGGTACGCCGCTTCGCCGAGGTGCTGGGCGAGCACAAGGAAGAGCTGGCCCGCACCATTGGCCTGGAAACCGGCAAGCCGCTGTGGGAATCGCGCCAGGAAGTGGCGGCGATGATCGGCAAAATCGAGATCTCGATCCGTTCCTACAACGAGCGTACCGGCGAACACCGCGCCGACCTCGCTGGCGACAGCTCCGTGTTGCGCCATCGCCCGCATGGTGTGGTGGCGGTGTACGGTCCGTATAACTTCCCCGGCCACCTGCCGAACGGCCACATCGTGCCGGCGCTGATCGCCGGCAACACCGTGCTGTTCAAGCCGTCCGAGCTGACCCCGCTGGTGGCCGAGCTGACCGTCAAATTATGGGAAAAAGCCGGCGTGCCGGCCGGCGTGATCAACCTGCTGCAGGGCGAGCGCGACACCGGCATTGCGCTGGCCCAGCACGCCGACCTCGACGGCCTGTTGTTCACCGGCAGCTCCGCCACCGGCGTGGCGCTGCACCGCCAGTTCGCCGGCCGTCCCGGCTTCATGCTGGCGCTGGAGATGGGCGGCAACAACCCGCTGCTGGTGGCCGAGTGCGCCGACCTCGACGCCGCCGTGCACCACGCCATCCAGTCCGCCTTCCTCTCCGCCGGCCAGCGCTGCACCTGCGCGCGCCGCATGCTGGTGCCGGTGGGCGAATTCGGCGACCGCTTCGTGGCCCGCCTGGCCGAGGTGGCCGGCAAGCTCACCATCGGCGCCTTCGACGCCGAGCCGCAGCCGTTCATGGGGGCGATGGTGTCGCTCAAGGCCGCGCAGGGCATGCTCGCCGCGCAGCAACGCCTGATCGCGCTGGGCGCCAAGCCAATCCTGGAAATGTGTCAGCTGGAAGAGGGCAAGGCCTTCGTCACCCCGGCCATTCTCGACGTCACCGCCGTGACCGAGCTGCCGGACGAGGAATACTTCGGCCCGCTCACGCAGATCATCCGCTACCGCGACCTCGATCTGGCGCTGGAGATCGCCAACGACACCGAATACGGCCTGTCGGCGGCGCTGCTGGCCGACGATGCCGCGCTGTGGGAACGCTTCAGCCAGGACATCCGCGCCGGCGTGGTGAACTGGAACAAGCCGACCAACGGCGCCTCGTCCGCCGCGCCGTTCGGCGGTGTCGGCAACTCCGGCAACCATCGCCCGGGGGCCTACTACGCCGCCGATTACTGCGCCTACCCGATGGCCTCGGTGGAAGCGCCGGCGCTGGCGCTGCCGAGCCAGCTCGCGCCGGGGATGTCGTTGTAAGCCTCTCGATAAGGCGGCTGCGCCTTGGCATCTTGAGTACTCGCAGGCTGAGCAAAGGCACACCTGCCTGAACCCATCAATAGCGGATGAGGGGTTCCGCATTGCTCCACCCATCCTGCGCCTGCGAGGCGGCTCGGCCTGCCATGGCCCGCTCGCTTTCCGGAGGAACTCCCGATTTTGTCTGTGGAAGTCGTCAGTGTTGGCAGTCCGGTGCAAACCGGGCTGCTTTTTTTGGGGGCCGTGCCATCCTGCGTACGGGTCGCCCCATGGCGTCCGCTGGCAGTGTCTATAGTGGATGAGGGCGGCCGCAGGGACATGCAGGCCGGGGTTCAAGGCGGCGTGCCGCTGTTTTTTGACAAGGGGGAGGGACTGTCATGCCCAACACGACGGAACCCGGATTACTCCACCTGCTGTATCTCTATTTCATTCCCTACTGGCTGTTCCGTGACGTCTCGCAGGGCGACCACATGCTGCGCGAGCAGAACTATCGCTTCAACCGCCAGCAACGCAAATACCTGCCGGGCTATCTGATCAAGTGGGCGATCCTGTGCGCGCTGCTGTTGGCCAGCCATCACCTGGCCAAGACCCTGGCGGAGGTGGTGCCGGACTGGTACGAGGTCTTCCGCGCCTGGGCGCTGTTTTCCGGCATCAGCTTTTCGGTCGGCTTTGCCCTGATGGCCAACATCGTGGTGCTGTGGGGTTATCTGACCTTTATGCACTGATGGTCTCATGCCGTAGTCGGCGGGGGCGGTGCTGCGGAATGGCACGCACTGGCGGGCCAGGCTGCAGCAACACCGATCAATTCGGTGCATCCAATGGCTCACTTGATTGCCACCGATGCAAATCGACCCTCAAGAGACATTCATGCTTCCGGCTGACGGCCGGCCCCTTCCTGTTGTAGAGATGACATCCACATTGCCCGATGCGCCAAGCCGGGAACCCTGACTACGGCATGAGACCATCAGTGCATAAAGGTCAGATAACCCCACAGCACCACGATGTTGGCCATCAGGGCAAAGCCGACCGAAAAGCTGATGCCGGAAAACAGCGCCTGCACCGCGATGAGCGAGGTACGAGCCGGACCGAAGCCTTTCGTGCCGATCTTCTATGAAGCCTGGTCAAAGACCAGGCAAGTAGTGCTCGCGTGGGCGTAGAGCTTGCCGTCCGGTCCGACCAGCCGGCCTTCCGCGGTCGCCACCTGGCGGCCGCCGTGGACCAACCGGCCTTCCGCGCGTACCAGCGGCACCGCGTCGGTGAGTGCGCGGACGAGGTTGAGCTTCAGTTCCAGGGTGGTGTAGGCCTTGCCCGCCGGCAGCGTGGAATGCACGGCGCATCCCATGGCGGTGTCGAGCATGGTTGCGAACCAGCCGCCGTGCACGGTGCCCATCGGGTTGTAGTAGCTGAAGCTGGGCTCTCCCTGGAATACCGCAAATCCGGGCTCGATGCGAAGCAGGATGAAATCGAGCGTCGCAGCCATCGGCGGGGGCGGAATCTCCCCGGCGAGGAGCGCCTGGAATATCTGCAATCCGCTGCGCCCGGCGAGCTGGGCAGGGGAGCCCACGCCGGGAGTCGCCTGGAGGCGGGCGCGCACGGCCGCCTCCTCGGCCCGCCAGCGGGCAAGCGTTTCTTCGGGATTCATCGCGTCGGTTGGCGCTGTCATGGGGTCGACTCCTCTCCCTAGCTTCCTAGAATCGAGCGGCGCGCGCGCTCGTGCGGGTCGATTTTCGGCGGCGACCCCACCTCGAGTGCGGGTCGAGACGCGACGCTGGTCACGGGCGACGGGACGATTCGCTGACGCGCGAGCTCATGCGGATCCGTCGGCGCCAGCGCCCCGGTTCCCGTCGTGGCGCGGACGGCTGCCGAATGCTGTGTCACGTTCAGTATCGACTGCCGCGCCTGCTCGTGAGGATCCAGCGGGCGGCCGGGATCAGCCAGCGCGGTGTGGGCGGAAATGACGAGGGCGATGCCGGACAATGCCAAAAGCGATTTCATGATGAGTCTCCTGTTCGGGTGAGGCAGTAGACGGGCGGTACCGTTGGCACCTGGCACCGCTCGGCCGGAAATGCGTGTGTATCCACATAAAGCGAGAAAAACACCACTAACCGTTTGCCATAGAACATCTCCTGTTAAACAGTCGTCCGAAATTGTCCGGACCCAGCGCCAGCCCGGTCCCCAAACCAATGCGCCACGGCTCGATGCACCCATGATGAGCACCTATGAATTATCTGTTATGGTCATCTTGCTTACCTGCGGTCGTTGGTGGAAAGGTTGCTGGAGAGGCGGTTGCTGCTTGCATGCTGCGCATCCCATCCGCCCCCCAAAGCCCGGAAGGAGGCAATAGCGGCGCGCGCCGCCTCCGTTTCTGCCTGTGCCTTCGCGTCGCGCGCCTCCAGCAGCTTGCCATCGGCATCGAGCACCTCGATCAGGCTGACGACGCCGCCCTTGTAGGCGGCAAGCGAGTTCTCGCGCGCACGGGCGAGCGAGGATTCGCCCCGCGTCAGGATGCCGACCTGAGCCTCGCGTTTGACGAGGGCTTCGATGGCGTTCTCGACATCCTCGGTTGCCCGCAACACGGCCAGCCGGTAGGCCGCCAGGGCTTCGGCCTCCTGGCCACGCGCGGCGGCGATCTGCGCGTCGACGCGGCCGAAGTCGAACAGGCGCCAGCGCAGTCCGAGAACGCCCTGGGCACTGGCTGGCGGCCCCGGTGAAGAGGTTGCCGCTCGCTATCGCGGTGGCGCTGCCCAGCAGGGCGGCAAGCGAGAACTTGGGGTAGTACTCCGAGACCGCCACGCCGATGCGCGCATTGGCCGCAGCCAGGCGCCGCTCGGCGGCGATGAGGTCAGGCCTGCGCCGAATCAACTCGGCCGGGGTGCCGGTCTCGGCCAGACCCGGAACGACCGGGACCGGCGCCACTGGGGCCAGTTCTGTACGATAGGTTCCCGGCTGAGCTCCGAGCAGCACGTCCAGTGCGTTCATCGCCGAATCGAGGCCGGCTTCCAGGACGGGAATCTGCGCCTCGGCCTGGGTGAGCGAACCCTCGGCCTGGTTCATCTGGAGCTCGGCGGCGACCCCCTTTCCGTACTGGAGCCTGACCATGGCGAATAACTGACGGCGGGTTTCCACTTGCTGCCTGGCGATCGCGATGCGCGCCTGCAAGCCCCGGATCGTGACGTACACATCCGCCGTCTGCGCGGCCACGGCCAGCCGTGTCGCCACCGCGCCGGCTTCGGATGCCTCGTACGCCGCGTGTGCCGCCTCCCGCCCTCGCCGCAGACCGCCGAACATGTCGATCTCCCAACTCGCACCGAGGTTGGCCTCGTAGGAGCTGCCGCTGCGATCGAAGCCGGGCGTGGCGTTGAGCACCTGCCCCAGCGGGGTCTCGACCGACTGGTAGCCTCGCGCTGCGGTTATACTCACGTTGGCCGCCGGAAGCAGCGCCGCATCGGCGTAGCGCAATGTCGCACGCGACTGGGCGACACGTGCCGCCGCTTGCGCGATGTCCAGGTTCTGGTCGAGGGCCAGCGCGACGAAGTGCGTCAGCAGCGGATCGTCGAAGGCGGCCCACCAGATCGTGAGGTCTGCCTTGTGCTGAACCTGCCGGTGATCGACGCCTTCCTGTCCGATGAAGGTGGGCGACAGGGCGATCTCGGGCCGTCTGTAGTCGGGGCCGACGGCGCAGCCCGTCAAGACGCCGACGCTCAGAAGAAGGGCGAGAGAACGGGGATGGGCGAGCATGGGAGTCCTTCGGGGAGTTGAACTGTTTGTGTGACTATAGTCTAAATTGGTCACAAGTTGTCAAGATTTAGCATACGAGGTATTGTTTTCCCCATGAATGAAATCGAGTCTTCCGCCCCGCAGACGCGTGGCCCCGCCGACCATAGCGTTCGAGAACAGATCGTGGAGGCGGCCGGAGAACACTTCAGCCACTACGGCTACGAGAAGACCACGGTCTCCGACCTGGCCAAGGCGATCGGCTTTTCCAAGGCCTATATATACAAGTTCTTCGACTCCAAGCAGGCCATCGGCGAGGCCATCTGTTCCAAGACCTTGAGTGCCATCGTCGTGGCGGTCGAAGAAGCCGTGGCGGGCGCATCCACGCCGACGGAAAAATTCCGCAGAATGTTCAAGGTCTTGGTGGCTACCGGTGTGAGCCTGTTCTTCAACGACCGCAAGTTGTACGACATCGCCGCATACTCCGCCGGCGAGGGGTGGCCGTCTGCCCGCGCCTACTGCGAGCGCATCCGGCAGATCCTGACGGAGATCGTCCGCGAAGGGCGGGAGAGCGGCGAGTTCGAACGCAAGACACCGCTGGACGAGACGGTGCATGCGATCTATCTCGTCATGCTGCCCTTCGCGAATCCGCTCCTGCTCCAGCACAACCTCGACCTCGTCGAGGACGCGCCTACACGGCTTTCGAACCTGGTGCTGCGTAGCCTGGCGCCTTAGGCGCTCCATGAGCATAAAGTGACTATTGACAAAAATGGTCACAAGTTAGAGTATGAAGACCTTCGTGTTCCCGGAGGTCGTCATGCTTCAGTGCCGTACTATTCCCTTCCTCGCCGTCGTCGGTCTGTTGCCCTTTGCTCTGGCAGCGTGCAGCGACGCCACTTCTGCAAATGATCCGCGGACCCGGATTCCCGTCGTACGGGTGGGGGCGGTAGAGGCCGCCGTCCAGGCCGAGCGCTCATTCACCGGCATTGTTGCGGCGCGGGTGCAGAGTGACCTGGGTTTCCGCGTTCCCGGCAAGGTCCTGGAGCGCCTGGTCGATACCGGGCAGGCCGTCAAGCGTGGCCAGCCGCTGATGCGCATCGACCCCACCGACTTGAAGCTCGCCACGCGCGCCCACGACGAGGCGGTTGCCGCCGCCACGGCGCGCGCGCGCCAGACCGCGGAGGACGAGGCGAGGTACCGCGACCTCGTCTCGGCGGGTGCGGTGTCGGCCTCTGCCTACGACAAGATCAAGACCGCCGCCCAGTCGGCAAGGGCGGAGCTCAATGCGGCCCAGGCCCAGGCCGACGTGGCGCGCAACGAAACCAGCTACACGGTCCTGCTTGCCGACGCGGACGGCGTGGTGGTGGAGACCCTGGCGGAGCCGGGCCAGGTCGTCAGTGCCGGGCAGGTTGTCGTTCGTGTGGCGCATGCCGGGCGCCGCGAAGCAGTCATCGAGCTCCCCGAAGCCCTGCGTCCGGCGGTCGGATCCGTGGCGCGCGCGGCCTTGTATGGCAGCGGGCTCACGGGCGCGGCGAAACTGCGCCAGTTGTCGGATGCCGCCAACCGTGAAACGCGCACCTTCGAGGCGCGCTACGTGCTGGAGGACCGCTTGGCGGACGCGCCACTGGGCTCGACCGTCTCCATCCACATCCCGCACGACCGCTCCGCGCTGGCACTGCGGGTACCCATCGGCGCGATCGTCGATCCGGGCAAAGGCCCCGGTGTATGGCTGGTCGAAGGGAAGGCGCCTCGGGTCACCTGGCGCGCCGTGCAGGTAACCGGCCTCAGTGACGAAGCCACCGCGGTCGTCGGTGGCCTCGCGTCAGGCGATCGCGTCGTCGTGCTCGGAGCCCATCTGCTGCACGAAGGCGAGCAGGTACGGCTGGCTGACGGCAAAGCCGCGCAAAGCGTGGCGGCGGCCAGCGGGGAGGGGAAATGAGCGCCTTCAACCTCTCCGCCCTCGCGGTACGCGAGCGCTCGGTCACCCTGTTCCTGATGCTGGCCATCTTCATCGCCGGCGTCGTCGCTTTCCTGACCCTGGGCCGGGCGGAGGACCCCGCCTTTACCGTCAAGCAGATGACCGTGGTCACCGCCTGGCCCGGCGCCACGGCAAAGGAGATGGAAGAACTGGTCGCCGAGCCCCTGGAAAAGCGCATGCAGGAACTGCGCTGGTATGACCGGACCGAGACCTTTACGCGACCGGGCTTGGCCTTCACCACGGTGTTCCTGCTCGACAGCACGCCGCCCGCCGAGGTCCCCGAGCAGTTCTATCAGGCCCGCAAGAAACTCGGCGACGAGGCCGGCAAGCTGCCGCGTGGCGCCGTCGGCCCGATGGTGAACGACGAGTACGCCGACGTGACCTTTGCACTCTATGCCTTGAAAGCGAAGGGTGAGGCCCATCGGCACCTGGTGCGCGACGCGGAGACCCTGCGCCAGCGCCTGCTTCACGTGGCGGGCGTCAAGAAGGTGAACATCATCGGCGAACAGGCCGAACGGATCTTCGTCGAGTTCTCCCATGACCGCCTCGCGACCCTGGGCGTCTCCCCACGCGACATCTTCGCAGCGCTGAACGGGCGCAACGTCATGACGCCCGCCGGCTCGATCGAAGCCAAGGGCCCACAGGTCTTCATCCGGCTGGACGGCGCCATCGACGATCTGGAGGCGATCCGGAATACGCCCGTCGCGGCGCGGGGCCGTACGCTGAAGCTCGGCGACATCGCCGAGGTGAAGCGGGGCTACGAGGATCCGGCCACCTTCCTCATCCGCAACAACGGCGAACCGGCCTTGCTGCTCGGCGTGGTCATGCGCGAGGGTTGGAACGGCCTCGATCTCGGCCGCGCACTGGAGACGGAAGCGGCGGCGATCAACGCCGAGATGCCGCTCGGCATGAGCCTCACCAAGGTCACGGACCAGTCGGTCAATATCCACTCGGCCGTCGACGAGTTCATGCTCAAGTTCTTCGTCGCCCTCGGCGTGGTGATGCTGGTGGGTTTCCTCAGCATGGGATGGCGCGCCGGCATCGTGGTCTCGGCAGCAGTTCCCCTGACCCTGGCCGCGGTCTTCGTCATCATGGCGGCCACCGGCAAGAACTTCGACCGGATCACGCTGGGCTCCCTGATCCTCGCCCTGGGGCTCCTGGTCGACGACGCGATCATCGCCATCGAGATGATGGTGGTGAAGATGGAGGAGGGCTACGACCGCATCCGCGCGGCGGCCTATGCGTGGAGCCATACCGCCGCGCCCATGCTTTCCGGAACCCTGGTGACGGCGATCGGCTTCATGCCGAACGGCTTCGCCAAGTCGACCGCCGGCGAGTACGCCGGCAACATGTTCTGGATCGTCGGCATTGCGCTGATCACGTCGTGGATCGTCGCCGTCGTGTTCACGCCCTACCTGGGGGTGAAGCTGCTCCCGAACTTCAAGCAGCACGAGGGCGGGAACGGGGCGATCTACGCTACCCCGCACTACGAGCGCTTCCGCCGCCTTCTTGGATCGGTGATCCGGCGCAAATGGCTGGTTGCGGCGGGCGTGGTCAGCACCTTGTTCGTCGCGGTCCTGGGCATGGGCGTGGTCAACAAGCAATTCTTTCCGACTTCCGATCGGCCCGAGGTGCTGGTCGAAGTCCAGATGCCGTATGGCACCTCGATCCAGCAGACGAGTGCGGTGACCGCCAAGGTCGAGGCCTGGCTGGCCGGGCAGCCGGAAGCGAAGATCGTGACGGCCTACGTCGGACAGGGGGCGCCGCGCTTCTACCTCGCCATGGCGCCGGAGTTGCCCGATCCTTCGTTCGCGAAGATCGTCGTCCTGACGGACAACCAGGCGGCGCGTGAGGCGCTCAAGCTCAGGCTGCGGCAGGCGGTGGCCGACGGTCTGGCACCGGAGGCGCGCGTGCGGGTGGCCCAGTTGGTGTTCGGCCCGTACTCTCCCTTCCCCGTGGCCTTCCGCGTGATGGGGCCCGATCCCGACAAGCTGCGTGACATCGCGGCGCAGGTGCGTGCCGTGATGCAGGCCTCTTCCCAGATGCGTACGGTCAATACCGACTGGGGCGAGCGCGTGCCCACGCTGCGTTTCTCGCTCGATCAGGACCGGCTCCAGAGCCTTGGCCTGAGCTCCAGCGACGTGGCCCAGCAGCTTCAGTTCCTGTTGAGCGGCATCCCGATTACTGAGGTGCGCGAGGACATCCGTTCGGTACAGGTCGTGGCCCGTTCAGCCGGCAACACGCGGCTCAATCCGGGCAAGATCGCCGATTTCACCCTGGTCGGAGCGGCCGGCCAGCGGATTCCGCTGTCGCAGATCGGAACGGTGGGCGTCCACATGGAAGACCCGATACTGCGCCGCCGCGACCGCACGCCGACGATCACCGTGCGCGGAGACATTGCCGAGGGCTTGCAGCCGCCGGACGTGTCCACCGCCGTATGGAAGGATCTTCAGCCCGTCATCGCCAAGCTCCCGGCCGGCTACCGGATCGAGCAGGGCGGTTCCATCGAGGAATCCGGCAAGGCGAACCGCGCCATGGCGCCGATCTTCCCCATCATGATCGCCCTGACGCTGATCACGATCATCTTCCAGGTCCGGTCGATCTCTGCGATGACGATGGTGTTCGCCACCGCGCCGCTGGGCCTCATCGGGGTCGTGCCCACCCTGCTGTTGTTCCGGCAGCCGTTCGGCATCAACGCGCTGGTCGGTCTGATTGCGCTGTCCGGAATCCTGATGCGCAACACGCTGATATTGATAGGACAGATTCGTGAAAACGAACAGGCCGGACTCGATCCATTCCGTGCGGTTATCGAAGCCACCGTGCAGCGCGCCCGCCCGGTCATCCTGACCGCACTCGCCGCCATCCTGGCGTTCATCCCGCTGACCCATTCGGTGTTCTGGGGGACGCTCGCCTACACCTTGATCGGCGGCACCTTCGCCGGGACGGTTCTGACCCTGGTGTTCTTGCCGGCCTTGTACTCGATCTGGTTCAAGATCAGGCCGGCGGCAGCGGAGGGGCAAGCCGTTCCTGCGATGCGAACGGAACCTGCCGCAGACTAGCAGAAGGAATCGGCGCGCCGGCCCCGCAGCGGTTGCCGGCGTGCCACCACTACATTTCACTTCATAAGCTCAGGCGGAAGCCAGCTACGCGAGATCAATCGCCTCATCGGCTTCTGGGGTTATCCGGTCTGTTGTCGATCGGATATTTTCACTCAAATCGACCAGCACGCCGGCACCGCGCCCGATTGGCTAGCCGCTGGTTCCATACCCTCCCGCCCGGCCTGCTCCAGCAGCCACTCGCGAAACACGCGCACCTTGTAGAGATCGGCCTTGGTCGCCGGATGCACCAAGTAATAGGCATGCTGGCTGCGGACGGGCTTGTCGAGCGCCAGCACCAGCCGTCCGCTCTGCAGCTCTTCCTCCACCAGGAAGTGCGGCAGCACCGCAATGCCGAGCCCCGCTACGGCGGCCTGGATCACCATGAAGAAGTGCTCGAAGCGCGGTCCGCTCAACAACCCCGCTTCATTTCCCGTCAAGCCTTCGATGCCGGCCGCGTGCAGCCAGTCGTTCCAGGCCTGCGGCCGCGTGGTGTGCTGCAGCAGCGTGTAGTCGAGGATCTCGCGCACGTCGTCGAGGTGCGGTCGCCCGCCCAGCAGGGCCGGCGCGCACACCGGCACGATGTCTTCGCCCATCAACCGGTGGCAGATCGCGCCCGGCCACAGCGCCGGGCCGAAGTGGATCGCCACGTCGGCCTCCACCTTGTCGAAATCGAACGGCCGCACCTGGGTCACCGAGGTTGAGCTGGATGTCCGGGTAGCGCGCCGCGAAGTCGCCCAGCCGCGGCACCAGCCAGCGCGAGCCGAAGGTGGGCAACATGGCGATGGTAAGCATGCCGCCTTCGCCGCTATAGGCCATCAGTTGCAGCGTGGCGGCCTCGGCGCGGTCCAGCACGTCCTGCACCGCGGCGGCGTAGGCTTCGCCGGCCACGGTCAGCACCAGGCGCTGCTTGACGCGCTCGAACAGCGGCCGGCCGATGAAGTCTTCCAGCGCGCGGATCTGGCGGCTCACGGCGCTTTGCGTCAGGTTCAGCTCTTCGGCGGCGCGGGTAAAGCTCAGGTGACGGACGGCGGCCTCGAAACATTGCAGGGCCATCAGCGAGGGCAGGGTTCGACGCATGGTAGTTGATGAGTTTTCAGAATGAAGTCAGCAGAATACATCGCTTGAGCCAAGCCGTAAAAAAATCGAGACTTTGCTTATCGTGCGGCAGCGACAGCGGGGTGGGCCCGCTGCCTCGAACTGCCCGAAACAGAATAAGAGGCATTCCGTAATGGCACACGTCAACGCGAACGTAGAAACCAGCCAACTGTGGCAGCTGCTCGAAGCCGTCGCCGGCCAGGCCAGCACGCGCGGCCTGTTCAATATGATCGAGGTCGACGACACCCTGCTCACGGCCGCGGTGCGCCCCGCCACCGTGCCGCGCGTGGTGCTGGCCCAGGCCATGAACATGCTGCTGTTCGCCAAGAACCTGGAAGCCGTGCCGGAAGGCAAGACCTACGTCACCGCCAAGTTGGCCGAAGGCGGCAAGGTGGTGTTCGACCACGGCGCACTGCGCACCGTCACCGCCGCCGACACCGGCGCTCTGCCGATGGGCGAGCAGGCGTTCAAGCGCTTTCTCGAGCCGCTGGGCTTCGCCGTGGCCGGCGTCTACCCGCTGCCGCGCCTGAAGATGACCGGTCGCGCCTACTGCCACCAGGACGCGCCGGAAGTGGTGGCCCAGTTCTTCGTCTCCGAACTGCACGCCGACCAGTTCTCGCCGGCCTTCCAGGCGGCGGCGAACGAAGTACTGGGCAGTTCGCGCGACCCGCTCTCCGAGCGCGCCAAGGAACTGCTGACGAAGCTCGCCGTCACCTGCGCGCTGCCGTTTGCCGAGGCGGTCGAACTGCTGCCGGAGCTGGTGGGCTGTTTCGACGTGCAGCACGCCACCCCGCGCCTCGCCGCCTACCAGACACTGCTGGAAGAATCGGCCGAGATGGCGTGGATCGCCACCGAGGGCAATGCCTTCAATCACGCCACCGACCATGTCGAAGACGTGTTCGCCGTGGCTGACGCGCTGCGCGCACAGGGCCTGCCGATCAAGGACAAGGTCGAGGTTTCCGCCGCCGGTTCGGTGCGCCAGACCGCGTTCAAGGCCACCCGCGTCGAGCGCGAATTCATCGCCGCCGACGGCACGCGCGTGACGCGCGTGGTGCCGGGCTCGTTCTACGAATTCATCACGCGCGACCGCATCGTCGACCCGGCCAGCGGCGAGAGCAAGCTCGACCTGCGCTTCGACAGCTCCAACGCGCAGGGCATTTTCAAAATGACGGCCGCCGCCTGCTGAAAACCTGCTGCATCAGGCGGCGACGCCTTGGCATCTTGGGCACGTGCAGTGCTGGCGCCAGCTGTCCTGCACGCGCAAGGTGCCGCGAAGAACTTCCCTGGACCGGAAGTCCGTACGGCCCGCGCTTCGGCGCGGGTCCTTTTTTCGGGCTGATGAAAGAAATCGTCGCAAGAGGTCCTCAGCGGGGTAAAGAGCAGCGCAGGAACTGGAATGTACACAAAGCACAGAGGATTCCTGATCGTTGAGCGAATCTCCGCATGCCCATCTTTGATCGGCTCGGCGATAGATCCACACGCAGTACACATGAACCCCAATCAGGGGCGCGCAGCCGATTTATTCACACGCTCTCAGACGACCACCCACACCCAGAGCTACGCCATGCCCCCGTCTGACCGCCAGCACGTCCAGCACATCGCTGGCCACATCGGCGAATTCCGCGCGCTGCCGAACACCCTGGACTCGGCCCCCTGATCTCGTAACATGCTTGCCAAAGCAAAACGGAGGGAGCCTGATGGCGACCCTCCGTTATCGATTCAGAAAAACTGCGGAGACAGGCGTCAGCGCTGGGTAGCCGACTCCGTTTCGGTTTCGGTTTCCGTCTCGGTCTTGAGGTTGGTCTTCTCATTCTCCTGGCCATTGACGCTCATGCGTTGCTGAGCACGAACCAAGCCACGGGTGGACGTCGACATGAACTGGGCGTTGGAATTGCTCACGGCACTGTCACTCATGTGATCAGCGGAGACGCCGCCAGCATTATTGCCCGAGTGATCCCCGGAATGGCCGCCGGAGTGGCCATTTGCCGCCAAGGCTGCTTGGGCAGTCGAGAGCGTCAACGCTACGCACAGCGACATCAGAGTAGTCTTGGTATTCATACAAACCTCCTTATTCGGAATGGCTGGCATTGTGTTGCCAGGGTCTTTTGTGACCCGGGCATGTCTTCAAGGTTCCCCTGCGCTGCCACCCCCTTGACGGCTGACGGCCCCTTGCGAAGCCGTCAGCGGCACCAGCTTAGACGCTCGGGGTCGCGTCGTTGCGGGTTTTGTAGAGCGAGAACAGCACCCCGGAGAGCAACAGCCCGAACGTCACCAGCAGCGACAAGCCGGTCGGAATCTTCACGCTGGTCAGCCCGATATCGTGCAGATAGACCAGCCCCACCTTGCTGCCGATGAAGACCAGCACCAGCGACAGCGCGTACTTCAGGTAGTGGAAGCGATGCACCATCGCCGCCAGCGCGAAGTACAGGGCACGCAGACCCAGCACCGCGAAGATGTTCGAGGTATAGACGATGAACGGGTCCTGGGTGATGGCGAAGATCGCCGGGATGCTGTCCACCGCAAACACCACGTCGGCCGATTCCACCATGATCAACGCCAGCAGCAACGGCGTCGCCCACCAGCCGCGCGCCAGGCCGTGACGTTCGCCACGCACCCAGAAATGCTGTTCGTGCAACGTCGGGGTCAGGCGCATGTGGCCCTTCAGCCAGCGATACATGCGGTTCTTTTCCAAGGACGGATGCTCGTCATCGGCGAACAGCATCTTGACCCCGGTCGCCACCAGGAACAGGCCGAACAGCACCAGCATCCACTGGAACTCGGCCACCAGCGCCGCCCCCAGGCCAATCATCACCGCGCGCAGCACGATCACGCCCAGGATGCCCCAGAACAACACGCGGTGCTGGTAGATGCGCGGCACGGCAAGGCTGGTGAAGATCAGCGACATCACGAAGATGTTGTCCATCGACAGCGATTTCTCGATCACATAGCCGGTGAAGTACTGCATGCCGGCGTCCGCGCCCTTGTACCACCAGATCCAGCCGCCGAAGGCCAGCCCCATGGCGATGTAGAAGGCCGACAGCTTCAGGCTCTCCTTCACGCCGATCTCGTGCTGGTCCTTGTGCAGTACGCCCAGGTCGAAGACCAGCAGCACCACCACCAGCGTCATGAACATCAGCCATACCCACAGCGGGTAGCCGATGACGGAGATGAAAATCCAATCCATGAACATTCCTTGGTTGTTACGAACGGGCCTGCAGCGCGCTCACGCGTTCTTCGATGCTGGGGTGACTGGCGAACAGTGCCATCAGCCCACCCTTGCCGCCGGCGATACCCGACGCCGCCATGCCTTGCGGTAGGCCGCCGGCATCCATGCCCCCCAGGCGATACAAGGCCGCGATCATCGGCTGGCGCGAGCCCATCAGCTGGGCCGCACCGGCGTCGGCGCGGAATTCGCGCTGGCGCGAGAAGTACATGACGATGGCCGAGGCCAGGATACCGAACACGATCTCGCAGGCGATCACGGTCACCATGTAGCCGATGCCGGGGCCGGACGACGCCTCCTCCTCGTCGTTGCGGCGCAGGAAGCTGTCGACCAAGTAGCCCACCACGCGGGCCAGGAAGAACACGAAGGTGTTCACCACGCCCTGGATCAGCGTCAGGGTGACCATGTCACCGTTCTTGATGTGGGCGATTTCGTGCGCCAACACCGCCTCGACCTCCTCCTCCCTCATCGAGGCGAGCAGGCCAGTCGAAACCGCCACCAGCGAATTCGATTTGCTGGCGCCGGTGGCGAAGGCATTGGGCTCGCCTTCATACACTGCCACTTCCGGCATCGGCAGGCCGGCGCGCGTGGCCAGTTTCTGCACGGTATCCACCAGCCAGCGCTCGGTGGGGTGGGACGGGTTGTCGATGACGCGGGCGCCGGTGCTCCACTTGGCGATGGTCTTCGACATCAGGAGCGAAATGAAGGAGCCGCCAAAGCCCATCAGCGCGGAGAACGCCAGCAGCATGCCGAGGTTCAGGCCGTTGGCGGTAAGAAAGCGGTTAACGCCCAGAAGCTGTGCCGCGACGCTGAGCACCAGCATCACGGCAAGGTTGGTCACAATGAGCAGCAGAACTCGTTTCATGATGGTTATCCGGGGGTTGTTGAATTGTGCTGACAGCATAGCCCCTGACATTCAAAGATAAAATCGAATAAAATCACATAAACACTACGGTTTATTCGAACAATTATGAAAGAAATCCTCAACTACAAGCACCTGCATTACTTCTGGGCCGTGGCGCGCGAGGGCGGAGTGAACCGGGCGGCGGAACGGCTCGGCATGAGCGCGCAAACCGTCAGCGGCCAGGTTTCGAAGCTGGAGCACGCCCTCGGCAAGGCTCTGTTCACCCAGCAGGGGCGCAACCTGGTGCTGACCGAGGCGGGGCGCGTGGCTCTGCAATTCGCCGATCAGATCTTCATGCTGGGAGAGTCGCTGCAAGAAACGCTGGAGGACGACACTTTGGGGTCGACGGTACGGCTCGCGGCCGGCATCACCGACGTGCTGCCCAAAACCGTGTCCTACCGCCTGCTGGAACCGGTGCTGGGCGGCGAGCAGCGGGTACGGCTGGTCTGTACCGAAGGGGCGTTCGACGAATTGCTCGCCGAACTGGCACTGCATCGGCTGGACGTGGTGCTGGCCGATCGACCGGTGCCCGCCGGTGGCCAGCAGCCCTTCGTGTCCACCCTGATGGCGCGCTGCCCGGTGATGATCTTCGGCACCGCCAAGCTGTGTAGCCAGTACCGCGAGGACTTCCCGCACAGCCTGTCACGCGCGCCGATGCTGCTGCCGACGCGCGACAACGTGCTGCGCAGCCAGCTCGAACAATGGTTCGAAGAGCAAAACATCAAGGTCGACATCGTCGGCGAATTCGAGGACGGCGCCTTGCTCAAGACCTTTGGCCGGCAGGGCGTCGGGCTGTTTCCTGCGCCGTCGTTCCAGGTCGACGACATCACGCGCCAGTTCGAGGTTGAGGTGGTGGGGGAGGTGACGGGTGTGTACGAGCATTACTACGCCATCGCCAATCGCCGCAAGCTGCAGCACAGCGCCGTCGAGACCCTGATGCGCTCGGCGACGGAACCACACGAACGCTAATCGCCGCCGACCGGTACACCGGCCAGTCCGCCATGTGCGCGGTAGGCGCTGCTCATCCTTCTTTCGGCGGGGGAACCGGGGCGAAGTAGCTGGCCGCCAAGACCAGCAGGGCCACGCCGATCAACGACCCGGTCCACAGCAAGGTGCCGGCGCCCGCCAGATCGACGAACAGGAGTTTGGCCCCCACGACCGCCAGTAACGCAAATCCCGCCTGCCACAGGCGCCGCACGCCGATGCCGGCGGCGCGGATCATGGCGGCGATGGCGGTCAGCGTCCACAGCAGGGTCAACATCGCCTGCAACAAGGTGGAATGCCACAGGGCATCGACCCGGAAGGGGATGCCACCCCAGTGATGGGCAATGCGCGCGGCCAGGCAGCTGATCCAGGCAAACGCCAGGATGCCGACCCGGTTGGCATGCGGCAACGGTGTGTCTGGCCAGGGGGCTTCTTCGAAGCCGCGCAGCCAACGGTAAAGCGTCGCCAGCACGGCTAGTTGCACCAGGTCGAAGGGGTTGAGGAGCGGCACGTAGGGCAGGCCGGAACCGCCGCCGTCATGCGCCAATCCCGACCACAGCAGCCACGCGCCCAGCCATGCCGCTGGCAGTAGGGCGCCGGGGCCGCGATAGGTGAGTGGTGCGGCCGAGACCGGCGGCAAAGCACGGCGGGAACCCTCCACCGCCAGCCACAGCCCGCCCAGCGGCCCGACCGCCAGGGCCAGCACCGGCCAGAGGGTGACCCCAGGTGCCAGACGGAAGCCCAGCCAGGCCAGTTCGCCGGATATCAGCAGCATGCCCAGCCAGAAGCCGCCCACGTGGCGCACGGCCGGCCACATCACCACCCCGTCCGCCTGCTGCCTCGCCAGCAGCCAGTAATACCCGACCAGCGACAGCGGCAAGGCCAGCACCATCAGGCCCGCCAGCATGTGCTGACCGTGCAACCAGGCCGACCCCGCCGCGAGCCACAGCACCGGCAGCAACAGCAACGAGAGATGGCGGAGCGCGCTCCAGGCCAAGCGCCGCCCCAGAACTTCCAGCGCGATCAGTGACAAGGCGATATAGGTCAGGGTTGCCGGAATGCTTTGCAGCAGTGGCAAGTGGCGCTCGCTCTCGCTCCAGCCGGCGAGACCCCACCAGGCAAAGGCCCAGAGCAGCGCCGGTATCGCTACGCGCTCGTCGACGCGCCGCAGCAGGCGGGCACTGGCAAAACCGGTGCCGGCCAGCAGGACCATGCCGAGGAAGATATCGTTGATCACCGGCAGGCCCGTCAGCATCTGCGGCAACCCATACAGGAAATACGCAGCAGCGGCCACTTGCAGCCCGGCGCCACAGGCCATCGCCAGCTTTCGCCGCTGCACGACGCCGAACCACAATACCGCCACGCCTTCCACCGCCCAGAAGGCGGCCGTCACTTGGGCGCCAAAGGCCAGCGGCGCCACCAGGGTGCCGAAGGCGACGCCCAACCCCAGCTGGCAGCGTTCCAAGAGGCGAAGAGCCTCGTCGCGGCGGCGAAAGAGCAGCACCCACAACGCCAGGTAATAGAGCGCGGCCACCAGCGCGGCCCAGGCCAGCTCGTAGCGGTCAGCAGCCAGCTGCGACTGCAGCGCGAAGCCGACCAGCGGCGTGCCGAAGACCAGCGTGCTGTCGCTCCATCCGGCCCAGCCCGGGGCGCGAAACAGCGCCATCAGCACGGGCGTCGCCGAGTAGAGCCCCCAGAAGAACAGCAGGAACGCCTGGCTCACGCCATGATAGTCGGCGCGGTAATGCTCGACGGCCCAGGCCATGCCGACGCCGATCGTCATCAAAAAGCCGGTGATATTGAGTAGCCGCCAGTTCTTGAACCAGGAGACGCCGACGATGAAGGTGTTGAGCAAAACGAAATAGGCAAACAGCGGGGCCGGATCGCTGCTGCCGGTCGCGGCCAGGACCGGGGCGGCAAAGGCACCGGCCAGCCCGAACGCCGCCAGCACCACCCCATCCTGGGCCACCGCCAGCAACACGCAGACGACCCCCAGCAAGGCGAACAGCAGGAAGGCGGGCGAGGCGCCGAACAGGGCGTAGCGCACGTGCATGAAATAGACGATCAGGTAAAGGATGGCAAAACCGCCGCCCTGCAAGGCGATGCCGAAGTGGGTGCGCACGCCCTGGTGCACGCGGTTCCAGCCAAAGGCGACCATCGCGCCACCGGCGACGGTGCCCAGCAAGAGGCGCAACGGCACCGGTAGCAGCCCGTAATCGGCGGCTAGGCGCAAGGCCGAGGCGACGCCAAAAAACAGCAGCACGACGCCGATCTTGGCGAGCAGGTTGCCGGCCAGCAGGCGCTGCCAGAGCGGCACGGTCGTTTTCGCCGTCGCCTCGGTTTCGGCGGGCACGGCGGCTGGCGTGGCCGCGGCGGGTTCGACCACTGGCTCTGGAGGCGTCGCCGCTTCTTCATCATCGAGCGCTGGCGCGGTTTCTTCTGCCGTCTCTAGCAGCGGGGTGGATGCCCGGGGTGGCTCGGCGTCGACGTCCTGGCCTTTCAGTGCCGCCAGCTCCTGCCGCATCTGCTCGGCCTCGCGCTGCAGCCAGAGCACCTGCTCTTCGAGCGATCGCAGGCGTTGCTCGACCCCGCTACGCCTGCCGAGTCGGGACAAGAAGACGAGTGCAGCAAGAAACAGCAGAAGCCCGAGCCATCCCATGGTCGCCTCCTAGCGGCGCTCGCCGCGCAATTTGCCCACCAAGGTTTGCAGGCGATCCGGCGCGGCGTCTTGCGGCGCAACCGGCGGCGCCCCCACCAAGGCGATCTTCGAGAAGAAGCCCCGGCGGAACGGCGTCTTCATCGCCTGGCCGTCGATGCGGGAGAAGAAGCTTCCCCACAAGCCCTGCAGGGCCAGCGGAACCACCGGCACCGGGTTGGCCTCCAGAATACGGGTAACGCCCGGGCGGAAGGAGTAAAGATCGCCGGTATCGGTAATGCGGCCTTCCGGGAAGATGCCCACCAGATCCCCGGCTTCCAGCGCCTTGGCGACCTCGGCAAAGGCCCGCTCCATCATGGCCGGATCTTCCTTGGCCGGTGCGATGGGGATAGCGCGCGAATGCCGGAAGATGTAGTTGAGCAGCGGTGTCTTGAAGATGCGGTGGTCCATGACGAAGCGGATCGGCCGCGGCGAGGCCCCCATGATGATGACCGGATCGATGAAGCTGACATGGTTGCAGACCAGCAGCGCGGGACCCTCGGCGGGGATGTGCTCCAGCCCCTTTTTCTCGAGCCGGTAGGCGGCATGAATCAGCAGCCACGCCAGGAAGCGCAGCATGAACTCCGGCACCAGCCCGTAGATATAGATCGCCACCGCCGCATTACAGAGTGCGGCGATGCCAAACAGGGCAGGGATGGGCAGCCCGGCGCCCAGCATGCCAGCGGCGGCCAGGGCGCCCGCCACCATGAACAGGGCATTGAGGATGTTGTTGGCGGCGATGATGCGTGCGCGGTGCTCTGGCGCGCTGCGCATTTGCACCAGGGCGTAGAGCGGCACGATGAAAAAGCCGCCGAACATCCCCAGCATCACGAGATCGAACAGCACCCGCCACGCCCACGGCTGGCTCAGCAGCGCCCCGATGCCGAGCGGTGCCGCGCCGGCGAGCGCCGCAGGCGAAGCGAAGGCGAGATCGACCCCGAACAGGGTCAGGCCGACCGAGCCGAAAGGTACCAGGCCAATCTCGATGCGTTTGCCGGACAGGCGTTCGCACAGCAGGGAACCCGCGCCGATGCCAATGGTGAAGGTGGCCAAGAGCAACGTGACCACCGACTCGTTGCCACCGAGCACATTCTTGGCGTAGGCCGGAAACTGCGCGAGGTAGAGCGCGCCGTACAGCCAGAACCACGAAATACCCAGGATGGACAGAAACACGGTGCGGCTCTGCCGGGCAAAGCCGATATTGCGCCAGGTTTCGGTCAAGGGGTTGGGGTTGACCTTCAGCTCGGGGCAGGGCGCCGGTGCCGTCGGGATCCGCCAACTGGTGAGAAATCCCAGTAGCGCCACCAGCCATCCGCCGACGGCAATCCAGGCCGGATGCGCGACGGACCCGACCAGCAAGCCGCCGGCCAGGGTGCCGATCAGGATGGCGACAAAGGTGCCGGCCTCGACCAGCGCGTTGCCGCCGACCAGTTCGGTCTCGCCGAGATGTTGCGGCAGGATGGCGTATTTCACTGGGCCGAACAGCGTCGAGTGCAGGCCAAGGAGAAACAGCGCCGACAGCAACACCGCCAGGCTGTGCAGCCAGAACCCGGTGGCGGCCACCGCCATGATGACCATCTCCAGCACCTTGACCCACCGCGCCAGCCGCGCCTTGTCGTACTTGTCGGCCAGCTGTCCTGCAGTTGCCGAAAACAGGAAGAAGGGCAGAATGAAAATGCCAGCCGCCAGATTGGCCAGCACCTCGGCTTTGAGCGTGGACCACTGGCTGGTCTGGAAGGTCAGCAGCACGACCAGGGCGTTCTTGAACAGGTTGTCGTTGAAGGCCCCGAGAAACTGCGTGGCGAAGAAGGGCGCAAAACGACGCGCTTTGAGCAGACCGAACTGTGACGACATCAAGTGGCCTCGCGCAGGTAGGTGAGGACGGCAGACAGGCTCTCCTCGAGGAAAGCCTTGTTGATCCAGCAATACACTTCCTTGCCCTGCTTTTCGGACTGGAGCACGCCCGCTTCGCGCAGGATCTTGAGGTGGTGGGACACGGTCGGCCGCGACAAGGTGGACGCGTCGGCGATCTGACCGACGGTCAAACGGTCACCCGGTTCGAACAGCAACAGGATGCGTTGCCGGTGCTCATCGCCCAAGGCGACAAACACCTTGGACATGGCGCACCACTGGGGAGGGATTGCCTGGCTATAGTTTGACTTCATGTCGATAGATTTAGACATATCAACGGAAAGAGTCAAGAACGCAAACGCAGGTCACAGCGGCACGGCCGGGCCTGCCGTCTGCGGCGACGCATCCCGAGCCGGCGCCAGGCGCCGCTTGCTGGCCGTCAACCCAGCCGGCGGCGGGCTACTCCCAAGCGACGTTGGCCGAAAACAGGTAGCCCGCGCCGTAGATGGTCTTGATTAGGGCGGGGCTCGCCGGGGTTTGCTCCAGTTTCTGGCGCAGCCGCGACACCCTCACGTCGATGCTGCGGTCGAGCGGGTCGAGATCGGAGCGGCCGGCGAGCTGTTCTCGCGTCAGGATGCGGTTGGGCCGTTGCAGCAGCGCCGTCAGCAGCCGGGCTTCGGAAACACTCAGCTCGACCGATTGCCCGGCCGGCGAGGTGAGCTGGTTGCAGTCCAGATCGAAGCACCAGCCGACAAACCGCGCCCGGCGCTGCGCCGCGACCGGCTCCGCCTCGGCCTGCCGGGCGTAGCGGCGCAGGATGACGCGGATGCGGGCGATCAGCTCGCGCGGCTCGAACGGTTTCACGATGTAGTCGTCGGCGCCGGTCTCCAGCCCCACCACGCGGTCGGCCACGTGGCTGCGCCCGGTCAGGATCAGCACCGGACAGTCGTGGGTTTTCCAGAGACGGCTGACCAGCTCCATGCCGTCGATGTCCGGCAGGCCCAGGTCGACCAGGCACAGGCTCGGCCGGATGGACCTGAGGGCGCCGAGCAGGTCCTGCCCGGTGGCAAAGTGGCGGGCGTCGAAGCCGTAGTCCTGCAGGGTGCGGCAGATCAGCCGGGAAATCTCCGGCTCGTCCTCGACGACATAAATGAGTTCGTGGCGGGCCTCCGCCATCGCTTCGTTCGGCGTATTGACTGGGTTCATCATGGGCCTGGATGGATCGCCAAAGCGAGTTGTTCTTTGGAAAACGGCTTGTACAAGGGGTCGATGCCGAGCTCGGCGGCCAGCCCGGCCGCGCTGTCCTGGGCATTACCGCTGATCAGCACCACGTGCAGTCCGGGGCGCAGGCGGCGCGCCCGTTCGGCGAGCTGCCAGCCGCTGACGCCGCCCGGCATCACCACGTCGGAGACCACGCAGGCGATCTCCTCCACCTGTTCGATCATGGCGAGCGCTTCGACGCCGTTGTCGGCTTCCAGCACGGCATAGCCCAGGTCGACCAGTTGCATGCGGATGATCTTGCGCACCTCCGCCTCATCCTCCACCAGCAGCACCAGTTCGCCGCTGGCGCTGCAGATCGCGGGGCAGGCCGGCGAGCGCTCGCCTGCCGGCGCAGGGCTTCCCGCCGGCAGATAGAGAATCACCGCGGTGCCGGCGCCAATGGTGCTTTCGATGTGCACCATGCCGTGCGACTGCTCGACGAAACCATACACCATGCTGAGCCCCAGGCCACTGCCGCCATCGAAGCGCTTGGTGGTGAAAAACGGCTCGAAGGCCCGCGCCAGGGTGGCGCCGTCCATGCCGCAGCCGTTGTCGCGCACCGTGATCCGCACGTAGTCACCCGGCGCCAGCGGGCGCTCGCCAACGCCGATGGCCAGAATCGATTCCGGGGCGATCTCGATACGCAGCCGCCCGCCCTCAGGCATGGCGTCGCGCGCGTTGAGGGCGAGGTTGAGCAGGGCGTTTTCCAGCTGATGCGGGTCGGCAAACGCAAAGAGCGGTTCTTCCGGCAGCTGGGTGGTGATGCTGATGGTGGAAGGCAGCGAGCTGCGCAGCAACCGGGTCAGGTTGAGCACCAGCCGGCCCACTTCGATGCTCTGCGGCTCCAGCGGCTGCTGGCGCGAGAAGGTCAGCAGCTGGCGGATCACCTCGACCCCGCGCCGTGCCGCCTGGATCGCCGGGTCGACGTACTCCATCAGCGCGGTGGCGTGCGCATGTTTTTCCTGCAGCGCCGCCAGGTTGCCCAGCACCACGGTGAGCAGGTTGTTGAAATCATGCGCCAGCCCGCCCGCCAGCTCGCCCACCGCTTCCATCTTCTGCGCCCGCAACAGGGCGTTCTGCGCCTGCACCTGCTCGGTGATGTCGAGCGACAGGGAGAAGAAGCCCATCACCTGGCCATCGGCGCCGATCTCGGGCACCAGGGTGCTGCGGGCGTAGACGGTGCGGCCGTCGGCTCGCACCCGCGAGTATTCGTAACCGACCTGCTGTCCAGCCTGTGCCTTGCGCAGATGGGGCTGCAAGGTCTGGAACAGCTCGGCCCCCATGACGGTTTCCACGGTCTGGCCGATCACGGTTTCCTTGGTGCGCCCGGTCCAGTCGGCGTAGCCCTTGTTGGCGAAGCGGTACACCAGATGGCGGTCGATGTAGGCGATGAAGGCCGGCACGGTGTCGGTGATCAGGCGCAGCCGCGCCTCGCTCAGGCGCAGGTCGGCGGCGACCAAGTCGAGGTTGGCCTTGGCCTTGCGCAAGCCGGCGTTGGCGCCTTCGAGTTCGGCGGTGCGTTCGCGCACGCGGCGGTCGAGCTCGGCGTTCTCGTTCTCGATCAGGCGCTCGTAATTGCGCTGGGTGGTGATGTCGGTGTAGATCGTGATGAAGCCCTTGCCGGGCAGCGGCACGCCGTGGACCTTCAGGACCTGTCCGTCCGGCCGCACCCGTTCCATGGTGTGCGGCAGGAACTGGCGCGCCACCTCGACCCGCTCGGCGACCTGCTGCTCGATATCGCCCGGGCCGTATTCGCCGCGTTCGGCGTTATGGCGGATGAAGGCCTCGAACGGGGTGCCGAGGCGGGCGAGATCGTCCGGGAACTCGAGCAGGTCGAGAAAGGCCTGGTTCCACGCCACCAGGCGCAGATTGGCATCGAACACGGTCAGGCCCTGGTCGATCAGGTCGAGCCCGGCGTACAGCAGCTCGTGCCGCTCGAGCGCGGCGCTGAATCCTTCTTCGTCCGAGACAGGTGTCGGCTTCCCCGAATCCATGGCGATTCCATCCCATTCCAACAACGGCAGTAGGCCTATTGTGCCATGACCCGGAGCAGGACAGACCCGTCACCGGCCCTCGTTACAATTCAGTACATTTCACGAAAAGTTCATTAAACCTTCTCTTGCACCATAGGGATAACGCCTGCCGCAACAAGGCGAACGGCAGTTCCGCCCGCCAAAACCTGCTCATGATCTGTCACGAATCCTGAACAGGTTCCAAGGGCCCGCTGCCGCGGCACCTTACAACATGTGCATTAGAGGAGGAGGTTGCAGTGAACTCTACCAATCCGTACGGCATTGGCCTCGACAAGGGTCCGGCCAATTATGTCCCGCTGTCCCCGCTGACCTTCCTGGAGCGCAGCGCCACGGTCTACCCCGAACGCATCGCCTCGATTCACGGCGACTGGCGCATGACCTGGCGCGAGGTCTACCAGCGCTGCCGCCGTCTGGCCTCGGCGCTGCAGCGTCGCGGCGTCGGTGCCGGCGATACCGTGGCGGTGATGCTGCCCAACATCCCGGCGATGTTCGAATGCCATTTCGGGGTGCCGATGTGCGGCGCCGTGCTCAACACGCTCAACACCCGTCTCGACGCCGAATCGATCGCTTTCATGCTGCGCCACGGCGAAGCCAAGGTGCTGATCACCGACCGCGAATTCTGCGAGCCGGTCGCCAAGGCGCTGGCGTTGCTGGACACCAAGCCGCTGGTGATCGACGTGGACGATCATCTCTTCAGCGGCGGCGACCTGCTGGGCGAGACCGACTATGAGGCCTTGCTCCGCGAGGGCGACCCGGAATTCGCTTGGTCGCTGCCCGGCGACGAGTGGGACGCCATCAGCCTCAACTACACCTCGGGCACCACCGGCAACCCCAAGGGCGTGGTCTATCACCACCGCGGCGCCTACCTCAACGCCGTGTGCAACCTGTTCGAATGGGGCGTGCCGCGCCACGCGGTGTACCTGTGGACCTTGCCGATGTTCCACTGCAACGGCTGGTGCTTCCCCTGGGCGATGGCCGCCAACGCCGGCACCAACGTGTTCCTGCGCCGCGTCGACCCGCGCCAGATCTTCGCCCAGATCAAGCAGCACCGCGTGACGCATTACTGCGCAGCGCCGATCGTGCACAACATGATGATCAACGTGGCCGACGAGTGCGGCAAAGACATCGAGCACGAGGTGAGCTGCCTCGTCGCCGGCGCGGCGCCGCCGGCCGCGGTGATCGAAGGCATGCAACGCCTGGGCTTCAACATCACCCACGTCTACGGCCTCACCGAAACCTACGGCCCGGCCGGGGTCTGCGCCAAGCAGCCGGAATGGGAGGGTATGACGCTGGCGGAGCGCACCGAGCGCAACGGTCGCCAGGGGGTGCGCTACTCGATGCAGGAAGGCATGACGGTGATGAACCCGGAAACCATGCAGCCGGTACCGGCCGACGGCGAAACCATGGGCGAGATCATGTTCCGCGGCAACCTGGTGATGAAGGGCTACCTGAAAAACCCGGACGCCAGCGCCGAAGCCTTTGCCGGCGGCTGGTTCCACACCGGTGACCTGGCCGTGCTGCAGCCGGACGGCTACGTCAAGATCAAGGACCGCTCCAAGGACATCATCATCTCGGGTGGCGAGAACATTTCCTCGCTCGAGGTGGAAGACGTGCTGTACCGCCACCCGGCGGTGATGAGCGCCGCCGTGGTAGCCAAGCCGGACACCAAGTGGGGCGAGGTGACCTGCGCCTTTGTCGAGCTGAAGGACGGTGCCACTGTCACCGAGCGCGAAATCATCGACTACTGCCGCGCCCATCTGGCGCACTTCAAGGCCCCCAAGCAGGTGGTGTTCGGGCCGATTCCGAAAACGTCCACCGGCAAGATCCAGAAATTCCTGCTGCGCCAGGAAATGAAATCGTCCTCGGCCATCGAATGACGGCCCACGCTGCGGAGTGAGGAAATGAAGATAGTGGTACCCGTGAAGCGGGTCATCGACGCCAACGTCAAGGTCCGCCTCAAGGCCGACGGCAGCGCCGTTGACAGCGACAACGCGAAGATGTCGATGAACCCGTTCGACGAGATCGCGGTGGAGGAGGCGATCCGTCTGAAAGAGGCCGGCGCGGCCAGTGAGATCGTCGCGGTCTCGATCGGTTCGGACGCCTGCCAGGACGTGCTGCGCGCGGCGCTGGCGATGGGTGCCGACCGTGCCCTGCTGATCCGCACCGAGGCGGTGCTGGAGCCGCTGGCGGTGGCCAAGCTGCTGCGCGAGGTGGTGGCGCGCGAACAGCCGCGGCTGGTGATCTGCGGCAAGCAGTCGACCGACGGCGACGCCAACCAGGCCGGGCAGATGCTGGCGGGCCTGTTGGGCTGGCCGCAGGCGACCTTCGCCTCCCGGCTCGACCTCGGCGCCGACGGCGCCACCGTGACGCGGGAAATCGACGGCGGCCTGGAAATCATCGCCGTCACGCTGCCGGCGGTGGTCACCACCGACCTGCGCCTCAACAGCCCGCGCTACACCACGCTGCCCAACATCATGAAAGCCAAGAAGAAGCCGCTCGACGTCGTCGCGCTGGACGAGTTCGGCGTCGACACCCGGCCGCGCCTGACCACGCTGGGCCTGGCCGAGCCGGCCGCGCGCAGCGCCGGGGTGAGGGTGGCCGACGTGGCCGAGCTGTTGGCGAAATTGAAGAACGAGGCAAAGGTGATCTGAATGACGGCCCTGATTATCGCTGAACACGACAACGGCTCGCTCAAGAGCGCGACCGCCAACACCATTGCCGCGGCGCGCCAGCTCGGCGTCGAGATCCACGTGCTGGTGGCCGGCAGCGCCTGTTCCGCCGCCGCCGAACAGGCCGCCCGTCTGCGCGGCGTCGGCAAGGTACTGATGGCGGATGCGCGGCATTACGAGGGAGGGTTGGCCGAAAACCTGGCGGCGCTGATCGTCTCGCTTGCCCCGTCCTACAGCCACGTGCTGGCGCCGGCGACCACCTTCGGCAAGAACGTGCTGCCGCGCGTGGCGGCGCAGCTCGACGTCGGCCAGGTGTCGGACATCGTCGAGGTGCTGGCGCCGGACACCTTCGTGCGGCCGATTTATGCCGGCAATGTACTCGCCAAGGTGCGCTGCGACGACCCGATCAAGGTGATCACGGTACGCGCCACCGCGTTCGAGGCCACCAGCCAGGGCGGCACCGCGCCGATCGAAACCATCGCCCCCGGCCCCGACCTGGGCATGTCGCGCCTGCTGGCACGCGAGCTGACCCATTCCTCCCGCCCGGAACTCACCGAAGCCAAGATCGTGGTGTCCGGCGGGCGCGGCCTGCAAAGCGGCGAGAACTTCAAGCTGCTGGAAGCGCTGGCCGACCGGCTCGGCGCCGCGATCGGCGCATCGCGTGCGGCGGTCGACTCGGGCTTCGTGCCCAACGACTACCAAGTGGGACAGACCGGCAAGATCGTCGCCCCGCAGCTCTACATCGCGGTCGGCATTTCCGGTGCCATCCAGCATCTGGCCGGCATGAAGGGCTCCAAGGTGATCGTGGCGATCAACAAGGACCCGGAGGCGCCGATTTTCCAGGTCGCCGATTACGGCCTGACCGCCGACCTTTTCCAGGCCGTGCCGGAGTTGATCTCCGCGCTTGGCCAGTGACCGTTCACCACCCGACCCCGCACGCAGGCCAGCGGCACGGCCTTGTCCGACGCCTTCGGCCAACGTGCGGGCCCGGGTTCGCAAGAGGATAGAGAAATGAGTCAGTACGTTGCCCCGGTGCGGGACATGTTGTTCGTGATGCAGGAACTGGCCGGCTTGGCCGACGTGGGCGCGTTGCCGGGCTGGGAGGAGGTGGGCGGCGAGCTCGCCGAGGCGGTGCTGGAAGAAGCCGGCCGCTTCGCCGGCGAGGTGATCGCGCCGCTCAACGTGGTGGGCGACCGCGAAGGCAGCCGTCTCGTCGACGGCAAGGTGGTGGTGCCCACCGGCTTTGCCGAGGCCTACCGCCAGTTCGTCGAGGCGGGCTGGAGCGGCATCTCGTCGCCAGAAGAGTTCGGTGGGCAGGGCTTGCCGCAGCTCTTGGCCAAGCCGGTGACCGAGATGTGGAAATCCGCCTGCCTGGCGTTTTCGCTGTGCCCGATGCTGACGCAGGGCGCGCTCGAGGCGCTGCTCCATCATGGCACCCCGGAACAGCAGAACGCCTACCTCGCCAAACTGGTGTCGGGCGAATGGACCGGCACCATGAACCTGACCGAGCCGCAGGCCGGTTCCGACCTCTCGGCGGTGCGCAGCCGCGCCATGCCGGAAGACGATCATTACCGTATCTTCGGCAGCAAGATCTTCATCACCTGGGGCGAGCACGATGTCACCGACAACATCGTGCACCTGGTGCTGGCGCGTCTGCCGGACGCCCCGGCCGGGGTGAAGGGCATCTCGCTGTTCGTGGTGCCGAAGTACCTGTTGAATGCCGACGGCTCGCTCGGCGAGCGCAACGACGTGCAGTGCGTGTCGCTGGAGCACAAGCTTGGCATCCATGGCAGCCCGACCGCGGTGCTGGCGTTCGGCGAGAGCGCCGGCGCGATCGGCTACCTGGTGGGCGAGCCCAACCGCGGCCTGGAATACATGTTCACCATGATGAACCACGCGCGGCTGGCGGTGGGCCTGGAAGGCGTGGCGATTTCCGAACGCGCCTACCAGCAGGCACGCGACTACGCCCGCGAGCGGGTGCAGGGCAGGGCGCTGGGCCACGAGTCGGCTGGCGCCATCATCCGCCACCCCGACGTGCGCCGCATGCTGCTGACCATGAAATCGCAGACCGAAGCGATGCGGTCGCTGGCCTACGTCACTGCGGCCTACATGGACCAGGCGGCGCGCCACCCCGACCCGGCCGAGCGCGCACGCTACCAGTCGCGCGTCGAACTGCTCACTCCGGTGGTGAAGGGCTGGTGCACCGAAACCGCCCAGGAAGTCACCTCGCTCGGCGTGCAGGTCCATGGCGGCATGGGCTTCATCGAAGAAACCGGCGCCGCCCAGCACCTGCGCGACGCCCGCATCACCACCATCTACGAAGGCACCACCGGCATCCAGGCCAACGACCTGCTCGGCCGCAAGACCTTGCGCGAACAAGGCAAGACGCTGCTGGCGCTGGTCGAGGAGATGCGCGCCGACACCGTGCGCGTCGGCGCCCTGGACGGCGAGGCTTTCCGCCAGTTGGCTGCGGCGCAGCATGTGGCGATCAAGGAACTGGAAGGCGCCACGCGCCACCTGATCGATGCGGCCGCCGTCGACCCACGGCTGGCCTTCGCCGGCGCCGTCCCTTACCTGATGCTGCTGGGCACGGTGTGCGGCGGCTGGCAGATGACGCGGGCAGCAGGAGTCGCCCAGGCCCGCATCGCCGCCGGCGAACCGGTGGCCTTCTACCGCGCCAAGATCGACACCGCGCTGTTCTACGCCGAGCACATCCTGCCGCGCGCCATGACGCACGCCTACGTGGTCCAGCACGGCGCCCGTTCCACGCTGGCGCTCGACGAGTCCGCGTTCTGAGGAGGGAGGATGAACGCGCGCGAAAGCATGGAATACGACGTGGTGATCGTCGGCGGCGGCCCTTCGGGGCTCTCCGCGGCGATCCGCCTCAAGCAGCTGGCGGCCGACAAGGGCCAGGATATCAGCGTCTGTCTGCTGGAGAAGGGCTCCGAGATCGGCGCTCACATCCTCTCCGGCGCGGTGCTCGAACCGCGCACGCTGAACGAACTGATCCCCGACTGGAAAGACAAGGGCGCGCCGCTCAACACCCCGGCCCAGAAGGACCAGTTCCTGCTGCTCACCGAGACCGAGTCGATCCAGCTGCCCACCCCGCCGCAGATGCACAACGAGGGCAACTACATCATCAGCCTGGGCAACTTCTGCCGCTGGCTCGGCCAGCAGGCCGAAGAACTCGGTGTGGAAATCTACCCCGGCTTCGCCGCCGCCGAAGTGCTCTACCACCCGGACGGCTCGGTCAAGGGCGTGGCCACCGGCAACGTCGGCACCGGCAAGAACGGCGACCAGGACGGCGAGCCCGGCATCGAGCTGTGGGCCCGGCAGACCGTGTTCGCCGAAGGCTGTCGCGGCTCGCTCACCAAGACCCTGTTCGAGCGTTTCAAGCTGCGCAACGGCGCCGACCCGCAAACCTACGGCATCGGCATCAAGGAACTGTGGGAGGTGAAACCCGAGCTGCACCAGCCGGGCAAGATCACCCACACCGCCGGCTGGCCGATGGACACCGCCACCTACGGCGGCTCCTTCCTCTACCACCTGGAAAACAATCAGGTGGTGGTCGGCTTCGTGGTGGGGCTGGACTACCAGAACCCCTACCTGTCGCCGTACGAGGAATTCCAGCGCTTCAAGACCCACCCGGCGATCAAGGACGTGTTCGAAGGCGGGCGGCGCCTGTCCTACGGCGCGCGCGCCATCTCCGAAGGCGGGCTGCAGAGCATTCCCAAGCTCACCTTCCCGGGCGGGGTGCTGATCGGCGACACCGCCGGCTTCCTCAACGTGCCCAAGATCAAGGGCACCCACACCGCGATGAAATCCGCCATGCTGGCCGCCGAGGCGATCGTCGAGGCGCTGGCCACGGCCCAGGAAGGCCAGCCGCTCGAGGCCACTGCGTACACCGCCAAGTTCAAGCAGAGCTGGCTCTACGACGAACTCTGCCGCGTGCGCAACATCCGCCCGGCGTTCCGCTGGGGGCTGTGGCCGGCGATGCTCTACTCGGCGCTGGACACCTACCTGTTCCGCGGCAAGGCACCGTGGACGCTGCACCATAAGCACGCCGACCACGAATGCCTCAAGCCCAAGGACGAGTGCACGCCGATCGCCTACCCCAAGCCGGACGGCGTGCTGACCTTCGACCGGCTGTCGTCGGTGTTCATCTCCAACACCAACCACAGCGAAGACCAGCCGGCGCACCTCAAGCTGAAAGACCCGAGCGTCCCGATCAAGATCAATCTGGCGCAGTACGACGCGCCCGAGACGCGCTACTGCCCGGCCGGGGTGTACGAGATCGTCGGCCGCGAGGAGGGGGCGCCGCGTCTGCAGATCAACGCGCAGAACTGCGTGCACTGCAAGACCTGCGACATCAAGGACCCGACCCAGAACATCAACTGGGTGACGCCGGAAGGCGGCGGCGGGCCGAATTACCCGAACATGTAAACGGCCGTGCAGCCAGGTCTTGCCCGGAGCGCTTCGCCCTCCGGCAAGCGCCGGTCTGCGCCTGATAACAAGCACACCTTCACACAAGAGAGAGAACCGAGATGACAGACAATAATTTGACCATCGGCGTGGTTGGAGCAGGGCAAATGGGGCGCGGCATCGCCCAGGTCTGCGCCATGGCCGGCATGACGGTGCTACTCAACGACGTTTCCGAGCAGGCCGTCGCGCGCGGCATCGACACCATCGCCGGACAGCTCGACCGGCTGGTGACCAAGGACAAGCTGAGCGCCGGCGCCCGCGACGAGGCGCTGCGCCACCTGAAGCCTGCCGCCAGCCTGGAGCAACTGGCCCAGTGCGATTGCGTGATCGAGGCCGCCACCGAGAATGAAGCGCTCAAGCTCGACATCTTCCGCCGCCTCGACGCCATCGTTCAGCCCAACGCCGTGCTCGCCAGCAACACCTCTTCGATCTCGATCACCCGCATCGCGGCGGCGACCCAGCGCCCCGACAAGGTTATCGGCATGCACTTCATGAACCCGGTGCCGGTGATGCCGCTGATCGAGGTCATCCGCGGCCTGCATACCTCGGACGCGGTGTGCCGAGGCGGTCACGCTGCTGGCCAAGCAGATCGGCAAGGTGCCGGTGGAGGTGAAGGACGGCTTCGGCTTCGTTGCCAACCGCCTGCTGATTCCGATGATCAACGAGGCGATCTTCTGCGTGCACGAAGGGCTGGCCAGTGCGGGGGACATCGACACCGTGATGAAGCTCGGCGCCAACCACCCCATCGGCCCCTTGGCGCTGGCCGACCTGATCGGGCTCGACACCTGCCTCGCCATCATGGCGGTGCTGCACGAGGGGTTCGACGATTCGAAATACCGCCCATGCCCCTTGCTCAAGCAGATGGTCGATGCCGGCCTGCTCGGGCGCAAGACCGGCCAGGGCTTTTTCCGCTACAACACATAAGCCAAACCCGATGGCCGTCACGGAGCTGGCGCGCGGCGCCAGCTTCACCGATCACCCTGACAACAGGAGGCATCCGCCATGTCCAGCGAACCCAATGTGCTGCTCGAGATCGTCGAGCCTTCCATCTACCGTCTGACCATCCATCGCCCCAAGGCCCTGAATGCCCTGAACCGCGCCACCATCGCCGAGCTGGGCGCGGCGCTCTCGACCGTCGCCGCCGATCGCTACGCGCGCGCGCTGCTGGTGACCGGCGCCGGGGACAAGGCGTTCGTAGCCGGCGCCGACATCCGTGCCATGCAGGACATGAGCCCGATCGAGGGGCAGAGCTTCGCCCGTGAAACGATGGCGGTGTTCCGCCAGCTGGAAACCCTGGCGATCCCGGTGATCGCCGTGGTCAACGGCTACGCGCTGGGCGGCGGCTGTGAGCTGGCGATGAGCTGCGACTGGATTCTGGCGGGTGAGAACGCCGTCTTCGGCCAACCCGAGGTCAACCTGGGGCTCACGCCCGGCTTCGGCGGCACGCAGCGCCTGACGCGGCTGGTGGGGCGCGCGCGCGCGCTGGAACTGATCACCACCGGGCGCCAGATCAAGGCGGACGAGGCGCTGCGCTGGGGGCTGGTGAACCACGTATTCCCGGCGGCACAACTGATGGACGAAGCGCTCACCATGGCGCGGCAGATTGCCAGCAAGGCGCCGATCGCGGTGAGACTCAGCAAGGAGGCGGTGCAGCGCGGCCAGGACCTCGACCTCGACAACGCCTGCCAGTTCGAGGCCCAGGTGTTCGGCCTGGCGTTCTCCACCGAGGACAAGCGCGAGGGCGTGGCAGCCTTCCTCGACAAGCGCACTCCCACCTTCAGCAACCGCTAGCCCCCGTTTTACCGGAGAGAGGGCGCGCTCGCGCCGCCTCTCCGGCGTTGTACCCCCGCAGCACTGAACCACCCACCATAACAATCAAAACTTCCAAGGAGGAAAACTATCATGACTGCACCTCAGCAGGGTCTTCAGATCGTCGAAACCCGCACCACCATCGCCGACCCCACCGCCCTGGGCGTGTTCGGCCTGTCGCTGGTCACGTTCGTGGCGGCCTCGGCCAAGATGCACTGGACCGAGGGGGTGGGCTATCTGATCCCGTGGACGATGTTCCTGGGGTCGATCGCGCAGATCTGGGCCTCGTCGCTCGACTTCAAGAAAAACAACTACTTCGGCGCCATCGTGCTGGGGGTGTACGGCCTGTTCTGGATGGCGGTGTCGATGCACTGGGCGATCAGCCTGGGCTGGTTCGGTGCCATCAACCCAGCCCAGTTTGACCCCAAGCAGATTGCCTTCGCCTTCTTCGGCTACGGTATCTTCTCGCTGTTCATCATGGTGGTGGCGTTCGAGACCAACAAGGTGTTCGCCACCATCGTGGTGCTGATCAACGTCCTGCTGTTTTCGCTGGGTTTTGCCGCGCTGGGCGTGGCCAAGGCCCAGTTCAGCACCGCCGCGGCCTGGTCGGAACTGTTGATCTCGCTGCTGGGCTTCTACGCCTGCGGCGCGATCTTCTTCCGGAATTTCTTCGGCCGGGAAATCCTGCCCCTGGGCGCCCCGCTGGGTCTGATCAAACGTAGCTGATGCCCATCCCCGGGCGTGCCTGCGGGCGCGCCCGTTTCATTACTTCCGCCCACGAGTCTGGTCGAATCGACCGTTTTCCTGCCGGGGCGATGGAGTATCCCCCGCATAAAGAACCACAGTCGATCTGCCACTCCACACGCCGCTAGCGCCGCACGCTCACTTCGAACAGCGCGGCGGCACGCTCGGGCGGCTGCAGTTGCCCATCCACCAGAAAGATGCGGCGGTCGGCGGCCTGGGCGAAGGTGGGGTCGTGCGTGACGGCGACCACGGCGCGGTTCTGGTTGCGCGCCAGGTCGTGCAGGATATCGCGCACGTTGGCACTGGCATGGGTGTCGAGCGAACCACTCGGCTCGTCCGCCAGGATCAGCTGCGGGTCGTTCGCCAGTGCGCGCGCCACGGCCACGCGCTGGCGCTGCCCGCCGGACATCTGGCTCGGTCGCTTGTGCATCTGTTCGGCCAGATCGAAGGTGCGCAATAGCTCGCTCGCCTTGTCGCGCGCCTCGTCCTCTTCCAGTCGCGCCAGTTTGCGCATCGGCAGCATCACGTTGTCGAGCGCCGAGAATTCTTCCAGCAGAAAGTGGAACTGGAACACGAAACCGATATGTTCCAGCCGGATATGGGCGAGGTGGTCTTCGCTCAGGCCGGTGGTCAGGGTATCGTCCAGCCACACCTGGCCAACGGTGGGCATGTCGAGCAGGCCCAAGAGATAGAGCAGCGACGACTTGCCCGAGCCGGACGGCCCCATGATGGCGACGAACTCGCCGCGCGCGATCTCCAGATCGATGTTCTCCACCAGCGTGGTGGGCACGTCGCCCGGCAGCACGCGCGTGAGCGATTCCGTGCGCAGTACCGTGCTCATGCGGCGCCCCGCAGGATGTCCACCGGGCGCACGCGTCCGCCCTTGCGCGCCGGCAGGTAGGCCGCCACCAGCGCCGAACCCATGGCGAACGCGGCGGCCAGCGCCATCTGGTCCCAGCCCCAGTAGATCGGCAGAAAGGCTTGCGTGGTGATGAACGGGCTTTTCACTTCCACCCGCGCGAGGCCGGCCATCAGCGCCAGTCCGAGGCCGGTGCCGAGCACGCTGCCGACGAGGCCGAGCAGGGCGCCTTCGATCAGGAAAATCCGGCGGATGTCGCGCGCGTGAAAGCCGATCGACTTGAGGATGGCGATGTCGCGGGTTTTTTCCAGCACCACGGTGGATATCACGTTGTAGATGCCGAAGGCGGCCACGATCAGGGTGGCGGCCACCACGCTATACATGATGATGTTGCGGATCTTCACCAGATTCATGATGTCTTCGCTGGCTTCCTGCCACGATTGCGTCTTGTAGCCGAGCGCACGTTCGATCTGGCCGGCGACGACCGGCGCACGCGCCGGATCGTCCAGCTTGAGGATGAAGCGGTTGGCAACGTTGGGGCGGCCCAGCAACGTCTGCGCGCGCTTGAGGATGATGAAGGTCTGTCCCTCGTCGTAGGCAGCGGTGCCGGTACGGAACAGGGCGACGATCTTCATCACGCGCACCAGGCCGGTGGGGGAGGTGACCGAAATCTTGTCGCCAAGCTTGGCGCGGAATTTGTCGGCGAGACCGGTGCCGATGATGATGCCATCCGGGTCGGAATGCAGCGAGGCGAGCGAGCCGGATATGAAATACTGGTCGATGGTGCTGACGTTCTTCATCAGGTCCGGCTCGATGCCGTTGATGGCGGCGCCCAGGTCCTTGCCGGCGAAGGTGAAGATAGCCTGCCCGAGCAGCACCGGCGCCACGCGCAGGCCCGGCAGACGGCTGACGAAATCCAGCTTCTGCTTGTACTGGCGGATGCCGCGCACCTCGGTTTCCGGTTTGACGCCGCGGATTTCCACCGCGCCATGCGCGGCCCCCAGCTCAGCCGCCTGCGGCTTGGCCTGGCGGAATTCGTCGTACACGGTGATGTGGGCCGAGTTGTCCACCAGCGCGGCGCATGAAATCTTGCTCCGAACCACGCATCAGGGCCGACACGGCGAGAAAGAACGCCACGCCAAGACCGATGCCGGCGAGCGAAACCAGTGTCTGGCGCCGGCGCGACAGCAGGTGGCTGAGCGCGATCGAGGCCGCCAGCTTCATCGCGAGGTTCCTGCCGGCGCCGCGGCGGGCGCGATGCGCACCTTCTGACCGTCTTTCAGTTCGGCCGGCGGTTCGGTGATGAAGGTGTCGCCATCGGTCAGTCCGGCCCGCACCTCGCTGCGGTCCGCTCCCTTGGCGCCGAGCGTGAGGCGCTGCTTGTGGGCCCGGCCGTCGCGCACCAGCCAGATCGTGCTGCCGTTGAGCGCCGTGCTCGGCACCAGCAGCGCGTGTTCACGCCGGGCCAGGATGATGTTGACCTCGGTGGTCATGCCGATCATCAACGGGGTGCCGGGAAGCAGGGCGATGCGCACGCGGTAGTTGCGTGCCAGCGGGTCGCCCTTGGCGGTGATCTCGGCCACCTTGCCTTGGAACACCCGCCCGGGGAAACCGTCGGCGGTGATCTGAGCCGGCTGCCCTACCTTGACGCCGGCGATGTCTTCCTCGTCGACCACGGTGGTGATACGCGGCGGTGCGCCGGACTGGGCCAGGTAGAACACCGGCTGGTTGACCGGGATGAAATCGCCCACCTCGCCGTCGCGGCGGATGATGTGCCCGGCGCCGGGCGCGCGCAGCGTCATGAATTTGATCTGCTCTTCGATGCGGCGCGTGGTGGCGCGGGCGGAATCGAACGTGGAGCGGGCCTGATCGAGCTGATCGATGGTGGCGAAGCCGGAGCTGAACAGCGCCTGTACGCGTTGCCAGCGCTGCTCGGCGTAACGCAGCCGGGCCTGTTCGTCGCCCAGGCTGGCACGCAGGTCGCTGTCGTCGAGCCGGCCCAGGATTTGCCCCGGCGTCACCTGGGCGCCTTCGTCCGCGCGCAATTCGACCAGCCGCCCGCCGACCTGCGGAGCGATGGTGACCGTCACGCTGGCCTCGACGTTGCCGGTGGCGTACACCGCCTGGATGGCCGGCCCGCGGGTGGGGTGGCCCACCTTGACCATGGGGGGCGCAAGCCAGTGCCAGAGCAGGACGGACAGCCCGGCGGCGAGCAGCAGGAAGAAGGCCCCTTTGCCTGCCCGATAGAGGGCGGTTTTTCGGTGGGAACGGCTATCGTTCGATGCCATATCGTGTCATTGGTCGCTTCATAAACAGGCGCTGCGGCCAGCGGAATACGATTCCACCTGCGTGAGGTGGCGCTGCGCGAGCCCTTCATCTGCCTTGCTATCGATGGTTCGGCCAACCCCGCCAAGCCGTCGAGCACGTTGCAAGGAACTATGTTGACGATAGATCGCGCCGCTGGCGAGTGCCATGCGTGGGGTCAAGATTTATACAGAATGGATGGGGCGGGGCCGGAACAGACGGATATCTACCCGTGCTGGCAAATGACAGGCTGCAACACGGTGGCGAGCCATGTCTACCGGCGAGAACGGTACGCTAGGCACGGTGCAGTGCGGGGACGGGTTCAATCGAAGCGGTCGTCGCGCACCTGCACCATGCCCTGTTCGACGCGCACCGGGAAGGTGGCCACCGGTTCGTAGGCGGGCGGGCCGAGCGCCGCGCCGGTGCGCAGCGAGAACTGCGCGCCGTGGCGTGGGCAGACGATGCAGTCACCCTGCACCTCTCCGTCGGACAGGGTCTCGGCTTCGTGACTACACAGGTCCTCGATGGCGTAATAGCAGCCCTCGATGTTGAATACGGCAATCGCCACGCCGTCGGCGTCCACGGTACGGAAGGTTCCGGGCGGGAAGGCGTCGGCCGGGGCCACGTCGAGCCAGTCGCTCATCACAGCAAGCCCAGTTCCAGGCGTGCCGCCTCGCTCATCATGTCCTGCGACCAGGGCGGTTCCCACACCAGTTCGACCTCGGCCTCGTGCACGCCGTCGACGCGTTCCACCGCCTCGGCCACCAGGGCGGGAAAGGTCTGCGCCACCGGGCAGCCCGGCGCGGTCAGCGTCAGGTCGATACGGACCTTGCCCTCGGCGTCATCCACGTCGAGCGCGTAGACGAGGCCCAGGTCGTAGATGTTGACCGGAATTTCCGGGTCGTACACGGTGCGAAGCGCCTCGATCACGCGCTGCTGCAATTCGGAAACCGGGGGCGGGGTGGCGTCGTCGTTGCGGTGATGCCAGTGGAACAGGTCCATCGTCTTCACTCCGTCGATACCGGCTGGTCGCTCTGGTGCAGCGCCGCCAGCAGGGTATGCCAGGCCAGGGTGGCGCACTTCACCCGGGTCGGAAACTCGCGCACCCCGGCCAGAACGGCAAGCTTGCCGAGCGGCGCTTCGGCGGGAGTGGCGTCCTCGGCCGTCACCAGCGCGTGGAAGACGGCGAACAGCGCTTCGGCCTCGGCCTCGGTCTTACCCTTGAGCGCATCGGTCATCAACGAGGCCGAGGCGGTGGAAATGGCGCAGCCGGCGCCTTCGAAACAGGCGTCCTCGATCACGCCGTCCACCACCTTGAGCGACAGCGAAAGATGGTCGCCGCACAGCGGGTTGAAACCCTCGGCGTGGCGGTTCGCCCCCGCCAGCGGGCCGAAATTGTGCGGCCGGCGGTAGTGGTCGACGATGAGTTCCTGGTAGAGATCGCGCAAGTCGGACATCAGCCAAACACCTCCCGGGCCTTGCGGATGGCGTGCATCAGCACGTCCACCTCCTCGGCCGTGTTGTAGAGGGCGAACGAGGCGCGCACCGTGGCGGGCAGGCCGAAATGCGCCATCACCGGCATCGCGCAATGGTGTCCGGCACGCACCGCCACCCCTTCCAGGTCCAGGATCGTGCCGATGTCGTGCGGATGCACGCCCTCCAGGGTGAACGCCAGGATGCTCGCCTTGTCGCGCGCCGTGCCGATCAGGCGCAGGCCGGGTATCTGCATGGCTTGGGCGGTGGCTTCAGCGAGCAGGGCCTGCTCGTGGGCGGCCACAGCGGGCAAGCCCAGCGTGTTCAGGTAGTCGATGGCCGCCCCCAGGCCGATGGCGCCGGCGATATTCGGGGTGCCGGCCTCGAACTTGTAGGGCAGGTCGTTGTAGGTGGTGCCGGCGAAACTGACCTGGCGGATCATGTCGCCGCCGCCCTGGTAGGGCGGCATCGACTCCAGCAGCGCCGCCTTGCCGTAGAGCACGCCGATACCGGTGGGGCCATAGAGCTTGTGGCCGGAAAAGGCGTAGAAATCGCAGTCGAGCGCCTGCACGTCGACCGGCCGGTGAGCGACGGCCTGGGCGCCGTCGACCAGCACCACCGCCCCGGCGGCGTGGGCCAGCTCGATCAACTGACGCACCGGGTTGACGGTGCCCAGCGCGTTGGACAGCTGCGTCACCGCCACGAGGCGGGTCGCCGGGCCCAACAGGCGGGCGAATTCGTCGAGCTTCAGCTCGCCCGCCTCGTCGATGGGGGCGACGCGCAGCAGCGCGCCGCTGCGCTCGCACAGCAGCTGCCACGGCACGATGTTGGAGTGGTGCTCCATCTCGGTGATCAGGATCTCGTCGCCGAGCCGCAAACGTTGGCCGAAGCTCGCCGCCACCAGGTTGATCGCCTCGGTGGTGCCGCGCACGAACACGATTTCCTCGCGCCGGGCCGCGTTGATGAAGCGCCGCACCGTGTCGCGCGCCGCCTCGAAGGCTTCGGTGGCACGCTGGCTCAGGGTGTGCACGCCACGGTGCACGTTGGCGTTGATCTCGCCGTAGTAACACGTTTCGGTCTCGATCACGCTCTGCGGCTTCTGGCTGGTGGCGGCGTTGTCGAGGTAGACCAGCGGCTTGCCGTGCACGGTCTGGCTCAGGATGGGGAAATCCTGCCGCCAGCGCGCCACGTCGAACCCGGGCAACTCATCACGGCGGACGGCCTCTTGCTTCACCACGGCATTCATACCAGCTCCTTGACCCGCTCGGGCAAGCGCCCCAGCAGCAGTTTTTCCAGCCGCGCCCGCAACGGCGCCATGTCGATCCGGCCGACCATCTCCGCCGCAAAGGCGAAGGTGAGCAGGGCGCGCGCGTCGGCCTCGTCCACCCCGCGCGAGCGCAGGTAGAACACCTGCTCCGGGTCGAGCTGGCCGACGGTGGCGCCGTGGCTGCACTTCACGTCGTCGGCGTAGATTTCCAGTTGCGGCTTGGTGTCGATTTCGGCGTTGTCCGACAGCAGCAGGTTGCGGTTGGCCTGATAAGCGTCGCTGTGCTGGGCGTCGGCCTGCACGACGACCCGGCCGTTGAACACCGCGCGCGACGCGCCGGCCAGCACCCCCTTGTAGAACTCGCGGCTGGTGCCGTAGGGCCGGGCATGGTCGATGCGGGTGTGGTGGTCGCTGTGCTGCCGGCCGTCGGTCATGTAGAGCCCGTCGAGCGTGCAGGCGGCGTGCTCGGCGTTGAGCCCGACGCGGATGTCGACGCGCGCCAGTGCCGCCGCCCAGCGCGAACGAGCGCGAAACGAAACGGCTGCCTTGCTGTTGGTCGACATCCAGCGCGGCCACGTGGAAGGCCTTGAGGGACTCCTGCTGCAGCTTGAGGTGTTCGACCTCGGCATCTTGCCCGACCACGAGGTCGGTGGCGGTGTTGCTCAGGTAGGCGCCGTCGCCCAGCGCCACATGGTGTTCGATCAGGCAGGCGCGGCTGCCGGCCTCGGCACGCACCACGTTGCGCGTGTGCAGCGCCAGCCCCGCTTCGGTGGTGACGAACAGCAGGTGGACCGGCGTCTCGAGCGCCACCCCGGCGGCCAGTTGCAGGTAGGCGCCGTCGCTGAAGAAGGCCTGGTTGAGCGCGGCGAAGCCCGACGGGTAGCCAGCGGGCAACACGCCCAGCACGCCCTCCAGCCGCTGCGGATCGCGTTCCAGCACCTCGGCGAGGCTCGCCAGCGTGACCCCGGCCGGCAACGGGCCGATGTTCGACCAGCGCGGCTGGTAACGGCCATTCACGAACACCAGGCGCTGCGTTCCCGCCAGCCCCCAGGCGTCGATCAGCCCAGGAGCGACGCCGTTCGCCGTCGGAGGGGGCGGCATGAAGCGGCTTTTCTCGATGGCGGCGACACTGGTGTACTTCCAGTCCTCCTGGCGCAGCGTCGGGAAACCGGCCTCGGCGAAGAATGCCAGGCCCGCCTCGCGCCCGCGCCGCAGCCACGGCAGCTCGCTACCCGGCAAGGTCGTGGCGACGCGGGCGAAGGCGTCGCGGTAGAAGTCGGCGGCAGGATTCATGTGCCGCCTCCCGCCTGTCCCGCCGCCTCGACCCAGCCGTAGCCACGGTTTTCCAGCTCCAGCGCCAGCTCGCGCCCGCCGGACAAGGCGATGCGGCCCTGTGCCAGCACGTGCACCTGGTCCGGCACGATGTAGTTGAGCAAGCGCTGGTAGTGCGTCACCAGCACCATGGCGCGTTCCGGGCTGCGCATGGCGTTGACTCCGCCGGCGACGATCTTGAGCGCGTCGATGTCCAGGCCCGAGTCGGTTTCGTCGAGCAGCGCGAGGCGGGGCTCGAGCACCGCCATCTGCAAAATCTCGTTGCGCTTCTTCTCGCCGCCGGAAAAACCTTCGTTCACCGAGCGGTACAGCAGGCCGGTGTCCATGCCCATCAGCCTGAGCTTGTCCTTCACCAGCGTGAGAAAGTCCACCGCGTCCAGCTCCGGCTCGCCACGGTGCAGGCGCAGCGCGTTCACCGCCGCCTTCAGGAGGTAGATGTTGGCGACGCCGGGAATCTCCACCGGATACTGGAACGCCAGGAAAATCCCCTCGCGTGCCCGCAGTTCGGGGGACAGCTCCAGCAGATTGCGCCCCAGGTAGCGCACTTCGCCGGCCGTCACCGTATAGCCCTCGCGCCCGGCCAGTACGTGGGCCAGCGTGCTCTTGCCCGAGCCGTTGGGGCCCATGATGGCGTGCACCTCGCCGGCGCGCACCGTCAGGTCGAGGCCGCGCAGGATCGGCTTGTCGTTGATCGAGACGTGCAGGTTGCGGATTTCGAGCATGGTCTGTTCCTTGTTAGCCGATGCTGCCCTCCAGGCTTACCCCCAGCAGCTTCTGGGCCTCCACCGCGAACTCCATCGGCAGTTCCTTGAATACTTCCTTGCAAAAGCCGCTGACGATCATCGACACCGCGTCTTCCGGCGCGATGCCGCGGCTCTGGCAGTAGAACAACTGGTCCTCGCCGATGCGCGAGGTCGAGGCCTCGTGCTCGACGCGGGCGGTCGGGTTCTTCACCTCGATGTAGGGGAAGGTGTGGGCGGCGCAGCGGTCGCCCAGCAGCAGCGAGTCGCATTGCGTGTAGTTGCGCGCGCCGACCGCGCTCTTCGCCACTTTCACCAGTGCCGCGATAGGCGTTGCTGCCGTGCCCGGCCGAGATGCCCTTGGAGAGGATGGTGCTGCGCGTGTTCTTGCCCAGGTGGATCATCTTGGTGCCGGTATCCGCCTGCTGGTAGTGGTTGGTCAGCGCCACCGAGTAAAACTCGCCGACGGCGTTGTCGCCCTGCAGGATCACGCTGGGGTACTTCCAGGTGATGGCCGAACCGGTCTCCACCTGGGTCCAGGAAATCTTCGAATTATTCCCACGGCAATCGCCGCGCTTGGTGACGAAGTTGTAGATGCCGCCGTGGCCCTCCTTGTCGCCGGGGTACCAGTTCTGCACCGTGGCGTACTTGATCTGGGCGTCTTCCAGCGCGATCAACTCGACCACGGCGGCGTGCAGCTGGTTCTCGTCGCGCATCGGCGCGGTGCAGCCTTCCAGGTAGCTGACGTAGGCGCCCTTGTCTGCGATGATCAGCGTGCGTTCGAACTGGCCGGTGTTGCGGGCGTTGATGCGGAAGTAGGTCGACAACTCCATCGGGCAGCGCACGCCGGGCGGGATGTAGCAGAACGAGCCGTCGCTGAACACCGCCGAGTTGAGCGAGGCGAAGAAATTGTCGGTGTAGGGCACCACCGAGCCCAGGTACTGCCGCACCAGCTCCGGGTGCTCGCGCACCGCCTCGGAGAACGAGCAGAAAATGATGCCGAGCCCGGCCAGCTTGTCCTTGAAGGTAGTCGCCACCGACACGCTGTCGAACACCGCGTCCACCGCCACGCCGGCGAGCAGGGCACGCTCTTCCAGCGGCACACCCAGTTTCTCATAGGTGCGCAGCAACTCCGGGTCGACCTCGTCCAGGCTTTGCGGCCCGTCCTGGCGCGACTTCGGCGCGGAGTAATAAGCGATGTCCTGGTAATCGATGGGAGGGTGATGCACGGTGGACCAGTGCGGCTCGGCCATGGTGAGCCAGTGCCGGTACGCGCGCAGGCGCCATTCCAGCAGGAAGTCCGGCTCGCCCTTCTTGGCCGAAATCAGCCGGATCAGGTCTTCCGACAAGCCGCGCGGCACGGTGTCGGTCTCGACGCTGGTGAAAAAGCCGTGCCGGTATTCCTGGCTGATCAGCTCGTCGAGCTTGACTGTCGAACTGGCCATCTGCCTCTCCTGTCGATTTCGCTCAGCCATGACCGCCAGAACGGTGCCGCCGGTCATGCTGCGCCCGCCGCCGCTCCGGCATACCCGCCGGCACCGGTTGCGTCATGTCCTCCAGCGTCAGGCCATCGAGGGTCTGGCGCAGCGCCCGGTCGATGCGCTGCCAGTGGCGGCGCAAGGCGCACGCGTTCTCCTGCGGGCACAGACCGGCCGCCACGCTGCATTCCGTGACGCCGAACGGGCCCTCCAGCGCGTCGATGACCTGGGCGATCGAAATCTCCCGCGGTGGCCGCGCCAGCAGGTAGCCGCCGTGAGCGCCCCGCAACGAGTGCAGCAAGGCCTTGCGCGCCAGGGTCTTGAGGATTTTGCTCGCGGTGGGCAGGGCGACCCCCACCGCGCCGGCGAGCTCGGCGGCGCTGTAGACATGGCCCGGTTCACGCGCCATGTGGGCCATGATCACGGTGCCGTAATCGGTCAGCCTGCTCAGCCGCAACATCTCCAAGTCCCTGTTCTTTATATAGAATCAATTTAGTCCTATATGTTCCACAGGGCCAGGTCGACGAGCCTCTGGCAGAGAAAAAGAGGCGTCGGGCACCTGGCCCGGCTCACCCCGACAGGGAAGGAGACAACGGCATGAAATTCATTTTCGAAGTTCGCATGCGGCCCGGCTACACGGTGGAGGAATACGCCGAGGCCTGGATTCGCGCCAGCGAGATCATCCAGCGCACGCCCGGTGCCCGTGGCACCTACCTGCATCGCAAGATCGGCGCCCCCGACACCTTGCTCGCCATCGCCACCTGGGAGTCGAAGGCGCACCGAGACGCCAAGGACGACCGGCGCGACGAAACGGTCCGCGCCATTCTCGAAAAGCATGCGGCCAATTGCGACATCACCGTGATCGGCGAATTTGACGAACCCGAATGGTCCGTGCTGCCGCAAGGCGCAGGGCTATGAGCGGTACACCGCCCAGGGGAAAGGGACGGAGCCGCGCCGTGTCGCTCGCCCCACGGCCGCGCCTTGACTTGGCCTGACTCGCCGTCAAGTCAAAGCGGCGAGGGACCTTATCGGCCGCCCAGCGGGGCGCGGTTGGCCACGTATTCGGGCGAGCGGGATAGCTGCCCCAGTTGCTCGGACAGGAAGTCGATCAGCGTGCGCACCTTTTGCGGCAGGAAGCGGCGCGCCGGGTAGAGCGCATACAGCGCCGTGCTTGGCTTCTCCCAATCTGGCAGCAATTCAACCAGCCGCCCCGAGGCCAGGTCTTCGCTGACCAGTACGCTGGGCTGCAGCGCGATGCCGAGCCCGGCGCGGGCCGCATCGATCAGCACCGCGCCGTCGTTGGTGCTGAGCGAGCCGGACACACGCACGGTCACGGGCGACTGGGGCGGGCCGAAGCTCCAGGTGTTTGACTCCAGCGGGCGGCTGTAGCGCAGGCAGTTGTGATGGACAAGGTCGGCCGGTGTCTGCGGCGTGCCGTGCTTCTCCAGATAGCTCGGCGCCGCCAGCAGCGTGCTGTAGATCGGGCCCAGCAGCAGCCGGGCGATGAGGTTTTCCTCGCTGGCGTGCAACGAGGTGCGCAGCGCGAGGTCGTAGCCTTCTTCGACCAGGTCGATGTGGCGGTTGGTGAGCATCAGGTCGACGCTGATCTCCGGATAACGACGGTGAAACTCGGTCAGCAGCGTGCCCAGTCGACGTTGGCCGAAGGCGACGCTGGCGGTGATGCGCAGCGTACCCGCCGGGGTCTGGCTCTGGCGGCTGGCCACCGCCGCGGCTTCATCCACCTGCGCCAGGATGGACGCCACGCGCTGGATGTAATCGGCACCGACTTCAGTCAGGGACAGGCGCCGGGTCGAGCGATGCAACAAGCGCACACCCAACTGCTGTTCGAGTGCCGCCACGTATTTGGTGACCATGGCGCGGGACAGGTCCATGCGCTCGGCGGCGCCGGCAAAACTGCCGGCTTCGGTCACGGTCTGGAAGACGCGCATGGCAGTCAAGGTATCCATAATTTCTTTTTAGTTAATTACCCATTTCATTTTCGCCGGTTTATTCCCAACGAAGCAACTGTTGAAATACCTCCATGACGCCCCGCACGACAACGCGGCGCCGCTTTTCCGGTAACCGAGGTCGTTTCGGCCCCGTGGACACCGCCCAACATGGAGATTTGCAGCATGAAAAAAATCAGCTTCGCCGCCGCCTTGCCCTGTACCGCCTTGATCGCCCTCGCATTTGCCGGTTCGGCTTACGCCGGCAACGACAACTATTACGTCGACAACCTGGGTGGCGCCACCGTCAAGACCGCCGCCACGGCACCGCAAGCGTCCTTCGGCACCCGCACCGCGGTGATCGATGCCGACACCCATCTGCGCCTGACGGTGGCGCAAGACGGCAGCGTGCAGCCTGGCTCGGTCGGCGTGCCGCGCGACGACAGCATGGCCTTTCACGTCGCCAACACCAGCGCCCAACCGGTGAACGTGGTGATCGAAGGCGAAGGAGCGGCCCCGGTCACCATCGGTCAGGTCGGCGCGCACAAGGAAGCCAACTTCGCCTGGCGCTTCGACAACTTCAAAGCCGTGCCGCGCGCACTCAAGGTCGGCCAGTCCGCCGTAAAACTGTACGTGCTCAACCCGCGCAGCACCAACTGATTGCCACGCCACCCTGTCCGTCCGAGCCCCGGAACCCCGGGGCTTTTTAGACTTCCGGCCCGGCCGCTTTGCTATAACCAAAGCCAAGACCCAGGCATGGCCGGGAGCCCTCGCAGGTTTGAAACCCCATGCGTGCTGAGGGGTATGCGTCATTTTTCCTCCCACAACCCATCGCCTGCGTCGGATGGGGCGGCTAACAACGACACCACATGATGACTCTCCCCAGCTGGCGCGATTGGCTGTTTTCGGCCAAGACCTTTCTCGCCGCGATACTGGCCCTGTACATCGGCATGGCCCTTGGGCTGCCACGCCCTTACTGGGCGATGTCCACGGTGTACATCGTGTCGCATCCGCTGATTGGCGCCACCCGCTCGAAAGGGCTTTACCGGGTCATCGGCACCCTGATCGGCGGTGCCGCTGCCATTCTCTTCGTGCCCCGCTTCGTCAATGAGCCGATCATGCTGAGCCTGGTCATTTCGCTCTGGACCGGCACGCTGCTGTGCCTGTCGCTGCGCGACCGCACACCGCGCAACTACCTATTCATGCTCTCGGCGTACACCTTGCCGATGATCGCGCTGCCCGCCGTGTCCCAGCCCGAGGCGGTGTTCGACATTGCCCTGGCGCGCAGCGAGGAAATCGTGCTCGGTATCGTCTGTGCCAGCGTGGTCGCCTCCATCGTGTTTCCCAGCAAGGTGGCGCCGGTGCTCGAAGCCCGCATCGGCGCCTGGTTCAAGGACGCCGGCGCCTGGGCGGCGGAAGCCCTGTCGCCGGCCTTCGCCAGCAGCCACCCGGCGACCCGCCACCGCCCGGCCGCCGACATCCTGTCCCTGGACCAGTACATCACCCACCTGGCCTACGATGCCGCCAACGCGGACATGGTGCACACCACGCGCGAACTGCAAAGCCGCATGAGCATGCTGCTGCCCATCCTGTCCTCGCTCACGGCGACGCTCGACGCCGCACGCAAGCTGGAGCAGGACGTTCCCGCCCCGTTGACCGGCCTGATGGAAGCCATCGCCCGCTGGATACTCTCGTCGCCCGGGGCCAGGGGCCGCGACGAGGCGGCACGTTTTCAGCGCCAGCTTGCCGATGCGCGCCGTAGCGGCCCGGACGCGGAATGGAACGATCTCTTGATCGCGCACGCCGTCACGCGCCTGCAATCGCTGATCCGGCTGTGGCAGGACTGCCTCGACCTGCGCGACATGATCGCCCGGGGCGAGGCCGATACCGCGTGGAAACCGGCGTACCGGCGCTGGGAACTCGGCGGCAAGGCGCGCCATTACGACCATGGCATGATCCTGTTCGCGGCGGCATCGGCCTCGCTGGCGATCTTCCTCTCCTGCCTGCTGTGGATCGGCATGGGCTGGAACGACGGCGCCAGCGCGGTGATCCTGGGCGCCGTCTCGAGCTGCTTCTTCGCCGCACAGGACGAGCCGGCGCCGCTGATCCGCACCTTCTTCACCTGGGCCGCGGTCAGTATCCCGCTCACCGCCGTGCTGCTATTCCTGATCATCCCGGCCGCGCACGAGTTCGAAACCCTGGCGCTGATGCTGGCCATCCCGTTCCTCGCCATCGGCACCCTGGCATCGCACCCGCGCTTCACCATGGCCGCCATGCTGCTGACGGTCAACACCGCTTCGTTCCTCGGCCTGCAAGGTGCCTACGATGCGGACTTCACCGCCTTCTTCAACAGCAGCGTGGCCGGGGTGTGCGGGGTGCTGTTCGCCTTGTGCTGGACCCTGCTCACGCGGCCGTTTGGCGCCGAGCTGGCGATGCGCCGCCTGCTGCGCGCCAGCTGGAAAGACCTGGCCGAGACCGCTGCAGGCAGCCACCGCGGCGATTACGCCAACCTCACGTCGCACATGCTGGACCGCCTGGGCCTGCTGGTGCCGCGCCCGGCCGCCAGCGACGATGACCACGGCGATACCGGCTTCGGCGAGTTGCGGGTAGGGTTCAGCACCCTGGACCTGCAACGCGATGAACACCGCCTGCCAGAGACAGCGCACGTGGCGATCGACCGCGTGCTCCAGTCCGTCGCCGGGCACTACCGGGAATGCGTCGGCCACCATGGCCAGCGTCAGCCTCCCGCTTCGCTGCGCGAGGACATCGACCGGGCCTTGAGCCTCACCAAGGCGGAGCTGGGCAGGGCGGCGCGGGAAGCCCAGAACGCCCTGGTGGAATTGCGCATCACGCTGTTTCCCGATGCCGCCCGCTTTGTCGCGCTGACCGGAGCCCCCGCCACGGCCCCCTCCGCAGGAGAAACCCCATGATTGGCGAAATCGATCTCTACGGCGTGTTCATCCCCAGCCTGCTGGTGCTGATGCTCGGCGCCCTGGCCGTCACCGGCTGCCTGCGCTTTGTTCTGATGCGGCTGGGCGTCTACAAGCTCGTCTGGCACCGCTCGCTGTTCAATTTTGCCCTTTACGTGATCGTGCTCGGCGGCACGGTTGCCTTGACTCGCGGATTGCACCCATGAAAAAAAACATTCGAAACGCAGGGTCGGTGATCCTGACCCTGACTGTCGTCGTCATCGCCGCCGTGGTCGGCTGGCACCTGTGGGATTACTACAGCAACGCGCCGTGGACCCGGGATGGCCATATCCGCGCCGACGTGGTCCAGATCGCCCCGGACGTCTCCGGGCTGATCACCACCGTATCGGTGCGCGATAACCAGCTGGTGAAGCGCGGCCAAGTGCTGTTCGTGATCGACCGCGCCCGCTACGAGCTGGCGCTGAAGCAGGCCATGGCGGCGGTGGCGGCGCAACGTGCCACGCTGGCGCAAGCCCGTCGCGAGACCGTCCGCAGCCGCGCCCTGGCCGACCTGGTGGCCAAGGAAAACCTGGAGGAAAGCGAGGCCAAGGTGCAGCAGGGCGAAGCCACCCTGGCCGCCGCCGAAGCCGCGCTCGACGTCGCCCGCATCAACCTGGAACGCACCGAGGTGAAAAGCCCGGTGGACGGCTACCTGAACGACCGCACGCCGCGCCTGGGCGATTACGTCACCACCGGACGCCCGGTGCTCTCCATCGTCGATGCCCATTCCTTCCACGTCGACGGCTACTTCGAGGAAACCAAGCTCAACAACGTGCACATCGGCCAGCCGGTCGACATCCAGATCATGGGCGATGCGCACACCCTGCGCGGCCACGTGCAAAGCATCGCCGCCGGCATCGAGGACCGCGACCGCAGCAATGGCGCCACCTTGCTGCCCAACGTGAACCCCACCTTCAACTGGGTGCGTCTGGCACAGCGGGTGCCGGTGCGCATCGCGCTGGACGAGGTGCCCGACGACTTCCGCCTGATTGCCGGACGCACCGCCACGGTATCGGTACAGACGGTCACCACGCTGGCCAAACCCGCCGCCAAGCACGGGGAGGCCCGCTCGTGAAACGCCTCTCCGTTCTCGTGTCGCTCGCCCTGCTGGGCGGGCTGACGGCCTGCACCACGGTCGGCCCGGATTATCGCGTGCCGGATAACGCCATGGTGCGCGCGCCCTCGGCCAACGGTGCCTTCATCGGCGGCAACGGCGCCGGGGTATCGCTCGACCCGGTCCCCGCCGGCTGGTGGCGGCTCTACCGCGACCCGGCGCTGGACCAGCTGGTGAGCGAGGCGCTCGAAGCCAATACCAGCATCCGCATCGCTTCGGCCAACCTGCGCCGGGCGATGGCGGTGGTGACCGAGGTCGACGCCGAGCGCGGCCCGCACGCCGGCGTGACGCTGGCCGCCAAGCGCGCACGGGAGGCTGGCGAAGCCTTCCTGGTCGAGGAAAAGCTGCCGGTGTTGAACGAGGGCGACGCGGGCATCCAGATCGCCTACCAGATCGACCTGTTCGGCAAGCTGGCGCGCGCCGAAGAGTCCGCCCACGCCAGCGCCGAGGCCAGCGAAGCGGCGCTCGACCTGGTGCGCGTCTCGGTGGCGGCGGAAACCGTGCGTTCCTATGTGCAGATGTGCTCGGCGGGGCACGAACTGGCGGTCGCACAGCATGTGCTGGACCTGCAGAACCGCAGCGTCGACGTCGCCCGCCGCCTCGCCGACGCCGGGCGTGGCCGCATCACCGACGTGCTGCGCGCACGCTCCCAGGCCGATACGCTGCGCGCCACGCTGCCGCGCTTCCAGGCCGAGAAAGACGCCGCCCGCTACCGGCTGGCGGTGATGGTCGGCAAAACTCCGCAACAGCTGCAAGACGCCCGGATCGACTGCCAGACCGAGCCGCGCATCGAGCAACGCATCCCGGTCGGCGACGGCGCCGCGCTGCTCAAGCGCCGCCCCGACGTGCGCGAGGCCGAGCGCCAGCTCGCCGCCGCCACCGCCCGCATCGGGGTAGCCACCGCCGCGCTCTACCCCAGCATCATCATCGGCGCCTCGGCAGGGTATAGCGGCATCCTCGAACACCTCGGGGAAGGGCGCACCGAACGCTTCGGCCTCGGCCCGCTGATCAGCTGGACGATACCCGACAGCGGCGCCCGCGCCCGGGTCAAGATCGCCAAGACCGACGCCGAAGCCGCGCTGGCGCGCTTCGATGGCGTCGTGCTCAACGCCCTGCGCGAGACCGAAACCGCGCTGAGCTTCTACTCGCGCAACCTGCAGCGCCAGGCCGACCTGCAGACGGCACGCGACGAAGCCCGCGAAGCCGCCGAGCAGAACCGCCGCCTCTACCAGGCCGGGCGCGTACCCTACCTGTCGAGCCTCGACGCCGAGCGCACCCTCGCCAACACCGAAGCCTCGCTGGCCAGCGCGGAGAGCCAGCTTGCCGTCGACCAGGTCAACCTGTTCCTGGCACTGGGCGGCGGCTGGGAGAGCGAGGCGACGAAGTAAAGGCAAGGCTCCCCGGAAAGCCGGCGCGCCAGGGCAGGGGGCAGGCTTCGGCCAACCCTGCGCTGCGCCGAACCCCGCCTGCTAATGTGTGGATTTTTGGTCGATAATGTGACAAGTTACTGACTTCCAGCTTGGGCCGAGCGCTGTCTCGACCGCGGCGGCGCCAAGTCTCTGCCGGGAGGTCTATGAGCCACTTCTTTCCTTTGACACCAGCCACTCCGGATCCCTTGCAGGCCGCCCACCTGCTCAGGGAGAAGCTGCGTGTGGAGGGACAACTTCCCCAAGGCCTGTTGCGCCAGGAAATCGAAGCCTCCTGGCGCCGCAGCTTCAGCCACGGACTGGATTGCATCGACAGCAAACTGGTCAGCCTGCAGGTCGTCAACGATCTGGACATGCTGCTGGCGGCCAACCGCATGCTGCTCGACGCCGCCACCCCGGAAATGGAGTTCCTGGCCGAACGTTACGGCAACGAAGGCCTGGTCATCCTGGGCGATGCCAACGCCAACATGCTCGCGGTGGAAGGGCGCACCGATTACCTCCGTACCCTCGGCATCCAGGACATCACCCCCGGGGCATGTTGGAGCGAATCGCTGCGCGGCACCAATGCCCTCGGCACGGCGCTGATCGAGAGCCGGCCGATCCTGATCAATAGCGGCGAGCATTACCTCGAATGCCTGAGCCGTTTCTCCTGTTCCTCGGTACCGATCAAGAACCCGCACGGCGACGCCATCGGCGTGCTCGACCTGACGCGCGAGGGCACCCTGGCCCAGCCGCAGGACAGCCTCGGCATGCTGATGATCGCCGCCAGCCAGATCGAAAGCCGCCTGTTCGGCGCCTTTTTCCCGGAGCATCTGGTGCTGGTATTTCATCCGCGCCAGCAATATCTCGGCTCGGCCTGGCACGGCGTGCTGGCGGTGAGCGTGGAAGGCGACATCCTGGCCGCCAACCAGCAAGCCTGCGACCTGCTGCAGCTGCCGCGCGACAAGATGGTCGGCCAGCGTTGCGAAGAGGCGCTGGGCGTGCGCGGCAACACGCTGATCTCGCGCATCGTGCATGACGGCACCGCCAAAGTCCCGCTGGCGCATGGCGAGTTCTACTTCAAGGCCTTGCAACTGCCGCACCCGCCGACCATCGTGTCGGCGACCACGACGGCCAAACCACAGCCCAGACCCTGCACCCTGGACGAGTTGGCGGATGGCCAGAGCCGTTTCGGGCGAGCCCTGAGAATGGCGCGGCAAGGTTTGAACAACGATCTCCCCGTGCTGTTGCTCGGCGAAACCGGCACCGGCAAGGAGGTCGTCGCCCGCGCCCTGCACGAAGCCAGCGCTCGCGCCGGCAAACCGTTCATCGCGGTGAATTGCGCCTCCATTCCCGAAGGACTGATCGAATCGGAGCTGTTCGGCTACCGCGACGGCGCCTTTACCGGCGCACGCAAGGGCGGCGTGGTCGGGCGCCTGATGCAGGCCAACGGCGGCACGCTGTTCCTCGACGAAATCGGCGACATGCCGCTCCACCTGCAGGCGCGCCTGTTGCGCGTGCTGCAAGAGCGCAAGGTGGCGCCGCTGGGGGCCGGCGAAGAGCAGAACATCGACGTCGCGGTAATCTGTGCCACCCACCGCGACCTCAAGGCCATGGTGCGCGACAAGATGTTTCGCGAAGACCTCTACTACCGCATCAACGGGGTGAGCGTCGGCCTGCCGTCGCTGCGCGAGCGCGAGGATCTCGGCCAACTGATTGACACTCTGCTCGACAAGCTGGGGGCAGGGCATGTCACGGTCAGCCACGAACTGGCCGAGCTCTTTGCCCATTACCCCTGGCCGGGCAATATCCGCCAGCTGGAAATGGTGCTGCGCGCGGCGCTGGCGATGCGCGAAGGCGACGAAACCGAGTTGAACCCCGAACACCTGAGCGACCATTTCCTCGAGGAGTTGCACGCCAGTACGCGGCCTTCCGGCGGGCTGATCCGCGACCAGGAACTGGAGCTGATCCGCAGCACCCTCGACAGCCATCAGGGCAACGTTTCGGCTGCGGCCCAGGCGCTGGGCATCAGCCGTGCCACCCTCTACCGCAAGCTGAAGCAGCTGCAGTGGTAACGTCCCCCGTGTTCCCTGCCACGCAGAGCACATCTTGACCCGGCAGCCGCCGCGCGGAACCCCTATGTTCAGGTTTTTCCTCAAGCTCGCCAAAACAAACAACCCGGCCCTGTTCGAACAGTCGATGGACTGGCTGTACGGCTTTGTGCGTCCGCATCGTCTAGCCATCGGCGGACTGCTCGGACTGTCGCTGGGAGCCTCCTTGCTGGTGCTGGCCCAGCCCTGGCTCACCAAGATGCTGATCGACAGGGGGCTGCTCGGCAAAGACTACCCGCTATTGCTCACCATCGCGCTCGCCATGATCGTGGTCGGCATTGCCAGCACCCTGCTCAGCGGCGTCAACCGCTACCTGCACACCCGTCTGTCCGGGCGCATCCTGTTTTCCCTGCGTGGCGCCCTGTACGGTCATCTGCAGCAACTCTCCCCAGCCTTCTACGGTCGGCGGCGCATCGGCGACCTGCTTTCCAGGCTCGATGGCGACGTGGCCGAAATTCAGCGCTTTGCGCTGGACTCGCTGTTTTCCGCCGTCTCCAGCGTGATCGGCCTGATCGGCGCCATCGCCTTGCTGCTGGCGCTGTCGTGGAAACTGTCGCTGCTGGTGGTGGTGCTGATCCCGCTCGAAGTGCTGTGGCTGCGCTGGATGCGCCAGAAAGTAGAGCGCGATGCGCGCCAGCTGCGCGAAAGCTCGGCCGACATGTCTTCCTTTCTGGTCGAAACGCTACCCGCGATGAAGTTCATCCAGTCCGCCGGACAGCAAACCGCCGAACTGCATCGCCTCGATCACCTCGGCGAGGGCTATATGCAGCGCCTGCTCAAGCTGCAGGTGACCGAATTCTTCACCCAGGCCGTCCCCGGCACGCTGACCTCGCTGTCGCGTGCCTGCGCCTTCCTCATCGGTGGTTACTGGGTCGTCAACGGCAGCTGGCAACTGGGTTCGCTGATCGCCTTTTCCACCTACCTTGGCATGGCGGTCGGGCCGGTGCAAAGCCTGCTGGGGCTCTACGTCGCACTGCAACGCATGACCGTGAGCCTGGGCCGGGTCATGGAGTTGCAGAACGAGCCGGTCAGCATCCATCAGCCAGAACATCCGCGAGAGCCGTCGAGCAGCGGCGGCGAACTGGTACTAGATAACGTCTGGTTCGCTCATGGCGAGCGCCAGCAGGGGGTGCTGCGTGGCGTGTCGGCGCAGATACCGGCAGGGCGCAAGGTGGCCATCAGCGGTGCATCCGGGGTCGGAAAATCGACCCTGATCGACCTGTTGCAACGCTTCTACGACCCCCAGCAAGGGAGCATCCGCTTCGAAGGGGTCGATCTGCGCGAACTGGACCTGTTTACCCTGCGTCGCCGCATCGCCGTCGTGAGCCAGGACATCGTGCTGTTTCGTGGCAGCCTGGCCGACAACATCCGCTACAGCGCACCGCACGCCAGCCGCGAACAGATCGAAACCGTGGCACGGCAGGCTCGTCTCGACGGCCTGATCCAGTCCATGCCGAACGGTCTCGACAGCCACGTCGGCGAACGCGGGCAACAGCTCTCAGGCGGCCAGAAGCAGCGCATCGCCATTGCCCGCGCCTTGCTGCAGGACCCGTTGATCCTGGTGCTCGACGAAGCCACCTCGGCGGTGGACGAGGCCACCGAGCGCGAAGTCATCGCCGAGATCGACGAGCTGTTCAGCCAGCGCACCCGCATCCTGATCAGCCACCGCGCGTCGACGCTGGCGCAGGCCGATCTGCGCTTCGAGCTGATCGACGGACAACTGTTGCTACGCCAGGAGGCGTACGTGAGCGATGGGCACTGAACTGCGCATCGGCATCGTCGACAGCGGCTGCCGCCACGAGCAGGCGAGCCGGGTGCTGGCGGCGCGCGGTTTTTGGCTCGAGCAAGAAGACCTGCGGCACGGGGAAGCCCAGCCCGACCGGCTGGGGCACGGCGGCGCGGTGCTCGACATGGCGGCACGACAGGCCCCGGCGGCGCAGTTCTGCGTGGCCCAGGTCTTCCACGAGCGCTGGACCACCACCCCGCTGCAGATCGCGGCAGCCCTGCATTGGCTGATCGAGCAAGAGGTCAAGGTGCTCAACCTCAGCCTGGGCATCCGGCAGGACCGCCCCCTGCTGCGTGCCGCCTGCGAGCAGGCCCTCGCGGCCGGTATCGTGCTGTGTGCCTCAAGCCCGGCCCAAGGCGAACCGGTCTACCCGGCGAGCTACCCGGGCGTGTTGCGCATCACCGGCGATGCCCGCTGCCGTGCCGGGCAATGGTCCTGGCTCGCCAGTCCGCAGGCTGACTTCGGCACCGTGGTCGCAAGCGGCGAGGGTGGGATGGCCGGGGCCAGCATCGCCACGGCGGCGATGAGCGGGCTGATCGCCGCCTATTTCTTGCTTCATCCCGATGCCACACGCCAACAACTGCTTGACCATTTGCAGCGCGAGGCCAGTTTCATCGGCATTGAACAACGCAGGCATCCATCATGACTTCAGCACATATTCTGGTACTTGGCACCGGTCCAGCCGGTGCCGCCGTCGCCCTCGGGCTCAACCGGCTCGGTTATCGCGTCAGCGTGGTCAGCGACTGGCGCCGCTTCGATGCGGTGGAGGGGGTGTCCCAGCGGGTGCTGGACGGCCTGCACCATGCCGGCCTGCGACGGGCGGCCGACAGCGCGGCGGCGCCGTCGGCGCGCGAGGTGTACTGGAACGGCACCCGGCAAACCCTCAACACCGAATTCCTGCTCGACCGCCGCGCATTCGACCACGCCCTGAGGCTAGACCTGCAGGCAGCAGGCATCGCGGTGATCGAGGCCAAAGTGCGTACGCTGGTCTCTAACGCACAAGGCCATCAAGTTCAATTGGACGGCCCCGACGGGGCCAGCGTAATCGCCGCCAATTTTCTGGTGGAAGCGCGTGGCCGGCTGGCACCGCTGTCCGGCAAAGGTCTGCGCGGTCCTGAAACCCTGGGTTTGCTCAACACCTGGCAAGGCGCCCCCGGGCCGCATGGCTCGGCGGTGGAAAGCATGGAGGATGGCTGGGTCTGGATGGCTAGGCTGGCGGACGGTCGCTGCTACTGGCAGCTGATGCTGGACGTGGCCAGTACCGCTCTGCCGGGGAAAGACCAGCTGGCCGGGTTCTGTGCCGCCCGGCGTGCCTCGGCGCTGGTCCTCGACTTCTTCGGGGAGCCGGCGCGGCAGGAGGCCGCCGTGCATGCCCGTACCAGCACGGCGACCCTGTGTCTGGAAACCTCCGGGGGCAACTGGCTGCGGGTCGGCGATGCCGCCATGGCGGTAGATCCTCTCTCCGGCAACGGCATCTTCCAGTCGCTGTCTTCCGCCTTGCAAGCGCCGGCGGTGATCCATACCCTGCTGACCCGGCCGGATCGCACCCAACTGGCACAACGCTTCCATCAACGCCGCATCGAGCATCTATTCCACCGCTTCGCCAGGATCGGCCGCGACTTCTACGCCATGGAACAGCGCTGGGCCGAGCGGCCGTTCTGGCAGGCACGCCGTGCCTGGCCCGACCAGCAGCCAATCCATGTGGCGTCAGGCTTCGAACAATTGCGGGTAGAAAAGGCGCCGGTGATCAACGGTGATGTGATCGATGAAGCCGACGTGGTGGTCAGCCCCGACCAGCCGCTCGGCATCTGGCATCTGCAAGGGGTGGAGTTGGCGCCGATCGTGCAGGCGCTGCAGCAGGGCCCCGGCACCGACGTATTGACTGCCCTGGCGCCGGAGCAGCGCCACATGCTGCGCGGCTGGCTGTTGGCGCAGGGCTACAGGCCGGCCTGAAAAAACTGGCGCCCTCGGGCGCCAGTATCGACTCACTTAGATATTCATCACCACCGACTTCACCTCGGTGTAGTGCTCGATGGCGGCGGTCCCCATCTCACGCCCGACTCCGGACAGCTTGTAACCGCCAAACGGCATGGCCGGATCGAGCGCGCTGTGGCAGTTCACCCAGACCGAACCCGACTTGATGCGCGGAATCATGCGGTGCGCCGCCGACAGGTTGTTGGTCCAGATGCTGGCGCCCAGGCCATAGCGGCTGTCGTTGGCGAGGCGGACGACCTCGTCGATATCGTCGAACGGCATCGCCACCAGCACCGGGCCGAAGATTTCCTCCTGCACCAGTGGGCCTTTCTGCGCCACGTCCACCAGCACCGTCGGTTTGACGAAATAGCCCGGACCGAATTGTTCGCCACCGCAGGCGATATGGGCACCGAGTTCGCGGCCGCGCTCGATGTAGCCGAATACGCGCTGCTGCTGCTTGGCCGAGATCAACGGCCCCATCTGCACGCTCGGGTCCAGACCATTGCCGAGCTTCATGCCGTTGGCGATGGAGGCAATTTCCCCGACCACATTATCGAAATGCTTGCGGTGCACGTAGAGGCGCGAACCAGCGCAGCACACCTGGCCGTGGTTGAAGAAGATCGCCGTGGCCGCGCCCGCTGCCGCCACATGCGGATCGGCGTCGTCCAGCACGATGGTCGGCGACTTGCCGCCCAGTTCGAGCGTGACGCGCGTCATCGACTCCATGGCCGCCTTGCCGATCAGCTTGCCGACCTCGGTCGAGCCGGTGAAGGTGAGCTTGTCCACCTCCGGGTGGTGCGACAGCGCCGCACCGGCGGTCACACCGGTACCGGTAACAACGTTGAACACACCCGCCGGGTAGCCCGCTTCCAGTACCAGCTCACCCAGCTTGAGTGCGGACAGCGGCGTTTCGTCAGCCGGCTTGAGCACCACGCTGCAGCCTGTGGCCAGTGCGGGACCCAGCTTCCAGCAGGCCAGCAGCAAGGGGAAGTTCCACGCCACGATGGCGCCGACCACGCCGACCGCCTCGCGCCGTACAAAGCTGTGGAAATGGCTGTCCGGCATCAGCGGAATCGAGACGTCGACCGTCGAGCCTTCGATCTTGGTCGCCCAGCCCGCCATATAGCGCAGAAAATCGATGCTCAGTTGGACGTCCATGATGCGGGCCACTTGCGCGCTCTTGCCATTATTCACGCATTCCAGTTCTGCCAGCATGTCGGCATCGCGTTCGAGCAAGTCGGCGAGGCGCCACAGCAGGTTCTGGCGCTCGCGCGGACGCATCCGGCTCCAGGCCGAATCGTCGAAGGCACGGCGCGCGGCGCTGACGGCCAGATCGACGTCAGGCTCGGCCGCCATGGGCACATCACACAGCACCTCTCCGTTGGCCGGGTTGCGTACCGGCATGGTGGCGCCGCTGGCGGCATCCAGCCAGTGATCGCCAATCAGCATCTTGGGCTTGCGCGCAAGAAACGTAACGGTTTGCGGCAGTAACGATAGTGAAGCTTGCATTGTTGGCATCCTCAGTTGTGGCGTGACGGGTGAGGGCGTCAAAGCAGTTTCCATACCAGAGCGATTTAAATAAGCTGAGCCGCAGTTTTTATTGGAGTTGAACCTGTCAATGAAGTGCAATGAATAGCAAGAGTGTCTCGATTTGAGAAAGGGCGAGACATAAAATGAAAACGTTCCAGAAGCGGGAAACAAATGTTGCGCAGCAACAAATCTCAATTTGAAACAGTGTCGATCGCAAAACAAGACACTACGCCCGCCTTATCGAATCCAAAAGCCGATTTTAACTGCAGAGAAACGGGAGCCGACCGGGCATTTAATGTTTGGCACGGAATGTGCTAAATCGCATTCCAGGCATGACGTATTCGTTCATCGAATGGCGTGTGCGATTACAAAATCAAATACTACAAAGGAGTCCGACCTTGTTAACCCACTTGTTCCGACGTTATAAGCCTTGGCACATCCTGGGTGTCGCCGCACCGTTGGCGCTTTGCGCCGCCCCGGCGGATGCTCGCGACGCCCAGACCATCATCGGCCAGAGCTGTGCCGCCTGCCATGCCGCCGAAGGAAAGAATTCCTGGAGCCGTATCAGTCATCAGCGCAAGACCCCAGAAGGCTGGCTGATGACCATCGCCCGCATGCAGACCATGCACGGTCTGGTCATCAGCGATGAAGACCGCCGAACCGTGGTCAAGTATCTGGCCGACAAGCAGGGGCTGGCGCCGAGTGAGACGGAAACCGCCCGCTACGCGCTGGAACGCAGCCTCAACACGGTCGAACACATCGGCTCCGAGCAGTACAACCAGATGTGCGCGCGCTGCCACTCCGCCGCACGTCCGGCGCTGCAGCGTCGCCCGGCGAAGGAATGGGAACACCTGGTCCATTTCCACCTGGGCCAATGGCCGTCGCTCGAGTACCAGGCGCAGGCACGCGACCGCGACTGGCTGCAGGTCGCACTCAAGGAGATGGTGCCGCTTTTGGCCAAGGAGTACCCGCTGGACAGCAAGGCCTGGTCCGACTGGCAACGGCACAAGCCGCAGCCGGCGGCCCTGGCGGGGCGCTGGAGCTTCAGCGGCCACATGCCCAGCAAGGGTGACGTGCTCGGCGTCATGACGGTCAGCCCGGCCGGCAAGGACACCTTCAAGGTGGCGGTGCAAGGCCGCTATGCCAACGGCCAGCCCTTCAGCGGCAACGGCTCTGCGCTGCTTTACAACGGCTACGAGTGGCGTGCCAGCGTCAAGGTCGGCGGCGTCGCCATGCGCCAGGTGCTGATGGCCAAGGACGGCGAGATGCAGGGACGCATGTTCGAAGAGGCCCATGACGAGCGCGGCCTCGACTTCCGTGCTGCCAAATCCGGCAGCGGCAAACTGCTCGCGGTCCAGCCCGATTTCGTCAAAGCCGGCAGCGAGACGGAGCTCACCCTGGTCGGCGCCGGCCTTCAGGGCAAGGCCGATTTCGGCCCCGGCATCCAGGTCGTCTCCGTGCTGTCGCAGACCCCCGAGCAGGTGCGCGTCAAGGTCAAGGCCAGCGCCGATGCCGCCGTGGGCGTGCGCAGCATCGGCCTCGGCAGGCTGAAGGGCGGCAGCCTGGCGGTCTACCAGCAGGTCAAGGAAGTCAAGGTGCTGCCGGCCTTCTCGGTATCCCGTATCGGCGGCAACGGCGGATCAACGCCGAAGGTGGAAGGGCGCTTCGACGCCGAGGCCTGGAGTCAGGACGCTTCCGGCAAGCCCTTCCGGGTCGGCGTGATGCCGGCCAGGTGGTCGGTGGCCCCGTTCGACGAGCGCGCCGAGGAAGATCAGGACGTGAAATACGCCGGCAAGATGCACGCCGACAGCGGCATCTTCACCCCGGGTGACGCCGGCCCCAACCCGGCTCGCAAGATGTCGACCAACAACGCCGGCAACCTCAAGGTGATTGCCACCGTGGACGACAGCGGGCGCGCCCTGAAGGGCGAAGGCCACATGATCGTCGGGGTGCAGCGTTGGAACAACCCGCCCATCCCTTGAGCCATGCCAGGCGAAGCCAGCATGGGGCTGGCTTCGGAATCGATACATTCGGATTGGATTGAGGAGGATGCCATGGGCACCCTATTGAACCTGGTCGAACGCAACGTGCATGAAGTGCAGGTCGATGCCGAGCGGCTGCTGTTCCACATCCCGAGCAGCTCGCTGTTCGCCGCGGACCAGCTGACCGCCAGCATCGTCGATGCCTTGCGCGTTAGTAGTTGTACCACCGAAGAGCTACTGCAGCGCCTGTCCGGTCGCTTTGCCAGCGAGGAGGTGAGCGAGACGCTGCGGGAATTGCTGGCACTCGAGGTGGTGAGCGACGGCTCGCCGCTGACGCCGGAGATCGCCCTGCAGCGGGTCGAGCGCACCGCCTTGAATACAGTGGTGTTGAACGTCAATACCGGCTGCAACCTGAGTTGTTCCTACTGCTACAAGGAAGATCTCGACACGCCGTCGGCGGGCCGCCGCATGGACGTGGAAACCGCCAAGGCCTCGGTGGAGATGCTGTTGCAGGAATCGCCGGACGAGCCGCGCTATACCGTGGTGTTTTTCGGCGGCGAGCCGCTGAGCAACCGCAAGCTGATCGAAACCATGGTGGATTACTGTGAAACCCGCTTCGCCGAGTTGGGCAAGCAGGTGGAGTTCGTCATGACCACCAACGCCACCTTGCTCACCGAAGAGATCGTCGACTACCTCAACGCGCACCGCTTCGGTCTGTCGGTCAGCATCGACGGGCCGAAGAAAATTCATGATCGCAACCGTCTCACCGTGGGCGGAACCGGTACCTACGACGTGGTACGGCGCAAGGCGGAAATGCTGCTGTCGCGCTACACCAGCCGGCCGGTCGGCGCGCGCGTGACCCTCACCAGCGGCGTGACCGACGTCGAAGGCATCTGGGACCACCTGTTCAACGAACTCGGCTTTGCCGAAGTGGGTTTCGCGCCGGTGACGTCCGGCGCCATCAACACCTTCAACCTGAACCCCGACGAGTTGGCCGAAGTATTCGCCAACATGAAGGCGCTCGGTCGGCGCTACCTGGAGGCCGCACTCGAGCACCGCAATATCGGCTTTTCCAACCTGCACCAGCTGATTACCGACATTCATGAGGGGCACAAGAAGGCTTTGCCGTGCGGCGCCGGGCTCAAGATGCTGGCAGTGGATCACAAGGGCGAATTGAACCTGTGCCACCGCTTCACCGGATCGACCCTGCCCACCTTCGGCAACGTGCATACCGGGGTGGACCAGCCGCGCCTCAACGACTTTCTGTCGCAGCGACTGGACCGCAGCAACACCGGCTGCGAGAGCTGTCGCATCCGCAACCTGTGTTCCGGCGGTTGCTACCACGAGAGCTACGCCCGCTACGGCGACCCGACCCATCCGACCTACCACTACTGCGAACTGATGCGCGACTGGGTGGATTTCGGCATCGAAATCTACAGCCGCATCATGGCCGGCAATCCGGCCTTCATCAGCAGCTACATCACACCGCGGAAGGCACACTGAGATGAAACATTTGAAGCCGATCAATCACAAGGCACAACAACTGGAACAGGCTGCGGCGGAAGACCGCCTGGAAGAGGTGGTGGCGATGAGTTCGATCGCCGGCTGTACCGCCACCACCGACCCGGGCTGGGAAGTGGACGTGTTTGGCGGGGTGTCGTCGCTGTGCCAGCCGATGGAGTCCGACCTGTACGGCTGCTCCGATCCCTGCTGGTGGCCGGCACAAGTGCCGGACATGATGAGCACCTATCCCGACTGGAACAAGGCGGCAAACAATTCCAGCGAAGATTGGCGCCATCTGGGCACCGTATTCCCCAAAGACAAGTAACCGGCCACGTTGAACAAGAGGGATTTGCTATGTCCGTTAAAACGATTTTCAAGCTGGCCGGCTTGGCCATGGCGTTCGGCACCTGTGCGCAGCCAACCCTGGCCGCCAGCGACTTGGCGCTGCAAAAAGGCCACGAGTATCTCGCCGTCACCAATTACCCGAACAACCTGCACATCATCGATGCGGAAAACGACCGCCTGTATAAAAGCTGCCGCCTGCCGGATGCCTTTGGTCCGGGAACCATCCAGATCAGTCCCGACAAAACCCGCGCCTACGTGCTGAATAATCACTACGGCGATATCTACGGGGTGGAACTCGACAACTGCAACGTGGTGTTCCACGCCACCCTGTCACAGCAGCCGGCGGAGCGCGCCCGGGCGATCTTTTCCATCGGACTGAGCCCGGATGGCAAAGAACTCTACAGCATCGTCAACCCGACCCGGATGAATCGCGACAACTACGTGGTGGAGACGCCACGCCTGCAGGTGTATTCGACCTCGGCTGGCCTGAACGCCAAGCCGGAGCGCAGCTTCCCGGCGCCGCGCCAGACCACCATGCTGCAGGCGGCCGACGACGGCTCGCTGTTCGTGGTGGGGGCCGACGTCTACAAGATGGACCCGCACAACGGCAAGACCGAAGTGAACATCCCGCTGCGTAACTGGACCCGTCCGCTGTATAGCCCGCCGGATGTGCTGTACGTCTGGCCGCAACAACGCCCTCAGCATACGTTCAATCTGCTGTATACGGCGGCGCGATTCAAGGACGAGAAAATGAATCCAGAGACGGCTGATAATGTTTACGGCTTTATCGACATCAATCTTGCCAATGGCAAATCCGAGCTGGTGGATTTCGCCCCGATTACCGAGGTGTATTTCACCGGGGCGCGCTCACCCAAGGATTCCAACCTGATGTACGGCGTGCTCAATCGCCTGGCGAAATATGACATCAAGGAAAAGAAGCTGCTGCAAAGCGCCTCACTCGATCATTCCTATTATTGCTTGACGATCAACAAGGCCGGCAACAAGCTTTATTTATCCGGGACCTTCAACGATGTCGCCATTTTCGATGCGGATTCGCTGAAGAAAATCGGCAACGTTAAACTGCCGGGCGGCGATATGGCGATCACCACGGCGCAGATATTTACCCGTTAATTTCCACAAGGCGAGAGCAGGGTGGCGTGCCATCCCTCTCGCCCCGGAAAGAGATCGGGAGGGCCGCCACGGGCCCGGATAAAAAAGAGGAGACCGTAATGTTCTATCCGCCACGCCATTCTTCCGCATGATTCCCGGCTGATCAGCCGCCACTTTGGGTCGAGCCGTCCGGCTCGACCTATCTCCCCGCCATCGTCGTTGCCCAAGCTGCGATCACGTTCTCGACGTGAGCGTAGGGCACGCTTTTTTGCAAGGACACGGATCATGCAGGACTACTCTGCCGCAGTCAGTCAGTTTGACTATCAGGAAACCGTTCGACAGGTGTTGGCGGGCGATCTCGAGGCCATCAACGCCTGCATCGAGTGTTGTGACCGGCATGCCGGGACCGGGCGCATCGCTCTGTACTACGAAGGCAGCGACGGCAGCAGCGCCAGCTACACCTTTTCCCAGCTCAAGGAATACTCGGCCCGCTTTGCCAACTGGCTACAGGCACAGGGCGTGCGGCCCGGCGATACCGTCGCCGGCCTGTTGCCGCGCACGGTGGAACTGCTGATCACCGTCCTCGGGAGCTGGCGGCTGGGCGCCGTCTACCAACCGCTGTTTACCGCCTTCGGCCCGAAAGCCATCGAGCACCGCGTCGGCACCTCCGGCGCCCGCGTGGTGGTGACCAATGGCGCCAACCGCACCAAGCTCGATACGCTGGAGGGCGGTCTCCTGGTGTTGACGGTCGGCGCGGGTGAGCAAGGCGATAACGACTTCTGGAATGCATTGCTCAATCAATTGCCGGAGTTTGAACCGGTGCTGCGACGTGGCGACGACCCCTTTCTGCTGATGTTCACCTCCGGCACCACCGGTCTGGCCAAGCCGATCGAGGTGCCGCTCAAGGCCATCGTGGCTTTCGTGACCTACATGCGTGACGCCATCGGGCTGACGGGGCAGGACCGCTTCTGGAACTTGGCCGACCCGGGCTGGGCTTACGGGCTTTACTACGCCGTGACCGGTCCGCTGGCCATGGGCTTGCCGACCACGTTTTACGACGGCCCTTTCTCGGTCGAGAGCACTTGCCGCATTATCCGCAAACGGGGCATCACCAACCTGGCGGGATCGCCGACGGCTTACCGTCTGCTGATTGCAGGCGGAGAGGCCGCGGCCCGGCCATTGCGCGGCATCTTGCGGGTGGTGAGCAGCGCCGGGGAGCCGCTCAACCCGGAGGTGATCCGCTGGTTTGACGAGACACTGGGTGTACCGATTCACGACCATTACGGCCAGACTGAACTCGGCATGGTGGTGGGCAACCACCATGCCTTGAACCATCAGGTGCACCCGGGATCGGCAGGGTTCGCCATGCACGGCTACCGCGTGGTGGTGCTGGACCAGGAGCAGCGCGAGCTGCCGGCGGGCCAGCCCGGCATCCTGGCGATCGATCGCGCGCAGTCGCCGCTGTACTGGTTTGGCGGTTATCGGGACATGCCAACATCGGCCTTCGTCGGCAACTACTACCTGAGCGGTGACACCGTCGAAGCCAACCCGGATGGCAGCATCAGTTTCGTCGGCCGGGCCGACGACGTGATCACCACCTCGGGCTACCGCGTCGGGCCTTTCGACGTGGAAAGCGCCCTGATCGAGCACCCGGCCGTGATCGAAGCGGCGGTGATCGGCAAGCCCGATGCCGAGCGCACCGAGTTGATCAAGGCGTTTGTGGTGCTGGGCGGCACCTGCGCGGCCACGCCCGAGCTTGCCACCGAATTGCAACTGCACGTTCGGCAACGGCTGGCCGCCCACGCCTACCCACGGGAAATCGAGTTCGTCGCCGAACTGCCGAAAACACCCAGCGGCAAGCTGCAGCGTTTCATCCTGCGCAATCAGGAAGTGGCCAAGGGCAACGCCGACAAGTCGCCGCAAAGCACCCGCGCAAGCTGAGCCGACGGCGCCGTCAGTGCAGGGCGGGACGGGAGGAGCGGGGAGGCATTGCGGCTTCCCCCGTTCGGCCTAGCTCTTGCCGACGACGGCCGTCAGTTCGTCGATGAACACCCGCAGCACCGCCGGCTGCGAGGCACCGCGCCGCGTGATGGCGGTAAAGGGCCACTGCGAGCTGAAGCGGACTGGGTCGATCTGGCGCATCGCGCCACTCTCGACCCAGCGAGCCGCGTAGTGGACCGGCAGAAACCCGACGTAGGCGCCGGACAGGATCAGGATGGCCTGGGCCTCGACGTTGTCGACGGTGGCGGTGGCCTTGCTGACCCGGAGCAGTTGCAGGTCGCGTTGCTGCAGATAGCCTCGGGCCACGATGTGGCTGTCCGCGATGCGCCGGAACAGCTCGTCCTCGCTGGGCGGCTGCTCGTAGAGCGGGCTGTAACGGCCGCAATACAGGCCATCGGGCTCATCGTAGAGCGGTGTGTAGGAGAGGCCGGGAACCCGCAGCGGAAAATGTCCGATGGCGATGTGCAGGCGCCCGTCGAGCACGCGCTCCTCCAGCTCGGCCGGGGTGCCGATGTAGACGTCGAGTTGTACGTCGTGACCGCGCGACACGAACTGCCGCAAGGTCTTGGGCAGGGGCGACTCGGCGTCGGAGATGGTGTTGTCGATGATGCCCAGGTAGAGCCGCCCGGAGATGCGCTGCTGCAGCGCATTGGTGTCCATGCAGAACGACTCCACCGCCAACAGCAGCCGCTGCGCGGCCTCGTAGGTGGCGACGCCGTGCTCCGTCAGGCGAAAGCCGCCGCGGCCACGTTCGCACAGCGTGACCCCAAGGCGGGTTTCGAGGCTGTTCATCTGTTCGCTGATGGTCGACTGGCTGCTGTTCAAGGCCGCCTGCGCGGCCGAAAAGCCGCCGCACTTGACGATTGTCATGAACACCCTGAGCAGTTTCAGGTCAACGTCCTGGAGCTGGTTCACCGCTTTTCTCCCCCGAGAATTACTTCGTAAATTCCGATTTGAAGATCTGATCTTCCTTATTTTTTCGGCCCGTTTCTTTCTCCATAGTCACTCAAAAGGCAGGGCGTACTCAAGTCCGGCCTTCACTGTCACAGACCATGTGGAGAAGTTGAAATGCAGAATAACGGGTATGAAACGGGCCGCCTGAACTTGCCGTTCGTGGGCCATTGCACCTTCGCCAAATCGGCGGTTTGTCTCGACTGGGAGCGTATCGACGCCGACGTGGCGATCCTTGGCGCGCCCAACGACATGGGCACGCAGTGGCGCTCGGGCGCCCGCTTCGGTCCTCGCGGCATCCGCGAAGCGTCGACGCTGTTTTCGTTCGGCCACGCCGGCGCCTACGACCACGAAGACGACGTGATGTACCTCACCCGCGAGGACGTGCGCATGGTGGACGTGGGCGATGCCGACATCGTCCACACCGACATGGCCAGCAGCAACGCCAACATCGAGTTCGCGGTGCGCAAGATCCTCGAATCCGGCGCGATGCCGGTGGTGCTGGGCGGCGACCACTCGATCCACGCCCCGGTGATCAAGGCCTACGAAGGCCGCGGCCCGATCCACATCATCCATTTCGACGCCCACCTCGACTTCGTCGACGAGCGCCACGGGGTGCGCTACGGCCACGGCAACCCGCTGCGCCGCGCCTCCGAGATGGATCACATCGCCGGCATGACCCAGCTGGGCATCCGCAACGTGTCGTCGTCGAATCGCGCCGACTACGACGCGGCACGCGACGCCGGCTCCCATATCCTGTCGGTACGCGACGTGCGTCGCCTCGGCACCGAGGGCGTGCTGGCGCAGATTCCGGAAGCGGCCCACTACTACATCACCATCGACATCGACGGCTTCGACCCGTCCATCGCGCCGGGCACCGGCACCCCCAGCCACGGCGGCTTCCAGTACTACGAGGTGCTGGAAATCATCCAGGCGCTCGCCAAGCGCAGCCATGGCGGCATCGTCGGCATGGACCTGGTCGAGGTGGCGCCAGCCTACGACCCGGCCGGGCTGACCTCGATCCTGGCGGCGCAACTGCTGCTGAACAGCATCGGCTTCATCTTCCACGAACGCGCCCAGGCCAAGCGCTAAGCCTCCACATACCCATTCAGACCAAGCCCGACACCACGATGCGGGCGGAGAAACACAGGAGAAACCTCATGGATAGCAGTGTTGCGCAGTACCTGGAACGATACGGCGTGTCGGAGGCGACGCGTCGCTTCCTCGCCAAACCGCAGAAGATGTTCATCGCCGGGCAGTGGGTGGACAGCAGCGACGGCCAGACCTTCGCCGTGACCGAGCCCTCGACCGAAGGCCTGATCACGCGCGTGCCGTCCGGCACCAGCGCCGACCTCGACCGCGCGGTGGCGGCGGCACGCCGCCAGTTCGACGGTGGCGAATGGCGCCGACTCAAGCCGCTCGAACGCGAACGGCTGCTGCATCGCCTGGCCGACCTGATCGAGACCAATGCCACCGAACTTGCCGAGCTGGAAGCGATCGATATGGGCAAGTCGGTGTCGCAGGCGCGCGACGTCGACATCCAGGGCACCATCGACACCTTCCGCTACTTCGCCGGCTGGGCCTCCAAGCTGCATGGCCGCACCGTCGAACCGTCCTTGCCCGGCAACTACCTGGCCTACACCCGCAAGGAGCCGATCGGGGTGGTCGGCGCCATCGTGCCGTGGAACTTCCCGCTGCAAACCATGGCGTGGAAGCTCGCCGCGGCGCTCGCCGTCGGCTGCACCACCGTGGTCAAGCCGGCCGAGCTGACCTCGCTCTCCACCCTGCGTTTCGCCGAGCTGGTGCAGGAAGCCGGCATTCCGGACGGCGTGGTGAATATCGTGACCGGACGCGGCAGCGTGGTCGGCGCGGCGATGGCGACGCACCCCGGCATCAACAAGCTGACCTTCACCGGCTCCACCCCGGTGGGTCGCAACGTTGGCCGAAGCGCGGTCGATCAGCTCAAGCGCGTCACGCTCGAGCTGGGCGGCAAGTCGCCGGTGCTGGTGCTGGACGACGCCGACCTCGCGGCCGCGGCGCGCGCCGTGGCCAACGGCGTGTTCTTCAACTCCGGCCGGGTGTGCGATGCCGGCACCCGCGCCTACGTGCACTCGAGCGTCTACGAGCGCTTCCTGGAAGAACTGGTCGCCTACACCCGCACCCTGAAAATCGCCCCCGGCCTCGACCCGGACTGTTTCATCAGCCCGCTGGTATCGGCGCAGCAGAAGGATACGGTGATGTCCTACATCGCGGCCGGGCAGCGCGAAGGCGCCCGGCTGGTGCACGGCGGCAAGGCCCTGGAAGGGCCGGGTTATTTCGTCGAGCCGACCATCTTCGCGCACTGTCGCAGTGATATGAGCATCGTGCGCGAGGAAATCTTCGGCCCAGTGCTGGTCACCACGCCGTTCGACGACATCGAGGATGCCCTGGCGCAGGCGAACGACTCGCCGTTCGGGCTGGCGGCCGCGATCTACTCCAACGACCTGGGGCGCGTGCACAGCCTGATCCCGCGCCTGGCCGCCGGTTCGGTGTACGTCAACGCGCACAGCACCATCGACCCGGCGATGCCGTTCGGCGGCTTCAAGGAGTCCGGCTTCGGCAAGGACCTCGGCCCGGAACAGCTGGATTACCTGATGGAGACCAAAGCCGTCTGGATCACGCTGCCCTGAGCACGATTTGATTTCAACAAGAGCGGCGCAATGACGCCGCCGGGAGAAGTGGATTTTCAGCGCTGATGCTGGCCGGGTTTATCCGGTCAGCCAGACCATCGCCGACGGCTTGCCTCGTTGCAATCCGTAGCGGCGAGGATCATAAGAGAGATGAGGAGATACCATGAAATCAGATGCGCAAAAGACGCCCGCGTCTCAAGGGCAAAACGGGCTGGAAATCGAAGGGCATTCGATTGACTTCATTCCGGACCACGAACGCACCGACAAACTGTCCACCCAGGGGCCGTTCTGGTTTGTCGGCAACTTCACCTTCTTCACCATGACCATCGGCTTTGTCGGGCCGAGCGTCGGCCTGAGCTCGCTGTGGACCACCATCGCCGGCACGCTGGGCATCATGTTCGGCACCCTGTTCATGGCCTTCCACGGCTCGCAGGGTCCGCACCTGGGCCTGCCGCAGATGATCCAGTCGCGCGCCCAGTTCGGTTACCGCGGGGTGGTGCTGGTGCTCTTGGCCACGCTGTTCGTGTTCGCGGGCTTCAACATCGTCAACCTAGTGCTGATGATGCAGGGCCTGAAGACGCTGTTCGCGTGGGGGCCGATGCAAGTCGCGCTGGCGGTGACGGTGCCGGCCACCATCCTCGCCATCCTCGGCCACGACTGGATGCACAAGACCTTCAAATGGTCGTTGTTCCTATCGCTGCCGCTGTACGGCATCGTCACGCTCGCGGTGCTGATGGGCTGGATCCACGATGCGCCACCGCTGGCCAACGCGCCCGTCGCGGCACCGCTGGGCTTCACCTGGATCGGCTTCATCGCCCAGTTTGCCGCCGGCGCCAGCTACAACATCGCCTATGCCCCGTACGTGTCGGATTATTCGCGCTACCTGCCGAAGAACACGCCCAGCGGCAAGCTGATCGCGGCGGTGTTCCTGGGGGCGTCGCTGTCCGGTGCCTGGATGATTGCCGTGGGCGGCTGGCTGGGAGAACACCTGCACGCCACCGATATCCTGGTCGCGCTCAACAGCGTCGGCGCCAGCGTGGCCCCGCAGTTGGGCACTGTGGTCGTGGCCATCACCATTCTGGCCTTCCTGCCGGTGATCGCGATGAACATCTACAGCGCCAAGCTGACGGCCATCACCGGGGTGGATTCCTTCAAGAAGGTCAACCCGACACCCACGGTGCGCATCTGGGCCATCCTGGGTGTGGTGTTCCTGCAGGTGGGCGTGGCCCTGGGCATCTATACCTCCGGCTCCGGCCTGTCGGTGCTGAACATCTACCTGGTGGTGATGCTGTACTTCCTGGTGCCGTGGACGGCGGTCAACCTGACCGACTACTTCTTCGTGCGCAAGGGCCGCTATGCCATCCCGCACTTTTTCCTGCCGCACGACAACATCTACGGCCACTGGGGCAGCCGCGGCCTGATCGCCTACCTGATCGGCTTCGTCGCCATGGTCCCGTTCTTCACCATCTTCAACGGCACGGAAGAGGTGTACGTCGGCCCGCTCGCCAAGATGATCGGCAGCGTCGACATGGCCTGGCTGGTCGGCCTGATCGTCTCCGGCGTGTCGTACTACCTCTTGTGCCTGACGCTCGATCTGGAGAAAGAAGAAAAAGTCATTCGCCACATCGAAAAGACCTCGCCCCATTTCACCGCAGGCAAAGGCTGGTAAGCCGTTCGGCGCATGCGAACTTACTGTGAGAAGCATCATGGCAAACGAATTTGACTACATCATCATCGGCGCCGGCTCGGCCGGCTGCGTGCTGGCCAGCCGCCTGACCGAAGACGCCAACGTCTCCGTACTGGTGCTCGAATACGGCGGCAGCGACAAGAGCGTCATCATCCAGATGCCGAGCGCGTTCTCCCTGCCGATGAACACCAAGAAGTACAACTGGCACTACGAAACCGCTGCCGAACCCCACCTCGACGGCCGCCGCCTGCATTGCCCGCGCGGCAAGGTTCTGGGCGGCTCCTCGTCGATCAACGGCCTGGTCTACATTCGCGGCCATGCCTACGACTTCGACCAATGGGAAGAGTTGGGGGCCAAGGGCTGGGGCTACCGCAATTGCCTGCCTTACTTCAAGCGCGCGGAGAGCTTCAAGTTCGGCGGCGACGACTACCGCGGCGACAGCGGCCCCTTGGCCACCAACAACGGCAACAACATGCAGAACCCGCTGTACGGCGCCTGGGTGGAGGCCGGCGCCCAGGCCGGCTACATCAAGACCGAGGACTGCAACGGCTACATGCAGGAAGGCTTCGGCGCGATGCACATGACGGTGAAGAACGGCGTGCGCTGGTCCACCGCCAACGCCTACCTGCGCCCGTCGATGCAGCGCCCGAACCTGACCGTCATCACCCACGCCATGACGCGGCAGATCATCCTGGAAGGCAAGCGTGCCGTCGGCGTCACCTATGACCAGAACGGCGTCACCCACACCGTGCGCTGCCGCCGCGAGGTGCTGGTATCGTCCGGGCCGATCGGCTCGCCGCATCTGCTGCAGCGTTCCGGCATCGGTCCGGCCAAGGTGCTGAAGAGGGCGGGTATCGAGGTCAAGCACGATCTGCCGGGGGTAGGGGAAAACCTGCAGGACCACTCGGAAATCTACATCCAGTTCGCCTGCAAAGAGCCGGTCACACTCAACGGCAAGATGGGGCTGTTCGGCAAGGCGCTGATCGGCCTACGCTGGCTGCTGTTCAAGGACGGCCTGGGCGCCAGCAACCACTTCGAGGCGGGCGGCTTCATCCGCTCCGAAGCCGGTCTGCGCTGGCCCGACATCCAGTTCCACTTCCTGCCGGCGGCGATGCGCTACGACGGCGACAAGCCGTTCAAGGGGCACGGCTTCATGGTGCTGACCGGGCCCAACAAGCCCAAGAGCCGCGGCCACGTGCACGTGGTGTCGCCCGACCCCTACGTGCATCCGGAAATCCGCTTCAACTACCTGGAGAGCGAAGAGGACCGGGAAGGCTTCCGCCGCTGCGTGCGCCTGACGCGCGAGATCATCGGCCAGCCGGCCATGGACCGCTACCGCGGGGTCGAACTGGCGCCGGGGCCGGAGGTGCAGACCGACGACGAGATCGACGCCTTCGTGCGTGCCAACATGGAAAGCACCATGCACCCGTGCGGCTCCTGCCGCATGGGCGAGGACGACATGGCGGTGGTCGATTCCGAGCTGCGCGTACGCGGCATCGAAGGCCTGCGCGTGATCGACTCCTCGGTGTTCCCGACCGAGCCCAACGGCAACCTCAACGCGCCGACCATCATGTTGGCCGAACGCGCCGCCGACCTGGTGCGTGGCCGCCAGCCCCTGCCGCCGGCCGAGGTACCGGTGGGCCTCGCCGAGGGCTGGGAATCCCGCCAGCGCACCAAGGCCCCGATGCGCAAGGTCGCGGTTTGACCTGAGCTCCCCGCAGCGGCCCGGCACGGTTTTCCTTGTCGGGCCGCTGTCCTTTCAGGGCTGGCGAGCACAGCCACCTGGCACGCCATGGCCCAAGCGGCACCAGCGTTGCGTTTATCGATCCGGAGCGGTGGAGGCCACTTGGCAGCCGTTTACCGCGCCGGGAGCAAGCAGCCCACGCGGCACCACGAATGCACAGGGGGCGAGCGAGTCGGACTGACGGCCGGCGAGCAGGGGAGGTGGGGTATCGGGAAGGGGGGCACCCAGGCGGTCAGCCGGTGCTGTCGGCGGCAGGGCGCTGGGCGGAAGAGTAAGGGAGTCGAACCCTCCCGGGACCGCTGGCGGCCCCATCTGAATTTGAAGTCCAGCCGCCCCACCGGGAGCGAGACTCTTCCAATACCGTGACAAACAGGTACAGCAGCAATGCACTGCTACCGGACGTCATTATAAGCACCCGCAATCGGCCGATAAAGCACCATATAGCCAGGCTCATTCCTCGAACAGGGTCGCGTCGCGCAGCCAATGGCGGTTGCCTAGCCGTCGGGTGAAGCCGCTACGGTCGAAAAACTCGAGAATCTGGATGGCGAGCTTGCGCCCCAGCCCCAGCGCGTCGCGCAGGCTGGATGCCTCGACGAAGCCGTGCTCCCCGGCCAGCCGCCGTACCGTGGCCGCGATCTGGCGCAGGCGATCCTGCACGTAATAGCGGTCGCTGACGACCGCGACCGCCAGCCCCTGGCGCGCGGCTTTCTTCAGCAAGGCACGCACCACGCTCTCATCTTCGTCCAGCTCCCGAGCCACGTCACGCACCCAGCCACCCTCGTCCCGCTGCAGCAACGCGGCCGCGCGCGACCACAGTGCCTCCTCCTCGGCGTCGAAGCTGACGCAGTGCTCCGGCAGGTGCAGCCAGCCGCGCGTGCTGAGAACGCGGCCGCTGTCGATCAACTCGCCAATCGCCAAGTCGGCGGCAGCGGCCGGCTCTTTCGGCAGCGCGATGCGGCGCAGGGCGCTGCGCGCCACGCCGATCTCGTCAGGGTGGCTGGCGTGGCGTTCGGCCAACGTGGCCAGCAGGGTGGCCTGCATGCCGTCCCAGCGCTGGGGGGTATAGAGCCAACTCTCGTTGCCGCCGACCCGCTTCAGGGGATTCGCCTCGAGCAGTTCGTCCACTTGGCCATCTTCCAGCTGGCGCGCCCAGGCGAAGGCCGGCAGAGAGACCGGCTGCCAACGGCTGACGGCGCCGAGCACCACCCGGTCGTCATCAGCAACACGGGCCAGCTCGGCGAGATAAGCGAGCCGTGCCGCCATGCGTTTGGCACGCGCCGGCGGAGTGATCTCCAGCACGCGCGCCGAGGCGAGGGTGGTCTGCGCCGAGGCATCGCGCACGATCAGCCGGTCGTTGTCGGCCAGGTACAAGGCGCCATCGAACACCAGTTCGGCCAGGCCGTATTGGCCGGCATCCAGCCGTTGCGGCTCGAGCAGCGCCAGGCGACCGGTGATGTGGCTGGCGGCATGGTGCAGGTGCACCGCCTGCCAGTGAGCGAGGGGGCGCGTCAGCGCCAGATCGGCCTGCAGTTGCACCGTGACGCGCGAACTCGGTTCGGGCGGTGCGTGCGCCAGCAGCCAGTCGCCGCGCGCAACGTCATCAAGGGCGAGGTCGCCGCTCAGGTTGAGCGCCAGGCGCTGATGCGCCTCGCCATATTCGGCCGCCTGGTTCTGGGCGTGGATTCCGCGTACGCGCACGGGCTTGCCGACCCCGGTCAGCCAGAGCGTGTCGCCCACCCGAACCTGACCGGCCAACGCCGTGCCGGTCACCACCAGACCCGCCCCCCGCACCGAGAAACGGCGGTCGATAGCGAGACGGAAGCGCCCGGCGCGCGCCCCGGAGCGGGGTGCGGCCAGTTGCCCCAAGTGGCTGGCGAGCGCGTCCAGCCCGGCCCCGCTCTTGCTGGAAACCGCCAGCACCGGGCTGCCGGCAAAACGGGTCGGCGCCAGCAGGGCGGCGATGTCGCCGGCCAAGGCCTCGATGCGCTCCGGCGCCACCAGGTCGCACTTGGTCAGGACAATACTGACCGCCGGGATGTCCAGCAGATGCAGGATGGCCAGATGCTCGACGGTTTGCGGCATGATACCGTCGTCGGCGGCGATCACCAGCAGCGCGTGATCGATGCCGCCCACGCCGGCCAGCATGTTGGAGAGGAAGTGTTCGTGACCGGGAACGTCGATGAAACCGAGCCTCCGCCCGTCCGGCAACGCCAGGTAGGCGTAGCCGAGGTCGATGGTCATGCCGCGCCGCTTTTCTTCCGGCAGCCGGTCGGCGTTGGTGCTGGTCAGGCGGGCGATCAGCGAGGTCTTGCCGTGGTCGACGTGGCCGGCGGTGCCGATGATCATGGGCGCGTCTCCGCCCCGGCAAACGGCAGCTGGCCGAGGTTGGCCAACAGACCGGCTTCATCCTCCAGGCAACGCAGATCGAGCCACAGCCGGCCATCCTGCACCCGGCCGATCACCGGCCGCGGCAGTGCGCGCAGGGCACGGCACAGACTGTCGAGGGTGCTGCCGCGGCCATCGTGCGGGCTCAGCGTGATCGCCCAGCTCGGCAACCGGTCCACCGGCAGCGAACCGCTGCCGATCTGAGACAGGCAGGGCTCACTGCTCACCACGAAGGCCTCGTCGAAAAGCGGGCGCAGCGCGGGACAGAGCCGTTCGGCCTGCTGCTGCATCGCCTGCTGCGGCCGCGTCAGCAGGCGCAGCGTCGGCAGCACCTGGTTGAGGTTGTCCGGCTCGAGGTAGAGCCGCAAGGTGGCCTCGAGCGCGGCCAGCGTCATCTTGTCACAGCGCAACGCCCGCTTGAGCGGGTGCTCCTGGATACGGGCGACCCACGCCGCATCGCCGATGATCAGTCCGGCCTGCGGACCGCCGAGCAGCTTGTCACCGGAAAAACTGACCAGATTCACGCCGGCGGCGATCATCTGCTGCGGCATCGGCTCGGCCGGCAAGCCCAACCGCGCCATGTCGGCCAGCGCGCCGCTGCCAAGATCGGTGGCCAGGGGCACGCCGCGCTCGGCAGCGAGCCGGGCCAGCTCCGCCTCGCTCACGCTGTGGGTAAAGCCCTCGATGGCGTAGTTGCTGGTATGGACCTTCATCAAGAGCGCGGTATCGGGGCCGATGGCCTCGGCGTAGTCGCGCAGGTGGGTGCGGTTGGTGGCGCCGACTTCCACCAGGCGGCATCCCGCCTGGCGCATTACGTCCGGCATGCGAAACGCGCCGCCGATTTCCACCAGCTCGCCCCGCGACACGATCACCTCGCGCCCGGCCGCCATGGTGCTCAGCATGATCAGCACCGCGGCCGCGTTGTTGTTGACGACACAGGCCGCCTCGGCGCCGGTCAGCTCGCGCAAGAGTTCGCTGACGACCTGGTCGCGATGCCCGCGGCCGGCCCCGTCCAGATCGTATTCGAGCGCCACCGGCGCGCGCATCGCCTGCATGACCGCCGCCACGGCGGCCTCGGCCAGCTGCGCACGCCCCAGGTTGGTGTGCAACACGGTGCCGGTGAGGTTGAAGACCGGGCGCATCTGCATTTGCTGCCGTTCGGCCAACTCTTGGCGCACTACGTTGAGCAGCGGGGTCTCTGCGCTGGCCCAGTCGGGCAGGCGGCCATGCTCGCGGATGTGGCGGCGCGCCGAGGTCGAGCCGCTGGCGCAGTGCGCGCAGCACGGCTTCACGGCCGTGGCGCTGCAGCGCGTCGGCCAGATCGGGACGCAGGAGCAGTTTGTCGATGGAGGGGAGTCGGCTGTACAGGGTCTGGCTGTCCATGATGTTCGTCGCAGCGTTTCCGGCCAGGGAGAGGGATAGTTGATGATGACATAAAAAGGGCGGCCGGGGACAAGCCCGCCGCCCCTCGAGACGCTCACTGCACGAACAGGAAGGGGTTCTGCCCGGAACTGGCAAAACCCTGCTCTTCGACGTGCCAGTCCAGCGCCAGGCTGGCCAGGTCATCGGCCACCGGCTCGACGGCAACATCCTTGTCCTGGTACAGCACCTTCAGGTAGCTGTGGCAGTCGCCGCAGCTTTCCGCCTTCACCGCCGCCTCGACGCTGTCGAGCGACCAGTAGCCGAGATCACGGCTGGACGAGCAGCAGCTGCACTGCGCCCGGACCACGTGCCATTCGCTCTCGCACAGGCTGCAATGCAGATAGCGGTGGCCGGGTTCGGCGCCAAGACGGACGACGCTCGCCACCGGCGGCGCGGCGCAGACCGGACACACGCTGCGGTCGGCGCCGGGGTCGGCCTGCAGCCGGCCATCGATCGCCGCGGCAAGCTGGCTCCAGTTGAGCGACAGTGCCGCCCACAGGAAGGGCGCAACGGCCACACCGCCCGCCGCGCTGTCGCCTGACAGCAGCGCGCTCGCCCAGCCCTCGCGCTCGCTGCGACTGGCCTGGGCGAGCCGGTTCACGGCCGCCTGCAAGGCCTCCGCCAAGGGCTTGCTGGCGATGGTGGCCAGCAGCGCGTCGAGGTCGTCCTGCCACGGCAGGCGGCCCCGCCACCCGGTCGGGGCCAGTGGCGGCATGCCGTGCTCGGCGCAGTGCTGCACCAGCCCGGCCAGTTCCTCGGGCGGCGTCAGCGGCCGCTCGGCCAGCCGCCGCGCCTGGGCCGCCACCAGATCGGCCACGAAGCCCAGGTAGTCGGCCATCGGGTGGTTGGCCGACAACGCCCGCAGCCTGGCCGCCCTGGCCGCGTACAGCGTGGCCGGGTGGGGCTGCAGCCAGCTTGGTGCCGGGTTGGGCTCGACACCGGCTTCCAGCCTGTCGATCGGTACGATACGAATATTCACCTAGGCTCCTTTGCGCCCGATTGGCCGGTCATTTCGCGGAACCAGCGCGGATGATGTTTCTTCGCCCAGCCGTAGGTCACCACCCCCTCGACCATGGCCCGGATCGTGCCCTTCACCCAGATCGCCGCGTAGATGTGGACGATGATGCCGGCGATAAGCAGCACCGCGGCCACCGCATGCGTCAACAGCGCCACCCGGATCAGCGGGATGGAGAACGACGGCGAGAAGTACGGCCGCCAGATCACGATGCCCGACGCCAGCAGGGCCAGCAGGCACACGCACATCAGCCAGAACAGGCCTTTTTGCCCGCCGTTGTACTTGCCAATGTCGCCCACCTCGTGACCCCGTAGCACGCTGCCCACCGATTTCATCCATTTGATGTCCTCGGCGTTGATCAGGTTATGGTGCCAGTAACGGAAAAACTGCCTCAAAAACCCCACAAACATCAGCACCCCGACGAACGGGTGGATGATGCGCGCCAGTTGCGGCGTGCCGAAGATGCCGGTGAGCCAGAAGAAGGCGGGGTAGAACAAGGCCAGTCCCGACAACGCCAGCAGCACGAAGCACAGCGCCACAAGCCAGTGGTTGATCCGCTCCGCGGCGTTGTAGCGCACGATCAGCTTTTCGCGACTCATGCTTGATCCTCCCCATCGTCGTCATCCGGCCGGTTCGGCCCGACCCCGATGTAGTGCAGGAACCCGAACAGGCCGGCGGCGGCGAAACCGATTGTGGCCAGCGGCTTGAGCAGGCCTTTCCACAGCTTGACCACGGGGCTGATGGTGGGGTTCTTGCGCAGACCGGAGTAGAGGCCGGGCCTGTCGGCATGGTGCAGCACGTACATCACGTGCGTACCGCCCACGCCGGGCGGGTCGTACAGGCCGGCGTTCGGGAAGCCGCGCGTCTTCAGGTCTTCGACGCGCTCGCCCGCGAAGGCGGTCATGTCTTCCTTGCTGCCGAAGCGGATCGCGCCGGTCGGGCACGTTTTCACGCAGGCGGGCTCCTGGCCCACCATGACGCGGTCGGAGCACAAGGTGCACTTGTAGACCTTGTTGTCTTTCTGGCTGAGGCGCGGCACGTCGAACGGGCAGCCGGAGATGCAATAGCCGCAGCCGATGCAGTGCTCCGACTGGAAGTCGACGATGCCGTTGGCGTACTGGATGATCGCACCCGGAGACGGGCACGCCTTCAGGCAGCCCGGATCGGCGCAGTGCATGCAGCCGTCCTTGCGGATCAGCCATTCGAGCTTGCCGTTTTCCTCCACCTCGTTGTAGCGCATCACGGTCCAGGTCTGCGCCGACAGATCGGCCGGGTTGTCGTAGACGCCGACGTTGCTGCCGATCTCGTCGCGCAGGTCGTTCCATTCCGCGCACGCCACCTGACAGGCCTTGCAGCCGATGCAGGTGGTGACGTCGATCAGCTTGGCGACCTCGATCTTGTGCTCCCTGGCCACCGGGGGCTGGGTAGGGGAAGCCGACCGGCGCAGGATATCTTGCGATTGCAGTGCCATGTCTGCTCCTTAAAGCTTTTCCACGTTGACGAGGAAGGACTTGAACTCCGGCGTCTGGGTATTGGCGTCCCCGACGAACGGCGTGAGGGTATTGGCGATGAAGCCTTTCTTCGCCACGCCCTCGTAGCCCCAGTGGATCGGGATTCCCACGTGGTGCACCGTCTTGCCGTCCACCGTGAGCGGCTTGATGCGCTTGGTCACCACCGCCTTGGCCTTGATGTAGCCGCGCTTGGACGACACTTTGACCATGTCGCCGTGGTTGATGCCTTTCTCCTTGGCCAGCGCCTCACCGATTTCCACGAACTGTTCCGGCTGCAAGATGGCATTGAGCCGCACGTTCTTGGTCCAGTAGTGGAAGTGTTCGGTCAGCCGGTAGGTGGTGGCGGCGTAGGGGAAGGCATCGGCCTTGCCCATATCGGCCAGATCGCCCTTGAACACGCGCGCCGCCGGATTCGACACTACCTTCGGGTGCAGCGGGTTGGTGCCGATCGGGCTCTCGAACGGTTCGTAGTGCTCGGGGAACGGCCCTTCCGCCATCTTGTCGAGCGCAAACAGCCGCCCCAGACCTTCGGCCTGCATGATGAACGGCGCCATGGCACTGCCCGGCGGCTCGTCGAGCTTATAGTCCGGCACGTCGATGCCGACCCATTTCTCGCCGTTCCACTTGATGAGCTGCCGCGCGGGGTCCCACGGCGTGCCGTCCGGCCGGGCCGAGGCGCGGTTGTACAGGATGCGGCGGTTGGCCGGCCACGCCCAGGCCCAGGCTGGGGTATTACCAAAGCCGGTATCGGTGTTGTCGCGCCGCGCCATCTGGTTGCCGGCCTGGGTCCAGCTGCCGGTGAAAATCCAGCAGCCGCTCGAGGTGGAGCCGTCCGCCTGCAGCAGGGCGAAGCCGGGCAGCAGCTCGCCCTTCCTGGCCAGGAACTTGCCCGGTTCCTTCGGGTCGGGGAGGTCGGCCAGTGCCTTGCCGTTCATTTCCTTGGCCAGCTCTTCCGGCTTGGGTACCATCGGATTGGCGTAGGCCCACGCCAGCTTCATGATCGGCTCGGGGTAGGCACCGCCTTCCTTCGCGTACAGGGCTTTGAGCTTGGCGAAGATGCCGGCCAGAATCTCGACGTCGGCGATCGCCTCGCCGGGCGCATCGGCCCCTTTCCAGTGCCATTGCAGCCAGCGCCCGGAGTTGATGATGGCGCCGTCCTCTTCGGCGAAACAGGTGGTGGGCAGGCGGAACACTTCGGTCTGAATCTGTTCCGTCTTCACGTCGTTCTGCTCGCCGTGGTTCTTCCAGAAGGTGGAGGTGTCGGTCACCAGAGGGTCGATGATCACCAGGAACTTGAGCCGCGACAGCGAGGCCACGATCTTGTTCTTGTTGGGGAACGAGGCCACCGGGTTGAAGCCCTGGCAGATGTAGCCGTTGACCTTGCCCTGGTTCATCATCTCGAAGTACTGCAGCACGTCGTAACCCTTGTCCCACTTGGGCAGCCAGTCGTAGCCCCAGTTGTTGCCGCTGCTGGCGTTGTCGCCCCAGAACGACTTCATCAAGCTAACGAAGAACTTGGGGTAGTTCTGCCAGTAGTTCATCTGCCCGTCGGCCAGCGGCTTGCTGGTGTACTTAGCCAGATGCCCCGCCAGGTCCGTCTCTTTTTCCGAAGGCAGCGTCAGGTAGCCGGGGAGGCTGGTTGAGAGTAGGCCGATATCGGTCAGGCCCTGGATATTGGAGTGACCACGCAGTGCATTGACGCCGCCACCGGCCATGCCCATGTTGCCGAGCAGCAGCTGCACCATCGCCATGGTGCGGATGTTCTGCGAGCCGATCGAATGCTGGGTCCAGCCCAGGGCGTAGAGGAACGACGTGGTGCGATCCGGCGCGGCGGTGCCGGCCAGGTGCTCGCACACCATCAGGAAGGTTTCCTTGGGCGTGCCGCAGATGCGCTCGACCATCTCCGGCGTGTAGCGCGCCACGTGCGCCTTCAGCAGGTTCAGCACGCAGCGCGGGTCCTGCAGCGTGGCGTCGCGCCGGGCGAAGCCCTTCTCGTCGAGCTGATAGCTCCAGGTCGCCTTGTCGTACTTGCGCGTGGCCTCGTCGTAGCCGCTGAACAATCCCTCAGAGAACTGGAAGTCCGGGTTCACCAGCAGCGCGGCATTGGTGTAGGCGAGGGTGTACTCCTTGTTGTACTTGCCGGTTTCCAGCAGGTAGCGGATCACGCCGGAGAGGAAGGTGATGTCCGTTCCGGTGCGGATCGGCGCGTAGTGGTCGGCCACCGATGCCGTGCGGGTGAAGCGCGGATCGATGACGATCAGCTTCGCCTTGTTGCGGGTCTTGGCTTCGATCACCCAGCGGAAGCCGACCGGGTGGGCCTCGGCGGAATTGCCGCCCATCACTACGATGATATTGGCGTTCTTGATGTCGACCCAGTGATTGGTCATGGCACCGCGACCGAATGTTGGGGCAAGACTTGCCACCGTCGGTCCGTGTCAGACACGCGCCTGGTTGTCGACTGCCAGCATCCCCAGGCTGCGCACGAATTTCTGCGAGAGCCAGCCGGTTTCGTTACTCGAGGCCGAGGCACACAGCATGCCGGTGGTCAGCCAGCGGTTGACCGTGACGCCGTCGGCATTCTTCTCGACGAAGTGGGCATCGCGGTCCTGCTTCATATGGCGCGCGATGCGCTCGAACGCTTCTTCCCACGAAATCCGTTTCCATTCCTTGGCGCCAGGCTCGCGCACTTCCGGGTGCTTGAGGCGGTTTTCGCTATGCACGAAGTCGACCAGGCCCGCCCCCTTCGGGCAGAGCGCGCCGCGGTTGACCGGGTGGTCCGGGTCGCCTTCGATATGGAAGATGGTGGATTTGGCGTTCTTGGCGCCGTCGCCTAGGCTGTACATCAGGATGCCGCAGCCAACCGAGCAGTACGGACAGGTATTGCGGGTTTCCGTGGCACGTAGCAGCTTGTAACTTCGGACATCCGCCAGCGCGTTCTGCGGCAACATGCCGAGCATCGCGAGGGTCGAGGTGGCCAATCCTCCCGCGCTCAGCTTGAAGAATTGCCTTCTGGTGACTTGCATCAAAGTCTCCCTTAGTGCGTGTACGACAAGGTGGAATGGATGGCTGCCGTTGTCTTGGTCATGCGATGCAACCTAGCGGCCGACGAATCGTCTTTGCCATCGGGTCATACCAAAATGAAGCGTGAGACCAAGCGGATTCGGTCTGTCATTTGACTCTTTTTAGTACAAAATGGCCGATCTTGCCCTTGTCAATCCAGGCTTCGGCCAACCTTTCATCGACATGACCACGTAGAGCCTCCGCAGGCCCCATCGTTCACTACCGTGTGCTGCTTATGCTCTTTGTAGTATGCAGAGACCATAAAGCCAGCCCCGCATGGCGCCAGTGAGGGGGAAGCGCCGTCGCCACGGAGAGCGAGACCCATGCCCAAGACCAGCGCCGGCATCCTGCCTTACCGCCAACGCGACCAGCACTACGAGGTGCTGCTGGTGCACCCCGGCGGCCCGTTCTGGGCCCACAAGGACCTCGGCAGTTGGTCCATCGCCAAGGGAGAGTACGAGAAAGGGGAAGACCCGCTGCAGGCGGCGCTGCGCGAGTGCGCCGAGGAAACCGGCTATCGGCCGACTGGCGCGCTGCTGCCGTTGACGCCACGCCGGCAGCCCAGCGGCAAGGTGATCGACGTCTGGGCCACGGAGGGCGATTGGGATGAGACAACGCTGGTGTCCAACACTTGCCGGCTGGAATGGCCGAGAGGGTCGGGCCGCTGGCTGGAGGTGCCGGAGGTCGACCGCGCGGCATGGTTCGGCTTCGACGAGGCGCTACAACGCATTTTGCCGGGGCAGTGCGGTTTCATCGAGGAACTGTTCGCCCTGCTGGCCGGGCAGGCGTCGGCTCGGCAGGGCAGCGATCCGGTCTGATCAAGTGGCGGTTATTCCAGCACCTGGGCGTCGATCTCGGCAGGGGGCGCATTACCGTTCTTGCGCATCAACAGCAGGAAGGGCAGGGCCAGCAAGGTGGCCACCATCATGATGTGGAAGTCGGTGAGATAGGCCAGGAAGCTGGCCTGGCGGGTCACTTCGTTGTTGAGCGCGGCAAGACCGGCCGGGCTGGCCGGGTCGAGCAGGGCAGGCAGACCGGCGCGGATCGCCGGGCTGGCGCTGGTGACGAGTTCGGCCAACCTGGCATGGTAGATGGCGCTATTGCGCGTGAGCAGGGTCTGCATCAGCGAAATGCCGATACTGCTACCGATATTGCGGAACAGGCTGAAGATCGACGTGCCGTCCGAGCGATAGCGGCGCTCCAGGGTGGAGAACGTCACCGTGGTCAACGGCACCGACACGAAACCCACCCCCATGCCCTGGATGAAGCCGGGCCAGACGATCCCGCCTTCGCTCATGTCGAGGGTGTAGCCCGACATCTGCCACAACGACAGGGCGGTCAGGCTGAAGCCCAGCGCGATCAGCGCGCGCGGATCGACCTTGCTGGTCAGCCGGCCGGCCAACAGCATCGCCAGCATGGTGCCGATGCCGCTCGGTCCGGTCACAAGGCCGGTGGTGACCACCGGATAGCCCATCAAGGTCTGCAGCAAGGGCGGCAGCAAGGCGCGGGTAGCGTACAACAGCAGCCCAACCAGGAAGTAAAACCCCAGCCCGGTCACGAAGTTGCGGTCTTTCAGCAGGTTGACGTTGAAGAACGACGCCCCCTGCGCGGTCGCCGTGAGCACCACGAAAAAGGTCAGGCTGACCAAGGCGCCCACCGCTTCCAGCACGATTTCGGTGGAGCTGAACCAGTCGAGCTGTTCGCCGCGGTCGAGCAGCATCTGGAACAGGCCGATGGCCAGGCTCAGCGTCAGGAAGCCGTAAAAATCGAAGCCGAGCTGGCGGTCGGTCTCGGTTTCGCGGATATAGGCCTTGATGCCGTAGAACGAGAGCATTCCGACCGGCAGGTTGATGAAAAACACCCAGCGCCACGTCAGGTTGTCGGTCAGCCAGCCCCCGAGCGTCGGCCCCAGGATCGGCCCGATCATCACCCCCATGCCCCACACCGCCATCGCCTGGGCATGTTTTTCCGGTGGGTTGGAATCCAGCATCACCGCCTGCGACAGCGGCACCAGCGCCGCGCCGAACAAGCCTTGCAGCAGACGCGCCAGAACGATCTGCACCAGAGATTCAGACAGCCCGCACAACATCGACGCGACCGTGAAACCCACCACCGCGACCAGAAACACTCGCTTGCGGCCAAAGCGCCCGGTCAGCCAGCCGGTCAGCGGGGTGGCGATGGCGGCGGCGACGATATACGAGGTCAGCACCCAGGAGATCTGGTCCTGCGAGGCCGACAGGTTGCCCGCCATATGCGGCAGGGCCACGTTGGCGATGGTGCTGTCGAGCGTCTGCATGATGGTCGCCAGCATGATGGCGAGGGTGATGAAACCACGATGCGCCCCGGGATCGGACGCGGCGGAGTGGGGGCTGGCCTGAGACATGGGTGATTCCGGACTAACGGGCGGTCGGGGACGGATCGCCTTGAATAACTTTAGTGATAATAACCTACGTCATTATAAGACCAAAACAGGGCCGGGAATAGTGCCGAGACGAACGAAGGCCCCCGTGCGAGGGCCCCACACCAGGCACCCGAATCCATGTGAAGCATGGCTCCAAGCCCATCGCTCCACCCGTCCATACGGCATGCCGCGCACACTGACGCCGGAGCATTCAGCCCCGTCGGATAGCTCAGCTTTTCAGCAGCACCAGCATCTTGCGCAGCAACGCGTCCAGCTGGTTTTGTTCTTCCGGAGAAAACGACGACCACAGCTGCCGGTACTGTTCGCGCCGTTGCGGCTGCAGCTGTTCGACGAAGGCGACGCCGGCAGCGGTCAGCTGCAAGTAGGTCTGGCGCCGGTCGGCCTCGCTCGCCACGCGCTCGACCCAGCCCTTGTCGACCAGTTCGTCGGCAATGCGCGTGCAATGGGTGCGCGAGGTGTTGATGAACACGCTCAGCTCCGACGGCAGCAAGCGGTGCTGCGGGCTGCTGTAGAGCACCACCAGCGAGGTCCAGGTGGTGTAGTTGAGCCCGTACTCCTTGAGCCGGGCGTCGAAGAAGTCGCTCAATTCACCACTGACATGCAAGAACAGCCGGGTCAGGATCGCCTCGCGCAGGGGCGCGCCCGGAATCTGGCTGGCAATGGCGGTAATGGCCGACTCGTACGGTTTGAAGCTATCGCTCATGACGCTGGAAAGAGTAGGTAAGTCAAACCGGGGATGATACCCGCGCCCGGCGCCGCACGCAGCCTTGGCTCGGGTGTGACGAGTGAAAATAAGGTCTGACATACCAAGAGAGCGCAGCAAGCGCCAGGGCGGTGCCGCTACGTGCCGGATGCGGGGCGGGCACAGCCTCTCCAGCGCCCGGCTGGCGAAGTGCGGTGAGCGCAGAGATGGAACGGCAAGCGGCCACTTGTCGTCCCCTTAGAGCCTGCTCAAGGTATTTTTCGACTCTTCTGACCGGGCCAAAGACCTTGAACAGGCTTTTGCAGCAGCTCAGTTGTTGTAGACGTCGAATGTGAAGTACTTCCGCTGGATCTTCTGGTACGTGCCATCCTGGCGAATATCGGTGATCGCCTGGTTGATCCGCTGGCGCAGTTCCTGATCTTCCTTGCGCAAGCCGATCGCCGCCCCCACGCCCAGCGTTTTGGCATCGTGCAGCACCGGGCCGACAAAGGCGTAATCGCGCCCCCGCGGTGTTTTGAGCAAGCTCATGTCGGCTTGCACCGAATCCTGCAAGGCGGCATCGAGTCGGCCCGAAAGCAGGTCCTGATACACCAGATCCTGGTTCTGATACGGCACCACCGTCACCCCGTTCGGCTCCCAGTATTGCTTGGCGTAGGCTTCTTGCGTGGAGCCTTGCTCCACGCCGATGCGCTTGCCCTTGAGCGATTCGACACTGGTCAGGGCGGCATTCTTCCTGGCGACCAGCCGCGACGGCGTGTGGTAGACCTTGTCGGAGAAGGCGATCTGCTGCTGGCGCTTCTCGGTCACGCTCATCGACGACAGGATGGCGTCGAACTTCTTGGCCTTCAGGGCAGGAATAATGCCATCCCAGGCATTTTCCACCCACTCGCAGCGCACCCTCAGCTTGTCGCAAATGGCATTGCCGATATCGATGTCGAAACCGACCAGCTTGCCATCGGGAGCTTTGGATTCGAATGGGGCATACGACGGGTCCAGGCCAAAACGGATCACGGTCAATTCCTTGGCGTTGACGCTGCCAAGCGCCAGGCCAAGCGTCACGGCCAATACAAGCTTGTTCATGATTGTCTCCTGAGTGTACTGCTTGTTATCGAGGTGCGAAGTGGCCAGCCTGCCTTGTGGAGTGGCAGTCAAGTGCTGGCCAGGGGAAAGCAAGCACAGGGTGCTCAACAAGGAATCGGGGAGGGGAGCGCCAGGAAACGCTCCACCAGGCGCGCCCAATACGCGGCGCCAATCGGCAGGTTCCTGTCGTTGAAGTCATAGCCGGGGTTATGCACCATGCAGCCATCCTCGCCTTCGCCGTTGCCGATACGCAGGAAACAGCCAGGGCGGGCCTGCAGCATGTACGCAAAATCTTCGCTTCCCATCAGCTGCGCGGTGTGGGGAACAACGTTATCGGCACCCACCAGCTCCTGGGCCACCTGGATGGCAAACTCGGTTTCTCGGTCGGAGTTGATCACCACCGGGTAACCCATCAGGTATTCGATTTCCGCCGTGGCACCATAGCTGGCCGCCTGTTGCTGGACGAGAGTCGTGATGCGTTCCTTGAGCAGGGCGCGCACCTCCGGACAGAACGAGCGCACGCTCAGTTCGAGCCGCGCCTGATCCGGTATCACGTTGTTGGCGGAACCGGCCTGCAACACGCCAACCGTCACCACCGCCGGCTGCGCCGGCTCGACATTGCGCGACACCACCGTCTGCAAACCCATCACAATGCTGGACGCCACTACCACCGGGTCCACCGTCAGATGCGGCCGCGCGGCATGCCCACCCTTGCCATGGATCGTGATAAAGATATTGTCGCCCGCCGCCAGGAACGGCCCCTTGCGGAACAGGAACGTTCCGGCCGGCGCGCCCGGATGGTTGTGCACGCCAAATACCGCATCGCAGGGAAAGCGTTCGAAAAGGCCGTCCTTGATCATGCACTGCGCGCCGCTATCGATGCCCCGCTCTTCGGCCGGCTGGAAATAGAGGTGGACGGTGCCGGAGAAATGTCGTGTTTCCGCCAGGTATTTTGCGGCCCCCAGCAACATGCTGGTATGACCATCATGGCCGCAGGCATGCATTTTCCCATGGCGCTGGCTGGCGTAAGGCAAGCCGGTTTGCTCGAGGATGGGCAGCGCATCCATGTCGGCGCGGATGCCGATGCGGCGTTGGCCGTCACCCACCGTCAACGAACCCACCACTCCCGTCCGGCCGACGCCCGTCGTCACCTCATAGCCCCATTGCTGCAGCTTGTGCGCGACGAGCGCCGCCGTTTCCAACTCTTCATAGGCCAATTCGGGGTGCTGGTGCAGATGGTGGCGAATCGCACGCAGTTCCTCCGCCATTCCGGCGAAATCACCGACTTCACAGTAGCGCTTGGCAATATCCATGGTGTTGCACTTTCCAGAGAGGCTGTCCCCCGGGAGGGGAAGCAGGTGGGTCAAGATGCCGCCAACCGTGGCAGCGGGTTGACGCCACATTACGGTTTGCTTTGCGCTCTGAAAAGATGTAATTTTTTTTAAAGTGATCAGATTTTCTTATCATAGGAAGCGCATGAAACTGCAACAGCTAGAGGTGTTTATCGCCGTCGCCGAGGAAAAAAGCCTGCGCGCCGCGGCACGGCGCCTGGATCTGACTCAACCCGCGGTCACCCGGACCGTGCAGGAACTGGAAAGCGACCTGGGAGTGGTGTTGATGACGCGGAGTGTGCAGGGTATTGAGCTCACGCCCTTTGGCGCCGCCCTGAGGATACGCGCCCAGCAATTGCTAGAAGATGCGCGCCGCGCACGCGAAGAGATGGACCAGCTCAAGGGAGATATGCGCGGCAAGGTCACCGTCAGTGCCACATCGACGATTGCGCTGACGCTATTGCCCCAGGCCATTGATCGTTTTCAGCAAGCGGCGCCGGAAGCCGAACTCACCTTTCTGGAGGTGAAGTTTCCACAAGCGACCCAGCACTTGCGGGATGGATCGATCGATTTTCTCGTGTCGCACGTGCTGCCCGACATGCTTGATGACGACCTGACCTGTATTCCGCTGTTTACGGTCGATTTCGTCGTGATGGCGCGGGAGCAGCACCCGCTCAGGAACGCCCGTCGCCTGGCCGAACTGGCGGAGGCGCAATGGTCCACCACGGTGACCTCAGGCGGAACTCAGCACAGCGTGATGGAGGCCCTGTTCCAACAAGAGGGGCTACCGCTACCGCGCCGCCTGATCCAGTGCTCGTCCTTTGCCATTGCACTCGGCCTCGTCTCTGGCACCGATACGCTGGTGTTGTTTTCACGCTTGCTGGCGCAACGCATCGCAGACCTTGGTCTACGGCAAATCCCACTAGAGCAGCCGCTGCCCGCCCTGGAGATGAGCATCGTGATGCGTAAGGACATCCTGCTCACGCCGGCCGCCCAGCATTTCGTCACCTGCCTGCGCGCCGCGGCAGAAGCGCTTGGCTAAGCCTTTTGAGCAGCAAGAACAGCTCGATGCATACTCCTTGCCACGCCGCTGCATGCAGCGAACAGCCGACGTGGATCACACGACGACCGATCACAAAATTGGCCAATGACTAGCCTAGGTGAAAAGCAGGCTATTTCCGTGCCTCCCGAGAAAAAAACCCCGCCTCTCCGAAGAGAAGCGGGGTAAAGGGGCACACACTCCCACTTGGTCACTACGCAAACACAGCTAACAAATCCTTGTTGTCGATCCGCTTGCCCGAACTCACCAGCACCTCGCGGATCACCCCGTCGCGCTCGGCCTTCACCGCCACTTCCATCTTCATCGCTTCGAGCGTGAGCAGCGTGTCGCCCTTGGCCACCGCCTGACCCGGCTTGACCGCCACCGTGCTCACCATGCCCGGCATCGGCGCGCCGACGTGGTGCGGATTGTCCGGGTCGGCCTGCGGGTGGCTGTGCGCCGCCTGCACGCCTTCCTGCGCCACCTTGATCAGGCGCGGCTGGCCGTTGAGCTCGAAGAACAGCTTGCTGTGGCCGTCGCCGGTGTCGGCGCGGCCCAAGAGCTGGATCACCAGCGTCTTGCCACGTTCCAGTTCGATGCTGACTTCCTCGCCCTCCCGCAGACCGTAGAAGAACGCGGTGCTGGGCACGGCGGAGACGTCGCCGTAGCGCGCCTGATGCTCGGCGAAGTCGCGGAACACCTTGGGGTACATCAGGTGCGAGGCCAGTTCCGGCTGGCTTAGCGCGCGGCCCACCTGCTGCTCGACCCGGGCCTGCTCGGCGGCGAGGTCCACCGGCGCCATGGTCTCGCCGGGACGGCCAGCCAGCGGCGACTGCCCCTTGAGCACCTTGCGCTGCAACGCCTCGGGGAAGCCGTGCGCCGGGGTGCCGAGCTCGCCCTTGAACAGGGACACCACCGACTCGGGGAAGTCGATCTCGCGCGCCGGGTCGAGCACGTCTTGCGGGGCGAGGCCGTTCGATACCATGAACAGTGCCATGTCGCCGACCACCTTGGAGGTCGGCGTCACCTTGACGATGTCGCCGAAGAGTCGATTCACTTGCGCATAGGCCTCCGCCACCTCCGGCCAGCGTGCCTCGATACCGAGCGAGCGCGCTTGCTCGCGCAGGTTGGTGACCTGGCCGCCGGGCATTTCGTGACGGTACACCGCCGAGGTGCCGGCGCGCATGTCGGCCTCGAACGGGGCGTAGAACTGGCGCACACCTTCCCAGTAGGTGGAGAGCTGCTGCAGCTGGGCCCGGTCCAGCCCCGGGTCGCGCTCGCTGCCTGCCAAGGCCGCGACGATGGAGCCGAGGTTGGGCTGCGAGGTGAGGCCGCTCATGGCGTCCATCGCTGCGTCCACGGCATCGACGCCGGCTTCCACCGCGGCCAGCACGCTGGCGGCGGCGATGCCCGAGGTGTCGTGGGTGTGGAAGTGGAGCGGCAGGCCGGTTTCTTCCTTCAAGGCTTTCACCAGCGCGGTGACGGCGCGCGGCGTGCAGATGCCTGCCATGTCCTTGATCGCCAGGATGTGGGCGCCGGCTTTTTCCAGTTCCTTGGCCATCGCCACGTAGTACTTGAGGTCGTAGCGCCGGCTCGCGTCGTAGATATCCCCGGTGTAGCAGATCGCCGCCTCGCACAGCATCCCGGTGTCGCGCACCGCGTCGATCGCCACGCGCATGTTGTCCACGGCGTTGAGCGAGTCGAACACGCGGAACAGGTCAATGCCGCCCTCGGCCGCCTGGGCGATGAAGTGGCGCACCACGTTGTCCGGGTAGTTGGTGTAGCCGACCGCGTTCGAGGCGCGCAGCAGCATCTGGAACAGCACGTTCGGGATGGCGGACCTCAGCTCGGCCAGACGCTGCCACGGGTCTTCCTTGAGGAAGCGCATCGACACGTCGAAGGTGGCGCCGCCCCAGCATTCCAGCGAGAACAAGCCGGAGGCGAGGCGCGCGTAGTGCGGCGCCACCGCCAGCATGTCGGTGGTCCTCATGCGCGTGGCGAACAGCGACTGGTGCGCGTCACGCATCGTGGTGTCGGTGATCAGCACCTGCTTCTGCTCGCGCATCCACTGCGCAAAGCGCTCGGCGCCGAGGTCGTTCAGCCGGTCCCGTGTGCCCTTCGGTGGCGCCTCGCCCAGGTGGCAGTCCGGCAAGCGTGCCGGCCCCGGCATCGGGTTCGGCGCGGCGCGCCCCTTCATCTCCGCGTTACCGTTGACGGTGACGTCGCCGAGGAACTCCAGCAGCTTGGTGGCACGGTCGCGGCGCGGGGTGAACTGGAACAGCTCGGGGGTGCTGTCGATGAAGCGCGTGGTGCACTTCCCCGAGGTGAACAGCGGGTGGGCGATGACGTTCTCGAGGAACGCCAGGTTGCTCGACACCCCACGGATGCGGAACTCGCGCAGGGCGCGGTCCATGCGCGCGTTGGCCTCGCTGGGGGTATGGCCCCAGGCGGTGACCTTGACCAGCAGCGAATCGTAATAGGGTGTGATCACCGCGCCGGTGTAGGCGGTGCCGCCGTCCAGACGCACGCCGAAGCCGGCGGCGCTGCGGTAGGCGGTGATGCGGCCGTAGTCCGGGGTGAAATTGTTCTCCGGGTCCTCGGTGGTAACGCGGCACTGCAGCGCGTGGCCGAGCAGGCGGATATCCGGCTGCGCCGGCACGAAGCTGTCCTCCTCGCCGATGCGGGCGCCTTCGGTAATGCGGATCTGCGCCTTGACGATGTCGACGCCGGTAATCGCCTCGGTGACGGTGTGCTCGACCTGGATGCGCGGGTTGACCTCGATGAAGTAGAACGCCCCGGTGTCGGCGTCCATCAGGAACTCGACCGTGCCGGCGTGGGTGTAGCCGACCGCGCGCGCCAGCTTCAAGGCCGCCGCGCACAAGTCGGCGCGTTGGGATTCGTTCAGATACGGCGCCGGTGCCCGTTCAACGACTTTTTGATTACGTCGCTGCACCGAGCAGTCGCGCTCGAACAGGTGCACGAGGTTGCCGTGCGTATCGCCGAGGATCTGCACCTCGACGTGGTGGGCTCGCCGCACCAGCTTCTCGAGGTACACCTCGTCGTTGCCGAACGCCGACTTGGCCTCGCGCCGCGCCACCTCCATCGCCCCGGCCAGCTCGCCCTCATTCTCCACCACGCGCATGCCGCGCCCGCCGCCACCCCAGCTCGCCTTGAGCATCAGCGGGTAGCCGACCGCCGCGGCCATGCGCTGGGCTTCGGCCAACTCGTACGGCAACGTCCCGGTCGCCGGTACCACCGGCACCCCGGCTTGCTCAGCCAGTGCCCGCGCCGACACCTTGTTGCCGAGCTGGCGCATCACCTCGGGCTGCGGCCCGATGAAAGCAATGCCGGCCGCGGCGCAGGCCTCGGCGAACTCGGGGTTCTCGGACAAAAAACCGTAGCCGGGGTGGATGGCATCGACGCCGGCTTCCTTGGCGATGCGGATGATGTCGGGGATGTCGAGGTAGGCGGCGATGGGCTTCTGGCCGGCGCCGACGCGGTAGGCCTCGTCGGCCTTGAAGCGGTGCAGGGCGAGCTTGTCCTCGTCGGCGTAGATGGCGACGGTGCGGATGTTCATCTCGCTGGCGGCGCGCATGACGCGGATGGCGATCTCGCTGCGGTTGGCGATCAGGAGGCTACGGATGGGCTTCATGGTTCACACGGGTCCAAACAAGGCAGTCAATTGAAAGGGCCGGACAGCAAGGTATTGCGCACGCGCCGGCAGTTAAGGAATTCAATTCGGCGGCGCGGCGGTCGTCCCGGCCGAGCCGGCCAGACCCAGCCGGGCATGCAGGGCCTCGATGGCGTCGATCTGGTTGAGGCTGAAGAAGTGCAGGGCGGGCACACCCTCGGCGATCAGCCGCTCGCATTGCCGGGCGGTGACATCGAGCCCGAAGGCACGCACGGCGGCGGTGTCGTCGGCCAGGCTCTCCATCTTGCGGTAGATCCAGCGCGGCATCTCGATGCCGCGCGCCTCGGCCCGTTGCGCGGTGCTGCGAAAACGGGTCAGCGGCAGCACGCCGGGCACCAGCGGCAGGGTGATGCCGGCGGCGTGGCAGCTGTCGCGCAGATACAGGAAGGCATCGGTATTGAAAAAATACTGGGTGACCGCCGCGTTGGCGCCGGCCTCTTGCTTGACCCTGAGTGCGGCCAGGTCTGCGGCCGGACTCTTGGCTTGCGGATGGACCTCGGGATAGGCCGCCACCTCGATACGGAAGTCGTCCCCGCTGTGTTCGCGGATGAAGCGCACCAGGTCGCTGGCGTAGGCGAAGTCGCCACGGCTGCCCATGCCGGACGGAGTATCGCCGCGCAGGGCGAACAGGCGCCGCACGCCGAGACGGCGGTAATGCGCGCACAGCGCCGCCACTTCGGCACGCTCTGCCCCCACGCCCGACAGGTGCGGCGCCACGGTGTGGCCGGCCTCGTGCAGCTGCCCGACCAGGTCCAGCGTCCGTTCACGCGTGCAGCCGCCGGCCCCGTAGGTGACCGAGAAATACTCGGGGCCGAGCGCCGCCAGACGAGGCAGCGCCCGCTCCAGTTGCCGCGCGCTCTGCGGCGAGGTGGGCGGGTAGAGCTCGAGACTGAAGGGTATGGACATGCAACGCTCCTTATCAAAATACGGGGTGTCGTGACGGTGTGGGTCGCCACGGCCGGCGAGGCGACGGCACCCGGCCCAGGCCGGGCGCCGTTTGACACAATCAAGCCACGATATCGCCCCTGGCCTGCAGATCGGCATGGTAGGAAGAACGCACCATCGGCCCGGAAGCCACCTGGCCGAAGCCCAGCGCCAGCCCCAGCTCGCGCAGCTCGGCGAATTCGGCCGGCGTAACGAAGCGCTTGACCGGCAGATGGTGACGCGTCGGCTGCAGGTACTGGCCCAGCGTCAGCATCTCGACGTCGTGCGCGCGCAGATCGCGCATCACCTGTTCCACTTCCTCCCGCGTCTCGCCCAGCCCCAGCATCAGCCCGGACTTGGTCGGCACGTCGGGAACCGCGTAGTGGAACTCCTGCAGCAGCTTGAGCGAATGCAGGTAGTCGGCGCCGGGGCGCGCCTCGCGGTAGAGCCGGGGCACCGTTTCCAGGTTGTGGTTGAACACGTCGGGCGGCGTCGCCTCCAGGGCGTCCAGCGCGATGCCCAGGCGGCCGCGGAAGTCCGGCACCAGGGTCTCGATCTTGAGCGCGGGGTTGAGCCGGCGCGCCTCGCGGATACAGGCGGCGAAGTGCGCGGCGCCGCCGTCGCGCAGGTCGTCGCGGTCGACCGAGGTGATCACCACGTACTTGAGCCGCATCGCCGCGATGGTTTCGGCCAACCTTTGCGGTTCGGCGGCATCGAGCGGGTTGGGGCGGCCGTGGCCCACGTCGCAAAACGGGCAGCGGCGGGTACAGATGTCCCCCATGATCATGAAGGTGGCGGTGCCGTGGCTGAAGCATTCGCCGAGGTTGGGGCAGCTCGCTTCCTCGCACACGGTGTGCAGTTTCTGCTCGCGCAGCACCTTCTTCAGTTCGACCACCTCGCGCGAGCCGGGAAAGGCGGCGCGAATCCACGCCGGCTTGCGCTGCATCTGGCCCGGCTCGGTCGCCACGACCTTGACCGGAATGCGCGCCATTTTCTCCGCGGCGGAGAGTTTGGTCCCCGCCGCCAGCGGGGCCTTGTTCGGGACGAGGGCGTTCACGGCTCAGCTCCGGTAGTAGCGTTGCGGCACGAACGGCGTCTTCGCCACTTCCACCGCCACCGGCTTGCCACGCACCATGGCGAACAGGGGCGTGCCCAGTGCGGCGTGCGCGCTAGCCACGTAACCCATCGCCAGCGGGGCGCCCAGGGTCGGGCCGAAGCCGCCGCTGGTGACCTTGCCGATGGTGTGGCCGTCGGCGTCGACGAGCTCGGCGCCTTCGCGCACCGGCACCTTGTCCTTCACCAGCAGGCCGACGCGCTTGCGCTGGGTGCCCTCGGCGATGTGCCGCGCCACCACGGCGGCGCCGGGATACCCGCCGGCGCGTTCGCCGTCGGGACGGCGCGCCTTCGAGATCGCCCACAGCAGGCTACCCTCGATCGGCGTGGTGCTCGTGTCGATGTCGTGGCCGTACAGGCACAGGCCCGCCTCCAGCCGCAGCGAGTCGCGCGCGCCCAGGCCGATCGCCTGTACTTCCGGCTCGGCCAGCAGCAGGCGCGCCAGCGCTTCGGCGTGGTCGGCCGGCACCGAGATCTCGTAGCCGTCTTCGCCGGTGTAACCCGAACGGCTCACGTAGCATTCCACGCCGGCCAGTTCGACCCGGGTGCAGTGCATGAAGGTAAGCTCCGCCACCGCCGGCGCGTGGCGCGCCAGCACGGTGGCCGCGGCCGGGCCCTGCAGCGCCAGCAGGGCGCGGTCGTTCAATTCCACCACCTCGCAGCGGTGGCCGATCTTGCTCTTCAGGTGGGCGATGTCCTGCGCCTTGCAGGCGGCGTTGACCACGACGTAGAGCACACCGCCGCCGAAGTTGGCCACCATCAGGTCGTCGAGAATCCCGCCGTCGTCGTTCGTGAACAGGGCGTAGCGCTGCAGGCCGACCGGCAGGTCGATCACGTCGATCGGCACCAGCGTTTCCAGCGCGGCGGCGGCCTCGGCGCCGATCAGCTTGACCTGGCCCATGTGCGAGACGTCGAACAGCCCGGCGGCGGCACGGGTGTGCTGATGTTCCTTCAGGATGCCGAGCGGATACTGCACCGGCATCTCGTAGCCGGCGAACGGCACCATCTTGGCGCCCAGCTCGACGTGCAACGCGTAGAGCGGGGTGCGGGAAAGCGTTTCAGTGTGGCTCATGCTGAGCTCCTTGATTCTCAAACACGCGGCGACCTCGCCACCGCATGCGGATTTCTTCGTTGGGGCACCGGATGCCGCCTGCCTCGCCGGACGGCATGCTCAGCCAGCGGCGCACGGCGCCGACGTTGGCCGAAGCAGGGTCTCCGGACCCTCCGTTCCGTTACCGGCGGTACACCGGAAAGGCGGCGCACAACTGCGCCACCTGGGCGCGCACCGCGGCGATCACCTCCTCGTCGCCGAGGTGGTCGAGCACGTCGCAGATCAGCGTCGCGGTGCGTGCCGATTCGCGCTCGGTGAAGCCGCGCGTGGTGATCGCCGGCGAGCCGATGCGGATGCCGCTGGTGACGAACGGGCTTTGCGGGTCGTTCGGCACGGCGTTCTTGTTCACCGTGATGTGCGCCCGGCCCAGCGCCGCGTCGGCATCCTTGCCGGTGATGCCCTTGTTGATCAGCGACAGCAGGAACAGATGATCGTCAGTGCCGCCGGACACCACTTCGTAGCCGCGCTCCTGGAATACCGTGACCATGGCGCGGGCGTTGGCGATGACCCGTCGCTGATAGTCTGCGAATTCCGGCAGCAGCGCCTCTCTAAAAGCGACAGCTTTTGCCGCAATTACGTGCATCAGCGGGCCGCCCTGGATGCCGGGGAACACCAGCGAGCTAAACTTCTTCTCCAGCTCCGGGTTGCTCTTGGCCAGGATCAGGCCGCCGCGCGGGCCGCGCAGGGTCTTGTGGGTGGTGGTGGTGACGACGTCGGCAAACGGCAGCGGGTTCGGATAGAGCCCGGCGGCGACCAGGCCGGCCACGTGCGCCATGTCGACGAACAGGTACGCTCCCACCGAGTCGGCGATTTCACGGAAGCGGGCGAAGTCGAGCACGCGGGCGTAGGCGGAAAACCCGGCCACGATCATCTTCGGGCGGTGTTCTTCGGCCAACCTTTGCACTTCGTCGTAGTCGATCAGCCCGGTGTCCGGGTTGAGGCCGTACTGCACGGCGTTGTAGAGCTTGCCGGAGAAGTTGACCTTGGCGCCGTGGGTGAGGTGGCCGCCGTGCGCCAGGCTCATGCCGAGCACGGTGTCGTGCGGCTGCAGCAGCGCCATGTAGACCGCGGCGTTGGCCTGGCTGCCGGAGTGCGGCTGCACGTTGGCGTAGTCGGCGCCGAACAGCTGCTTGGCGCGGTCGATGGCGAGTTGCTCGACCACGTCGACGTGCTCGCAGCCGCCGTAGTAGCGCTTGCCAGGGTAGCCTTCGGCGTACTTGTTGGTGAGCACCGAGCCCTGCGCCTGCATCACGCGCGGACTGGTGTAGTTTTCGGAGGCGATGAGTTCGATGTGGTCTTCCTGGCGCTGGCGTTCCGCCTCCAGCGCGGCCCACAGTTCGTCGTCGAAGCCTTCGATGTGCATGTCTTGGGTATACATCTGCATTCTCCTCTGGCGCGGTTGCCGCCGGAGCGGCAACCGTCGGCCGGGCAGGGTCAGTTCGGGTAGTCCGACAGCGGCGGGCAGGAGCACACCAGGTTGCGGTCACCATGGACGTTGTCGACACGGCTCACCGGCGGCCAGTACTTGTTCGGCGCCGAGCGCGCCACGCCGTGCGGATACACCGCCTGCTCGCGCGAATAGGCGTGTCCCCATTCGCCCACCAGCTCGGCCGCCGTGTGCGGCGCGTGCTTGAGCGGGTTGTCGTGCGCATCCAGCGTGCCGGCCTCCACCGCGGCGATCTCGCCACGAATCGCGATCATCGCGTCGATGAAGCGATCCAGCTCGGCCTTCGACTCCGACTCGGTCGGCTCGATCATCAGCGTGCCGGCCACCGGGAAGCTCATGGTCGGGGCGTGGAAGCCGAAATCGATCAGACGCTTGGCCACGTCGTCCACGCTGATGCCGCTGGCGTCCTTCAGGGGGCGCAGGTCGACGATGCACTCGTGCGCCACGCGCCCGTTCGGCCCGGTGTAGAGGATCGGGTAATGCGGCGCGAGGCGGCTGGCGATGTAGTTGGCGTTGAGGATCGCCAGCTCGGTGGCGCGCTGCAGCCCTGCCGCCCCCATCAGCGTGATGTAGGTCCAGGTGATCGGCAGGATGCTGGCGCTGCCGAACGGCGCCGCCGACACCGCGCCGCCGCCGGCGAGCCCGCCCTGGCGATGGCCGGGCAGGAACGGCGCCAGATGCGCCTTGACGCCGATCGGACCGACACCCGGACCGCCACCACCGTGCGGAATGCAGAAGGTCTTGTGCAGGTTGAGGTGCGACACGTCGCCGCCGAAGCTGCCCGGCTGCGCCAGGCCCACCAGCGCGTTCATGTTGGCGCCGTCGATGTAGACCTGGCCGCCGTGCGCGTGCACCACGTCGCAAATCTCGCGCACGCGCTCTTCGAACACGCCGTGGGTGGACGGGTAGGTGATCATGATCGCGGCGAGATCATGGCTGTGCTGCGCCGCCTTCGCCTTCAGATCATCGACGTCGACGTTGCCGGCGTCGTCGCACTTGACCACCACCACCTGCATGCCGACCATCTGCGCCGAGGCCGGGTTGGTGCCGTGCGCCGAGGAGGGGATCAGGCACACGGTGCGCTGCCCCTCGCCACGGCTGGCGTGATAGGCGCGAATCGCCAACAGGCCCGCGTATTCGCCCTGCGAGCCGGCGTTCGGCTGCAGCGACACCGCGTCGTAGCCGGTCACCGCGCACAGCATCGCCTCCAGCTCCTGCGTCAGCGCACGGTAGCCCTCGGCCTGCTCGGCCGGCGCGAACGGGTGCAGCCCGGCGAACTCGGGCCAGGTGATCGGCAGCATCTCGCTGGTGGCGTTGAGCTTCATGGTGCAACTGCCCAGCGGGATCATGGTGCGATCCAGCGCCAGGTCCTTGTCGACCAGCGCGCGCAGGTAGCGCAGCATCTGCGTTTCCGAGTGATGGCTGTTGAACACCGGGTGGGTGAGGAAGGCGCTGCCGCGCTTGAGTTGCCCCGGCAGCGCATCCGGCGTGGCCGCCTCCAGCGCGGCAAAATCCGGCACCGGCTTGCCCTGGGCAAAGATCGCCCACAGCGTCGTCACGTCCTCGGCCGTGGTGGTCTCGTCCAGCGCGATACCGAGGCGCTGCGCGTCGATGACACGCAGGTTGATCGAGTAGGAGCGGGCGCCGGCATGCAGCGCAGCGGTCTGCGCGCCACTGTCGACGGTCAGCGTGTCGAAGCAGTACTCGGTCGGCACGCTGTAGCCGAGCTGGCGCAGGCCGGCCGCCAGGGTCACGGTCAGCCGGTGCACGCGCCGGGCGATGGTGCTCAGCCCCTGCGGGCCATGGTAAGCCGCGTACAGTCCGGCGATGTTGGCCAGCAGCACCTGCGCGGTGCAGATGTTGCTGGTCGCCTTCTCGCGGCGGATATGCTGTTCGCGCGTCTGCATCGCCAGCCGCAGGGCAGGGCGGCCGTGCGCGTCGATCGACACCCCGACCAGACGGCCCGGCATGCTGCGCTTGAAGGCGTCGCGGGTCGCCAGGTAGCCGGCGTGCGGGCCACCGAAGCCGAGCGGCACGCCAAAACGCTGCGTGGTGCCGATCGCCACGTCGGCGCCAAATTCGCCCGGCGGGGTCAGTAGCGTCAGCGCCAGCAAGTCGGCGGCCACCACCGCCAGAGCGCCCTTGGCATGCGTCGCGTCGATCACGCCCTGGTAATCGTGGATGTCGCCGAACGTGCCCGGGTACTGCAGCAGCACGCCAAAGCAGTTGACACCGGCCAGATCTCGGCGCGGGTCGCCCACCACCACCTCGATGCCGATCGGCTCAGCGCGGGTGCGGAGGATCTCGATCGTCTGCGGATGGCAGTCGGCCGCCACGAAAAACACCGGGCTCTTCGATTTGGCCAGACGCTGGCAGAAGGTCATCGCCTCGGCCGCCGCCGTGCCTTCATCCAGCATCGAGGCGTTGGCGATCTCCATGCCGGTGAGGTCGGCGACCATGGTCTGGAAGTTGAGCAGCGCCTCCAGGCGGCCCTGCGAAATCTCCGGCTGGTACGGGGTGTAGGCGGTGTACCAGTGCCGGGTTCTCCAGCACGTTGCGCTGGATCACCGGCGGGGTATGGGTGTCGTGGTAGCCCATGCCGATGAACGACTTGAACACCTTGTTGCGGCTGGCGATATCGGCCAGCTTTTGCACCGCCTCGGCTTCGGTGCAGCCCGCACCGAGGGCCAGCGGCTCGTGACGGCGAATCGCCGCCGGCACCACTTGCCGGATGAACTCGTCCAGCGAGCCGACATTCAGTTCAGCCAACATCTCGGCCTGTTCACCGGCATCCGGGCCGATGTGGCGGCGCACGAACAGCTCGCGCTGCGTGAGGGAATCAAACGTAGCCATGACCAATCCCCCTATGCGCCGATGTAGGCGTGGTAGCCGGCGGCATCCATCAGCCCGGCCAGTTGCTCCGGGTTGTCGATACGCATGCGGAAGAACCAGCCCGCGCTCTCCGCCGCCTCGTTCACCAGGCTCGGCTCGTCGGCCAGCGCGTCGTTGACGGACACGACGGTGCCATCCACCGGAATCTTGATCTCGCCGGCGGCCTTGACCGATTCGATGGTGGCGGCTTCCTCGCCCTGGGCGAAACGGTCGCCCTCCCGGGGCAGCGCCACGTAAACCAGGTCGCCCAGCAAGTTCTGGGCGTAGTCGGTGACGCCAACGGTGGCGCAGCCGTCCGCCTCCAGGCGCAGCCATTCGTGGGATTCGGTGTATTTGATGTCGCTCATTGCTCTCTCCTGACAGGGTTGCGTGAAGTGAAACGGGCCAACGCAAGCCTGGAGTACAACGGCGAAAGCAGGGGACGATCGGGGGATCGGCATCCGGACTTTAGCGGGGCATTCCAGGCGGCGTGAGCCTGATGCCCCCTCTGTCCATTTGCCTGAGAGATTACGGACCCGGACGGGAACGCTTTTCCTTCGGCGAGGCCTCGTGGGCCTACTCTCCAGAGAGCTAGTCGATGCGGCAGTCCTTTTGCCTGAGAGTTTCTGGGGCGATTCCCCTTCGGCGCCGCCACATGGCGGTCTCTCCTGTCACATCCCGATAGCTTGATGCCCAATCTAGAGGAGGGGTTCCGGGACTGTCAACAGCAAAACACCCGCGCCACCGAGGCCCGATACGCGGCACCCGTCGCGCACCGCCGCCGATAGCTGGCGCAAACCCAGACCAGACGGGCCTCTCGGCATCAAAGGCCCGGCCCGATACTTCAGCATTTGGCGAAGTACATATCTGAACATTGCTATTCAACACTCGCCCCGCAACAGCGGACATGGAGACGCGCGACCGTTCTCGAGGGGGGGCGACACTCACCGTCTGCCCAGGTAAAGACCATCGTGAAGACGAGCCGGGCATGAGGTTTCAGCGGCCCATGCATCACGTCAGGTGCGGACAATCCCGAACACCGGGACGGCCTCGTCGCCGTTCGAAAAATTGACACACTCGGGGAACGGAAAACCGGTGGTGCAGTCTACTCATTCGTCTGTCGAGAGAGCACCCTCGACTCAACTGGAAGGAACCCGATGGCCAAACCACCACGCACCAACCCGGTAGCCAAATTCGCACAACGTCTGCAGCGCTGTGCCACCTTTACAGACCGGAAGAAGCGAGCCAGGCAAGGCTATGCCAAGCATAAGAAACAGGCGGGAAGTTTTACTCTCCCGCCTTTTTTATTGACCTGAAATCTGGCGTCAGCCACGAGTCCAAAGTCCGACTCCACACGACTCCTGCCCGGCTTGTAATGCCTTGCCTTGCCAACATGGGCAAGGGGGATCTGCCATATCCGGACTTCAGATGTCAGCTATCAGGCCAGGCTGTAGCGCGCCTGAAAACCAACGCGACAAATCACTGCTCTTCACGTGATGTCGCCGATACCGCCTTCTTCAAACTTTCGTACAAATCTGGAAATTGTGTCTTGAGAAGACCGATGACCTCCATGTCCTCACGGTTGATGACGGCAAGGTCAACTTGCTCGATATGCACCAGGCGGAACAGTTCCCGCACCGGGCGCGGCATGTTTCGGCCCGACTCGTAGCGCGACCCTCCAGATTGAGTGACGCCGATCAGGCTCCAGAATTGCACCTGGTTCAGCCCTCGCTTCAGACGAACTTCGCGAGGATGAGGTAGGGCTTTGTGCGATGTCATCAGTGGGCTCCTGTTTATGGGTGCCGCAATGATAAATGGGGAGTGAGCAGTCTCACCTCAGGCAAATTGCAAATATTTGTTAACAAATATGCCATTTATTTAATAACACTCGCCGCAAACACCGTTTCTCGATCGTCCACGCGATACCAAATAAACCGGCCGCAGCGACCCCGAGCAAGCTCGCTGGGTGTAACAACGCGGTCTCAACGGCAGACCATCCTGGCAACAGGATGAATCAACAAGCGACAAGGCGACGTGTACGGCATGGCGGCGGCAAATAGGCACAGTCGCCAGGGAAAATACCGGGAGAACCGCTATCAGACGGCTCCGCCCGATACGGAGAGGGCACGGCTCCTGCCGGGTTTGGCGTGAGGGGCCAAACCCTTGGATGCCCCCCCCTGAGGCCGGGCCGTTCAATGAGCGGACTCAGTCGCTGGCACGGGTGGGATGAAATTCTCAACCCACTCCTGGAAGGCTTCGGCCGGCATCGGCTTGGCGATGAAGTAGCCCTGAGCGTAGTCGCATCCCAGTCGGGACAGTTGCTCCCAGTGCTCCTGGGTTTCAATGCCTTCGGCCACGGTTTTGCGGCCCAGATCACGTACGAGATCGATGGTGGAGCGCACGATCATCGCCGAGTCTTTGCTGCGGGTCATGTTCGCCACGAATGACTGGTCGATCTTGATATAGTCCACCGGCAACTTCTGCAGATAGTTCAATGAAGAATAGCCAGTGCCAAAATCGTCGATATAGAGCGGAATGCCCCCAGCGTGCAGGCTATGTAGAATACCAAGCGCCAATTCGGGATCTTCCATGACGGAACTCTCGGTGATTTCCACCTCCAGCCAGCCAGGTCCAATCCCACGGGCAGCCTGCCACAGGCGGATCTTGTCCAACAGACTCTCATCATGCAGACTGCGTGCCGACAGGTTGACGGCAATGGGAACGGCGCAGCCTCGGGCATGCCAGCTTTGCAACAAATCAAGCGTGGCACCAATGACCCACTCCGTCAGTGGGCGAATCAGGCCGGTATGCTCAGCCAAACCAATGAACATGGCGGGTGCCAGCAGGCCAAGCCGCGAATGGTGCCAACGCACCAGCGCTTCAGCGCCACTCACCCGGCCCGTGGCAAACTCGACCTTGGGCTGCAGGTATACGCGCAGTTCTCCTCCTTCGATAGCCCGCCGCAACTCGCCCACCATGACCAGACGGTCAGCCTGAGCATGGGCCTCTCCAGGGTCGAATACCACGTGGCTCAGACCACGCTTCTTGGCCTGATTGACGGCCTTGTCCATGCGACGCAGCAGATCGTGTGTCGTTGTGCCATGTTCTGGAAACAGGGCAATGCCGGTCTTCGCGCTAACGTCCAAAGCGATGTCGGCCACAGGAAAAGCGCGCGCCAACTCAAGTTCCACGGCTTCGACGGCAGTCAATGCCGCCTGGGCGTCACTGCAGGGCAGGAGCACCGCGAATTCGTCGCCACGTATCCGTGCCACGAGGGCAGTGGCAGGCACGCATCCCTGTAGTCGAAAACCGAAATCACACAGGATCTGGTCGCCGTAGACAAAGCCCAATGCATCATTGATCTCGCTGAGTCGCTCAATATTGAGTTGCAGCGTGGCAAGCGGTTGCGCCTCTTGCATGCTGGTTCTGAGGGCGGCTGAAAGCGCCTCCTCGAACTGCAGCGCATTGGGCAGCCCGGTCAGCGGATCGTGCCGCATCAAGTGATGCATGGCCGCCTGGGTGCGCTTCTGCTCGACATGGTTCCGCAAAGTGGCAATGCCAAACGCCAGATCTTCGCTCGACTCGGTGAGCAGCGCGATTTCGTCAGCACCAAAGGTGTCTGCCTCGGCATCGTAGATGGTCAAGGCGCCGATCACCCGGTTTCCCACGCGCAGAGGGCAGGCCAGTCCTGCCGTCGTGCCGTTTAATAGATCGCCCGGCCACCGGCTATGTGGATCGCTCCCCATATCGCGCACCAATTGCACTTTACCTGTGCGCATCGCCATAGGAGACACGCTCTGGCCACGTTCATCGCCAGCTCCGCCGAGACGCAATTGCGCCAGTGCCGCGAGGCCGCCGGGGTAACCCGCTTCGGCCATCGGCCGCAACCGCGTGTGGTCCTCCTTGTCGCCATACCAGACCACTGCCATGTCATAGCCACCATCGACGACAATGGCGCGGCACATGGAATCGAGCAAGGCCTGTTCCTCATCGGCCCGCAGCATGGCATGATTGCCCGCGCTGAGCGTCCGGAGGGCTCGCGTGACATGCTCAAGCTCGTGCACCCGATGTTCCAACTCGACATTCAGCGTCCGAATTCTTTCTTCGGCCAACTTGCGCTCCGTGATGTCCGTTCCTAGCACGTAATAGCCGACAATCTGGCCGCCTGCATCGTACTTGGGCAGGTAGCGGATGGTCTGCCACACCCCGGGGAAAGGCTGCCAGTCGTAGCCCTGTGCCTCACCCTGGAGAACCTTGCCGATGAGGGGCTCAGCGATGGCATAACGCGCTTCCCCGAGAATCGCTTTAACTTCACATCCGGTGATATCAGTCATACCGGGAGCAAAGCGCTCCCGGTATTGGTCGTTGACATAGACATACCGCTGCTGTGCATCCACATAGGCGATCAGGGCAGGTACCGAGCTGATGACATTGCGCAAATGGTCCTGGCTGTCATGCCACTGAGCGGTACGTTCCCGCACATGCGACTCCAGCAGGGCATTTTGCGCTCGGATAATCTGCTCGGCATGGCGCTCGGCCGAGACGTCCCGGAAGACCAGAACAACGCCATGCAATGCCCCCTCCGCATTCCGGATAGGTGCCGCACTGTCGGCAATCGGACACTCGCTGCCATCTCGTGCGATCAGCGAGGTGTGCTTGGCCAGCGCCTGGGTTTTCCCCGTTGCCAGTACTGCGGCAACCGGATCCGCGGCTGGCTCACGGGTCTCTTCGTTGATGATGCGAAACACATCCTCCACCGGTCTGCCCACGGCGAGCGAGGCCGGCCAACCGGTTAGCTGCTCGGCCACCAGGTTCATCCGGCTAATGCGACCATCGATATCCGTGGCCAGGACGGCATCGCCGATCGAATCCAGCGTCGTCCTCAGGCTCTCCTCGCTGTCAGCCAGGGCACGCTGGCTCGTTGCCGTCGCATGCCATTGCCGGCGTATCAACACATAGGTGGAAGCCAGCAGGAAAACGAGCAACGCCCCAACCAGCGAACTGGCCACCACCAGCGTTTGGCGCGCATGGGCATAAGCGGACTCTCGCTGCCTCAGCAATTGCCGCTCTTCCCGGTCCATGTCGTCAAGCAGGCGGTAGGTGAGCACCCGGGTTTGCCGTAACGGCGCCTTGGCGACGAAGGCGTCGGCGGCGGCCTTGCCTTGCGTCTTGAGCAAAAGCTCAACCTGCCTCGCAATGGCCAGCCGTTGATTGAGCACTTTCCGCAAGGCTACCCAGCGCTGCCTCTGACGCGGGTTGTCGGTGGTCAACCCCGGATTTGCCCGAGCGCGTTTTCTCGGGCTGCGATGGCGTCGTCACGTTCGGCGAGATTCGCGACATCGCCATAGAGACGGAACGACTGCGTGGTTAATTCGATCTGCAGCGAATAACCCCGAGTGAGGGCAAGCTGCTTGAGCAACTCATGGGTGTGGGTGACCCATTGAACCGAGCGGGTGGCATCATCGGCGACCTTCCAAATAGTCAGAGACAGTGCGATCACGACCAATACGGCAGTGGAGAGTGCCGCGAGCAGCTTGGATTCAAAGCTGGACCGCAGAGATAGCGTCACGGAGCACCTCCTTTCTATGTGGAGTTTTCAACGCTGCTTGCGCCAGATGCCAATCCAATTCCAATTGGCACGCCATTACAGTGCAGTATGGTCGCCCACACGACGTGCACCCAAACGATTTGTCATGAACGATTCACTCGCCATGAGAGCATTCAATAAAAACATGGCACCACAATACTTTATCTCTGGCCTACCCAGACAGAAAACGGCGGCGAGCTCAGTTCATGCCATCAGCAAGCAAAAACCGATTGACTGTTTCCATTGTTACCGGCCTTGTCTTAACGCGTCGGCATACGGAACGTGTTCATTAGAACAACTTGGGTGAAAAGAAAGCAATAAAGAGAAGGAGGGTTATGCACCTGGCACAGGCTCGACCAGATCCGGGCCGTCGTGACGCGGGTTGCCGACGCGGGTCGAGACCGGCCACATGCGCAAGCGCTCGCTGGGACAGGGCGTGAGGAGGGTGTGAAGAAATGGTGTCGGCGCTTCGGGGTTCAGCCAGTCGCGGTAATGCTCGGTCGGCAGGATGCAGGCGAGACGGTCGTGGATGGGCTGAACCAGGTCATTGGCCGGCCCAACGATGATGGTGCAGCTCTCGAGTGTCTCGCCAGAGGCCGGGTCGGCCCAGCGCTCCCACAGCCCCGCAAACCCCAACCCATCGCCCTCGGCGTCGGCAATGAACCAGGGCTGTTTCTGTTTGCCGCCGACGTCCTGCCACTCGTACAGGCCGCTGGCCGGGATGATGCAGCGCCGATGCTTGAAAGCGGCCCTGAACGCCGGCTTCTCCGCCACGGTCTCGACCCGGGCATTGATGGTGCCGTACCCGATCTTGCGATCCTTGGCCCAGAAGGGGACCAGCCCCCAGTGCGCCTCGGCCACCTCAAAGCCGCCATCCGCCGCCAGCCGCACGATCGGTATGTTCTGCGTGGGGGCGATGTTGTAGCGGGGAGGGAAATTGAAGTCCAGCCCGAGCTGCTGCCCGAGCCGGCGAAACGGGGTGTAGATAGCGAAGCGGCCACACATTGCGCTGCCCTCTGGATGGGGGTCACACGCTAAAGCTAGGTCAGTATGGCCGCCTCGGACAAGTTTGAGTTATCTCAAATTGGGCGTCGTTTTCTTTATGGCGTGTAAAACTCGTGTAAAAACCCACCAAAGCAAACGGGCCTCGCATCGCTGCAAGGCCCGTGGATATTGGTGCCGGAGAGAGGAGTCGAACCCCCGACCTTCTGATTACAAGTCAGCTGCTCTACCAACTGAGCTACACCGGCGAGCTGTGAATTTTGATGAAAATCGTCACTTTTGGCAAGCCCACCCCAACGTTTTATTTTCTACGTTTATGGGTAAGCGGCTTTTTCTTTACTGTTTTCAATGGCTTCTTGTGAATTGTCCGGGCTTTACTGTTTGACTTTGCCTTGCCATGCAAAGTGGCAGGGGCCTTCTTCACATGCTTCGTGCGCACGGGTTTGCGCGCAACCAGACGCGCCTTCTTGCCTTCCTTCACATGGTGCTTTCCGGCCTGGCGGTAAGTCGTCGTATGGCGCTTGAGCACGTCCGTCTTATGCCGCCTCTTGAGCGACGCTCTTGGCTTGTGCAACGGCTTGCGATGGCGAGTGGCCTGTTTTTTGCTGAGAGCCTCTGCGTGCGCTACAGCCGGCGCAGCACTGCTCCGAGGCTTCTCCTGACGTGGCGATGGTGCAACCGGGGCCGGCGCCCTCGATTGTTTGGCCGGCTGGGCGGGTTGGAAATCCCCCGGCAACGGGGCATCCTCTAGCTCAGCCTGTGCGGGCAGGGAGGTCAGCAAAAAACTGCTTGCCAAAAACAGCAAAGCAAGATGTTTATATTTCATGCGCTCATTACTTTTATGCCGAATGCAAGTCCGCCACACACCCACCGCGCGGATTGTGCAGTAAATAATAAATTTTTATATTACCATGCGGCTGCTTGTACAACGAGTGGCTTACACAAAAGGGAGCTATATCAATGAAACAAACCAGAAGAACCTTGCTGGCCGGCCTGCTTTTGTCGGCTTTTGCCCTGACCGCTTGTGGCAAGAAAGCCGAAGCCCCTGCTGAGCAAGCCGCCAGCAGTGCGCCGGCGCAAGCCACTGCGGCAGCAAAAGAGTACCTTGTCGGTAGCGATGCCAGCTACGCCCCGTTCGAATTCCTGAATGACAAGAAAGAAGTCCAAGGCTTCGACGTCGAGGTACTGACCGCGGCGGCAGAAAAGGGCGGCTTCAAGATCAAATTCGTCAACACCCCGTGGGAGGGGATGTTCGCCACCCTCGATCAGGGTGATCGCGACCTGCTGGCTTCGGCCATCACCATCACTGACGAACGCAAGAAGAACATGGACTTCTCCGATCCGTACTTCGAAGCGCGTCAGCTGATCGCCGTCGGCAAGAATGTCACCGACGTCAAAACCTTCCAGGATCTGAAGAACAAGAAGGTGGCGGTGCAGACTGGCACCACCGGCGACGAAGTCGTGCAAAAACTGCTGGGCAAGACCAACCCCAACATCAAACGCTTCGAGAGCATGCCACTGGCCCTGAAAGAGCTGGAGAATGGTGGCGTGGACGCCGCCGTGGGCGATAACGGCGTAGTCAGCAACTACGTGATCAACAACCCGCAAAACGGTCTCGCCACCGTCGAAGACACCAAGAGCTTTGCTCCGGAGTACTACGGCTTCGCCGCCAAGAAAGGCAATGCCGAGGTACTGGCCAAGGTTAACGCCGGCCTGAAAGCCATCAAGGCCGACGGCACCTACGATGCGATCTACAAAAAATATTTCGCCAAGAAATAACTAAGTTGGTGCAGCAATCCTGGCCGGCATCGCCGGCCAGGCGTTTTATAGGGGCATAAATATGAATTTCCGCTGGGAAATGATCACCGAATATCTTCCGCTATTTATCGACGGCGCGAAGATGACCTTGCTGATCACAATCGTGGCCGTGATTTTCGGCACGCTGATTGGCTTGTTCATGGGCGTGGCCCGCCTAGCCGAAGGCAAGCACGGCATCAGCAAGATTGTCTTGCGTTACCTGGTCCGCCTGCCGGCGACCGCCTATGTGACATTCTTCCGTGGCACACCGCTGTTCGTACAGATTCTGCTGGTGCACTTTGCCCTGATGCCGATGCTGATCCATCCGGTGGACGGCATCATCCTGAGCGGTGATATCGCGCGCGAAATTCGTCAGAACTATGGTGCGTTCATTTCCGGCCTGCTGGCCCTCACCCTGAACGCCGGCGCTTACATCACCGAAATTTTCCGCGCGGGCATCCAGTCCATAGACAAAGGGCAGATGGAAGCCGCACGCTCGCTGGGTCTCAGTTATGGGCAGGCGATGAAAGCCGTCATTGTACCGCAGGCCTTCCGCCGCATGCTCCCTCCGCTGGGCAACGAGGCCATCATGCTGCTCAAGGATAGCTCGCTGGTTTCGGCCATCGGCCTGGCCGAGCTGGCGTTTGCCGCCCGCACAGTGGCTGGCGTCTACTCCCGCTACTGGGAGCCTTACCTGACCATCTCCTTCCTCTACCTTGCACTGACCATGCTGATGGCCTGGGGTATCGGCCGACTGGAAAAACGCTTCCAGATCGCCAGCCGTTGAGGCGCAAGACATAGGACGAGCAATGGCCGGAATTTCCGGCCATTTTTGCATCTGGCGGCCTGCTCTCGGCGCCATGCGCCGAAGCCGCCCTCGTGGTAGAATCTGGAGCATTTGCCATCAGAAGAAGATAAGCATTTACCCATGACAGATCAGTTTTTCGCCAAGGAAACGATTCCGATCAGCCTTGAAGAGGAGATGCGCCGTTCCTATCTCGATTACGCGATGAGCGTCATCGTGGGACGGGCCCTTCCTGATGTGCGTGATGGTCTGAAGCCAGTACACCGCCGCGTGCTGTTCGCCATGCACGAGCTATCCAACGACTGGAACCGGGCCTACAAGAAATCGGCCCGTATCGTCGGCGACGTCATCGGTAAGTATCACCCCCACGGCGACTCGGCCGTGTACGACACCATCGTTCGCATGGCGCAGGATTTCAGCCTGCGCTACCCCCTGATCGACGGCCAGGGCAACTTCGGTTCGGTGGACGGCGACAACGCCGCTGCCATGCGATACACGGAAATTCGCATGGCGCGCATCGCGCACGAACTGCTGGCCGACATCGAGAAAGAAACCGTTGACTTTGGGCCGAACTACGACGGCTCCGAGCAAGAACCGCTGATCCTGCCGGCCAAGATCCCCAACCTGCTGATCAACGGCAGTTCGGGCATTGCCGTGGGCATGGCCACCAACATCCCGCCGCACAACCTCAACGAGGTGATCGACGGCTGCCTCGCGGTACTGGCCAGCAGCGACATCACCATCGACGAGCTGATCGATATCATTCCCGCGCCGGATTTCCCGACCGCCGGCATCATCTACGGCACCGCCGGGGTGAAGGAAGGCTACCGCACCGGCCGCGGCCGCGTGATCATGCGCGCGCGCACCCACTTCGAGGATATCGGCAAAGGCGACCGCCAGGCCATCATCGTCGACGAGCTGCCGTACCAGGTAAACAAGGCCCGCCTGCTGGAGCGCATCGGAGAACTGGTGCGCGACAAGCAGATCGAGGGCATTTCCGACCTGCGCGACGAGTCGGACAAGTCCGGCATGCGCGTGGTGATCGAGCTCAAGCGCGGCGAAATGCCAGAAGTGGTGCTCAACCACCTCTACAAGCTCACCCAGCTGCAGGACAGCTTCGGCATCAACATGGTGGCCCTGGTGGACGGCCAGCCACGCCTGTTGAACCTCAAGCAGATCCTCGAAGAATTCCTGCGCCACCGCCGCGAAGTGGTGACCCGCCGCACCATCTTCGAACTGCGCAAAGCGCGCGAGCGTGGCCACATCCTCGAAGGTCTGGCCGTCGCGCTGTCCAACGTCGACGAAATCATCGCGCTGATCAAGGCGTCGGAAACCCCGCCGGTCGCCAAAATCGCCCTGATGGAGCGCGAATGGCGCTCGCCGCTGGTCGAGGAGATGCTGGCGCGCGTCGATCAGGACAAGGCACGTCCGGATGGGCTGCTGCCGGAGCTCGGCCTGAAGGAGCAGGGCTACAAGCTGTCGGAAGTCCAGGCCCAGGCCATTCTCGAACTACGCCTGCAGCGCCTGACCGGGCTGGAGCAGGACAAGATCGTCGGCGAGTACCGCGAGATCATGGAAGTCATCCTCGACCTGATCGACATCCTGGCTCGCCCGGAACGCATCAACCAGATCATTTCCGACGAACTGAACGCGATCAAGACCCAGTTCGGCGACGCCCGCCGTTCCGAGATCGAGCCGTTCGGCGGCGACATCAACATCGAGGACCTGATCACGCCGCAGGACATGGTGGTCACCGTTTCGCACAGCGGCTACATCAAGACCCAGCCGGTCGATGACTACCGTTCGCAGCGCCGCGGTGGGCGCGGCAAGCAGGCCGCCGCCACCAAGGACGACGATTTCATCGAAACGCTGTTCGTCGCCAACACCCACGATTACGTGCTGTGCTTCTCGTCGTTTGGCCGCTGTTACTGGATCAAGGTCTACGATCTGCCGCAAGGCGGTCGCAACAGCCGCGGCAAGCCGATCGTCAACGTGCTGCCGTTGGCCGAAGGCGAAAAAATCAACGCCATGCTGCCGGTGAAGGAGTTCCGCGACGACCAATTCGTCTTCATGTGCACCGCCAACGGCACCGTGAAGAAGACCCCGCTGGTCGACTTCTCCCGTCCGCGCACGGCCGGCATCATCGCCGTCAACCTGGACGAGGGCGACAACCTGATCGGTGTGGCGCTGACCCACGGCGATGACCAAGTGATGCTGTTCTCGGATGCCGGCAAGGCGGTGCGCTTCAGCGAGACCGACGTGCGCGCCATGGGTCGCAACGCCACTGGCGTGCGCGGCATGATGCTGGGCGAAGGGCAGCAGGTGATCTCACTGCTGGTGACCTGCTCCGAAGACCAGATGGTGCTGACCGCCAGCGATGGCGGCTACGGCAAGCGCACCCGCGCCGGCGAGTTCCGCCATACCAGCCGCGGCACCCAGGGCGTCATCGCCATGGACCTGACCGACAAGACTGGCCTCAAGCTGGTGGCGGCGAGCCTGGTGGAAGAAACCGACGACGTGATGCTGATCACCACCGGCGGCGTTCTGATCCGCACCAAGGTGTCCGAAGTGCGCGAAACCGGCCGCTCCGCCCAGGGCGTTCGCCTGATCAACCTGGACGAAGGCGAGAAGCTGATCAGCCTGGTCAAGGTCGCCGAAGGCGAGGACGACGAGGTGGAAGAAGCCGCAGAAGAGGGCGGCGAGGCATGATAGCGACCCCGGTCAACCCCAAGGTATTCGAACCGATGGGGCAGCTGTTCGTATCGCTGCCGCATTGCGCGGCGCTCGGTTTCCAATACCTGGGAGCGGACGGGCGCAAGCCGGTGCTGAAGGTCGACTGGCGCGAAGAGCTGGTCGGCAACCCGGCCACAGGGGTAATACATGGCGGGATCATCACCTCGCTGGTGGATACCACCAGCGCGGTGGCGGTCACCGCCCACCTGGAACGCGTGGAAACCATCGCCACGCTCGACCTGCGCATCGACTACCTGAAGGCCGCCACACCGGGCAAGGCCATCTACTGCCGTGCCGAATGCTACCGGCTCGCCAGTCAGGTCGCCTTCACCCGGGCGGTGTGCTATCACGACAATCCGGACGATCCGATCGCCCACGGTGTCGCCACCTTCATGCGCGAATCGAGCCCGTTGCCGATGCTGCAGGAGCCCCAGGCATGAGCAATTTCATGGAGCAGTTCGCCGCACTACGCGACCAGAAGCGTTTTCAGGACGTTGTCAACGCCATTCCCTACGCCCGCCTGATGGGCGTGGAACTAGGCGAGGACGAATCCGGCGATCTGCTGTTCAGCCTGCCGTTCCACGAGCGCAACGTCGGCAACACCGTGTTGCCAGCCCTGCACGGCGGACTGATCGGCGGCTTCCTCGAAAACGCCGCGATGATCCACCTGATCTGGAACCGTGAATCGCTGGACACCCCCAAAATCGTCGACTTTTCGCTCGACTACCTGCGAAGCGGTCGCCCCAAGACGCTGTATGCGCGCTGCGAGATCACCAAGCAGGGCAAACGCGTCGCGCACGTATTGATCGAAGCCTGGCAGGAAGACCGCAGCAAACCGGTTGCCGTCGCCCGGGCGCACTTCCTGCTGGCCACCACCAGCTGACTGAACCGATATCAAGGACAGACATGGCCAAGGTATACAACTTTTCCGCCGGACCCGCCGTTTTGCCTCACGCCGTATTGGCCGAAGCCCAGAGCGAGATGCTCGACTGGCACGGCTCCGGCATGTGCGTGATGGAAATGAGTCATCGTGGCAAGGAGTTCATGGAAATCATCCATGACGCCGAGCACGACCTGCGCGAACTGATGCAGATTCCGAAGAACTACAAGGTATTGTTCCTGCAGGGGGGCATCACTGCAGTTCGCCATGCTGCCGCTCAACCTGTTGGGCGACAAGAAGTCGATCGACGTGGTCAACACCGGCCACTGGTCGAAGCTGGCCATCAAGGAAGCGAAGCGTTACGCCAACGTGAACGTCGTCGCCTCAAGCGAAGACCGCAACTTCACCTACGTGCCGGCGGAAGAAACCTGGCAGCGCGACCCGGATGCGGCTTATCTGCATTACACCTCGAACGAAACCATCGGCGGCTTGCAGTTCCCCTTCATCCCGTCTTCGGCCAACGGTGTGCCCCTGGTGTGCGACATGTCGTCCGACTTCCTCTCGCGCGAAGTGGACGTCAGCCAGTTCGGCCTGATCTATGCCGGCGCCCAGAAGAACATCGGCCCGTCCGGGCTGACCGTAGTCATCGTGCGCGAAGACCTGCTGGGCAAGGCCCTGCCCAGCACACCGACGATGCTGAACTACCGGGTTCATGCCGATGCCGACTCGATGTACAACACCCCGGCCACCTATCCGGTCTACATCGCCGGCCTGGTATTCAAGTGGCTGAAGGAACTGGGCGGCATCAAGGGCATGGCCGCACGCAACGACGAGAAGGCCGGCCTGCTGTACCACGCCATCGAATCCAGCAATGGCTTCTACTACAGCACGGTGGACGCGCCGTTCCGCTCGAAGATGAACGTGGTATTCCGCCTCAAGGACGAGTCGCTGGAAGACACCTTCCTCAGCGAAGCAAAGAAGAACGGCTTGGTGCAGCTCAAGGGCCACCGCGCCGTCGGCGGCATGCGTGCGTCGATCTACAACGCCATGCCGATCGAGGGCGTCAAGGCGCTGGTCAGCTTCATGATGGACTTCGCCCGCCAGCACAGCTGATTGTTCTCCATTTTGTAACGATGAGTTCTGGACCCGCGCCGCTGGCGCGGGTTTTTTGTTGCCGGCCGGCGCTATATGATGGCAGGCCATCCACCTTGCACTGTGACCCGTCATGAACCCAGCCATTCGCCGACTCCTGATCGCAGGGGGCGTCATCGTTTCCCTCAGCATGGGCATACGCCACGGTTTCGGCTTCTTCATGCCGCCGATGACCACCGCCTTTGGCTGGACCCGTGAGGCCTTCGCCTTGGCGCTCGGCCTGCAGAACCTGGTCTGGGGCGCATCGCAGCCCTTTGCCGGTGCCCTGGCCGATCGTTACGGGCCGGGCCGGGTACTGTTCGGCGGCACCTTGCTCTATGTAGCCGGGTTGCTGCTGATGACCGTATCGTCCTCACCGGGGCTGTTCTCGCTGTCCGCCGGGGTTCTCATCGGGCTGGCCTTGTCCGGCACCACCTATAGCGTGATCTTCGGCGTGCTGGGGCGCTGTGTGCCGGCCCACCTGCGCTCGCGCGCGATGGCCATTGCCGCCGCCGCGGGGTCGTTCGGACAGTTCGCCATGGTGCCGATCGAACGTGGCCTGATCGATGGCCTGGGGTGGATTCCGGCCCTGCTGATCCTGTCCGTCTCGGCCTTGCTGATGCTGCCGGCCTCGCGCCTGCTGGTGCAGCACGATCAACATGCTTCCGGTACTGTTCGCCACGGCCTGCTGCTCAACATGTGGCGAACCTTCCGCGGCGCCTGGCAAGAGAGGGGGTTCCGGCTGCTCATGGCGGGGTATTTCGTATGCGGCTTCCAGGTTGTGTTCATCGGCGTGCATCTGCCGGCCTACCTGCGTGACCACGGGCTCGGGGGCGGGGTCGCCAGCATGGCACTGGCGCTGATCGGCCTGTTCAACATCTTCGGCACCATGCTGTCGGGCGAGCTGGGCTCACGTTGGCCGAAACCCTATCTGCTGGCCGGCATCTATCTGTCACGCAGCGTGATCATTGCCTTGTTCCTGTGGGCGCCACTCAGCCCCGTGTCAGTCGGCGTGTTCGCCGCCGCGATCGGCTTCCTGTGGCTGTCGACGGTCCCCCTGACCAACGGCATCATCGCCAGCCAGTTCGGCGTAGCGCATCTGGGCATGCTGTCGGGCGCTGTATTCTTCTCGCACCAGGTGGGCAGCTTTGCCGGGGTGTGGCTGGGTGGAGCCATCTACGACGCCACCGGCAATTACAACCTGGTGTGGGCGCTCGCCATCGCCCTGGGCATCGCGGCCACCTTGGTCAACCTGCCGATCCGCGAGACAGCCTCCAAGGCACTGGCATTGCAGGGGTCCTGACCATGTGGGCCTGGCTGTCCGGCATCGCGCTTGGCATCGCCTTGCTGCTGACCACGCTGGCTTACCTCGAGCCGGGCTTCATGCTAGGTTTATCCAACTTGATTGTCATATGTTTTTAAGGGGGCAACATGTTGGAGGCAGAAACCATGCGCAAGCTCCAGGCTCTGTGGGAAGAGGGCGAGCGCCACGATGCGCACTGTACCGAACGGCGCGAAAAATGCCTGAACATCACCATGGATACCGGCCGCTTCCTGTATCAGCTGGCCCGTTTTTCCAGCAGCCGCCACATCCTGGAGATCGGCACCTCTAACGGTTTCTCGACCATTTGGCTGGCGCTGGCGGCGAGGGCCAACGGGGGACGGGTGATCAGTCTCGACGTGCTCCCCGCCAAACAGCAGCGGGCACGTGAAAATCTCGCCGCCTTCGGCGTGGAATCCCGGGTGGAACTCGTGCTAGCCGACGCTGCAGACTGGCTGGCCGTGGCACCGCCATCCAGCATCGACCTGCTGTTTCTCGACGCTGAGCGCCGCCTTTATCCCGGCTACTGGCCGGATATCCAGCGCGTGCTGCGGCCCGGCGGCCTGCTGGTAATGGACAATGCACAGTCCCATCCGGACGAATGCCGCGATTTTGTCGGGCAAGTGCTTGCGACGGACGGCTATCTCGCGGAAACTTACACGATTGGAAAAGGCCAGTTTGTCATACTGAAAGACGGATAATCGTGTCTGAAGAACTTCTCAAGCAACATCGCGACGCCATCGACGCCATCGACGAAACCATTCTCAAACTGATCAACGAGCGCGCCAGCCATGCGCGCGAGATCGGAGAAATCAAAGGTGGCGGCGTGATCTACCGCCCCGAACGCGAAGCCCAGGTGCTGCGCCGCGTCAAAGACCACAACCCGGGCCCGCTGCCTGGGGAGTCGGTAGCACGTCTGTTCCGCGAAATCATGTCGGAATGCCTGGCCCTGGAAAAACCGCTGTCCGTCGCCTACCTCGGCCCGGAGGGCACGTTCACCCAACTGGCCGCCATCAAGCACTTCGGACACGCTGCCCATACCGTGGCCTGCAGCTCCATCGACGAGGCCTTCCGTCTGGTCGAATCCCGCGCCCTCGATTACGTTGTGGCACCGGTGGAAAACTCCACCGAAGGGGCCATCGGACGCACGCTCGACCTGATGATTTCGTCCCCACTGAAAATTTGCGGCGAAGTGGTCCTGCGTATCCATCACCACCTGCTGCGCGGGGCGGAAGGGACCGACGGCATCCGCCGCGTCTACGCCCACGCCCAGGCGCTGGCGCAATGCCACGAATGGCTCAACAAGAACCTGCCGGCCGACGTCGAACGCGTATCCGTCGCCAGCAACGCCGAAGCGGCACGTCTGGCAAGCGAGGATGCCAGTGCGGCTGCTATCGCCGGGCAAGCCGCCGCCGAGCGCTACAGCCTGAACAAAATCGCCGAGAACATCGAGGACGAACCCAACAACACCACGCGCTTCCTGGTGCTCGGGCATCAGGACGTGACGCCGTCGGGTAAAGATAAGACCTCAATCATCGTCGCAGCACCCAACCGTCCGGGTGCCGTGCATTCGCTGCTGGCGCCGGTCGCCGACAATGGCGTATCGATGACCAAGTTCGAGTCGCGCCCGTCGCGCGCAGGGCTGTGGGACTACGTGTTCTTCATCGACATGGAAGGACACCGCAGCGAGGAACACGTCGCCAAGGCCCTCGAAGGGTTGGCCGAACGCACCTCCTTCGTCAAGGTCCTCGGCTCCTACCCGGTTGCCGTCATCTGAACACGTTGGCCGAAGCGTCGGCCAACCTCCTGGCTATCCTGTCATGAAATTGGAATCACTTTGTCTGTTTTGCGGCTCGAACCGCGGCGGCCGGCCTGAATACGCCGATGCCGCGCGTCAGCTGGGCACCACCCTGGCCGAGCAGGGCCTGACCCTGGTCTACGGCGCCGGCAAGATCGGCCTGATGGGCGTCGCTGCGGATGCGGCCCTGGCCGCTGGCGGCCGCGTCGTCGGCTTCATCCCTGAGTTCCTCCAGGCCAAGGAAGTGGCGCATCTGGGCCTCGACGAGATCCACATCACCGACACCATGCACCAGCGCAAGGCGCTGATGGCGGAACGTGCCGATGGCTTCATCGCCCTGCCGGGTGGGCTCGGCACCTTCGACGAGTTGTTCGAAATCCTGACCTGGGGCCAGCTGTCGGTACACAGCAAACCGGTGGGACTGCTGAACGTGGCGGGCTTTTTCGACCCGCTGCTGGCCATGGTGCGCCACGCCGTACAAGAAGGCTTCATGCGCGAGGAAAACCTGTCGCTGTTCGTGGTCGCCGACAACATCGACGATCTGCTGGCCGGCATGCGCGCCTATCAGCCGCGCGAAGCGGACAAATGGCTGGAACTGTCTCGTACCTGAGCGCTCCGCCGGGCCATCCCTGATCAGAGGGGGATAACGAAGAATACATCGGGCTGGACGTGCTCCGGCCCCGACCGAGGTAAATACCATGAATCAGACTGTTGCTATCGTATTGTCCGGCTGCGGCGTCTACGACGGGAGCGAAATCACCGAAGCCGTCGGCGTCGTGATTGCGCTGTCGCAAGCCGGCTTGCCCTATGACTTTTACGCCCCGGACCGGGCTCAGATGCATGTCGTGGACCATGCCCGCGGCCAGGAGAGCGGCGAAGCCCGCAATATTCTCAGCGAAGCGGCGCGCATTGCCCGCGGCCAAATCCGGCCCTTGGCCGAGCTCGATGCCGCCCAGCATAGCGCCATCGTATTCCCCGGCGGTTTCGGCGCCGCCAAGAATCTGACGACCTTCATCAAGGACGGCCGTGACGCCGTGCTCTACGATGATGTCGCTGCAGCGGTGCGGCCTTTCGTGCAGCAACACAAGCCGGTTGTCGCGCTGTGCGCTGCTCCGCTGGTACAGGGACTGATCGCCCGTGACGAAGGTCTGGCCGGGGTTGAAATCACCTTCGGCAGCTACACGGAAGGCCAGGCCATGGCCGACGCCTTGACGAGCTGGGGTCAAACCCACGTCGAGACGCCCGTCGACCAGGCCTGCGTCGACCTCGCGCACCGTTTCATTTCCGCGCCGGCCTACATGTACGGCGAGGCGACTCCCGCCGAGGTGTTCGCTTCGTGCCAAGCGGCGATCACCGCACTCAAATCGCTGCTGAGCTGATCATCGGCCGGCCATTTTCTAGATAAGCAGGAAGTTTCATGATCATCGTCATGGCCAGTAAGGCCTCGCCAGAACAGGTCGCCGCCGTCACCGCCAAGATTCGCGCCGCAGGGTTGGCCGAACACGTCTCCTGCGGCACCGAACGAACCATCATCGGCGCCATCGGCGACGAGAGGGCTCTGACACCCGACATGTTCGAGCTGATGCCCGGGGTGGAACGGGCGATGCGGGTCATGAAGGAATACCGTATCGTCTCGCGCGAAGCCCAGCCGACCGATACCGTCGTCAGAGTGCGCGGGGTGCCGATCGGCGGCGAAACCGTGCAGATCATCGCTGGACCTTGCTCGGTGGAAACGCCGGAACAAATGGCGCTGTCGGCGGCGGCCGTGGTCGATGCCGGCTGCCGGCTGATGCGAGGAGGCGCCTTCAAACCACGCAGCAGCCCCTACAGCTTCCAGGGCCTCGGCGTGGAAGGGCTGGATTATCTGCAGCAGGCGGCACGCCAATATGGCCTGCCGGTGGCCACCGAGCTGATGGACGTGCGCATGCTCGACACCTTTCTGGAGCATGACGTCGACGTCATCCAGATCGGCGCGCGCAACATGCAGAATTTCGACCTACTCAAGGAAGTCGGCCGCATCAACAAGCCGGTCATCCTCAAGCGCGGGCTCGCCGCCACCATCAGCGAATGGCTGATGGCGGCCGAGTACATCGCCGCCGGAGGCAATCACAACATCATCTTCTGTGAGCGCGGCGTACGCAGCTTTGAAACCGCCTACCGCAACATGCTGGATGTGACGGCGATTCCAGTTTTGAAAAAGGAAAGCCACCTGCCCGTCATCGTCGATCCCAGCCATGCCGGGGGCAAGGCCTGGCTGGTTCCGGCGCTGGCCAAGGCCGCCCTGGCGGCTGGCGCCGACGGTCTGATGGTGGAAATGCACCCCAACCCCTGCGAAGCCTGGTGCGATGCAGACCAGGCGCTGACCCCGGCAGAACTGAAGACGTTGGTCGGCGAGCTGCGCCCCCTGGCGCAGGCCTTGGGACGAAATTTGTAACGCACTGAAAACGAGGCACACCATGAGCGGCGACGTCATTTCGATCAGTCTGGTACAGCAACAAGACTTCCAGTTCCGTAACGATTTCGGCGCCTCGGTGCCGCCATTGGTGACCGACGAGCCGGCACCTCTTGGCCAGGGCGAAGGTCCGGCGCCCCAGCAATTGCTGCTCGCGGCCGTGGCCAATTGCCTGAGCGCCAGCCTGCTGTTTGCCTTGCGTAAGTTCAAACAGCAGGGCGAGCCGCTGCAGACGGCCGCGTCCTGCCTGATCGACCGCAACGAAACCGGGCGACTGCGGGTGATGTCGATCGACGTCACGTTGCGACTGGGGCAGCCCGCCAGCGGCATCGACCATCTCGACCGCATCCTGGGGGGATTTCAGGAGTACTGCACGGTGTCACAAAGCGTCGGCCGCGGCATCCCCATCCGGGTGCAGGTACAGGATGCCGACGGTTCATTTCTGATGTGATCTCGCGCACTTCCGCCCTTGGCGGAAAAGCGTGTCACTGCCAAGGGCGATTTCAGATCAGAGTCAGGAGCAGTGGAGTCCACCGCACCGCAACCGCCAGAACCGCCAGAGGCACCAGCCAAGCCAGTATGGCGGCGCCTCGGCGCATGACATCATCCGCGCCCAGCTGCTGGGTATCTCGCCACAGACGCATCCGGTACCAGAAGTAGCCGATGCCGACCATCAGCGGCGGGAAAAACAGGTACAGCCACCACGACTGCCAGGGCAACGCCACGGACAGCAGCGCGACAGCGAGGTTAAGCGCGAGCTGGGAGTAAAAATAGGCTGTCAGTTCGGATAGGTCTTCCACATGGGGTGCCGGCACGACACCCGGCGTCATGGCGCAGGCGAACCAGAGCAGCGCAGACACCGCTATCCACGCATAGGGATACAGTAACGGCAGCCACAAGGCGACACCGGCCAGCGAGGGCAGGGCGGCCTTGCTCAACCATGCGGTGACCAGGTAACCAGCGACCAGCACGGCCCACGCGATACCGCTGCCACTGCGCATCACCCGCCACACGGCGTGCAGAATGTAACTACCCAGCGCAAGCAGCAGGACATCCTGCAGCAGACCATCCGTCATGCCGCAGCCAGCAGGCGCTCGAGCGAGACGGTGATCAATTCGCCGATCTGGGACAGATAGTGTGTCTGCATATCGGCGGTAAAGCGCTGGGGGTCGTTGCTGGCCAGGACAACCAGCCCGAAAGCCTCGCCAGCCGTGTTTTTCAGCGGAATCATGGCGAAGGATTCGAGCGTGGGCTCAGGCGGAAACCAGCTCAGCACCTGGTCGTTGGCATACGGTCCACAGCTCGGGCCGGACAGGTTCCCCGCCAACACCTTGATTGCCTGACGGCCGTTGTAGATGTGCGGCAGCACCACGGCAGACGGGTGCCACAAGCGCAATGCGCAACGATCCAGCCCGAACTCCTGCTCGAAACATTGCAGCAGGGCACCCACCAGACTCTCCAGATCGCGCGAGCGGAACAGCGCCAAGGCCAGCTGATGGGTACGATTGACGATCAGATCATTGCTTTCGGCGTTCTGTACCAACTGGCTAAGACGGCTTTCCATCTGGCGATTGCGCTCGCGCAGCTCGAGCACCTGGCGCTCGGCGAACGGCACTATGGTAGTCGTCTGGATCGGTTGCAGGCCGAAACGGCTGGCGTGTTGCAACAGGAAATCCGGGTTGTCATCGAGAAAGCTCAGCACCTGGTCCGTCAGCATCGATACATCCTTAACAAGGCGGGGGTCGGGAGTTACAGAGAAATCTCGCCGGTAAATACGGTGACGGCAGGGCCGGTCATCAGCACCGGCAGGCCCACTCCATCCCAGCGGATACTCAAGTCGCCACCCCGGGTATGCACCTTGACGGTATGATCGAGCAGGCCACGGCGTATACCTGCCACCACGGCAGCGCACGCTCCGGTACCGCAGGCGAGGGTTTCCCCGGCGCCACGCTCGTACACCCGCAGACGGATTTCCTCGCGCGACACGATCTGCATGAAGCCCGCATTGACCCGCTCCGGGAAGCGCGGGTGCAATTCGATCGCCGGGCCGAGCTCCGCCACCGGGAAGGTATCGACATCGGCAACGACCTGAACGGCATGCGGGTTGCCCATCGAGACCACGGAAATATCGCATTGCCGGCCAGCCGCATCCAGCGGGTAGGTCAGCGCCTCCTCAGCGGCGACAAAGGGTATCTCCGCCGGCTTGAAGCGGGGCACTCCCATGTCGACCGTTACCGTCCCGTCGGCCAGCAACTGCGGGACGATCACCCCCTTGGCGGTCTCGACGCGGATGGCCTCTTTGGCACTCAACCCTTGCTCAGCGACGAAGCGGGCGAAACAGCGCGCCCCGTTGCCACATTGTTCCACTTCACTGCCGTCACTATTGAAAATGCGGTAACGGAAATCGTTTTCGCTGGAACCCGACGGCTCCACCAGCAGCAGTTGGTCGAAACCGATGCCGAACTGGCGATGCCCCAGTTCCTTGATCTTCTCCGGGGTAAGGTCGACGTGCTGTCGCACCCCATCGATCACCATGAAATCATTGCCCAAGCCGTGCATCTTGCTGAATTTCAGTTTCATCGTTCCTGGTCCGGTGAGCCGGGTTTTGTACCAAATAAAAAGCATCATACCGTATCCCCGAGCATGTCGGCATGTCGCATTGACACCTTACTAACCAGTAAGTAAAGTGATTTCATGAAACCTGTATCCAATGCATCAAATGACACCCAGAAACGCATTCTGGACATCGCCGAGCAGCTACTGCTGACGCGCGGATTCAACGCCTTCAGCTACCAGCACATCAGCAGCGCCCTGGGGGTGCGTAACGCCGCCGTCCACTATCACTTCCCGCGCAAGACCGACCTCGGTGTCGCGCTGGTCCAACGCTATCGGCGCCGCTTTGCCCGTTTCATAGAAGCCCACGCCAGCCTCGGCCCGCTACAACAGTTGGAAGGCTATTTCGAGCTCACCGACGCCTACTTCCATCAGGACGAGCAAATCTGCCCGAGCGGCATCCTCACCACCGAATATCACACCCTGCCGGAAGAGATTCAGCTTGAAGCCGGCGCCTTCATTACCGAGATGCGTGACTGGGCGAAAACCATCGCCCGGCGCGGCCGGGACGAGGGGGTCATGACCTACCCGGGGTCTCCGGAGGCCATGGGCGAGGTGATGTTTGCCGCGCTGCAGGGCGGACTGCAACTGGCGCGGATCGATGCAGGCATCCTCGACACCATCAAACAACAAATTCGCGATCTGCTGAAGATCGAGAAACCATAAAGGCAGATAGCTGCCGCCAACACGAGGAAGACGATGGAGTACAAGAAAAACAGCATGAGCCGGATCGCCGACAAGGCAGCCCGGCTACCCGAGGGGCTGCGCAGCTTCGTTTTGACCCGCCTATTTGGCCGGCTGGTTCCGTTTCTGGGAACCGCCGGCCTGTGTTTCGTGGAGGTCGGGCACGATCGGCTGACCGTCTCGCTGCAAAACCGGCGCAAGGTGCAGAACCACATCAAGGGCGTACACGCCGCCGCCATGGCCCTGTTGGCCGAAACCGCCAGCGGCTTCGTGGTCGGCATGAACGTACCGGACAGCAAACTGATGCTGCTCAAATCCATGCATGTGGATTACCTCAAGCGCTCGCAGGGCAGCATGAAGGCGACAGCCGTCCTCACGCCCGACCAGATTCGCCGCATGCACGAGGAAGAGAAAGGGGATGCCGCGGTTGAAGTCGTGGTAACCGACGAGTCCGGCGAGTCGCCGATCCGTTGTGAAATGATCTGGGCCTGGGTGCCCAAGAAACGGGCGTGAGGAGCATGAGCATGGATTTTGACACCCTGATCCTGAGCGTCGACGGCCATGTCGCGCAGGTCAGCTTCAACCGCCCCAACAAGGCCAACGCGCTGAACGAAACCATGTGGCAGGAACTCGGCTCCGCCATGGCGTGGTGCGATACCGAGCCGGACGTTCGCGCCATCGTTCTTGCCGGCGAAGGGACGCATTTCTGTTCGGGCATCGATCTGGCCATGTTGCTTGGCGTGCAGCAGACGATACAGGACCCTTGCGAAGGAAGAAAGCGCGAGAAACTCCGCACCCTCATCCTGCGCCTGCAAGACGCGGTCACGAGTCTGGAACGCTGCCGCAAACCGGTTATCGCCGCGATTCATGGAGCGTGCCTCGGCGGCGGTTTGGACATCGCACTGGCTGCCGATATTCGTCTGGCGGCCGCTGACGCCGTATTTGGCGTCAGGGAAGTCGATATCGGCATGGTGGCTGACGTCGGCACCTTGCAGCGACTGCCCGCCATCGTGGGTGAAGGTGTGGCACGGGAAATGGCCCTGACCGGGCGCGAGGTGAAGGCCGAAGAAGCCCAAGCCATTCGCCTGGTCAACCGGGTGCTGCCTGATCGGACCAGCCTGCAAACCGAGGCACTCTCGATGGCACGGCTGATTGCAGCGAAGTCGCCGCTCAGTATTCGCGGCAGCAAGGAAGTCATGAACTACAGCCGCGACCATTCAGTAGCCGATGGCCTGAACTATGTTGCCACCTGGAATGCAGCCATGCTGCTATCCGACGACATTCAACGCGCAGCCATCGCTGCCATGCACGGCCAGCCAGCCGTATTCGACAACTGAGTACGGGGTCTTGATCGGGAAGGCACAAAAAAACGGCGCCGAAGGCGCCGTTTTAACTTGCGGGGATCGATTACTGGGCGGCGCTGGCAGCCGGAGCAGCAGCGGCGGCAACCGGTTCGCCACCCACGGTGGAGACCACTTCCCACTTGCCATTCTTGACCTGGTAAACAGTCACCGCGCCGTTCTTGATGTCGCCCTTATCGTCGAACGAGATCTTGCCGGTTACACCGGTGTAGCTGGTCTTGCCCACTTCAGGCAGGTATTTCTTCGGATCGGTCGAGCCGGCACGCTTCATGGAGTCGACCAGAACGCGAACGGCATCGTACTCGTACGGAGCGTAGATCTGCACTTCGGTGTTGAACTTGGCCTTGAATTTCTTATCGAATTCGGCAAAGCCCGGCATCTTGTCACGCGGCACGCCGCAGCTGGAAGCCAGTTGGCCTTCGGAAGCATCGCCGGCCAGCTTGATGAATTCCGGAGTCTGCCAGCCATCGCCACCCATCAGTTTGGCCTTGATGCCCAAGCGCTTCATCTGCTTGGCCAGCGGGCCAGCCTGGGCGTCCATGCCGCCGTAGAATACCACGTCAGGCTGAGTGGCCTTGATCGAGGTGAGGATGGCGTTGAAGTCGGTAGCGGTGTTGGTGGTGAATTCGCGCTTCACCACGTTGACGCCCTTACCCTTGACGGCTTTCTCGAATTCGTCGGCCAGACCCTGACCGTACGCGGTACGGTCATCGATGATGGCGACTTTCTTGGCTTTCAGACCATCGGCGGCAAACTGGCCGAGAGCGGTGCCTTGCTGCACATCGTTGGCGATAACGCGGAAGGTGGTCTTGAAGCCTTGCTTGGTGTAGTCGGGGTTGGTGGCAGACGGGGAAATCTGCGGGATGCCGGCATCGGAGTAGATTTTGGAGGCCGGGATGGTGGTGCCGGAGTTCAGGTGACCAACAACGCCTACCACACCGGCGTCGACCAGGCGCTGAGCAACCTGGGTGCCGATTTTCGGATCGCCTTGATCGTCTTCGGAAACCAGTTCGAACTTGACTTTCTTGCCACCGATTTCGACGCCTTCGGCGTTCAGATCTTCGATAGCCAGTTGTGCGCCGAATTCGTTGTCTTTGCCCAGATGGGAGATCGGGCCGGTCATCGGAGAAACTTGACCGATTTTGACAACGGCTTGACCGCTAGCTTCCGCTTGCGGGGCAGAAGCGCCGCCTTCAGCGGCTTTTTGTTCTTGCTTGCCGCAAGCAACCAACGTGACGGCAGCAGCAGCGATGAGGCTCAGACGAGCGTATTTGTTCATGTTCGATTTCCCCTGATCTTATCTATGTAGATTTAGCGATCTATATGTTTACCGGCAGGTCTATTCTTTTGGAATAGCTTCCAGCTGCGAATGATTATGCGCAGGCACTTTCACCCTGTCAACGAACTGAATGACACAAATCCGACAAAAATAAACAGGCAGGACTCGGCTACTTGGTGGCGCCAATACCCCTGGCGCGCAGCAGCCGTTGCTCGGCCGGCTCGGCAGTGCGTGGCTCCCACCCGGCAAGGTTCTTCTCGACCAGGCCCGCCAATGCCGCAATCCATTGCGGGCTGTCGTTAAGACAGGGGACATAGCGGTATTCGCCGCCACCATGGGTCAGAAAGGTTTCCTTGCCTTCCATCGCCATTTCCTCGAGGGTTTCCAGGCAATCGGAGACGAAGCCGGGGCAGATCACATCGACCCGAGCAGTATGGTTTTTCCCCAACTGGGCCAGCACTTCCGAGGTGTAGGGCTTCAGCCATTCAGCCCGGCCGAAACGGCTCTGGAAACAGACGACGTACTGATCCTTGCCCAGCCCCAGCGCCTCCGCCAGCAAACGCCCGGTCTTTTGACACTCGCAGTGATAAGGATCGCCCTTGTCCAGGGTAAAGCGCGGCACACCATGAAAACTCATGACCAGCTTGTCGGCACGACCATGTCGCTGCCAGTGCGCCCGAACCTGCTCCGCCAGGGCGCGGATATAGCCGGGATCATCATGAAAATGTCGCACCGTGCGCAACTCGGGCATGTTGCGCAACTTCATCAGGGTGCGGAACACGTCATCGAGCGCGGTGGCACTGGAAGAGGCGGCGTACTGGGGGTAGAGCGGCACAACCAGGAGACGCTCCACCCCTTGGCCGCGCATGCCGGAGATGACCTGTTCCACGGAAGGGGAGCCGTAGCGCATGGCGAAGTCGACCACCAGGTTGCGATAGCCGTGCTCACCCAAATAGCCGCGCAACAACTTGGTTTGGCGCTGCGTGTGAGTGAGCAGGGGAGAGCCGTCCTTGCCCCATATCGCCGCGTATTTTTCAGCTGACTTGCGCGGGCGGGTATTGAGGATGACGCCGTTGAGAATCAGCCACCAGAGGGCACGGGGAAGCTCGACCACTCGCGGATCGGACAGGAACTGCTTGAGATAGGGACGCAAGGCCTTGCCTGTGGGCGCATCCGGCGTGCCCAGGTTGAGCAGCAGCACACCGGTTTTGGGGGTGTAGTCGTGCTGAAAGGCGGGTTCTTTGTTGTAGCGGGACATGGCGTGTCCTTAAGGGGTAACAGTAGGCGCAAAAGGCAGTGGACCGAAAAACGGCAGCCGGGTAAAGCGGCTGCCGTCAGGCCGGGGGCATCAGTCGTCCCGCGCGGGGACCAGCACGGAGCGGTTGCCGTTGGTTTCCATCGGCGAGACCAAGCCGGCGCTCTCCATCTGTTCGATCAGGCGGGCAGCGCGGTTGTAACCGATACGCAGGTGACGCTGCACCGACGAAATCGACGCCTTGCGGGTTTTCAGCACGATAGCCACGGCCTCGTCGTAGAGGGCATCGGCTTCGCCCCCTTCGCCGCCGCCAGCGGCATCGAATCCACTGCCGTCGTCGCTTTCGGCCTGACCGGAGAGGATGCCTTCGACGTAGTCGGGCTCGCCGGTGGTCTTGAGATACTCCACTACCTGATGCACTTCGTCATCGGCAACGAAGGCGCCGTGTACCCGCAGCGGGTAACCGGTGCCCGGCGGCAGATAGAGCATGTCACCCTGACCCAGTAGCGCTTCGGCGCCCATCTGGTCGAGGATGGTGCGCGAGTCGATCTTGCTCGACACCTGGAACGCGATGCGGGTCGGGATATTGGCCTTGATCAGGCCGGTGATCACGTCCACCGACGGGCGCTGGGTGGCCAGGATGAGGTGAACGCCGGCGGCGCGGGCCTTCTGCGCCAGGCGGGCGATCAGCTCTTCGATTTTCTTGCCGGCGACCATCATCAGGTCGGCCAGTTCGTCGATGACCACGACGATGAGCGGCAGCGTCTCCAGCGGCTCGGGCGTTTCGGGCGTCAGCGAGAACGGGTTCGGGATCTTCTGTCCGGCCTTGTCGGCGTCCTTGATCTTCTGGTTGTAGCCGGCGAGGTTACGCACGCCGAGCTTGGACATCAGCTTGTAGCGCTTTTCCATCTCGGCCACGCACCAGTTGAGCGCGTTGGCGGCCTGCTTCATGTCGGTGACCACGGGCGCCAGCAGATGAGGAATGCCTTCGTAGATGGACAGTTCGAGCATTTTCGGATCGACCATGATCAGGCGCACCTCACGCGGGGTGGCCTTGTACAGCAGCGACAGGATCATGGCGTTGATGGCGACCGATTTACCCGACCCCGTGGTGCCCGCCACCAGCACGTGCGGCATCTTGGCCAGATCTGCCGAGATCGGCTGGCCGGCGATGTCCTTGCCCAGCGCCATGGTCAGGCGCGAGGTGAGGTTCTGGTAGGTTTCCGACCCGATGATCTCCGACAGGCGCACGATCTGACGTTTCGGATTAGGCAATTCCAGACCCATGTAGGTCTTGCCGGGGATGGTTTCCACCACGCGGATGGAAACCAGCGACAGGGCACGCGCCAGGTCCTTCATCAGGTTGACGATCTGGGCCCCCTTGACGCCCACAGCCGGTTCGATTTCGTAGCGCGTGATCACCGGCCCGGGGTAGGCGGCGATGACCTTTACTTCGACGCCGAAGTCGGCCAGCTTGCGTTCGATCAGACGCGAGGTGTACTCGACCGTTTCCTGCGATACCGGTTCGGCCTGTTCTTTGGGCGGCTCCAGCAGCGCCAGTCCCGGCAGTTCGCCATCACCCGGCGCAGAGAACAACGATTGTTGCACCGGTTTCTGCACCTTGGGTGAGACGGGGATATCAAGCACCGGCGGCTCGATGCGCACCGGCGGCTTTTCTTCGGCTTTTTTCTTTTCGGTGGTGACCTTGTTTTCGCGTTGTTGCGCCACTTCGCGTCCGATTTCGCGGTCCTTGCGTGCCTGCCAGGCGTACCACGCCTTGAGGGCGTTCTCTTCGATGGCGGTACCGATCCGCTCCATCAGGTCGAGCCAGGACAGGCCGGTAAACAGGGACAGGCCGATGGCTCCTGACACCGATAGGAGCAACGTGGCGCCTGGGAGGCCAAAGGCGCGTGAAGCCGCATTGCCGAGGAAGTGTCCCAGCATGCCGCCGGCAGCAAGCGGCAGCCGGAGTGCCTTGCCGGCCAGGAACAGGCCTTCCAGCCCGGCGCTGGCCAAAAGCAGCATGAAGAAGCCGGCGATGGCGGCAACGGTCATCGGATTGAGGCGCAGCCCTAGCGTTTCTATTCGCTTGTAGCCCCAGCTGATGGCCACCAGACAGAACACCACCACCCACCAGGCGGACAGCCCAAACAGGTAGAGCATCAGGTCTGAGACCCAGGCGCCGAAGGCGCCGCCGTAGTTGCGTACCGAAGGATCGGGAGAGCTATGCGACCAGGATGGGTCGTGCGGCGAGTAGCTGGCAAGGATGAGGACGAGGTATACCGCGGCCACAGCCATCAACAGCCACCAGGCCTCGCGCAACAGGCTGACGAGACGGGGAGGGAGCGGGGTCGAATTATTCTTGACGACGGCCTTTCGCTTGAAAAGTCGCATTTTTTCTCTGGGAAGGCGATAACAGTGGGAGATTATAGCCCGAGCCGGCGTGGATTCGTATTGCGGCGTTGAGCCTGCGGCGAGCAGGTCAATGCCTCCGAGCCCAAGCAGCACGGACAGTCATGACATTTGAAACGACGCAGCGGGCACATTGAAGCATGATGCCCGGGCCACCGCCACCCCGTTGTTTGATGGAGGAGCGGCGGCGTGCAGACTGCCTATCTAATGATGTGACAGACAGCAGGGCTCGAGACTAGCGCGGATAGATCGCACCCAGCACGCGCGGGCCGCGCGCGCCCGTTACGGCCGCCAGATTGCCCGGTTCGCGATGGATCAGCTGGCGCGCCAGCCAGGCGAAGGCAGCGGCCTCGACCTGGTGCACCGGCAAGCCTAGCACGGCAGTGGTGGAGAGTTGGCGTCCCGGCAAGGCTTCGGCCAACCTTGCCATCAGGCGATCGTTCATGGCGCCGCCGCCGCAGACATAGACAGAGGAAGCGGTAGGCGCCCAGCGCTCGACGGCGTCGGCAATGCTGACCGCGGTCAGTTCCAGCAGGGTAGCCTGGACGTCGGCCGGAGCCAATTCGGACCCTGCGAGATGGGCATCCAGCCAGGTCAGATCGAACAGGTCTCGGCCGGTGCTCTTGGGCGGTTCCGCGGCGAAGAACGGTTCGGCCAGCAGGCTTTCCAACAGCGTGGCGTCGACCTGGCCGGACGCCGCCCAGCCGCCGCTCTGGTCGAAACGGGCGCCGGTATGGCGATGACACCAGGCGTCCATCAGGATATTCCCTGGACCGCAGTCGAAGCCGATGACCGGCTGCTCGGGGTCGAGCCGGGTGAGGTTGCTGATGCCGCCGATGTTGACGATGGCGTGGGCCTGCTCCGGATGCGCAAACAGCGCCTCGTGGAAGGCGGGCACCAGAGGTGCGCCGTGTCCGCCGGCAGCAATGTCGCGGCTGCGGAAATCGCCACAGACGTCGATGCCGGTGGCTTCGGCCAGACCGGCGAGGTTGCCGATCTGCAGCGTGTAACCGGCGTGTGGGGCATGGCGGATGGTCTGGCCGTGACAACCGATGGCGGTGATGTCGGCGGCACTCAGCCCCCCGTATCCAGCACGCCTCGCACAGCTTCGGCGTACAAGCCGGCCAGGGTGTTACCCAGACGCGCCGCCCGGTCCAGCTCGTTGCCGTCGGCCGGTTGCAAGGCCAGCACGGCGTCGCGCACCAGCGCGGGGTAGGGCACGAAGAAATCGACAGTCACGTTGCAGCTGCCGTCATCGTCGAAGGTGGCCAGCACCGCGTCGACACCGTCGAGGCTGGTGCCCGACATCAGTCCGATATAGCGTTCAGTCATCAGTCCAGTTGGGCTACCGTTACCGGCAGCTCTCGCAGTAGCTTGAGGTTGGCAGAAAGCTTAACGCTGCTTTGGCGGAAGGCCAAGCGTTGCTGGGCGGACAGGCCCGGTGTCGGCAGCGCGGCGGTGGACGGATCGACCGCCTCGTTGTTGATGCGCACCTCGAAATGCAGGTGCGGACCGGTGGAACGGCCGGTGGAACCGACATAACCGATCAGATCACCCGCCTTGACGCTTTTGCCGGCATGCATGCCCGGCGCAAAGCGGCTCATGTGGCCGTATAGCGTCGACATCTTGGCACTGTGACGAATGACGACGACGTTGCCGTAGCCGTTCTCGGTCTCGGCGGTGGCGACGATGCCGTCGGCCGGGGCGACGATCGGCGTACCGGTGACGGCGGCGTAGTCCACCCCCTTGTGCATGCGCAGCGAGTGCAACACCGGGTGGTAGCGCATACCGTAACCGGAACTGATGCGCGCACCGCGCACCGGCTGTTCGTTGAAGCCTTTCTTGATCGGATTGCCGTTTTCGTCGTAGTAGGCGCCGGATTCGCTGTCGTGGGCGAAATAGTAGGCACGGTAACTCTGCCCGCCATGCTCGACCTCGGCTGCCAGCAGGTTGCCGTTGGCGATCGGCGAGCCGTTGAACAGCAGGCTTTCGAATACCAGGTTGATGCGATCACCCTGTTTCAGACTGGCGAGTTCGAAGCGGTCGGTAAAGATTTCGTTGAGCTGGGCGCGAATCTCTGGCGGCACCCCAGCGCGGGACAGGGCCGCACCGACGCCTCCGGACTCGATGTCGATCGAACGCATCGACTGGATGGTCTGGGTTTCCAGCGGATCGGCACTGGCGCGCCATTGGCCATTGGCCTTTTCAATGGCGACCATGACTTGCTCGCCGTTTTCATCGTCGTTCAGGAAACGCAGGCCAAACAGTTCGCCGGCGTCGTTGGTCTGCACCGAGAGGGTCTGGCCATCCTTGAGCTTGAGCAGGTTCTTCGACAGCGGGCTGGAATTGAGGAAGCGCTGGGCTTCGCCGTCGCCGACACCGAGGCGGTTGAGCAGCCGCCCGAGGGTGTCGCCGCGCTGGACCTGTTCGTCACGCCAGTAAGGCGTGGTGCTGATGCTGGAGGTGTAGACGGGCAAGGTCAGGCGCTGGGTGACGGTTTCGACATCGATGTGCGGCGGTTCGGGCTGATCACCGTTGCCGGCCACGGCAAACGCCGTCACCACGCCGAACAGGGGCAGGGAAGCGGCCAGTGCCGAGCCAGCTCAGGCGGTGATTCATCAGGCGATGCACACAACTTTGCGGTAACTTGAGCAGTTTGCGATAATCCATTGTTCTCTAGAGTCTGGGCAGGGAGCGTTTCCTGCCTTGCGTAAATTCAGTATGCCAACGAGAAGGGCCGTTCCGGCCAACCTCGCCTTGGTCCCCCTGCGAACGCGATGAGTTCCGGGGCAAAGCGCGCATACTAACAGATGCCCCCCGCCGGGTGAACCCTAATCTCCAGATAAAACAGGGACATATCGCAACTTCCTGATGGAGAAACCGGCGGAAATTACAGGTAACAAGGATCACCGAATGACCACCGTTGCACGTCCGGACATTTCCATCGACGACGCTCTCGCCGTCATCAAGCGCGGCGCCGAAGAGGTGCTGATCGAAGCGGAACTGATCGCGAAACTGAAGGAAAACCGCCCGCTGCGCGTCAAGGCCGGCTTCGACCCGACCGCTCCCGACCTGCATCTGGGCCACACCGTGGTGCTGACCAAGATGCGTCAGCTGCAGGATCTGGGCCACCGGATCATGTTCCTGATCGGCGATTTCACCGGCATGATCGGCGATCCGTCCGGCAAGAACAGCACCCGTCCGCCGCTGACGCCGGAACAAATCCAGATCAACGCCAAGACCTACGCCGAACAGGTCTACAAGATCCTCGACCCGGCCAAGACCGAGATCTGCTTCAACTCCAAGTGGCTGGGCGAGCTGGGCGCCGCCGGCATGCTGCGCCTGGCGGCCGGTTCGACCGTGGCCCGCATGCTGGAACGCGACGACTTCCACAAGCGCTTCCACGGCAACCAGCCGATCGCCATCCACGAATTCATGTACCCGCTGATGCAGGGTTACGATTCGGTGGCGATGCAGGCCGACATCGAACTGGGCGGTACCGACCAAAAGTTCAACCTGCTGATGGGCCGCACCCTGCAGCAGCAGCACGGGCAGAAGCCGCAGTGCGTGATCATGATGCCGCTCTTGGAAGGCCTGGACGGCGTCAACAAAATGTCCAAGTCGCTCGGCAACTACATCGGCATCGCCGAGCCGGCCAGCGAGATTTTCGGCAAGGTGATGTCGATCTCCGACACGCTGATGTGGCGCTACTACGAGCTGGTCTCGTTCCGCCCGCTGAATGAGATCGCCCAGTTCAAGCAGGAAGTGGCCGAGGGCCGCAACCCGCGCGACATCAAGGTGCTGCTGGCGCAGGAACTGGTGGCGCGCTTCCACAACGAGCAGGCGGCAATCGACGCGCTGGCCGACTTCGAGGCGCGCTTCCAGAAGAACGCCATCCCCGACGACCTGCCGGAAGTGACCGTGACCCTCGACGGCGCGGCGATGGCGATTGGCAACGTGCTGAAAGAGGCGCAACTGGTCGCATCGACCTCGGAAGCGCTGCGCATGATCCAGCAGGGCGGCGTCAAGGTCGACGGCGAGAAGGTGGAAGACAAGGGCCTGCAACTGGACCGCGGGGTGACTGTGGTACTGCAGGTGGGCAAACGGAAGTTCGCCCGCGTAACGCTGGCCTAAACCACGCGATGGCCACTGGTTGGTAGAAGATTTCGGCCAACCTTTCGCTCCGACGCCGCGCCCCTGCGCGGCGTCGTCATTCCCACCTGGATTCCACTCGATGAAACTGACCCTGATCGTCCCTGGCTTGAGTTGGCTCGACGCCCACGACGGCGCCGAGGTGCTCAAGGGACTGGCGCTGCCGGCGCTGGCGACCTTGCTCGGCCGCGCCCGGATCGACGCCGCGCCCGGCCCCCTGTCGGCGCTGACCGCCCAAAGCTTCGGCCTCTCGCGCCTCGCCCCGGCACGCCAAGACGCCCTCGCTGCCGGTCTGGATGCCGCCACCGGCCACTGGCTGATCGCCGATCCGGTGCACGTGCGTATCGACCGCGACCGTGCGCTGCTGGCCGACGTCGGGGTGATGAACCTGGCGCAGCACGAGGCCGACGCCCTGGTCGGGAGCCTGAACCGGCACTTCGCCGAGGACGGCATGACCTTCTACGCGCCGCAACCCGGGCGCTGGTACGTTCGGCTGGCCGCTGCCAGCGGCGCCCGCTTCACCCCGCTGATGGATGCGGTGGGGGAGAACATCAACGAGCACCTGCCGGGCGGCAGCAATGGGCTAACGTGGAGCCGCTGGCTCAACGAGATGCAGATGCTGCTCTACACCCACCCCACCAACGATCAGCGCGAGGCGCAGGGCGAAGTGAGCGTCAACAGCGTCTGGCTGTGGGGCGAGGACGAAGCGGGGACCCAGCCGATGACACCGGAGGCACGGCTATTCAGCGACGACCCCACCTGGCAGGGGTTGGCGCGACAGGCCGGGCAGCGCGCCGACAGCGTTCCGTTTGCCTTTGACGCGCTGGCCGAGACCCTGCATGGCGAAGCCTCCGCGCTGGTGCATCTCGACCGCCTGCTCGCACCGGCGCAGTACCGCGACGCCTGGGGCTGGCGTGACACGCTGATGCAGCTGGAGACTGACTGGTTCGCGCCGCTGGCGGCCGCTCTCAAGTCCGGCCGAATCGGCCAGCTCACCCTGACGACGCACGGCCCGGCCGGTTTTTCGGCCAACGTGACCCGTTCCGACCTGTGGAAATTCTGGCGCCGCGCGCGTCCGCTCACTTCGCTCTATCCCGCCGAATGACTCGCATCCAGACCCGCTCCGTCCCGCCCGACCACCACGCCACGCTGCAGGCGCAAGGCATCAGCCCGCTGATGGCACGCCTGTTCGCCGCGCGCGGCATCACCAGCCCCGCCGAGCTCGACTGCAGCCTGAAGGCGCTGCTGCCATTCCAGCAGCTCAAGAATATCGATGCCATGGCGCGCCGGCTGGCCGACGCCATCGCCCGGCGCGAGCGACTGCTGATCGTGGCCGATTACGATGCCGATGGCGCCACTGCCTGCAGCGTGGCGATGAAGGGATTGGCGGCGCACGGCGCCATCGTCGACTTCATCGTGCCCAACCGCTTCGAGTACGGCTACGGTCTGACGCCGGAGATCGTCGAGTTGGCGGCACAGCACCAGCCCGACATCATCGTCACCGTCGACAACGGCATCGCCAGCGTGGCCGGGGTGGAAGCCGCCAAGGCGCGCGGCATCGAAGTGCTGGTCACCGACCACCACCTGCCGGGAGACACCCTGCCGGACGCGCTGATCGTCAACCCCAACCAGCCGGGCTGCCCGTTTCCGTCGAAGAACCTCGCCGGCGTCGGCGTGATGTTCTACGTGCTGATGGCGTTGCGCGCCGAGATGCGCGCGCGCGGGGCGTTCGGTGACAAGCCGGAACCCAACCTCGGTGAGCTGCTTGACTACGTCGCGCTCGGCACCGTGGCCGACGTGGTGCGGCTCGACCAGAACAACCGCATCCTGGTGGAGAACGGCCTGCGCCGCATGCGCGCCGGTCGCATGACGCCGGGCATCGCCGCGCTGTTCCGCGTCGCCGGGCGCATGGCGCACAAGGCCAACACCTTCGACCTCGGTTTCACGCTCGGTCCGCGCCTGAACGCCGCCGGCCGGCTCGACGACATGAGCCTGGGCATCGCCTGCCTGCTGGCGGCCACCGAAAGCCAGGCCATGCAGCTGGCGCAGGAGTTGGACGCGCTGAACCGTGAACGGCGCCAGATCGAGCATGGCATGCAGGACGAGGCGCTGGCGGTGCTCGCCAGCATCGATCCGGCCGAACGCTACACGCTGGCCCTATACCGCGACGACTGGCACCAGGGCGTGGTCGGCATCGTCGCCTCGCGCCTGAAGGAACGCTTCCACCGACCGTCCATCGTGTTCGCGCCGGGTGACGAGGGCGAAATCAAGGGCTCCGGACGCTCGATTCCCGGCTTCCACCTGCGTGACGCGCTCGACCCGGTGTCCAAGCGCCATCCCGGGCTGCTGCGCAAGTTCGGCGGCCATGCCATGGCCGCCGGCCTGACCATCGCCGAAGTCGATTTCCCCGCCTTCTGCCAGGCCTTCGAAACCGTGGCGCGCGAATGGATGAGCGAGCAGCAGCTGACACGCACGCTGGAGACCGATGGCAGCCTCGGGCCGCGCGAATTGCACCTGGGTTTTGCCGAGGAACTGGCGGCGCAGGTGTGGGGGCAGGGTTTTCCGCCGCCGACCTTCTGCGACCGTTTCCACGTGATGCAGCAGCGCATCGTCGGCGACAAGCACCTCAAGCTGCGGCTGTTCAAGGATGGCCAGGAATTCGACGCCATGCGTTTCAACCAAGTGGACTGGCTGCCGGACGAGATCGAGGCGGTGTACCAGGTGGTGGCCAACGAATGGCAGAACCGCAAGGAGCTGCAGATTTACCTCGACCACTGGCAGCTGCCGGCCGGGCAGGGCGACCGACAGTCAGTCTGAAGAAAATCATGCAAGCCGATGAAATACCACAACAATAATTAAGCTCAATCTGACGCATCAAAGCTCGAATCGGATCGAATATTCCGTCGCAAGGCATTGCCGTTAAAGAAGAATCGTGGATCGAATGACGTGATGGATTGTCCGGCGTTGGAGGGGAGTTCGATCCATCCTCATAATCTGGCTTGATGAATCAACCCAGACCACTGATTCCATATCGTTTTTCATCAGACAAACGCCGCCTCACAAGCTCCGCATCTATCTGAACTTATTTCGACAAGGCACTGATAAACAATGGAAATTATCATCGGACTGCTGGTTGGCCTGATCGTGGGCGGCGCCGCATTGTGGTCGGTACAAAAATCGCGCGCCCAGGCCGAGTATCAGCGCGGCCGTGGCGAAGCTTTGTCCGAAAATGCGGCACTCGCCGCGCAGCTGAAGGCCTGCCAGATGCAGGTCGACGAACTGAAAGGGCGCGAGCGCGACCTGGCCGCGACGTTGGCCGAAGCCCGCCAGCAGCTGGGCGACAACCAGCAGCGCATCGCCAGCTATGCCACCCGTGCCCAGCGCGTGCCGGAGCTGGAGCAGGTGCTGGGCGAGCGCGAGCGCACCATCGAGCAGCTGACGCGCGAACTGCGCGACACCGCGAGCCAGCTGGCGGCGCGCGCCGAGCAGGGGCGTCAGCTGGAAGCCTCGCAGCTTCAGGTGATCAAGGAACGCGAACTGGCCACGAGGTTGGCCGAAGACATCACTCGACTGACTGCACGCGAGCAAGAGCTGGTCACCACGCTCGACAAGGAGCGCCAGCAGACGCGCGAGAAGCTGGCCTTACTCGACGACGCCAAGGAAGCGCTGTCCAACCAGTTCAAAACATTGGCGAGCGAGATCCTCGAGGAAAAATCGCGCCGCTTCACCGAGCAGAACAAGGAAAACCTGGGCTCGCTGCTGACGCCGCTGCACGAGCGCATCCAGAACTTCGGCAAGCTGGTGCAGGACACCTACGACAAGGATTCGAAAGAGCGCCTGACGCTGGAGCAGGAGCTGCGCCGGCTGCAGGAACTCAACACCCGCCTCAACCACGACGCCGTGGCGCTGACCAACGCGCTTACCGGCGCCAACAGCAAGGCACAGGGCACCTGGGGCGAGATGGTGCTGGAGAAGGTGCTGGAAACCTCGGGCCTGCACAAGGACCGCGAGTACCGCGTGCAGGTGTCCGACACCGTCGAGACCGAGGACGGCAGCAGCCGCCGCTACCAGCCGGACGTGGTGATCGACCTGCCGGAAGGCAAGCAGCTGGTGGTCGATTCCAAGGTGTCGCTCAACGCCTACGTGCGCTACACCGCCGCCAGCGACGACGTGCTGCGCGAAGCGGAGCTGAAGGCGCACATTGCCGCCATCCGCGCCCACATCCGCACCCTGTCGGAAAAGCGCTATCAGGATCTGTACAAGCTCAATACGCTGGATTTCGTGTTCATGTTCGTGCCGGTCGAACCGGCCTACCTGCTGGCGGTACAGCACGACATGAGCCTGTTCAACGAGGCGTTCGAGCGCCGCATCATGATCGTCGGCCCGAGCACGCTCTTGGCCACGCTGCGCACCGTCGCCAGCATCTGGCGCTACGAGTACCAGAACCAGAACGCCCAGGAAATCGCCCGCCAGAGCGGGGCGATGTACGACAAGTTCGTCGGCTTCGTCGACAGCATGGAAAAGCTCGGCAAGCAGCTCGACACCACCCGTGACACCTTCGGCGACGCGATGAAGAAGCTGCAGATCGGCCGCGGCAACCTCATCACCAGCGCCGAGAAACTGCGCAAGCTTGGCATCAAGTCGAACAAGCAGCTCGCCTCGCACCTGGCGCTGGAGTCTGGCGACGAAGCCGACGAGGAGTAAGCCGGCGTCAGGCCCGCACCAGCCGGAACCGCTCCCGGAATAGAAACCCCTGCACCAGATCGACCTCGAGCTCGCGCGCCAGCTCGAGGTCCTGCTCCGTTTCCACCCCCTCCAGCACGCACTGCTTGCCCAGCTCGCGCGCGTAGCCCAAGAGCGCCTTGAGCAGTCGCATCCCGGCCGGGTCGCCGCGCCGCGCCAGCCAGGAACGGTCGAATTTGAAATAGTCGACCCCGCCCAACAGCGTCAGCGACAGCATCGACTCCGGGCTGCCGATATCGTCCAGCGCCAGACGCACGCCGTGCGCCTTCAGGATCTCGGCCAAGCGTTGGCTCAGATGCGCCTCTTGCACGCTGGAATTCTCGATGATTTCCACCACCAGCCGTTGCGGCGACTCGAACAGCGCCAGCATCGGATGGCGGCGCTCGTCGCTGACCGGCTGCATGAAGGCATCCGGATCGACGTTCAGAAACAGCAGCCCCTCCGGCGGCGCAGCGGCAATCTGGAAGCGCTTGGCCAACAGCTCGACCTGGAACAGGGTGAAAGGAGAGTGGTGCAAGGCGTCGAACACCAGCTGTGGCGGCAGGGCCGTCCCGTCGCGTCGGTAGAAGCGGGCCAGCGCTTCGTGACCCACCGTTGCCAGCGAAACCGTATCGACCAGAACCTGATATTCGGTACCGATGCGCTGGTGCTCTATCGTGTCCAGCAGGACGTCGACGGAGAGATCGGCAGGATGAGAAAGTAGCAAAGTCATAGTGAGAATAATTATTGGTTTTATTTATCGAGATTCTATCCCGTTTCATGATAAAAAGCTCAACAATCCTTGCCGCCAACCGGCCATGGCGAGGGGCTTCCCGCTGCAGCGCAGCGTGTTGACGACCCCGGCGATGCGCCCTGCCAGAACGGCGGCGGCGCAGGCTGAGCGGCAATTCGCCGTGCCCACCGGATTCATGGTCTAGATTTAGACTGTCGCGTGATCGATTGGACCGCCTGCGATGATGAAGCTGTGGCACATCATCATGATCTGGCTCGGACTGTTACTGGGTGGGGCGACTGCGGCCACACCACAACCACCCGTCATGCTAATACCGCTCACCGGCGCCATCGGCCCGGTCGGCGCCGATCACGTCACGCGCAGCCTGGCCCGCGCCGAGAAAGAAGGGGCGCAACTGGTGGTGCTGCAGATGGACACCCCGGGCGGGCTCGACACCTCGATGCGGCAGATCATCAAGGCCATCCTGGCGTCACCGGTGCCGGTGGCAAGTTTCGTCGCCCCCAGCGGCGCGCGCGCCGCCAGCGCCGGCACCTACATCCTCTACGCCAGCCACATCGCCGCCATGGCCCCCGGCACCAACGTGGGCGCTGCCACGCCGATTCAGATCGGCATCACCGGCGCGCAGCCGGAACAGCCATCCGCCAGGAGCGGCAAATCCGGCAGCAGCGAAGCGGCTCAGGAGCAGGGCGGCAGCACCCAGGACACGCTGACCCACAAGCAGATCAACGACGCCGCCGCCTACATCCGCGGCCTGGCGCAACTGCGCGGCCGCGATGTCGCCTGGGGCGAGCAGGCGGTACGCGAGGCGGTCAGCCTGTCGGCCGACGAGGCGCTGGCCCGGAACGTGATCGACCTGACGGCACGCGATGTCCCTGATCTGTTGGTAAAGCTGCAAGGCCGCAAGGTCAAGATCGGGCCGGATGAGCGGGTGCTGCACACCGCCGGTGCCGCCGTGATCACGCTGCAGCCCGACTGGCGCAGCCGTTTTCTCGGCGTCATCGCCGACCCCAGCGTCGCCATGATCCTGATGGTGATCGGCATCTACGGTCTGCTGTTCGAATTTTCCAACCCCGGTTTCGTCGTGCCCGGTCTCGTCGGCGCCACCTGCCTGCTGCTCGGGCTGTACGCCCTGCAGATGCTGCCGGTGAACTACGCCGGATTGGCGCTGATGCTGCTTGGCCTGGGGTGCATGGTGGCGGAGGCCTTTCTGCCCAGTTTCGGCGCACTGGGCATCGGCGGCATCGTCATGTTCGTCATCGGCGGGGTGATGCTGATCGATACCGACCTGCCCGGCTTCGGGGTGCCGATCGGGCTGATCGTGGCACTCGCGGCGGGCTCCGGCCTGTTCATCTTCTTCATCTCGGGCATGGCGCTGAAGGCGCGCCGGCGCCCGGTGGTGAGCGGAGAGGTGCGGCTGATCGGGAGTACCGGCGAAATCATCGACGACCTGCAAAGCGAGGGCTGGGCCACCATCCACGGTGAACAATGGCGCGTGCAGAGCCCGGTACCGCTCAGGCGCGGTCAGCGGGTGCGGGTGATCGCCCGGCAGGGACTGGTGATGAGCGTGGAGCCGTGCGGCGAAACCACGAAAGGAGCGTAGTCATGGCATTCGGACTGGGGAGCGGCGGTGTCGTACTGCTGGTCGTGTTGCTGATAGCGTCGTCGTTTCGCATCCTGCGCGAATACGAACGCGGCGTGGTGTTCACGCTGGGCCGCTTCTGGAAGGTCAAGGGCCCTGGCCTGATCCTGATCATCCCGGGCGTGCAGCAGATGGTGCGGGTGGATTTGCGAACGGTGGTGATGGACGTGCCGCCACAGGACGTCATCACCCGCGACAACGTGTCGGTGAAGGTGAACGCGGTCGTTTATTTCCGGGTCGTCGATGCGGAGCGGGCGATCATTCAGGTCGTCAATTTTCACGAAGCTACCAGCCAGCTGGCGCAGACCACACTACGCGCGGTACTGGGCAAGCATGAACTCGACGAGCTGTTAGCCGAACGCGAAAGGCTCAACCTGGACATCCAGAAAGTCCTTGATGCCCAGACCGACAGTTGGGGCATCAAGGTCTCCAACGTCGAGATCAAGCACGTCGACCTGAACGAAACCATGGTCCGGGCGATTGCGCGGCAAGCCGAGGCCGAGCGCGAGCGGCGTGCCAAAGTCATTCACGCCGAAGGCGAGCTGCAGGCCTCGGTCAAGCTATTGGAAGCAGCCCAGATGCTGGCGCGCCAACCGCAGGCGATGCAGTTGCGCTACATGCAAACGCTCACGCAAATTGCCGGCGACAAGAGCTCGACCATCGTGTTCCCCATGCCAATCGACCTGCTGTCCAGCCTCGGGATCACACTTCCCAAGCAGGGCGACGGGCAGCACTGACGAGGAGCCGCCGTGCGACCGACTCTGATAGACAAGAACGTCGCTGCACTACCGGTGTTACCCAACCTGGGCGATCGCGATGCGGTATGCCACACATTTTCCTGGGACGACGAGCGGCGCGAGCTGGCAGGGCTTCCCGGAGGCGGGCTCAACATCGCGTTCGAAGCGGTGGACCGCCACGCCTTGAGCGAGCGGGCCGGGCACACCGCGCTGCGCCTGCTCTCGGCCGACGGCAGCCGCCGCGACATCCATTACGACGAGTTGCACCTCCTTAGCAACCGCTTCGCCAACGTCCTGACCGGTCTCGGCATCGGCCGCGGCGACCGGGTGTTCGTGCTGTGCGGACGACGCCTGGAGCTCTATCTCGCGGTATTGGGTAGCTTCAAGACCGGCGCGGTGGTGTCGCCGCTGTTCTCCGCCTTCGGCCCGGAGCCGATCGCCACCCGGGTGCGGCTCGGGCAGGGGGCGCTGCTGGTGACCACCGCGTCGCTGTACCGCCGCAAGGTGGCGGCGATGCGGGCGCAGATGCCGTCGCTGCGTCAGGTGCTGCTGATCGACGACGAGGGGGCTTCGGCCAACCTTTCCACGCCCGATGAGCCCGGTACGCTCGATCTCGGCCGGCTGATGGCGGAGGCCGCCGACGAGTTCGCCATCGCTCCCACCCGGCCCGACGACCCGGCGCTGCTGCACTTCACCAGCGGCACCACCGGCACCCCGAAAGGCGCGCTGCATGTACACGGCGCGGCGCTCACCCATTACGTCACCGGTAAGTACGCGCTCGACCTGCATCCGCAGGACATCTACTGGTGCACCGCCGACCCCGGCTGGGTCACCGGCACCTCCTACGGCATCATCGCCCCGCTGCTGCACGGCGTGACCAGCATCATCGACGAGTCCGAGTTCGACGCCGAACACTGGTACCGCGTCCTGCAGGAGGAGCGGGTGAGCGTGTGGTACACCGCGCCCACGGCGATCCGCATGCTGATGAAGGCCGGGCCGGAGCTGGCGCACCAGTTCCACTTTCCCGCGCTGCGCTTCATCGCCAGTGTCGGCGAGCCGCTCAACCCGGAAGCGGTGTGGTGGGGCGCGGACGTGCTGGGCCTGCCGATCCACGACAACTGGTGGCAGACCGAAACCGGCGGAATCATGATCGCCAACACCGTGGCGATGCCGGTCAAGCCGGGCTCGATGGGCAAGCCGCTGCCCGGTGTCGAGGCCTGCATCGTGCGGCACCAGCCCGACCGGCCCATCGAGGTGCTGAGCGACGCGGATGCCGTCGGCGAGCTCGCCCTCAAGGCCGGCTGGCCGTCGATGTTCCGCGGCTACCTGGGACAGGACGAGCGCTATCGCAAGTGTTTTTCCGGCGAGCTTTACCTCACCGGCGACTTGGCGCGGCGCGATGCCGACGGCTATTACTGGTTCGTCGGCCGCGCCGACGACGTGATCAAGTCGTCCGGTCACCTGATCGGGCCGTTCGAGGTGGAAAGCGCGCTGATGGAGCACCCGGCGGTGGCCGAGGCCGCGGTGATCGGCAAGCCCGACGAGATGGTGGGCGAGGTGGTGAAGGCCTTCGTCTCGCTCAAGCGGGGCGTCGAGGCCAGCGAAGCGCTACGCGCCGAGCTGCTCGGCCATGCCCGCAAGCGCCTGGGGGCCGCGGTGGCGCCGAAGGAGATCGCCTTCCTGCCGACGCTGCCGCGCACCCGCAGCGGCAAGATCATGCGCCGCCTGCTCAAGGCGCGCGAGCTGGGGCTGCCGGAAGGCGATCTGTCGACACTGGAGGAGGGCGCATGAGCCAGCCCAACTCAGCAGGCGCCGAGCTGATGCTGCCGCCGGGCCCGGTCCCCACCGCCCCCGTACCGTTCGCACCGGAGCTGGCACTAGGCCTGTTGCGCGACATGCTGCGCATCCGCCGGCTGGAGGAAAAGGCCGCCGAGCTGTACGGCGCCGGCCAGATCCGCGGCTTTCTGCACCTCTACATCGGCGAGGAAGCGGTGGCGGCGGGCGCGATGCGCGCGCTGGCGCCGGAGGACACCGTGGTCGCCACCTACCGCGAGCATGGCCAGGCGCTGCTGCGCGGGGTGTCGATGCGCGCCATCATGGCCGAGATGTTCGGCAAGCAGGAAGGCTGTTCGCGCGGGCGCGGGGGCTCGATGCACCTGTTCGACGCCAAGGCACGCTTCTTCGGCGGCAACGCCATCGTCGCCGGCGGCCTGCCGCTGGCGGTCGGACTGGCGCTGGCCGACCGCATGCAGGGCATCCGCCGCGTCACCGCCTGCTTCTTCGGCGACGGCGCCGTCGCCGAGGGCGCCTTCCACGAATCGATGAACCTGGCCGCGCTGTGGCAGTTGCCGGTGCTGTTCTGCTGCGAGAACAACCTCTACGCCATGGGCACCGCGCTGCCGCGCGCCCAGGCGCAGACCGACCTGTGCCGCAAGGCCGCCAGCTATGGCATCGCGGCCCGCGCCGTCGACGGCATGGACGTGGTGGCAACCTACCAGGCCGCGCTCGAGGCCGCCGACACGGTGCGCGCCGCGCAGCAGCCGTTTTTCATCGAGTTCCAGACCTACCGCTTCCGCGCGCACTCGATGTTCGACCCCGACCTGTATCGTGACAAGGCGGAAATCGAGCACTGGAAGGAACACGGGCCGATCCACACCTACACCGCGCGGCTGAAAACCCAGGGCAGGTTGGCCGAAGAGCAGTTCCTGGCGCTCGACGCCGAGGTCGGGCGCGAGGTGGACGACGCCGTGGCGTTTGCCGACGCCGGCCACTGGGAGCCGGTCGCCGACCTGCTGCGCGACGTCCATACCCCCGCCGGGGGGCATCATGAGCCACACCAGCTACCGCGAAGCCCTGCGCGAAGCGATGCGGGATGCGCTGCGGCGCGACCCGCGCGTGTTCCTGATGGGCGAGGACGTCGGCCGCTACGGCGGCACCTATGCCGTGTCCAAGGGCTTGCTGGCGGAGTTCGGCCCCGAGCGCATCCGTGACACGCCGCTCTCCGAGCTCGCCTTCGTCGGCGCCGGCATCGGCGCGGCGCTGGGCGGGCTGCGCCCGATCGTCGAGGTGATGACGGTCAACTTCAGCCTGCTGGCGCTGGACCAGATCGTCAACACCGCCGCCACCTTGCGCCACATGTCGGGCGGTCAGTGCTCGGTGCCGCTGGTGATCCGCATGACCACCGGCGCCGGGCGCCAGCTCGCCGCGCAGCATTCGCACAGTCTGGAAGGCTGGTACGCCCACATCCCCGGCATCCGCGTGCTGGCGCCGGCCACGCTGGAAGACGCGCGCGGCATGCTGTGGCCGGCGCTGCAGGACCCCGATCCGGTGATCCTGTTCGAGCACGGCCAGCTCTACAACGTGGAAGGCGAGTTGGCCGAAGACGTCGAGGTCGATATCCATTCCGCCAGGGTGCGGCGTAGCGGCAACGACGTCACTCTGATCGCCTACGGCGGGCTGCTCGGCAAGGCGCTGGACGCAGCGGAGCAACTGGCGCAAGAGGGCATCGAGGTGGAGGTGATCGACTTGCGCGTGCTGCGCCCGCTCGACGACGCCACGCTGCTGGCATCGCTGCAAAAGACGCACCGCGCGGTGGTCGTCGACGAGGGCTGGAAGAGCGGCAGCCTCGCCGCCGAGGTGGTGGCCCGCCTTGCCGAGCAGGCGTTCTACGAACTCGACGCCCCGCCCGTGCGGGTATGCAGCGCCGAAGTCCCCATTCCCTACGCCCGCCATCTGGAAGAGGCCGCGCTGCCCCATGTGGCCAGCATCGCCGCGGCGGTACGCACCGTCTGCGGAACCTAACCGGAGAGTCGCCATGGATCACGTCGCACGCCAGCGGGTGCTGGAAGTGATGAATACCCACAATCTCTGCACCATCGCCACCGTCCGCGAGGACGGCTACCCCCAGGCGACCACCGTCGCCTACGTCAACGACGGCCTGACGATTTACCTGTGCTGTGACGTGCACGCCCAAAAGCTGCGCAACATCCGGCTCAACAACAAGGTCTCGCTCGCCATCGACCACGACTACACCGACTGGCACGAGATCCGGGGGCTGTCGCTGGGCGGTACCGCCGAAGAAGTGCAAGACCCGGACGAGATCGAGCAGGCCCTCGACCTGATGCAGACCAAATTCCCGCAAATCACCGACATGGGCCCGGTGGAAACCATGGCCAGCGAGCTGGCGGTGATCAAGGTCACACCGCAGGTCATCTCGCTGCTCGATTACCGCCAGGGCTTCGGCTACACCGAGTATCTGGAAGTGTGATGCCACTCCAACCCCGCGACCACACCCGGCGCCAACGGAAAGGCCGTCCATGATCGAATTCACACTGCCCTCGCTCGGCGCCGACATGGACGAAGGCAAGCTGCTGGAGTGGAAAATCCACCCCGGCGACACGGTCAAGCGCGGCGACATCGTCGCCATCGTCGATACCGCCAAGGCCGCCGTCGACGTGGAAAGCTGGGTCGACGGCACCGTGTGGCAACTGCTGATCGACATCGGCGACAAGGTACCCGTCGGCACCCCGATCGCGCTGTTGCTGGCCCCGGGCGAAACGGCAGAGAACGCCGTGCTGCCCGCCAGGGGCGCCGAGCGCCGCCGCATCTCGCCGGCCGCGCGCAAGCGTGCCGGCGAGCTTGGCGTCGACCTCGCCAGCCTCAGCGGCTCGGGAGCGGAGGGGGCGATTACCCTGCAGGATGTCGAGGCCAAGGCGGCGGCCAGTGCCGCCCCGGCGCCCGATCGCAGCGCCGAGATGCGTCGCGCCATCGCGGCGGCGATGAGCCGCTCCAAACGCGAGATTCCGCACTACTACCTGGCCGACACCATCCCGCTGCGGTCGGCCCTCGCCTGGCTGGAGCGGCGCAACGCCGAACTGCCCGTCACCGAGCGCCTGCTGCCCGCCGTGCTGCTGCTCAAGGCGGTGGCGCTGGCCACGCGCCGCTACCCCGAGATGAACGGCCACTGGATCGACGGCGCCTTCCGCGCCGCCCCCGCCGCCCACCTCGGCGTGGCGATCTCGCTGCGCCAGGGCGGCCTGATCGCCCCGGCCCTGCACGACGTCGCCGCCAAACCGCTCGAGGTGCTGATGCACGAACTCGCCGACCTGGTGCAGCGGGCCCGCGCCGGATCGCTGCGCAGCTCCGAGATGGCCGACCCGACCCTGACCGTGACCAATCTGGGCGAGCAGGGCAGCGAGTCGGTGTTCGGCGTGATCTACCCGCCGCAAGTCGCCTTGGTCGGCTTCGGCAAGGTGATGGAACGGCCATGGGTGGAGCAGGGCCAATGCGTCGCCATGCCCAGCGTCATCGCCAGCCTGTCCGGCGACCACCGTGCCAGCGACGGCCATCGCGGCGCGCTGTTCCTGGCCGAAATCCGCCAGCTGCTGCAACAGCCGGACGCCCTCTAACCGCTGCAACGCCGACCGGAGCCCGCCATGGACCGCGCCCGCCTTCGCACCCTCGTGATCGACTCGCTGCGCAAGATTGCCCCGGAAGTGGAGGAGGGCACGCTGCGCGACGACCGCCCCTTGCGCGACGAGGTCGACCTCGACTCGATGGATTGGCTCAACTTCATCATCGGCCTGCACGAGCGCCTTCAGGTCGACATCCCCGAGGCCGACTATCGCCAGCTGGTCTCGTTCGATGCCGTGCTCGACTACCTCACGGCCCGGTTGCGCGATGCCCCGACCGCCTCACCGCCCCGTGACAGCGAGCCCTGATCCCGGCCCCGACGCCACGCCAGCGCAACGCGCCGAGCGCCTGCTGCAGGTGATCCGGGCACTGGAGCGGGAGGTGCATCCGGCCCACCCAGCGGGCGTGACGCTGGACAGCACCCTGGAAGGCGAGCTGGGCTTCGACAGCCTCACCCGGGTCGAACTGGTGCAACGGCTGAACCAGGCGTTCGCGGTTCAACTGCCGGACGAAGCGCTGTCGCACACCGAAACCGTGCGCGACCTGCTGCCCTACCTGGCGCAGCCGGATAGGGCCGAGGCGCCGCCGGCTCTCATGCCGCTGCGGCAGGGCTCCGCCATCGATCCGCCGCGGCACGCGGACACCCTGGTCGAGGCCTTGCTCTGGCACGTCGAGCGCCAGCCGGAACGCATCCACGTCCTGTTATACGGCGAGCAGCAAACGCTCCATCCCATCCGTTACCGCGAGTTGTACGAGGCGGGCAGGGCGATTGCCGGTGGACTGGCGGCACGGGGCATCACGCCGGGCGAAACCGTCGCACTGATGTTGCCGACCGGCCTTGGCTATCTGGCGAGCTTCATCGGCGTCATGCTGGCGGGCGGCGTCCCGGTGCCCATCTACCCACCCACCCGCCTGAGCCAGCTCGACGAGCATCTGCGCCGCCATGCCCGCATTCTCAACAACGCCGCCGTGGTGCTGATGGTTACCACGCAGCAGGCAAAGCCCGTCGCCACGCTGCTGCGCGCCAACGTCGCCAGCCTCGCCGGAGCCGTCACCACGGAAGAACTGGCCGGCGAGACCGATCGCCGGCCGTTCCAGGGCACATCCTCGGAGCTAGCCTTCCTGCAATACACCTCGGGCAGCACCGGCGATCCAAAGGGGGTCATGCTCAGCCACGCCAACCTGCTCGCCAATATCCGCGCCATGGGGCAGGTCATCGGCATCACCGCGGAAGATGTCGGCGTCTCCTGGCTGCCGCTCTACCATGACATGGGTCTGATCGGGGCCTGGCTGGGCTCGCTCTACCACGGCTGCCCTCTGGTGCTGCTGCCCACACTGAGCTTCCTGGCCCAACCGGCACGCTGGCTGCAGGCCGTGTCCCGGCACCACGCGACCCTGTCGGGCGCCCCCAACTTCGCGTACGAACTGTGCGCGCGCAAGACCGCCGACAGCGAACTGCAAGGCCTCGACCTATCCCACTGGCGCTTTGCCTTCAACGGTGCCGAACCGGTGAGCCCCGCCACGCTGGAACGCTTCGCCGCCCGCTTTGCCCCCTGTGGCTTCCAGCGCACCGCCTTGACGCCGGTATACGGGCTGGCCGAATCCACCGTGGCTCTGGCGTTCCCACCGCTCGGCCGAGGCCCGCGCATCGACCTGATCGCACCAGAACCGTTCGCCACCTCGGGGCAAGCCCTCCCGGCCCAGGACGACCGCGCGGCCCTCCGCATTCCCTCCTGTGGCCGCCCCTTGCCCAACCATGAAATCCGCATCGTGGGCGAGGATGGATCGGAACTATCGGAGCGCCAGGTGGGGCGGCTCGAATTCCGCGGCCCATCCGCGACGCAGGGTTACTACCACAACCCCACGGCGAGCACGGGGCTGTTCCACGACGGCTGGCTAGATTCCGGCGACAACGCCTACATGGCCGACGGGGAGGTCTACCTGACGGGGCGGATCAAGGACCTGATCATCCGTGCCGGCCGCAACTTCTATCCCTATGACCTGGAAGAAGCCATCGGCAACCTGCCGGGCATCCGCAAAGGCTGCGTCGCGGTATTTGCCAGTGCCGACCCGCGTCAGGGCTCGGAACGATTGGTCGTGTTGGCCGAAACCCGGGAGCAGGGCAGCACCGCAGGGGAGCAACTGCGCCAACGCATCCGCCAGACCGCCGCCGACGTGGTCGGCGTGCCGCTCGACGATATCGTGCTGGCGCTTCCGCACACGGTCCTGAAGACCTCCAGCGGCAAAATCCGCCGTCAGGCCTGCCGCACGGCTTATGAGCAGGGCAAGGTAAATCACCCGCCAACCATCTCACCATGGCGGCAGTCGCTGCGGCTATGGCGGGAGAGCGGGTTCGCCTGGGGAGTCATCGCGTTTCGACAGTTCGCCGCCTGGTGCTATGGCGTTTATGCCTGGGCGGTACTCCTCACCCTGGCACTGCCGGCCGGAGCACTGACCATCCTGCTGCGCAGGCCCGCCATGGGCCGGCGCCTTGTCCATGCCGCCGCCAGGCTCGGTCTAGGACTGAGCGGGCTGAAGGTGAGGGTGCAGGGACTGGAACGCCTACCAAGCCAGCCCCACGTGCTGCTGCTCAACCACGCCAGCTATCTGGATGTGCTGTTGCTCACGGCCTTACTGCCGGCGGCGCCGGGTTACACCTTCACCGCCAAACGCGAACTCAGCACCAATCCGCTGCTAAGAGCCCTCTTGAGCGGTCTGGGGGTATGTTTCATCGAGCGCGCCGATATCCGGCAGAGCCAGCATGATATCGACGCCATGGTCTCCGCACTGCAAGCGGGCGAAAACCTGCTGGTTTTCCCTGAAGGGACCTTTACCCGCGCCGCCGGGCTGCGGCCATTCCATCTGGGTGGTTTTCTCGCCGCCGGGCAAGCCCGTGTGCCGGTGGTCGTGGCCGGACTGCGCGGCACCCGCATCGTGCTGCGGGACGGCACATGGCTGCCGCGCAGGGCGCCGATCGAATTCGAAGTCGGCCCCAGCAAACTGCCGAGCGGCCCCGACTGGGCGGCCGCGGCCGCACTGAGCCAGAGCGTGCGGCCGGTCCTGGTGGCGCTGAGCGGCGAACACGATGCCCCGTAACGCGAGTCGGCGCCAGGCCGAGCCGCACCCCGGCCGACAGCACCGGGCCTGGTCGCTTACCCCATCACCTCGTCGCACGCGGCTTGCAGGCGCTCGGCCAGCTCCAGCACCCGCTGCGGCACGTCGGGGCGGCGGTGCAACACCAGTTCCAGGGGCGGCAGCGGCGGAAAACCCTCCAGCTCGCCCAGGCGACGGTGACCCGACAACGCCAGCCGGGCGGGGAGGAGGCTGACCCCCAGCCCGCTCGCCACTGCCGAGCGGATGCTGGCGAGGCTGGCGCTGCAATAGCTGATTCGCCAGCGCCGCCCGCCGCTCTCCAGGGCATGAATCATCTCGTCGCGGTACAAACCACCCACCGGGAACACCACCAGCGGCAGCGGATCGCGCTGCCAGCTGGGCGTATCGAGGCTGTCGAACCAGGCCAGCGGCTCCGGCCACGCGGCCGTGCCGAGAGTATGCCCCTGCCTTTGCTTGACCAGCACCAGATCGTAGCTGCCGGCGCAGAACTGTTGCCAAAGGGTATTGCTCAAGCCGCTGGTCACTTCCAGTCTGATCGCCGGATACTCACGGGCAAAGGCCCCCAGCAGCGGCGTCAGCAGGTCGGCGGCAAAGTCTTCCGGCACGCCGATGTGGATCTCGCCCTGCACCTGCCCCTCGCGTAGCTCCTCCACCGCGTCTTCCATCAGGGCCAGCAGGCGGCGGGCGTAGCCCAGCAAGCGGGCGCCGCTTTCGGTGGTCACCACGTAGCGGCCGCTGCGGTCTAGCAGCTCACTGCCCAGTTGTTCTTCCAGCCGCCGCAAATGCTGGCTGACGGTGGACTGGCTGAGGTGCACCCGCTCACCAGCACGGGTAAAGCTGCCGCTTTCCACCACCGCCACAAAGCTCTTCAACAGCACCGGGTCCAGCATCGGATTTGTCATTACGATTCCCACTGATAATCAGTTGAACATTTAATTTATCAATTCTATCGCCGCTTCTTAGACTGCTCCACAACCCCCTCACGGAACAGATCGATGACGCTACAGCGCTTTCTTCTTGTAACCGCCTGCCAGCAGAGTAGCTGACCATGACCGATACCCACACCGCCGTGGCGTCACGCCACCGGGAACTGCCGCTGGCCGCCTTGCTGTTGCTCGCCGCCATCGCACTCAACCTGCGCCCCTTCCTCACCTCGGTCGGGCCGGTGCTGGACCTGCTGCGTGCAGACACGCGGCTGAGCTTACGCGCCGCAGCGGCCATGACCGCATTGCCGTTCGTCCTGATGGGGCTGCTGGCGTTTGGCGGCGCGGCGCTGGCACGACAGATCGGGGAGCGGCGCACGGTGGCGCTGGCCTTGCTGCTGTTGGCCAGCGGTTGCGCCACCCGGGCCTGGGCCAGTGGCAGCGTCGGGCTGATCGCCAGTGCCGCCATTGCCGGCGCCGGCGTGGCTACCATCCAGGCAGTGATGCCCGGCGTAGCCAAGCGGCTGTTCCCGCAGCGCATCGGGCTGGCGATGGGAGTCTATTCCGCGGCGCTGGTCGGCGGCGGCGCCCTGGGGGCAATAGCCAGCCCCTGGCTCGCGCAGCACGGCGGCTGGCGCCTGGGCTTGGCGGCGTGGAGTGTGCCGGCACTGGGGGGAATGGCGCTCTGGCTGCAACAGACCGCCACCACCGTCCCCACCACGACGCACGGCACCGGTGTGGCATCGCTGCGCCGCTTTGCCACACAGCGCCGCGCCTGGCTGCTGGTGCTGTATTTCGGCCTCACCAACAGCGGCTATTCCACCCTGGTCGCCTGGTTGCCGTCGTTCTACCGCGAGCAAGGCATGGCGGCGCAGCCGGCAGCCAACCTGCTGGCGTGGATGGCCGTGCTGCAGGCCACCTCCGCCTTGCTGCTGCCACTACTCTCACGCCAGCACGGCGATCGCCGCCCGACGCTATGGCTGGCGCTGGCGTGTCAGGCCACTGGCTTTGCCGGCCTGGCATGGCAGCCGCAGCTGGCGCCGTGGTGCTGGGCGGGCTTGGCCGGTGTCGGGCTGGGCGGGTTTTTCTCGCTGAGCCTGATCGTGGTGCTGGAACATCTCGCCGATGCGCGCCAGTGCAGGCTCGCTGGCCGCTTTCGTGCAGGGCGGGGGGTTCTTGCTGGCGGCCGCCGGGCCGTGGCTGATGGGCTGGCTCCGTGAAGACGGGGGTAGCTTCGCCACCGGCTGGTGCTGGCACCTCGGAATCGTGCTGGCGATGGCCCTGCTGACCGGACGGCTGTCGCCCGCCGGCTATCAGCGTAGCATGCGCCGCCCGTGATCCGCGTTTTCCCGGCGCAGGGCCACGATCACGTGGCTGCCCGCCGGTTCATGGCCAGTCAATACAACAGTGATAGGAGGCTGGCCGCTTGGTGCTGTACCCGTTGCGACAACAGGAGATAGAGAGACATGAGAAAACTTGCACTGGCCATCATGCTGGCCTGCGCCGCCAGCGGTGCGATGGCGAAGGACTGGAAAGTCATCCGCTTTGGTGTCAACCCCAGCTATGCCCCGTTCGAATCCAAGGCAACCGACGGCAAGTTGGTCGGTTTCGACATCGATCTGGGCAACGCCATCTGCGACAAGCTGAAGGCCCGGTGTGTCTGGGTGGAAAACGCCTGGGACGGCATCATCCCGGCGCTCAAGGCCAAGAAGTTCGACGCCATCTTGTCGTCGATGGCGGTGACCGAAAAGCGTCTGGAGCAGGTCGCGTTCACCGACAAGATCTACAACGTCCCGCCGCGTCTGGTCGCGCGCAAGGATGCCGGCTTCCAACCGACCGCCGAGGCGTTGAAAGGCAAGCGCATCGGCGTGGAGCAGGGCTCCACCGCAGAAACCTACGCCAAGACGTACTGGGAGCCCAAGGGAGTCGCGGTGATGTCCTACCAGAATCAGGACCTGGTGTACCAGGATCTGACGGCCGGCCGTCTCGACGCCGCGTTCCAGTCGTCAGTGCAGGCCGAACTCGGTTTTCTCAAGAGTAGTGCAGGGCACGGCTTCGCCTTTGCCGGCGCCGGGGTGACAGATTCCAAAACACTGGGCGTCGGGGCCGCCATCGGCCTACGCAAGGAAGATACCGATCTGGCCAAGCTGATCAACACGGCACTGGCCGACATGCACAAGGATGGCACCTACCAGCGCCTCGCCAAGAAGTACTTCTCCTTCGACATCTATTGATCGCGCGAAACAGGGCAGGGCCGGTGCCGGGGAGGCAGAACTCACCCGGCCCGGCGCCTGTCCGGCAGCCTCAGCCTGCACCAACCTGTCGATATTAAAGAGGAATCCATGAACAAGACATTCTGGCTACGCAACGTCCGCCCCTACGGCGCGGCGGCGGAAGACATCGAGATCGTCCACGGCCGTATCGGCCAGCGCCGGCCGGCACAGCCCGGACCCGTTGCGGAACCGGACATCGACGGCGAAGGCCAACTACTGACCCTGCCACTGGTGGAAAGCCACATCCACCTCGACAAGACGCTGTGGGGCCTGCCGTGGCGGCCGCACAGTGCCGGCCCCAACCTGAAGGCACGCATCCACAACGAGCGCCAGGTACTGCGGGAACTGACAGTGCCGATCGCCGCGCGAGCCGGTGCGCTCCTCGAACGGTGCATCGCCCAGGGCACGCTGCTGATGCGTTGCCATGTCGATGCCGACCCGGAACTGGGATTGCGCCATATCGAGGACATGCTGACCTTGCGCCAGCGCTACGCGGATCTGATCGACCTAGAGTTTGTCACCTTCCCGCAAGCAGGGCTGCTGACCCGCCCCGGTGCCGCCGCACTGATGCGCGAAGCCCTGGCCATGGGCGTCGAAGTCGTGGGCGGGCTCGATCCCTGCGGCATCGACCACGACCCGATTGCCCACCTGACACAGGTATTCGAGCTGGCCGCCGAGTTCGACTGCGGCGTCGATATCCACCTGCACGACGGCGGCGAGCTTGGCCTGTGGCAGATCGAACGCATCATCGATTTCACCCAACGTTATCAACGCGAGGGCAGGGTGATGATCAGCCATGCCTTCTGCCTGGGCATGACAAGTTGGCCGAAGGCACAACCCATCGCCGAACGACTGGCGGCCAACGGCATATCCTTGCTGACCACGGCACCCGCCGACATCGAAGTCCCGCCGTTTGCGGCACTGCACGCCGCCGGCGTCAACGTCTGTCTCGGCTCGGACGGCATCCGCGACGCCTGGTCGCCCATGGGTAATGGCGATATGCTGGAACGGGTGATGCTGCAGGCGTTCCGCTTCGGGGTCCGCACCGACGAAGGACTGCATGCTGCGTTCGAAGCAGGCACCATCCATGGGGCCCGGGCGCTCGGGCGCTCCGACTACGGTCTAGCTACCGGCATGGCGGCCAACTTCCTGCTGTTGCCCAGCGCCACGCTGGGCGAAGCCATCGTGATGCGCCCGCCGCGGCGCGTCGTGATCCGCCAGGGCCAGGTGATCGCCCGCGATGGCGCCTTGCTCAGGAGCAGGCTGTAGAAATGCCTCTCGGACGGCAAGCCAGCTATTTGATCTGCTTGAGGTAGCGCTGGATGGCTTTGATCTCAACTTGGGTAGGGGCTGCGCCATGGTCGGATTTCAGGCTGGCATTTTGCCAATGCGGCATGGCGGCCTTTAAAGGCCTGCCATGATCATCGATGCCGGAGAGGACGGCACGCTGGAACAAGCGAGCCGGCCACTGACTGGCATCGCCAACCAGCCGAGGGCCATTTCCACCTTGGCCTTTGGCGCCATGGCAACTGGCACAATTGTCCTGATACAGCGCCTTGCCACCCGGAGCCGCAGCGAAAGCAAATGTACACGAAAGCAGGAGCGAGGCTGAAACGATCACAGTCTTCATAGCAACTCCAAAGTAAAAATCGCAATGATGCGACTAGGCAGTCGTGCGTACAGACACAAGTTTCAGCATAGTGTCTGTATGGTTGTTTTGTAGCGATTGAGCCGCCAAAGCCGACAAGTCCACGCGAGAAGTAGATTTGTAGGCCCCAGAGGGGGCCGAGCCGGATAAAAGGGGTATATTTCACGGACACAGAAGTTCGCATAATCTATAAAACGTTAAGCGGAAATTCGCACCATTTTCACCGCCGGCTGCATCACCCTTTCGTTCAATTTTTTCCTAATATTTTCCTCGACTTGAGGGCCGTTTATGGCATTCCAAATGGACAGCCAAACGGCCTTTTCTTCATCACGTTTCGCCCGCTCATAATGAGTGGAAACGTACACATATTGGGCAGGAATTCTTAGAGAATCGGCCACCAAATCGGCGACATATTGGTCGAGTTGGCTTTTATTTGAACGGTAATTTGAAATAGTTTGCTTGGAAACGCCCAAGAGTTTGGCGACGCCATAGTCGGATTGAATACAAGCCTCGGATTTCAAAGCCGAAACCCATTCGATTGAAGTTAGCATTTTTGACATTCCCACGAATTCCCCAAGCCGTGTATAGACCAAACACCATTGCCCGACAACTGGCAAACGCCGTTTGAAGGTCAAAGGGCGCTTGAACAAAAATGGCCTCGCGTTCCCGAGCCATGCCCACGAATTCCCCCAACACATTCTGACCCCATGGCCGGGACGCTTCACTCCGCAAGTTGTTAACGACTGTTACCGACCGTCATACGGGGGAGCGCATGAGCGCACGCGAAGACTTCAAGGCCGCACTGGCCACACTCACGGAAAAAATGATCATGAGCCAACCCGCCGCCGTGCCGGCGCCGCGTGTCCATGGACCGGTGCCGGTCGAAGACTTGCAGGCCAAGTGCCTGACCGTCCAGCAGCTGGATGCCATCGCGCAGATTCAAGACGCCGTGCGCGTGCTGGCGCAGATGCAGGGCCAGATCAACCAGCTGATTGCCTTGCACCAGCTGCCGACCACGGCGCTGACGTTGGCCGAAGTGGGCCAGATGTGGCACCAGTTCGAGGGCGCGCTGTTCGACCACAACGTGGCCGCCGCCAAGCTGCGCAACGGTGGCCAGCCGGTCTACCGCGCCGACCCGGTGCAACAGACGCTCGCCGCCTGATCGGCAAGGGGGAAACCGAAATGAGCCTTGGCTATTGGGAAGTCATTGAAAACGAGGCGGGCGATAAATTCGCCTGCCAGCGCGCAACGCTGATGGGTGATGAGGAGTTTGAGACTACGGGATGGTATGACTCCTATGTTGAGGCAGAGGTGGCGTGCGACTGGCTCAATGCGGAGGTCGTGTCCGAGTTGGACGAACTTCCGGAGCACCTGCGGTAGATGCACCACGAGCTGGACACATGGGCGCGGGGCATCGTCGCCCGCTTTCCGTCGAATCTGGTCGGCGCGCTCGCCCGCGAGTACGGCAAGCGCCGTAACCGTCCGTTACGGGAAAAGGGCCGCGTCGGCGTGCTGGACGATGGCCGCGAAGCCGAGGCGAACAACTGGCTTCGCGCCATGGCCGACATGCTGCCGGCCAACGCGCTGGACCTGTCGGCGGGCGAGGATGAGCTGATCGCGTTCGCCAAAGAGAGGGCGGGCGAGGGTGGGCGGTTGGAACTGGACGGCGCCACCGGCCCGATGCTCGCCGCCTTCTGCCGCCGCTACGGCATGCCGCTGCCGACCGGCAAGGAACTGCGGTTCAAGCTGAAGCGCGCCGCTTGCGACCTGTGGTGGCGCCGCAACCTGCGCCGCGAGAACGGGCGCACTACCGAAACGCTGGCCATCATGCTGGGCCAGGTGCACCGCTACGCCGGGCTGTACGTGTCCGACGACGCCGTGACGCGCCGCCAGTCACAGAAACGCCGCAACCGCGCCTTGCTGGAAGCGCTGACCGCCATTAACGAATTGGGGCAGGAATTCAGCCTGGTCGAGCTGGCCGACAAGGGCATGGCGAATTGCGCCATCAAGCGCGCCGAGCTGATGACGCGCATTGCCGGATTCGAATACATCGCCGTGGGCATGGGCCATGCCGGCGAGTTCATCACCATCACGGCGCCGAGCCGCTTCCATGCGCGCCACGCCGCCAGCGGCCAGCCGAATGACAAGTTCGGCGGCTTCACTCCCCGCGAGACGCAAGATTACCTGTGTGGCGTCTGGTCGCGCCTGATGGCCGACCTAGACCGCCACGAAATCCGCATTTACGGCTTCCGCGTCGCCGAGCCGCACCACGACGGCACGCCGCATATGCACGGACTGTTCTTCATGGAGCCGGGCCAGGTGGACGCCTTTCGCCGCATCGTCGCCAAGCACGCCGTGCGCAGCGACCGCGAGGAGCTGGGGCTGTCGTACTACGCCACGAAAGAAGAAACCAAGGACGCAGCCAGGGCGCTGAAAGCCGCCGGGGTGACAGGCAACTTGAAGGCCATTGCCGGCGGGATGATGACGGAAAGCCGCTATTGGGCCGCGCCGCCTGCTCGTGTGTGGAAGGCCATCGAGGCGCGGGCCAAGCTGGTGGCCATCGATTGGGAGCAGGGCACCGCCGCCGGCTACATCGCCAAGTACATCGCCAAGAACATCGACGGCGCCAAGCAGGACGGCAGCAGCGTCGGCGGCGACTACGAGGCCGCCGAGCCGACCCCGACGCATGAAACCGCCGTGCGCGTCGATGCCTGGGCGGCCACGTGGGGAATTCGCCAGTTCCAGCAGGTGGGCGGGCCGCCGGTGGGCGTGTGGCGCGAGCTGCGCCGCTGGGACTACGAGCACGCCGAGGACGTGCTGGCGCAAGCCGCCATCGCCGCCGATACCGGCAACTGGTCGCGCTTTGTCGAGGTGATGGGCGGTCACGAGAAGCGCCGCCGCGACATGCCGCTGACGCTGGCCAAGGACATGGCCGCGCCGAACCGCTACGGCGAACAGCAGTGCGTGCCGACCAAGGTCTTTGGCGTGGCCGAGGTGGAGTCGGGCCAACTGGCCAGAACGCGGGTTCACGAGTGGAAGGTTTTGAACAGACGCGAAGCGGCTGCTTGGACTCGTGTCAATAACTCTACGATTTTGACCGAGCGCCCGGCGCGGCCCGCCACCACCGAAGAAAAATGGCGCGTGGCGCACGCCGATACCACCGACGTGCGCCCGTTGAGCCAGGACGAATGGCGCCAGGCGCTGGCCGCCAGCGGCCACGACCTACCGCCGGACGAGGCGACGCGCCGCTACACCGGCTTTTTCATGGACCGGGCCGAGCAGGACGCCGACCCGGAGACCTTCGCCCAGCGCGTGCACCGCCTGGTGCATGAGCGCATGGCCGAAGCCGAGCAGGAGCGCGCCGACACCGCCGCCATCGTGGCCGGGCGCGACCTGATGAAGATTTTCCGCCAGACACATTCCCAAGGGCTGGCGGTGCTTACTGGAAGGAAACCGCATGGAAATGGAAATTCGATTGAAGGCGCTGCGCGCCACGGTGGCGAAACTGCAAAAGGCCAACCCGCTCAACGCGGCGGGACTGGCGAAACAGGCGGGCAACGAGACGCAAGCCGTGCTGGAAGCGATTTGCGCCGAGCTTCAGGAGCAGCGGGAATTGCTGACCAGCTTGCGGCAAGCCTCGCAAGGGCGCAGTCATGGCTAAGGGCGATCTGATCGGGCACAAAACCTGCCCGGCCTGCGACGAACAAGCCGAGGTGCGCGAGGACAAGAACGGCAACCCGTACTTGTTCTGCAAGCACTGCACCACGCAGGTATTCACCCACGGCGGCGTCAAGGGCGCCGCCATGCTGCGCACCACGCGCCGCGTCGGCCAGGACACGCCGCCGGCTGCCGCACAGGCCACGCCGCCCGCTGCTGACAAGCCGGGCTTTTGGGAATCAGTCACAGGGGTAAAAGCATGAGCGAAGAAGAGAACAAAACGGGCGTGTCGGAAGCACTGGCCAGCGCCGAACTCGACCGCCTCGCCGCCGAACACGACGCCGGCATGGCCGCCGCCGCGTTCCAGCCGGGGCAGGACGGCACCGCCGCGTCGCCGGCTGCCGGTGACATGGGCAACGCGCAATGCGTCGCCATGGGGCTGGAAATGGCCGTGGCGATGGGTAAAGCGTATTTCCCGTCACTGGAGCGCACCGCCCCGCCGGAGAAGTGCCAGCAGGTGGCCGACAGCGTCGGCGCCGTGCTCGACAAGTACGGCGTCGCGGCGGGCGGCTGGCTGACGCAGTACGGCGCCGAGCTGGCCGCGCTGGTGGCGTGCAGCACGTTCGGCATGGGCGTCTACGCCGGCATCAAGGCCGACATCGCCGCCCGCGAGGCCGCCGAGCGCCGCCCGGCGGAACCGGCGACGCCGCCCGTACCCGTTACCGGGAGTACGCCGCCGGAAGCCGGCGCCGACCTGCCGAAGTGGAGCCAGGTGAATGAAGCTGCGCGAGGGTAAGGCACCGCCGAAGGGCTGCGACAACGAAGCGCACATCGAGGCGGTGATGGGCGCGTCCGGATCGGGCAAATCACACTACGTGAAAGGCCGGCTCAAGGCGCTGAAACCCGACCGGCTGATCATTTGGGACGCCCGTGAGGAGTACGGCGAACTGGCGACGCCGTGCACCTCGCTCGCCGACGTGCTGAAGGGGCTGCGCAGCGGAAAGCGGCTGAAACTGGCGTTCCGACCAAAGACCATGGACGAGAAGGTGCTGCGCGAGAAGTTTGCCGCGCTGTGCACCATGGTCTTTGCGGCGGGCGACTGCTGCTTCATCGCGGAGGAGCTGTCCGACGTCACGTCGCCGAGCTGGGCGCCGGGGCCGTGGCGCCAGGTCAGCACGCAAGGGCGGCACCGGGGGCTGACCGTGTTCGGCACCAGCCAGCGCCCGGCCAGCATCGACAAGCACTTCCTCGGAAACGCCACCCAAGTGCGCACGCACCGGCTCAACTACGAGCCAGACCGCAAGGCGCTGGCGTCGTTCCTCGACGTGCCGCTCGAAGCGGTCGCCAGTCTGGCCGGCTACGAGTGGCTGCAACGCGACATGAAAACCCGCGCCGTGACACGCGGATAGTGTCGCCAAAGCGCGACAGAAACCGGCCTCGCGCCGGTTTTTTTGAGCCGATTTCCCGTAACGGTAACGGGAAACGGGGGATTGAGGCCGAAAAGCCCGCCCGGTACGGTGGGAGCCGTCAATCCGACCAACACCCAACAGAGGGAAACCATCATGCCGAAAGTAACCCAAATCGCCGCTCTGGCGCTGCCGGTGGCCGCCATCGTCGCCGTCATCTTCCGCGTTGGCGCCGTCCGCAAAATCGTCATTGGTCAGTAACCAGTAAGGGGCAGACATGGCCAAGTATCTCCAACAGTGCAACCCGTTCAGCAACGTGACCGCGAACGGCGTCGCCACGGTCAGTCTGCTGACCGGGCCGACCTACAAGCGCATCGTGCTGAAGCTGGCCGGCACCGCCTTCACCAAGGCGATGATTGCCGACCTCAAGGTCAAGATTCAGGGCAAGGTGATCATGCAGGCCACCGGTTCCGACCTGGACAAGATCAACAAGTACCGCGGCATTTACGATAATGCCGGCTTCCTGACCATCGACTTTTCCGAGATTCGCGCCCGCACCATCAACGGCGAAATGCTCGGCGCGCTCGATACCAGCCGCATCAGCTCGTTCACGCTGGAAGTGAAGATTGCCGGCGCCACCGCGCCGACGCTGGAAGCCTGGGCCGAGCTGGACGATCCGCAGGCCGGCAGCGCCGACCGTGGCGTCGAGTACATCACCCACAAGCTGATTCAGTACCCGGTATCCGCCGCCGCCTCGGGCCTGTTCGTGCTCGACTCGCTGCCCAAGGGCGACACCGGCACGCTGGTGAAGCGTATCCACATCCTCGGACCGGGCGGCGCCAACATCGTGGACAAGTCCACGCTGAAGGTGAACGGCCCGGTGGTGCACGAGACCCCGGACGATCTCAACCGCTTCCGCCAGCAGGAATACAAGCGCGTGCCGCAAACCGACCTGCACACCGTCGACTTCGTGCTCGACGGCAACCAGTCGAACATGCTCGACACGCGGGGCAACACCGTGCGCAACCTGCAATTGCTGCTCAACCTCAACGCCGCCGGCCAGATGTACGTGTACGTCGAGGCAATCGACGCCATCGGCAACCTGTAAGGGGGCGACATGGACGACTACGCGGACGGATACGGCGACATCCTCGGCGCGGACGCCGCCAGCAACAGCGGCGGCGGCTGGTCCGATTGGGGCGGCATGCTGCGCGATACGGTGGGCTTCGCCGCCCGCTCGTACATCGACGCCGAAGTCAACGCACCGACCCGGCTCGCCGAGCGCAAGCTCGCCATGCGCAGCGAGGACGGCAGCCTGTTCGGGGCCGGCGACGTCCAGAGCGCCGCCAACGCCATCGGCGGCAATCGCTGGCTGCCGTGGCTGCTGATCGGCGGCGCCGCGCTGGCCGTTGCCATGATCGTGAGGAGCTGACGCATGTGGTGGATGGCGGCAATGGCCGCGCTAAGCGCCTCCAAGGCACCACCCGCCGCGCCCGGCGTCGCCACCTCGGCGAACACCGGGCCGGCCTTCAACTCGTCCGGCTGGACGGTCAATTTTGGCAACGGCAACAAAACCGGCGACCAGCTGCCGCAAAGCCCGCTGGTCTACGCCGGTCTGGCGCTGGGGGTCGTGCTGCTGTGGAAACTGGCCAAATCGAAGTAATCCCACTGGAGCCCGGCGCGGCGGCCTTCGCCGCGCTGGCGCCAGCGCTGGCCGACGAACCGCTGTTCGCGGGCGACATGGCGTGGGCGCTGGACGGCTGTCAGTTGTACGGCGTCGCGCAGGGCGGGCGCCGGTGGGCGCCTTCGCGCTGCGCTATCAGGGATGGCCGGGCGGGTCAGAGGCCGTGGTCGTGGCCGGCGCCGGGCGCTGGCGCGGCGGCTCGCTGCTCGCCACCGTGCTGCCGCACATCGAGGCCACGGCGGGCGCCGATTTTGTACGAATTCACACCGGCAGGCCGGGACTGATCAAGAAGCTCATACAGCAGGGCTACGAGGTGGACGAGGTCGTGCTGAGAAAGAGAGTGAACCATGGGTAAATCGAGTTCCAGCCAGCAGGCGAACACGACCTACACCACCAACAACATCGACAAGCGCATAACGGCGCAAGGGCCGGCGCTGAGCGCCGACAATTCCACCGTCACCATGCAGGTGCTCGACGGCGGCGCCGTGGCCGGCGCCATCGATCTGGCCAAGGCCGGGCGCATTCAGGACAGCGCCGACTTCGCCAGCATCATCGGCGCCGGGCAATCGCTGCTCGATAAAGCCTACGCCGAAGTGGATGCCAGCCGCGCCGCGATGAAAGAAACGCTGTCCAGCGTCGGCCAGGTCTACCAGCAGGCGCGGGAAACCGAGCTCACCAAGGACAGCGCCAACACCAAATCGATTTTGACCGTCGCCGGCTTCGCCGTCGTCGGCCTGGTCGCGCTGCAGGCGGCGAGGAAGGGCTAATGCAAACCACCACCCAAATCATTTCCGCTGGAACCACTTGGGCGCTGTCAGAAGTCGGCGCCTATTTCCAGATTTTCGAGAGCTACGCCCCGCTGACCATCCGGCTGCTGCGACACGGCAAGGTGCTGGCCACCGCAGAGGACATGGACGCCGGATACTACGCCACGCCGGACGGCGGCTTCGACCGCATCGAGATCACCAGCGCCACCGAGCAGCGCGTCAAGGTGGGCATCTCAGACGGCAGCGGCGGCACCAACCGCATGACCGGTGACGTCAACGCCACGGTCAAGGGCGCGTCGTCGATCCTCAACAAGCCGCAGATCAGCGCCATCGGCACCACCGAAAAGACCGTCGCCACCGTCAACGCCTCGCGTTTCGGCCTGCGCGTGCTCAACTCGGGCACCACCAACATCGCGCTTGGCGCGCCGGGGCTGGCCTACGCCGATGCCGTCATCGTGCTGACGCCGGGTGACATGTGGATTGAAGAACTGGCCGCCTCGGCGGCGTGGGTCGCCGTCAGCGACGCCGCCGGGGGCGTGCTCAAAGTGCAAGAGCTGATCGCATGAGAGGGCGCAGCTACAAATACCGCCGCAAAGGGGGAACCCTCGGCCTGACCAACGATTACGGGGAAGACATGCAACCGGGCGACATCGTACACAGTGCGCGCACCAGCGCGCCGACCGGCTATCTCATCGCCAACGGCGCGGCGGTGAGCCGCACCACCTACGCCAACCTGTACGCCGCCATCGGCACCACCTACGGCGCGGGTGACGGCGTGAACACCTTCAACCTGCCGGACCTGCGCGGCGAGTTCGTGCGCGGCGCCGATCAAGGGCGCGGCGTCGATGCCGGGCGCAATACCGGCACGTGGCAGGCCGACGACTACAAATCGCATAACCACGTCAGCAATACCGGCAACCAGTTTTTGCAGGGACCGGGGGGACGGGCATTACGACGGGTGGGTATTGGGCCGGCGCCAACACCTTCAACCCGAACACCGGCAGCTCGGGCGGCACCGAAACCCGCCCGCGCAACGTCGCCTTGCTGCCGCTGATTAAGTACTGAGGACCCCGCCATGATCACGATTTACCACTACGACGAACGCGGCGCGCTGCTGGGCACCAGCACCGCCGACGAGAGCCCGCGCGAGCCGGGCGTGTATCACATCCCGGCCAACGCCACCACCGACGCGCCGCCGGCCTTCGACGCCGCGAGCCAGGTCGCCGTGTACCAGCCGACCTACTGGCCGACCGGCATCGCCAAGGAAGAGGGCGGCGCCTGGACCCTTCAACCGATCAACCAAGGGGAGGGCGCGTAAATGGGCATCAACTTCAACAACGCTGCAAACGTAAACCAGAACACCGCCACCCGCGACCGTCCAGGCGCCGATCTGCCGGTGCTGGGCAGCGGCCCGGAGCGCATCCCGGTGGGGCCGTTCAACGCGCTGATCGCCAAGTTCGCCAACGCCAACGGCGTGCCGGTGGGGCTGGCGATCCGCCAGGCGGCGCAGGAATCGGCGAACTTCGACATGGCCGTCGTGACTGGCAAGAAGAAAAGCCCGGCGGGCGCCTCGGGGCTGTTCCAGTTCATGGACGCCACCGCCGCCAGCATCGGGCGGATGCTCGGCCTCAACCCGGTGGCGATCAAGACGGACCCGACCGCCGCCGCGCAGGCCGGCACTTGGTACATGGGCCAGCTCTACAAGAAGTTCGGCGACTGGAAAACCGCCGCGTGGGCCTACAACTGGGGCGAGGGCAACGTCGCCAAGTACCTGCGCGGCGAGAAGAAGGTGTTGCCGGAAGAAACCCGGCTGTACGGCCTGATCGTGGCGGACGGCTTGACTCCGGCGCAAGCCAAGGCGCTGCCGCGCACGGTACTATAAGCGCCTGTCATCACTGAGAGGAAAGCACCATGCAAAAAGCCGAGAAGCTGCTGTTGATCGCCGGGGTCACCGTGGGGGTGTTCCTGCTGGCGCAGGCCGCCTACCGCAGCGGCACCAACCCGATCGATATCTCCAGCATGTTCGACCATATGCACATGGAGAACGGCGACAAGCAGGCCGAAGTCATGATGCGCAAGTTTGCCGAGCAGGCGGGCATGGACTGGCAGGGCTTCAACGATGCCTTTGCTGAAGACATTCCAATCTTCCAGGAAGGCATACGCAACGGCGGCAACGATGAAACGCCGGGGGTGTCGGCCAACCTCGGCGGCCTGAGCGGGCGCCCCTACGTCATGATCGACGGTGAGTTCTATTTTCAGGGGGGCCGATGAAAATCCACACAATGACAGTGCTGGCGGGCGTTGGCGTCGTGCTGGCCGTGGCCGTCTGGCTCAATGCCAGGAACGGGCGCCGCCCGGTGAGCATGCCGGGGTGGACACTTAGGCCGGATTTGCGCGCCAAGCTGGCAAGCGGGGAGTTGCTACAGTGAGCGTCGCCCGTGTCACGCAATCGCTGGCCCGCGTGCCGCTGCCGGTGTGGTACGTGCTGGCCGGCGGCGTCGGGCTGTATCTGGCCTACCGCGCCGTCAAGGGCACCGCCGGGCTGGTGGGGCAGGGCGTCAAGAGCGCGGCCAACGCCGTGGGCGAGTCGCTGAATAGCGGCCTGATCAACCCGGCCTCGCCGGGCAACGCGCTCTATCGCGGCGTCAATCAGGACCTGAAGTGGTTCGGCATCCTCGACAAAGACCAGACCCTCGGCACCGCCATTTATGACTGGCTGCACCCGAACCAGATCGACCCGACCGCGCCGGTCGCGGCGCAGATCGGCTACGTCAAGAGCGGGTCCGTCTGGTACGGCTACGACCGCGCCGCCGCCGCCGAAGCCGCCCGCCAGGCGGCCAACTCGCAAATCGCCAAGGACGTCGCCACCTACGGCGGCGGCTATGGGAGCCTGACCAAATGAACCTGAGCAACGAACAATGGCTGTTGTTGGCCATCCTCGGCGCCACGCTGCTGCTGACGCGCCAGGTGGCCACCAGCACCACCACCACGACCACCACCAGCGCCGACCCGTCGCCCGCGCCCAACGGCGAGAGCCTGCCGGGCTGGGGCAGCGTGGCCGGCTTCAAACCGTAAAGGAGTAGGGAAGATGCGTTTTCTGTTGAATCGATTGGCCGAACCCTCCAGCGCCGCCGGCCTCGGCGCGATCATTTCCGGCGTGGCCGGCGCACTGGTGGGCACCACCAGTTGGCCGACCGCCGTTCCGGCCATCATGGGCGGCGTCATGGCCTTCCTGATGCGCGAGAAAGGGGCGGCGTGATGGCGGCGAGCGAATTGGCGGTGATCTTCGCCAGCTATCTGCCGGTGCTGGGCTACATGATCACACTCGAACGGCGCCTGGCCAAAATCGAAACCCTGCTGGAAGTCAGCAAGCCATGAACGCCACCACCAAGGCGCTATTGATCGCCACGGCGGCGACCGTGATCGGCGGGCTGATCGTGCATTACTTGACGCGCAGCGTGTGGGTGGGCGAGTAGGGCAGGGAGTTCTGCGGAAGGGACGGACTCACCAGGGCGTGACGGCCTCACGAAGCTGGTGACAACCGGATGCAGAAAAAGAAATGGCCCGCATTACGAGTGCGGGCCGTTACATCAATTTCATTCATGCAAACGGAACTTGCCATGAACAAAACCGATATGTCGGAATCTATCCGCGACAGAATCATTTGTCAATTCAAGGGGTGGCTAATGGACATCGATGTGACTCAAGGGAACACACGGTACGTCGTAAGTCGGCTGGTTGGCGGCGTGCTGGGGATCACCTTGCTGGCGAATGCAGCGCCAATTTTGGACAGCATTACCCGCATGCTGGTCGCGCTCCGCTGATCCGACATTGCCCGACGCTGACGGACTCAACGAGCGGGCGATTATTCGGCGGTAGGCATACCAGTTACGCACATCGGCGGCGCGGATGCCGTCCTTCCAGTGGGCACCGGGAGGGACGAGCACCGCGCCGTCGTGGCCATTCATGATCAGGAAATCGGCGAAGTCACGGAAGGCCACCGGCAGTTTCATGCCGAGCGACTGCCGGACCAGCTCCAGCGCCATCCAGGGCACGCGGGAGTCGCCACGGCGCCAGCGGCCCACGGTGGCGAGCGACACGCGCAGCAGGTCAGATAGCTGATTGTCGGACAGGTGGCGGGTACAAGCGCGCCACTCGTCGTGGTCGACATGGGAGCGCCAGTGGCGGCGGTAGCGATCTACATCTTGTTTGTGTCGCGCATTGGCGACAGATTTCTTGTGCTTCTTAGGCTTGTTTTTCATATGTCTACGCAATGTAAGAACGGGGAGAAATAAGGCTTGGAGCATGCCAAACGGGGATAATTGTAAAATTCCGTTAAGTTAGAAAATCCCGTTCGCGTAGGATAATTTGATAAACCGCAGATTCGCATAATCTATATTATGTCAAATACGATGCCAGATTTTATTTAAGTGCCTATGTTTCAGCCCCCTTTTCCAGCAGATTTACTGTGCCTCCGAGCGGCTCTATTGAAACACTCCACGCAAGCCCGCGCAGAGTCTTTCCGAGTTAGCTGGCCGAATCACTGCACGTGACGGGATGCGGGCATTCAGTCACCAAATGCCCGGCATCCCTCTCTTGCGATCGCATCCTGGGCGTCCCGCAGCCGCTGCAAATCGTCCTGATAGGCTTTGTTGCTGTTCAACCGCGCCTGCACCTTGTCGCGCTGCTGGCGTAGCGTGTGACAGTCGGCAATGGCTTGCTTAATCAGTTTCCGCCGAACGGGAGGCGTAACGGCTTTTCGTGGGTGTAACTTTTCTGCGTCTGAGCGCCAGGTCGCGGCAAACTGATGGCGCGCTTCCTCGATCGTGGCGTTGGAGAACGTTGCAACCCCGCTCGAGCCAAAGGGACAGTCGCCGTCCACAAAATAGCGGAAGCTGTCAAAGCGGGAGTCCATGCGGCAAACCGTGACCACGCCACGCTCGCCGCCGCTTCCGTTGCCGACAAAGCCACCCTGCTCCGGGCGTTTCACCGCCGAGGTTCCGGCGGGACAGGCGCCGCTGGTATAAGAGACGGCCTTGGTTCTCTCGTGCTCACAGCGCAGGATGCCCGGCACTTCCGTGGCGGCCGTCGATTCAACAATCAAGCACAAAGCAGCGAGCAGAATGGTTCTCATGGGTATCCTCCGGGTTCGACAGGCCATCACTATATTTCTTTGTCATATTCAAGTCGAACCATCGCATCCGCCCCCTTGTCCTGCCCCTGCCCGACCCGCCGGGATCGGGCCCGGCGCAAAGAGCCCGGAAACGCCATGATCGAATGACGTCGATCCTGGGGATGAGCGCCCTCTTCAGCCCGACTATAATGTCGCCTGATCGCGCCACCCTGTTCCCTGCAAACCCACGCTTCGATGAGAACCCTATGAAAAACAAAGGCACTGGCGGCCTGGTCTATTCGACCGAACACGGGCGGATGTGCCCTGTCTGCCGACAACCCGTGGACCGCTGCACATGCAGTTCTGCCGAAACGGCGCCACCGTCCGATGGCGTGGTGCGTATCCGGCGTGAAACCAAGGGGCGCAACGGCAAGGGGGTGACGGTGGTGAGCGGCGTGCCGCTGGAGCCGGTGGCATTGGCCAGCTTTGCCAAGCAGTTGAGGCAAGCGTGCAGCTCGGGAGGCACGTTGAAGGATGGCGTGATCGAGATACAAGGCGATCACGTCGAACTGGTGAGCAAAGCCCTTGAGGCACGAGGCTGGCGGGTCAAACGCAGCGGAGGCTGAGCCGTCTCTCCCCTCCCCGCCAGCAAGCAAGCAATAAAAAAAGCACCTCGCAGGGTGCTTTTTTGATGCGGGCGCGAAGCGCTTACGCCTTGGACATGCGACGGCGCTCGTGCTCTTGCAGGTAGCGCTTGCGCAGGCGGATGGTCTGCGGGGTGATTTCGACGATTTCGTCGTCGTCGATGAATTCCACGGCAGATTCCAGCGTCAGCTTGATCGGGGTGGTCAGGCGGACCGCTTCGTCGGTGCCTGAGGCGCGCACGTTGGTCAGCTTCTTGCCCTTGAGCGGGTTCACCACCAGGTCGTTGTCGCGGCTATGGATACCAATGATCATGCCTTCGTACAGCTTGTCACCCGGGCTGACGAACATGCGGCCGCGATCTTCCAGGTTCCACAGCGCGTAGGCCACGGCTTCGCCGTTGTCTTGCGAGATCAGCACACCGTTGTGACGGCCCGGCATGTCCGGCTTGACCGGGGCGTAATCGTCGAACACGTGCGACATCAGGCCGGTACCGCGGGTCATGGTCAGGAAGTCGCCCTGGAAGCCGATCAGGCCACGCGCCGGAATGTGGTATTCCAGACGGGTGCGGCCTTGGCCATCCGATTCCATATTGGTCAGTTCGCCACGGCGGCGGCCCAGTTCTTCCATCACGGCGCCCTGGTGGCCATCTTCCAGGTCGATGGTCAGGTTCTCGTACGGCTCGCACTTCTCGCCATTGATTTCCTTGAATACCACGCGCGGCTTGCCGACGGCCATTTCGAAGCCCTCGCGGCGCATGTTTTCGAGCAGGATGGTCAGGTGCAGTTCACCACGACCGGAGACGCGGAAGATGTCGGCGTCTTCGGTGTCTTCCACACGCAGCGCGACGTTGGTCAGCAGTTCTTTGGTCAGACGATCGCGAATCTGGCGCGAAGTCACGAACTTGCCTTCGGTGCCGGCCAGCGGCGAGGTGTTGACCATGAAGTCCATGGTCAGGGTCGGTTCGTCCACGCCCAGGACCGGCAGGCCAACCGGGGCGTCGCGATCGCAGATGGTTACGCCGATACCGATGTCTTCCAGACCGGAAATGATGACGATGTCGCCCGCTTCGGCTTCCGGCACTTCGACACGTTCCAGACCCTTGAAGCCCAGCACCTGATTGATGCGACCTTGAGCGGTCTGCTCTTCGTGGTTCATCACCACGACCACCTGACCCGGCTTGATGCGGCCGTTCAGCACGCGACCCAGGCCGAGGCGACCGGTGTAGGTCGAGTAATCCAGCGCCGAGATCTGCAGTTGCAGCGGGGCATCCGGATCGCCGGCGGGGACCGGCACGTGCTTCAGTACGGTCTCGAACAGCGGGCGCATGTTGTCGGACTCTTCTTCCAGCTCGTACTTGGCGAAGCCGGACAGGCCCGAGGCGTATATGATCGGGAAGTCGAGCTGCTCGTCGGTGGCACCCAGCTTGTCGAACAGGTCGAAGGTCTGGTCCACCACCCAGTCCGGACGGGCGCCCGGACGGTCGATCTTGTTGATGACCACGATCGGACGCAGGCCCAGCGCCAGCGCTTTCTTGGTCACGAAGCGGGTCTGCGGCATCGGGCCTTCGACGGCGTCAACCAACAGTACTACACCGTCCACCATGCCCAGTACGCGTTCGACTTCACCGCCGAAATCGGCGTGTCCCGGGGTGTCGACGATGTTGATGTGGACGCCTTCGTAGTTGATCGCGGTGTTCTTGGCCAGAATGGTGATGCCGCGTTCTTTTTCGAGGTCGTTGCTATCCATCACGCGCTCGACCACCTGCTGGTTTTCGCGGAAGGTACCGGCTTGACGCAGGAGTTGGTCGACCAGCGTGGTTTTGCCGTGGTCAACGTGAGCAATAATGGCGATGTTGCGAATCTGTCGGGTCATGTCTTTGGACGGGAACGGAAAAATCACAAGATTCTAGCACGATATCGACCTGTTCTCACAGGGCCAGGCACGACTTTCGGCATGGTTTTGGCTACACTCCAGAGCAAAATGAACAAGGAGCAGGAAAATGTACGACTGGGATGCTTTGTGGCACGAGCATGCGGGCTATCGCACCGGCTATACCGGGGACAAGAATGACCTCAACGAGTTGGCCGAAGAGCTGTCTGGCACGCTGGTGCACCCGGCCAAGGACGACGCCGGCGTGGCCGTCTACGACAGCGGCGACAGTTTCGTGCTGGTCGGCCGCGGCAACGGCATGCAGATTCTGGATGTCCCGAAGCACGCCCTGTTCGACATCACCCTGCGTTTCGTGACGGAAGACGAAGGCGTGGACACGCCCCTTCCCTACGTGGAAATCCTGGTCGACAACCTGGCCACGGGCGACGAGGCGGCGTGGCGCGGCGAGGTCACGCAAGGCGACGACGGCGCCCCGCTGGTGGCCGGCTGCCCGCTACGCAGCACCACACCGCCCGACATGCCGTTCGCCGAGTTGTCGTTCAGCCGCGGGGAGCGTTTCCGCACGGCACTGCAGCAGCTGTGGCAGGAGGACATCCCGCAACTCAAGCCGCTGATGGATGCCTGGTTCAAAGGCGAGAAAGCAGTGGTGATGGATGCCGACAGCCAGCAGCTGCCGGACGACGCCCGCACCCGGGAGATGCTGGAGCGCTACGCCGAGATCATCCACCGTGAACAGGCGGTGCTGTCGCGAAAGTTTTCCGACAACGAGTTGCACCTGATTGCCGAAGTGCTGCGCGACATCCACTTCGAATCTGCCGCCTCGTGCCGCGGCGTGTGGCTGGCCGTGGAGGCGCGCCTGGTTCATGACGAACTCGACCGCAAGCTGGAGGTCGATGCGCAATCGTTGCTGGAACGCATGAAAGCCCTCAGCTTTGCCCAGGAGGTCGCCCTGATCGAGGCCCTGTCGCCACTGCGCGAAATGCAAGAGGGATAAAAAAAGGGCGGCTCAGCAGCCGCCCGCAATCCCAATCCGTACGAAAGAAGTGCTCGTGGCTTTCATGGCCCGACGCGAGAGGCAGTCTACAAGACGATTATGACGCGGCAGTGACAGGGAACAGCGTCAGCACGATCTTGCCGAGGTTGCGGTTGTCTTCCATCGCCTCGTGCGCCTCGGCCACGGCGGCGAGCGGATAGGTGGAATCCAGCGTCAGCCGTACCATGCCCTGGCGCAACGCGGGCAGGATTTCGGTTTCCAGCGCCCGCGCCAGCCGCACCTTGACCGCCTTGGGCTGGCTGCGCAGGGTCGAGCCGATCAGGGACTGGCGCTTGACCAACAGCCGCCCCAGGTTGATCTCCGAGCGCCCGCCCCCCATGACCCCGATCAGCACCAGTCGTCCGTCCAGGTTGAGGCAGCTCAGATTCTGCTCCAGGTAGGCGCCGCCAACCGGATCGAGGATCACATCCGCCCCGCCCCAGGCCTTGACCTTGCCGCCGAAGTCAGCCTCCTGGCGGGCGTTGAAGGCTTCGTCGGCACCGAGGTTATAGCAATACTCCAGCTTCTCCTCGCTTCCTGCCGTCGCCCACACCCGGGCCCCCAGCAGCCGCGCGAGCTGGATCGCCGCCGCGCCCACACCACTCGCCCCGGCGTGCACCAGCAACGCCTGGCCTTCGGCCAACCTGCCGACCTCGACCAGGTTGAGCCAGGCGGTCATCCAGGCCTCTGGCAGGCTGGCCGCCTCCACCCACGACATGCTGTCCGGCTTGGGAATGGCCAATTCGCTGTCCAGCACCGCGTATTCGGCATAGCCGCCCCCCTCCACCAGCCCGAATACCGCGTCTCCCGGCTGGAAACGGGACGGCCCGGATACTGCCTCCACCACCCCGGCCACTTCCAACCCAAGGATGGGGGATGCCCCCGGCGGCGGCGGATACTGTCCCTCGCGCTGCACCACATCGGCCCGGTTTACCCCGGCCGCCATCACCCTGACCAGGAGCTGTCCGTCGCCAAGCACTGGCTTCTCGACGATTCCCAGCTCCAGAGTTTCCCGGCCACCTGGCCGGCTTTGCATCACTACTTGCATAGACATGATCGTTTACCTCGTCGGACTTTGCGCTCGCTCAAGCGCGGCAATCCTCATTTGATTACAATAGCACGCCATGAGTGACGATTGTTTCCACTGCGGCCTTCCGGTTCCGGAGGGCGCTTCCTTTCCGGTGCGCTATCGGGAACGAACCGAATCCACCTGCTGCGCCGGCTGCCGGGCCGTGGCGCAGACCATCATCGATTCCGGTCTCGACGGCTATTACACCCACCGCACCCAGGGGGCGGGGCAGGCCGAGGCGCTACCGCTGGAACTGCTCGAGCGCATCCGCCTGTACGATTCCGACGAACTGCAGCAGAGCTTCGTCCATATCGCGGCGGACAATGTGCGCGAAGCCGCGCTGATCCTGGAGGGCATCACCTGCGCCGCCTGCGTCTGGCTCAATGAACAGCATCTGATGCGCCTGCCCGGCGTGATCTCGGTCGACATCAACTACAGCAGCCACCGCGCCCGGGTCCGCTGGGACAATACCCGCCTGAAACTGTCGCAAATTCTCGAGGCCATTGCCGCCATCGGCTACCGGGCCCACCCCTACGACGCCGCGCGCCAGGAGGCTCTGCATCAAAAAGAACGCAAGCAGGCATTGACCCGGCTGTGGGTGGCCGGTCTGTCGATGATGCAGGTGATGATGTACGCGGTGCCGGTCTACCTGGCGCCGCACGGCGAGATCGATCCCGACTTCCTGTGGATGCTGCACTGGGCCAACCTGCTGCTGACGCTGCCGGTGATCGTCTATTCGGCGCTGCCGTTCTACCGCGCCACCTGGCGCGACATCACCACGCGCCGCGTCGGCATGGACACGCCGGTCACCATCGGCATCCTGACCGCCTTCGGCGCCAGCACCTGGGCGCTCATCAACAAGGTGGAGCACGGTATTTACTTCGACTCGGTATCGATGTTCGTGTTCCTGCTGCTGGGCGGACGGTATCTCGAAGGCCTGGCGCGGCGCAAGGCCGGGGAAGCGGCGGAAAGCCTGGTGAAACTGGTCCCGGCCTTTGCCCATCGCCTCGCCAGCTGGCCGGACGAAACGGTGGCGCACGAGGTGCCGGTGAGCCAGCTGGTTGCCGGCGACGTGCTGCTGGTCAAGCCGGGCGAGACCATCCCCGCCGATGGCGTTGTGCTGGCCGGCCGCAGCGCGACCAATGAATCGCTGCTCACCGGCGAGAGCCGGCCCGTCGGCAAAACGGTGGATTCGACCGTGATCGCCGGCAGCGTCAACCTGGAGAGCCCGTTGACCGTGCGCATCAGCCAGGCCGGGCAAGGCACCCGGCTGGCCGGTATCGTGCGCCTGCTGGATCAGGCGCTGGCGGAAAAGCCGCGGCTGGCACAACTGGCCGACCGTTTCGCCAGCGGCTTCGTCGCCGCGCTGCTGCTGGCGGCACTGGCCACCTACCTTGGCTGGCACTTTATCGACCCGGAACGGGCGCTGTGGATTACCGTGGCGGTGCTGGTGATTTCCTGCCCCTGCGCCCTGTCGCTGGCCACCCCGGCGGCGCTCACCGCCGCCAGCGGCCACCTGGCCGGACTAGGGGTGCTGACCACGCGCGGCCATGCGCTGGAAACGCTGGCCAAGGTCAGCGACGTGGTGTTCGACAAGACCGGCACGCTGACCCACGGCGACATGCGCCTGGTGGAAACCCATCGTTGTGGCGAGCGCGAGGATGTGCTCGCCCTGGCCGCGGCACTCGAAGCGGGTTCGGAGCACCCGATCGCCCGCGCCCTGCTGGCGGCGGCGCCCGCCGCGCACCCCGCGGCTCAAGAGCTACACAACATCCCCGGTAGCGGCATTGAAGGCACGATCGGCGGCGAGACCTGGCGCCTGGGGCGCAGCGACTTCGTTGCCGAACTCGCCGGGCCGCTGCCCTCCGGCCTCGCCGACTGGCAGCGCGGCCACACCCGGATTGCGCTGGGGTCGCGCCAGGGCTGGGCGGCCCTGTTCGCCATCGGCGACACCCGCCGCGACGACAGCGCCGCCGCCGTCGCGGCGCTGACCCGACAGGGACTCGCCGTCCATCTCTTGAGCGGCGACGAGCACGAGGCGGTGCAAAGGTTGGCCGAAGACGCCGGCATCAGCCAGTTCCGCGCCCGCGCCACCCCGGAAGACAAGCTGGCCTACGTCAGCGCACTGCAGCAGCGCGGCGCCCGGGTACTGATGGTCGGCGACGGCATCAACGACGCCCCGGTGCTGGCGCGCGCCGACGTGTCGATGGCCATGGGTAGCGGCACCGACGTCGCCCGCGCCAGCGGCGACATGGTGCTGATCAACGACAGCCTGGCACTGGTCCCCGCGGCCGTCACGCTCTCCAGGAAAACCCTCGCCATCATCCGGCAGAACCTGGTCTGGGCGGTGTTGTACAATATCGTCGCGCTGCCGCTGGCCATGGCCGGCCACGTCACGCCATGGCTGGCCAGCCTCGGCATGGCCAGCAGCTCGCTGCTGGTCGTGGGCAACGCGCTGCGCCTGGTCGGCATGAAACGCACCACTGCGGCGACGGCAGAAGCACGCCCGACCGGAATTTCCCGCCCCGGCCCCACTCAAGTGCAGCAGCCATGATGGCCGACGATTGAAACGGACGAACTGATGGAAAGTCTCTATCTACTGATCCCGCTGAGCCTGGTCCTGGCCTTCGTGATCGGTTTCATTTTCTGGATGGCCACCCGCACCGGGCAATTCGACGACCTGGAAGGCCCGGGGCACCGCATCCTGATGGATGACGATCGCCCCACCCCCAGCGACAAGGACGATCTCAACGCGGACCCGCCCCCGCGCTGACCGGGCCGCCACGCCCTCCTCCGGCCGCGGTGAGGACATCTCCTGCCCGCCTCGCCGACATGGCCCGCCTTTGACGGCCGACATTCCACGCCCCACGGCCAATCCGCTATAAACACACCATGACGCGCAGACGCTGACGGCGTGTACCGATCCGGTCGCAGCCAGCCACCTGCCGCGCCCCAACCCCTTCTTTCGAGCCGACCAGGAGTGCCATGCCCGGTAGCCATCGCTCGCCCGCCGCCCATCGCGCCCATCTCGATGCCCTCAACATCAGCCGCCTGACACCGGAGCAGGCGCTGGGCAGCCTGCACACTGGGCCGGGCGGCCTGGCCGAAGCGGAAGCGGCACGGCGCCTCACCGAATACGGCAGCAACACCGTCGAGGAGATGGCCGGCAAGCCCGGCTGGCAACGGCTACTGGAACAGTTCGGGCATTTCTTCGCCATCATCCTGTGGATTGCCGCCGGACTCGCCCTGCTGGCCTACGTCCTGCAAGGCGACCCGGCGATGGCGACGCTGGGCTGGGCCATCATCGGCGTCATCGTCATCAACGGGGTGTTCTCGTTCTGGCAGGAGTACAAGACGGAGCAGGCGCTGGCCGCCCTGCGCCAGCTGCTGCCGCTGGAGGTCAAGGTCCGCCGGGGCGGCGTGGTCTATCCCCTGCCGGCCAGCCAACTGGTGCCGGGCGACATCGTCTACCTCGAAGGCGGGGATGCGGTACCCGCCGACTGCCGCGTGCTCTCGGCGTTCGGCCTGCGCGTCAACAACGCGATCCTGACCGGGGAGTCGGCCCCCCAGTCGCGTCACGCCGAGGCCAGCCACAACGCCGACCCGGTACTCGGCGGCAACTGCCTGTTTGCCGGCACCTCGGTGGTCGCCGGCTCGGCCGAGGTGGTCGTCTACGCCACCGGGATGCGCACGCGCTTCGGGCACGTCGCCCATCTAACGCAGAGCACGGCGGACACCGTCTCGCCGCTCACGCGCGAACTGGCGCGGCTGTCGCGCTGGGTGGCGCTCTTCGCCACGGCACTGGGGCTGGTCTTCCTGGCCATCGGCCACGCCATCGGCCTGCCCTGGAGCGACAATCTGCTGTTTGCCATCGGCATCATCGTCGCCAACGTGCCGGAGGGGCTGCTGCCGACCGTCACCCTGTCGCTCGCCCTGGCCACCCAGCGCATGGCCAAACGCCGGGCACTGGTGCGCCACCTACCGGCGGTGGAGACCCTGAGCGCGGCCACGGTGATCGTCTCGGACAAGACCGGCACGCTGACCGAAAACCGCATGCGCGTGCTGGACGTGTACACCCTGGGGCACGCCCACCCCGCCGACGCCCCGGGACTGCCGGCGGTGCTGAAGCAGATCGCCGGCCAGTGCCACAACCTGCTGGCCAGCGGCAACGGCTGGATCGGCGACCCGATGGAACAGGCCCTGGCGGAGTTTGCCGGGGCGCTGCCGCAGCCGCCGTCATTGCGTCGCGGCGAATTGCCGTTCGACAGCGAACGCAAGCGCATGGCGGTGCTGCAACAGCAGCCGGACGGCCTGCACCTGTACGTCAAGGGGGCCGCCGAAAGCGTGCTGCCGCTGTGCAGCATGCTGCTGATGCCGGGCGGCGAACAGCCGCTCGATGCGGCCGGACGCGACCGCCTGCTGGCCGAGGTGGACCGTTTCGCCGAGCGAGGCCTGCGCGTACTGGCGCTGGCCTACCGCCAGCCGGCCGCATTGCCGCTGGACGAATCCAACCTGGTGTTTGCCGGCCTCGCCGGCATCGAAGACCCCCGCGTCCCGAGGTCGCCGGCGCCATCGCCACCTGCCGCCAGGCCGGCATCCGGGTGGTGCTGTGCACCGGCGACCACGCCGTTACCGCGAGCGCCATCGCGCGGCAGATCGGCCTCCTGCAAGGGGACGGGACGGTGCTGACGGGCGACGAACTGGAGCGTCTCTCCGACACCCAGCTGCAACTGCGGCTGGACCAGCCCGACCTGCTGTTTGCCCGCGTCACGCCGGAACAAAAGCAGCGCATCGTGACGGTGTTGCAGCAAAAGGGCGAGGTCGTCGCCGTCACCGGGGACGGTGTCAACGACGCCCCGGCGCTGAAGAGCGCCGACATCGGCATCGCCATGGGACAGCGCGGCTCGGACGTCGCCAAGGCCGCCGCCGACATCGTGCTGCTGGACGACAACTTCGCCACCATCGTCGACGCCATCGAGGAAGGCCGGGCGGTCTACGCCAATATCCGCAAGTTCCTGACCTACATCCTGACTTCCAACATTCCCGAGCTGGTACCCTACCCGGCCTTCGTGCTGCTGCGCGTCCCGCTGCCGCTCACCATCATCCAGATTTTGGCGGTCGACCTCGGCACCGACATACTGCCAGCACTGGCGCTGGGCGCCGAGCCACCCGCCCCGGCGGTGATGAACACCCCGCCCCGGTCGCGCCTGGAGCGCCTGCTGACGCCCGGCTTGCTGCTGCGCGCCTACGGTTTTCTCGGGCTTTTCGAAGCGGCCGCCGCGTTATTCGCCTTTTTCACCGTGATGTACGCCGCCGGCTGGCACTACGGCGGCACAGTACCGGCCAGCACCCCCTTCTACCTGGCGGCCACCACGGCCTGCCTCGTTGCCATCGTGCTGGGGCAGATCGTCAACCTGTTCCTGTGCCGCGACAGCACGGTATCCGCCTTCCGTCTGCCGCTGCGCAACCGCTGGCTACTGGGTGGGCTCGCCTTCGAAGCGGCCCTCATCCTGTCGATCGTCTACACCTCTTTCGGCCAACGTGTGTTCGGCACTGCGCCGCTGGCGGCGGCCGACTGGCTGATCGCCTTGCCGGTGCTGCTGGCGATGCTGCTGGCGGACGAGTTGCGCAAGGCCTGGCGGCGGCGCCATCCCGGCGCGGCTGCTGACACCCGCCGGGGAATGGGCTAGCATGCGCTACCCATCTTTCCCGTACCGCCCATCGTGATCGCCAGCTTCCCCTTCATTACCAGCCGCCGCTTCCTGCCGCTGTTCGGCACCCAATTTCTCGGTGCCTTCAACGACAACCTGCTGAAAACCGCCATCGTGGTGCTGATCAGCTACCACGGCCTGAGTATCGGCGGCATGTCGCCGGCGATGCTGGTCAACCTGGCGGCGGGGCTGTTCATCCTGCCGTTCTTCCTGTTCTCCGCCACCGCCGGCAAGCTGTCGGAGAAGCTCGACAAGGCGCGCATCGCACGAACGGTGAAGCTGGTGGAAATCGCCATCATGCTGTTGGCCGGGGTCGGCTTCTTCGCCCACGCTGCCGGGCTGCTGCTGGCGGCGCTGTTCCTGATGGGGGTGCACTCCGCCTTTTTCGGCCCGCTGAAGTACTCGATCCTGCCGCAGTACCTGCACGAGCGCGAGCTGGTGGGCGGCAACGGCCTGATCGAGATGGGCACCTTTCTCGCCATCCTGATCGGCCAGATCGGCGGCAGCCTGATGACGCAAGGGGGGCCGTGGCTGATCGTGGCGATGATCTGCGCCACCGCGCTGGCCGGTTACGCCTGCAGCCGGCAGATGCCGCCGGCCCCGCCCTCCGCGCCGGAACTGGCCCTTTCGGCCAACGTGCTGAAGGATTCGGTCGAGCTGGTCGGCAAGGCCTGGCGCATCGCCGACGTGAAGAGCGCCATCCTCGGCATTTCCTGGTTCTGGCTGATGGGGGCGATCTACACCACCCAGCTGCCGACCTTCACCAAGCAGCACCTGGGCGGCGACGCCAACGTCTACACGCTGATGCTGGCGTTGTTCTCGATCGGTATCGGCGCGGGCTCGGTGGTTTGCGCCAAGCTGTCGCAGGGGCGGCTGCAGCTGGGACTGGTACTGGTCGGCAGCGCCGGCATGACGCTGTTCGGCGGCGACGTGGCACTGTCTTCGCTGGCCTTGCACCAAGGCGAACTGGTCGGCCTCGGCGCCTACCTCGTCACCCCCGCCAACTGGCGCCATATCGCCGACATCGCCCTGCTAGGGTTCTTCGGTGGCTTCTTCACCGTGCCGCTCTATACCTGGCTGCAGATCGCCAGCCCGGCCGCCTTCCGCTCACAGGCCATCGCGGCCAACAACATCACCAACGGCTTCTACATGGTGTTCTCGGCCATCGCCAGCGCCGTGGTCCTGAAGCTGTTCGACAGCGTCGCGGTGCTGCTCCTGGTCACCGCTTCGGCCAACGTGCTGGCCACCTGGCACCTGGTACGGCGCGCCCCGAGCATCTGGCATAGCCGCTTCAGCTGGCTCAGACCGGTCAAATCCTGAGCCCCCCGCCATAAGGGGGCGGCGCGCTTATTCCGCCGCCTGATAGCGGGCGAAGGTATAGCGCCCGCTGACTTTGGCCTTGTACATGGCGCTGTCCGCACGCAGCACCAACTCCTCCGCCGTCACGCCATCATCCGGGAACAGGCTGATGCCGATGCTGGCGCACACCTGCAGGCGACGGCCATGGGTCATGATGTCTTCATTGAGTGTGCTCAAGATCTTCGCGGCAATGGCGGGTACATCCGTGGCAATAGCGGGCCCCTTGATCAGCACGATGAACTCGTCGCCACCGAGCCGCGCCACCACATCCTCGCCACGCAAGGCGCTGCGCAGGCGCTGCGCCACGACAATCAGCACCTGGTCGCCAACCGCGTGGCCCATCTGATCATTGATCTGCTTGAAGTGGTCGAGATCGATGAACAGGACGGCCAACTGCTGGCCACTCTCCGCCACCGCGTCAATGGCGCGCTCGATCTGGTGGAAGAACTGCATCCTGTTCGGCAGCCCGGTGAGGGAGTCGTGGTGGGCCAGATGCCTCAGCTCTTGCTGATTCTGGCTCATCTTTTCCATGTGCGACTTCAGCTCCTTGCGCATCTGGTCGAAGCAGCGCGCCAGCACGCCGATTTCATCGGTGCGCGTCACCGGCAGCGCTTCGAGCGCATGCCGGGTTTGAAAGCTCGTCGCGGCATGGGTGAGCATCTGCAAGGGACGGGTCAATGCCCGCGAAAACACCACTGCCAGCACGATGGACAGCACACTGAATGCCAGCACCATCTGGATGGTGCTTTCCCCAAGCGACTTCCCGCCCCGCAGCACATCCTCCAAGGGGCGGGCCAGGCCAAGCACGACAAATTGATGGTTTTCCGGCAGGCCGAACGGTTTGCGCACAAAAGCCAGAATCTGCCCCTTTGCCCGCTGCGGATCGTCCAGCCCGTTCACCAGCACGCTGGATTGGGTCTTGTCGAACAACGGCCGGGTCTGCTCGTAGCTGTCTTGAACCAGCAAACGCCGGCCCTTATCGAAACCGAAGGTCATGGCAGGGTTGGGGTGTGCCAGAAAATCGCCCCACTCGTTGGTGAGGTACAGCTGGTGCCCGGCCGGCAAGTCCGACTGGACGGAGTCGAGCAAACTTTTCAACCGCACATTGATGACGACCACGCCGACGACGGCGCCGGCCGGCGTCACGACCGGCGAGGCCAGGCGCAGCGTCGGCGCGCCTTCCGCCGAATGAGCGCCCTGTTCATGGTTGACCGTGATCGGCGAGACGTAGACGCGCCCTGGCGCGAGCGCCAGGGTTTCGAAAACATACGGGAAATGCCCTTTCTCCTGCAGCAGAGACCCAGTCACCCTCACCAGGTGGCTGCCATCCCGATCGAAACGGATTCGTTCGAGGCCAAACTGCTGGCGGGAGATCAAGCGCACCTGGGCGTATTGAGGATGCAGGCGCATGATGGTGCCGAACACCTGCGCCAAACGTTCCTTGGCCACGTCATCCCCGGCAACTTCTTCGAAGCCGGCGACTTTTGCCGATGAGGGCATGTTGGCCAGCGTCAGGGCGTCGGCCGCAATATCGTTCAGGACAGTGGATAAGCGCTGACTCAGCAATTCGGTGGAGGTGAGCAAATTCCGCTCGGCCTCGTTCACCAGCAGGCTTTGATTGGTGGAATAGGCATAGTAGCCCGTCACCCCAGAGGCCAGAATGCCGATGCAGGCGAGCAGTATCGAGAGTTTGACGGTCAGACCCGGACGCATGGCTAAAGCCTCTCCGGAAGATTGCCGGATACGATCTTGCCCCACAGCGCCTCGCGCTGCTTCACATCCTCCACCGGCTGGAGCCAGATGATGCGCGATTTATCGCTCAATTCCGGTGGCGAGGTCAGGGTATTCGCCAGCCCCTGGCGCTCGGGCAGCAACCGGCTGACGGCCGGCTCCAGCATGTAGTCGATCCAGGCCAGGGCCAAAGAACGGTCGCGCGCCGCCCGCGTCATCGCCCAGCAATCCAGCCACGCAAGCGCCCCCTCTTCCGGAATGACATAGCCCACGTCCGCCCCGGCCTTACGTAGCTGCGTCAGCTGCTGCGTGCCATAGTTGGCAAAAAGCAGGGCCGATTTATGTTGAATAAATAATTTGGTTGCTTCTTCGGGAAGGCTGTAATAACTCAGCAAATTACGCCGCAACGCAACCAATTGCCTCGCGACGCGCCGCATTTGATTCGCATCGAGCAGAAAAGGGTTGTCCACCCCCAAAGCCAGCGCCGTAAAGGAAAAATTATGTTGTGCACTATTGAAGGCCAGCACCTTTCCGCGATAGCGCGGATTCCACAATTCGGACATCGACCGTGGGGGAACGGACACCTGCTTGCGGTCATAAATCAAGCCCATGGCGGAATAGGTAAAGGGAATGGCATAAACCTTGCCTCCCTGGGTCAGGCCGCCGATGGACGAGAGCGCGCGAAAGCGCGGGAGCTGGAACCGGGTGTTAGGCAGACGTGCTAGGTCGAGCGGTTGCAGCAACCCTTCACGGGTATAGCGGTGAATTTCAACAGTATTGGCGGCCACCACGTCGAACGTGTTGTCGTGACCGGCATGCATTTTGTCCCACAACGATTCATCGGAGTCGACAAACGTCACTTCCACCTTGCTGTGAAAACGGGCCTCGAACGCCTTCACCACGTCGGGATCGGCATATCCAGGCCAGGCCAAGACGCGTAATGTCTTCTCGGCGGCGAAGACAGGCGGCGCCAACGCAAGTAAAATAGTCAAAATGGTTATTTGAAAATATTTGTGCATTTATTTGTCATTTTATTTTGATCGACGGCCACTCCTACTCCATTCGTCAACTAATCGCGCCAATACAGCGCCACAAAAAAACTGCTTGATCAATTTCCGAATGTTTACCAAAGTGGCATTAATAAAATAATGTACATAAATTCCGTAACAGTTCAATCTACTTCTTGAAAAATAGTTTGTTTAAATTAACACTTGACCAACCAAACGTCATTGCCACACCCAGTTTGAAGAGCGCCGGCTAAGCAGCGCTTCACTCGCCTCCCCCTGTTTCCTGCCTCCGACACGGCAGGAGCAGCGGGCGCAGGCGATGCAGCCGCACATGCCGCCCCGGTCTGTCGCGATAAAGATGGGATGAACGGCCACCAGCCTGCGGAGAGACCCGCACCGCGCCGCTCAGGGCATTGGCGGGGAAATATGATGGTAAACGGACAACGGCGCCATTCCACCGGGAGTGGCGCTTCTGAAGACGGGACGGCCTCCTGCCCATGATGGAGGTCCGCTCTGACGAGACCACATGGAAAACACCCAATCGCCAGACACCTTCACCATGAAGCGTGGCGACACCGGGCAGCCCATCCGCGATGGCGTAACCGCAGACCCGCCGGCGGAGGCCTCGCCACGCCCCCGCCCCGACTACCACACCCTTTCCGCTCAGCAGCTCTGGCACGCGGGTTCCCGTTCTGAACAAGGGCTGATCCTGGGCGGCTGGCTGCTGTCGGTTCTGGCCTGCATGGCCAGCGGCATCGCCGCCGTCGCCAACAGCTGGTCCGGCCTGTCACTGGCATTCGCCGGGGTGGAAGTCTATGTGTCGATCTATCCCCCCTCATGATCTGCCTATGGTGGACCCTGTTCTTCGGCTGGACCTGGGGGGCGATTCCGGCCTATCTGGCCACCTTGTCGCTGGCGCTGTACGCCCACATGCCGCTGCCCTGGGCGCTGCTGTTCGCTTGTGCCAACCCTCTGGGCTTCGCCGTGCTGGTGCTGGGCTACCGCACCATCGCCATGCCGCTACACCTGCGCTCGGCCAACGCCGTGCTCTATTACACGCTGATGTCGTTTGTCGCCAGCGTCTTCAGCTCGGCCGGGGCGCTGATCTGGTGTTACACCAATCTGGTCGACCCGACCGGCCTGCTGCCGATCTGGCAAGGCTGGTGGTTGGGCGGCTTCCTGCAATGCCTGTTGCTGGGAGGTCCGTTGTTGCTGCTCAGCCAGCCGGTCTTGGAGCGCTGGCGCGACCGGCACCCACGGCTGTGGCGCACCGCGGCAGCGGAATCGCGCCGTCTCAGCCTGCAGCTGGTGATCGCCATCGTCGCCGGCGTGCTGATTTACGGCTGGCTGACACTGTGGCTCGGCAGCAATACGGTGCGCCACGCCCTGCGTGCCAGCGAACTGGCGATCTTGCCCGGCGCCGTCACCACCATGCTGGCGACCACCTGGACCTTCTATTGGGTATTTGCCCTGATTGCCGCCTTCGTCGGCTTCTTTGGCTACCGCATGTTCACCTACTGGCTGGATTCGACCACCCGGCTGGTGAACGAACTGGCCGAGGCCAATAGCAAGCTCGCCCATCTGGCGCGCACCGACACGCTGACCGGTCTGCCCAACCGGCGCGCACTGGAAGAAGCACTCGAGCAACAGCTACAGCGCTCCCGGCGCAACGGCGAGCGGGCCAGCCTGGTCCTTCTCGATATTGATCATTTCAAGGTGGTCAACGACCGCTACGGTCACGATGCCGGCGACGCCGTGATCCGCGCCCTGGGCAAGGCCATGAGCGAGACCATCCGCAGCATGGATGTGGCCGGACGCTGGGGCGGAGAGGAATTCCTGGTGGTACTGGCCAACGTTGACGAGGAAGGCGCGGCCGCCTTCGCCGAGCGTTTGCGCACGCGGGTCGAATCGACCACGGTCGCGCATGGCGAGTTGCACGTGAGTTACACCATCAGCCTCGGCGTCGCCCCGCTCTCCACACCGCATCGTGAGGCCTGGCTGAAGCGGGCCGACGAAGCGCTGTATCGCGCCAAACTGGACGGCCGCAACCGCACCGCCATCGCGCAGGCACGCGGCGAGGCCGAGGGCGTGTCGCTGCACAGTCCTTGCTGAGCACGCCTGCTACAAAAAATAACGCCACCCCTGATGGGGTGGCGTCTTGGCGAGGTCGCGCCGACTCAGCCGGCCAGCTTGGCCGCCGCGTCACGCAAGGCGGTGCGCAGCCCCTCCTCCACCACGGGGTGGTAGAACGGCATGTCGAGCATCTGCGCCACGGTCAGCCCTTGTTGCACGCTCCACGCCAGAAGATGGGCGATATGCTCGGCACGCGGGCCGACCATCTCGGCACCGAGGAAGCGGCCGCTCTCCTTGTCGGCGTAGACATGCAGCAAACCCTTGTTCTTCAGCATCACGCGACTGCGCCCCTGGTCCTCGAAGCTGACCTCGCCGGTGACGACGCGCTCTTCGGCCAACGTGGCGAAGCTGGCACCGACCATCATCATCTGCGGGTCGCTGAACACCACGCCGATCGGCGCACGGCGCAGGCCGGGACGCACATCGGGATAGCGCGCAGCGTTCTCGCCGGCGGTCTTGCCCTCGTCGGCCGCCTCGTGCAGCAGCGTCAGCATATTGTTGGCGTCGCCGGCCAGGAAGATCGGGGCGTTGCCGCACTGCAGCGTTTGCGGGTCGAACAGCGGCACGCCGCGGCCATCGCGCTGCAACGAGGTGTTCTCCAGACCCAGCCGCTGCACGTTGGGCGTGCGGCCGGTGGACACCAGCACATAGTCGAAACGCTCTTCCCGCTCGCCGCCGTCGAGATGCACGTAGCGGATCACCGCCTCGTCACCGTCACGGCGCATCTCCACCACCTTGGCCTTCGGATCGAGGTAGAACTCCTCCCCCAATGCACGGCGGGCATAGTCGCGGATCACCGGGTCGGTGAGCGGACCCAGTGAGCCGCTGGCACCGAACATCCTCACCTCGACGCCGAGGCGCGACAAGGCCTGACCCAGTTCCACCCCGATCACCCCAGGGCCGAAGACGGCGACGCGGCGCGGCAGCGTGTCCCAGTCGAACACATCATCGTTCACCACCAGCAGGTCGCCGAACACCTGGAAGGGCGCCGGAATCGCCGGCGAGGAACCGGTGGCGATCACGACACGGCCGGCCTTGAGCTGGGTGTGCTCGTCGACCTGCAACAAGGTGTTGTCGATGAAGCGGGCGTATCCCTGCAGGCGGTCCTGTTCCGGAATGCCTTCCACGCTGTTGACCACGAAGCCGACGAAACGGTCGCGCTCGCGCTTGACGCGTGCCATCACCTCGCGCCCATCGATGCGGATCACGCCATCGACGTGCACCCCGAACGGCGCGGTGTGGCGCGCTTCGTGTGCGGCTTCGGCGGCGGCAATCAGCAGCTTGGACGGCATACAGCCGACGCGGGCGCAGGTGGTGCCGTAGGGGCCGCCCTCGATCAGGACGGCGGTCTTGCCGTTGGCCTTGGCGGCACGGTAGGCGGCGAGGCCGGCGGTGCCGGCGCCGATGATGGCTACGTCGACGGAGAGGTTCTGCATAATCGTTATCCTTATGGGTGATCAGATGCGCCGGGATACGTCACGCCACTGCGCTGGCGTCGCGTATCCGGGCGGGAAAAGGGGCCGGGCCAAACTGCCTTGGGCCGGCCCGAAAGCTCCCACCGGTGTCAGGGCATGAAACCGGCGGAAACAACAGTCGCTCAAGAACGGCCTGGTGCTCAGCGGGCGAAGCGGGTTTCCAGGTCGTCGGCCGAACCGATCAGTTCGCCATTGATGAACACCTGCGGCGCAGTCATCTTGCCCGACACGGCACCCAGCACCTTGCCGCGGATCGTGTTATCGAGCGGAACCTCGACGAAGTTGTAGCCACGGTCGGTGAGCAAGGCCTTGGCCCGGGCGCAGTGCGGGCAGCCAACCTTGGTGAACACCACCACCTGATCCGGCTTCTTGGCCTTCGGGTTGAGGTAGTCGAGCATGGTGTCGGCGTCGGACACCTTGAACGGGTCGCCCGGCTCCTGCGGTTCGACAAACATCTTCTCGACCACGCCGTCGCGCACCAGCATCGAGTAGCGCCAGCTGCGCTTGCCGAAGCCCAGCTCGCTCTTGTCCACCAGCATGTTCATCCCGGCGGTGAATTCACCGTTGCCATCGGGTACCATCACGATGTTCTGGGCCTCCTGATCCTGCGCCCATTCGTTCATGACGAAGGTATCGTTGACCGACACGCACAGGATGGCGTCGATGCCGTTCTCGAAGAACGCCGGCGCCAGCTCGTTGTAGCGCGGCAGGTGGGTGGACGAGCAGGTCGGGGTAAAAGCGCCCGGCAGCGAGAACACCACCACGTTCTTGCCCTGGAACAGTTGCTCGGTGGTGACGTCCTTCCACTCGTTGTTTTCGCGGATGTGGAAAGTAACGTTCGGAACGCGTTGGCCTTCGTGATTGCTCAGCATGGTGAATCTCCTGGTTTGAGAGTGGCGTCGTTGATCTATCGATGGCTGCATTCTGATAGCCAACAACAAATTCGTCTAATTGATTGTTAAAAGCATATTGATATTGAAAATCTATGAGCAGTAATCGCCTCCGGCTTTGCCACATCGCCATCCCGCCGGCCTCCCATGCTGCACACCAGCCGGCACAGCGACCGACGACGCCCCGACCCGTGCCACACCAGCCCGTCCCCCAGGTGCGCTGATGCAACTCGTCGGACTTCACCACATCGCCATCATCGGCTCGGACTACGCCCGCTCGCGGGACTTCTATCACCGCATCCTGGGCCTGCCGATCGTCAGCGAGACCTGGCGTGAAGAGCGCCAGTCGTGGAAGCTCAACCTCGCCCTGCCCGACGGCAGCCAGATCGAATTGTTCAGCTTCCCAGCCACACCGCCCCGGCCCAGCCGGCCGGAAGCCTGCGGCCTGCGTCACCTTGCACTCGCGGTCGGCAACCTGGAGCACGCCCGCGACGCCTTGTTGGCCGAAGGGATCGAACTGGAGGCGATCCGCCTCGACGACATCACCGGCCAGCGCTTCTGCTTCTTTGCCGACCCCGACGGGCTTCCCATCGAACTGTACGAATGCAGGCGCTGAACCGTATCGGTACCGGCGCCGCCGTACCGCACCCTTACTGCCAAAAAGCAGGGGCGCAACGCGAACCAAGCAAGCCCGGCGGCTTTCAAAGCAGGAAACGACCGCCCGGGCGCATGACGAGATAGCCGGCGTGACGCCGAAAATAATGGATAATTGACTGATGAAACGTTTGAACACTGTCCTGAGCGTGCTGGCCCTGAGCACGGCTCTGCCCGCCCTCGCCGCGGTCGAGAACGACCTGATCGCCGCCCGCGAAGCCTACCGCAGCAACAACGTGGCCGAACTGGCGCGCTACGCCAGCATCACCTCGAGCCACCCGCTGGCAAACTACCCGGCCTACTGGCTAGCCTGGAAAGCCCTGGAAAAGGACGACGACGCCCAAGTCATCACCTTTCTCAACAGCGTCAAGGAAGGCGTGATGCCGGAACGCATCCGCAACGAGTGGCTGAAACACCTGGGCAAGCGCGAAGAATGGGCACGCTTTGCCCAGGAATGGCAGAACCTGCCGCCGGAAGGCAGCGACGAAGAAACACGCTGCTATGCCAATTTGCTGAGACTGCGCCAAGGCAGCCGTGACATCGACTTTGCGGGCTTCCTGCAAGGGCGCGACACCCCTTGGGCTGTGAAACCCTGATCGAGACCGCCGCCGCCAAGGGCCTGCTCGGGCCCGACTGGGTATGGCGCCGCATCCGGCTGCAGCTTGCCGGCAACTACCTCTCCTCCGCCCGCAAGCTGGCCACCGCCACCGGGCTGACACTGGATGCCAGCACGCTGGCCCGGCCGGCCAGCGCCGACGCCTCGACCCCGGGCGGGCAGGAAATCCTGATCTACGACATCGTGCGCAACAAGGGCCGCGCCAACCTGGACGCCGCCGCCGACGCCCTGCGCGCCCTCGAACCGTCGCTGAGCCGGGAACGCGCCGGTTTCGCCTGGGGTCAGCTGGCGCTGCTGTCCGCCAAGCGCCAGCAGATGGCCCAGGCCCTGTCGTGGTTCGCCCAGGCCGATGCCACCCAGCTCACCGACGAGCAATGGGAATGGTGGGCCCGCTCCACGCTGCGTATTGCGCAATGGGGCGTGCTGGAGCAGGTCACCCGCTCCATGCCGGCCAATCTGGCCGCCAAACCGGTGTGGCAGTACTGGCGTGCCCGGGCGCTGCAGGCCCTAGGCCGCGGCAGCGAGGCCACGTCACTGCTGGTGCAAGCCAGCGATGGCCACCAATACTACGCCACGCTGGCGCGCGAGGAGCTCGGCACCTCGCTGAGTGCCTCTCCCTCGGCCAAACCGCCGAGCGAGGAGGATATCGGCACCCTCAACGCCCAGCCTGCGGTGCGCCGCGCCCTGGCGCTGTTCCATCTGGCCGAAGACTACCGCAAGCCGGAATTCCGCAACGACGCCCGAAACGAGTGGCGCTGGAGCATGCGCAACCTTCCCGACAGCCAGCTCCTGGCAGCGGCTGAACTGGCGCGTCGCCACAGCTTCTACGACATGGCGATCTACAGCGCCGAACGCACCCGCACCGAACACGACTTCTCGCTGCGCTACTTGACGCCGTATCGTGACATCACCCGCCGCTACGCCAAGCAACTGGACATCGACGAGGCCTGGGTATACGGGCTGATTCGCCAGGAAAGCCGTTTCGTCACCGTGGCCCGCTCCGGCGTCGGCGCCTCCGGCCTGATGCAGCTGATGCCCGCCACCGCCAAGTGGGTCGCGGGGAAAATGGGACTCAACGGCTTTGCCGTGGACGACATCGACACCAATATCCAGCTGGGCACCTGGTACCTGCGCTACGTGCTCAATTCACTGTCCAACAACGCCGTGATGGCCACCGCAGCCTATAATGCGGGCCCGGGCCGCGCGCGCAGCTGGCAGGACAGCAAGCCGCTGGAAGGCGCCATTTACGCCGAAACCATTCCCTTCGACGAAACCCGCGACTATGTTCAGAAGGTCATGGGCAACGCCGCGTATTATGCGAGTGGCTTCGAGCACACACCGCTCTCGCTGAAGAGCCGCCTGGGCACCATTCCGGCCCGCTGATCGGCCGGTCGTCGAACACGTCTTGCGGAGAGTAATCGAAGAATGAAATACCAACGGATCTGCGTTATCGGCGGCAGTGGCTTCATCGGTGGCTACCTGGGCGAAAGGTTGGCCGAAGCCGGGGTCGAGATCACCTTCGCCACCCGGAACTACGAACAGCACAAGGAAAAGCTGATCGTGCTGCCGAAAACCGAGCTGGTCGAAGCCAACGTGCACGACCAGGCCAGTCTCAACGCCCTGCTGCACGGCCACGACGCCGTCGTCAGCATGGTCGGCATCCTGCACGGCAGCCGCCAGGCGTTCGAACGCGCGCACGTTGCGCTCCCGGAAAAGATCATCCAGGCCTGCCGCTATAACGGTATCCGCCGCCTGATCCATATTAGCGCGCTCGGCGCCGACCCCAACGGCCCCAGCCACTACCAGCAGACCAAGGGCATTGCCGAACAACGCATCGAGGCCAGCGGGCTCGACTGGACCATCCTGCGCCCGTCGGTGGTGTTTGGCCGTGGCGACAGTTTCCTGACCTTGTTCGCCCACCTCGCCCGCACCCTGCCGCTACTGCCGCTGGCCGGTGCCGACACCCGCTTCCAGCCGGTGTGGGCCGACGACGTGGCGCGCGCCATGGTGGCGTGCCTGGCCAACGACGCCACCGTCCATCACAAAATCGAACTCGCCGGCACCAAGGTCTACGCCCTGCGCGAACTGGTGCGCTACGTCGCCGGCCTGAGCGGCCAACAGCCGCTCATCATCGGGCTACCGGCAGGGCTGGCCATGCTGCAGGCCGGACTGATGGAATTGCTGCCGGGACAACCGCTGATGAGCCGCGACAACGTACGCTCGCTCTCGGTCGACAACGTCGGCACCGGCCCCTTCCCGCGCGAGCTGCTCGGTTTCTCGCCCACGGCACTGGAAGCCATCGCGCCGCTCTACCTGGGCAAGGCCGAGCCGAACGAAGTGCGCTCGCACTTCCGCACCGAGGCTGGACGTTGACATGAAGATCTACCAAGTCGGCGGAGCGGTGCGTGACCGCCTGCTGGGACTGCCGGTGACCGACCACGACTGGGTCGTGGTCGGCGCCACCCCGCAAGACATGACCGCCCGTGGCTTCCGCCCGGTCGGCAAGGACTTCCCGGTGTTCCTGCACCCGGAAACGCACGAGGAATACGCACTGGCGCGCACCGAGCGCAAGGTCGGCCGCGGCTACCACGGTTTCACCTTCCACGCCGATCGCGATGTCACCCTGGAAGAAGACCTGGCCCGGCGCGACCTCACCATCAACGCCATGGCCAGCGACGAAACCGGGCAGATCATCGACCCCTACCACGGCCAGGACGACCTGAAAAACCGCATCTTGCGCCACGTCAGCCCGGCCTTCGCCGAAGACCCGGTGCGAGTACTGCGCCTGGCCCGCTTCGCCGCCCGCTTCGGCTTCTCCATCGCGCCGGAAACGCTGCAATTGATGCGCACCATGGTCGCCAACGGCGAGGTCGACGCCCTGGTCGCCGAGCGCGTCTGGCAGGAAATGGCGCGCGGGCTGATGGAAAACCAGCCTTCGCGCTTTTTCTGGTCCTACGCGAGTGCGGCGCACTGGCGCGCATCCTGCCCGAGGTGGACGCCCTGTTCGGCGTCCCGCAGCGTGCCGACTACCACCCGGAAATCGACACCGGCGACCACGTGATGCGCGTCATCGACTACGCCGCGGCCCAGCAACTGCCGCTGCCAGTGCGCTTTGCCGCGCTCACCCACGACCTGGGCAAGGCACTCACTCCGGCCGAGCTGCTGCCGCGCCACCTAGGCCACGAGGCACGCGGCGAAAAACCGCTGCTGGCACTGAGCGAACGCCTACGCGTGCCGGCCGACTGCCGTGACCTGGCCCGCATCACCTGTCTGCATCACACCAAGGTGCATGTGGCCGGCGACATGCGCCCGGACACCGTGCTGAAGATGTTCCGCGAGACCGATGCCCTGCGCCGGCCCGAACGTTTCCGTCTCATGCTCGACGCCTGCCTCGCCGACGCCCGTGGCCGTCTCGGTTTCGAACAGTGCGACTACCCGCAAGTCGACTGGCTGGCACGCATGCTGGACGCCGCGCTGGCGGTGGATGCCGGCGCCATCGCCCAGGGTTGCTCAGACAAACAACAAATTCCGCAAGCGGTCGATGCGGCTCGCAGCGCCGCCATCGCCGCCTGCAAACTGACCCTGGAACCCGCCGCATGACCACCCTGCATTCCATCAAGGCCACCCTGATGCGCGGCGGCACCAGCAAGGGCCTGTTTTTTCGCGCCGACAGCCTGCCCGCCGACACAGAAACGCGCGACCGGCTGTTGCTGCGCGCCCTCGGCAGCCCCGACCCGCACGGCCTGCAAATCGACGGCCTGGGTACCGGGATTTCCAGCACCAGCAAGATCGTCATCCTCTCCCCGTCGCAACGGCCCGACTGCGATGTCGATTACCTGTTCGGTCACGTGGCGATCGGCGAACCGCTGATCGACTGGTCCGGCAACTGCGGCAACCTGACGGCCGCGGTGCCGCTGTTTGCCGTGGCCTCCGGGCTGGTCGCCCCCGACAAGGACGGCCCTTTCACCGTGCATATCTGGCAGGCCAACATCGGGAAACGCATCCACGCCGAGATCGACATCGAGCGCGGTCAAGCGGTCTGGCATGGCGACTACCGCATCGACGGCGTCGCCTTTCCTGGCGCGCCGATCCGCCTGCATTTTCTCGACCCGGCGGGAGGCGGCGCGGGAACCCTGTTCCCCACGGGAAACCCCTGCGACACCCTTCATCTGCCGGACGGCACAACGCTTGCCGCCACACTGATCGATGCCGGCAACCCGACGGTTTTCGTACGTGCCGCCGATCTCGGCCTCTCGGGTTATGAGACCGCCGCCCACCTCGATGCCAAACTGCACCAGACCCTCGAATGGGGCCGTGCCGCCGGGGCGGTGGCGATGGGCTTGGCGCCGGACATCACCCGCGCCAGCCGCGAGCGCCCGGCCACCCCCAAAATCAGCTTTCTCAGTCCGGCACGCGCCACCGGCTACGATCTGAACGGCCGCATCCTGTCGATGGGGCGGCTGCATCACGCCTTCACCGGCACCGGCGCCATCGCCCTCGCCGCCGCCTGCGCCATCGACGGCACGTTGGCAAGCGAAATGGCCGGCGGCGTGATACGCGGGCGGGAACTGAACTTCTCCCACGCCAGCGGAGGACAGGCGCTGGAAGCCAGGGTCAGCCGGAACGGCGATGCACTGGCAGGTCGACGAAGTCGTGATGACACGCACCGCACGCCCGCTGATGAGCGGCGAGGTGTGGGTGCCGCTGGACTGACTCCAACCCGGCATCCCACCGTCCGCGCCGTAGCCCCATGCCGGACGATGGGGGCGCTCACCGCGCCGTCATTCGGATAGCGCCTGGGCGGCTTTTTGTGAAAAGATGGCGTGGACCGTCCTGGTGGGATGAATGCCGTCCCAGAACAGGTAGTCCCCCGGATTGCGGCAGGTAAACGGTGCCACATTGGGCGTGACACACGGCGTCGAAACGTCCCGCAGGCCAAACGTCGACGGGCTTTGCGTCATGTCATTCACCGTCTGGAACACGTTCAAGAGGACAAACTGGCTATCCGGATAGGCCGCCCGCAACCCGGTCAGCAGGTCGGCAAGCCCGATGTTGAAGTTGAGCGACAGCGAGCTGAGGGCCAGCTTGGCACCCGGAGACGCCTGGTCCAGACGTTGCACCGCGGGTGTCAGACCGAGATCCGGCACATTGGCGACCAGATACTTACGGGCGCCTTTGGCATGCAGCAGCGCGATGGTGTCCTGAATCGCTGTCAATGCGGCGGAAATCACCCCGCCGCCGTCACCCCCCATGGCCAGCGCGACAAAGGCATCGCGCACGTCGTTGGAGCCCGCCTCCACGACGTACAATCCGCCCGCAGGCGCGGTACCACCGAAATCCGTCAGAAAACGGCTGACCTGCGCGGACAGGCTCAGCTCTCCGGCGTTGCGCGCCCGTGCGCCGCCGACCGCGTAGTTGCTCGCATGGTCGTTCGAGGCCCGAAAGGCGGGACGGGTGTTGGCGGCAAGCGCGTGAGACTCGGCGAACTGTTCGATCCAGGTCGCGCCGTCGCTAAAGTGGTGTCCCCCTCGGGCGTAGGGTGCCGAGGGAATGAGAAAAGGGTCCGAGGGATCCAGCTTGTTATACGGCGGGGTGTTTTCCTGACCCGTCAGGGCGAACACATTGCCCGGGTCCGACAGGCTGGTGCCGAATACCACGATCCGATCGAACGTCACCTGCGCTGCCACCCATCCCGGCGCCAGCAGAAGCAACACCAGCCACCCGACAACCCGCCATTTCCCTGCGAATTCCTTCTTCATTCTCTTCGCTCCCGATGCGATACGTCGAAACGGGCACCCCCATCTCCTCCGCTGGCCCCATCCTGTGGTGGGGTTGATCACGGAAAACAGGGTGGCACCCTGGCCCACCTCATCATTATTGGCACAGCATCCGAAGCTCACCACCAGGAAGATGCGCGCCACCCTGCCAAAGGCAGGCACTTCCTGCACCACGCGCTCACCCGGCGTTTGCGCAAGGTGTCGACCGGGCCGGGCACCCATTGCATTCGGCCGCCATCTCCGGCATCGTCTGGAGCGGTACGGGTCGGCTCAAGAAATGACGGGCCTGCACCCATTTTCCGGGATGAAGGCCTCGCCGATGAGCCAGAATGAGAATGAACAGGGACGTGCCCAAGGCTTAAGGTGAAGGCATGGAGCAGAAACAGCAATTTTCCGTCTGGTATTTCATCATCGCATTTTGGGTGCTGCTGCTGGTCCAGAACTTCTTTCTCCAGGAGCGCGTAACCACCCTGTCCTATAGCGAATTCAAGACGCTGCTGACGGCAGGCAAGGTGAAAGACCTCACCGTCAACGAGCAAGCCATCTCCGGCACCTTGGCCAGCAACGGTCTGGAAGGACTGGTCGCCAAGGAAACCGTCGACAAGATCAAGCAACTCGGCACTGGCGACCAGCCCTTTACCACCTTGCGCGTGAGCGACCCGACGCTGGTGCAGGAGCTCGAGAAAGCCAAAGTCCGCTTCACCGGGCAGGCCGACAACAAGTGGCTCGCGTCCATCCTGTCCTGGGTATTGCCGGCGCTGATCTTTGTGTCGATCTGGCTGTTTGCCATGAAGCGCATGGGAGGTACCGGCGGCCTCATGGCGGTTGGCAAAAGCAAGGCCAAGGTCTACATGGCGAGGGAAACCGGCGTCACCTTCGACGATGTGGCAGGTATCGACGAGGCGAAGGACGAACTCATGCAGGTGGTGGAATTCCTCAAGGCACCAGAGCGCTACCGCAGGCTGGGCGGAAAGATACCTAAAGGAGTATTGATAGTCGGGGCGCCGGGCACGGGCAAAACGCTGCTGGCCAAAGCGGTTGCCGGCGAAGCCGGTGTTCCGTTCTTCTCCATCAGCGGATCCGAGTTCGTGGAGATGTTCGTCGGCGTCGGCGCCGCCAGAGTGCGCGACCTGTTCGAGCAAGCCGAGGAAAAGGCGCCCTGCATCATTTTTATCGACGAACTTGACGCGCTAGGTAAAGCACGGGGGATCAGTGGCATCAGCGGCAACGACGAGCGGGAGCAGACGCTCAATCAGCTGTTGGTGCAAATGGACGGCTTCGACACCAACAAGGGCGTCATCATCCTGGCGGCCACCAACCGGCCGGAAATTCTCGATCCGGCACTGCTGCGCCCCGGGCGCTTCGATCGCCACGTGGCGATCGACCGTCCCGACTTGACGGGCCGCGAAAAAATCCTCCAGGTCCATTGCAAAGAAGTCAGGCTTGCCCCGGACGTCGAACTCGCCACCATCGCCGCCCGCACCCCCGGCTTCGCCGGCGCCGACCTGGCGAACCTGGTGAATGAAGCGGCATTGCACGCGGCCCGCGAGGAAAAGGACGCCGTCGACATGGCCGACTTCGACAAGGCGATCGACCGGATAGTGGGAGGACTGGAGAAGAAGAACCGGATCATGAACCCCAAGGAGAAAGAGACCGTGGCCTACCACGAAGCCGGGCATGCACTGGTGGCGGAAATGCGACCGAATGCCGACAGAGTCGGCAAGATTTCCATCATTCCGCGCGGCATCGCCGCCTTGGGCTACACCCAGCAGATTCCAACGGAAGACCGGTATCTGCTCAAAAAGAGCGAACTGCTGGATCGCATCGACGTGCTGCTGGGAGGGCGAGTGGCGGAGGAGCTCGTCTTCGGTGACGTCTCCACCGGAGCACAGAATGACTTGCAGCGCGCGACCGACATGGCCCGGCACATGATCACGCAGTACGGCATGAGTGAGTCGCTCGGCCTCGCCACCTTCGATGAATCCCACCCCGGTGCCTATCTCGACCTACCTACGTCACAGCCTCATCTGCCCTATAGCGAACGTACCGCCCAGGCGATCGACGACGAAATGAGAAAGCTGCTGGCAGAGGCCCATGCGCGTGTCGAGCGCACGCTACACACCAACCGCGCCAGCCTGGAAGCCTTGGCAACGCTGCTGTTGGAAAAGGAAGTGGTGGACCGTGCCACCCTGAGCGACCTGCTGTCGTCCCAGGGTGTGCCGAGCAGGAACGGAAGCGCAGAAGCCAATCCCCCGGAGGAAGGGCAAGGCCAAAAAGATTTGAAATAACAGGTCGAGGCGCCCTTTCGGTCGCCGACGAACCACCCCGGCCACTCAGGCAGCGCTGACGTCGAGTTGCCGCACCCGTTCGAACAGACAGATGGTGGCCGCCATCGCCACATTCAGTGACTCGGCATGGCCCGGCATCGGAATCCGTACACGACAGTCTGCCAGTTGCAGCAGCCCCGCAGACACGCCCGCGCCCTCGTTGCCGAACACGAACGCCACGTCGCCGCGCAGATCCTGCGCATACAACGACTGGCTGCCTTCCAGATGAGTGACCAGCTTGCGCCCGGCAAACCCGCCCAGCACCTCCGCCAGGTCCGCCGCCTCGTGCAGATTGAGCACGAAATGCGCCCCCATGCCGGCGCGAAGCACCTTGGGAGAAAACACGTCGGCACAGCCTTTGGAGAGGAACACCTCCATCACCCCGGAGGCCGCCGCCGAACGCAGAATCGTCCCCATATTGCCCGGGTCCTGAATGTCTTCCAGCAACAGGCAGCTGCCGCTACGGCGTGGCGGGTGCGGCCGCGGGCAGACGGCGATCAGCTCGGGAGCACTCGACAGCGAGGTCAGTTTGCCCAGCAAGGCCTCCGGCACCACCAGCGGCGACAGCGTCTGCGGCAGGCGGGCGAGCAGCGCCGAGACCTCGGCACGCCCCAGCGCGGCCTCGTTGATGAAGCACTGTGCCGGGACAATGCCCTGCTCCAGCGCTGCCTCGAGCAGATGGATGCCCTCGAGCACGATCACGTCGTCCTTGCGCCGGTCGCGGGCAAACTGGACCAGTCGTGCCAGGTGTTTGAGGGTGTCGTTGTGAGGCGAAGTGAGGGTACGGTATGGGTGCGGCATGGAAAATGGAAAATGGTCAGAGGTGATGCGTGAAGCGGGTCACCAGATCCTTGAAACGAAGATAAGTATCGGGGTCGATGGTTCGCCCGCTGTTGCCGTTGTCGACGTAAAACACGCCGCTCAGGGTGTGGCCGGCATAGAGCGTCATCACGGCGAATTCGCCGTCGCCGATATGCTCGAAGAACGGGTCCTGATATTTCGCCCCTAACTGGGCGCTCACGTGCGCCGGCGCATGGAAGCTTTGCGGCTTGCTGGTGAGCAAGGCGAAGAAGGAGCCCGGCTCCAGGCCCACCGCCAGTTGCCGCAGTGGTGACGTCTCTGCCAGTCCCACCTGGTAACGCAGCCGCAGAGCATGCTCGGACGGCTCGTAGCGCAGGAACAGGATGCGTTCGAAGCGCAGGTCGTTGGCCAGATGGCGGATCGATTCGCGCATCAGTTGCTCGAGCTGCGCGGCATCGCTCAACACGGTAGTGGCGGTCAGATGCGCCCGTGGCGGGTAGTCGCCCGGCAGCATCAGCAGCTCGCGCATCGGGTAGGTATAGGCCGGTGCCCGCGGCTTTCTCGCCACGTTCGCGGCGGCGCTGAGCACGCAGCGATAGGCATCGTCATAGCTGACCCGCATCTGCCGGGCCGCCACTTCGATCCCGGTCGTCCACGGCGAGCGCCACCAGCCCGATTCGATCGCGTTGGCGGTCGCCACGGCCAGCTTCAGCAGTTGTTTGCGCGGCGAGGGCGCACTGCCGCTGCCCAACAGCGTCACCAGTCCCGGCGGCAGGCCGGTAGCCTCGACGAAACGTTCCAGCAACTTGGGATAGTCCATCCCGAAGTACCCCGACACCGCCTGCAACAGCGGCTGGTCAGGGAGCTGATTGCGATAGAGCAGAAAGAAACAGGCCGGCAGGTTGTACAGCAAGGCGGCGACAAAGCAATCCTCGACCTTGTGCTCCCCGCTCAGCGACAACCAGTCCTTGATCAGGTAGGCCGCCACCCGGCTGCGCCCCAGCCAGTCGGCCACGACCTCGATCACCTCGTCGTCGAGCTTGCCTTCCTGCGCTCGCAGCGCCGTCGCCTGGGACAAGCGGCGCGTTACACGCTCCAGCCCCATCAGCATCATCGCCTGCTCCACGGTCGGGGCGGCTTCGTTTTCACGTAGCACCGAAGCGGATCCGACCGCGCGTAGCACGTCGAACAACAGCAAGGGGTCGGAGAGGCAAATATTGGACAGGTCTGAAAGATTGATCAGCTCGGCGTGGCGGGCGCAGGCCAGCTGCACTTCGTCCAGCGTACCGGGCAGGATGGGCCAGCGCCGGTCGGCGATAGACTGTAGCCAGTTAGCGAGTTCCATGTGGGTGGCGCCAGATCAAGAGTTGTTTTTGCAACGGGCCGCCCAAGGCGAGGGAGCGTTCTGGCTCCACGCCGGGCACGGTAAAGGTATTGCTCAGCAGCAGGGAGCCCGGCTGTCCTTCCGTCACGAATTTACGCCACAGCCTGGGCATCGGTTGCGGCGAGAGAAAGGCATAGACGGCATCGTATTCGGACAGGGGCTCGAGCCAGAGGCTGCGACAGGCAATACGCACATTAGCAGGACGCCCCGCCAGACACCAGCGCAGCCACGCCAGTGCCCAGGCCGCCCAGGCGGTTTCCAGCGCCGCGATCTGTAGATCGGGACGACGCGCCGCCAGCCGCAAGGCCAGCCCGGCGTCGCCGCAGCCGGCTTCGAGCAAACGGGCCTGCTCCGGCAAGGCTTCGGCCAACCTCTCCACCACCCGCGGCGAGGAGCGGTAGAACGGTACACGCTCCAGCCAGGCATTTCGCCCGATGGCGAAGGTCAACAGCAAGGCCAGCAGATAGGCCCACGCCGGCAGCGCCAGCTGGTAACAGTACACGACGGCGGGGGCAAACAGGCCATGTGCCAGCCAACTGCCACGACGCAAGCGCAGCAAGGCCGCCAGTGCCGCCGCCAGGAGCCCTTGCAACACCGACCAGGCCAGCGGCTGCAGTGCCGGAGCGATCAGGAACCAAGCGCCGAGCGCGGCGGCCAGTTGCAGCAAGCCATGCCGCAACAAAGCGACGAATACGGCTCGACTCAATGGCCTGCCCCAGCCGCGGCGGGCTGTGCCGGCGGAGCCGCGGGTGTCGGAGCTGCTTCGGCGTCCGGCTTCAAGCCGTCGCCAAGGATCGAGGCTTCCGCTTCCTTGTTGAGCACCACGATGGCGATGCGGCGGTTCTCAGGGCTGAACACGTTGCTGCGGATGAGCGGGTTGGCCGCGGCAAGGCCAACCACGCGCAGGATTTTGTCCTGCATCAGGCCGCCGGCCAGCAGTTCACGGCGCGCGGCATTGGCGCGGTCGGCCGACAGCTCCCAGTTGCTGTAACCGTGCTGGGCACCGCCAAACGGCTTGGCGTCGGTATGGCCGGAAATGCTGAGCCGGTTGGCGACGCCGTTGAGTTCCTTGCCCAGTTCCTGCAGGATGGTTCGGGTATGCGGTAGCAGGTTGGCGCTGCCGGAGTCGAACATCGGACGGTTCTGCTCGTCGACGATCTGAATGCGCAGCCCTTCCGGCGTCATTTCCAGCTGCAGCTGATTCTTGTAAGCCTTGAGCACCGCGCTCTGCTCGATGTTGCTCTCGATCTTCTTCTGCAGTTTCGCCAGCCGGGTCTTTTCCTGCTGGGTTTCTTCCTCTTTCGCCCGCTTGACCTGCCCAGCCTGACGCGTGAGGTCGGTACCGCCGCCCTTGATCATCGAGGTGGCGTCGCCTGAGCCCTGCCCTCCTGCCAGCGCCACCTTGAGCGGGGTGCGGAAGTATTCGGCGATGCCCTGCAGCGTGCCCTGCGACACCGAGCCCAACAGCCACATCAACAGGAAGAACGCCATCATGGCGGTCACGAAGTCGGCGTAGGCGATCTTCCATGCCCCCCCGTGGTGGCCATGGCCACCCTTCTTGATGCGTTTGACGATGATGGGGCGTTGCGATTCGTCAGCCATGCGTGGTCACTCCAGGTGGCTTACTTGTTCTTGGCTTGCTTGACGTGGTCTTCGAGTTCCTTGAACGACGGACGGTCGTGCGAGGCCAGGACCTTGCGGCCGAATTCCACCGACACCTGCGGCGCGTAGCCGTTGAGGCTGGCGAGCAGGGTCACCTTGATGGTCTGGAAGACGCGGGTGCCGTCGGCCAGCTTGTGCTCCAGGATGGTGGCCAGCGGGCCGACGAAGCCATAGGCCAGCAGGATACCGAGGAAGGTACCGACCAGAGCGTGGGCGATCAGCATGCCCAGCTCGGAGGGCGGGATGCCGACCGATTCCATGGTGTGCACCACCCCCATCACCGCGGCCACAATACCGAATGCCGGCATGCCGTCAGCCAGACCTTTCATGGCATTGACCGGAACTTCCCCCTCGTGGTGGTGGGTTTCGATTTCTACGTCCATCAGGTTTTCGATTTCGAAGGCGTTGAGGTTGCCGCCCACCATCAATCGCAGGTAGTCGCAGATGAATTCGACCACATGGTGGTCGTGCAGAACAGCCGGGTACTTGGAAAACACCGGGCTGGATTCCGGATTGTCGACATCGGCTTCGACCGACATCAGCCCTTCCTTGCGTACCTTGGCGAGGATTTCAAAGAGCAGCGCGAACAGCTCCATGTAGAAGGCCTTGGTGTACGAGGACCCCTTGAACAGGGTCGGCAAGGCAGCCAGCGTAGCCTTGAGCGGGGTGCCGCCGTTGGCCACCACGAAGGCGCCGATGGCCGCGCCACCAATCATCAGGACTTCCAGCGGCTGCAGCAAGGCGGCCAGATGCCCCCCGGCCATGACAAAGCCCCCGAGCACCGAGAGAAGGATAACGACATACCCGATTCCGACAAACATGCGTCACGTCCTGTGATGATGAAGATGAAACCCGGCTTTCTTGGGCACGGCTTTGCTTCATTGTTTACGTCTGGCGGGTGTCGTATCAGCACCCATGATAAGAAACTGGACACCCTTCCGGTCGGCAATTATCCGGGCATTGGACTCGCCGAGGCAAGACAAAGGCGTGAAGAAATTCGGGCAGATATCGCCAACGGGAATACTGCGCAGCGCGCACCCCGGCGCCGCGACGCACGACCTTACCGGGCGGTCGCCCCGCGGTGGCGTGCCAGATCGCGCACCGGGGTTGCGCCGTCCGCACGGGGCAGGCATCACGCCAACGGGAGTGCCATTCCCCGCCCTCGTTGCATGCAAAGGCGACGAGGCGCGGCCCGCATTCGACACGGCCACCGCCACCCGAAACGGGTTCGTCAGCCCCACCCGCCTAAAGCCCCGATCAGAAAAGTTGACGATTGTTTCGTATTTTCAACCGAAATACTTGATACAGCGATGACATTATTGTAAAAGTCGGTAATAAATGACGCATTGGAGAATGCCAAATGCTGAAGCAACTGTTTGGCGGCCTGCTTGGCAAGGATAAGCAATCAGCCCCTGGCATCGAACCAGGGCCGGCAAGCACATCACCCACTGCGCCTCCCGCCCGTATTCTGGATGGGGCCCACGCCCCGGCCCCGCTCCATCACGTGCAAACGCTGGGTTTCGTCTCGCACCATCCGGTGCAGGACAAGGACCAGCGCGTTGTCGCCTATGAATTCATCGTCAAGGGCAGCCAGGACAGCACCAAAACCGCGGCTCACAAGCGCGCCTTCGACCGGCTGCTGCTCACCACCCTCCGCAACATGAACGTGTTCCGGCTGCTGGCCTACCGGCGCGCGTTCATTCATTTGTCGCTGGCCTCGCTGGACGACCTGCCGTCACCGGACCTGCCCGCAGACAGCTGCATTTTCATTCTGGGCATGCAGCAAGGCGATGCCCTGGACGAGGCGCTGATGTCCAGACTGGACGCCCTGCGCCAGGCCGGCCTGCGTTTTGCCGTGGAACCGGCCGGTGTCGGCAGCCAGCCCGCGGCCTTGGCCCTTTACCAGCGCATGGACTACCTGGTGCTGGACTTTGCCGCGCCCAACGCGCGCATGCTTTTCCCCCTGCTGGAAAAGTTGCCGCAGCGGTTTCCTCACGTTCGATGGCTGGGGCGCAACATCAACTCTGCCGAAGAGCTGGACCTTTGCCTCCATTCTCCCGGCAGCCAGCACTTCGTGCTTTTCCATGGTTCCTACTTGAACGTGGCCCAGCCCAGAAACACCAGCAAAAACGAAGGCGCCAACCAAGGGCGCGTGCTGGAAGTCATGCGTTTGCTGCGCGCCAACGCGCCGATCGAGGAGATCGAAGCACAGTTCAAGCTGGATTCGTTGTTGCTGTTCAAATTGATGCGCTACATCAATTCCCCGGTAAACGGCCTGAACCGCAAGGTGCAGACCATCGAGGAAGGCATCATGCTGCTGGGCCGGGGCAACTTGTTCAAGTGGCTGTCACTGATGCTGTTCACGGCGGAAAGCGACAGCGGCGCGGCACTGACGCTGATGGAAAAGTCGCTGATCCGCGCCCGCTTCATGGAAGAGCTGGGGTTGGCACACGGCAACAAGCTGGAGGCCGAGCACTTGTTCCTGACGGGCATGTTCTCGCTGCTCGGCACCTTGTTGAACACCACGCTGGCCGAGGCGCTGGCGCCGCTCGATCTGCCGATGATGATTGCGGATGCCCTGCTGAGAGGGAAAGGCCTGTTTGCCGAGCCCTTGCAGCTGGTGCTGGCCTGCGAACAGGATGACAACGAGGCCATCGCCCGCCTCGGCGAATCGCAGCGCGTCAGCCTGGAGCAAGTCACCGGCATCTACCTGGATGCCGTGGTCTGGGCGCAGGAGGTGCTCAAGGAAAGCGACGCACAGAACAACGTGGAGGGGTTTAGCCCGACGGCAGCTCCTCCGATGTGTCAGTCAAAAAAGGGAAAGCACCGATGTGCTTTCCCTTTTTTCGTAGCCGCCTCACCTTCCCTGCCGGAGACGCTGCACTCCCCCTTCATGCGCGGCAATATCCCGTGGCGGCATGCCCTCCTCATCCCAACACCTTGGTCAGACCAGCCCGCGCTGGCGCAGCACCGCCTCGCACTCGGTAACACACTGCACCGCCGTGTCGATCAGCTGATCGATCTCGGTCTTGCTGATCACCAGCGGCGGTGCCGCCACCATGTGGTCGCCGCAGGCGCGCATGATCAGGTTGTGGCGGAAGAAGATGTCGCGGCAGATCGTGCCCACCTCGCCCCAGTTGGGAAACAGCTCGTGGGTGGCCTTGTCCTTCACCAGCGTGAAGGCCTGGATCAGGCCGACGCCACGCACGTCGTCGACGTGGGCGAAGCCGCCGAACGCCTCGCGCCAGCGCTGCTGCATATAGGGACCGGTGTCGTGTTTGACGCGGTCGATGATGCCCTCGTCGCGCAACGCCTTGACGTTGGCGTGCGCCACCGCCGCCGCGACCGGATGACCCGAATAGGTGAAACCATGGTTGAAATCGCCGCCTTCGGCCAACCCTTGCGCCACCTTGTCGCCGACGAATACCGCGCCGATCGGCAGGTAGCCGGACGACAAGCCCTTGGCGGCGGTGAACAGGTCCGGCTTAAAGCCAAACAACTGGTGGCCGAACCACTCCCCGGTGCGGCCGAAACCGCAGATCACCTCGTCGGCCACCAGCAGCACGTCGTACCGGCGGCAAATGCGCTCGACTTCCGGCCAATAAGTCGACGGCGGAATGATCACCCCGCCGGCCCCCTGGATCGGTTCGCCGACGAAGGCCGCCACCTTGTCCGGCCCAAGCTCGAGAATTTTTTCTTCCACCCAGCGCGCCGCCACCACGCCGAACGCCTCCGGCGTCATGCCCTGGCCGTACCGGTACCACCACGGCTGCTCCACGTGCTCGATACCGGGAATCGGCAGATCGCCCTGTTGGTGCATGTAACTCATGCCCCCCAGGCTGGCACCGCCAATGGTGGAGCCGTGGTAGCCGTTCCAGCGCCCGATCAGCGTCTTCTTCCCGGGCTTGCCCTTGACGTCCCAGTAGCGGCGCACCATGCGGATCATGGTGTCGACCGACTCGGAGCCGGAGTTGGTGTAGAAGATGCGGCTGAATCCTTCAGGCGCGACCTGTGACAGCAAGTGCGACAGCTCCACCACGGCCGGGTGAGTGGTCTTGAAGAAGGTGTTGTAGTAGGCCAGCTCGTCCATCTGGCGCACGGCCACCTCGGACAAATCCTTGCGCCCGTAGCCGATGTTGACGCACCACAGGCCGGCCATGCCGTCGAGGATCTTGTTGCCGTCCGAATCCCACAGGAACACGCCGTCGGCTTTGGTGATCACGCGCGCGCCCTGCTGGTTCAGCGACTCGGTGTCGGTGAACGGGTGCAGGTGATGCGCGGCATCCAGCGCACGCCATTGTTCGGTGGTACGTTCGCTCTGCATAGGATTCCTCCCAATGCGGTGGGGCCGGCCGTTCACGCCGGCCCAACGTTGGCCGAAGACTTGGCCAACCCGTTGTGCTCGCTACACGTGCAGCAGCAGGAACTTGCGCTCCCAAGGGCTGATCACGCGGAAGTACTCGGCATACTCCTTCTCCTTCATCGCCAGGTACATCTTGACGAAGCGATGCCCCAGCACCTCGGCGATTTCGTGACAGTTGCGCAACGCCACCAGCGACTCCTCCGAAGAATGCGGGAACTGGTACGGCAGCTCGTAAGCGTCGGTCTGGCGCGGCTCCATTGGCTGGATCTTGTTGACAATGCCGAGGTAGCCGCAGGCCAATGTGGCCGCCATGGCGATGTAGGGGTTGGCATCGACGCCGGGCACGCGGTTTTCCACGCGGCGCGCCTTGGGCGAGGAATGCGGCACGCGCAGGCCAACGGTACGGTTGTCGTAGCCCCACTCGACGTTGGTCGGTGCCGCGGTGTAGCGCGACAGGCGGCGGAACGAGTTCACGTAGGGCGCGAACAGCGGCATCACCTGTGGCACGTACTTCTGCAGCCCGCCGATGAAGTGGAAGAATAGCTCCGACGGCGTACCGTCCTCGTTAGAAAACACGTTCTGCCCGGTCTTCTTGTCCTTCAGGCTCTGATGGATGTGCATGGCGCTGCCCGGCTCGTTCTCCATCGGTTTGGCCATGAAGGTGGCGTACATATTGTGACGGAACGCCGCCTCGCGCACGGTGCGCTTGAACAGGAACACCTGATCGGCCAGCTCCAGCGGGTTGCCATGCAGGAAGTTGATTTCCATCTGCGCCGTGCCAACCTCGTGGATCAGCGTGTCCACCTCGAGTTCCTGCGCATGACAGTAGTCGTAGATATCCTCGAACAGCGGATCGAACTCGTTGACCGCGTCGATGGCGTATGAGCGGCGGCCGAACTCGGCACGGCCGGTGCGGCCGATGGGCGGAGCCAGCGGGATGTCAGGGTCAGGGTTGGGCGACAGCAGGTAGAACTCCATCTCCGGCGCCACCACCGGCTCCAGTCCCAGTTCGTCGAACAGATCGAGAACGTGCTTCAGGACGTTGCGCGGCGCCACGTCCACCGGCGTGCCGTCGGAACGGTAGGCGTCGTAGATCAGCTGCGCGGTCGGATCGACCGCCCACGGCACGTGGCGCAGGGTATTCTCATCGGGCCTCAGCACCATGTCCGGGTCGGTCAGGTCCATCATGCTGTCGTCCGGGTAATCACCGGTGACAGTCTGGATCAGCACCGCCTCCGGCAGACGCATTTCCGGCTCCACGGCGAACTTGTCTTTCGGCACGATCTTGCCGCGTGCGACCCCGGTAAAGTCGGGGACAATGCATTCCATCTCGGTGATGCGATGCTCGCGCAACCACTCAAAAATCTGGTTTTCCATTTTACTACCCCTACCTCTATAGATCCTTGGCCATCGATGGCTCTGTCTCACAACGGGTCCGAAGCCCGTTCACGCCTTGGCGCGTGCAGCTACCCGCTCCCGGCAAGCGGCGCCGAAAGCGTTGAAAATCGCGATCGAAATCGCATTGTCATGATATTTCCATTCGGGATGCCATTGCACGGCGTAAGAGAAAGTGCGCGCGTCACGCACGCGGTAGGCCTCGATCAGACCGTCGTCGGCCACCGCCTCGGCCTCGAGCCGCTGGGCCAAACGCTTGATGCCCTGCTGGTGCAGCGAGTTCACTTCAATAGAATCGCAACCCAGCCACTGCCGCAATAGGCTACCTTCGGTGAAGTGCACGACATGGGCTGGCACGTACATCTCGTCCAGATCGTCGGTCTCGGGCTCACGATGATCGGCGAAGCCCGGCTCCTCCTGCACGTGCTGGAACAGTTCGCCGCCCAAAGCCACGTTGATTTCCTGGAAGCCGCGGCAGATGCCCAGGAGTGGAATCCCCTCCTGTAGCAGCAAGTCGATCAGCGGCAGCGTGGTGGCATCGCGCTGCGGATCGTGCGGCGACCCAGGCCGGCTCGGCGCCCCTCCATAATGATGGGGCTCGATATTGGACAGCGAGCCCGTCAGCAGAATGCCATCGAACGTGTCCAGGATTTCTCGAACGTGGCTGCGGCTACCCAGTGCCGGAATCAGCAGCGGCACGCCACCGGCGCCACCAGAGACTGCCTCGGCATATTTCTCAGCCACAGCATGGAACGGTAACAAGCCGATCCGTTTGACATCGCAAGGGATGCCGATGATCGGTCGCCGCATGACTCACCTCATCTTTCAGGACGCCGCCTTGATCGCCTCGAACGGGTCCACGTATTCATACCCCAGCCCGGCCGCCACGGCGCGGTGCGTCACCTTGCCGCGGCACACGTTGAGGCCGTTGCGCAGATGCGGATTGTCCAGCAGCGCCTGCACCCAGCCCTTGTTGGCCAGCTCCAGCATGAACGGCAGCGTGGCATTGGTCAGCGCCTGGGTGGACGTCCGCGCCACCCCGCCCGGCATGTTCGCCACGCAGTAATGCACAATGCCGTCCACTTCGTAAGTCGGGCTCTGATGCGTGGTGGGGCGGCTGGTTTCGAAACAGCCCCCTTGGTCGATGGCCACATCCACCAGCACCGCGCCCGCCTTCATGATCTTCAACATGCGCCGCGTCACCAGTTTGGGCGCCGCGGCGCCCGGAACCAACACCGCCCCCACCACCAGATCGGCTTCCTTGATCATCTCTTCGATGGTGGCGGTATCGGACATCAAGGTCTTGATCTTGCCACCAAACACCATGTCGATCTCTTTCAGGCGGTTGAGCGACTTGTCGAGCAGCGTGACATCGGCCCCCAGTCCCATCGCCATGCGGGCAGCGTTGAGCCCCACCACCCCGCCCCCCAACACCACCACCTTGGCCGGCGCCACCCCGGGCACGCCACCCAGCAACATGCCGCGCCCGCCCTGCGCCTTCTCCAGCGCGTGAGCTCCAGCCTGGATCGCCATGCGGCCGGCCACTTCCGACATCGGCGCCAGCAGAGGCAGCCCGCCGCGCTCGTCGGTGACCGTCTCGTAGGCGATGGCCACCACGTCTGACTCCAGCAGCAACTTGGTTTGCTCCGGGTCCGGCGCTAGGTGCAGGTAGGTGAACAGCACCTGGCCGGAGCGCAGCAGTCGGCATTCGACCGGTTGCGGTTCCTTGACCTTGACGATCATGTCGGCGGTTTCGAACACGCCCTCGGCGTTCGACGCGATCGAGGCGCCGGATTGGATGTACTGCTCGTCGGTGTAGCCCACCCCCAGACCGGCGCGGGACTGCACCAGCACCTTGTGCCCGTGCGCCACCAACTCGCGCACCCCGGAGGGTGTCAGACCAACACGGTACTCATGATTTTTGATCTCTTTCGGAACGCCGATTAACATATCAACCTCCATAGTGCCCGGGTGTGGCTTTCAGGCGTCAAAAGCGTTTAAGAAAATCCACATTCGACTTGCTATATATATTTGATTCTGACTATAAACTCTCATTCCCGCAAAGAAAACCGGTTTTGCGGCGCAGCAGGCGCCGCGTGTGCGGTCAAAATTCTTATCACGAATCGTCTAAAATTATTAACGTATTTATTGGGATGCGACAGGAACGATGGACATAGGCGCCCGCCTGAGAATGGTACGAGCCCGCTTCGGACTCTCACAACGTGAGCTGGCCAAGCGCGCCGGCGTAACCAACGGAACGATTTCCCTCATCGAACAGAACCGTGTCAGCCCTTCCGTCAGCTCGCTGAAAAAGGTACTGGAAGGTTTGCCGATGACGTTGTCGGACTTCTTCACCTTCGACGCCGAGCCCGAGTACAAGGTGTTCTACAACGCCGACGAATTGCCCAACCTCGGCAACGAAAAGGTGCAGCTGTTCCTGGTCGGCGCCTCGCACGAGCGCCGCGACCTGCAAATTCTGCGCGAATTCTACGAGCCGGGCGCCGATACCGGCCCGGACATGCTGATCCACGAAGGCCAGGAAGGCGGCGTCATCATCAGCGGCTCGATCGAATTGACGGTGAACGGCGTCAGTCGCATCCTCAACCCCGGCGACGCCTATTACTTCGATAGCCAGCAACCCCACCGATTCCGCAATGTCGCCGCCGAGCCGTGCGAGATCGTCAGCGCGAGTTCGCCGTCCACCTTCTGAGCGCGCGGCCCGCCCGAGCGCGACGGCGACGCCATCCCTCACCACGGAGAAGCCCATGTCTCGCACCCACGCCGAATGGCAGCAGCTGGCCGCGACGCTCGCCATCGAAGGCCGGCTCTTCATCGATGGCGAGTACGCCCACGCCCACGACAGCCGCACCTTTGATTGCGTCAACCCGGCCACCGGCGACAAGCTCGCCGAGGTGGCGTGGTCTGCCGCCGCCGATGTCGACACCGCCGTCGCGGCGGCCCGCCGGGCCTTCGAATCCGGTGCCTGGTCTGGGTTGCCGCCGCGGAAGCGCGGCAAGATACTCAAGCGTTTCGCCGCCCTGATCCGCCAGCACCGCGACGAGCTGGCGCTGCTGGAAACCCTCGACATGGGCAAGCCGATCGGCGATTCCACCACCGTGGATGTGCCGGGTGCGGCGTATTGCGTGGAGTGGTTTGCCGAAGCCATCGACAAGGTGGGCGGCGAAGTGGCGCCGGTCGACCCCAAGTTGGTCGGCCTGGTCACGCGCGAACCGGTCGGCGTGGTGGCCGCGGTGGTGCCGTGGAATTTCCCGATCCTGATGGCGAGCTGGAAGTTCGCCCCGGCGCTGGCCGCCGGCAACGCGGTGATCGTCAAACCGTCCGAGAAATCGCCATTAACGGCAATCCGGCTGGCCGGACTGGCCAAGCAGGCGGGCATTCCCGACGGCATCTTCCAGGTCCTGCCGGGCCCCGGCGACGTGGGCAAGCTGTTGGCGCTGCACATGGGGGTGGACTGCATCGCCTTCACCGGCTCGACCGCCGTCGGCAAGCTGATCGCCGGCTACGCCGCGCAGTCCAACCTCAAGCGCGTCTGGCTGGAGCTGGGCGGCAAGTCGCCCAACATCATCCTGGAAGACTGCCCCGACCTCGCCCGCGCCGCGCGCACCGCCGCCGGCGCCATCTACTACAACATGGGCGAGATGTGCACCGCCGGCTCGCGCGTGCTGGTCCAGCGCAGCATCAAGGAGCGCTTTCTGGAAGAGTTCAGGAAGGCGGCCCAGGGCTACTATCCGACAGACCCGCTCGATCCGGCCGCCGGCATGGGGGCGATCGTCGACCGGACCCAGTTCGACAAGGTGCTGTCCTACATCGATCAGGGTCAGGGCGAAGGCGCCACCCTGATCTGCGGCGGCCAGGCGACACAGGTAGCGGGCAAGGGCTATTTCATCGAGCCGACCGCGTTCGACTGCCCGCGCCCCGACCTGGCCATCTGCCGCGAGGAAATTTTCGGGCCGGTGCTGTCGGTGATCACCTTCGACTCGATCGACGAGGCGGTGCGCATCGCCAACGATACCGAATACGGCCTAGCGGCCGCGGTGTGGACCGCCAACGTCAGTACGGCGCACCAGGTATCGCGCCGGCTGCGTGCCGGTACGGTGTGGGTCAACTGCTATGACGAGGGAGGCGACATGAACCTGCCGTTCGGCGGCTTCAAACAGTCCGGCAACGGCCGCGACAAGAGCCTGCACGCGCTGGAGAAGTACACCGAACTCAAGAGCACGCTGATCAAACTGTAAAGGTTGGCCGAAGACGCAAAAAAGGCACCTCGCGGTGCCTTTTTCGTTGCGGTTCGTTCTGGCTCAGTCGCGGAAGTTGTTGAACTGCAGCGGGAAATCGGTGACCTCCTTGCGCATCAACGCGATCACTTCCTGCAGAATATCCCGCTTGGCGCCGCTGACGCGCACCGCGTCGCCCTGGATGCTGGCCTGCACCTTGAGCTTGGAGTCCTTGATCAGCCTGACGATCTTCTTCGCCAAGTCACCCTCGATACCTTCCTTGACGGTGATCGCCTGCTTGATCTTGTTGCCGCTGACCTTCTCGATCTTGCCGTGATCGAGACAGCGCACATCCACCCCGCGCTTGGCCAGCTTGCCCAGCAGGATGTCCTTGACCTGGTCCAGCTGGAATTCGGCGTCGGCGAACAGGGTCAGCACCTTGTCGGCGGATTCGATGCGGGCGTCGCTGCCCTTGAAGTCGTAACGGGTGGAGACCTCCTTGTTGGACTGATCCACGGCGTTGCGCACTTCCACCACATTCACTTCGGAGACGATATCAAAAGACGGCATAGACGGTTTTACCTCGTACATTCGAGGCCAAAATTCTAGTGCCTGCGCCACGAAAAGTCACCCTTGTGACCGGGCGGTCGCCTCCGCTTGCCAGCTTCCGGCTGGCAACCGATGATGGTAACGGTTCATCGCTCCGATCAAAGGACTCCGACATGCTGCTCACGCCCGAACAACTGGCCGGCTTCACCATGGCCGCGATTCTCATCACGCTTTCCCCCGGCCCGGACAATCTGATGGTGCTGAGCCTCGGCATTGCACGTGGCAAGAAACAGGGCATTGCCTTCGGCCTGGGCTGCGCGCTGGGCTGCATCAGCCACACCCTGCTCGCCGCCGTGGGTATCAGTGCGCTGATCGCCGCCTCGCCGCTCGCCTTCACCGCCCTCAAGGTCGGCGGCGGAGCGTATCTGGTCTACCTCGGCGTGCAGGCGCTGCGCAGCCCCGGCGCCAGTTTCCGACCCGGCGCGCCGGGCCAAGGCTCGGCCAACCCGGCGCGCACGATGTTTGCCAAGGGTCTGCTGGCCAACGCCATCAACCCCAAGGTGGTGCTGTTCTTCCTCGCCTTCCTGCCTCAGTTCGTCGATACCGGCCGCGGCATGGCGGGTTGGCAGACGCTGGTGCTGGGGCTGATCTTCACGCTGCAGGCGGCGGTCTTGTTCGGGCTGCTGGGTTATTTTTCCGGCCACGTCGGCCAGTGGCTGCAGCGCAAGCCCAGCATGAGCAAGTGGCTCGACCGGCTGGCCGGCAGTATCTTCGTCGCCCTCGGCCTGCGCCTGATCCTGGCACGCAGCCACTGAGTCGCACCCGCCGGGGAGGCTCAGGCCGACCCAGTCCGCTCCGACCGCCCTCCTTTATCGACTACCATTCAGACTATAAAGGAGGGCGCGATCATGAAATGCTGGAGCTTCGACACCCAATACGGCCCCTTCGACATCGTTCCACTCGACGGGCGCTACCACATCATGCACGACGGCGAGGCGCTCGGCGCCTACCCCACGCCGGAAGACGCCGCGCGGGCGCTGGCCGAGGGCAGTTCGTCCTGGCCGCCGTTCGGCGATCCGCGCGACCTGGGCATCCCGGCCGACCTGGCCCAGTGGCGCAGCCGGCCGCTGACCTGACATTTCCCGCCAAACCGACCATACAACGGATTTTTCCACCCCGCCGCTGTCACTGCCTGTGGCCGCGCGCCTGCCTTGATGCCCTCGCCTGCCTGGGAGCGATGACCTGCGTATAAAAGGTCGGGGGCTTCGCGCTACAATGCGGCATAGATTGTTTTTATACCAATAACCAAACCCATTGCATAAATACGCCGCACCCACCCTATGACCGTCCTGCAACGCCTTGCCGCCCTGATCCAGTTTGTCCAGCACACCGCCCGCCTGCACGCAGCTCCGGTCACCGATCTTGCCAAACACGGCGACTTTCTCGCCCTGGAAGCCGAACTGCACCAACTGCCGGGCATCTCGCTGAACCGCGAGGATGACGAGGGCGAGGAAGTCTGGCTTGCCGTCGAACGCCTGCAGCCGCTGCCCATGCCCCAGCCGGAAGCCCCCTTGCTGCAATGCTGGCTGGAGCCGTCGGCCACACCCCACAAGGGAGCGATCAAACCACCGGCCCTGGCCCCGGCGATCCCTTTCGCGGCGCTGGAAGCATTGGGTTACGTCCGCGGCGAACTGGCCGAGCCGGCCCTCAACGTGACATTGCCCGACTTTTCCGACCGCGCGCGCGTCGAAGCCTTGTTCGAGGCCTACCGCAGCGGCCCGTGGCAGGCCTGGGCCGACGCAGAACAGCGCCGCCAGAAGACCATGGCGCTCTATAACCAGCTGTTCCGCCTGAAACAGACGCTGGACGGCATGATCGCCGACAACCAGCTGGAGATCGTCTGGGGCAGCGGCGTGGCCATCTGGCTGAAGGACGGGGCGCGCCTGTGCTACCCGCTGCTGACCCGGCCGGTCGAACTGGCGCTGAACTCCGGCACCATGGCGCTGGAACTGCGCCCGCGCGACCTGCCCGCCACCCTCGAAGCGGATGCGCTGAACGCGCTCGACGTGGCCGGCCTGGCCGATTTCGAACGCCAGGCGCGCCTGTGGCTGGAAAACGCCACGCACGAGTATTCGCCGTTCGACAGCGCCAGCTACCAGCCCCTGCTGCAAGCCGCCGCCGCCCACCTCGACCCCGACGCCCGACTACTGCCGCGCATCCCGGACACCGCTCCCGCCTCCCTCCCCAGCCCGGACGGCCAACTGCAGCTGGTCGACAGCTGGGCCGTGTTCGCCGGGCCGCGCACCGCCAACCTGCTGGTGCAGGACCTGCAACGCTTCAGCGACACGCTGCCGCCAACGCCCGAGCCCCTTCCTCCGGCGCTGGCCCAACTTCTGAGCGAGCCCTCGAACCAGCATCTCGATCGCCCGCTGCCGGCCTTCCGCGGGCTGTCCGCGGTGAGCGGCAGCACGGGCGACGGCGCGGCGCGCGACCTGTTCTTCCCCAAGCCGTTCAACGACGAGCAGGTGCGCATCGTGCAGATGCTGGAACTGCACGATGGCGTGGTGGTGCAAGGCCCGCCGGGCACCGGCAAGACCCACACCATCGCCAACATCATCTGTCACTACCTGGCCCAGGGCCAGCGCGTGCTGGTGACCTCGATGAAGGAGCCGGCGCTCAAGGTGCTGGAGGAGAAGCTGCCCGACGCCATCCGCCCGCTGGCGATCAGCCTGCTGGCGGGCGAGCGCGACGAAGCCAAGCGCTTCGAGTATTCGGTCAACAAGATCGCCAGCGAAATCCAGTCGCTCGACCGCACCGCGCTGGCGCGCTCGATTGCCGCCCTGGAAGACACCATCGACCGCCTGCACGGCAACCTGCAGCGCGTCGACCGCGAGATCGACCAGTGCGCCGCGCGCAACCTGCAGCCGCTGACGCTGGACGACGAGCAAATCGACCCGCTGCGCGCCGCCGAGCAGATCGGCGCCCTGTCCGAGCGGCTGGCGACGCTGCCGGACGAACTCACCGCCGAGGAACGCCACCGCTCGCAGTTCGACGACGACGCCATCACCCGGCTGCGCGCGGCACGCCGCGAGCTTGGCGCAGCACTCGCCTACCTGCCGCACACCCTGCCCGACCCGGCCGAACTCCCTGCCATGGAAACGCTGCACAAGGCGCATCAGGACTTGCTGCAGGCGGTGCGCTTGCGGCAGGCGATCACCAACGGCGACGTGCCGGCGCTGGCCGACGGCGCACTACACCAAGCCGCAGGGTTGGCCGAAGCCCTGCGCGACTTGTCCGCCCGGCAGGTCGAGATCGCCAGCGCCGCGGCGCCGTGGGCGCGCTCCTGTCTCGACCTGCTGCGCCTGCCGGCCTGCGCGGCGATGTTGCGCCTGCTGGAGGAGTGGGACAGCGCCGCCGAGGCGGAACTGGCGCGCCGCCCACAGTTGCTGCAGCGCCCGGTGACGCTGCCGGACGGGCTGGAGCAGGACGCCGAGCTGGTCGAGGCCATCGGCCAGCTCGGCGCCGGCCGCAGCGCCTTCGGCCTGGCCGGCTGGTTCGGCAAGGGAGAAGCCAAGAAGAGGCTGGCGCAGGTCGAGGTATTGGGCCAGCCGGCGCAGACGAGCGCCGACTGGGGCCGGGTCGCGGCCCATCTGCAGCATCGCCAGGCGCTGCGCCGCCTGCTGCTGCGCTGGAACGCCATCGCGACCGAGTTCGGCGCCGAAACCCTGGCCAGCACCGACCCGCTGCTGGTGGAGCGGGCCCGCGAGCGCTGCCGGCTGATCCGGCGCATGGCCGAGGCGGTGCAACTGGAAGCCGAGGTGCTGCCGCGCCTGCGCCACAGCCTGCCCGACGCGGCCTGGCCGGAGACCCTGCTGGAGCAGCCGGCACGCCTGCTCGAGGCCCAGCGCATCCTGCTGCACCACCTCAGCTGCCAGCGCCTCGAAGGCGCCGCCACGCTGCGCGAACAGTTACTGGCGCTGAGCCGCCACAGCGGCGGGCCGTGGGCGGAACAACTGGCCGCCCTGGCCGATCAGCTCGGCACGCCCGAACTCGACGCCGGCACGCTGGCTGAAACATGGCAAGACCTCTGCCGGCAACTGGCCGCGCTGCACGCCCTGCGCCCCGCGCTCGACACCGTCCGCACCGAGGTGCGGCGCATCGCCCAGTCCGGCGCCCCGCTCTGGGCGCGCCAGCTCTGTCAGCAGCCCGCCGGCGCCGAGTCCGACCCGCTGCTGCCGCAGGACTGGGCGGCGCTGTGGCAGGCCAAGCGCCTGCGCCACGCGCTGCAGCAACTGGACACCCGCGCCCGCCTCAAGACGTTGGCCGAAGAACGCCGCCAACTGGAAAAACAGCTGGCGCACAGCTACCAGGAATTGGTCGCCCAGCGCACCTGGCTCAAACTCGCCGACAACGCCACACCCGAGGTGCGCAGCGCGCTGGGCCTCTATTCCGCCGCCATCCGGCTGATCGGCAAGGGCACCGGCAAGCGCGCGGTACGCTACCGCCGCGACGCCCGCGCCGCCGCCGCCAAGGCCACCCCGGCGATTCCGTGCTGGATCATGCCGCACTACCGCATCGCCGAATCGCTGCCGGCCGAGCTGGGCTGCTTCGACCTGGTGATCATCGACGAGGCCTCGCAATCCGACCTCAGCGCCCTGCCCGCGCTGTTGCGCGCCAGGAAAGTGCTGGTGGTGGGCGACGACAAGCAGGTCTCGCCGGAGGGCGTCGGGCTGGAAGAAGACAAGGTGCTGACGCTGATGCAGCGTTTCCTCGGCGATCAAGTCGCGCTGTACCGGCCGCTGATGACGCCGGAGCGCTCGATCTACGACCTCTTCAAGGTCGCCTTCGCCGCCAGCGCGGTAATGCTGAAGGAGCACTTCCGCTCGGTCGGCCCGATCATCGAGTACGCCAAGCGCGAGTTCTACCACCACGAGCTCAAGCCGCTGCGTCTGCCCACCGCGAACGAGCGGCTTGACCCGCCGCTGATCGACGTGCTGGTGGAAGACGGCCACTGCGGCAACGACAACAGCAACCGCGCCGAAGCCGCCTTCATCGTCGAGGAAATCCGCCGCCTCGCCGCCGACCCGGTCACCGCCGGGCGCTCCATCGGCGTGGTGTCGCTGCTGGGCGACAAGCAGGCGATCAAGGTATGGGAGCTGATCCGCGAGGAGCTGGGCGAGGCGCTGATGGCGCGCCACGACATCGCCTGCGGCGACGCCCGCACCTTCCAGGGCAAGGAGCGCGACATCATGTTCCTCAGCATGGTGGTGTCCGGCAAGCCGCACGCGGTAACGCGCGACAGCTTCGCGCAGCGCTTCAACGTCGCCGCCTCGCGCGCCCGCGACCGCATGTACCTGGTGCGCAGCGTCGAAATCAGCCAGCTGAGCCCGGCCGACGAGCTGCGCCGCAAGCTGATCGAGCACTTCCACACCCCCTATCTGCTCGACCAGCAACAGGTAACCGACCTGCGGACGCTGTGCGAATCGCCGTTCGAGACCGAGGTCTACGACGAACTGACCGGGCGCGGCTACAAGATCACGCCGCAGGTCAAGGTCGGCGGCTTCCGCCTCGACCTGGTGGTGGAGGGCGACAACGACGCCCGCCTCGCCATCGAGTGCGACGGCGACCGCTACCACGGCGCCGCGCAATGGCCCGACGACATGCGCCGCCAGCGCATCCTGGAGCGCGCCGGCTGGCAGTTCTGGCGCTGCTTCGCCTCCACCTTCGTGCTGAACCGCGAGGCGGTGCTGCAAGACCTGCTCGCCACCCTGGCTGCGCGCGGCATCGCCCCGCTGACCCAGGCGCGACGGGTGGCCAGTCCGCACGTCGAACGGCGCACCTTCCGCGCCAGCCCCAGGTCCAGCCAAGCGGAAGACGCCGTCCCGGCCTGACGACAAGGTTGGCCGAAGCCCGACAGACGGGGCTTCGGCGGCTGCCGCCAAAGCATGTCGCCGCATTGAAATCGGCCACCCTGTTCATGGCCAGGGATAACACCCCAGCAAGGCAACGGTTCAGCCCGCTCCGGAAGCCCTGTATCATCACACCATCCCGACACACCCAAGTACCCGCCATGACCCCGGACTACACCCAGCTGGAACGCCAGATCGCCTTCATCCTGGAAATCGACAAGCTCAAGGGCGTGCTGCGCAAGAACAAGCCGATCACGCTGGAGCGCCACGAAAACTCCGCCGAACACAGCTGGCAGGTCGCGCTCTTGGCCATGGCGCTGCAGCCGCACGCCGATGAGCCGCTCGACATCGACAAGGTCGTCCGCCTTTTGCTGGTGCACGACATCGGCGAAGTCGACACCGGCGACACCATCGTCTACGCCGAAGGCGGCGAGGCCGAGCGCAAGGCCGCCGAACTGACCGCCGCGAAGCGCATCTTCGGCCTGCTGCCGCCGGACCAGGCCGTCGAGATGCTGGCACTGTGGCAGGAATTCGAAGCCAACCAGACCGCCGAAGCGCGTTTCGCCAATGCCATGGACCGGCTGATGCCGATGCTGCTCAACCTCAACCGCGAAGGGCAAAGCTGGCGCGAAAACGGCATCCGCAAAGAGCAGGTCATGGCCAAGGCCGTCAGCAAGGTGCAGGCCGGTTGCCGGCTGGCCGGCGACTGGGTGGCAGCTCAGGTCGATGCCGCCGCCGAGAAAGGCTACTTCGACCCGACACGGAACTGACCCACTCCGGCAGGACGGAAAAACTTGAGCGCGCTCATGGAAGACTCGCGGCACCAGGGACTACGCTCCATAGCATGAACCACCCCACTGGAGAGCATCATGTCCCTGCCTGACGACACCGCCGTGCTGAACGCACTGAGCGAGGTGATCGACCCCGAGATGGGGGTCAACATCGTCGACCTCGGGCTGATCTACGGCATCGAACGCACCGAGCGCGGCCTGACGGTACGCATGACCATGACCTCGCCGGCCTGCCCGATGGGCGCCATCATCGAAGAAGACGTCCTGGCCGAACTGCACCACCTCGTACCGGGCGCCGAGCTTGCCGTGGAACTCGTGTGGGAACCCGCCTGGACGCCAGAGCGGATGAGTGACAAGGCGCGCTACATCCTCGGCTGGGAGGGCACCGCGTGAGCATGGCAGCCAGTCCGCGCCCGGTCTGGCTATTGTTGCTGGTGCCGGTACTGCTGGCCGCGGCCCTGCTGGGAGGGCTGGCGCGCGTGGGCATGATGCTGCCCGCCCTGCCGGCGGAAGCCCCCCTGTTTCACGGCCCCCTGATGGTCTCCGGGGTATTCGGCGCCCTGATTTCACTGGAACGCGCGGTCGCCCTGCGCCGACGCTGGGCCCTGCTCGCCCCGCTCTGCGCCTTCTGCTCCGGCGGCCTCTTGCTGCTGGGTGGGCCGTGGTGGCTTGCCGCGGCCGGCTTCGCACTCGCCAGCGCCGGGCTGTTGGCGGCCTCGTGCGTTATCTGGCGTATCCAGCCGGCCGACTTCACCCGCCTCCTGGCCATCGCCGCCCTCCTCTGGCTGGTGGGCAATCTGGCCTGGCTGGCCGGACAGCCGGTATGGAACGTCGTCGGCTGGTGGCAGGGCTTCCTGCTGTTGACCATCGTCGCCGAACGCCTGGAACTATCGCGCCTGCTGCGCCGCCCTCCCCACGCCGCCCCGTTGCTGAACGGACTGCTGCTCCTGTGGCTGCTGGGCATGCTGGCCAACGCGCTGACGCCACGCCTTCCCGGCTTGCCGCTGGTCGGGCTGAGTCTGGTCGGCATGGCCGCCTGGCTGGCCCGCTACGATCTGGCGCGGCGCACCGTGCGCCAGCAGGGCCTGCCGCGCTACATCGCCGCCAGCCTGCTGGCGGGCTACGTCTGGCTCGCTGTCAGCGGACTACTCCTGCTGGGCGGCCAGGTACTGCAACCCGGCCCCGGCTACGACGCCGTGCTTCACGCCCTGTTCGTCGGCTTCGTGTTTTCCATGGTGTTCGGCCATGCCCCGGTCATCCTGCCGGCGCTGACCGGCTGGCGCGTGCCCTATCGCCCCCTGCTGTACCTGCCGTTGGCATTGCTGCACGGTTCGCTGCTGCTGCGCCTCGCCGGCGACCTGCTGGGCCGCTTCGAGTGGCGCCAGGCAGGCAGCCTGCTCAACGGCATCACCCTGCTGCTATTCCTGGCCCTGATGATCGCCCTGGTCCGTCTCGGCAAAACCCCAAAGAGGCCTGCATGAAACGCCACCCCGCGCTGGTCCCGCTCTCGCACGAGCATCACCACAACCTGTCCTTTGCCCAGCGCCTGCGCCGGGCTTGTTCCGACGCCGATGCAGCCGGATGCGAGGCGCTGCTCGAAAACTTCCGCCAGCATTACGCTGCACCGCTGGAACAGCATTTCCAGCTCGAAGAAACCTGGCTGCAACCCCACCTGGATGAAGCAACAAGCGCACGCCTGCTGGCCGAGCACCAGGAGTTGCGCGCGCTGGCCGCGGCGCCTGCGACCAACCCTGCCAGGCTGGCCGAAGCACTGATCTCACACGTGCGCTTCGAAGAACGCGAGCTGTTTCCGTGGCTGGAACAGCACCTGCCTCCCCAACTGCTGGCCGAGCTGCAAGAGAAACTGGGCTAGTACGCCGACGTCGTGGCCGCCGTATCGATTTGTTTGCTGACAACCTTGTCGTTGACGAAGCGCACCGTAATCACGGTCTTGCCGTGACGCCAGGTCGCCGTCCCGCCAGAGAACCCCAATAGGCTGGCACTGCTGACGTCGGCAGGCTCTCCCAGTAGCTCGACCACCTGCTGCCGGGTCATATCCTCCTGAATTTTCTCGAAATTGGCCGGCGTTACCTTGCTGCAGGCAACCAGGAACAAAGCAAGAAGCGTTACAGCAAACAGCTTCCACAGGGCTTTCATAAATCATCCTCGAGGGCTGGACGGAAGGGCCACAGCATAACAAAAGGCAGCCGCGCCGCCAGCCCAGTGCGGGCACAGCCGGATGGCCGTGTACAGCAACTATTTTCCGATAGCACACAGAAATCGCTTGCCTTGCGCGACAACTCGGTGCACTATCCTCCACGCAAGATTTTCAAGTCGTAGATGTGTAGTTGTCGTCGTGGCCTAAGTCCGTACCTCAGTTCGCCATTTCCCTTGATTTTCATGCACTTAGTTCATATTGTTATTTTTATAGATGGGAAATACCATGGCAACTGGTACCGTTAAGTGGTTCAATGACTCCAAAGGCTTCGGCTTCATCACCCCGGACGAAGGCGGCGACGATATCTTCGCTCACTTCTCCCAGATCAAAGCCAATGGCTTCAAAACCCTGGCCGAAAACCAGCGTGTAAGCTTCGACGTGACCATGGGTCCGAAGGGCAAGCAAGCCTCGAACATTCAGCCGCTGTAATTCTTACTGCGACTAAGCGTTCCAGAAAAAACCCGGACTGGTTCCGGGTTTTTTCATGCCCGTCTACAATGAAATCCCACCAACGACACCACCCTCACCGGACCGCGACATGACTACTCCCAGCGACAGCGACAACGACATCATCACCGCCACCCGTCAATGGGTGGAAAAAGCCGTCATCGACCTCAACCTGTGTCCGTTTGCCAAGTCCGTATACGTCAAGAACCAGGTACGCTTCGTGGTGAGCCATGCCCCCCACATCGACGCCCTGCTGGAAGAACTCGAGCGTGAACTGCAACTACTGGACGAAACCGCCCCGGAAGAGATCGACACCACCCTGCTGATCCACCCCGACACGCTCACCGACTTCCTGGATTACAACGACTTTCTCGATCTCGCCGACAACGTCGTCGAAGAACTGGGTTACGCCGGCACCCTGCAGGTGGCCAGCTTTCACCCGGACTACCAGTTCGAAGGCACCGACAAGGACGACATCGAGAACTTCACCAACCGCTCCCCCTACCCCACGCTGCACCTGCTGCGCGAGAGCAGCATCGATCGTGCCGTCGAGGCGTTCCCCGAGGCCGACGCCATCTACGAAAAAAACATCGCGACGATGAAGGAACTCGGGCACGAAGGCTGGGCCGCCCTGGGTCTCCACCCCCGCGCCAAACAACACTAAACCTCGGGACAGGGAAATGACGCCGCCGCGCTCGCTTGCCGCGGCTCGCGGCGGCATGCTACATACGGCAACACCGTTACAGCCGCAGATTCCCCATGCCTCATCTCCCGCAGCCCCTCTCCCGCCTGCTCCCGCTGTGCCTCTGCAGCCTGCTGCTGGCCTGCTCCTCGCCGCCCGGGAAGAAGCCGGTTGGCAGCGATGGCTTCAGCGTGGAGCAACTCGGGCAAAGCGATGGTAACCGCGTCGCCAACCTCACCATGCGTGACAACCTCGACAGCCTGAGTCTGCTGCTCGACAAACTATACAAGCGCAATCCATCCAGTTGGCGCGCTGGCGGCGCGGACAGTCGCGACGAAGCTCATCGGCAAATCATGGAAGCCATTCGCCGCAACCAGCCCCTCCCAGCTCTGGGCAAGGTGCGCTCGGTGGCCGCCCTCACCACGGCATTCGATCCACACTTCAAGGGCGACCGCGCCGGCACTCTGATCTACGGACTGGGAAGCATGCTGCTCGACTGTTACGACGGCAAGACCGAGCACTACCTGCTGGACGGTCTCGACGCCGGCAAGCTCGCCAATGCCTCCTACAATGTCGAAGTGGCGGCCTGGCTGTTATCCAACCGCAAAGGTGACGACGGCAAAGCCATGCTGCGAGCCAACGAACTCAGCGATAGCGAACAGAACCTCAGCTTCGAACGTGAATTCGGCAAGATCGTCGGCCGGCTGGACCTGCTGGCCGCCTTCTCCGATGAAAAGTATCGCCGCGCCGCCATCAACTACAGCCAGGCCTTGCTCGGCGCCCCCTTGCTACAGTTCCTACCACTCGATGCAGCCGCCGCCACGGCGGCCACACGCCCCTGACTGCCATTGCCACGGCCACACCAAAAGCAAAACGGCACATTAATGTGCCGTTTTGCTTGCCATCGTCCGCTCCAACTCAGGCGGACAAGCCCTTCTTCAACAGTTCTACGGCCAGATCGCTCATGGCAAGCTGGCGCTCTTGAGCCAACGCCTGCAACTCCTTGACCAGATCTCCCGGCAGCTTCACCGCGAAAGGCACCAGGCCCTGAGCCTGATCGAGCTTGCGACGTTCCTTCTTATCCAGCACTTCGCCCGCCTGCTGGCTGTAGCGGGCAGGCACGCCGGCCTGAGCCATCTTGCCGTTGATCTTCAGCCCCTTGTTCTTTTCCAGATCCGTTCTTTTCATGTGCACTCTGCCTTGTCATCATCTTTCAGTAATGCGTGCCATTCTACACCCCGCCCCGACACTCGGCCCCACCTTTGTCAGCCAGCATCGAACGGCACTACATCACGATGCGGCCGAGCTTTCCCTGGTCAGCACGCCGCCGGAGCAAGCCCCGCCACCCCAGCTAGTTTGCAAAGCTGGATTGATCTAGCATGGATTACCCCCTGGAGAGTTACCATGCCCCCACCGTCAAACCTCCCGCCCCACCCTGATGACGAGCGCCGACACTTCTTGCAACTGGCCCTGGGCGCCGGTTTCGCACTGGCCGTCAGCCCGGCCTCGGCCACCGTCATCACTACCGACAGCCAGAACCTGAGCACAGGCTCGGTCGGCGTGCCGGTCAAGGATGAAATCCTCCCCGCCTACATGGCCCGCCCCGCCAACGCAAAAGGAACGCTACCCGTCGTCCTGGTGGTACAGGAGATTTTCGGCGTTCACGAACACATTCAAGACCTCTGCCGGCGACTGGCCAAAGCCGGTTACCTCGCCATCGCCCCTGAACTCTATTTCCGCCAGGGTAATCCTCGGGAATACCCCTCGACCGAAGAACTCCTGGCCAAACTGGTCGGCAAGGTCTCCGACCAGCAGGTGCTGCAGGATCTGGACGCCACGCTCGCCTGGACGCACAACCATGGCGGGGATAGCGAGCGCACAGCCATCACCGGCTTCTGCTGGGGCGGCCGTATCGTCTGGCTGTACGCCGCCCATACCGACGCCATCAAGGCTGCAGCGGCCTGGTACGGAAAACTGACTGCCAGCAGCAGCGCCATGACCCCCAGGCACCCACTGGATCTGGCGGATCAATTGAAGGCGCCTGTTCTGGGACTCTATGGCGGACTCGACAGCGGCATCCCCCTCGACACCGTCAAGGCAATGCAGGACAAGCTGGCCAAAGCAGGCAGCCCCTCCCGCCTGATCGTCTACCCCGACGCCGGCCACGGCTTCAATGCCGATTACCGACCAAGCTACAATGCAGCCGCCGCACACGACGGCTGGGCCAAAATGCTGGCCTGGTTTGCCGACCACGGCGTCAAACCATGAAACCCGCCGTGCAATTTGCTGGGAAAGCAAAAATACCCTGAAAGCCCGCAATAATCGCTTGGCAAACTCATGTTAAAGGGATATAATTTTTAACTCTCAATGGCGGGCCTCCCCGCATTGCACAATAGCGAACCTGGTCAGGTCCGGAAGGAAGCAGCCACAGTTATTCAGTGCAAGTGCCGGGGGTCGGGCTCGCCACCCCTCCCTTCTTTTGTTGTGCACAGCCCAGCCCGTCAGCGCCGGACGATTCCCTGCACCCATCGATCCAGCAACCTGTCCTGCGGCTTGAAACATAAGAAATATGGAATATTCCATGAGCGATGACGGGAACTATTTTTTTTGTACGCTCTAATATTCCTAATGGATTTTTTCTGCTATTTTTTATATAGCAGTACCCAATAAAAACACTTATCAAGACCGGTTACCAATTTACGAGGCTTACCATGAAACTGTTTGAGAAGATCACCAACCCCCGCGAGATCCGGCGAAAGCTCGGCCTGAACCAGCAGGAATTCTGGAGCCGTATCGGCGTCACCCAATCCGGCGGCTCCCGCTATGAAAGCGGCCGCAATATGCCCAAACCGGTACGCGAACTGCTTCGCCTGGTTCATGTTGAGCAAGTCGATCTGGCCCGGGTACGCCGTGAGGATTTCGAGATCGTCGAATACCTCAAAGAGACCCACCCGGACCTCTACAAGAGCCTGCGCAAAGCCGTGCGTGCCAAACTGGACGCCACGGAAGGCTCCTCGTCGTCGGAATCGGTTGCTAGCTGATCATCGTCAGCACCATCCCATGACATCTCCCCGGTGAACCCCACCGGGGAGATGGTGATGCGCAACACCGACCTCAGCCCCGGTTCAGTCGCCGACGTTACGCACCAGCAAGACCGGGACTTCGACCTGCTTTAGCACGCCCTCTGCCACACTCCCCATCAGCAGATGCATCAGGCCGCTCCAGCCGTGCGTCCCCATGACCACCAAGTCCGCCTGCCAGTTCTGCAAGTCTTCAATCAATACCGACGCAATCTTGTCGCCCCAGCTCTCGAGAATCTTGCCCTCGACCTGAACACCCATGGCCTGCGCCTTGGCTTCAGCCTGAGACAGCACCTTCTCGCCGGCCTGCTTGATCGAAGCCTGTAGTTCGGAAGCATCGAGAAACTCCGTCCCCCCCATCCAAACTGCGCCAGGTCGACAACATGCGCGAGGCACACCTTGGCACCGACTTCTTTTGCGAGCTTGCAAGCCTCAGCCAAGGCCAGGTTGGAAGTTTCGCTATCATCCACCGGTACGTAAATTCGCTGATACATGACATGCTCCTTATCTGATAACCCCTGACTACCACACCGTACCAAATCCGCCACGTTTCATTGTTGATGCAGGTTAAGGACGTGAGTAGACTCTGCCGTATTTGAAGCAGAATCGATCATGGCCCGTATCCAGATTCCCCTGCCGGAGACATTCGTCTTCGAAACAGCCCTCGATATCAGGATAGGTGATATCAACTACGGGGGACATCTCGCCAACGACGCCATACTGCGGCTGGCCCACGAAGCGCGGCTGCGGTTCTTCAAGGCCTACGGTTATACCGAGCTCGATGTAGAGGGGCATGGCATCATCATGACGGATGCCGCTATCGTCTACAAGGCAGAGGTCTTTCATGGCGAAAACCTGATCTTTCGTCTGGGACTGACCGACCCCAACAAATACGGTTTCGATCTGGTTTATCAGGCAAGCCATGACAAGACCGGGCAAGAAGTGGCAAGATTGAAGACCGGAATCGTCTTCTTCGATTACGGCAAGCGGAAAATCGTGCCCATGCCCGACATGTTTATGACGCGCTTTCCGCGAGAACAACAAGGAGGAATGGCATGATGAGACCCTACCCCCTAACAGTGCCGAAGCCATTGCCCGCTTGCTGGCCATGTTCCTGGTCACTGACGGCGAGATGGATCACCACGAAATCGAAGCACTGGAGGAGTTGAACGCCTACGAGGTGCTTGGCCTTGGCCGCAAGCAATTCATGGACGTGCTGATCAGCTACTGCGACGACATCTCGGACGAAGCCGATGAACAGGATGGCACGATCCATCTCATCGACAAGCAGCGCATCGACAATCTGCTGACCGATGTCACCGACCGCAGCCGGCGCATTCTTGCCTGCGCCCTGGCCATCGACGTCACCAAGTCCGACGGACAGATCAGCGATCCGGAGATGGCCCTGCTGCGCTACATGATGGACTCGTGGGAAATCACGCTCGAGGATATCGAGAACGAATTCGTCAGGCAGTAAGGTTCGCCGAGCCCCACCCCAGAGCCGCCCCTTATCTCGCCGGGCGGCTTTTTACTTTGTCCTGACTTCAGAGAACGTTGCATCATGAGCACAGGCCCGCAGGACACGCCCGACCCAAGCCCCGACCACAGCGCTCCCTCGTCCACGAGCTGGGAGCAGCGGATCGCCGGCTATGACCAGTCGCTGCAGCTTGCTGGCAAGAGCCCGCACACGCGCAGCGCCTACCGCCGCGACCTGCAGGCGTTGGCCGCACTGCAAGGGGCGCAGGATCCTGCCACCCTCACCGCACAACAAATCCGCCTCGCCGTGGCACGGCTCCACGCCAAGGGGCACATTGGCCGCAGCCTGGCGCGCATGCTGTCCGCCTGGCGCGGATTCTTCGACTGGCTGATCGAACAGGAAAAACTCCCAGCCACCAATCCCTGCCAAGGAATTCGCCCCCCCAAAAGCCCGAAGACGCTTCCCAAGGCCCTGCCCGTCGACGCCACCAGCGCCCTGCTCGACGCCCCGATCGACCCTGAGGATGACCTAACCCTCCGCGATCAGGCCATGCTCGAGCTGCTCTACTCATGCGGCTTGCGCCTGTCGGAGCTGACCGGGCTCGACCTTGCCGATCTCGATCTGGGCGAGGGCCTGCTCACCGCCCACGGCAAGGGCAACAAGACACGCATCCTGCCGATCGGCCGCCAAGCCCGGCAGGCGCTGGAACAATGGCTGGCAATCCGCCCCTCCCAGCCAGGCGAAGGCGCGGTATTCACCGGCAAGAGCGGGCGGCGGTTGTCCGGACGGCAGGTGGAGAAACGGCTGGAACAGTGGGCGCAGCGCCACGGCAGCGACCGCCATGTCCATCCCCACATGCTGCGCCATTCTTTTGCCAGCCATCTACTGCAGTCTTCAGGCGATCTGCGCGCGGTCCAGGAGCTGCTGGGCCACGCCAACCTGTCCACCACGCAGATCTACACCAGCCTCGATTTCCAGCACCTGGCCAAGGTCTACGATGCCACCCACCCACGCGCCAAGCTAGACGAGAGCCCCCCTCACTCCGACGACAAGGCATAAAAAACGCCGGACGAACCGGCGTTGTGACCTCTCGAAGCGATCGTCAGGCGGACAGCGGCTGACGATCGATCAGCTGTATCAGGCGAGACAGCGCCGTTTCCACCGTCTGCCGGCGAACCTCGAGCCGATCGCCGGCAAAATGGCAGACGAAGGCCTCGGCTGCACCCTGACGGCCAGCCAGGGCGAACCATACCGTCCCCACCGGCTTCGCCACCGAGCCGCCTGCCGGACCGGCGATACCCGACACAGCCACCGCCCAGTCGGCCCCGGAGTGCAGCAGCGCCCCGGCCGCCATTTCCCGCACGGTCCGCTCACTGACCGCGCCGTCTTCGGCCAACGTTTCAGCGCGCACGCCGAGCATCTGCTGTTTGGCCTCGTTGCTATAGGTGACAAAGCCATAACCGAACCAGGCCGAGCTGCCTGCGATATCGGTCACGGCCCCGGCAATCCGGCCGGCCGTGCAAGACTCGGCCAGCGTCAGGCACTCCCCTCGATCCAACAGCAGTTCGCCCAGTTGGCGAGCCAATTCCATCTCAGCACTCATGACGACTCCGGAAATGGGCAATCAGCCCGTTGGTGGAACTGTCGTGCGCCAGCGCGCCTTCGGACGAGAGCTCCGGCAGGATGCGCTGCGCCAGTTGCTTGCCGTACTCGACACCCCATTGGTCGAAGGAATTGATTCCCCAGATCACACCCTGCACGAACACCTTGTGCTCGTACAAGGCCATCAGCATGCCGAGCGCGTGCGGCGTCAGCTTATCGAGAGCGAGCGTGTTGGAGGGCTGATTGCCGGGAAACAGTTTCTGCGGCAGCAGCATGTCGAGCCGGTCACCCGGCAGGTCGGACAGCTCCGACATCACTTCGGCCTCGGCCTTACCGCGCATCAGCGCCTCGGTCTGCGCCAGGCAGTTGGCCACCAGCACGGCATGCTGGTGGTCGACCCGATAGTGGCTGTTCATCGGGATGATGAAATCACACGGCACCAGGCGGGTGCCCTGATGCAGCAACTGGAAGAAAGCATGCTGGCTGTTCACGCCCTCCTCACCCCAGATCACCGGCCCGGTCTTGAAGTCGAGCCGCTCCCCGAAGCGCCCGACACGCTTGCCATTGGACTCCATGTCCAGTTGCTGGATGTGAGCAGGCAGGCGGCGTAGACCATGGTCGTACGGCATGATGGCGTGGGTATGGGCACCGTAGAAGGTGTTGTACCAGACACCGATCAGCGCCAGGATCACCGGCATGTTGCGCTCGAACGGAGCGCTGAAGAAATGCTGGTCCATGGCATGACCGCCAGCCAAAAACTCGCTGAAGCACTCGAATCCGACTGCCAGCATCACCGGCAGGCCGATGGCGGACCACACCGAGTAGCGTCCCCCCACCCAATCCCAGAATCCGAACATGTTTTCCGGGTCGATGCCGAACGCCTTGACGGCGCCGGCGTTGGTCGACACCGCGACGAAATGACGCGCGATATCCGCCTCCGTTGCCGCCTGCAGGAACCACTGCCGCGCCGCCTGGGCATTGAGCAAGGTTTCCGGCGTGGTGAACGACTTGGACGCCACGATGAACAGGGTGGTACGCGGGTCGAGCTTCTCCAGGGTGCGGGCGATATGCTGACCGTCCACGTTGGAGACGAAATGCACCGCCAGCCCCGGATGCGCATACGGACCCAGCGCTTCGGCCACCACCAGCGGCCCGAGATCGGAACCGCCAATCCCCAGATTGACCACGTCGGTCACCGGTAGGCCGGTATAGCCGCGCCATTCGCCGGCGCGCACCCGTTCGCTGAACGCGCGCAGACGTTGCAACACGGCGTGCACCTGCGGCACCAGGTCGACACCGTCCACTTCCAGCGCCGCATCAGCCGGAAGGCGCAGCGCGGTATGCAGCACCGCGCGATCCTCGCTCACATTGATACGCTCGCCATGGCGCATCGACTCCATCCAGCCCCGCAGATTCACCGTTTCGGCCAACTCGAACAGCAGTTCGAAAGTCCGTTCGGTCATGCGGTTCTTGGAGTAATCCAGCAATAGGCCGTCGACTTCCAGTGAAAAGCGGCCGAATCGCTGCGGATCCAGCTGAAACAGTTCGCGCATGTGCATGTGGCGCGTGGCGCGCTGGTGCTGATGCAGCTTGGCCCAGACCGGTGAACCGTTGATGTCGTGACGACGGTAGTCCAGCATCGAAAAATCCAGTTGATGACGGGAAGACAGCCCGCCGGGAAAAGCGGGCCGGAAAACCAGCCGGCAAAAGAAATCATCGGGGATTCCCTGCGGCCATCGCCGCACCCTCAGGCCGGGCCAGGCAGCACAGCCGTACCCGTGGCACGGTGGGCAGCACTAGGCCGGCTGAGGGCAGCCGATTTATTCACAAGCCATCAGAGTTTGATGAAGTGCTCGCGGTAGTACTTCAATTCCTCGATCGATTCGAGGATGTCGGCCAAGGCCTGATGACGGCCTTTCTTCACCACGCCGCGCGCCACCTCGGGCTTCCAGCGCTTGCACAGCTCCTTCAGCGTCGACACGTCGAGGTTACGGTAATGGAAGAAGGCTTCGAGCCGTGGCATGCCGCGCGCCATGAAACGGCGATCCTGGCAAATCGAGTTGCCGCACATCGGCGAGGTCTTGGCCGGCACGTACTCCTGCAGGAACGCCAGCATCTGCTCCTCGGCATCGGTTTCGCTCAGGGTCGAGGCCTTGACCCGTTCGATCAGCCCCGAGCGGGCGTGGGTGGACTTGTTCCACTCGTCCATGCCATCCAGCACGCTGTCGGGCTGGTGAATCGCCAGCACCGGCGACTCGGCCAGCACGTTGAGCTGGCCATCGGTCACCACCACGGCAATTTCGATGATGCGGTCGCTATCGGGATTCAGGCCCGTCATTTCCATGTCGAGCCAGATGAGGTTGTTTTGATCTTGTGCCATACTGATCCATCTTTCTAAACGGTCGTATTTTCCGCCATTGCCGCACATCCGGCAAACGTCGCGCATTCTTTCCCATGACAAACGCCTTTACCTACGCCTTCCTGCTCGCCTTGGGGGGCTCCTTGCTGCTCCGGCTGTGGCTGGCCCGTCGCCACACCCGCCACATCCTGCGCCACCGCCAGCAGTTGCCGGTGGGCTTTGCCGACAGCATTCCACTGGAAGCCCACCAGCGCGCCGCCGATTACACCGTCGCCAAGACCCGGCTCGGCATGCTCAACGCCGTCGTTGATACCCTGCTGATCCTGGCCCTGACGCTGGGAGGCGGACTGCAGGGGTTGTGGCAGCTTTCGGCCAACCTTGCCGGATCGGACCTGCTGCGCGGACTGATCCTGATTGGCGCGGTCAGCCTGGTTTCCGGCGCGGTCTCCTTGCCCTTCAGCCTGGCCCGCACCTTCGGCGTCGAGGCCCGCTTCGGCTTCAACTCGACAACGCCCAAACTGTTCTTCCTCGACCTGGTCAAGAGCACCACACTGGGCATAATGATCGGCGCGCCATTACTGCTACTGGTCTTGTGGCTGATGTCGATCATGGGCAGCCTGTGGTGGCTGTGGGTGTGGCTGCTGTGGAGCGCCTTCAGTGTGCTCTTGGTGGCGGTCTACCCGACCCTGATCGCCCCCCTCTTCAACAAATTCCAACCGCTGCAGGATGCCACGCTGAGCCAGCGCATCGACGCCCTGCTCCAGCGTTGCGGCTTCAAGAGCCAAGGCATCTTCGTCATGGACGGTTCCACCCGCTCCAGCCATGGCAACGCCTACTTCACCGGCTTTGGTGCGAGCAAGCGCATCGTGTTCTTCGACACCCTGCTCAAACGCCTCGAACACGACGAGATCGAAGCGGTGCTCGCCCACGAACTGGGGCACTTCCACAAGCGCCACGTCATCAAGCGCATCGGGCTCACCTTCGCGCTCTCCCTGGGCTTGCTGTTCATCCTGGGTCGGTTGATCGATGCCTCCTGGTTCTATCAGGGACTGGGGCTGACCAGCCAGGGCAACGCCTTGGCGTTGGTGCTGTTCTTCATGGTGATCCCTGCCTTCACCTTCCCGCTGACACCGCTCTCCAGCCTGCTGTCACGCCGCCACGAATATGAAGCCGACGATTTTGCCGCCGCGCAGGTTTCCGCCGAGGCGCTGGCGTCGGCCTTGGTCAAGCTGTATCGGGACAATGCCTCGACGCTCACCCCCGACCCGCTGCATTCGGCCTTTTACGACTCCCACCCGCCGGCGACACTGCGTATCGCCCATCTGAAAGGAGAGCACGCATGAACCTCACGGCAATGCATTGCCAGGCCCAGCATGGCAAGAGCCCGCTGGACGCCACCCGTCAGCAGCAACATCTCGCCGCCCTGCCCGGTTGGGAAATCCAAGGCATCAAGCTGGTCAAGACCTTCCGCTTCGGCAATTACTACGAAACCATGGCGTTCGTGAACGCCCTGGCCTGGATTGCCCATCAAGAAGACCATCACCCAGACCTGTCGGTCCACTACAACCGCGCCGTGGTGCACTTCAGCACCCACGACGCCAACGGTCTCACCCTCAACGACTTCATCTGCGCGGCAAAAACGGAAGCCCTGCTGAATAGGCCTGCATGAAACAAACCGGACAGATCATCCGCAGCTACGGCCGCCGCTTCATTGTCGAAACCGACGGCCGCTCCTACGATTGCACCACTCGCGGCAAACGCGTCAACTACGCCTGCGGTGACTTCGTCGACATCCTGATCCAGAATGACGAACAGGCCGTTATCGAAAACGCCCACGAAAGGCGCAGCCTTCTCTACCGCCAGGACGACTGGAAAACCAAGATGATTGCGGCCAACGTCACCCGCATTCTGTTCGTGACGGCCGCCGTTCCCACCCCAAGCGAAGAGTTCCTCAACCGGGGCCTGATCGCCGCCGAGGCCGCCGATATCGAGCCCATCATCCTGGTCAACAAGTCAGACCTGCCGGAAACCGCCGCCTGGCTGAAAAAACTGGAGCTGTATCAGGCGCTGGGCTATCACGTCCTCAGTCTATCGGCCAAACAGAGCGTGGAAGAACTTCGCCCCCTGCTGGCCGGCCACACTTCGGTTTTTGTTGGACAGTCGGGCATGGGCAAGTCCACCCTGACCAACGCTTTGCTGCCGGACGCCCGTGCACGAATCGGTGATATTTCCACTGCTCTCGACTCCGGCCGGCACACCACGACGCATGCCGCGCTCTATCATCTCGACTCAAACAGCCACTTGATCGACTCACCGGGATTGCAGGAATTCGGCCTAAAACATCTGCAAGCCACTGATCTCGTACATTATTTCCCCGAGATGCGCCCCCTCATCGGGCAGTGCCGCTTCCATAATTGTGCCCACCTGGCCGAACCGGACTGCGCCATCAAGGAAGCCGCCAAGAGCGGGAAAATAAGCCAGTATCGCATGGAATTGTTACAAAGACTGACAAGCGAGCTGAACAAGATAACAGCATAAGTTATGCAATCCCGCTGATGATTTACAAAGCCAGACAATGCCCCTATTCTGTCGTGCAAAGAACCTCAAAACAGCGCACTTACAGCGCTTCTCACAGACAGGAGACGAGATAATGGCAAAGAGAATCGCTTTGGTTTCGGGCGGCATGGGCGGTATCGGGACCTCGATTTGCAAGGCTCTCGCCGCTGCCGGCCACACCGTGGTCACCACCTACAGCAAACCGGGCAAGGAACAAGCCTGGCTGGCTGACATGAAAGAAGCCGGCTACCAGGCCTACGCCTATCAGTGCGACGTCACCGACACCGCCGCTTGCCAGGCCATGGTCGAGAAGATCACTCAGGACATCGGCCCGGTCGACATCCTGGTCAACAACGCCGGCATCACCCGCGATGCGACCTTCAAGCGCCTGACCAAGGACGACTGGAGCGCGGTCATCAGCACCAACCTGGACTCGGTCTTCAACATGGCCAAACCGGTGGTCGACGGCATGGTGGAGCGCGGCTGGGGCCGAATCATCAACATTTCGTCCATCAACGGCCAGAAGGGCCAGTTCGGCCAGACCAACTACTCTGCCGCCAAGGCCGGCATGCATGGCTTCACCATGGCGCTGGCCCAGGAAGTGGCCAAGAAGGGCGTGACCGTCAACACCATCTCCCCGGGCTACATCGCCACGGATATGGTCATGGCCGTGCCGGAAGACGTGCGCAACAAGATCATCGCCCAAATCCCGGTTGGCCGCCTTGGCAAGCCGGAAGAAATCGCCGGCCTGGTCAACTACCTGGCCTCCGACGTGTCCGGCTTCATGACCGGCGCCAACCTGGCGATCAACGGCGGCCAGCACACCATGTAACCATCGCCAGCATGGCGATGACGCCCGACCCGACCGCTTGTCACCCTACGAGACAGGCAGCCCGGTCGGGCTTTTTCATGGCACTATATCTGCCCGCAATTGCACCACCCGAAACGAAGATTCCAGATGGCCGAACAACTGATTATCGAAAGCGGCAGCAAAACCGAGAAATACCAGACGCTGCTACCGCAAACCCGTGCCCTGCTTGACCACGAAACCGACCAAATCGCGGCCCTGGCGAACCTGTGCGCCGCGCTCAAGATGACTTTCGACTGGCTGTGGGTCGGCTTCTACGTTGTCAAGAATAATGAACTGGTCCTGGCGCCGTTCCAGGGGCCGATCGCTTGTACACGCATCCCGCACGGCAAGGGCGTCTGCGGTGCGGCATGGAAGGAAAACCGCACGCTGGTTGTACCCGACGTCGACGCCTTCCCGGGTCACATCGCCTGCTCTTCCAGTTCCCGCTCCGAGATCGTCGTCCCGGTGCGCCTGCCGGACGGCCAGGTCGCCGCCGTACTGGACGTCGACTCGGAACAGCTCAACCAGTTTGACGATGTCGACGCCCACTTCCTCGAGAGTATCGTCGCCCCGCTTGGCCGGCTCTTTACCGCCGCACCGGCTAACGCGGCACCCTGATCTCGAGCCACTGCCGCAAGGATACTGCATCCATGTGCACGATCTCGGCCGACGCCGCGCCGAGGTCCTGCACCAACTGCTCCAGATACCCCTGCACCATCGATCGACGTTCGGCATCGGCACGCGTCACCACCGCTGACATTTCCAGCAACTGTTCATTGAGCCGGTTGCGGCTTTGCGATTCGCTGTCGAGCATGCGCTGGAGTTGCTCGCGCTGCTCCTCGATCGTCTCGAGCCTTGCCGACAAGCGTCCGCATTCTCGTTCTCGCTCGGCCAGTCGCTCCTGCCACAGCGTCGTGGACCGGCCAAGCTCCTTGCGCATAGCGAGCAACTCGCCCTCCAGGCGCTCCTCAGTGGCTTTCATCTGCTGGCGCTCTTCTTCGATCTGCTCGTAGAGCCGCACGCGCAAGCCTTCCAAGCGCTCATACGCCAAGGCCTCGCGCCGGGCGCTTTCTTCCTTCTCCTGTTGTACCTGGCGCTCGGCCTTCTCCCGGAACTCGGAGAATCGTCCCTCGCTCTCTTGCTGAATTTTCTCTACCTGAACCAGCGCCTTTTCTAACGCCTGGCCACGCTCTTGCAAGGCCCGCTCGAGCGACTCGCAGCGCGCTTGCTCCGACTTCAGCTGCCCCGCCAGCGCGGCTAGCTTGGCCGACTCCATGTCGAGCTCATGCCGGGCCGCCACCAAAGCCAGCTCCGCACTCTCCAGCGCCTGACGCAACTCGCCGCTGGCCTCTTTTTCGGTCGCCAGCTCCGCCTGCCACTCCTGGCGCACCGACTCCAGCCGACTGTCAGACTCGTCACAAGCGCGTTGCCAGATTTGTTCGAAGGCTTCGGCCAACCCTGCCGGCCAGTCTGGCCGGCGCGCGGATACGGCCACGCGCGACAGGAACTCCTGGCGCCATTCCTTCAGCGTATTGTTGATCGTGGTGTTTGAGCCGGTGCCCAGGCGCGCCCGAACCTCAATCACCGTGGGCCAGACCCCCTCGCCGACCAACTCAAACGCCACCTGGCGAATGCGGGAATAAATATCCGCCCCCATCTAAACCCTCTCTTCTTATCGTACCGGCCAGCATCACCGCGCCGCCGAATGTCAACACATGATTATAAGATCAATTCATTTTCATCCTGCGCTACGTCATTCATCCCCATCGCGTCGCAGCAAATCGCGATCGAACGCCTCGACCTGCTCTTTCAAGCTGGAATGAATGTAGTAACGCTGGGTCGTGGCATGCGACTTGTGCCGCAAACGCTCCGCCGTCAAGTGGATCGGCACGCCGGCCCGTGCCGCATGCGACGCCAGCGAATGACGAATCCAGTGTGTCGAAGCTGCCCTCAGGGCTTCACCCCACTGCACATCGAGCGCGCGCGCCGCAGGCTCGGCCATTCGAAAGAACCACTTCAAGGCGCTATAGATCTGCAGCCCCTGGATCGCCCCGACGCCGTCCAATGCGGACACCAGCGGCACGCCTCCCTCTCCCCGCTGCGGGTAATCAGGTAAGCCGCGGAACCGCCGATACCGCACCAGAGCGTCGATCGCCTGGCGGTCCAGCGGCACATCGACCACCCGCCCCCCTTTACCCATCACCCGCCACAGCCATAACCCCTGCGTTCGATGGATATGTCCCATGCGCGCGCCGGCCAGCTCGCTCCGTCGTGCCGCAGTCCGGTACAGCCACTCCAAAAGGAAGCGCAAGCGTTCAACCCGAGCCCGACGGGTCGTCGTCGATACCGGCAAGGCATCGAGAAAATCAACCAGCCACCCCCACAAACCCGGCTCGATCCAGCGATTGATCGCTACCTGCCCCTCTTCGTCGAAACCTGCCGGCGCCACGGTCTCGCGGCCGCGCTGGTTTTTACCGAGCAAGCGGAAAGGGTTGGCCGCCAGATAGGAGGCATTGACCAGGTAGTCGAATAACGACTGCAGAATGATTTTGGCTTGCCGGCGGCTCGATTCCTTCAGCGGTCCATTGATCAAGCGCCAATGTGCCGGCCATTCCGGATGGCGCTCCGGCCCGGCCAGCCAATCGAAGTAACGATGCAAGTCTTCCACCCGCAAACCTGAAACCGGTTTTTGCTGAAAACTGATCGACCACAAGGCTAGGCGATACGCCTCTTTCCTGTAAGCACGATGCGTATTGGGGTTATCTATTGTCGCGAGCCAGCATTCAATCGCCTCAAGGTCATTGGCCGCGTTGATCTGGCATGCCTGATCAAGTTGCAGCGAACGACTCCCCAACACGAAAGCAAGCCCCTCCTGCTGGAGTAGCGCCGCCACCTCACATGAGGTCGGCAACCCCTTCAATTCCCGCCCGCCCATCCCGCCCCCCGATTTTGTTACCCAACATTATATAGCAACGATTATGTAAATAATCATTGCATATTTTTATATTGTCGTATTTATTACATGTTATACGTAATATACATTAAATTTCAAGATAACCATGCCAAACAGCCCAGTGCACCGGTGCAAGCAGGTAAATCAATGCAGGAATTTGTCGTGCTAAGGATGAGAACAGCCAGGTCGAATGGCCGAGCCAAAATGACGCACAGGCCACTGTCGAGCACGCAATCGGAAGAGGAAATAGTGAGAAGCGATGGCGCAGGACACACCAGAAACGGCAGGGCTTGTACGGCAGGACGGGCGTCCCACCAGCGTCGTTTAGAATCTATCAATGCGAGAGCAAGAAAGGTCTTTTGCCTTGGGCACGCTCAAGACCTTTCTTGAACACGGACGGCCTCAGCCGCCCGCCAGACAACGTTACTAATGAACGTTGCTGGTATCCGCCACCTTGGTCGGACGCGGTGCCAGCCAGATCGCGCACGCCGCAATCACGAACGACAGCCCGCTCAGCCAGAAAATCTGGTTGGTCGAGAGCATGATGCTTTGCGACTGCACCAACTGGTCGATCATGCCCCGGGCGGTTTCGACACTCATGCCGTTCTGCGTCAGACTCTGCAAAGTCTGCCCGGTCGCATCGACAAAGCCAGATAGTTCCGCCCGATTGTAGGAGGCCTTATCCTCCCAGGAGGTCGTCACCAACGACGTCGCAAAAGCGCCGGATAGCGTCCGCAGGAAGCTCATCAACCCCGCGGCGGAAGCCATCTCCTCGGTCTCCACACTCGCCATGGCCAGCCCGGTGAGCGGGACGAAGAAGAAAGGCATGCCGAGCCCCTGGAACAGCAAGGGCAAGGCCACCTGCCAGAAACCCATATCGGAGGTGCCGAAGCTACGGAACAGCGTCACACCGCCAAGCCACATCACGCCGAAGAACACCAGCGGCCGCGGGTCCATCTTGGTCGACATTTGTGCCGCGATCGGCGCGGCGATCACCGCCAGGATGCCGCTCATGGCCGTGGCATAACCGGCCTGTGTGGCGGTGTAGCCCATATAGCTCTGCAGCCATTGCGGCGTCAGGACCGTGGCACCAAAAAACGAGCCGAAGGCCAGCGAAATGGTCAGCACGCTGGCCCAATAACCACGATGGCGGAATACGCGCAGATTGACGATGGGGTTGCTGGCCGTCATTTCCCAGATCATGAAAGCGGCAAACCCGATGACGGCGATGATCGCCAGGGCCACGATCTCGGGAGACGAGAACCAGTCGAGATTCTTCCCCTCGTCCAGCATCAGCTGCAAGGCCGCCACCCAGGCAATGAGCAAGGCCAACCCGACGGCGTCGACGGGCAGCTTGATCAGCTTGCCCTCAAAACGCTTGAGCATCTGCCAGCCAAAGTAACTGCACGCAATCGCGAGCGGCGCATTGATGAAAAAGATCCACGACCAGCCCACCTGGTCACAGAGATAGCCTCCCAGAATCGGCCCCATGATGGGTGCCACCAGCGTGGTCATGCTCCACAGACCAATGGCGGCACCGGCTTTCTCTTTCGGGAAAATCTGCTGCAGCAAGGTCTGGGACATCGGCATCAACGGACCACCGGCCAAGCCCTGCAATACGCGGAACAACACCAGCAGCTCGATCGAGTTGGCAAAGCCGCACAGCACCGAAAACAGCCCGAACAGCAGCATCGAGACGACGAACAGGCGCACCGTGCCGAAGCGGGCGGCCAGCCAGCCCGTCAAAGGAACGATGATGGCCTCCGCCACGGCGTACGAGGTAATGACATAGGTACCCTGACTGGCTGACACGGCCAATCCGCCAGCAATATTGGGCACCGACACATTGGCGATAGTGGTGTCGAGCACCACCAGAAAGTTGGCGGCTGCCAGCATCAATGCAGCCAGCCACAGCGCTCCGCCTTCGAGCGGCTTGGTCTGTGCAGCAGCGACGTGAGCACTCATGGCAAGACCCCTTTAGAGATTGCTGGCCGTATCGACGGTGGCAGTCATGGACAGACCGACCTGCAACGGGTGAACCTTCAGCTCGGCCGGATCGAGCTCAATGCGCAGCGGCAGGCGCTGCACCACCTTGATCCAGTTGCCGGTGGCATTCTGGGCCGGAATCAGCGAAAACGCCGAGCCCGAACCGCCGGAGAACCCCACCACCTTGCCGTGGTACACCACGTCGGAGCCGTAGATGTCGGAATGCAACGTGACCGGTTGGCCGACCCGTACCTTCTCCAACTGCACCTCTTTGAAGTTGGCATCCACGTGCACCTGCTGCAGCGGAACCACCAACATCAACTGCGCACCGGACTGGATGCGCTGCCCCACCTGCACCTGGCGCTTGGCCACCACGCCGTCGATCGGGGCACGAATGACGGTGCGCTCCAGATCCACGCGTGCCTGATTACGCTTGGCACGAGCCAGGGCGACCTCCGGATTGGTATCGACGGTGGCGTTCGCGGTCAACGTCTGATTGGCCTTGAGCGAGCCCTGGGCCGCCAGCTTGTTGGCCTCCGCCTGAGCCAGCGCCGCCTTGGCGGCCTCCAGGGCAGATTTGGCGGTGTCGTAAGCCGTCTTGGCATGCGTCAGCTCTTCACCCGATACCGAGCCGGATTTCGCCAGCGCCTGACGACGCTCCAGGTCGATCTTGGCCCGCTCCAGATCACTTTGCGCGGAGCTCAACTGCGCCCTGGCGCGCAGCAGCTCGGCATCGCGAGCGCTGACCTGGGCCTGCAGGCCGTCGTCGCTGGCCAAATAGCCTTTGACCTTACGCTCGGCGCGCGCCAGTTCGGCCTCGGCCTGCTCCAGGGCGAGACGGGCATCGGTGTCGTCCAGCTCGACCAGGACATCGCCCCGTTTTACCGCCTGGGTGTCCACCACCTTGACGGCGCGGACGTTGGCGCCGATGGACGGCGTCACCTGGGCGATTTCGGCGGCGACATAGGCGTTGTCGGTTGTGACGTGGTGCGAGGCGACCAGCGTCCAGTAGGCACCATAGGCCGCAGCGGACAGCGCTACCGCACCGCCCAGAGCGAGGAACAGTTTCTTGCGCTTGGCCGCATTGTCGATTTGAGGAAGCGGCGCGGTGGCAGTCAACGTTTCAGACATGATGAATTCCTTGGATTATTGAATTGGTGTCGGTTGTCATGCCGCGCGATAACCGCCACCAAGGGCGCGGATCAGAGCGACATCGAGACTCAAGCGGCGGGTCTGCAGATCGCTCAGCGAGCGGCGGCTGGCAACCACGCTGTCTTCGGCAGTCAATACGTCCAGATAGGTAGCCAGGCCACCCTGGTAGCGGTTGCGAGCGATGCGCAAGGCATCCTCGGCTGCCGCCAGCGACTCTTGCTGCGCCGACAGCCGGCCATCGAGTGCCGCCTGGCTGCTCAAAGCATCGGCAACATCCTGCAATGCGTGATTGAGGGTCTGGTCGTAATTGGCGACGGCTTCGTCGTACTGGGCCCGGGCGATGCGGTACTGGCCTTGCAGCTGACCGCCACGAAAGATCGGCAGGCTGATGGCCGGGCCGAAACCGGCAATACCGGAGCCGGCCTTGGTCAACATATCCAGCCCCAAGGATTGCGCCCCGACGTAAGCCGACAGATTGATATTCGGGTAGAACTCGGCCCGCGATTGATCAATCCGCTTGGCCGCAGCCTCGGCACGCAGCCGCGCGGCAGCGAGGTCCGGGCGGCGCCCGAGCAGATCGGCGTGGAGTTGCGCGGGAACAGTGATGTTCTGTGCCAGGTTGATTGCCGGCCTCTGGATGCGATCACCCCGCTCCGGCTCGGCCCCCATCAGGGCGGCCAGTTGATGCCCCTGCAAGGCGATGGATTCTTCGATGGCCAGCAGCTCAGCCTTGGCCGAGGCGGAGCGGGAGTCTGCCTGACGCACCGTCCCCAGCGTTTCCAGCCCTTGCTGTTGCCGCTCCTTGATCAGCTGCGCGCTTTGGCTGCGGATTTCGAGGGCCTGCTGTGCCGCATCCCGCTGGGCGTACAAGTGCGCCAGTTCGGCATACGCGGAGGCAATGGCGGTCGACAAGGTCAGGCGCGCCTGGGCCGCATCGGCTTCCGCCGCCGCCTGCTCGTTGGTGGCCGCAGCCAAGGCCGAGCGGTTTTTGCCCCAGAAGTCGATTTCGTAGCTCAGGTCGAGCGTGGCCCGGACAGAGTTGTTGAGCCCCTGTGGCACGGACGCGGCCGGAACACCGTTGTTGTAGCTCTGCTTCATGCGACTCAGCGAAGCATTCACCCCCACCGACGGCAGCGTGGCGGCACCAGCCTGCTGCGCTGCGCCGATGGCCTTGCGCACCCGCGCATCAGCAGCAGCCAGGTCGGGCGCGTTGCGCAAGGCCTCGTCTATCAGCTGATTCAACTGGGCATCACCGTAGTACTGCCACCAACTGGTATCGAGTTGGACCTGCCCCGCATTTGGGCTAGTGCCCAGGGATTTGGGTTGTGGCAACGGGCCAAGATCCGGCACGCTGGCGCAGGCGGCCAAGGCGAGCACGATGGCCAGGGGAATGGCACGTCGCAGCAAAGCCGTAGGTGATGAAGCGCTCATGTCGGTGGTTTCCTTGTTAACTGAACTGTACGGTTCAGTTTATAGCTTGACAGATCTCCTCTCGTCAAGCAAAACTGAACTCACTGGTTCAATTTTGAGGCACCATGTTGTGAGAGTGAAAAGCGAGGCAAAGCGGCAAGGCATCATCGATGCGGCCGCCGAGATATTCATGGAGCAGGGCTTCTCCGCCACCTCCATGTCGGAAATCGCCAATCGGGCGGGCGGCTCCAAGGCCACCCTGTACAGCTACTTTCCGTCCAAGGAAGTGCTGTTTTGCGAGGTCATGCGGGACTTGTGTGCCGCGCGGGTACAGCCGGTCTTTACCGTGCTGGAGACTGGGGAACAGTTGGCCGAGACGCTGGAGACGTTCGCGATCGGCTTTCTGCGGGAGATTCTTAGCCCCGACCTGCTGGCGATTCGCCGCATGATGCTGACAGAGGCCGGGCGATCCAATATCGGGCAACTGTTTTACAACGAGGGACCCAAGGTTGGCCGAACCAGAATCGCCCATTACCTGGAGCAACAGATGCAATTGGGGCTCCTGAAGCAGGCCGACCCATGGCGTGCCGCCCTGCATTTGCTGGCTCTGCTGACATCCGAGCTGGCCGATGAATGTCTGTGGGGCGTCAGGGAAAAACCGACCGACCAGGAAATCGCCGAGCATGTGCGTTCGGCGCTGACGGTATTTTTTGCCGCTTACGGCACTCAACCCACCTCTCGGGAGTGACGCCACCGGAGCCTGATGCCAGGTTCAGGCGCGCCAGGTCGTTACTTCAGGGGCGGCGCATCGCAGGACAGGATTTGAGCATTTCACAGTAGCCATCCAGCAGGTTTGCGGCCTCGCCTTCCAGGTCGAAGCTCCCGGGGCTGAACAGCCAGTTGCCCATCAAACCGCTGACCAAGGCATGCAGCATGATGTCGGCGCGAGCGATGTTGAGCCCGGCCGGCAACTGGCCCAGCTCAACCGCCCGCTGCAGGATACGGCGGATACGGTCGGTACACTCTACAAGGCACTCTTGTTGGCGCTGCAGCACCGGCCCCATGTCGTTGGTGAGTTCGCACTTATGGTAGAGCACATCGAACACGCGCCGACGCTGTTCGTTGCGCACCAAGCTTTGCAGAATACTCAGGCAAGCAGCACGCAATTCACCAAAGGGATCAGGATGTTGCGGATTGTCCACCACGTCAGCGAACAGGGTTTCGATCGGCAGGCTCACCCGGTCGACCATCGCCGTGAACACGTCCACCTTGTTTTTGAAGTGCCAATAGATCGCACCGCGTGTCAGCCCGGCGGCGGTGGCGATATCTGCCAGAGAGGTACATGCCACCCCCTGCTCGGCGAAGACCCTCTCGGCCGTGTCGAGAATCAGGCTGCGTGTTTCCAGCGACTCTTCTTTAGTTTTGCGGGCCATCAAGCCTCTCCCGAACTGGCAAGGCGTTCATAGCGCCCCACACGTCATAGACATACATTCATGAATGTATATATACTATCAGCCAGCTTGGTAATTTCCCAGCACCCCGTGTAATCCATTTTATTAGTGTGGTTTTAATAGCCTGGTGATGTGTTTTATGGCTGCTGCCATCGCCCTACGGCAGAGCGGCCTCCCCGCCGCTGCACCCGCATGGTTGACGCGCCGTCCAGATGTAAGGATCACCAGAAAATCGCATAATTAGGATATTTGCATTTCCAGACGAGAAGCAGGCCGGCTGTCTCCCATAGCCCGTCTCTCTCGGGTCTTCGACTTAGCCATACCCAATCACCCACTTGAGTATCGGGAGCGTTCCATGCGCATCAATAAAAACTCCTCATTGCGTCTGGTCACAGCCGCAACCCTTGCGGCGGTAGCCGTCCTGACCGGCTGCGGCGAGAAGCAGCAGACGCCGCCCCCGGCGCGGGTCAACCACAGGAAGTCGGCGTCGTCACCGTCAAGCAGGAAAGCCTCGGCTCTGTCGACCGAGCTTCCGGGCCGACTGAATCCTTATCGAGTATCCGAAGTACGCGCACGTGCAGCCGGCATTGTGCTGAAACAGGTTTTCCACGAAGGCAGCGACGTCAAGCAGGGTGAATTGCTGTTCCGTATCGACCCGGCCCCCCTCCAGGCAAGCCTGCTGAGCGCCGAGGCGTCGCTGGCCAAGTCGGAAGCGACGCTGGCCCAGGCCAAATTGCAAGAGGGCCGCTACAAGGAGCTGGTGGCGGTCAATGCAGTCAGCAAGCAGGATTACGACAACGCGGTCGCGGCCGTGAAACAGGGGCTGGCCGACGTGGCCGCCGGCAAGGCGGCGGTGCAGACCGCCAAGCTCAATCTGGGTTATACCTCTGTGACGTCGCCGATCCCCGGCCGCATCGGCAAGGCCCAGGTGACGGAAGGCGCACTGGTAGGCCAGAACGAGCCCACCCTGCTCGCCACCGTGCAGCAACTCGATCCGATCTACCTCGACTTCACCCAGTCGAGTTCCGACATGCTGCGCCTGCGCCGCGCTTTTGACAGCGGCAAGCTGGAGAGCGTGGCACCGGGCCAGGCCAAAGTCCGCCTGGTCCTGGACGACGGTACAGAATACCCCCTGACCGGCAAGTTGCTGTTCTCGGATGTCACGGTGGATCAGAGTACCGGCATGGTCACGCTACGCGCCGAATTCCCGAACCCGAAGCATGAGCTGTTGCCTGGGATGTACGCCCGCGCGCGCCTGGCACAGGCGGTCGACAAGGCGGCATTGACCATTCCGCAACAAGCGCTGCAGCGCGGCCAGGGCGGCAGCGCCTCGGTGATGCTGGTCGGTGCCGACAACAAGGTGCTGGCGCAACCCGTGAAAGCCGAAACGGCGGTCGGCGACAAGTGGGTGGTCACCGAAGGCCTGAAGGCCGGCGACAAGGTCATCGTGCAGGGCCTGCAGAAAATCCGCCCCGGCGCCCCGGTGAAACCGGTTGCGGCGACCTCTTCCGCCCCCGCCTCGACCGTCCAAGGTCAATAACGGAGACCGCTCAACATGCCTAAGTTCTTTATCGATCGCCCGGTCTTCGCCTGGGTGATCGCCCTATTGATCTTGCTGATCGGGGGGCTGTCGGTGGTCAAGCTGCCGGTGGCACAGTACCCCAGCATCGCGCCGCCATCGGTATCGGTGAGTGCCACCTACGCCGGTGCCTCGGCGGAAACGCTGCAAAACTCCGTCACGACGGTGATCGAACAGCAGATGAACGGCATTGACGGCCTGCTGTACATGTCGTCCAACAGCCAGTCGTCCGGCCAAGCCACCATCACGCTTTACTTCCAGCCCGGCACCAACCCGGACATCGCCCAGGTCCAGGTGCAGAACAAGCTGCAACTGGCGATGCCGCGCCTGCCGACAGAGGTACAGCAGCAGGGGGTGAAGGTTGCCAAGGCGACCCGCAATTACCTGATGTTCGTCACGCTGTCGTCGACGGATGGCAGCGTCGATGCCGTGGGACTCGGCAACTACATCTCGTCCAGCCTGCTCGACCAGCTGAGCCGAGTGACCGGCGTCGGCGAGGCCAATCTGTTCGGCTCGGAGTACGCGATGCGCGTGTGGGTGAGCCCGGACAAGCTCAACAGCTTCAAGATGACCACCTCCGACATCATCGCCGCCATCAAGGCACAGAACGTGCAGGTGTCGGCCGGTGAGCTGGGCGGTCTGCCTGCCATCAAGGGCCAGCAGCTGAACGCCACGATTCGGGCGCAAAGCCGTTTGTCGACCCCCGAGCAGTTCGGCAACATCCTGCTGCGCGTCAACAAGGATGGCTCGCGTGTGCTGCTGCGCGATGTCGCTCGCATCGAGCTCGGTGCGCAGACCTTCACCACCAAGGCCTACGTCGACGGCAAGCCAGCGGCGGCAGTCGGCATCAAGCTCGCGCCTTCGGCCAACGCACTGGCCACGGCACAAGCAGTACGTGACAAGGTCAAGGCATTGACCCCGTACTTCCCTGCGGGGGTAAAGGCCGACGTGCCGTACGACACCTCGAAATTCGTCAAGATTTCGATCGAAGAGGTGGTGAAGACGCTGATCGAAGCCGTGGCGCTGGTCTTCCTGGTGATGTACCTGTTCCTGCAGAACTTCCGTGCCACGCTGATTCCGACCATCGTGGTGCCGGTGGCGCTGGCCGGTACGCTGGGCGCCATGGCCGCATTTGGCTTCTCGATCAACGTGCTGACCATGTTCGGCATGGTGCTGGCGATCGGCATGCTGGTGGATGACGCCATCGTCGTGGTGGAAAACGTCGAGCGCATCATGAGCGAGGAAGGCCTGCCGCCGCGCAAGGCAACGCGCAAGGCGATGGAGCAGATCACCAACGCGCTGATCGGCATCTCGCTGGTACTGACCGCGGTGTTCATCCCGATGGCGTTCTTCGGCGGTTCGGTGGGGGCCATTTACCGGCAGTTCTCGCTGTCGCTGGTGGCGTCGATGGTGTTCTCGGTGCTGTTGGCACTGACCCTGACCCCGGCCCTGTGCGCGACCCTGCTGAAACCGGTCGACGCCGGCCATCACCAAGCCAAGAGCGGCTTCTTCGGCTGGTTCAACCGCAGCTTTGCGGCCAGCACCAACAAGTACCAGGGGGCGGTCGCCAAGATCATCCACAAGACCGGCCGCTACATGCTGCTCTACTTCGTGATCATCGGCGTGGTGGCGCTGCTGTTCGCGCGTCTGCCGTCGTCGTTCCTGCCGGAAGAAGACCAGGGCTACTCGATCACCATGGTTCAGTTGCCGACCGGAGCTACCGCGGAGAACACCCGCGGCATCCTGGAGAAGGTAGAGCAGTATTACCTGAAGCAACCGGAAACCGCGCACTCCATCGCGGTGGCCGGCTTCGGCTTCAACGGCAACGGCCAGAACCTCGGCCTGGTGTTCACCCCTCTCAAGGACTGGGACGAGCGTAAGGCCAGCGAGCACCACGTGCAGGGCGTGATCGGACGGGCCTTCGGCTTCTTCTCGCAGATCAAGGACTCGATCATCTACCCGCTCAACCCGCCGCCGATTCCGGAACTGGGCAACGCCACCGGTTTCGACTTCATGCTGCAGGACCGTAACGGCCAGGGCCACGACAAGCTGATGGAAGCGCGCAACATGGTGCTCGGCATGGCGGCCAAGGACCCGCGCCTGGCGGGCGTGCGTCCGCAGGGCATGGAAGATGCGCCGCAGTTCCAGGTCACCATCGATCAGGAAAAGGCCAGCTCGCTGGGCCTGTCGCTGGCGGACATCAACAACACCCTGAGCACCAACTTCGGTTCGTCCTACGTCAACGATTTCACCAACGGCACCCGTGTGCAGCAGGTGATCGTGCAGGCCGATGCACCGTACCGGATGCAGCCGCAGGACATCGAGAAGCTGTTCGTGCGTAACGCTTCCGGGACCATGGTGCCGTTCTCGGCCTTTGCCAGCGCCAAGTGGAGCTACGGCTCGCCGCGCCTGGAGCGCTACAACGGCGTGCCCTCGATGGAAATCGTCGGCACCGCAGCGCCGGGCAAGAGCTCCGGTGAGGCGATGCAGGCGGTCGAGGAAATCGTCGCCAAGCTGCCCGCGGGCTTCGGCATCGAATGGACCGGCCAGTCTTATGAAGAGCGCTTGTCCGGTTCGCAAGCGCCGGCCCTGTTCGCGATCTCGCTGGTGGTGGTGTTCTTGTGCCTTGCCGCGCTGTACGAAAGCTGGTCGATCCCGTTCTCGGTCATGCTGGTGGTACCGCTTGGCGTGTTTGGCGCGCTGCTGGCAGCACACCTACGCGGCCTGCCCAACGACGTCTTCTTCAAGGTGGGCTTGCTGACCACGATCGGCCTGTCGACCAAGAACGCGATTCTGATCATCGAATTCGCCAAGGACCTGCAGGCACAGGGCAAGAGCGTGATCGAAGCGACGCTGGAAGCGGTTCACCTACGGCTGCGCCCGATCCTGATGACCTCGATGGCCTTCGTGCTGGGCGTGCTGCCGCTGGCGATCAGCAATGGCGCGGGCTCGGCGAGCCAGCACGCCATCGGTACCGGCGTGATCGGCGGCATGCTGTCGGCCACGTTCCTCGCCATCTTCTTCGTGCCGGTGTTCTTCGTGGTCGTACGCAGCCGCTTCAAGGGCAGCGAGCGTCAGCGCAAGTTCTACACGCACCATATGGAAGACGAGGACGCGGCGGTTGCGACGGTGCCGGTGACGGTTGAAACGCGTAACGCGGACCAGGAAGGAAAACACCATGACTAAATACACCTTGCCTGCCCTGCTCGCCGCCACGCTGCTCGCTGGCTGCTCTTTGGCCCCGACCTACCAGCGTCCGGCGGCGCCGGTGGCCGGGCAATGGCCGAGCGGACCGGCCTACGGCGGCGATACCGCCACCCAGGCGACCAAGGGCAATGCCGCGGACATCGGCTGGCGCGAGTTCTTCGCCGATGCGCGACTGCAAAAGTTGATCGAGCTGGCCCTCGCCAACAACCGCGACCTGCGGGTGGCGATGCTGAATGTCGAAAAGACGCGCGCGCAGTACCAGATTCAGCGCGCCGACCTGTTCCCGGCGATCGACGCCACCGGCAGCGGCACGCGCCAGCGTCTGCCGGCCGACCTGTCGAGCAGCGGACGCGCCGGCGTGAGCGGCAAGTACAGCGCCTCCGTCGGCTTCACCGCGTACGAGCTCGATCTGTTCGGGCGCGTGCAGAGCCTGAAGAACGAGGCGCTGGAACAGTACTTCGCCAGCGGCGAGGCGCAGAAATCGGCGCAAATCTCGCTGGTATCGGAAGTGGCGAGCCAGTACCTGACGCTGCGTGCGCTGGACGAGCAGCAGAAGGTGGTCACCGACACCCTTACCGCCCAGCAGAGCTCGTATGACCTGACCAAGAAGCGCTTCGACGTCGGCACCGTCACCGCCCTCGACCTGAGCACCGCCGACAGCCAGGTGCAAACCGCCAAGAGCAATCTGGCGAGCCTGATGCAGCAACGCGCCCAGGCCGAGAATGCGCTGGTGCTGCTGGTGGGCCAGCCGTTGCCGGCCGATCTGCCGCAAGGCAATGCGTTCGATGCCCAGGGCCTGCTGGCGGATCTGCCGGCCGGTCTGCCGTCCGACTTGCTGGAACGGCGCCCGGACATCGCCCAGGCCGAGCACCAGCTGAAGGCGGCGAATGCCGATATCGGCGCGGCGCGCGCGGCATTCTTCCCGAGCATCTCGCTCACCGGCAGCTACGGCACCGCGAGCAGCGAGCTCAGCAATCTGTTCAAGGGGGGACAGCTCGCCTGGAGCTTCATTCCGCAGATCAACCTGCCCATCTTCGACTGGGGGAAGAACGCGGCCGGGCTGGACGTCTCCACCACCAGCAAGAAGATCGCGGTGGCGCAGTACGAAAAGTCGGTGCAATCGGCGTTCCGCGAAGTGTCCGACGCGCTGACCGCGCGGGCCATGCTGGAGCAGCAGATCGCGGCGCAAGAGGCGTTGGTGAAGTCGGAAACCCAACGCTACCAGCTGGCCGAGCTGCGCTACCGCAATGGTGTGGACAGCGCACTGACACTGCTCGATGCCCAGCGCTCGCTCTACAGCGCACAGCAAGGCCTGATCCAGGCCCGGCTCGCGCGGCTGACCAACCAGGTGACCCTGTACAAGGCGCTGGGCGGCGGCTGGCTCGAACACTCGGCCGCCACGGGAGAAGCACCGCCCAAGGCGGACGCCGCCTCCTAGTGAGGTGTATCCCACCCGCCGACAGGCGGTTCAAGCAAAACGCCATGAGCCTCTCTCATGGCGTTTTTTTGTCGGCTCGCACACGATCACAGAACGTACAACGTTGGCCGAAGCCTATCTTCTAGTACACGAAGGGGATCAGGCGGTAGCGTACCGTCTGCATATAGTCCCGATATGCCGGGTCGAGCGCCAGATGGCGCTCCTCACGGACGATGCGGGTAAACAGCAACACCAGCAACAGGGCATAGATCAGCACATTGGTCAGCGACGTGTTTTGCAGCACATAGCCGGCAAAAACCAGAAAGTAGCTGGCATAGATCGGATGACGCACGATTCGGTACATCCAGGCCGTCTTGAGCTCCCGTTTTGCCGCGACGATGGCAAAGCTACGGTTCAACGACAGCAAGCCGACGACCTGCAATACCGTCCCGGCCAACACCAGCACGCTCGCCGCTGGCATGACACCCCACGGCGCGGGCCGAAACAGCATCGGCAGAAAACTGCCGGCCACGCCGATCAGCCAGTCAGCCGGGGCGAGGGAGATGGTCTTGGGGCTGCTGCGCACGAAAAAAGCACCGCCGTCAGCGTTTCTGACAAGACCAACACCATCAGAGCAACGTCATGGGCCTGCTGAAACCGGGTCAGATGGGCGTAAGAAAATAGCCACCAGACCAGTGAAAAAGCCGCCCCGACATACAGATTGAAGCGCTTTGAATACAGCAGGCCCGTCAACGTGTCCATGACCAACCCCTTCCGTTCGTCAAACAAGCTCTGGCGGGAGAACCGTATCCCCCCTGCCGCCCCTCTTCGGGGCGTGACTCGCCACGCCAGAGAGATTCATGCACACCCGCACTACATCAACGCCCCGTCGGCACGCGGCGGCACCACCATGCCCAACACCCACTGGCTCCAAAGAAAGGAATGATGGTTTTTTCGATAGCACGCGTGATCGGCAAAGGCCGCATCGATAAAGTCGTTGTTGAGACAGGACAGGCCGGATTTTTCGGAGAACAGACTCCTGCCTCTCAGCCACTGGGCGACCGGTGCCGCGAAGCCCTGTTTCGGCCGACGCAGGGTGTCCCTCGGCAAGAAAGGCTCCATCGCTTTCTTCAGGATGTACTTGGTTTCGCCGTGCCGGATCTTGTACTCGGACGGAATGGTCCGTGCCAGGTTGACGACGTCGATATCCAGAAACGGCGAGCGCAGCTCCAGCGAGTTCATCATGCTGGCGCGATCGGTTTTCGCCAGGATGTCGTCCTGCAGATAGATATCGGTGAAAAACTGCAGGGTCCGATCGACCGGATCGGTTTGCGAGCAGCGTTCCCAGGCGTCGATCGCCTCGGAGAACACCTCGTCAAGGTCGACCGGCTGCTGGAACAGCTCGGCGAACTCCTGCTCGTCGAGCGGGCACATCCATACCGGATTCCACAGCCGGGAGGGATAGCCTACTCCACGGATGGCCCGCTTCAGCTTGAAGTCGAGGCTCATGTAGCCATCCAGCACCGGCAGGTGGCTTGTCAGTAATTGGATCACCTGATGTACCGGCTTCGGCACGGCCTTCTGGTAATACCCCGCCCACTTCAGGGCCCGAAACGGCGCGTAGCCCCCGAACAACTCATCGGCACCATCCCCGCCCAACGCCACCGTCACGCGCTCGCGGGCAAAGCGGCACAATAAATAAGTCGGCAGCAGAGAACTGTCGCCCGTCGGCTCATCCAGCCGCCTCACCACCTCGGGCAACAACGCCCTGGCGGCCTCGCACCGCAAGATCTGCTCATGATGCTGCGCCTCGATGTGTTCCGCCATCTGGCGCGCATAGCCCGACTCGTCAAAACCCTTCTCGTCGAACCCGATACTGAACGTCTGCAACTGGCCCGGCTCGAGACGGCGGGCCGCCAGCGCGGCCACCGCCGACGAGTCGACCCCGCCGCTGAGAAACACGCCCACCGGCACATCGGCCACCAGGCGCCGGGCAACGGCCTGGTCCAGTAATGCGGTCAGCTCTTCTTGGCACTGGCGTTCAAATCCGGCAGGGCGCGTTTCGGTAGGCTCGAGAACGAAGGTCCAATAGCGCTCCACTTTGACCACCCGCTCCTGCAGCGCAAAGGAGAGCGAGCTCCCCGCCGGCAGCTTGAAAATGCCTTCGTAGGGTGTGTGCGGAGCCGGAATGTAGCCATAGCCGATGTATTTCTGGATGGCTCGGGTCGACACCGTGGCGGTGACATGCGGATGCGTCAGCAGGGCGGTCAGCTCGGACGCAAAGACCAGGGTGCCCTGCTGAAACGTATAGTAGAACGGCTTCTTGCCGAAACGGTCACGGCTGCAAAACAGCCGCTGCCGGGCCTGATCGTAAAGGACAAACGCCCACATGCCGTTGAGCTTGTGCGTCAGCGCCTCTCCCCACTCGCGGTAGCCGTGCAGCAGCACCTCGGTATCGGAATGGTCGGTGGTGAAGACGTGCCCTGCCCGCTCCAGTTCGGCACGCAATTCGCAGTGATTGTAGATTTCACCGTTGAACACCACCCCCAGGCAGCCGTCCTCGGTCCACATCGGTTGACGGCCATCGGCGAGATCGACAATGGCAAGCCGCGTATGGCCGAGATACACCCCCCGCCCCCGGTCACACCACGCTCCTGCCCCATCCGGCCCGCGATGACTCAACAGTCGGAGCATCCGCGACAGATCCTCGGATGCGCCCTTGCCCACGAACCCGGCGATGCCACACATCGGCTTACCCCTGAAGACCGTGCGGCTTGATATTGCAGGTCTTGCCAATCAGATAGACGGTCTTGCCCTGCGCCTCGTAATAAGTGCGGATCAACACTTCGGCCAACAGCCCCATCAGAATGCACATGAAGCCCGAGATACCTGCCATCACACCCAGCAGCGGAAGGGGCGTCGAAATCAGGGAGACGCCTTCGACAAACTTGAGGTACAGCGCCCAGGTCACCACCAGCAGGCTCACGGCGAGAATCACGACGCCGACCGAACCGAACAAATACATGGGTTTGCCGGAATACTTTGCCAGGAACTTCACCACCAGCAGGTCGAGCAGGACCTTCACCACCCGGCTGATGCCATACTTGGACACCCCGTTCTGACGGGGATGGTGCTGGACCGGAATCTCCGCGATCCTCGCCCCGAGGCAGCTCGCATAGATCGGGATGAAACGGTGCATTTCGCCGTACAGGCGGATGCCTTTGATGATGTCCTTGCGGTACGCCTTCAGCGAGCAACCGTAGTCATGCAGGTGCACCCCGGATACGTACGAAATGATCCCGTTGGCGACCCGGCTCGGAAGCGTACGGTTGAAGGGGTTGTCTTTTCGATCCTGGCGCCACCCGGAAACAACATCGAAGCCTTGTTCCAGTTTCTCCAAGAGGCGCGGGATGTCCTGCGGATCGTTCTGCAGGTCGCCGTCCATGGGAATGATGACGTGGCCTTCGGCATAATCGACCCCCGCCATCATCGCCGCGGTCTGGCCGAAATTGCGGCAGAACTTGATCACCTTGACCGACGCATTTCGTGCCGCCAGCTCTTCGAGCTTGTCTTGGCTGCCATCGGTGCTGCCATCGTTGATGAAGATCAGCTCCCAAGGCTGCCCCAATCTCTCGAGCACTGAAACTGCCTGCTCGTATAGCGCGGTGAGATTGTCCGCCTCGTTATATACAGGCACGATAACCGAGATCATAAGCACCTCTCGCTCAAGGTAAGCACGGCGCAACGTTGATGACGTCAAACTCAGGTGATGGTCCGCCCGACCAGCACGATTCCGGAAAAGATCAACCCGATCCCCAGCAGCCTGGTGGCACCAATCGGCTCACCCAGTACCAGATGCGCAGCAATGATCACCGCGACGAACTGCATTGCCGCCAACGATTGCGCCACGTTCAGCGGCAGCACCCGCAACACGACGATGTACAACAGCGCCGCCAGCCCGAAACATACAAAGCCCAGGACGATCTTGATGTTGAGTAGGCCCAGCAGCCCGCCCTCCGCACGCATCGCCCCGGATTTAAAGAAAAGGTTGGCCGAAACCGTGAGCAAGACCATCGCCAGATAACAGGCAAGAATCTTCATGACTGTGCCCTCTTCGGCTTTTCCGCCATGCCGATCACGATCAGCCCGGCATGCCGGAGCCCGGGAATCCTGACCGTCCAACCATCCAGTTTCGCCATCAGTCGCGTCAGCGCTCGAATACCCGGCAGGTAGCGAAACAGGCGATTGAAGACCAGCACGTCGCTGTTCATCAGCAGGCAATAACCCAAGAACCCATGGGTTTCCCAATGCTTCAGTTCCAGGCCAGCCTGGGTTAGTACTGGAGCCGTTTCCTCATAAAGCAGAGGCCGTTCGGTCTTTTCATCGAGTGCGGGTGACAGCCAGTAGATCAGCGCGCGCAGCCAGCGCCACAGGAAGAAATCACTCACCGGCTCGCGCCAGTAGAAGCGCCCGCCTGGTTTCAACACCCTGCAGATCTCACCGAACAGACGCTCCCGGTCGTTGACGTGGTGAATACCGCCGATGATGAATACGCTATCGAAGGTGGCATCGTTCAGCGGCAGGTTGGTGGCGTCGCCCTGGATGAAGCAGTAGCGCTCGTCGTCCAGATACCGTCGCGCCACCGCCAGCATCGAGGCGGAGATATCGACGCCGACCCCGCTGCCGACCCGCCGACCCAAAAGGCGAAACGCCTCGCCACTGCCGCAACAGATTTCTGCCGTCACCGCCAGTTCGGCATCCGAGACCACCCGATGAAAGGCATCGTCCAGATGGGCCATATACTCCTGTGTATGGGGATAGCCGAGATTTTCGAGATACTGCGCATGAACCTTCTCGAAATGCGCCTGCTGCCGCTTGGCATCCTCGGTGCACAGGGTTTCGGCAAACAGGGGAATTCCGGAGGCATTGACCCGGTAGCAATTGGCGCCATCACAACTCGACAGGCCCTGCCCGTCGAATACCAGCGCACTCCCGGAACTGGGGCAGCGCATCATCCGGACAAACTGCGAGTTGAGATTCATCGCTCCCTCCCCCAAACCTGACTGGACCCTTTTGCGGCATCCGCCTCAGCCCTGACCACTGTTTTGGCCATATCGGGCAATGAGCGTCTGATACTTGCTAACGTTTCTGAGCAAGACGGAATGCTTGCCATCATCAAAAACGGACTTGAAGCTTCCGTCCGCCAGAATGAGCTGCCGGATCGGCGCCGAGCTGTCGCACACGACATAATCGATGCCGTAGCTGGCAAAGTGCTTTTTCCAATCCTTGTCACCCCGATAGGTTGCCAGGTAGCGATCCACGAAGCCCTTGGGGTAGATGTCTGTTCTGCCGTAGATAAACACACGCTGCTGCGGGTACAACCGGTAAATCAGGTAGCCGCCGTAGTGGTAGGTATTGAACATGCGCCCTTCGATGTGGTTGGCCAGGATGAAATCCACGGCTTTCACCGGCATCAGCTCAGTCAGAGATTCTTCCGCAAGGTTTTTCCGCGAAGGGTAGATCAGGGCAATCGCCAGCAGGGCAAATATCAGGAGCAACAGGTTCATCACTCCTTCCGCCCCACCAACCTGCCTGTTTCCCGCAGCCCAGGCCTTTCCGGCCCTAGCGGCCAAGGGATGTGGAGCAACGCTTGCCCGTTGGATCGGGAATCGAAGTTTGTGCAAACCCTCAGATACCGGTAGATCCCGGTAGAACAGCGCAAAATGCGGGGCCATAGCGAGTGCAGCTAAAGGCAAGTTCCTCACCGAGATGAACGCGCCCGCGATGTAAATCAACGACACACCGGCTTCGGTCAGGTCGGGCTTCCTGCGCGAATAGACCATGGTCAGGAAGAAAATGAACACCATGGTCAAAAAGTACTGGAACAGCCATTGGTGAAAGCTGGGCGACTGCCATTCGGTAATGAATTGCATATCGCCCGAGGCCACAATGGCATTGTAAGGATAAAGCCAGTAGCTGAACCCTTGCGGGTTGATTGCCGTCGCAAGCAGCCCCAGCAGCACAACCAGGGAGAGTCGTGTCAGCCGTGAAACGGCAATACAGCCTGCCGCATCGCGCCAGCAATACTTGGCCCATTCCGCCGCCGTGAACGCTGCCATCAACACCAGACCGAGGAAGAAGCCGCCGTGCAGGTTGGCCCACAGCAGCATGATGAGGGGTATCCACCCCAGCCCCCGGTCAGAGGCGCAATACTTGAAGCGGAACAGTACCCTGAGCAACAGGGCGAACAATAAAAAAGTAAAGATATGGGGCCGCGGGGCCAGCAATCCCATGAACACACAGAACAGCAGAATCGCCAGGGCCGCCTTGCCCTCATCCTTCAGGACGTCAAGACAGGTCTTGTAGCTGACGACCCAGCACGACACGTAAACGGAAGTGGTAAACAACCACACCGCTTTCAAGCCGCCCAGCCGGAACAACTGGTACAACAGCCATTGAGACAACCACTCGGAATTGACCCAGGAATGCCCAAAATTGGTATAAGTGAACACATCATGCCAGGGCAATTGCGAAGAGCTAGCAATAAGCTCGCCCGTTTTGAGATGCCAGTAAAAATCTGGGTCCTCAAATCTGGGGAAAAACCCGACCACCATAAACATGACGATGAAAATAACGATCGGCAGCGTCAAAAACCCTTTCAAGTAAGCCATCTCTTTAAATCCCCCCGTTATTTTTATAATTGATTTGTCAATCGCACCCGTTTCACCCTTGAGATGCACTATAGTGCATGACAAAACATTATCAAGAGCTTGACACCCATTTGAGAACAGCCTAAACCATAGTGCATGTCATACCCGAATACATGGCCACACAACATTCAAGCAACCCGCCAGTAATTCAATAAGAATTATTAACAAATGTAATTTATACCAAACACATAAACAGGCGCTTTCAACAATGAGCCAAGCCTCCATGTCAAAACTAAAAAGCATTCTGACGTCACTCTTCAATGATAAAGAAGGTGTCACCAGCATCGAATATGCATTATTGGGGTCCTTGATCGCCGTGGTGATCCTGTCGTCTGTACTGGGGCTTGGAACCAACTTGGCAGCATTGTTTGCGAATGTGGCGACACAGATTGCGGATGCCATCGGCGGCGCCCTATAGCCAGACCGCCTCCCGGCCAAAGCTTAATTCATAAAGGCACCGGACAATCTATCAAATCGTGATAGATGGGACCGGGGTTTTGTGGAAAGTCAAAAGAAATGCAAATGGAGAATAAAAATTTGCGATTCATCTTGCATCGCAAACAAGTTGTACTAAATTGGGTTTAACGGAGGGCTCTTTTACGCAATTAGCAAGCCAAGCAATGCCGCCAAAAAGCAACTTATGCAAATAGACTATTTTTAACGGCGAAAATAATACCATCCGGGTTGAGCAGCAGCTGTAAGACACGGTTTTTTTATGCCCTCATTTAAAACAAATGCAACGAAGTATGCTTAGCAGAAACTTCACAATATTGACTGCCGGAAGGCGGCCCAAGGGAAACCTGGCAATCCAATGCTTCAGCCTGGAATGCCACGAAGCAAGGCGTCATGACGTATGGCGCAATGACAATGGCAGCACCTTGCTGCTTTGGGATCACTCATGATGGAGAGTATGGCCATGAAAAAGCTGACGTATGCATTGAAACAATTCACCCAGGACGAAGAGGGGGTGACCGCCATTGAATATGGTTTGATTGCCGCACTCATTGCGGTAGTGATCATTGCTTCGGTTAAAGCCGTCGGCAACCAACTGAGCCTTGTGTTTAACAACATCGCAACGGCACTAAACGCTGCACTTTAATATCAAATAAGTTAAAAAAACGCATGCCACAGTAACAACACACGGCTCATCATGCCATCAACCATAACGATAAGCATCTTGCTTGGGGCGAGGCTGGGCCTGCTTGCAGGCTTCCTCCTCGCCGCCGTTATCACTGATACGGCCGCCAGGAAGATTCCCAACAAACTGGTGCTAGGGGGATTAGCAGTGGCGTTTCTCTGCCAAGGGCTTTTTTTCGGTGGAGGGGGTTTGCTGGATGCGGCAAAAGGGATGGGGCTGGGGTTCGTGCTGTTTCTGCCCCTCTACCTTTTACGCGCCATGGGGGCGGGCGATGTAAAGTTGATGGCCATGGTGGGTGCGTTTACCGGCATGCAGGATATCGTCGGCATCGTGTTATTCACGCTTGTGGCTGGCGGGGTATTGTCCCTGGCATTTGCCTTGAAGCTGAAATCGCTTCACCAGCTGATCGACAACGTGAAATACCTGACTCTGGCTGGAATGAGCAAAGTTGCCGCAGGGAAAATGCCGGTCAATGATTTTCCTGTCAATTCGATAGGAACACTGCCCTACGCTTGGGCTATAACGCTAGGGACAGCAAGTTATTTTGTTTGGCACTCACTGTAAAATCCAGCGCAGCATTAAAGCTCGAACAACAATAAAACAATAACTCATCCGACTGACCAAGGGGCTTGCGGCGCAAAGCGGCTTTTTTTGGGCCAAGTCACATGCATTTCGGGTTATCTATGAAGCTGAAGTTTTGATTTGGCAAGATCCACGTTCTCAACATGAGGTTATGGATTGTGCCAAATAATCGGGGAAGGAACGACGATGTTCAATCCGGATGGTCTGGAGTCGCACAATAGCGGCTCATCCCAAGAGTTATTGCCCAAAGCGCCGCAATCCGTCAAAGAAACCGAACTGGATTTTCTCTTCCTGGTGGAACTGCTCTGCAAGACCCTGTTCTTCCACGGGCAGATGCGACTGGTCGAACTGGTTAACCACACCAAGCTGTCCATTTCCGTGCTCGAACCGCTGCTTGCCTTCATGCGCACCGAGCAGCTTTGCGAAGTGTCCGGGCGCAGCGACACCGAAGCCACCATCGCCTTCAACTTGACCGACGTTGGCCGAAGCCGGGCGCAAACCTTCCTCCAGAAAAGCCATTACGCCGGCCCGGCCCCGGTGAGCCTGGTTTCGTACATCGACATGGTGCACAAGCAGTCTGTCAGCGGCATGAAGATCACCAAGGAGTTGGTCGCCGAAGGGTTCGAAGGATTCGTACTGCGGCAGAGCACACTGGACCAGTTCGGCGCCGCCATGAATTCGGGCCGGGCCATCTTCGTCTACGGCCCGGCCGGCAGCGGCAAAACCTACGTCTCCGAGCACCTGGCCACGCTGCTTACCGGCTACACGGCCATCCCGCATGCGGTGGAGATCAACGGAGAAGTCGTCCAGATCTTCGACCCGCTGGTGCACAAGCCGGTGAGCAATACCGGCACCGCGGGCTCGCTCGACCGGGGCGTGCGGCACGACCCGCGCTGGGTGCTCTGCCAGCGACCGGTGGTGATTACCGGCGGCGAGCTGACCCTGTCGATGCTGGATCTGGAATTCGACCAGAACACGCGCTTCTATCAGGCACCGCCCCAGGTCAAGGCCAACAATGGCCTGCTGATCATCGATGACCTGGGACGCCAGTTGGTCTCGCCTCAAACCCTGATGAACCGCTGGATTGTCCCGCTGGACCGCAAGGTCGACTACCTCGCGCTGCATACCGGTACCAAGTTCATGGTGCCGTTCGACGTCATCGTGATCTTCTCCAGCAACATTCCGCCCAGCCAGTTGGCCGACGAAGCCTTCCTGCGGCGCCTCGGCTACAAGATTTATATCGGGGAACTCCATGAAAACGAATATCGCTCCATCTTCGAGCAAAACTGCAACCGGATGAATATTCCGTTCAGCGAAACGGGGCTGCGCTTCGTCATCGATCAGTTGCATGCCAAGCACGACAAACCCCTCCTCGCCTGCATCCCGCGCGATCTGCTCGAGCAGGTGCGCGACTTTGCCTTCTATCAGGGCGTGGAACCGGAACTGTCGGAAAAGATGTTGTCATGGGCATGGGAAAACTACTACACCCGAGGCTAGGTTGGTTGACTGACCCGGATTCGAGCCTCACATCACGCACGGGGAGATGCCAGTGAAAAACCCAAGAGCAATCGGAATGATCGTGGTGTCCGTCATCATCGGCCTGGTGGCCGTGGTGATGGCATCCCAGTGGATCAACAAGCAGACCAACGTGGCGGCGCAAAAAGTCGTCGTCGCCTCGATGGACATCGACCTCGGCTCCAAACTGTCCCCCGAGATGCTGCGCTCCGTCGACTGGCCAAGCGGCAGCATTCCGGAAGGGGCGATTCTCGACCCGAAAGCACTGGACGGCCGGGTGTTGAAAACCAGCGTGAATCGTGGCGAGGCCATCCTCGAATCGAAGCTGGCTCCGGTCGGCACCAAGGGCGGGCTTTCCGCCGTCGTCATGGAAGGCAAGCGCGCCATGACGGTCAGGGTCAACGACGTTGTCGGCGTCGCCGGCTTCGCCCTACCCGGCAACTACGTCGACATCCTGGTCAACACCACCGACGACGCTAAAAAAGCCCAGAACAGCGATGCCAGCATCTCCAAGATCGTGCTGGAGCACATCCTCGTTCTCGCCGTGGCCCAGGAAGCGAGCCGGGACGACACCAAACCCAAAGTGGTCAATGCGGTAACCCTCGAGGTAACGCCAGAGCAAGCCGAAAAGCTCGACCTCGGCCCGCAGTGTGGGCACCCTCTCGCTGGTACTGCGCAATCAGGTCGATCCTAAGCCGGTACAGACAGCGGGCATCACCAAGCAGGTCTTGCTGCGCGGCCATGACGAACCGCTACCGCCCAAGGCCACTGCCGAAGCCAAACCCGTCAAGAAGCACGCCAAAGTAGCCAAGAAAGCGACCAAGCCAGCCCACACGGCCCCCACCGTCGCCGCGGCCCAGACCTGTGTGGAAATTGTACGTGGCACATCACGCCACCGTGAGTGTTTCTAGCCTGATCGCCAGATAAAACCGCTCATTACGTGAGGGAACCATAATGAACAAGAATCCTGTTGGTGCGCTGCCTGGACTCAATGCCTGTGCTTACGCCCTCGCCACCTGCGGCATGCTTCTTCTGGCTTCCTACAGCCAGGCCGCAACAACCACGCCGAAACGGCTGGCAGCCACGCCTTCTACCGTGGCGCCTTGCAATGCGATCGAATCGGCGCCGCTGGTCAATGTCACCGTCGGCAAATCGTTCAGGCTGAAAACCCCGGTGCCCATCAGTCGCATCCTGCTGGGGAACCCGGAAGGGTCACAAGCGGCTCAGCCCAAGGAAAGCACCGACGCCAACGCAGACAAGGGAAAGTCCTCGGCAGGAGGAAGTGCCAAATCCGGTGTGGCCGACGTGGATGTGATTCTGCTGAGCCCCAGCGAAATCTACCTCTTGGGCAAGAGCGTCGGTTCTACCAACATCATCCTGCTCGGGCGTAACGGCCAATGCACCCTGGTCGACGTAGCCGTCGGCGCGGACACTGCCTCACTGCAAGCATCGCTCAACCAATTGCTCTCTCCCGGCGCCAATAACGTCAAGGTCAGCGCAGCGTCGGATTCGTTGGTACTGACGGGCACGGTGGCCGATACCGCCAAGCTCGACAGAGCCATGACGTTGGCCGAAGCCTACGCCGGCAAATCCAAAGTCATCAACATGCTATCGGTCGATGCCCCACAGCAAGTGCTGTTGGAAGTCAAAATTGCCGAGATTTCCAAGAAATTGCTCGACAAGCTCGGCGTCAATATCGCAGGCATCCTGAACCATGGGGGCTGGACCTACTCCTGGAATAGCCTTTTTGCCAATGATCCGCTGGGCAAAGCCTTGCTAAGCGGCATCAATGATAGTGCGACACGAGCATTTCAAATCGATGCCCAGCATGATGACGGCCTGCTGAAGGTTCTGGCAGAACCGAACCTCATGGCGATCAGCGGCCAGGAGGGAAGCTTCCTCGCCGGTGGTAAGATCTTCATACCGGTGGCACAGAACAATACAAACAATGGCGGGTCGACCATCACTCTGGAAGAAAAGGAATTCGGGGTCGCACTGCGCTTCACACCGACCGTGCTCGACGGTGGCCGCATCAATCTCAAAGTCGCCCCTGAAGTATCGGAGCTGAACCCGGAGGGCGTCGGCATCTCCGCCATCGGTGTAGCAGGAAAATCTATCCTGCCATCCTTCACTACTCGGCGCGCCGCCACCACCGTACAACTGCATGATGGCCAGAGTTTTGCCATCGGCGGCCTGCTCAAAAACAATGTCACCACCAACATCAGTGCCTTCCCGTTCCTGGGCGAAATTCCGATTCTGGGCGCACTGTTCCGCAGCACCAGCTTCCAGACCGACAAGTCGGAACTGGTTTTTGTCGTCACCCCGCGGCTGGTGAAACCGTTGCCGCCTGATTACAAGCTGCCAACAGATAACTATATCCCGCCGAACCGGGCAGAACTTTTCCTGGGTGGCCGCATGGAAGGCAGACAACCCGAACCCTCTGCAAGCAAGGCCAGCGAGGCCTCGCCCCAGCCCGAAGCATCAACACAAGCCACCAGCGGCTTCGAAGTGAAATAAGGAGGCCACGCCATGCAAGCTTACAAACTGATGATCACCATGAGTGGGACTGTGTTGGCTGTGCTGCTGACCGGTTGTTCCTCCACCCCGTATCTGGACAGTCATTTCGGCGAGTCGGTGGACATGATCAAGGCCCAACAGACCATCAATCCTCAGGCATCGCAAAACATGGATCCGGTAGCCGGAATTGACGGTAAAGCGGGGCAAGAGGCTATGGGTCGCTATTACGACTCGTTCAAAACTCCCCCTCTACCAAGGACATACTCACTATTGATGTCCTGGGCGGAAGCAGTGGTGGTAGTAAATAGCACGCTATTTATTAGATAGACAAAACGCGCGAGGTGGTTTCATGAAGCGCTTTGCCCAGCTGCCGACCCGACAACATCAAAAGGGTGTGGCCGCCATCATCGTCGGGTTATGCATTGTTGTGCTGATTGGTTTTCTGGGCCTAGTGGCTGATCTTGGCCGGTTATTCATCACCAAGACCGAACTCAGCGATGCCTCCGATGCCTGCTCCCTCGCTGCGGCGGCTGAACTCAAAGGGGATGCTGAGTCGCTGAACAGGGCCGAGAGTGCGGGCATAACAGTAGGCCAACGCAACAAGGTCGATTTTCAAGCCAATAACGTCACGATAGTGCCGAATCTGGATGTCACGTTCAGCGACCACTTGAACGGCACGTACTACACCAAGAACGCAGTTGCACCAATCAATATTGCCAACATGAAGTACGCCAAGTGCACCCTGCCGCGCACCGGCATCATGCCCTGGTTCATGCAGGTTATGGGCATCGGCGCCCAGAGTGTCAATGCCCAAGCGGTCGCAGCCCTCTCTCCCTCCCAAACCAACTGTGCAATCCCAGTAGGTCTTTGCAGTCAGCCAAGCCCTGGAACTGCTTGTACGGATATCAATGGTAATCCGCTTGGCTTTAATTCAGATGAATACGGCTTCTGTATTGGAAAGTGGTATGGGAGTCGATTTAGTGCAGGAGGTGGTTTTACCGGTAGCTTCAACCTCATTGACTACAGCCCTCCCTCAGGCGGGGCCAGCGAACTGTCTGGCCAGTTAACAGGTGCCGGCCAGTGCAATCTGAATGTTACAAATCCTGTTGGGCAGACCGGGATGCAGCAATCCATTGCCAACGCATGGAATACCCGCTTCGGGCTGTATCAGGGGAGTTACAACGTAAGCAATGCGCCTCCCGACTTCACTGGCTATGCCTACACAGCCATTTCCTGGCCAAGTCAGTACAACGCTTATGACGGTACTGATGGCACTCGCCCAAATTTTCAAGACTCTCGCACAGCCCATACCGTTTACCAAGGCGACGCTGCCGCCGGTCTGAGTCTGACTGGCAGTGGGAGCAGTGCCACATCCACCCAGTTGAGGGATAACGGAGCAGACCGACGTATGGTCCTGATGCCTATCGTCAATTGTGGAGGGTGGACGGGGTCTCAGACAGTTCCCATCCAGAAATTCGCCTGTGCGCTGCTGCTGCAACCGATGCAGGCCCCCGGATCGGATACCTATATCGAATACCGTGGCCAAGCTGATGTACCGGGAAATCCGTGCGCCACCCTGGGCTTGCCTGGTGCGGGGGGCGGTATCGGCCCCAAAGTCCCAGCGCTCGTACGGTAGGAGGCGGAGATGCGACGCTACTCCAGACAAGCAGGTGTTGCCGCGGTGGAAATGGCGTTCTTGTTGATGCCATTGATCTTTATCGTATTCGGCATTACCGAATTTGGCCGTGCTTTCTACCAATACAACACCGTGGTCAAGGCGACACGGGATGCGGCCCGCTATCTATCCGCGCAGCAACCGGGGACAAAGGACGCCGAGGCTACATGTCTCGTCAAGTACGGTAATTACAGTGCCTGCCTTGCCGACCCTAGCTATACCGGCCCACTTTTGGCTCCCGGCTTGGCAACAGCAACCATCACGATCTGCGACTGGCCACGGTGTGCCAACCATAATGCACAAGGCAGCGATCCAGTCGTGAATCTGGTTTCAGTCACGGTCAGCAACTATCAATTTACTTCCTTGGTACCTTTTGTCACATCGGGTTTATCGACGATCACCTTTGGGGACATTCATACCACGATGAAGGCAAACCTATGAAAACGGCCAAATCATGGTTGTGTGCATCAACCAAAAAGCATCAAAGCGGAGTTGCAGCAGTGGAGTTTGCATTGATCGCCATGATTCTTTTCGCCCTGCTATTGGGAATCATGGAATTTGGCCGCCTACTGTTCACTTGGAATTCCGCCGTGGAAGCCACTCGCCGGGGAGCCCGGCTTGCCGTGGTGTGCGACATGAATGCCACAGGAGTCAAAAATGCCATGCGGAAAATTCTTCCCATTGTCGCGACAGGGGATATCAGTGTCAGCTATTCACCCAGCACCTGCACTGGATCGGCAGACTGTGAAAGCGTGACAGTTTCCATATCTCCCAACGCGCCGGCCTTTCATTACAACTTCCTTTATATCGGTACTTCATGGCGGATTCCGGCATTCAGTACCACTCTGACAAGGGAAAGCCTGAGCAACGGTACTGGTGCCGATCAAAATCCCGATTGCTCGATTACATAACGCAGCAAGCCGGACGTCACGATAGCAATAACTAGATGGGGGTTACCATGAAAATATCGATTGTCTCCCTGAATACCAAGCATCTCGATGAAATGCGCCGTTTTACCGAGGTAGACATCAACCGTGACGTCAAGGTATTTCCTGGTGGAATGGAAATGCTGGCGCCGGTTGCCGATCAGTTCCATCCCGACATTTTGATCTTCGAATGCGATGAGCAAGATTTGACGGACTTTTCGGCTTTGTCACGCTTGAACCTGCGCCACCCCGACATTACCGTCATTCTGCTATCCAACATCCAGGCATCCGAAACTCTGCTGAGCGCGATGCGGGCTGGCGTTCGGGAAGTACTCCCCTCCCCCGCAAACCGTGAAGCCTTGAACCTCGCCATATCACGTGTCGAGGAAAAACGTATGCTCCAAAACTCGGCACGCCCCAAAGGCAAGGTATTCGCCTTCATCCCGTGCAAAGGCGGCAGCGGTTCCACGTTTCTTTCGACCAATCTGGCTTACAACCTGGCAACACAAGAAGACAAGAATGTCATCCTGATCGATCTCAACCTGCAGTTTGGCGATGCCGCGCTTTTCGTCACCGACCACAAGCCTTCCGTAAACTTGGCCGAAGTGGCTCGTCAAATACACCGCATGGATGCCTCGTTTCTGGCATCGAGCCTGATAACGGTGTTGCCCAATCTGGGTATTCTGGCCGCACCTGACGACCCGGTGCAGGCCATGGAAGTGACTCCGGCCCATATCGACACCTTGGTCAACCTGGCACGAAACCACTACGACGTGATCATTCTCGATATCGGTCGAGCGTTGGACCCGGTCAGTATCAAGGCACTGGATCACGCCGACATCGTCTTCCCCGTCCTGCAAATCACCCTGCCCTTCGTGCGCGATGCGCGTCGCCTGCTCGACGTACTGCGCTCTCTGGGGTACTCGCGCGACAAGATCAAGTTACTGGTCAATCGCTACGAAAAAGGGGGAGAGATCAATCTCGAGGATGTTGAAAAAACGCTGGGTCTGCCGGTATTCAAAACCATACCCAATAGTTTTCGGGCAGTTGCCGCCTCGGTTAACCAGGGCATTCCCATCGCGAAACTATCTCCCAACAACCCGGTAACACGAACCATTCAGGAGCTCAGCAAATCGCTGGTCTCCGAAGCAAGCTCCGGAGAATCGTGGTGGGGCAATTTATTGAATCACTTCAAGGGTGGCGAAGCCTCACAAAAGGTAATAGCCGACCCTAGTATGACCACCAGGCCCATTTCATCCACCCGGGAATGATAGGCCCGGCACGGGCCGATATCTGCTAACGAGCATGGCATTTTCACTGCAACCACCGCATCAGCTGACTGGATTTATGCTTTTCTCCCTGTCGCCTGATCACATGTAGAGGGGTAATCATCATGTCCTTGCGAGACCGGCTCGAATCGCTGCACACCCCACCAGAAGCGCTGCAAAACATCGTCAAATCGGCATCAGCCCTGGGCTATGAGACCTACCATGACCTGAAGGCGCGCATCCACCAAAAGCTGCTGGACCGGGTGGACCTGACCGTCATGGAAAGCCTGACCCCTGACCGTTTGAAGGACGAACTCAAAATCCTGGTAGAGCGTTTGTTGAGTGAAGAAAACACCGCACTCAACGAGACGGAGCGGCGCAATCTGGTCCGGGACATCCAGCATGAAATGCTCGGCCTGGGCCCCCTGGAACCCTTGCTCGCCGACCCCACCATTTCCGATATTCTGGTCAACACCTACCAGCAAATCTATATCGAACGGCGCGGCAAGCTGGAGCTGACCGACATCCGCTTCAATGACGACGCCCACCTCATGAAGATCATCGACAAGATCGTGTCGCGCATCGGCCGACGTGTCGACGAATCCAGCCCGATGGTCGACGCTCGCCTCCCGGATGGCTCGCGGGTCAACGCCATCATCCCGCCTCTGGCCATCGATGGCCCGATCATGTCGATCCGCCGCTTTGCCGCCGTGCCCCTTCGCATGGACGACATCATTGAATACAAGAGTTTGACCCCGGACATGGCCACGGTGCTGAAGGGGTTGGCCAAGGCCAAGATGAACATGCTGATTTCGGGCGGGACGGGCAGCGGCAAGACCACCATGCTCAATATTCTTTCCGGCTTCATTCCAGAAGTTGAGCGCATCATCACGATTGAAGACGCCGCAGAACTTCAACTGCAGCAGCCGCACATAATCCGACTGGAAACTCGCCCACCCAATATCGAAGGGCGAGGCGAAGTACCCCAGCGTGCCCTGGTACGCAACAGCCTGCGCATGCGGCCGGACCGCATCATCCTTGGCGAGGTGCGCGGGGCGGAAGCACTGGATATGCTCCAGGCCATGAATACCGGGCACGAAGGTTCCATGGCGACTATTCACGCCAACACGCCTCGCGATGCCATTACCCGCCTGGAGAACATGGTCGGCATGTCCGGGATGAATCTGCCGCCCAAGGTCATCCGCCAACAGATCAGCTCCGCCATCAGCGTCATCATCCAGATCGCCCGCCTGACGGACGGTAAACGCAAAGTGATCAGCATTCAGGAAATCACCGGCACCGAGGGCGACGTCATCACCATGCAGGAGCTGTTCCATTATGTTCAGACCGGCATCGGCATGGATGGCGCAGTGCAAGGGTACTTCTGCGCAACAGGCGTTCGACCCAAATTCATCGACCGCCTCAAAACGCACGGTGTAGACATCTCCGACGCGCTGTTCGACCCCAATAAACGCTTCGAATAGGTGCAGACATGGACACCACCTTCGCGATACTCATCGTCCTGATTTTCATCGCCGTGGTCTTCCTGCTGGAAGGCGCTTATCTCACTTGGAACACCTACAAAGGACCGGAAGCGACGCGCATCGAGCGACGCCTGCAGGCCATGTCCGCTGGAGCTCACCATAGCGAGTCGATGAGCCTGATGAAAGAACGGCTGCTCAGCGACACCAAGGTCGTTCAGCGATTTCTGCTGGGCATCCCGCGCGCGCACCAACTGGATCGGATACTCTTGCAATCTGGCCTCAAGCTGAAGGTGGGGAGTTTCCTTGGGCTGACACTGGCATGTGGCCTGGCTACCTTTTTCCTGTTGCAGTTCTTGCCACTTCCCCTTCTCGTTCCGGTTCTCGTCGGTTTGGCTGGTGCCACCATCCCCTGGATGGTGGTAATGCGTTTCCGCCATAAGCGCCTGGTAAAGTTCGAAGAGCAGTTACCCGATGCCATCGACCTGATGTGCCGCGCCCTGCGTGCCGGTCATGCCCTTCCGCAATCGCTGAAAATGATAGGCGACGAAATGTCCGACCCGATCGCCGGCGAGTTTCGCACCACGTTCGATGAAGTGAATTATGGTTTCTCACTACAAGAGGCCATGATGAACCTGGCTACCCGCATCCCGAGTACAGATCTTCGCTACATGGTGATCGCCGTGCTGATTCAGCGCGAAACCGGCGGCAACCTGGCTGAGCTGCTGGGCAACATCAGCGCGCTGATTCGTGCACGGCTCAAGCTCTACGGCACGATCAGGGTTCTCTCCGCCGAAGGCAAGCTTTCGGCCTGGATCCTGACCATCCTGCCCTTTGCTGTCGCGCTCATCATCCACCTGCTCAACCCAGACTTCATGAAGGTGCTCTGGGAAGACCAAACGGGATTGATGATGGTGGTAGGTATCGGCGGCATGATGCTGGCCGGCATTGTCTGGATGCGCAAGATCATCAAGATTCAGGTTTGATCGTCGGCCACACAACGCATTGAGAGGGGAACGACATGAACACCTCGCAGTGGATTTATCTGGGCATCATTTTTGTGGCGGTTTTTGGCGTTGTCCTGACCATTTCGCTACAGATTGCACCCAACCGCGTCAAAGCGCGCCTGGACAAGATTTCCGAAACGGAAACCCCCATCGATTCGGATAACTCGTCAGCCTGGGTTGCCAAAGCCGTCAAAATCGCGACCCCACTCGCCAAGCTCTCGGTTCCCGCAGAAGGTTGGGAAACCTCCCCCATTCGTATTCGCTTCATGAACGCAGGTTACCGCGGCCAGTCCGCCGTTCCACTGTTCTTCGGCGCAAAGACCTTTCTCGCGCTGCTGCTTCCCACCATCCTGTTTCTCTACCTGGGGCTGACCGGAGGACATCAGGACGGCACCAACTTCCTGCTGTTCATGCTCCTTGCCGCCGGGATCGGTTACTACCTGCCCAATATCCTTCTCTCCCGTCGTATCGAAAACCGTCAGCGCGAGATTTTCAACAACTTCCCGGATGCCATCGATCTTCTGCTGGTCTGTGTCGAGGCGGGCCTGGGACTCGATGCCGCTTTACTCAAGGTTGGGGAAGAAATGCGCATCAAGAGCCCTATTCTTGCTGACGAGCTTCACTTGGTGAACCTCGAATTGCGCGCCGGCAGCACCAAGGAAAGAGCCCTGCGCAATCTGGCCATCCGTACCGGGGTACAGGAAGTGGACACTCTGGTTGCCATGCTGATTCAATCAGACCGCTTTGGTACCAGCATCGGCGAATCGCTGCGCGTGCATGCCGACGACCTTCGTACCAAGCGCCGCCTACGCGCCGAAGAAGCCGCGGCAAAGATTCCACTGAAACTGCTTTTCCCTCTGATTTTCTGCATCTTCCCGGCCCTGCTTCTGGTCTTGCTCGGACCGGCCTTTATCCAGATTTACCGTGTGCTGCTTCCCACAATGGGTGGCGGGCAATAAGTCATATCACATAACTTGATAGACAGTCGCTATGAAAGGCCTGATCATGAAAACAAAGTATATGGCGTTGCCGTTGTTATGCCTTGCACCTTTTCTGCAAAGTTGCGAATCCACTCCGCCAAAACAAGCATGGGAAATGCAACCGTTGATGCGGGTAAGCAACTCCAATGATAGTCCGGCTGCGTACTACCAACTCGGCCGCTACTACCAGGGGCAGAATCGAGCTGACAAGGCTATCCCAGCTTTTCAGAAAGCTCTCGCTCTGGATAGCCAGTATGCCGAGGCCCACAATGCGCTGGGGGCGTTATATGCGGCACAAGGCCGTTACGACATGGCCATCGCCGAATTTCAAAAAGCACTGACCACGTCCCCAGGCAGCCCTCATTTCCTCAACAATCTTGGCTACACCCTCTATCTGCAAGGCCACTATGCCGAAGCCGCCGCCATCTACGAGAAAGCGGTGGCACTAAGCCCCTCCGACCTCAAAATCGTCAATAACCGCAACCTCACCTTGGGCAAATTGGGAGGACGAGAGCAAGCTAAACCGGCGCCGCTGCTGGCCGGCATGCCCCAAGCCGCTCCCTACCCCACCGCCCTGGCCTCGACTCGCGATCCCACGAAGGCAGCAGTCGATCAGAGACGGCAGGACACCACAGTCGCAGTGGCAACACCTCTGGCAAGTGCTCCTCCGCCGACATCATCGCCCGTACCTTACACTGCGGAGGAAGGGCATCCCGTGCAAAAAACTGCCATTGAACCTCCGAGCACTGACCGCCATGAGCCGCAACAGGAAAAGAATGCTCCAGCAGCCATGTTGACCTGGAAAGAAACAACGAAGGCCGCAATGACTCACCCCGCTCCGCGTGTTGAGGTGTCGAATGGAAATGGTGTCACTGGAATGGCGAAGCGGGTCGGCTATGCGCTTGCCAATCAAGGTTTCGCAAAAGCTCGCCTCACCAACCAGAAACCCTTCCAGCAATCGGTAACGCTGGTGGAATACCGACAAGGCTTTGCTCCCGAAGCGGAAAGACTCAGCGCCCGCCTGCCGGTCAAGCCAATGATCAAGGAAAAGAACGATCTGAGAACCAGCACGGACATACGCTTAGTGCTAGGAAAGGACGTGAAGCGCAACATTGCTCTTGTAACGCCGAAACAGCAACCCATCCGCTTCGCGCTCAAATGACAAGCTGGATGCACGGGAACTACAGCAGCAATACCAAACCATCCAGCCACTTGAATTTTGCACTGTCTCTCTGTTTTACCTGAGACCGGTCGGGTTTCGTTCTCGGAGAAAATACCCACGACCTCAAGCAACGACCACTTCTCTGACAAAGGCAGACCCAGTTCCATCCTACGGCCCCTTTGCCATCAGGAACTTGGCGTTCCCGATCGAGGGCCAAAACAGTTGCTGGTTTAGCGCCGCGTCACACGTCAGCTCAGTGTTTGTTATGATATTCCGGATCAATACAACTGCGGATTTTTGATGAAGGCCATACTCTCCGAAAAAACCTTTTGATCGCCACTTTTGTGGCGATTGTTCTTTTTGCCCTTGAGCACAGCCTGCTCCAGATGAGCAAACCGGTAGTTTTTGTTGTCATCGCCATTCTGCTCGCCACCATCATGGGCGCCGCCCTGCGCGTGGCTCACCATGCCGAGATGCTGGCGGTGAAGCTGGGCGAGCCCTACGGGACGATGATCCTGACGCTATCGGCGGTATTGGTGGAGGTGGTGATTCTGGCGATCATGATGCTTTCAGGCGGCGGTCCCACCCTGGCGCGCGACACGGTCTATTCGGCGCTGATGCTGGACATCAACGGCATACTCGGCTTTGCCGCCATCATCGGCGGACTGAAGCACGGGGAGCAGCCGTATAACCTCGATTCGGGCAACAGCTACGTATCGATGATACTAGTGGCGGTAGGCGTGTCTATGTTCGTGCCCGAATTTGTGCCACAAGAAAAGTGGCAGGCCTACTCAGCCTTTACCATCGTGGCGATGGCGCTGCTTTATGGCCTGTTCTTGCGCCTGCAGACCGGCAAGCACAGCTATTTCTTCGATTACGCCTACGAGCACCAGGAAGAGCACGAACACGGGGCCGAGAGCATTTCGACCGGAAAGCACGCTGGCCTGCTGGTGCTGAGCATCGGGTTGATCGGGGTGTTGTCGGAATTGATGGCGGCTTTCCTGCACGCAGGTCTGGAAGGCAGCGGGCTGCCCGCGATCGTTCCGGCCATCCTGGTGGCCTTGATTTCGGCGAGCCCGGAGATTCTGACCGCGATGCGGGCCGCCGTTGCCAATCGCATGCAATCGGTGCTGAACATTGCGCTGGGAGCATCGCTGGCAACCGTGGTTCTGACCATCCCAGTGATAGAGGGGATTGCCTTGTTTACCGGCCAACCAATCCAGATGGCGATGACTCCCGCGCAGACCGCCATGGTGCTGCTGACCCTGCTGGTGGCGACCATCAACTTGCACGATGGGGAGACCAACGCCATCGAGGGCTACACGCATGTGGCACTGTTTGCCACGTTCCTGTTTTTGGCCGGGATCGGGCTGTAGAGGCTTGGCGGGAACCTCAAAGAGGGGCAGATGGCCCGTCCTGCGCGGGATGGGTGAGACGTTGAGGAACCCATCTGCACCTCCTGCGCGTTGCTGATGGGTTGCGACGCCAGCGCCTTCACCCATCCTACCGACGGAAAGAAACGTGGCTGGAGTAGAGGCCGTCGTTTCCGGCGGGTATAGGCTTAATGGACGCCCAGCCCGGCTTACTTGCGACGCTTCGGCTTTTGCCCGCTATCGGGCTGCAAAAACAGCGGGTCGGCATCGAACAGCATGCCGGTACGACCAGTCTGGGACTGACAGGCGATCAGCAACGCCCGGTTGATCGCCTCTTTCTTGCTGACCCCCCACCATTCGATCATCTTGTCGAGCGACTTCTGCGCCTCGCGATTGAGTTCCACGGTGATCGACAACTCCTGCAGGCGGTTGCGGCGCAGTTCGCGGCTGCGCCGCTTGCGCTCGGCCACGCTCATGGCGCGCTCACCCAACGGCTTGCGGCCGGGCTTTTTGCGCACCCCGCCAATCAGGTCGAGGGTGTAGTGATCACAGGGGTCTATCATGCAATGGTGACGGGTCACGTTGGAGGGGCGCAAGAATACCACGAAGCGGCTTGCAGCGGGAGACCCTCGCTGTCTCAAGGGCCGATTCAGACCGGTCTTCCGGCCCCGATCGACCTCATACCAGACCAGCCCCGGAGGCCAGCCATAGCACGGCCATGGCAAGCAACGCGGCGATCAGATCGTCCAGCATCACCCCGAAACCACCGTGGACGTGGCGGTCGAACCAGCGGATCGGCCACGGCTTGACGATGTCGAACAGGCGGAACAACCCGAATGCCAAGCCCCAGCCGGTCACGGTGAACGGTGTTATCGACAGCACCAGCAGCATCGCGACGATCTCGTCCCAGACGATGCCGCCGTAGTCGTGCACCCCCAGCGCATCCCCGGTCACCTGGCACACCCAAACGCCAAAGGCGAACAGGGGCAGGCTCAGCGCTGCCAGCAACGCTCCGTCGACCCCGACCCGATGCAGCAGCCAGGCCAGCGGCAAGGCGGCCAGCGTGCCCCAGGTGCCCGGCGCGCGCGCCGCCAGGCCCGAGCCGAAACCGAACGCCAGGAAGTGGGCCGGACGGCGCAGGACGAAGGCCCAGTCAGGTTTACGCAAAGTGGTCAAACCCGCCCCTTTGCAGAGTCACCGGCTGTCCGGCGGCATCCAGCAGGCGGCTTCCCTGCCCCGCCACGATACGGCCGATACGCGTCAGCGTGCAGTCCAGTTCTTCGGCCAACCCTTGCAACTCGGCACGGGCCGAGGACGGGGCGGTGAAGCACAACTCGTAATCATCGCCCCCGGCCGCGATGGAGTCGGCCAGCCGGCCGCGGTTTTCCGCCATCCAGGGCAAGGTCGGCAAGGATTCCAGCCACACCTCGGCGGCGACGCCAGAGCGCTCCAGGATGTGGCCGAGATCGGCCATCAGGCCGTCGGACACGTCGATCGCGGCGTGCGCCACGTCCAGCAAGCGCTGGCCGAGCGCGACGCGCGGCGTGGGGTAGTCGAGCTTGCGGCGACAGACGGCGAGCACCTCCGGTGGAAGCGCGACATCGCCACGCAGCCGCTGGCCCACCGCCAACGCGGCCAGGCCCAGTTCGCCGCTGACCCAGACGTCGTCCCCCACTTGGGCGGCATCGCGCCGCAACGCCTGGCCTGCAGGGGCTTCGCCGAAGATGGTGACGGAGAGCGTGAGCGGGCCACGCGTGGTGTCACCGCCGATCACGCTCACGCCATGAGCTTCGGCCAGGCCGAAGAAACCGGCAGCGAACTCGCTGGCCCAGTGCTCTTCGACTTGGGGCAAGGCCAGTGACAGCACGGCCCAGCGCGGCGTGGCTCCCATCGCAGCGATGTCGGAGAGGTTTACCGCCAGCGTCTTGTGACCCAGCGCCCTCGGTTCGACATCGGCAAAGAAGTGCCTTCCCTCCACCAGCATGTCGACCGAAACATGCAGATCGTGGCCGGGAGTCGGCCTGACGATGGCCGCGTCATCCCCGACCCCGAGCACGGCATTGGCCGCCGGCCGGGTGAAGTGGCGCTGGATCAGTTCAAATTCATTCATGGGCACACACGTAAAAACACCCGCCGGCAGCGGGTGTTGCTGTGAAAATAGGCGCTTTATTTAGTGAGCGCGACGGGAGCGCTGCGAGGCGACCTCGTCCGGGCGCACGTCGGCGGCCAGTTTGTCGAGCACACCGTTGACGAACTTGTGACCATCGGTGCCGCCGAAGGTTTTGGTGATCTCGATGGCTTCGTTGATGATCACCGGGTACGGCGTTTCCGGATGCTGGGTCAGTTCCAATGCCGCCATCAGCAAGACCGCGCGCTCGACCGGGCTGACTTCGTCGGCCGGACGCTCGTAGTAACGGTCGATCTTGGGCGACAATTCAGCCGCATCTTTCAGTACGCCGAACAGCAGCGTACGGAACAATGCTTCATCGGCCTTGACGAAATAGTCGTTCTCGCGCAGGTGTTTCTCGATCAGCGAAGCCGGACGGTCCGGGTTCAGCTCCCACTCGTAGATGCCCTGAACGGCAAATTCGCGCGCGCGACGGCGAGACGTTTTCATGTAATGCAAATCCTTGTCTTTAAAGAACAATGGCGGCGCGACGCGGCGCCGGCAGAGGGAACGGCTTAGCCGCGCAACGCCTTGCGCAGGTTGACCATTTCGATCGCGACACGGGCAGCCTCGCGGCCCTTCTCGATCATGCGGGCCTCGGCCTGCTCGTCGGTTTCGGTGGTCAGGATGGCGTTGGCGACCGGGATGTCGAAATCGAGGCCGACACGGGTCACCCCGGCGCCAGATTCGTTCGACACCAGCTCGAAATGGTAGGTTTCGCCACGAATCACCGCCCCCAGCGCCACCAATGCATCGAAACGGCCGGACTTGGCCATGGTTTGCAACACCAGCGGCACTTCCAGCGCGCCCGGCACGGTGGCCAGGGTGATGTTGGCGGGGTCGACACCCAGCGCGCGCAGCTCGCCAAGGCAGGCATCGCGCAGTCCATGGCACACGTTCTCGTTGAAGCGGGCCATGACCACGCCCACCTTCAGGCCTTGGCCGTTGAAATCGGAATCGATGCGCTGGATAGCTTCAAGCATGGTGACCTCGCGGCAAATCGGTAACAAAACGGTGCATTCTACTAGATTTCGATGTGGACGTGTTCGGGCTGGCAGAATCCGGTGACCTCAAGCTCGAAGCCGGTCATCGACGGCAGGTTGAGCGGAGTCGACATCAGCTTCATCTTGCCTACCCCCAGCGATTTCAGCATTTGGGCGCCGATACCGAAGGTTTTGCCATCCCATTTTGCCTTGGGCGCTTCTTGCTGTGGCAAGGCACGGGTCAACAGATCCAGCCCGGTTTCGTTGCGATGCAGCAGGATCATCACGCCCTTGCCGGTTTCCTCGATGATTTCCAGGGCATTGGGCACGGTCCAGGAGTGGGGGCTGCCGAGCGGATCGATCAGGTCCATCACCGACAGCGGCTCGTGCACGCGCACCAGGGTTTCCTGATCGGCACGGATATCCCCCTTGGCCAGCGCCAGGTGGGTGGCCTGCGTCATGGTGTCGCGGAATACGTGCATATCGAACGAGCCGAACGGAGTGTCAATCGGGCGCTGGCCGACGTGCTCGACCAGGTTCTCGGTCTCGCTACGGTAGTTGATCAGGCTGGCGATGGTGCCGATCTTCAAGCCGTGGGCGGCAGCAAACTCCATCAGTTCGGGCAGGCGCGCCATGGTGCCGTCGTCGTTCATGATTTCGCAAATCACCGAGGCCGGCTCCAGCCCGGCCAGACGCGACAGGTCGCACCCTGCCTCGGTATGGCCGGCACGCACCAGCACGCCGCCCTTTTGCGCCTTCAAAGGGAAAACGTGACCCGGCTGCACGATATCGGTCGGCTTCGCCTCGCGCGCCACCGCCACCAGGGTGGTATGGGCGCGGTCGGCGGCGGAGATGCCGGTGGTAACGCCCTCGGCGGCTTCGATCGACACCGTGAAATTGGTGCCGAAACTGGTGCCGTTGTTGGTCGCCATCATCGGCAGGTTCAGTTGCTTGCAGCGCTCTTCGGTCAACGTCAGGCAGATCAGGCCGCGGCCGTGCTTGGCCATGAAATTGATCGCTTCCGGCGTGACGTGCTCGGCTGCCATTACCAGATCGCCTTCGTTCTCGCGGTCCTCGGCGTCCACCAACACCACCATCTTGCCGGCCTTGATGTCGGCGATGATGTCCTGAATCGGGGAGATGGTCATTTCGGTTTTCCTTGTGCTTTCATGCGGCCGTGCCGGTCGCGTGGGATGTTCGTGGCGGCGGTCATGGGATAGGCTCTTCGGCCAACCCTCTGCCGGATTTCAGTCCTTGCGCTGAGCCAGCACGCGTTCGACGGTGTCGACGATCGCCTGCGTCTGCGGATCGATCTCGATGTTGATGGCGTCGCCGGGCTGGCGGCTGCCGATGATGGTGCGCTCCAGCGTCTCGGGGATCAGGTGGACGCAGAAGCGGTTGCCGTCGACCACGCCGATGGTGAGGCTGATGCCGTCAATACCGATATAGCCCTTGGTGAGGACATATTTGGCGTGCTCCGCCGGCAATTCGAACCAGATGGTGCGGTTGTTCGGGCTTTCGACAACCTCGACGACACGGGCGAGGCACAAAATATGACCGGACATGGCGTGGCCGCCGATCTCGTCGCCAAAGCGCGCCGCGCGTTCGATGTTGACGCGATCACCTACCTTCAGCTCGCCGAGGTTGGTGATGCGTAGCGTTTCCTGCATCAGGTCGAAATAGACCAGATCGCCCTCGACACGAGTGACGGTCAGGCAGCAGCCGTTGTGCGCCACCGAGGCCCCCAGTTCGAGTCCCTGCAGCAGGTGGACGGGCAGGCGCACGACGTGGGTGCGGAAGCGTTCTTTTTCTTCGATGCGGACGACCTCGGCGGCCGCCTGGACTATGCCGGTAAACATGGTAAGGGTCTTTTCTGCCGGAGCACTGCGGCCGGTGAACGTGAAACGGCCATGATAACGAAATCCGCGCCCGGTGCCGACGCCCGCACCGGAAAAAGAATCCGGCGCGATGTGCCTGCGACGGGCGTTATCGGGTAAAATTTGGGGTTTTGAATCCAATCTCAAGCCCCATGTCCGCCGAATTGACCCGCATTGCCGAAGAAGTGGCGCGCCGCCGCACCTTCGCCATCATCTCCCACCCTGACGCCGGTAAGACCACGCTGACCGAGAAGCTGCTGTTGTTCTCGGGCGCAATCCAGATGGCCGGCACGGTCAAGGGCAAGAAAACCGGCAAGTTCGCCACTTCGGACTGGATGGAGATCGAGAAGCAGCGCGGCATCTCGGTCGCCTCCTCGGTGATGCAGTTCGACTACCGCGACCATACCGTCAACCTCCTCGACACCCCAGGCCACCAGGACTTCTCCGAAGACACCTACCGTGTACTGACGGCGGTGGACTCGGCGCTGATGGTGATCGACGCCGCCAAGGGTGTGGAAGAGCAGACCATCAAGCTACTGAACGTGTGCCGCCTTCGCTCGACGCCGATCGTCACCTTCATGAACAAATACGACCGTGAAGTGCGCGACTCGCTCGAACTGCTGGACGAGGTGGAAAGCGTGCTGAAGATCCGCTGCGCCCCGGTCACCTGGCCGATCGGCATGGGCAAGAACTTCCGCGGCGTGTATCACATGCTGCGCGACGAAGTGCTGTTATTCGAGGCTGGCACCGAAAAGATCACGCTCGATCTGGAAGTGATCCAGGGCATCGACAATCCGCGCCTGGACGAGCTGTTCCCGCTCGAGATGGAACAGCTGCGCATGGAGATCGAACTGGTCAAGGGCGCCTCGAACGAATTCAATCTGGACGAATTCCTGGCTGGCGAACTGACCCCGGTGTTCTTCGGCTCGGCCATCAACAACTTCGGCGTGCGCGAGATCCTCAACGCGCTGATCGACTGGGCGCCGATGCCGGCCACCCGCGACGCCACGCTGCGCGAGGTGGCCCCGACCGAAGAGCCGTTCTCCGGCTTCGTGTTCAAAATTCAGGCCAACATGGACCCGAAGCACCGCGACCGCATCGCCTTCCTGCGCGTGTGCTCGGGTAGATTCGAACGCGGCATGAAGATGAAGCACCTGCGCCTGAACCGCGACATTGCCGCCTCCAGCGTGGTGACCTTCATGTCGCACGACCGCGAGATCGTGGAAGAGGCCTTTGCCGGCGACATCATAGGCATCCCGAACCACGGCAACATACAGATCGGCGACAGCTTCTCGGAGGGCGAACAACTGGCCTTCACCGGCATCCCGTTCTTTGCCCCGGAACTGTTCCGCTCGGTGCGCATCCGCAACCCGCTGAAGATCAAGCAACTGCAGAAAGGTCTGCAGCAGCTGGGCGAAGAAGGCGCAGTGCAGGTGTTCAAGCCGCACAACGGCGGCGATCTGATCCTGGGTGCCGTCGGCGTGCTGCAGTTCGAGGTGGTGGCGTCGCGCCTGGCCGCCGAATACGGCGTGGACGCGGTGTTCGAATCGGCCAGCATCTGGTCGGCACGCTGGGTATCGTGCGAGGACCGCAAGAAGCTGGAGGAGTTCGAGAAGGGCAACCTGAACAACCTGTCCACCGACGCCGGCGGCAACCTGGCCTACCTGGCCCCCAACCGCGTCAACCTGCAACTGACGCAGGAACGCTGGCCCGCCATCACCTTCCACGAGACCCGTGAACACGCGGTCAAGCTGAACGACTAAGCCGGAATGGAGCGCCTGTTCGACTGGCTGGCCAGCCTCAGCCACCTCTATGTGATCGACATCATCCGCTCGGTTGCGCTGGTGCTGTTGCTGGTGGTGGTGCGCAGCACCGTGATGCGCGCCATTTCGGCCAACCCCAACGTGCCCCTGGAGGTTCGGCGGCGCTGGTCGATCAGCCTGCGCAACGGCCTGGTGATCCTGGGCTTGATCGGCATGGTGACCATCTGGGCCAAGCAGCTGGAGACCATCGCCTTGTCGATGGTCGCCTTCGCGGCGGCCCTGGTGGTGGCCACCAAGGAGCTCTTCATGTGCGTGGGCGGGTCGCTGATCCGCACCACCAGCAACAGCTTCGACCTGGGCGACCATATCGAAATCGCCAACCTGCGCGGACGGGTGGTGGACATCAACCTGTTTTCCACCACCATCATGGAGATAGGCCCGCGTCACGACGCCCACCAGCTCACCGGCCGCGCGGTGTCCTTCCCCAACAGCCTGCTTCTGAGCCACCCGGTGGTGCGCGAGAACTACATGGGCGACTACGTGGTTCACGTCACCACCGTGGCGGTGCCCTACAGCGTCCCGCCGGCCCAGGCCGAACGCCTGCTGAAAGCCGCCGCCGAGGAGGCGTGCGCTCCGCACGTGCAGGCTGCGCGCCAGCACATGGAACGCATCGCCGCCCGCCACCTGGTCGACACCCCGTCGGTAGAGCCGCGCATTGCCATCTTCCCGATCGACGACAAGCGCTACAACCTGATCCTGCGCATCTCCATCCCCGCCAAGGACAGGCATCGGGTCGAACAGGCGATTCTGCACCAGTTCATGTGCCGCTGTTTTCCGGAAAAGACCGTAGAGCAATAGCTCTAGCCATGGCATACTCACGGCCTTCACCCTGCTGCCACCCTGCCCCATGACCCGAAAACGCATCAAGACGTACGATCGTATCGTCGAGGAAAGCCTGACGCTGTTCAACGAACAGGGCGAACGCAGCATCAGCACCAACCACATCGCGGCCCACCTGGGGATCAGCCCGGGCAACCTGTACTACCACTTCCGCAACAAGGAAGAGATCGTCCTTCAGATCTTCCTGCAATACCGCCGCTTCATCACCGAGCGGCTTGCCGTTCCACCCGAACGCGAGCTGCAGGTGGAAGACCTGGTGAACTACCTCGACACCGCCTTCCTCGCGATGTGGCGCTTCCGCTTCATGTTCTACGACCTGCCCGGCCTGCTGGCGCGCAACCCGCAGCTGCAGAACGAGTACCACCAGTTCGTCAACAGCGAACTGAAAGACATTCTCGGCCATCACTTTCGCGCCTTCATCCAGCTCGGGCTGCTGGAAATGGACGACGACGATATCGAGTCGATCTCGGTCAATATCTGGCTGGTGGTGAAGTTCTGGTTCGCCTTCGAGCAAACCGCCCACCCCAAGGCCGTCATCACAGAAGCGTCGGGCCGGCGTGGCGTCAAGCAGGTGCTCACCCTGCTCAAGCCCTATGTGCAACCGCCCTTCCTGGCCGCCTTCACCGAACTGCGCCGCCGCTACGACAGCTAGACCCGGTCAAACGGCCCCGCCAACTGCCGACACCCCTCGGGCTCGGTGCCCCTCCCTGCCGGCCAATACCTCCCTCCGGCGCGGTTTCGACGTAGACTGTCGGTTATATCGCTATCGATCCAGCACAAGATGCCCTCCACCCTGGCCACCCCGTTCGCCCCGGCCGAGCCGATGACCCTGCCCGCGCACGTCATGGCCTGCCCGCAGTGCGGTCTGCACGTCACCCTGCCCGCTCTGCGGGTAGGCGAAGAGGCGTTTTGCCCGCGCTGTGACGAGCACCTGGTCAGCATCCCGCGCTCACCCGTCGACGCCCCCCTGGCCTTCGCCTGGACCTCGCTGATACTGCTCTTGCTGGCGTGCAGCTTTCCGCTGCTCGCCATCGACGTGCAAGGCAACCAGACCCAGATCTCGCTGCTGCAAAACGCCGAGGCAATCTACCGGCGCGACTTCGCCCTGCTGGCCAACGTGCTGTTGCTGTGCGTGCTGCTGCTGCCCGGGCTGTTCCTGCTGACCGTGATCTACCTGTTTTCCGGGATAAAGACCGGGCGCCGGCTGCCCGGCCTGCGGCCGCTGGCCACACTGGTCGGGCGGATTCAACCATGGATGATGGTCGATGTGTTCCTGCTCGGCGCCATCGTCAGCATGATCAAGATGGCCTCCTTGGCCCAGGTGGGTTTCGGCTTGTCGTTCTGGGCGCTGCTGGGCTTCAGCCTGGCGCTGACGCGCACCGGCAGCCTGATCGAGCCGCATTGGCTGCATTACCGCATCAACCTGCTGCATGGCACCGACCCCACGCAGGACCAGGCCGAACCGAGCCATGGCTGCCATACCTGCGGCTTTCTGTCGCCGGCCAGCGAAGCGCGTTGCCGCTACTGCCACGCCACCCTGCATGCCCGTCATCCCCGCAGCCTGCAGAAGACCGCTGCACTGCTGCTGGCCGCGGTGGTGCTCTACGTCCCGGCCAACCTGTACCCGATCATGCTGACCGAGTCGCTCGGCCGCATCACCCCGTCGACCATCGTCCAGGGTATTTTCGTGATGTGGCAGAACCGCTCCTACCCGATTGCCTTGATCATCTTCGTCGCCAGCGTGTTCATTCCCATCGCCAAGATGATTGCGCTCGCCCTGCTCTGCCTAGCCGCCGCCATCCCGCACCAGGTCCACCCGCTGCACCTGACACGGTTGTACCGCGTCATCGATTTTATCGGCCGCTGGTCGATGGTCGACGTCTTCGTGGTCATCATCCTGGTCACGCTGGTGCACATGGGCTCGCTGATGTCGGTCCACCCCGGCGTCGCCGCACTCTCCTTTTGCGGCATGGTCCTGGCAACCATGCTGTCGGCCATGAGTTTTGACGTACGCTTGTTATGGGATGTAAAACAACCGGGTTCAACCGGATAAGAACATGACGAATTCCACTGACGAAAACCAACATCCGGCACGAACCCGGCCACAGCGGCGGCTCTCCATGGTCTGGATCGTACCGATCATCGCCATGCTGGCGGGCTTGTGGATGATCTACGACACCTGGAGCAAGCTGGGGCCGGAGATCACCCTGAACATGGCTAGTGCCGAGGGCATCACCCCGGAAAAAACCACCATCCGGGTGCTCGACGTCAATATCGGCAAAGTCACCGCCGTTCGGCTGAGCCCCGACAACAAGAGCGTGCGGGTCACGGCCCGGCTCGATGCCGACACCGACTCGCTGCTGAGCGTCGACAGCCGCTTCTGGGTGGTCAAGCCGCGCATCGACAAGACCGGGGTATCCGGGCTGGGCACGCTGCTCTCCGGCGCCTATATCCAACTGCAGCCGGGCAAGTCGCCGGAACGGAAGACGGAGTTCCAGGCCTTGGCGTCGGCACCGGTCACCGGCCCCGATGTCCCGGGGCTGCGGATTCGCCTCAACGGCCAGAATGTGAGGGTGCTGTCGGTGGCCGACCCGGTGCTGTACCAGGGGTTTCAGGTCGGACGGGTTGAAACGGCCCACTTCGACCCGGCCACCCGGCAAATGAACTACCAGTTGTTCATCGAACAACCCTACGACCGGCTGGTGACTGACACCTCCCGCTTCTGGGTCGCCAGCGGCCTGCAGATCAGCGCCACCGCCGAAGGGCTCAAGATACGCACCGGCTCGCTGGAAACCCTGGTCAGCGGGGGCGTCGCCTTCGACGTTCCGCGCGGCCGACCGTTAGGAGGGCGGGTTGCCAACATGACTCCGTTCAACCTCTACCCGGACCAGGACAGCATCAACGAGCAATACAGCGGGCGGCATATCGATTACCTGGCCTTCTTCGACGAATCGGTGCGTGGCCTGACGGTCGGCGCGCCGGTGGAGTACCGGGGCCTGCGCATCGGCACGGTGCAAGCGCTCCCCTACCCGCTGAAGAGCCAGAAGCGCTGGGTGCTCGGCGAGCGGCGCATTCCGGTGCTGCTGCGCATCGAACCCGACCGCATCGAATCCTTTACCCAATCCCGCCCGAACGACTGGCAGCAAGAAATCGAACGCGCCATTGGCGAAGGGCTCAACGCCCGCCTGAAAACCGGCAGCCTGCTGACCGGCGCCGTGTTCGTCGACCTCGATTTCGACGGCAAGCTGCGCGAACGGCACACCGCCAGCGTCGACGGCCTGCCGGTGCTGCCGACCACCAGCGGAGGGCTGGCCCAGATCGAGACCAAGGTGATCGCCCTGCTCAACAAACTCAACGGCCTGAAGCTCGACACGACGCTGAACACCGCCGACCAGACCTTGGCCGAAGGACAGCGCACCTTGAGCGAGGTACGCCGCCTGACCCAGCGCCTGGACGGATTGCTGGCCCAGCCGGATACGCAGCAGCTGCCGCAAGACTTGCGCGGCACCCTGCAGGAATTGCAGCAAACGCTGAATGGCGTCTCGCCGCAGTCCCCCGCTTACCAGCAGCTGCAACAATCGCTGTCGACGCTGAACCAGTTGCTGCGGGAGATGCGCCCGGTCGTCCGCACCCTGGACGAAACCCCCAACGCCCTGCTGTTCAACCGTTCCGCCCGCGACCCCGAGCCGAAAGGAGCCACACCATGATGCGCTGTTCCGGGCTTGCACTACTGGCCGCGCTGGCCGGCTGCGCCAGCGCACCCGAGGTCCACTACTATCGGCTGTCGGACGAGACCATGGCGGCGCCCCAGGCCGTCGCTGTCGAGGGCAACATCCAGCTCAGCGTCCGGTTACCCGACTACCTGAACGACCGCAACATCGTCTACCAGAGCGACGACGTCACCATCGCCGCCGCCCGCCAAAACCTCTGGGCGGAACCGCCGGAGCAAGCCATCGGCCGCCGCTTGAGCGCCGAGCTGGGCCGGTTGCTGCCACACTACGGCTGGTCCACCCCGCTGAGCGGCGGCGGCCCGCGTGATCCGGTACTGGAAGTCGTGTTCGACCAGTTCAACGGCCGTTTCAATGGACGTGCCGTGCTGAGCGGGCACTGGCTGCTACGCGATGGACGGTCGGCAACGCCGAGCCGCCACCCCTTCCGCATCGAGGCCCGCCAGCAAGGGGACGGCTACCCGGCCCTGGTCAGGGCGCTTAACCAGGGGCTGGTCGAGCTGGCTGGGCAGATTGCCCGCCAGTTACCACCCCCAGCATTCAAGCCGGCGTAAGTGCTGCCGGCAGATCGCGGCCGCTCAACGCCGCAGCATCAGCTTCAGCAGCCAGCGTGCGCGGGTGCCGTAGGGCGGCCGCATCCAGGCGATGGCGTTCGGCCGCCCCTGCCGGAAGACCGGACGCAGCTTGGAGAACGCCTGAAAGCCCTCTCGGCCATGATAATGGCCCATACCGGAGTGGCCGACGCCACCGAAGGGCAGATCGCCCTGCGCCACGTGCAGCATGGTCTCGTTGACCGTCACCCCACCCGAGCGAGTCTGGCGCAGCACTGAGCGAACCCGTTGGGCGTTGTCGTCGAACAGGTAGAGCGCGAGAGGGTGAGGCCGCTGGTTGACGTAGGCGATGGCGGCCTCGATGGAGTCGTATTCGATCAGCGGCAGGATGGGGCCGAAAATCTCCTGCTGTAGCAGCGCGGCCTCGGGTGAGCAGTTCCACACCAGCGTCAGCGGGAAGGTGCGGCGAGCTCGCCAATCCGCGGGCGGCGGATTCACCTGGCGTATCTGCGCGCCTTTTGCTTTGGCATCGTCGAGCAGCCCTTCCAGGCGCTGCAGTCGGTCCGGGTTGATGATGGTGGTGTAGTCGGGGTTGTCGACCCAGTGCGGGTAGCGTCGAGCCGCCTCATTCTCGATGGCGTCGAGCAAGGCCTGGCGCTCGCCGGCCGGAACCAGCACGTAATCCGGCGCCACACAGGTCTGGCCGGCGTTGAGCAGCTTGCCGGCCACGATGGCGGCCGCGGCACGCGCTGGCGAGAACCCCGGGGCGACGATGACCGGGGATTTACCGCCCAGCTCCAGCGTCACCGGCACCAAGTGGTCGGCGGCGCCCTTCATGACCTGCCGCCCCACCTCGGTGGAGCCGGTGAACAGCAGATGATCGAAGGGCAGCGCACTGAAGGCCCGGGCCACATCGACACCGCCGTTGACCGTCTGCACCCATTCGGACCCCAGGTAGCGTTCCAGCAGGCTGGCCAACAGCTGGCCGGTGCGCGGGGTGAATTCGGACATCTTGATCATCACCCGGTTGCCGGCGGCCAACGCGCTCACCAGCGGGCCAAGCGCCAGGTACAGCGGGTAATTCCATGGCACCACGATGCCCACCACGCCGAGCGGCTGCGGCTCGACCCAGGCCTGCCCAGGCCAGAACCAGAATGCCACGCCGCGGCGCTGACGCTTCATCCAGCGCGGCAGGTGATGCCGGGCGTGGCGTATCGCCTCCAGCGTCGGGAACAGCTCCAACACTCGCGTTTCCACCTCGCTGCGGCGGCCAAAATCGGCCGATACCGCTTCCGCCAACGCAGCCTGGTGGTCGACCAGCAGGTGCGCCAGGGACTGCAACAGCGTGCGCCGCTGCGGTAGCGTCGAATCGTCCCGCTCGCGGCATAGCTGGCGCAGTGCTGCGAGCCGCTCCGACAAGGTCGGCGCGTCGCCCGCCACATCACGGTTATTGACGTCCATGTCTCGCCTCCGATCAACCAAACGATTGTTTGGCTTATTGGCACGCTGCGAGCATATCACCTCGAAGGGGCAGGACGACATCCGACGCCGTGAAACAGCATCGGCATCATCCTAAGGCGGGATTTGCAGCAGGCCCCCTTTCGGGGCGGACCATGGCGCGATCAGCCGGTCTCGCCCAGGCTTTTCTGCAGGCGGCGGGCAAACACGGTCATTTCCTTGACCGCCTGGATGTCGCCCTTGGCCTGGGCCACGGCGATGCCTTCCTGATAGACGGCCAGCGCCTCTCGCTCCTGACCGGCCGAGGCCAGCACCTTGCCCAGGAGCTTCCAGGCCGCCGAGTAGTCGTGCTGCATCGTCAGCGCCGCCCTCAGGTGCTTTTCGGCTTCGGCCCAGTCTTGCGCATGCACGTACTCGTTGGCGATGCCGAAGCGCAACAGCGCTCCGTCGCGCGGGGTATCGAGCAGTTTCAGCAGGTTTTGCAGTATTGGTGACATGGCCATCCCTCCGCTAGTTGAATGCTTCCCATGATCTCATATCCGGCACACTGCGGAGCGTGAGGGCGAATGCCGGGAACCGCTGGCTCCTCCACTGCTTACCTCCTGGCCATGCTGCCCGGTCAGCATTTGCCACTTTGGACATGAAACGACAAAAGCGCCGCCGAAGCCGCGCTTTTGTCATGGGAAAAAGCCTGGGCTAGAAAGAGCGGTCGGGCACCAGCACGGTACGGTTGCCGTTGCTCTCCATCGCGCTGACGATGCCGGCTGCTTCCATTTCTTCGATCAGGCGTGCGGCACGGTTGTAGCCGATGCGCAGGTGGCGCTGAACCGACGAGATCGACGGCTTGCGCGTGCGCAGCACGATCTCGACCGCCTCATCGTACAGCGGATCGGTTTCCGCCGTGGTCTTGCCACCGGCTTCGCTCGCGGCCGCCTCCTCCGCCTCCGTTTCGCCGGTGAGCAGCCCCTCCACGTAATCTGGCTCGCCGAATTGTTTGAGATGTTCGACCACGGCATGCACTTCCTCGTCGGTGACGAAGGCGCCGTGCACCCGCTGCGGGTAGCCGGTGCCCGGCGGCAGGAACAGCATGTCGCCCTGACCCAGCAGACTTTCCGCCCCCATCTGGTCGAGAATGGTTCGGCTGTCGACCTTGCTCGACACCTGGAAGGCGATGCGGGTCGGGATGTTGGCCTTGATCAAACCGGTGATGACGTCCACCGACGGACGTTGCGTGGCGAGGATCAGGTGGATGCCAGCCGCGCGCGCCTTCTGCGCCAGGCGGGCGATCAGTTCTTCGATCTTCTTGCCAGCGACCATCATCAGGTCGGCGAATTCGTCCACCACCACCACGATGAACGGCAGCGGCGCCAGCGGTTCCGGCGTTTCCGGGGTCAGGCTGAACGGGTTGGTGAGCTTGTGACCGGATTCTTCGGCCTCGCGCACCTTCTGGTTGAAGCCGGCCAGGTTGCGCACGCCCAGCGCGCTCATCAGCCGGTAGCGCTTCTCCATCTCGCCGACGCACCAGTTGAGCGCGTTGGCGGCGAGCTTCATGTCGGTCACCACCGGCGCCAAGAGATGCGGAATGTCGTTGTACACCGACAGCTCCAGCATCTTGGGGTCGATCATGATGAAGCGCACTTCGTCCGGCGTGGCCTTGTACAGCATCGACAGGATCATGGCGTTGACGCCGACCGACTTGCCGGAGCCGGTGGTGCCGGCGACCAGCAGGTGCGGCGCCTTGGCCAGATCCATCACCACCGGCTGGCCGGTGATGTCCTTGCCCAGCGCCAGCGTCAGGCGCGAGGCGGAGCCCTGGAACACGTTGGCCGAAAAGATTTCCGAGAGGCGGATCATCTGCCGGCGCGGGTTGGGCAGCTCCAGCCCCATGCAGGTCTTGCCGGGAATGGTTTCGACCACGCGGATCGACGCCAGGCCCAACGCGCGCGCCAGGTCCTTGACCAGGTTGACCACTTGGTTGCCGCGCACGCCGACCGCCGGCTCCACCTCGTAGCGGGTGATAACCGGGCCGGCGTAGGCATCGACCACGCTAACCTTGACCTTGAACTCGGCGCATTTTTCCTCGATGACGATACCGCGTTCGAGCAGCAGCTCCTCGTTCTGAGGTTCTTCGAAACCGTCGGCCGGGTTGAGCAACTCCAGCGGCGGCAGGCAGACCTCGCCGTAGATCACCGGCAAGGGGTGCTTGTGCAGCACGGGGGCCGCGGGCGCGCGGGCGGGTTCCACGTCAGGCCAGATCGCATCCTCGGCATCGATCTCGACCGGCTCGGACACGGGATAGACTGGCGCGGCCGGGGCGTCGGCAACAGGCTCGGCTTTCGGCCAACCTGCTCCGGGTGCGGGTGCGGGACGCTCGCTGATCATTTCCCAGACCAGACCGGACGCCGGCCGCTGCGGCGTTTCAGGTGGCGTGATGGCAACAGGTTCCGGCTCGACCTCCTCAACCACGGCAGCCGCCGGCTTTGACACTGCGCTCCAGGCTGGCGCGGCAACCGCCGCTTGCCCCGACGCCACGGGATCGGGCCGGGGGCGGGCTCGTCGGGAGCCGCCTTCATCTTCATGATGGGCACCGCGACGACGACCGGCGCGGCGTCCACCGCCGGCACGGGAGCCGGCGCGGACTCGCGAACAGCCGGTTCGCACTGTCTCGGGGGCTCCGTCACAACCGCTGTCGCCGGGGCCGGCGGCGGCGTTACGGCGACAAACTCGGGCATGGCCGGAGCGCTCGGCATGCTGACAGGCGCGGCATCGACAACGGTCCGAATCGCCGAAGGCGGCTCCATCGCGGCCGGCGGCATGATGGGGGCGCGTGGCGCGGCAACCGTGGCCGGCCGTGCCAGGGGCGGCGTGGCGATCACCGGTTTTGGCGGCACCACGACGGGACGCGGGCTGGCTGGCGCCGGAACACCCTTGAGCGGTTTGGCCACCGGGGTGAAGTGCTGCGGCGGCTTGTCGCCATGAATCTGGCGCAATTGCGCCCTCACCTCGTCGGCACCGATCAGCGGCAACTCCGGGGCCGCGGACTCGAACCCGGAGCGGGAGCGCCCCGCCCCTTTCAGATCGTTCTCGCGCTGGCGCCGTCGCACGCCGGCGTGCAGGTTATGCTGCACATCGGCCAGCCCGATCACCGGCAGCGCCGGGTTGGCCGGTTCGGCCTGGCGGCGGCGGGCGGGCGTCTGGAAACGGGGCAGCTCGACATGGGGCAGGTTCCTGTCGGGTGCGGGTGCGGCCGAGCCGCGGCGAGTCGTCGCCGCTGGCGCGGAACGAGATTCCGCAGCCTCGGCTGCCCCGGGCTGCACCCGTAGAGGCTCGGCCGGACGGCGCTGGGGGGCCTGGAAGCGCGGCAGCTCGACTTGCGGCAGACCGGGGTCCGGCATCGACGGAGTGCGCCGAGCCGGAGGCGCGGATGCGGGGTGGGACGCGGCATCATCCGGCGCCGACACCGGTCGGGCCACTTCCATGGACGACGAGGCGGGCTGATTCGGGCGCGGCACCGGCTCGAACAAGGTCGTGTCATCCCATTCCTCGGCACGCCGGTCATCGCCAATGTCGAACAGACGATCAAACCAGTGCGTGAGCTTTTCCAGCGGCAACCTGCCACTACGCACCAGCCAGGCACCCGCCACCACCACACACAGCAACAATAGGACCCACACCATCAAATCCAGCTTTCCATCTTGTCTTGAAGCGTAAAAACGCAAATTGTACCTGCTTTTATCACGACATCGTGCTCGCAAAGGCTGAGCCCCCCTTGCTGACACAGGCTGCCGCATGCGCTCCCGGCCTTTCCTGCCCAGGCGGTGGAAATACAAAAGGGCCCCGGCAACGCTGGCGGGGCCCAAAGAGGAGAAATCTGATTTCAGCATAGCCCCTGGCGCGAGCTATGCCACCCTTCTAATTCGATTTTTGATCTACTCCGACTCAGGCAGGACTACAGGCCGGTGACGATAGCCATGCCAGCGCTCATTTCGACCCGCGCCCAGCCCGGAAACCGGCATTGTCGCGGCCCCAGACCGCACCTGCCGTGGCCTCTAACCACTCTCCGTGGATTCGCGCACCATCTGGTAGAGCGCGCCGGCGGCCGGCGAGAATTCGGCCGTTTTACGCGCGATCAGCACCAAGCCCCTGGCGATCACCGGATCGACCAGGGACAGCACGCGAATGCGCGGGTAGGCGTCGCTCTGCAAGGCCAGGCGCGGCAACACGGCGGCGCCGACCCCTTCCGCCACCAGCCCCAGCGCGGTGGAAACACGCTGCACCTCGTACACCGACTGCAGGGCCAGGTTCTGCCCCTCCAGGGCGCGGTCGAGCAAGGGCCGGTTGCCGCTGAACTGGCCGATCGAAATCAGCGAATAGGGCTCCAACTCTTTCCAGGAGAGCTGCGTGCGCTCGCTCAACGGGTGGTCGTCGCGACAGATCAGAACGAAGTCGTCCTCCAGCAGCGGGACGCTGCTCAGTTCGGCGTGGTGCGAGCCGGCGATGGTGATGCCGAACTCGGCCTCGCGCTGCAGCACGGCGCTGGACACCCCGGCGGAGGTGTGATCGAGGATCTTGATGCGGTTGTCAGGGTATTTGGCCGAATAGGCCTGGATGATCCGGGGCAGGAAGCGCACCCCAACCGTCGGCACGCAGGCGATGGTGACGCTGCCGCGCTTGAGCTTGCCGGTATCGCGGATTTCGCCCAGCGAGCTGGCAAGCTCCCCCAGCAAACGCTTCGCATGCGGTAGAAAATCCTCGCCGACGCGAGTCAGCGCCACCGAGCGCGTGGTGCGCTCGATCAGCTTGACGCCCAGGTACTCCTCGAGATTCTGCAGCCGTCGGGTGATGCCGGCCTGGGACAGGAACAGGCTTTCGGCGGCGGTCTGGAAGCTGCCGCTCTCCGCAATGGCAATGAAGGCCTGAACGCCGATCGTGTCGATTTTCATGAGCAATACTCAACAATCACTTATATCAATTCATTTTACTCATACCAATCGGATGCGCACAATTCGGACATGGCCTCTGCCAGTACAGGCAGAGAAAACCCCGATTCTGCCCGCACCGCGAGCCAGCATGATCGGCACCGTTTCCACAGTGTGACTCCATTAAGCCGCCCCGCAATCAGGGCGGCTCTTTTTTTGGTCAAGGCGCCGGGAACGCGCCTCCGCCGCCATCTCGGGTTGCGCCGGGCCAGCCGCTGCCGGTACGGAATTTCCTCTACTCACCAAACACAGAAAAACTCATCAATGCAAAACAATAATGCATTTAACAAAAGAGAAGTCTCTGGCGACAATGCCCTCACCGAAGCGCGGAAGCGGAGCCTCCACCAAACCAAGGGTTGGCCGAACACCCACCACCGCGCGACGCCATGAAAAGAGCCTGAACGGCAGACACGATCACGATCGCTGTTGGCCCGACGGCCAGGAAGCCTACAACGTCAAGGAGAGACAGATTCATGAAGCGCCTGATCACCTCGCTGGCCATCGTCGCCGCCTTTAGCGCAACCGCCCCGGCCTTTGCCAGCGCCCCCATCGTCATCAAGTTCAGCCACGTCGTCGCACCCGACACGCCCAAGGGCCAGGCTGCCGAGTACTTCAAGAAGTTGGCCGAAGAACGCACCAAGGGCCGGGTCAAGGTCGTCATCTATCCCAACAGCCAGCTGTACAAGGACAAGGAAGAGCTGGAAGCGCTGCAACTGGGCGCCGTTCAGATGCTGGCGCCGACCACCAGCAAATTCGGTCCGATGGGACTGAAGGAATTCGAGGTCTTCGACCTGCCCTATCTCTTCATGAACGAAGACCAGGTGCACAAAGTGACGCGCGGCCCGGTAGGACAGGCCCTGCTGAAAAAACTCGAACCCAGGGGGCTCAAAGGACTGGCGTTCTGGGACAACGGTTTTCGCGTGTTCAGCGCCAACAGACCGGTGCACACACCGCAGGACATCAAGGGCCTGAAAATCCGCATCAACTCGTCCAAGGTGAACACCGCCATCGTGCAGTCGGTCGGCGCCCTGCCCCAGACCATGGCGTTGTCCGAGGTCTACCAGGCCTTGCAGACCGGCGTGGTGGACGGCGCCGACGGCAACATTTCCAATCTGTACACCCAGAAGCAGTTCGAGGTGCAGAAATACATGACCAATACCCGCCACTCCTATAGCGGCTACGCCGTGGTGGTGAACAAGAAGTTCTGGGACGGCCTGCCCGGGGACATCCGCACCACGCTGGAAGGGGCGATGAAGGACGCCTCCGAGTACAACGACCAGATGGCCGAGAAAGACACCACCGCCGCCCTGAACGCCATCAAGGCTTCGGGCAAGACGCAAATCTACGAGCCCACCGCGGCCGAGAAAGCCGCCTGGGTGAAGGCGATGCAGCCGGTTCAGAACGAGATGGCCGCGCGCATCGGCACCGATACCGTCAAAGCCATCCACACCGCCCTTGCCAAGTAAACCGATACCACCGCGACGGACATCGGGCTCCCGCCGACGAGGGGAGCCCGGTGTCTTCTCCCCCCGTTGGCCGAAGTGTCTTACCCTAGCAGCCATCTCCGAGTCCGTCGCCATTTGTCAGCGCGATCACCATAGCCAAACGATCGCGTACCGCCGTTGCAGCCACCCGGGCAGAAGCTGGCCGTCGTTTACGGGGACAAAGGCGTGGCCGCCAGCGTCTTGACGATCAGGGCATCGTTGATAAAGTCCCCCTGCGAGAGCTTCTCGATCCACCACTGCACGCCAAGCCCGGCATCGCCGGTATTCCAGGCAGCAAAGAACTGCTTGAGCGGGCGCGGCTCTTTCACTTCCTTGACCTTGAGCTTGCCCAGATTGGCGCAGTGCTGAACCAGGCAGCCCGGTAAAAAGCCGCAGCCGAGCCCGGCCAGTACGGCCTCCAGCTTCGCCTCGAGATTGGGCACCAGCAGGAAATCCTGGCCGATTTGCAGATCGAGCGGGCGCAATAATCGTTGCCGCGACGTATCCTGGATTTCGACCTGACGATACTGCCCGATCACCGAACGGTCGAGCGGCTCCACGGCATCGGCGAGCGGGTGTCCCGGGGCAACGGCGAAGGCGGACTGCACCTGGCCGATGGCACAGCTCGAGAAACCGGGCAGATTGGGCGCGTGATCCAGCGCGCCGATGGCGAAATCCGCCCTGCCGTCCAGCAGCGCTTCCCAAGGCCCGCCCGACACCTCGTGGCTGAACAGCAGGCGGGTTTGTGAGTTTTCCCCGTAAAAGGTCGTGATATACGGCAGCAAGATGCGAAACGGCAGGATGACGTCCACGGCGATGCGCAGTTCGCTCTCCCAGCCGGCTTCGATTTTCTTGGCGCGCCTCTCCAGCGCGATCGCCCCGCGCAGCAGACGCCGCCCGTCTTCCAGCACGGCCTGCCCGGTGGGCGTCAGTTTGGCCTTGAGGCCGGTACGGTCGAACAAGGTGACGCCCAGGTCTTCTTCCAGCTTGCCGATCATGTAGCTGATCGAGGACGGCACCTTGAACAAGGCTTCCCCCGCCGCGGCAAAGGAGCCGTGCCGGTCGATCGCATCCAGCACTTCCAGCGCTTCCAGACTCAGTTTCATCGCTCGTTTTTCCCCACAGGCCAGGTGACAGCGTAGCGCGCCGCCGGCCGGCTTGCCATGGGGTTCGAAAAATGTGATCAGGCCGATCGGAAATCTTCGCTTGTGCCATTGGGGCGGCAAAACTACCTTTCCAACACAAGACGCCGCCGCCGGACCTGCCTCCGGCGCAGCGGTCTTGCGCGACAGTCACCCACCCATCGAGAAGCCTCTATACAGGAGACGATCATGCCCATCGCCAAAGCCCAGCCTGGCCAGACCCTGCTTGACCCGAGCAACCACACCCTCATCATGATCGACCACCAATCGCAAATGGCCTTTGCGACCAAGTCGATCGACGCGGTCACCCTGCGCAACAACGCTGCCCTGGTAGCAAAGGCTGCCAAGGAATTCCGCGTGCCGACCATTCTGACCACCGTGGCGGAGAAGAGCTTCTCCGGCCCGCTGTTCGATGAAATCAAATCGGTATTTCCCGACGAGTCGGCGATCGACCGCACCACCATGAACACCTGGGAAGACGGCCGCATCGCCGAGCGGGTGAATGCGATCGGCAAGGACAAGATCGTGCTGGCCGGCCTGTGGACCTCGGTATGCATCGTCGGCCCGGCCTTGTCGGCGCTGGATCAGGGCTTCCAGGTCTACGTGATCGCCGATGCCTGCGGCGATGTGTCGAACGAAGCGCACGAGCGTGCGATGGAGCGCATGGTGCAACAAGGCGCCCGCCCGATGACCTCGTTGCAGTACCTGCTCGAACTGCAACGCGACTGGGCGCGCGGGGAAACCTACAACGAAACCGTCGCCACCTCGATTGCGCATGGCGGCGGCTACGGCCTGGGCCTGATCTACGCCAAGACCATGTTCGGCGGCGGCGAAGGCCACTGAGCGGCGGCAGGCAAGCCAACCTGGGCCGGCCCCGACGCCCAGCCCCTTCAGGAGAAGCTCCCATGAGCGCAGATCTGATTCTGTTCAACGGCCGGATTCACACGGTGGATCGGGAACACCCCGAGGCCACGGCGGTGGCCATAAAAGGCGACACGTTCCTTGCAGTCGGCGAAGCCGACGAGGTGATGCGGCACCGTTCGGGCACCACCCGCATGGTGGACCTGGGTGGCCGGACAGTGATCCCGGGCCTGAACGACTCCCACCTGCACCTGATCCGTGGTGGGCTCAACTACAACCTGGAGCTGCGCTGGGAGGGCGTACCGTCGCTGGCCGACGCCTTGCGCATGCTGAAGGAACAGGCCGACCGCACCCCCAACCCGCAGTGGGTGCGCGTGGTAGGGGGCTGGACCGAATTCCAGTTCGCCGAACGGCGTATGCCCACGCTGGATGAGATCAACGCGGCGGCACCCGACACGCCGGTCTTCGTCCTGCACCTGTACGATCGCGCCCTGCTCAACCGCGCCGCCCTGCGCGCCGTGGGTTACACCAAGGACACCCCCAACCCGCCCGGTGGCGAGATCCAGCGCGACGCGGCCGGCAACCCCACCGGCATGCTGATCGCCCGCCCCAACGCGATGATCCTGTACGCCACCCTGGCCAAGGGGCCGAAGCTGCCGCTGGAATATCAGGTGAACTCGACACGCCAGTTCATGCGCGAGCTGAACCGCCTCGGGCTCACCAGCGCCATCGATGCCGGCGGCGGCTTCCAGAACTACCCGGAAGACTACGATGTCATCGCCGAGCTGGCGAAGAACAAGCAGTTAACCCTCCGCATCGCCTACAACCTGTTTACCCAGCGCAAGGGGCAGGAACTGGAGGACTTCCAGCAATGGACCGCCATGGTCAGCCCCGGCCAGGGTGACGACTTCTTCCGCCACAACGGCGCCGGTGAGATGTTGGTGTTTTCCGCCGCCGATTTCGAGGACTTCCTCGAACCGCGCCCGGACCTTGCGCCGCAGATGGAAGACGAGCTGGAAAAGGTCGTGCGCCACCTGGTGGCCAAGCGCTGGCCGTTCCGCCTGCACGCCACCTACGACGAATCCATCGGACGCATGCTGGACGTGTTCGAGAAGGTGAATCGTGACATTCCCTTTGCCGGGCTGCACTGGTTGTTCGACCACGCCGAGACCATCTCGCCGCGCAATATCGAACGCGTGCGCGCCCTGGGCGGCGGCATCGCCATCCAGCACCGCATGGCGTTCCAGGGCGAATATTTCGTCGAGCGCTATGGCGCGGAAGCGGCCGTGCACACCCCGCCGGTCGCCCGCATGCTCGACATGGGCGTGCCAGTCGGCGCCGGTACCGATGCCACGCGCGTGGCCAGCCACAACCCGTGGACGGCGCTCTACTGGCTGGTTTCCGGCTGCACGGTGGGCGGGCTGCCGCTGTATGACGAGCAGAACCGGCTGTCGCGCGAAACGGCGTTGGAACTGTGGACGGCGGGCAGCGCCTGGTTCTCCAGCGAGCAAGGCAAGAAAGGGCGGATCAAGGCCGGGCAGCTGGCCGACCTGGCCGTGCTGTCGGCCGATTACTTCAGCGTAACGCCGGAAGCCATCAAGGCGATCGAATCGGTCTTGACCATCGTGGGCGGCAACATCGTCTACGGCGCCGATGAATTCACCCCGCTGGCCCCGTCCGCGTTGCCGGTCCTGCCGGACTGGTCTCCGGTCAGGACCGTGCCGGGCCATTACCGTGCCGCGCCGACACAGCAGCGCAATCCGCTGCCGCACCAGTGCCGCGGCGCTTGCGGCGTGCATGGCCATGCGCACGACAGGGCTCGCAAGTCAAACGTGCCGGTGTCCGACTTCGCCGGATTCTGGGGAGCGTTCGGTTGCAGTTGCTTTGCCTTCTGAGGCAGGAAGGAGCATCACCATGAACTATTGGAAAATCCTGCTCGGCCTGGCGTTGTCGTTCCTGATCGGATTCGGCTGCCGGCTGACCGGCATCCCGGCGGCGTCGCCGCCGGTCCTGTCCGGTGCCCTGCTGGTTTTCATGATGAGCACCGGGTACTGGTTGGTCGACCGCTACCTTGCCTCACGCCCCGCGCAAGAAAAGAAACACTGCGGCGGGCATGACTTGGGTAAAAGGAACGAAGCATGACAGCGCTGTTGATCGGTTCCGCCCTCGGCATCACGGTCGGCGGCCTGTGCCGCTGGCTGGATATTCCCTCCCCCGCACCGCCGTCCCCCATCGGCGCCCTGCTGGTGGTCGCCATGACGGCCGGCTACGTGATAGCGGGAAGCTTCGCATGAGCAGCCGCCAGAACAGCGGCGGGCCCCATCCCGCCAAACCGGTTGACTTGACGCGCCGGCCGCGGCCGGACGCCGGCCTGCTGTTCCTGCGCCTGACGGGCAGCGGCTTGCTGCTCTACGTGCACGGCGTGCCCAAGCTGATCCACTTCAGCGCCGAACTGCAGCACATCGACGACCCCCTGCAGCTGGGGCGCGGCGTGACGCTGGTGCTGGCACTGTTTGCCGAAATCGTGTGCCCGCTGCTGATCGCCGCCGGTTGGCTGACGCGTCTGGCCACCCTGCCCATCCTGTTCCTGCTGTTCGTTTCCATGGCCTTGGTGCATCCGGATTGGGATGTGGCCACCGGCCAGTTTGCCTGGCTGCTGGTCATCGTGTTCGGCACGATCGCGCTGGCCGGCCCGGGGGAGTATTCGATCGATGGCCATCCGCACCGCTAGCAACGGCGCCGCGCCGCGCATCTCCTGGACCAGCGTGGCGCTCGGCTTTACCGCCGGTTATGTGGACACGCTCGGCTTCGTCGCGCTGTTCGGCCTGTTCACCGCACACGTCACCGGCAACTTCGTGCTGATCGGCAGCGAGCTGGCCGGGCCGAGCCACGGCGTGTTGATCAAGTTTCTCGCCTTCCCCGCCTTCGTAACCGGGATCGCGTTGACGCGAGCGATCGTGCGCCAGCAAGAGCCACGGGGCACATCCCCGTTGCCGTGGCTCTATGGCATGCAGTTGATGCTGTTGGCCGGCTTCATGCTGGCAGGCCTCTACGCCTTGCCGCTTAGCGACAGCCGCTCCACGGCGGCGCTCGTCGCCGGCATGTTCGGCGCCGCCGGCATGGGGGTGCAAAATGCCGCCAGCCGGCTGGCGCTGAGCAAGCTCACCCCCACCACGGTGATGACCGGCAATGTCACCCAGCTGGTGATCGACCTGCTGGATCTGACCTGCCCCACTCCCGACCCGGCCGTCAGGGAGCGCATCGTCAGGTTCCTGTGGCCCATTCTTGCCTTCGCCGTCGGTGCCATCGGCGGTGCCTTCGGCTACGTCAATCTGTCGTTTTGGGCCTTGCTGCTGCCCATCGGCATTCTTGCGGCGTTACTGCTCGACGCCAGGGGGAACGATCCCAGGGGTGAAACATGACGGACAGCCTGCCGTCGCGGGAGGCGTCGACTCGGCCGCGTCCAGTATCTAGCCGGGCATCGAGAACTGCTGAAACAGGTCTTTCAAGTGCGGGGTTTCAAACCGACGCCTCACCGTGATGGCATAGAACGTTTCCTCCACGCCATGTACTGAACCATATTTCTCCAGCAGGCCCTTATTCAACTCGTCCTTGACCACGATGGCGGGAATCAGTGCCACCGCACCCGAGTCCCGCGCCAGCAAGCGCAAGGCCGCCATGTCATCGACTTCGGCGCGAATCCGCGGCTCGATGCCCAATTGTTCGCACAGCAGGTCGAAACGAACCCGAATTTCGCTTTTCGCACTCGGCACGACCAATTGGTGGCGGGTCAGGACCTTGCCCAGGTCGAACCCTTCGCCGATGAGTCCCGGCGGCCCGATCAGGCAGACCTCCTGCCGCGCCAGGGTGCGGCAGCGCCAGGGGTGCTTGTCGTCGGCGATGACCGGACGGTTGCTCAGCACCACGTCCAGCTCGTAGGCGCTCAGCCGGTTGAGCAGCTCTTCCAGCCCGCCCGCCTCCAGGTTCAGCTTGACGGCCTGTTTGCTCAACACCGGGTTCAGAAAGTTTTCCAGGAAATTACGCGACAGGGTGGAAACGCTGCCGATGCGCAGCTGCCCACCCTGTCCCGCATCCTGGCTGGTCGTCGCGGACAGCAACTCGTTGCCCAGCGCAAAAATCGCTTCCGCGTAGCGCAACACGGAAGAACCCATTTCCGTCAGCAGCAGCTTCTTGCCTTCACGCAAGAACAGCGGCGTGCCGAGCTGCTCTTCCAGCTGGCGTATTTGCGCCGACAGCGCGGACTGCGAAATGTGCAGGCGTTCGGCTGTTCTGGTGAGGTGGCCCTCGGCCGCCACGCGCCAGAAGTAATAGAGGTGGTGATAGTTGAGTCGGCTTATCATTCGATAAAATAGATCGATTTGTACTTATTAATGTATTTTACCGAACATGATTTGCCGGGCATAGTGCCGCTGTCTCAATTCCGGCATGGTGTCCTTATGTTGTTGCTGTCCGAACATGCGCTGATTGCCCTGCTGTGGCTGCTGCCGGCCATCGGTACGCCAGCGCTGCCTCGTCATTGGTGGCTCGCCCAGGCCAGCGCGGCGGCCGGCGCCCTGGCCGCCGCGCTGCTGATGGCGGCCAAGGGGATCCAGCCCGCCTTGCTGTTCCAGCTTCTGATCCAGTTGCTGGCCTGGGTGATCCTGCGGTTCTCCGTCCGCTATCTGAGCGGCGAACAGGGCCAGGCCCGCTACCTGAAAGCGATTGGCTGGCTGCTTGTCGGTTCCACGCTGGTGGTGGCCAGCCGCGACTGGCCAACCCTGCTGGGTGGCTGGCTGCTGACCAGCCGGGCGCTGCACAGCCTGCTCACTTTCTATCCGTCCCGCCCCCAGGCCGGCATTGCCGCCCGGCGCGAGGCGGTGGCCAGCCGGCTGGCTGAACTGTGCTTGGTGCTGGGCGCGCTGTTGATCGCCTGGGCGGTCGGCTCGCTGCATTTCGCGGATGCGGCGCAGCCGCTGGCCGAGCCGCTACGGCAAGCTGCGCGGGTACTGGGCGCCGTACTGGTGGTGTGCTGCGTGTTGCTGAAAACCGCTCAACTGCCTTTCCATGGCTGGCTGACCCAGGTCATGGAGGCCCCCACGCCGGTGTCGGCGCTGTTGCATGCCGGCGTGGTCAATCTGGGCGGCATGGTGCTGATCAAGCTGGCGCCGCTGTGGAGCGTGGCGCCCGCCACGGCCTGGCTACTGACGCTGTGGGGCGGGGTCACCGCCGGCCTGGCCTGCTGGGTGATGCAAACCCGCATCAGCATCAAGCTGCGCCTGGCCTGGTCTACCTGCGCGCAGATGGGCTTCATGTTGATGGAATGCGGCCTCGGGCAGTATTCGCTGGCCCTACTCCACCTGGTGGCGCACTCCATTTACAAGGCGCACGCCTTCCTCAGCTCCGGCAGCCAGGTGCGCACCACCATCCGTCAATCTGCCTCGGCGCAGGCCAGCGGCGCATGGCGACACCTTGCCAGCGGCATCGCCGGCATCGCGCTACTGCTAGCGAGCCTGCAGGCCTGGTCATATGCCCTTGCCCACCCCGTGCAACCGCCACTGCTGCTGGTCGTGGTGATCGGCCTGGGGCTGGCCCCGCTGTGCCAGCGGCTGCGCGGCTACGTGCTGGCCTTGGCGCTGTGCCAGGCCTACCTGCTGCTGCACAGCCTGTTTGCCCGCCTGCAGACCGACCATGCCGGGGCGCCGCTGTCCTGCCAGGTGCTGGTTGCGCTGTTCTTTGCCGCGCTCTACCTGCTGCAAGGCTGGCTGGTGCGTCATCCCGGCCACCGCCTCAGCCAACGGCTCTACGCGCTGGCATTCGGCGGTTTGTATCTGGACGAATGGTGGGTGCGCGCCACGGTGCACTCCAGCCTGGCGATGCCGGGCAACCCAACCCTTTCCGGCGCTCAGGGAGGCCCCCGCTCATGACAAAGCCCGACCTTGACTGGCAGACGGCGGCAAACGCGGCGGCCAATCGCATCGCGCCAAGCTGGCCGCTGGACAGCCTGCTGGCCAGCTCTCCCTACTGGGGCTTGCGCGACAAGCCGTTTGCCCAGGCGCACGGCTATCTGCATCGGCTGGCGGGCAGCGGCCTGCATCTCGACGAGGCGCATTACCGCCGGCAATACGACAGCGGCCTGATCAGCCCCCGCCACCTGGCCGCCGCCATGCGGGAGTACGGCGAAACCCTGTCGCCGGAACAGTGGCTGCTCGCCTCGGCAAACAAGCCGAGCCAGGAAAGCGCGGCGCTGCTGCTGAGCGATTTGCGGCCCGACCCGGCCGGCCACGCTGGGGTGCAGGCGTGGCGTCAGGTCGTCACGCAACAGATCAGCCAGTGTTGCGCGGCCTGGTTCGACCACGACCAGGCCGACTGGCAGCCAGACCGCCAGCGCAACCTGTACCAGTCGTGGCTGGAGGAAATGGCGATCCAGCCGGTCCCCACTCCCGACGCCAGGCTTAAGCAACGGCTGCAAGGGGCGATCGCAGGCTTGCCGGAGGACCATGACCAGCTCTTTCAACACGCGCTGGCACAACTGCAGCCCGCCAACCGTTGGCTCGACGACTGGTTTTATGCCCTGTTGCTGCGCAACAGCGGCTGGGCGGCATGGTGCCGCTACCAGCTGTGGCAGGCCGAACTGGCGGGCAAGCGCTGTTCGCTGCTGCAAGAGCTGCTGGCCATGCAACTGGCCTGGGAGTGCTTGCTCGATGACGGCGAGCGCGAGAGCGGCAGCCGCTGGCACCGCTGGCAAGCCGCCTGGTCCGAGACAGCGCCGACAACGCCGGCCGGCAACCGCGAACTGATCTGGCAACGCGCCGCCGAGCTGGCCACTCATGCGCCACTGCTGGCCGCCCTGCCGCGTCAGGACGCTCAGCCTGTGCGCATCGGTCGCGAACTGCATGCGGTGTTCTGTATCGATGTGCGTTCCGAACCGATGCGCCGGGCGCTGGAACAGGTGATACCCGAGGCCAGCAGCGCCGGTTTCGCCGGCTTTTTCGGGCTGCCGCTGGCGATCCGCTTCGCCGGAGAAACCCGGACCCAGCCGCGCCTGCCCGGCCTGCTGGCGCCAAGCTGGGAAGCGCTGGCGCCGCCGGTGGAGAAGGGACTCGAAGAGTGGGGTCATTTCCAGCGCGCCCCGCTGTCTTCCTTCACGCTGGTGGAAAGCGCCGGCCTGACCAAGGCCGGCAAGCTGCTGCGCAAGGCGTTTCCGCGCAAGACGCGCGCCACGTTGGCCGAAGTCGATCCCTGGCTGAACGGCGAGGACGAGGCCATGGTGTCGGCTGGCCGCCAGCTCGACACCGGGACCATCGTCTCGGTGCTGACCACGCTGCTGCCGGCCATGGGGCTCGGCGCCGAGTTTCCCCGCACCGTGCTGTTGATCGGGCATGCCAGCCACAGCAGCAACAACCCGCAAGCCTCGGCGCTGCAGTGCGGCGCCTGCGGCGGACATGGCGGACACCTGCACGTGCTGTTGCTGAGCGACTGGCTGCACCGTCCGGCGGTACGTGAGGGCCTCGCCGCCGCCGGGCTGGCGATTCCGTCCGACACCGTGTTCCTGCCGGTGCTGCACCTGACCCATAGCGATGAGCTGCACCTCCTGCCGGCCAGTTCGCCAGACCCGGCCTTGCGCCAGCGCGCCGAAGCGCTGCGGCCCGTGCTCGACCAAGTGGAACGCCGCGCCCGCGCCCGCCGGGCCGGCATCGATGGCGTGCCGGACAACCTCGACGACGCCGAGCTGCTGGCGCTGCTGCGGCAAAAGGGGCACCACTGGGCGGAAACCCGGCCCGAATGGGGCCTGACCAACAATGCGTTCTTTATCGCCGCTCCGCGCGCACGCACCGCGCAACTGGACCTGGGCGGGCGCGCCTTCCTGCAGGAATACGACTGGCGGCAGGATGCGGACGCCAGCCGGCTCACCGGCATCCTGGCGGGGCCGCTGGTGGTGGCGCACTGGATCAACATGCAGTACTTCGCTTCCGTAGTCGATCCCACGCGCTTCGGCAGCGGCAACAAGCTGTTGCACAACGTGGTGGGCGGCCGTATCGGCGTGTTTGAAGGCAATAGCGGCGACTTGCGCATCGGTCTTTCCTGGCAGTCCGTGCATGACGGCAGCCGCTGGCGGCATGAACCCTTGCGCCTGGCGGCCTGCATCGACGCGCCCGCCGTTTTGATCGAACAGGCCCTGGCGCGCCAGCCGGACGTGGCAAGACTCGTCGCCAACCGCTGGTTGCACCTGTACCGCATCGCCGAAGACCAACTGGAACAATGGCGCGAGGGCGACTGGCATGCCGCCGAGCTGTGAAGCCGCCGGCCTGCTGCGCTGTCCGCAACCCTTGAGAACCCAAGCATGGACTACCTGAACGCCCACCCCGAAAATATCGACCGCGCCGCCCGCCTGCTCCGAGAGGGCGGCCTGGTCGCCCTGCCGACCGAGACCGTGTACGGTCTGGCCGCCTGCGCGGAAGACCCGCAGGCCATCGCCAAGGTCTTCCGCGCGAAAGGCCGGCCGGCCGATCATCCGCTCATCGTTCACCTGCCCGACCTCTCCCATCTGACGCGCTGGGCATGCCGGATACCGCCGGTGGCTTTCCGTCTGGCCGAAGCCTTCTGGCCCGGTCCGCTCACCCTGGTGCTGCCCGCGGCGCCAGCCGTCTCCCCGCTGATTACCGGCGGTCAGGACACCGTCGCGGTGCGCTGGTCGGCGCACCCGCTGTTCCAGGCGGTGCTCGACCAGCTGGGGAGCGCGGTCGTCGCGCCTTCGGCCAACCCCTTCGGCCACATCAGCCCCACCAGCGCCGCGCACGTGCTCAAGCACATGGAGGGCCGTATCGACGCCGTGCTGGATGGCGGCGATTGCCGCGTCGGCGTGGAATCGACCATCCTGGACCTGTCCGGGCCGGAGGCGAGAATCCTACGACCCGGCTGCATCGGCGCCAGCCAACTGGCTGCCTACCTGCCGCTGGTGGAACGGCCTGCTGCGCCGGCCCCCAGAGTGCCGGGCGCGCTGGACTCCCACTACGCGCCGCGGCTGCCGTGCCACCGCTTCGAGCATGACGAGCGCGCCCATCTGTCGCAGGGCGTGCCGAGCGGGAAATGCGCCTTCATCGGGTTCCGCGAGTTGCCGATGAGCACGCACCGCAGCTATCTGCTGCCAGCCGATCCGGCCGCCTACGCCAGCCAGATCTACGCCGTGCTGCATCAGGCGGAATCGAGCGGCAGCGAGAGCATCCTGATCGAGATGCCCCCCGACACGCCGCAATGGCTGCATGTTCGTGATCGGCTGCTGCGCGCCAGTACCAGCCTGGGCTGAACAGTGCGCCCCCCTGCCTGCCCTGCTTCCGGCGCAACGTATGATGCACGGGTAATGAAGACACACAAAACCATTTTCTCGGGGTGACATCACACATGAATCCGATCCGCAAGGGGCAACATGCACGGCATTTGAGTGATGCTCCCACATGTGCCATCTGCCGCGATGGCGATGCGTTGGATTTTGATTTCCGCGCTGATGCAGGGCTATCTGTTGTGCAAGCCTCTGCTGGAGAACAGCCTGTACGACGCGGAGGCGGTTTTGCCGCGATGAGTCGACGGCGCGGCCATCAGGCGGCCTCAAGGCCGCCCTTCTCCCGGCTTGCCAGGCCTAGTCTTTGGCAATCCCGGTAAAAATCATGGAACGCATGTGCGCCACGATGTCGTCGTCGCTGTAATGCCCGTAGTCCTTCATGTAGTCGACGGCGGGGTCGCAAGTGCGCGAGTAGTAGGCGTAGAGGATGGCGTCGGTCGGTAGATCGTCGCGAATCTCACCCGCCGCTTTTGCCTTGTCCACCATGCCCTGCAATTGCTTGTGCAATTGGTAGACGCGCGTCACGTAGCGGATGTTGCGGGTCAGCATCGCCCTCACCTGCGGGCTGCTGGACGGCAGAAACGGCAGCCCGCCTTGCAGCCTGACGCGTAGCGCCCACTCCAGCAGGCTGCCCAGCCTTTCCTTGCCGCTCATGCCGGCGTCCAGACCGTCCAGATACTCCAGCGCGCCATCAAGCAGGCGAATCATCACCTCGGTGGCGAGGTCTTCTTTCGATTTGAAATGCTTGTACAGGCTGGGCTTGGAGATGCCGGCCTCGCCAGCCACGTCGTCCATGGTCATCAGGTCGAAACCCTTGCTGGCCAACAGCTTGGTGGTGGCGTCGAGCACGGCCTGTTCGCGCAGTTTGAACGCCTGATCCTTGAAGCTGAGCTTGCTTAAAATACTCATGAGTACGACCTTTTACTAATTAGTAGCTTTTTTTCCAAAGCGGTTATATCCTGACTATAAGCACCACGCCACACCGTGCCAAGCAGTTTCCGCAGCACACGAATCCACTACGGGAGTGAAGGTGAAAGCAGATCCTGTCGAACGTCAGCGCGTCGCAGTCATCGGCGCCGGCATTGCCGGCCTGGCCAGCGCCTGGCTGCTGGCGGCCAAGCATGATGTCACGCTGTTCGAGGCGGCGGACTACCCCGGCGGCCATACCAATACGGTCGACCTCAAGCTCGACGGGCATGAGTTCGCTGTGGATACCGGCTTTCTGGTTTTCAACGAGCGCACCTACCCCAATCTGATCGCCCTGCTCGCCGAGCTTGGCGTGCCCTCTTGCAGCACCGAGATGTCTTTCAGCGTCTCGCTGGACCATGGCCGCGACGAATGGGCCGGCAGCAATCTGGATACGGTTTTCGCCCAGCGCGGCAAACTGCTGTCCCCGGCTTTTCATGGCATGTTGTACGACATCCTGCGGTTCAACGGCGCGGCGCCGCGCCTCTTGGAAACGGCCGAGCGTCAGCGGCTCACGCTGGGCGAATTGTTACGGCTGGAAGGCTTCGGCGCTCGCTTCCGCGACCACTACCTGGTGCCGATGGCCGCCGCCATCTGGTCCAGCCCCAGCAACGAGATACTTGATTTCCCCGCCGCCACCTTCCTGCGCTTCTGCATGAACCACGGACTGCTGCAAATCCGCCAGCGTCCGCGCTGGTTCACCGTGCCCGGTGGCGCGCGCCAGTACGTGCACAAGCTGCTGGAGCGGATCACCGATCTGCGTCTGTGCACGCCAGTTGAAGCGGTGCGGCGCGACAACCACGGCGTCACCCTCAGCAGCCGTTTCGGCGACGAACGCTTCGACAGCGTGATTTTCGCCACCCACGCGCCACAGACGCTGGCGATGCTGGCGGACGCCAGCGCGGAGGAGCGCCGCGTGCTGGGGGCGGTCCGCTACCAGACCAATACCGCTGTCTTGCACGGCGATGCCGCCCTGCTGCCGAGACGGCGCAAGGTGTGGTCGGCCTGGAATTTTCTGGCCGACAGCGGGCAATCCGGGCCGCGCGCCGTCTGCGTCAGCTATCTGCTCAACACCTTGCAGCCATTGCCGGTCGCATCGCCGGTCATCGTCACGCTCAATCCGGTACGCGACCCGGAACGCGCGCTGGAATACGCCCGCTTCGTCTACGAACACCCCCTGTTCGACAAGGCCGCCATCGAGGCGCAGACCCGCCTCCCGGCGCTGCAGGGAAGCCGGCGCAGCTGGTTCGCCGGCGCCTGGACGGGCTACGGTTTCCACGAAGACGGCTTGAAATCGGCATTGCGCGTCGCGCGCGATTTCGTCGCGCTGCCGGCCTGGGCGAGGTTGGCCGAATGAGCGACGCCTACCTGATCAAGGGCGTGGTGATGCACCAGCGCTTGCGCCCCGCCCGCCATCGCTTCCTCTACCCGGTGTTCGCCGTGCGCCTGCGCCTGTCGGCTCTCGATCGTCTTGGCAACGCCTGGTTCGGGGTGGACCGGCGGCGGCCGATGTCGGTGCGCACCAAGGATTACGGCCCGCGCGACGGCTCGCCCCTTCTGCCCTGGATCCGCCAACAGTTGGCCGAAGCGGGCTTGCCGCACGACGGCGAGGTCTGGCTGCAGACCTTTCCCCGGCTGTTCGGCTACGCCTTCAACCCGGTGAGTTTCTGGTACTGCCACGATGCGGCCGGCCAGCTGGTGGCCGTGCTCGCAGACGTCAACAACACCTTCGGCGAGCATCACGCCTACCTGCTGGCCAACAAGGCGGGTGAGCCGATCACGGCGGGCTCGACGCTCACCTGCCGCAAGCAGCTGCATGTATCGCCCTTCTGCCAGGTGGAAGGCCACTACCGTTTCCGGCTTGCCGAAAAGGCCGACCGCATGCTGATGCGCATCGACTACCACGACACGCAAGGCCTTCTGCTGAACACCAGCATTTCCGGCCGCATGACGCCGCTGACGCCAACGACCGCCCTGGCCGCCCTGCTGCGGCAACCGCTACTGACCTTCGCCATCATCAGCCGCATTCACTGGCAGGCATGGCACCTGTGGCGGAAGAAAGTGCCTTTCTTCGGCAAACCCCGGCCCCCCGCCACCCGCCTGACTCACGGAGAGGAGTGTCAACCATGAGCCTATCCCGCGCCCTTGGCGCCCCCTGCTCCCCGCTGCCCGTTATCGCCAGAATCTTTCTTTCCCGCTTGAAACGGCTGGAACACGGCTGCCTGCGCCTCATCACGCCGGACGGATCGGCGCTGTGGTTCGGCAACCCCGGCGAAATGCCGGAAGCGGAGCTGACCGTGCGGGACTGGTCGGCCTGCCGCACGCTGCTGCTGGCGGGCGACATCGGCTTTGCCGAAGCCTACCGCGACGGCCTGCTCGACTCGCCCAACCTCACCGCCCTGTTGCGCCTCGCCCTGCGCAACGAGGCGGCGCTGGGGCCCGCCACGTCCGGCAGCCTGCCGGCGCGGGCCTGGTACTGGCTCAAGCACCGCCTGCGCCGCAACAGCCGCGCGGGCAGCCGGCGTAACGTCCACGCCCACTACGATCTGGGCAACCCTTTCTACCAGCTCTGGCTCGACCCGAGCTGGACCTACTCCAGCGCCTGGTTCGACGGCCACTACGAGCAGCCGCTCTCGCTGGCGCAGGCCGCCAAGTACCAGCGCATCTGCGACGTGCTGGGCCTGCGCCCCGGCATGCGGGTGCTGGAAATCGGCTGCGGCTGGGGCGGCTTCGCCGAACACGCCGCGCGCCAGGGCATCGCGGTGCATGGCGTGACCATTTCCAACGCGCAACTGGATTTCGCCCAACGGCGGCTGGCGGGCAATGCCTTGACCGACCTCGAGTGGCGCGACTATCGCGACCTGGACGGCCGCTACGACGCCATCGTATCGATCGAAATGTTCGAGGCGGTGGGCGAAGCCTACTGGCTGGACTACTTCCGCAAAGTGCGCAGCCTCCTGAAGCCCGGCGCCAAGGCGCTGATCCAGAGCATCACCATTGCCGAAAACCGTTTCCAGCGTTACCGCAGCGGCAGCGATTTCATCCAGGAATTCATCTTCCCCGGCGGCATGTTGCCCAGTTGCACCGTCTTTGAGGCACAGGCGCGCAAAGCGGGCCTGGCCACCCATGACCGGCTGGATTTCGGCCCCGACTACGCGGAAACCCTGCGCCGCTGGCGGCAAGCGTTCGAAGGCGCGCTCGAGCCGGTGCGCCGCTTGGGGTTCGATGAAGCCTTCATCCGACTGTGGCGGCTCTACCTGTGCTACTGCGAAGCCGGCTTCGACGAAGGCCGCATCGGCGTCTCGCAGTTCGTGCTGAAGGAGGCCCAGCCATGAGCCGTCGATTACCGCGTCTGATGCTGGCGGCGCTGGCCTTGCTGACCGGCTGCGGCACCCCCAGCGTGCAGGCGTACCGCGACAACACGCCACGCCTCGACCTGTACCAGTTCTTTGGCGGCCACACCCGGGCCTGGGGCATGTTCCGCGACCGCAAGGGCCAGCTGATCAAGCGCTTCACGGTGGATATCGCCGGCCGTCGCGAAGGCGACGTCCTGATCCTTGAAGAGCGTTTCCTGTACGCCGACGGCACAAGACAACAACGCAACTGGCGGCTGGAGCCGAAAGGCGACGGCAAATGGCGTGGCACCGCGGCGGATGTGGTCGGCGAGGCCGAGGGCGAAGTCGCCGGCAACGCCCTGCACTGGCGCTACAACTTGCGGCTGCCGGTGGATGGCCGCGAGTGGACCGTGCATTTCGACGACTGGATGTTCCTGCTGGACGATCACGCCATGCTCAACAGCGCCCGCATGAGCAAGTTCGGCTTTGGGCTTGGCGAGGTCAGCCTGTTCTTCCGCAAGGAGTGAGCCATGCCGCTCGCGCCCATCAATCCCCCGATCCGTGACTGGCGCCATCAACGGGTGTGGATCGTCGGCGCCTCCAGCGGCATCGGCGCGGCGCTGTCCCGCCTGCTGCTGGACAAGGGCGCGGAAGTGGTCTTGTCCGCCCGCCGCCAGGCCCAGCTGATGCAGGTGGCCCATGCCCACCCGCGCGCCACGGTGCTGCCGCTGGATGTCACGGACCCGCAATCCTGGCGCGAGGGCTGGTCGCGATGGCAGGACCAGCAGCACTTGCCGGACCTGGTGGTGTTCTGCGCCGCCGACTACCGGCCGGAACGCTGCTGGGAGCTGCTGCACGAGCGCGTTCGGCAGACCCTCGACACCAACCTGGCGGGCGTGTACTTCGGGCTGGAAACCATCCTGCCCGCGCTGATGGCGCGCCAGTCCGGCGGCATCGCGCTGGTGGCCAGCGTGGCGGGCTATGTCGGTCTGCCCGGCGCCAGCGTCTACGGCCCGAGCAAGGCCGCGCTGATCAACCTGGCGGAATTGCTACACGCCGAACTGCGCTGCCACGGCATCCCTGTCTACCTGATCAACCCCGGCTTCGTGACCACCCGGCTCACCGCCATGAACGACTTCCCGATGCCTGCCATCATGAGTGCCGACGACGCCGCGCGATGCATAGTGCGCGGACTGGAGCGCGGCCATTTCGAAATCCACTTTCCTCGCAGGTTTACGCTATGGATCAAGCTGATCGCCATGCTGCCCTATCGCCTGAGATTGCCGCTGCTGCGCCACCTGGCCCGAACCTGAGAGCGCGGCTGGCCGAATTGGCCGACTGGTATGCCCATCTGAGCCCGGTCACGCTGGATGACATCGACCGTTTTTACGCCGCGTCGGCCTGCTTCAAGGACCCGTTCAACACGGTGCAGAGCCGCGACGGCATACACGATGTCTTCCGGCATATGTTCAACGTGCTGGAACAGCCGGTGTTCATCCTCCGCGAGCAATTGCTGGACGGCAGCCAGGCTTTCCTGACCTGGGACTTCCGCTTCCGCCGCCGCGGCAAGGCCTATCTCTTGCATGGCGGCAGCCATCTACGCTTCGACTCTCGCGGCAAAGTGGTAGCGCACCGGGACTACTGGGATTCCGCCGAAGAGTTGCTGCACAAGCTGCCGCTGATCGGCCCGCCCTTGCGCCTGTTGCGGCGCCTGCTGTCGGTGCATGACGAAGGCTGGCGCGCATGAAGCCATCCTTCAAAGGCAACAAGTCCGCCCTTCCCGCCAAGCCGTGCGCCGGCTGCGGCCACCCCATGAGCTGGCGGCGCAAATGGGCGCGTTGCTGGGATGAGGTGAAGTTTTGTTCCGAACGCTGCCGCCAGCGGCGCTAAGCCCATGACCGCATTGATCTACCGCCGCCGTGACGACACGCGCGCCGTCTTCGGCCAACCTTGCGCGACGCCTGCGCCATCACATCCAGCAGCGGAGGGGGATCGGCAGCGTCTCACTGTGGGCCGGCCCGTCGCCGCATACTGCAACGCATCGAAACCTTGTGAGTCATCAATAGAGGAAGACACCATGCGACGCTCCCGACTGCAACGCCTCATGCTCCTTGGCGGCAGCCTGCTGCTGGCGGCCTGCTCCACCTTGCCGCCGCCCGGCATCCAGCCGGTCAGCGGCTTCGAGCTGCAACGCTACAGCGGCAAGTGGTATGAAATAGCCCGGCTGGAGCACCGCTTCGAACGCGGGCTCAGCGACGTCAGCGCCAGCTACGCGCCGCAGGCGGACGGCAGCGTCAGCGTGATCAATCGCGGCTTCGATCCCGCCGCCGGGCGCTGGAAACAGGCGGAAGGCCGCGCGCTGTTCAACGGCGACCCGCACCGCGCCTCGCTGAAGGTGTCGTTCTTCGGCCCCTTCTACGGCGGCTATCACGTGGTGGCGCTGGACCCGGACTACCGCTGGGCCATGGTGGCCGGCAACGACCGCTCCTACTTGTGGATTCTGGCGCGCGACAAGCAACTGCCCGATGACGTCACCGCCCGCCTGCTTGAAAAGGCGCGGCAACTGGGTTTCGACACCGGCAAACTGATCCGGGTCGGCCAGACCCGCAGCGACGGCTGAGGCGCGCCATGACGATACGCCTCAACCCGCGCAAGCTGCTGCTGAGCAAGTGGACGGCCCTGGCGCCGCAGGACCAGGAAAAGCACTTCATCGTGGTGCGCGTGCTGGAGCCGGAACACCCCGACGCACCGATTACCGAAGTGGAACTGGAAGCGGTCTACAGCCGGCGCAGCCGCATCATTCCCTGGAAAACGCTGACCGACGCCACCCAGTGGCGGCAAGGCTGGCACTAACATCCGGGGCAATCCGTTTCCTGAACTGCGCCATCGCCAACAGCGGTGGCGCTGGTGAGCATAGATCACACTTTGCTATCCGCTTCCTGGAACTGATGGCAAACCGTTCCGGAGCTTCGACCACGCCCGGCCTGCACTACAATGAGCCTTGGTTCATCGAACGGAAAGTGCCATGTCTTACGACTCCAACAACATCTTTGCCCAAATCCTGCGTGGTCAAGCCCCATGCATCAAAGTTTTCGAAGATCAGATGACGCTCGTGTTCATGGACATCATGCCCCAGGCAGACGGCCATCTCCTCGTTATCCCCAAAGAACCCGCATCGCAGATTTTCGAGCTGTCCGACGATGCGGCGGCGGCCTGCATGCTGACCGCACGCAAGGCGGCCATCGCGGTCAGGGCGGCCCTGAACCCTCCCGGCATGATCCTGGCCCAGGCGAACGGCAGCGCGGCCGGCCAGACCGTGCCGCACTTTCACATCCACGTGATTCCGAGGCACAGCGGGGAATTCCTCGCCCCGCATGCAGCACGACGGGAAGACACGGAAAAGCTGAAAGAGCTTGCCAAGCGCATCATTGCCGCCTGGCCCGAACTCGACGAGAGCAATTGACCGGAGCCACGGCTCCCTCCCCCTCGTCAGGGGATACCGTGGCGGATTGGCTCCTGCACGATTGTTGATGACATCGGAAGCGAGCTGAACATGCGCAAAAAAATGCCCCGCACCAGGCGGGGCATTTTTTCAAACCGGAAGCATCCGTGGCATGTCATTGACGGCTAGTTCGGCATGACGAGGGAACCTCGAGGAGACGGTACGGCGGAATTCCGCCTGCTTGCAATCCCAGTGAACCACTCCTGCCAGACAAACCGTCACTTCCTTGCTCATCCGCACCATTACCCAATCCAGTGTTAAGTGCCAATATTCAACAGCAGCCAACACTGCAACGGAAGCATATGCGGCGCATATCGGACGTGAGTGAGGTGACTCGCCCGCCAGTTGACACTCCCCCGCTGAACTGCGAACCTTCCCGCTCCAATTTATTTGCCATTGCCCGCCATGAAAATCACCCAAAACACCGCCGTCACCCTGCGAATGAAAGTCACAGACAGCCAGGGTCTGGTTTACGACGATGGCAAGAACCCAGTCTCCTACCTGCACGGCGATTACGACAACCTCTTCCCCAAACTGGAAGCCGCACTTGAAGGTCAGGAATCAGGCTTTCAAACCACGCTGGAACTCGCTACCGAAGACACCTTCGGCGAACGCGACGAAGCCCTGGTCACCACCATGCCCAAGGCCGAATTCCCGCCCGGCATCAAGGTAGGCGGCCAGATCCAACGCCCCGGCCCGGATGGCACCCCGCGCTATTATTTCGTCACCAAGATCAAAGGCCCAACCGTATTGCTGGACGGCAACCACCCACTATGCGGCAAAACCCTGCGCTTCGCCCTCAAAGTTGTGGACGTGCGTGAGGCAACCGCCGAGGAAATTGCCCACCAGCATGTACATGGCGAGCACGGGCATCAGCACTGACACCACCTTGCCCCACACAACAAAGCCCTCCCAGCCGGAGGGCTTTGTTTTGCCTGGACCCCGCCTGCTATTTGGAGTTGGAGTGGGTGATCTGCTCCTGATCCGCTCGCCACCAACAAGCCCAACTTCGAGGTCTCGACCCGCTCCCTCCCAAATGGCCACATTTAGTCCCTAGTGCTGATGGCGGCCATCCTTGCTTGCTGAGGATTCGTCTGAAGTTCGGCCAGGGAAGTCTTTCGCATCCGAGGTCAACGGCGGCTACTTTGGAAGGGGAAGCAGCCATAAAAGTACCTAGCAAGTAAGGTACGTTTCACAGTCCATTGTGACTTTCAATTTCTTGAAAAGAGGAGCATTTCAGCCCCCTGCACTTTCTAGAATTTAGCTTCTGTATTGTTCGTCACTAACTTTTTCCAGCCAGTTCGCGGCAATTCCTTGCAACTGCTCCTGAATGGCAATGTGGCTCATAGCGGTAGTAGGTGCTGCCCCGTGCCAGTGTTTAGTTCCAGCGGGAATACTCACCACGTCGCCGGGGCGGATTTCCTGTACCCGGCCACCCCACTGCTGCACGCAGCCGCAGCCGGCGGTCACGATCAGTGTCTGCCCCAGCGGGTGGGTGTGCCAGTCGGTGCGTGCGCCCGGCTCGAAGGTTACCAGTGCGCCGGAGCCGGCGGCGGGTTGGCGAGCGGCGAACAGCGGGTCGACGCGCACGCTGCCGGTGAACCACTCCGCCGGGCCGCGGTAGGAGTCTTGCGAGCCAGCGCGGGCCACGGTTACGGCGTCGGCACTGGAGAGAGTTTGCTCAGTCATGATGCTTTCCTTGCTTGATGTCTGGATATAGGAATGCCTGGGTCAGGTGGGGCGATGCGCTTCATACAGCCACTTCACCATTGCCGGGTCGCGGTGGTCGAAGAACGCGCTGCTGCCGGTATCCAGCGTGGCAATGCTAGCCATGTCCTCGGCGCTCAGCTCGAAATCGGCGATGGCGAAGTTCTCGGCCATGCGTTCCGGGCGTACCGATTTGGGAATGGTCACCACGCCGCGTTGCAGCAGCCAGCGCAGCACTACCTGGGCCACCGTGCGGCCATGCCGCGTGGCGATGTCCTGCAGCAGTGCATTGCTAAACAGGTTGTTGCGCCCCTCGGCAAATGGCCCCCAGGATTCGATCTGTATGCCCAGCTGCTGCAGGAACTGCGCGCTAGCGGTCTGCTGGCAGAACGGGTGTGTCTCGATCTGGTTCACCGCCGGCACTACCCGGTTGCGCAGCATCAGGTCCATCACCCGGTCCGGCTGGAAGTTGCTTACGCCAATGGCGCGAATGCGGCCAGCCTGGTACAGCGCTTCCATTGCCCGCCACGAGCCATGCACGTCGCCATAGGGCTGGTGGATCAGGTAGAGGTCCAGGTAGTCCAGCTGCAGCCGCTCCATGGAGCGTTCAAAGGCCTGCAGAGTCTGCTCATAGCCGCTGTCGTGCAGCCACAGCTTGGTGGTGATGAACAGTTGCTCACGCGGGATGCCGCTGGCGGCGATGGCACGGCCAACCGCTACCTCGTTGCCGTAGGAGGCTGCGGTGTCGATGAGGCGGTAACCGATGCGCAGCGCGGCGGCTACGCTGGCCTCGCACTCGGCAAGGTCGTGCATCTGGTACACCCCGAAGCCCTGCAGCGGCATCTGGATGCCGTTATTCAATGTGGTTGTCTGCATGTCGGTATTCCTTTTCCGAGGTTATTTGCCGCCCGCTACCTGGCCAATGGCAACCGGCATGCCCGCCGGCACCGGCTTGCGGGCATGCGCCGGCAGGATCAGCACCAAGGAGGCCAGCAGAGCCAGCGATAACATCACGGCGCTGCCATCCATCACCATGGCAATGCGATGTGCCAGCAGTGGCACACCGGCCAGCTGTACCGGCACTGCGGCGGCAAACACCACCACCAGCACGCCCAGGCCGATGGCGCCACCAAGCTGGTGAGCCACGTTCACTAGCCCCGACGCCGCACCGGCGTCCTGCCGGGCAACACCCGCAACGGCAAACACGGTAAGCGGCGGCAGCACCACGCCCTGGCCAAAGCCGATCAGCATCATGGGCAGGGCAACGCCACTGACGTAGTGCGTACGGGCCGACACCTGCCCCAGCCAGGCCAATCCTCCAAGGCAGGCCAGCAGCCCAAACGCCAGCAGCCTGGCGCTGCCTACCCGCGGAGTGAGCCGCGGCACCAGCATGGCGGAAAGGAAGTTGGGCAAGGTGGCAGGCAGAAACGCCAGCCCGGCCTGCAAGGGGGTAAAGCCCAACACGCCCTGTAGGAACTGGGTGGTAAAGAACCAGAATCCCACCATGCCGCCCAGGAACAACATCCGCGCGGCGTAGGCGCCGCTGCGCTCCCGGCTGGCAAACAGGCGCAGCGGCAGAATGGGCTGCCGGGCCCGCGCCTGTATCAGCAGGAAGATACCGAGCAGGCCTAGCCCGCCGGTCAGCGCCGTGATGGTGAGCCAATCGCCCCAGCCCTGCTCTGCCGCCCGCACCAGACCGTAGACCAGCGCGGACATGCCCAGGGTGGAACTGGCGGCGCCGCCGATATCGAGCTGGCCGCTGTGGGTGGGGGTTTCGTGGATGTAGCGGCAGGCAGCGAGCATCAGCAACGCGCCTATCGGCAGATTGATGAAGAAGCCGGCACGCCAGGACAGCAGCTCGGCAAACAACCCTCCCAGCACCAGGCCCAGCGTGGCGCCTATGCCGGCGGTGGCAGCATACAGCGACAGCGCGCGGGTGCGCTCCGGCCCTTCGGCAAAGTGGGTGGACAGCAGCGCCAGCGTAGCTGGCGCCAGAATGGCGGAGCCCGCGCCCTGCACCGCCCGTGCGGCCAACAGCCAGGCCGGCGTTTGCGCCAGGCCGATGGCCAGCGAGGAAAGAGTGAAGATGGCCAGCCCCAGCAGCAGCATGCGGCGGCGACCGAGGATATCGCCTGCGCGCGCGCCCAGCAGCAACAGCCCGCCCAGTGCCAGCGTGTAGGCGTTCTGCACCCACGACAGCCCCACTGTGCTAAAGCCCAGCCCAGCCTGTATCTTCGGCAGCCCGGTAATGACGATAGACACGTCGATCAGGATCATCAGGTAACTGGCCATGATGATGGCCATGATGGCGCGGCGATTGTCTGGCAAGGTCTGCGTTGTCATGCGGTGTTCACCTCCAGCCTATTGCCTGCGTGGTGCATTTTCATGGTGTTGCTTCCGGATTAAGTGGCCACCGCGGGCGGCACCTGCTACCAGCGGTGGCAGGTGCATCACAGCGCGTTGCGCAGAATGGTAGCCACCACATCGCGGCTATAGATGTCGGCGATGCCAAACCACTTCGCATTGCCCAGTACGTTGTCGGTAATGGCCGGCAGGTCTGCCTCGCCAATGCCCAGCTGCGACAGGCGCGTGGGGGTACCCATCTTGTCGAACCAGGCTTCCAGCGCAGCAATGCCCTGCTGCGGGGTATCCACGCCGAACACGTATTGCGCCAGGCGCTGGAACTGCGCCGGGTTGCGGCCGTGGTACCACTTCATCCAGGCCGGCATGATCACCGACAGCCCGGCGCCGTGCGGCACGTTGAACAGCGCCGACAGCGCGTGCTCGATCATGTGGTTTGGGTAGCTGAAGCCAGCCGTGCCGGCGTAGATCAGGCCGTTCAGTGCCTGGGTGGAGGCCCAGGCAAACTCGGCACGTGCCGCGTAGTCGGCCGGGTTGTCCAGCAGCGTTTCCGTGGTGTCGATCACGGTATTGATGAGGGCTTCCACCATGCGCGAGTGCAGCGTGGGCTGCACCGTGGCGGTGAAATAGCCTTCAATGCAGTGCGCGATGATGTCGGCGGCCGAGTACACCAGGTAGTCACGCGACACGGTCTGCATCAGCGCCGGGTTGACGATGGAGACGCGCGGGTAGGTATGCACCGACTGGATGGCGAACTTCTCTTTGGTAGCCTCGTTGGTCACCACCGCACCACTGTTCATCTCGCTGCCGGTGGCAGCCAGGGTAAGGATGGAGAACACGGGTAGCGCCGAGACAATATCTGCCTTGCCGATGAATAGGTCCCAGACATCGCCCTGGTACGGCACGCCGGCGGCGATGGCCTTGGAGCTGTCCAGCACCGAGCCGCCGCCTACGCTGAGCACGGCACCCACCTGGTGGCCGCGCGCCAGGGCGATGCCATCGCGCACTTTCGACAGCAGCGGGTTGCTGACAATGCTGCCAAACTCGATGAACTCGATATCGTGTGCGGCCAGGCTCTTGCTCACCGCCTCGAACAGGCCGTCGCGCTTGATGCGGTAGCTACCGAAGCAGAGCAGCACTTTCCGGATGCCGTGCTCGGCCAGGTGCTGGCCGATCAGCTGCTCCTTGCCGGTGCCGAAATCGATCTTGGTAGGGTTGTAGAAAGTAAAGTTGTCCATGCGTGTCCTCTACTGCCGTAATGGCCGGTGGTCTTGATGGACAGAACTTTAGTTTCCAGGAAAACATTAAACTAGAGCGTTATCATTTGAATAATCTACAACTTTTTGATGTTAATTTGCCGGCGGGATTGAAACATGTCCATGAACGAGCTCCGCTCCATTACCACCTTCGTGCGCACAGCCGAGTTCGGCAGTCTCAGCAAGGCCGCTGAAGCGCAGCAGATATCGCCTCAAGCCGCCAGCAAGGCGCTGGGGCAGTTGGAACAGTACCTGGGCGTGCGCCTATTCCACCGCACCACCCGCAGCATGTCGCTGACAGAGGAAGGCCAGCGCTTTCTAGAGGCAGTACATCCTTCGCTGGTCGGCTTCCAGCAGGCGCTGTCGGTGGTCCGGCAGACCAAGGACGACTTGGCCGGGCCATTGCGGATAGTCGGCCCGCGCACGGTGCTACAGTCGGTCATCGGCCCGGTAATGGACGAATACTGCCGGCTCTATCCCGAGGTGCAGCCAGATGTGCAGCTTGACGACCGTATCGGCAACTGGGTGGAAGACCGCATCGATGTCGGCTTCCGGCTGGGTAACTCGCCGCAGGAAGGCCTGGTGGCCCGGCGGCTGTTCCCGATGCAGCTGATCATCTGCGCCGCGCCCAGCTACCTGCGCAAGTACGGCATTCCGCAGAGCCTGTACGACCTGAGCTCCCACCGCTGCAGCGCCTTCCGCCGGGCAAGCGACGGCCGCGTGGTGCCATGGCGTGTCCGTGTCGGCGATAGCATGCAGGATCAGCCGGTCAACCCTTCTTTCTGTACCAATGACGAGGCGATGGAGTTGCGGGCTGTACTGGCGGGCGAAGTTATCGGTCAGTTGGCCGCTCCTACTGCTGCGCCGCTGATTCGCAGTGGCCGGCTGGTGCCCATCCTGCTGGAGCACATGGCCGATCACTACAGCCTGTTTGTGTATTACGGTAGCCGCGCAGCGCAGCCGGCCAGAGTGCGCAGATTCATCGACCTAGCCGTGGAGCGCCTGACAGAATGTGCTGATTTTGTACTGAGTAGCAAAGAGTTGGTGCAGGCCAATTCCAGAGGCGCAGAAACAAACTGAGTCGTCCCTCAATTACCAGATAGATTTATGGCTGGTTCCTTGAGTAAAGCAGTCATTTTTCATCTGACATTCGAAGGGCCGTATATGGACTCCTCCCGGTTTGCACACATTTCACAGCTCTGGAGTTCGGATCGACTGCTTACGTATATCCGGCCTCTGAGTTGGGCTTAATTGCCCGGGCCATAATGGGCTATCCGCGCGCCAGATCCCTATTGCTTTGTCGTGCTGTTCGCACTTGGCCAGTTTTCGGGTTCTTCCGACGCCGGTTCGACCTGTTCGCCATCACTGCTTCATGCTGCGCAATCGTGAAGATGGGTTAAGCGTTGATCATCTCGTTGCCGAGGCCCTGTCCAACCCGAATGCTCAGGACACTGTGTCTCCTGCCTGCCCATAATCTGGGTCGTAATCCGCTTCCCGCGTCATCAGCGCCCAGGCTAGGCGTACCGTCTTGTTGGCCAAGGCGACCGCGGCAATATTATTGTTGCGACGGGCGCACAGGCTTTGAATCCAGCAACTGAGGCGATCTGTTTGTGTCGCAGCGGCGCGAACGACCGCTCGCGCCCCGTGAATGACCAAAGTGCGCAGATAGGTATTACCTCGCTTGCTGATCCCCAGTAACCGGTCTTTGCCGCCACTGCTGTGCTGAGCAGGGACCAGTCCCAGCCACGCAGCAAGATCCCGCCCCCGCTTGAAGTCCTTGGCGTTGCCAATGGCGGCCACCAGTGCAGTGGCGGTAATGGGGCCAATACCGCGTAGTTGCTGCAGCTTTCTGGCCATCGCATTTTCATTGGCTTGGCGTACCATGTCCTGATCTACGATGGCAATTTGTTCGTCCAGATACACCAGATCTTCGCGCAGACCATCCAGCAGATGACGGAAGCACGCCGAGAGGCCGTTTTCTGCATCCTCCAGGATGAGTGGTAACGCCTGACGCAATTGCTTCACGGTCACCGCGATCACGATTCCATACTCAGTCAGCAAGCCGCGAATCTGATTGACCTTGGCGGTCCGCTGGTGAATCAGTTCGGTCCGAATGCGGTGCAATGCCTGCAGATCCTGCTGCTCAATCGTTTTGATCGGTACAAAACGCATTCCCGGTCTGCTGACCGCTTCGCAAATCGCTTCTGCATCGTTGGCATCATTCTTGTTGCCCTTCAGATAAGCCTTCACAAATTGCGGGGCAATCAACTTGACCGTGTGTCCCATTGCCTGGAGCTGACGTGCCCAATGATGCGCACCGGCACAGGCTTCCATGCCGATCAGGCAGGGTTCGAGTTTCTGGAAGAACTCCAGGAGTTGATGACGACGCAGTTGCCGGCGACACACAGGGTGCTCATGAGCATCCACCCCATGAATCTGGAAAACGTTTTTGGCCAAATCGATGCCGATGCGCATAATCTTCATGGTGGACTCCTCGTTCCGTTTTGACTGGTTTGTTGACGCCTCCAGTCTGGCACGTTGATGCCGTATCAGGAGGGAGGAGTCCATCCCATTGCTTTAGCCACGGAAGCAGCTACTTCAGGCCAAAAGGCCGGGCGACTCCTTTGGCCGAAGAGTTCTCATTGGCTGTTCGGCAGGTTTCAGAGTGAGCCGCCGCTTGAATGGCGGCTATGCCAAATGAGCGACTGGCAGCAGTTGGCCGAGAGCGGGACTTCATGTTGGTTTCCGATAGCCGACAGGTGGAAACTCAAGGGCCGCTTTCTGGATGCTGTCCGCTACGGCCGCCTTCGCGATCAGGACCGCCCAAAGGCCACCTGGCATTATCCTGGTGCAGGCTAACGGCAGCGCGGCCGGCCAGACCGCACGTACTTTCACATCCACCTGATTCCGAGATACAGCGGAGAATTCCTTGCTCCACATGCAGCACGGCGGGAAGGCACGGAAAAGCTGAAGGGGCGCGCCAAACGCATCATTGCCGCCTGGCCCGAGCTCAAGGAGAGCAATTGACCGGGGCCACGGTTCCCTCCCACCTCGTCAGGGGATACCGCTGCGGATTGGCTCCTTCACGATTGTTGATGGCCCCGGCGCTAGGCTGAGAATGTCCCAAAAAAATGCCCCGCACTTGGCGGGGCAGCTTTTTACATTGGGGGTATCTTTGGGGGTATCCATCCACTGATAAAAGACAGCGCCAGAATACCCAACCAACCGAAACCCTTGCTGTAGTTAGACGTTGACCGTGTCGGCCACTTCCTTGAACTCGTCTATCTGGTCGAAGTTCATGTAGCGGTAAACGTCGGCAGCCTGCTTGTTGATGACGCCGATGTCGGCCATGTACTCTTCCTTGCTCGGGATGCGGCCCAGCTTGGAGCAGATCGCAGCCAGTTCCGCCGAGCCGAGATACACGTTGGTATTCTTGCCCAGACGGTTCGGGAAGTTACGGGTCGAGGTCGACATCACGGTGGCGCCTTCGCGGACCTGTGCCTGGTTACCCATGCACAGCGAGCAACCCGGCATTTCGGTACGGGCGCCGGCAGAGCCAAACACGCCGTAGTGGCCTTCGTTGGTCAGCTGCTGGGCATCCATCTTGGTCGGCGGAGCCACCCACAGCTTGACCGGGATGTCGCGCTTGCCTTCCAGCAGCTTGGAAGCGGCACGGAAGTGGCCGATGTTGGTCATGCACGAACCGATGAACACTTCGTCGATCTTGGCGCCGGCGACTTCGGACAGGGTCTTCACGTCGTCCGGGTCGTTCGGGCAGGCCACGATCGGCTCGTGGATGTCAGCCAGATCGATCTCGATCACGGCGGCGTACTCGGCGTCGGCGTCCGGCTGCAGCAGTTCACCGTTGGCGATCCACTGTTCCATGGCCTTGATGCGGCGCTCCAGGGTACGTGCGTCCTGGTAGCCGTCGGCGATCATCACCTTCATCAGGGTGATGTTCGACTTCATGTACTCGACGATCGGGTCCTTGTTCAGGCGCACGGAACAACCGGCGGCGGAACGTTCGGCCGAGGCGTCGGACAGTTCGAACGCTTGCTCGACCTTCAGGTTCGGCAGGCCTTCGATTTCCAGGATGCGACCGGAGAAGATGTTCTTCTTGCCGGCCTTGGCCACGGTCAGCAGGCCCTGCTTGATGGCGTAGAGCGGAATGGCATTGACCAGATCACGCAGGGTGACGCCCGGTTGCATTTCGCCCTTGAAGCGCACCAGCACCGATTCCGGCATGTCGAGCGGCATCACGCCGGTAGCAGCGGCAAAGGCCACCAGACCGGAGCCGGCCGGGAAGGAAATGCCGATCGGGAAGCGGGTGTGCGAGTCACCACCGGTGCCGACGGTATCCGGCAGCAGCAGACGGTTGAGCCAGGAGTGGATCACGCCGTCGCCCGGGCGCAGCGACACGCCGCCACGGGTGGAGATGAACGCCGGCAGTTCCTTGTGCGTCTTCACGTCGACCGGCTTCGGATAGGCGGCAGTGTGGCAGAACGACTGCATTACCAGATCGGCGGAGAAGCCCAGGCAAGCCAGGTCTTTCAGCTCGTCGCGGGTCATCGGGCCGGTGGTGTCCTGCGAGCCGACGGTGGTCATCTTCGGTTCGCAGTAGGTGCCCGGACGTACGCCCTGACCTTCCGGCAGACCACAGGCGCGGCCGACCATCTTCTGGGCCAGCGAGAAGCCCTTGCCGGAGTCGACCGGCGCTTGCGGCAGGCGGAATTCGGTGGAGGCCGGCAGACCCAGCGCTTCGCGGGCCTTGCTGGTCAGGCCACGACCGATGATCAGGTTGATACGACCGCCCGCGCGCACTTCGTCCAGGATCACGTCGGACTTGAGCGCGAACTCGGCGATCTTTTCGCCGTTCTTCTCAATCTTGCCTTGATACGGGTAGATGTCGACCACGTCGCCCATGTCCATCTTCGACACGTCGACTTCGATCGGCAGCGCGCCGGAGTCTTCCTGGGTGTTGAAGAAGATCGGAGCGATCTTGCCACCGAGGCACACGCCGCCGAAGCGCTTGTTCGGCACAAACGGGATGTCTTCGCCGGTCGCCCAGATCACGCTGTTGGTGGCGGATTTACGGGAAGAGCCGGTGCCAACCACGTCGCCGACATAGGCCACCAGGTTGCCCTTGGCTTTCAGGTCTTCGATGAACTGGATCGGGCCGCGCTTGCCGTCTTCTTCCGGGGTGATGCCGGGACGGGCGTTCTTCAGCATGGCCAGGTAGTGCAGCGGGATGTCCGGGCGCGACCAGGCGTCCGGAGCCGGCGACAGGTCGTCGGTGTTGGTTTCGCCGGTGACCTTGAACACGGTCACGGTGATTTTTTCCTGCACGGCCGGACGGCTGGTGAACCACTCGGCGTTGGCCCAGGATTCGACCACTTCGCGGGCGAACGTGTTGCCGGCGTCCATTTTTTCCTTCACGTCGTGGAAGGAGTCGAACATCAGCAGGGTTTTCTTCAGGCCGTTGGCGGCGATCTGGGCCACGGAGGCGTCGTCCAGCAGGTCGATCAGCGGCTTGATGTTGTAGCCACCCAGCATGGTGCCGAGCAGTTCGGTGGCTTTTTCGCGGGAGATCAGCGCACAGGCCACGTCGCCGTCGGCCACGGCGGCCAGGAAGGACGCCTTGACCTTGGCAGCGTCATCCACGCCCGGCGGCACGCGGTGGGTGATCAGCTCGACCAGGAAATCCTCTTCGCCCTTGGGCGGGTTTTTCAGGAGCTCGACCAGCTCTTCGGTCTGTTTGGCGGAAAGCGGCAGCGGCGGAATGCCGAGAGCGGCACGCTCGGCAACATGTTGGCGGTAAGCTTCAAGCATCTTTCTTAACCTTTACGCTGGAGATGTTGGTGATTGAGTCGGCCGGCAATGGGTATGACTCCTGCCAGCTAGCGCCCTGGGGAGATCGCATTCTCTCCCCTATTTTTTGATGCTGGAAGATTACGCGGTCTGGCCCACGCTTACAAACGAGTAATCGCCACAGCGCCTGTGAGTTAAAATCACAGTATGAATACCTATCCTCCTCTCAATGCCTTGCGCATTTTCGAAGCGGCAGCAAGGCTGGAAAGCTTCTCGGCCGCGGCCAACGAGCTCTTCATCACCCATGGTGCTGTGAGCAAGCAGATCAAGCAGCTGGAAGAATGGCTGGGCGTGAAGCTGTTCGACCGCACCGGCGGGCGGGTCAAGCTGAGCGATACCGGCTGGCGCTATCTGATCCAGGTGCAGGACGGGCTCGACCTGATCGCCAACGCCACCTCGCAGCTGTTGCAGCCGGACCGGCTGCGGCGGCTCACGGTCAACTCCACCCCGACCTTTGCGCGGCATTGGCTGCTTCCCCGGCTGACCCAGTTTCGCGACGCCTACCCGGACGTGGAGCTGCACCTGGTCACCTCCGACCGCGACATCGGCCGCCTCGATACCCCCTTCGACATCGCCATCCGGCGCGGCCCCGGCGACTGGCCGGGCCACATCGCCAAGCCCTTCCTGGAAGAGTGGGAGCTGCCGCTGTGCAGCCCCGCGCTGCTGGAGCGGGCTCCCGTCGCCAGCCCCGCCGACCTGGCCCGCCATACCCTGCTCTACGCCGACACCCGCCCCACCGCCTGGCAACGCTGGCTCACGCTCGCCGGGGTGCCGGACCTGAAGCCGGCCAGCACGCTGCACTTCGATCGCTTCTCGCTGGCGCTGGAGGCGGCCATGGACGGACTGGGCGTGGTGCTCGGGCCGATGCCGATGGCGCAAGACGAAATTGCCCGCGGCCGCCTGACCACGCCGCTGTCGAGCCCCATCGTACCGGTACGGGCCTACTGCTGGGTCGCACCGCGTACCGCCGTGGACGACCCGACCGTCAGCGCCTTTTGCCACTGGCTGGAGACCTGCGCCGCCGGGCTCAGCGTGCCGCCGGCCGCCTGAAGGCAGCGAAATCACGTCGATTGGCCATAATGAAAGGTACGTTTTAGCGGCGCAACCGGCAGGGAGAGACCATGGACAACAACCCGTTCAACACCCTCAAGACCATCGAGACGCATCCCGGCAACCCCCTGCTCTACCATTCGTTGCCGGCCCTAGAGGCGGCCGGCCTGGGCGCGGTGTCGCGCCTACCGGTGTCGATCCGCATCGTGCTGGAGTCGGTGCTGCGGCATTGCGACGGCAAGAAAGTCACCGAGGCGCACGTGCGTCAGCTGGCCGCCTGGCAGCCGAACGCCCCGCGTACCGACGAAATTCCCTTCGTCGTCGCGCGCGTGGTGCTGCAGGACTTTACCGGCGTGCCGCTGCTGGCCGATCTGGCGGCAATGCGCAACGTGGCCGACGAGATGGGCAAGAACCCGAAGCTGATCGAGCCCCTGGTGCCGGTCGACCTGGTGGTAGACCACTCGGTGATGATCGACCATTACGGCGGACCGGATGCGCTGCGCCTCAACATGGAGCTGGAATTCGAGCGCAACCGCGAACGCTACCAGTTCATGAAGTGGGGCATGCAGGCGTTCGATACTTTCAAGGTAGTCCCCCCGGGCATCGGCATCGTGCACCAGGTGAACCTGGAATACCTGTTCCGCGGCGTGCAGATCCGTGACGGTGTGGTGTTCCCCGACACGCTGGTCGGCACCGACAGCCATACCACCATGATCAACGGCGTCGGCGTGGTCGGCTGGGGGGTGGGCGGGATCGAGGCGGAGGCCGCCATGCTGGGTCAGCCGGTGTACTTCCTGACGCCGGACGTGGTGGGCGTGGAACTGACCGGCAGGTTGGCCGAAGGCATCACCGCCACCGATCTGGTGTTGACCGTGACCGAACTGCTGCGCCGCCAGAAGGTGGTCGGCAAGTTCGTCGAGTTTTACGGTGAGGGCACCGCCAGCCTGACCGTGACCGACCGCGCCACCATCGCCAACATGGCCCCGGAGTACGGCGCCACCATGGGCTTCTTCCCGGTGGACGAGAAGACAGTCGATTACCTGAAGAAGACCGGTCGCAGCGATAGCGAAGTGGAACACTTCGAGGACTATTTCCGCGCCCAGGGGCTGTTTGGCGTGCCCCGTGCGGGCGAGATCGATTACAGCATGACGCTGCGGCTCGATCTGTCCAGCATCGTGCCGTCGCTGGCCGGGCCGAAACGCCCGCAGGACCGCATCGAACTGGCGGCGATGAAAGAGAATTTCACCCACCTGTTTTCCTTGCCGGCGGCACAGAACGGCTTCAACAAGCACGCCGACGAGCTGACGCTGCGTTATCCCACCCAGGCCGCTGCCGGCGACGACGCCCCGGTGCCGGCTGTACGTCATCAGATCGAGATGGTCGACGACCACCCCATGCTCGACCGCAGGGAGCCGGGCACGGACATCGAACCCGAAATGCCGGCCATGGATATCGGCAGCGGTGACGTACTGATCGCCGCCATCACTAGCTGCACCAACACCTCGAACCCCAGCGTGCTGCTGGCGGCCGGTCTGTTGGCGCAAAAGGCCGTCGCCAGGGGGCTGACGGTCCATCCGCGCGTCAAGACCAGCCTGGCGCCCGGCTCGCGCGTGGTCACCGACTATCTGGAAACGACCGGCCTGCTGGAGCCGCTGGCGCGCCTCGGCTTCAACGTCGCCGCCTACGGCTGCACCACCTGCATCGGCAACGCTGGCGACCTGCGCCCCGAGTTCAACGAGGCCATCACCCGCCACGACCTGGTCTGCGCCGCGGTGCTGTCCGGCAACCGCAACTTCGAGGCACGCATTCACCCCAACCTGCGCGCCAATTTCCTCGCCTCGCCGCCGCTGGTGGTGGCGTTCGCGCTGGCCGGACGCGTCACCATCGACATGACGCGCGAGCCGCTGGGCATCGGCCGGGATGGCCAGCCGGTCTACCTCAAGGACATCTGGCCCAGCTCGGAGGAAGTGGCCGCGCTGCTGCCGCGTGCCATGGACCCGGACACCTTCCGCCGCCTGTACGGCGACTTCACCCACGACCACGATCTGTGGAACGCCATCGCCGCGCCGCTCGGCAACGTCTACAGTTGGCCGAAGTCGACCTATATCGCCCGTCCGCCGTTCTTCGACGGCTTCTCGATGCAGCCCGGCAAGGTCGGCGACATCCGGGCAGCGCGCGCCTTGCTGATGCTCGGCGATTCGGTGACCACCGATCACATCTCCCCGGCCGGCTCATTCCGTGACAGCACCCCGGCCGGACAGTATCTATTGGCCGAAGGAGTCACGAAAAAGGACTTCAACAGCTACGGCAGCCGGCGCGGCAATCACGAGGTCATGATCCGTGGCACCTTTGCCAACGTCCGCGTCAAGAACCTGATGCTGCCGGCCAAGGACGACGGCAGCCGGGTCGAAGGCGGCTACACCCTGTTCGACGGCCATCAGACCACGGTCTACGACGCGGCGATGAAGTATTGTCATCGCGGCACCCCGACCATGGTGTTTGCCGGCGAGGAATACGGCACCGGCTCCAGCCGCGACTGGGCCGCCAAGGGCACCCTGCTGTTGGGCGTCAAGGCTGTGGTGGCAAAGAGCTTCGAACGCATTCACCGCTCCAACCTGGTCGGCATGGGGGTCTTGCCGCTGCAGTTCCAGAATGGGGACAGCTGGGAAAGCCTGGGCCTCGGCAGTGACGACAGCTTCGACATCGTCGGTATCGAACAGGGCCTCAAGCCTCAACAGGAACTGACGCTACGCATCACCCGTCCGGACGGGAGGCAGCGCGACGTCATCTTGCGCTCTCGCATCGATACCCCGATCGAGGTCGAATACTACCTCCACGGCGGCATCCTGCCCTACGTATTACGGGAACTGATGCAGTAACCTCCTCCCGATTCTTCCCCCTGCTGCAACATAAAGCGGGGCGTCCCGAGGCCGAGCGCGGGCCCGGGACGCACCGCTCTTTCCATCGCCTTCCTTCGCCCGTGGCAAGACAACCTGGCACGTCCAAGGGTAAACCCGCATACCTAAACGCCTTCTCAAAGACTATTCCATATGCTTAGATAGTTCGAGCCGGCGCAGACCGGCCTATCGCTCGAACGATAAGGTTCCGCCCAGCGGCGGCATCAGGAAGAACTACAAAGGAGACTTACGTGCACTCGTTGCTCGCCTTGTCGCGTCTCATCGACGGGATCACCGCACGCATCGGCCGTTCCGCCTCATGGATCGTGCTGATCGTCGTGCTCATCAGCGCCGGTAACGCCGTTATCCGGAAACTGTTCAACGTCAGCTCCAACGCCTTTCTCGAAATCCAGTGGTATTTGTTCTCGGCCATGTTCCTTTTGGCTGCCGCCTACACCCTGCAACGCAACGAGCACATCCGCATCGACCTCCTGGCGGGCCGGCTCTCGAAGCGCGGCCAAGCCGTGCTCGACATCGTCTGCACGGTGCTCTTCCTGCTCCCGATGACCTCCATCATCGCCTGGTACGGCTGGCCGATCTTCATCGACGCCTTGCGCAGCGGAGAGATGTCGTCTGACCCCGGCGGGCTGATCCGCTGGCCGGTCCTGATGTTGATCCCGATCGGCTTCACACTGCTGTTGCTGCAGGGGGTATCCGAGATCATCAAGCGCGTCGCGTTCCTACAGGGCCTGGCACCTGACCCGACCGAGAAGACGCTGGATCCGCACAAGGAGGAGCACGTATGAACCTGGAAATGATGGCTCCCGTCATGTTCGGATCGCTGATCGTGTTTCTCCTGATCGGCTATCCGGTGGCCTTCGCGCTGGGCGCGGTCGGCCTGCTGTTCAGCTGGATCGGCATTCACTTCGATCTGCTGCGCCCCGAGCTGCTGCAAGCCCTGCCGCGCCAGGTGTTCGACATCATGAAGAACGACACCTTGCTGGCCATCCCCTTCTTTACCTTCATGGGGCTGATCCTCGAGCGCAGCGGCATGGCGGAGGACATGCTCGACACCATCGGCCAGCTGTTCGGCCGTATCCGTGGCGGACTGGCCTTCGCCGTGATCTTCGTGGGCGCTTTGCTCGCCGCCACTACCGGCGTGGTGGCCGCGTCGGTGATCTCGATGGGCCTGATTTCGCTGCCGATCATGCTGCGTTACGGCTACGACAAACGCATTGCCACCGGCGTCATCGCCGCCTCCGGCACGCTGGCGCAGATCATCCCCCCGAGCTTGGTGCTGATCGTGCTGGCCGATCAGTTGGGCACCTCGGTGGGCGACATGTACGCCGGTGCAATGGCGCCGGGTCTTCTGCTGTGCCTGCTCTATGCCGTGTTCATCTTCGCCGTGACCATGGCGAGACCGCACTGGGCGCCGGCCTTGCCCGCCGAGGCGCGCACCCTGCACGGACTGGCGCTGGCCAGCCGCGCCCTGTTCGTGATGGTGCCGCCGCTGCTGCTGATCTTCCTGGTGCTGGGCACCATCTTCCTCGGCATCGCCACCCCGACCGAAGGCGGGGCGATGGGCGCCGTCGGCGCGCTGATCCTGGCCATCCTGAACCGGCGCCTGAGCCTATCGCTGCTGCAGCAGGCGATGGATTCCACCCTCAAACTGTCTACCTTCGTGGTGTTCATCCTGATCGGTGCACGGGTGTTCCGCATCGCCTTCCTTGGTGTGGACGGCGACCGCTGGGTGGAGCACCTGCTGACCTCGCTGCCGGGTGGCACGACCGGCTTCCTGATCGTGGTCAACCTGTTGGTGTTCTTCCTGGCCTTCTTCCTCGATTTCTTCGAAATCGCCTTCATTCTGGTACCGCTCCTGGCTCCCGTGGCCCAGAAACTCGGTATCGATCTGGTATGGTTTGGCGTGATCCTCGGGGTCAACATGCAGACGTCGTTCATGCACCCGCCGTTCGGCTTCGCCTTGTTCTACCTGAAGAGCGTGGCCCCCAAATCGATCAAGACCACCGACATCTACTGGGGCGCCATCCCCTACGTCGTGATCCAGCTTTTCATGGTGGGCCTGATCATCACCCTGCCGGGGCTGGTAACGTCGTTTGTCGGCCATGAAGCCCTGACCAGTGCCAGCGAGGCCGAAGCCACGCTGCAGCAGATGGGGGACACCTCCCCCACAGCCTCGTCGGGAACCATCGAGATTCCATCGCCCCCCCAGGAAAGTTCTGCCCCAGCGGGTGAGACCGCCAGCGACTCGAGCGCCGAACTGCTCAAACAACTCACCGGCGATGGCAAGTGAATCCGCCGAATCCCTTCAGCCGGGGCGGCACCGACCGCCCCACTGACGACAGCAGCACACAACAAAGGAGACAAAACGTGGAACGACGCTCATTTCTGAAGAAGGCCGGTGCCACCGGCCGGCCGCGGCAGCTGTTTCGGCCCCCGCCCTCGCCGCCGACACGCCGACCGTCCGCTGGCGCCTGGCCTCCAGCTTCCCGAAAAGTCTGGACACCATCTACGGCGGCGCCGTCACCCTGGCCAACCGCATCAGCCAGCTCACCGGGGGCAAATTCCAGATCCGGGTGTTCGCCGGCGGGGAAATCGTGCCGGGCACCCAGGTGCTGGACGCGGTCCAGAACGGCACCGTCGAATGCGGCCACAGCTGCGGCTATTACTACGTCGGCAAGAACAAGGCCTTCGGCTTCGATACCTCGGTGCCGTTCGGCCTGACCTCGCGCCAGCAAGCCGCCTGGATGTACTACGGCAACGGACTCAAGCTGCTGCGCGAGCTCTACGCCCAATACAACATCGTCAACTTCCCGGGTGGCAACACCGGCACGCAGATGGGCGGCTGGTTCCGCAATGAAGTGAAGTCGCTGGCCGACCTCAAGGGCCTGAAGATGCGCATCCCGGGCCTGGGCGGTGAGGTCATGGCCCGCATGGGGGCCGTACCGCAGACCATCGCCGGCGGGGATATCTACCCGGCACTGGAAAAAGGCACCATCGACGCCACCGAGTGGGTCGGCCCGTACGACGACGAGAAGCTCGGCTTCTACAAAGTGGCCAAGCACTACTACTACCCGGGTTTCTGGGAGCCGGGCCCGCAGATCACCTTCTTCGTCAACACCAAGGAATGGGCCAAGCTGCCGAAGGAATACCAGGCAGCCTTCGAAGCGGCGGCAGCCGAAGCCAACATCCTGATGCAGGCGGAATACGATGCCAAGAACCCGCAAGCGCTGGTGAGCCTGTTGCAGAAAGGCGTCAAGCTGCACAAGTATCCATTGGACATTCTCAAGGCGGGGCAGAAGGCGGCCTTCGAGATGTACGAGGAAGAAGCCGCCAAGAACCCCATCTTCAAGAAAATCTATACCGACTGGAAGAAATTCCGCACGCTCGAACATGGCTGGTTCAACCTGGCGGAAGCGTCGATGGAAAGCTTCATGTACAGCAACCGCAAGTAAACCAGCCCACCCAGCCCCGGGTGCGCCAAGCCCTCGCCGAGATACGGTGAGGGCTTTTTTGCGGTTGTTTCACACATGCCGCAGACGTAAAGGCAAGCCCGCACGCCAGGTCTCACGTCTTGCCCGTGACCGTCGCCCGCTTACCCGCCACGATTTCGCTAACGAGTCCGCAAGTATCCCGGATAGATGCAGTAGAATATGGCCGGTCTGGCGCGGCAATTGCCACTGCCGACGCGTCGCTCAGCCCCTATCCAACCCATGGTTTATCCCGACCGGGACAGATCCGCCCCTTGTGATTACCGCCAGATGGAAGCCTCCCGCCTCGATTCACTGACCGAAGACCTGCTGCGAGAGGCGGACAGCCTGTTCCTCGAGCTTCTGCACAACGATCTGGTCGGGGTGTATATCATCCAGGACAACCGCTTTCTCTACGCCAACACCCATCTGGCCGAACTTTTCGGCTACACGCAGGCGGAATTGTGCGGAACACTCGGACCGATGGACCTGACGGCGCCAGAGTTTCGGCACATCGCCAAACGCGCCATCGACCGCCGGATCAACAACGAAGCAACGACCAGCCGCTATTCATTCGACGGTCTGTGCAAAGATGGCCGCCGTATACAGGTCGAGGTTTTCGGCATCCGTACCGAGTTTGCCGGCCGGCCGGCGATCATCGGCATGATGATCGACAATACCGACCGCCGCCAAGCCGAGCACGCGGTGGAAGAACAGCTGAACTTCACCTCCCAGCTCATTGATACCATCCCCAGTCCTGTTTTCTACAAGGACGAGGCGGGGCGCTATCTGGGCTGCAACAAGGCGTTCGAGCACTATATTGGGCTTCCGCGCGAAGAGCTGATCGGCAAATCGGTTTTCGACATTTCCCCCCGCCACTTGGCCGAACGCTACCACGCCGCCGACCAGGCCCTGTTCGACGCCCCCGGCACCCAGACCTACGAGGCCGAAGTGCAGTCCACCGACGGGACGCTCAAGAACGTCGTGTTCTACAAGGCGACCTTCAACAAGTCAGGTGGCCAGCTTGGCGGCCTGGTGGGCGTCATCCTCGACATCACCGACCGCAAGCGAAGCGAGAAAACCATCTGGCACCAGGCCAATTACGATCTCTTGACCGAGCTGCCAAACCGCCGCCTTTTCCTCGAGCGGCTACAGCAGGGTATTGAGCACGCCAAAGGCTCGGGCAGCGCGCTGGCACTAATGTTCATCGATCTCGACCGCTTCAAGGAGGTCAATGACATGCTGGGGCATAAGGTGGGGGACCAGCTACTGTTGCAAGCCGGCCAGCGCATTGCCGACTGCGTGCGCGAGACGGGCCTGGTGGCCCGCCTGGGAGGTGACGAATTCACGGTCATCCTCGAGAACCTGTCGCAACCGACGCCTATCGAGCAGGTGGCGCAATCGATCATCGAAACACTGAGCAAGCCATTCCAGCTGGGGCCGGACGTGGCTTATGTCTCGGCCAGTATCGGTGTCACCCTGTATCCCAAAGACGCGCAGGACATGGATACGCTGCTGATCAACGCCGACCAGGCGATGTACCACGCCAAGGCCTTGGGCAAAAACCGTTTCTGCTACTTCGTACCGTCGATTCAGGCAATATTTGCGGAACGACTCCAACTCGGCCACGACCTGCGCAGTGCCATGGCCCAGGGCCAGCTGGACGTGTACTACCAGCCTATCGTCGATCTCGCCACCGGGCACATCGTCAAGGCGGAAGCCTTGGTGCGCTGGCACCACCCGCGTCGGGGCTGGATCAGCCCGGCGCAGTTCATCCCGATTGCTGAGGACATCGGCCTCATCAACGGGATCGGCGACTGGGTGTTCCGGCAGGCTGCGGGCATGGCCAAGCGCTTGTGGGAGTCTGGCCGCAGCGGAACCCTCGCAGGCGCACCGCTGCAGATCAGCATCAACAAATCGCCACGCCAGTTTTTCACCGGCCACGCCCATGAAACCTGGATCGACCATCTGCAGGAAATCGGCCTGCCAGCCGAGTGCATTGCCATCGAAATCACGGAGGGGCTGTTGCTGGACGAGCGCCCGGACGTCACCAACAAGTTGCAGCAATTCCGCAGGGCGGGCATCCAGGTCTCGCTGGACGATTTCGGGACCGGCTATTCGGCCATGGCGTACCTGAAGCGGCTCGATATCGACTACCTGAAGATCGACCAGTCCTTCGTGCGCGACATGACGTCCACCCCCAGTGACCGGGCCATCACCGAAGCTATCATCGCCATGTCCCACAAGCTCGGCCTCCGGGTGGTGGCGGAGGGGGTCGAGACGAGGGAGCAACGGGATTTATTGAGTGCGGCAGGCTGTGATTTTGGCCAAGGCTACTGGTTTTCCAGAGCGCTTCCCGAGGACGAGTTTTTCAAGCTCCTGCAGCGCTGGCCAGACTGACGCCCATCCGCCGCTGAGGCCAGGCAGCACGAGAACGGCGACGGTGCCCGGCCCAGGCAGCGCCCGGAGGTTCGGGCGCCTTTTGCTTTTGGCCCACTCCCTGACTAGGCTGGAACAGGAAGGCCGGCTTCGGCCAACCATGATCTAAAGGGGTGTTGTCGTCATGAAAAAAGCCATCCTGCTGTTCTGGCCGTCGTTCCTGATCGCCGGTTTCGCCACCATGATGTTCTTCTCGATCTTCGATCCCTACGAACTGAGCCTGCACGGTGCCCGGCTATTCGCCGACAAGCTGACGGCCTATTCGGTATTCTTCCTCATCGCCTGGTCGTTCGGTGCACTCAACACCGCGATCGTGCTGCTGCTGGAAAAGCCGGTGCAGGACGTCAACCGCTTCTGTCCCGTGCCGCCGCCCTCTGCCAGCATGGGCGATCCGGATCAGGCGTGAGAGGCGTTGCGCTCCACCACGACAAAATACTTGCGCACCGGCTCCACCACCTCGAACACCCCGGTAAAGCCGGCGGGAATGACCGCGGCCTCGCCGGCACGGACGTCCACCGCCTGGCCGTCGGCTTCGTGCAGCCGGACGTGACCTTCGATCACGGCAAAGAACTCGTCCTTGTGCTCGGCAAAGGCGATGCGCCAGGCCCCCTTCTCGCATGACCAGATGCCGGCGCTCACCTCACCGGTCGGGTTCTCGAAATGGCTCCAGGTCAGGCGACGCGGATTGCCGGCGACCAGGCGGTCCGGCCGGGGGTAATCGACGGAGGGCTCAACGGCGGTATCGGCAAACAGGGTAATGCGCTTGGGTGCCACGGCGTGATCGGTCATGCTGGTCTTCCTGCTGCCGGGGTGCAGAGCAGCTCGCCCAGCCCGGCAAGCCACTCGCTGCAGGCGTAGAGCTGTTCCACTTCGACGTATTCGTCGGGGCGGTGGGCTTGTCGGATCGAGCCCGGGCCGCACACCACGCTCGGCATTCCCGCTTGATGGAACAGGCCGGCTTCGGTGGCGTAGGCCACACCCTCGCCCTGGCAACAACCGGTCAGCGTTTCGACATACTGCATCACCGCACTCTCCGGCACCGCCTCGAACGCCGGGCAGTACACCGTGGGGTCGATGGTGATGTCGCTCTCCTCTGCCACCGCACGCATCTCTTCCAGCAGGTTGGAAGCGTAGTCGCGCACCGAGTCGACGTAGCGCTCCGGCTGGTCGCCGGGCAGCCAGCGACACTCGAACACGAACTCGCAGTCCTTGGGGACGATATTGGGCGCGGTGCCGCCCTGGATGGTGCCGGTCTGCAAGGTGGTGAACGGGACATCGTACAGAGTATGGCGATGCCCGAACGACGCCTCGGTGTCGGCCAGCTTGCGGATGTGCGTGATCAGCCGGGCCGCGTACTCGATGGCGTTGACCCCGTACGGCGTCAGCGAGGAATGCGCTGCGCGGCCGCTGACGTGGCAGCGGTAATGGGCAATGCCCTTGTGCGCGACCACCGGCTTCATGTCGGTCGGCTCGCCGATGATGCAGCCCGCCACCTTGATGCCGGATTGCTGCAAATCGTCGATCAGTCCGCGGACGCCGAGGCAGCCGACTTCCTCATCGTAGGACAAGGCGATGCCGATCGACTGGGTCAGGCGGCCGGAGTCGGCCAGTTCGAGGAAGAACGGCACCTTGGCGAGCACGCAGGCGATGAAGCCTTTCATGTCGGCCGAGCCGCGGCCGTACAGCTTGCCTTCGCGCTCGACCAACTCGAACGGCGGCGTCTGCCACGCCCGGCCATCGACCGGCACCACGTCGGTGTGCCCGGACAGCACCACGGCCGGCAGCGCGGGGTTCCCGATCTGGGCGAACAGATTGGCCTTGCTGCCGTCGGCATTGAAGGTCAGCCGCGACGCCACGCCAAACGAGTCCAGATAGCGTTGCACCCAGCGGATCAGTTCGAGGTTGGAATGGCGGCTGGTGGTGTCAAACGCCACCAGCGTGGCGAGCAGGTCATGAACGGAAGCGGTCATGCGATTTCCAAGGGCAAGATGTGCCCTAAGGATAATCCAAGCGCGCCCCCTTGCACCATGCCCAACCGGCCGGTTTGACGGGGGGCGCGAAGTTGGCCGAAGACCGGCCTGCCGCCGCCATCGGCGCTGCGTCCGGCGCCGGCAAACTGTTATGATCATGACAAACCACTGCGCGCACACTGCCATGACCAAGCCACACCGCATGAAATGGGAACACCTGCTATCGGCCCGGCGCTTCAAGCAGATCGACGGCGAGGTACTGCCCACCCGCACCCCTGCGACCAGCGAGGGCGCCTCCGGACTGCGCAGCGATTTCCACATCGACCACGACCGGGTGGTGTTCTCCGGCGCCTTCCGCCGCCTGGGGCGCAAGACCCAGGTCCACCCCCTGGCGCAGAACGACCACACCCACAACCGCCTGACGCATAGTGTCGAGGTGGCCAGCGTCGGACGCAGCCTGGGCAACCGTGCCGGGGTGATGATGCAGCACGCCGGCCAACTGCCCGCCGGCTACACGCCGCACGACATCGGCGCCGTGGTGCAAGTGGCCTGCCCGGCCCACGACATCGGCAACCCGCCGTTCGGCCATACCGGCGAGGACGCCCTGCGCGACTGGTTCCGCGACGAGCGCCACGCCCCGCTGATGGCAGGCCTGAGTCCGGCCGAGCGGCGCGACGTCGAAACCTACGAGGGCAACGCGCACAGCCTGCGCATGCTCGCCACGCTCGAAATGTACGCCGGCGAAGGCGGCATGCGGCTGACTGCGGCGGCGATCGGCGCGCTGATCAAATACCCGTGGACCTCCAGTGCCGAACCGGCCTACCTGCGCGACAAGTTCAACATCTACCAGACCGAACTGCCCTACTTCCGCCAGATTGCCAGCGAGCTCGGCCTGATCGAGCGCGGTGCCGACCAGTGGGCGCGCCACCCGCTGTCCTATCTCATGGAAGCGGCGGACGACATCTGCTATGCCATCCTCGACCTCGAAGACGCGGTCGAGATCGGCATCCTCGACTATTCCGAGTTCGAAAACCTGTTCACCAAGTTCGCCGAGGTCGACAAGCTCTGGGCCACGCCGTCGGTGCGCCAGAAATGCGCGATGCTGCGCGGCATGGCCATCGGCCGCTGCGTGGCCGAGGTGGCGGAAAAATTCATGCTGCACCAGGACACGCTGCTGGCAGGCGCCTTCCAGGGCAAGGACCTGATCGACGTGTGCGCGCCCGAAATCCGCGAGACCCTGCTGGAGGCCAAACGGCTGGCCAGCCAGAAAGTGTACCGGCACCGCACCAAGCTGGTGACCGAAATCGCCTCCTTCCCCTGCCTCTCCACCCTGCTAGACGTGCTGGTCCCGGCCGTAGCGGCCAGAGTGCGAGGCGAACGATTGTCGGCGCGCCACACGCTGGCGCTGGGCCTGATGGCGGAAACCCCCTTCACCGACAAGGACACCCCCTACCTGGCCTACATGAAGGTGCTGGACTTCGTCGGCGGCATGACCGACAACTACGCCGCCAACCTGGCGCGTGAAATCTCCGGCGTCGGCATTCTCTGACCGGCTCTTTCGGCCAACCTTGACGACAAGGTTGGCCGAAGCATGGCAAGCCATGGCTTACCCTTGCTTGTCCGGTCAAGACATTTGACCAATAATGGCACCATCCCACCCCGCCTGAGTCCCATGTTCGAACGCATCGTCACCATCATTCTTCCCGTCCTGATCATCGTGCTGATCGGCTGGCTCTACGGCCGCAAGATGCGTCCCGACATGAGCGCCGCGAACACGATCAACATGGACGTCTGTGTGCCGCTGCTGGTGTTCTCGGCGCTGGCGGCCAAGGATTTCGATCTCGTCAGCCAGTGGAAGCTGCTGCCGGCCTCCGCTGCGGTGATCCTGCTGTCGGGCCTGCTCGCCTGGCCGGTGGCGCGCGCCACCGGCAACCAGGTGCGCACCCTGCTACCCCCGTCGATGTTCAACAACTGCGGCAACATGGGCCTGCCGCTCGCCCTGCTCGCCTTCGGCCGCAGCGGCTTCAACGCCTTCGTGGTGCTGTTCGTGGTGTCCAACCTGCTGCACTTCACCCTGGGGGCCTTCATCTTCAACCGCCACACCCGCTTCAGCGGCCTGTTGAAGAACCCCATCGTGCTCGCCACGGCGCTGGGGCTGCTATTTGCACTGGCGGGCTGGCATCTGCCCGACGGGCTGATGATCGGTCTCAAGATGCTGGGCGACGCCTCCATTCCGCTGATGCTGTTCGCACTGGGGGTGCGCATGGTGGACGCCAACCTGCGCGATTGGAAGATAGGCCTGCTCGGCGCCGCGCTCTGCCCGCTGAGCGGCCTCGCGGCGGCGGCCGTGACCGTGCCACTGCTGCGACTGTCGCCGGCGCAGGCCGGCCTGGTCTATCTGTTCGGCGTGCTGCCGCCGGCGGTGCTCAATTTCATGATGGCGGAAATCTACCGGCAGGAACCTGGCAAGATGGCGTCGATCGTACTGATTGGCAACCTGGCCAGCCTCGCCTTCGTACCGTTCGGGCTGTGGCTGGCGCTGGGCTGATCGCAACCCGAACCTGACTGCTAGAATGAATCGATGGACCACACTCAGCTGACCCGCTTCTGCTTCGTGCGCCACGGCGAAACCGACTGGAACCGCGAGCGCCGCCTGCAAGGCCAGATCGATACCCCGCTCAACACCACCGGCCAGGAACAGGCGCAAACATTGAGCCTGGCCCTGACGGCCCGGGCACTGCGTTTCGACGCGCTCTACTGCAGTGATCTGGTGCGCACCCGCCAGACCGCCGTTCCCATCGGACAGGCTACCGGGCTCGACGTCAACCTCGACCCCCTGCTGCGCGAGCGTCACTACGGCCGCCTGCAGGGCCTCACCTATCACGAGGCCGGCGAGGTCATGCCCGACGCCTACCGCCGCCATCGCAACCGCGACCCGCACGACGTCCCGGAAGGGGGCGAGAGCCTGTACGCCTTCCACGTCCGGATTCAGGCCTTCCTGGAGCGGGCGGTGCTCGAACACCCCGGTCAACGGCTGCTCGTCGTCACTCATGGCGGCGTGCTCGACATGGTCTACCGCATCGTCACCGGCAAGCCGCTGACCGAACCGCGCGATTTTCCCATCCCCAACGCCGCCTTCAACTGGATCATCCACCATCAGGGGGCCTGGCAGCTGGAGAAATGGGCGGACAGCGAGCACCTTGGTGGCTCGCTGGACGAATTGCTGTAAGAACCGCCCATCGGCCACGACCAACCGACGCAACCGGCGCGAACCGCGGCCCGGATAGCCGTGCCGACGCCAACAGCCTTCGGCCAAGACGCCCCCACAGGAGCCCACCATGACAGACAAGATAGACAAGAGCGACGCCGAGTGGCGCGCCCAACTGACCCCCGAGCAATACCGCGTCACCCGCCAGGCCGGCACCGAACGCCCCTACAGCGGCGAGCACTACTATCGCCACGCCAGCGGCGATTACCATTGCATCTGCTGCGACGCGCTGCTGTTCCACTCCGACACTAAGTTCGATGCCGGCTGCGGCTGGCCCAGTTTCTGGGAAGAAGCCGTCCCCGGCAGCATCACCCGCATCGAAGACCGCTCGCACGGCATGATCCGCACCGAGGTGCGCTGCGCCCGCTGCGACGCCCATCTCGGCCACGTGTTCCCGGATGGCCCGGAACCCACGGGCGAGCGTTATTGCATCAACTCGGTGGCGATCAGCTTCAAGGAGGGCTGAGAGGGCTGCTGCCGTGTTGGTTGCAGGCTGACCATCGCAGCAAGGCCTGGGCCGAACCGCTCAGGCCTTGCTGCGACAGAGCCTCAGACTTCCCAATATTCCTTTTCCCGGCCCTGCAAGCCGGGATTGAGCTGCTCGTGCAGACTACGCAGTTTTTCTGGCTCGCCACGCACGCGGAACCAGCTGCCCTCTTCCCCGGCACGCTCTTCCAGCACTTGGCAGTGGCTGTAGATTTCACCGCGCAGCTGTTGTGCCGACCACGGCAGCAGCAGCTCGTCTTCCACCAGATCCTGCTGGAAAAAGGAAACGATGGTCGCATGCAGGCTGGCCACATCCTCCGGACAACGCGCACTCATCACTACGCAGCCTGGATAGCGTTCCTGCAGTTCGGCCGTCCAGGCAGCCTGCTCCGCCTCATCGCCGACATGGTCGATCTTGTTGAACACGCGAATTCTCGGCACGTCGTCGGCGCCGATTTCCTGCAGCACCTCGTCGGTCACTTCCAGCTGGCGCTGAAAACCGGGGTCACTGGCATCAATCACATGCAGCAACAGCGCTGCATCCAGTGCCTCTTCCAGCGTGGACTTGAACGAGGCTACCAGTCCGTGAGGCAGGTTCTTGATGAAGCCGACAGTATCGCTGACCAGCACGCGCGGCACACTTTCCGGATAAAGGGCACGCACCGTGGTGTCCAGCGTAGCGAACAGCTTGTTGGCCACGAGCACCTCGCTGCCGGTCAGTGCCCGCATCAGCGTGGACTTGCCTGCATTGGTATACCCCACCAGCGACACCCCGCCCAGGCCCAGGCCCTGACGTTCCAGACGGCGCGCGCGCTGGGTCTTGCGCTCCAGTTCCATGGCGATGATTTCGCGTTGCAGCTCGGCGATGCGGTCACGCACCTTGCGGCGGTCCAGCTCAGTATGCGATTCACCGGCACCACGACCACCCGTACCGCTGCGCTGCCGGCCTTGCGGACCGGCCAGCTTGGCCGCTTCGCGCAGGCGCGGCGCCATATAGCCGAGACGGGCGATTTCCACCTGTGCACGTGCCGCGCGCGAGCGGGCATTGCGATGGAAAATCTCCAGGATGACCATGGTGCGGTCCATCACCTCGCAGCCAACGGCCAGCTCCAGATTGCGCGCCTGTGAGGGCGAGATTTCGTGGTCCACCAGCAACACGTCGAACTCGACCGTGCTGGAGTCCAGCTCTTGTGGGTCTTCTTCCAGTTCGTCGTTGCGGATGCCACGGTTGACGAACATGCTGATTTCTTCCAGCTTACCCACGCCCAGATAGGCCGTGCGGTCGAAGCTGTTACGCTTTTGAACAAAGGTCTGCATCACCTGGAAACCCAGCGTCTTGGCCAACTCGCTCAGTTCGTTGAGCGAGGCCTCGAACTCGCTATCGCTGACATCCGGCAACTGGACCGAGGTCACAAGGGCATAACGAGGCTTCTCTTTGACTTCTGTTTGCATGTGCAGATTGCTTTACTTGGTGACGAGCCCAGATAGTACTCACAAATGGCACTTTCCGCTGGCAGGATGAGTGACTGGCCATCGATCCGCTGCCACCCGCAGCCCCCTGGCAAGCAAGAGCCGCCATCTGGGCGCACACCGGCTGCAGCCACGCAACGCCTTCCTTGACCGCGTGGCTGGCGCAGCCGATACTCCTGCGGCCCTAGGCCGCAAGGTCCTCACACTCATACCCGTCGCCATTCATGCCATTCTCTTCTATGGGCCTGCACCCCTCTCTGGCCCAGGCCGCCCTCAGTCAGGGCTACCTTGCCCCCTCTGCCATCCAGACCTCCGCCATTCCTGCCATTTTGCAGGGCCGCGATGTACTGGCCACCGCACAGACCGGCTCCGGCAAGACAGCGGCCTTCTGTCTGCCGCTGCTGCAGCAATGGCTGACGAGTCGCCAGGGTTCGCCACGTCAGGTCCAGGCGTTGATCCTGCTACCCACTCGCGAACTGGCAGTTCAGGTCGGCAATACCCTGCGTGAACTGGCCCTGTCCCTGCCACGGAGCGTGAAGGTGGCCGTGGTCTATGGCGGCGTCTCCATCAACCCGCAAATGATGGCCTTGCGCGGCGGTGCCGACATCGTGGTGGCCACCCCCGGACGACTGCTGGACTTGATCGGGTACAATGCACTGACTATTTCCACCGTCGGTACCTTGGTACTCGACGAGGCCGACCGTCTGCTCGACCTCGGTTTTGCCGACGAACTTGGCCGCCTGCTGGCCTTGCTGCCCACCTACCGGCAGAACCTGCTGTTCTCCGCCACGTTTCCGCCCGCCGTTCACTCACTGGCGGAACAACTCCTGAGCCAGCCACTGCGCATCGACATTGCGCAGACCGCCGCCACGGCACCGGATATCCACCAGCGCGCCATCGAAGTGGACACCAGCCAGCGCACGATGCTGCTGCGCCACCTGTTGCAGACGCATGGATGGGACCGGGTACTGGTGTTCGTGGCTAGCCGGCAGGCTGCCGACCGTGTGACCGGCAAGCTGCAACGTGCCGGTATCCGTGCCGCAGCCCTGCATGGCGATTGCAGCCAGGGACAGCGCGGCCAAGTGCTGGCCGATCTCAAGTCGGGACAGTTGCAGGTACTGGTGGCCACCGACGTGGCGGCTCGCGGCATCGACATCCCCCTCCTGCCGGTGGTGGTCAACTACGATCTGCCACGCTCGCCGGTGGACTACACCCACCGTATCGGCCGCACCGGCCGGGCCGGTGCTCGCGGCGAAGCCATCAGTTTCATCAGCGCCGACTGCGCCGCCCATTTCCAGCTGATCGAAAAGCGCCAACAGCGACGGCTGCAGCGCGAACAGATTGCCGGTTTCGAGCCGACCGCCACCTCGAATGTCGCGAGCTTAGGCCACACGGCCGAACACGTCGGCAACGGCGGCATCAAGGGCAAACGCAAAAGCAAGAAAGACAAGCTGCGCGAAGCCGCCGCTCAACAACAGGCTGACAACAGCTAGGACGAATCATGGCGGCAGAACTCCGCCATCACCACCCGATGAGTAACAGCAGCGCAGGCGGCAGAGGAAGGAAGACGCTACCCCACCCTCTACCGCCACCCCCGGCTAGCCGATGACCGTCAGCTTGGCCGAAATCCAGATCACGGCAACCGCCAGCAGGAGCGCAAGGTACGGCAGGACGCCGGCGCGGGCATGCGGCAACTCCATGTCCTTGCGCATGGATGCCGGAAACTGCCCCTTGTCTTGCCAGTAATGACGGTAGATGAACACCGGCACAATCAGGAAAGTGGCGATCAGCCCGTTGCGCAGCGTGTTCTCACCCTGGAAGTTGGCGCCGGCGCCGACGAACACCAGGTCGAGATAACCGCACAGCACGCCAAGCGCCAGCAGCCAGTTGGCGCACTTGTACGGACGCGGCCAGTCGGCACGGTCGAGGCGGTGAATCCATCCGGACTGCAGGTTAAGGAAGACGAAGATCATGTAGCAGACGTTGGAGACCGACAGCACGGCCATGTAGTTCGACATCAACAGCAGGAACAGGTTGAACACCAGGTCGGTCCACATCGCCCGGGTCGGGGCACCGTGCTCGTTGACGTGCGACAGGTATTTCGGCAGCCAGCCGTCGACCGATGCCTGGTACAGGGTGCGCGACGACCCCATCATCGACGTCATCACGATCAGCAGGATCGACAACACCAGCATCGCTACGATCACGTTGAACACCACCACCACCCCACCACCGACAAACTTGGCCATCGCGGCGCCGACGCCAGAACCATCGACGATGGCCGGTGCGAGCATGCCGGAGAGGCCCAGTTCCCCCTGGAAGGCGATCGGCACCGCGATGAACATGAACAGGCACAAGAGCCCCGACGAGACGATCGCCTTGAAAGTGTCCTGCTGCGGGTTCTTGAACTCCCGGGTGTAGCACACGGCAGTCTCGAAGCCGAAGGTCGACCAGCAGGCCAGGAACATGGCACCCATCGCGGTACTGATGCCGGCGGCGTTCCAGCTTCCCATCACCGAGGCGCCGGTGGCGTCATGCATCAGCGGCAGCAGCGGCAGGAAATTCGTCGACGGCATGTCGCCGGTAAACAGGGGAACCAGCGCGATCACCACCAGCGGCGTCAGCGAAGCGATGCCGAGAATGCGCTGGGTTCGGGCGGCGGCGGAGGCGCCGCTGTGCTGCAGTTTGAACGTGATCAACAGGAAGATCACCGCCAGAACGAAGGTGGAATTGATCCGCAGCGTCAGATCCTTGCTGATGAAGCCCAGATCCAGCAGCGTGACCTGCCAGGTGTTGATGGCGGCATCGGCCGGGAACAGGTTGCTCAGCATGTAGCCGGCAGCCAGGCTGGTGCCGAGCGCCAGCATCGGCGACCAGGCGATCCAATTGCACCACACCGATACCGGGGCCACGAACTTGCTGTAGCGGACCCAGCCGAGTGCGCCGTACACCGACGCCCCGCCCGACTTGTGGGGGTAGAGCCCGGAGATTTCGGCATAGGTAAAGCACTGGGCGAACCCGACCAGGATGGCCAGAATCCAGATGATCCATGCCGGCTGGCCAATGGTGGCAGACACGCCACCGATGGTGAACAGCACACCAGCGGGTACGCCGCTGGTCACCCAGAACGCATCTCTCCAGGTGAGGTTACGATGCAGGTCCTGGGTTTGCCCGGCAACGTGCGTCCGGGCACCGCCTGCTGTGGGAAAAGGCAGTACTTCTTCTTGCAAACTCACACTTTCTCCTTTGGTGCTGCATTTCATGGTCTGGCCCGCGATACGCAGGCGCAAACCTTTGCTGCCTGTATTGGCAGTCATTTTTATATGCAGGGAAATGTAGCCGGCTTTTCTCATTCCTTGTAGCCAGCCAACGAAAAGGCAAACCACGCGACTTTCCGGGCAACCGCTGTTTGTCCGGACAGTGCATCCTGCCCCGTGGGGGCAGGGCAATGTTGCACGGTTACCGTTGTAAGGCATGCGGGGCTCGCCCTCTTGTCCTTACCGGCACTGCACTGGCCAAATTGCGTCATCGAGAGAGCTGACGCCACGAGAGCCGTCAATCGGTCAGAAAGAGAAAGGACATGGAGAGGCGCGCCCTCCGATCCGATACGCATACCAACACAAAGCAACTGGAGAAGCCAGCGCGGCTCAGGGTATGCTCAAGCACGGAACCGCACCATGGTGACGGCTCCGTCCCTCGTCCTTCTTCCTGTTAGCGGGTGCCATGGAAAAAAATCGGCTTGAAGCGTTCAGCGACGGCGTGCTGGCGATCATCATCACCATCATGGTGCTGGAACTCAAAGTGCCGCATGGCGAATCGCTCTCCGCCCTGCTGCCCTTGTGGCCGGTCGCCATCAGCTACGTGCTGAGCTTCATCTACGTCGGCATCTACTGGAACAACCACCATCACATGATGCACGCCAGCAAAAGCGTCAACGGTGCCATCTTGTGGTCGAACCTCCACCTGCTGTTCTGGCTGTCCTTGCTGCCTTTTACCACGGGCTGGATGGGCGAGAATCATTTTGGCCGCTGGCCGACCATGCTCTACGGCCTGAATCTGCTGCTGTGCGCGGTGGCCTATAACCTGTTGCAGACGTCCCTGATCCGCCATCACGGGCCGGACAGCCTGCTCGCACGAGCGATCGGACGGGACCTGAAGGGCAAGGCGTCGCCCGTGCTCTACCTGCTAGGCATCGTGACCGCCGGGCTGGATTACCCCTGTGGCGGGATGATTTTTTTCGTCGGCGTCGCCTTGCTGTGGCTGGTGCCTGATCGACGGATGGAAAGGGCCATGGCGGGGCATCAACGCAGTACGCCATAGCCTTCAAGATGAGAGGGCTGACCAGTCGCCTCACCGCGTGCCCATGTTCTGGATCGCTTCGGCCAACCAACGCTCGAGCGCGATGGTGTTGCTGGGATGGACCACCGTATTGCAACTGACCACCTGTGCTGCCCCGGCACCGTTCAGCAGGTCGACGGCTCCCTCGGTGAAGATGGCATGCACGGCGACGCACACCGCCGGGTTGGCGCCGAGTTGCCGCAGCTGCTGCAAGGTTTCAGCCATGGTATGGGCGGTGGACACGATGTCGTCGACCAGAACCGGCGTGCGGCCGGACAAGCGGGTCATGTCGGGGCGGGAAACCTCCACCTGCCGGTCGCCATGCCGGGTCTTGCTCAGGACCAGATAAGGCGCCTGGGCCAAGGCCGCGACCTCGGCAACCCATTGCTGGCTTTCCTCGTCCGGACCGATCAGGAGCGGCTTGGGCACGTTGGCGGCGATCCACTCGGCCATGGCCGGCGCGGCATGGACCACGCACGTGGCGCAGCGGTAGACCTGCTCCAGGCGGGCAATGCGGTGCAGATGCGGGTCGACCGTGACCAGCCAGTCAAAACGTGGCGACAAGGTCTCGGCGAAATAGCGCGCCGTCACCCCCTCTCCGGGATGGAAGCGGGTGTCCTGACGCATATAGGCGAGGTAAGGCACCAGCAGACCAACCTCCGCCGCACCGTAGTCGCGCACCAGCGCCGCGGCGAACAACAGGGGCAGCAGCTTGCCGTCGGGACGATCCAGCGTGGCGACCAGGACGACCCGGGCACCATCCACCTCGCTCAACAGCTGCAGGTGGGTTTCGCCATCGGGAAAGGAGCGCACCATGAGCTCCCCGCGTTCAGCTTGGCTGGCGAGCGCCGGCTGCGCCAGCAAGGCGGCAGCCATCGCCTCGTTGCCGGGCAAAGGCAGCAGCACGGTCTTCATCGCTCCTCCACCGTCACGATCTGAGGGTGCATCTCCAAATAGCTGAGGGCATATTCGAGTTCACCCGGCGTCTCGGCGTGCACCGTGAACAGGGGCATGCCGATGTCGACGTGGCTGTCGACCATCACGTGCAGGTCGATACCGGCTGACGCCGCGCGTGGGGCACCGGCCAATTTGGCGGCGCGGCTGACCAGGCGATTGTCGATGGCGGTGACGCGGCCGGCCTTCACGGCGCAGACAGGGTGAGTGTGGGGAGCTACGGGCGGCGTGCGCAAGCCGCCTTGGGCATTGGCAATGGCGACGAATTTCGCCCACGCCTGACCCGAATCGAGCAGGCGCCGGGCATGGGCCACGCCGGTGCCGATCGCGGCGGTGCCGCAAAACTCGAGCAGGGTGCCCGCCAGCGTCAGCGAGCGCTCGCGCAGATCGGCCGGCGCATCCGCTTCATTGCGCAATACCGCCAGAATGTCGCGGGCCTCCAAAGCGGGGCCCACACCCCGCCCGACTGGCTGGCTGCCGTCGGTAAACACCACCTGAATGGCCAATCCAAGGTTCCCCGCCACGTATTCGAGCAGGGTTTTCAGCACGGTCGCCGCGTGCTGCGAGCGTATCTTGGCGGTGTAGCCGACGGGAATGTCGATCAGCGCATGGCTGGAACCGGCGGCCACTTTCTTGGACAGGACGGAGGCGACCAGCTGGCCTTCGCTGTCGAGGTCCATCGGGCGTTCGACACGGATCAGGATATCGTCGGCCGGGCTCAGGTTGACGGCGCCGCCCCAGACGATGCACCCGCCCTCTTTCCCGACGACACGGCGGATGGCCGGCAGATCGAGGGCGACGGGAGCCAGGGTTTCCATGGTATCGGCCGTGCCTGCCGGCGACGTAATGGCACGGGAAGAGGTCTTGGGCATGATCAGCCCGGCCGCGGTCACGATCGCCACCACGATGGGGGTGGTGCGATTGCCCGGCAAGCCGCCGACGCAGTGCTTGTCGACGACGGGGGCGCTGCCCCAATCCAGGCGTTGTCCCACATTCACCATGGCGCGCGTCAAGGATACGGTCTCGTCGGCATCCAGGCGGCCGCCGGCGCAGGCCGCGACAAATGCGGCCAGATAGATGTTGGGGTAGCGCCCTCGCGCCACGTCCTCGATGATGCAATACATCTGCTCATCGTTCAGACGATGGCCGTAGATCTTGCTGCGCAAGGCAATCAGCGATTCCAGCGGCGGCAGAGGCCGGACCCGGATGGTATCCCCTTCACGACCGTCCAGCTGACGCCAGGCCGCCGAAGACAGACTGGCCTGGTGCGGAGCGAGCAGGTCGGAATCGATGACATTGAGCGTGGCGACGATCTCCACGCCGTTGCGCGCCACGCGCACGCGCGACTGAGCCTCGAACCCCTCCGAGCGGCATACCTCGCAGTCTCGCCGCATATAGATCACGGCTTCCTGGTAGGTGTCGATACCAAGCCACTTCAAGCGCAATTTATGACCGGCATTCACCGTTAGCTCCCCCTTTGATTCTTCTTTTTGCCGTTGATCGATCATGCCGAGCTGCTGAAGCGAAACGCGCTGTGTTTATTTTGAAAATTAGACGAATTCGAATCGGACTGGCAACGGCAATTCCCCTGCCAGTGAAGGGGGTGGGCAGGCGCAGGCGCCTGATTAGCTGGCGATCATCAGGGAACGCGCCATGCGGCATGGCGACCCCGGCCTACGCAAGGGTTTGGCAGGGGACGGAGCATTGCGTGCGCTAGTATCAAGGAAGAGGCCACCCTGCCCGCTCCGAACGCCTGATCGACGTCCACCGCCGTCGCAGCGAAGCGGCCCTCTCTTGGGCGTGTCATCCACGGGTTCTCCGGCGCTGGAGCAATGGATGCCCTGCCCCAAACTCACTGACCGAGGACTCGCCTTGCACGAACCGCTCGACGCACAGCCGGTCCCGTTCTGGACCCGATCGCTGACCGCACTCAAGACCGAACTCGGCGCGGACGAGCGCGGCCTGTCGGAGGAAGTCGCCTTGGCGCTGCGTGCGCGATACGGCGACAACGTGCTGCGCGCCCGGCGCCGGCGCCACCCAGTACTGGAGTACCTGGCCCACTTCCGCAACCCCCTGGTGCTGCTGTTGTTGAGCGCCAGCGCGGTATCGGCCCAGTTAGGCGACGTCACCAGCTTTGTCGTCATCAGCCTGATCGTGATCGGCAGCGTGACCCTGGACTTCGTGCAGGAGCACCGGGCCGGCAACGCGGCCGAGCGCTTGCGCGAATCGGTGGCCTTGCGCGCCAGCGTGCTGCGCGACGGCCACGTCGTGACGCGGCCGGCAGCCCAGCTCGTTCCGGGTGACCTGGTGCAACTGGCCGCGGGCGACCTGGTTCCGGCCGACGGGCGCATCGTCGAAGCGCGCGACTTCTTCGTGCGTCAGTCGATGCTCACCGGCGAGTCGTACCCGGTCGAAAAGCATGCCGTGGAGCTGACAGCGGAGGCACGCGAGGTCGCCGATGCCGTCAACGCGGCGTTCATGGGGTCGTCGGTGCTGAGCGGCAGCGCCACGCTGCTGATCTGCCATACCGGGCCGGCCACCTTTCTGGGCGGGATTGCCGACACCTTGCGCGCACCGGCCGAACCGACCTCGTTCGAGCTCGGCACCCGCCGCTTCGGCCAACTCATCATCAAGATGACCTTCGCCCTGGTGCTGTTCATCGTCTTCGTGCACACGCTGGCGCACCGCCCGGTGCATCAGACCTTCATGTTCGCGGTCGCCCTGGCGGTGGGGCTGACCCCCGAACTCTTGCCGATGATCGTGTCGGTGACCCTGTCGCGCGGGGCCCTGCGCATGGCGGCCAAGAAGGTGGTGGTGAAGCGGCTGGCGGCGATTCAGGACATGGGCAGCATGGACGTGCTGTGCACCGACAAGACGGGCACCCTCACCGAGGCAACGATCCGCCTCGAACAGCATGTCGACCTCCTGGGACACGACAGCGCGCGCGTGCTGCAGCTGGCGTACCTCAACAGCTTTTTCGAGTCCGGGCTGCGCAGCCCGCTCGACGACGCCATCCTGCAGCACGAGGAAATCGACGTCGGCGGCTGGAGCAAGATCGACGAGGTGCCGTTCGGTTTCGAACGCCGGCGCGTCTCGGTGCTGGTGGAACGCGCCGGAGAACGGCTGCTGATCGTCAAGGGCGCGCCGGAGGACATGCTGCGCCTGTGTGCCGAGGTCGAAACCGGTTCACCGGATGCGCCGCCCATGCTGCAGGCGATGGACGAGGCCACGCGCGAGCGCGCCCTGGCGCAATTCGAGGCGCTGAGCCGCGACGGCTTCCGCGTGCTGGCGATCGCCTGGCGCGCCGTGCCGCCGGACCATGGGCACGCCGTGGTCGACGACGAGACCCGGCTGGTGCTGTGCGGCTTTGCCGCCTTCCTCGACCCGGCCAAAGCCAGCGCGGCGACCGCGCTGGAGGAGCTGCGACGCAGCCATGTCCACGTCAAGGTGCTGACCGGCGACAACGAGTGGGTGACGCGTCACGTCTGCGCCCAGGTCGGCCTGCCGGTGAAGACGTTGCTGACCGGCGCGCAGATCGACCAGCTCGACGACCCCGCGCTGGCGGCGCAAGCCCAGCACACCGACGTGTTCTGCCGCGTCTCGCCGCCGCAGAAGAGCCGTATCCTGCGCGCGCTGCGCCGCCGCGGGCACGTGGTCGGCTTTCTTGGCGACGGCGTCAACGACGCGCCGTCGCTGCACGACGCCGACGTCGGCATCTCGGTGGACTCAGGGGTCGACGTGGCCAAGGACGCCGCCGACATGATCCTGCTCGAGCACGATCTCGGCGTGCTGCACGACGGCGTGATCGAGGGACGCCGCACCTTCGCCAACGTGATGAAGTACATCATGATGGGAACCAGCTCGAACTTCGGCAACATGTTCAGCATGGCCGGCGCGTCGCTGGCCCTGCCCTTCCTGCCGATGCTGCCGGTGCAGATCCTGCTCAACAACCTGCTCTACGACACGTCGGAAATCCCGATCCCGCTCGACGACGTCGACGCCGCCTACCTGCGCTACCCGCACGACTGGGACGCCGGCTTCATCCTGCGTTTCATGCTGACGCTGGGGCCGGTGAGTTCGCTGTTCGACTTTCTCACCTTCTACCTGCTGCTCAGCGTATTCCATGCCCAGGAGGCGCTGTTTCACACCGGCTGGTTCATCGAGTCGATCGCCACGCAGGTGCTGGTGATCTTCATCATCCGCACCCGTGCCGCCCCCTGGCTCAGCCGGCCCAACCCGTGGCTGGCCGGCACGGCGCTCGCGGTGGTGGGGGCCGCCGTGCTGCTGCCGTTCACCTCGCTGGCCGACCTGCTGGGCTTCGTCGCGCCGCCGGCGGAACTGTTGCTGCTGATCGCGGCGCTGACCCTGGTCTACCTGTGCGGCGCGGAGGCGGCCAAGCGCTGGTTCTACCACGCCGGGCGACCCCACCGGGCGCATGCCCGGCACGGCTGAAGACAAGGCGCACTCGACTCGCTGGCTTCATCGCGCCGCCGTCGGCAGTTGTCGCAGGAAGGGCTTTGCCCAATAATCGCCAGCGAAAACGTCGCTCTGCTTGGGGGCTGACAGGCCACATAACGGCAACACGTTGGCTCCCGTCCCCGCTCCGCCAGACGCCCTGGACGGAGCAGCACTGCACCGAACACGTCTCCAGGAGACTGGCGTCATGCCTTATTTACCTACGTTCATCCCGCCTAGCCGTTTCGACGACCCCGCCGCCGCGCTGGCCCAAGTGCGCCACATTTACCAAAACAGCCTCGCCCACTTGCGCGAGACGATGCAGCGCTTTGTCGATGGTGAAGACTTGCCCGGCCATGTACGGGCCTGCTACCCCTTCGTCCGTATCCAGACCGGCACCGTGTCGCGGCTGAAACCGCTGGAGAGCAAACGCCGCAGTTACGGCTTCGTGGCCGGACCGGGCCGCTTCGAGACCACGCTGACGCGACCGGACCTGTTCGAGGACTATTACCTCGAGCAGTTCACCTTGCTGCTGCAAAACCATGGCGTGGCGCTGGAAGTCGGCAGCAGTTCGCAGCCGATCCCCATCCATTTCTCGTTTGCGGAGAGCGATCACCTCGAGGGCAGCCTGAGCGCAGAGCGCCGCGAACGGATGCGCGACGTGTTCGATCTGCCCGACCTCACGGTGATGGACGATGGCATCGCCAACGGCACCTACGAACCGCGCGGCGGCGAGCCGCGGCCGCTGGCGCTGTTCACCGCGCCGCGCGTCGACTATTCGCTGCATCGCCTGCGGCATTACACCGGCACCCAGCCCGAGCACTTCCAGAACTTCGTGCTGTTCACCAACTACCAGTTCTACATCGACGAATTCATCCGCCTCGGCCACGAATGCATGGCCGACCCCGACAGCGACTACACCGCCTTCGTCGAGCCCGGCAACGTGATCACGCGCCGCGTGGGGATGGCGGCCGAAGCCGGCGATGCCTTGGGAAAAGCACCGGCGCGCCTGCCGCAGATGCCGGCCTATCACCTGATGCGCGGCGACCGCAGCGGCATCACCATGGTGAATATCGGTGTCGGCCCGGCCAACGCCAAAACCATCACCGACCACATTGCCGTGCTGCGCCCGCACGCCTGGATCATGCTGGGCCACTGCGCCGGCCTGCGCCAGACGCAGCAGCTCGGCGACTACGTGCTGGCGCACGGTTACGTGCGGGACGATCACGTGCTCGACCAGGACCTGCCGCTGTGGGTGCCGATTCCCGCCCTGGCGGAAATCCAGCTGGCGCTGGCCGCCGCCGTGTCCGACATCACGCAGATCCAGGGGTCCGAACTCAAGCGCATCATGCGCACCGGCACGGTGGCCAGTACCGACAACCGCAACTGGGAGCTGCTGCCGGAGAATGCGCCGCAACGCCGCTTCAGCCAGAGCCGCGCGGTGGCGCTGGACATGGAAAGCGCCACCATCGCCGGCAACGGCTTCCGTTTCCGGGTGCCCTACGGCACCTTGCTGTGCGTGAGCGACAAGCCCTTGCACGGCGAGATCAAGCTGCCGGGAATGGCCGATCAGTTCTACCGGGAACGCGTCGATCAGCATCTGCGCATCGGCATCCGGGCGATGGAACTGCTGCGCGAACAGGGCGTCGATCAGCTGCACAGCCGCAAGCTGCGCAGCTTTGCGGAAGTGGCGTTCCAGTAGGGCCCGGCTCGCATTGAACGCCGGCTACAGGTCGAGCGGCGAGACGATGCTGAACTTCTTCATGTGGCGGTACACCGTGGCGCGGCAGATGCCCAGTTCGGTCGCTGCCGCGGTGACGTTCCACTTGTTGCGCCTGAGCGCCGCCAGCAGCAGCCCGGCTTCGTCCAGAGCCGCCGGGAGGCTCTCTTCCCTTTCCGCCTTCGGCGGGGTCAAGGTCTCCTCCAGCGGCGGCCGCCCCTCCATCAGTTCGTGCGGCAGGTCGCCGAGTTCGACGCTGCCGCCGTCCGACAGCGCCAGCGCAAAGCGCAGCACATTGCGCAGCTGCCGCACGTTGCCGGGCCACGGGTAGTCCATCAGGCAGGCCAGCGCCGCTTCGGCGAGGACGGGAGATTGCCCGCTCTGGGCCGCTTCCTCGGCGAAGAGGCGTTCGATCAGGTAGCGCTTGTCCTGGCGTTCGCGCAGCGGCGGCAGGAACAGCGTGGCGCCGCACAGCCGGTAATAGAGATCCTCACGGAATTGCCCGCCGGCGATCAGCTTGCGCAGGTCGCGGTGTGAGGCGGCGATCACGGTCAGCTCCACCCGCACCGGCTTGTCGGCCCCCAGCGGCAGCACTTCGCGCTCGGACAGCACGCGCAACAGCCGGGTCTGCAGGTGCAGCGGCATGTCGCCGATTTCGTCGAGGAACAGCGTGCCACGGTCGGACTGCTGGATCAGGCCCTTCATGCCCTTGCTGCGCGCCCCGGTAAAGGTGCCGGGGGCGTAGCCGAACAGCTCGCTTTCGATCAGCGAATCGGGAATGGCGGCACAGTTGACGGCGATGAACGGGCGCGCCGCGCGCTCGCTCGATTCGTGCAGGGCTTTGGCGAACACTTCCTTGCCAGTGCCGGTCTCGCCGTGGATCAGGATATTGACGCCCTTGTTCACCAGGCGCTTGGACTGATCCAGGATGCGCTGCATCTGGCGATCGTCGCCGGCCAGCCGGTCGAGCGCGGGACAGGCGGGCAACGGCACGCTCTCGCGCGGAGTTGCAGAGACGGCCGGCCGCGGGGCAATGCGCGGCGGAATGACCGAGGCGTGGAAGAGGTCGTGGTCGAACGTGGCCAGGAGGGCCGCGTCGCCCATGGCGGGCGTGCGGGCGAGTTGGATGATGTCGTCCATGCTGCAACGGAAGATATCGGTCAGGAGATGGCCGATCAGACCGCCGCCGGCATCGTCCAGCCGCGTCCGGCCCAGCCGCTGACGGGCACCGGAGTTGGCCCCCACCACGACGCCGTCGGCGTCGAAGGCCAACATCAGTTCGCCGCACACGTCGACCAGCGCCGCCGCCGTGCCCAGGCGCAGGATCCAGCGATTGGCGAAGTGGCGCAGGAAGTTGGCGTCCTCGATCAGTTGCGCATAGAGCAGGGTCAGGTGCAAGGCGAGGTGCTGGCTCTCGCGCGCCTGCGGCGAGGCGAGCATGGAGACGTCGAGCACGCCCATGAATTCGCCGTCGGGCTGGAACAGCGGCGCGGAGTTGCAGCTCAGGGTGATGTGGGTGGCGTCGAAGTGATCCTCGCGGTGGCAGGTCAGCGGCGCCTGCTCGACGATGCAGGTACCGACGGCGCAGGTGCCGGCGTGTTCTTCGTTCCAGTCCGCACCGAGGTAGAGCCCGGCTTTTTTGAGGTCCGTTTCCAGCGCGTCGTTGCCGATGTAGTCAATGGTGACGCCCTGGGCATCGGTCAGCAGCAGCACGTAGCCCAGCGACGAGACGCGCTTGTAGAGCTGTTCCATGCCAGCACGGGCGACGTGCAGGAAGTCCTCGGCCTGCTCGCGATGGTCGCGCAGTTCATGCGCGGTCAAGATGCGCGCATGGCGGCGGGCAGCCGGGTCGAGGCCGTAGTCGTGCACGCAGCGCGACCAGGAGCGCTTGATCAGGTCGTACGCCGACGAATCCTGGCTCAGTCCGCTGTCGTGCGTGGCGACCGCCAGCACGCGCTCGATGTGCTGGCGCTCGGAAAGGTTCGCCATCTGTTCTCCTCCATGGGTACCCCATCATCGTGTGCGCTACGCGCCTGGGCTGTGCCGCCCCGGGGTTCTTTATGTTTGCCGCAACCGCTCGCATCGTGCGCCGGCCACGCATTGCAGTATAGCCACCCTCGCCCCTCCCCGAGCAGTCCCTCGGAATGTCGCCCCGGCTCAGTATCGTGACACCAGAAAAAAAGGGCGCCCCAGCAGGCGCCCGAACACCACGACAAAGGGGAGGATGTCCTACGTGGTGGGAGTGATCAGAGCTCCTTTCTCTGCATCGCGCCCGCGATGTACTCGGCACTGGCGGATTGCCAGCGCGACGATGGTGAGCGTCGGGTTGGCCGCCGAGCTGGAGGTGAACTGGCTGCCGTCGGAGATGAACAGGTTCTTGATGTCGTGCGCCTGCCCCCATTTATTGACCACGCCGTCGCGCGCCTTGGCGCTCATGCGGTTGGTGCCCATGTTGTGGCTGGCCGGGTACGGCGGCATGTCGATGACGCGGGTGGCGCCGACCGCCTCGGACACCTTGCGGAACTGAGCGAGACCATGCCGGCGGATGGCGGCATCGTTGGCGTGGTCGGTCTTGCTGACGATGGGCACCGGCAGGCCGTACTGGTCTTTCTCGGTGGGGTGCAGGGTGACACCGTTCTGCTCCTGCGCGAAGTCTTCGCCGCACACCCAGACGCAGCTCATGTGGTCGTACATCTCCAGCGCCGAGGTGACGTCGCGCCCCCAGCCGCCGGGCTTCATGAAGGCGGCGGTGTACGGCAGGCCGAGTGACAGCCCTTCGAGGTGATAGCCGCCGAAGAAGCCACGCTCCGGGTTGGGGTCGGCCTCGTCCGAGATCACCGCCGCCAGCGCGGTGCCGCGGTACATGTGCACCGGTTTCCGGTGGATGGCCACGGCGGCGGCGGTGGTGTGGGTGAGGTAGTTTCGGCCAACCTGGCCCGATGAATTGGCGAGCCCGTCCGGGAACAGCGACGAGGCCGAGTTGAGCAAGAGGCGCGGCGATTCGATCGAGTTGCCGGCCACGCATACCACGCGCGCCGCCTGGCGCTGCGTGCGTCCCTGCTGGTCGACGTAGACCACGCCCGTGACCTTGCCGCTCTTGTCGTGCTCGATCTTCAGCACCATGCTCTGCGGGCGCAGCTCGACGCGGCCGGTGTCGAGCGCCTTGGGGATTTCGGTGTAGAGCGTCGACCACTTGGCGGTCATCTTGCAGCCCTGCATGCAGAAGCCGAGCTGCTGGCAGCCGGGGCGGCCGTCATACGCCTGCGAGTTGATCGCCATCGGCCGCACGATCTGCTTGTAGCCGACCTTGCGCGCCCCGGCGGCGATCACCTTGTAATGGTTGTTCTCGGGTAACAGCGGCAGGCCGCTGGCTGCCGTGCCGGCCACGCCCATCTTCTTCTCGGCGCGGAAATAGTAGGGTTCAAGGTCGTCGTAGCCGATCGGCCAGTCGAGCAGGTTGGCGCCGTCGACGTGGCCGTAGGTCGACTTGTTGCGAAAGTCGTGCGGCAAAAAGCGCAGCGCCAGGCCAGCCCAGTGGATGGTGGAGCCGCCCACGCCCTTGACGATCCAGGCGGGCAGATTGGGGTAGGTCTTGGTGTGATGCCAGCCACCCGCCGAGATGCGCTTGTCCAGCCAGGAAATCTTGTTGAACATCGCCCACTCGTCGTTCTCGAAATCGTCGGGCTGGTAGTGCTTGCCTGCCTCCAGTACCACGCACTTGACGCCCTTTTGCGCCAGTTCGTTGGCCAGCGTGCCGCCGCCGGCACCGGAGCCGACAATCACCACCACTTCGTCATCATCCAAACGGAATTGCGTTGCCATTGCTTGTGTCTCCTCAGCGTGCCGGTCGCCCGTGAACGCCGGCTTGTGCTCATTGGCCGCTTACAGCCAGTCGATGTCGTCGAAACCGCGATGCAGGTAGCCGCCCTTCTCCCAGGACGAGCCTTCATAGCCGAACTGCGGCCACAGCGCCTTGTTGTTGTAGAGCCCGGTCACCAGGTTGCCGCGCACCTTCTGGAAGAAGGGGCCGGATTCGATGGCCTTGAGCAGCGCCACACGATCTTCTTCCTTGGCGACCGCGGTGTAGGGGCGCCCATAACGCTGGCGTGCGGAGGCATCAAGCGCGCTCACGCCGTCGGCCAGCAAGCTGGCGGTCGCCGCATTTTTGCCGGCCTCGGCATCCAGCGGCGCGATGGCTTGGCGGTAGTACGGGTCGGCCAGTTTGTCGTGGGGGAAGATATCCCGCGCCATTTTTTCCAGGGTTTTGGCCGTGGCCGGGCTGAGCGTCTTGAACGGCTTGGCCGCCATGGCATTCGGGCTGACCAGCAGCGCCGACAGCGGCACCAGGGTGACGCCGAGCGCGGCCAGCCCGCTGCCCTTGAGGAAGCTGCGCCGGCTCAAGCCGGTTTCGTCAATCGATGTTGTCATCTTTGTCTCTCCCAATCTCCAAATCAGGCTGAATCAGCCTGTCGTGACGGCACCATCCGTTTTAGGAGTGCCCTCCTCGCTTCAACCGCGCTTGGTGGGCGCCGGGCAATAGGGACGGGGAATAACCCTGGCCTTATCGCAATTAACCTGAAGCCCTGTTCAATCAGCAAAATCGATGCCAGTTTTTACATTCGCCTTAGCAACGCCGAAAACGTGATGAATTTCAATTGATTGCACGGCGAAACCCCATCATTTGGGGGTACAGGAAGCTTGAAGCGAGGTTGACATGGCAAAGCACGTCGAATAGGAAGCGACACCTGTTGCTTATTCGGTAGCTCGATGCGACAGGTGTAACAGGTGAAATGACTCAGGAGACAAACTGAATCAATTGGCCGACCCACGCTCTATGCCGGTTTTGAATGGATTAACCGGTTCGAGAGAGTGCCAATTTTTGGCTGCTCGAATCTGGCATATGGATTGCATAAAGCCTCTTCGGCCAACCTGCCTTAATGCAGTGGCCGTTCAAACCAAATCGAGGAGACAACCATGAATCATCCTGAATCGATGCCTACCATGCGTGCAGCGGTGTGGCACGGTAAAAACGATATTCGCGTCAGCGATGTTCCCCTTCCGCTCCCCCCGGCCCTGGTCACGTCCAGATCCGGGTCGAATGGTGCGGCATATGTGGTTCGGATCTGCACGAATACCTGGCTGGACCGATTTTCATCCCGGTCGACACGCCGCATCCGCTGACCGGACATAAGGGCCAGTGCATTCTTGGCCATGAATTTTGTGGCGAGATTACCGAACTCGGCAGCGGGGTCAGCGGTTTCAGGACAGGGCAACGGGTGGCGGCCGACGCCTGCCAGCATTGCGGCCAATGCCATTATTGCCAGCACGGCCAGTACAATTTATGCGAAAGCCTGGCGTTTACGGGACTGATGACCAATGGCGCCTTCGCCCAATACGTGAACGTGCCGGCCAACCTGCTGTATCCCTTGCCGGAGCACTTCCCGCCGGAGGCCGGCGCGTTGATCGAGCCTTTGGCCGTGGGGGTGCATGCCGTCAAGCAGGCCGGCTCGCTGGTCGGCAAGACGGTGGTGGTGATCGGCGCCGGCACCATCGGCTTGTGTACCATCATGGCGGCCCGGGCGGCGGGCGCCAGCAAGATCATCACCCTGGAAATGGCCGATGCCCGCAAGCGCAAGGCGCTGGAAGTGGGCGCAACACAGGTGCTCGATACCTCGCAATGCGACGCCGTGGCTGTCATCAAGGAAATGACGGGCGGCTACGGCGCCGATATTTCTTTCGAATGCATCGGGCACAAGGCCACCGGGCCGCTTGCGGTCGAGGTGATCCGCAAGGGCGGCAAAGCGATACTGGTCGGCATTTTCGAAGAGCCGAGCCAGTTCAATTTCTTCGATCTGGTCGCCACCGAGAAACAGGTCATTGGCTCCCTCGCCTACGCCGGCGAATTCGCCCATGTCATCGACCTGATCAGCGATGGCCGCTTCGATGTCACCCCGCTGATTACCGGCAGGATTCATCTCGAGGATATTGTCGAAAAAGGCTTCAAGGAACTGGTCGCCAATAAGGACAGGAACGTGAAGATTATCGTCAGCCCGCAACCGAAGTAGGCCTGTTCGTCAGAATGATGCTCGTCCACGGCCACCTCGGTGCGTGGACGAGCCCATCGCCCTCATCTTTCAGAGCAACCCGCGGTTTATTTGCCGCCTTTTTCACCCTCTTTGTTTTCTTCCCCCATACCCTTCTTAAACCCCCGTACGGCCCCACCCAAATCCTCACCGACATTGCGCAATTTTTTGGTTCCGAATAGCAACACGATGACCAGCAAGGCAACGACCCAATGCATGATGCTGAACGACCCCATGGCCTGCTCCTTTTTCCGCCTGCAGTAAAAAAAAGGCGCCCCGACGAGCGCCCAATACTCCACCATCACCCGATGCCTAAACGAGCGGTCATCTTTCCGGGAACCGGGGGTCCCACAGCAGGCGCGACTGGTCCCGCTCGTACCCCATACCGGCCGGAAAACTCACCAATTCCAGCTGCAACCCCCAAGGGGCGAGAAAATAGACCCAGGTCAGTCCGGCGGCGGGACCGTCGGTAAACGTGCTGGGCGTATCCAGTACCGTGACATGGCGTGACTTGAGATAGGCCACGGCCTGGTCCATATCATCGACATAAAAAGCCAGATGATGCCCACCGACATCGCTGTTGCGGGGCAGCCTGGTGTTTTGGTCCGGCGCGGCGTATTCGAAGATTTCCAGATTGGTGCCGTTGCCGCAGCGAACCATCTGGAAATCCCGGATTTCGGCACGGGGATGAACGTTGAGGTGCCGCGTCATCCAGTCGTCGTCGAATTTGAACGGGCCAAACGTGAAGTACGGCTCGCACCCGAGCACCTCGACGAAGAAATCCACCGCCTCTTGCAGGTTCGGCACCGTGATGCCGATATGCTGCAATCCGCGCATGCCGGGAAGGCCGGCTGTGGACGGTCTGGACTGTTTCAACTCCGGATCTTTCAACAAAGACATGCTGTCCCTCCTTATGATTTGGCAGGCGTCGGCGACGCCCGCTGTTGCTCGCACTACCCTTGCACTCACCTTTCAGGCCGGGCCGGGCAAGCCGGTCACCATGGCTCATCCGGACCGGACGGAGCCCCCAGGCTCGCCCACAGCCTCTGCTGCAAAGAGCACAGCAAAGCCAGCGGCGACAACGTCTCTCCGGCCTCGTCCACGCAGCAGGTGTTGCCGTCGGCCAGCCGCTGCGCCTCGCCTGACGGGCGCCCGAAGGCGCGGCACAGCAGGGTCCAGTCGGTCCGGCCAAACAGCAGGCCGGCCACGAACAGCACCCCCTTGGCACGACGCACCTGGGCGAGCCCCACCAGCTTGCGCCGCCCCACCACCACCTCGCCGGGCGAGAAGCCGCCGTAGCAGGCCCAGCCGATATCCGGGTCGGCCTCGCGCTGCAAGCGGCGCGCCGTCTCGGGGGTCAGCACCTCGCTGACGATGCCGACTTCTGCCAGCACGGCGCGGTAGGCCTCGCCCAGCCAGTGGTAGCTCAGCGCCGGTGGCTGCTGCGCGTAGCGGTGGCCGAGCGGCAGCAGGATCGAGGCGCTCAGCATCCACGGTCCGACCAGCACCGCACCGCCGCCGGCATCGCGCGCGGCGAGATCGAGCCCGGCACGCTCGCGCACCGTCTCCGCCGAGATGGCGCGGCGCTGCGAGCAGCCCAGCACCAGCGCCGGCTCGCGATAGCCCCAGAAGCGGATGGCCGGGGCCGTCACCGGCTCGGCCAGGTGGCGCCGGTTCCAGGCCTGCTCCTCCTCGGCCGAGACGATGTCCAGCGTCAGCGGCGCGTCCATGGCTAAAGCTCCTCGGCGCTTTCCAGGCGGCGCTTGAGGTCGCCCAGGAACAGCGCCGCCGGGTAACCGTCCACAGCACGGTGGTCGAACACCAGGCTCAGCCCCATCAGCGGCGCCGCCACGATGCCGCCGTGGCGCACCACCGGCTTGTCGATCACCCGGCTGACGCCGAGGATGGCGACCTGCGGCGGGTTGATCACCGGCGAGAAGCCGTCGATGTCGGTCATGCCGAGGTTGGTGACAGTGAAGGTGCCGCGCTGGAACACCCCGGCGCCGAGGCTGCCGTTGCGCGCGCCCTCGGCCAGCCAGCGTGACTCGGCGGCCAGTTCCAGCACCGACAGGTTGTCGGCCTGGCGGATCACCGGCGCCATCAGTCCGCCCGGCACGCTCACCGCCAGCGCGAGGTTGATGTCGTCGACCAGTTCCACCTCCTTGTCGCGCATCAGCGCGTTGAGGTGCGGGTGCTCGCGCAGGGTCAGCGCCAGCGCGCGCAGCACGAAGGCGGTGAGCGTGACCTTGAAGCCGGGATGCTCGGTCATCAGCCGGGCGCGTTTGAGCTGGCACGCGGTGACGTCGACCTCGGCCCACATCGCCACGCGCGGGGCCTGCCAGCCCTGGCTCATATTGCGGGCGATGGCGCCGCGCAGGCCGGTGAGCGGGATGCGCTTCACTGCCGGTGGTGCCGTTTCTACAGCGGTGGACATGGCCTAGTCCTCCAGCACGATCAGCACCGCGCCGCGCGGAAAGGTCTCCTGCGCCGCCACCTTGATCGCCGCCACGGTGGCGCCTACCGGTGCCATCAGCTCGTGGCTGGTCTTGACCAGCTCGACGGTGCCCAGCACCTGGCCGGCGGCGACGCGGTCGCCCACCGCCACCGTCCACTCATCCACCAGCGCCTCGGTGCCGTCTTCCACGTCGGCCCAGGCCGCGTCGTCCAGAATGATGTCGATCATGTTTGTTCCTTTCACAGTCCGATGGAGGTTGCCAGTTGTGCCTTGACCGCGGCGACGATGCCGTCGACCTGCGGGATGACGTGCTGTTCGAGCGGGCGGCTGAACGGGATCGGCACGGCGTCGACCGCGAGGCGGCGCACCGGGGCCTTCAGGCGAACGGTGTCAAGATGCTCGGCCACCAGCGCGGCGATCTCGCCGGAGAGGCCGAAGTGCAGGTAGTCCTCGTCGGCCACCAAAAGGCGCCCGGTCTTGGCGACCGAGGCGAGCACGGTCTCGGTGTCGAGCGGGACGATGGTCCTGAGGTCGATGATCTCGGCGCTGATGCCCTCTTCGGCCAACGTGTCGGCCGCCAGCACCGCCTTCTGCACCATCTGGCTCAGGGTGACGATGGTGACGTCCGAACCCTCGCGCACCACGCGCGCCTTGCCGAACGGGATGGCGTAGGCTTCCTCGGGGACTTCGTTGGTGCTGCCCTCGAAGTAGGACATCCACGACAGGCCCATGATGCCCTTGTGGTAGCAGAACACCACCGGGTTGTCGTCGCGGATCGCCTGAATCATCAGGCCCTTGGCGTCGTAGGCGTTGGACGGCACCACCACCTTCATCCCCGGCATGTGGGCGAAGCTGGCGTAGAGGCACTGCGAGTGCTGCGCTGCGTCGTTGTAACCGCCGCCGATGCCGGTCATCACCACCGCCGGCAGCTTGATATTGCCGCCCGCCATATAGGTGTTCTTGGCGAGATGGTTGTAGATCTGGTCGAAACAGACGCCGAAGAAGTCGACGAACATCAATTCGGCGATCGGGCGCAGGCCCTCGGCGGCGGCGCCGATCGCCGCGCCCATGAAGGCGGTCTCGGAAATCGGCGTGTCCATGATGCGTTCCTTGCCGAAACGCTCGTAAAGGCCGGTGGTGGCGCTGAAGATGCCGCCGTACTTGCCGACGTCCTCGCCCATCACGAACACGCGCTCGTCGCGCTCCATCTCCTGGCCGATGGCTTCGGAAATGGCCTGCGCCATGGTCAGCGTGCGGGTTTTCTGTTGCGTAGTCATGCTCTCTCTCCTCGCTATGCGCTAACTTAATCGACGAACACGTGCCGGTGGGCTTCCGCCACGTCCGGGTAGGGGCTGTGGCGGGCGAAGTCGAACGCCGCCTGCACCTTGGTCCTGATCGCCTCGCGCAACTCGGCGTCGCGCGCGTCGTCGAGCAAGCCCTGCTCGCGCAGCACGGCACCCAGCGCCGGGATCGGGTCGTGTTCGCGCAGCGCCTTCACCTCGCCCTTGGGACGGTAGGTTTCCGGGTCGCCCTGGAAGTGGCCGTAGTAGCGGTCGGTCTTGACCTCGATCAGCGTCGGCCCCTCGCCGCGGCGGGCGCGGTCGATGGCGACGCCGGCCGCCTCGAACACCGCCAGCGCGTCGTTCTTGTCCACCAGCACGCCCGGCATACCGTACCCAGCAGCGCGGTCGGCGTTGCTAGCGATGGCGGTGGAATCGCCCTTCCCCACCGAGATGCCGTACTTGTTGTCCTCGCACACGAACACCACCGGCAGCTTCCACAGCGCCGCCAGGTTCAAGGCCTCGTGGAAGGCACCCTGGTTGGCCGCGCCCTCGCCGAAGAAGGCGATCGCCACCCAGTCCTTGCCGAGCTTCTTCGCCGCCAACGCCGCGCCGCAGGCTTGCGGCGCACCGGCACCGACAATGCCGCTGCAGCTGAACTTGTGCGCAGGATCGAACAGGTGCATGTGCCCGCCCTTACCGCGCCCGAGCCCGGTGACCTTGCCGAACATCTCGGCGGTCATCTCGTTCAGCGGCACGCCCTTGGCGATGGCGAAGTGGTGCGGACGGTGCGCGCCGACCACGCTGTCCTCGTCGCGCAAGTGGGCGCAGACCCCCACCGCCACCGGCTCCTGCCCGGCTGCCAGGTGCATCTCGCCCGGCACCGGCCCGGCGCCGATATCGAAGGCCAGCCCCTTCTGGATCTTGGGCGGCAGCTTGCCCTCCAGATAGACCTTGGCCATGGTCTCTTCGTATTCGCGGATTTCCACCATCGTCCGGTACATCCAGAGCAGGCGGTCTGATGTCGTTTCCATGTCTCTCGTCCTCCTTTGCGAACGTGTTGCCGGAGCCTCTCGTCGACGCACTGCGCGACTGTCACGGACACCGAGCTCCTGATCCCTTAATGGCAAGAACGGTGCCAGCTCCAGCGCAACAGCCCGCCAGCGGCGCGAAAACCCATTTATTTTCTTAAATATCAGATAGTTGCATAGAAAAAACAGGGCGGACCGGCATCCAGAACGCACTGCCGGCGCCAACCCCGGAGGGGAAATCGGGAAAAAGGAGGGAAGGAAGGCTGCGACAGCTGTCGCATTGCTACGGCCGGATTGCGACAGGTGCCACAGACATGACAGGCGCGGTGGCCAGGACGGCATGGGGGGCCGGTGCAGCGGCGGCGTGCCCGCAGATTGAATTAATCAGTTTAAGGTTCTTTAATTAACTTCACTCTCGCACCGTACCGCGCACCGCTCACACCCGGTGCCGGCGCAGGAGCACGGCGTCGTCAGCCGGCGGGCAAGCACATGCCCCAGGCACGACATCGCACCTCAGACCTGGACCAAGAGCCTGTTCACGGTCTTCTTGCGGCGGGAACAAACCTTGAAGCGGCTTTGAAGGGTAACGATCATGACCACACCGCGTTCTTCCGCAGGCGCATCGCCCAAACCGGGTCGCCCGCCAGCCATGCCAGCGGACGACGCGCAGTCCGCCCCGCACGCGTCGGAAGCGCGGATGGACGGAACCGGCACCCTCGACCCGCTCGGCATCGCCACCCCGATCATGCAGGCGCAGCTCGGCTGGCTGCTGCACCCGCAGGAGCTGGCCGCGCGCCTGACCCGGCTGTCATCCGACCTGTGGCAGCTGCAGCGGCACAGCTGGCTGCGCCAGCTCGGCTTGGCCGACGCCGATCCGATCCCGGCCAAGGCCGACGACACCCGCTTCGCCGACCCGATCTGGTCCGACTCGCCGGCGTGGGATCTGGTCAAGGAGTGGTATCTGGCCTACACCCACCATACCCAGGACATGCTCTACGACACCCCCGGCCTCGCGGACAAGGAACGCCGGCGCGCGGCCTTCTGGTGGCGCAACTGGCTGAATGCGGCCGCCCCCACCAACTACCTGTGGAGCAACCCGGTGGCGCTGCGCAAGGCGTTGGAGAGCCATGGCGAGAGCCTGGCGCAGGGATTCCAGAACTTCCTCGCCGATGCCCGGGCCGGCAGCGTGCGCATGACCGACCCGGAGGATTTCGCGGTCGGCGTCAATCTCGCCACCACACCCGGTGCCGTGGTGTACCGCAACCGCCTGCTCGAGGTGATCCACTACGCCCCGCGCCAGCCGCAGGTACACGCCGAGCCGGTGGTGATCGTCACGCCGTGGATCAACAAGTTCTACGTGCTCGACCTCACCCCGAAAAACAGCATGATCCGCTTCCTGCTCGATCAGGGGTTGGACGTTTTCATCACCAGTTGGAAGAACCCGGACGCCTCGATGAGCGAGGTGCGCTTCGACGACTACCTCACCGAGGGCGTCGACACCATCATGCAGCTGGCCCGCCAGTTCAGCGGCGCCGCCAAGGTCCACGCCGTCGGCTACTGCATCGGCGGCACCGCGCTGGCGATGTACCTGGCCTGGGCCAACCGGCACTACGGCGCGGACGCCACGCCCGTGGCCGACGCCACCTTGCTCACCACGCTGGTCGACTTCCACAAACCGGGCGACATCGAGGTCTTCATCGACGACGCCAGCGTGCGCCACCTGTGCGCGCGGATGGAGCAGCAGGGCTTCCTCGACGGCAAGGACATGGCCGCGGCCTTCCGCCTGTTGCGCACCAACAGCCTGATCTGGCACTACGTGGTGCATGGCTGGCTGTACGGCGAAACGCTGCCCGCCTTCGACGTGCTGTACTGGAACATGGACACCACGCGCATGCCGAAGGCCATGCACGCCTGGTACCTGACCGAGCTCTACCTCAACAACCGGCTGATCGTGCCCAACGCGCTGACGGTGGCCGGCGAGATGCTTGACCTCGCCGCAATCGACCAGCCGCTGTACGTGGTGTCCGCCGAGGACGACCACATCACGCCGTGGGACCAGACCTTCAAGATCATCAACCACGGCATCGGCGAGAAGCGCTTCATCCTGTCGAGTTCCGGGCACATCGCCGGCATCGTCAACCCGCCGGTCACCCCGCCCAAACGCCGCTACTGGGCCGACATCGCGCACCGCTCCGACCGCCCCGAGCACTGGCAGCAGCGCGCCGAGGAGCACCCGGGCAGCTGGTGGGAAGACTGGATGGCGTGGCTCAAGCCGAAAGCCGGAGCACTGGTCGACGCCCCGCCGCTGGCGACGACGGACTTCCCCGCGCTGGACGCCGCCCCCGGCCGCTACGTGCTGGAACCCTGAAACGGCGCGGGGCCGAGGCCCTGCCCGCGGCGGCCTGACGGCGACACGGCGGGCGAACCTGCGGCCCCTCCCCGGAACCCTCGCCGCTACGCACGCTGCCCGACGCCGTGTTGCGACGCCGGCGGCAGGCACTCGCGAACTATCGGCTTACTGGGTCTCGGTCTTTTCCTTATAACCGGGCGAGGTTTTCAGCTTGAAGTCGAGCCAGCCCGAAGGCGGGTTGCGGGGAACGTGATAGTGGATGAATCCATAGCCCAACGCGGTATGGCAGGCATTGCAGCCCCTTTCGGCCTCGGCAAAGCGAGGATTGAACTGACTGAGGTCCTTCTTGTTGATGGCGGCCTGGAGCGGTACCAGATAATTCTCTTCAAGCGCTTTCAACATGGACGCCCGCCCGGGCCGCGTCGCCTCGCCCACCTCCTGGGCTTCCAGCAACTCCTTCAACTGATAATCGGCCATGCCCCAGTTACCGCCGTTGGCCGCCCAGTAGAGGTTGGCAAACCGCGTGCCGATTTCGTTCATGACGACCCCGAGGCCGGGTTGAATCTCGGCCAAGGCATTGATCCGCTGCTCCGGGGGGCCGTCAAAAATGCTCTTGCCGACCTTTTCTTCGGCCAACGTTGGCAAACAAACCAATAAGACCGCGCAACCGCCTAGCAACCAGTGTTTCATAGCCACCTCCCCAGAAAGAGTCCATTCGGACGGTGCCCACACCATTTTCGGCCCGGAATGCGGAGTGAGCGCTTCCAGCTTAGGTCGCCGCATTTGCTCCAGCCACATCAACCATCGCACTCCGGCCGGCAACGGTAGTTGCAATTGATCACGTCGCAGCCGTTGTGCCCGAAAAAACAAGGGATGGCGATCCATCCGCTCGACCGGGCCTCGGCCATGGAGAAGCGCTTGCGAGCGCCATGCACCGATTCTGCCTGCCGCCAAGCAGCGGGGCGCCGTATTCGCCGATTTCTCCACGAACGACGTCGAAACCTACAGGAAGATGCCCAAGGCAGTGATCACACAGTGCGGAGCAAGGGTACAACCGCCACAGGCGAAAGGCGGCTTGACGGGAAAGGACTGACGCTGCTCAAAACCAAAGAGGCCCCTGGCCTCTTTAACATGGGTGGAAAAATCCGTACGGGCTGTTCTTTTGCAAACAGCATGAAAACGTTCCGGTTCCTCGAATACCTCTCCATTGTGAATGATTGCCGCCTCATTCAAAAGCAAGGCTTTTCGACGCACCCAAAGAAGCTGCCCGGGATGTCAGCTCCCACTATGATGCATTATTTTTGACGGCCCCTCTATTTCTCATTTCGGTCGGAGTGATACCAAACTCCGACTTGAAAGAACGAGTAAAATGGGAAGACCCGATAAATCCACACTCGAATGCAATATAAGATATTTGATGCTTGGTGTTAAGCAGGAAGTGCCGGGCATGGTTCAACCTTAGCTTCAAGGAAAAAGACGCAGGCGTCATGCCCAACTCAACATGAAACAATCTTTCGAGCTGCCTAAGGCTGACATTGACCTTCCGAGAAACATCCTCAATTGACAGTGGGTTACTCAGATTGCGTTCGATCAAAAGCATGGCTTTCCGCACTACCAGGTTCGATACTTTTTCTGTCAAAACAGGCTGTGGCTGAGGAGTGGCTGCCGGCAGAGGCATTTCCTCAAGCATAATGCGAAGAGCCCGTGCCGCTTCGAATTTTCCACAGTGTTTCTCGATGAGATGCGCAGCGAGATGCGTTACCCCCGCCCCGCCGGCACACGTCATTCTCTTGCCATCTATGATGAATAGCTCATCCGAACTAACCGGCAGCTTTGGAAATTCGGCCTCGAAATGTTGATGGTGAAACCAACTAACACAGCAATTATGGCCTTGCATCAGCCCTGCGCGTGCCAATATGAAGCTTCCCGTGCAAATACCCACAAGCGGCAGATCCAATTCCGCTGCGCTTTTCAGATAGCTTAGCAATTGATTGGATATTTTTTTCCCGGAGTGCAATAAACCACCGACGACAACAATATAGTCAAATGACTTTGGATCTTCCAGCCCTGCGGTGGGGATCACCTCCAGGCCACAACTGGAGGCAATCGGTCGACTGTCATGGCTTAAAACTTTCCATTTGCAACGAATCTGCCGGCTAAAGTCGCCGTCATCTGCTGCCAGCCTCAGCGCATCAACGAAGTTTGAAAACGCACTCAGCGTAAACTGAGGCGCGAGTATGAAGGCAACCGACAATGGCTTTGCTACTTCATTTTGCTTGGACACTAAATGATTGTTACCCATAACGATACTATCCATTTTTGATAGCCCTCCCACGCAGCTTTAAATGATTGCCATTTGCTGGTGAAGTCTTTCCCTTCGATGACTCGGATGCCCATGCTCAATCGTGAGCATCTTTCTGTTTGTTACGTTCGATAATTGCAACGCTTGCCAAGGCCAGTCAAGTTCTCACTGGAAGTCCGGGGTGCCCCCCCCGAGAGGCTAGTTGTTGACGCTCCATGCCGCTGTAGTGGGCCGATTGCGGGTCTTCCCTGGCCGCAATCTCCCGTCAATACACGCTTTTCAGGTACCCCACATCCTCCTACTTCATTTACGCGAACACTCCGCACCTGTGATGCATTACCAAAAGTCAGTGAAAGGGTGCAGGAAATGTAACTGGATGCTGGGGGCAGACTTGATACGCTGTAGTCAAGCATTACACACAGATCACGAGTGATTCTGAAAGCGCCTCTCCTACGGTTGGTAGGATGCGGCTGCGGGCCACGAACACGAAGAGACCGCACAGGACACTCATTGCGTAAGCTTCAAGGAATCCGGCAAGTCGGTGCAGGTGGCGAGCGGGATGACCCTGCATGCGGCCGCAGCCAGTGCCGGTCTCACCATCCCCAAAGCCTGCGGCATGGGCATCTGCGGCACCTGCCGGGTGAGAGTGCTGGAGGGCGAGACGGAAATGAATCACAACGGCGGCATCACGGATGAAGAAATCGCCGAAGGCTATGTGCTCACTTGCTGTACCAAGGCGAAATCGGATGTGAGTCTGGAGTACTGATTCGGCGTAAGCCATCTAGGGGCGGGGTCGTATTCGGACGCGAACGCTTCGTAGACCGCCCCGCCCGGATCGAGGCCCGGCCTGCCTCCCTGCCGCCAGCCGTACACCACCTATACTGAAAAGTATGGTTGGAGGCAAAGATCATGACGACACCAAAGGTGGCGGGAAACGATGCGATCGGGGCCAGCTGCGTCACCCCGGCCGACTACGCCCGCCTGTGCCGCGCGCTGCGCACCCTGAGCGCGGGCAACCGGGCACTGGCGCGGGCCCCGGACGAGCAAACCTTGCTGCAGGACATGTGCAACGCCATCGTCGAGCAAGGCGGCTACCGCATGGCCTGGATCGGCTACATCGAGCACGACGAGCACCAGACCATCCGCCCGATGGCCCATGCCGGCGTCGAAGAAGGCTTCCTGCAACTGCTCGATCTGACCTGGTCCGAGCAGAGCACCACACCGTCCGGCCTCGCCATCCGTACCGGCCAGCCGCAGGTCGGGCATGACGTCCTGAACGACCCCGCCCTGGCCACACTGTTCGAGGAACAAAAACGGCGCGGCTACGCCGCGGCGAGCGCCTATCCGCTGGTGATCGACGGCGAAATCGGCGGCAACCTGAGCATTGTCGCCGGCGAATACAACGCTTTCGGCGAGGAAGAGTTGCGCGTGCTCAGCGAGTTGGCCGAAGACGTCGCCTACGGCATCAGCGCCCTACGCAGCCGGGTGCGCCACCAGGAAGCCGAAGCGGCCATGCACCGCATGGCGTATTACGACCAGCTCACCGGGCTGCCCAACCGTACCCTGTTTCTCGAACAGCTCGGGCGCATGATTGCTTCCTCGAGCCCCCCTACCGCCCGTTCACGGTGGGCATCCTCAGCGTCACCCAGTTCCGGGAAATCAACGACGTACTGGGCTACCAGCAGGCCAACGAACTCTTGCTGCAGGTGGCTGCCCGGCTACAGCCGCAGATCGACCAGGGGTATTTCCTCGGGCGCGTGAGCGATAACGAGTTCGCCATTCTGCAGCCCAACACCGACGCCGAGCGCGCCTCGCAAGAGGCGCTGCGACTGTTGCGCCAGTTCGACGAGCCGCTCACCGTGGCCGGCATCCAGGTCGATGCGCGGCTGCGCATCGGACTCTCGCTGTTTCCGGGGCACGGCCAGGAGCCGGACGCGCTGATGCGGCGTGCCACCATGGCGTCGCGCCAGGCCCTGCACTCGGCGGTGAACTACACCATCTTCAACGGCAGTCTCGACAAGGAATGCACCCGCCACGTCTCGCTGATCGCCGAACTGCACCATGCCATCGAGCATGACGAGCTTCGCCTCTACTGCCAGCCCAAGATCCAGTTCGACACCGGCAAGCTGTGCGGCGCCGAGGCGCTGGTGCGCTGGCAGCACCCCCAGCGCGGGCTGGTCGAGCCCGACCTCTTCATCAAGCTGGCGGAGCAGGCCGGCATGATCACCTCGCTCACGCATTGGATACTGGAAGCGGCCTTCCGGCATATCTACACGCTGGAACAGGCCGGGCGCCCCACCCCGCTGGCGGTCAACCTGTCGGCGCGCGACCTGCTCGACCCGCGCCTGGCCGAGCGCATCCGCGGCCTGTTCCTCACCTGGGGCATCGACCCCGCCCACCTGCAATTCGAACTGACCGAAAGCGCCCTGATGGACGACCCCGGCGGCGCGCTGGCGACGCTCAACCAGCTCAAGGCGCTCGGGGTGCAACTGGCGGTGGACGACTTCGGCACCGGCTATTCCAGCCTGAGCTACCTGCAGCGGCTGCCGGCCGACACCATCAAGATCGACCAGTCGTTCGTCGGCGCCATGATCGCCGACCAGGAGTCGGACACGATCGTACGCTCGACCATCGACCTGGGGCACAACCTGGGACTGCACGTGGTGGCCGAAGGCGTGGAAAACCGCGACATCTGGAACCGGCTGGCGACGCTGGGCTGCGACATCGCCCAGGGCTACTTCGTCAGCCGGCCGATCCCGGTGGAGCAGTTCGACAGCTCCTGGCACACCACGCTTGCAGCCTGACCCCGGCCCGCCCGCGCACCCCACTCGCCGCCCCAGCCCCGGATGGCATGCCATCCGGCACGCCACTGTCGACAGGCCGGTGATGGCAGCGCCTCGCCGCTGCGCCACATAACCATAATTAAATGTTATGGATAATTCGCCAATATCTCATTATCCATAACCTTGTTTCTTACATAGACTCTCCCTACCGACCTTGCTGCACATCAAGCATTTGCAACACCAGGCAGCAGGGTGAGGCAACACACAGTACCTAGCTCACCACAAAGATAGTGGCACCTACCAAGGAGACATGCATGAACCGCTCTAGCGATCAGTACGGCGAGTTCTACCAGCGCGACCGCAGCGTGCACCCGCCCGCTTACGCGCCCGACTACAAAACCAGCATTCTGCGTTCGCCCAAGAACGCCCTGATTTCGCTGCAGAACTCGCTGTCGGAGATCACCGGCCCGGTGTTCCGCCAGGACGAACTGGGTCCGCTCGACAACGACCTGATCCTGAACTACGCCAAGGACGGCCTGCCGATCGGCGAGCGCATCATCGTGCATGGCTTCGTGCGCGACGAGAACGGCCGCCCGGTGAAGAACTCCCTGGTGGAAGTGTGGCAAGCCAACGCCGGCGGCCGCTACCGCCACAAGAAGGACCAGTACCTGGCGCCGATCGACCCCAACTTCGGCGGCTGCGGCCGCGTGCTGACCGACGACAACGGCTACTACTTCTTCCGCACCATCAAGCCCGGTCCGTACCCGTGGCGCAACCGCGTCAACGACTGGCGTCCGGCGCACATCCACTTCTCGCTGTCGGGCGACGGCTTCGCCCAGCGCCTGATCACCCAGATGTATTTCGAGGGCGACCCGCTGATCGCCACCTGCCCGATCGTGCGCTCCATCAACGACGAAGAAGCCGTGCGCACCCTGATCGCCCCGCTCGACCGCCATGCTTTCGTGCAGCTCGACAGCATGGCGTACCGTTTCGATATCGTGCTGCGCGGCCGTCGTGCCACGTTGTTTGAAAACCGCATCCAGGGGGCGAAATGATGGTCAACCAGCTCAACTACCTGAAAGAAACCGCCTCCCAGACCGCCGGCCCGTACGTGCACATCGGCCTGGCGCCACACGCCGCCGGTTTCGACATCTTCGAGAACAACTTCTCCAACGTGCTGACGACCCCCGCCACCCGCGGCGAGCGCATCCGCATCGAAGGCCGCGTGATCGACGGTTCCGGCACGCCGCTGCGCGACGTGTTGCTGGAAATCTGGCAGGCCAACGCCGACGGCCGCTACAACCACCCGGCCGACACCCAGGACAAGCCGCTCGACGACAGCTTCCGCGGCTGGGGCCGCGCCTGCTCCGACTTCGAAAGCGGCCTCTACACCTTCGAGACCATCAAGCCGGGCGCCGTCGAGGGCCGCCACGGCCGCACCATGGCCCCGCACATCAACCTGTGGATCGTGGCGCGCGGCATCAACATCGGCCTGAATACCCGCCTCTACTTCTCGGATGAAGCCGAAGCCAACGCCAAGGACCCGGTGCTCAACCTGATCGAATGGGAAGTGCGCCGCAAGACGCTGATCGCCCAGCGCGAAGAGCGCGACGGTGAAGTGGTGTACCGCTTCGACGTGCGCATCCAGGGCGACAACGAAACGGTGTTCTTCGACGTCTGATCCTCCTCACTCGCGTTTCTCCCTCAAGTTATTCAGGGCCGCCCAGCGGCCCCTGCTTTTTTCCAAGGCCAGGTTGGCCGAAGGCGTCGCGCGGCCCCGCCCGAAACGCTGGACGCGACGAGCCCGCTCCCGGCTACGTCGCCTGGCCGGCTGACCTTTCCGCCCCATTCCGGCCCAGGTGGCGCACCTCGCCGCTCAGGCCGTCGACTTCGATCTCGTCGCCATCCTGCAGGGCATCGAGGATGCCGGGCAGGTTGACCACCGCCGGCAAGGCGAATTCGCGGGCGACGATAGCGCCGTGCGAGAGATAGCCGCCGGTTTCGACCACCAGCCCGCCCGCCCTCAGAAAGAGCGGCGTCCAGCCGGGATCGGTCGATGGCGCGACCAGAATCTCGCCGGCCTGCAGGCGCCCGCCGTCGGAGGGATGGCGCAAAATGCGTACCCTGCCCTGCACCCGCCCCGTGCCGGTGGCGACACCACGCCAGCGATGGCTGCCGTTGCCGGCGCCGGATGGCGAAGCCTTGGCTGGCAGCGTCGTCCCGGCCGCTTCGACCAACAGGAACTCCGGCGCCTCTTCCGCCTGCCACTGGCGGAACAGCGCTTGCCGCGCCGCAATGCGCGCCTGCAGGCCGGCGGCGGGGGTCTTCCCGCTCATGGCGGCGCGCTCGGCTTCGGAAGGCAGCAGCCAGAAGACATCCTCCGCCGCCCGCAGCCAGCCCTGCGACTGCATCCAGGCGGCGGCGCCCAACCAGGCGTGCCGCACCGCGTCGAGATTGGCGATCAAGGCGCTGCGCGCCGCCTCGCGCTGGTTGGATTCGCGATTGGCGGCCTTGACCAGGCCCTTGATGAACAGCGTTTTCCACAACGGCACATGTTGGCGCAGGCGTTGCCAGGCCGCGTCGGCGGCAGCCTGCTGGCGCGCCACTATCGCTTTCTCGTCGACCTGCGCCAGCGCCGGGAGTTGTTCGAGAATCGTCTCAGGCTGTTCGCGCCAGCGCGGCGAGCCGATATAGGTCTCGTAATGGCCCCGATGACCGTACTCGTCGAGAAAGGCGGCGAAAGCGCGGGCAAACTCGGGGTGGTCCTGCGGGCTGTGGCCACAGCGGGCCGCCAGGCGCGCCAGCGCCAGCAAGGCGTAGCCCTGCTGCGCCGTGACACTGGCGTCACCTCCCGCCAGCAGGGCGGCGCCGAGCGCCGCTCCTTCGCCAGGGAAGGTTTTTTCCAGTGTCTCGACCAAGAGGGACAGACTGCCGCCCCCCGACCCTTGCAGGAACAGCAGATCGACTTCCTCCCGCGCCGGCCGGCACAGCTGGTACAGCCGTTCACGCCAGCCCGCGGCATCGCAAGGTGACGTCTGCCCCAGCGCCTGGCGGGCGCTTGCCCGTACCCGGGCGATGGCCGCGTCGCCGCTCCGGCGCTTGGCCGGCGCCCCCAGGGCATAGCGCAGGATGCGCCCCAGGCGCCGCAGCCGTGTGCCGAACGCGGGGGGATTCACCGAGATTGTGGGCTGATGGCCGCCCAGCAGCGTATTGAAATGCTCGGGGGTCAACCCGATGGCGTCCCAGGCTTCCCACTGCATGATGGCCGCTTCGAGGTAGAGCCGGCCGTGAAACAGCCCGGCACGCTGGACTCCGGGCAACAGCGGGTAGCCGGCGAGCTTCCAGCCCTGCTCCAGCAGGTGGTTGACGCCGCGCCGGGAGAAGTTCCAGTCCATCGGCTGCAGCGGCTCGGGCATGATTTCGCGGGTATTGCCGCGCGTCCAGATCGACGGCTGGCCTTGCAGTGCGGCATAGGTACGACGCGGCCGCCGTGTCACCGGCCGTGCCTGGGTCAGCCAGCAGCGTGTGCCGTCCCAGACCCATTCAAGATCGTAGAAAGGCGCGACGAAATCGAGCGCAACGGCGGCGTCTCCCAACAAGGCGGCCAGCGCTTCGGCTTGCGCGGTATCGAAGACGGAAGCCGAGGCCTTGCCCGCGGGGACCGCTACGCGCACCGTGCCCCCGCCCGCAGCGCTCACGCTCATCGTCGCCTTGCTGCCTTGGCGGCGCTCGATCAGGCGCCAGATGTCGCTCGTATCCTCGGCGAAAACGTACTCGTCGCCCGCCGCCTCGCCACCCACCAGCGACTCGCCCAGCCCCCAGTTGGCATGCACGATCAGGCGATCCTCGCGGCCGCTGACGGGGTCGCAGGTGAACGCGATGCCGGATGCCTCGGCGGCGAGCAGCGGCATCACGATCACCGCCATCGTTGCCGGCTGCCGTTGGCCGATACACTGGCGATAGGCGCTTGCCGTCTCGCTGTCGAGCGAGCCCCAGACCTCGGCGATGGCCGCCAGCAACGCAGGCAGGCCGCGCACATTGAGGCATGAGCGATAGATACCGGCGAACGAGGCCAGCGCCGAATCCTCGCCCACCGCCGACGAGCGCACGGCGAGCGGGCGGTCGAGCCAGCCTCGTTCGGCCAACGTTGAGGCCAGCTGCGACGCCAGTTCCTCCGGAAACGCGCCGTGCCGGGCCTCGCTCCAGCTCGCCGGAATCGCGACGAAATCCGGTACCGGCAGGCCGAAATGGCGCAACTGCGCGAGTTGCCAGGCCTTGCCGCCGACGGCGGTGGCGCCCAGCGCGAGGCTCTCTGCTTCATTGATGATGGCCGCCGTCATGCCCGCACCTCCAGGCCGCCGAAGAAGACATCGAGCATGCTCTCGAACTCGCCGGGCAGCGAGGGCGCCGCCTCGGTCAGCCAGCGCAGCAGTGCAGCGAGATAGAGGAATTCGAGGTACACCGCCAGCACCGAGGCGCTGACGTCCTGGCGGAAACAGCCGGCCGCCTGGCCGTCGGCGATCAGGGCCGCGAAGATGCGCTCCAGACCGCTGCGCTGGCGCTCATCGTTCGGATGGCGCGGCTCGGCCAGACGGTATTGCACGTAGGGCAGCAGGTAGCGGCGGTGTGGTTCCGACCACTCGGCGCTCAGCGCGAAGAACCGGCGCAGGCGGGCCGCGCCGGGCGCTTCAGCCTGGATCACCGGCGCCAGGCCGGCCTCGGCCTTCGCGCAATTCACGGTGGAAGCGATGGCGAAGCAGCGCCTCCTTGACCGGGAAGTGCTTGTACAAGGTGCCCTTGGCGACATCGGCGGCCTCGGCGATGCGCTCCATGGTCACCGCTTCGTAGCCTTCTGCCTCGAACAAGGCCCAGGCGGTGTCGGCGAGATGGTCGAGTTGTTGCTGGCGCTTGCGTTCGCGCCGGCCGGTTTGCGCCGCCGACGGTTCGTCTGGCGTCGGGACGACGGAGTTGGACAGGTTGCCGGGCATGGTGACACCCTCAAGATAATATAGACGACATCTATTTTTATACGACGTTCAGTTTTTATCAAGTCCACGCAGCCATGCCACCCACTACCCTCGAAAACCGGCATCGGAATTCATGAAAATTGCCATGGCACGGCTTCTTTCATAACATCGGGCTATGGAAAAGGATCGTTTCACCAGCCGCATCCGGCTGCGCCACCTGCATTGCTTCGTCGCCGTGGCCCAGGAGCAGAACCTGGGACGTGCCGCGGCACGCCTGATGTTGAGCCAGCCGGCGGTCTCGAAGACCCTGGCCGAGCTGGAGGAGATCGCCGGCGCGCGGCTGTTCGAACGCGGGCGCCTGGGTGCCACGCTGACGCAAGACGGCGAGGCGTTTCTGGTGCATGCGGTCGCGGTGCTCGACACCCTGGGCGCGGCGGGGCGCGCCGTGAGCAAGCATGACGCCCCGTCGCCGACCCTGCTGCGAGTCGGCGCCCTGCCGACCGTGGCGATCGACCTGCTGCCGCTGGCGCTGGGCAAGTTTCGCGCCCAACGCCCGCACACCTCGGTACAGGTGCAGACCGCCGCCAACGCCCCGCTGCTGGCCAGCCTCAAGGCGGGCGAATACGATCTGGCGATCGGCCGCATGGCCGATCCGGAAATGATGGTGGGTTTGAGCTTCGAACTGCTCTACGTCGAGCCGATGATCATGGTGACCCGGCCCGGCCACCCGCTGCAGTCCGACCATCCGCCGTCGCTGGAGACGGTGCTCGATTACCCGCTGATCGTCTCGCCCAAGGGCACTATTCCGCGCCACAACACCGAGAGCTTTTTGCAATCGCGCGGCCTACGCCTGCCCGAGAGCCTGGTGGAAACCTTGTCGGTGTCACTGGCGCGGCTGCTGGCGCTGCGCTTCGATTACGTGTGGTTCATTTCGGCGGGGGCGGTGCGTGACGATCTGGAGCGGGGCCTGCTCGCGCGCCTGCCCCTGGCCACCGGCGGCACCGAGGAACCGGTGGGGCTGCTGACGCGCAGCGAGGGCCGGCTGTCGATGCCGGCCCAGGAATTGATCGCCACCATCCGCGATTCGGCGGCGCGGCAACGCGAGCGCCTGAAGGGCCAGGAATAAGCCCCCGCCGGATGCCTCAACGGCTCCCGACGGGGGCTTCGTCAGTATCGAGACGACAGGCTGCCGGCGGCGCTCGCCTACTTCGCCACGGTCACCGGGACGTCGGCCAGCCGGATCACTTCCGACGTCACCGAGCCCAGCAGCAGATGGCCGATCCCGCTGTGGCCGTGCGAGCCCATGACGATGGTGTCGATGCCGCGTTCGCGCGCGAACTGGGTGATGGTTTGCGCGCTATGCCCCACCGCGACGTGCACCGTGCAAGGGACGCCGGCCTGTTCCAGCCGCTCGCGCCCGGCCTTGAGCGCCGCCTGGCCTTGTTCGCGGTAATACTCCTGCAGATCCTCGTGGCTGATGAACATGCGCACGTGGCCGGATTCGAGCGGTATCTGCACGTTGAGCAGATGGACGTCCAGATCGCCCGCGGCGGCATGCAGCCGAAGGAGGTAGTCGATGGCGCGCAGCGACGGCTCGGAGCCGTCCAGTGCCACCAGAATTCGCATCGTCATGACAGATTCCCCCGATTAGTCTTTGCCGCTGCGCGGTGTCTCGCCGCTCAGCGCAATCTCGTTAAGCGGTGCGGCGGCAGCGCGTTTTGCCAGCTGCGTGCCGACAGCCACCACCAGCACCGCACCCACCGAGCCCGAGAGGTAGTGCAACCAGTGCGGTGCGTCCGCCAGGTACGGCTTGACCATCACGTCGCCCAGCACCATGTCGCCGGCGATCCAGCCCAACAGCGCCGCGCCCAGCGTGATCACCACCGGGAAGCGGTCCATCAGCTTGAGCACGAACTGGCTGCCCCAGACGATGATGGGAATGCTGATGGCGATACCGAACGCCACCAGTCCCAGCTCGCCCTTGGCGGCGCCGGCCACGGCGATGACATTGTCCAGGCTCATCACGGCGTCGGCCACGATGATGGTCTTGATGGCGCCCAAGAGATGGGTGCTGCCTTGGACGTTGGCGTGGCCGTCGTCGTCTTCCGGCTGCAGCAGCTTGACGCCGATCCACAGCAACAGCAGCGCGCCCCCCACCTTCAGCAAGGGCAGCGCCAAGAGCTGCAGCGCGAAGAAGATCAGCACGATGCGCAGGGCGACGGCGCCGGCCACGCCCCACAGGATGCCTTTGCGGCGCTGCGCTTCGGGTAGTTTGCGGCAGGCCAGCGCGATCACCACGGCGTTGTCGCCGCCCAGCAGGATGTCGATGGCGACGATTTGCGCCACCGAGAGCCAGAAGCTGGCCTCGAACAAGAATTCCGGCATGACGTCTCCTCTGACGGTGTTTGGAGCGGAAAGACAATGAAGCCGGGCACAAGGCCCGGCTTCTCCCATGACGCGATGATACCGGAGCGGTTAGCCCTGTGCCTTCATCTCGGCGAACACCGCTTCGGCCAGATGGAAGGCGGCGTTGGCGGCGGGCAGGCCGCAATAGATGCCGGACTGCATCAGGACTTCCTTCAGCTCGTCGCGCGTCACGCCGTTATTAAACGCGGCCTTCAGGTGCATGCGCAACTCGTCTTCGCGGTTGAGCGCGATCAGCATGGCGATGGTGATCAGGCTGCGGCTGTGGCGCGGCAGGCCGGGGCGGGTCCAGATGTCGCCCCAGGCGTAGCGCGTGATGAACTCCTGGAATTCGGTGTTGAAGTCGTTGCGCTTGGCCAGGGTGCGGTCGACGTGGGCGTCGCCCAGCACGGCGCGGCGCACCGTCATCCCGTTTTCGTAGCGGTCTTTTTCGTCCATGTTGCTGTCTTCCTTGTTCTGGGCGCTGCGCCGGCTCAGGCGAGCAGGAAATCGAGCACGGCACGGTTGAAGTCGGCGGCGGCCTCGACGTTGGAGAGGTGGGAGGCGTCGAGGTCGACGCGGGCGGCGCCCGCCACGCGGCTGGCGATGAAGTCGGCGTCGAGCGGGGTGGTCACCGGGTCGAAGCGGCCGCCCACCGACAGCGTCGGCACCGGGATGGTGGCGATGACCTCGCGCAGGTCGGCGTCGGCCAGGGCGTCGCAGCAGCCGGCGTAGCCTTGCGGCGGCGAGTCGCGTAGCTGGCTGATCAGCCCGTCGACCACCGCCGGCCGGGCCGCGACGAAATCGGGGGTGAACCAGCGTCCGGCGGCGCCGGCGGCGACGTCGGCCATGCCCTGCTCACGCACCAGCGCGGCGCGCGCCTGCCAGCCCTCGGTGGTGCCGATGCGCGCGGCGGTGTTGCACACCACCAGCTTGCCCAGCCGCTCCGGGGCGTAAACGCCGAGCCATTGCCCGGTCAGGCCGCCCATCGAGATGCCGCAGAAATGCGCGCGCTCGATGCCGAGCCCGTCGAGCAGGGCGACCACGTCACGGCCCAGGCGCTCCAGGGTGTACGGTGCCGTGCCGACGTCGCTGCCGCCATGGCCGCGGCTGTCGTAACGCAGCACGCGGAAATGCTGGGCGAAGGCGTCGATCTGCGGCTGCCACATGTCGAGGGTGGTGCCGAGCGAGTTGGAGAAGACCAGCACCGGCGCGTCGGCCGGGCCGTCGAAACGGTAGTGGAAGCGGGTGTTGTCGATATCGAGGTAAGGCATTAGTGATCTCCGGCACGTTCGAGGACGCGTTGAATGAAAGCGTCGGCCACGCCGACGGCGTTGAGCGGGTCGAGCAGGCGGTCGAGGTCGGCCAGGCTCAGGTGCGCGAGGACGCGCTCGTTCTCCGCCAGCACCGCCTTGAGGTGACGGCCCTGCGCGCTCGCCTCGCGGCACTTGGCCTCGATCAGCTTGTGCGCTTCGAGCCGGCCGAGCGGTTCGCCCAGCGCCATCGTCACCGCCTCGGCCATGATCAGGCCGCCGGTCTTGTCGAGATTGGCACGCATGGTGTCGGCTCGCACTTCCATGCCCTCGACCAGTTCGGCGCTTACGACCAGCGCACCGGCCGAGAGCTGGATCAGCTCGGGCAGCACTTCCCATTCGGCGTGCCAGCCGCCGAGGCCACGCTCGTGTTCCTGCACCATCGCCGCGAACACGGCGCCGACCAGCGCCGGCACGCGCACGGCGGCGGACAGCACGATGGCCGAGCTGACCGGGTTGCGCTTGTGCGGCATCGTCGACGAACCACCGCGGCCGGCTCCGGCCGGCTCGAACGCTTCGGCCACGTCGGTCTGCATCAACAGCGACACGTCGCGCGCCAGCTTGCCCAGCACGCCGGTCAGCGAGCCGAACCACGCGGCCACTTCGGCGATGCGGTCGCGCTGGCCATGCCACGGCGTCGCGGGCAGCGTCAGCTCCAGTTCTTCGGCCAACCTTTGCGCCACCGCGAGGCCCGCATCGCCCAGCGACGCCAGCGTGCCGACGGCACCGCCGAACTGCACGGCCAGCACGCGCGGCTTGAGCTCGGCCAGGCGCTCGCGCTGGCGCAGCAGCGCGTCGAGGGTGCCGGCGAGCTTGAGGCCGAAGGTGGTGGGCAGCGCGTGCTGCATCCAGGTGCGCCCCACCATCACGGTGTGGCGGTGCTCGGCCACGCGCCGCGCCAGCGCCGCGATCAGCCGCTCCAGGTCGGCCTCGACCGCGACCAGCGCCTGCTTCAGCTGCAGCACGAAGCCGCTGTCGATGGCGTCCTGGCTGGTGGCGCCCCAGTGCACGAAGCGCGCCGCGGCCGCGTCATCGGCCTTCACCCGCGCCGTCAGGTGCTTGACCAGGGGAATCGCCAGATTGCCGGCGCGCGCGGCGTCGGCGGCGATGCCGTCCAGGTCCAGCCGCTCGGCGCGGCAAGCCGCTTCGATCGCCGGCACCGCGGCCGGCGGAATCACGCCGACCGCCGCTTCGGCACGCGCCAGCGCCGCCTCGAAGTCGAGCATGCCCTGCACCGTGGCGGCGTCGCTGAAAGCGGCCTGGCATGCGCTACCCCGGAACAAGGGGTCCAGGAGTTTCATTCTTGGCTTTCCTTGAAAAAGCCGACAGGCCCGACCGGTTTGGGCGAGCCTGTCGGCGTCGTTTCAACGGGTTTTCACCCGAAGCATCATACCCGTTCGATGATCAGCGCGATGCCCTGCCCCACGCCGATGCACATGGTGCACAGCGCGTAACGGCCGCCGGTACGGGCCAGCTGGTAGGCCGCCGTGGTCACCAGGCGCGCGCCGGAGGCGCCGAGCGGGTGGCCGATGGCGATGGCGCCGCCGTTCGGGTTGACGCGAGCGTCATCGTCGGCCGGGCCGTGGTCACGGGTCACGGCCAGGGCCTGGGCGGCGAAGGCTTCGTTCAGCTCGATCAGGTCGATCTGGTCCAGCGTCAGGCCGGCCTTGGCCAGCACCTTGCGGATGGCCGGGGCCGGGCCGAAGCCCATGATGCGCGGCGCCACGCCGGCGGTGGCCATAGCCACGATGCGCGCGCGCGGGGTCAGGCCGTAGCGGCCGGCGGCGGCTTCGTTGGCCAGCAGCAGCGCGCAGGCGCCGTCGTTGACGCCGGAGGCGTTGCCGGCGGTCACGGAACCGTCCGGACGCACCACACCCTTCAGCTTAGCCAGCGCTTCCGGCGTGGTGGCACGCGGATGCTCGTCCTTGGCGAACACGATCGGATCACCCTTCTTCTGGGCGATGGTGACCGGGATCAGCTCGTCGGCAAAGCGGCCGGCCTCGTGCGCAGCGCTGTAGCGCTGCTGGCTGCGCAGCGCGAAGGCGTCCTGGTCGGCGCGGCTGACGGCGAAATCGACCGCCACGTTCTCGGCGGTTTCCGGCATTGAATCGACGCCGTACTGCGCCTTCATCAGCGGGTTGACGAAGCGCCAGCCGATGGTGGTGTCCTCGATCTTCATGTTGCGCGAGAACGCGGTGTCGGCCTTGCCCATCACGTACGGGGCGCGGCTCATGCTCTCGACGCCGCCCGCGATCATCAGGCTGGTCTCGCCGCTCTTGATGGCGCGCGCGGCGATGCCGATGGCGTCCAGGCTGGAGCCGCACAGACGGTTGACGGTGCTGCCCGGCACGTCTTGCGGCAGGCCGGCCAGCAGCGACGACATGCGCGCCACGTTGCGGTTGTCTTCGCCGGCCTGGTTGGCGCAGCCGTAGATCACATCGTCGATGGCGCCCCAGTCGACGTTAGGGTTGCGCTCGATCAGGGCCTTGATCGGCAAGGCGCCGAGGTCGTCGGCGCGCACCGAGGACAGGGTGCCGCCGTAGCGGCCGAACGGGGTGCGGATGGCGTCGCAGATGTAGGCGTTTTCCATGGTGGTCCTTATGCGGCGGCGGCTAGCGAGGCCATCTTGAGGGGAACCGGGACGATGCGCTGCAGCTCGTCGAAGCTGTTGCCTTCGACCAGTTCACGCACCACCAGGCCATCCGGAGTGACGTCGATGACGGCCACGTCGGTGTAGATGCGGTCGACGCAGCCCACGCCGGTCAGCGGATAGCTGCACGCCTCGACCAGCTTGCTCTCGCCGGTTTTGGTGAGCAGATCCATCATCACGAACACCTGCTTGGCGCCGACCGCCGGGTCCATTGCGCCGCCGACCGCCGGGATCGCGCCCGGTGCCCCGGTGTGCCAGTTGGCCAGGTCGCCGCTGGCCGACACCTGGAAGGCGCCCAGCACGCAGATGTCGAGGTGGCCGCCGCGCATCATCGCGAACGAGTCGCCGTGGTGGAAGAAGCTGCCGCCTTCGAGCAGCGTCACCGGCTCCTTGCCGGCATTGATCAGTTCCGGGTCCTCTTCGCCCGGTTCGGGCGCTTCGCCCATGCCGAGCAAGCCGTTTTCGCTGTGCAGGAAGATTTCGCGCTCTTTCGGCAGGTAGTTGGCCACCTTGGTCGGCAGACCGATGCCGAGGTTGACGTAGGAGCCTTCGGGGATGTCGCGGGCAACGCGCTCGGCCATCTGGTCGCGGGTGAGTTTGTTCATGTCGCTACTCCTTTACGCCGCTTGCGCCACGGCGTTGCCGATGGCGACGACGCGCTGCACGAAAATGCCCGGGGTCACGATGACTTCGGGGTCCAGGGCGCCTAAGGGCACGATTTCGGACACCTGCGCGATGGTGACGCCAGCCGCCGTCGCCATGATCGGGCCGAAGTTGCGCGCCGCCTTGCGGTAGATCAGGTTGCCCCAGCGGTCGCCCTTCAGCGCCTTGATCAGCGCGAAGTCGGCCTTGATCGGGTATTCCAGCACGTAGTGCTTGCCGTCGATCTCGCGCGTTTCCTTGCCTTCGGCCAACAGCGTGCCGTAGCCGGTCGGGGTGAAGATGGCGCCAAGACCGGCACCGGCGGCCTGGATGCGCGCGGCCAGGTTGCCCTGCGGCACCAGTTCCAGCTCGATCTCGCCGGCGCGGTAGAGCGCGTCGAACACGTGCGAATCCGCCTGGCGCGGGAACGAGCAGATGATCTTCTTGACGCGGCGGGCCTGCAACAGCGCGGCCAGCCCGATGTCACCGTTGCCGGCGTTGTTGTTGACGATGGTGAGGTCTTTCGCGCCCTGCGCGATCAGCGCGTCGATCAGCTCGGCCGGCTGCCCCGCCGTGCCGAAGCCGCCGATCATCACGGTGGCACCGTCGAAGATGCCGGCCACCGCCTCCTCAAGGGAGGCAACGGTCTTGTCGATCATGGTCTCGCTCCCGTCCCACCCTTCTATAAGAGGGCGGGATCCTTTGCTCGGGTTGATGAACATGCCCGGCCAGACGGCGCCAATCACGAAACGGGCGCTGACCGAACATTGCGTCTATTAATGAACACAATTTAGGGTTCACCACTCTCAGCGTCAAGGGCGATTATCGAAGTATAGTGCGACTATCGCACAAACTTTTCTGGCCATCGCTCGCCCCGAATGGCGCCAAAGGCAATGCGCCTGGGCCTTGTGGCGCTCGCCCCTCCCCGCTGTGAGGCAAAAACGCCATGCTCGCGGACCACGAACAAAGCTATAGCAATTGTCCGAATACAGAACATATAATCGACTATCGAACAAAACTCCACCTCGGCGAAGGCGGAGACTATCCTGAGAATCTGTTCACGATCTGTCGCGAGCAGCCCTCAGCGGGGTGACGCGCAGCGCAGGAACCGGAATGGACATGGAGTCCATGAGGATTTCCGATCGCTGAGCCAATCGAAGATTGGCACGCAGAGCACATGAGCCCCGATCGGGGATGCGCAGCAAGATCGGGAACTGGTTCAGAGAAATACGCTCATTTCTTGTGAGGACCGACCATGCAGCATTCCATTGCCACGGTGTCGCTGAGCGGCACGCTGCCGGAGAAGCTCGAGGCGATCGCCGCCGCCGGGTTCGACGGCGTGGAGATTTTCGAGAACGACCTGCTGTACTTCGAGGGCTCGCCGCGTGACGCCAAGCGCCTCTGCGACGACCTCGGGCTCAAGATCATGCTGTTCCAGCCGTTCCGCGACTTCGAGGGCGGCCGGCGCGACAAGCTGCAGCACAACCTCGACCGCGCCGAGCGCAAGTTCGACCTGATGCAGGAACTCGGCACCGACCGCATTCTGGTATGCAGCAGCGTGCAGCCCGACGTGATCCGTGACGACGCCGTGATTGCCGACGACCTGCACCAGTTGGCCGAACGCGCCGCCAAGCGCGGCATCCTGGTCGGCTACGAGGCGCTGGCCTGGGGGCGTTACGTCAACTCCTACCGCCACGTGTGGGACATCGTGAAGGCGGTCGACCACCCCAACCTCGGCATCATCCTCGACAGCTTCCACACCCTGTCGATCAAGGACGACCTGTCGCGGCTGGCCGAAATTCCCGGCGACAAGATCGTGTTCCTGCAGATGGCCGACGCCCCGGTGCTGGCGATGGACGTCATGGAATGGAGCCGCCACTTCCGCTGCTTCCCCGGCCAGGGGGAATTCGACCTGCCGGCCTTCCTCGCCCCGATCCTGCAAAGCGGCTACTCCGGCCCGCTGTCGCTGGAAATCTTCAACGACGGTTTCCGCGCCGCGCCGACCCGCATCACCGCGGCCGACGGCCTGCGCTCGCTGCTATACCTGGAAGAAACCACGCGCCAGGCACTGCAGGCATCTTCGGCCAACCTCGAGAGCGCGAAAAGCGCCGAGGCGCTGTTCGCCCCGCCCGCACCGTCCCGCTTCGACGGCGTGGAGTTCCTCGAATTCGCCGTCGACGACGACGCCGCGCGCCGCCTCGCCAAGTGGTTCCAGAAGCTCGGCTTCGCCCACGCCGCGCGCCACAAATCGAAGAACGTCGACCTCTACCGCCACGGCAGCGTCAACCTGATTCTCAACGCCGAGCCGGACTCGTTCGCCCACGCCTTCTTCGTCGCCCACGGCCCCTCATTGTGCGCGGCGGCGTTCCGCGTCGACGACAGCCGCGCCGCGCTGGAGCGCGCCAAGCTGTACCGCGCCCGCCCGTTCGAAAGCCGCGTCGGCCCCAACGAGCGCCAGATTCCGGCGGTGCGCGCCCCGGACGGCAGCCTGCAATACCTGGTGGACAAGGGCCTGGACGGCCGCTCGATCTACGACAGCGACTTCGATCCGCTGCCGGGCGGCGTTGCCGCCGCGGCGCGCGCCACGCTGTCGGCCATCGATCACTTCGCGCTCGGCCTGCCGGCCGAAACGCTGGATACCTGGTCGCTGTATTTCCGCGCCGTGTACGGCTTCGAAGCCGAGCACGAGTGGGTGCTGCCCGATCCGTACGGTCTGGTGAAGAGCCGCGTGCTGCGCAGCGCCGACCGCACCATCCGCATCCCGCTCAACATCTCGGAAAACCGCAACACCGCCATCGCCCGCTCGGTGTCGACCTACCGCGGTTCAGGCCTGCAGCACGTCGCCTTCGCCGCCGACGACATCTTCGCGGCGGTAGCGGCGGCGCGCGAAGCCGGCCTGCCGCTCTTGGAAATTCCGCGCAACTACTACGACGACCTGGCCGCGCGCTTCGACCTCGAGCCGGAATTCATCGAACGGATCGCCGCCGCCAACGTGCTGTACGACCGCGACCCGGAGGGCGGCGAGCTCTTGCACGTCTACACCGAACCGTTCGAGGAACGCTTCTTCTTCGAGATCATCGAACGGCGCGGCGGCTACCAGCAGTACGGCGCGGCCAATGTGGCGGTACGGCTTGCTGCCCTGGCGCAGACGCGTGCCCGAGCCGGTCAGCGCGGTGCGAGCTGGGCCGACTGAGCCCGCTCCAGCCCTGCCTGAGCAGAAAACCGGAGGACGCGGGCCCGCATCAGCCGCCCCTCCGGCCCCAAGGAAAGCAGCATCGCCCCCTCACCGGGGGGCGCCATGACCAAACACCAGCGTGTTCATGAATAAACCAACAATGGAGGAATGACTCGATGATTAGCGGCAAAACCACCCTGATCGCCCACCTCGGCTACCCGACCGAAGCCTTCAAGGCGCCGATGATTTACAACCCGTGGTTCGAAAAACAAGGCATCGACGCCGTGGTGGTGCCGATGGGCGTCAAGCCGGACGACTACGCGGTCTTTCTCAAATCGCTGTTCCGGCTGAGCAATATCCGCGGCGCACTGGTGACCATGCCGCACAAGATCACCACGCTCGATCTGGTCGACGACGCCACCCCGACCGCCAGGATCGCCGGCGCCTGCAACGCCATCCTGCTGCGCCCGGACGGCACCCTGCTGGGCGACCAGTTCGACGGCGCCGGTTTCGTACGCGGCGTCGAGCGCAAGGGCCGCCGCCTCGCCGGCACCCGCGTGCTCGTGTCCGGCTGCGGCGGCGTCGGCTCGGCCATCGCCGCGTCGCTGGCGGCCGCCGGCGTGGCGGAACTGGCCCTGTTCGACACCCGCGACGCCCAGGCTATGGCTCTGGCGGGGCGCCTCGCCGAGCACTACCCGCAGCTCGTCATCCACACCGGCTCCAACGACCCGGCCGGTTACGACGTGGTGGTCAACGCCACCCCGGTGGGCATGAACGACGACGATCCGCTGCCGTTCGACGTCGCACGCATCGCCCCGAGCACCTTCGTCGGCGAGGTGGTGATGAAGTCGGAATACACCCCGCTGCTGCGCGCCGCGCTGGAAAAGGGTTGCCAAGTGCAGGTCGGCACCGACATGCTGTTCGAGATGATTCCCGCCTACCTGGAGTTCTTCGGCTTCGGCACCGCCACCCCGGACGAACTGCGCGCGGTATCGCAGATCAAGTATTGAACGAGGACGAACGATGAAAAAAATTCTGGTACTGAACGGCCCCAACCTGAACCTGCTGGGGACACGCGAGCCGGCCCAGTACGGCCACACCACGCTGGCCGACGTCGAGGCGATGTGCAAGGAAACCGGCGAGCGCCTGGGCTACGAGGTGGAATGCTTCCAGAGCAACTGGGAAGGCGCCCTGCTCGACAAGATCCACGAAGCCGGCCGGGCGTTTCGTGACGGCACCCTGCTCGGCGTCGTCATCAACCCCGGCGCGCTGACGCACACCTCGATCGCGCTGCACGACGCCATCAAGGGCGTGGGCGACCTGCCGGTGATCGAAATCCACATCTCCAACGTGCACGCCCGCGAGTCCTTCCGCCACCACTCCTACGTCTCGCCGGCCGCCGCCGGCATCGTGGTCGGCTTCGGCGTCACCGGCTACACCTTGGCGATGGAAGGGCTGGTGCGCAAACTCCAGGGCTGAGAGCCACTGACAACCCCCTCCTGGCGTTGTTGCGCGGCCTAGCCAAGACCGTTGCACAGGGGTTGTTCGCGGCACCAAGCCGGCGGCCCGGCGCCAGTCTCCACTACAAGCCATGACAGCGATGATGCGTTGTCATGGCTTTCGTGCCGTTTCACCCGCTTCCGTCATGCTCCCACTGGCGTTCACTCACGCGCCAGCCACGCCCCTCGATGGCCAGCGCCCCGATATAGCCCGGCGCCGGCTGGAGCGTGTACAGCGACCACGGCCTTTCCGGAGCGATCTCGCCGGAAGCGCCGTCGAGGCCTGCCGGCCCCTCACCCGGATCGGTCGTCAGGGGAACCGAAAAACCATCCAGCTGCCCGGCAAGGCCGTTGCCGCAGGCTTTCAGGTACGCCTCCTTCTTGGTCCAGCACGCGAGAAAGGCATCGGCGCAAAGCGGCTCCGGCAGCGCACTCAACTGGTCGGCCTCGGCCGCCGAGAAGAAATAGCGCGCGATGTCCGCGTAATCGGCTTGCCCCCGGAGGCGTTCAAGATCGATGCCGAGCCCGGCGTCGGCGGCGATGGCGACGAGGGCCAGATCGCCCGAGTGGGACAGATTGAACGCGAGCCGGCCGTCGAATTCAGGGCTGAGGCGAGGTTTACCGAAGGCGTTGTACACATAGCGTACGCGGTCGGCCGGGGTCTGAAGATAGTTCCCCAGGAGCGCGCGCAGCACGCCATGCGCGGCGACAAACCGCCGTCGATCGCGCTCGAAGCGAAACCGTGCGCTGCGTCGGCATTCGTCGTCTGAGAGCGTCGCCTGGAGGCGCGCCGACGTTTCCGGGGAAACGTCCAGACTGGCGCGCCAGACATGCACTTCGTGGGAGGGCAGTTGAAACATGACGGACTCCCGCCTGTGACGGAGCGCTACAACTGCTCCAGCATGAGCTGAGCGATCTCCACGCCGATCCGGGCCTGGGCCTCGCGCGTCGAAGCGCCCAAGTGCGGCGTGCAGATGACATGGGGATGGCGGGCGAGCCGCAGGTCGCTGGGGGGTTCCCCGGCGAACACATCGAGCGCGGCCCCGCGCACCTTGCCCGAGTCGAGGGCGGCGAGGAGCGCCTCCTCGTCCACCAAGCCGCCACGCGCGCAGTTGACCAGCAGTACACCGTCCTTCATGCGCGCGATCTCCTTCTTCCCGATCACGGCGCGCCCCGCCTTGCCCGGCGGGGTGTGAATCGAAACGAAGTCGGCACACGCAAGGAGCGCCTCGAGCGAGAGCAGCTCAAGACCCTCGAAGCGCCCCACGGGCTCGGCGGCCTTGTCGGCCCCGACAACGACCATGCCGAGCGCGGCGGCACAACGCCCCAGGGCTCCCCCGATCCGGCCCACGCCGATGATGCCGAGCGTCTTGCCCGCCAATTCGATCCCGTCCGAGAACTCTTTCTTCGGCCAACGTCCCGACTTCACCGCGGCATCGGCCTGCGGGATGCGCCGCGCCAGGGCGAGAAGCATGCCCAGGGCCAGCTCGGCCACCGAGCCGGTCGAGGCCTTGGGCGTGTTCAGTACGGCGATACCCTGGGACTCCGCCGCGGCAAGGTCGATGTTGTCGGTGCCGACACCGGCGCGGACGATCAGCCGCAACCGCTGGGCCGCCGCGAGCTGCTGCGCGCCGATCCGGGTGGCGGAGCGCACGACGACGGCGTCGTAATCGCCGATCAGTTCCTCAAGCATCGCGGGCGAGAGGCCGATCCACTCGTCCACCAGCAGCCCGCCTTCGCGCATCCGCTCGACGGCCACGGCAGGGATCGGGTCACAGACCAGGACACGGGCATGCTCCACCGGGAGAACGGCTTCCGTTTCCGACTGGCGGCTCGGTCTCTGCTCGACATCCCAGAACACCGGCTCGTCCGGCAACACCGTCTCGAATTTTCCTGCTGACATTTGCAAGCTCCTTTACTGTGTGGCGGTCTTCGTCAATCGCCGGCCACCTCGATGGTCGGCGAGCAGTCGGCCACGTTCAGCGCGTCGGCCATGCCGACCAGCACCTCGCGCGGCCCCTCGAAGCGTTCCCTGGCGTGCGCGGTGCGGATGTTGTCCACCAGCATCAGGTCGCCGGACTGCCAGGCGTCGCGCACGGTGTGGGCGGTATAGACCTCGTTGATCGTTTGCACGATGTCCGGGCCGATCGGGTCGCCGTTGCCGAAACGCGTATTGAACGGCAGCCCGTCCTCGCCGTAGACGTCCACGAGGTATTCGCGCACCTCCGGGTCTATCGTCCACTCGTTGAGGAAGGCGATCTGGTTGAACCAGCAGCGCTGGCCGGTACGCGGATGGCGCACCGCGGCGCTGCGGCGCTGCCAGGTGCGCAAGGCGCCGTCGGGCTGCCACTCGAAGCGGATCGCCTGCGCACGGCAGTAGCTCTCGACGGCCAGGCGCTCGTCGCTGCCGAAGGCTTCGGCGATCGACGCCCCGATCTCGTCGTTGTAGTTGCGGACCAACAGCCACCCCAGCCGCTCGAAGTGGTCGACCAGATCCGCCGGTAGCGCTCGCCCTATCACCGTCTCGTCGGCCAACGGCGTCGCGCCCTCCTCGGTGGGCGCGGTGAGACAGGCGAACAACATGAGGGAGGGAAATTCGAGCGCATAGCTGAGTTCGTGGTGCATGCACATGGGCTGGCTGGGCGGCCACTTCGACGAGGAATAGAGCCCATCGGCGTAGCGCTGCCGGGTGGCGAACGCCTCCCGCTCGATCATCGGGCGGCCCAGTTGCCGGAACACGACGCCCACCTCCTCCACGTCGCGCAAGCCGAGGCCGCGCACCAGCAGCGCGCCGTGTTCGACGACGGCGGCACGCAGCTCGTCGCGATGCTCGGCGACCCAACGACGTGCGTCTGCGCTGGCGTCCGCCTGCAGCAACGGCGGCTTACCGGATCGCACCTCCACATCGAGCGATGAGGTCGGCACGGAAGACGATGCGGTTGCAAAGAGTGATGACATTTCGGATTACCTCCTTTACTGACTGATGCGGTGGTAGCGGAAGGGCTGCCCTTCTGGCGCAGCCAGCCGCCGCTACGCGGACCGCGCGTCCACCAGGCCGGCCAGATCGGCGAGCACCGGGTGATCCGCCAGGTCCTTCACCGACAACGCGCGGTTCAACTTGATCGCCAGCCTCAGTGCCGACAGCGAGGTGCCGCCGAGTTCGAAGAAGTGAGCCCCCCGGCCCACCTGCTCCGGCGAGATACCGAGGATCTCGGCCCATGCGGCCGCCAGCCGTTGCTCGGTCGGCGTGCTGGCGCGCTCGCCATCGGCTTTGGCCATGCCGAGCTCGCCGGCGAGAGCCGTCAAGGCCTTCCGGTCGATCTTGCCGTTGCCCGTCAAGGGCAGCGTTCTTTGCCAATGGAACGCCGACGGCACCATGTACGTGGGCAGCGACTCGCCAAGCTGCTTTTGCAGCGCCTCGGCGTCGAGCTGCCGCTCGCCGGAATAAAAAGCCACCAGGTGCTTGCTGCGGTCTGCCCGCTCGGCGACGACGACCGCGCCGTCCCGCACCCCCGGCAAGCGCAACAGCGTGTTCTCGATCTCGCCCAGCTCGATCCGGAAGCCGCTGATCTTGACCTGCGCATCGCGGCGGCCGAGGAACTCCAGCTTGCCTTCGGGCAGCCAGCGGCCGAAATCGCCGCTGCGGTACAACCGCTGCCCCGGGCGGTTCGGGTCGGCCATGAAGGCGCGTTGCGTGCGCTCCGGATCGTTGACGTAGCCGCGCCCGACGCAGACCCCGGAGAACACGATCTCGCCCGGTGCGCCGAGCGGCACCGGCGACAGCTGCTCGTCGACGACGTAGACATGCGCATTGTTGACGGGGCGGCCGAGCGGAACGCGCTCGCGGCTGGGCACACGGTCCATCACCTCGTGATTGGTGTCGTCGGAGGTCTCGGTCAGGCCGTAAACGTTCACCAGCCGGATACCGGGCTGGGCCGCGAACCAGCGTTGCGTCAGCTCCTTCTTCAGCGCCTCGCCGGTGACCGCCACGCAGCGCAGGTCCGGCAGCGCGCGCGGGTGCTGCTTCAGCTCGCTCAGGACGACGTCGAGATAGGACGGCACCACCTGCAGCACGTTGACCCTGGCCTCGACGATCTTGTCGACAAAACGCCCGGCGTCCAGGATCACGTCCTGCTCCACCAGCAGCGTCCGCCCGCCGACCAGCAGCGCGGACACCAGCTGCCACAGCGAAATATCGAAGCATTGCGGCGCCGTCTGGGCGACCACCGTTCCGGCGCCAATGTTCAGGTCGTCGATCTTGGCGAACAGGTGGTTGAGCATGCCGGCGTGCTCGCACATCGCCCCCTTGGGTTCGCCGGTCGAGCCGGAGGTGAAGTAGATGTAGGCAAGCTGACCGGGCGTGACCTCGACCCCGACATCGCCGTCGGGAAAACCCGCCGCCCAGGCCGCATCGATGAACAGTCTCTCGATGCCCTCGGGGATTCCGGCTGGGGCATCGAGCGCCTGATCCAGCATCCCGGTGCTGCCACGCTCGGTCAGCACCAGCCGGCAATCGGCCCGGCTGAGCGTGCGCGCGATGCGGTCGGCGGGGAAATGCGGCTCGATGGGCAGGTAGGCGCCACCGGCCTTGAAGATGGCGAGCACCGCGCTCAGCCAGTCCAGGTTGCGCTCGGTCACCACGGCGACCACGCCTTCACGGCCCAGGCCGTGCGCCAACAGCATCCGCGCCAGCTGGTTGGCGCGGGCATTGAGCTGGCCATAGGTAAGCTGCCCGTCGCCGTGCACGGCCGCCACGGCATCCGGGTGCGCCCGCGCCTGTTCTTCGAACAGCTCGTGGGCCCGGCGCTCCGGCAGCGTGCGCTGCGGCCCGGCGAGGCCATCGAGCTGGAAACGCCACTCCTCGGGGGAGAGCAGACTCTGTCGTGCCGGCTCGGCATCGGGATCGGCCGCCAGCGCCGCCAGCGCGGCGAGGTGATAGCCGGCGATTCTGGCGGCGCACTCGCCGTCGATGACATCCGTCCGGTAACGCAGCCGCAGCGCGAGCCCCTCGCCTTTCACCAGGGCGAGACGGAGCACGATACCGTCGCCCAGCGCGGCACCGCGCGCCCGGGTGGTATCGAACACGGTTTCGAACAGGGGCTCGGTGAGGCCGAGTTCCCGTCTCAGCGCCTCGACCGGAAAATTCCGGTGCAACAGCAGCGCCGACTCCACCCGCGCGGTTTCCAGCAGCACCTGCCGCCACGAGCGGGGCCCGATCGACATCGGGAGCGGCAACGGCGGGCCGCCCGGCACGGCGTAGCCGGCGGTCACCTCGCTCTCCCCGCACAGCGCGCCGAGCACCTTGGCGTGCGCGGTCAACAGCACCGAACTGAGCGGTACCGCCAGCTTATCCACCAGCCGGTACAGTGCCGTCACGAGTTCATCGGGAATCGCCGCTTCCACTTCCCCGACGCCGGGTACCGGATCTAGGGTCCAGCGCGGCAGCGCGGCGAAGCCGCCGGCGAGGAGGACATCGTGCCAGAACGCCCGGCTGTGCTCGGCCGTGGCGCCGTCTTTTCGTAATGCGATAGGGTTCATCTCAGATCTCCCTGGCCGGGTTCCCGCCCCACTGAGCGTTGGCGGGCACCGTCTCCCCCTTCATCAGGAAGGAGTCCGCAGCGAGTGCCGAACCGTCGCCCATCGTCACACCGTAGTGCACGAAGGCGCCCACCCCGAGCGTGCAACCAGCGCCGAGCGCGGTATGGCCGGACTTGTAGGTCCCGTCTTCCTGCGAGTCGCACTGGATCTTGCTGCGGTGATTGAGAACGCATTCGTCCCCGATGGTGGTCAGGGTCGGCTCGGAAATATGGGTACCGTCATCGAATACCCGCTTGCCCAAGCTCACCCCGATCAACCGCCACAGCACACTCTTGAAGGGCGTGCCGTCGAAGATGTGGAGGAAGTTGATCGGGTGCAGCTTCCAGTTGCGCTCGACCCACCAGAAACCCGGGTCGTAGATGGAGCAGATGGCCGGTGGTGGCGGGCCGAGCGCTTCGAAGCCGCGCTCCACCAGGGCGTAGTAAACCGCGGCGACAACCGCGCTCAGCGCGAAGAGCGCCGCCATGAGCGCATGGGCGAACACGTCGTAGAAAACCCGGACGGCGGCCACGTCGATGAGCACGATCAGGAAGACCCCCACCCACCGTGTGAGCAGGAAAATACCGATCGTCCGCAGGTTGAAGCGGTTCTTGGCAGCCAGTGCCGCGACGCATCGCCTCACCCGTCCGCAGATGATCGAATCGGCTGTCGCGCTCGACCGAGCGCGGAATCTCGAAGGGCGGCGAACCCAGCAGGCCCACCCCCTCGCGCACCTTGCCGTCGAGCGGCACCATCACCTTGATCGCGAGCAGGCAGTTGTCGGCCGTCCGCGCCCCTGGCGGGTAGGTCACGTAGTTGCCCACGAAGTTGCGCGACCCGATCGCCGTCCGGGACACCTTGAACGAGGTGCTGGAGATTTCGTCGTTGATCAGGTACAGGCCGTCGGAGACCATCGTTCCGCTGCCCACGGTGGTGAGCAAGGGGTTCGTGGTGATCACCTCGCTGCCGAAATTCGACCCGGTCTGCACCACGGGAGACAGGCGATAGCCGATCCACTCCAGGAAGTGGACGATGTACGAACTGTCGCCGAACAGCACCGGGAAGAACCTCAGCCTGCCCAAGCCCGCGATGGCGCGATGCATGGCGTAGCGGAAGCCGTAGAGCGGGTAGACCGTGTCCGGCTTGAGGAACAGGTTCAAGACACGCGGCAGGGTGCCGAGGGCCAGCAGACCGACCAGCAGCATGCCGAAGAAGAAGACGGCCGAGAACACCAGCGCCTCGGTCAGCAGCCCCCGCGCCGTCAACACCCCGCCGCTCGTTTTCAGGGCCGGGTCCAGCATCTCGACCAGCGACGACACCTGCAGGAACAGCAGGCCGAGGCCCCACTCCAGGAGCGGCGCCCACACAAAGAGGACGATGATCAAGGTCAAAGCGGCATACGCGGCTCGACGCAGCCTGCCGCACGGCGCCGGTGCCACTCTCACATAGTTGGTATCGGTGCGCTGTGCCGGTGAGCCGTGCCAGCGCTCGCCGGCCGGCACCGACTGGCCGCGGTGCAAGGCGGAGGTATGACCGAGCTGTGCCCCATCGCCCATGGCCGTGTCGATGTCGAGCACGGACATTTCACCGACAAACGCGTCCCGGCCCAGCGTCACCGGCCCGGTCTCGAGCCGGCCGGCCTGCGCCCGGTAGCAGAGAAACATCGCATCCCGGCGGATCACGGTTCCGGCGCCGATCGTGAGCAGGTCGGTGCACACCGGAATGTGCCGCGACAGGATCACGACCCCCGGCCCGATTTTCGCCCCCAACGCCCTCAGATAGAAATTGTACAAGGGCGAACCGACGCATAAATAGACGCCGGGGTTCGACCAGATCAGGGCCTTGACCACCCAGAAGCGGACATAGCCCAAGCTCCAGAGCCGGATCTGCTGCGGCTTCCAGCGGCCGATCAGCAGCCACTTCACCGCGATCGGCAGCACGCTCACGGCGAAGAAAACCACGCTGCCGAACAGGGCCAGGCGCAGCACCTTCTCGACGCCCATGGCATCGGCCACCAGCCACTGATAGCCCGCAATGGCGGCAATGACGCCAAGGTAGGAATACCCGAGGTAGAACAACGCTTGCAGCACACCGCACACGACATACTCGCGCGCGCTGGTCGGCGTCGCCGGCGCCAACGCTGCCGCCGGCGGCTTGCCGGTGACGGGAGCCGCGTCCGCCAGCGCCGCGGCCAGGCTTCTGATCGTCGGGTGCGCGTAGATATCCTTCATCGATACCGACGGCAGGTCGCCGCGCTTTCTCAGTCGCGCGCAGAAATGGGCCATCACCAACGAATCGGCCCCCAACTCCTTGAAAAAGTGACTATCGGCTGGCACATGGTCGATATCCATGACCCCGGCCAGTACCTCGGCGAGGATGCTTTCTGTACGTATGGCGGTGCCGCCGTGCTGATCCGCCATCGTCGTTGCGGCCCTCATCGCACGACCTCGTAGAAGAAGTCGGACAGACGCAGGTCTTGGCCGGCGGCGACCGCCTGGTCGTACACCCACTTACCGACCGCCAGGTCGAGTATCCCCATGCCGAAGGGCGAGAAGATGATCGGGCGGCGGCGATCGACCGAGCACGTCCCGAGCATGACTTCGGCCAACGTACCGGTCACGAAATCGCGGTTGCCCGTCTGTTGCAGGGCAAGATGAGGGGAGGTGTTGGCCTTCATGACGTGCTCGACATCGTCGACCACGTTCTGTGCACCCAGCAGTATCCCCGGCGCGAGATCGCGCAGGGAGATATGCAACACCAGCGGGTTGTGCTCGAACAGGGCCGAATCGGTGATGTGGGGCGTCGCGGCGACGGTGGCGAACACGATCAGATCACAGGCCCTGATCAGCCCCTCCACATCGGGAGCCACCGTCACCCGGCGGTGCCGCTCGGGGTGGCACGCCGTCTTGATGAATTTCTCGCTCTCGAGCGGCGAGCGATCGTACAGCCGCACCTCCTCGATCTCCCACCCGGTATCGACCAGGAACTCATAGACGTAACGGGCGATGAACCCGTTGCCCACGATGCCCAGCGAGCGCGCGCGGCGCGATTGCCCGTTCAGCCAGAACGCGGCCAAGGTGGCCGACGCGGCCGTGCGCGAGGCCGAGATGATCGAACTCTCGAGAATGGCGAAGGGATAGCCGGTGTCGTAGCGATTGAGCACGAGCACCGCCGAGGCGCGCGGGAAACCACGCTGGACGTTACCGGGAAAGCTCGCGATCCACTTCAACCCAGCCACATCGAAGCCGCCCCCGAGATAGGCCGGCAGCGCGATGATGCGGCAATCCGGCTTCTCGGGGAAACGCAGAAAGTAACTGTCCGGGTTGACGGAATGCCCGCCGGCATGCGCGAGGTAGGCGTTCTGGACGATCTCGACACAGACGTCGCGCTGGGCGCGGATGATGTCGGAAACGGTCTTGCCGTTGATGATAGACAGCTGGAATTCCATGACATTCTCCTCTACTCCAGCCTGGCCGCCCACACGGGGTCGTATACCGTGTCGAGGTAGGGCGTGCCGCGGTCGGCGCACAGGAACAACACGGTAGGCCGCCCGGATTCCGTCATCTTCGGTGCCTGCCGCTTCACCGCCGCGAACGCCGTCCCGCTCGACCCGCCGACGAACAGCCCATGAGTCGTGAGAAGTTCCTGGCACGCTGCGACGGTTTCGCGCTCGGGAATCAAGACCACCTCGTCAACCTCCGCCTCCGCCAGCAAGGGGGGACGATGCTCGACCCGATGCCGGGAATATGGCGTTTGTGAGGCTCTCCGCCAAAGATGACGGAGCCTTCGCTGTCGACGCCGACGATCTGGACCTTCGGGAAATGCTCCTTGAGGCGACGCGATACACCGGCGATGGTGCCCGCCGTACTGACGGCGACGAAGACATAATCGAGCGAATCGAAATCGGCGCAGATCTCGCCCGCCGTGAGTTCGTAGTGCGCCTCCAGGGCGTCCGGGTTGCCGTACTGGTTGGTCCAGTAGGCATCCGGAATCGTGGCACACAGGTGCTTCACCATCTGCAGGCGGGTCTTGAGGAATCCGCCGGTGTCGTCACGTTCCTCGACCTTCACCACCGTCGGGCACAAGCGCCGCAGGAAAGACTCGTAGAGGCCCGAGATGTTGGGGTCGATCACCGGAATGAATTCAAGGCCGACCAGGTGGGTGAAGGTGGCGAGCGCGTTGGCGAAGTTACCGGACGAGGACTCGATCACCGTCGTCGCTTCGTTGATCTGCCCGCGCTCGGCGGCTCGTTTGAGTATCCAGTAAGCGGAGCGGTCCTTGATGCTCCCGATCGGGTTGACATACTCGAGCTTGGCGAAAAGATTCATCCCGGCCACATCCAATCGCACATTGGGGGTGGGTCGCAGGGTCTTTCCGAGCATGTTGAGGCGGGAGACAAGATGGGACGCGGGCTGCCGGCCTCCCGCCGGGGGCTTGTCCAATTCTGCATCCCTACTCCGCGCGACTACCTCGTTGGCTGACAAACGCATGATCTGACTCCTATGGCAAGACCGATCAGGAGTGCTGTAAGCGTCGGCGCAGGAGCCGAAGTGAATACGCGGACACGAGTATAGAAGACGCAGCTTTCCCCCGAGCTGTGAAGACCTGTCTTCTACGCTCTTGAGTGTCCGCTAAGTAATTGATGCTGCGATGGAACGCCTCGAACATCGAGGAACCATGCGCTTATTTGAACGGGCTTTCGGCCCCCACCGTTGCACATACAGACGGTAACGTCTCCATTGAGCGGTGCGATACGGTGAACTTACCTAAGTGCGACCGAGACCGGCAAGGCAAGTTCCCATACTCTTCCGAGTATTCGACCCTCCATGCCCGGGCCGCGCCGCCCCGTCGCGTGCAAACGGGCCATCGCCGTGCTGGCGATGGCCCGTTGTCTTTGCATGCCTCAGTTCGCGAAGGGAGTCGTCAACTCCGCCTCGCCCGTATCCACCACGAACACCGCGAGGAGCTTGGCTGGCTGCGTCTCGCTGGCATTGGCGCTGACGGCGTGACGGTCGCCGGGCATCTCGGCGAAGTTCTGCCCGGCCTTGTAGACCGTCACCGGCCCATCGTTCACTTGGCTCTTGATCGCCCCCTCCAGCACCGTCGCATAGATGAAGGCGGACTTGGCATGCGTGTGACCAGGCGAGTAGCCACCCGGGCCGTATTCAACGAGCACACCCTTGATGCTCTTGCCGGGAGCATTCGGCAACTCGTGCTGGTAGACGAGGGTCACCTTGGCGTTCTTCGCCTTGGGCGCCTCCGCAAGGGCGCTGCCGAACGGTAGGGTGGCAACCAGCAGCGAACAGAGAATGCGTTTCATGGAACCTCCTGGCGGGACGACTTGCCCTGTTATGCCGGCATCTTGCGGAACGCGATGGCAAAACGGTTCCAGCCGTTGATGGCCACGATCAGCAGCGTCAGATCGGCGATCTCGGCGTCGGTGAAGTACGGCTTGACCGCCTGCCAGGTCGCATCCGGCACGTGGTCCTGCGCCACCAGCGTCAACGACTCGGTCCACTCCAGCGCGGCGCGTTCGCGGTCGGTGAAGAACGACGTTTCGCGCCACGCCGACAAGGTGGCGAGACGGCGCTCGCTCTCGCCGTTCTTGCGCGCGTCGGTCACATGCATGTCCAGGCAGAAGGCGCAGCCGTTGATCTGCGAGGCGCGCAGGCGCACCAGTTCGAGCAGCGATTTTTCCAGACCGGACGTGCTGACCTGCTCTTCGAGGCCCAGCATCGCCTTGAGAGCCCCCGGGCTGGCTTTGTAGAAATCGAGACGTTGTTCCATGGCTCACTCCTTTACGTTCACGTTGCGTCCTGAAACCAGGACTATGAGCGTAAGCTTAGGCCGTACCGTGGAGTGTAAAAATAACCAGTTTTGGGAAATTTGAGGTAACCAGTGCGATGGACATCCAGGTAACGATTCAAGGCAGCCATGACCTGGCCGGGCAGATCTACCGGCAGCTGCGCGAGGCCATCCTCGCCGGCCGTCTCGCCGCCGGCGAGCGCCTGCCCTCGACGCGCGACCTGGCGGCGCAGCTCGGCGTATCGCGCAAGACCACGCTCGACGTGTTCGAACGGCTGGGCTCAGAAGGCTTCCTCCAAACCCGTCCCGGCGACGGCACCTTCATCGCCGGGAGCCTGACACGCCTGCCGCCCAAGCCGCCGCAACAGCCCGCCGCCCGCGCCACCGCCGCCCCGCTGTGGGACCAGCTTCCCCCAGGCCTGGCCCTGCCCAGACCCGGCACCACCCTGCCCTTCGACTTCATGGGCGGCGTCATCGACAAGACGCCGTTCCCCTTCGACACCTGGCGGCGCTGCATCAACCACGCCCTGCGCATACAAGCGCGGGAGCGCGGCGCCTACCGCGACCCGGCCGGCGAACAGGAACTGCGCCTCGCCATATCGCGCTACCTCGCCTTCAACCGCGCCGTTACCAGCTCCTGGCAAGAGGTCATCGTCACCCAGGGCGCACAGCAGGCGCTGGACCTGATGGCGCGCGTGGTGCTTGAACCGGGCGACGTGGTGGCGGTGGAAGACCCCGGCTATCCACCCGCCCGCGCCTGCTTTACGGCACAAGGGGGCAAGGTGGTGCCGGTGCCGGTCGATGCGGAGGGAATCATCGTCGAGCAACTGCCAACAAACGCCCGCATGGTCTACGTCACCCCCTCGCACCAGTTCCCGCTCGGCATGCCGATGAGCCTGGAGCGCCGCATCGCGCTGTTGGAATGGGCGCAGCGCTCCGGCGCGGTCATCATCGAAGACGATTACGACGGCGAGTACCGTTTCGAAGGGCGGCCGATGGACCCCCTCAAGAGCCTGGACCGGGCCGGACTGGTGGCCTACGTCGGCACCTTCTCCAAAACCATCTTTCCCGACCTGCGCATGGGCTACGTCGTCCCACCTTCCTCGCTGCAGGCGGCGCTGCTCAAGGCCAAGCAGATCGGCGACTGGCACGGCTGCACCCTGACCCAGACGGCGCTGGCAAGCTTCATGCTGAACGGAGACTTCGCCAAACACCTGCGGCGCATGCACAAGCACTACACCGAACGCCGCCAGGCCCTACTCGCCCATCTCAAGGGCGAACTCAGCCCATGGCTCGACCCCATCGTCCCCGCCGCCGGCATCCACCTGATCGCCCGGCTCAGGCAGGGGCGGCAAGAAAGCGACGTGATCGCCGCTGCCAGAAGCGAGTCCATCGGACTGTATGGGATTTCAGCCTTCTATGCCGGTGAGCCCTTACAGCAAGGGCTACTGTTCGGCTACGGCGGCATCGATGCCGACTCAATTAACATAGCGCTGGGGCGGCTGGCGGGCCTGATGCAGGGGCTGGCGCGGGGATAAACCCAATAAGCAAAGAGGTAAAACCTAGTGCGGCAAGCACCAAAATTAATCAAACATCGCTTTGTAGTGAGTTCGCTTCGGCGAGCCTAAGTGAACAATCTTCGACTGAGGTAACCAGCTTGCACAGCTTTATACGGAAGGTCCGGTTGGCCGAGGGGTTGAATCTTAGCTCCACCACTCGAAACCATTTGCTTGCAAATATTTAAGAAACTCCGCGGCCTTCGCCTTTGCTTCCTCAACGTTATCAACGTTAATCACCACAATTTCGACTTCTTCAAATTCGTTGCATGCAAGGCGTATTTCATTGTGGCTCATTGGGTACATCCACAATGGCTCTTTGCCACCAGCAAGCTCTGGGATTGATTCGAGCAGCTCAAGCTTATGAGCATTAACCTGGCGTCGGAAATCTAATTCCTCCCAAATGTATGCCTTGAATGGATAGGTCTCTGATGCGACAGCCAACCAGTCTCGTAGATTCGCTGACACTGTCGATGTAACGATTATTAGAAGCGAGTCGATCTTGTGCTCAAGCGCCGCATCAAGCAATTCCTTTAGCTCAGACTTGGATAGAGAGAATTTTGTATATCGCTTACACTGGATCATCCATCGTTCGTGGCGTTGTACACCTGGAACGGGCGCATCTAGCCTTTCAGCGATGATGTCTCGCCCTTTGTCGCCCCCCGCCTCACCGTACCACTTGATGTTGGTGAAACCAGTCTTCTGAAGAACGGCAGCACAGAGCTTTTCAAACAAAGCTGGGGAGACTTGCTTCCAATCGGTAATCATGAGACTCCCTACTGTCAAGAGCCATGGCCCTTTGCGTCTCTAACGGTTTTCAGCTTAGGCTCCCTGAAGAATTAATCTTTTCGTTTGGATTTGATTTGGTTGAATGTTATCAATGTCTGGCAGAATGCGACAACATCACCCATTGAACGAATAGAGTGGAGGGCAGGCCCCCATTCCTCTGGAGCCCCCTCAAAGTGGTGAACTTGTAGCCATCCCTCTTCTGCTGCACGAGGGTGAGTAGAATCCTTTATTTGAAACGCAATGCCGTGCTTGGTTCTGTCAAAGTAAACGTAAATGGCGGAGTCGGCGTATGAGCCTTCAGTCTCATACCCATATTCGTCTCCAATTTCTAAAATAAGGCGTTTTGCCAATTTTTTATTCATATCAAATCCTTGTTTTTGACGGCCATTTAGCGGACAGCCTTTGCGGGTGGTCCATTGTTGGCGGGCTTAAATATAACCACGCAAATTAGTTGATAACTATTAGTTTTTCCCAACGACTAACGTTCAAATCAATCGAAAAGTCCGTCTGCCTGAATGACTTGTTAGCCATTTCTAGCCATCAGAAAGTGAGGCTTTAAAATTAGGATAGAAGATCGAAATTGGATTATCAACAGCATCTGGATCATCGAGGGCGCGCCGCACTTGACTGGCTATTTCTGATTTGTAGATTTCCATTCGAGGAACCAGAGAGTAAATATCTGTGGTGTCGATCTTGATAGTTCTGGTCTGACTGAGATCAAAAGGAATTCTGTCGGCAGCTCTAACGATTTGTACTACCGGAAGTCTTGCAGCGTGTCTAATCGCAAGCTCGTAGAAAACGTTTGGGTTGTGAAATGACAAGTCCGCGATAACGAGCCGAGACCGAATGAGGTATTCGATGATTTGTCGGGTAATTGTTCCAGGCTTGTCGATTGCATCGGCGCGAACGACCTTCAGGTGAAACTGCTCAAGTGCCGGCTCTACCAGTGAGCTCAGAAATAAGTCTGAATGTTTGCGCTGTTCGGAGCCCTCTTCGCCAATTGGAGTGACATAGAAGCATGTCGTCTCAAACTTGGCCTGCTCAGTGGTCATCAAATGCGCAGCTGGACGGACAGTTGTTTGCGATGCGAAATCGCCACCGTCTGGAGCCTTGAGCAATGTTGCCGGCAGACGGTCTAGGAGATGTTCTGTGGTTACAATGCGCTCGGCTCCCGAAAGCATTTTCAACAGACCAACGTATCGAAGATTTAGAATAAAAGTATCTACCGCTTCTTCTGCTGCCCCTGTCTCTACTCCACTTTCTACGACTGCATCTATGAGCACGGTTTTCGCTGGAAGTTTGTTTCCTTTGAATCTGTCGTACAACTTCTGGAATGGCTCAATCGACGTAACGGCTAGATTGACACGCGCCTTGATCTGATCTCGCTTCGAAACCTCGTCATCTACAGCCTTGATGCCCTCGGCTGTCAGCTTAATTTGCTCTGCGGCGTAGCTTCCTTCGACGAGGCCATACTTACCTGCGTTGGTAATGAGCTGTCGACTTGAGCTGCTCTCAGGAGATTTTCCGAGGTGATCGAATAGAGACAATCTGCGGACCGGCTGGCCACTTCCGAATACCAATATTTGCTTTGCAAACTCTGCAGCCTCCTCAAAGGCGCAGGCTGGAAATGACCTCACAATACGCTTTCGCTTTTTATTAACGGCCGAAGTTACTCTGGATGAAACCTCCTTCTCGGCATCGCTTGGCTCACTCACTTTATTTTCCCCTAATCTGATGGTTATTAATGACTAACTTTCTATATCACAGGCCCCGCGCTTGCTTTTGCGCGAGGTCCGAGTGCACTGTTGAGTTAGACCGTGGGATGCCCCCCTGCGCGAATGCGTGCTTCAAAGGATGTCAGGATACTTCGGCGAAACATGAATTCACAAAAGAAGTCTATGAGGGACTACGATCCGAACAAGACAAATGAGATTGAAACGATCACCCAGTAAATACGATCAGTTTTGATCGGATCTACAAATCCCCATAGCCAAGTAACAATAAGGAACACCGTCGCTGAAGTAAAACCCCAAAGAACGGGTGAACAGAACTGATCGCCCAGCACTACGCCAGGCCGAGCGACGCAGTTTGCGCTTTGCTTGTAGAACTTCGTCCAATGTAAGGTAGGAGGGCATCGGTGGTCATTGGCTTCACAGCCTAACTAGAAGTAGGCACCCTAAAAGGTGCATTCACATGCACCGATCATGTCGCATAAAAATGCCAACGTCAACGAAGGTTCTTGCCTACAAACGCTTTCTATCTTGTCTATGCATTTAGACACCCTAAAACATCGAGCAAACACACCTCTGCCCGGGTGTCAGCTAAGTGATGCCGAACGGGTTGCATGCCGCTCATAGTGGAGGGCCGCTTTACAGTTCAAAGCAGCAAATGACTACTTATGAGGCGGAGAGGCTACAAAAGCGTGAAAGGGGTGGATGTCAGGTCAATAGCAGGAAGCGGTCGCTCCGACCTAGTGGAGTGGACGGCCAGTTTGGCCGAACGGCCACCTGTCCTTGGGGCGACGAGGCCGATTCGGTCATTGCGGCCGTTGGCACTCATTGTCCTGTGTGACAGCAGCGCATCGGCTACGGGACATAAAGTACAGGACGGGGTGGTGTCCCAACTTATAGAGCGACGGTACTGCCAAGTAAACAGCACTACTCCCAGGGCAACATGCCGTTGCCCGTCTTAACTTAGTGGTATGAGTTGGTGAAGTGATGAAAGCCTGCACCCCCGCCCGACTACTCAACTCGCATGCATAGCGCGGACGGTCCTTCGGTCAGCGACTGTTTCAGGAATTAGATGCACACACGTCTTCATGCTGAACGGGGACTTCTCCAAGCACCTGCGACGCATGCACAAGCAGTACACGACGCGCCAGCAGGTTCTTGGCAAGACAGCCGGTTGTACTGAGAAGGTAGATGCCGCTGGCACGGGCAGACGGAAGGAAAAAGGAACGACGGCGAGATCGCGCTGGTTGCCCGTTCTTACAGCTCAGGCCATTTCAACAACTCGGAAGCGGGCACATCGAGAGACGATGCGATCTTCTCTATGTTATCGAGCGATACATTGATCCTAGCCCGCTCGACTTGGCTGATGAATGTTCGGTCCAGCCCCGCAGCAAAACCAAGCTGTTCTTGAGACAGCTTCTTCTCCACGCGATGCAACCGCACATTGAAGGCAAGCACGTCTCTTAGCGACCTGATAGGTTGGCTTGGGTCCGGGGCTTTTAATGAGGCTGGCATGGCCTCAATCTTTGCGCTATGCTGTCTTAGCATCCACGGCTTTTACATCACGTATCAGCCGTTTTTGCCACTCTAATACGTGATGCAAAAGCATCTTTACTTATAGTTTAGCCGGCCATGCAGGGGGCTCTGTAAGAGTTTGTTTGTGCTGTCGTTAACAGGGTCGTCGAATGAAAAGGAGCCAAACCATGGCATTGAACCCGCCGCACCGAACCGCCCGGCCCGGTACTGCGCTCACGGTTACCGAACTGTTCACCCAATGCCGCCACATCGTGGGCTACATCGACGGCGATCAGAACGGCCTGCCCTTCTCCATCGTGATCGGGCAGGCCTCCCTGAGCCAGCAACCGGAGCCACTAGCCCTTCCCTTCGAGAAATTCCTCGATGCCCAAGCACTCGCCAGACCGCTGGCGGCCTGATCGACCTGACCGCCCCACTGGATTTGTTCGGATTCACCCTGAAACATGACAGCTCAGGCACCCCCAGCATCGTTTGGCCTTGGACAGATCATTACCAAACCGCCCTGCACCATTCACCCCACACCAGACAACTACTCTTCGATCAGTACGAACGCCCCTTGCCAAGCCTCTCCATCAAGCAGCTCTACATCGCCCAGCATCGCGGCCTGCTCTGGCACGATACCAAGGCCTTTGCCAGCTGGTTTCTCTGCCATAGGCACCGATGGAACATGCCATGAAACCCGGCGTGGCATGAGTTGGTGAAGTAAGGGGATCTGGCCAGTGAGTGGCAGCCCCTGATCCAGCGCAATAGTACGGTGCGCTTGAGCATTGCCTGTTAGGCTACCGGCGCATCATTTGTCCTTTACTACTTCCTGCTTCAGGAACTGGGCGCTGTGGCGGCCTCGGGCTGGATTTACATGACCCCCATTGTGGCGCTTCTCATCGGCTGGGCTGCGGGTGAACGAGTCGGGTTGTTGGAAATACTGGCTGTCATCGTGATCTTCGGCAGCATTGCCATGCTGGAAGTGGGCCGCCAACAGGTCGCCCGGAAGGAGGCCGTGCCGCTGTAAGCTTCGATTGACCCGGCAGAACCATCCGTTCAGGAAAAAGGAGCCACACCACGGTACTGCCCCTCCTGCTCCGAACCGTCAGGCCCGGTACGGCGCCAGACCTGGTCAAGGCGACACCATTACCCCTCTTCGTGAAAACCCTCACCAAGCCGTCGTCACTGGTGCCCCGCAATAAATTCTTGTTTGCTAGATTTTAATTCCTGTATATTGGAATAATGAATCTAGACACCCGCCTCGCCAAACGCATCTACTCCCTGCGAAAGAGCCGCGCTTACTCCTTGGAAAAGCTCGCCGAGCTCAGTGGCGTCAGCCGCTCGATGATTTCGCTGATCGAGCGTGCAGAAACCAGTGCCACTGCGGCGGTGCTGAATAAACTTGCCGATGCGCTGGGCGTCAGTCTGGCCTCGCTGTTTTCCGAAGAAGCAGAAGCGCTTGTGGCCTCGCCACTATCGAGCGCTGAAGAACAGCCTGTCTGGCAAGACCCTGCGTCCGGTTACCTTCGACGCCAGTTGTCACCACCTGGCTATGGGTCTCCGATCGAGTTGGCCGAAGTGACCTTCCAGCCCGGACAAAAGGTGACTTTTGACAATGCAATGCGCAGCATCGTCACGCACCAGCAGATCTGGATGCTCGATGGCGAAATGGACATCACGGCAGAGGGACGAACATGGCATCTCCAGCCTGGCGACTGCCTGGCGATGGTGCTTGGCCAACAGATCGTGTTCCACAACCCCACTTCACGTTCGGCGCGTTACCTCATCGCGCTGACCGCAACACCATCCTCGACAGGGAGACAGTAATGAGTGAGCACAGGCTTGTTGATTGCGATTTTGACCGTCATGCGGCAGCCATCCTGGATATCTTCAATGACGCCATCGTCAACTCGACCGCGTTATACGACTACAAGCCCCGCCCGGCCGAGAGCATGGTGAGCTGGTTTGAAACCAAGAGAAAAGGCGGTTTCCCCGTCATCGGCGTTGAAGACAGCGATGGCCAGTTGCTGGCATTCGGCAGCTACGGCACCTTCCGGGCCTGGCCGGCATTCAAGTACTCGGTTGAACACTCCGTCTACGTGCACAAGGATTATCGTGGCCAGGGTCTGGGCAACACGGTGATGAAGGCCCTGATTGCCGCCGCGCGGCAAAATGATGTGCACGCCATGATGGGCGGCATCGACGCCAGCAACGCCGGCAGCATTGCCCTGCATGAACGGCTGGGCTTCAAGCACGTCGCCACCCTGCCCGAAGTGGGTTTCAAGTTTGGCCGCTGGCTTGATCTGGCCTTCTATCAGTTGCTGCTGGATACGCCGCATACGCCTGTGGATGGCTAATGCCCGGTGCCGGTTGGTGATCTTGGTGCCGGCGCCAAGGCTGGCAGGCAAGGAGCGCAGATCATGAATGCTTATCTTGTTTTCCCCCTGCTGACCGCAGCTGGGGTGGCGCTGGTGATACAAAACCTGTTGATGGTGCGGATAACCGAGTCCGTCTCGACAGTAATCATTACGCTGGTCATCAACTCCGCAATGGGGCTGGTGCTGTTGTTGGGCACCTTGCTGGCCCGCAACGGCTTGGCGGGCGTCAGTGAAACCATCCAGGCGATCCGCCCCTGGGTTGTTCTGCCTGGCCTGCTGGGCTCGTTTTTTGTCTTTGCCGGTATCGTGGGCTACCAGTCGGTTGGGGCATCGGTGACCATTACCGTGCTGGTCGCCAGCCAGCTCGGCACCGGTCTGCTGGTGGATGCCTACAAGGCACAGACGCCACCCAGTGCCCTCTCGCTGCTAGGGGCGGCGCTTCTCATCGCCGGCGCGGTCCTTATCCTTCGGGGGAAGGGGTAAAAGCATGCAGGTTGATCTTGCCCCTGTCGGCATTACGTTCAGGCACGATTGAACAATATGGCATTCATGCAGTTCATTGATGCATTGATTGCAGTAGTTGTTCCAGGCAAGGCCAGCTTGTTAACTGGCAAAGGCAGACGAGCGCGGAGAGAAGACAAACGGGCGGCAAAGACCTCGAACAGGCTCTTAGCTATTGCGCTCAGGCGGAATGGAATACGTTCCCACAACGTGAGCCACCGGCTCACTTGAACCCTTCGAGTACAGTGAAACCTCACCGACAGCCAACGTACGACCGACCTTCATAAGCTTGCACTCAGCAATGATGTGAGCATCGGCAGATGGCTTGCGCAGAAAGTTGATGGTGAGACTGGTAGTCACAGCCAGCGGCACGATGCCAATTTTGCCGAGGATGGCCACGTACAAGGCCACATCCGCCACCCCCATGAGCACTGGACCCGAAACCGTTCCGCCTGGGCGCAACTCACCTGGGCCAATATGATGCGAAACCCTGGCCCCATCATCGCCAACCGCTTCAACTACACACTTGCTTTGCGGAAATTCCGCTGCCATGAATGCGGCAACCTCTTCTTTCGTTGCAGGCATGGGTTCACTCCTGAAACCTGATTTTGTTTTGGGGAGAATAGATGACAGCCAGGGCATGAATGCCAAGCTGAAGCAACAGGGCATCAACGTCCGGCTCATCCCCATCCATAAGACGGTGGGCAGGCCCTTTCTCCGGGATTCCCGAAAGCCATACCACCCATCAAACCTACGGGTGCCCGTTGCTGACATAACCGGCAAACATACACGGAATTCATTAAAATGAACACTGTTCAATTTATGAATGCAGTGTAGAATCAGGATCATGGCCAAGTCAACTGCAAGTCAAAAAGTTAGCTCTCGGAGAATTTCTGCCACCGCCGAGTCACGGGTGGCCAGGGAAAATGCGCTTAATCAGGCGCGACGAACCCTCATACTGGATGCAGCCCGTACCGCGTTTTTCGAGCTGGGGCTGGATGGGGCAAGCCTGCGGGAAATCGCCAAGCGGGCCGGATATACGCCAGGGGCAATTTACAGCTACTTTGCCAACCTGGAAGAAATCTACGGCGCCCTGCTTGGCGAGTCCTTGCAGCGTCTGAACCAAGTTGTTGAGGCTGCCGATGCAGGCACCCGCGGCAAGGCACAGTTCGCCACGGCAACCGAGCTGCTCCGCGCCAAGGCCGAAGCCTTCTACGTGTTCTATCGGGACAACCCCAAAGAACTGGACCTGGGGTTCTACCTTTTCGACGGCATGAAGCCCAGGGGCCTGACGCCTGAACTCAACCAGCAACTGAATGAGCAGTTGATGGCTGCCCTGCAACCTGTCCAGAGCCAACTGGAAGCATTGGGCCTGGCCGCCGATAAGGCGCTCATCGAGACCACGGCTGTGTTTGCGCACATCGTGGGCATTCTCGTGCTAAACAACACGGGGCGTATTCGTCTGTTCAAACAGAACCCGGACGCACTCTTTGTGCAATACATGGATTCGCTCATTCAGCGGCTCTCGACGTCTCGCGCATAGGGCCAAAAGTCACGCAGTCGTTGAACGCACCCAGCCCGCACACTGGCAGCTGTAATTTGTGACCGCCTGCAGGCTGGCCAAAACTAGCCCCTCCCTGCCGGCCCCGAACGCCCCAGCAAAGTCACACACCGACCGTTCCTCTATCATCGACGCAGAATGAAAATCGTCCAGGCAACCCTGGCGCCTCAGGGCAGATGAGGGTTGAAGTGGTGCTGCATGATCGTGCCGGCACGCGCCACGATGGCGGTTTGCTCCGGCACCTCCTCCCACACCTCGGGCAGGTCGACAAGCGGTTCGGACAGCACGAGGAAGGCATCGTCGCCGGCCGCCGTGATGCGCGGGTCGTCCGGATACAGTTCGTGCAGGTGGTGAAACGACGTGCTGTGAAACAGCGAGCGCGACTGTGTCTCGCTGGAATAACGCACAGCGACCATCTGCTGCCCATCGGTCGCGCACATCGTCATGGTCAGCGGCGCTTCCACCCCATGGCGCCGCCCGGTCTCCTCGACCAGCGCCGCCATCCGCTCCAGCGCCGGCACCGGCTCGGTCGCCAGGCCATACGTCAAGGCGAGAAAGAACAACAGCTCGGAATCGGTCGTCCCCTCTATCGAGGCAAACAGTTCGGGGGCCACCGCCAGCATCAGGTCGCGACGCACGGCGTGGTAGTTGCGCACCAGACCATTGTGGACGAACAGCCAGTGCCCGTGCCGGAACGGATGGCAGTTGGTCTCCTGCACCGCCGTATCGGTGGCGGCGCGGATATGGGCCAGAAAAAGCGGCGAATGGATGGCGCGCGCCGCCTCGCGCAGGTTGGGGTCGTTCCACGCCGGGTGCACGCTGCGGTAGCGATACGGCGTTTCGCCTGGGCGCCCATACCAGCCGAGGCCGAAGCCATCGCCATTGGTGGTCGAGACGCTGAGCCGTGAGTGCAGGCTCTGATCGATCAAGGAATGTTTTGCTTGAAACAGCACCGTTTCAAGCGGAACGGGGTTTCCCGAGTAAGCGAGCCAGCGGCACATGATCGGACTCCAGGGTGAAAATCCATTATGGCACTGTCCCATCTCCATATTGGGCACCAGGTGGGCGCCCCACACGTTAACGTCGCTCAAGGCCTGCAACAGCGGACCACCTCTAAACGCTATGGCTACGCCCAATCCTTGATGGCCCATCAGTCATCAGATTAATGCGCATGATGACTATCGCGCATGGCGACATCTTCGGGCCGACATACCGTCTACGGCCAGCACGGTGTGCACTTTTACACACGGCACAAGCCAATCTCTCCAGCCACGAGGCCTCGCCGTTCACTATTCCCGAACCTTTGATTACCGAAACTCGAATTCCAAGGTAAGCGCACCTCGATTCCAGCGAGCGCGACATTCTTTCTTTGTCGACCCGTCAGAGCTATGCGGCAACCAACCTTGGCCGGCACCTGATTTCAAACGCCCTCGCGACGCATGTCCAAAAAAGAACAAAACCTGTCGAATGGCGACCAAAAACTATGACGTGCGCACGTTACAAATGACAAAGACGTTCATTTTTGCCACCCCAGTCTGCCATTCGGTATTTACAGGATGAGCAGACGACATTGGCGACGCAGCACTTGCCAATGAAAACATGTCTACAACGGAGAAACATGATGGCCAACGTTCGTCACTTTCGTACCAAATTTGTTTTCGCAGCAGGGTTGGCGCTCACCCCGTTACTGGGGTTCGCGGCAGAAGAAATGACCGTCAAGATCGGGCTGACCGGTCCGCTCACCGGCCCGCAAGCCGCTATCGGTAAAGACCATGAGAATGGTCTGAGAATGGCCATGGATCGCCTCAATGCCCAAGGCATCGTCGTGGGCGGCAAGAAAGTGCGTTTTGAGATGATGTCGGAAGACGATGGCGCCGACCCCCGCACCGGTATGACGGTAGCGCAGCGATTCGTCGATGCCAACGTCAAGGCCGTGATCGGCCCCTACAACTCGGGCGTGGCCATCCCCATCTCCAAGCTCCTCAACGACGCGGGCATCGTGATGGCAACCGTCGCCTCCAACCCGAAGGTCACCCAGAACGGCTACCCTTACGTTTTCCGGATCGGTGCCAGCGATACCCAACTGGGTACTAAAATGGGGGTATTCGCTGCCAAGAATCTGAAAGCGAAGAGTTTTGCCATCATCGATGACCGTACGGCTTACGGCCAGGGCGTTGCCGAAGAATTCATCAAGGCGGCAAAAGCCAACGGTATCCAGATTGTCGCCCGGGAATTCACGACGGACAAATCGACCGACTTCTCGGCCATTCTGACCAGTATCAAAGCCGCCAAACCGGATGGCATTTTCTACGGCGGCTATTACTCGCAAGGTGGGCCGATGCGTCGCCAGATGGCGCGCCTGGGGCTGAAAGCGTATCTGCTGGGAGGCGATGGCATCTGCAACGAAGAGTTGGCCAAGCTGGGGGGGACCACCGTCGATGGTGGCGTTTATTGCCCACAGGGCGGGCCGGTGCTGGAGCAGACCAGCGAAGGCAAGCAATTCACCACCGAGTACAAAAAGCGCTTCAGCATCGAGCCGCTCGTCTATGGTGCTTCCATGTATGACGGTCTCAACATCATTGCCAAGGCCATGCAGAAAGCCAACTCGGTGGAGCCCAAGCAATACCGCGCGGCACTGGCGGCCAGCAACCAGCAGGGCGTAGCCGGAACCTACCAGTTCGACGACAAGCGGGACCTCAAAAACTCCCCCATCACGGTGTACTCGTTCAAGAACGGTCAGCCGGTCCCGGTATCCGAGGGTAAATAGCCGCCAACACACAGCACGCCCCTGCACGTGATCGGTTAAACGACGAGCGGGCGAGGAAGGCTTATTTAAGAGATTAATGTTGTTGCTGTGGGGGTATGGCCCTTTATCCCGCCGCTCGATCCGAGCGGCGGTTTTTTTTGCGGGCTCTGTGGCCGGGCACGCCAGCGCATGCAATCCAGACCGGCTTTAAGAGGCTGGATTCTTGACGAAATTACAGTAAATAAAGACGAAATCTCGCCACGGGGTCATCCTGGCCTGTTGCCGGCCTTCACGCCATAACCTGGGTTCCCGGCATACCGCCCCAACCCGCTTCCCGTCACCACCACACAGCAACAGCCCCATACTGCTCGAACCGACCGCCTGCCCGGGTCACGCTCACGCGGCCGGCGCTGCGGTCCCCTTCCCCGCCATGCTGTGCAGCAGGCTGCTCAGCATGGCCGCCAGCACGACGGCCAGTGCGGCCAGCAGAAACACCGACGCATACCCCAGCCGATTCGCCACAACGCCGGCCAGCGGCCCGGTCACGCCGAGTGCCAGATCGAGAAACAGCGCATAAGCCCCCAAGGCCGCACCGCGACTGCCGCTGGGCACCCGGCGCACGGCCTCCATGCCCAGTGACGGAAACACCAGCGCAAAGCCGAACCCCGTCAGGGCCGCGCCGGCAAAGGCCTGCCAGGGTGCGGCAGCCAGCCACAGCAGCAGCAAGCCGGAGGCTTCTACGACGAGCGACACCAGCGCCACCGGAAAACCGCCGAAACGATTGATGCTGCCGGCGAACAGCAGGCGCGCCGCGATGAAGAAGACGCCCAGCAGGGTGAGCGCCAGCGCCGCATCCGGCCAGTGCCGGCTGGCAAAGAACAAGGTGACAAAGGTGGAAATGGCACCGAACCCGACCGAGCCCAGCGCCAGGCACAGCCCGAACGGCACCATGCGCCGGAACACCTGGCTGAACGGCAGCCGCTCGCCGCCGGATGGCGCCACGGCCGGCTTACGCCGCGCCAGGAACCACGAGGCCAGTGTCATCGCCACGGTGGTCAGGCCCAGCGCGCCAAAGCCCCAGCGCTCGGCGAGCACCACGCCCAAGGGCGCTCCGATGGCCATACCGCCGTAGCTGGTCATGCCGTTCCAGGAAATGACCTTGCCGGTATGGGCGCTGCCGGCCCGGGCAATTCCCCAGGTAATGGTGCCGGTGGTGACGAGGCTCTCCCCGGTCCCCAACAGCAGACGCCCCGCGATCAGACTGGCCAGGCTGCCCGCCGGAGCCAGGCCCGACAGTCCGGCAATCCAGAGGCAAACCCCGCTGGCACAGCACAGCGCCATGCCCGACAGGACCGAGCGCTTGGGGCCGTGGTTGTCACACAGCCGGCCCGCATAGGCCCGGCTCAGCAAGGTGGCCAGGTACTGGATGCTGACGGCGAAGCCCGCCACCACCTCGCCATAGCCCAGCGGGCCGTGCACGTAGCCCGGCACCACCGCCATCGGCAGGCCGACTGCGAGGTAGGCCACCAAGTTGAAGAACACGATGGCGATGATCGGCCCGGTGGCAGAGCCCGTGGTGGCGGGGGCCACCGGCGTCGCGGCGGTTGCGGAGGTATTGTCTGGCATCGGCTGAAATCGGATAACGGGTTAAAACAGGACGGAAGCGTTGCAAACGCCCGGAGCCCTCCCGCCACAAGACGATGCTGGGCGGCCACGGGCAGCATAGTTTAGCGTGATCGACGACAGGCAAAAAAAGGCGAACGTTCGTACGTCCGCCCAAGTCCCCGGGTCACAAGGAGTTCAAATCATCGCTTACGGCCGGAACACTACGGCGAGCCGTGGCCGTCCGCCCGTGACGGAAAAGATCACTTGCCGGCATAGAGCGCAACGTCCCGCCCGGCCGCCTGGCGCTGACGCGCGCCGTTGATGCCCTTCGCCAGGATGGCCAGCGCGGTCAGAGCCGCCGGCACCGACAGCGCCCCGAACACCTGCGAGAAGGACCAGCCCATGGCCAGCATCTGGGCACCGGCGAAGGCGCTCAGCACCGCGCCCCAGCGGCCGATACCGTGCATCCAGCTGGAGCCGGTGGCCCGTGCCTCGGTCGGGTAGAAGCTGGCCGACAGCGCGTTCATGCCGGTATTGGCACCGTTGAAACAGAAGCCGATCACGAAGGAGAGCAGCACCACCAGGGCGAAGTGACTCGACACCATGCCCAGCACGTAGAGCATTGCGCCGCCGAACAGGTAGGTCAGCGCCAGCAGCTTGTGCGGGTTGGTGCGGTCCATGCACCAGCCGAGGAACAGCGAGCCGATCGGGCCGCCCAGTTGGAAGAACGCCGTCACCACCGCGGCGTCGCTGACGCTGTAGCCGGACTCCTTCACCAGGGTCGGCATCCAGCTGCCCATCAGGTACACCAGGAACAGCGCCGAGAAATAACCGAGCCACAGCATCAGGCTGCCGAACTTGTACTGCTTGGACAGCACGATCTTGATCGGACTTTCGTTCGAGGTCGCCGCCGGGGCGCTCGGCATCACGAAGGTGGAATGCTCGTTGGCCACGCCCGGAGCGAGCCGGTCGACAATCTTGCAAATCCGCTCGGCCGGGGCGCGTTTGGTGACCAGGAAGCGCACCGATTCCGGCAACTTGAAGAACAGGATCGGCGCCACGATCAGCGGCAGCACGCCGCCCAGCACCAGCACGCTGGCCCAACCGAAGTTCGGAATCATCCAGGCCGCCAGGAAACCGCCGCCGGCCGCGCCGACGGTAAAGCCGCAGAACACCACCGTCACCAGGAAGGAACGGCTGCGGTCCGGGGCGTACTCCGACACCAGCGTGCCCACGTTCGGCATCGCCGCGCCCAGGCCCAGGCCGGTCAGGAAGCGGAACATGATCAGGTGCGTGATGTCGGTGGACGCCGCCGTCGCCAGCGTCCAGACGCCGAAGAAGAACACGCTGCACACCAGCACTACCTTGCGGCCGAAACGGTCCGCCAGCGGGCCAGCGACCAGGGCGCCGATGGCAAGGCCGGCCAGGGCGGCGCTGAGCACCGGCCCCAGCATCTGGTTGGTTACCCCCCATTCCTGCTTCAGTTGGGGCGCGATGAAGCCCATGATCGCGACGTCGAAACCATCGAGCGCGATGATGCAAAAGCCGAGCAACACCACCAGTTTCTGGCACAGCCCGATGGCACGGTCATTGATCAACGCGCGAACGTCGATAGCAGTGGATACAGTCACGGTTTATCTCCTCCATTACATCAAAAGTGACGCAAGCGGGGCTTGCGCGACGGGCTCTCCCTGTCTTTGTGCGTCCGTCAGGACGCCTGCAGGGTGTCGAGCAATTCTTTGGGGTAAATCATGTCCCTGAGCGCGGAGGCATCGTTCTCGATGCCGGCCGCCGCGGTCTCCAGGCCGAAAAAGCGCAGGTACAGCGGCGCCTGCTGGATCAGCATCTCGAAACCGGGCTCGGCCTTGAGCGCGCGGGCGCGTGCCGAGCACAGCAGCGGCGTCGGCTGGTTCTTCATCAGCACGTCGAACACCGCGGCGCCGGCGTCGAGCCGCGTCACGTCGAACGGCGCCGGGTCGCCCTGCTTCATGCCCAGCGGCGAGGCGTTGACGACGAGGTCGTAGCCGGCCGGGTCGTTGCTGGCGGCGGCACGGGTCTCGACCGGGAAGGCCTCGGCGATGCGCGCCGCCAGCTGCGCGGCCTTGTCGCCGGCTGGATCGAAGACGGCGATCTCGGCGCTGCCGCACGCCGCCAGCGCGGCGGCAATCGCCGAGGCGGCACCGCCGGCACCGATCAGCAGCACGCGCTGGCCGGCGTAGGGAATGTGGGCGCGCTCCAGTGCCTTGACGAAGCCCAGGCCGTCGAACAGGTCGCCTTCGAGCGCGCCGTCCGGAGCGCGGCGTACCGCGTTGACCGCCCCGGCCACCTGCGCCAGCCGGGAGCAGCGGTCGGCCACCGTCAGCGCCGCCGGCTTGTGCGGAATCGACAGGAACACGCCGTCCACATTGGGCGCCTTGAACAGCGCCCTGAGCGTGGCATCGAAGTCTTCCGGCTTGACGTTCAGCGGCACCACCACGGCATCGATGCCGTACAGACGGAATACCAGGTTGAACAGTTCAGGCGCGCGGACCTGGTCGATCGGATCGGCGATCACGAAATACACGCGGGTGGAACCGGTGATCTTCATCAGACTCTTCCTAACTGGCTTTTCCGTTCCCGGGGCATGGATGGCCTGCCGGGTGCGGGGCGGCGATCGACGCACGATCGCCAGGGCGGTGGATCCGGCCGGCAACGGCCGTCGGCGAGGGGTCGCGCTAGCGCGATGTGCTCGTTCGAAAGCGTGACGGAGAGCGGGAAGTCGATCGGAAGGGGATGCGATCGGACCGACCGGCAAGGCGCTCGCTTGAGCGGGCTGGCGGGTGGAAACGAGGGACGGGGCCACGGCGTTGATCATGATCATCCTCCAAATCGTAATGGGCGATTAACGCCCTTATGTTCTTATATCGGACTTCAATGTAGGTCGGCCATGACACGCCGTCAACACCGATTATCGAATTATCGTTCGTCTATCGAACACAACGAGACTAACTGTGTTGACCGGCCCGGATTCCACCCGGCTTCGGCCAACCTTGGCCAAGAAAAAGACCCGCGCCGGAGGGGCGGGCCTGGCGAGAACGGCAAACGCTCAGAAGTTCTTCCACATGCCGATGGCGATGGAGTGCTGCTTCGACATGACCGCGCCCGCACCCGGCTGCACGGCGTTCGAACCCAGCACGTAGCCGGCGTTGTCATCGTTGTGCATCAGCGTGTACAGCGCGTACACCTGGGTGGTCTTGCTCAGGATGCGGTTGTAGGCGATCGAGCCCATGCGCGCGCCGCTGTCGGCCACCCCGGCCGCCCCGGTCCACGACGCCGCCTTGCCGAACTGGGCCGAGAACACGTTGAGGCCGGCGGTGTAGCTGGCCATCGCGCCGTAGTAGTTGCGGCTGCGGTCGTTGCCGCTGTTGTTGATGTTTTCCAGCTTGATGTGCTCGTACAGGCCGCCGAGGTAGAAGTCGCCGAAGACATAGCCCGCGGCCAGCATGTGGGCGGTGCCGTCCTCGTAGAAGTTGGACGACAGGCCCTGCATGTCGCGGTTGTTCTGGAAGCCGTAGCCGACGCGCAGCGGGCCGTCGTCGTACAGCACGTTGGCCGAAACCACCGAAGCCCCGTTCGACTTCGCTTCCTTGCCATTGGTGGCGTCCGTGGTCAGCGAATACTGGATGCGCGAGCTGAAGCCCTTGTACTTGGGGGTCTGGTAACTGATCGAGTTGCCCAGGCGCGTATCGAAGCCGCCGGTCTTGAGATCGCCGCCGTTGGCCCACATCGCGGCATCGTTGGAAATACCGGTGCCCTGCTGGAAGTTGTTGCCGGCGATGTAATGCAGATCGTCGTAAGGCACCAGGAAGTTGCCGGCCTTCAGGGTGCCGAAGGTGGCGTCGCTCAGGCCCAGGAAGCTCTCGCGCGAGGCCCAGGTGCCGCCGCCGGCATCGACCGACACCCCCGACTCCACCTGCCAGATCGCTTTCAGGCCGTTCCCCAGATCCTCACTGCCCTTGAAGCCGATGCGCGAGGCATCGTTCTGTACCTTGGACAGTGACGGCGTCTCGGTCGTACCGGCCTTGGTGCTTTCCAGGTCCATGTGGATACGGCCGTAGAGCGTGACGTCGGCGTAGGCAAACGAGGTCATGCCCAGTGCCAGAGCGGCGATCAGGCTTTTCTTCTGCTTCATGAATCTTTCTCCTAGATGGACACAGCTTTTTTGGTGTGGGGGGCAGCCTCGAACACGTCACCCGCCATTCCAGCGCGCTGCCGATCCATCGGGATCGGGCATCGGGGACGGGGAACAAACTCGAAACCGCCAGCGACCAGGCAAAACCCGGCCGCCTTTGACAGGAACGCCGATCGTTGGCGGTCCGATCAAATTCGGGTGCAACACGGAAACGCGCGACGCCATGAGAACGCGGCGCACGCCCGCGGCCGGGTCGAACGTCAGGGAGGGAAAGTGGGTGATGGGCCATGACTGTCTCTCCTAAGTCGTTTTTGTGCGTTTAACGCACATCTATTTGTTTATCGAACAAACTGTAGCCAGCCGCCCTCAGCACGGTCAATACCGATAATCGAAATATTGTGCGATAGGCGAATAATCAACTATCCTGACGGTGCCGGTGAATGCGAGGCGATGCGGGAGGAACAGGCCGACAGCCTGCATTCACGGAGACATGCGCTCCGCCACAGGGCGGAGAGTGAACGATTGAACGAGGCGAAGGCGGCATGGACGCTTTAACGGAAATGGCACACGCTCATCTGCGTCGTTAGCCAGCCGCCCCGCCATGACAAGAGACGGCCCATGTACAACACTGAAGACCGCCCCGCTGAGGACCTGGAAGAGCTGTCCGGTCCCGACGAGAGCAGCGAAGACACCCCTCAGACCGCCGCGGATGACATCGCCTCGCAGAGTGGCGATCCCAACTTCATGACCTCGCTCGCACGCGGCCTGACCGTGATCCAGGCGTTCTCGCAACAGCGCCGCCTGATGTCGATCTCGCAGATCAGCCAGAAGACCGGCATCCCGCGCGCCGCCGTGCGCCGCTGCCTGTACACGCTGAACAAGCTCGGCTTCGTCAGCGCCGAGGACGGCCGCAACTTCGCGCTGCGCCCGCGCATCCTGTCGCTGGGCCACGCCTACCTGGCCTCGACCCCGCTGGCCAAGGCGGCCCAGCCGGTGCTGCGCTACATCAGCAACACGCTCAACGAATCGAGCTCGATCGCCATCCTCGACGGCGACGACATCCTCTACATCGCGCGCGCCTCGACCTCGCGCATCATGACCATCGACCTCGACATCGGCAGCCGGCTGCCGGCCGCCTACACCTCGATGGGGCGCGTCCTGCTGGCCAGCCTGCCCGCCGAAGAGCGCGAGGCCCAGCTGGCCCGCGCCAAGCTGATCAAGTACACCTCGCACACCCTGATCACCGTGGACGATCTGCGCGCCGAACTGGAAAAGGTACGCGCGCAAGGCTACGCCATCGTCGATCAGGAACTGGAAATCGGGCTGCGCTCGATCGCGGTGCCGATCGCGGCATCGGACGGCAAGGTGGTGGCGGCGATGAACATCGGCGTGCAGGCCGGGCGCGTCTCGCTGAGCGACCTGGAAACCCGCATCCTGCCGGTGCTGCGCGCCGGGTCCAACGAGCTGTCGCTGCTGCTGCCCTGAGCGGGCCCGCCATACCCTCCCGGCTGCGCACCCGCCGCCGGGAGGGCCTTTCCATCCCGTCCCGTCTCGGCAACGCCGTCTCTCCGCCTCATGCCCGCCGATTTGTGGCACGCAAAAAAAACGGACGGGAAGACCCGTCCGCCAATCCCTGGGAAATCGCCAGGTGCACACACCAACACAAACAACGTTACCCCTCCCGGCCATGGCCGGAAGCGAGGGAGATCAGTACGCCGACGCCGCACCGTAGCGGGGCGCCGGAAACAGCGCGTTCAGCCCGACTGTACCTGCGAAGAAAGCCACTCCACCGCCTGCCCTGCCCACTGCAGCACCAGCGACGGGGGGCAATGCTGATAATCGTCATTGGCCACCTCGAAGGCGTAGCGGCCGCGATAGCCGCCCGCCTCCAGCCGGCTCACCAGTTCCACCAGCGCCCGGCTGTGCTCGCCCTCGCCCGGGAAGAAGCGGTGATGCAGGGAGAGCTCCACCATCTCGTCGAGAGCCGGCACGTAGTCGTACATGGCGTCGGAAAGCTGCACCAGGAACAGGCGCTCCGGTGGAATGGCTTTCAGGTCGTCCGGCTGCATGCCGCGGGCAAACAGGTGGAAGGAATCGAGCACCAGGCCGACGTTTTCGCGGTCGACCCGCTCGATCACCTGCCAGGCACTGGGGTAGTCCGCGACGTGGCGCCCCCAGGCCAGCGGTTCGTAGCCGATGCGCAAGCCGAGCGGCGTCGCCAGCGCCGACAGCAGTTGCAGATGCTGCACGATGGTGTCGAGGTCGCCGCTGGCTTGCGGCGAGGTCGTCGACGACACCAGCAAGAGATCGGCACCGGTCTGCTGCGCCATGCGCAGCATCGACTTGGCGATGTCGACCTTGTAGTCGAGGAAGCGGCCGCCCAGCCCTTCGAAGTCGCGCAGCGCCAGGAAGCCGCTGACCGCCAACTGGCTGTCGCGCACCCGGCGCACCGCCTGCTCCAGGCCGCCGGTCTGCTCGCCCACCAAATCCTTGGCCGACAGCGTCACGGCCGAAAAACCGGCCTCGGCGATGGCCGCCAACTTGTCTTCCAGCGCCCCGGCAAGGGCGGTGGTATCGATGGCAAAACGGGATCGTTCCATGATCGGCACCGTGTCAGTCAGCCTGCGAGGCCATTTCGAATTGCACCAGCCCCGCTTCGTGCAGCGTGTGCAGCACTCGCGGGGCATAGGCGTCCGGGGTCAGCGATTCGACCAGCCGTACCCCCCGCCGCGCCAGCTCGGCGGCCGCGGCGGGCAGATCGGGCGCCAGCAGCCGCACGGCATGCAAGCCTTCGCGCCCGCCTTCGCCACGCTCGCCCGCGGCGGTTTCGAGGCGGATGCGCACCTTGCCGCACGGGCTTTCGATCAGGCATTCGCCGGCAACGCTGCGTGGATGGGCGCGAAATCCGAACAGGTGGGCATAAAAATCTTGCCACTCCTTGAGCCGGCCGGGTTGAACCCGCTGCACCAGTTGATCGACCGCGGTGAGCAGCAGCGGCGTCTGGTCCGCCTCGGCGCCGGTCAGCCAGACAAAATCGACGTCGTAGATGGAATGGTCCTGGTAACGGTCGACCAGATAGATCAGCGAGCCCCCCACCCCCTGAAACGCGGGAATGCGCAACTCCATCACCCCGGGGGCGCTGTCCACTTCCCAGCCACCGCGTTCATTGGCATAGCGCGTCGCGAGTGCCGCATCCCTGACCCGGAAAGCCACGGCGCAAATGCCTGAACCCTGCTGTTGGGCATACTGCTGGGCGTGCCCGCCCTGTTCGCCGTTGACGATGAAGTTGACCGAGCCTTGCCGGTACAACAGCACGTTCTTCGAGCGGTGCCGTGCCACGGCGCTGAAGCCCAGCGCCTCGAGATGGCGCCCCAGACGGAGGGGTTCGGTGCTTGCAAACTCCACAAACTCGATGCCGTCCATTCCCATGGGGTTGGGCGCGCCTCCCGGAGTGTTCGAGTTAACCATGACGTTCCTCAGCAGAGTGATTCTTTAACATGCTCGTCGCGCTGCGACACGGCCAACACCTTGCGAGCGGGGGACGGGGCGATCGAAGCTGCAGCCTCCTGACACACCCAGCCACCGATCCATCGGCTCGTCATTTTCATTGTCAGAAAACTGCTCGCTTAATCAAGCGGCATTGCCAGGCTGCCTACCGATAAATGGCCGATAAACGCACAAACAGTTCGAATATCGGCCGTCAATGTAGTGAGTGGCAGCCGTGGCGTCAAGGATAGTGTCTGCAAAGACGTTCGATGATCGAACAGACAGGGTTTGGCGCGCAGGATGACCCATCGAGACGGCCTGCACCGCAGGCGCTGTGGTCCGGAGCGAAGAGCGGGATGCTGGGCGGTAGAGCACCGCGCACGGCGGAGAAAACGGGGCGGCCAGCACGTGGCCGCCCGCGTTCACAGGACAGGAATCAGGCGGAACCGGCCAGGGCTGCCGGCGCCGCCTCGAGATCGGCCGCCGGGCTGGCATCGGCCACTTCGGCCAACTTTCTAGCAGCGATATCGGCGACGCGCTTGACGTGAGCCACCGAGGCATCATGCGCGGACTGGGGGTCGCGTCGCTTGAGCGCGTCGACCAGGAGGCGCATCTCCGCCGCGGCCTCGGTGGCGCGGCCCGCCGAGCTGATGGTCATGGCGCGCAGGCGATTGATGCGGGCGTTGAGCGACTGCACGATCTCCCACGCCATGGTCTGGCCGCTGCCCTCGAACATCAGCTCGTAGAACGCCGAGGTGCTGGCCAGCACCTCGTGGAAATCGTTTCTGGCGAAGGCCGCCTGGATTTCCTCGTTGATGGCGGCCAGGCGCACGATGGTCTCGTCGTCGGCGCGCTCGGCGCACAGCCGGGCGGCGTGGCCTTCCAGCAGGGCGCGGATCTCGTAGATCTGCGCCGCCTTGTCGGCGTCGAGCGTGGCCACCACCGGGCCCTGGTGCGGGATCGACTCGACCAGGCCTTCGGTCTCCAGATGGCGCAGCACTTCCCTGACGATGGAACGGCTGACGCCCAGCTCTTCACACAAGGAGCGTTCCACCAGGCGCTCGCCGGGCTTGAAATAGGCGCTGAGGATGGCGTCGCGCATCTTCTCCAGCGTCAACTCGCGCAGCGTCTTGACGCTACGGTCTATCTTCAGCGAACTGCTGCCCTTGGGTGACATGGTCGATCTCCTTATTGAATGCCGCCAAGACAGAGGTATTTGATTTCGAGGTAATCCTCGATGCCGTAGCGCGATCCTTCCCGGCCGCAGCCGGATTGCTTGATCCCGCCGAACGGCGCCACTTCGGTGGAAATGAGGCCGGTGTTGACCCCCACCATGCCCGCTTCAATCGCCTCGGCCACGCGCCATACCCGGGCGAGATCGCGGCTGTAGAAGTAGGCTGCCGGGCCGAATTCGCTGGCGTTGGCCTGGGCGATCACGTCCGCCTCGTCACGGAAGCGGAACACCGGCGCCACCGGGCCGAAGGTTTCTTCGCGCGCCACGCGCATCGCGGGCGTCACGTCGCGCAGGATGGTCGGCTCGAAGAAGGTTCCGCCCAGCGCATGGCGCCGGCCGCCGGTGACGATGGCCGCGCCCTGCTCCAGCGCGTCGGCGATATGCGCCTCGACCTTGGCCACGGCCTTGTCATCGATGAGCGGGCCCTGCATCACCCCGACGTCCATGCCGTTGCCGACGTCGAGCGCGGCCACGCGCGCGCTCAGCTTGGCGATGAACGCGTCGTAGACCCCGTCCTGCACGTAGAGGCGGTTGGCGCACACGCAGGTCTGCCCGCTATTGCGGTACTTCGACACCATCGCGCCTTCCACCGCGGCGTCGAGGTCGGCGTCGTCGAACACGATGAACGGCGCGTTGCCCCCCAGTTCCATGCTGACCTTCTTCACCGTGCCGGCGCATTGCCGCAGCAGCAGCCGTCCGGTCTCGGTGGAACCGGTGAAGGTCAGCTTGCGCACCTGCGGGTTGCTGGTCAGCTCCCCGCCGATCGCCACCGGGTCGCCGGTGACGACGTTGATCACGCCGGGCGGTATGCCGGCTTCTTCGGCCAACACTGGCCAGGGCCAGCGCCGACAGCGGGGTCTGTTCCGCCGGCTTGGCGACGACGGTGCACCCCGCAGCGAGCGCCGGCGCGATCTTACGTGCCAGCATGGCATTTGGGAAGTTCCACGGCGTGATCGCGGCGACCACACCCACCGGCTGCTTGATGGTGATCAAGCGCTTGTCGCCCTGCGTGGCGGGAATCACGTCGCCATAGACGCGCTTGGCTTCCTCGGCAAACCACTCGATGTAGGCCGCGCCGTAGGCGATCTCCCCCTTGGCTTCGGCCAACGGCTTGCCCATTTCCGCGGTCAGCAGCCGCGCCAAGGGCTCGGTGTGCGCCAGCACCAGGTCGAACCAGCGGCGCAGATAGCCCGCCCGCTCCTTGCCGGTCAGCGCGCGCCAGGTCACGCCCGCGGCATGGGCCGCGTCGATGGCGCGGCGGGTTTCGGCCGCACCCAGACGCGGCACGCTGCCGATGGTCTCGCCGGTGGCCGGGTTGTGCACGTCCAGGCGCTCGACGCCGTCCAGCCATTGCCCGTCGATGTAACAGCGGTCCTGCAGCAGTTCCGCCTCGCTCAAGATTTCCATTCTCTATCCTTCGACGGCCGGTGTCGTTGCCCCGCCGCCCACTTGCGTTTGATCAGCGCAGAGCGTGTGAAAAAATTCGTCCCACAGGGATTCCCTGCGGTCATCGCCGCAGGATGAGGTCAAAGCGAGAAGCACAGCTGTACAAGTGGTACAGCGAGCATCACAGCTTTGAGATCACCCTGCGCAGCAGGATTTTTCGCAAGCTCTCAGGCAAACACGTGACCGTGCTGCGCGTCCCACTCCAGTACCGCCGGTGCCCCGATGCTCAGCCCCTGGCCATCGCGCACCGCCATGCGCACTGCGACTTCCTGCTGCCACGGCGTCTGCACCGCGAAGTGCATGCTGTCGCCCAGGTACGTCATGTCACGTACCGTCACCGCCGGGCCGTGTCCTGCGGCTGCCGCGGCAGGACGGATGCGCATCTGCTCCGGGCGCACCATCAGCGTGCCCTCGCTGCCGGCCGCGAGCGCACTGGCGGCGCCCTCGACCGCGTGGCCGTTGGGGAACACCGCGCGTGCCCGGCCGCTGCCCATCTGCTCCACCTTGACCGGCAGGAAGTTGGAGTTGCCGATGAAGCCGGCGACGAAGCGCGACGTCGGGCGCTCGTACAGCTCCTCGCCGGTGCCGACCTGCTCGATCTTGCCCTGGCTGAACACCGCGATGCGGTCGGACAGGCGCAGCGCCTCTTCCTGGTCGTGCGTCACGTAGAGGATGGTGACGCCGGTTTCCTGGTGGATGCGGCGCAGCTCAAGCTGGATTTCCTCGCGCAATTTCTTGTCGAGCGCGGAGAGCGGCTCATCCATCAACAACAGCGGCGGGTCGTAGGCCAGGGCGCGGGCGATCGCCACGCGCTGCTGCTGGCCGCCGGAGAGCTGGCCTGGCAGACGGTCGCGATAACCGGCCAGGTGCACCAGCTCCAGCATCTTTTCCACCTTGGCCTTGATCTCGGCCTCGGGGCGGCGCCGCACGCGCAACGGGAAGGCGACGTTCTCGCCCACCGTCAGGTGCGGGAACAGCGTGTAGCGCTGGAACACCATGCCGATGTTGCGCTGGTTCGGCGCCACCTCGAGCAGCGACTTGCCGTTGAGCAGCACCTGCCCCTCGGTCGGCCCCTGGAAACCGGCGACGATGTAGAGCGTGGTGCTCTTGCCCGAGCCGGACGGGCCGAGAAAGGTCATGAATTCGCCTTGCTGGATATCGAGCGAAACATGGTCGATGGCCACGACCTGATCGTAGGTCTTGCGCAGGCCACGAATCTGCAAAAACGGGGTCGTCATGAGCGTGTACCTCTCTTCAACAGGGAAACCAGCAGCATCAGCACGATGGTCAGGGCCACCAGCAGGGTCGATGCCGCCGCGATCACCGGGGTCAGGTCCTGGCGCAGCGTGCTCCAGATCAGTACCGGCAAGGTTTGCAAGGTGGGGCTGGCCATGAAGATCGACAGTACGACCTCGTCCCACGAAATCAGGAAAGAAAACACCGCAGCGGCGAACAGCCCGAGCCGGATCGCAGGCAGCGTCACGCGCCACTTCACCTCGATCGGCCCGGCGCCGCAGATCATGGCGGCGTCTTCCAGCGCCGGATCGAAGCTCTGCAAGGAGTTGCCGATGGTGATGATCGAGAACGGCAGCGCGATGATCAGGTGGCCGATGACGAAGCCGGTCAGCGTGCCGGTCAGCCCGAGCTTGAGGAAGAACGCATAGAGCGCCACCGCCAGCACCACCACCGGCAACACCATCGGCGTCAGGAAGAAGGCCTGCAAGGCGCTCTTGCCGAAGAAGGTGCTGCAGGCGAGACCGAGCGACGCCAGCAGGCCCAGCGACACCGACAGCACGGTGACGATCACCGCCACCTTGGCGCTGGTCAGCAGCGAGTCGACCCAGACCGGATCGGTCAAGAGCTGCTGGTACCACTGCAGCGTCCAGCCCGGCGGCGGAAACACCAGCCATTGCGAATCGCCGAACGACAGCGCGGCGATGAACACGATGGGCAGCAGCAGGAACAGCATCACCACGGTGCCGACACCGATCAGGCCCCAGCGCCAAGCCCCCAGACGATCAAAATCGAGCAACATCTCAGCGTCCTCCGAAACCGGTGCGTCCGCCGCCGAGGTAGCGCAGCTGGACGGCGTAGAGACCGAGCGTCACCACCAGCAGCACGAAGGCGGCAGCGCCGGCGAGACCCCAGTTGAGCAGCGACTGCACCAGCTGGGCGATCAGCTCGGCCAGCATCATGTAATTGGTGCCCCCCAACAGCGCCGGGGTGACGTAATAACCGAGCGACATCACGAACACCATCAGCGCCCCGGACGCGATGCCGGGCAGCGCCAGCGGCAGCAGCACCAGGCGCAGCGCCTGCCAGCGGCTGGCGCCACAGATGGCGGCGGCGCGCAGCGTGGAGGGATCGATGGCGCGCAGCGTGGCGTGCAGCGGCATCACCAGGAACGGCAGCATGATGTAGGTCATGCCGATGGTGACGCCGACCAGGTTGTTCACCAGCGCCAGCGGCTCGTCGATCACGCCGATGGCCATCAGCACCCGGTTGATGAGACCGGTCTGCTGCAGCAGCACCATCCAGGCGTAGGTGCGCGCCAGCAGGTTGGTCCACATCGACAACAGCAGCACCGCGAACATCAGCTGCGACCAGCGCTTGGGCAGCACGGCGAGCAGCCAGGCGGTCGGAAAGCCGATCAGCAAGGTGATCAGCGTGACCACGCCGGCCACCATGAAGGTGTTGAAGAACACCCGGACGTAGGTCTGCGAACCGAGCAGCTCGACATAATTCTGCAAACCCGGAGCCGGCTCCATGACACTGCGCAGCAACAGGGTGAGCACGGGGATCAGGAAGAACACCCCCAACAGCAGCAGCGCGGGGAGCAGTAGCTTGACGCCACGCGATTCGGCACCGATCTTGAATCGGCGGCGCACCGGAACGGCGGCAGAACTCAAAGCAGTGGACATGACAACTCCTAAACGACACGACGGCTAGACAGGCGGGCGGGACGGCGGAAAGCCGTCACCCCCGCCCCGGCACCTTACTGGGTCTGCCAGGCGTACCAGCGCTTGGCGATCTCTTCGCGATGCTCGGCCCAGTAGCGCATATCGAGGTTGATCTGGCTGGCGCCATGCTGATCCGGCAGCGACTTGACCGCGGCCGGCGTCATCTTGCTCTTGGCCTGCAGGTTGATCGGCGCATAACCGGTTTCGCCGGCAAACTTGGCCTGGGCCTCCGGGCTGGTGGCGTAGGCCAGGAACTTCATCGCGGCCGCCTTGTTCTTGCTGCCCTTCGGAATCACCAGCATGTCGGCGGCGGTCAGGTTCTGGTTCCACGACATCCCGACCGGGGCGCCGCTTTGCTGCAGGGCGTTGACGCGGCCGTTCCAGAACATGCCGATCGAGGCCTCGCCCGATGCCAGCAACTGCTGCGACTGGGCGCCGCCGCTCCACCACACGATCTGGCTCTTGATGCTGTCGAGCTTCTTGAAGGCACGGTCGATGTCGAGCGGATAGAGCTTGTTGGCGGGCACGCCGTCCGCCAACAGCGCGATCTCCAGCACCCCCGGCGCCGACCACTTGTACAGCGTGCGCTTGCCGGGATAGCGCTTAAGGTCGAACAGGGCGGCCCAGGAGGCCGGGGCGGCGCCTTTCAGGGCCGGCTTGTTGTAGCCCAGCACGAAGGAGTAATAGAAGCTGCCCACCGAATTGGGCGAGACGAAGCGCGGGTCTACCCCCTTGAGCTGGGCGAGATCGAGCGGCTCGAGCAGCCCGTCCTTGGCGGCCTTGTAGGCAAAGTCGCCCTCGACGTCGACCACGTCCCAGTTGACGTTGCCGCTTTCCACCATGGCCTTGAACTTGCCATAGTCGGTCGGGCCGTCCATCGCCACGTTGACGCCGCTGGCGGCGCTGAATGGCTTGGCCCAGTGCTTCTGCTGCGCCTGCTGGGTGGTGCCGCCCCAACTGGTGAACACGAGGCTCTCCGCCAGCACCGGGGTGGCGGCCAGAATGCCGAGGCTGGCGGCCAGGGCGACGCGAGTACCAAACGCTTTCGTTGCAGTCATGATGTCATCTCCTAGGTAGAGGTAATGCTGTTGTTCTTGTAGCTTGACGGTGCCGGCCTGAACGCTCAGGCCAGCGGGGAAAACGGTGCCGGCTTCATGATCTTGCTCTCCATCTCCTCAAGGAGAGCCTGGATCTTGGGCGCGAACGCCTGCCAGGCCGGGTCCTTGGCCAGAGCGGCGCGGCGCTCCTCGCGCTCGTCCAGGCTGGAATACGCCCAGATGTGCACGATCTGGTTCAAGGGGCCGATCTCGGAAAAGAAGTAACCGACCAGGTTGCCGAGATACTGCTTCTGCAACGCGATACCCTCCTCTTCCACCAGTTTCAGGTAGGCCGGCACGGCGCCGGTCTTGATGCGGTAGGTGCGGATTTCGTAGTACACCTTGTCCTCCTCAGCGCATCACGAACGGGTCGGCGATCGGCTCGTCCGAGGTGCGGATCCACACCGACTTGGTGCGGGTGTAGTCCAGCACCGACTCCATGCCGCCCTCGCGCCCCAGGCCGCTCAGGCCGTAGCCACCGAACGGCACGATCGGCGACACCGCGCGGTAGGTGTTGACCCAGACGATGCCGGCGCGCAGCGCACGAGTAAGCCGATGCGCACGGGTCAGGTCACGGGTGAACACGCCGGAGGCGAGGCCGTAGACACTGTCGTTGGCGAGCGCGATGGCCTCGGCCTCGGTATCGAAGGTCACCACGCTCAGCACCGGGCCGAACAGCTCCTGCGTCACGCTCGGGACTTGGGCATCGGGGCAAGCGAGGATGGTCGGGCGGTAGTAGTAGCCCGCGTCGAACCCCTCCGGGCGCACGCCGCCGGTCACCAGCTCGGCGCCGGCCTCGAGGCTCGCCGCCACCACACGCTCGATGTGCTCGCGCTGCTTCAGCGTCGCCAGCGGCCCCATCTCGGTGGCCTTGTCCTGCGGGTCGCCGATGCGGATCGCCCCGGCCTTGGCCTTCAGCGTGGCCAGCAGGCGGTCGCGCACGCCGCGCTGCACCAGGAGGCGCGAGCCGGCGACGCAGCTCTGGCCGGTGGCGGCAAAGATACCGGCGACGATGGCGTTGCTGACGCTGTCGACATCGACGTCGTCGAACACCAGCACCGGCGACTTGCCGCCCAACTCCAACGAGGTGTAGGCCAGGTTCTCGGCCGAGTTGCGCACGATGTGGCGCGCCGTCTCGGGGCCGCCGGTAAAGGCGATGCGAGACACCAGCGGATGGCTGGTCAGCGCCCGGCCACAATCGGCGCCGAAGCCGGTGACGATGTTGACCACGCCGGGCGGGAAGCCGGCCTCGTGCACCAGGCGGGCGAACTCCAAGAGCGGGGCCGGGCCCTCCTCGGAGGCCTTCAGCACCACGGTGCAGCCCGCCGCCAGCGCCGGACCGAGCTTGACCGCCGACAAGAACAGCTGCGAATTCCACGGCACGATGGCCGCCACCACACCGATCGGCTCGCGCCGCAGGAAGGCGTCCATGTCCGGCTTGTCGACCGGCAAGCAGGCGCCCTGGATCTTGTCGGCGAGGCCGGCGTAGTAGCGGTAGTACTCGGCGACGTAGCCGATCTGGCTTTGCGTCTCGCGGATGATCTTGCCGGTGTCGGCCGTCTCCAGCTCGGCCAGCCGGGCGGCGTTCTCGGTCACCAGGTCGGCCAGCTTGTAGAGCAGCTTGCCGCGCTGGCTCGCCGTCAGGCCGGCCCAGGCGCTGTCCAGGAAGGCGCGGTGCGCGGCCTTGACCGCACGGTCCACGTCCTCGGCGCTGGCCGCCGGCATGCTCGCCCACGGCTCGCCGCTGGCCGGGTTGACGCTGTCGAAGCGGGTGCTGCCGTCTTCGAACTGGCCGTCGATGTACTGCTGAAACCGTCTCAACATGCTGCAAGCTCCTCGAATGGATCAGGCAAACGCCGGCATCACCTGGTTGATGAACAGCTCGAGCGACTTCTGCTTGCGCTCGAAGTCCATGTGGCTGTCGATCCAGAAGCTGTACTGGTCGTAGCCCAGCGCCTCATAGCCCTTGAGGCGCGCGATCACCTCGTCCGGCGTGCCGACCACCAGGTTCTGCTTGATCAGTTCCGGCGCGTAGTTCGGGAACATCGCCAGGTCGTCGTCATTGAGCGGCTCGATGAAGCCCTGATCGATCGACTTCTCGTTCTTGAACCACTTGCTGAAGTAGCAGTAGAAGCGGCGCAGGTCGGCGACGGCGGCGTCGACTTCGCGCTGATCAGCACCGACGAAGGTGTGCATCAGCATCATGATCTGCGGGCGCGGGATGTCAGGGTGGTTGGCGCAGGCGGCGTTGAAGCGCTCCATCAGGCTCGCCACCTCGGCGTCGCCGGCGGCGAGCGAGGTCACCTGCACGTTGCAGCCTTGCGAGACGGCGTAATCGTGCGAGTTGGGATCGCGCGCCGCCACCCACAGCGGCGGGTGCGGCTGCTGCAACGGGCGCGGCACCGGCGTGGTCTTGGGGAACTGCCAGTATTCGCCCTGATGGGCGTAGTCGCCGGCGAACAGCTTCTGCAGGCAGGGGATCATCTCGCGCAGCCGGCCACCGGCGCCCCAGGCGTCGAGTCCCGGGAACATGCGTTCGTACTCGAAGGAATAGGCGCCGCGCGCGATGCCGACGTCGAGCCGGCCGTTGCAGGCCAGATCGGTCATGCCGATTTCGCCGGCCAGCTTGATCGGGTGCCAGAACGGCGCCACCACGGTGCCAGTGCCCAGGCGGATCTTGCAGGTCTTGGCGGCCAGGTAGGCCAGGTTGACGAAGGGGTTGGGGGCGATGGTGAATTCCATGCCGTGGTGCTCGCCGATCCAGGCGGTTTCGAAACCGCCCTCCTCGGCCATCTTCACCAGCGCGGTCATCTCGTCGAACAACTCCTTGTGCGACTTGCCGGCGTCGTAACGCTCCATGTGCAGGAACAGCGAAAACTTCATGATGTGTCTCTCCTAAAATCTCTGGCGGGTGGATTTTTTAATCTTGAAGGTGGATTCGCTCACGCCTTGGCGAGTGATTGCACCGAGCCGGAATGGCTATCACCGATATAGATGCCGAAGGCGTCCTCGGTGCGCTCCTTGACGAAACGCTGCAGCATCGAGCGCATCGCCTCGTCGGTCAGCCGCTCCCACGGAATATCGTCCAGCGCCACCGCGCGCAGCTTGCCGCCCGCCGGCAGTTCGCCCTGCACCCGTCCACGGTAATAGATGTTCACCGCGCCCCCCTCGGCGGCACTCTCCTCGAACACCGCGAACAGGAAGTCGAGCTGGGCATCAACCCCCAACCGATCCAGCACACCGCGCAGGCTCTTGGCGTCCGTGGCCGGCTCCAGGCGGGTGCCGGTGGGCAGCTCGTAGCCCCGGTCCGTCTCCAGCAGCACCACACCGCCGTCGTACTCCAGAATGGCCCCGACCTTGGCTTTCTGCCCGGCCGCAGCGAGCGCGTCCTGCGACAGGCTGAAGGTGAGATACGCCCCGCGTCCGTAACCGAGCGGGCTCACCGTGGTATTGGCGAAATCCACCACATTGCCGATCAGGATGATGTGATCGCCGGCATCCACCACCTGGTGGGTCTCGCAGTCGAACCAGGCGGCCGAGCCGTCGATGATCGGGCTGCCGGTCACGCCCCGATGCCACGCCACCTGCTCGAACTTGTCGGCGGCCTTGGAGGCGAAGATGCTGGACACGTTCTTCTGATCCTCGGCCAGGATGCTGATCGAGAAGTGGCGGGTTTCCGCAAACACCCCGTAGCTCGCCGCGGACTTGCCGACGCAGATCAGCACCAGCGCCGGATCGAGCGACACCGAGGTGAACGAGTTGGCGGTGAAGCCGCGCGGCGTGCCGTCCGCCTGCCGCGTCGAGACCACGGTCACGCCGGTGACGAAGGCGCCGAGCGCCTTGCGGAATTCCATCGCGTCGATGGGCTGGCTCATGCTGGTTCACTCCTCTGCGATTGTTGCGCGCCGGCCGTCACGGGGGTGGCCAGGAAATCGCGCAGGCGTTGGTTGATGTCATCGGGCGCAGTGACGTTCATCATGTGGCGCGCTCCGGCGACGATATCGAGACGGCCCTGCGGCGCCAGTGCGGCCATCGCCCGCGACATCTCGGGGCTCGAATTCGGATCGAACTCGCCGGTCATGAACAGCGCCGGCATCGCCAGCCGCGGCAAGCCGTCCGCGTGCACCGCATCCGAGCTGGCGAACAGGCGGTAGGTTCGGGCGTAGCCCTGCGGGTTCACCTCGGTCAGAAAACGCTTCACCAGGTTGGCCGAAGCCTTCAGCTCGGCCGGCACCGGCTCGCCGAACCAGCGTGCCAGCGTGGAATCGACGGTGGCGGCCACGCCGGTGTGCTGCAGCGCCTCGGCGCGTTCCAGCACCGCGGCACGCTGTTCCGGGGTGCGCATGAACACGGCGTTGAGCGCCGCCACGCGCAGGGTCCGCGCCGGGTAGGTCAGCGCGAATTCCAGCGCCACCAAGGCCCCCATCGAATGGCCGACCACGTTGGCCGAAGCGATGTCCAGATGGTCGAGCAAGCCGGCCAGCTGCGCGGCGTAGTCGCCGAGCGCGACATCGTCGGGCGGCACCTCGCTGCCACCGTGGCCCAGCATGTCGTACACGATCACCTTGTAATCGCGCGCGAACTCGGCCACCTGCGGCGCCCAGATCGCCTGCCCCATGCCGACGCCGTGAATCAGCACCAGCGGTTCGCCGCCGCCGTACACGCTGAAGGCGGTGCCACCCACCGTGCCGGACAGCAGCGGTACCGACGCGTCGTGCTCAGGCTTCATTGCTGCCAAGCTCCTGCAGATCCTGATAGCGGTTGCCGATGCGGTGATGCGGACGGCCGCCGATCGAGGCTCCCAGCGCCACCACGATCTCGTCCGGCGCCGGGGCGTCGTTGATCGAGAACTGGATGGTCAGGTAGTGCGAGCGCATGCCCTCGTCGTCCTTGTGCATCATCGGGATCATGATCGGGCAGTTCGGGCCGCCGCGGACGTTGGTGAAGCTGAGGTAGCTCTTGGCGCCCACGGCCTTGCGGTAGTAATTGCCGAAGCGCAGGGTGTGGATCAGCGCCGAAGCGTGCTCGACCTCGCCGTCGGTGCCGACCACGGCGGCCTTGCCGTAACCCTCGATCACTTCGCCCGAGCCGGCGATGCGCAGGATTTCGCCGGTCAGCAATTCGCCCAGCACCGGAGCGATGGCGTGGATCTCCGGTTTCAAATCGTCCACGAAACCGCGCCCCGCCCAGGGGTTCTTCAACACAGCCGCCGCCGCGAACATCTTCAGCGGCACCGGCGCGGCCTTGCCCCCTTCGATCAGCGTCTCCTCGACATAGGTCACCACTTTGCGAATCCCGACATCCATCGTCTTTTCTCCTCAGCCTTGGCGCCCCGCGCCGTTCGATTTGCGATATGTTGGTATTACGGTATACCAAGAAATAATCGATAGCAAGTGGATTGTATGTTGGTATACCATAATACAGAACAAAAAAGAGACAGCCGCCAGCAACGGCGTCGGCACTCGAACGACTAGGATGAAACGTTCACTCCCTTCCCAGCCGGAAGGGCATTACATGAAAAGGAGCACAACGATGAGCAAGGAAACCTTCGACCGCGGCCTGGAAATCCGCAAGGCGGTACTCGGAGAAGACTACGTCAACCAGGCGCTGGCCAACGCCGATGAACTCTCGATGCCGCTGCAGCAATTAGTGACGGAATACTGCTGGGGCACGGTGTGGGCGCGCGAAGGGCTGGAGCGCAAGACGCGCAGCCTGATCAACCTCGGCATGATCGCCGCGCTGAACCGCCCGCACGAACTCAAGCTGCACGTGCGCGGCGCCCTCAACAACGGCTGCAGCAAGGAAGAAATCGTCGAGGCGATCCTGCAGATCGCCATCTATTGTGGGGTGCCCGCCGCTATCGACGCCATGCGCATTGCGCGCGAGGTGTTGAACGCCGATAGCGCGGGGTAAGATCAGTCCGCCGGCGGCAGCAGCACGCGCCAGTCGGCCTCGCCCAGCGTCAGATGGCAGGCCAGACGCCAGGTGTCGGCGGTGTCCGGCCACTCCTCGGCGGCTGCCATGGCGGCGTCGATCAGCCCGGCGCGCAGCATCACGTTGCGCTCCTTTCGGCCAACCTTGACGGTGCCGGGCTGGCCCAGGTGTTCGACGCGCACCTTGCAGGTGCCGCAGGTGCCCTGGCCGCAGCGCCAGTGCAGCGGCAGCTCGTGAAAGCGCGCGACGTCGATCAGCACATCGCCCGCTTCGGCGGCAACCTCCTCCAGCACCTGCCCGCTGGATTGATCGATAAAGCGGACGATCGGCATCAGAATTCCAGCGCGATGAAATCGAGCTGGTCACCCGCCGCCACCACCTGCCCCGGCGCCAGGCGCACCAGGCCGTCGGCCCAGGCACACGAGGTCAGCACCCCCGAACCCTGGTTGGGGTAGCGTTCGAGCACGGTCTGGCCGTCGCGCACCACGCGCCGCACGCGCAGGAACTCCACGCGCTTGGCGTCGGGACGGCCCCAGTCGAAGGCGGCAGGATAGCGCACCGTCGTCGTGCCCGCCGCGTCGGCCACGCCAGCGCGTCGCTGCAGGAAGGCCTTCACCAGCACCGCGAAGGTGACGAAGCCCGACACCGGGTTGCCCGGCAGGCCGATGAAGTCGGCGCTGCCGACCTTGCCGCTGGCCAGCGGCTTGCCCGGCTTGATGGCGATTTTCCACAGATTGAGCGCCCCCTCGGCCTCCACCGCGGCCTTGACGTGATCTTCCTCACCCACCGACACCCCGCCGCAGGTCATGATCACGTCGGCAAAGTCGGCGGCGTCGCGCAGCGCCTCGCGCGTGGCCTGCAGCTCGTCGGGGATGATGCCCAGGTCGCTTACCTCGCAGCCCAACTGCATCAACGCCGGCACCAGCCAGTAGCGGTTGGAGTTGTAGATCTGGCCGGTCCCAGCGGCTGGCCCGGCTCGACCAGTTCGTCACCGGTGAAAAACACCGCCACGCGCAGCGGCCGCACCACCGCCACCTCGGCGATACCAAGCGAGGCGAGCAAGCCGATATCGGCGGTGGAAAGACGCTGACCGGCGGCCAGCACGGTCTGGCCGTTGGCGATATCTTCGCCGGCACGGCGAATATTCTGGCCGGCGACGGGCGCCTTTTGAATCGTGACGCGGCCGTCCTCCTGCACCTCGCACTGCTCCTGCATCACCACCGCGTCGGCCCCGGACGGGATCGGCGCGCCGGTAAAGATGCGCGCAACACTGCCCGACTGCAGCGCATCGGGCACATGGCCCGCCGGGATGCGCTGCGACACCGGCAAAGGTTGGCCGAAGTCCGCCACGCGCAGGGCGTAGCCGTCCATGGCGCTGTTGTCGTGCGGCGGCACGTCCAGAGTGGCCACCACCGGCACCGCCAGCACGCGGCCGCAAGCCTCCAGCAGGGAAACGGTTTCGGTCTCGGTCACGGCGTCGGCGCGCGATAGCAGCCAGCTCGCGGCCTCGTCAACGGTCAGCATGTTTTGCATCGGGTAAGGTACTCAACAGGAAAGCGACGATGCCGGCGATATCGTCTCGATGAAACTGCGGCAAGGTCGTGTCGATGGGGACGTCGCCAACCACGGCCAGTACCTGCGGATCGTCCGGGTACAGGCGCGGACTGGCGAGCGCGCTATTGATCACTTCGATCTTGGGCACCGGGGCGTGCTTGAAGCCCTCGGCCAGCACCAGGTCGCACGGAGCGAGCCGCGCCACGTGCTCCAGCAGCGGGTGATCGTTGCTGCCGGGCAGCTCCTCCACCAGCAGCCGGCGCCGGCCGGCCGCCAGCAGCACCTGCCGCGCCCCGGCCTGGCGATGGCGCCAGCTGTCCTTGCCCGGCACGTCCCAGTCGACGTCGTGGTGAGTGTGCTTGATCACCGCCACGTCGAGCCCATGGGCCACAAGTCGGGGCAACAGCCGTTCAATCAGGGTGGTTTTGCCACTGCCGGAATAGCCGGCAAAGCCGATCACGTGCATCGTTCAGCATCCGCAAGAATCTAGGCCCGGCGCGCAGGCCGGGCGGAACAGGGCGATGATAACACGCAGGGGGATGCCACCTAATCGGGCGAAATGACTAGTCTCGACTCACCCGGTACCGATGAAGAAAATCGTCACGAGCAGTCCCCCCGGCGGGATGAAGGGCCGCACAGAAATCGCAATGAGCACGCAGCCTCTGAGGATATTTCATCACGGAGCCCCCTGGGGGCACAGCTTCGCCGCGCCCGGCAAAAAGATTCGCACGCAGTGCGCCTGAGCCCGATCAGCGGGCGCGGCAGAGCCATTCAGCCGCGTTCAGGCGGCGTGCGACAGGCTGGCGTCGTTGCCCTGCCCGTCCTCGGGGTCCTCGAAGCGTTTCCAGTCGATGATCATCACTTCGGTCAGCCCGCAATCGATCGCCAGCTGTGCCTCGATCTCCTCCAGCACTTGGTGGCAATGAATCGAGCCGTTCAGCGCCACCTCGGCGCGGCGCACCACCTTGTCGTCAGGCGTGGCAAACCAGATGCAATAGCGGTTCATGACGGCCTCCGATCAACCGGTCAGACAGCGCGCTTGTCAATAAACTCGGCAGCCCACCCCGCCCGGCCCCGCAATGCTCGCCGCACCCGCGATACGGCGACGCTTCTCGAACCGCCCGGGAGCGCGGCAATGACCGTAGGGAATCCCTGTGGGACGATGTTTCTCGCAAGCTCATACTACATATATCGGCGCAATTGCAGCCAGATCGCAAGCTTTTCCTCATAGGGGCGGGTATAGGCCGGGCTGGAAGACGGCAGCGCCAGCAAGGCCAAGGGGCTTGCGGCCAGGCTTTTCGCCGCCTTGAACGCCGTGCCGCCGTTGAATCCAATCGCCTCAAGCCGGGGAAGGGAACGCGTCAGCACCAGGAGGTCGTTGTGCTCGATGTCGTTGAGCGCGGCATCCAGGCTTCCCTGACGCCGCGCCTGCGCCACCACATCCCACAGCCCGACACGATGCTCCAGCAGGCAGCCGAGCCGGTCGGCATACGGCATCTCCCCCAAGGGCTCGTCCAGCACTTCGCCCAAGAGGCGCCAGAACTGGTTGCGCGGGTGAGCATAATACTGGCCGGCCGCCAGCGAGGCGTCTCCCGGCAGCGAGCCCAGGATCAGCAGCCGCACCTCGGGCGAGACGACCGGCGGGAAACAGTGCTTGTGAGGCGTCATGGTCTTACTCGGAAGGGGCTGCCGGAAGATAGCGTTCTGCTCGTGACACGGCCCGCTGAAGTGCGGCCGGTCAGAACAACTGCCCCTGCTGCCGCGCCAACCACGCCTTGACCGGGCCGAAGGTGCGGCGGTGCTCCGGCAGCACGCCGAAACGCTCGATCGCCGCCAGGTGCTCGGCCGTCGGGTAGCCCTTGTGGCGGGCGAAACCGAACTCGGGATGCAAGGCGTCGAGCGCCACCAGCTCGGCGTCGCGCGCAGTCTTGGCGAGGATGGACGCGGCAGAGATAGCCGGTTCCAACGCATCGCCCTTGACGATGGCGCGCGCCGGCACGGCGATGCCCTTGGGCACGCGGTTGCCGTCGATCAGCACTTCGCCGGGCAGGACCGACAAACCGGCCACGGCGCGGCTCATCGCCAGCATGGTGGCCTGCAGGATGTTGAGCCGGTCGATCTCGTCGACACTAGCGCTGGCGATGCACCAGGCGAGCGAGCGCTCGCGGATCAGCGGCGCCAGCTCGTCGCGTTGCTTTTCCGAGAGTTTCTTGGAATCCGCCAGCCCGGCGATCGGCCGGGCCGGGTCGAGGATCACCGCGGCGGCGAACACCGCCCCGGCAAGCGGCCCCCTGCCCGCCTCGTCGACACCGGCGATCATGCCGGCACCCCCGCCACCTGCAGCACCGCGTCGGCCGCGAGCTCGGCGGTATCCTGCTTCAGCTCGCGGTGCAGCGCGGTGAAACGGGCGGTGAGCGCCCGCCCGGCCGGCTCGTCATCGTAGAGTGCGGCCACGGCTTCGGCCAACCTTTCCGGCGTGGCGTCGTACTGCAGCAGCTCCGGCACCACCGAGTCGCCCAACAGGATGTTGGGCAGGCCGACCCACGGCAGCTTCAGCTTGCGCTTGACCAGACGGTAGGTGAGCCACGACAGCTTGTAGGTGATCACCATCGGTTTCTTGGTGAGCGCCACCTCCAGCGTCGAGGTGCCGCTCTTCACCAGCACCACGTCGCTGGCGATCATCGCCATTTGCGCGTGGCCAAACAGCTTGCGGATCGGCAAATCCCAGGCCTTGAGCCGGGACAGCACCCGGTCGAAGGCATCGAGCGTCGCCCGCGTCGCCAGCGGCACCAGGAACTGCGCCGCCGGGTAGCGCTCATGCAGCAACCGCGCCGTTTTGACGAAGATCTCGCCCAGGTAGTCGATCTCGCTGACGCGGCTGCCGGGCAGCAGCGCGAACACCGGCCCTCCCGGGAACAAGCCGAGCTGCTCGCGCATCGCGGCGGTATCCGGCACCAGCGGAATTTCTCCCGCCAGCGGATGGCCGACGAAGGTCACCGGCACGCCGGCCTTTTCATACAGCGGCGGCTCCATCGGAAACAGGCACAGCACCCGATCGGCCGCGTCGCCGATCTTCTGCACCCGCTCCGGGCGCCACGCCCATACCGACGGGCTGACGTAGTGGACGGTACGAATGCCCTTCTTCTTCAGCGACTTCTCAAGCCCGAGGTTGAAGTCCGGGGCGTCGATGCCGACGAACACGTCGGGGCGCTCGGCGATCAGGGCATCGCGCAGATGGGCGCGGATGCGCAAGAGCTCAGGCAGGCGCGACAGCACCTCGGCGTAGCCACGCACCGCCAGCCGCTCCTGCGGCACCACCGAGTAGAGACCCTGTGCCTGCATCCGGGGCCCGCCGATACCGGCAAACTCGATCTCGGGATGGCGTGCCTTGAGCGCCGCCATCAGGTGCGCGCCCAGCAGGTCGCCCGATGCCTCGCCGGCCACCATGGCGACCTTCAACGCGCCACTTCGCTTGAACAAGGGTTCCGGCATGATTTAGCGAATGATGCCCCGCTCCGACAGGCCGAAGAAGCGCACGAACGCCTCCAGCTCGGGATGGCTGGCCGCTTCGGCGATGATGGCCTGCTTGGCCTCGTCGAGCGACAGGCCGTTACGGTACAGTGTCTTGTAGGCCTGGCGGATGGAGCGGATCTGCTCCGGGGTGAAGCCACGGCGCTTCAGTCCCTCGGCGTTGATGCCGGAAGGCACGGCACGGTTGCCGTGCGCCATCACGTAGGGCGGCACGTCCTGCGCCACGGCGCTGGCGAACGCAGTCATGGCGTGCTCGCCGATGATGCCGAACTGGTGCACGCTGGTGAAACCACCCAGGATCACCCAGTCGCCGATCTGCACGTGGCCGGCCAGCGTGGCGTTGTTGGCAAAGATGGTGTGGTTGCCGACCTGGCAATCGTGCGCCAGATGCACGTAGGCCATGATCCAGTTGTCGTTGCCGAGGCGGGTCACGCCGACGTCCTGCGCGGTGCCGACGTTGAAGGTGCAGAATTCGCGGATGGTGTTGTTGTCACCGATCTCGAGCCGGGTCGGCTCGCCCGCGTACTTCTTGTCCTGCGGCATCGCGCCCAGCGAGCAGAACTGGAAGATGCGGTTGTTCTTGCCGATCGAGGTGTGGCCCTCGATCACCACGTGCGGCCCGACCCAGGTGCCGCTGTCGATGGACACGTTGGGGCCGACGATCGAATAGGCGCCGATCTCGACATCCGGGGCGACCCGGGCGTTCGGGTCGACGATAGCGGTGGGATGAATCGCCATGGTCACACCTCGCGCTTGGCGCACATGATCTCGGCCTCGCAGGCCACCTGACCGTCCACCAGGGCACGTGCCTTGTACTTGGCGATGCCACGCTTGGACGTGATTTCCTCCACTTCCATCACCAGCTGGTCACCCGGCACCACTTGGCGCTTGAAGCGGGCGTTGTCGATGCCGACGAAGAAGTACAGCTCGTTCTCGGCGCGCTCGCCCTGGCTCTTGATCGACAGGATGCCGGCCGCCTGCGCCAGTGCCTCTATGATCAGCACGCCCGGCATCACCGGATACTGCTCGAAGTGGCCGACGAAGAAAGGCTCGTTGATGGTCACGTTCTTGAGCGCCTTGACACGCTTGCCCGCCTCGAACTCGACCACGCGGTCCACCAGCAGGAACGGGTAGCGGTGCGGCAGGTATTTCATGATTTCACGTACGTCGACGTTCACGGCATGCTCAGTCATTATTCTGTTCCTTGCTGTCTTTCAGGGTCTTGATCTCGCGTTCGAGTTCTTTTACGCGTTTGACGAGATCGTCGAGATGTCTCAGGTGAACGGCGTTGGGCAGCCATTCCTTCATGGTGGAAAGCGGGTAGGATGAGGCATAGTTGTCCGGCTTCTTGATGCTCTTGGACACCAGCGTGCCACCACCGATATGGGTGCGGTCGGTCACCTCGATGTGGCCGACGAACATCGCCGCACCGCCGACGGTGCAATAGGCCCCGATCTTGGTGCTGCCGGCGATGCCGACGCAGCCGGCGATCGCGGTGTGCTCGCCGATCTGCACGTTGTGCGCGATCTGCACCAGGTTGTCGATCTTGGCGCCCTTGCGGATGATGGTGTCGGCCATGGCACCGCGGTCGACCGTGGTGTTGGCGCCGATCTCGACGTCGTCCTCGATCACCACCCGGCCGGTTTGCGGAATCTTGAACCAGTGGTCGCGGGCCCAGGCCAGGCCGAAGCCGTCCGCGCCGATCACCGTGCCGGAGTGGATGCCGACGCGCGAGCCGATCAGGCAACCGTGGTAAACCGTGACATTCGGGTGCAGCGTCACGTCATCGCCGATCACCACGCCATCGCCGATCACCACGCCCGGCAGGATGCGGCAGCGCTGGCCGATGGTCACATCACGACCGATGCTGACGTTGGCGCCGATCTCGCTGGAGGCATCGATGCGGCATCCCTCGCCGACCACCGCCGAGGCATGGATGCCGGGACGGGCCGGCGGGGCGGGATGGAACAGCGTCGCCACCTGGGCAAAATAGAGATAAGGGTCGTCGGTCAGGATCAGCGGTCCGCCATAGCCGGTTTCTTCGGCCAACTTGGGCGACATGATGAGCGCGCTGGCCGCGGTCGTCTCGAGCTGGCGCCGGAACTTGGCGCTGGCGAGAAAACTGATTTCGCCCGTCTTGGCGTCCTCCAACGGAGCCAGGCGTTCGACCAGGCAATCGTCACCACGCAGCTCGCCACCGAGCCGCGCCACGATTTCGGAAAGGGTGTATGCCATCAAAAACAAAGCCGACCCGGGGCCGGCTTCTCCGGAAAATAGAGGGAATTACTTGTCCAGTTCCTTGAGGACCTTGGCAGTGATGTCGTACTTGGGATTGACGTACACCGCGTCCTGCAGGATCAGGTCGAACTGTTCGCGCTCGGCGATCTGCTTGATGGTACGGTTGGCACGCTCCTGCACAGCGGCGAACTCCTCGTTGCGACGCAGATTGAAGTCCTCCGCCAGCTCGCGCCCCTTGGCCCGGTAATCGCGGTCGAGTCCGGCCAGCTCGCGCTCGTATTTCTTGCGATCATCCAGCCCCAAGCCGCTCTTGCCCAGCAGCGTTTCCAGCTGCTTGGCACGATCCTCCATCTTTTTCAGCTCGGTACGTCGGTCGCTAAACTCCTTCTCCAGCTTCTTCATCACCTGCTGTGCCGGGGCCGCCTCGCGATATACCCGCTCGGTGTTGATGTAGCCCAGCTTGAACTCGGCGGCCGTCGCAGCGAACGAAGCGGCCGCCACGGCGCAGGCGGCGAGCAAGCGAACAGTTTTCATCTTCATATGCGGACTCCGCTCAGAACACCGTCCCCAGCTGGAACTGGAAGGACTGCTTCTTGTCGCCCTCTTCCTTCTTCAGCGGTACGGCGTAGCTGAATTTCATCGGACCCATCGGCGACAGCCAGGTCAGCGCCGCGCCAGTCGAATAACGCAGCCCATCGCTCGGGGTAGAACCGGACACATTGCTGTCCCACAGGCTGCCGACGTCGAAGAACACGCTGGTGCGCACCGACTTGTTGTCGCGCATGCCCGGGAACGGGAACAACAGCTCGACGTTGCCGACCATCTTGGTGGTGCCGCCGAGGAAGTCGCCGTTGGTGTCCTTGGGACCGATACTGCCGGTCTCGTAGCCCCGTACCGAGCCCAGACCGCCCATGTAGAAGTTCTGGAAGAACGGCAGGGTCGCGCTCTTGCCGTAACCGTCGGCATAACCCACTTCGCCATTCAGCATCAGGGTGAAGGTCTTCGACAGCGGGAAATACCAGGTCTGCTGATGGCTCAGGCGATAGTATTGCAGGTCGAGGCCCGGCAGTCCGATATCGACCCCGGCGCGCAGCACCGCGCCACGCGTCGGCCACAAGGCGCTGTCGCGGGTATCGCGCGACCAGCTGATGGTGGACAACAAGGTATTGGCGCTCTTGCCGTACTTGTCGACAAAGTCGAGGTAGCGCTGCGGGCTGTCACTAAAGGTAGTGATGGCGGTCTGCTCCACCCCCAGGCTCAGGTTGATGCGGTCGAACTCGGTAATCGGCACGCCGAACTTGGCAGCGGCACCGGTGGTACGCGTCTTGTACTTGGAGACGTTGTCTTCCTGGGCATCGTAGGTGCGAGTGTACAAGTTGTAGCCCAAGCTGACGCCGTCGACCGTGAAATACGGGTCGTTGAAGGCGATGCTGGCGCTCTTGTTGACCTTGCCGGTGGAAATGCCGGCCGACAACGACTTGCCGGAGCCGAAGATATTGCTCTGCGACACGCTGCCGGAGAACACCAGACCCTGGCCCTGCACGAAGCCGATACCGGCCGAGATGCTGCCGGTCGGACGCTCCTTCAGGTTGATGTTCATGTCGACCTGGTCCGGGGTGTCGGCCACCGCCGGGGTTTCGACGTTGACATCCTCGAAGTAGCCCAACAACTCGACCCGTTCCTTGCTGCGCTTGATCTTGTCGGAGGCGTACGGCGCACCCTCGAGCTGGCGCAGTTCACGGCGCACCACCTCGTCACGCGTCTTGGTGTTGCCGGCGATATTCACGCGGCGAACGTAGGTCTTGCGGCCCGGATCGAGGAACAGCGTGAAGGCCACCTGACGCTTCTCGCGGTCGATCTCCGGCAGCGCATTGACGTTGGCAAAGGCGTAACCATCGTTACCCAGCCGGTCGCTGATGGCGGTTACTGAATCGTTGACCTTCTCGCGGCTGAACACGTCGCCAGCCTTGAACTGGATCAACTTGCGCAACTCGGCTTCCGGAACCTTCAGGTCGCCAGCCAGCTTCACATCGGAAATGGTATAGCGCTGACCTTCGTTGATATTGATGGTGAGGAACATGTCCTCCTTGTCGGCGCTGATCGAAACCTGGGTCGAGTCGATGTTGAACTCGAGGTAGCCCTGGTTCTGGTAGAACGCCTTGAGCTTCTCCAGATCGCCGGACAGCTTCTGCTTGGAGTACTGGTTATCCTTGGTGATCCACGACAGCCAGTCACCGGTCGTCAGAGAGAACTGGCCCAGCAGCGTATCCTGATCGAACGCCTTGGCGCCAACGATGCGGATTTCCTTGATCTTGGCTGTCACGCCCTCGACGATGTCAAGGGTGACGGCGACGCGGTTACGCTCCAGCTTGGTCACGCTGGGGGTAATTTCCACCGAGTACTTGCCGCGGCTGTAGTACTGACGCTTCAGCTCCTGAACGGCGCCATCCAGCAGGCCCTGATCGAACACGCGGGATTCGGCCAGGCCGTTTTCCTTCAGTGCCTTCTTGAGCTGGTCCTTGTCGAATTCCTTGGCACCGCTGATATTCAGCTGGGTGATCACGGGGCGCTCGATGACGGAAACGATCAGAACATCGCCCTGCGCTTCCATCCGAACGTCATTGAAGAAGCCGGTGGCAAACAATGCCTTGATCGCTTCTTTGGCCTTCTCGTCGGTAAAGGTATCGCCCACCTTGAGCGGCATGTAGTTGAATACCGTACCGGGTTCGGTGCGCTGCAAGCCCTCGACACGGATATCCTTGACCACGAACGGCTCGGCCGCCATGGCAGCAGACATGGAAAACAGACCGGCAATCGCCGCTGCAACGAGTTTGATTCTCATCGGTTTGTTCTAACCCCCAAAAAGGCGGCTGATGTCGTTTAGCAAGGCAAATGCCATCAACGAAGCCAGCAAGGCAAAACCTATTCTTTGCCCGAGTAACTGCGCCCGTTCACTGACCGGGCTCCCCTTAATCAACTCCGCCGTATAATACATTAAGTGTCCCCCATCCAGAATGGGGATGGGCAGCAGGTTCAATATGCCAATGCTGACACTGATCAGTGCCAGAAATTCGAGATAGGCGTCCAATCCTTGCCGTGCAGTCTGGCCGGCTACACTGGCGATGGTGATCGGTCCACTCAGATTGTTCCACGATGCCTGGCCGATCAGCATGCGCCCGAACATGCGCAGGCTCAGCACGCCGTTGGACCAGGTCTTTTGCAACGCCATCCCCCCGCTTCGGCGACGTCCGGATGCAACTCGTAACGCAGCGTCGCAAGCCAAGCGGCATCCACCGCCGGCGCCGCCCCGATCCGGCCGACAAAACCGGTGGGGGTTTCGACTGAATCCGGACGCAACGTCACTTGCCGACGCTCTTGGCCCCGCTGAAACGCCAGGGAAACCTCTTTGCCGGGGCTGTTGTGCACCATTCCCACCCACTCGGCCCAACTACGCAGGCTGCGGCCGTCGGCGCTCAGCAAGAGGTCGCCGGCACTTAGCCCGGCTCTTTGCGCAGCCCCACCCGGTTCGACGGCCCCCAACACCAGGGAATAGCGCACCGGCAATATGCCGATCTGGCCATTGCCGCCGGTTTCAGACCCGGCCTTCACGACACGGTTGAGACGCTGCCCGGCGACGGTTTCCACTTGCACCGTCAAGGGCTCGCTGGCATCGCTGCTGCGGTCGAGCAAGGCCAGGCTGATGTCATTCCATTGGGCGACAGGCGTACCGGCAATCGACAGAACCCGGTCTCCCGGCTGGAACCCGGCGATGGCAGCAGGACTCTCTGGCACCACCGTGCCCACCAGCGGCCGGTACAGGGTCAGACCATTGCCGATCACCACCCAGTAGAACAAGGTGGCGAGCAACAGGTTCATCACGGGCCCCGCCACCACGATCAACATGCGCTTGCCGACCGGCTGCCGGTTGAAGGCGCGCGGCCGGTCTGCCGGGGCCACGATCCCCTCGCGCTCATCCAGCATCTTCACATAGCCACCCAGGGGAATCGGGCAAACCGCCCACTCCGTCTCCCCCATTTCACCGTGAAGAGCGGCTTGCCAAAGCCGATCGAGAAACGCAGCACCTTCACTCCGCAACAACGAGCGGCGGCATAGTGGCCCAGTTCATGGAAAGTGACCAGAACGCCGATGGCCAGGAGGAAGGCGAGGATGGAAATCATAGTGGCAGCAGTGCCTCAAGGGATGAGCGGACCTCTCGATCCTTCTCCAGCAACGCATCCAGCGTAGAACTGGCGGACAAGTCAAAGCGGCCGAGGGCCTGCTCGACCAGTTCAGGAATACCCATGAAGCCTATCTTTCCGTCCAGGAAGGCTGCCACGGCAACTTCGTTGGCCGCATTCAACACCGCCGGGGCATCGCCCCCGCTACGCAGCGCCTCAAAGGCCAGCTTCAGGCAAGGGAAGCGCTCCAGATCCGGCTGTTCGAACGTCAGATTGGACAAGGTAAAGAAGTCGAGTGAGGCCACACCGGCGTCGATCCGCTCCGGCCACGCCATGGCGTAGGCGATCGGAGTGCGCATGTCGGGCGACCCCAGCTGGGCGACGACCGAACCGTCGCGGTATTGCACCATGGAATGGATGACACTCTGCGGGTGCACGACCACGTCGATGTTATCGGCCGGCGCATTGAACAACCAATGCGCCTCGATGACCTCCAGCCCCTTGTTCATCAACGAGGCGGAGTCGACGGAAATCTTCTGCCCCATCACCCAGTTCGGATGCTTGCACGCCTGGGCCGGGGTAACACCATGGAGTTCTGCGGACGACAACTGCCGGAACGGGCCGCCCGAGGCGGTCAGGATGATCTTGCGCACCCCGGCTTGCTCCAGCGAGCCGAGGTAACCATCGGGCAAGGACTGGAAAATGGCGTTGTGCTCGCTATCGACCGGCAACAACGCGGCACCACCCTCGCGCACGGCGCTCATGAAAAGCTGCCCCGCCACCACCAGCGACTCTTTATTAGCCAGCAAGATACGCTTGCCCGCACGGGCCGCTGCCAGAACCGAAGGCAGGCCCGCCGCCCCGACGATGGCGGCCATCACCATGTCGGCCTCCGGCAAGGTGGCGACCATCTCGAGGGCATGGGCACCGGCCAGGACCTCGACCGGCAGGCCGGCTTCATTCAGCCGCAAGCGCAACACGCTGGCGGCCTGCTCGTCGACCATGACCGCGAAGGCGGGACGAAACTGCCGGCACTGTTCGAATAGGCGATCTACCTGCCGGTGGGCTGCCAGCGCCACCACGCGGTAGCGCTCCGGGTGTCGGGCAACCACATCCAGCGTGTTCGTGCCGATGCTGCCGGTTGCCCCAAGTACTACGATTCCTTGAGGTTTCATCAGTTTGGCGATTTGGAGCCTGTTATGGACCTGCTCGCGAACTGCAGCAAGCATCCGGTGCGCTGGATGCAAGACGCGGTCGCGCCGGTCGATGTCATTCATTGGCCAAGCGCCGTAACGCCACAGGCGGCGCACAGGGCGCGTGGCCCTTCGGGTTGGAGCAAAAAAGCATTGCTCCCCGCTTGCGGTGCCCGCACAGCGGCGCAGATCACGCCTTGCCCTGCTGATTCTTAGCCGCCAACGCGGTTGTGATCACGCCAATAGCAGGCTACAGGCCACTCAGCGCGCGCAAGGCATTGCTCACGGCAAGCACGGCGATAAGGCTGTCGATACGATCATAAACCCCACCATGACCGGGAAGCAGCTGGCTACTGTCCTTGAGGCCAGCGGCACGCTTGAACCACGACTCCAGCAAGTCTCCGGCAATGCTGACAGCAGTCAGGGGAAGAGACAAGAGCAGCAGGCTCCATGGTGACAGACCCAGATGCAGCCAGCCCAGTTCATTCACCAGGAAAACATAAGCCGCCGTCGCCACCAGCGCGCCATAGACCCCCTCCCAGCTTTTACCGGGGCTGATCGACGGTGCCAGCTTACGCCGGCCGAACGCCTTGCCGGAAAAATAGGCTGCGATGTCCGCCACCCAGACCAACCCCATGATGGCCAAGAGCTGCTGCGCCTGTGCCACATTGGGTTGCGGCCGCCATTCGAGCAAGGCGAACCAGGCCGGGAACATCAGCAGCCAACCTAACAGCCGGGCACCCCAGCCGTTTCGGACCACCCAACGCCGCGACAACCACAGCGGCACCACCGCCAGCCAGAAAGCCAGCGCCAGAAGGTGTAGCCACGGCATCGCGGTGACCCGGCCAAACCAAGCCCCTGCCGCAAGCAGCGTCGAGATCGCCAGGTAGAGCCATTGGCCAGTACCGGCCATGCCCACCATCCGGCTGTACTCCCACAGTGCCAAGCCAACGACCAGCCACGAAAAAGCGGCCCATAACGGGGCCGAGAAGAAGAACAGTGCCGCCAGCATCAAAGGAAGCAGCACCAGTGCGGTCAGCACGCGTGTTTTCAGCATGGAGTCAGTCCCGGCGCAACGAGGCAGGCAGTTGCTCGCTTGTCCGGCCAAAGCGACGCTCGCGGCACCGATAGGACTGCACGGCCCCTTCCAAGGCCTGCTTGTCGAAATCGGGCCACAACAGATCGGTGAAGTACAGTTCGCTGTAAGCCAGCTGCCACAGCAGGAAATTGCTGATGCGCTGCTCGCCACCGGTACGGATGAACAGATCGGGCTCCGGGGCATAGGCCATCGACAAGCGACCAGCCAGCGCCTCTTCGGTGATGGCGGTAGCCCCCTCCCGGATCAGCCGGTTGACAGCCTGCAGCATGTCCCAGCGCCCACCGTAATCGGCGGCGATGGTCAGCACCAGGCCACCGTTGGCAGCCGTGCGCGCCTCGGCGGCTTCAATGCGTTCCACGATGCGCGGGGCAAAACGGGAGCGATCGCCGATAACCTTGAGGCAGATATTATTGGAATGCAGCTTCTCCACCTCGTTCTCCAGCGCACCCAGGAAGAGGTCCATCAGAAACGAGACTTCGTCCTGCGGGCGGCGCCAGTTTTCGGTGGAAAAGGCAAACAGGGTCAAATACTCGACCCCCAGTTCCTGGCAGCCCGAAACGACCTCACGCACCGCGCTCAGGCCTTTCTTATGGCCGGCGACACGGGGCAGAAAGCGTTTTTTAGCCCAGCGTCCGTTGCCATCCATGATGATGGCAATATGGCGCGGCACCGGGCGGACTTCAGGAATGGAACTAGTGGAACTACCGAACAAGTCGTTCCCCTTATACCGCCATCAGATCGGTTTCTTTGGCGGCAAGGGCTTTGTCGACTTCGGCAATGTACTTGTCGGTCAGCTTCTGGATGTCATCCTGGCCACGGCGCTCGTCGTCCTCGGTAATCGACTTGTCCTTGAGCAGGTTCTTGAATTCATTGTTGGCGTCGCGGCGGATATTGCGTACGGCGACACGGGCACCTTCAGCCTCGCCACGCACCAGCTTGATCAGATCCTTGCGGCGCTCTTCGGTCAGCATCGGCATCGGCACACGGATGATCTCGCCCATCGAAGCCGGATTCAGGCCGAGATCGGAATCACGGATGGCCTTTTCGATCTTGCCCAGCATATTCTTTTCCCACGGCTGGACGCCGATGGTGCGGGCATCGATCAACGTGACGTTAGCCACCTGGTTCACCGGCACGTCGCTACCGTAGTAATCCACCATGACATGATCCAGAATACCGGTGTGCGCGCGGCCGGTACGAACCTTGGTCAGGTCGTTCTTGAAGGCTTCCAGCGACTTCTGCATTTTCTGTTCGGCCGATTTCTTGACGTCGTTAATCATGTCAACTCCATGGATACTTGGAAAAACAAGGCGGAAAGCGGCTGCTGCCGTTTCCGCCTTTTTACTATTCGGTAAGGCTCAGCAGTGTACCAGCGTGCCTTCGTCTTCGCCAAGCACTACACGCTTGAGAGCGCCGGCCTTGAAGATGCTGAACACCTTGATGTTGAGGTTCTGATCCCGGCACAGCGCAAAGGCAGTGGCATCCATCACCTTGAGGTTGCGCGAAATCGCCTCGTCGAAGGTCAGCGTCTGGTAGCGCTGGGCATCCGGGTTCTTCTTCGGATCGTCGGTGTACACCCCATCCACCTTGGTGGCCTTGAGCATGATGTCCACGTTCATTTCCATGCCGCGCAGCGCTGCCGCCGTGTCGGTGGTGAAGAACGGGTTGCCCGTACCGGCCGCGAAGATGACGACCTTGCCCTCTTCCAGATACTGCATGGCCTTACCGCGCACATACGGTTCGGCGATCTGCTGCATGGTCAATGCCGATTGCACCCGCGCCACCAGCCCCACCTTGGTCATGGCATCCTTGAGGGCCAGCGCGTTCATCACCGTCGCCATCATGCCCATGTAGTCGGCCGTGGCACGATCCATACCGGAGGCCGCCGGCGCCACGCCGCGGAAGATGTTGCCGCCGCCGATGACGATGCCCACCTCGATGCCCAGATCGACCACCTCCTTGATCTGCCCCACGATTTGCTCGATCGTGGCGCGGTTGATCCCGTAGCTATCGTCACCCATCAGGGCCTCGCCCGACAGTTTGAGCAGAATACGTTTATAGGCAGGAGCTTGGCTCATAGTCACCTCGGTGGCAGTTTTCAGTCAGTCAATTTGCAAAACGGCACCCTGCAAGCAGGGTGCCGTTCTAATCAGTCCAGATATCCGGACTTACAGCTTGGCGGCGGCAGCCACTTCAGCGGCGTAGTCCACTACCTTCTTCTCGATGCCTTCACCCACGACGAACATGGCAAAGGCTTTCACCGAGGCGGATTTCTCAGCCAACAGCTTCTCGACGGTCTGGTCCGGGTTCTTCACGAACGGCTGACCCAGCAGGGTCACTTCGGCCAGGTACTTGTTCACGCGGCCTTCCACCATCTTGGCCACGATGTCAGCCGGCTTGCCGGATTCTGCTGCCTGGGCGGTGTAGATCTTGCGCTCTTGCTCCAGGGTTTCAGCCGGAACCTGATCCTTGGACACGCAGATCGGCTTGGAAGCGGCGATGTGCATGGCGATATCTTTGCCCAGACCTTCGTCGCCGCCGTTGAAATCAACGATGACGCCGATCTTGGCACCGTGCAGGTAAGTCGCGATCTTGCCTTCGGTTTCGTAGCGAACGAAACGACGAATGGTCATGTTCTCGCCCAGTTTGGCGATCGCGGCCTTGCGGATTTCTTCAACGGACAGACCATCCACTTCAACCCCGGACAGCGCTTCAACGTCGGCCGGATTGGCAGCAACGACGGCCTTGGCCGCAGCGGCAGCCAGCGCCAGGAAGGTCGGGTCTTTGGCAACGAAGTCGGTTTCGCAGTTCACTTCCACCAGGGCGCCAACGCCGCCTTCGATGAAGGAACCGATGATGCCTTCGGCCGCCAGACGGCCAGCCATCTTGGAGGCCTTGTTGCCCGACTTGATGCGCAGGATTTCTTCGGCCTTGGCCAGATCGCCTTCGGCTTCAACCAGCGCCTTCTTGCACTCCATCATGCCAAGGCCGGTAGCAGCGCGCAGGTCCGAGACCATTTTTGCGGTAATTTCCGCCATGCTTGAAACTCCTTAACAGTATCTTTTTACGTAAAGCGGTACGGGTTCAAAAAAGGGGCTTACGCCCCTTTCTCAGGTCCGTGCTTACTCGGCTTGAGCCGGTTCAGCGGCAACGATTTCCTGCAGCGACTGTGCGCGACCTTCCAGCACGGCATCGGCGATGCCGCGGGCGTACAGGCGGATGGCGCGATTGGAGTCGTCGTTACCCGGAATTACGTAATTGATGCCTTCCGGCGAGTTGTTGGTATCAACCACGCCGATCAGCGGGATGCCCAGCTTCTTGGCTTCAACAACGGTACCCTTCTGGTAGCCGGTGTCGATAACGAAGATGGCGTCCGGCAGACCTTTCATGTCCTTGATACCGCCCAGCGAACGCTCCAGCTTCTCAACTTCGCGCTCGAGGTCCAGCAGCTCTTTCTTGTTGTAACCGGTGTCGCCGGAGCTTTCCAGGATGGCACGCTTTTCTTCAAGACGCTTGATGGACTGCTTCACGGTCTTGTAGTTGGTCAGCATACCGCCGAGCCAGCGGTGATCGACGAACGGCATGCCACAACGGGCTGCTTCTTCACGAACAATCTCACGCGCCTGACGCTTGGTACCCACAAACAGGACGGTACCCTTGTTGGCAGCCAGGCGACGTACGTATTCCTGAGCTTCAACGAACAGCGGAAGGGTCTTTTCCAGGTTGATGATGTGGATCTTGTTGCGGCTGCCGAAAATGTACTGAGCCATTTTCGGGTTCCAGAAACGGGTTTGGTGGCCGAAGTGAACGCCGGCTTCCAGCATCTGGCGCATGGTAACGTTGGTGGTCATGCAAAACTCCTAAAGGGTTAGGCCTCCATTCGCGCGCAGAATCCTGTCGGACACCCTTTCGGCGCGAATGTGCGTAGTAAAAACCCTGCGAAATGCAGGGCGCGCAGAAGTATAGCACCGTGGGCAGAGTCAGCTCAAGCCGCGGGCTCTTCGTTCTCGGCCTCGGCAAGCGCAACCTTCTTGCGCAAACGACGCCGTACCAGCCGCGTGAACAATAGCCCGGGCAGCACCGCCAGAAACACGATGATGAAGGCCATACGGATGGGACTTTCCTGCACCACCGCCATCATCAGCACCACGTAGAGCCAGCCGATCAGAATGAGATACATGTGAAAGCAACCGTCCTGGTCAGGATGAACAGACGCTCATTCTAGCGTGGACAAGCGTGCCAGCGTATCTTGCCGGTAGAAAGCCACCAGCTGCCGGTACACGGCCGGGTAGTCTTCGGCCAACCCCTGTGGGCATTCGAAGAACGCCTCGCTGAGCACCGCGAAGAATTCGGCCGGGCTTTCCGCCGCGTAGGGATCGAGCCAGCCCTCCTCCGCCATTTCGCCTTCGCGCTCCAATTGCTGCTGAAAATCGGCATAGGCGGCAGCCCAGGCCTGCGACCATTGTTCTCGATTCATACCCTTGTGCAGCGGCGGAAAACCGTTGGCGTCGCCGTTGAGCATATCGAGCTTGTGGGCGATTTCATGGATCACCACGTTCCAGCCGTCACGGCCGGTGGAGCACTTCACATCCGGCCAGGACAAGACGACCGGCCCATCCAGTCGTGCCTGGCCAATCAGCACGCTGTCCCCTTCATGGACCACACCCCCTGGCGCCATCCAGTGGTCACGCACGACAAAAGCGGACGGGTACAGCACCACTTCTTCCCAACCGTCCAGCGCCTCCTTGCCGAGGTTCATCACCGGCAGCGCCATCTGCAACGTGACCGTTGCCACCATCGACGGCGTCACCATCAAGCCGGCGGCCCCGCTAAAGGCTTTGCCACGGGCGAAAACCGCCGCCAGCGCGACCAGCTGGGTTAGCTCGGCATGGCTCAACCCGGCCAGCAGCGGCATGCGCGCGGCCCGCTGCCGCAACTGGGCAAGCTCGGACTCGGCAGCGGCCCTTCGGCCAAAAAACCAAAAACCATGAAACTCTCACGTCATTCTCACGTCACTTCATGATGCTACACCTTTCTGCCACCCCCTCAAGCCGGCAAAGGTCGCCGATGGCACCGCAGACCCGGGAGTGGCCAGCAAGCATCGATAATGCTTGGCCGGTTCCGGCACCACTCCTGTCGCCAGGATGGCGATGGACGCCCACCAACGCCGAAGCCGACCTACACTCAGGGCACATCCGCCGCCGAGCTTCGTACAAAAACACACCAAAGGAGGTTTCATGCACGATTTGCCCTGGCAATCGCTCGCCCTGAACCCGCTTGCCGCTTTCGGCATTCTGCTGGCGCTGGGTGTACTGGGCGGGCAGATTGCTGTCCGCGTGGCCAAACTTCCCGGCATCACCGGCTACATCCTGAGCGGACTGATCATCGGCCCTTCGGGCCTCAAATTGCTGGACCAACAGTTGATCGACGAGGCCGGCCTGTTCATCCAGCTGGCGCTGGGCCCGGCGCTGTTCGACATGGGCCGGCGCGTCGACTTGCGCTGGCTGCGCCGTGAAAAAGCGCTGTTCGCCACCGCCCTGCTGAGCGGCGTCATCACCTTCCTCGGCCTGCTGGCCCTGCTCACGTTCTCGGGCTTCCCGATGGCTCCGGCCTCCTTGCTCGCCGCCATCGGCATCGCGACCTCGCCGGTGGTGCTGCTGGAACTGGTGCGGGAAAGCCGGGCCGAAGGCCGAGGTCACCGAGCGCCTGATGGCCTGCACCGGACTCAACAACCTGTTGAGCCTGACAGTCTTCACCCTGGCACTGTCGTTTACCCATTTCAGCGCCGGTCACGGCGTGGAATCATTCATTCTGCTGCCAGGCTGGCTTCTGCTGGGCTCGGTCCTGCTGGGCACTGGTGGCCGGCCTCCTGGCGATCCGGCTCAACGTCTGGCTGGGCGGCGGCAAGCGTGAAGCGCAGACCGTGCTGATGTTCGGCCTGATCGCCCTGGTGGTGGGACTCTCCGCCATGCTCAAGTTGCTGCCGGCACTGGCCATCCTGATCTTCGGCCTGGCCACGCGCAACCTAGAGCGCGGTTATGCAGTGGCCGAACCCAGCCTGTCGAGCCGCTCCAGCTTCTTCTTTGTCGCCTTCTTCGTGGCCGCCGGAGCGCAATTGATGCCGCTGCCCCTGGCGGCGCTGTGGCCGTCCGCCGTCGGCTTCGTGCTGGTACGCAGCCTGCTGGCCGCCGGCTCGTGGTGGGTCGCCGCCCGCAGTAACGGCCTCCCCCAAGGCATGGCGCGTTGCTCGGCCTGGGCCTGCTGCCGATGTCCGGCAGCGCCGTCATGCTGATGACGATGGGCGCCCTGACCCTGTCGGCAGGAGCGGCCGAATTCAGCGGCTTCCTGCTGTCAGTGCTATGCCTGACGGAGCTGCTGGGACCCATCGTGACGCGCTTCGCCCTGCGCTGCGCGCAGGAAACCCGCGACTGAGAAAGGAAGGATCATGCTGGAATTTTCGACCAGCCAGCCCCTGACACTGGGCGTGGAACTGGAGCTGATGATCGTCAACCGCCGCGACTACAATCTGACGCGCGGCTCCGACGACCTATTGCACCTACTCGGGCGCAGCCCGCACGGCTACGACATCAAGCCGGAGATCACCCAGGGCATGATCGAGATCGGCACGGCCGTGCACAGCGACGTCAACACCATGCTCGAGGAACTGCTGGCCATCCGCGCCTTGCTGGTGCGCACGGCCGAGAAGCTCAACCTGGGACTCGCCGGTGGCGGCTCCCACCCATTCCAACACTGGAGCGACCAGCGCATCTACCCCAAGGAGCGCTACCAGCTGGTTTCCGAGCTATACGGCTACCTCGCCAAGCAGTTCACCGTCTACGGCCAGCACATCCATATCGGCTGCCCGGATGGCGACACCGCGGTGCGGCTGACGCACTACCTGTCACGCTACATTCCGCACTTCATCGCCCTGTCGGCCTCGTCCCCGTTCCACCAGGGTGTCGATACGTTGTTCCAGAGTTCGCGGCTGACCAGCGTCAACGCTTTTCCGCTATCCGGCTCGATGCCGTGCGTCGGCAACTGGGACGAGTTCAACGACTACTTCACCGGCATGGCCGATCTCGGCATCGTGGCGAGCATGAAGGACTTTTACTGGGATATCCGCCCCAAGCCGGAATACGGCACGGTGGAAATCCGCATCTGCGACACCCCGCTGGGGGTGGACACCCCGGTGCTGCTGGCGGCGTACGCCCAAATGTTGGCCCGGCAATGCTTCGAAGATGGCTGGGACGATATCTCGCCGGCCCATTACCTGACCTACAGCTACAACCGCTTCCAGGCGTGCCGCTTCGGCTACGACGCGGTGCTGGTGGATGGCGTGAAGAAGCGCCAGACCAGCCTGCTGGAAGACATGCTGGACACCCTCAACGGGCTGTTGCCGCATGCACAGGCGCTCGGCATCGAGGCACAGCACAATGCCTTGCGCGAGCGGATCCTGCAGCGCCGTCTCGATAGCCATTGGCTGCGCCGAGGTCTACGACGACAGCGGCTCGCTGTCCGAAGTGGTGCGCCGCCAGAGCGAGTTCTGGATGTACGAAGCACCCGCGCTCAGCGTAAACTGACGTGATGTCCAACAGGATGCCACCCATGCCCTTCGATCTGCCGAGCCAACCCGACCTGTCCCTGCCTGCCCGGTGGTGCGTGTTCGACGAACAGCGCCTGCTGCTCGTCAACGGCACACTGCCCGGCAGCGAAGCCGCGAGCTGGCCGCTGACCGAGCGCCTGTTCCTGGCGCAGCTGGGCGGGGTCAACCTGTTTCAGGGCGAGCTGGTGGGGCCGATGCCGACGAGCGGGGAATGGGTGAGCCTGCGCCAGGCGCTGATGCAGCTGCCGGCCGAGCTGGCTCCCGCGCTGGCGCGTGCGGCACAATTGCGCCAGTTCCGCCGCACCCACCGTTTCTGCGGTCACTGCGCGACCCCGCTGCAGCAGCACGAGCACGACCAGGGACGGCATTGCCCGCACTGCGGCCAGCTCTACTACCCACGCCTGTCGCCGGCCATGATGGTGGCGATCTATCGTGGGCAGGAACTGCTGCTGGCACGCGCGCCGCATTTCGCACCCGGCATCTACAGCGCCCTGGCCGGCTTCGTCGAAGCCGGTGAAACGCTGGAAGAGTGCGTGCATCGCGAAGCGTTGGAGGAAGTGGGAGTGCGGCTGAAGAACCTGCGTTACGTCGGCTCCCAATCGTGGCCGTTCCCGCATTCGCTGATGCTGGCCTTCACCGCCGAGTACGCCGGCGGCGACATCGTGCCGCAAGAGGGCGAGATCGAGCACGCCGCCCGGTTTCCCATCGACGACCTTCCCCTTATCCCGCAGTCGATGTCCATCGCCCACTGGCTGATCCGCCATGCCGTGGCCGAACTGTCGCGCTGATTCGGCACCGCCACCAACCGTAACCCCCAGGCCGCCGCAGAGGCAGAGCGGATGAATGGCCTGGCCGAGACGATTCGCCGGCGCTTCACGCGCTTTCGCACCAGCGTCTGAAGCGCCGGTACGCCTTACAACGCAAGGCCCCGCTCGAGGCGGGGCCTTGTCGCAGGGAACAACCCCTCAGGCGCGTTCGGGCACGACCGCCAACACGGACTGCAGCAGCCGCCAAGCGTGGCCGACCGTCTCAACCCGCACCCGCTCGCCCGGCGCATGGGCGCCGCGGATGTCCGGGCCAAACGACACCATGTCCATGTGCGGGTATTTGCCGCCCAGAATGCCGCACTCAAGGCCGGCGTGGATCACTTTCACCTCGGCCCGGCGACCGTATTCACGCTCGTAGACCTGCTGGAACAGTTCCAGCAGCGACGACTGCGGATTCGGCGCCCAGCCGGGGTACTGACCTCTCTCTCCACCTCGGCACCGATCAGCCCGAACAGGCTCTCGATCTCGTCAGCCAATTGCCGCGCCCCGGCGTCCAGCAACGAGCGCACCATGAAATTGGCGAACAGCTTGCCCTGGTCCAGCGCAATCACCCCCAGGTTGTTGGAGGTCTCCACCACGCCCGGCACACGGCGGCTCATGCGCCGCACTCCGTGTGGAGCGGCGAGCAAGGCCGCGAAAATCACGCGCTGATCGTCCGGAGACATGGTCACGTTGGCCGAAGCCGGCTCCAGTGTCAGTGTCACCCCGTCGTCCACGCCCGCCAGCTCGAAACGTGCCGCCTGCTGGAACGCGTCCAGCCGCGCCACCAGCTTTTCGGCAGCGCCAGCCGGATAAGCCACCACGGCGAAGGCTTCGCGCGCCAGCGCATTGCGCGCCGACCCGCCCTGGAACGAGACCACGCGCAGCGCCAGCTCGTGTTCGAGTTCGCGGATCAGCCGGATCAGCAACTTGTTGGCATTGCCACGTTCCTCGTGGATGTCCACCCCGGAGTGGCCGCCACGCAGCCCCTTGACCGACAGGCGCCCCACCGCATAGCCGGCCGGCAGCGCCTCCACGGCGTAAGCGCGACGCACACTGACGTCCACCCCCGCGCAGCCGAGGTAGAACTCCCCCAGTCCTCGGTATCGATGTTGATCAGCAGATCGCCTTCGAGCACACCGGTGTCCAACCCGAGGGCGCCTCCCATGCCGGCTTCTTCGTCCACCGTCAGCAGCACCTCGACCGGCCCGTGAACCAAGGTATCGCTGGCCAGCACCGCCAACGCCAGCGCCACGCCGATGCCGTTGTCGGCACCCAGCGTGGTGTCTTCCGCCACCAGCCAGCCATCGCGCAGGACAGGCCGAATCGGGTCCTGGAAAAAGTCATGCTCCGTGCCGGAGTTGGCCTGGCACACCATGTCGAGATGGCCCTGCAGCACCACCCCGCGCCGGTTTTCCAGCCCAGGGGTGGCCGGCTTCCGGATGATCAGATTGCCGGCACGATCGACCTGCGTCGACAAGCCTTTCAACTCCGCCCAGCCCTGCAGGTAGTCGCGCAGATGCTGTTCGTGCTTGGAGGGGCGAGGAATCTCGCACAGGGTCTGGAAGTGCTCCCACACTTCGCGTGGTTCGAGTTCTGCGATGGCTGTCACGTCGGATCCTAACGCACGGCGGGCCCAGACTGAGAACCCTGCCGGCGAGCTTGCTAAGAAAATGTTATAGGTGTTTCTGCTACCCAATCGACTCTAGCATGCCCTTCGTCCAAGTGTCATGAAGGCAAAAAACCTGGCGAAACACAGCAACCCGGCACCGTCTCCCGCCAGGCTCCCCGGCTATGCCGCCGGCACGTCCTTCCGCCCGTTGCCGCGGCCCACAGCAACGCGTCACCCACCCCAGAGAAATAAACTCACCCACCCGCGTCAAGCCAGCAACGACGGGCCTTTCCGCCCATCGGGCCGGCGCAGATCAAAAGACGCAGCATTATGTCAAGCAACGTACCCTCACGCTGGCTCAGCGAGATAACCCTCGGGATTCGGGAGGGGATTCGGATAATGTTATACGACAGCAAAAAGGGGGCAATGAAGCCCCCTCAAATGTATTACCAAAAACAAATCAGAATTCGATCAAATAACCAAATGTTATAGTGCTTCAGCCGTACTCTCGCTCTCCTGCTGCAGCAGCCACATCTCCGCGTAGCGACCGTTCTGCTCGACCAGCTGGCGATGGCTGCCGCGCTCGATCACGCGGCCGCCGTCCAGCACCACGATCTCGTCGGCGTCGACCACCGTCGACAAGCGGTGCGCGATAATCAGCGTGGTGCGGTTGGCCGAAATCTCGGCCAGTTCGTGCTGGATCGCCTTCTCGGTGCGCGAATCGAGCGCACTGGTCGCCTCGTCGAATACCAGGATCGGCGGATTCTTCAGGATGGTACGGGCAATCGCCACGCGCTGCTTCTCGCCGCCGGACAACTTCAGGCCGCGCTCGCCCACCAGGGTGTCGTAACCGTCCGGCAGGCCAACCACGAAATCGTGGATGTGCGCCGACTTGGCCGCCTCGATGATCTCCTCGCGGCTGGCGCCGGGACGGCCGTAAGCGATGTTGTAGTAGATGCTGTCGTTGAACAGCACGGTGTCCTGCGGCACGATGCCGATGTGGGCACGCAGGCTGTCCTGCGTCATCTGGCGGATGTCGGTGCCGTTGATGCTGATGCCGCCGCCACTGACGTCGTAGAAACGGAACAAGAGCCGCGACAAGGTCGACTTGCCCGCCCCGCTCGCCCCCACCACCGCCAGCGTGCGCCCCGGCGGGATGCTCAGGCTGACGTCGTGCAGAATCTGACGCTTGGCGTCATAACCGAAGTCGACATGCTCGAAACGCACCCCGGCAGCACGGGTCGCCAGCACCTCGGCCCCGGCGCCGTCAGCCACCTCGGCATGGGTTTCCAGCAGGCCGAACATGCGTTCCATGTCGGCCAGCGAGTGCTTGATCTCGCGGTAGATGAAGCCGAGAAAATGCAGCGGCGAATAGAGCTGGGTCAGGTAGGCCGACACCAGCACCACGTCGCCGACGGTCATGGTATGGTCCACCACCCCACGCGCCGCCAGCACCATGATCAGCGTTGTACCGGCGGCGATAATGACGCCCTGCCCGGCGTTGAGGAAGGACAGCGATACCTGGTTCTTGATCGCCGACTCTTCCCAGGCGGCGAGATTCGTGTCGTAGCGAGCCGACTCGTAGGCTTCGTTATTGAAGTACTTGACCGTCTCGTAGTTGATCAGCGCGTCGATCGCCTTGGCATTGGCCTTGGAATCGAGTTCGTTCATGCTGCGGCGGAACACCGTGCGCCACTCGGTGACGGTCAGCGTAAACGTGATGTACACCGCGATGGTCCCCAGCGTGACCACGGCAAACCAGCCGTTGTAGCGGTGCAGCAGGATGACCGCCACCATCAGGATTTCCAGCAGCGTCGGCAGGATGTTGAACACGGTGAAATTGAGCAGGAAACCGATGCCGCGGGTGCCGCGTTCGATGTCGCGGCTCATGCCGCCGGTCTGGCGATCCAGATGAAAGCGCAGCGACAGCTTGAACAGGTGCTCGAACACCGAGCGCGCCACGGTGCGGACCGCGCCCTGGATAACGCGGGCGAAGATGGCGTCGCGAATCTCCCCCAGCAGACCGGCCATCAGCCGGGCCAGGCCGTAACCGAGCAGCGCCGCCACCGGGATCGCCAGCAGGGTGGCCGGCACGGACAACTGGTCGACGATATCCTTCAGGTAGAGCGGAACGCTGACGTTGGCGACCTTGGCCAGCACCAGACAGGTCATCGCCAGCAAAACCCGCCATTTGAACGCCCAGAGGTAGGGCAGTAAGGTTTTCAGGGTTTTGAGGTCGTTGCGATCTTTGGGCGCTGGGCCGCTGTGGGTGAAACGCATGGTGGGTTTGCCTGTTTGCCGAGCTTGGCCGATGATGGACAGGTGGGGCCGCCCCGTCGCCCTATCAACCTCACCGGGATGATGCCGATGTGGATACTGCTTGCCGAAGCCGCCCTTGCCCTTGGGCTTGCCGGCTTTATCGTATGGTGGACCTGGCCTAAACGCTAGGTCGGGCCCGACTCAGTGCAGCACGCGCGGAGCGACCAGCTGGAACTCGGGAATTTCCGCCTCGAAACGCTGGCCGTCGTCCGCCAGCATCTGGTAGCTGCCCTTCATGGTGCCGAACGGCGTGCCGATCTGCGACCAACTGCTGTACTCGTAGCTCTGCCCCGGTTCCAGTCGCGGATTTTCCCCCACCACCCCCATGCCGCGCACTTCCTGCACCTTGCCGTCGGCTTCGGTAATGAACCAGTGCCGGCTGATCAACTGGGCGGTTTTGGTACCGCTGTTGGTCAGCCTGATGCGGTAGCTGAACACATAGACATCCGCCGCCACGTTGGAGCGTTCTTCCACGTAGGAGGATTCGGCAGTGACTTCGACACAGTATTCTTTGTTTGCCATTGCTTGGGGATCCGTTCAGGCGGGCCGGGCGGCGCCGATGTTCCCATTCTAGCAGCAATCCCGCCCCGGACCGGGGCGCGAAGCATGACGCTGCCCGGCGATGGGGCTACAATTCGCTTTTCCGTCCAGCTTGTTAGTTCATCTCATGCGCCCATTCCGCATCGCACCCAGCCTGCTTTCCGCCGACTTCGCCCGACTTGGCGAAGAAGTCCGTGACGTCATCGCCGCCGGTGCCGACATCATCCACTTCGACGTGATGGACAACCATTACGTGCCCAACCTGACTGTCGGCCCGCTGGTCTGCGAAGCCATCCGCCCTCACACCAGCGCCCTGATCGACGTGCACCTGATGGTGACACCGGTCGATGCACTCGCCGCCAGCTTCGCCAAGGCCGGTGCCGACATCATCACCTTCCACCCCGAAGCCTCGCACCACATCGACCGCACCCTGGGCCTGATCAAGGACGCCGGTTGCAAGGCCGGCCCGGTGTTCAACCCGGCCACCCCGCTGTCCTTCCTCGACCACGTCATGGACAAGATCGACATGATTCTGCTGATGTCGGTCAACCCCGGCTTCGGCGGCCAGAAGTTCATTCCGCAGACGCTGAACAAGGTGCGCGAGGCGCGTCGCCGCATCGACGAGTACACCGCAGCCCATGGCGGCGAGATCTGGCTGGAAGTGGACGGCGGCGTGAAGATCGACAATATCGCCGAGATCGCCGCGGCCGGCGCCGACACCTTCGTGGCCGGCTCCGCCATCTACGGCACCGACGACTACAAGGCCACTATCGACGCCATGCGCGCCGAGCTGGCCAAGGCAGGCTGACCATGTCCAGCGCCGCCATCGTCACCGGAGCCTCGCGTGGACTGGGGCTCGCCCTGTGCAGCAACCTGCTGGCACGCGGCTTCTGCGTGGCGGCGCTGGCGCGCAGCCAGGGCGAGGGCCTGGCCCGGTTGGCCGAAGCCCATCCCGGGCAACTGCATTGGCTCAGCACCGACCTGAGCGACCCGGCCCAGCAGGACAGCGCCATCGCTCGTGCCCTGGCCACCCTGCCCCGGGACGGGCAGATACTGCTGATCAACAACGCCGGGGTGGTCTGGCCGATCGCGGTGGCCGGCCACTACGACGACCATGCCTTGCGCCACGCCCTGAGCCTCAACCTGGCGGCACCAATGGTGCTGAGCAACCGTTTCCTTGCCGACACCACCGCCTGGAGCGACCGCCGCATCCTCAACGTTTCCTCCGGCGCCGCAGTGAAGGCCTACCCGGGCTGGGGCGTTTACGGCAGCGGCAAGGCGGGACTGGACCACTTCAGCCGCCACCTCGCCGTGGAACAGGCGGCTTCGGCCAACCCTGCACGGGTCGCCGCGGTCTACCCCGGCGTGATCGATACCGACATGCAGGCCGAAATCCGTCATGCCGCACCGGAAAGCTTCCCCAACCTGCCGCGCTTTCTGGCACTAAAACAGGAAGGCGCGCTGGACAGCCCGGAAGCCGCCGCCGGCAAACTGCTGGACTACCTGTTGGGGCCCCACTTCGGCGAAGAGCCGGTGGTCGACATCCGCGCCCTGCCGTGAGCCGCGGCGCGGTCGGCGCCCGCGCCTGGTGTATACTCGCGGGCAGGACAACCGTTTCCGCCTGCCCGTGCAGGCGCTCACTTTCACGCACCCCATGACAGCAAAACACATCAAGGCCGTGGCGTTCGATCTGGACGGCACGCTGGTCGACTCCATCCCCGATTTGGCCGCCGCCGCCAACGCCATGCGCGCGTACCTCGAGCTGCCCGCTCTGGCTGAACTGCGCATCCAGCAGCACGTCGGCGACGGCATCGCCAGCCTGGTGCACCGCGCCATCACCGACGAGCGCGACGGCCGTGGCCGAACCCGCGCTGTGGGAACGCGGCTTCACCTTCTTCGTGCAGTACTACCGCGATCACCTCAACGTACACAGCCGCGTCTACGCCGGCGTGCACGATGCCCTGGGGCTGCTGCGCGCACTGCAACTACCACAGGTGGTCATCACCAACAAATCGGAACGGCTGGCGGTACCGCTGCTGGAGGAGCTCGGCATGGCCTCCTCGTTCAGCATGATCTTGGGCGGCGACAGCCTGCCCGAGAAGAAGCCCTCGGCCCTGCCGCTCCTGCACGCCTGCCAGACGCTGGGCATCCGCCCCGACGAGCTGGCGATGGTCGGCGACTCGCACAACGACGTGCTGGCGGCACGCGCGGCCGGCAGCCTAGCCGTGGCGGTAAGCTACGGCTACGGTGACGCCACCAGCCTCGAGGCCGACCACGTGGTGGACAGCCTTGTCGAACTCTACGATTTGTTTAAGAATACCTGACATTGTCTGACGCATTTCTGGATACCGTTTGCATCATGAAATTCCTGCCCAACCTGGCCAGCTGGCGATGGCAACCCTGAGCCACACCTCCGTTTGCATCGTTTTCCGTTTCTGGTCATTTTGGGATAAAGCATGACGCACGACGAATTCACCCGCCTTGCCGCCGCCGGCTACAACCGCATTCCGGTCACCCTCGAACTGTTCGCCGACCTCGACACCCCGCTGTCGGTCTACCTGAAACTGGCCAACCAGCCCTACTCCTACCTGCTGGAGTCGGTGGTGGGCGGCGAGCGCTTCGGCCGCTACTCCTTCATCGGCCTGCCCGCCACCACGCGCCTGCGCGTCAACGGCCACAAGGTGCAGGTCGAGTACGGCGACAAGGTCATCGAGCAGTACGAAGGCGACCCGCTCGCCTTCATCGACACCTTCCAGCAGCGCTTCCGCACCCCGCCGGTCGAGTCGCTGCCGCGCTTCACCGGCGGCCTGGTCGGCTATTTCGGCTACGACACCATCCGCTACATCGAAAAGCGGCTGGCCGCCACGCAGAAACCCGACCCGGTCGGCACCCCGGACATCCTGCTGATGCTGTCGGAAGAACTCGCCGTGGTCGACAACCTGTCCGGCAAGCTCTACCTGGTGGTGTACGCCGACCCGGCGGTGCCCAACGCACTGATCAAGGCGCAGGCGCGCCTCGGCCAGCTGCGCGCCAAGCTGCGCGAACCGGTGGCCATTCCGCTATCGCTGCCGAGCCAGCCGACCCAGGCGCGCTCGGAATACGGCCAGGAAGAATTCAAGCACGCCGTCGAGCGTGCCAAACAATACATCGTCGACGGCGACATCATGCAGGTGGTGCTGGCGCAGCGGCTGCAGATGCCCTATCACGACTCGCCGCTGACGCTATACCGCGCATTGCGCAGCCTGAACCCGTCGCCGTACATGTTCTTCTACCACTTCGACGATTTCCACGTGGTCGGGGCCTCACCGGAAATCCTGGTGCGGCGTGAGAACGACACCATGACGGTGCGACCGATCGCCGGCACCCGCGTGCGCGGCAAAAACCGCGAGGAAGACGAACGGTTGGCCGAAGAATTGCTGGCCGACCCGAAGGAGATCGCCGAACACGTCATGCTGATGGACCTCGGCCGCAACGACGTCGGTCGTGTCGCCGATGTCGGCAGCGTCAACGTCACCGACAACATGGTGATCGAACGCTACTCGCACGTGATGCACATCGTCTCCAGCGTCGAGGGCCGCGTTTCCCCCGAGGTTTCGAATATCGACATTCTCAAGGCCGCCTTCCCGGCCGGCACCCTGTCCGGCGCCCCGAAAGTGCGTGCCATGGAGATCATCGACGAGTTCGAACCCACCAAGCGCGGGGTCTACGGCGGCGCCGTCGGCTACCTCGGCTTCTCCGGCGACATGGACCTCGCGATCGCCATCCGTACCGCCGTGGTCAAGAACAACATGCTGTACGTGCAGTCCGGCGCCGGCATCGTCGCCGACTCGGTCCCCGAATCGGAATGGCAAGAAACCCAGAACAAGGCGCGCGCCGTGATCCGTGCCGCCGAACTGGCACAGAGCGGGCTCGACGCTTAAGCCATCTCTACACGCGTACGACAGGCGTAAAAAAACACTGGCCCTTCCAACAGGAAGGGCCAGTGTTTTTTGATCCATCGAGCAACCACGGGGAGCAAGGCCCCGATCGGCTACTTCAGAATGAAAAACTCCACCAGGACATTCTTGAAGATGAAGCCACCGACCCCCAGCCCCAGTACCAGGAACAGCACCGCCGTGCCGAACTTGCCGGCACCCGACTTCTTGCCCAGATCCCAGATGATGAATCCGATGAACACCACGAGGCCGGTCAGACACACCGCCAGCGAGATATTGGTGAACTGCTCTTCGCTCATTGCAAGTCCCTGATTTGTTTAGCCCCGCCATTATACGGAGCCGATAAAAAAACCGCACCACCCGGGTGCGGTTTTTGTTGCGTCATGCCACGATTACTTGTTGTACAGCTTGGCGGCAATGCGCATGCGCAGCGAATTGAGGCGGATGAAGCCGGCGGCATCGGCGTGGTTGTAGGCACCGAAGTCTTCATCGAAGGTCGCGATGTTCGGGTCGAACAGCGAATCGGTCTTCGAATCGCGGCCCACCACGATCACGTTGCCCTTGTACAGCTTGAGGCGTACCCAGCCGTTCACGGTGGCCTGCGACGCGTCGATCATGCTCTGCATCATCTTGCGTTCCGGCGCCCACCAGTAGCCGTTGTAGATCAGGCTGGCGTACTTGGCGATCAGCTCGTCCTTGAGGTGAGCCACTTCGCGGTCCAGCGTGATCGATTCGATGGCGCGGTGCGCCTTCATCATGATGGTGCCGCCCGGGGTTTCGTAGCAGCCGCGCGACTTCATGCCGACGTAGCGATTTTCCACGATGTCGAGACGGCCGATGCCATGCTTGCCACCGAGGCGGTTCAGCTCGGTCAGCACCTGAGCGGGGCTCAGCGCCACGCCGTTGATGGCGACGATGTCACCGTTCTTGTATTCGAGTTCGACGTATTCGGCCTGGTCCGGGGCATTTTCCGGCGACACGGTCCACAACCACATGTCTTCTTCCGGCTCGGCGGCCGGGTTTTCCAGCACGGTGCCTTCGTAGGAAATGTGCAGCAGGTTGGCATCCATCGAGTACGGGCTGCCGCCGCTCTTCTTCTTGGTGATGTCGATGCCGTTCTTCTCGGCATAGGCCAAGAGCTTCTCGCGCGACAACAGGTCCCACTCGCGCCACGGGGCGATCACTTTGACATCCGGCTTCAGGGCGTAGTAGCCCAGCTCGAAACGCACCTGGTCGTTGCCCTTGCCGGTGGCGCCGTGCGATACCGCGTCGGCACCGGTCTGGTTGGCGATCTCGATCTGGCGCTTGGCGATCAGCGGACGGGCGATCGACGTGCCCAGCAGGTACTCGCCTTCGTAGATGGCGTTGGCACGGAACATCGGGAACACGAAATCGCGCACGAATTCTTCACGCAGGTCGTCGATGAAGATGTTTTCCTGCTTGATGCCGAGCGCCACGGCTTTCTTGCGCGCCGGTTCCACTTCCTCACCTTGGCCGATGTCGGCGGTGAAGGTGACGACCTCACACTGATAGGTATCTTGCAGCCATTTGAGGATAACGGAGGTATCCAGGCCGCCGGAATAGGCCAGCACTACTTTTTTAATGTCAGACATTACGTTTTCTTTCGGCGAAATGTTCGGAGTTCCCTTGCAGGAATGTAGGCCTATTTCAGCAGGCGAGCGAGCCGGAGCAGATCGAGCGCCGCCGGAGCAAGGGAAACCTCAATGTACTCAGAGCACATGAGGATTCCGCATCGCTGGGCGAATTAAAAATTCGCCCGCAGTCCGCCGGCACTCTAAGGTGCGAAGGCTCAGCCGCCTGATGAAACAGGCTCTTCAGTCGTCTACACGACCCAGCAGGAGATATTCTATTAGGGCTTTCTGCCCGTGCATACGGTTTTCCGCCTCATCCCACACCACGCTTTGTGGACCGTCGATCACGTCGGCGGCCACCTCTTCACCGCGGTGCGCCGGCAGACAGTGCATGAACACGGCATCCGGCTTGGCGTGCTTCATCAGATCGGCTGTGATCTGATAGTTGCGGAACGCTTCCATGCGCGCCACGGACTCCGCTTCGAAGCCCATGCTGGTAAACACGTCGGTGGTCACCAGATCGGCGCCGGCCACGGCGTGCTCGGCACTATGGCTGGGCTCGAAGTGTTCGGGACCGTAATGCTGGCCATCGATGGTCTTCAGTTCATAGCCCACCGGCGTCGCCACCTTGAGCTTGAAATCGAGCAGCTTGGCGGCCTGCAGCCAGGTGCGACACATATTGTTGCCGTCGCCCACCCAGGCCACGGTCTTGCCCTGGATCGAACCACGATGCTCGATAAAGGTCAGGATGTCGGCCAGGATCTGGCACGGGTGATACTCGTTGGTCAGCCCGTTGATCACCGGCACGCGGGAATTGGCGGCCAGACGCTCGACATTGGATTGCTCGAAGGTGCGGATCATGATGATATCGCTCATGCGCGACAACACCCGCGCCGTATCCTCGATCGGCTCGCCGCGCCCCAGCTGCGACGTGTTGGCATCGAGGAACATGGCGTGGCCGCCCAGCTGGGACATGCCGGCTTCGAACGACACCCGGGTGCGGGTGGAGTTCTTCTCGAACACCATCGACATCACCTTGCCTACCAGCGGACGGTACAGCTCTCCGGAGCCATGTCGTCGCTTCAGTACCTGGGCACGCTGGAAGAGGTACTGGTAGTCATCGCGGTTCAGGTCACTGAATTGCAGGTAATGTCTTACTTGCGTCATGGTCACAATCCAAAATAAATGGCCGCCGGGCCCGGAAGTCTCGCGCGGCGGCACGTACTACACGCTGGTTGCAAAATTATCGGTACATCAGGATGTCGCAAAATGTGGCCAATCGGCCGAAAACTTACACAAATGCGACAAACCTTATATTTATCGGAAATCGGCCGAACTGGCAAGCAATCAACTGAACAATATTCTGCTCGGCAATTGCAAAAACTCTACCGAACTTAGAACCCGCACCACGTAATCACCAGAATTACCTGCCAAGCCGTGCATTTCTATGGTTTTTTGTGCTTTTTGCAGGCGCGCCAGGTAGGACAGGATGCTCTCGTCGATCACCTGGCCCGGCACCAACACCGGAATCCCCGGCGGATAGGGAACGATCTGGTCGCAGCACACCCGCCCTACCAGCTCGCCATTCGGCCGCCCCTCATCATCCAATAAGGGCAGACGTTCCCCTTCTTCATAAAAGGCATCGCGTGGCAGACACGCCAGCCGGCTGAAATGGGGAATCTCCGGCAGACGCCGCGGCGTATGCCGCGGTCGCTTTTCCTTGGCCAGCCGCAGCATGGCATCGTGCAGCCGCGATACCTTGCTGCGCATAGTGCCGATGGTCAGCAACAACGTAACCGTGCTGAATGTCGACTTCTCCACCTGGATGTTGTAGCGCTCGAACAAGGCCTGCTGCAATTCATCCGCACTGAATCCGGAGCCGGTGATATCGATCGTGAGCTTGGTGGGATCAAGCCGGATACCATCCTCCCGTACCTCCTCCGGCAGCAGATCCTCCAATTCCAACACGCGAAATACGCCGGTCGAATCGATCTTCTGCCGCAACTCCTGGGCCAGCCTCAACGTACGCTCCAGCAACCGATACCCCTCCATCACCGCCTGCTTGCGCGCCACATCGAGGCTGGCGATCAGGTTGTACTGGGGGCTGGTCGAGGCGTGCATATTGAAATTTTCTCGAAACAGATGCTCGTCGAAGTCGGGGTCGTTGACGTGAATCATGCCCGCCTGCGAAAAGGCCGACAGCACCTTGTGGGTGCTTTGCGTGACATAATCCGCCCCCGCCTCCAGCGCGGTAGGCCGAAGTTCCGGATGGAAGCGGGCAAAGCCATACCACGCCTCGTCCACGACTACCTTTATACCCCTGGCGTGAGCCGCCTCGACGATCGGTTCGAGATCGTAGCGCAGCCCGTCGTAAGTGCACGAGGTCAGGATCAACACCCGCGCCTCCGGGTGCGTCTGGATGGCAGCGAACAGGGTGGCTTTCGACACCGGCCCGAAAATGCCGTACTTGGGATTGATCGAGGAATCGAGATAGACCGGGCGGGCACCGGACAGGATCACACCGTGATGCACCGACTTGTGGCAGTTACGATCCAGCAGCAGCGTCGCGCCCGGCGTCAACAAAGTCTGGAAAATGACCTTGTTCGATGTCGATGTGCCATTGGTGGCGAAATAGGTCTTGTGCGCGCCGAACGCCTTGGCGGCCAGCGCCTGCGACTCGGCGATCACTCCGGTCGGATGCAACAGCGAATCGAGCATGGGCACCGACACCGATAAATCGGCCCGCAGCATGTTCTCGCCGACGAATTCGTAGAAATCACCCACCCATGGGCTGCCTTTCAGCGAGTCCCCCCCGGAATGCCCCGGCGTATGCCAGGAATCCTTGGCCATCCGTACGTACTGTTTCAGCCGGTCGTAGAACGGGGTAGCCGATTTTTCGGCCAACTCGGCCGTCAGAATCCGGAACCAACCGCTGAAGTCGAGTTCATCCCGGTAAAAATAGCCATCCACGGCATGACTGGCCATCTCCTCGACCAGCAGTTTCTGGTCATCGTCCACCAGCAGGATGTACAGCGACAATTCGGGACGGAAGGCGACGATCCGGTTCGCCAACTGCACCGCCGGCTGGGCAAGACCTTCCTCACCCAGCTGTTTGTCGATCAGGACGATCTGGACATCCCCTTCGGCCGCCACCCTCTCCATGGCTTCGCCCAGCCGGGCCGCTCCCAGAAAGCTAAGACCGAAGGGATTCTCCAGCTGCACCGCCACCGCCCCCAGCCCCGCCAGCACTTCCCCTTGCCATTTGGCATCGTCGCTCACCACCAGCACTCGGCTCACGGGTGTCATTTACCCCTCCTCCCGACTCAACGCGATGATGCTGACCCATGTCAGTACGACATTCTGTTCACATGCTAGTTTTGCCCTCATCCTAGCTCGCGGACAGTGGTGCGTCATTGATGCGGGCGCACAATCCCCCCTTCGGGTAAAATCTGCCCCATGCTGACCGATGCCGAAAAAGACGCCATTCGCGACCACTACCGCACCATTGCCGACAACCTGCCGGGCTTCCGCCCGCGCAATGCCCAACGCCGTATGCTGGCCGAAATCGCCAACGCCTTCTCGCGCAGCAAGAACAAGGAAGGCGATGAGCTGCCCGAGCGCGAGGGGGAAAGCATCATCGTGGTGGAAGGCCCCACCGGTGTCGGCAAGAGCACGGCTTACCTGCTGGCCGGGGGCGTCATGGCGCGCGCGCGCGGCAAGAAGCTGGTGGTCACCAGCGCCACCGTCGCGCTGCAGGAACAACTCGTCAACCGGGACCTGCCCTTCGTGGTGGACAACAGCGGGCTGCCGCTCACCTTTGCCCTGGCCAAGGGGCGCGGGCGCTATCTTTGCCCGCACCGCCTCTATCAACTGACGGCAAATTCGGCACAAGGCCAATTGCTGGCGCCGGAGCCGGAATTGGCACTGTGGGACCGCAAGCCCCAGGCCGAAGAGCTGGAAACCCTGCGCCAGATGGCCGATGAATTCTATTACCGGCGCTGGAACGGCGATCGCGACACCTGGCAAAAGGTAGTCGAAGACGGCCTATGGAGCCGCGTCACCAATGACCGGCACAGCTGCCTCAAGGCTGCGTGCCCCAATCGTCCCGAATGTCCGTTTTATCTCGCCCGCGAAACCCTGGAAACGGTGGACGTCGTGGTCGCCAATCACGACCTGATGCTGGCCGACGTTGCCATGGGCGGCGGGGTCATCCTTCCGGCGCCCGATGACAGCTTCTACTGCATCGACGAGGCGCATCACCTGGCCAAGAAGGCGGTCAACCAGTTCTCGGCCGAGCACTCGCTGGCGCAGGCCATGTTCTGGCTGGAAAAGGTCGCCGCCGTCGCCACCCGCGTCGACAGCCTGACCAACAAGAGCGAACTGGCCGGCAATGCCATCGAGGCCGCTGGCGCCTGCATGGAGACGCTGACCGAATGGCTGTGGCTACTGGAAGGCGAAGAAGCACTGGCCGCCAGCAGCGACAACCTGGAACCGACCTGGCTGATCGATGACGGCATCCTCCCCGAACGCTTCACCGTGCCCGCCGCCAACCTCGCCATGTCGGCACGAATGGTCTACAAGCACCTGACGTCGATGAGCGACGCACTGGGCGAAGTGCGCAAGGACAAGGGCAGCGAGGCCACACTGGTCGACAAGCTCAGCAGCGACCTGGGCTTTTTGATCGGCCGCTCAGAGCAACTGATGGCGGTGTGGGATCTGTTCGAGAAGACCCCCGACGAGAACGCACCGCCGATCGCCAAGTGGATCACCCGGCGCACCGAAGGCAAGGGCGACTACCTGTTCAGCGCCTCGCCGGTCAGTGCCGCCGCGAGCCTCGCCGGCACCCTCTGGCGCCGCGTCGCCGGCGCCCTGTTGACCTCGGCCACGCTGCGCTCGCTGGGCGAATTCGACCTGCTGCTGTCGCAAACCGGCCTCAAATGGCTGCCCGATGTCAGCTGCGTCGCCCTCGACTCGCCATTCAGTTTTCAGGAACAAGGGGAGTTGTACCTCCCCCATGGTAGCGTCCCCCAAGGACCCTGCCGCCCATACCCGGGAGATCGTCGAATGGCTGCCGCGACTGATCGACGTCACCGAACCACTCGGCTCGCTGGTGCTATTCTCGTCACGCAAGCAGATGCAGGAAGTCGCGGCCGCCGTACCGGCAGGACTGCGCGAACGGCTGCTGATCCAGGGCGAACTGCCCAAGAGCCGGCTTTTGGAGCAGCACCATGAACGCCTCAAGCAAGGTGAAGCGAGCGTCATTTTCGGCCTTGATTCATTTTCGGAAGGACTAGACCTGCCCGGCGAGAGTTGCGTACACGTGATCATCGCCAAGCTGCCCTTCGCCATGCCGGACGACCCGGTCGGCCGCACCCTGTCGCGCTGGATAGAGAAGCGTGGCGGCAACCCGTTCATCGAGATCACCGTGCCGGAAGCATCGATCAAGCTGATCCAGGCTGTCGGCCGGCTAATTCGCACCGAACAGGACTACGGCCGGGTCACCATCCTTGATAATCGGCTGATGCGCCAGAGCTATGGCAAGAAGCTGCTGGCCTCATTGCCCCCGTTCAAGCGCATCTAGTTTTGGGGTAGAATGCGGGCAAACCCTCGAGTGCACACCCCGGCAAAATGGGTAAAACACCAATAGCACCATCGGCCGGGATTCGAGAGACTACACAGAACAAGTACTCCTCCGGTCCATCACTATGATCTGTAACCCATATGAAATCGTCATTCAGGGTCTCACCTCTGAAGGACGCACCTTCCGCCCGAGCGACTGGGCCGAACGCCTCTCCGGCATCCTGGCCTCCTTTGGCGACAATCAGAAACTGGCTTACCACGCGTATGTGCGCCCGATGTTGCTCGAAGGAGTACGCTGCGTGGCGGTCGACAAGAAGCTGGAAAAAATCGACCCTGCCGTGTTTCAGTTCCTGCTGGATTTCGCCAAAGACAATGATTTACGTGTCGTCGATTGCCGCACCCTGATCGACGAGGTCTACCCCAACAAATTTCTCGCCTGACCCCTCTGCAAAATTCGACCATTCCGGTCAACACCACCGCATTCGCCAAAATCAGCTTCGGGCTTTCCCAGTGGCCAGAAGCTGCTTTTGGGCCCTTCTCCCCAGTTCCCTCGCTTACAACCACCACTCCGAGCCGATGCCCATCAGGGCAAGCGCCGACCTTGCCTTCATTCATTGTCTGTTGCACAAAACGTACATGTGCACGAATACGACACTATTTTGCAACAAACAGACAAAAAAACAACACTTTGAGCGGCCAGTTAAAACAATCCGTCACAATTTCACCACACACATCGGTAGCGATACCCCCGCAAAACCACAGAAGAAAACCTATTGACGTTGGCATTTTATGCCGCAAATTTTCTGTTTTATTGGCATACCACCACACTTAACCCTCATCCCTTACCAAGCCCGGCGCATATGACAGAAACAAGGAATTCGTCAACTGGCGTTTTACCCTACTTCAGATCAAGACACGAAAGCGGCATTGTTTGTTACAAATACACCGCGGCGAAAACCATATGAGTTTTCCTTGGTTATCCCGGCACGGGGGCCACCGTAATAATAAAAAGCTGATCAATTGCTTACTTCCACCAGCAGTACCCATAAGAAAGGTCATTGCCAAATGAAACAACTGTTTGCTAACAAACAAATCATGATCGCCGCCGTCGTTGCCGGCGCGTTTGCCGCCCCGGCCATGGCCGATGTAACCATCTACGGCTTTGTGAGCGCCGGTGTAGAATCCGTTAAGGCCACCGGCAACGGTGATTCGTCCAAGGATTACAAGTCCCGCACCCGCGTTTCCGATGAAAACTCCCGCATCGGCTTCAAGGGCAACGAAGATCTGGGTAATGGCCTGAAAGCGATCTGGCAGGTTGAAAGCAGCCTGAAAAACTTCGAACAAGGCGGCACCAACGACAAGGGCGAAACCGCAACCTTCGCTACCCGCAACAGCTTTGTTGGCCTGGAAAATGCAAACTTCGGCAAAGTGCTGCTTGGTCAGAATGACACCGCCTACAAGGCACTGACCGATATTGGCATCAACGCCATGGCCAACACCACGGCAGATACCCAAGGTGCGACCGCCATCTTCAGCCGCGGCGAAACCCGCCTGAAGAACTCGGTTCACTACTTCTCGCCGAAGATGGCCGGTTTCGAGCTGGGCGCCTCTTACGGTGTGGATGAAATCCGCACCTACGTAGACCCGGCAACCGGCACTGAGACCCGAGCTACTGACCAGCAAAATAACTACCGCCTGTCGTTGGCCGGTAAATACACTTGGGACGCATTGACGGTAGCACTTGGCTATGATCGCCAAGGCAGCAAAATGGCCAGCGCCAGCAGCAACGACCTAAACAACACCCAGTACTACAAACTGGTTGCCAGCTACATGTTCCCGACCGGCACCATGATTGGCGCTGGCGTCGAGCAGGCACGCAACGACTATATTTCGGGCAACGACACCAAACAGATCGACTGGACTGTAGCCCTTTCTCAGAGTTTTGGTGCCACTACTGTCAAGCTGTCGTACAGCGAACTGGGCAAGCTGAAAGATGCACGCACCGGCGCAGAAGACGACTACAAGGCGAAGCAGTGGGTACTGGGCGCAACGTATGACCTGTCCAAGCGCACTCAACTGCTGGCCTACGCCACCAAGATCACCAACAACAGCAGAGCCGCCGTCAACCTGCAGAACAACCCGGTTTACGACAGCAACCTTGGCAAGTCCACTGCCGCCCTTACCGCCGGCAACGACCCGCAAGCTTTCGGTATTGGCATGAAGCACAGCTTCTAAGCGCTGTTAGCTTCTTAAGAGTCAGTTTTTACGGGCGCCTGAGGGTGCCCGTTTTTTATGGTATTTGCTACTATTAGCCTTTGAACCCACCGACGCAGCAGAAGCATGTCCATCACGCTCAAAACCCCGGAAGACATCGAAAAAATGCGCATCGCTGGCCGCCTGGCCTCCGAAGTGCTCGACTACATCACCCCTTACATCAAACCCGGCGTAACCACCGAAGAGCTGGACAAGCTCTGCCATGATTACATGGTCAACGTGCAAGGCACCATTCCGGCCCCGCTGAACTACGCACCGGATGGCCACAACCCCTATCCCAAGTCGGTGTGCACCTCGGTCAACCATGTCATCTGCCATGGCATCCCCAACGACAAGCCGCTCAAGAATGGGGACATGCTCAATATCGACGTCACCGTGATCAAGGATGGCTATCACGGCGACACCAGCCGTATGTTCTATGTCGGTGAAGTCAGCCCGCATGCGCGCCGCCTCGCCAAGGTCACCTACGAATGCATGTGGCTAGGCATCGACAAGGTCAAACCGGGCGCCAAGCTGGGCGACATCGGCTACGTCATCCAGCGCCACGCCGAAGCCGCCGGCTACAGCGTGGTACAGGAATTCTGCGGCCACGGCATTGGCAAGAAATTCCACGAAGAACCGCAGGTGCTCCACTACGGACGCCCCGGCACCGGCCTGGAGCTGAAGGCCGGCATGATCTTCACCATCGAGCCGATGATCAACCAGGGCAAGCGCCATCTGCGCCTGCTGGGCGACGGTTGGACCGTCGTCACCAAGGACCGCAGCCTGTCGGCCCAGTGGGAGCACACCATTCTGGTGACCGAGACCGGCTACGAGGTGCTCACCCAGTCGGACGGCACGCCGCCCAAGCCGGTATTCAAGTAAGCCCGGGCCGCCGCCTGGGTGACATACAACGGGTGCCGATCCGCAAAAACAAAGCCTCCGGGGATTGACCACGGAGGTTTTGTTTTTCCTGCCTGTCAAATCTTCGGGCGACTTGCTTCCAGCCGGACGCGTTCAATCACGCAACTCGCGCCCGGTCAGGCGTAGGAACACGTCCTCCAGATTGGCCGGCCGCAGCACGTAGCGCAAACCACTCTCGCCCAGCGCCGCCAGTAGCGTCTCCATGCCCTGCCCATAGAAAAAGGCCGTTTCGCCGCTGAGCTCCATCCGCACGCCATCCGCCGATGTCTGCACTGGCCCAGTCGATGGCGCCATCGCCAAACACCTCGACCACATCGGCCTCGATCAGCGACTGAATCAGCTCGCGCGGCGAGCCTTCCGCCATCAGCCGCCCGTGGTCCATCACCGACAAACGCGTCGCCAGGCGCTCGGCCTCTTCCATGAAGTGCGTCGTCAGCACCAGGGTCTTGCCCGCCCGCGTCAGTTGCCGCAGCCGGTCCCAGATCAGATGGCGCGCCTGGGGATCGAGACCGGTGGTGGGCTCGTCGAGAAAGATGATATCGGGATCGTTGACCAGAGCACGGGCCAGCGTCAGGCGGCGCTTCATGCCGCCGGACAGCTCCCCTACCTTGGCTTCGGCACGACCGGCCAGGCCGGCGAAGTCGAGCAGGTAGGGCACGCGCTCGCGTAGATCGGCGGGACGCAGGCCGAAATAGCGCCCCCAGACCAGCAGGTTTTCGGCCACGGTGAAGTCCGGGTCGAGGTTGTCGAACTGCGGCACGACACCGACCCGGCTGCGCGCTTCCCGCGCCCGTGCCGGTATGGGTTCGCCGCACAGCATGATCTCGCCGGCATCGGGCAATACCAGACCAAGCGCCAGTTTCATGGTCGTGGTCTTGCCGGCACCGTTGGGGCCGAGCAGGCCGTAGCACTCGCCGCGCCGCACCTCGAAACTGATGCCGTCCACCGCATTACGCTCGCCGTAGCGTTTGACCAGCCCGCTCACCCTGAGCATGTCATCCCCCTGTTGCCGGCAACTTTTTCCTACACTAGAAACGCTTCGGCCAACCCGCAAGGTTGGCCGAAGACAGACTCGTTACCAGCAGCGCTGGATCCATTTTCCGAGCGGCACCAGCTTGCCGTGGAAGAAGTGCCCGGTACCCGGGAACACCGTCACCGGCAGCCCCTGCGGCACTGGCCCAGTCGAGCACCGCCGACAGCGGGATCACCTCGTCCTCTTCGCCATGCACCACCAGCGTGTTGGCCGGCACTTCGGGGGTCGGAATGGCGTACTTACCGACCGCCACCCCCATCAACAGCAGCTGATCCGCCTCGATGCGTTCGCGTACGCTGGCAGCGACGAAACCGCCGAAGGAGAAGCCCGCCAGCGCCAGCGACAGGTCACCCTGCTCGGCTCGCGCATGCTCGACCACGGCGATAACGTCATCCACTTCGCCCGTACCGTAATCGTGCACGCCCTCGCTGTTGCCCACCCCGCGCAGATTCGGGCAGTAGCAGGCGTAACCGAGCTGGGACAGCGCCTTCGCCGTGGTCTGCACCACCTTGTTGGTATTGGTGCCGCCCTGGGTGGGATTGGGATGGCAGATCACCGCGATGCCACGCGTCTCCCCGTGAGCGGCGATGTAGATGGTTTCGAGCGATCCGACCGGACCGCGGATGGAAATGACGGGAGGAACCTTCAGCATCAGATTTTCAGCCTTTCCACCACCTGGCCCTGCACCAGGTGACTGTCGATGATCTCGTCGAGATCGTCCTTGTCGACGAAGGTGTACCAGGTCTCCTGCGGATACACCACCATCACCGGACCGTCGTCGCAACGACCGAGGCACCCGGCCTTGTTCACGCGCACCTGCCCCTCTCCGGCCAGGCCCAGCGCCTTGACGCGGTCCTTCATGTAGCCCAGCAATGCCGGCGTACCGAAGTCGGCGCAACAGCCCTCGCCCTCGGCACGCTGGTTGCAGCAGATGAACACGTGCTTGTCGTAATAACTCATGTCTCTCTCGTCTCGATAAAGGTTGGCCGAAGACCACGCTTCGGCCAACCTTGATGGATCAGGAATCGTTGTCTGCCCAGCCGGTGGCACCGACGGAGGCGGCATTGTCGAACTTGGCGTAATGGCCGATGAAGGCCAGCCGCACCGCACCGGTCGGGCCGTTACGATGCTTGCCGATGATGGCTTCGGCCAAGCCCTTCTGGTCCGAGTCCGGGTTGTAGTACTCGTCGCGGTACATGAAGATGATCAAGTCGGCATCCTGCTCGATGGCACCGGATTCACGCAGGTCGGACATCATTGGCCGCTTGTTGGGACGTTGCTCCACCGCACGCGACAACTGCGACAGCGCGATCACCGGCACCTGCAGCTCCTTGGCCAGCCCCTTCAGGCCACGCGAAATCTCACCCAGCTCGGCGGTACGGTTGTCGCCGCGACCCGAGCCGGACATCAGCTGCAAATAGTCGATCACGATCAGGCCCAGCTTGCCACCGTGCTGACGCGCCAGGCGACGTGCGCGCGCGCGCAACTCCAGCGCGGTCAACGCCGCCGTCTCGTCGATGTACATCGGTGCATCTGACAACTTGCCGATGGCGTAGGTCAGCTTCTGCCAGTCATCGTCGCCCAGCTTGCCGGTGCGCAGTATGTGCTGGTCGAGTCGCCCCACCGAACCCAGCATACGCATCACCAGCTGCGAGCCGCCCATTTCCATCGAGAACACTGCCACCGGCAGATGCTGCTCCACCGCCACGTGCTCGGCGATGTTCATCGAGAAGGCGGTCTTGCCCATCGACGGACGACCGGCGACGATGATCAGGTCGCCGGGCTGCAGGCCGGAGGTCTTGGCGTCCAGATCAATGAAGCCCGTCGGCACGCCAGTCACCTCGTCCGGGTTCTCGCGGCTGTACAACATGTCGATACGCTCGACCACTTCCTTCAGCAGGTTCGGCATCTCGAGGAAGCCCTGCTTCGACTTGGCGGTCGATTCGGCGATGTGGAACACCTTGCCCTCGGCCTCGTCCAGCAGCTGGGCGGCGTCGCGCCCCATCGGCGCGTAGGCCGCCTCGGCAATCTCCGTACCAACCTGCGCCAGCTGGCGCATGATCGAGCGCTCTCGCACGATCTCAGCGTAGCGGCGGATGTTGGCGGCGGACGGCGTGTTCTGCGCCAGCGTGGCGAGATAGGCCAACCCGCCTACCGCCCCGCTCTCGCCCGACTTGTCGAGGCTTTCCAGCACCGTCACCACATCGGCCGGCCGCGAGTGTTCGACCAGTTTGGCAATATGCTTGTAGATCAGCCGGTGGTCGTGACGGTAGAAATCCGCTTCGCCCACCACGTCCGCGATCTTGTCCCAGGCGCTGTTATCGAGCAACAGACCACCCAGCACCGATTGTTCGGCCTCGATGGACTGGGGCGGGGTGCGCACCGCAGCGGTGGCACTGTCAAAGTATTCAGTCGAGTCGGTCATGTACAACATCAAGTAAGACGACACCGCTTGAAAAGAGTGTCGTGGGGTGGGGTTCTGTCCTGTCTGGCACCAGACGAACCGCGATTCTAACAGTTTTCGCCGGCAACGAAGCCGGATGACCAGGCCCACTGGAAGTTGTAGCCGCCGAGCCAGCCGGTCACATCCACCACCTCGCCAATGAAGAACAACCCCGGCACATCCTTGGCCATCATGGTCTTGGACGACAGGTCGCGCGTACTGACGCCGCCACGCGTCACCTCCGCCTTCTTGTAACCCTGGCTGCCGTTGGGGCAAACGCGCCAGTGGTGCAGCGTTTCCGCCAGCTGGCGACGGCGCTTGCCGGGCAGATCCTTCACACGCCCGCCAAAGCCCACGCCGTCCAGCCAGGCCTGGGCAAAGCGCTTCGGCCAACCGGCATCGGCCAGGGCATTCGCCAGCAGCTGGTCGCTTCCCTCACGCTCAGCCAGGAACGCCTCGGCGTCGAGTTCCGGCAGCAGATCGAGCACCAGCTCCTGACCCGGCGTCCAATAGGATGATGCCTGCAGGATGGCCGGCCCGGACAAGCCTTTGTGGGTGAACAATACGTTCTCCCGGAAGCGCGTCTTGCCACAGCCCGCCACCGCATCGAGCGAAACGCCGGCCAGCGGCGCAAAGCGTGCGGCATCGTCGGCATGAAAGGTCAGCGGCACCAGCGCCGGCACCCTCGGCGTCAGTGCCGGGCCGAACTGTTCGGCCAATTGGTAGCCGAAACCGGTCGCCCCAATCTGCGGAATCGACAGCCCGCCCGTCGCCACAACCAGCGAAGCCGACTCGAACACCCCGGCCGAGCTCTGCACCCGGAAGCGGTCCGAACGCTCCACCGCGCCCACCGTCACCCCCATGCGACGATCGACCCCGGCCTCGCGGCACAGGCCGTCCAGCATGTCTATAATTTGCTGGCTGGACTCGTCACAGAACAATTGGCCCAGCGTTTTCTCGTGGTAGCCGATGCCATGCCGCTCCACCAGGCGGATGAAATCCTGGGCGCTGAATTGTGACAGGGCCGAGCGGCAGAAGTGCGGATTCTCCGAGAGATAGCACTCGGGCCGGGCCTGGAGGTTGGTGAAGTTGCACCGCCCGCCGCCGGAAATACGGATTTTCTCCGCCAGCTTGGCCGCATGATCGAGCAACAGCACCGAACGGCCCCGCTGCCCGGCGGTAGCCGCACACATCAGCCCGGCGGCGCCGGCCCCGATGATGATTACGTCAAAATACGCCATGAAACCCTTTACTCTACCTTTTTAGTCGGCTATTGGCCGGCCCCGGCAATTCCAGTAAACTTGCCGCCATCATCGTGTCGGCCCGGAGCCGACATTCACCCCCACTTAGGAGATCAAGATGGAACACAAACTGCCGGAACTCCCGTACGCGCTGGACGCCCTCGCTCCGTACATTTCCAAGGAAACCCTGGAATACCACTACGGCAAACACCATCAGACCTACGTCACCAACCTGAACAACCTGATCAAGGGCACCGAGTTCGAGAACGCCAGCCTGGAAGAAATCGTCAAGAAATCGACCGGCGGCCTGTTCAACAATGCGGCTCAAGTCTGGAACCACACCTTCTACTGGTTCGGCCTGGCTCCGAATGCCGGTGGCGAGCCGACCGGCGCCCTGGCTGACGCCATCAACGCCAAGTGGGGCTCGTTCGACGAGTTCAAGAAAGCCTTCAACGCCGTCGCTGCCGGCACCTTCGGCTCCGGCTGGGCACTGGCTGGTGAAGAGCCCGGATGGCTCGCTCGACCTGGTCTCCACCAGCAACGCCGCCACCCCGCTGACCACCGACAAAAAAGCGCTGCTGACCTGTGACGTATGGGAGCACGCCTACTACATCGACTACCGCAACAGCCGCCCGAACTACCTGGAAAGCTTCTGGAAGCTGGTGAACTGGAACTTCGTGGCACAGAACTTCGCCGCCTGATTCATTACAGGATCGCCACAAAGGGCCTCAGGGCCCTTTTTTCATGCCCATCGAAACAACAAAACAAAACCGGCGCAACTCCGTTGCGCCGGCTTATCCAACTATAACCGCCTCAACGGGCCGTTACTCGGCCGGCTGCTGGCTCAGCGTCACCTTGTACTTCTCGCGCAAGGCCTCCAGGTAGCTCGCCACCTGGGCATTCGCATTCATTTCACCGATCAGGCCGCTCAACTGGCTGCGCTCGGCCTGGCTAGGTGCCGGAGCGGGAATCACCTTGTCGACACGATACACCACGTAGTTGCCGCCATCCTGCTTGACGCCGGCAAACGCCGGTAGCTTGGTCGCGCTAGCCGCGAACACCGCCCGCACCTCGGGCAACGACAGCGCACCGAAGGAACGCCGTGACACCGTCTGGGCGGGCTCCCACGGCTGGCTGTCGATGTTCTTGCCCGCCTTCAGCTCGGTCAACAAGGCATCACCACGCTTCTCCGCCAGCTTGGCCCCCTCGCGCCGTACCAGCTCGGCCTTGATCACGTTCTGCACTTCCGCCAGCGTCTGCTGACGCTCTGGCTGGTGCTCGGCCACCCGCACCACCACCAGGGTGTTCTTGCCGAGGTCGACCGGCTCGCTGTTATGCTTGCCCTTGAGGACATCGTCGCTGAAAGCGGCTTCCAGCAACTTGGGGTTGTTCAGCACTGGGGTGCTGGCCGGCTTGCCGCGCACCAGCCAATCGGAATGCTGTGGGCTCAGCTTCAACTGATCACTGATCGCCTTGAGCGAATCGGCCTGCTGATAAGCCAACTCCCCCAGTTTCTCGGACGCGGCACGGAACTGTGCGGCCGCCTTCTGGCGTTTAAGACGCAGCTCGACCTCACCCTTGACCGCGGCAAAGACCGGCTGCTTGACCTCTTCCAGCTTCAGGATATGGAAACCGAACTCCGTCTCCACCACTTCACTGATCTGGCCCGGTTGCATGCGGAATGCAACGTCCTCGAACGGCTTCACCATCGCACCACGGCCGAAGAAGCCCAGATCCCCGCCGTTGGCGGCCGAGCCCGGATCCTGCGAGCGGGTCTTGGCCAACTCGGCGAACTTGGCCGGGTTGGCGCGCACCTCCTTCAGCAAGGCTTCAGCGGCGCTGCGCACCTTGGCCTTCTGCTCCGCCGTTGCCTTCGGCGGCACCGTCAGCAGAATATGCGATACGCGCCGCTCTTCGCTGCCGAAGTCAGCCTTATGTTCGTTGTAGTAGCTTTCGACTTCTTGATCGGTCACCGCCTGAGCCGCTGCCAGCGCATCCTGCGACAACACCACGTAATCCAGCTTGACCGCCTCAGGGGTGCGGAAGCGCTTCAGACTCGCGTCGTAAAACGCCTTCAAGGCGGCGTCATCGGTCTTGACCTCGGCGGCAAACGCCTCCGGCTTGAGCACCAGCGCCCGCACCTCGCGGCTTTCGCCCAAGACCCCCGCCATGCGATCGACCACGGCACGAGGCACAATCTGGCTACCCAACAGGCTGGTCAGCTGACCTTGCAGCAGGATGTCTCGCTTGACCAGTTCCTCGAAGGCCACCGACGACTGATAGCGCCCGGCCAGGAACTGCTTGTAGCGCTCGGCGCTGAAAGCCCCGTTTTCCTGCAAGGCAGGTATCGAGGCGATCGCCTTGCGCAGCTGGGCATCAGAAACGGTCAGGCCCGCCGCATGCGCATCGGCCAGCAGCAGTTGTTGGCGGATCAGGTTCTCCAGCACGGCCTGGCGGGTGGCAGCATCGGCCGGCTGGCCTTCCAGGGCACGGTCCAGATCCTGTTTGTGTATCTTCACATTCCCCACCTTGGCCAGATAGGGCTCATCCACTGCCGTGGTATAGCTACCCACACCAAAACCGACAAAGGTCAGCGCAATAGCGCCAAGAATGACTTTGATGACAAATTTATTGTTCTGGACAAACTCGAACATGGTGCGAAAGGCGGATGCCACCTCGGTAAAAAAAAGGTGAACGGAAGTGTCGTTCACCTTTTTTGTCTGTTCTGGCGGAGCGGACGGGACTCGAACCCGCGACCCCCGGCGTGACAGGCCGGTATTCTAACCAACTGAACTACCGCTCCGAACTTTGGTGGGTGATGACGGAGTCGAACCGCCGACATTCTGCTTGTAAGGCAGACGCTCTACCAACTGAGCTAATCACCCCTTGAAACCTTGTCTTTACGACAAGGTTTCAAATTATAGCGCGTCCTTCAGGGCTTTGCCAGCACGGAACTTCGGCGAACGGGCAGCCGGAATCGTGATGGAGTCGCCGGTCTTCGGGTTACGGCCAGTGCGCTCAGCACGCTCACCAACATAGAAGGTGCCGAAACCAACCAGCGTAACGGTATCACCTTGTTTCAGCGCGCCAGTCACGGCGGCAATCATGCCGTCCAGAGCCTTGCTAGCAGCAGCCTTGGGAATATCAGCCTCAGCGGCGATAGCATCGATCAACTCAGACTTGTTCACGTAAGTCCCCTTTCGTCGTTCTTCGGTCTACGTAATTCGGATAAAAACCGTTTGCTTTATAACAAGCCCGAAATCCTTGTGTCAAGCGGCTTTCGGAGCATTCTGCCACTTTGGCGACGGCACTGGAAGCCCAGACGGCAAGGCATTTCGAGCATTTATACAAACGACTGCGTTATCAGTGTTTTACCACAGCCGGCACCACGGCACTTTCGACCCCTGCTGCCAGCGGCTCGGCCACCTCGGTCTCGGCAAGAGGCTCCGGCATCCGCTCCAGAGCCAGTGCCAGGACCTCATCAATCCACTTCACCGGATGGATTTCCAGCTTCTGCTTGATATTGGCGGGAATCTCGGCCAAGTCCTTGACGTTGCCCTTCGGGATGAGCACATGCTTGATCCCGCCGCGGTGAGCCGCGAGCAGCTTTTCCTTCAGGCCGCCAATCGGCAATACCTCGCCGCGCAGGGTGATTTCGCCCGTCATGGCCACATCGGCACGCACCGGGATACCCGTCAGCACCGATACCATCGCCGTCGTCATGGCAATGCCGGCACTCGGGCCATCTTTCGGGGTCGCCCCTTCCGGCACGTGGATGTGCATGTCCTGCTTTTCATAAAAATCAGGCCGAATGCCAATGGCGCGCGCGCGGCTGCGCACCACGCTCATGGCAGCCGTGATCGACTCCTGCATCACCTCACCCAACTGGCCGGTGCGGATGATATTGCCCTTGCCCGGCAGCGCTACCGCCTCGACAGTCAGCAGCTCGCCGCCCACCTCGGTCCAGGCCAAACCCGTCACTTGGCCGACACGGTTTTCTTCCTCGGCGATGCCGTAATCGAAGCGGCGTACCCCCAGGTACTTCTCCAGCGTCTTGGCGCTGACCGTTACCCGTCCGGCTTTTTCCTTCAGAGACTGCGCCATCACGACCTTGCGGCAGATCTTGGCGATCTCCCGATCCAGGCTGCGCACACCGGCCTCGCGCGTGTAGTAGCGCACGATATCGCGCACCGCCGACTCCTGGATCACTGCCTCCTCGTCCTTCACGCCGTTGGCCTTCATCTGCTTCGGCACCAGGTACTTCAGCGCGATGTTGACCTTCTCGTCCTCGGTGTATCCGGACAGGCGAATAATCTCCATACGGTCGAGCAGTGCCGGCGGAATGTTCAACGAGTTGGCCGTGGCCACGAACATCACATCGGACAGGTCATACTCGACTTCGGCGTAGTGGTCGACGAAAGAATGGTTCTGTTCCGGGTCCAGCACCTCGAGCAGGGCCGAGGACGGGTCGCCACGGAAATCCGCGCCCAACTTATCGACTTCGTCGAGCAGGAAGAGCGGATTGCGCACCCCTACCTTGGTCATGTTCTGCAGCACCTTACCCGGCATGGAGCCGATGTAGGTTCGGCGGTGGCCGCGAATTTCGGACTCGTCACGCACACCGCCCAAGGCCATTCGCACAAACTTACGGTTGGTGGCCCTTGCAATGGACTGCCCCAGCGAGGTCTTGCCAACCCCCGGAGCTCCGACCAGGCACAGGATCGGTGCTTTCAGCTTGTCGACGCGCTGCTGCACCGACAAGTACTCGAGGATGCGCTCCTTGACCTTCTCCAGGCCGAAATGGTCTTCATCCAATACCACCTCGGCGTTGGCCACATCCTTGTTGATCTTGGTCTTCTTCTTCCACGGCAGATCGAGCAATATTTCGATGTAGTTGCGCACCACAGTGGCTTCCGCCGACATCGGCGACATCATTTTCAGCTTCTTGAGTTCAGAGGTTGCCTTCTCGCGAGCCTCCTTGCTCATACCGGCAGCCTTGATCTTTTTCTCAAGCTCATCAAGGTCGCTGGCCTCGTCCATTTCGCCCAGTTCTTTCTGGATGGCCTTGACCTGCTCGTTGAGGTAGTACTCGCGCTGGCTCTTTTCCATCTGGCGTTTGACGCGGCCGCGGATGCGCTTTTCCACCTGCAGGATGTCGATCTCGCCTTCCAGCTGCGACAGCAGATGCTCGAGGCGTTCTTTGACTTCGAACATCTCCAGCACTTCCTGCTTTTGCTCCAGCTTGAGCGGCAGGTGGGCCACGATGGTGTCGGCCATGCGCCCGGCTCGCTCGATACCGGCGAGCGAGGTCAGGATTTCCGGCGGAATCTTCTTGTTCAGCTTGACGTACTGCTCGAACTGGGCGAACAGCGCGCGTCGCATCGCCTCGGTCTCGGTGGAGTCTTCTCCATCGCTGGTCAATGGGGTGACCTTACCGACAAAACAATCACCTTCATCCTGCACTTGCTGGATAATGGCGCGCTGTCGGCCTTCAACCAGCACTTTGACGGTGCCGTCGGGCAGCTTGAGCATTTGCAAGACGGTAGCAATCGTCCCGACACCGTACAGATCGCCGGCTTCCGGCTCGTCCTTGGACGCCGAGCGCTGAGCTACCAGGAGGATTTGCTTGCCCTCGTCCATGGCATTCTCAAGGGCGGAAATGGACTTGGCCCGCCCGACAAACAGCGGGATCACCATGTGGGGGAAGACGACAACGTCCCTCAAGGGCAACAGTGGAAGCGTGGTCTCTTCTCTGAGTTCTGCGGATTGCGGCATATCACCTGACCTTGCTTACATGAATCGATGCTAGGGAAATGGGGGATGAGCGGCGAAATATCAACGCCCATACTAAAACAGTTTTATCGCACCAGAAATAAAAAACCGCCCAACAGGGCGGTTTTCATGGGGAGCGGAACCGGCTCAGGCCGATTGCACCTCGTCGTCCTTGTCCTGGTAAATGAACAACGGCTTGTCACCCTTCTCGATGACTTTCTCGTCGACCACCACTCTGGAAACGTTATCCATCGAAGGCAGCTCGTACATGGTATCGAGCAGCGCACGCTCAAGAATGGAACGCAAGCCACGTGCACCAGTCTTACGCACCAAGGCCTGCTTGGCAATCACGCGCAGGGCCGACGGACGAATCTCGAGCTCCACCCCCTCCAGCGAGAACAGGCGCTGGTACTGCTTGACCAGTGCATTCTTAGGCTGGGTCAGGATGGTCACCAGCGCTTCTTCATCAAGTTCTTCGAGAGTAGCAACCACCGGCAGACGGCCGATCAGTTCTGGAATCAGCCCAAACTTGATCAGATCACCCGGCTCCACGTCCTTGAACAGCACCGAGATGCTCTTGCTCTCGTCCTTGGAGGAGACCTCGGCGCCAAAGCCAATGCCGCCCTTTTCCGAGCGACGGCGGATGATTTTTTCCAGCCCGTCGAAGGCACCACCGCAGATGAACAGGATGTTGGTCGTATCGACCTGGATGAACTCCTGATTCGGATGCTTGCGACCGCCCTGCGGGGGAATAGAAGCCACCGTGCCCTCGATCAGCTTGAGCAGTGCCTGCTGTACGCCTTCGCCGGATACGTCGCGCGTGATCGACGGGTTTTCCGACTTGCGCGAGATCTTGTCGATCTCGTCGATGTAGACAATGCCGCGCTGGGCCTTCTCCACGTCGTAATCGCACTTCTGCAGCAACTTTTGAATGATGTGCTCGACATCCTCCCCCACGTAACCGGCTTCGGTCAGGGTGGTGGCATCGGCGATCACGAACGGCACATCCAGCAGGCGCGCCAGCGATTGCGCCAGCAGGGTCTTGCCGGAACCGGTCGGGCCGATCAACAGGATGTTGCTCTTGGCGAGCTCGACATCGTCCTTGTCGGTCGGGGTGTAGAGACGCTTGTAGTGGTTGTACACCGCCACCGATAGCGTCTTCTTGGCGATATCCTGACCGATGATGTACTGATCCAGATCGGAGCGGATTTCTTGCGGGGTCGGCAACGGCTGGCCTTCACCCTCGGCCGCCTCGATGCCAACGCCTTTTTCCAATTCTTCTCGAATGATGTCGTTGCACAACTCGACACATTCGTTGCAGATGAATACCTGAGGTCCAGCAATCAGCCGCTGCACCTCATGCTGACTCTTGCCGCAAAAAGAGCAGTAGAGCAGTTTTTCGTTGCTGTTTTTATCAGCCATTGTCAATGTCCGTACCGATTAGGCCTGCGCGTCCCGGCGGGACTGCAGCATCTTGTCGATCAAGCCGTAAGCCAGCGCTTCTTCGGACGACATGAAGTTGTCACGGTCGGTATCACGCTCGATTTCCTCGATGCTGCGGCCGGTATGCAACGCCAGCAACTCGTTCAGGCGGCGCTTCATGTAGAGGATGTTCTTGGCGTGAATCTCAAAGTCGGACGCCTGTCCCTGGAACCCGCCCAGCGGCTGGTGAATCATGATGCGCGAGTTCGGGAGTGCAAAACGCTTGCCCTTGGCACCGGCGGACAGCAGGAATGCCCCCATGCTGGCAGCCTGGCCGATACACAGGGTGGACACGTCCGGCTTGATGAAGTTCATGGTGTCGAAAATCGACATGCCGGCCGACACCGAGCCGCCCGGCGAGTTGATGTAGAAATAGATATCCTTGTCCGGATTTTCCGACTCAAGGAACAACATCTGGGCCACCACCAGATTGGCCGACTCATCCGTGACGGGCCCAACCAGGAACACGATACGTTCCTTCAAGAGCCGCGAGTAGATGTCGTAAGCGCGCTCGCCACGACCGCTCTGCTCGACCACCATGGGAACCAGGCCCAGCGCTTGGGTATCCATCATTGAAATCATCGACCGCTCCGGTAGTTGGTTATCAGGCGTTGTTACCCATCAGGGCATCAAACGACATTTCTTTTTCTACTACATTGGCCTTGCCGAGCACAAATTCAACCACGTTATCTTCCAGCACCATGGAGGTCGGGCCTTCGATACGTTCCGGGCTGGCGTAGTACCACTGCACCACTTCTTCCGGATGCTCGTAGCTTTCGGCGAATTCTTCGATCATGGCCTTGATCTGTTCCGGCTTGGCTTCCAGCTTGTTCTCGGCCACGACTTCGGCCAGGATCAGGCCCAGAGCCACGCGGCGCTCGGCCTGCTGCTGGAACAGTTCCGGCGGGAACGGCATATCCTTGACCTTCAGACCACGCGACTCCATGTCACGGCGAGCCTGCTCGATCAGACGGCCGACTTCCAGCTGCACCAGCGCCTTCGGCAGTTCGATCTCGGTAACGTCGAGCAGAGCCTGCATCACGTTCTCCTTGATGCTGGCCTGCAGGCGGCGCTTCACTTCGCGCTCGACGTTCTTCTTGATCTCGGCGCGCATCTTTTCGATGTCGCCGTCGGCGATGCCCAGCAGCTTGGCGAACTCTTCGTTCACTTCCGGCAGCGTGGCAGCGGCGACGTTCTTCACGGTGATCTCGAACACGGCGGTTTTACCGGCCACGTCCTTGCCGTGGTAGTCTTCCGGGAACACGACGGTGATGTTCTTGACTTCATCTTCCTTCATGCCGGTAACGCCGGCTTCGAAGTCGGCCAGCATCTGGCCCTGGCCCAGCACGAACGGGAAGTTCTCGGCGGAACCGCCGTCGAACAGCACGCCGTCGATGCTACCCTTGAAGTCGATGATGACGCGATCGCCCGTGGCGGCTTCGCGCTCGACACGCTCGTAGCGGGTACGCTGCTTGCGCAGGATATCAATCGTTTTATCGATTTCGGCCTCGGTCACGACGACAACCGGCTTCTCGACTTCCTTGCCAACCAGTTCGCCCACCTTGACTTCCGGGTATACTTCGAAAGAAGCGGCGAACTTGAAGCTGTCCTTGTCGCCTTCATTGGCAACCGGCTCAAAACGCGGATAGCCGGCAACGCGCAGCTTCTGCTCGCTGACTGCCTTGTAGAAACCTTGCTGAACCTGCTCACCCAGCACTTCTTCGCGCACTTGGGCGCCGTAATTCATTTCGACGATCTTGAGCGGTGCCTTGCCCGGACGGAAGCCCTGGATCTTGGCTTTGCGCGCCATGTTCTTGAGTCGCTCGGTCACCTGGGCGTCGATAGCAGCCATCGGCAACGCGATGTTCATGCGACGCTCGAGGTTGCTCAACGTTTCCAACTGTGCTTGCATGTCCAATCCTTAAACTGTGTTCGAGTTTAAACCTGATGCAGGGAAAGGCGACGTTACGTCGGTTGCTGGTGCGAGGGAAGAGACTCGAACTCTCACGCCTTGCGGCGCTGGAACCTAAATCCAGTGCGTCTACCAATTCCGCCACCCTCGCAATTGGGTGCGTGACCGCGCTTGCGTAATTTCCCGGCCGGTCAGCCAAGGCGCAAGAATACATCAAGCCCCCTACCCGGGCAAGACACCTTGCGCCGGGCTGCCGCATCGCGGAAACTTAATGGCAGGTGGATAAGTCTACCCACCACTCGCACCAAATACTTTCGATCTCTGGGAGAGAAGCATGCACCCGAACCTTCAGTCCGGCTATCAGACCTTGACGCTTGATGGCTCACGCCACAAGGTTCTTCGCAATACCTATGCCCTGCTGGCGCTATCGATGATCCCGACCGTGATGGGAGCCCTGATCGGCACCAACATGAGCTTTGCCTTCCTGGCAGGCAGCCCCATCATCGGCATGCTCGCCATCATGGCGGTGTTTTACGGTCTGACCTTCGCCATCCAGGCCAACCGCAACAACGGCCTCGGCGTCGTGCTGATGTTGGGCTTTACCTTCCTCATGGGCGTTTTGCTGGGCCCCTTGCTGCAGTTCGCCCTGCGCTTCGCCAACGGCGGCCAGCTGATCCTGGTGGCGGGCGGCGCGACCGCCGCCGTGTTCTTCGTGATGGCGGCGATTGCCACCACCACCAAGCGCGACCTGTCCGGCATGGGCAATTTCCTGACCGTGGGCGCCATCGTGCTGATGGTCGCCATCGTTGCCAACATGTTCCTGCAACTACCCGGCATGACACTCGCCATTGCGGCGGCCATTGCCCTGTTCAGCTCGCTGATGATCCTGTGGGAAGTGAAGAACGTGGTGGATGGCGGCGAAACCAGCTACATTTCCGCGGCACTGGGCATCTACATCAGCATCTACAACCTGTTCACCAGCCTGCTGCGGCTACTGCTGGCCTTCAGCGGCGAACGCGACTAACCGCACCGGTCGAGTACTTCAGCAAAACACCCGCTTCTGGCGGGTGTTTTTTTATTCTTCCACGGCCACGCCCAGTACCCGCCTCACTCCGTTCAGGAACCGGGCAACGAGCACGGCCACCATTCCGGCCACCACCCCGGACCATCGTGGAGCTTGACCCCTTCGGAGACCGCAACACCAGGAATGGCCACGAGACGGCCATCCGGCAAAAACAGCAACGGCCACTGCGCCCGCAAGGCGGGAGGGATTCCGGCTTCCTGCAGCAGGGTTTTCACTGGCTTTCGGCCAACCTGCTGAGCAAGCCGCTCGCCTCCGGCCCGGACCCGCAGTTCGAACCCGCCCTGCAAACAAAGGGGATCGAGACCTCCCGATCGAAGCACAAACCCAAGCTCGCCCGACCAACCGGGCGGAACCACTCTGGCACCCAGGACACCCGCGACTAGGCGGGTCGTTTGCGGAGCCATCGCAACGGCAAGCGGCCACAGCTCCCCCCGGTAACGGAAGATTCGTCCCTGAGGCAAGAGCAGCTCGGGGTTTCTGTCCGGAGCCGCATGCAGTACTTGATGCCGAAATTGCTCCAGCGCTTCCGGCGCCGCCACACCCAGACCGAGCCGCTCCAGCCAGTATTGCAACATGTTGCGCTGACGCGGCGGGCTGAGACTGGACAAGGGTTGTACGAGCAGACGTCCAGCGTCGCGGCAGCGCTGCAAATCCTGCTCAGCCTGCTCATCGAGAACGACTGATGCATCCGCCATCAAGACGGCCGCGCGCTGCAAATGCTGCCGATAATAGGGAATGGCGGACTCGATAAGAGGTAGGATGTCGTGGCGCAGCAAATTGCGGCGCCAGCGGGTGTCGACGTTGCTTTCGTCCTCGACCCAGACCAGTCGGCGCCAACGCGCATACGCTTCGATTTCGGCACGAGAGATGGCGAGCAAGGGCCGCCACAGCCAGCGGCCGGCATGTCGGCGCAGTGTCGGCATCGCCGCCACGCCCTTCGGCCCGGCGCCGCGCAGCAATTGCAGCAGCACGGTTTCGGCCTGGTCGTCCTGATGATGGGCCAACACCACTGCGTTGGCCGAAGACTCGCCATAAGCCCTGTAACGATGCTGTCGCGCCACGGCCTCGAGACTCTCGCCGCCGGCCACCTCGACCTTCACCGCTTCCGACCGCAATGGCACGCTCCACTCCAGGCAGAGCTGGCGACAATGCTCCGCCCAGGCATCCGCCTGCGGGCTGAGCCCGTGATGGACATGTACAGCCGCCAGCTTCAGCCCCCGCTCCGGACGCAGGCGCACCAGCAGGTCCAGCAGCACCACCGAATCGATGCCGCCACTTAGCCCCACCTCAAAAGCACATTGGCCGGACAATTCGTCCGGCCAATGTGCGATGAGGCGATCAATCAGGTCAGGCAGCGTCTTCCTTGAAGCGCCCATAACTCATCAACCGGTCAAAACGGGTTTTCAGCAATTCTTCCAGCGGCTTGGCCGTCAGATCGCGCAACTGCTCTTGCAGCATACGCTTCATCGAGCCCATCATCTGCGCGTGATCGCGGTGTGCCCCGCCGATCGGCTCGTTGAGCACGCGATCGACCAAGCCCAGCGTCTTCAGGCGGGTTGCCGTAATACCCAGCGCTTCGGCGGCATCGGAGGCGCGTTCGGCCGTCTTCCACAGAATCGAAGCACACCCTTCCGGCGAAATGACCGAATAGGTGGAGTATTGCAGCATGTTGACGTAATCGCCGACGGCAATCGCCAAGGCCCCGCCGGAGCCACCCTCACCGATCACGGTGCAGATCACCGGCACTTTCAGGCGAGCCATTTCATACAGGTTACGCCCGATTGCTTCGGACTGGCCACGCTCTTCTGCACCGATACCGGGGTACGCACCCGGGGTATCGACGAAAGTGATCACCGGCAGACTGAATTTTTCTGCCAATTTCATCAACTTCAAGGCCTTGCGATAGCCCTCGGGGCGAGGCATGCCGAAATTGCGGTAGATCTTTTCCTTGGTGTCACGCCCCTTCTGATGACCGATCACGACGACGGACTGGCCATTGAAGCGCGCGATGCCACCAACGATGGCGGGATCGTCGGCAAACGAACGATCACCGTGTAACTCGTCGAAGTCCGCAAACAGCGCCTTGATGTAGTCGAGGGTATAGGGGCGCTGCGGGTGGCGTGCCACCTGAGAAATCTGCCACGGAGTCAGCTTGCCATAGAGCGTCTTGGTCAGCTCCTGGCTCTTTTTCTGCAAGCGCGAAATCTCTTCGGAAATGTCCAGCACTGAGTCATCCTGGACAAAGCGCAGTTCTTCAATTTTGTTTTCCAGCTCGGCAATCGGCTGCTCAAAATCGAGAAAGGTCTGCTTCATTACTATAACCGTCCGATAAAGCGAATCGGCAGATAATACATGAGGTGCAAAGAGTGCGTCACGCCCCTGTCGGACAAAATGCCTTGAGCATGAAGAATGATGCGGGACGTTTTAAACAAGGGCGTGAAAATTTCACCCACCCCTCTTGCATGACAGAAACCACTGTGCTTTAATTCGCCTCCTCGCTGTTGAGCCCAGCAAATACAGCGAGCGGGGGCGTTTAGCTCAGTTGGTAGAGCGTCTGCCTTACAAGCAGAATGTCGGCGGTTCGACTCCGTCAACGCCCACCAAGTTTGTGTGGAGTGGTAGTTCAGTTGGTTAGAATACCGGCCTGTCACGCCGGGGGTCGCGGGTTCGAGTCCCGTCCACTCCGCCAACAATACAAGCAGTACCCAAAATTTGGGCGTTTAGCTCAGTTGGTAGAGCGTCTGCCTTACAAGCAGAATGTCGGCGGTTCGACTCCGTCAACGCCCACCAAGTTTGTGTGGAGTGGTAGTTCAGTTGGTTAGAATACCGGCCTGTCACGCCGGGGGTCGCGGGTTCGAGTCCCGTCCACTCCGCCAACAATACAAGCAGTATCCCAATTCGGGCGGTTAGTCTCAGTTGGTAGAGCACTGCCTTCACACGGCAGGGGTCGCTGGTTCGAGTCCAGTACCGCCCACCAGTTTGCTGGAGTGGTAGTTCAGTTGGTTAGAATACCGGCCTGTCACGCCGGGGGTCGCGGGTTCGAGTCCCGTCCACTCCGCCAACAATACAAGCAGTACCCAAAATTTGGGCGTTTAGCTCAGTTGGTAGAGCGTCTGCCTTACAAGCAGAATGTCGGCGGTTCGACTCCGTCAACGCCCACCAAGTTTGTGTGGAGTGGTAGTTCAGTTGGTTAGAATACCGGCCTGTCACGCCGGGGGTCGCGGGTTCGAGTCCCGTCCACTCCGCCAACAATACAAGCAGTATCCCAATTCGGGCGGTTAGTCTCAGTTGGTAGAGCACTGCCTTCACACGGCAGGGGTCGCTGGTTCGAGTCCAGTACCGCCCACCAGTTTGCTGGAGTGGTAGTTCAGTTGGTTAGAATACCGGCCTGTCACGCCGGGGGTCGCGGGTTCGAGTCCCGTCCACTCCGCCAACAATACAAGCAGTACCCAAAATTTGGGCGTTTAGCTCAGTTGGTAGAGCGTCTGCCTTACAAGCAGAATGTCGGCGGTTCGACTCCGTCAACGCCCACCAAGTTTGTGTGGAGTGGTAGTTCAGTTGGTTAGAATACCGGCCTGTCACGCCGGGGGTCGCGGGTTCGAGTCCCGTCCACTCCGCCAACAATAAAAAAAGCAGCCCGAAGGCTGCTTTTTTTGTTTTCCAGGCACTTTCAACCTCTGGCTGGGCGATCAAACTGATCCCCAGCCCCTCCGGGGCTTACTTCTTGGTAAAGAAAGCCTTCGCCAACAATACCAGAACCAGAGCAAAGAACACTCCGGTCCAGAACGGCATCGACATGCCGAGGAAAGTCCAGTCGATCGAGGCACACTCGCCACTGCCCTTGAGCACCTTGGACAGTACATTGCTCATCGGCATGGTTTCCAGCATGTAATCCAGGCCGGGACCGCAGGACGGGACCTGGTCGGGCGGCAGGTGTTGCAGCCAGACGTGGCGCACCGATACAGCCCCCCGGCCAGCGCCGCGATGGCCGCGAGGCCAGCCCAGAGCCGCCCACCGAGCTGGCCAGGGTTATGGATTGCCGCCAGCAGGGCAATGGCGCCCACGGCCATCACGCCGACACGCTGGAAGATACAGAGCGGGCATGGCTGCAGACCCCAGACATGCTGAGCGTACAAGGCAAAACCGATGGCCGCGGCGCAAGCCAGCGCGATCAGAAGAAAAATGCTTCGGCGACTATTCAGTCCCATTCCATACCCTTTACATAAAAAGAAACACAAACGCTATCGGAACTGTCGACCTGGTCAAAGTTCCAGAAATTCACCGATCGCCTGCTTTTGATTGAGCACGTCCTTGTAGCCCAAGGCGATCAGTTCACGGCAATACTCGGGTTCGAACAACAAATAGCTGGCCAGCACGCTACCGCGCTTGCGCGTGGCCCCAGCCCCTTGCATGACGAAACGCATCACCCGGGGGAATCGCCCGCTATGACGATAGGCAATTTCCTCCAGAGAGCGACTGGGGTTCAGCACAAACGCCTCGACCCGGCGCAGCGGGGTCTGCTCGGCCAGTTCGGGATAGGCCTGCAACAGGGAAACGGTATGGTTGATACGGAGCAGACGCTCCATGTCGGATGACAAGCTATCGAGAAAGACGCTATCCAGCAGATGCCCGAAAATCTGTGCCGGCGACGGAGCGGCTCCTCCTCCACCCTGCCGGCGTTCGGCTTGAGCGACGTCGCGGCCCCCGACCCCGACTATGAACAGCTTCTCTGCCCCCATGTGTAGCGCGGGTGACAACGGCGCCATCTGCCTGACGGCGCCATCGCAGTAGTAACGGTTGCCGACCTGGGCCGAGGGAAAGATCAAGGGGATAGCCGAGGTGGCCATCAGGTGATCGACGCCAAGTGTCTCACGCACGCCGGCGCGCCGGTAGCGCGACCAGGGCTGGATGCTGTCGTCCCCCTGGAAAAAGGTTTCCGACATGCCCGAGCTGTAGCAGGAAGCGGTCAGCGCCACCGCACGCAACGCGCCGGCACGAATGGATTGCTCGATCCCTTCGAATTGCATGACGCTGGAGAGCAGTTCGCGCAGGGCGGAGTTGTCGAGAAAACTGCGCGGATTGGTCCAGATACGCCCGCCGCTCAACACCGAGACGCCAAAATGCAGGAAGGTCTTGAGGAAGTAGGCCAGACTCGGGTCGTAGATGTATTCGATGTGCACCTGCTTCCAGACCTGCGCCAGGTAGCCGGCGGCACGGCGGAAATCGGTGGCACCGGCGGCCATGGCCACGGCATTCACGGCACCGGCGGACGTGCCGGAAATAATCGGAAAAGGATTGCGGGAAGGATCCGGCAGCAGTTTGGACAGGGCCAGCATGGCTCCGGCCTGATAGGCAGCACGCGCCCCGCCTCCCGACAGGATCAGCGCTACAGTGGATTTGCCCGACATGGCGGCACCTCTTCAGGATGCTTCAAATAAGGAGTCTCGCCTTCACCATCCATCCCGGAGTCGTCAATACACCACTTCCAGCGGCTCGACGTGACGCCACAAGTACCAGCTGGCCACGCTGCGCCATGGCCGCCAGCGCTCGCCCAGCTCGCGCAGAGCGGCGGGGGTTGGCCGAAGCCCGTCCAGGTACAGCCCGGACACCGCACGCTGCAGGCCGATGTCGTCGATTGCCCAGACATCGGGCCGCGCCAGATGGAAGATCAGGAACATTTCCGCCGTCCAGCGGCCGATGCCGCGTACGGCAACCAGCTCCCGGATGATGTCCTCGTCGCCGAGCGCCGGGAACGACTGCGGGTCGATACGGCCATCGGCAAAATGCCGAGCCAGATCCTGCACGTAGTCGGCCTTGCGCGCCGACAGGCCGGCTTGTCGCAGGGCATCGACCGACGCGGCCAGGATGCTGTCCGGGCTGTCGCAGCGGACCATTGCCGACAGCCGGCTCCAGATGGCGTCGGCGGCCTTCAGCGAAATCTGCTGGCCGACAATGGCCCGCAGCAAGGTTTCGAAGGGTTGTCCGCGCGTCACCAGCCGTGAGCCAGGAAAGCGTGCGATCAGCCCGGCCATGACCGGATCGGCTTCGGCCAACCCTTCGCAAGCGGCCTGCCACTCGGCCGGCGTCATGCCCCCCTGGCCTGCCACCATCATCGACTCGATCAGGATGGAGCCCACGTGTTTGGCCCCGCGCACCAGCACGTCGTCGCCGATGCCCACCACCTGCCGGAGCATGTCGCGCAGATTGCCGGCGATGGTGATCTCCTCCACGGCATGGGCAATGACGCCGTTCTCCACCCAAAAGCCCGCGGCGCCCCGCGAGTAATCGCCGGTCAGCGTATTCACGCCGTGACCGAGCAATTCGGTGACCAGCAGACCGGTTCCCATCTTGCTCAGCAAATCGTCGAAGCTGTCGCCGGTGGAATGCACGATGAGATTGTGCGGCCCGCCGGCATTACCGGTGGTTTCCATGCCGAGCTTGCGCGCCGAATAGCTGCTGAGCATGTAGCCCTTCAGTACGCCGTTGTCCACCAGCCGGCGGGCGCAGGTTTCCACTCCCTCGCTGTCGAAGGGGCTGCTGCCGAAGCCGCGCAGCAGGAAGGGATCTTCATCGATCACCACGCAAGGCGAACACACCGGTTTGCCGAGGCTGTCGAGCAGGAAGCTCGACTTGCGATAGAGCGCACCGCCACTGATGGCGGACACCAGATGGCCGATCAGTGACGCCGCCACCGGCGCCTCAAACAGCACCGGATACTGGCCCGTCGTGATACGGCGGGCATTGAGGCGGCGTACCGTGCGTTCGCCGGCGCGGGCGCCGACCTGCATCGCGCTCTCCAGATCCTCGCGGTGGCGAGCGGCACTGTACCAATAGTCGCGCTGCATCGACTGGCCTTCGCTCGCGACCACCGCCGCCGACAGGCTGTGGCGCGACGACGGGAAGCCCCCGACAAAGCCATGGCTGTTGGCATAGATGAACTGGCTTTGCTGGGTGGAGACCGTGGCGCCTTCCGAATTGCTGATGCGGCTATCCACGGCCCGCGCCGCCTGCTCGCACTCGCGCGCGAGTTCGATCGCCTCGGCCACCGGCAAGGCCCACGGATGGTACAGCGCCAGATCGGGGAAGTCGGTGGCGAGCAAGGATGGCTCGGCCAGGCCGGCGCAATCGTCCGCAGCGGTGAAACGGGCGATGTTGACGGCAGCGCCGACCGTATCGGCCAGGGCCGTCGCGGTGAAATCGGAGGTGCTGGCGTGGCCCTTTTTCTGGCCGAAATACACCGTGACATCGACACCCTTGTCCTGATTGTATTCGATGGTTTCCACCTCACCGAGGCGGACGCTCACCGATTGCCCCGTGCCTTCGGAAATGTCCACCTCGCAGGCGGTTGCGCCCTGCTGGCGCGCCAGTTCCAGCACCTGTGCGGCAAGGCTTTCGAGGTGACTGCGGGTATAGCTGAAAGTGGTATCAGACATAGACTCTTTCACTGTTATCGGACGGCCGGATCAAGAACCGCCGGTCTAGGCTTTTCCGGTATCATACCAGCCTTGAAATATGAAGAGCTCGACAACGATGACCGATTACTTGAACGATAGTGCGGATCAGGAATTCAGCAAAACCCGCCGCAAGAAAGAAATGATCGCCCTGCAGGAGTTGGGTGAGGAATTGCTGCAACTCTCAAACGACCGCCTCAAGCAGATGACCCTGCCGGAAAACTTGGTGGAAGCCATTCGCGAATACAAGCGCATCTCTTCCCACGGCGCACGCAACCGCCAGGAGCAATACATCGGCAAGCTGATGCGCGATATCGATCCCGAACCGATCCGCCAGCAACTGGCGGTGATCCGCGGCGAATCGGCCGAACATACCGGCTGGCTGCACCTCCTGGAGCGCTGGCGCGAGCGCCTGATGAGCGATGACAAGATGCTCGCCAGCTTTATTGCGGACTATCCTGAAAGTGACGCTCAGTACTTGCGCACGCTGATCCGCAACGCGCGCAAGGAACAACAGGACAACAAGCCGCCGAAATCCTTCCGGCTGCTGTTCCAGGCGCTCAAGGAAATCATCCCGGAACCGGGCAAGCCTACCGGGCAGCAAACCGAGGAACACGAAGAATGACACTGAAAATCGGCCTGGTTTCCATCTCCGACCGCGCCAGCCAGGGCGTGTACGAGGACAAGGGGATTCCGGCACTGCAGGAGTGGTTCACCAGCGCCCTGAGCAGCCCGTTCACTACGCTGACCCGGCTGATTCCGGATGAGCAGCCGGTGATCGAAGCCACGCTGAGCGCACTGGTCGACGACGAAGGCTGCCAGCTGGTGCTGACCACCGGCGGCACCGGCCCGGCACTGCGCGACGTCACTCCCGAAGCGACCCTGGCGGTGGCGGACCGCGTGATGCCCGGCTTTGGCGAACAGATGCGCCAGATCAGCCTGAAATTTGTGCCGACCGCCATTCTGTCGCGCCAGGTGGGGGTGATCCGCAAGCAGTCGCTGATCCTCAACCTGCCGGGCCAGCCCAAGGCCATCAAGGAGACGCTCGAGGGCCTGCGGGACAGCGAAGGTAGCGTCATCGTGCCGGGCATTTTCGCAGCCGTGCCCTACTGCCTCGACCTGATCGGCGGCCCTTACGTAGAGACGCAGGAGGCGGTGGTCAAGGCTTTCCGCCCCAAATCCGCGCAGAAACCGGTGCCGTAATGCACTACCAGGCCCCCCTCTGGCTCAAGGGTGGCCACGCCCAGACGGTGTGGCCGGCCCTGTTCATCCATCTGCCGCGCCCGTCGTACCGGCGCGAAGTATGGAGCACGCCGGATGGGGGCGAGATCGCCGTCGACTGCATCGACGGTGATGGCGACGCCCCCTTGGTGGTGCTGTTCCATGGGCTGGAGGGCGACAGCGACAGCCATTACGCGAAGGCGCTGATGCTGGAGGTGCAGGCTCGCGGGTGGCATGGCGCCGTGCCGCACTTTCGCGGCTGCGGCGGCATCAGCAACACCCTGCGCCGCGCCTACCACGCTGGCGATTCGGCCGAGATCGGCTGGATCCTGCAAAGGTTGGCCGAAAGCCACGCCGTGGTGCTCACCGCCGGCGTCTCGATCGGCGGCAACATGCTGCTGAAGTACCTGGGCGAACATGGCCGCCGCGCCCTGCCGCTCGCCGCCGCCGCCATCTCGGTTCCGGTGGACCTCGCCGCCGCCAGCGCACAGCTCGACCACGGCCTCGGCAAGGTGATCTACACCCGCATGTTCATGGCCACCCTCAAGCCCAAGGCGCGCGAGCAGCTTGCCCTCCACCCCGGCCTCTTCGACGCCTACAAGCTGGACCGCGCCAAGACCTTCCGCGAATTCGACAACCTTGTCACGGCACCAATACATGGGTACCGTGATGCCTTTGATTACTGGGACCGCGCCAGCAGCAAGCCCTTCCTGAGCCGGATCGAAACCCCGACCCTGGTGCTGAACGCCAAGAACGACCCCTTCCTTCCTCCCAGCGCCCTGCCCCTGCCGCAGGATACCAGCCGCTGGGTGACGCTGGAACAGCCGGAAGAAGGGGGGCACGTCGGCTTTCCCACCGGGCGCTTCCCCGGCCAGCTCGACTGGCTGCCCAAGCGCCTGCTGGCCTACTTCGACCAACAGCTCGCCGCCGGTCCGACGCCCTAACCGAGAGATTGCCATCACGATGTCCGACATCCTGAAGACCATCATAGCCACCAAGCACATCGAAGTGGCCGACTGCCTGAAAACCCGTTCCCTTGCGGACGTCCGCGCCGACGCCGAAGCGCGCCGCGACGATCGCCGCGACTTTGTGGCCGCGATTCGCGCCAAGCATGCGGCCGGACAGGCTGCCGTCATCGCCGAAGCCAAAAAGGCCAGCCCGAGCAAGGGCGTGATCCGTGCCGACTTCGACCCCGCCGCCATCGCCAGAAGCTACGCCGATCACGGCGCGGCCTGCCTGTCGGTGCTGACCGACCGCCAATACTTCCAGGGCAGTGCCGAGTATCTACAGGCTGCCCGCGCCGCCTGCGCACTGCCGGTGCTGCGCAAGGACTTCATGGTTGGCGAGTACCAGATTTACGAAGCGCGCGCGATGGCCGCCGACTGCATCCTGCTGATTGCCGCGGCGCTGTCGTTGTCCGAGATGCGAGCCTTTGAAGCGCTGGCCCTGGAGCTGGGCATGGCGGTACTGGTGGAAGTGCACGACGAGGCCGAGCTGGAACTGGCGTTGCAACTGACTACCCCGCTGATCGGCGTCAACAACCGCAACCTGCGCACCTTCGAGGTCAGCCTCGACAACACCCTGAAGCTGCTGCCACGCATCGGCAAAGACCGCATCGCGGTGACCGAGAGCGGCATCCGTAGCACCGAAGACGTACGACTGATGCGCGACCACGGCGTGCACAGCTTCCTGGTCGGCGAGGCCTTCATGCGAGAGCCGGACCCAGGCCTGGCGCTGGAGCAGCTGTTCCGCGATTAAAGCGCCCTGACCTCGGCCATCTTCGGCCAACGTGTTACCCTATGGGCGACCGTTGGCCGCACCCCACCCCCGACGATAAAGGACGCCCTGACCTGTCACCCGGCAGTGCCGGCCCCCACCGCCACGGCCGCTGTCCACAACGGTAGTTTTACCGCTACCATTGCTTGGAACAGCTTTCACGACAAATGCAAACTAGCGTAAACTTGCCACGCAGTGGCATTCAAATTTCATAAAGCGTCACCCTCATGTTCGATTTCAAATCTCTAGTCAGCTCCCTGCTGAGCAAAGACTCCCCGGAAAGCGACATCCTGCCTTCCGCTACAGTCCTTGTCAGAGATCTGCCGCAAACCGAATACTTCACTGCGACCGTCGAAATCATCAAGGCAGTGGCCAAGATCAGCGCCGACGTCAAGATGTCGCTGAAGGAGCGGGTGCGCACCCTGCTGTACATCGATGAAAAGGCCCACAGCATCCAGCGCCGCCTGCGTAACGATTACCTGGATCAGAAGCCCGGCAGCAAGAACTACCTCCCGACTATCCTCGCCTACTGGCACGAGCTGGCCAATGCCTATCACATCTGCGTGCGCCTGGCCGAGAAATCCAACGGTTCCTCGCTCGACGACGAGCTGGCCCTGGCAACGCTGCGCGGCTTGAATTACCAGAAGCAGCTCGTCACCTGGAGCGCCATGCGCTACCTGAAGCCGGAGGCGACGGTGTGGCAGCAGGCCTACCGGTTCTACCAGTACGCGGAAGCGCATGACTTTTCCCGCACGCCGATGCGGCTGTTCGAGGACCACCCCTGGGAAGTCAGTTGCGAAACCGTATTGATACACGCCTGCATGATGCACTTGGCACAGACCGACAATATGCAGCAGACGGAAATCCTCGCGACCGACCGGCTGCTGAATCTCCTGTGTCAGCCCTTGAAACTCGATTTTCAGCCGCAACCGAAGCGCACCGTATTCCTCGTCAACCTGACCTTGCCGGAACCTCCCCGCCGCATGCTGCGCGGCATGGCCGGCAAGGACTGCCGCTACTGGAACACCGAACAGGTGACCCAAAAGCTGGCCGACCTGATGTTCGATCTGGACCAGCGCCTCCCCTCCGCGCTGGCCAATTTCGGGCTGGGACTCACCCAGAAGGACTGGTCAACGATTTGCGAAAAACTGGCGGTGCGCTGGTCCGACGATGGCGGGAAATCCCACCGCAAGGCCGAGCGCTCGCCCAAGCTGGAGTCGGCCACGGTCGACATCGGCTTCGAGCGCATCGCCTACCTGACCAAGGTCCAGGACGATGATCGCGCGGCCCCGCCCGAGAATGACGATTGGCGCATTACCGATTACAGCGCCACCGGATTGGGCCTGACCTACCTTGGCAAGAGTGTCGACGAGCTGGCACTGGGCCGACTGATCCGGGTCTGCTCGCTGTCGCATTCGGACGCCCTGGGCATCATTCGCCGCCTGTCCCGCCACAAGAACGGCACCCTGGTCGGTGTGGAAATCCTCGGCACCCAGCCCGCCGGCATCACCCTGATCGAGCCCGACAGCCCGGACAGCACCCCGGCCAGCGCTCTCTACATCACCCAGCTGAACTCTACCAAGAGCCAGCGCTGGTTCCTGATTCCCAAGGCACTCGCCGAACCTGGACGGGAACTGCATCTGGTCGCACAGGGCAAGACCTACAAGATACGGCTGAAATCCCCCAGCCAGGAGTTGCAGGAGTGCACCCACATCGAATTCGACACGCTGGCCAAACTCGAATAGCCATCGTCTCAATAAAAAACGCCAGCCCCTTGTGCTGGCGTTTTTCTTTGCGTGCATGCGGCTCAGAACACTTCCAGGATACCCGCCGCGCCCATGCCGGTCCCGATGCACATTGTCACCATGCCGTAGCCTTTCAGCCCCTGGTCACGCATGCCATGAACCAGCGTCGCAGTCCGGATGGCACCGGTCGCCCCCAGGGGGTGGCCCAGCGCAATGGCACCTCCGTGCGGGTTGACACGCACCGTATCCAGCTCGAGATCCCGGATGACCGCCAGCGCCTGGGCGGCGAACGCCTCGTTCAGCTCGATCCACTTGAGCTCCTCCTGCCCGATGCCAGCCTGGCGGCAAGCCGCCGGAATGGCCTCTTTCGGGCCGATCCCCATGATGGCCGGCGGCACGCCCTTGACCGCGAACGTCACATAGCGGCCGAGCGGGGTAAGGTTGAATTCCTTCAGCACCTTTTCCGATACCAAGATCACCGCGCCGGCACCGTCGGACATCTGCGAGCTGTTGCCCGCCGTCACCGAGCCCTTGGCGTCGAACACCGTTTTCAGCTTGGCCAGGCCTTCCGGCGAGGTATCGCGTCGCGGTCCTTCGTCGGTGTCCAGCATGCGGGTCTTGCTGATCACTTCGCCGGTTTCCAGGTTCGGCGTACGGTAGGTCACTTCCAGCGGGCTAATTTCATTCTTGAACTTGCCGCCGTCAATCGCTGCGATGGCGCGGCGGTGAGACTCCACCGCAAAGGCATCCTGGTCCTCACGCGACACATTCCACTGCTGCGCCACTTTCTCGGCGGTCAGCCCCATGCCGTAGGCGATGGCATAGTTCTCGTCCTTGGCGAAAATGGCCGGGTTCAGCGACACCTTGTTGCCCATCATCGGCACCATCGACATCGACTCGGCACCGGCGGCGATCACCACGTCGGCCTCACCCATGCGGATACGGTCGGCCGCGATCTGCACCGCATTGATGCCCGACGAGCAGTAACGGTTGACGGTAATGCCGCCCACGGTGTCCGGCAGGCCGGCCAGCAACACGCCGATGCGCGCCATATTCAGACCCTGCTCGGCCTCCGGGAAGGCGCAGCCCACCACGCAGTCGGAAATCCGGTTCGGGTCCAGCGTCGGCACCTGGGCCAGCGCGCCGGTGATGACGTGAGCCAGCATGTCGTCCGGACGGACGTGGCGCATCATGCCGCGTGGCGCCTTGCCGACCGGGGTGCGCGTTACCGCGACGATGTAAGCTTCCTGTACTTGTTTAACCATGTTTGCAATTCTCCTGAGAGCAGACTGGACAAGCTCTCAACCTTGCCAGTCTGCCGGTATTCTGGCTGCCGTCCGAGCTTGTGGAAGAATCCGTCGCGAGCGGGCCGAGGTCAAAGTGAGGAACGCAGCTGTACAAGTGGTACAGCGAGTACCGCAGCTTGGCGATCGGCACGCGCGGCAGGATTATTCCCAAGCGATCAGTTGCGCAGCGGCTTGCCGGTCGTCAGCATATTGGCGATGCGATCCTGGGTCTTGGAATTCTTCAAGAGCTTCATGAAGGCCTTACGCTCCAGGTCGAGAATCCATTGTTCGTCGACTTCGGTGCCGGCCTCGAGATCGCCGCCGGTCATCACGTCGGCAATCAGCGAAGCGATGGTAAAGTCGTGCTCGCTGATGAAGTGCCCCTCCAGCATGTTGACCAGTTGCCCCTTGATCGACGCCGCACCGCTCCGGCCGGCCACCGCAAAACGCTTGATCTTGAGCGGCGGACGGTAGCCCGCTTCGGCCAAGGCCAGCGCCTGCTGCTTGGCCACGTAGAGCAGTTCGTAGGCGTTGAACACCACGCAGTCGCTCTTGCGGAGGAAGCCGATCTCTTGCGCCTCGAGCGCGCTGGTGGCGACTTTGGCGGTCGCAATCGCCATGAAGTAATCCTTCAGCGCCGCCAGCACATCCCCACTGGCCTCCTGGGAGGCCCGCAGGGCAAACTCCTTGCAACCGCCGCCGCCCGGCAGCAGGCCGACACCCACCTCGACCAGACCGATGTACGACTCCAGCGCGGCCACCACGCGGTCGCAGTGCATGACGAACTCGCAGCCGCCGCCGAAGGCGTAGCCCTGGGTTGCCGCAATGGTCGGAATCTGGCTGTAGCGCAGGCGCATGGAAGTGGCCTGGAAGCGGTTGACGATGCCGTCGATACTGTCCCAATCACCCATCATGAACGCCGGCAGCATCGACTGCAGATCGGCCCCGGCCGAGAACGGCTCTTCGGTCTGCCAGAGCACCAAGCCCTTGAAACGGGCTTCGGCGATATCGATGGCCTGGTTGAGCCCTTCCAGCACGTCCGGGCCGATGGTGTGCGCCTTGGTCTTGAACGACACCACCAGGATGCCGTCACCGGTCGTGAAGGCACGCACGCCGTCGTTCTCGAACACCGTTTCGCCCAACGGTGCCGTTGCCTCACCCAGCAGCTTGGCTGGCGCCAGCTGACGCTGGTACACGTCCAGCGTCGAGCGGCCAAGCAGTCGCGCTCCGGCCGCATCATACGAACCTTGGGCAAAGTGCACGCCGGCGCGATCGGATTCCAGCACCCAGGCCGGAAGGTTGGCCGAAGCCAGCGCCTTGCCGGCTTTGACCTCCTCGTCGATCCACTGCGCCACCTGCTGCCAGCCAGCCGCCTGCCAGGTCTCGAATGGGCCGACACTCCAGCCGAAGCCCCAGCGAATGGCAAAGTCCACGTCGCGCGCGCAGTTGGCGATGTCGCCCAAGTGGAAGCCGATGTAATGGAATACGTCGCGGAAGCAGGCCCACAGGAACTGCGCCTGCGGATGGCTGCTGGCACGCAGCTTGCGGAATTTCTCCGCCGGGTCGGCGATCTTGAGGATGTCCTTGATGGCATCGTCCCCCTTCTCGCCCGCGCCCACGTACTCGCCCTTGAGCGGGTCGAGCACGAACATCTTCTTGCCGTCTTTCTTGTAAATGCCGACCTTGGTCTTGGCGCCCAGCGCACCCGCAGCGATCAACTTCTGCAGCCATTCCGGCGCTTTGAACAAGGGGTGCCACGGGTCGTTGGGCAGGGTGTCCTGCATGGTCTTCACCACGTGGGCAAAGGTATCCAGACCGACCACGTCGGCGGTGCGGAACGTGGCCGATTTCGGCCGTCCCAGGCGCGGACCGGTCAGGTCGTCCACCACGTCGAAGCGGATGCCGAATTTCTCGGCATTAGCGATGGTGGCCAGCATCGAGAACACGCCGATGCGGTTGGCGACGAAGTTCGGCGTATCCTTGGCCCGCACCACCCCCTTGCCCAGCGTGGTGACGAGGAAGCACTCGAGATTGTCGAGCATGGCCGCATCCGAACCCAGGCACGGGATGATTTCGACCAGGTGCATGTAGCGCGGCGGATTGAAGAAATGCACGCCGCAGAAGCGCGCACGCACTTCTTCCGGACAACTTGCCGCCAAGGCATTGATCGACAAGCCGGAGGTATTGGTGGCGAAGATGGTATGCGCCCCCAGATGCGGCGCTACCTTGCGGTACAGATCCCCCTTCCAGTCCATGCGTTCGGCAATGGCCTCGATCACCAGATCGCAGTCTTTCAACAGGGACAGGTCGTCGTCATAGTTGGCCGGCTGGATGTACTGCGCCAGTTCCGCCGCAGCCAGCGGCGACGGCTTGAGCTTCTTCAACCCGTCAATGGCCTTGAGGGCAATGGCATTTTTGTCCCCCTCCTTGGCCGGCAGGTCGAACAGGACCGTCGGCACCTTGGCATTGACCAGGTGGGCGGCAATCTGCGCGCCCATGACGCCGGCGCCGAGCACGGCCACCTTGCGCACAATGAATTTGGTGTGAGACATGGGTTTCCTCGTTGGTTGAACACGGTCGTGAGGCAGGCCCCTCATACCTGCCTTGCCTTGATGCAGCCGGGGCAAGGCCCGGCTCTTGCTTTCACCCTTCTAACGCGTGAGGCGTTTAGAAGTGGTAGTTGTACTGCACGCCGACGATCTGCAGGTTGGTCTTGTATTCGCCCTTGGTTGTTTCGCCGTTGCCGGTGCAGGACGCACCGCCAGCCGGATTGCAGCTGTCGGTATAGTTCATGTTGCCATCCTTGAAGTAGACGTAGCTGTACGCCAGGTCCACCGAGGACTGCTTGTTGAGTTTGTAGTTGGCGCCCACCGAGAACCAGTAGCGGTCGCTGTCCGGCAACGCCGGGTGACGCAGGTTGTCGTTCTTCACCGGGGACTGGTCGTAGGCGACGCCGGTGCGCAGCAGCAAGTTGTCACTGTAGTGATAGTTCATCCCCAGCGACAGCTTGTAGGTGTTCTTCCATTGCTGGTTGATCACCGAGGTCACCCTGCGACACGCCGTTGACGGTGCTCTGCTGGATTCGGATCTCGTTCAGGCGCGAGTGGCGAGTCCAGGTGAGGTCGCCCATCACATCGATCTTGTCGTTCAGCTCGTGAAAGAAGTTGGCCGAAGCGGACTCGGGAGTCACCACTTTGACGGTGGCGTTGGAGTCGGGGTGCTCCATGCCGGCCAACGTTGCAACAGACGTGGAGCCCGGGACAGGCAAACCGGTGAGGATGGCATTGGGAACCGCGCCCGTTACGTTGGAGAAGTCCCAGTCCCATGTCCCCTTTAGGGTGTGGTTCACCTTGGAACGGTAGGCCAAACCGAAGCGGGTACGGTCATCCAGCTTGAACATATAACCGACGTTCCAGCCGAAGCCCCAATCGTCCCCGTTGACCGTGCCGGTGCCGTCGCCACTGATGCCATAACTCGCCAAGGCACCCTGAACAAGCGGACTCGTCGGCGACAGACCCAGACGCTTGGCTGCCAACAAGGCGACCCCCGTCTTGGCGTCCGCCCCCTGCACCAGTTCGGCATCCATGTACTGCGCCGACACGCCGAAGCCGAGGGATTGGCGATCGTCCAGCTTGAAGGAAATGGACGGATTGATGTTGATCGTTTTCATATCAATCTTTTCCAGGCTGTAACGCCCGGCCCAATTGCTGCCGTAATCCAGCTTGGCGCCATACGGTACGAATATCCCCAGACCGATGTGCACCCGGTCGTTGAGCTGGTGGGTCAGATAAAACGACGGCGCCACCACCAAATCCGGCGCGTAGGTGCCGCCATTGCCGCTACCGGTCGATTGACCAAGGTAGTTGGTGGAACCGTGATCGGTATAGGACGAGTCCGGAATGACGAAGGTCAGACCGCCTGCAAACTGGGTCCCTTCGAGCAAGGACATGCCCGCCGGGTTGTAGAACAATACCGAGGCATCCGCGGCTTCGGCGCTGTTGGCGTGAGATGTCCCCTGCGCCGAAACGCTTTGCGAGCCAAAGTGATAGCCCGAAGCCATGGCAGCAGGAACCGGCAGTCCGAACGCCAGTCCCACCATCACGGACAAGCTGAGACTCTTGAGTTTCATGTTATCCCTCTCCTTGTATCTTTTATTTGGCTAGATGCCTCGTGGCGAGATGCACTCATGTGGTGCCTACGCCTCGTCGATACTATTGAGGGCCCCTTGGCTTGTCCAGAAATTTACGATCGTTTGTTCGAAACGAACGTTTGATTCAACATAATGGCAACAGTAGGCCTTTCCGTTAATGGATACGCTAAAAAGTCAGTCGGCTTTGGACAGCAGGCGCGACTTGCCGTTGCTATCGATTGCTACAAACGTGACGATCACTTCCGTCACCAGCACCTCTTCTCCCTGCAAGCGCTCGGCCAGCACGCAAATCTTGAACGTCAGCGATTTCTGTCCGACACGCAAGGTGTCCACGTACAGGCTGACGGTATCCCCGACCTGAATCGGGGCGGCAAACTGGAAGGCATTGACCGCAACCGTGGTCACCGGCCCTTTCGACAAACGTTCGGCGACCATGCTGCCCGCCATGTCGATCTGCCCCATCAACCACCCGGCCTGAACCTGCCCATAGGCGTTGGTACTGGATGGCAGGGCCCTGACGCGCAGGGTCGGGATGCGGGCTTGCGATGTATTCATAGGGTTGTACTCCAACACAGGGTCGCTCCGGGAAATGGCGCTTCGGAAGAAAGCCCGTTCCCGGACGAACCGGCCCCGCTAGCGGAACCGGTCCTGGATGATCAGAAAATCAGACGCTCGAGCAAGGCCTCGTCATGCTGGGTCAGCGAACTGTCGAAGTCGTCGACCATGATGACGTCCCGCTTGAGCTTGCGCGCGCGTGTGACCGCATCGAACTCGGCCTGGGTGAGCAAGCCGGCATGCCGCGCTTCGGCCAACCTCTCGCGTGCCGTAATCGTGGCAAACCGGCCCTCGCGGGCCCACTTCCGCAGCCGTTGCTCGATAGGCTCGGTTTCGACGATTGCTTGTAACGCCGGGGCGAGCACCCCGACCGCATCGCGCTCGTCCTGCGGCACATACATGCCATGCGTCAGCCGGGCGCGGGTTCCGCCCTCCTCCATCATGGCACGCGCCACCCGGGTGCCGATCTTGTCGCCAGCCGGCTTGAGCGTCAGCCCCCACGGGAAGATCACCCGGCGCAACACGAACGACAACGCCCGATTCGGCAGGTTGGCCAGGAAACCGTCCATCGCCTGCTGCAACTCGTAGATCGCGTTTTCCACCGCCCATTGCAGCACCGGCAAGTCCTCCTGCGGCGCCCCGTCACGCTCGAAGCGCTTCAGACAGGCCGAGGCGATATACAGGTTAGACAACATGTCGCCGAGTCGAGCCGACAGTTTCTCACGGAATTTGAGGGTGCCGCCAAGACTGAACATGGCCATGTCCGACAGCAGGGCGAAGTCCGTGGAGAAACGGGTCAGCTGCCGATAATAGCGTGCCGTCGCACCCGCTTTGGGCGACATCGCCAGGCGGCTGCCGGTCAAGCCCAGCCAGAAGGAACGCACCACGTTGCTGATGACGAAATTGACATGCCCGGTGATGGCCAGATCGAACTCCCGGCCATCGTCCTCCATGGCCGCGCGCATCTCGCGCAAGACGAACGGATGGCAGCGGATGGCGCCCTGGCCATAGATGATCATCGAGCGGGTCAGTATATTGGCCCCTTCCACCGTGATGGCGATCGGGATCGACTGGTAGACTTGCGCCAGATAATTGCGCGGCCCCAGCACCACGGCCTTGCCGCCATGCACATCCATTGCGTCGTTCAGGGTTTTACGCATGCGCTCGGTATTGTGGTACTTCAGCACCGCCGACAGTACCGAGGGCTTCTCACCCATATCCAGGCCGGTCAGCGCCAGGTCCTGCGACGCTTCCATCTGGTAGGTGTAGCCGGCGATGCGTGCCATCGCCTCGTCCACCCCTTCGAACTTGCCGATCGGCAGGCCAAATTGATCCCGAATACGGGCGTAGGCACCGGTGACGTAGGTGGCGAACTTGCCCGAGGCGACCGACATGGCCGGCAGGGAGATGCACCGCCCTACCGACAAACACTCCACCAGCATGCGCCAGCCTTGGCCCGCGTAGTCTCGGCCACCAATGACCCACTCCAGTGGAATGAACACGTCCTTGCCCCAGGTCGGCCCGTTCATGAAGGCGGTGCCGCCCGGCCAATGGCGGCGTCCGATCATCACCCCGTGGTGCGTCGTCGGCACCAGGGCGCAGGTGATGCCGATCTCAACCTTGTCGCCCAACAGCCGGTCCGGATCATACAGCTTGAAGGCCAGGCCGAGGATGGTCGCCACCGGCGCCAGCGTGATCCAACGCTTCTCCCAGCTCACACGGATGCCCAGCACGTTGTCGTGAAGCTCGCCGCTACGCGGGTCGGTATAAGAACCTCGGCACACCACGCCGTAGTCCGGAATACTGCCGGCGTCGGAGCCGGCATGCGGGCTGGTCAGGGCAAAGCACGGAATCTCCAGCCCCTGGGCCAGACGCGGCAGGTAGTAGTCTTTTTGCTCTGCGGTGCCGTAATGCTGCAGCAACTCCCCTGGCCCCAGCGAGTTGGGCACCATCACCGTGACTGCCGCCGTACCGCCGCGAGTGGCGATCTTGGTCACCACCTTGGCGTGGGCGTAATTGGAGAATTCAAGCCCGCCGTACTGCTTCTTGATGATCATGCCCAGGAAGCCGTTGTCCTTGATGAACTGCCACACCGCCGGAGGCAGATCCTTGAGCTCGTGGGTGACCTGCCAGTCGTCGACCATGCGGCACAGCGCCTCGGTCGGGCCATCGAGAAATGCCTGCTCCTCGGGCGTCAGCCGGGGCTCCGGATAAGACAACAGCCGTTGCCAGTCCGGCTTGCCGGAGAACAGGTCGCGATCCCACCACACCGTGCCGGCATTGATCGCTTCCTGCTCGGTCTGCGACATTGCCGGGGTAATCTTCTTGAAAAGCCGGAATAGCGGCCCGGTGAGCAAGGCCCGCCGCAATGGCGTGACATTCAGCACCAGCGCCAGGATGGTAAACACGATCCAGAGCGCGGCGGGAACCGGGACGTTGAGGGCGAACTGGGAGACCAGCAGCCAGCCGGCCAGGCCGATGGTCCAGGCCAGAACCGGAGCGCGAAAATACGCCAGCCCCCCGACCAGCGCGACAACAAGGACGGCAGATATCATTATGGTGTTACCTCGTGTTGACCCTTCCCGACCCAGCCCCGCGCCCAAGCCCCTCACGGCCAGCCTTGGTGCGGCTTACCGTCACCCCGGCGGCTAAAAACGGAACTGGATCGCCCCTCAGGCAGGCGAAGTCAACCCGGCAACGACAAAGGGCACCAGATGCTTGACGATCATGTCCGGGTCCCGGGCAGAAACCACCTGGCTGCGCACGAAAATCTTCAGTACATCGTTACCGGCAAAGGCATTGAACATGACGCTGAAGGCAAAGTGCATCCTCCAGGCCAGTTCCTCCGTCCCCAGTTCCGGCAGCGCCTTCTGGAAAGCCACCGAGTAACGCTGGACAAACACACTGTATTGCTGGGAGATGACTTCACGCAGCTGACGGTGGTTTTCCACCAGGGTACGCGATAGCAGGCGGACAAACAGCGCCCCGCCGCGAGACGGATCCTTAGACAAGGCAAGACAGGGTCGAATGAATGTCTTGACCAGGTCTTCGACTTCCAGCTTCCCGCCCTGCTGCTCCAGCTCGTCCAGTTCAGCCAGGCAACCCGAAATCAGCGGGGCAAGCCGGCGCATGAACACGGACTCGAACAGAGCATCCTTGGAACCGAAATGGTAGTTCACCGCGGCCAGATTGACTTCGGCCTGCTGCGTGATCATGCGAAGCGAGGTGGCCTCGAAACCGTGCTCGACGAACAGGCGCTCGGCGACATCCTGAATGCGCGTTGCGGTATCGGGTTTGCTCGCTTCCATGATCTCTGGTGCTTTCTTTGTTTTTACGGATTGACTTGCATTGCCCATAATAGCTCTCGAACAATCGTTTCAAACTTAAGTTTCAGATCGATTAGTGTCAAGAAAATCATCGCCCGATCAGATTCCTGCCACCTCCCGCACAAAAAAATGGCAGGCTACCTTGATAGTAGCCTGCCGTTTCAAACAAACATATAAATACTAACAGAGACCGCGTGCGATGTCGTTTTTCAGATCGTCGACATGCTCGAGGCCCACGGCCACACGCAGCAGACCTTCGACGATGCCGGCTTTTTCCCGGGCCTCCTGGGTGATGCGGGCATGCGTCGTCGAGGCCGGATGGGTGATGGTGCTCTTCACGTCGCCCAGGTTGGCGGTGCGGGAAATGATCTCGACCGCGTCCACCAGCCTCCACGCGGCCTCGCGCCCGCCCTTCACCACGAAGGAGACGACCGCCCCCCCAGTTTCTGCTGACGCATCGCCAGTGCGTGCTGGGGATGGCTGGCGAGCCCCGGGTAGAATACCCGCTCGATGGCCGGATGCGCCTCCAGCCAGCGTGCCAGTTCAAGCGCGGAGGCACATTGCTTTTCCATGCGGATGAACAGTGTCTCCATGCCGGACAACAGCACCCAGGCATTGAACGGGGCCAGCGAAGGCCCGGCGGTGCGCACGTGCAGGTAGATCGGCTCGATCAGGGCGCTCGACCCCACCACGGCCCCGCCCAGCACCCGGCCGTGACCGTCGAGGTACTTGGTGGCCGAATGCACCACCAGGTCGGCGCCCAACTTCAGCGGCTGCTGCAGGGCGGGCGAACAGAAGCAGTTATCGACCACCAGCAGAGCATCGGCTTCATGGGCAATGTCGGCGATGGCGACAATGTCGGCCACTTCGGTGAGCGGGTTGGACGGCGTTTCCAGGAAAAACAGCCGGGTAGTCGGCTTGACCGCGGCACGCCAGGCCTGCAGATCGCCAGCATCGACGAAGGTGGTTTCGATGCCGAACTTGGACAGGGTGCCGGAGAACAGGTTAATCGTGGAGCCGAACAGGCTCTGCGAGGCGACGATGTGGTCGCCCGCCTTCAGCAGGGACATCATGCACGCCTGGATCGCTGCCATGCCGCTCGCGGTAGCGATGGCCCGCTCGGCGCCTTCCAGTGCCGCCAGGCGCTCCTGGAATGCATTTACCGTCGGGTTGGTGAAGCGGGAATAGGTGTAGCCGGGCTTTTGCCCGATGAACATCGCCGCGCCTTCCTCGGCAGTGTCGAAGGTAAAGCTGGAGGTCAGGTAGAGTCCCTGACTGTGCTCATGGAATTGGCTGGCTTCCAGTCCGGCCCGGATGGCCAGGGTCTCCGGATGCAGCGAAAGGAGGTTGTTCTTTTCAGTCATAACATTCCACCGCCGGTTAATGCACCCGGAGCCCGACACGCCCCTGACGAGGCCGCGGCAGCGGCCCGGGAGAGACGCGACAGGCTCCGGATGCGGGAAGAAAAATGCGCCCCCACGGGGCGCATGGTCAAATCAAGTTCTGCTCGGCGACGTTCAGGTTCAGATCGACCGGCTGCGCGCCTTCAACCTCTTCCTTCTGACCCTTGCCGTCACGCCGTGCGTTCTCGATGGCGTCGAGATAGGCCTCGGTGATGTCCCCGGTGATGTACTCACCGTTGAAGCACGAGGTCTCGAAGTCGCGCAGTTCGCGGTTGACACTGTGCACGGCGTCCTTCAAGGCATCCAGATCCTGATAGATCACCGCATCGGCACCGATCTCGGCAGCGATCTCTTCCTCGGTGCGCCCGGTGGCCAACAATTCGGCACGGGTCGGCATGTCGATGCCGTAGACGTTGGGGAAGCGCACCGCCGGAGCCGCCGAGGCGAAATAGACTTTCTTGGCGCCGGCGTCGCGTGCCATCTGCACGATTTCCTTGGAGGTGGTGCCGCGGACGATCGAGTCATCCACCAACAGCACGTTACGGTCCTTGAACTCGCACGCCACGGGGTTGAGCTTCTGACGCACCGACTTCTTGCGCACCGCCTGGCCCGGCATGATGAAGGTACGGCCGATGTAGCGGTTCTTGATGAAGCCCTCGCGGTACGGCAGGCCCAGGTGGTTGGCCAGCTGCAGGGCGCTGGGGCGGCTGGTATCGGGAATCGGCATCACTACGTCGATATCCAGCTGCGGCAGCACGCGGCGAATCTTTTCGGCCAACGTTTCGCCCATCACGGTACGCGCCTGGTACACCGAGGCGCCATCGATCACCGAGTCGGGGCGGGCAAAGTAGACGAATTCGAACAGGCATGGCGCATGGCGGGTCGGCCCCTTGCTCGGCTGGGCGTGGAAGTCGCCATCGAAATTGACGAACACGCACTCGCCCGGCTCGACGTCACGCAGCACCTTGAAGCCGGAGCAATCCAGTGCCACCGACTCCGAAGCGAACATGTACTCGGTCTTGCCGTTGCTGTCGTTGGTGCCGATCACCAGCGGACGGATGCCGTTGGGGTCACGGAACGCAACCAGGCCGTACCCGGCGATCATCGCGACCACAGCATAGGCGCCGCGCACGCGGCGGTGCACCGCCTCGACCGCCTCGAATACCGCGTCGACCGACAGCTCGTAGCCCTCGACGCGCTGCGCCAGTTCGTGGGCGAACACGTTGAGCAGCACTTCGGAATCGGAGTTGGTATTGATATGACGCAAGTCATAGCGGTACATGTCCGCCTTGAGTTCGTCGGTATTGGTCAGGTTGCCGTTGTGCGCGAGCACCACGCCGAACGGCGAATTGACGTAGAAAGGCTGCGCTTCGGCCAGGTTCGACGCCGAACCGGCAGTCGGGTAGCGTACGTGGCCGATACCGGCGTTACCCAGCAGCGAGCGCATGTTGCGGGTACGGAACACGTCTCTCACCATGCCACTGCCTTTGTGCATGTGAAAAGACTTCCCGTTGGCCGTCACGATGCCGGCAGCATCCTGACCCCGGTGTTGCAGCAGTTGCAGGCCGTCGTACAACAGCTGATTGACGGGAGTCTGCCCGACCACGCCTAGAATTCCACACATTTCAAGTTTTCCCAACTACCAACAGAACTTAAGAATATAAAGCACGATCCGGCGACTCCTGCGCCGGGCCATGCCGCAACGTTTCGCTTCGCCGCCCCGAGAAGTTCAGATGCTCCGACATCTTGGGCGGAAGCCAAGGCCGCAAGGACAACGCGGCGGCCTCGAATGGCGCGGCGAACAGGGCGTTGCGCCACATCGGCTGCTTGGGCATATCGGTCAGACCGCCCAGCAAAACCATGACCGTCACCAGAACGCCGCCGCGCGCGAGCCCGAACACGGCACCCAGCACGCGATTGACGGCACCCAAGCCGATCGAATCGATCAGGCCGGTCAGCACCACGCGGAGCAGCGCCGTGGCCAGCCAGACCAGGAAAAACAGGGCGATGAAGGAGGCGGCCAGACGCAATCCTTCGCTCGTCAGTTCCGCCGGCAGGAAACCGGCCAGCGTCGGGGCGAACTCCTTGGCGCACCACAGCGCCGCGATCCACGAGCCCAACGACAGCACCTCGGCCACCAGACCCCGCATCAGCGCGATGATGACCGAACCCGCCAGGATAGCAATGACGATATAGTCGAAAACGGTCATTGTGTCTTATCGGCTAACGATAATGCCCGTCACACCGGCACTAGACAGTTTTTTCAGGACGCTTTCGGCCTCGGCACGGGAACCGAAGGGGCCAACCCTGACGCGGGTAACATTGCCCTTGCTGGTTTCGACCTTGCTGAAATGCGCCGTCACACCCAGCGCCGACAACCGCGACTTCAAGGCTTCGGCCTTGGCCGGGTCGGACAGCGCCGCCAACTGGATCACCACATTGCCGTTGCCCGCCGTCGGCTGGCTCTGCTCCTTGGGAGCAGCCTTGGCCGGCTCGGCCTCGGCGCGCCCTTCCAGAATGGCCGCAGGGTCGGATTTCTTCGGTGCCGGCGCTTCGGTTTTCTTGGGCTCCTGCCGGGGTTCCGGCTTGGGCTCGAGCCTGACTTCGGCCTTGGGATGCGGCTTGGGCTCTTCCTTGACGGATGTTTTGGCCTCGGACTTGGTCTCGGGCACGACGGCAGGCGGTCGCGGCGCGGATGGGGCAACCGGTGTCGGTGCAGCGTCATCGAGCTTGGCTGGCAACTGCGTCGCCGCCGCGGCCGAATCGGCGGCATCCTCCGGTGGGGCGCCATCTGCACCGGCGGCAACCGCTGCGTCGGGATTCGGCGAGGCAGCGGCCGACGGCGCCTCGGACGCTTTCTGGCCGACGATCTCGACCGACTCCGGCTTCATCTGCTGCTCCGGCACGCTGCCAACCACCTTCCACAAGACGACGGTCGACACCAGCACCAGCACGATGGCGCCAACCAGGCGGCGGCGCGCGCGCTTGCGCAGCAGAATCAGTTCCTCATGGGTGGACAGTCCGGGCATGCCTTCCTCAGGATGTGTGATGTCGCGCCTCGAGCACCGCGGCAACGGTGTGGAACGAGCCGAATGCGACAATTCTATCATTTTCCCCGGCTGCCGATAAGGCAGCCGCCCACGCCTCGGCGACGGTGTCGTACACATTCACGTTACGCACGCCAAGACCCGCCAGGCGTTCCGCCAGTTGCGCCCCGCTCTGCCCGCGCGGCATGTCGAGGCCGCCGACGAACCAGCCATCAAACTCGCCGCGCGCCAGTTCGACGACGGCATCGAGGTCCTTGTCGGCCAGCATCGAGAACACGGCGTAGCGGTTTTCGGCGAAGGCCAGCTTCTTCAGGTTGGCCACCATGGCCTTGACGGCGTGCGGGTTGTGACCGACATCCAGGATCACCAGCGGGCGACCCGGCAGGACCTGGAAGCGCCCCGGCCAATCGACTTCAAGCAGGCCGCGCTTGACCGCGCCGATACTCACCGGCAGTTTTTCCTTCAGGCAGTCGAGCACCGCCAGCGCGGTGGAGGCGTTGACCAGCTGGTAGCTGCCGCGCAGCGCCGGGAACGGCAAGGCATGGCGAAACACCTCGCCCATGCGGAACGACCACTGGTTTTCCAGCTTGTTGAAGCCGAAGTCGCGGCCGTACAACTTGAGGTCGGCGCCGATTTCGGCGGCGTGGTCGAGCAGGCGCTGCGGCGGGTTAGCATCGGCGCAGATCGCCGGTTTGCCGGCGCGGAACACGCCGGCCTTCTCGAAGCCGATGTCTTCGCGGTTGTCACCGAGGATGGCTTGGTGGTCGAGATCGACGCTGACCACCACCGAGACGTCCGGCTCGAACACGTTAACCGCATCCAGGCGGCCGCCCAGGCCCACTTCCAGCACCATCACGTCGACTTCTTGATCGACGAAGGTCTTGACGGCGCCCAGGGTGCCGAATTCGAAATAGGTCAGCGAGGTCTCGCCACGCGCGGCCTCGACGGCGGCGAAGCCCTGCACGATCAGGTCGTCGCTGACCGGCTGCATGTCGATGGCGACACGCTCGTTGTAGCGCAGCAAGTGCGGCGAGGTATAGGTACCGACCTTGAAACCGGCCCGGTTGAGCATGGTGGACAGCATGGCGCAGACCGAGCCCTTGCCGTTGGTCCCGGCCACCAGAACGATCGGGCAACGGGGCGCCAGCCCCATGGCGTCGCGCACGCGGCGGACGCGCTCAAGCCCCATCTCGATGGTGACAGGGTGCAAGCTTTCCAGGTGTGACAGCCACTCTGGCAACGTAGTCGGTGTCGTGTTTGTCATGGTTATGTATTCAGATTCGGGGCGGAGGCGGGCTCCGATGCGTGGAACCAGCGCAGATAGACCCGCAAGGCGCGCAAGGATTCCCGAGTGGCGGAATCCGGCCACAACAGCAGCGAGCGGCGACGCCCTTCCAGCCTCAGATTCACGACCACCAGCCAAGGGGTGATCACCGTGTCGCACTCGATATCGGCCGGCACGGCGAAGGGGCCGAACCAGGCCACCAGTTGCCCCTGGGGCGAGACCTCGAGGCGGCCGATGCGCTGCCGCGACGGCCACCAGCCGTCATGGCGCAGCCCGTGCCACAACACGGCGGGCAGGGGCAGCAGCAGCCAGGCCGCCATGGCCAGCGGCAGGTAGTACAGGCTGGCCGCTACCCATGCCAGTACACAGCCGATCAGCAGCGCGAGCCAAATCCGCGAGGGGCTGAGCTCGACGGCAAACGGCGGCACGGCACGCTGGCGCGCGGTCATGGCTGGCTCAGAGCTCGGCAGCCGGGTAGTTGTGGATGTCTTCGTCGACGCTGTCGAGCACGGTGGAGTGGATTTCGACGTCGAACCACTCCCAGAAGGCTTTCAGCGAACGATCGGTTGGCCACAACGCTTCGTCTTCGTACCAGGAAGCCAGTTCGATCTTGAACAGCTGGTCGGCCATGTCGTCGATACGCGACACGCCTTCTTCCGGGTCGGTGAATTCGGGCAGCAGGATCACCGTGCAGTCGGCGCGCAGGCTGTCGAGGGTGAGATCGGTGTCGTTGCCCGGCACGTTGTTCAGCCAGTTCAGGAACGGCTCTTTCGGCTTGATGACGGCGACGGATCGATCGACGAAGTACATGAAATTCCTTTCGCTAAAGCGGCCGCGGGTGGGGCCGGCGGTAATGGCGCGCATTGTAACAGCCCGGCCGGCCGCGCGCGAAGCGGACTTCGCGCCCGTGCTACAATTCGGCGCATTACGGTATCTCTGGATCATTGCAGACTCATGGCTCTCATCACGGTCGACAAGGCCTGCCCGGCTTTCGGGCACAATGCGCTGCTGGACAAGGTGGATTTCGTGCTGGAACCCGGCGAGGTGGTCGGACTGATCGGCCGCAACGGCGCCGGCAAGTCGTCCCTGCTCAAGGGCATCGCCGGCACCGTGGCGCTGGACGACGGCCGCATCAACATCAAGGGCGACGTGCGCGTGGCCTACGTGCCGCAGGAGCCGGAATTCAATCCCGGCCACACGGTGTTCGAAGCCGTGGCCGAAGGACTGGGCGACCTCAAGGCGTTGCTCACCGACTATCACAAGGCGACCCAGGCGCTGACCGACCCGGCGGCCGATCATGAAGCCCTGCTGGCCGACATGGAGCACATCCAGCATGAGCTGGAGGCGCGCAACGGCTGGCAGTTTGACGCCCTGATCGCCACCACCCTCTCCTACCTCGACCTCAACGCCGACACCCGCATCAGCGAACTGTCGGGCGGCTGGAAAAACGCGTGGCGCTGGCGCGGGCGCTGGCCGCCAAGCCGGACGTGCTGCTGCTGGACGAACCGACCAACCATCTCGACGTTTCCGCCATCGAATGGCTGGAGGGGCTGATCAAGAATTTCGCCGGCAGTGTGCTGTTGATCACCCACGACCGCCGCTTCCTCGACAACGTCGCCACGCGCATCGTCGAGCTCGACCGCGGCATCCTGCGCAGCTACCCCGGCAGCTTTTCCGCCTACCAGACGAAGAAGACCGAGGAGATGGCGGTGGAGGAAGAACAGAACCGCCTGTTCGACAAGTACCACGCCCAGGAAGAAGTGTGGATCCGCAAGGGCATCGAGGCGCGCCGCACCCGCAACGAGGGTCGCGTGCGCCGGCTGGAGCAGATCCGCCGCGAGCGCGCAGCACGGCGTGAACGCGTGGGCCAGGTCAACTTCCAGCTCGACGCCGGCGAACGCTCGGGCAAGCTGGTGGCGGAGCTAGAACACGTCAGCAAGCGTTTCGGCGACAAGGTCATCGTGCGCGACTTCACCACGCGCATCCTACGTGGCGACAAGATCGGCCTGATCGGCCCCAACGGGGTTGGCAAGACCACGCTGCTGAAGATGATTCTGGGCGAACTGGCGCCGGACAGCGGCACCGTCAAGCAGGGCAGCAAGCTCGAGATCGCCTACTTCGACCAGTTCCGCGAGCAGTTGGACGAGAACATGAGTGTGGCCGACGTGATCAGCCAGGGCAACGATTTCGTCGAGATCGCCGGGCAGAAAAAGCACGTGATGAGCTACCTGGAGGACTTCCTGTTCTCGCCGCAGCGCGCCCGCAGCCCGGTGCGTTCGCTCTCGGGCGGCGAGCGGAATCGTTTGCTGCTGGCACGCCTGTTCACCCGCCCGGCCAACGTGCTGGTACTGGACGAGCCGACCAACGACCTCGACATCGACACCCTGGAATTGCTGGAAGACGTCATCGACAAGTACAGCGGCACGGTGTTTCTGGTAAGCCACGACCGCGCCTTCCTCGACAACGTGGTGACGCAGGTAATCGCCTTCGAGGGCGACGGCAAGCTGGAGGAATACCCAGGCGGCTATCAGGACTGGATCGACACCAAGGCGCGCATGGCGGCGCTGAAGCCGGCCGAAGCGGCCGTCAAGGCCCCGATGGCGCGCCAGGACAAGCCCCTGGACAAGCCGAAGAGCGGGCGCACCAAGCTGTCCTACAATGAAACGCGCGAACTGGCCGGCCTGCCCGAGCTGATCGCCGCACTGGAAGCCGAGCAGGCCGGGCTGAATCAGAAACTGCTCGACCCGAACTGTTACCGCGACACCCCACGCGAGGCCATCGCCTGGCAGCAACGCATCGAAGCGATCGACGAGCTGCTGCTGGAAAAGCTGGCGCGCTGGGAAGAACTGGAAAGCAAACAGGGATGACCTCTCGCCGGATCTCCGCCCTCATCGTTGCCGTCGTGGCCGCCACGCTGGCGGCCTGCAGCAGCGCCCCGCCCCGCAAGACGGCCGGCAGCCGGCCGCGTCCGCCGGCCAGCCCGACCCTGTCGGGACTCACGGCGGATGGCGCCGGGCGCGAGATCCTGATGTACACCCTGGGCCTGCTGGACCTCGACTACCGCTTCGGCGGCAGCAACCCCGAGGCCGGGCTCGATTGCAGCGGCCTGGTCAGCTACATCTATCAGAACGCCGTCGGCGTGAAGCTGCCGCACAACGCGGCGCAGATCGCCAGCGTGGCGCGGCCGATCGAGGCCGGCCGCATGCAAGTGGGCGACCTGGTGTTCTTCAACACCATGAATCGGCCGTTCTCGCACATGGGCATCTACATCGGCGACGGCAAGTTCGTGCACGCGCCGCGCAGCAACAGCACCATCCGCGTCGAGCGCCTCGACAACCGCTACTTCGCCGCGCGCTTCGAAGGCGCGCGCACGCTGTTCGACTGATGCGCCACTGGAGCTCAAGGTTGGCCGAAGCCCGGCAGAAAACCTCGGCCCGGCTGCCGCGCCTGCATCGCGACGGCTTCTCGCTGCCGCGCGAGCTGCTGCTGGCGCAGTTACGCAAGCACCTGGACGGCGACGACTTCACCGTGCTCGACCTCGAACTCGCCGACGACGCCGGCCTCTTGACGCTCGAGGTGTTGCGCCCGGCGCCGGCACGGCTCGCCATCCGCTTCCACTTTCTGCCGGTGGACTGGGCGCGGCGCGAGCTGGTGCTGGCCTATACCCTGAAAGGCGAGGCACGCTCGTCCTCGCTGGCGCGGCGCGCCCTGACCGGGCTGGTGCTGGCCACGCTGGAAGCGGGCTGGGGGGAACGGCTCATCCGCAAGCTGACGGAGCCGCTGGCGTGGCTGTCGAGCGGGTCGCAGCGGCTCACGCTGCACCTCGACCGCCTGCCGCGCGTGGCGGGCTGGCTGGAGCGGCCGGTGTTCGGCCAACCCCTGGCCGAGCGCATTGCCATTACCGGCATCCGCACCGTCCCCGACGCGCTGCGCGTCACCCTGAGCCGCAACAAGCCAGACTGACGCCGGCCCTGACGCGCTAACAGCAAGCCCTGTCGAAGCGTTATAATGCCGCCTGTTCTTTCCGCCGGCCGATACGCCCCGGCGGCAGCCCACCCCGATACAGAGGATATCCATGAGTCACACCACCCTCAGCCGCTTCCTGATCGAGCAGCAGCGCAAGCAAGGCAGCATTCCGCCGGAACTGCGTTTCCTGATCGAAACCATCGCCCGCACCTGCAAGGCCATCAGCCACTCCGTGCACAAGGGCGCGCTGTCGGGCGTGCTGGGCGAGGCCGGCACCGGTAACGTACAGGGCGAGGCGCAGAAGAAGCTGGACGTAATCGCCAACGACGTGCTGCTGGAAGCCAACGAATGGGGCGGCAGCCTGGCGGCGATGGCCTCGGAAGAGATGGAACTCCCGCACGCCATCCCGGGCGAATACCCGAAGGGCGAGTACCTGCTGCTGTTCGATCCGCTCGACGGCTCGTCCAACATCGACGTCAACATTTCGGTCGGCACCATCTTCTCGGTGCTGCGCTGCCCCGAGGGCGTAACGCAGCCGACCGAGGCCGACTTCCTGCAGCCGGGCACGAGCCAGGTCGCCGCCGGCTACACCGTGTACGGCCCGCAGACCATGCTGGTGCTGACCTTCGGCAACGGCGTGCACGGCTTCACGCTGGACCGCGAGAACGGCAGCTTCGTGCTGACCCACCCGGACATGCGCGTACCGGAAGCCACCAAGGAATTCGCCATCAACATGTCCAACATGCGCCACTGGGAGGCCCCGGTGAAACGCTACGTGGACGAGCTGCTGGCCGGCACCACCGGGCCGCGCGGCAAGGACTACAACATGCGCTGGGTGGCATCGATGGTGGCGGAAGTGCACCGCATCATCATTCGCGGCGGCATCTTCATGTACCCGAAAGACGCGCGCGACCCGTCCAAGGCGGGCAAGCTGCGCCTGATGTACGAAGGCAACCCGATGGCCTTCATCATCGAGCAGGCCGGCGGCGTCGCCACCAACGGCCATCAGCGCATCCTCGACATCCAGCCCGCCAAGCTGCACGAGCGCGTGGCGGTGTTCCTGGGTTCCAAGGAAGAAGTGGAACTCGTCACCCGCTACCACGCGGAGTAAGCCCCACAATCAGCCCGTGCCGCGCACGGGCTTTTTTCGGCCAACCGTCCGACCGGACGGTAACATCCCATCCCGCCAAGCCAACGAGGACGCCGACGTGCCGCTTCCACAGCTCCTGACCATCGCCCTGGCCGAGCCCTCGCCGCTGCAGGCCCAGATCATCCGCCATGCCCTGAACGAACTGGGCATCCGCAATGTGGACGTGTTCCACAGCGGGCAAGCCTTGCTGCAGCACCTGCAGCAGCACACCCCGGACGTGGTGATCAGCGCGCTCTACCTGCCCGACATGACCGGCACCGAACTGGTCTATACGCTGCGGGCACAGCCCGCCCACCGGGACCGCCCGTTCATCCTGATCTCCAGCGAGACCAAGCCGCACTACCTCAACCCGGTACGCCAGGCCGGCGCGCTGGCGATCCTGCCCAAGCCGTTCACCACCGCTCAGCTCGACAAGGCGCTCGGCAACGTGCTGGAGTACCTCAACAGCGATCCGATGCTGAACGAGTGCGACGAGGATTTCAGCATGCTGAAGGTGCTGATCGTCGACGACAGCGCCACTTCGCGCCGCCTGATCCGCACCGTGCTGGAAAAAATCGGCTTCGAGCAGATCGCCGAAGCCGAGGACGGCAGCGAGGCGGTGCCGCTGATCAACGCCACCCACTTCGACCTGGTGGTGACCGACTACAACATGCCGCACATGGACGGCAAGCAACTGGTGGAGTACATCCGCACCCAGAGCATGCAGTTCACCGTGCCGATCCTGATGGTCTCGAGCGAAACCGACCAGCGCCGGCTGGCGGCGGTGCAGGACGCCGGGGTGTCGGCAGTGTGCGACAAGCCGTTCGACACCGCGGTGATCCGCCAGTTGGTCAGGCAGTTCGTCGCCGAGCGCACCTGACCCGAGGGCGTGGCGCGGTCAGCGCGGCGCCACCCAGACCAGCCGGCTGCGGCTCTTGTCGTCACCCAGTGCCTGGCGGCGCCAGTAGCCGGCGCTGTTCGCCACGCCGTCCAGCCCCGGCAGCTCCGGCACCTGACAGCGCGTCACCTCGATGAATCCCGCCTTGAGCAGCGCGCCACGCCCTTTCTGGCGCGTCTTGGGACAAGTCGGGTGCGTGGCCGCCGCCACCCATTCCGCCGTGGAGCCCGCTTCCCATACCGCTTCCAGCGTCACCTTCGGCTGCGTCATCATGGCGAAACCGTTCAACACCGATTCCAGCAGCGGACGCCACGGCGCCGGCACGCCGTCGAGTTGCGGCGCCAGCTCGCCGGGGTAGCTGACCGTCAGCGCCCACAGCGGCTCGGGAACCTGCCACCAGTTCGTCCCCTGCCCTGAGAACGCCGCCTCTACCAGCACCAGATCGAGCTGCCGGTCCGCAGGCCGATGGCGGATGAAGGCCCCGCCGCTGGCCTCGCCGCTCACCTGCAGAAAGAAGGCCTCCGCCGGCAGGATCAGCGTATCCGGCAGATGGGACGGCAGTCGCGTGTGCGCCAACGCCCGTGCCAGTCCGGCGTCGAACTCCGCGATCAGGCGGCCGTGCCGGACGTGGCTGCCGTACGCCAATGCCAGCACGAGCTCGGCCTCGGACACACCGTCCGCCTCGCCGTAGACTTGGGCAACCCGGGCCAGCTCACGCCCGACCAGTGCGCCGACAGCATCTTCGGCCAACGTGGCGCTGCCGGGCTGGGAAAAGAGTTGCCCGACGCGCTTGGCCCAAGGCCGGGTCAGGGCGTAACGCTGCACACCGTATTGCATACTCATCGGGATGTCCGCCAAGAAAAAGGCCGGATTGTAGCCGACCTTGGTTTTGCCGTTCAAAGCCTGCCCTGAAGCGGGCTCAGGTGCCTTCCACCCGTGGCGCCGCCGGACGCGGCGACTCGGTCTCGGACGCCACTTCGGCGTAGAGCCAGCGGCGGAAATGATTCAACGTCATCGGCCGCCCGAAGAAGAAGCCCTGCAGGAACTGGAAGCCCTTGGCGTTGAGGTAGCTCTGCTGCCCCTGGGTTTCCACGCCCTTGATCATCACCTTGAGGCCGAGCTGGGTCGCATTGACCAGGATGTCGTCGAGGATGTTGCCCTGGAAGCCCTCCTTGCCGATGGCCGAGACGTAGCCCTTTTCCACCTTGAGGTAGTCGAAACCCCAGGTTTGCAGGTAGCGACGGTCGGCGTGGCCGGCACCGAAGTCGTCGAGCGCCAGCTGGACCCCCATGGCCTTGAGCTCGCGCACTACCTTGAGACTCTCTTCGTGCTCTTCCAGCGCGACCCGCTCGGACACTTCCAGCACCAGCTGGATGTGCTTGTCCTTCAACACCGACAGCAGCAACCGGCAGTCCTCGATGATGTCGCGCGTGGTCAGGTGGCTGGCGGATATATTGACGCCGACCACGAACCCCGCTGGCAGCATCATCTGCCCCAGTTCGTGGCCGACGCAGCGCAGCAGGTAGCGGGTCAGCGCCACGATCAGTCCGGCCTCCTCCGCCGCCGGAATGAACAGCTGCGAGGGGATGAAGCCCTGCACCGGATGGCGCCAGCGCGCCAGCACCTCGACACCGATGCAATGACCGGACTGGGCCGTGACGATGGGCTGGTAGTGGACGAAAAACTCGCGCTTGCGCAGCCCTTGGGCGATCTCCCAGTTATTGGAATTACGGCTGTCCTTGGTGCTGTTGATGGCCCAGCCCAGAGCGCCCCCCGCCAGCAACGCCATCAACAGCGGCGCCAGCAACCCGCCCATGGCCAGCGCCAGCCGCGACTCCAGCGTCACCAGCAGCACCCCGACGAGGACGCACAGCACCATGGCCGAGACATAGACGGCCCACGCGGGAGCCCCCAACAGCGCCCTGCCCCACACCATTTTCAACTTGCGCATTCCGCCTCTCGCCCCATGACTGATTTCATCCTGCTCGTCCAGCGTCGTGTGCGCTACCGCCACCCCGCTGTGGATGGCGAGCTCTCAGGATAATGTCACATTCATCGTAGATAAAGACCAAGCTGGTTTTATTCGTTCCGCCCGGCTGTTCCGCCGGCCACGGCATACGCCCGATGACAGCCGGCACCCGGCCCCGCTACCATGAACGCCCCCAGCAACAGGAATAGCGCATGGAACGGATCGGATTTATCGGCCTGGGCCTGATGGGTCAGCCCATGGTCAGGCGGCTGCTGGCCGCCGGGCATCACGTCACCGTCTGGAACCGCAGCACGGAGAAAAGCCAGGCCCTGGCCGGACACGGCGCCCACATCGCAACCAGCCTGGCCGAACTGGCTCGTGACTGCACCCTGCTGATGAGCTGCGTGTCGGATACGCTGGCCGTCGAAGCGGTGGTGCTCGGCGCGGACGGCCTCGCCGCGCACGGCCGCCCGGATCAGCTGCTGGTCGATTTTTCCAGCATCGAACCGGCCGCCACGCGCGAGATGGCGGCGCGACTGGAGGCGCAGTGCGGCATGCACTGGGTCGATGCACCGGTGTCGGGCGGGGTGCGCGGGGCGGAAAGCGGCCAACTGGTGATCATGGCGGGCGGGCAGGAAGACGACATCGCCCGCCTGCGCCCGCTGGCGGCGGCACTGTGTCAGCGTCTGACCCACATGGGCCCGGTCGGAGCCGGCCAAGTCACCAAGGCATGCAACCAGCTGATCGTCGCCGCCAACGCGCTGCTGATTGCCGAGGCGGTCTCGCTGGCAGAAAAATCCGGCGTCGACGCTGCACTGCTGGCGCCGGCGCTGGCGGGCGGCTTTGCCGATTCGCTGCCGCTGCAGATCCTGGCACCGCGCATGGCCAGCCAGCGCTTCGAGCCGGTGCAATGGAAGGTGGCGACGCTGCTCAAGGACCTCGACAACGCGGTCAAGCTGGCACGCGAGGCCGGCGCGAGCTCGCCCCTGGCGGCGCTGGCCGACCAGCTGATGCGCCTGCACGCCGGACAGGGCCACGCTCAGGCCGACCTGAGCACTGTGGTGCAACTGTATCGGGAGCCCTGATACGGCACTGTGGCTGCCTGCCACGTGGGCGGCGGAGTGAAATTTTCCGGACGCCCGCGACAAGACACACGCAAATCAATCACTTAGAAAGGCTGTTTGGCGGAATAACTTGCCAGGCGGCTTTTTTCCCGTACTATCCGGCCTCTTGAAGTTTCAGCCGGGCTTCTTCGTTGTTCTCCCCCTGCAGTTAGCAGTTCACGCCTTTGCCCCGCTCAAACAGAGTTTCATCGTCCCTGACCGCTATTTTAGGCTTCGACCACGGAATGCTCCTTTTCCGGACCGCTGTTCGCCGCTTGCTTGGTTAGTGCCGATGAGTCGGGTGACCCGATTTTGAAGATGGTCACCGCATCCCGCCTATACCAGGCCAAGTGACGCCGGACATGCCGGCACTGAAAGGACATCATGCATTTTGCTGATCTGGGCCTCGCCCCCGCTATTACCTCCGCTCTCGACGCTGCCGGCTACACCACCCCGACTCCGGTTCAGGCCGCCTCGATCCCGGCCGCGCTGGCTGGCCACGATTTGCTGGTTTCGGCGCAGACCGGTAGCGGCAAAACCGCCGCTTTCCTGCTGCCCTCGCTGCAGAAGCTGACCGAACGCTCCACCGGCTCGGGCCAGGGCCCGCGCATCCTGGTGCTGACCCCGACCCGCGAACTGGCGCAGCAGGTGGAAAAGAACGCCACCGAATACGGCAGCCAACTGCGCTGGCTGCGCACCGTGTGCCTGGTCGGCGGCGCCTCCTTCGGCTACCAGATCCGCGCCATGGCGCGCCCGGTTGACATCATGGTTGCCACCCCGGGTCGCCTGATGGACCACATGCGTTCCGGCCGTATCGATTTCTCGCGCCTGGAAATGCTGATCCTGGACGAAGCCGACCGCATGCTCGACATGGGCTTCATCGAAGACATCGAAACCATCGTCAAGGCCACCCCGGACAGCCGCCAGACCGTGCTGTTCTCGGCCACGCTGGACGGCACCGTCGGCAAGCTGGCACAGAAGCTCACCCGCGACCCGCAGCGTATCGAAATCGCCCGCGAAGAAACCGGCGGCAACATCGAAGAACACCTGCTGTACGCCGACGACAACCGTCACAAAGAGCGTCTGCTCGACCACATCCTGAAGGAAGCCGGCTTCGACCAGGCGGTGATCTTCACCGCCACTAAGATCGGTTCCGAAGAGCTGGCCGACAAGCTGTCGGACCAGGGCTACGCTGCCGCCTGCCTGCACGGCGACATGCCGCAGAACTGGCGTAACCGCACCCTGAACGACCTGCGTCGCGGCCGCGTGCGCATCCTGGTGGCCACCGATGTTGCTGCGCGCGGCATCGACGTGCCGACCATCACCCACGTGGTCAACTACGACCTGCCGAAGCAGGCCGAAGACTACGTGCACCGTATCGGTCGTACCGGTCGTGCCGGTCGTGACGGCGTAGCGATCACCCTGGCCGAGTCCAAGGAATTCCACAAGGTGCGCCGCATCGAGCAGTACCTGAAGCGCCAGATCACCGAAGGCGTGATCGAAGGCATGGAACCGACCCGTCGCCCGCCGAAGGGTGGCCCGCGCCGCGCCGGTAGCGGCAAGCCGGGTGAGCGTCGTGGCGGCGGCTACGGCGGCAACAACCGCAAGCCGGGTGGCAGCGGTGGCTACGGTAACCGTGGTCCGCGCCAGGGTGGCAGCGGCGGCGGCTACGGCAACCGCACCACTCGCGCCGCCGACTAAGCGGCAGCAATGAAAAATGGCGACCTCGGTCGCCATTTTTCTTGCCTGTCGTTCCGGCTCGCACTTTTCTTATCTTCGCTCAAGGATGCGTCGCCTTGCTACGGGCATCCTGCCAACTGTTCACCCACATGACAGGACCCCTACCATGAGCGAATTGCCGGTACTCGACAACAACGTCTTCCCCTTCGACGCGCGCGGCGTAGCCAAGCGTTTCCGTCATGCCGCCATTTTCGGCGCCATCGAATCGCTGTACGACGGCGACACCATGCGCTTCATCAACGATCACGATCCGCTGCCGCTGCTGGACCAATTGCGTCAGCGCTACGGCCACCAGCTGACCTTCAGCTACGTCGCCCGCGAGCCGGGCAACATCGTTATCGATTTCAAGGTGCAGCTGGGCGAGCAGGCGGCCGACGGCCAGCAGCAAGCCGTAAGTGAAGCGCCGGCCCAGGGCGGCGGTTGCGGCGGCGGCGGTGGCTGCGGCTGCTCCGGCCACTAAGCCCTGCACCGACACACCATGACGCCGGTCCCGCTTGTGCGGGGCCGGCGTTTTTTTGTACCCTGCGTCACGGACGCTGAGCTAAGCTCAGGCGGCCGCGACGAGTACCGGCAGCTCGGCCAGCCCGTACTTCCCCCGCGCCCTGTTGCGCGCCTCGGTATAGGCCTCGAACTCACGGCAGGTCGACGAGCGCTGCGGGTAGATAGCACAACCTCGCCCTGCAAGGCCACACAACGCGGCGAGTCGGACCAGGTGCCGCGCATGCAACGGCGAAATCGTTGATTTTTTCGGTGAGAGGCAGCGGGACCGGACCGCCGCCGTCATCGGCTTCGGCCCAGTAGAACGAGGCGCGGAAGGCGGCGCAACAGGCGCCGCAACGCAGACACGGATTGCTCTTTTCGCTCATGATGGAAAAAGAAACACAAAACGCACCAGGCGGCACCTTGCCGCCACTGAAACGGCCCGCCATGTGGGCGGACAGGATTTTTCCGCAACGCCAGAACACCGTCAAGCAGAGCCCCTGAAGGCGCCCATCGTCCCGACGCCCGCGGTCGGCACGGCATGGTGGCCGTTACAGTGGTGTCGGCCTGATCCACAGCTTCGATGCCGAGCCCCCGCCTCCGTCGCCAACCATGCGCGGTCGCTATCGTCCTTCAAACCGACACCGCAGGCCGGGACGCCCGCCGATCCGCATCGCCAGAGGCGAGCACACCACCGCTCGCCTCAGCCACGGCAATGTAGCCTCGCCGACACAGTGACCACCGGATATTTTATGAAGCGCCGTTAACACTTTGCCCCCTCTTCGCATCCGTCCGACAGCGCCCTTTCCCGTCGCCACGATGCGGCATAATCCTTTCCGGACAAGGGCTTGCCATGCCCCGACGCCATGCGCGACACGGCCCCGAAGCCGGCCCCTCACCCCTCCCGCGTCACCATCCTCCGGTACTAAACATTTGCTAACAGTTTGCCGCCCCACGACCTCCGGGGAGTGCCTACACTAGGCTCATCAACACACGGGAGAACGATCATGCTGCTGAAGAAATGGATTGCCGTACTGTCGCTGGGGCTCGCGGCCACCGCCGCCCAGGCACATTCCGACGCCGTCTTGGGTGGTGCGCTCGGTGGTGCAGCCGGCGCCGTCATCGGCTCGTCCATCGGCGGGCGTGACGGAGCCATCGTCGGCGGTGCCCTGGGTGCCGCGACCGGGGTCGCCATCAGTCAGCGCCCCTACTACTACGAGCCGGCACCCGTGGTTTATGCCCCGCCGCGTCCGGTGGTGGTCGAGGAGCCGGTCTACGTCCGCCCGCGCCCGGTCATCATCGAACGCGAGCGCTACGTGGATTACGGCCCGGGCCCGTACTGGGCAGGCCGCCCGGAATGGCGGCATCACGGCTGGAAGCATCGCGGCTGGGAGCGCCGCGGCTGGGACGACTGATCACTGACTGACCTGACGCCCCCCAAGAACAAGGCGGTGCCCTACGGCGCCGCCTTTTGCTGCCTGACGCCGGCCGCTCAGCTCCAGCGCTTGCCCAACAGCTCCAGGCCGGCGCGGTTGAGATCGGCCGGCGTCATCGCAATACGGAATTCGCAATCGGCCTCGAACTGCAGGAAGAACGGTTCGGCATAGCGCGGAATCTCGCTCGACTCGTTGACGTTGATCACCGCAACGACGGTACGCAGACCGTTCTGTTCGGTGAAGTAGATCGCCTCGGGTTTCAGTTCGTCCACGATCTGCGCAATGATCTCGGCGGCCCGCCCCTCCCGCACCAGCTGGTTGAACGGTTCGTGGGGAATATGCGCCATCATCAGCATCTTCATGATTTTTCTCCTGCCCCGGCGGCCCAGCCGGGGACTCGCGTTTGAAGGGAAAGCAACTGCCCCGCATCCCCGCTCAGGCAACGATGGGGGCATGGCCGGGCCCCCGACATTGGCCGACGCAGCACCTGGCAAGGCCGTCTTTCTCCATCATAATCAATGACAAGGAGCGGCGCCGCCCGTTCGGCCTGCCCTCGTCAGGAGAATCCGCCATGCCTCTGCGCTCCATCCTCGCCGCACTGCTGCTGGGCCTCGTCAGCCTCGCTTCGGCCAACCCCTATCCCAGCCAGCTTTATCCCTTGCAGTTGACCCAACTGGCACGCGGGCTGAACCACCCCTGGTCGCTAGCCTTTCTGCCCGGCGGACGAATGCTGCTCACCGAGCGCGCCGGTCGCCTGCGCCTGCTCGATGCCCAAGGCCGGGTCGACCCGCAACCGGTGAGCGGCGTACCCGCGGTAGTCGCCGTGGGCCAGGGCGGACTGTTCGACGTGCTGCCGCACCCGCGTTTCGCGGACAACCACCTGATCTACCTCAGCTACGCCGGCGGCACGCCCGAAGCCAGCAGCACCGAGATCGCCCGCGCCCAACTCGACGGCCACGCGCTACGCGACCTCCAAGTGATCTTCCGCCAACTGCCGCGTTCCGATTCCGACCACCATTACGGCGGCCGGCTGCTGTTCGATCGCGCCGGCAAGCTCTACCTGTCACTGGGCGACCGCGGCGAGGACGCCCGCGCCCAACGCCACAACGATCACGCCGGCTCGGTCATCCGCCTCAATGATGATGGCAGCGTGCCGCCCGACAATCCCTGGGTCGGTCATCCCGGCTGGAAGCCAGAAAAATTCACCCTCGGCCACCGCAATCAGCAAGGCATGGCGCTCAACCCGCGCAGCGGCGCCATCTGGACCCACGAGCACGGCCCGCAGGGCGGCGACGAGGTCAACGTGATCCGCGCCGGCGCCAACTACGGCTGGCCGGTAATCACCTACGGCAAGACCTACGGCCTGGGCCTGCCGATCGGCGAAGGAACACACAAGGCCGGCATGGAACAGCCGCGGAAGGTATGGGTGCCGTCGATCGCCCCGTCCGGCATGGCGTTCTACCAGGGGAAACCGTTCGCGCGCTGGCAGGGCGACCTGCTGATCGGCGCCTTGAAGGGGGAGATGCTGGTGCGGCTGAAACTGGACGGCGACAAGGTGGTAGCAGAAGAGCGCATGTTGAAGGGCGCGCTGGGGCGCATCCGCGACGTGCGCGTCGGCCCGGACGGCCTGGTCTACCTGCTCACCGACGAGGACGACGGCCAGCTGGTGCGGGTCAGCCCGGCGCCTACGCGCTGAGTCGCCGGCCATGCCATGATCGGACTGGACGGCAATGCCGGGCAGCGGCTCGCCACGACCCGCAGCCCCGAGCGGTGTGCGTCAGAAGCGTTCGTGCTCGGTCAGGTAGCGCCACTGCCCCTGCTCCAGATCGCCCAGCGCGATGCGGCCGATGCGGATGCGCTTCACCGCCGTCACGCGCAGGCCGACCAGCTCGGCCATGCGGCGGATCTGGCGCCGCACCGGATCGCGCAACACGAAGCGCAGCTGGCTATCGCTCTGGCGGCTGACCTTGACCGGCTTGAGCGCTTCGCCGTCCAGGCTCAGGCCATGGCGCAGCTGCTCGAGCATGGCATCGCTGACCTCACCCTCGACCCACACCAGGAACTCCTGTTCGAAGTCGGCTGCCTTGGCCATCAGCGCTCGCGCAATGCGGCCATCCTGGGTCAGCACCAAGAGGCCGGACGAATCGACGTCGAGCTTGCCCGCCGGCGCCAGGTAATTGAGATGTTTCTTCAGGAAGGTATAGCCAGAACGGTCCCTGGGCGAACGGGTCTCCGGCTTGATCAACTGCCACGCCGGGCGCTCGCCGGCCTCCGACGGACCGGAGCCGTAGCCCACCGGCTTGTTGAGCAGGAAGGTGACGCGCTCGGCCTGCAGCGCCATCGCCTGGCGCGTCAGCTCGATGGCCTGCTCCGGGCGCACCCGGCTGCCCAATACATTCACCACCACACCGTCGACCTTGACCAGCCCCATCTCGATGAATTCGTCGGCCTCGCGGCGCGAGCACAGGCCCAGTTCGGTCATGCGTTTGGACAGGCGGACGGTATCGCTCATGGCAGGGGCTTCGTGGTTGGATGGAAAGGAGCGCGATTATCGCGCTTTTTGGCGCGGCGCGCGCGGCGAATCTTCGGCCAACCTTGAGGCCGGCCACAAAAAAACCCGGCGGGATCGCTCCGGCCGGGCTTCTCTGAAACGGCGACTGACCAAATCAGCCCTTGACCACCGCCGCGATGGCATCGGCCACGTAGTCGATGTTCTTGCTGTTGAGCGCGGCCAGGCAGATACGACCGGTGGAAACGGCGTAGATGCCGAACTCGTTCTTCAGACGCTCAACCTGCTCCACGGTCAGGCCGGTATAGGAGAACATGCCGCGCTGCTTGATCACGAACGAGAAGTCCTGGGCCACGCCCTTGGCCTGCAGCTTCTCGACCAGGCTCGAGCGCATGGCGCGGATGCGGTCGCGCATGCCGGCCAGTTCGTCTTCCCACTGCTGACGCAGTTCCGGGCTGGACAGCACGGCCGCCACGATGGCGCCGCCGTGGATCGGCGGGTTGGAGTAGTTGGTGCGGATCACGCGCTTGAGCTGCGACATCACGCGGCCGGCTTCTTCCTTGGACGCGGTCACGATCGACAGCGCGCCGACGCGCTCGCCGTAGAGCGAGAAGCTCTTGGAGAACGAGCTCGACACGAAGAACTGCAGGCCGGAAGCCGAGAACAGGCGTACCGCCACGGCGTCGGCGTCGATACCGTCGGCAAAACCCTGGTAGGCCATGTCGAGGAACGGCACCAGGCCGCGGGCACGGCAGGCTTCCACCACCTCAGCCCACTGCACGTCGCTCATGTCGGCGCCGGTCGGGTTGTGGCAGCAGGCGTGCAGCACGATCACGGAGCCCGCGTCCAGACCCAGCAGGAACTCCTTCATCGCGGCGAAGTTCACGCCACGGGTGGCCGCGTCGTAGTACGGGTAGTTTTCCACCACGAAACCGGCGGACTCGAACAGCGCACGGTGGTTTTCCCAGCTCGGGTCGCTGATGTAGACCTTGGACGACGCGTTCAGGCGCTTCAGGAAGTCGGCACCGATCTTCAGGGCACCGGTACCGCCCAGCGCTTCGGCGGTCACCACGCGGCCGCTCTCGGCCAGCTCGCTGCCGGTGCCGAACAGCAGGTTCTGCACAGCCTGGGCGTAAGCGGCCGGACCTTCGATCGGCTGGTAGCCGCGCGGCGGCATGGCTTCCAGGCGGGCCTTCTCGGCGGCCTTGACGGCGGCCAGAAGCGGAATCTTGCCGTTGTCGTCGTAGTAAACGCCCACACCCAGGTTTACCTTGGTGGCACGGGTGTCAGCGTTGAAGGCTTCGTTCAGGCCGAGAATGGGGTCGCGCGGCGCCATTTCCACGGCGGCGAAGATCGAAGTGGTCATCAGGGGCTCCATGAGTATTGCCGATTGCGGCAACGTCACCGGGTCTGTGCAGGAGGCCGGTCGACGCTGCGGGGGATAAAAACGAAATCCCACAGAGTTTACCACGCCACCGCCGCGATAGAACGCCGCCGGGCAGGCAAATCGCGACGGCAAACGTCAGAAAATGGCGCCTGGCAAGGACACGGCATCAGGCTCGCCACGCTCACGGCTCACCCCGCCGCCTTTTTGTGACGCCAGACCGCGATCAGCGCCCCCAGCTTTGCCCGGCGCGGCAGGCGCTCGTCCGACAGCGCCTCGAGGAAATCCGACAGGCGTTTCGATTTCACCACGGTATAGAGTGTCAGCCAGGTGGTCGGAATCAGCGTCAGCAGGAAATACCACACCTTGAGTGGGAACGGACTGTCCGCTGCGGCCAGCAGGTTCATGCCGAGAAAACCGGTGGTGATCGAACCAATCAGGCCGAAGGTGGTGACGATGGTCAGCCGCACCACGGTATTGGCCTGACGGCGCAGACTGTCGCTGTCGAGGTATTCGCTCATCTCGCGGATTTCGTCGCGCACCTCGTCGAACAAGGCGGCGGTGCCGAGATGATCGGTGCACATGCGGAACAAGGCTCGCGACTGCGCCAGGTCTGACAGCTCGTGGAACCAGTAGCGGTGGGTAAAGCGCAGGAAAATCTCGAACAGCTGGCGGATCACCCGCTTGAATTCCTTGACCGATTCCGCGTGATGGATGTCGAGCCGGTTGAGCGCCTCGACCAGCCGGTCCGAAAACATCAGCAGGCTCGCCTTCTGAAAATGCGCGATCAGAAACAGCAGGAAATACTGGTGCCGGAACTGCGCCAACAGCCCGGTCTCCGCGCCGGTAAACACCGGCGAGGCCGCATCGCCGACCATCACCAGGGCATGACCACAGCACAAAAAACGCGTCGGAGGACCGTCGACCCGGTCCCCCCAATAACGGTCGTAGCAATAGTGCTGCTCGAAGTCGGCAACGTGCCGGTCGGCGTACGGCAAGCCCGACTGCTCACTGGCCGCGGTGAGCAACCCCAGGCGGATGAAGTCGCTGCGCGACAAAGCGCGAGGGTCGTCCAACGCCAGGTAGGCGATCACCGGCATGCGGTAGTACTCGAGCTGGCGGTAACGGATCAGGCCGGGTTCGTCGGCATGGTCTAGCACCAGCGGCCGCAGTAGGAAATCCCAATGCGCCGCGATGCACGGCGCCCGATGGCGGCCGACAAAGGACAGGTACTTGTCGCGCTTCTCGAAGTCGGACGCCGCCAGCGTGCCGCCATCCGCCCCCAGCCACTCTACGTGGTGCAGACAGTGCATACCCTGCCCTGATTCGTCCCAGCCGGCCGGATAGGCCCGGCCGAACCGGTACAGCGTGTCCTGCACCTGGAACAACGTCAGGTCGTCGCCGGCCACCTCGACCACCAGTTGCACCACATCGATGTCGAAGAAAAAATGCAGATCGACCCGCGCCACCTGCAACGTCAACGGTGCGCTACCCGGCTCCGGCACAAGCCGCACCGCAGCGATGTCACGGCGACGGAACACCCGCATCGGAGAGGCACCAGCGACGCGGCCCTGGCGCGCGGTGCGGCTCTCGCCGTACAGAAAGCGCTGAACATGCGGCAGAAAGGTAATGAACTCGTGGTACTGCTGGGCATGAAACCGGGCCGGATCGTCGGGGAAAACGTCGTCGATCTCGTGCCAGGGGTTGTCGGCGCCGCTTTGCTGCAACAGCTCCCAGTGCTTCTGGATCTGGCTGCCGGCGTGGATCGGCATCAATTGCAGCGGCCACACCAGAATCTGGCGGAAATGGCGTACCCGTTTTTCGGTGGGGGAATGGGCTTCTGGCATCGCGAGTTCCAGTGCGGGGTATCGTCGTCACAGACAGCGACATCGCCCTCCCTGACAAAGATCAGCGGGTGACATGTCGAATCGATAAAACCTAACACAAGCTGGCCTGGTTTTCATAGCGCCGCCAGGGAACAGCTTCCTGCCGCAAGACAAGCGCCATGCAATACCGCCGCGCGCAGATGCCATTAGCTCCGTTTAAAAGTCCAACAAATACAACAAATGCATAAATTTATATTGCATCAATTTATACTTACGATAACTATATGGCATAAACAATTCTATTGTACTGCAAGCTCACTTTGGTGGCAGCCGCCGCCAAGGCAATCTACAGGAGGAAAAGCATGGATGCATACATGGGCACAATCACGATCTTCGGTTTCAACTATGCACCTCAAGACTGGGCGCTATGCCAAGGCCAAACCTATCAGGTCTCGCAATACGAAGCACTGTACTCCTTGCTTGGCACCCTTTACGGCGGCACTGCTCCGCAAAATTTCAAACTGCCCAACCTGGCCGCCCGCATGCCCATCGGAACCGGCCCCGCCCAGCCGGCCTACAACCTGCCCGCCTATAATCCTGGCCAGTTCGGCGGCACCCAGAATGTCGCCCTGACCACCGCCAATCTGCCGGCGCACTCCCACACCGCCACCTCGATGGCCGTGACCTTCCACGCCGCCGGCACACCGACGCCGGCCACGCCGGCCAGTACGCCTAGTGCCTCCAACCCCTACTTGGGTGCCTCCGGCGGCGGTACGGGTCTGGCAAATATCTGGTCCTCCGCCCTGAACAATCCCGTCAGCGTGCAGGGGCTTTCCGCGACAGGTAACACCGACCTTACCGGCGGCAACTCACCGGTGAGCGTGCTCAACCCCTTCCTCGCGCTCAATTTCTGTATTGCTATCAACGGACTCTATCCGGTCCGTCCCTGAACCCACGACAACACGCCAACAGCGGGTAGAAGGCAGCACGCGCCATGCCCGCTGTTTTGAACTGAAAGATACCGTCATGCTGGCAACCTTATGCGCCGACGACTTCATTGGTCTGGCCGGCCAATACTGCTCCTTCCAGAGCGAACACCACCCGGAACTGACATTGCAGATCCAGGCCGTCAAACTGAGACCCCAAGCTCAAACGCCCAGTGCGACTTCGCGCCGTACACCTTTCGTCGTGGAACTGGCGGCCTCTCCAAACACCACCGTGGTCGATGCGGTCGGCCGCCTCACCCTGCCAGGGCATGGCACTGTTGAAACACGCCAGCTGGATTTGGTCTGGATCGGCCGGGTGATCCCGGCCGGACGCGATCCGTCTCTGGCCTACTTCCAGCTGCCATTCAACTGAACAGCCCCCCTGCGCGGCCTTGCGAGAAGCCTGCATCGGGGTACCACACGAGCTTGTCGGCGATATCCCCCGCCTCTTCCAGGACAAAACCGAGCTGTTGATAGAGCCGCCGAGCCTGAACATTGCTGTGCCATACCACCACGGCCAGAGGAGCGCGTACCTCTCTGGCCGCTTGCTGCAAACCCGTCAGCACCTGTTTCCCATACCCCAGACCACGTACGTCGGGCAACAGAGTCAGAAAGATGATGCGAATCTCGTTATGGCCAAAATCCACCATCACCACGCCGATCCGGGAAAGCGTCTTTTCAATGATGAAATGCATCGCATTGGGATAGTTGTTGCCCGCCCCTTGAAGTAATACCTGGTACTGCTGCTCCTGTACGGTCCGGATCAGGTCGTCTTCACCATCGATCAATTGCAGATCGGGTCGTGCGTTGCGATACAACTGCGCTATGAAGGCGGCATCGCTTTGTCTGGCCGGCCGCAGTGTCAGTCCCTGCGCCAGTGAAGATGAGTTCAAGATAGTCGTCACTGCCCGCTCCTTTTCTAGTTCAATCCCATTGCAGAAAGCCGGGCATTCCGGGCATCGTCAACCTGACAGTCGCACGCCAGCCCTCTTCCGATTGGCCCTGACAACCAGCCCACGCAACACCGCCACGCTTCGCCATAGCTCTGCGGCCTTCCTGCCTAGCGCTACAATCCAGCCTCACGCTGCACCGCAGCCAGCAGATAACGAATCATGCGGCCCAACATACTGTGACGTTCACCTTGCAAGCGTGCCACACCGGCCATTTCCCTCAACGGAGCTGCTTGGCCGTCGCAATGCTCCAAACGCACCCGGAAGGTTGTCGACAACAGCGCAAGGCCATGCTCTCGTAACTCGGTCGGAATCGGTCCGCCGTAACTGGAGGCAAGCAAGGGCTGATCCAGTACAGTCAGGTTGAGACGGTCGATCGGCCCCAAACGGCAGGACACGGCCCAATGCTCACCGCCATCGGCGACGAATTTGGCCACCTGCCCCTGTCGTAAACCCGCCAGCGCCGCTTCATCGACAAAGGCCTCGCCCTTGACGCCATGAGGACCGACGACGTCCAGCAAGCGTTCACCTTCGGCAATCATGGTCCCGACCTGTAACGCCTCGCTGCTATCCACCACTCTGCCGGCAAATGGGGCGACCAGAGCCAACCGGACCATCTGCTGACGCAAACTCTTGACCTGCTCTTGCGCCACCTGCCATTGCTTTTGCAAAGCCGGCCCTTGTTGCTGCAGCTCGGTGTCGAACGGCTGCTGCGACGCCTGCCAGGCCAAGGCACGTTCACGCGCTTCGGCCAAGTCCAACTGTGCCGCCAGGACAGGTGAGCGCAAGTGGGCCAGCAACTGCCCGGCCTTGACGGCTTGCCCCTCCCGCACCCACACCTTATCTACCTCCGCCGCGGCCGGCGCATACAAGCCCTGAGATTGCGATGCTCCCAAGACCGCCGGGCTGGATACATCGGACTGCCAGGGCAGCACCAACAGCAACAGCAGCATGCCGAACAGCGCCGCGCTACGCCGGGTCGCCTGCTGCCAGTGCAGTTCCGCACGCCGCCGCCACCAGATCAGCAACTCACCAACGATCGGCCGGATGATGAACCAGCCCAGTTCGACGGCCAGCAGCAGCAAGCCCAGAGCCTTGAAGAACAAGTGGTAGACCAGAAAGGCAATCGACAGGAACAGCACCAGGCGATACAACCAGGTGGCCCAGGCGAACAGAATCAAGCCACGCCGTCGATCCTGCGGAAAATACTCCGGCTCCGGGTCATCCAACCCCAGGACCCAGCGGCGCAACTGCCAGCGGGCCAATGCAAAGGCCCGGGAATGCAGATTGGGCAGCCCCAGGTAGTCGGATAGCAGGAAATAGCCGTCAAAACGCATGAACGGGCTGGCATTCACGGCAAGTGTCGCGAGCCAAGTCGTGGACGCCAGCAAGAATGCTCCGGCCCGCAAGGGACCATCCGACAAAAAACACCAGAGCAAAGTCGCGATGATCGCCAGCAGCAGTTCCGCCAGCATCCCGGCCCCACCGATCAACAGCCGTTGCCTGCGGGACGGTAATTTCCAGGCATCGTTGGTATCGGTGTACAGCACGGGCACCATCACCAGGAACGCCACTCCCATTGCCGGCACCCGGCAGCCAAAATGCCGTGCGGTCAGCGCATGCCCCATTTCATGCAGCACTTTGGCCAAACTCAACGACAGGCCGATGCCGATGGCGGCACTGACGCCGCCATAAGCGGAAAACGTGTGGGTGAATTCATCCCAACGCCGCGACACCATGGCCAGGGCAAAGATCAGCACTCCCGCCATGGCCCACCAGAACCGGGTCTGGAACAGCCAGCCACACCACGGCAGCAGGCGGTTGAGCAGAGTTTCTGGACGCACCAGCGGAACACGGAAGAACAGGTAGTTTTTCAGCAGCCACATGGCACGGCTTGGACGATTGGCCTCATGCATCTGCCACAGCCAGTGGCTCTGCTCGGCAGAGACCGCCATCAACAGCTGATGCCGCGATAGAAAGTTGATCACCGCCTCGACGTCATCCGGGACCAACTGCAGCGATGTCTCGGCATTGACCGCCGCCACGATCACGTCGACCGACCCGAGGGACCAGCGTGACAATACCTCAAAGCTGGCCCAGCCCAACTGATAGAAGCGATTGGCACAAGGATCGTGCAGGACCCAGCTAGGGGAACCGTCCGCTTGCAGCGAGCCGGCATGCAAGGTCAACTCCTGCCGCAATGGGGGCAAAGTACGGGCCGGCATCTACCACCCCAGCCACTGACGTGCCGCCGTTAGTGGGCGACGCAGCGCGTAGTAGATCAACGGGACCCAGTCGCCATACACCCGGGCAGTACCCATCTGACCAAGCCGTGGCTTGTCACCGCTCATGAAGCGCGCCTGCAAGCGGTAGGCCAACAGCCCTCCTTCTACCGCCTCGGCCTTGTAAGCGACACGAATAATTTCGGCATCGTAGGATTCGATCGGAGAGGCATTGGGATACAACGTCACCCTGGCGCCGGGGGCTACATCAATCGCCTCGGCGGCCGGCAACCAGGCGGCCAACTCGACCATGGTCGGATCGGCCAAGGTCATCACCTTCTCCCCTACTGCAACGGCCTTGCCCTGCCAGTCGTTGCGGTCGGAAAACACCACCACTCCGGCTGCCGGCGCGGTCACATGCAGACGCTGCAGTTCGCGCCCGGTGTAATCGGCGGCAATGCTCTTCTCCTCCAGCTTGGCGCGATCCTGCGCCATCGCCAACTTGCCCTTGTCGTCGGTCACCGCCAACTGCGCACTGGCACGGAAGCTCTCCTGTGCGGCATCGCGTTCGCGCGCGGCCATGGCGTACTGGCCCGACAGAGAGGTGGCGTCCAGGTCGAATAACGGCGCCCCCTGGGTTACACGCTGATTGGGTTCCACCGCGATATGGTCAATCACCCCTGCAATAGGCGCGCGCAATAGCAGCGGCTTTTGCGGCACCACTTCCGCCCGCGCCAGGACGGTCAAACGTATCGGCAGGCAAACGGTCAACAGCGCCACCAGCAGCAGCCGACGTTGTCGATGGCCCGGCCGCAGCCATTGCATGGCCTGTTCGCGCCAGTTACGGCGCGGTGAGAAGAGTGACAGTGCGTGACCATAGCCATGCGCCAGCTCTTCGGCCAGCTTCACCTCGTACTCGCTCCAGACCGACTCTCTGGCCAGCAACAGTGCCCCCTGCCCTCCCAGACGTAGCCACAGCACATGCGCGGGAAACCACAAGGACCATTCGGCGGCCAGCCTTTCCGGCAGATCGTCCGCGGACACAACCTGGCTGGACCGGGAGTCCACGACTGTCGCCACATGCCGGAAGACCCCTCCCAACCACTGCATGTAGGGGGCCGTAGGGTCCAGTTCTGCCAGTCCCGACAAGGCACCCACATGGCGGTGCACGCTTTCACGCCACAAGGCTGCTTGCCGATAGGACAGCAATTGCTGACTTTCGTTAACGACGATGAAACCCAGTTGCGCAACGTTGACCGCTTCCCGCGCACGGTGCAGCAGCTGCAACAGGCTGGCCAGTTCTCGACTTTTGTCTGCGTGCCCCATGCCCACCCTATTTGAAGCTGGCCCAGCCGCTCATGCCCGGCAACAGATTACCCGCATTGCTGTCGATCACGCCCACCGCCAGAATGGACTGGCTGACGGGATCGATCTGCGCGCCGAGACGTTCTATCTTGGCCGGAAAGCTCGTTCCCAGCTCATCGACAGCCACAGTGAAACGGTTGCCGGGTTTCAACGTACTCAACCATTTGGACGGCACCAGCATGCGCAACTCCAACGGTCCGGAGTCGACGATATCCAGCACGGGGTTGCCCGGACTGACATATTGATGGACAGCAGCGACACGCCTCGCCACCCGCCCATTGAACGGCGCACTGATCACGCATTTACCGACAACGGTCTGCATATAACGGGTATCGGCCGCCGCCTCTTTTGCTTTGCCCTCGGCCTGAGTCACCTCCATCACCCCGATCGAGTTGAGTTTTGCCAGTTGATTGTTGACCTTGGCCAACTGGTTGGCGGCCTCCAACGAAGCCTGGGCCTTATTCAACTGAGCCCGATAGCTGCTGCAGTCAAACTCGACCAAGGTTTGCCCGCGCTTGAAACTTCCCCCTTCCGATACCGGCAAGGCCGCAATCCTGGCTGCGACTTCACCCGACAGGGTCACGGCATTGCGGGCCATCAACTGCACTCGGATACGACCATCGCTGGCATTGGTGACCGCAGCGGCGGGCAGCGGCTTGGCTGGCAATGCGGCTGCCATGGCCCCTGCGCCCGCCAACAGAGAAATCCCTATGATCAGGCAACGGCTCATGACGGGTCTCCCGATACCGTGCTCTTCCAGTGGATTTCCGCCCCTTTGAACGCAGCGGCCAGGGTTGGCAAATCATATCCGGCAGTGCTGTTGGGAAGAGGATCCAGACCCAGGCTCGCCCCCATCAGACCATAAGCATTCTGCAAGTCGCCATAACTCTGATACAACCGCAACGACGAGAACACGGCATTGGCATCGGCCAGAATCGCCGGCAGCCGGCCTTGTGCACCACTGGCTGTCGCGTTGCGGTTTTGCTCATAGATACGCAATTCGACATCGTTCAGCTCTTTTTCCAGCGCGAATTGGCGAGTACGGCCCTGAAGGTCGAGGTAGCCAACATGTACCTGGGTCAACACCGCCATGTTCAACGCCATGTGCTGCGCCTTCGCCACTTCCAGCTGCGCTTCGGCCGATCGCGTGATGGGACCGGCACTGAACAAGTTGAGCAGATTCCAGCTGATGCGCAGACCGGCATCGCTCCACGAGTTGTTGACCAGGAATTTATTGCTGTCGTAATGATGGCCGACGCTGAACTCCAGCCCCGGCAAAAGTTTGGCGATGGCCTTACGAGTTTCTAGTACGCCAATACGCTCGTTGTAACGTGCCTCGTTGACCTCGGGCCGATTGAGCAGGGCCATCTCCTCCATCTTATCCAGCGTCAACGCCAGAGTCGGTATTGGCATGTCCGAAGGCACCGCTACTTCGAAATCGGCACCTGGTTGCACATTCATGATGGCTGCCAGCCTGGGTTTCGCCTGGGACAAGGTATTGCGGATCATCCCCATTTGACGAATCACATCCAGCAGCTGACGGCGGTAAGTCAGCGCCTCCAGCGGTGAACGCAATTTTTGCTGCTCTACCTGACGCGCATCCTCCAGCGCCTTATTGGCCTCTTTCAGCAGGGAGTCGATACGGCCTTCCAGCTGCTGTGCTCCAACCGCTTGCCACCACGCTTCGCGCACCTGTTGCATCAGTTGCTGCGCCACCTTGCGCTTGCGCTGCTGCAAGATCAGCACGCGATCCGATTGCTGTTGGGCTGTGTAATAACTGACCCCGAAGTCCAGCACATTCCAGCTCAAGTTCAGGTCTGCGGTACGCGTCTGCTTTTCGGTGGAAATGGACGGCACCAGAGATTGCTCACCCGTCGCCACGTTCTGCGAGGACGACGCATTGTCCTTGTCCCGTGCGGTATACCCCGCTGCCAATGCTAGCTTGGGCAGCATATCGAGACTGGACAAGTCCAGCTGCCGTTGCGCCATTGCCTCTTCCATCAGCTTCACGCGGTAATCCAGGTTGTACTTCAGCGCGCGCGCCATGGCCTCCTGCAGGGTGACGGGCCCATTCAACGCCTCCTGAGTCCCGAACATCGCCTGGCGATCAGCCGCCAGCGTCGCCTGCCTCTCTCCCAAGCTCAGTGGTTTGGGAGTGACTGCACATCCCGTCAAGGCCAGCACCGTCAATGCGGCAAGCAAGCGATAACGACCAGCCGATTTCCTCTGTTTATGTTGTTTTCTCATCCCTGTCCCCTTGTGCTACTGAAATATTGTCTCTGGCGAGACCCGCAATGAGTCGCCCGGCAACCCGATTCAAACCACGTTGTCCGGCTGCAACCATTGCGCCAGTTGTTGCTCGAAAGCGCTTTTGCCATGCTGCAGGAACTGTTCATTGAGAGAGGACTTGCCGGGCGCTGGCGATGCCTCTTCCCCTTCTGCCGGTACAGCGGCTTGCCCGTCGGCTTTGATCTGTATATGTGTCACACCACGATGACCGTCTTGGTCCTGCACTGTCACCTCTAGCGACACGGACTTATTCCAACCTGCCGGCACCGTGCCGCTGAAGCGCCCTGTCTTGGGGTCAAACCGAATCCAAGAAGGCAACGGCTGGCCATTGCTCTGCCTTGCACTAATACTGAGAACGACATCGGGGTTACGAGTTAGTACCGTTCCCGGAGGCAAACCAAAGCTGAAGGTCTGTCCTACGATCAACGACCTAACCCCCAGATCGGGCAAGACCTGCAGAGGAGCGCCCTGTGCAAGGGTCAAACGGCTGACGAACGGCAAGGCAAAGCCGTTATCACTCGTCCCCGGCGGGGGCATTTGCCCAGTCGGCAAGCGATTGGGAGCAACGCTGCTGAAATGATCTTGCCCAAAGGCTAGCTGCAGCGGAGGCACAATACTGCGCACCTCATTGGCAACGGAGAAGATGTCGCTTGCAAACATCGCAATGGTATTACTACTGCTCGACGCAACTGCCTCCAACACGATATTGGGCGTAATCGGCGCAATCTCTATGATGGGACTTTCGCTGCTCGGAGCCGCCACAATTTCCGGAGTGACGGTAACAGGAGGCTGTATGACGGGTGTCAAGACTTGATATGCCGTAGCCACTACCTGCTGCTGAATCGCATTACCCGCCATATCGGTCACCCCACCGGCACGCACGGCGATTGCCAACGAACCATCACCTCCCACGCCAGACAATTGCACCAGATAGTGGCTTTCGCTCAATTTGGTAATGGCAGCAACTGAGCCATGGGCACTGCCACTGGTCACGATGCTGATCGCACCAGCGTCGAGCCCCGTAATTGGCTCGGAGAACACCACGTCGTAGCTGACGCTGCTGGCGCTGGTGGAAAGCGTATCCAAGGGGGTAATCGACGCAACCTGTGGCGCCACGGTATCCACGGTTATGGCGTAAGCCGACGATTGCGTGCTGGCATTGCCAGCCAGGTCGGTCGACGTAGCGCGAATACTGTGGCTCCCGTCGCTCAGCGCACTGGTCAGGCTGTAACTCCATGCCCCGCTACCGTCGGCCATGGCGGTACCGACGGCCACGCCATCCACGTACACCGTCACCGCGCTGTTGGCCTCGGCCGTGCCGGTGAGTGTCGGCTGGTTGTTGCCGGTGACACCGTCTGAGCTGCTGCTGCCGGTGTCGGTGGCCGAACTCAGGCCGAGGCCGCTGGGTACGCTGGGCGCACCGGTGTCAATGGAGACACCATAGGCCGTGGACACTCCGCTGTTGACCGCACCACTGCTGGCCATTGCGGTAATCGCATGTGGGCCGTCACTCAGTGTAGTGAGCAGGCCAAAACCCCAAGCCCCAGTGCCATCCGCCGTGGTCACACCAACGCTGACACCATCCACATAGATGGTGATATCGCTATTGGCGATGGCGGTGCCAACGATGGTGGGCGTGCTGTCGCTGGTCACTCCGTCATGGTTGTTACTGCCGGTATCGGTGCCGGCACTCAAGCCACTCACCGTTGGAGCCGGCAACTGCATGGTCACATTGCGGGACACTACCGCACTGTCCTTGATGCCGTCGTTGACGGAGATGCTGATCACGCGGGTGCTGGTGTTCGGTGATGCCGAGGTGTCCGAATAGGTTACTGCGCGCAAGGCCGCCTGCCATTGCGCCAGCGTCGCAATGGCGCCGCTGGAGGTTAGCGTCAACACCCCGGTACCAGCGCTGTAGCTGGCGGCGATGTTGCCGTAGGTGCTGCTGTTGGTGTTGCTGAACGCCAGCACGTCTTCGCCGTTCTGGAAGTTGCCGGTGATGGCCACATGGGCACTAGACAAGGTCGCGTTATCCAGATCCGACACCGTCAGACCGCCGTCCACCGCCACCGGGGCCGGCGTGCTGCCGATCACATAAGTACCGGAGCCACCGGAGGCCGTCGCGATCGGGGTCTGGTCAGTCGGGGTGACCGTGACGGTGCGCGTGGCGGCGGTGCTGCTCTTGCTGCCGTCGTCGATCTGGAAACTGACGGTGCGCGTGGCGCTGTTGGGCGTGATCGCCGTATCGGTGTAGGTGATCGCACGCAGTGCTGCCTGCCATTGAACCAGCGTCGCGGTGGCGCCACTCGAGGTCAGCGTCAGCACCCCGGTGCCGGCGTTGTAGCTGCCCGCTATGTTGCCGTAGGTGCTGCTGTTGGTGTTGCTGAACGCCAGCATGTCTTCGCTGCTGTGGAAGTTGCCGGTGATCGCCACCGTGGCGCTGGCCAGCGTAGTGTTGTCGAGGTCGGCGAGGGTGAGGCCGCTGTCCACTGCCACCGGGGTGGAGGGGGCGTTGTCGCCGGCGGTGAACGCCGCGCTGCCGCCGCTGGTGGTGGCGATCGGGGTCTGGTCGGTCGGGGTGACGGTCACGGTGCGCGTGACGGCGGCGCTGCTCTTGCTGCCGTCGTCGACCTGGAAGCTGACGGTGCGCGTGGCGCTGTTGGGCGTGATCGCCGTATCGGTGTAGGTGATCGCACGCAGTGCTGCCTGCCATTGGACCAGCGTCGCGGTGGCGCCACTCGAGGTCAGCGTCAGCACCCCGGTGCCGGCGTTGTAGCTGCCCGCTATGTTGCCGTAGGTGCTGCTGTTGGAGTTGCTGAACGCCAGCACGTCCTCGCCGCTCTGGAAGTTGCCGGTGATCGCCACCGTGGCGCTGGCCAGCGTAGTGTTGTCGAGGTCGGCGAGGGTGAGGCCGCTGTCCACCGCCACCGGGGTGGAGGGGGCGTTGTCGCCGGCGGTGAACGCCGCGCTGCCGCCGCTGGTGGTGGCGATCGGGGTCTGGTCGGTCGGGGTGACGGTCACGGTGCGCGTGACGGCGGCGCTGCTCTTGCTGCCGTCGTCGACCTGGAAGCTGACGGTGCGCGTGGCGCTGTTGGGCGTGATTGCGGTATCGGTGTAGGTGACCGCGCGCAGTGCCGCCTGCCATTGCGCCAGCGTGGCGGTGGCGCCGCTGGAGGTCAGCGTCAGCACCCCGGTGCCGCTGTTGTAGCTGGCGACAATATTGCCCATGGTGCTGCCATCGTTGGTGAAGGCCAGCACGTCCTCGCCGCTGTGGAAGTTGCCGGTGATGGACACTGTCCCGCTGGCCAGCGTGGAGCTGGCGCTGTCGGTGACCATCAGGCCACTGTCCACCACCACCGGGGTGGAGGTAATGTTGTCGCCGGCGGCGAACGCCGCGCTGCCGCCGCTGGTGGTCACCACCGGCACCACCGCCACGCTGACGGTGGAAGCTACGGCTAGCGTGGTGGTATCGACACCGCCGTTGCTGGTACCCCCGTTGTCCTTGACGCTGGTCAGCGTCACCACCCGGTTGCCGATGGAGGGGCTGCCGCTGCTGTCGCGATAAGTGATGCCGTTGACCACGCTGCCCGCGGTGCTGGCGGATATGCCGCTGCTGCTGATGGACACGGTGGCGGTGCCGCTGGATACAGAGACGGTAACGCTCAGGCCGTTGCCGCTGGTAGTAAGCGCGTTGCCGTTGGTCAGCGCCACATTGCTGCCGTCGATGGAGAGAATTTCACTGCTACCGTCTTGCAGACCGGACACGGTCAGCGTCAGCAGGATCACACTCTGGCTGGATTCGACGGTGCTGATGCTGGCGCCGCTGAACACCTCCACCGCGGAGCCGCCCATCGTGAAGGTGGGGTTGGAGGCGGTGGCGCTGCCGGTAGGTGCGTCGTTTACCGCCGCCATCGCCACCGTCACATTGCTGGAGCCGGTGCCGCCACGGCCATCGTTGATACTGACATTCACCGTGCGGGTGGCGGTGCTGGGGTCGCTACTAGTGTTGTTGTAGGTCAGCGCCGCCGCCAACGTGGCGACCCGCGACGGGGTGCCGTTGCTGTTGAGCGTCACGATCAGGTCATGACCGCTGACACCATCACCGTTGGTGGCGATCACGCCGATGGACACGCCGCCCACGGACACCACGCTGCCCACGCTGGTGCCGTTACTAAGCGACACCGTGCCGCTGGTATCGATACCCAACACGTCCTCGCCGCTCTGTCCATTGGCGGTGATGTGCACGGTCAAGTTGCCGCTATTGAAGTCGGGGGTGTCGCTATCCGTCACCGTGACTGCAGTACCGGCATCCAGCTTCACCGCCCCGCCCTTCTCTGTGAAGGTGGGGTTGTCGCCGTTCAAATTGCCCACCACCGGTGCGGAATCCGCCGCCACGGTGACCGTCTTGGTCACCGCGCTGCTGTTGATCGCGCCGTCGTTGATGGCGAAGCTGATGGTGCGGGAACTGGTGTTGGGCGACAGCGAACTGTCGGAATAGGTCACCGCGCGCAAGGCGGCCTGCCATTGAGCCAGCGTGGCCGTGGCGCCACTGGAGGTCAGCGTCAGCACCCCGGTGCCGCCGTTGTAGCTGGCCGTGATGTTGCCCATGGCGCTGCCGTTGTTGGTAAATGCCAGCACGTCCTCGCCGCTGTGGAAGTTGCCGGTGATCGACACCGTGGCGCTGGCCTGGGTGGGGCTGTCGGAGTCGGACAGCGTGATACCGCTGTCCACCGTCACCGCAGTGCCGGTGCCGCTGCTGTAGGCGCTGGAGCCGCCGCTGGCGGTCAGCACGGGAGAGGCGTTGGGCACCACCGGCGCGGAGAAGCTGATGGAATCGAACGCCAAGCCCGCCGAGCCGTCGGTCGCGGTAAAACGGACGGTATCCACATTGCCCCAGTCACTGCCAAATGTCAGAGTGCCCGCATTGTAGGAGCCCGTAGCCTTGACATAGGTGATGGCCATGTTGCCGGAACCGTAGGATCCGCTTGCACTGAAGTCAAAACCAGTGACAGAGACTGTGGCGACAGTGCCGGAGCCACCATCATAACCAGTGATGGTGAAAGTTTTGGCAAACCCACTTAGTACGTCGTAAGCATTCGCAGTCAGGGAGTTGAGCTTAAAGTTATCGGTCAGGTTGCTGGAGCCGAACTCAAAATAAGTAATGCTGGGGCTTGCCGAGCCACTGGTATCGCTCAGGATCGCATTGCCCGAGAAACCGGAAAAGCTGTAGCCGTAGCCGTATTGGGTGTTCACGTCCACGACATCGACGATGCCTCCGCCGTTGGTAGAGTACGTGACCCCACCCAGAGTCAGGCTGGAAGAGCTGTTGCCCGGTGAAGCGCTATCAAAATTCTGGCTGGCCGGCACCGCCAGCAGGTCCTGATAATCGAAAGCCAGCGCCGCGGCGTCGATATGGCCACTGCTGTACTCCAGCGCCCAGTCTCCACCTAGAGAACTGGAGCCGGTGCGGTCATTGGACGCCGCCACGTCGGCATGGGTGTAGCTGGACAATGTCGAGACAAAAGTCGCACCGCTGCTGCCCGCGGCGATATCGCAGCCATATAGCAGGATATCGCCGCCGGGCTGCAAGGCTTGGCCGATGGAGGCCAACTCGGCCTGATGGCTGGCGATGTTGCCTTGGGTCAACTCGAGGCTACCCAGCATCAGGTCACCCGATTCGCCGTGGGACAGGATATGGATTGCGGCATAGCCCTGATGCTCGCTGGCCCATTGGGCAATCTGGGCCAAACCGTCCTTGCTACTATCGAGTATCACAACCTCTGCGCCGGAGGGCATTTGAGAAAGCAGAGTCTGGTAATTGGCGACGTTGGATTCGACGAACACCACCTGCTTCGCGGTGTTGGCGGGCGCCGGCGCGGCGAGCGATTCCGTCGTGGTGGCGCGGGTATCGGTGGGCGCGGGTGCATCCACCGTTTTGTCCACAACGGTATGCGACGCATCAGGATGTGGCTCGGCAGCCGCCAGCGAGACAGCAACCGCGCCGTCGAACATCAATCTGGGCTCCAGCGCTTGCAGTAGCAAGCGAGAGCGCTGATTTGAGGGCAACTGTTTTTTTTCGCTGCCCTGCCCTGCCGATTTCCACCACCCCATGACCGCTCTCCCATTTTCCTTGATCAGAATGCCATTTAAATCAGGCAGTCACCAAGTAATGACTAAAGCATATCACAGTTAATTAGTATGTCATTCCTTGTCTGAAGTCTGTCTCTCGACGTCTGCAGGGCAATGTCGATATGACTGGATAGCGCTTGAAATAGTCAAGATATCGATATGCACAAATACATAAAGCTATCTGGCCGCTTGGCAATATCACGGCCTCTACCGGATTGCCAGGCCCCTGAAGTGCAGCCACACGCCATGCTCTGAACGCAAAGCGCTACGTCTATCACCTTTTTTGGCCGGGTTGCACCATGCAATGCCGTCCAGCTATCCACGTTTTGGCAAAAGAGACAAAGAGGTCATCATTCAGAAAAGAACAGCACCCGATCTGATCGCTGACAGGATAAGACCCTGTTAAGCTGGCCTTTTGGTCTCAGCCATATATCATGAAACTCGAATATTACGGCTACCTGGCCGCCTTTCTCACCACATCGAGCTTTCTGCCCCAGGTTTTGCACGCCCTGCGCACGCGCGACCTGAGCAGCATCTCGCTGTCGATGTACCTGATGTTCGTCAGCGGCGTGGCGTTGTGGCTGGCTTACGGCATCCTGCTCGGGGCCGGGCCGTTGATTGCTTCCAATGCCATGACGCTGCTGCTGTCGTCGATCATTCTTGGCTTGAAGCTGCGCGAGGAGATAAGGCGGCGGGCTGGATCGGCGCCTTCAAAGAGGCGGTCATGAGGGGGCATCGGTGAGGTAAGCACGGCAATGCTGGGGCTCGCCAGCCGGCCCCGGCCGACAAGCGGGCAGGAGGCCAGACTCTGCATCCCTCTAGACCGGCATCGAGACGCCCCGCCCCCCTGCCATCGGCTACGCGGCACGCAGCGATCGGCGCCGATGCGGCGCGGTATGGATGCCGGTGAGCAGCACCGCGAGCCAGATCGGCGCATAGGTCAGCAGGCTGTCCAGCGACAGCGGCTCGCCCAGCAGCAGCACCGCCAGCAGGAACAGCAGCACGGGCTCGACATAGCCGAGAATGCCCAGGAGACCCAGCGGCAAGTGGCGGCTGGCGACCATGTAGCTGGCCAATGCCACGGTGCTGATCAGGCCCAGCCCGGGCAGCAGCAGCCAGAATTTCGGCTCGGCCAGCACGCCCCAGCCGGCCTCTCCCAAGTGCCACAACAGCAGCAGCGCCACCGGGCTCATCAGGACCAATTCCAGGGCGAAGCCGCTGATCGGCTCGAGCCTGGACCAGCGCCGCAAGACGAAATACGGCGGGTAGCCTATCGCCACCAGCAGCGTCGGCCAGGCAAAGGCGCGGGTCAGCCACAGTTCGTGCGCCACCCCCACCATGGCGCAGGCGACCGCCAGCCATTGCAAGCGATACAGCCGCTCGCCGTACAGCACGCAACCGGTCAGCACCATGGTCAATGGCAGCAGAAAGTAGCCCATCGATACCGCCATTGCCTGCCCGTGCAGCGGCGCCCACATGAACAGCCACAGCTGGGTCGCCAGCAACGCCGCCATCGCCGGGAGCAGCAGCCACAGCAAGGGTTCGCGGCGCAGCCGCGCCAGTTGTCTCCCTAGCGACGACCACTGGCCGCGCACCGCCAGCAGCAACAGCACGCCGGGCAGCGTCCACAGCACGCGCCAGGCGTAGATGGCGAGGCCGTCCAGCGGCTTCAGCAGCGTGGTGTAACCCGACAACAGGGCGAACAGCACCGACGCCAGCAGCGACAGCATGGCCCCCTTGCCGGAAATGGGCTGGGAATGTGGCATGAACCCTCCAGAGCACGACGGCCGCGGCCGCCAGAACCCGACGTTGTAGCATTGCCGCCGGGCTCGGGGCAAATGCACTCGGAGGGCATCAAGGTTGGCCGAAGAGCATGCGGCATGCCGTCGGCGCGGCGGAACATGGAAAAACCTTGAGCGCGGGATGACGGCTCGGCGGCGAGGAAGCGGGCCTGGGGTGTGGCAGCAATGATGCCGGCGCGGCGTGGGAAGCCATCGCTGACCCACCCTAGCGCCGGGTGTTCACCCGTACCGCCAGCAGGCCCTTGACGTGGCGGTCCAGCACCACCACCAGCCAGCCCATGGCCACGAAGGCGAGCGCCAGGAAGGCCGAGTTGACCAGCACTCCCTGGTAGCCCAGGCGCAGCACGTTGAGGAAGGGATAGGGATACAGCCCGATGAACACGCCGCGCAGCAAGGTGTAGGCGAGATAACCGCCGGGATAGGCCAGCCATAACAGCGCGTCGTGCCAGCGCAGCCGGGCCGGCGGCACGAACAGCACCCAGTGGACGAAGTAGCCGATCGGGATGACGTCGTGCAACAGCACGTCGCCCAGCCAGCGCCAGCCGGTGGGGTTCCACAGGTGCCGCAACAGGATGGCGTACACCAAGCCGACGATGGTGATGTACACCAGCGAGGCCGAGCGCACCGTCGGCCGCAGCAGGAAATGGCCGAAACGCGATTGCGGTCGCAAGCGCGGCACGGTCAACCCGGTTGCCAGGAACAGATTGGTGAGAATGGTGAAGTAGCTGAAGTAGTTGAACACCGTCCACTGCCACGCCACGCCCCGTGCGAGCTCGGCCACCACACCGAGATAGAGCTGCAGCACCAGCGCAAACCAGCCCAGCGACAACAGCAGCAACTCGAATACTTGTCTTGTTTTTTCGTTCTGCATGACACGCCCCTCGGCGTTGAAAGCCCACCATCGCAATCGCAATCACAATTGCGGGCTACGCTATATAAAGCATAGCCAAGCCGCATCCGGCTTGCGGCCAAATCCGGGGGAGCCATCACGATGAGCATCGCTTTTGCCGTGCACGGTGGCGCGGGGCCGGTCCAGCGCGCCGAACTCGATCCAGAACGGGACACGGCGCTGCGCGCCGGGCTGGCGGCGGCGCTCGACGCCGGTTATCGCGTACTACACGGAGGGGGCAGCGCGCTCGAGGCCGTGACCGTGGCCGTCGCACTGCTCGAGGACGACCCGCTATTCAACGCCGGGCGCGGGGCCGACTTTACCCTGGACGGCCGGGTGGAACTGGAGGCGGCCATCATGGATGGCCACAGCCGGAGCGCCGGCGCCGTCACCGGCGTCAGCATCGCCCGGAACCCCGTCCGGCTCGCCCGCCGCGTGATGGAGGCGACCCCCTGCGTCATGCTGGGCTTTGCCGCCGCCGACGCCTTCGCCCGCGCCCAGGGCCTGGAATGCGAGCCACCGCAGTATTTCTTCACCGAGGCCCGCTGGCAGGCGCTGCAGCGCGAGAAGGCCCGTCTGGCCGAGGGACAGGCGAACCAGGGTCACGGCACCGTCGGCGCGGTCGCACTCGATTCGCAAGGTCGGCTCGCCGCCGCCACCTCCACCGGCGGGCGCGCCGGCAAGTGGCCGGGGCGCATCGGCGACAGCCCGCTGATCGGTGCCGGCACCTGGGCCGACGGGCGCTGCGCGGTATCCGCCACCGGGCATGGCGAGTACTTCATCCGTGCCGCCATCGCCCACGACATCGCCGCCCGCCTCGCCTACGCCGGGCAGACGCTGGCCGACGCCGCCGACAGTGTGATCCACGGCACCTTGCTGGAACTGGGCGGCAGTGGCGGCGTGATCGCCGTCGACGCGGCAGGCCACGTGGCGATGCCGTTCAACAGTGCGGGTATGTATCGGGCGATGATCGATGGCACGGGTCGACGCGAGCTGGCGTTGTATCGTGACGACGCGCCGCCACCCTGACTCGTGACCGCCTCAGGCGGGGAAAAAGCGGGATGAATGGCGGCAGGCGGGCGTGCCGCCTTAGAGCCTGTTTACGATCTCGCGAGCTAGAGCGAGACAAGGCAAAAACGGCTGAGGAAGCGGCGTTTCCACGTGGTCAATGAGCATTCCGAAGACGTTTTTAACGCCGTATCGCCGACGCGCAGCAGATCGTAAACAGACTCTCAGAGATCGACCTTGCCGCGCAGCGACTTGATGCCGCCGCGCCGGGCCTTGCCCTCCAGGCGGCGCTGCTTGGAACCGAAGGTCGGCTTGGTGGCGCGACGCGCCTTGGGGGTGTGGCTGACGCTGTCGATCAGCGCCTGCAAGCGTAGCAGGGCATCGGCCCGGTTCTGTTCCTGGGTGCGGTATTGCTGGGCCTTGATCACCACCACGCCGTCCTTGCTGACCCGCTGGTCACCCAGTTGCAGCAACCGCTCCTTGATGTAGGCCGGCAGCGACGAGGCGGTGACGTCGAAGCGCAGATGGATGGCCGACGACACCTTGTTGACGTTTTGCCCGCCCGCGCCCTGCGCGCGGATGGCGGAGAAGTCGACCTCCTCCTCTTGGACGGAAAAAACAGGGCGGGACATGGCGTGACGCTGGCGAGGGGATGAAGACCCGATTGTACCTGCGAATGGCGCCAGCGTGCGCCGCCCCTCCCCATCGTCCGGCTAGGACAGCAAGGCCACCAGCCAGCCGGGGTGGATCGACCAGCCGGCAAAACCGGCCAGCCCGAACAGCACGCCAAACGCGCCGAAACCCCAGGCCGACAGCAACAGCAGCCAGTTTTCCACCAGCGCCGCCACCGCGGCCGTGGCCAGCGCGACCGACAAGGCGGCATCGCTCATGTCGAACTGATCGTCGTGGAAATTCAGCCGGTCGTACTCCGCCTCGCTGGCCTTGGCCTGCTTCTGGATGGCGACCGAGCGCGCGGTGTACTTCTCCACATCCCGCGCCAGACGAGCCTCTTCGGCGGCCATCACCTTGGCGTTGCCCGGCAGGCTCTGCGCCAGCAGCCGGGTCTGGTTCAGATTGCTTTCCGCCAGGTGCAGCTTGACCTTGTTGGACTGGTATTCGGCCCAGAAATCCACGGCGTCGGCCTTGGCCAGCTGCATGGCCTGGACGATGTTGTCGTCCTTGATCTTCGACACCCCCATAAACACCGACAGCAGCACCACCGTGATCGCGACGGCATTATTCAGCTGCTTCTTCTTGGCCTCGACACTGATTTCCACTTCCATATTGCCCCCCTGTTGGATGACCCTATCGCACGATGAGCGAAATCTACCACAGAGCCGCCGCCACTTGCCGTGCTTGCCCCGGCCCGGCGCACGAACGGCACAGCGGACTCCACAGCCGAATGACCGCAACGCAGCAAAAAGGTTGGCCGAAGACCGCACGCTGACGGTCTTCGGCCAACCTTATGATCCCGGCGGGGTGTGCTGTTGCGCGCCGCTCAGCCGCCGAACTTCAGCAGCACCACGCCGGACATGATCAGCATCACCCCCATATAGCGCAGCAGCGACGAGGCATCGCCGAAAAACACCACCCCGACCAGAAAGGTGCCGGCGGCGCCGATGCCGGTCCACACCGCATAGGCCGTGCCCATGGGGATCGTGCGCTGGGCCTGATACAGCAGGTAGCCGCTGAGCGCCATGCAGGTCACGGCAAAGGCGATGCCCTTGACCGTGTTGCCGCCGCCTTGCGCCATCTTCATCCCCAGCGGCCAACCCACCTCAAACAAACCTGCCATCGTCAGAAAGAGCCAGGGCATGTCCTTCTCCTCAAAAAATGCGTGTTGATGATTGCCGTCATCCGTCAGCCGGCCGCGGCGCCGTCGATCAGGGCGTGCAGGCTCTGCACCACGTGCTCGCGTTCGGCTTGGCTGAAACCGACCAGCCCGAACAGCTCCAGAAACACCATGCCCTCGATCGCCAGGAAGGCCGTCAGCGCTCGGTCGTCGGGCAGCGCGGCGCGGATGCGCGGCAGGTGCCGGGCGTAGAAATCCTGCATCGGCGCCAGCAGGGTCGGATTGTTCATGGCGGCGGCCAGCATCGCCGCGGCGGTGCGGTGGTCCTGCCCGGTCAGCCCCAGCACGGCGTCGATATACGCCTTGAGATGGGCGATACCGGGCTCGGCGCCGGCCGGCCAGCAGCGCTCGATCTCCTCGTCGTAGCGCCGCACCATGCGCTCCATCAGCGCCTGGATCAGCGCTTCCTTGGTGCGGTAGGTGTAGAGCACCCCGCCCTTGCTGATGCCCGCCTCCGCCGCCACGGCGTCGATGGTCAGCCTGACCACGCTGTCGCGCATGATGACGCGCTCGGTGGCATCGAGGATGCGATCCGGCTCGATGGTGGAGGTCCGTCCCATGCTGCGCCCCTTAATTTATCCGTCTGGACGGTATTCTATTAATGTTTGAAAAGAAAGGCAATACCCTCAAATCCGCAGCCGACGGCGGCGCCACGTCTGCGCCGACAGCCACACCGCGACGCGGCCCCCGCCCGTGCGGAGCGCCCCCGGATGCCGTTGCGCCCCGGCCAGCTCGCCCGCCCTCACCGCCACACCTTGCGGTGCGGCCGTTTACCGGCTTGGATGAAGAGAGACAGGCACCACTCCCGGGAGAGCTCATGCTCATCAACTGCGTCGCCTACCAGAACGGCAAGAAGCTGGCCGACCTGCCCATCGAGCAGATCCACGATTACCTCGCCCGGCCCGACTGCTTCGTCTGGGTGGCGATCCGCGACCCCGACGACAACGAACTGCAGCGCATGACCGAGCAGTTCCGACTGCACGAACTGGCGGTGGAAGACGCTCGCCACGGCCACCAGCGCCCTAAGCTGGAGGAATACGACGGCATGCTGTTCTGCGCGCTGCAGCTGCTGGACTGCGACGAAGGTGGTGAGCTGCTGGTCGGCGAGATGGACCTGTTCGTCGGCCACAACTACGTGCTGTCGTTGCGCAACCGTTCGCAACAGGGCTTCCAGAACGTGCGCGCACGCTGCGAGCACGAGCCGCAATTGCTGCGCTTCGGCGCCGGCTTCGTGTTCTACGCCCTGATCGACTCCGTGGTCGACCGCTACTTCAGCGTGGTGCACCGCCTGGAAGACGAACTGGAAGAAATGGAGGAAAGACTGTTTGCGCGCGGCGACGCCGGCCAGCGCACCATCCACGACCTGTACCTGCTCAAGCGCAAGCTGGTCACCGTCAGCCACGCCGTGGTGCCGCTGAACGAGGCCGTGGCGCGGCTGCACGGCGGGCGCGTGCCGGAGGTGTGCCGTGAAGTACAGGAGTACTACCGCGACGTCGACGACCACCTGGCCCGCATCGCGCGCACCCTCGACTCGCTGCGCGACATGCTGGCCACCGCGATCCAGGTCAACCTGGCGATGATCTCGCTCGACGAATCGGCCGTCAGCAAGAAGCTGGCCAGCTACGCCGCCCTGTTCGCGGTGCCGACCACCATCGCCGGCATCTACGGCATGAACTTCCAGAACATGCCCGAGCTGAAAACCAGCGTCGGCTACCCGCTGGCACTGCTGGCGATGCTGGTGCTCGACCTGTTGCTGTGGTGGCGCTTCAAACGCGTGGGCTGGCTTTAGGGCGTGTCATCCATGGCGTCCCCCTCGCGTTGCTGCCGCGAAAGCGGCCGGGCAAGGCACCGGGTCCCGCGCGCCGAGATCAGGCCGGCGCGGACGGCGCGTCCATCACCAGCAGGTCACGCTCGCCGTCGCCCAGCGCCTTGTCCTGGTAAAACACCAGGCCCGGCAGGTCATCCGGCAGCGCCTCGGTCGCCGGCCTCCCCTCCAGCAAGGCCAGCGCCGGGGCAATCACACAGCGCTGCAGGGCCTCGTCGCCCTCCATCTGCGCCAGGCGCAGGGAATAGGTCCACTCGTCGCCATACGGCGAGTCGGAATCGCCCCAGCACAACAGGCGCTGCGCCTCGTTCCGCCACGGCTGCCAGCCCTGCGCCGGAAAGCCGACGTAGGAATCGTATTCAAAGCTGAATTCGCAGGTCCAATGCGCCACGTGCAGCACCGGCTGGTAAGGCTGCTCGACGCCATCGACCAGGCGGTGCGGCACGCCGTCGCCAAACAGGCTGATCTGGTAGTTGAGCCAGGCCACGATCACTTCCTTGCGCTTCTTGCGCTTGATCAGCGGAAAACTCCCGGCCAGGGCGCTACGCCCCTCCCCTTCCCGTTGCTGCACGGCATTGATCACCGGCCCCACTTCGTGACACAGACCGCTGGCCGGTAACGCCTCGGCGATCAGGCGGTTCAGGGCATGCTGGATCGCCTTCGCCTGTCGCCATTGTTCATTCGCTGCTTTTTCGCTGTGGTCAGCGCCTTCCTGCTCGGTGTTCATCGTGCCAACTCTTCTCATGTTCATCGCCAAGGCGGAAAAATGCCGGCCATGCGCTCCCACACTAACGGGACGGGCCGGCGGCACAGACCCTATACCATCAAACACCCACCCTTGCCCAGCGCAAGGGCCTGCGCCGTGCCTTTGCCAACCCGCCACATAATCAGAAGCAATTTATTGGCTTAATAACCAAACAAAAAGATATAATGAACGCTTTCCAGTCAGCAACGCCAAGGAAACGACAGCATGGAAGTCAGAGACAGCAACGGCACCCTTCTGAACGACGGTGATTCGGTACAAGTCATCAAGGACCTCAAGGTGAAGGGCTCCTCCACCGTGATCAAGCGCGGCACTCTGTTCAAGAACGTCCGCCTGCAGGAAGACGACGACGAGCACGTCGAATGCCGCAACGACAAGATCAAGGGCCTGATGCTGAAGACCTGCTTCCTGAAAAAGTCTGATTTCCCCCGGCAGGCAGAACCAACGCCGCCTGCCGCGAGACGGACCCACGTTGGCCGAAAGCCCGGCAAACCGGGCTTCGGTCAACCTTCCACGCCCGCCAAACAAGCCGTGCCGCCCGGCACTTGAAACCCGCTGCCGATGCCCCCATTAATAATGGGATTATTCAGCGCGACGCATCACGCGGCGCATCCATCGACACGATCAGGACCTCCTCATGGCCATTACCGTAAACGGCGTTGAAATCACCGAAGCCATGGTGCAAGCCGAACTGGCAAACCACGCCGACGCCCCCAGCCCGCGCGATGCCGCTATTCAACAGCTGATCCTGCACGAGCTGCTGCTGCAAAAAGCCAAGGCCAGCGGTCTCGACACCAGCAACGAAGGCCAGGCCATTGGCGCCCTGCTCGACAAGGAACTGGCGTTTACGCCGGCCGACGAAGCCACCTGCCTGGCGTTCTACAACGACCACCCGGAACAATTCCGCCAGGGCGAAAGCGCCACGGCCAGCCACATCCTGTTCCCGCTGGGCCAGGGTGACGACGTTGCCAACATGCTCGCCAAGGCCAAGGCCGAAGGCGTGCTGGCCGAAGTACAGGCCAACCCGTCGCGCTTCGCCGACCTCGCCCGCGAACACTCCACCTGCCCGTCCGGCCAGCAAGGCGGCAACCTGGGCCAGTTCGGCCGCGGCCAGATGGTGCCGGAATTCGAACAGGCCGTGTTCAGCACCGAAGCCGGCCAGATCACCCCGAGCCTGGTCGAAACCCAGTTCGGCTACCACATCATCCAGGTCAATGACCGCCAGAGCGGCGGCCAGCTTGCCTTCGAGGACATCAAGGAACGCCTGGGCCAGTACCTGAACGAAATGGCCGGCCGCCAGATGATGCACGAGTACCTGAGCAAGCTGGTGGAAGAAGCCAAGATCGAAGGCTACTCGATGTCGGCGCAGTAATACCGACCGACAGGCAGCAATGAAAAACCGGGCTCTTGCCCGGTTTTTTTATCTGAGCCGCCAACGACGCCAGTGCCCGCTCCGCGTCAGAGCGCCGCCCTCAGATCAGCCAGTCCAGCAGCGCCAGTCCGACCCAATTGGCCGCGATCAGCCCCACCGCCAGCAGCATCGGCCCCTCCCCCGCACGGTGACGCACCGCCGCCACCGCAAGCCAGGCGTACACGATCGACGCCAGCAAACACACTCCGGCCTCGCCCCAGGCACCGGCGGCGAAGAAACCGGGCCAATGTCCCACTACCTCCACCGCCACCACGGCCACCACGTTGACCAAGGCCCACCACGCCAGCTGGCGGTACAACCGTCCCGAAGACAAACTCATCACCTACCCCGTCCGACAAACCCGGCGTGATTATAAACACGCAAAGCCAACCGTCGGCATCTCAACAAGGGAATCACATTTGCCTCCACGAAAAGCCTTGCGCAAACGATCGACGTGCCGCACCAAGGCATCCGAACGACGACCCGGCAAGGCTACCGCGAAGAAATAATAGGAACCATCCGGAACATAGCGGCAGTGGCAGGGGTCGTCTGATTCCCCCGCACGGTTGCCTGGCTGGCCGATTGCAGGATGGGTGGAGCGCAGCGCAACCCATCACGACACGGGCATCATTTCAGTGAGGGGTTACGGCGCCAGCGCCTTCACCCATCTTACCAGCCAATTCATCAATTAATGGGCACGCACCTGCCAACGATCAAAATAATCTGATTTGTATTCAGAAATCATTTTTTCTGCCGCATTCTTGGCAAAAATATAATTCAAGCCGCCGCCAAGGACACCTCCTAAGACGGGAACAAATTTAGCAGCTTGATTCTTGGTTAGCTTAATGCCAAGCAATTTGGCAACCTCCATAATCAGACGAATAGCGACATTCGCGGAAGGCCCTCTCTTGGCAAGATTTTCAGCTGCAGCCTTCGTCATTTGGGTACGAATGGCGGCCTGAGCTGCCGCATCGAAACCCAGCGCCTTGAGATATATTAGTTGGGCCTTCTCCTTGTGGATCGCATTTTCAATATCGAACCCATTCAAGATGGCAATCTTCTGATTGAGCCTATATAGCTGAGCCGCCATGTTGGCGATATCAACTCCACCCAAGGCTATCGTCGTCGCAACACCACCAAACCCACTGGTTGCTCCACTTGCCGCACAATAACTTGCCGCCAGGCTGGCGTATTTAGTTGCAAGCTTTTCTATAAAAATATAATTGTGAGGCTGTTCAACAAGGTCCTTGGCCGAGAAAACCTCCAGGCCACAGTCCCGCGCATCATTCAAAACATCTTGCGGATTGACATCCAGAACTATTTCCTTAATTTTCGAAAAAACAGATATCTCATCGCTCACTTCATTTTCCTTTTTCGAAAACAGCTATCAAGATATGGATCTTCACATATTCACGACTATTGGCAGCGCGTTGTTACTGCGACACTTTACGATAAGCACAACGCAAACATCATATATCAGACACGCCCCTCCTAGCACTTCAGACGCAAAAAAGCCGCCATCGCTGGCGGCTTTCGATTTGTCTATTGCTTGGATCAGGCAAGCTTAGCCAACTGCCCCTTCAGCTTCTCCAGCTTGTCGCCGAACTCGGCCAACTGCGCCTTGTCGCGTTCCACCAGATGCGCCGGCGCCTTGTCGACGTAGCCCGGCTTCTCCAGCTTCGCCGTGAGCTTGGCCAGTTCGGCCTCGACCTTGCCGATTTCCTTGGTCAGGCGCGCGGTTTCGGCGGCCTTGTCGACTTCCACCTTCAGCATCAGGCGGGCGTCGCCGCTGATCGCCACCGGGGAATCGTCTTCCGGCAGCTTGGCCAGCAGCGTGCCGTCGGTCAGGCGGCACAGCAGCTTCAGGTAGGGCACGAAGTCGGCCAGGGTCTGGTCGGCGGTTTCGATGAACAGCGGCGCCTTCACGGCCGGGCCGATGTTCATTTCGCCGCGCAGGTTGCGCACCGCGTTGACCATGTCCTTGAACGCCTCCATGCGGGCGTTGGCGTCGGCGTTGATCTTCTCCGGCACCGCCACCGGCCAGGCGGCCATCATGATCGAGTCGGTCTTGTTGGCGTTGGCCAGCGGAGCCACGGTCTGCCACAGCTCTTCGGTGATGAACGGCATGATCGGGTGAGTCAGGCGCAGCGCCACTTCCAGCACGCGCACGATGGTGCGGCGGGTGGCACGCTGCTGCGCTTCGTTACCGTTCTGCAGCTGCACCTTGGCGAGCTCGACGTACCAGTCGCAGTACTCGTTCCAGATGAACTCGTAGATGGTCTGGGCGGCGAGGTCGAAGCGGTAGGTTTCCAGCGCGTTGGTGACATCGGCCTCGGCCTGCTGCAGGCGGCCGATGATCCACTGGTCGACGAAGCTGTATTCCAGCGGCAGGCTTTCGTCCTGGCCGCAGTCCTTGCCCTCGACGTTCATCATCACGAAGCGGGTGGCGTTCCACAGCTTGTTGCAGAAGTTGCGGTAGCCTTCGGCGCGCTTGAAGTCGAAGTTGACCGAGCGGCCGAGCGTGGCGTAGCTCGCCATGGTGAAGCGCAGCGCATCGCTGCCGAAGGGCGGAATGCCTTCCGGGAACAGCTTTTCGGTAGCCTTGGCGATGGCCGGGGCCTTCTCCGGGCGGCGCAGGCCGGTGGTGCGCTTCTCGATCAAGGGCTGCAGCGCGATGCCGTCGATCAGGTCCACCGGGTCGATCACGTTGCCCTCGGACTTGGACATCTTCTTGCCTTCGTGGTCGCGCACCATGCCGTGGATGTACACGTCCTTGAACGGCACCTTGCCGCAGAAGTGGGTGGTCATCATGATCATCCGGGCGACCCAGAAGAAGATGATCTCGTAGCCGGTCACCAGCACTTGCGACGGCACGAAGGCGCGCAGTTCCGGCGTGTCCTCCGGCCAGCCCAGCGTGGAGAACGGCACCAGCGCGGACGAGAACCAGGTGTCGAGCACGTCGTCATCGCGGCGCAGCGTCTTGCCCGGCGCCTTGGCCTGGGCTTCTTCCAGGCTTCGGCCAACGTAGACCTGGCCGTCTTCGTCGTACCAGGCCGGAATCTGGTGGCCCCACCACAGCTGGCGGCTGATGCACCAGTCCTGGATATTGTTCATCCACTGGTTGTAGGTGTTGACCCAGTTTTCCGGGATGAAGCGCACCTGGCCGGATTCGACGGCGTCGATGGCCTTCTCGGTGATGCTCTTGCCGGTGGCGTCGCCCTCGCCCACCTTGGTCATGGCGACGAACCACTGGTCGGTCAGCATCGGCTCGATCACCGAGCCGGTACGGTCGCCGCGCGGCACCATCAGCTTGTGCGGCTTCACTTCCACCAACAGGCCCTGCGCCTCGAGGTCGGCGACCATCTTCTTGCGCGCCTCGGAGGTGTGCAGACCCGCGTAGGCGGCCGGCAGCTCGATGGTGCCCTGGGCCGAGCCGTCGAAGCCGAACACCTGCGCCTTGTCGAGGATGGTGGCCTGCAGGCTCATCACGTTGATGAGCTGGGTGTTGTGGCGCTTGCCGACCTGGTAGTCGTTGAAATCGTGCGCCGGGGTGATCTTGACGAAGCCGGTGCCGAAGGCGGCGTCGACGTAATCGTCGGCGATCACCGGGATCTGGCGGCCGGTCAACGGCAGCTCGAGCATCTTGCCCAACAGGTGCTGGTAGCGCTCGTCGGTCGGGTTGATGGCCACGGCCACGTCGCCCAGCAGCGTTTCCGGACGGGTGGTGGCGACCACGACGGCCTCATCGCTGCCCACCACCGGGTAGCGGATGTGCCACATCGAACCGTCTTCTTCTTCCGACAGCACTTCGAGGTCGGACACGGCGGTGCCGAGTTTCGGGTCCCAGTTCACCAGGCGCTTGCCGCGGTAGATCAGGCCCTGTTCGAAGAGGCGCACGAACACTTCGGTGACCACGCCGGCGCGGGTCTCGTCCATGGTGAAGTATTCGCGGCTCCAGTCCACCGAGCAGCCGACGCGGCGCATCTGCTGGGTGATGGTGCCGCCGGAGACGTTCTTCCACTCCCACACCTTGTCGATGAACGCCTCGCGGCCCAGATCATGCCGGCTCACGCCCTGCTCGGCCAGCTGGCGCTCCACCACGATCTGCGTGGCGATGCCGGCGTGGTCGGTGCCCGGAATCCAGGCGGTGTTGTCGCCCTTCATGCGGTAGTAGCGGGTCAGCCCGTCCATGATGGTCTGGTTGAAGGCATGGCCCATGTGCAGGGTGCCGGTAACGTTGGGCGGCGGCAGCTGGATGCAAAACGACGGCTTGTCGGAATCCATGTGCGGCTGAAAATAGCCGGCGTTTTCCCAGATGGTGTACCAGCGGCGTTCGATGTCGCCCGGTTCAAAGCTCTTGGCGAGTTCCATGGTCTGAATTCGTGTCCGTGAGGAAAGCAGAAAAATGGGATCGATTATAAACCGAATCGGTCCAACCTTCCGAGTCCGCCGTGTTATTTGGACAGCATGATGCAAAAGGCGTAGCCTATTCGGCCTGAAAGCCAAAACAACAACATATTCAATAAATTGCTTTTAAAAAAAAGCAATTACCGCCTGATTTGCTTATGAAAACCCCAAAACGCGTGCTGGTCATCGAGGACAGCACCATGCTGATCCGTCCGGTCTGCCGCATGGTGGAGGAGCTGGGCTTCGAGGCGGTGCCGGTGATGAGCCTGGCCGAGCTCGAGCAACAGCTCGCCAGCGAGGTGCACTTCAGCGCCGCCGTGGCGGACTACTGCCTGCCGGACGCTCCCAGCGGCGAGGCGCTGCCGCCGCTGTTCCGGGCCGGTATCCCCACCATCGTCCTGACCGCCCACAACGACCAGCAGACGCGTGACGACATCCTGAGCATGCCGGTGGTGGACTACATCCCCAAGGACAGCCCCTCGGCGCTCGACTACCTGATGCGCATGCTCAAGCGCATCGACCGCAACCCCCAGATCAAGGTGCTGGTGGTGGATGACTCGCACACCACCCGCTCGCTGTTGCGCGACTACCTGCGGCGGCACCTGTACCAGGTGCTGGAGGCGGTCGATGCCGAAGCGGCGCTGCAGACCCTGCGCGAGCACAGCGACGTCAGCCTGGTGCTGGCCGATTACGGCATGCCGGGCATGGACGGCGCACAGATGACCAGCGCCATCCGCCGGCTCTACACCCACACCCGGCTCGCCATCGTCGGCATCTCGGTGCAGCAGGACAAGACCATGACGCCGCGTTTTCTCAAGGCCGGCGCCGACGATTATCTGCAAAAGCCGTTCACCTTCGAAGAGTTCACCTGCCGCATCACGCGCAATATCGAATTCGTCGAAAACCTGATGACACTGGAGCACCCGGCGCATGCCGACCCGCTCACCGGGCTGTCCAACCGCCGCCACCTGTTCGAACAAGTGCAGAAGATCCGCGGCGCCTACGGCATCGCCATCATCGACATCGACCATTTCAAGCAGATCAACGACGGCTTCGGCCACGACGTCGGCGACGTCGTCATCCAGCACCTGGCCGACCGGCTGCGCGAGCACTTCCCGCGCGCCATCGTGGCCCGCTTCGGCGGAGAAGAGTTCGTGGTGCTGATGAAACGTGACGCCGCCCACCCGCTGGCGCAACGGCTGGAAGAACTGCGACAAGAAGTGGAAAGAGAGGAAGTGGACAGCCACAAGGGCACGGTGCGCTACACCATCAGCATCGGCATGGCCGCGGCCACCGCACCGGATATCCGCGAGCTGCTGCGCCTGGCCGACGAGCGCCTCTACAAGGCCAAGCAAAACGGCCGTAACCGCGTCTGCGCGAGTTGAACCATCCTCGGAACAAATCCGTCGCAGTCGGCGAGCGAGCCAAAGCGGGTTGAATGCCGCCGAAGCACGGGAACCGGAATGACCAAGTCGCCCTTATTTAGGGTGAGAGGAGCCCGGCGCCCCGTCATCGATGGGCGTCACTCGCGCCGAGAGCCTCCAGGCTCAGCATGGCCCCAGCGCAGGGAGCCCGGACGAGATCGGCCTCAGGCGGCGCGCTGCAGCACCCAGTCCAACGCGCGCGTGGGCAGCACCCGCTTCAGGTACCAGAACAATTTGGTCGGAAACGTCACCCGGTAGCGTGCCGCCGGATGTTTGCTCGCCAACGACTTGAGCACCGCGTCCAGCACCGCCTCCGGCGGCAGCGTGAAGGGCGCGGCGTGCCCCTCCTTCTTCAATCGCACCAGTTGACGTTCATACGAGGCGCGGTGCACGCTGTGCTCGATATCGACGTTCTTCAGGAAACGCGCCAGCGCATTGGGCCGGAAACGGCTTTCGATCGGCCCCGGTTCGACCAGCGACACAAACACGCCGCTGCCCTCCAGCTCCAACCGCAGCGTGTCGCACAGCCCTTCCATGGCGAACTTGCTGGCGTTATAGGCTCCGCGATATTTCATCGCGGCAAAGCCCAGCACCGAACTGTTGAACAGGATGCGCCCGTGCCCCTGGCGCCGCATCGCCGGCAGCACGGTGTTGGTCAGCTCCCAGGCGCCGAACAGGTTGGTCTCGAACTGTTCGCGCAGCGCGGCGCGCGTGATGTCCTCTGCCGCGCCAGGTTGGCCGAAACCCGCGTTGTTGAACAGCGCGTCGAGCGTACCGCCCGTGCGTGCCAACACCTCGTCGACCGCGGCGCGGATCGAGGCCGAATCCGCCACGTCCAGCAACAGGCACTCCAGCCCCTCTTCGGCCAACCTTTGCACGTCCTGCGCCTGGCGGCAGCTGGCAAACACGCGCCAGCCACGCGCCTTGAGCCCCTTTGCCACGGTATAGCCAATGCCACTGGAGCAGCCGGTGATCAGAATAGTTGGGAGAGCCATGCAAGCGAAATCCTGTGAAACAGGCCAGAACGGCCACGCTGCGAACGGGCAGCAGATAGGTTGTTGATAGCGAGAACGGCATCATGCCTTTGCCGGACAGCAGGCCCGATCAGGCCGCATCCCCGTCGACGCTACCGCACGGCGTCGAGGCCATCCGGGGCTGCGTCCTGCGACACCCTGTTGGCAAGCCTACGGCCTGCGGAGTGTACTACAGCCTGCCGCCGGCACGCGCGGAGGTGCGTCATACCGGCCCGGGGAATGCCGCCCCAAGCCCTGGCCATGATCCCGAACCGCACGAACCAACCAAACCGACCATTCACTTTAGAGAGGCTCTGCATAGAATAAAAAATGCCCGGCCAAGAAGTCGATGGAAATACCCCTGCCCCCACCCACTTTGGCCCGAGCCGCGACCGCAAGCCCCCGTCCGCCACCGGATTCCCCATCGGGCACAGCGGGAAAGGAGAAACTCAAGATGCAGCTCATCGTGCAGAAAATCGACAAACCGGAAGCGGTCAACTTCATTCTGGGTCAAACACACTTCATCAAGTCCGTCGAGGACATCCACGAAACCCTGGTCGCAACCGTCCCTGGCATCCAGTTTGGCGTCGCCTTCTGCGAAGCCTCCGGCAAATGTCTGGTGCGATGGTCCGGCACCGACCCCGCCATGATCGAACTGGCCCAAAAGAACGCCCAAGCCATCGGTGCCGGCCATAGTTTCATTATTTTCCTGGGGGACGGCTACTTTCCGTTAAACGTGCTGAACGCAGTGAAAATGGTGCCCGAGGTCTGTCGCATTTTTTGCGCCACGGCCAATCCCACGGAAGTCATTCTTGCCGAAACGGAACAGGGCCGAAGCGTGCTCGGCGTCGTGGATGGCTCCTGCGCCAATGGCATCGAAGGCAACGACGACATTCAGTGGCGGAAGAATTTTCTGCGGCAGATTGGCTACAAGCTATGAGTCGATGCCCTTATGGCAGCCGCTGGTATTGGTCATGAACAGTGCTCCTTGGTGGAGATTATCCACCTTAAGTTAGTGTCCACGGGGAGCGGGACAGACCAGACTTCCTTTTGCAGGTAGAGCGCAGGGAGCTCATGAAGCTTCTGCGGAGCCTCGGGGTAGGATTGGTTGTTGTCAGCTTCGATAAAAGCATCATGTAGCGCCACGTTACCGTGCGTCGGGTCAAAGCGTTGGCGGTAGCTGCGCGACACGGTTTGCATATCGAAGATTTGGTATTCAACCGGGACGTGCTGCAGCAGGGAAATGAGTGGGATCTCGGCCGCAAATCCCAAATCAGGACCCCTGATGCGGCAGGTGAGTAGCCCATGACTGGCTCGAGCTTCGCTCTTTCAGAGGAGCGGCATGACCAGCAAGGCAACGATCAGTGCCCATACCAGCGCCCCCACCGAAAACACCGTGTAGGCCAACGCTTCCGTCCGAACCGAGTCATCATGCTCAAACAGGGCATCAAGACCGTGATAAATCAGGCCGCCCGAGGCCATCAATCCGAGGATGGCGGCCAAAGCGTTGAATATCGGAACGGGAGCGAACAACGACAGGGCCGACAGCCAGATCGGTACCGGTGCGATGGCGGCCAGACGGTAGCAATCGGCATAGGAGGGGCGGGATTCGGTATGCACCGCATAACGGATAAACCAGGCCATCACATGCACACAACCCCAACTGGTCAGCAGGAAAAGCAGCGCGATACCAGACCAATATTCGAACGTGACATGGGTGGAATAGACCTCGCCATGGAACCGGGCGGCGTACAGAATCATGCCGGTTGCCAGCAACGAGGGAATCAGCACGATTTTCAGGAACGAGCCCAAGGGCGAAGGATGGGTCCGTGATATATCGTTCCACCCCTCCTTGGAGGATACGACCATACGAAAAAGCGAGAGGGGTCTCATGGCAACACTCCTCGATAACAACAGGCAGTGAAATCAGTGGGGGCTTCTTCGACTATATAACGGCATGATCGGTTTGCAAGCACGCTAGTCGTGGTGGTCATGCCCGTGTTATGGACCGACTTTTTTCAATAGCGTCGGTCTGACATCAAATCTATGCCATTCACCTCGGCGTTGGATGCCAGCCTTTCCAGGTACTGTTGCAGCGAACGGCCCAGGCTTTGCTCGGCAAGGTCGGAGGCCACACGATCACGCGCCATCTCCAGGGGCAGAAGTTTCCCCGGCTCACGCCGCTCCACCTTGACAATATGGAAGCCGTAACGGGTGCGCACGACACGCGGCAAGACGCCTACCGAGCCATCGGCAAACAGTACCGCCTCGAATTCCGGCACGGTATCCCCCCGTTGCAGTTGCCCGAGACTGCCACCGACCTGCGCCGACGGGCAGTTGGACATTTCGCGCGCCAATTCGGCAAAACGCGAGGCATCGGCCTGGGCCTGATGCAGTATCGCCTCCGCGCGCGCCAGCAGCGGCTGGATCGGTGTCCGTTCCGTCACTTGCAACAGGATGTGCGAGGCAAACACCAGTTCGCCCACCGTGTAACGCCCGGGATTCGCCAGATAATGGCGCTCGACCTCTTCGTCGCCAGCCTGCGGCACCTTGACTTCACGCTCCAGCAAGTGTTCGAGCGCCGCCACAGTAGCAGTCTGGTCCGCATCCGCCGCCAGCAAACCCAGCGCCACGGCGCGCTGGCGGAGCAGTTCCTGCACGGAGGCAAACCGTAGATCGGCCGGCGTCCCCGCTACGATCTCGACGTCGTTGATGCGTGCAGTCAGTGATTGAGGGGTGGATTCGATGGGCATGAGTCAGGGCTCTTTAGGAAATTCGACGGTTGCTCGCCAGCTTTCTGTGGGTGCGCATCAGCTGATAGGGCCGCGAAAGATAGAAGATTGCCGCAAATCCACTCCAGATGTGGACCAAACGGGTAAACGGAAAAATCAGGAACACGGTGAGCCCGAGGAAGATATGGGCCTTGTACACCCAAGGCACCGAAAGGATCAGCGCAGCATTGTCTGCCCGGAAAATCACGATGCCTTGCACATAGGCAATCAACGCACCGAAGTCGTAACCGGGGACATGACTCGAGGAGTAAACCACGGTCAGCAGGCCAAGCGCGAGCTGGAGCCAGATGATCACCAGCACCACCATGTCCGCGGTACGGCTATTGCTCAGGATGCGTGGATCGCTGACCCGACGGTAAATCAGGATGCTGAGCCCGATGATGGAGAACACACCGGCCACCCCGCCCCCCACCATCGCCAACAACTCATGCGCCCTCTCGCTCATCAGTGCCAGCACGATGGGTTCCGGCATCAGGAAACCGATCAGGTGGCCGAAGAAGACCACAAGGACACCGAGGTGGAATAGCATCGAGCCCAGGCGCAGCTGACTCTTGCGCAGAATCTGCGACGAATCGCTTTTCCACGAATACTGCTCGCGGTCGAAGCGGATCAGGCTGCCGATGAAAAAGACCGACAGCGCAATGTAGGGGTAGAGGCCAAATAGAAAATCGTGCAGCGATTTCATGGTGCTTCTCCTCTCAATCCTGCTAGCGTGGCGGGCGCGGCATGAAACGGACCGTGGCGGTCGCGGGTTTGTGCACGCAGCTGGCATCGTCACCAAAGGCCGGGGGCGACTCCCAGTCGGCATCCAGATTCTCTTCTTCCTGAACCGTCAGGCAGGACCAGTCCAGGCCCGGCTGACGGATGCCCAGCAACAGAACGTCCGGCACGGCGGCGTACAGGCTGCCCTTTTCGATCAGGGCCTGCCCTAGTTTGCGCAGGACATCGGCGCAATCAGCCAGCGTCGCATTGGCCTCGCTGAGGGGGCGCCGACTCAGGAATTCGAGCACGGCGGGCAGATAATCCGGCAGTTCGCCTTCGACCAGTGACAAGCCCGCTCGGGCATACGCCAGATGCAGGTCGACCATCGCCGGCCCGCGATCGCGCGACTCCCCATGCACGTGCTCGAACAGGTACAAGGACGTACGGCGGCCCCGGTCGAATAGCGCGACGTAGTCTTCTTCCAGTGATAGCGGCTCTCCTGCTTGCAGCGCCTCGATCAGCCGCCGCAGCCGTTCTCCCGACTCGGCCGGCAGACGCCGGACAAGGGGCGTCAGCAGCTCGCCGATTTCCGGCAGCGCCGCCAGCAGAGCCGGTCCGGGATAGGTTAGCAACGCGCCCAGCGCGTGCAGCTCACGTGGGGTGTCAGTAATCAACGCTGTTCTCCGGATTGTGGCCCGCGATGGTTTTGAGCGGGATGACTTTCTTGCCACCCATCTTGCCGCCGAACAGACTCAGTTCACTGCTGCCGTCCGAGCAGCCGTTGCCAAAGGTAAAGCCGCACTCGCCGCGCAACTGATAGGCATTTTCGGCGTATTCGCGGTGTGAGGTCGGAATGACGTAGCGGTCTTCGTAGTTGGCGATGGACAGGTAGCGATGCATATCCTCCGCCTGGGCGACTGACAGCCCAGCCTGGGCCAGAATGTCCGGACTGTCGCGGCGTTCGAGCTGACGCACCCGGTAGAAGGCGCGCATCGCCAGCATCTTTTCCAGCGCCGCCGCCACCGGCGCTTCCTTGCCGGCGGTGAGCAAATTGGCAAGGTAGCGCAGCGGAATGCGCAGGCTGGAGACGTCGGGGATATGGCCCTTGGCGCCGATCTCGCCGGCGTTGGCACGCGCCTGGATCGGGGAGAGCGGCGGCACGTACCAGACCATCGGCAAGGTGCGGTACTCGGGATGCAGCGGGAAGGCGATCTTCCACTCCACCGCCATCTTGTAAGCCGGCGACTCGCGAGCAGCATCGAGCCACGCCAGCGGCATGCCCTGCTTCAGGGCTTCTTCCCGCACCGAGGCGGAATGGGGGTCGAGGAAGACGGCCAGTTGCGCTTCGTACAGGTCCTGTGGGTCTTCTACCGAGGCGGCGCTTTCGATCCGATCGGCGTCGTAGAGCAACACCCCGAGATAGCGGATGCGACCGACACAGGTTTCCGAACAGACCGTCGGCTGACCCGACTCGATGCGCGGATAACAGAAGATGCACTTCTCGGCCTTGCCGCTCGACCAGTTGTAATAGATTTTCTTGTACGGGCAGCCCGAAACGCACATACGCCAGCCACGGCATTTGTCCTGATCGATCAGGACGATGCCGTCCTCCTCGCGTTTGTAGATCGAGCCGGACGGACAGCTCGCGACGCAGGCCGGGTTCAGACAGTGCTCGCACAGGCGAGGCAGATACATCATGAAGGTGTTTTCGAACTCGCCGTAGATCTCCTTCTGCACCGCCTCGAAGTTGTAATCCTGGCTGCGCTTGGCGAACTCGCCGCCGAGGATTTCCTCCCAGTTCGGTCCCCATTCGATCTTTTCCATCCGTTGTCCGGTCACGATGGAAATCGGCCGGGCCACCGGCGGGGTCGGCATCTCCGGCGCGGTTTGCAGGAATTCGTAGTCGAACGTGAAGGGCTCGTAGTAGTCGTCGATCTCCGGCAGATTGGGATTGCCGAACAGGTTGAGCAGCAACTGCAAGCGCCCGCCCTGCTTCAGCTTGAGCTTGCCGTTGGGCTTGCGCTCCCACCCCCCGCGCCAGTGTTCCTGATTTTCCCAGTCTTTCGGATAGCCGATGCCGGGTTTGGTTTCGACGTTGTTGAACCAGGCGTACTCCATGCCCAAGCGGCTGGTCCAGACGTTCTTGCAGGTGACCGAACAGGTGTGGCAGCCGATGCATTTGTCCAGGTTCAGCACCATCGCGATCTGGGCGCGGATCTTCATGAGCGTTCTCCTCGTGCCGCAAGCGGGGTATCCATCCAGTCCACCTTGTCCATCTTGCGCACGATGACGAATTCGTCCCGGTTCGAGCCGACCGTGCCGTAGTAGTTGAAGCCGTAGGCCAAGTGCGCGTAGCCGCCAATCATGTGCGTCGGCTTGACCACGGTGCGGGTCACCGAATTATGGATGCCGCCACGGTGACCGGTGATCTCTGAGCCCGGGACATTCACGATCTTTTCCTGTGCGTGATACATCATGCACATGCCCTCCTTCACTCGCTGACTGACCACGGCTCGTGCGGCAATGGCCCCATTCAGGTTGTAAAGCTCGATCCAATCGTTGTCGACGATGCCACCTTTCTGCGCGTCGACCTCCGATAGCCAGACGATCGGCCCGCCGCGCGAGAGCGTAAGCATGATCAGGTTGTCGGTATAGGTGCTGTGGATGCCCCACTTCTGGTGCGGGGTGATGAAATTGAGCACGACCTCGGGATGGCCATTCGGCTTTTTCCCGACCAGCGGCGCGACGGTTCGGGTATCGATCGGGGGCCGGTAACTGGCAAAGCCTTCGCCGAAATCCCGCATCCAGGGATGATCCTGATAAAACTGCTGGCGCCCGGTCAGGGTTCGCCACGGGATCAATTCGTGCACATTGATATAGCCTGCGGTGTAGCTGACATGTTCGCTTTCAATGCCTGACCAGGTCGGCGAGGAAATGATCTTGCGCGGCTGCGCCTGGATGTCGCGATACCGGATCTTCTCGTCTTCACGTACATCGGCAAGATGCACATGCTCGCGCCCGGTGAATTGCTCCAGCGCCTGCCATGCCTTGACGGCAACTTCGCCGTTGGTCTCCGGCGCTAGCGACATGATCACCTCGGCGGCATCGATGTCAGTTTCGATGCGTGGCATACCCTTGGTCGGTCCTTCCTCTGACACGATACGATTGAGCCGTCCCAGCCCTTCGACCTCAGTCACGGTATCCCAGCCAATACCCTTGCCACCGTTGCCGAGCGTCTGCATCAGCGGCCCAAGGGCGGTAAAGCGTTTGTAGGTGTTCGGGTAATCGCGCTCGACCACCACGATGCTAGGCGCAGTCTTGCCGGGCAGCAGATCACACTCGCCCTTTTTCCAGTCACTCACGCCATAGGGTTGGGCAATCTCCGCCGGCGTATCGTGCTGCAGTGGTTGCAGCACGATGTCCTGCTCGACACCAAGATGGCCGGGCACCAATTCGGAAAATTTCTTGGCAATGGCCTTGTAGATTTCCCAGTCACTTCTTGTTTGCCAGGCAGGATCAACCGCCGCCGAGAGCGGATGAATGAAGGGATGCATGTCCGAGGTATTGAGATCATTCTTCTCGTACCAAGTGGCGGTCGGCAACACCACGTCGGCGTACAGACAGGTCGTGGACATGCGGAAGTCAAGCACCGTGATCAGATCGAGCTTTCCTTCCGGCGCTTTCTCGTGCCAGACCACCTCCTCCGGCTTGGCTCCGCCGGACTCGCATAGGTCGACACCCTGCATGCCATGTTGCGCCCCGACAAAGTGACGGAGAAAGTATTCGTGCCCCTTGCCGGAAGAGCCGAACAGGTTCGAACGCCAGACGAACAGGTTGCGCGGGAAGTTCTCTGGACTGTCCGGGTCTTCGCACGCCAAACGCACCGCACCGGACTTGAGTTCACGGACCAGGTAGTCCTTGGCATCCAGCCCGGCGGCTCGCGCAGCGTCGGCAATGGACAGAGGATTGCGATCGATCTGCGGCGATGAAGGCAACCAGCCCATGCGCTCGGCACGGACGTTGAAATCGATCAAGCTGCCGCCATAGCGGGCCGGATCGGCCAATGGGGAGAGCAGCTCGCTGGCATGGAGCTGCTCGTAACGCCACTGATCGGAATGCGCGTAGAAGAACGAGGTGCCGTTCATGTGCCGCGGGGGGCGAACCCAGTCGAGGGCGAAGGCCAGCGCCGTCCACCCGGTCTGAGGCCGGAGCTTCTCCTGACCAACGTAGTGCGCCCAACCACCGCCGGACACACCGACACAGCCGCACAGCATCAGCATGTTGATGGCGGCCCGGTAGTTCATGTCCTGGTGGTACCAGTGGTTCATCGCGGCGCCGATGATGATCATGGCCCGGCCTTGAGTACGCTCGGCGGTTTCGGCAAACTGGCGCGCGACGGCTACCACCTGTTCTGCCGGGACGCCGGTAATGGACTCCTGCCATGTTGGCGTATACGGCACATCGTCGTCGTAATCGCGGGCGACGGCCCCGCCCAACCCCCGGTCCAGCCCGTACTGGGCGCAGAGCAGATCGAACACGGTCGCGACATGGATGGTCTCTCCGTTCTGCTCCAGCCGCTTCACCGGGACATGACGCAGCAACACGTTGCCCCCCTGCTCGTTGTGCCGGAACTGCGGGTGTTCGACCGCGCCAAAATAGGGAAAGGCGACTGTTGCCACCTCGTCGCGACGGTCGATCAGCGTCAGCGCCAGATCGAGATCACGGCCATCGGCCCCGTCTTTTTGTTCGAGATTCCACTTGCCGAGATCGCCGCCCAGTTGCTGGCCCCAGCGGAAACCGATCGCCCCCTGTGGTACGGCATAGTTGCCACTGGTCCGGTCGATGCCGACGGTTTTCCATTCCGGGTTGTTGCCCTGCCCGAGCTTGTCGGGAAAATCGCCGGCCCTCAAATAGCGGTCGGGCACGAACTGGTCGCCGTGCTGCTTTAGCGTCACTAGTAGCGGCAGATCGGTCAGCCGGCGGCAGTAATCGTCGAAATAAGGGACTTGCCGTTCGAGATGGAACTCGCGGAGGATGACGTGGCCCATCGCCATGCCGAGCGCCGCATCGGTACCCTGCTTGGGGTGCAGCCAGAGATCGGAAAGTTTGGCGACCTCGGAGTAATCCGGCGTGATCGCCACGACCTTGGTGCCGTTGTAACGGGCCTCGACAAAGAAATGCGCATCGGGGGTGCGCGTCTGCGGGACGTTGGAACCCCAGGCGATGATGTACGCCGAGTTGTACCAGTCGGCCGATTCCGGTACATCGGTCTGCTCGCCCCAGGTCTGCGGGCTGGCCGGCGGCAGGTCGCAATACCAGTCGTAGAACGAGAGCAGCGTGCCGCCGATCAGGCTCAGGTAACGGGAACCCGCGGCATAACTGACCATGGACATGGCGGGAATCGGCGAGAAACCGACCACGCGGTCCGGGCCGTGGTGCTTGATGGTGTACACGTTGGCAGCGGCGACGAGCTCGGTTGCCTCATCCCAGCTCACTCGGACGAAACCGCCGCGCCCCCGAATGGACTTGTAGTCCTTCACCCGTTGTGGATCCTCAATGATCGAGGCCCATGCCGCCACAGGGTCAAGCGTCTTGCGCGCCTCACGCCACAACCGTACCAGACGCCCCCGGATCATCGGATACTTGAGCCGGTTGGCGCTGTACAGATACCAGCTGTATGAAGCCCCGCGCGAACAGCCGCGTGGCTCATGGTTGGGCATGCCGGGGCGGGTCCGCGGATAATCAGTCTGCTGCGTCTCCCAGGTAACGATGCCGCCCTTGACGTAGATCTTCCAGCTACAGGAGCCGGTACAATTCACGCCGTGCGTGGAACGTACGATCTTGTCGTGCTGCCAGCGCTGCCGGTAGGCCACCTCCCAGTCGCGGTCCTCTTCCCGCACCTCGCCATGACCGTCGGCATAGGGCTCGCGTGGCCGGGTGAAAAAGCTCAGACGATCCAGAAAGTGGCTCATGAGGTTCCTCCTCTTTGGCGTCGGCCGCCGTTCAACAGGGCAGGCTGGCGTGCTTTCTCGCGTAAAACACCCAGCAAATCAATGTGCAGCTCAGGTAGAACAGTATGAATACATATAGTGCACCTTCCGTGCGGCTGGTAAGCTTTATCGAAGCACCGAATCCGTTTGGAATGAAAAAACCGCTGTAGGCACCGATGACGCCGGCAAAGCCGGTTATCTCCGCCGCTTCGGTCACGTTATGGGGTCGGCCACGCTACGACTCCTCGCTGTCGCCCTTGACCTTGCACTGGCTCAGTGCAGTGAACACCATGGGGGTCATGCGGGACACCGAGCGATTGCCAATTCCCGATAACAGGTACCGCAGTTGTACTACCTGCCCCCCAGTAATTACCCCCCAGCTACCGTTCCGTTGGACAGTTTTCAAGGCAGGGACCTCAACACACTGAATGTCACCAGCGCCAAATACGACCAGCGACACCCGTGCACCACCGAGATAGTCGAAATCGCTATCCATTTCCAGCCGCGGGTCATGGCGGGCAGAACGCGATAGAAAATGCGTAGCGTCGCACCAGACAGCGATGGCACGGCGGTTAGCATGAAAAGCTGGGCCTTACTGTAGGAGAAACCGGAGAACCACGATGCTCCAGATGACCTGAGGAGAAAGCCAGGATCGGGCAGAGGATCAATACCCTAGACTGCGGCAAGTGATACCCGAACCTTGCGGGCCCCAGAATCGCTCGTCTTCATGCTCTCGGTACGTAATCGGCACTCCACTCACGGCAGGCCCTTCATTGGCGCAGCCAGTTACAACACTAGAATATGCTGCCGTGGTTTCCTAGGAAGACGACCAAAGGAATTATGCTGGTGATATGCCGATTTCAAATATTTTTGGATGAATAGGTCAAAAGTATTGATCTGCCTAGAGTTCAACGTTTGGCATGGCTCTACTTGCGTAATCCGGCGGAGGCAGAGAACTTCCCTGTGATTTCAAGTCCGTGTAGGGTAAGCGGACATCGCCTCGTTCCTTTACCTTGAAGGCCTCTTTTCGATGAACTTGTCCCCCACAACGGTTCAAATGTCCGTCGACTCCGACTTGGCCAACATGTCCCCAGCCTACTTCGGCATGGTCATGGCTACCGGCATCGTCTCGTTGGCTGCCTACCAGCAGGGTATCCTGGGCCTGGCACAGGTACTGTTCTATGCAAATATCGTCTTTTATGCAGTGCTATGGATGCTGACGGTACTGCGCGCAGTGCGTTATCCGCAACAGTTCCTCGACGACATGATCGATCACCTGCGCGGGCCAGGTTTTTTCACGATGGTGGCTGCCACCAGTCTCATCGGCAGCCAAGCCGTTGTACTCAATGGCAATTTCGCAGTCGGCATGACGATGTTCGCCGTCGCCGTCGGGCTGTGGGTCCTGTTGACGTACACAGTCTTCACCGGCTTCATCGTCAAGGAGACCAAGCCCACGCTCGACAAGGGCATCAACGGCGCTTGGCTGTTGGCGGTGGTGGCGTCGCAATCGCTGGCGGTGCTCGGCACGCTGGTGGCGGCCCATATCCAGCAGCCCAACCGGCTAGAAGTCAATTTCCTCGCACTATCGATGTGGCTGTTGGGCGGCATGCTCTATATCTGGACGATGTCGCTGATCTTCTACCGCTACACAATGTTCCGGTTCTCGCCAGCCGACCTGTCACCGCCCTACTGGATCAACATGGGCGCCATGGCCATCTCCACGCTGGCGGGCTCGATGCTGATCCTCAATGCCCCGGATGCGTGGTACTTGCGCTCGCTGGAGCCGTTCATCAAGGGCTTCACCGTCTTCTACTGGGCCACCGGTACATGGTGGATCCCGATGCTGCTGGTACTGGCCGCGTGGCGCCACATCTATCGACGCTTCCCGCTGCGCTACGACCCGCTGTATTGGGGCGCGGTGTTCCCGCTGGGCATGTACTCGGCCGGCACCCACCAAATGCTGCAGGCGATGGACTTTGGCTTCCTGTGGTTCCTACCACAGGCGTTCTTCTGGGTCGCGCTGGTCGCCTGGTCGGCCACTTTCCTCGGGCTGGTGCGCCAACTCATGCAACTCGTGGCGGCACGCTACGCGCGCCGGAGTTGAGCCGGTACGCCCCCGGGAACCCGCAGCGCGTGGGGCCTATCCGCTGCTGCCAAACCGCTTCCTGCCAGCTTCTTAGCCCAGCCACCCAGGTTACTTTCCATAATCGCAGGCTTTGCATAACCGGCCTTAACAGTCACGCTGGACATAGTCGAGTATTGGCTGCGTTACACAAAAATTCGGACTCACTCACGGTAGTGAGCAATTGGACTGCTGCTCAATACATTCCATCATGGAATCCATCAATGCCAAAGCTTCGTTTGAAAACATGCCATAGCAAGTTGAAACTTAGGCAAGTTTCAAAGGAGCAAGGCCATGCACAAAGTAAGCAGACTTCCGCGCATCGATGGTGACCTGGGGTGGTTCGAGACCGCGCCGGATCGCCAGATTCGTCTCGGCAAGCGCCTCAAGGGCGTCCATCAGTTCGACGTGGCCATCATCGGCGCTGGTTTTACTGGTGTTTCGCTGGCATATCGTTACGCCGAGATCAATCCTGGCGCGCGCATTGCCTTGATCGATGCGCTGCAGGTCGGGCAAGGAACGTCTGGCCGCAACTCGGGCTTCATCATCGATCTTCCCCACAACCTGGATGCGGGCAAGCCGGACGTTGAGCATGATCGTCGACTGTATCAGCTCAATACTTTCGCCATCGAACGCTTGCGGCAATTCAAGAATTCTCTCGACATCAACTGCAGTTGGCTCGACGTGGGCAAATATATGGCGGCCCATGAGGAACGCAATCTATCTGGCCTCGACAGTTTTATCCAAACCCTGAAGGCTTCGAATTTCGAATACGAGGTCGTTGAAGGCAAAGCCCTGGAAAAACGTCTCGGCACCAACTATTACCGCGCCGCGGTTTACACACCGGGCAACGTCTTGGTTAATCCCTCTGCGCTGATACGCGGATTGGCTGCCGGGCTGCCCAAGTCGGTCTCGCTGTTTGAAGAGAGCCCGGTCATGGCGTGCGAATACGGCTCTCCCCATGTGCTGAAATTCGTTGGCGGCACGATCAAAGCCAAGGTTGTCGTGCAAGCAGCTAACTCGTTCAACGAGGAGTTCGGCAAGCTTTCCAACCGGATTGCTCCTGTCTTCACCTATGCGAGCCTGACCGAGCCGCTGACAGATAAACAATATTCAGAGCATTTCAAGGCTGTTCAGCCTTGGGGAGTAACCTCGGCACATCCGGCGGGAGCCACCGTGCGGTTTACTGCCGACCGCCGCATTTTCGTTAGGAACATGCTCGATTTCGAACCCGGCCTGCAAAGCACCCAAGAGGGGCTGCACAAAGCCTGGATGCAACATCGCCGGTCATTCGAAGCACGCTTCCCATTCTTGAAATCGATGGCTTTCGATTTCACCTGGGGCGGCATGCTGTGCATGACGCTCAATCACGAGCCGGTGTTCAAGGATACCGGCGACGGCGTGTATCTGCTCGGCGGCTGCAATGGCGTGGGCGTGGCGAAGGGGACCTACCTCGGCTACTACATGGCGGACCATATGAACGGCATCAAGAGCGATAACCTCGGTTTCCTCCTTGCCAATAGCAAGCCAAGCTGGGTGCCGCCGGATCCTTTCCGGAAGGCCGGAGCCCGTCTGCGCCTCAAGTACGAATCGGAAAACGCCGGCGGCGACATATAACCTGATGGGGCTGGCGCGGGGCATCCGGCCGAGTGTTGTCTAGGCAGGCAATCGACGTTTCATGGACTTTGATGGAAACTTAACCAGGACTTGCATAATGATTACCCGAACAAAGCAAAACCAGCGGATGTCGCAACTCGTCAAATACGATGGGTTCATCGAAACGGCGGGGCAGGTGGCGGAAACCCCTGCGCTCGATATCAAAAGCCAGACCCTGGAAGTGTTGGGCAACATCGAAGCCCTGCTGGCTTCCGTCGGGGCGAGCAAGCAGAACCTCACGCGCATCCAGATCTGGTTGGCCGACATGGGCGATTTCGATGCCATGAATGCGGTCTACGAAGACTGGCTCGCGGATGTGGAAAAGCCGGTCAGAGCCTGTGTGGAGAGTCGTCTGGCCGCACCGGAGTACTTGATCGAAGTACAAGCCTTCGCCTATCTCAAATAGCGCCTGGCATCCCTTCAGTAATGAAATCCATAGCCCTGGGGTTTTCAATCTCAGGGCTTTTGCACAATTTATCCAGGAATACCAGGGGAAGCGGGACCGATATGCGGGCTATCCATGTGTATTGGCATGCTCTGCCTGCAGGTCGGCCAGCAGCCAGTCCCGGAATACCATGGCGGAAGGGCTCAGGGAGCGGCTTTTCCCGTAGACCAGATAGTCACTCTTGCCAGGCGCGTAATAAAACTCACTGACGCGCTTGATGTCCTTGTTCGCCAATAGGGCATGCGTCATGAACTCCCATCCCAAACCGATGCCCATGCCTTGAACGGTCGCATCCAGGGCGAGGGTGACCTGATTGAACAACTGGGCATTCTTGGGGATGGTGTAGGCAATGCCGAAATGGGCGAACCAGTCGATCCAGGTGGGCCAGCGCCATGCGCTGGGGTCGAGATGAATCAGACGTTGTTGGAGCAGTTCTTCCGGCGTCAGCAGTTTGTCGATGGGATAGTCGTAGCGACTGACGGGATAGATCCGTTCTTCGAAGAGCATGTGGCTGTGCAAGGGCACTCGCCAGTTGTTGTCACCGTTGAGAATGCCGAGGTCGAAGCGCAAGCAGGACATTTCCGTGATCTCATTCGTCGCATAAATGTTGACGGTGATATCCGGGTGCTGCGTGTTGAACCGCGCGATGCGCGGGAACAGCCAGTAGTGTGACACCGCCTGGGTGCAACTGATGGTCACGCTTTGCCCTTCCGCCCAGCTGCGGATGCGGCTGATGCTCTCCGTCAATTGCTGGAGCATGGCATTCACGTCGCTATGGAGTTCCTTCCCGGCATCGGTCAACAGCAATTGCCGCGCCTCCCGCCTGAACAGTTCGAACCCCAGACTTTCTTCCAGAATCCTGATCTGCTTGCTGACCGCACTCTGGGTAATGAACAACTCATCCGCCGCCTTGGTGAAACTGCGATGCCGTGCCGCCGCCTCGAAAAACACTAGCGTATTCAAAGGTGGCAGATGCCGAAAAGTTGTTTTCATGGAAACGTTCCCGTATGCGGACTATTGCAACAGTTTACCTCGGTTAGGCACGGTTTTCGCATTCCATAATGGAATGCATATATGCCAAGAAATCCTTTGTTGCAAAAAGCCGATTGGCTCATATTTCACCATGAAAACCGCAGCTTATCGAACACGGTGAACGGTTTGAAGAAGAATGATGAGCTACCAGAAAACATCCACCCCAGCTTCTTTTTCGGAGCCAACCATGAGCGTCAAGAAATTCGTTCTCACCCTTGCCTGCGACGACCGTAAAGCGATCGTCGCAGCCGTCGGCAACTGCATCGCGGCCCAGAGCGGCAACATTATGGAGAGCGGCCAGTATGTGGACCCGGATAACCACCGCTTCTTCATGCGCGTGTGCTTCGAGGTCCACGAGAAAATGACCATCGACGATTTCAGGCAGGGTTTTGCGCCGGTGGCGCTGGCTTATGGCATGGATTGGCACGTGTTCGACTTGGATATCAAGCCGCGTGTGATGATCATGGTGTCGCAGCTCGGCCATTGCCTGAACGATCTGTTGTACCGCAACAGCATTAACCAACTGCCGATGGAGCTGATCTCGATCGTCTCCAACCATCAAACCTTTGCCCGCCGTGCCGAGCACGAGGGCGTCCCGTTCCATCATCTACCGATCACCGCTGACATCAAGGAGGAGCAGGAGGCAAAGCTGCTCGAACTGGTGCGGGAGCAGAAAATCGACTTGGTCATACTGGCGCGCTACATGCAGGTGCTGTCCGACGATCTGTCGCGCGAATTGGCCGGCCATGTGATCAACATCCATCACTCCTTCCTGCCCAGTTTCAAGGGTGCACGCCCCTACCATCAGGCGCACAAGCGCGGCGTGAAGCTGATCGGCGCCACCGCGCACTACGTGACGGCGGATCTGGACGAAGGCCCGATCATCGAGCAGAACGTGCATCGCGTCGACCATTCGGCCACCGCCGACGACATGGTCGCCATCGGCCGCGACACCGAGTGCCAGGTACTGGCCAAGGCGGTGAAGCTCCACCTCGAACATCGGATTCTGCTCAATGAAGATCGCACCGTCATCTTTCACTAACCAGCCTTACCTCATCGATGGCAAGGCTTCGGCCAGCCAAGTCATCGCCAGTGTGACAGCGGCAGTCAGGGCGGAGCGACTGCGTCCCGGCCTGGCTGTCATCCTGGTTGGAGACGATCCTGCCAGCACCGTGTACGTGCGCAACAAGAGCCGCCGTGCCGAAGAGTGTGGATTTCTCTCGCGGCAATACACCTTGTCGGCCGAAACGCGGGGAAGCGAGCTGTTGGAATTGATAGGCCGGCTCAACGGCGATCCAGAAATTCACGGCATCCTCGTGCAGTTGCCATTGCCCAGGCATATCGATGCCTGCCGGATCATCAAGGCGATTGATCCGAGCAAAGACGTGGACGGCTTTCATTACGTTAACGTCGGACATCTCGCCACCGGGGCTCTGCACGAGGCGCTGGTGCCCTGCACCCCACTGGGGGCGCTGCACCTGATCCAGGAGGTGCTCGGCGACAAGCTGTGCGGCCTGCACGCCGTGGTGATCGGACGTTCCAATATCGTCGGCAAGCCAATGGCCAACCTGCTGCTGCAGCACGATTGCACCGTGACCATCGTTCATAGTCGTACCTTGTCCCCCGAGGCGGTGTGCCGCCAGGCCGATATCGTCATCGCCGCTGTCGGGGTGCCGGGCCTGGTTAAGGCCGATTGGGTCAAGCCGGGGGCCGTGGTCATCGACGTGGGCATCAACCGTATCGACCAACCGGGGGACTATTCGCGGCTGGTGGGGGATGTGGACTTCGACGAGGTGAAAACCGTGGCGTCGGCCATCACGCCCGTTCCCGGCGGTGTTGGCCCGATGACCATCGCGATGCTGATGCAGAACACGCTGAATGCCGCCAGGAGAAGCCGTATCCAGCAAGCAGCGGTGGTTTGAGGCGATGGCCCCCGCTCTTTTGCCTCGACTTACTATGGTCGGAACAGATGAGCGATGGGGCAGCTCAATGGCGCACCGCTTGGGGCTGCTAGTAGTGGACGAAATGGCGGAGACGGAAGGACAAGTGATGCTACTGGCAGCCCATGGTTGTGAGCTGGTACAGGGACATTACTTCAGCAAGGCACTCTCTGCCGAGGCCTGCGAGAGGTTAATTGGGGCGGGCCCTTTAACGCTGCCGGTGGTCTCAATAAACAGAATCATCCCCCCACGCTGTTGGTTCTGGACGATGATCCTTTCGTCACGGACTTGGTGAGTAGGGAGCTACGAAATGCCAGCTATCGCATACTGGTGGCCAATGACGTCGATGCCGCCTTCGAACTGCTGGCGTGTCATCAGGTTGGAGTGGTGCTGAGTGACCAGAGCATGCCCAAACTGACAGGAACCGAGTTTCTTGGCCACGTACAAACAACTGTACCCACAGACGGTAAGATTATTGTTCAGCGCCTACCGGAACTTTGAGCTCGCCACTGCAGCAATCAATCTGGGCGCGGTACACCACTTCCTGACGAAACCGTGGAACCCAAATGAGCTGAACCAGCTTATCGCCCAAGCCTTCACTACTCATGCACGCATGGCATGGAGGAGTCCCGCATGTTCAAACGAACTAACCCTTTCGTTATGCAGAAGGGCTCCGACGAGCTAGGGTGTATTCACAGTAGGAAATTAATTACGTGGTCAATGTCGACAAAGTGTAACCCGAAGAATTCTCACGCACACAGAAAAACTGACAGGCTTAGCCGGTCAACCGAACCGGCGCGCTCAACATGACAGATGAGCGTCTCAGAAGGCAGAAGCACTCTATCATTTCGTCGCTAGGGCCTGCCAGTTGCTGTACAACATTTCTCTCCATTTATTTCCAGTCAACGAACCCGTTATTCTGTATATCCGCCTGTTGTTGGCGTATGTGATCGACCACCTTCCCATGGCTGTCGACTCCATGCGACCACTGCTCAAAATAGACTAGTTCGTCGAGCGGCAGACGCGGTAGCCAACCAGCCTCCTCCAACTCTGGCCTCTGGTAGAAATGGCTCACATAACCGAGGCATAGATAGGCAATCGGCGTAATGGACAGTGGAATGCCCAGAATCTGTTTCAATTCGTTCGGCTTGAAAATGCTGACCCAGCCTACTCCCAGTCCCTCCGCTCTGGCGGCTAGCCATAGATTCTGGACTGCGCAGACGGAGCTGTAGAGATCCATCGTTTTCATATGTGTCCGCCCGATAACGATAGGGCCAGTCCGCTTCCGGTCGCAGGTGATGCACAAATTCACCGGCGATTCCAGAATGCCTTCGAGCTTCAGGCCTCGATAGATGTCCCTACGCTCGCCATCGAACATAGCGGCGGCTTCGTCGTTTGCGTTTTGGAAGAGATCATGGACGCGCCGTTTGACGCCCTGCGAGCGGATCACGATGAAATTCCACGGCTGCATGAAGCCTACCGACGGCGCATAGTGCGCGGCCATCAGGAGGCGGCTGAGCACCTCGTCTGGAATCGGGTCGGGCAAAAACTGACCGCGCACGTCGCGGCGGCTGAAAATGGCACGGTACACCGCATCACGGGCATCGTCAGAAAAATGATGAGTATTTTGGATGGTTGGGCTTTCCATTTTGTCCCCTTCTGGAAAATGGACTGCCAGTCCAGGCAGCCTGCTTCATCTTCCGGCCGGTCTTCTGACTCGGACTCATCCGTCCGGAACGCCTTCCCGACCTGAGTCAGTGGCTTGGGGACTTACAATTCCCGTTGTTCCGTTCGTCCTCCTCACAGCGTTGGGCACGTGGCGGAATTGCACCGCCTTCCCGATTCTCCCCAGGGCTTCCCCTGTAGGCACCGAAAGACGAGCCGTGTAAGAACCCTCACGGCTTGGGGCGATGCTAACTTGTGGTTTCGACAGCGGCCATACGTCATTGGAACGGCAAAGACTCATCACAAAGGATACGTGCTTGTGTGGCGTGTAAAGGGTAGGCCGCCCAGCCGCCAGCCTCCGCTGCAACGTCCGTCCAAGGCGTACAGAGACAGACAGGTGGCATTCCGAGTGCGATGTGCCCAGTTGCGGCATACGGGGCTGCCATCACCCACTCCCCGGTTCTGCTTGGGGTGGATTTGCACACACTGCGTTCTCACCAAGTTCCTCTAAACAAACAGCTGGGCCATCTGCTCATAGGGCGATAGCCCTTTCGAAGGGGCTTCATGATGGGTAAAGGGGCGCAAATGAAAGGAAAGCAAGGCAGGAAGCATAAGCTGGCCACGCACCACGATTCGGAAGCATAAGCTGGCCGCGCTCTGGGGCGGCTGGGTCAAACGAATTGGCGGACCAAACCCTTGCGTGGCAAGGGTTTCAGGCGATGGGGAAACTCAAACGGCCGGAGTCGATCAGAAAAAGCGATGAAATTTGCGACTCATCGGAAGCATAAGCTGGCCGTTTGGCCACTTTATGCTTCCGGTCACACACAACTGAAACAGGACGCATTTTTATGCACATGCCTAGAACCATATTTCTGCAGAAAATCGGCAGATTTGGGTATCAATGTGGACCATTTTCAAGCCTGGTGATACCCAATTTTTTGCACTTTGTCAGAAAGTGACTCATATCCTTGCAGTTTGTAAGCGATGACATCGCTGTGTGGGCGCAGGGGAGGCTGACCGCTCGTTCCGGTATTCGCAATCGCTTCGGCATCGTTGGCGCCGTTCTTCGTGTGCCGGCTCATGCGAAACGGCTTCACAAACTCTGGCGCCATGATTCTCAACACCAATCCCATCGTTTTCATCTTCCGACCTCAGTAGCGGATCCGTACTACACGTCCCGACCCTGAACTCCACAAGCCCTTCGGCTAGGGCCGTGAAGCGGAGGTAGCGCCGCTCTGCCGGCTTGCCGTCGTCCAGCCCACGCACCTTGATGATGTTCTTTGCCAAACCGATGCCAACGGTCTTAATATCCATAGTGCCTTCTCCTCCGCAATTCAGATCGAGCTACAGGCGGCGTTGCGTTCAACCTGGAATGGGGAGATGGATTACACGCGACAGGAAGCGGTCCTTACGCTCCTTATGCTCCTTATGCTCCTTGATCGGAAAGAATAAAGTCTGTCACGTGACAATGAAGTCTGTCATGGCAATGACATGATCAGTTTGGTACCACTAGCTCGAAACAAAGAGGCCCGAAAGGGCCTCTTTTCGTATGCGATTGCTTGGTTTGGTGAGTAGGAAATTCCTGGGCTACAAGGTCTGATGGTCGGCCATTGCCGCCGTTCGGCTTGCCGGTCCGATAAGTCGGCAATGGGTTGGTTACCAGCCACTCACCCCAGAATTCCTTTGAACGTCAGCTATTCGATCCAGCGAACTCACACTGCCGACCCTAAATTGCCGTTCAGCCTCCCGTAAACCGAACGGCCGCCTCCGAGGGCATAACTGACACTCGCACGCAGACATAGCGCGGACTGATCTCTTGCTATCCCAGGGCAAACTCATCCAGACAGCTGTCCGCCTGCTAAATGCCTCAGGAACCGCTGGAAGGTCCGCTGGGGCCAATCAAGCCGTTGGTCACCGACCCGGCCGGATTTAGAACGCAATCCGGGCACTATCTGTTGATTCCTGCGGTTGCTGTAAAGGAACCCTCAAATGCCGTTCAAACCGCCCCTGCTCCCCACGCGAGAAAGCCACCGTCCACCGGAAGCACGACCCCGTTTGTATATCCTGCGTCCTCTGATGCCAAGTAGCAGACGGCCGCCGCGATTTCCGATGTCGTGCCGTATCGCTTCATCGGAATCGCATTTGAGTATTCAGCGCGGAACTCTTCGCTATGGAGCGCCTTAGTCATCGGCGTATCAACTGGACCCGGAGCGACTGCGTTAGCGGTGATGCCGTAGTCACAGAGTTCCACCGCCATCTGGCGCGTTAAAGCGATGACAGCCCCTTTCGACGTGCCGTAGGCCGTGCGTCCTTTACCGACCGCTCGCATGCCTGCCACCGAAGCTATATTGATTATGCGGCCCCAGCGGTTCTTTACCATCAGGCGCGCGGCATGCTGAGAACATAAAAACGCGCCAGTTACATTGACCTGCATGGTTTTGAGAAACGTGTCGAGGGGATAGTCTATGAATGGCACCAGCTTGGCAATGCCGGCGCCGTTCACCAAAACGTCGCAACGCCCATGCGTCTTGTCGATCGCATCGAACGCAGCGGCAATCGATTCGGCGTTTGAAACGTCCATCTCAATAGCCGAAACTGACAGGCCCGCGCGCCGGAAACCTGACGCCGTTTCTTCTGCAGCGCTCTTATTGATATCGGCAAGAACGACGTGATAGCCACGTCTTGCAAGCTGTTCTGCCGAATCTGCACCAATGCCCATAGCGCCGCCCGTGATCACGGCTACGCGACTTGCGCCGTTTTGCTTCGTCTGCTCCACGTTGTCTCCTTCAGAGTAAGACCGCTGTGCGGCTTCGCGTGCGATGCCTGGTAGCGGATCAAATGACGGCGCTGCGCGCCATCTCGTGTGCAGATTATTGGAGCCTTGGCTGGCAAGGTCAAAGGATAATAAAGCTCGATATCGTGAGAAAATGTCACACACTAAAGAAACGGATTTCGCATGCTAGCAAGCAAGCCGATGCATGCTTCATGCCTCCATTTCACGCAACTCGTTCCTCAGCCATTCCACCAAAGCAATGGTCTTCGGCTGACTCCCGGCGTGAGGAGCAACCCACAGCACGAGGCTCACGGGACCTGGGACAAAGCCGAACGGTGCGACAAGACCAGCTGAGTCGAGTTCGTCTCGGACGAGCATTCTCGGCACTGCTGCGACTCCCAATCCGCACTTAGCGGCCTGAATCTGAAGATAGAAATGATCGAACGATTCAGCGATTTCGGGCGGGTTTTCGAGCACAGTCGAGGTCGCCTTGTACCAGTCGGCCCACGCGGACGGTCGCGTATTGGTTGCTAGAAGGCGCACACGTTCCAGGTCGCTCGGCTTTTCGATCCGTTTTGCGCGCATGTACTCTGGCGAGCACACTGCGCCGATCCATTCCTCAATCAACGGAACCGGGGTGACACCTTTAGGTACTGGGATGGAGGAAAGCCGTATCGCCACCGTTATCTTGTCTCGGGTAAAGTCGATTTCGCCATGACCAGTGTTGAAACTCAGCTCGAGCGATGGGATCGCATTTTTCAGCTTAGAGAGGCGCGGCAGGAGCCAGTACATCATGATCGACGCCGAGCATGAGAGCGTCAACGGCCCCGGCTTTAACTGATCGACGGTCTTTTGTATAAGGTTGAACGCCACGCTCAGGCCTTCGGCCATCTGCGCCCCTTCAGGCGTCGGCTCCGTCAAGTGTGCATTGCGCGACAGCAGTAGGACACCCAGCTGCTCTTCAAGAGCACGTATATGTCTGCTAACCGCACCATGAGTCACGCAGAGTTCTTCGGCGGCGGCACCGAAGCTTCGCAGGCGAGCTGTGGCTTCAAAGGCGCGCAGCGCATTCAATGAAAGGCGAGGCACATGGGCTCCTATGGGCCCGCGGCCCACTGCTTATGGAAGTGACCTATTGTGAGTTTTTCGCTCGGCGTCGAGAAATCATATCGTTTGATGTCGAAAGTCGTCAAATCTATATTCTCCTCATCCCCGGCTTAAGCGCATGCTTCCCACGGCAAGTCCATGCGCCCCGGTTCAGCTCGAATACCCAGGAAGAAGAGTCAAACATGGTCGAAATCTCCCATCAAAGAGCGGAATTCACTGCGCGCTATTTCGTCGAAAGCTCAGTGCCGATTGCCAAAGCCGCAGAAGTCATCGCAGGCGAACAGTCTAGCGGAACGTTTCTGGCGCTCCCGGGAGAGACTGATGCCCTGAAAAATCGTGCCCGGGCTCGTGTCGTCAAGGTGGATTCGCATCCCCCCGTTCTCGAGCCGTCGCTGCGCAGTGCTCACGTCGAACGGAAGGGTTCGCCGACTGTCTATTACCGAGGCGAGATCGAGATCGCATTTCCGGTGGACAACGTCGGCCCCAATCTGCCCACCCTTTTATCCACTGTTGCAGGCAACCTATTTGAGTTAGGGGAAGTTACAGGGCTGCGCCTGCTTGACATCGATCTACCGACAACGTACGCGGCACAATTCCCCGGCCCTAAATACGGTATTGCCGGAACGCGTGACTTCGCTAAGGTCTACGACAGACCAATGATCGGGACGATCATCAAGCCAAGTATTGGCTTGCTTCCAGAACAGACGGCTGCAATCGTCGATAGTCTTTGCGCCGCGGACATCGACTTCATTAAGGATGATGAGCTGCTCGCCGACCCCTCATATGCGAGCTTTGATAAGCGTCTCGCAGCCGTCATGCCGGTCTTGCATCGACATGCCGACCGCATCGGCCGCATGCCGATGTACGCGATCAACATCTCCGGCACAATCGATGAGATGCTCCAGCGGCATGATGCGGTTCTGCGGGCCGGCGGTACGTGCGTGATGGCTTGCATTAACTGGGTCGGTTTTGCTGGCATCGAGCATCTTCGCAAGCATGCCCAACTACCCATCCACGGCCATCGTAACGGCTGGGGTGCGTTCACTCGCTGCCCGCAACTCGGGTTCTCTTTCAAGGCGTTTCAGAAGTTGTGGCGACTTGCTGGAGTGGATCATTTGCACGTCAACGGAATTCGCAGCAAGTTTTGGGAGCCAGATGCATCAGTCATCGATTCGGCCCGTGCCTGCCTGGCACCGTTCGCGGGTGTGCAGCCGTTGATGCCAGTTTTCTCGTCGGGCCAGTGGGCGTCTCAAGCTCCTGACCTATACGCTCAGCTGGGCTCCGTGGACCTGATGCATTTGGCCGGCGGCGGAATCATCGGACATCCGGACGGAATCGCCGCGGGTGTTGCCAGTATGCGAGAAGGGTGGGAAGCGGCAGTCGAAGGCGTAGATTTGAAAACCTTCGCGGAGTCTCGGCCTGCGCTGCGTGCCGCACTGTCTCACTTCCAATCGGCGTGATCCAAGATGAGTGCAAAAACCGAACAATTGGACGCGGCATTGCGTCTAGCTTTCTACGGCGACGACTTCACCGGATCGACTGACGCCCTGGAAGTCTTAGCTTTCGCCGGGCTGCGGTGCGCCCTTTTCTTGAAAGCGCCTTCGTCCGAAAGACTGTCGCAACTCGGCGGATTTGACGCTATCGGTGTTGCAGGCGACAGTCGAGGCATGAGCCCGTCCGAAATGGAAGCATCCCTTCCATCGATATTCGGGGCTCTGCGCGCCCTAAATGCTCCGATCCTTCACTACAAAGTCTGTTCAACTTTCGATAGTGGCCCGGCGATAGGGAGCATCGGAAAAGCGTTGGAGATAGCCCGCGCTGGAATCACCAGTACACCAATTCCGATTGTTGCCGGTACTCCAGCATTAAAACGCTACTGCGCCTTTGGCAACTTGTTTGCTCGATCCGGTACCGACAACAAGACTTATCGAATCGATCACCATCCGATTATGAGTGTCCATCCGGTCACACCGATGATGGAAGGTGATCTTCTGCGTCATCTGGGACTGCAGACAAACTTACCTCTCTCCGGGATCTTCCTACCCAGTCTGGAAGGAACACGCGAAGAAATAGACCAGGCATGGTCGGAAGCAACTTCAACGGGTGACGCGGGAATCTTGTTCGATACAGTGACTCCTCGTCATCTAACCGAAGTCGGTCGCATTCTTGACAATTATGCTACAACCGTCGGTCCCATATTTACCATTGGCTCGTCCGGTGTCGAATATGCCTTAACCCAATGGTGGCGGGAACTCGGCAATCTACCAGATACGCGCCGATCTTACGACCGTATCACGCCCACGAGTCAAATCCTTGCCATCTCTGGGAGTGCATCACCGCTCTCTTCCGCACAGATTGACACGGCGATCGCGGCAGGCTTCGCTGAGATTGGCATCGACGCAAAAGCGCTTGTACGGGAAGAATCTTGGCAGCAAACAGCTGAAGATATCATCGGGCGCACGATTTCGCTGGTCAGAGAAGGGCGAAGTGTCATCATGCATACTGCCCGTGGCCCGCGCGATACACGCATCGCCGAAATGCTCGAGTACTTTACCGCTGATGGACTGACCCAGGACGAAGCTCGGCATCAAGGCGGTCGATTGCTGGGCCAACGGCTTGGCTCGGTCGCGAATGCTGTCCTTGAGGCCACTCATTTGCGCCGCTTGGTTCTCTCCGGCGGCGATACGTCGAGTCAAGTGACACAAACCCTCGGTCCCGATGCGCTTGAGATTGACGGCCGCCTCGCCGCGGGCGCGCCGCTGTGCCGTGTGCTTTCCGATAAGCCCCATTTGCAAAACCTGCAGCTTGCCCTGAAAGGCGGCCAGATGGGCGACGAGAACTTCTTTGTCATCGCACGGGATGGTCTCTCAAGATGATCGCCGCGTCGCACGGCGCAGCCACACTTTTTGGCACTGCAAAGTCGACGCTACCGGAAACTGCGACGGAAAGCGCTTTTCTGTTTGATCAAGCAAACACGTCAGACAATGACCCGACGTTTCGTCGGTTACCAAAAGGAAGATCTTCGCATCGAGTCGCTGGCGTCGCTATCGAATAAGTTTTTGTTCGGATGGAGAACGACTGCAATGTCGTCGCGTTTGAAGGTGGTATTGGCTGGGGCATACAGGATGTTTCTGCACATCTTCAAGTTGCATTCACAGGCGAAGTTGGCGCCACCATGGCGGCTGATTTTGGTTTCCGAAATGTGCTCATGGCCATTCAGAACGTCGGAACTACCATGCTGAGACTTCACAGATAATCGCAACGAAAGCACGTCGTGTACTCGAAGCGAATTTTTTACCTATCTTGTGCATCGAAGAAACACTAGAAGAGCGCATGTCAAACAGGGCAAAGGAGGTTGTGACTTCCCAGCTGGACACTGTCTTTGGCCTGCTTTTGAAGCAGGAACGTCGCCAACTGGTGTTCACGTATGAGCCTATTTTGACAATTGGAATAGGCAAGACAGCTATTCCTGCAGAAGTATAGGGCGTGCATGCCCACATCAGGACATCGTTGGTGGCACGCGCCCCTAATCTAGCTTGTGTACCGCTCATTTATGATGTGAGTGTGAAAGCAGCTAATGCCTTCGAATTGTTTTGAGAAACCGACTCAATGGTGCCTTTGTTGGAGGAGCCTCTCTCGATGCCGACGAATTCACGACTATTTGAGCTGCAGCGAGCCGAGTAATAACACAACCAGCTTCCAGCACTCCCATGTGACTTGCTCGAACTATAGATTTGCGAGTGGAGTGCAAAGCAGCCTATCAAGTACTGCAAATCCAAATCGTATTCGACCGCTATCGAAGGAAATGAGATGTTCAGAAATCGAGCCACCAAAATCATCGCCACGCTGGGACCTGCCAGCACTAGTGAAACCGTTATTGAGGCGCTGCACCAAGCCGGCGCCGACGTTTTTCGCCTGAATTTCAGTCACGGCAGTTACGACGACCACGCCGCACGCCTGTCTTGCATCCGCCGCATCGAGGCACGCCGCGACCGCCCGATCGGCGTGCTGCTCGATCTGCAGGGCCCCAAGTTGCGCGTATCTACCTTCGCGGATGGCAGCGCCGAACTAAGCGCCGGGCAGGCCTTTGTATTTGACCGCGACCCGGCGCCGGGCACTGCCCAGCGCGTTTGCCTGCCGCATCCCGAAATCTTCGCCGCCACCAAGGCTGGCGACATGCTACTGGTGAACGACGGCCAGCTGCGCTTCGAGGTCACTGCCGTTAGCGCCGAGCGCATCGAAACCACCGCGCGGGTGGGCGGCGTCATCTCCGATCGTAAGGGTGTCAACGTGCCGAGCGCGGCGCTGCCGCTGCCGGCGCTCTCCGACAAGGACAAGAAAGACCTGGCCTTCGGCCTCGAGATCGGTGTGGACTGGGTGGCGCTGTCGTTCGTGCAACGCCCGGAGGACGTGCGCGAGGCACGCGCCCTGATCGGCGGGCGCGCCAAGCTGATGGCCAAGATCGAGAAGCCGACCGCGGTGGACTGCCTGGCCGACATCGTGGCCGAGGCGGACGGCATCATGGTGGCGCGCGGCGACCTCGGTGTGGAACTGCCGCCCGAGGAAGTGCCGGCGATCCAGAAGCACATCGTGCGGCTATGCCGCGACGCCGGCAAGCCGGTGGTGGTGGCCACGCAGATGCTCGAATCGATGATCAAGTCGCCGGCGCCGACCCGCGCCGAAGCCTCGGACGTGGCCACTGCGGTGTACGATGGCGCCGACGCGGTAATGCTGTCGGCCGAAACGGCTTCCGGCCAGTACCCGGAGGAGGCGGTGGAGATGATGAACCGCATCATCGAGCGCACCGAAGCCGACCCACTGCAGCGCCAGCTGATGCACGCGGTGGCCACGCGTCACGACGCCACTTCGACCGACGCCATCGGCGCCGCGATCCAGGCCGTGACCGGCGTGCTGCCGGTGGCCGCCACCGTGACCTATACCACTTCGGGAGCCACCGCCTTCCGCGTGGCTCACGAACGCCCGGCCTCGCCGATTTTGAGCCTGACGCCGAACCGCACAGTGGCGCGCCAGTTGGCGCTGCTGTGGGGCGTAAGCTCGCACGAGACGGCCGATGCCAAGAACGTGGAAGACATGGTCGACAAGGCGAGCAAAGCGGCCAAGGATGCCGGCTGCTACAAAGCCGGGAAGCCTCTGATCGTGGTGGCCGGCATGCCGTTCGGCACGCCGGGTTCGACCAACCTGCTGCGCGTGGTGTGGCCGGAGTAAGTTAGACATTGGGAACGGAAAATCCCCCTAGCCCCCCTCTTTGACAAAGGGGGAAATGGTTCGATGGCTGCCAGCGGCAGTGGTGTCGCCCCAGCGTCCCCCTTGTCAAAGGGGAGCGGGGGATTGTCGCCAAGTCACTCGTAGGATGGGTGAAGGCCTTGTGCCAATACCCATCGGCCAGCAGGAGGAAGATGGGTATCGCTTTGCTCAACCCATCCTACGAAAAGGCGGGCTTGGAAAAGGTAGGTTAGGCTGATAAGCCCAACATTTTCAGGAGGGCCAGAAGTTGGGCTTATCAGCCCAAGCGACGTGAAGCCGGATTGAAAAAGATAGCATAAAGGCAAACCCGAGCGGGGTAACGCCCCGAACGTGGGCCAAGAGTCCGGGCGAATGAATATTGATCGATAGAGAGAGCTACCTGCCGGTTGCGTGGTTGGCATGGAAGCGTGCAGTTCCTCACACTATTGGGCCCGACGCATGTTGGCGCTCGGGCTACAGCCACGACTGATGGCCGCCGAATTCGTCAAACCGTTCCGCAAGAGCCGGCGCACCAAGAACGACCATAATGATGCCGAAGCTATTGCGATCGCAGCCCAGCAGCCGACCATGCGTTTTGTCACGATAAAGAGCGAAGCCCAACAGGCCCGCCTATCCTGGCACCGACTGCGCGAAGGCTGGAAGGAAGAACGCACGGCACTGATCAATCGCATACGTGGCCTGCTGCTTGAGTTCGGCTATCCACTCCCCCGCAGTGCGAGCGCGTTCACTCGCGGCTTGCAGGTTGCTACCCTGCACCAATCGTTGCCTCTGCCATTCCGACAACTGCTAATACGCGCGCAAACTCAGCTCAAGCAACTGGACGAGCACCTCGCGGCCTGCGACCGCACCATTGCTCTCTCGGCGCGTCAGTCTGAAGACAGCCAGCGCCTGCAGCAGGTCGGCGACGTCGGACCGCTTACCGCAGATGCCATCCCGGCCACTGTTGGTAAGGCGCTCGATTTCAAGAATGGTCGCCAATTCGCCGCTTGGCTTGGGCTGACACCGAGGCAGTACAGCAGTGGAGGCAAGACCAAACTTGGGCACATCAGCCGGCGTGGCGATGCCTACTTGCGCACCCTTCTGATTCAGGGAGCCCGCTCGACACTGCAAATCGCGCTGAAACGCGGCCCCGATAAACTTAACCGACTCGAGCACTGGGTCGTCGAGCTATACGGTCGGGTTGGGTATCACAAGACATTAGTTGCAATTGCCAACAAACATGCGCGCCAGCTGTGGGCGATGTTGGCTAAAGGCGAAGCGTACAACCCAGAGGCCTGGAAGAAGGGTTCAGCTACGACATAAAGGAGTTCCCCCGACCCTGCGACACACACGTGATAGCCAAACAGGTCAGACCGACCCCCTGCGAACCTGATATGCCTGATGGGCCCGAAGCCTATTACGGTTGATCCCCGTATGACGGTAGCCCGGTAAGGGAATGAGGGCAGGTGGAGCGGTTTATATCTTGGCCCGGGCAAGCTAAGCCCAACAAGGCCGGTTATGGAGATGCAGTCTGCTCTTGTGACGGAAATCGCAGGGGGTCAGGGTCAGGAAAAAGGTGACAGGTTTCGGTTTCGACCACGCACCACTGGTGGTGCGTGGTCGAAACCGATTGAATCAAACCCTGTTTAGGGCATTGGGGGTTGCCGGGGAAGTCCTTATGGATAGGCATACGACTGTGTTTATGACTCACACTAACAACTCCTCCACCGAGGTTCTGGGGCCGGAGCGCCGCCGTCGCTGGTCCATCGAAGAAAAACTGGCCATGGTCCGTGAAAGCTTCGAGCCAGGACAAACCGTGTCGCTGGTGGCACGCCGCCATGGCATCAATCCGAACCAGCTATTCCACTGGCGCAAGCTCCATCAGGACGGCAGCCTGTCAGCGGTGAGTGCAGGCGAAGCCGTGGTGCCCGCCTCGGAGTTAGCCGAAGCGATGAAGCAAATCCGCGAGCTACAGCGCCTGCTGGGCAAAAAGACCATGGAAGCGGAGATTCTCAAGGAAGCCGTGGAGGTCGCCCGCTCGCGAAAATGGATTGCGCGCTCGCCCTTGTTACCGGGGGAATGTAATGAACGTCTCCCATCCCGGTGTTCCGTGAGAGTGAGTGCATAGAAGAAGGTAGATTCTCACGGACCAGCTGCATCAGAGCGCCCATGGAGGAAGATCATAAAAGTCTTCACAGGCAAGCCGGAGAATCCTCATGAAACTTACGCCCGTTGGGATTGATATCGCAAAGTCTCTGTTTCAAGTGCACCACGTGGACATGGAAACGGGAGAGATCGTGAATAAGGCGCTCAAGCGCGCCGGGTTCCTCAAGTACTTTGCAAATCGGGCGCCCTGCCTGATTGGCATGGAGGCGTGCGGGGGATCTCAGCACTGGGCGCGCGAGCTTGTGAAGCTTGGGCATCAAGTCAAGCTGATGCCGGCGCGCTTTGTCAAAGCGTTCAACATCGGCAACAAGAACGATGCGGCAGATGCGAGGGCAATCTGGCTCGCAGTGCAGCAGCCCGGCAAGGCCGTGGCGGTGAAGACGGAGGATCAGCAGGCAGTGCTGGCCATGCACCGAATGCGCCAGCAGTTGGTGAAGGTCCGCACAATGCAGATCAACGCGTTGCGCGGCTTGCTGACTGAGTACGGCGAGGTAATGGGCACGAGTCGTGCCTCGCTGGATAAACGCGTACTCGGAGTGCTGGAGCGGCTTGCCGAGCGCCTGCCGGCGATGCTGATCGACACTCTGCGTGAGCAGTGGAATGGGCTAGCGAAGCTGGACGAGCAGGTCGCAACAATCGAGCGGCGTCTGAAAGCTTGGATGAAACAGAACAAGGCGTGCGCGGCGATTGCCGAAATACCCGGCATCGGGCTGCTCACGGCTACGGCGGCGGTGGCAACGATGGGGGATGCGAAGGTGTACAGGTCCGGGCGGGAATTCGCGGCATACATCGGTTTGGTACCGAGGCAGTCAGGATCGGGAGGCAAGGTCAATTTGCTGGGCATCAGCAAGCGTGGCGACACGTATCTGCGCACGCTGCTGATTCACGGTGCGCGCAGCGTGTTGGCAAATGCGAAAGATCTTGGCCCATGGGTTGAGCAGATCAGGAAGCGTCGTCCACCGAATGTGGTGATCGTAGCCTTGGCCAACAAGATGGCACGAACGATTTGGGCAGTCCTGGCACACGAGAGGCAGTACGAGAAAGCCTATGTCAGCGTGAAGCCGGCATGACTGGCAGCACAGCGTAAGAAAATTACCGTTTTACAGAGGACGAATCATCGAAAGGTTGCGCAGGCGTTTTGCATGTGATGACAAACCAGGTAAGACCGTGACTCGCCAAGCCTGAACTGGTCGTAGAGCCTTGAGCTCGCCGGAGGAATGAGGCACGAGTCAGCGGATTTCATCGGGGCCCGCAGCGGCAATACCGGCTGCAAAAAAGGCCGGATATAGAGCTGCAACCTATCCTGTCCGTCAACACACAAGAAAACCTGCTCAAATGGGAGACGTTCATATAGACGACCAGTGAAACTGGTCAGTGACTGCCTTGGTGTAGCGCGCTCCCATCTGGCCGCCCGACGCAAACGTTCTGCGGATTGGCGCGACGCTCGCCGCCAACCAGGCGTTGATGACGGTGTACGTGATGAAGTCCAGCCTGAAAGCGATCTGGTCAGCCCCGACGGCGTGGGCTTGGAGAACGGCCTGGAAGGAGTGGATGAGGCAGGCCGCCGAGAGTGGGATTGCGCCGCTGATGAGCTTTGCCAAACGGCTGTCTGGCTACTGGCGAGGCATTGTGAGCGGGGTACGCTGGCCGATGCACACTGGCCAGCTTGAAGGAATCAACAACCGGATCAAGGTGATGAAACGGATGGCTTACGGCTACCGGGACAGCGACTACTTCTTTCTGAAGATCAAAGCCGCATTCCCCAGTAATCCGTGATGAACCTAAAATTAACGGGGACTAATCATCCATCCAGCGTATCTTATCGGCACAGGCGAGCTTGTTGCGCGGCACCGCTGTGTTCTCCACTTGGTACCGGCGGCAGCGCCACTGAAGCCGTGTTCAGATCCGCGCTGGCGATAGTTTCTTCGCAGCATCTAATCGTATTATCAACTTATCAACATCGCCAACAATTGCTTGAAGCGACTTCCAAACAAAGAGGCTGGACGTGTATCCAGCCTCTTTGATCTCTGCGTGTACACGCCTCTTAGCTATTCAGGAAGCCGGTCGAAATCCATGGTACCGCTGCGATCACCACGATTCCAATGAACAGTGCAGCCATATAACCCATAATTGGACGAATGCCCAAGTTCGGTGAGATCTTGCTGACTGCACACGCGCCGTAATAGCCAACCCCGAACGGCGGCGAAAACAGCCCCAAACCCATCGAAAGAATGACAACCATTGCGTATTGAACTTCATGGATGCCGACAGCCCGGGCAATGGGGAAAAGTAACGGCCCGAAGAGAACGATGGCTGGTATTCCCTCGAGGACGCTGCCTAAGATGATGAACGTGAAAACTGACACAACCATGAAGGTGAACGCGCCCCCTGGCAGTTGCTGCATGAAATCCGCCAGTCCGTGAGAGAAACCGGACTGTGTGAGCGCCCACGCCATCGCGGTAGCTGTACCAATGATGATGAGAATCGCACCGGAAAGAGCGGCCGTCTCCACGAGCATCGGGCCAACGCGCTTCCAATCAAAGCATCGATACACCATGAGCCCAGCGACAACAGAATATGCGATGCCGACTGTCGAAACTTCCGTTGCTGTGGCCACGCCCTCCACAACAGCCATGCGGATGACAACCGGAAGGGCCAACGCCGGGATGGATACCACAAACGCCTTTCCGACCAAGGACCACGCGGCCCTCGTGGAGGACGTGGGCTCGAATTTTCGAGCCCGCCACCAGACAAGCATGCATAACATTAACGCCAGTACGAGCCCCGGCAAGAGACCGCCGGTAAAAAGCGCAGAGATTGATACGCCAGTAACCGATCCGATCGTGATAAGCACGATGCTTGGCGGGACCGTTTCGGTCTGTGCGCCGGTTGCCGATAGCAGTGCGACGAGCTCGCCGGGATTCTCACCACGCTTTTTCATCTCAGGGAACAGAATCGGAGCAACGGCCGCCATATCGGCCGCTTTTGACCCCGAAATCCCAGAAATGAGGTACATCGCGCCAACCAAAACATATGAGAGGCCCCCCGGACGTGACCCAGCAACGATGCCAGGAAGTTGATCATCGCCCGTGCCATTCCTGTCATCTCAATGAGAAGCCCGAGGAAGATAAACATCGGCACAGCCAACAGAAGGATTTGAGACATTCCTTCGTCCATGCGGCTGACGACAATTTCCAACGGCATGGTGGTTGACATTGAAAGATAAGCAAACACGGAAAGGCCGAAGGAGAATGCGATAGGCATTCCGCTCAAGACGGTGAAACCGACCACACCAACGAAGAAAATCACTAAATTCAGGTTTCCAAGCGATTGCAAAACAGGTCCGGCATGTTCCAGCGCAAACACAGTCACTAGCGACACCGCAATCCCAGTCATTGCAGTCTTCCAACCGATTGCTAACAACTTGACCACGCAGATCAGCAGCATCGACACAATCCCGAAGATGATAGCCGCGACGCGTAGGCCATCATTGAGCTCCATTGTCGGTGTCAGAATGTCCCACTGCTGCTTGAGATAAGCGATCGACGGAACAAGTACGAGGCCGAGAAAAAGCATGCTCGCCATCATCGACATGGTGTCCCAGAAGGGATTCCACTGCTCGCCCATGCGGTTGACCAGTGCCGTCATGCGCATGTGGCTTCCTCGATGCAACGCCGTAGCGGCACCTGTCATTGCGAGCCAGAGAAAAAGAATGGAAGCGAGTTCGTCGCCCCAGATTAGTGGATGGTGCAGGACATAACGAGCAACAACACCGCTGAAAAGCAAGATAACTTCTGCTAGCACCAGCAGTGCCGCAGGCACAGAGACGCACAGGCCTAGCGCGAAGTCCACATGGGACAGCCAGCGGGGAACAGTCTTCGTCGTCTGATGGATGGTTGCGCTAGTTTGTTGCTCGAGTGCGTCGTCAACGTCTTTCAGCGTTTGCGTTCTCATGCCAGCTTCCCCGTGTACTTCTCCACAAGACCCCATTCTTTGTCGCCGAAGAATTGCTTCTGCTCCGTGTAGTAGTTCGCAGATTGCAGGGCGTGGCGGAACGCGTTCACGTCAGCGGTGTTAAACACAAGCCCTCTGCCCTCAAGGGTCTTCCGCAGGGAGGCGTTCAATTGAATCACGTCTTGCCGTTGCTTCAACGCCCCTGCATTGAGGTGCTTTGAGACGATGTCACGGACGGAGGGCGGCATCTTTTCCCACGCTGTCTTGTTACCCAACAACCAGTAGCCGTCCCACATGTGGTTCGTCATCGAGCAGTATTTCTGGACTTCATAAAGCTTCGCGGCGTCTACTACGGCCAGCGCGTTCTCCTGCCCGTCGACGACTTTTGTCTGCAACGAAGAATAGACTTCGTTGAAGCTGATCGACGCCGGGGCTGCGGAAAGTGACTTGAACAGCGAGATCCAGAGACGACCACCAGTGCACGCGAATTTTCATGCCCCGAAGGTCGGCAGGAGCCTTGATGGGCTTCGTACTGGTCGTGATCTGGCGGAACCCGTTGTTCCAGATCTTGTCCAGCACGATCAGATTCGCGTTTCTAATAAGCCCGCGAATATGGGCGCCAAGGTCGCCATCGAATGCTGCAAATACTTGGTCATAGTCTTTATACGCGAAGCCGACGCCAGAGATAGACGCCTTCGGAACCAGAGTCGAAAGGGTATTAGCACCTGAGACCGCATAAAACTCCAGTGCCCCGGCTCGCAGCTGCGAGAACATGTCCGGGTCGCCGCCAAGCTGATTATTGGGAAACACGCGGAGGTCGATTCGACCGTCTGTCTCCTTCCTGATCGCATCCGATGCCTCTTGGAGGCGAACGTTCAGCGGGTGAGCTGCCGGCAGATTCGTCCCGACCTTGTAGGTGAACTCCGCTGCGTAGGCTCGGCGCACCCAAGGACCACCAAGGAGACCTGTCGCTGCAACTGCAACTGCTCCAGTTCCACAAATGAGAAAGCCTCTACGATTTAATCCCATGTTGTCTTCTCCAATGATTTTTTATAATGGCTTGTGACGGACTCGCGCTTTAGATGCTTGCCCACCGATCTCGACTCAATGGTCGAACGGTGCGTGCTCATGCGACTGGATCCGAAGCACCGGTCACATCGGTGCTTGTATTGAGAGTAGCGGAGGTGTCGCCTCGCAACAAACGACTTTATTTCGTCGTATTGTGAGGAAAACTCGCTGTCGCGATCCCCAAACGCGATCGCTCCACCAGAAACTTCCCCGTGTGAAGCAGCCGGCGGCCTAGTGCAGACACATCTTGGCGCGATCTTTTGCCGTATACCTTTGGATTGCCAAGTCAATCAAAGACGGCCTCCGAAAGGCCTGAACGCCGCAACGTCACCATTACAAGCACGCGCGCATGACAATTAAGTTCGCCGTTGCCGCAGGACAACAGCTCGTCACTCTGGATTTTCTTGAAACTCTCCTCGGTGACAAAAAATCGCGGCGCGGAAATAAACGCCCGGGTTCCCATCGCTCAACAATCTGCACGGGCCAGATTCGGATGGAAACGAGCTCTAAATTTTTTCCATCAGCAAGGCCTTTTGGCGCCGCAAGTGGGCTCGTAAAAGCGCCGGATAATCCGCAGAAACAGCGGCTATAACGCTAGCTCTTACCATGAGCTTTTTACGCCAAGCATTGACCTTAGGAAAGTCGGCGAAAAGCGACGCGCCACTAGCCGTTGAGCATGCGGCCTCCATCAACGACGATTTCCGATCCGACCGTCCAACGGGACTCGTCGGAGGCCAGGTACAGCACCGCCTTGGCCACCTCCTCCGGCGTACCGAAGCGGCCGAGCGGGATGGTGGCAGCAATGTCCTTGTTGACTTGCTCGCGATAGGCGTCGGGGATGCCGATCTTGTCGTACAGCGGCGTTTCGATCGGGCCGGGACTGACCGCGTTGACGCGAATCCCGCGTCCAAGCAGTTCGGTCGAAAGGGTCTTCGACATGTTGAGGACCGCGGCCTTGGTGGCGGCATAAACGGAAGAGCGCTCCGCACCGACATGCGCACTAATGGACGTGTTGAGCACTACGGACGCTGGGCGAGCGAACACTGGAAGCAATGCCTGGAACAGAAAGTACGGTCCCTTGACGTTGACATCGAACGAGCGATCGAACATCTCTTCCGTCCATTCCTCGAATGGCAACCAGACGGATACGCCGGCATTGAGGAAGGCAACGTCAAGTTGGCCGTAGTGGTCTTTGACGGCTTGTGCCAGTTCCCTTTGCGCTGCGACGCTGGCCGAGTCGGCGCGCAGAACCGGAACCTCGGATCCAAGTTCGGCTTGGGCCTTCGCGATCGAATCGGGATTGACGCCCGTAACGACGACGCGGGCGCCTTCGGCCAGAAACTGCTTCGCGGTTTCCAGACCGATGCCGCTGGTGCCGCCCGTGATGAGAGTACGTTTACCTTGCAAGCGCGACATTGATTTCTCCTGTAAGTGACAACCAACCGTGGTCGACAGGGAGAAGTGTGCATCCATGCTCGATAATCGATAAGATGTCTCATTTGAATATATTTCATGCTTAAAATGCATGAATTGTGGGGTAGCTTGGACCGATTTCTCTTGATGACATGCTTCGCACGGGCTGTAGAGACGGGAAGTTTCTCTGCTGCAGGGCGAGATTTGGGCTTGGGACAACCCAATGTCAGTCGTTACGTGGCGGCGCTGGAAGATCACCTCCAAACGCGGCTGCTGCACCGATCCACACGCAAGCTTGCCTTGACGCCGGAAGGCGAACGCTACTACGCAGACATCCGGCGAATTCTTGATGCTGTGGACGAATCTGAATCGTCATTCAGGAACAACGTTGATCCATCGGGGCTCTTGCGCGTGGCCTGTCCCACCTCGCTGGCGCATACATATGTGTTGCCACACGTACCGGCTTTTTTGGAGCGTTATCCCAGATTGACGCTGGATCTTCAGATCAGCGATCGCTACGTGAACCTTGTGGATGAGGGGATCGAACTCGCAATTCGCATCGGACATTTGGAGGACAGTGCGCTACGCGCTCGGCGCATAGGAATGTACGAGCGTGTGGTCGTGGCCAGTACGGACTACCTGGCTAAACGCGGAGTTCCGCATATACCGAATGACCTGCGCGACCACGACTGCGTGATCTACACCTTGCTGTCGTCCGGTGCGACATGGCGCTTTCATGACACCGATATTCCGGTTTCTGGCAAGCTGAGGGTTAACTCACCCGACGCCGTTCGCGCAGCGGTCACCACAGGTTTAGGTATTGGGCATGGACCGGAATGGCTGTTTGAGGAAGGGTTAAAAAGCGGTCGCTTGCAGTTAATTCTGACGGGATATACTGCTTCGGCCGTCCCTGTTCAGATCGTCTATGTCGCAAACAGGCTTCTTCCAACACGGGCGATCGTGTTTATTGAATTCATTGCCGACGTATTTTCAAGGATTTCCGCTTTCAACAAAAATATCTGATTGCCCAAGCTGTGGGTGATTGATTGCTACCCGCGCAGGAGCATCCTGTAGACCTCTAGAATGAACACGTTTGGAGGAGCGAGCGCAGCTTCGCTTTAGATAGGATAGAGCAAGTCTAACCCAATTTTGTGGCTGCAAAAGCTTTTGGCAGACCAGCGCTGAGTCCGACGGCGGGCATTGGCCGTTTTTGATGATCCGCTATTGCTAGGTTACCTGCCATTAAGGCGACGAGGGTGTAATCGGCAGCATTGGGTTGACAGTACATGTTCCAACGGTCAGAAAGCTGACGAACTTGGTGACAGAGAAATGGCAGGTATCTGATCCTGAGTTGGCACTCAGACCTGAGGGGGGCGCTTTGGCCGAGTTGTTTGCATAGGGCACCCCCGAAGGTGGCCGTCATAACTGCACTGGAGCAAACCGCAGCAGAGTAACAGCCCCTTCGTCACATCTTAGGCGGCCAATTATGCGTCTCTGCCTCGCGCTGCTTGCACCAGGTATACAGCGCTCATACATCGCCAAATCGGAACATGTCCGAAATCCTTTGTACACCGGCAACAGACTGGACTCGTAGATCGGCAGGTTTGGGTGACCTGCTGTCTATAGGAAGCACAGGCAGTTTGTCGACCAAACCGGACTGTCGGCGCCTATCTCATGATCGGCTGCTACCGACCCGTAGCTGCCGGTCGATCCGTCAACGGTTCAACGGTAGGTATCCGAGTGAAGTAGTCACCCGGTATGGCTATTGACGGACAGCGGTTCGGCCAGAGCGGTCAGACGAAAGAGTCTTCGGATCGTCCGCTTCAAGCAGATGAACCGTCTTCAGAAATACAAATCCTGAACGGAACCGATTACGCCAACGGGCGTGACTGCCGCGCGAACCTGACAGAAGGCCGTCCTGGCGGCAACTGTGCTCTTTTCCCCTACGCCGATGTGTGATCACTAGGCACGCCGGATTGCCCATAACCTTGGAGCTAATCCGATGCCGGCTGTGATGGCTGGTCAACACACGCACCGCTTTCCATCGACTCTTTTAGTGTATCCGTCATGATCATCAGACCCACACCCAACTGGTTCCGCATGCTCTTCATCTGGCACGGTTCGGTTCTCCCATCGATCATTCCGCAACTGGTCTTCATGGCGCTGATCAGCGTACTCGCAATGCTCACCGATGGTCGCCTGTTGGGCGAGAAAATTCCCTTGAACGCGATACCGTTTACCCTGTGCGGCGTTGCGCTGGCCATCTTTCTCGCGTTCCGCAACAACGCCAGTTACGAGCGGTTCTGGGAAGCGCGCCGGCTGTGGGGAAACGTACTGATTTCCGCGCGCGCACTGACGTCGCAGGTGATTGCCTACGCGCCGGACGACCCCGCCGTATTCGATCGCGACGGCTTCGTGCGGTTGCTAATTGCATTCGTCTACGCGTTCAAGCACCAACTGCGGCGCACTGATGTGGCAACCGATCTGGCGCGACTGCTCGGGCCGGACAACGCGATGGCCGTGGCGGGCCGTTTGTTCCGCCCCATCGTTCTGCTCAACGAAGCGCGCTGCCGCCTCGGCGAGCTGAAGCGCAGCGGCGCGCTCACCGACAGCCAGCTTTGGCTGCTCGACACGCAGCTCAACGAACTCGGAGCGGCCGTCGGCGGCTGCGAACGCATCGCGGCGACACCGATTCCGTTCGTGTACGGCGTGCTACTGCACCGTACCGTCTATGCCTATTGCGCGATGCTGCCGTTTGGGCTCGTCGACACGATTAACATTGCGACACCGCTCGTGTGCACGTTCGTGTCATACACGATGATCGCGCTTGAGGCGATCGCGGGCGAGATTTCCCAGCCGTTCGGCGTCGCGCCCAATCAGTTGGCACTCGACGCGATGACGTGCAACGTGGAGAGGGCGCTGCTCGATCTCTGCGACGAGACCGTGCCACCGGAAACCCTGCCCGACGCACGCTATCAACTAACTTGATCTCATCGGAGGAACCCATCATGCAGCCCTGCCCCACCTCTGCCGATCACACCGGCAGCGTCGCTCGCACGGTGATCCGTCGCCGGCACTGCGACACCCGCCGGACTGGCGACCGCATCGTCGAGGAGGTCCCGGTCGCGCTGGTCTTCAACGGCATCGCGCACGCAGTGATGATGGCGACCCCGATCGACCTTGAAGCGTTTGCGCTGGGCTTTGCGCTCAGCGAAGGCATCGTCGAGCGTATGGCTGAGGTGTTCGATATCGAAACGTTCTCGGCAAGCGACAGCGCCGAGGTGCAAGTCACCATCGCGCAGAAGGCCTTCATGGCGCTGAAAGGGAAGCGACGCGCGCTGGCAGGGCGAACTGGCTGCGGGGTCTGCGGAATCGAGAGCATCGAGCTGCTGGATCTGCACCCCGCCCGTATCGCCCATGCCGGCGCCGCCTCCAATATCGGGGCCGATGCCGTCGAGCGCGCAGCGCGCGAATTGCCCACTAGACAGGTTCTGATGCACGAGACCGGAGGCATTCATGCCGCCGCATGGTGTGACCGTGACGGTGCGGTGATCGACGTATTCGAGGACGTCGGCCGACACAACGCGCTCGACAAGCTGATCGGCCACCTCGCGCGCCGTCAGGCGGATACGCGCGATGGCTTCGTGTTTCTGTCCAGCCGTGCCAGTTACGAGCTGGTGCGCAAGGCAGCTCGCTTGCATATCCCGATGATCGCGACCATTTCGGCCCCAACGTCTCTTGCGATCGACGTCGCACAGCAGGCCGGGATACGGCTGCTCGGCTTCTGCCGCGACGACAGCTTCGTCGAATACGCGGCTCCGGAAGACGAAACTGTACTCCTGGGATGAGGAGCGGACTGTGTATCCGGCCCAACGCACCTACGTACTATCCTGCTGGTGAATCGTTTCATCCTCCGAGGAGCATCGGACAGATCATGAACGCCATCGACCACGCGGCACTCGCAGCCGCACTTGCTGACGCCGCCGCGAATCCCATCGACCAACTCGACCGCCCGTTGCGGGATCTGCGTCTGTCTGTGATCGACCAGTGCAACTTTCGGTGCACTTACTGTATGCCACGCGATGTTTTCGATGTGAATTACCCGTTTTTGTCATCATCCGAGCGCTTGTCGTTCGATCAGATGGTCAAGATCGCGCGAGCGTTCGTGTCGCTCGGCGTCGAGAAGATCCGCATCACCGGTGGCGAGCCGCTGCTGCGACGCGGGCTCGAAACGCTGATCGAGCGGCTAGCGGCACTAACAACCTGGAACGGCAAGCCGGTCGAGCTCGCGCTCACCACCAACGGTTCGCTGCTCGCCGGCAAGGCACGCTCGCTACGCAACGCCGGCCTGACCCGCGTGACGGTCAGCCTCGACGCGGTAGAAGACGCGGTGTTCCGCCGCATGACCGATGTCGACGTGCCCGTGGCACGCATCCTTGACGGCATCGACGCGGCGTGTGCCGCAGGGCTTATGCCCATCAAGGTCAATACGGTGATCGAGCGCGGCGTGAACGATAGCCAGATCCTGCCGCTGGTCCGCCTGTTCAAGGGCAGCGGCGTGGCGGTGCGCTTCATCGAATACATGGATGTCGGCGGCGCGGCATTCTGGGCAAGCGACAAGGTGCTCACGTCGCGGCAGATGCAGGACATCATCGAAGCGGAATTCTCCCTCGTTCCTCTCGACAATCACGAACCCACCGAGACATCGGTCAACTATCGCCATGCAGACGGCTCCGGCGAGGTCGGGTTCATCTCGAGCGTATCGCATCCCTTCTGCGGCTCGTGCACGCGTGCGCGCTTATCGGCCGACGGCCAACTGTATACCTGCCTGTTCGCGACGCATGGTACGGATCTTAAGCCCTGGCTGACCGAGGCCGCTTCCATCGAGCAACTGGCCGATGCGGTCCGTCGGAGTTGGAGCCACCGCGACGACCGCTACTCAGAGCTTCGCGCGACGAAGCGCAAGGCCGGATCGGGTAAGGTCTACCCCACCGTCCGCATGTCGCTGGTCGGCGGTTGATGCCTGCCCACCCCGTACGGCAAAGCCCCCCTGAAAAAAGAGACGGCGCGCCCGAAAGCCCGCCGTCTCGCGCTGACAGTCCCCTGCATCAACCCGCGCCGTCGGCCTCGATCCCCGCCACCGTCTCGCAGAGCGCGCGCCCTTGCTCGGTCAGCACGGCCATCCCGCGTCCGTTCTCGTCGATGCTAAAATCGGCCAGTCCTGCAGACTTCAGCACCGTGAGTGTCCGTCGCAACGTGCTCATCGGCAGTCGGGCGCGTTTTGCCAGCTTGGCCAAGGCCCATGGCCTGTCAGGACCATCCTTGGACGACACCCACAGTTGCTCGAGCACCACGGCGACGACCGGGTCGAATTCGCCGTCGTTCGTCTGTCCTGCTTGCACTTCGTTCATGCTCGTCCTTCCCTCGCAACGATGACGACACAGCCGATTCTAGCCGCGGCGCGCAAGCTTGAGGGTGCCTGACGCGCGATCCGCATACTGTACTGGCTGTGCCGCCCGCGAGCTGTACTGCTTTCGCTGACCTCACGCGTCAGCGGGCTAACGTTCCGACCAGCTTGCCGACGGTAATCAACGCCTGTTCGATCTCGCTGGACCATGGACTGCTGTAGTTGAGTCGGATGAAATTCCGGTAGGTGTCCGAGGTCGAGAACATATAGCCCGGCCCGATCGTGATACCCCTCTCGAGAGCCAGCTGATAAAGCCGCATCGAGTCGACCTTGGGCGGCAGCTCGATCCACAGTACATAGCCGCCCGCCGGAGAGGACATGCGCGTGCCGTCGGGAAAGAAGCGAGACACCATCGCCCGCATCAGATTGGCCTGTTGCGCATAGGCCTTCCGGACCCGGCGCAGGTGATGCTCGTAGCCATCCCGTTCGAGAAATTCCGCTATCGCGAGTTGCGGAATGGAGGGCGTCGTCAAGGTGTTGAGGAACTTGAGCCTCTCTACCTCGTCGCGATAGCGGCCGTGCAGCGCCCAGCCGATCCGGTAGGCCGCCGTCAGGCTCTTCGAGAACGACGCGCAATGCAGCACGAGCCCCTTCTTGTCGTAGGACTTCAGTGTGCTCGGGTGCGAAGCGCCGAAGTACAGCTCGTTGTACACGCCGTTCTCGATGACCGGAATGTCCTTCTTGGTGACGAACTCGACCAGCTCGCGCTTGCGTTCGTCCGGCATCTGGAAACCGAGCGGATTCTGGAAGTTCGGCATCACCATGCACGCGGCGATGGGTTGCGATTCTACGATCGCGGCGAGCGCCGCAATGTCGATGCCGTGCTCCGGATGCGTCGAAACCTCGATCGCCTTCATCCCCATCCGCTCGATCGCGTGCAGCATCGCGTAGAAAGTCGGCGATTCAACGGCGATCACGTCACCGGGTTTGGCGACCGCCTGCAGACAGAGGTTGATCGCCTCCGTCGCACCGACCGTGATGATGATCTCGTTCGGATCGACCGACATGCCGTTTTCGAGGTAGCGTCGCGCGATCTGGCGCACAAGTTCCGGATTGCCGGGCGGCAGCGCATTCGTCACGCCCCATTGCCTTTTTCCCGGCCGGCCAAATACGCATAGCGGTTCAGCTTTTCAAACGGAAACAGGCCCGGATCGGGATAGGGCGAGCCGAGCGGCACGGCACCGTCTGTGCTGATCGAACGCAGGGTCGACAGCACCAGCCGGCTTACGTCGACCGACGACGAAATGGCGATCGGCTTGGTGGGCCGGAGTTTGCGTACTTGGCGCTCGCCATCGTCACTGCGCAGGTTGACGAAATAGCCGGACTGAGGCCGGCTTTCCAGCAGGCCGCGGCTCTCCAGCAGCAAATAGGCACGAATCACAGTGGTGATGCTGAGCCGGTGCTGCTGACTGGTCTGCCGTACCGACGGCACGCGATCACCGTGACTGTACACGCCTTGCCGGATCAGCTTCTCCAGATCGTCCGCAAGCTTTTCGTAAAGTTTCATCGCCCCACTCCCGCATCCGATCGCAGCCCGGCCGAATGCGGTGGCATGGGGACGAATGCACTTCAGTATACAGTCCACGCGAATGCGGGAGGATAACAGAACTGTACTCTTGTAAATCGAATGGATGTGTGTGCCCCGCCCCTCCTCCTGCGCTTTTACTCTTCGGCTCATGGAACGCGCCGCATGGCAGAACCCGACTTCAGGCTGCTCGGGCACGACATAGACGACGCGTCATCAATGGAGCCAAGGTTATGGAAAAGGCAACACCGAAGGGAAAAATCGAGGCATACGACCATCCGGCCGCAGGCTGGGGCGCCCTCAAATACGTCGCGATCAATCTGATCAAGGAGCGGGTCGCGGGCGGCAACTATCGAACGCTGTTCAAGCAAAACCAGCCAGATGGCTTCGACTGCCCCGGCTGCGCGTGGCCCGACCGGCAGCACGCGTCGACCTTCGAATTCTGCGAGAACGGCGTAAAAGCAGTCGCGGCCGAGGCGACGACAAAACGCGTGACCCCGGCGTTCTTCGAGGCCCATACCGTCGAGGAGCTGATGAAGCAGACGGACTACGAACTCGAGCAGCACGGCCGGCTGACCGACCCGATGGTGTATGACCCACGGACCGACCGCTACCAGCCGATCGCGTGGCACGATGCCTTCGCGCTGGTCGCGAAGCATCTGAACCAGCTCGACTCGCCCCACGAAGCAGCGTTCTACACGTCCGGCCGCGCGAGCAACGAAGCCGCGTTCCTGTACCAGCTGTTCGTACGCATGTACGGCACCAACAACTTCCCCGACTGCTCGAACATGTGCCACGAAGCGACCAGCCGCGGTCTGCCGACGACAGTCGGCATCGGCAAGGGCACGGTCACACTCGACGACTTCGAGCTCGCGGACACCATCATTATCTTCGGCCAGAATCCCGCAACCAACCATCCACGCATGCTGGGTGAACTGCGCGAGGCATCCCGCCGTGGCGCCACGATCGTCTCGGTCAATCCGCTGCGCGAACGGGGGCTCGAGCGCTTCGCGAGCCCCCAGCATCCGCTTGAGATGCTCACCTTCGGCAGCACGAAGATCGCATCGACGTTCATCCAGCCGAAGCTGGGGGGCGACTTCGCGCTGATCAAGGGCGTCGCGAAGCATGTGATCGAACTCGACGACCTAGCCGTCGCGAAAGGCACTGAGCGCGTGATCGACGTGGATTTCATCCGCGAGCACACGCTCGGCTTCGACGCGTTCGCCGCGGATCTGCGCGCCGAGAGCTGGCCGCTGCTCGAATCCGAATCCGGCGTCGCACACGAAGACATCGAGGACCTGGCCCGCATATATGCAAACGGAAAGAGAGTGATCGCAACCTGGGGTATGGGCATCACGCAGCACAAGCACTCGGTGCAGACCGTGCACATGCTGTCGAACCTGCTGATGATGCGCGGAAACATCGGCCGCGAAGGCGCGGGGCTCTGCCCAGTGCGCGGACACTCGAATGTGCAGGGCAACCGCACTATGGGGATCGAGGAGAAACCCTCGCAGGCCTTCCTCGACCGCCTCGGCCAGGTTTTCAGCTTCGAGCCGCCACGCGAGCATGGCCTCGACGTCGTCGAGACCATCGAACACATGGTGGAAGGTCGTCTGAAGGTGTTCATTGGCCTTGGGGGCAACTTCGCGATGGCGACGCCGGATACGCTGCGCACCTTCGACGGCCTGCGCTCGTGCGATCTCACCGTCCATATCACGACGAAGCTGAACCGCAGCCACCTCGTGCACGGCAAAGAAGCCCTGATCCTGCCGACACTTGGCCGCACCGAGATCGACGCGCAGGCTGGCGTGGCACAGGGCATCACCGTCGAGGACTCGATGAGCATGGTGCACATCTCGTACGGGATGAACAAGCCCGCCTCTCCGAACCTGATGTCTGAGACCGCAATCATCGCGAACATTGCGTATGCAACACTCGGTTATGCCAAGGTGGATTGGCTCGGGTTCGCGCGTGACTACGCGATAATCCGCGACGCGATCGAACAGGTGTTCGATGGCTTCGAGGCCTACAACGCGCGTATTCAACAACCAGGCGGCTTCCACCTGCGCGTAGCGTCGCGCGAGCGCGAATGGGAAACACCAACCGGCAAGGCCAACTTCGTCGTGCATCCGGTGCAACAAGACACGCCGATCGCCCGTGCGAAGAAAATCCATGGCGAGCGCCTCATGACGCTGATGACGACCCGTTCGCACGACCAGTACAACACCACCATCTATGCGCTCGACGACCGCTATCGCGGCGTGTTCGGACAGCGCCGCGTCGTGTTCATCCATCCGGCCGACATCGCGATGCTCGGCTTCAAGAACGGCGACTGGGTAGACATGACGACGGTCTGGGACGACGGGATCGAACGCCGCGCAAATTATTTCCGCCTGGTCGAGTACGACATTCCGCGCGGCTGCATCGGCGCGTACTACCCGGAAACGAACCCGCTGGTCCCGCTATCAAGCGTCGGCGACGTCTGCAATACGCCAACCTCGAAGTCGATCCCGGTGCTGCTGCACCGTTCAGTGGAGCCGGCCAGCCTGCCTGCCTTTTGAATTTCGTTCGATCCATGCGGCCGCATCCCGTCGGGGGTGTCCCCCACGTTCTCCATCCTTAGGGTGACCATCATGCCTGTAGAAGCTCTCAACCTCGCGCGTGGCCAGTTCGCCATGACCGCGGTGTTCCACATACTCTGGCCGATCCTGACGATCAGCCTGTCTGCCTTCCTGCTCGTTATCGAAATCCTGTGGGTCAAGACGAGCGACGTTGTCTGGTACCGCCACGCACGGTTCTGGAGCAAACTGCTGTTGCTCAACTTCGCCGTCGGTGTCGTGACCGGCATTCCGATGGAGTTTCAGTTCGGCACCAACTGGGGGCCGTTTTCGGAGTACACCGGCCAGTTCTTCGGCAACATCCTCGGCTTCGAGGGGGCGATGGCCTTCATGCTGGAGGCGGGCTTCGTCGGCATCATGATGCTCGGCTGGGGGCGCGTGCCGAAGGGCGTCCACCTGTTCGCGACAGCGATGGTCGCGCTGGGCTCATCGCTCTCGGCGTTCTGGATCATGGTCGCCAACTCCTGGCTGCAGACCCCGAGCGGCGTCGCCGTCGTGAATGGCAAGCTGGTGGTGACCGACTACGTGGAGGCGATCTTCAACCCCGCCATGGCGTGGGGCGTATCGCACATGTGGTTTGCGGCGCTGGAAACCGGCCTCGTCGTGGTCGTCGGCATCTCCGCCTACTACCTGCTGAAGCGCCGCCATCCGGAATTCTTCGTCCGCTCGTTCAAGCTAGCGCTGCTGATCCTCGCGTTCGTCACCCCCGTGCAGATCTGGTTGGGCGATTCGAGCGGTGTCACCGTGTTCGAGACCCAACCCGCCAAGGGGGCCGCCATCGAAGGCCACTGGGAGACGAACGCACCCGGCACGGGCGCAAGCTGGTCGCTGATCGCCTGGCCCAACGCCGCGCAGCAGCGCAACAACTGGTCACTCGAAGTGCCGGGCATGCTGAGTATTCTGGGCACCCACAACCTGCACGGCCAAGTGAGGGGGCTGAGGGACATTCCGGTTGTCGACCAGCCGCCGATGCTCCCGTTGCTGTACTACGCGTTCCGTGCAATGGCGGGGATCGGCTTCCTCTTCATGCTGCTGGCGTTCTGGACCCTCTACGCACTGCGCAAGGCGCGCGGCCGCGTCGACGCGCTCCTCTCGCAGCGCAAGCTGCTACTGGCGTGGGTATTCACGATCCCGCTGCCGTATATCGCGGTGGAGTGCGGCTGGATCGTACGGGAAGTCGGCCGCCAGCCGTGGGCCGTCTACGGCTTGCTGCGCACCGAACATGCTGCATCCGCCATCTCGTCGACCGCCATCACGGGCAGCATGGTCATGTTCGCGGCGTTCTTCGCCGTGCTGATCTCGTCGTTCTTCATCTTCGCGTACCGCTGGCTGCGCAAGGGCCCGGACCTCACGCTGATGCCGCCCGCCGAGCCTGACCGCGAGAGCCCGTCGCACGCCGTCGATTACTGACGCATGGCCCGCTCAATCCTTCGCGCCTACTTTGTAAGGAACCCAAGATGACTTCCCTCTCTACCCAGGCCCTGCTGAGCCATGCGTGGTTCGGCCTCATCGGCCTGATGCTCGTACTATACGTCGTCACGGACGGCTTCGACCTCGGGGTCGGCATCCTGACCTTGCTGCGCAGCCGTGAGAGCGACCGCGACGTGATGATCCAGTCCATCGGCCATGTCTGGGACGCCAACGAGACTTGGCTTGTCGCCCTCGGCGGCGCGCTGTTCGGCGCGTTCCCCAGCGCCTATGCGATGATCCTCACCGATCTTTATGTTCCCGTGATGATGCTGATCGCGAGCTTCATCATGCGTGGCGCCGCGATCGAGTTCCGCCACGCCGCGCATAGCAGCAAGACGGCATGGGACCGCATGTTCGGCTTGGGCAGCCTGCTTGCGGCGATTTCGCAAGGTATCGTGCTCGGCAAGGTCCTCACCGGACTCGCGCCCGGCGCGGCGAACACCGGCTTCGTTATCGCCACCGCGATCGGCGTCGTGGCCGGTTACAGCCTACTCGGCGCGACCTGGCTGATCAAGAAGACAACCGGCGGCATCGAGGATGCGGCCCGTCGCTATTCGGTCGCCGCCCTGTTCGCGACGCTCGCCGCTGCGCTCGTCGTATCTTTCGCGACGCTGAAATTCAGCACAGTGGGTATCACGCGCTGGCAGCAGGACGGTGTCTTCCAGGTGCTGGTCGTGCTCGCAGTGGTGGCCGCATTGGCATCCGTCTACGTGCTGTACTCGGTGCACATGCGCGGTGAGCACGGCCCGTTCGTGGGGGCGACGTTGCTCTTCGTCGTGTCGTTTGCGGGCCTTGCAATCAGCCTGTTCCCGTATATCGTGCCGGGCCGCCTGACCGTTGCCGCTGCCGCTTCCGACAGCCCGACCCTGACGTTCATGCTGTTCGGCATCGGCTTTGTGTTCCCGATCATGCTCGGTTACAACCTGTACCAGTACCATCTGTTCCGGGGCAAGGTGGTGCTGGTCAAGCACTGATCACGGGAGCTGCCGGGCGCAAACAGATCGATGCCACGGACCACGGTCCATTTCATGGATGATAGCGTGGATCGACCGTCGCCGCTTCGGATTAGCCTGCGGCACAATGAAGCATTGCCCCCTAGTCTGCTCGTCATTTTGGTGGCTGCTTCTCTTACTGGAGCAGCCATTGTTCGTCTAAGGCCAAGTGGCTGCTCCGGCTGAAATGCACTCGTAGGCTATCTGGCGGGTTCCGTGGCGGACCAGCCGCTCGAATGGCAGCTTTGTGGGATGGGCGACTGACAGCAGTTGGCCGAGATCAGGATTTCCAAGCTGGTTCCCGATAGTAGACCGATGGAAACGTAAGGGCAGTTTTCTGGTGATGTCAGCTACGTCAGCGCCCGGCCATAAGCGAAGCGGACATTGTGCCGGATAAAACGAGGTTTATCTGCCAAAGGCTTGTTGGAAAATCGCCGTAACCACAAGCTCCAGCATCAAGGCACATCCTCAACACTTAGCAAAACAACCTTTTCTGCCGTTCCTCCTCCACCGCCGCCAAAACATGCGGCCGTGATAGAACGACACCACGCAAAGAAAGCTCATGCTGCAAAACCCTATTTGTAATTCTTGCCCTTTTAGCCGTAAGGACTTCAAACACTTCCTTAACCACATCAACATCTTTCTGTTCGTTTTCCATTCTACAACTATGGCGATACTCTTTATAAAGACGCGAAATAGCTTGGCATTCTTCTTTAAACCAATATCGCAACAAGGTAACTGTATAACCAAGATCACGCGCGATTGATCCAACAGGACTTTTTGAGACGCCAGACGCAATTACTGACTCCAAAACCGACTTCACCCGAGAAAATTCAGATGCCAAGAGCCCTTTGCGTTTACTAGCTTGCTTCCGATGATCCAAGCCAACATGCGGATGAATGTGTTGATGGTCTAGCAATGTAATGAATTCCAATGGAGAAACACCAAGCCGGTACGAGAACAAAAGAAGGCTTGGGAGAGAAGGCGAAGCATTTGATTTAGACCAATTCGCCACTACCCCTCTCTGGAACCCTAAGTCACGCTCCATTTTATAGACACTACCATCATAAAGCTCACCAGCAACGACTTTAATAGAATTAATAAATGACGATGAATTTAATAAGCTTAAGCAACGCCAGCCATTAACAATCATCTCTTCAATAGAGTTATATTGATACAAAGCAAAATTATCGATATTCCCCAGATCAGCTACAGTAGATGAGGCAAGCCACTTACCACAGTGCGAACAGTGATCAAGGTAAACGTGTTTAGGTAAGAAAGGCTGCGTTTTTCGACAGTGAGGACACATGTCCGACAGAGCGCACTGGTGTGTTTTACAAAATTTTACTGGTGCGGCCATCCATATTAATGGGAAATACGGCTCACTGCCCGAGGTACGCCAATCCCGAAGGCATTCCGAACACCAATGTGGTCGAGCATGTAGTAGCCCATTCCCCCTAGGATCTAAAATTTCCGTCCACGGGAGAAAGCTACATCTATCCAACTCAGGTCGCCCAGTCAGACTCTTTAGTGCCTCTGTCAGCTCCGTGGCGTAAAAACTTACCCCATTCATAGTCCTAATATAATCCGATGTAAACCTTGAAGAGGCCTCTCGGTTATATTTTATTTTTGTCCACCCCATAACCTCGTTTTTCAACAATATCATCGGCGAGCAGGAATGCTTCCTTGCCAGCCTCACAAAATAACTTGACAATGACTCCTGAATAGACGAAGCATCATTCATTGGCTTCACAGGCATAAGCCGCGACCTTGGAGGCAGGGGGTCATACTCTTCGAGCAGCGATAAGACTTGCGGCTGATACATTATCAATTCCCAACAAAATCACGAGAAGGGTTTCGTTTGCCTGGCTTACGAGAATTCTTCTTACTGCTCTCTTCCTTATCTTTTTTATACCCACCACTCTCCTTACGAAACCCCATAAGACTGGCCAACTCCTCTTCAGAATCATCACTCAACAGCTTTTCACCCCATTGATTTTCTTTTTCAATTTTTATTAACTGCCGAATGGGGAGAGCCGTTTTTCTCATGACATCCATATCGATCTTGGGCTCCGTTTGCGACATAAAAGCAAACTCCAAAGCGCGCATACACCAATCTTTTAACAAACCAACGGACCCTAAGCTCATTTTCATCATGTAAAAATAATTCTCACTCACATCATCACTGATAGGAATCCGCATTGCGTTGAAAAAAGTATGCACCGCATTCACGAAAGACTGGCCGTATTTATTATTTTCCGACTCTAGCTCGTTCGGATGATATCGCTCAAAATGGATTATTTTCGTTCTACGGATCAACTGTGAATTAAAATCTTCAATTTTTAGCAGATCATAAGCACCCGACAAAATTAATGGACGCCCCCAGTCATTAACAATGCTTTTTAGAATCTCAAATTGATATTTGTAGCTCCTGTCGTTTTTAGTTGCGAAAATACTTGATGCTTCATCAATTCCCACAAAGTGGGTCTCACGTTCAAGCAGCCCATTTTTGAATGCTCTTGCCAACGCCGACGTCACCAGCTTATGGACGTTCTCAATTCGCTCACCTTCGAGATCCACAACTATCCTTGGCAGGATCTTTTTACTTATCAAAGGCTCGAAAAACACAGCTAGCAAACGCTGCAGAGCGTCCTTCCAATCAAACTCCCCTTTGAATCCCGTTGGCAACGTGGCTAACACAGTGGGAATAAAACCAGGGTTTTTCACCATTTCATCAATAAAACGCTGGTTATATGAATCAAAAAAATGACCCAAGGCTGTTGACTTACCAGCACCAGTAGCGCCAACCACAGCAAAAATCTTCCCTTGAGAAGACGGAAGCGGCACCTCTTCAAGTCGATCAAAAAGCTCGTTTAATTTTTCATGCCTCGCCCGGACTTTTTTAAAATCTTCCAAAGCTGATAACGATTCTTTTCTAAGCACTGCAGCCACCCATCAGAAGGTATCCAGAATTTTAGGCGTCCAGCTTGGATTGACGTTGTCATCTGCGCCCGTCCTATTTTCCCCCGCATCTGGCACAAGTAAATCCTGGCTAATTCGCGAATTTACCGCTTGCACCTCAGAATCGTGCATGGTTTGCATAGCAAGCTTCTCTTCTTCTTCGGCTGAGGATAAAAATTCAGCGATTCGCTGAGCGGTAATTTCGTACTCCTTGCCCGCCATCCTATATTTTTGTCTCAGGCACTCAGTAGCTATAGCTATTTTTTTTACACTCATGCCTTTGAATACCTTGTAATACTCACTAAAACACTCAATCCATTCGTTATTGCAATACACATAAGCATGACCACCATCCCAAGGGTCGTATCTAACCGGAACCCTTGAATTAACGACAGAATAACTATCTAACGCAACAGAGTTATAAAATATGTAATTAATTTTAACCCCTCTATTGGTTACCTTCGCATCACCTTTTGAGGTTGTTGGCATAGTCGTAACAATGAAATTCTTATCGTAGCTAATCAATACACTCTTCCTAGCCCCATAAATTCTCATCCCTTCCAAGAACTTTTGATCTGGCGTACAACCAAGTGTTGAATGAAAATTTCGGTGATAGGTTCTAAAGTATTCTTCCAGCCTTGCAGTCAGTCTTTCCAAAGTCCAATTGGCTAATTTTATTGGATTTACCTCAGGAGAAACTTGCCGTATATAACGCTCTGCCTGTGTATTACCCAACAAGGCATTTGCAAATTGTTCTCTAGTCAAACGAAACATACGTTCGATAACTCCACCATCACGTGGTTTTCCGGTCTTTCTTGACTGCTTGTCTACATAATAGACAGCTACCAATTTTTCGTAGTAAGCCGACTGAAATTCTGCCCCGCCATCAGAAACAATCCTTTGGGGCAATCGTCCATGTCGTCGCACGCAATCACGTAACACCATCATGCAGCTTCGGTAACTTGGCTTGTCAAAACTAAAGTACCACGCAAGTATTTTTCTTGAATATGCGTCAATAAGTAGAGATAAGATACCGGTCTTCACAACCGACTCTAATTTTGAATTGGTAAGCCGCACATCAAATGGAGAATGATCGATATGAGCAATATGAAATGGATGAGTACCATGAACTGGAGTTTCATACCCTATATACCAGTACTGAATGGCCTCCGATTGATAGGCTTTTTTCCTTCCTTCCCTCTCCCTCACATCCTCTGCAGTTTGAATCCTTTTAATTTCAGCTCTTAATGTCTTTGCACAGATTTTTGAAAATCCGCGCTTCTCGCATTCATTGTTGACAGCGCCAATAAAATGAGTAATAGATTTTTGCTTGGGGTTAGCCCAGCAATCAGGGTATAGTTCTTCAATAATGGCAATAACACCTGCTTCTATCTTCCTATCGTGGTTGCCTTGAGTTTTATCCCAATTCGGCACCAATCCAATAAAGCCATAACCATACTTAACCTCCGCTTCTCTCCACCTTGCTTTCCAGTTAAATTTCGTTCTTGTACTTTTATCAACATATGGGTTGTTCTTTCCAGGAGTGCCAAATAGTATTTCATGTCGATGTAAAGCAATCCGAATATCTTTTGGTGAGCACTTCTTCAATAGATCATACGAATTATCAGAATTATTCCGACCGACAGATATGATTTTTCCACTTTTTGCCAACCCCGCCATTTCTTGGTAAGTCAGATCCATCAACATGGAGTCTTGCGAATCCACACACCTTGCGGCCACCCCCACATCACCAACATTTACTATTTCCCAGGACCTGCCATCCCAAAGAAATACACATCCGGGCCGTAGTTCAATTCCTGCGGGCAAGCCAGGTGAAGTTGATTTTGATTCAAGATATATTTTATAGGCTTGCGCACTTATCTCATCTCTAAACAAATAAGCATCTTCTACTTCTTTTAGACGACTGCCATTTAAATCAAAGATAAACTCTTTTGTTACGATAGAGTTGTAGACAACATCTGCATCGACAGCTTTTATCAAGTCACAAATAGCCCCCCATGGATTACGGGAGAAAAATTCACGAAGTTTCTGCAACTCATCACCATTCGACTCAAATGGATGAATGTAGTAATCCTTAAGAAGCTCTAAATTTTCTATTAGAATCCAGTTATTCTCAGATGAAGGTCTAACGACAAAATCACAGCCAAATTCGCGAGCCGCAACTTCAGCGGGTGGAGAACACCACTTACCGTTATCACCCAGAATAAATCGCACCGGATCTTTCTCATTTAGCTCAAACAAGTCTTGATCGGTTTTGCATTCGACAAAATAGAACCCTGATCGGCTAATACAAAACAGATCCGGCGTGATACTGGTCGCCGCCCGGCGGCCATTGGCTTTTTTCCATGCGATATTTAACCGGCAAGGTTGGTGATAAAACTCAAGAATGTCATTGTCATTATCAAATGACACAATCGTTGCGAACTCTGTCCTAAGGGCTTCAGCCTCGATGACAAAATTCATTTTGCGACCGCAGTAACGAATTGTTTGACTGATGCCGCCGCCATGGACCCGTCGCACGGGTGCGTTCTCGCGTATCCAGCGAATACGGTTTCGTCCCACGACGGGGATGTTGAATTTGTCGAACAGTCGTTCGACCTCTGCTTCGGACAACACAGTATTGCTCCTCGAAGTCCCAAACGAGCAGGAGACAGGAACTGAGAGCAACAACCACCCATCGCCGTGTTGACACACTACGGTCGCTGTCCGAGAATCAAAGTGTCTTCCCGCAAAGTTGACACCTAACTCTCTACGGCCTCATGACGAGGCCGTTCTCACTTCTCCTGCTCGGTTGTCTCTTAGTTCATTGGCATACCCTGTGGGCTGTTGTTTCGTAGATTCGAACAACCAATACAAACAACGTATAGATACGTGTTATACTGGATTTGTTATAGGATTTATTTATTGGAATCGAAATTATGAATTCGCAAATTCGAAGTATAGTTGATGCGAAGAATCTCATCCAGGCCGATGACAAAAATGCTCCCGTCATCGAGTGGATATCGGTGATCGACTCGATCAAAGAGGAGCTTGAGTTTGCTGAGGATCGGCAACTGGCCGAGTACCTCGGTATTGCCCCGAGTACGTTAAGTGAGTGTCGTAGCGGACGCCTGAATCTGAGCCCACTAGCCAAGCTTCAGGTTCTGATCCAACTGGGATTCTGTAAAACCGAAGATGCCCGCCAGATTCTCCTTCAAGAAGAAGTTGCAGAGAAAAAGCGGCGCGCCAAGGAACGGCAAGACAAGAAGCTAGAGATGCTGAAAGCGAAGAAGCAGGTTGACTAGTATTGTCCCCGGGGACCATTCACAACTTTGCCCCTATGCTTAAAGGAAGCAGCGGAGCAGGCCCTCAATACGAATGACTTGGGGCAGATTCAACGGATCAAACGATGCTGTAAAAAGGACTTGTGTCTGCCTAGGCTGACGCAGCCAGCTTCCATGATAAGAACCCGGACCGCAATGCACGAGCATCGGCCAATGCATGATGTGGAGGCCAGTCTGCACTATATGTTGCTGCCATGGTTTGCTGGAAAACCGAATCACCGATGACTTCGAACGTCAGAAGCCACTTCTCCCCCAGGTTGCTGGGTAATGGTTGGCCACCCTCCCCCTGGAGGGCATCAGCGAGGAGATCCCAGTCAGAAGCGTAATCAAACACCAAGGTTACCGACTGGCCGAGCGACGCGAACCAGGCGTGAAGACGCAAAGTCAGCTCTTGTGCGGTGCAACTGGCATCCTTCACTCGGCCTAACAGCGGAAGAACGTAGGCCCGCACAAAATCGCTACAATCCTCCCGACGATAGTCATTCCGCTCGGCATAGAACTCCCGGCCATCCTCGGCCACTAGACCGATGGCTATCAAATCAATTTGGATGAAATTGGTGAATTCGGTGTCGACAAATACGAGCATGGTCCTCGACCTCAATCAGATTGTCGTTCTTGGGATGTTCTGTAGATTGCAACGCCCATTAGCCACAGGCTTGATTGACCTCGGCATGGCCATAGCTTCTAAAAAATAATGAATGCGTGCGCGGAAGACACTACCGATGTGACCCAGTACAGCGAAGCCACTCTTCCTTGACACCTCTAACTACACCGATCAGCGGGGCGAAATACAGTCGTGGGCCTTCCTTCGCCGCTAGCCAAAATTCACGTAGAAACTCCCGCATATTCTTGCTCCTTCCATCATGGCTTCAGCGTCAGTCTTTCACCATCCTTCGCCAACACTGACCAACGCTTGCCTTTACTGATACGATCAACGTGCTTCTGCAAGTCACATCCCCACTCATAACCAGACGCCAGCCCCAAGTCACGTGCCAGCCTCACCACTTTCACTCGGGTGCAATGTATGAGTAGTTCATCCAGCACAACGGTGCGCAGGTTCCGTAGTGTCACCATCAGATTGCACGCTTCTTCTATTGATTGCCCCTTTCCAATGTCTGAGGCCAGCTCAAGTAAGGCGCGCTCCATGCTGGATACGAGCACGCCGGGGTGGCCTACGGGGATAGGCGTCAGCCAAGAGTCATACGGCAGGCTGTCATCGAAAAGGCGTGTTGTCTGGTAGGAATAGTGCATCACCTCACTGATCCAGGACGGAAATGTGTACGGTTTACGTCCCCACAGAACCACCCGTTCCTTGAATGCGACATTGTGCCGCACCCCTCGCCAGGCCAGAGCGGTCTTGCCGCCCACATGCAAACCGCCGATCTTGCGGCTGAGGTAGACGATCGTCCCGTCCCGGGTGGGTTTGTCTCCGGTCAATAGGTACGCCCCTTGTGACAAGCGGTACATCCATCCTTGCTTCACCAGATAGGATGCCATAGCCATGCTGACGCCAAGCTCAGCCAGCAGCTTTGCATCCATAGGCTGCCCCTTGGGAGCATCTCGCATCAAGTGCTGCACAGTATGGCTAATCATGGCCTATCCAAGCCGCGTGGTTTATTCGTGCTTGTTCTACACAATATTTGAAAATTATTCTGTAAAACACGCAATGACATGATCAAGGCCCCCGAGGACTTGCCTACCGACCGGTCGATGGGACTGGACTGTGGATCTGTTGTTACTCTTTAAATCGCTGCGCTCCACCCCTCAATGACTCAGCGGTCGCCGGCTGAACCCTTTACTTCGCAATAGCTCGCCCCGACGGAGGCCGGGAGTGCTGTGGCCACTCTGCTGGCCTACCCGCAGTTGAAGTTTACTTCTTCAACAACAAGCTTCGCGGAAAACCCTCCCGCGCGTTGGCCAGGCGAAGCTGGTCCAGACTCACCACCGGGTCGTACGCCAACGCCACGGACAACGAGCAGGACCTACCGAGCACGGTGCAGAGCTTGGTGATCACCATAGACGTGGCTTGATTCTGCCCTTCAGACAGTTTGGGAGCTGTACGGTGTATCGCCTCGGCTTGGGCACTTTCGAGACTATCGAACGCCATATTGGCAGCAATGCCTGGATCGTTACAGACATGCAGGGTGGCGCATGTCAGCCCATTGGCCAGCAGATGAAAGATAGGGAACCGTAATCCCGTGGTTTCGCTTTCTTTGGGGAAGGTATAGCCGTCCGGCTTTCCGGCATAGATCTCTTCGAGCGTGTAAAGCTGGGATTTCTCCGGTGGCGTCGCAACTTGGTAGCCTGCTGCTGCCACTTCTTCCAGCAGTGCTTTGGCCAGTTCAGGATGCTGCTCATCAACCGCACTGATCTTGCTGTTGAACACCTTCGTCAGGAACGTTGGATGAGTGCCAATCTCCGATGAAAATACTTGGATCTTGTCGAGATCCACATGAAAAGTTTCTGCCGCCAAGCAGCCTGCGCTTGCCAGACATGCCAATCCCCAAAATAGGGCTTTCTTGATCACAGCTCCTACTCCTCAGGTTTGTCCTGCTACTCGCATACATTCTTTAGGGCGTGATCAACGAGGTCGCCATCAAAGCTGATGAGCACATCCAGGTTCTTGCATGATGACCCGACCGCCCCCAATGCTCGAGCCTGGATCAGATAACCATCGTTGTCGCTCTGGCTGTCCTGTCCGTAGAGGATTGCATTCTGGACTACGGCCGCCAGCACCCGTTTGTTATCCGGCCCTTCCGGCCACGTCGGCGCCACGGAGTGGCGATCTATGACGTTGTTGCCGTAGATACGGAAGTGTTGGTCGTGGCCATTGGAACGCACTGATACGGCTTCGCAATCGTTAAATTGCCCGACATAAATCACGTGGGCCGCATGGCCCTGGATAGTGGCCTGGGTGGTTTGATGAGTACGTGCCACCATGGAAACGGCTTTGCTCAACTCCCCAGCCTGAGAGAAGGCCGCGGCCAGGCCGATTCCGGTAATTGCCAGTAGCCGTATGACCGCACCCATCACATTGCCCCCTGAGTACTGACCTTACAGGCCCGCCAGACAGTCGACCGGGGTCAAACTATCGATATGAACCTTAATGGACTTGGCATCTGCCTTCGTAACGGTCAACTTGGCCCCTGGCAACGACACCGACCTTACCCCCACCGCAAACGAACGAACCTGCTCGGCGTTCACCTCACCGTTCGCATCGGAGCGAACCAGCTTCAGCTTGAGTGTCCCTTCAGACTGCCCCAGAAAGACAGTCGACAGGCTGCATCGCGGCTGGCCCGATTTCTCCTCGAGATTTAAGGTAAAGCGACCACTAGCAACCTTGACCTCTTCCCGTGTGAGGTAGCCGTCCGGCTGGGTACTGAATGCTCGATCAAGCACCTTGAATCGCCCCTGATTTACTAGTCGCCTAGGTGGCTGCTTTGGACTGCCCCGGCTCCTGTAGGCAATCCTGCCCTATGATTTGAGCATAGGAGGATGTCCATGAGCACACAGCGTTTCACCCCTGAATTCAAAGAAGAAGCCGTCAAACAGGTCACTGAGCGCGGCTACTCTGTGGCCGAGGTTTCCGCTCGGCTTGGGGTTTCCAGCCACAGCCTATACAAATGGGTGAAAGCGGTCAGCCCAGATAATTCGGAGAAACAGGCTGCCGAGCTGATCGAGGCAAAGAGCGAAATCCTTCGCCTGAAGGCGCAACTGCGGCGCACAGAAGAAGAGCGAGATATTCTAAAAAAAGCCGCGCGGTACTTTGCCAGGGAGTCCGAGTAAGGTACCGCTTCATGAACGAGCATCGACATACCTGGCCGCTGACGACCATGTGTCGTTTGTTGCAAGTTGCCCGTGCCGGCTTCTATCAATGGCTACACCGCCCCGAGTCTGACCATGCCAAGGAAGATGCCAGATTGCTGGCGTTGATTCGCGACTCCTGGCGAGCCAGTGGCGGGGTGTATGGGTCTCGCCGCGTACTGGGTGATCTACGTGAAATCGGCGAGCTATGTGGCAAACACCGTGTCGCCAGAATCATGCGGCAACACAGTATCAAGGCCCAGCGCGGTTATAAGGCGCCACGACCTATTGCAGGTCGCCCTTCCTTGTTGGCCCCAAACCATCTAAATCGCGAGTTCACGACGTCACAGCCTGACCAAGCCTGGGTGACGGACATTACTTACATCCGTACCTGGCAGGGCTGGCTTTATCTGGCGGTGGTGATCGACTTGTTCTCACGCAAGGTGGTGGGCTGGTCGATGAAACCGACATTGAGCCGCGAATTGGCGTTGGACGCTCTGCTGATGGCACTGTGGCGGCGCAAACCTACTGGTCGCGTGCTGGTCCATTCAGATCAGGGCTCGCAATATGTAGTGATGATTTGCGCCGTTTCTGCCTCTCCCACGACCTTGAACCCAGCATGAGCCGACGTGGCAATTGCTGGGATAACGCCGTGGCAGAGTCCTTCTTCAGCAGTCTGAAGAAGGAGCGTATCCGCAAACGGATTTACAAAACCCGCGACTTGGCCAAGTCAGATGTATTCGATTACATCGAAGCTTTTTACAATCGAACCCGCCGCCACAGCTACCTGGGCGGCATCAGCCCCGATGCCTTTGAACGGGCGTCGGCGTGAGGCGGGAATTTGTCTACGGTACCCAGGGCAGTCCACTTTCGTATCGGAAAGCAGCCATTCGTTATAGAAGGAACGAACGTCCGCTTCGGCCGAGTTGCACGCGTAGGCGGTCAGGCAGGTGTCTGACCCAAGCAGTCATCCGCATGGCGGCTCCAACTGTCCCGGTAATGTCTGCTCCTGGCCGATAGCAGTCATGCTATCGCAATGGCATGAACGTCCGCTTCGGCCGAACTTCTGCCTGCGTAGCTAACGCATCGGCTATTGGTCGGCCGAAGCGGTCTGTCGCCCCATCGGGCCTGAGCGTTTGTTCAGGGCCACATACCGACCATTCCCTTGCTCCGTTGCTGGAGGACTGCTTTCTGGCTTGGGAACGCGAACAGGCGACCCAAGGCGGGATTTGGGCCGCCAATAATTCAATGCGTAATTGCATATACTTGCACGCCCAATTGCATCATCTCTGAGCAGTCAGCTGTAGTGGCTTACACACCTAGTCGTAAGCTTCTCACCTGTCAGCTTTCATCAGGCGTGACCATGCGTATGGGGCGAGTCCCGATCTTCGCCCCGGTGACCTCATCCACGGCGACAGCTTTAATTTCCGTGCCTGTTTCCGCGTCGAAGAAACGAATCAGCTTGCCGCCGCCCCGGTATTGACGCCCCCACGCACCAATCATGAACAGCACCGGCAGAAAATCGCGACCGGCAACGGTCAGCAGATACTCCTCTCGCGGCGGGTGCTCCGAGTAGCGCCGTTTCTCCAGCAATCCCTCCTCCGTCAGTGTCGCCAGCCGGCGGGTCAGCATCGTTGGTGCAATGCCCAGGCTTTTCCGGAATTGGTCAAAGCGCGAGAGGCCGGCATGGGCATCCCGCAGGATCAATATGCTCCACGCGTCACCAGCGACAGTCAGGCTGCGCTCGATCGGGCATGGGTTATCGCAACTATTTTCGCTGTCCATACTGTTTTGATAGTGACTTACCAGGAAATTGGTAGTATTGTTAGTATCACTTTGATACTAACACTTCGGCGACCAGCAATCCACTCGCCACGGAGATTTCATTAATGGGCACGAACAATACAGGTATCGCTCCGGTAACCGGGGCACCCTCAAGCATCGGCGGAGCCGCCGCCGCGAGGGGGGCGATGGGCAATGTGAAATGGAGAGATGTACCGACCCGCACGATTGACGTTGGCGGGGTGGCTTTCGCCTATCGGGAGCTCGGCCCCGATTCCGGCGTGCCGGTGATCTTCCTGCACCACCTGATGGCCGTACTCGATGACTGGGATCCGCGGGTTATCGACGGCATCGCCGCACAGCGCCGGGTCATCGCCTTCGACAATCGCGGGGTCGGGGCTTCCGGAGGCGCGGTCCCGCACACCATCGAAGAGATGGGGCGCGATGCCATCGCCTTCATCCGCGCCCTGGGGTTCACGCAGGTCGATCTGCTCGGGTTCTCGATGGGCGGTGGCGTGGCACAGACGGCGGCTCTGCAGGCGCCTGACCTCGTACGGAGGATGATCCTCGCAGGAACAGGCCCACGGGGTGGCGGAGGCATCGACGAGGTCACCAAAGTCGCTGTCCTTGCCTACATCAAGGCGGCGTTGACCTGGAGCGACGCGAGGAATTTCCTGTTCTTCCCCCGTACCTCGGAAGGCAAGCGCGCGGCGCGGGATTACTTCGCCGCACTGAACGAGCGCACCCAAGGCCGTGACAAGCCCATTTCCCTGCAGGCCCGACGTGCGCAACTGCAGGCGATTCGTCACTGGGGCTTGACCCCCCCCATGATCTCTCCGCCATCAAACAACCTGTATTCGTGGCTAACGGCGACAACGACCTCATGGTCGACAGCAGCCTGTCCGCCGATATGGCGCGCCGGTTGCCGAATGCCCGACTCACGATCTACCCCGATTCCGGTCACGGCGGCGTGTTCCAGTACTACCGGGCCTTTGTCCCCGCCGTGCTGGACTTCCTCGCCGACTGATCCGCTCCGACCAGAATGAAAAACCAAGGATGGAAAATCACCATATGAAAGCCCTTATTTTCAAACGCTACGGCAAGTCACCTGAGATCGGGCTCAGCGAGGTGCCGCACCCCACGCTCAAGGACGACGAACTGCTGGTACAGGTTCACGCTGCCGGCCTGAACCCGATCGACTACGTAGTTCCGACCGGGATGTTCAAACCGGTTCTGCATTTCCAGCTTCCGGCCACATTGGGCAGCGATCTGGCCGGCGTGGTGACCGAGGTTGGCCGCAACGTGACTCGCTTCAAGCCAGGCGATGCCGTCTTCGCCAGCATATTCGACCTTGGCACGGGGTCGATTGCCGAATTCGCGGTGGTACCGGAGCGCGCTGCCGCGCTGAAACCGGCCAATCTGGACTTCGTGCAGGCTGCCTCGATCCCGATGGTCGGCCTCACCTCGTGGCAAGCGTTGAAGGAGCGCGCCAATCTTCAGGCCGGCCAGAAGGTGTTCATCCCGGCCGGCTCCGGCGGGATCGGCACCTTTGCGATCCAGCTGGCCAAGCACCTTGGCGCCAGGGTGGGCACCACCACCAGTACCGGCAACGTCGAACTGGTGCGCAGCCTTGGCGCAGACGAGGTGGTCGACTACAAGCAGCAGGCATTCGAAAACCTGCTGCATGGGTACGACGCGGTGTTGGGCACCGTGCGGGGAGACACCATTGAAAAATCCCTCACCATCCTCAAGCCGGGAAGCAAGGTCGTCTCGCTCATCGGCCCGCTGGATGCCGCATTCGCGCGCGCCAGAGGCTTGAACGTCGTGCTGCGCTTTGTGTTCGGGCTGATGAGCCGCAAGATCATGCGCCTTGCCAAGCAGCGGGGCGTTAGCTACTCGTTTCTGTTCGTGCGCCCGGACGGCGGCCAACTTGGCCACATTGGCCAGCTCCTCGAGACGGAACGCATCCGGCCGGTGATCGACAAGGTGTTCCCGTTCGAGCAGGCCAAGGAGGCGCTTGAGTACCTTGCCCAAGGACGATCCAAGGGCAAAGTGGTCGTCAAGATGCGCTGAACCGTCGCTATTAACCCCCCAGTTTTCCCCCACCAGACAGATAGAAGAAAACCATGAACGCATCCAGAAAAATTGCCGTTATCACCGGCGCGTCATCCGGCATTGGCGCCATCTACGCTGATCGTCTGGCCCGGCGCGGCTATGACCTGTTGCTCGTCGCCCGCCGTGGTGAGCGCCTGCAGACACTCGCCGCACGGCTGGAGCAGGCTTACGACGTCAAGGCCGAAACGCTGGTGGCCGATCTTGAGCAAGACGCCGGCCTCACTGCGCTGGAAACCATTCTCGCCACCAACCCTGCCATCCGGGTGCTGGTGAACAACGCCGGTATTGCCCGACTGGCCCCGGTTACCGATGCCCCGTCGCAGGACTCGCTGTCGCAGATCGCGTTGAACATTACCGCGCTGACGCGCTTGACCCATGCGGTACTGCCGGCATTCAAGGCACGCAACGATGGCGTCATCATCAATATCGCCTCGGCGCTGGCGCTGCATGCGCTGCCGGTAAGCGCGGTCTACAGCGGCACCAAGGGCTTCGTGCTCAACTTCAGCCGCGGCCTGCAGCAGGAGCTGGCGGAGACCGGTATCCGGGTTCAAGTGGTGCTGCCTGCCGCCACCGCCACCGATCTTTGGGATATCTCCGGCGTGCCGCTGGCGGCGTTGCCGCAAGAAACGGTGATGTCTGCCGAGCATCTGGTGGACGCGGCGTTGGCCGGTTTCGACCAGGGCGAGTCGGTTACGTTGCCGTCCATGGCGGATACCGGCCTCTGGGCGCGATACGACACGGCACGCGCCGAACTGTTTGCCGCGATGCAAACCGGCCAGCCAGCGCCGCGACTACTTGCCCTCTGAGCGCTGCCGGTCGCTGCGCCCTTGTTGCAACCCGACTTGATCCAAATCCGACATCCTGGAGATTCTCATGAGCAGCCCGCTATTCACCCCCACCCGACTCGGCAGCCTGTCGCTGAAGAACCGCATCGTCATGGCACCGCTGACGCGCAGCCGCGCGACCGGCAACCTGCCCAATGAACTGATGGAACAGTATTACCGCCAGCGGGCGGAGGCCGGCCTGATCATTACCGAGGGCACCTCGCCATCGCCCAACGGCCTGGGCTATGCGCGCATCCCAGGACTGTTCGACGATGCGCAGGTGCAGGGCTGGCGGCGGGTGACCGATAGCGTCCATCAGGCTGGCGGCAGGATTTTTGTGCAGTTGATGCACACCGGGCGGGTGAGCCATCCCGCCAACATGCCGGACGGCGCCAGCGTGCTGGCACCCTCGCCGATTGCCGTTCCCGGCGAGATATGGACCGACAGCGATGGCATGCAGCCCTATCCGGTACCCCGCGAAATGAGCGAGGCGGATATTGCCCACAGCATCGCCGAATATGCGGCGTCGGCCAAACTGGCGATAGCGGCCGGTTTTGATGGCGTCGAACTGCATGCGGCCAACGGCTACCTGATCGACCAATTCCTCAATACCGCTTCCAATCAGCGCCATGATCGCTGGGGTGGCTCGGTCGAGAACCGCATCCGCTTCGCGGTCGAAGTCGCCAAGGCGACCATCGCCGCCATTGGTGCCGAGCGCGTTGGCATACGTATCTCGCCGTACGGTGTCTTCAATGCCCAAGCGCCGGATGCCGAGATGGATGCGCTGTACCTGCGTCTGATCGACGAGTTGAATACGCTCGGCCTGCTCTATATCCACACCGTGGATCACAGCGCCATGGGGGCGCCTGAAGTGAGCCCCGAGTTGAAAGCCAAGCTCCGTGCCGCGTTCAACGGGCAATACATTCTCTCAGGTGGCTACGATGTCGCCCGAGCCGAGGCTGATCTCGATGCGCAGCGTGGTGACCTGGTAGCTTTCGGTCGTCCGTTTATCTCGAATCCGAATCTGGTAGCCAAGCTGAAGTTGGGACAGGAACTGGTGGCACCTGATTTCTCTACCTTTTACACGCCTGGAGAAAAGGGCTACACCGATTATTGAAGTCTGACATAGGTTACATACCTGCCATTGAGGCGACGGGTGTGAAACTGTCGGCGTTAGAGTCGGAAGTGGACAACTAGCCTCTCTGGGGAAGTTGACCGCTTTGGCCGAAGAGCACTCAGCAAAGATAACAAGCGGTGATTCAGAGCTGAGTGGCGGCATTCCCACGCGAATGCGTTGCGGATTTGAAATGCGTGATGGCGATGGCCTTCAGGTGCGAAGGCATGCTGGTTTTGAAGTAAGAATTACTGGCGGAATTCATGCGAATACTCAGCCAGATAGGCCACGTTGGTCGCACCGGTGGAAAATCGAATGACCGCTGCCGGCAACGCCCATCAATGGGTGCTCCCGGCCAATTGCGGACATACCAAAGCTCCAACTACTCAGTAGCTGAACGGCCGTTGTTTATCGCAAAGCTGCCATAAACATTTAAGGTAAGTGGCGCCGAAAAAGCGGAGCTTTTTTGGCGTCCCGCTTGACCACAATGTTAGGTGTGCAGCTCTCAGTTTGTGGTCGAGTGATTTGCATAAAGCTCCGTAACTTTGTTTTTGTGAATCCTCAAAGCCAGAATACTGCTTATATCAGACTCACCGTCTTTCCCTTCATACAGATAGTAAATTACCGATGCAGACGCTCTGTTTGGAGCACCCAGTATGCTTTTTATTCTCTCAACGGTCTCGTCAAGCCAGATGCCGTTGTCTATGGAGGCGACCGCCGCTTTGTTGGCTGGAATTGGGCACAGAGAATTTTCTGTTTCTGCACGTTCGAGTTGTTTTGCAACCATGCCGTCAATGTACTCTTGCCCACCAAGCTCACTTGATGTAAGCCAAATACGCACATGCGCAACCGGCACTGTATAGCAGACCCACATTAGAAATTCGCCGGCATCACCTTGCTGTCCGATGGGGGCCTTGCCCAAAGCGCCGAGGATGTCATTGAACGTGGTTTTTTCAAAAGTGACGTGAAATGAGCCTAGCGTTACACCTGTGACAGGCTGAATTCGCGTTCCGCTGGACTTGATGTCCGGTACTGGCCACGCTGGAGGTGGGAGAGAACTTTCGCCTTGGGCCGCACCCGCGACTAGTAGGATAAACGCTATGGCGGTTTGAGAAAGTTTCATGTGCACCTAACGTAGAGCTAACCGGCTCGCCAAAGCACAGCTTTGGCGAGTCCAGCGACCGAAGGGAGCGAGGTTAAGCGCCATGTTAGGGTCGCTTTTTAACCTGAACATTTGAAACTTCCTCCACACACACCAATTGCATTTGCCCAGGCTTTGATTTGGTAAATGGGCAAACCAAGAAGTCTCCGGAAATGTCTTTGCCAAAGCCAACTTCGTTTCTAATGCTCTCAGGAATAGCCAAAGGGTCTTCGTCTTTAATAATCCCAAGTAATCGATGCGGACCTATTGGCCAGATGCGTAAGCCGGGCGTGCCATTGTAGGCAGACAACCGACCATGCACGGTAAAACAGGCCGCGACAAGCTGTGGGTTGCTTTTACAACCAGCCTTCATATCTATTTCAGCACCAAAACTCTTGGTGCTCGCAAAAAGAACGATGAAGGTCACAAGTGCGAAACGCATACGCCCCTAACGTTGGAATTCAGCCGCGCCGAAGGCGTAGGCTGCAATGCACTGTTAGACCGATTAACGCCACTGGTAAGATGCGGCCCTAACGATTGCTTCAATTGTTTCTATTTTTAACTGAGGAAAATTAGCAGCCAAATCTGCTTTCGCAATTTGAGAGCAGGCGGAAAGATCTGCATCTTTCCAATACTTTTCCTCAAGTGCTTTATTCCAGACATCCAACAGGACGTCTATTGCTGCGACAGACAATGACGGATTACTTAAAATATTTTCCATAAACAACCAAGGCATACTCCATTCAGAGAATTCTTCAACAGCCAGGTTAGTTTCTTCAAACGCATCCATATACCTGTCTAACAGTGTATATACAGACACACGGGCCCGTATATTAATAGTTATTGCTGACATCCATTATTGTACTCAAACACCATATTTTTCAAGGTGTTCGTCATAGGCTTGTCCGTATATCAACCCGCAATACGCTGGATGCCTTGGCCGTGTCCCCGTCGACCGCTACAACGGCGGCATGATAACTCTAAGCTGTCGTTTCCGTTATGACCAGGAAACGGCAGCTTGGGGTCGGAAGTTCGCGTTCGCTAGATTGAGAGCTGTCGTTCAGCACAACTTGGCCTTGAATGGCAGGTAACCGGTCCATTGCAGACCAATCAGGTCGGCAAGCCGAAGGGCGGGAATGGCCGAACTACTGTCCGTAGGTAGCCGAGCCAGGCGTCTGTTCCACTCAGATGCCGGCCACAGAACCTTTAGCAGATTGACCTGTAGCAGTGGGTCGGGAGCCATCGTCGGTTTCCTTGAAGGGAAATGGCCGCTCTGGTCGAACTTTCATCCATGGGTAGCAGTACTGGGCGACTACTCCACTCGGATAAGCGTGCAATAGAAACGACAAACCCGCCATTCGGCGGGTTTGCATTGATGGTGATACGCAGTTCAGTGTTATGTGCATGGCTCTTGGCAAACGCTTACGAAGCAACACGTGTAGGGCCCGATAGCATATCTTTGCAGTTTGTCTGGGTAGCATATCTTTGCAGTAGCTGCAAAAAAATGCTTCCTGTTTCACAACAAAACAGGAAATCGGGGGAATGGTGGACCGAAGGAGGATCGAACTCCCGACCTCTGCATTGCGAACGCAGCGCTCTCCCAGCTGAGCTATCGGCCCTTTGGATTGTCATGAGCAGGTGTGACTTCGCTTGTATTAAAGGCGAAGGGTCACGACATCAAGGTGTCCCGTTATTATGTGATGTCTCGTTTTGCGCGGCAAGAGGGGCTTGGCAAGTTATGACTTCGCAATAAACGCGGGCCGTGGATGCGTAACGGAGTTCCGTTCTTCAGCATATCGGGTACGAGGTGCCGGCTATGCGGCCGCCGGTTTCTGGTATCTGCTTCAAGGCGTGCGCCCACCAGGGATATCAGGAAACGGCTGACAGTGAGGGGGCAGCCTGGCTGGGCCTATCGGATGAAGCCTCCGAGACTCTCCCGTCTTGCTGCCGTGCCCGCGTTCTCATGGCCCGAACCGGGCGGTTATGGGCCGCACAATCAGGGGCTCGGCGCGACATCTTTCCATGCCGGAGCCGCAAGCGGCTGTGTGACCGGCAGCATAAAGTGGCCAAACGGCCAGCTTATGCTTCCGATGAGCGGCGGATTCCATCGGTTTTTCTGATCGACTCCGGCCGTTTGAGTTTTCCCATCGCCTGAAACCCTTGCCACGCAAGGATTTGATCCGCCAATTCGTTTGACGCAGCCACCCCAGATCGAGGCCCGCTTATGCCTCCTGCCTTGCTTTGCTTGTGTTTGCGCACCTCCAGCCATCATGCCCCGCCTTTGCCTAGACAGCAGCCCAAGAGCAGAGGGCCGGGCTGTTCGTTATCCGCTTTCAGCGATAATGACGCCATGCCGAAATGCCTTCCTGAAAGCGGTGACGTGCTTGGCACGATCAAGTCATTCACAAGGGCTTGTCCCCGAACCGGCATCGATCAGGTCTCGCGGATAATCGATATCCCGGACCACGCCAGGATCATCGACGGGGCACAGGGTTAGCTTCTGATGGTGCTGTTCCAGCAGGGTTTTGCCCCCTTGGTCACCGGTCAGTCCAGCCAATGGGTTCTGCCAGGCGCGGGCAAAGCCTACCGGGTGGCCGCGTCGCCCTCGGTATTGCGTGGCGGCCAGGCTGGCGCCGGCCTGCAGGGCGGCGGCGACGGCGGCATGGCTGCTGCTGGCGATGAACGGCATGTCGGCCAGCGCGACGATCCAGCCGGCCGCCTCGGCGGTGGCGCGCACGCCGGCGGCCAGGCTATACCCCATGCCGCCCTCGGCCTCCGGGCAAAGCACGATTTCGCAACCTACCGCCGTCAACACTGCGGCCAGTTCGTCCCGGCCGGGCCGCAGCACGGCGACGACTCGTGCACACACCGGCAGAAGACTGGCGGCGGCAGCGACTGCCATCGGCGTGCCGTCCGGCAGCCTATGCGATAACTTGTCGCTTCCGAATCGACGGCTGGCCCCGGCCGCCAGCAGGATGCCGACGATCGGGTACGACTTGGGCGAGGCGCTCATGCGGCGCGACAGCCGGCTTCGGCGGCAGCGCGTTTCGGGCACAAGCCATCCGGCGACCACACGCCGTTGCGCACCGCGGTCATTTCAGCCAACACGGCCAGGGCAATCTCGGGCGGCGTGCGGCTGCCGATCGGCAAGCCGACCGGCCCGTGCAAGCGGGCGACTTCGTCCGCCGCCAGGTCGAAATGCTCGAGCAGCCGTTCGCGCCGGCGCCGGTTGTTGAGGCTGGAGCCCAGCGCGCCGACGTAGAAGGCCGGCGCCTTGAGCGCCTCCAGCAAGGCCATGTCGTCCAGCTTGGGGTCGTGCGTCAGCGCCACCACGGCGGTGTGCGCATCGGGGTTGAGTTCCAGCACCGCGTCGTCCGGCATGCCGGGCAACAGCCTTGTACCCGGCACCTGCCATTCCGCCGCGTACTCGCTGCGCGGGTCGCAGATGAACACCTGGTAATCCAGCGCCTGCGCCATCTGCGCGAGGTAACTGGAAATCTGTCCGGCGCCGATGATCAGCAGACGCCAAGCCGGGCCGTGCACGGTGCTCAGCGTGTGGCCATCCCAGCTCAGCGAGTCCGCTGCCGAAGCCGCAGTGATCGTACAGCCCTCCTGGCCCATGACGACGGTGCGTCGGGCCAACTCTCCACGCTCGACCACAGCACTCAAGGTTTCAAGTGCGGCAAGATCGGGCCAAGGCTCGATGACCAGTTCCATGGTACCGCCGCAGGGCAGGCCGAAGCGTCGCGCCTCGTCCTGCGTGACGCCATATTTCACCGCATAGGGCTCACTCGAAACGAAGCCTTCCCGCAGCAGGCGTTCGATCAGGTCCGCTTCGATACAGCCGCCGGACACCGAGCCCTGCACCTGCCCGTCGTCACGCAGCGCCATCCAGGAGCCTGGCGGGCGCGGTGCCGAACCCCAGGTGCGGGCCACGGTCACCAAGGCGAAGCGGTGCCCCTCCGCCGCCCACCTCAGGGCCGCGTCCAATACCTGCCGGTCGGTGCTGTTCATGGCTACACCTTCAGCAGTTCGGCGCTGATCGGCAGCTTGCGGGCGCGCTTGCCGGTCGCTGCCGCGAGCGCGTTGGCCACCGCCGGCGCCAACGGCGGCACGCCCGGTTCGCCGATGCCGGTCGGCTTGTTGGCGGAGGGTACGATATGCACCTCGACGCGTGGCATGTCCGCCATGCGGATCGGCGGGTAGTCGTGGAAGTTGGACTGGTCCACCTTGCCGTCGCTCAGCGTGATGGCGCCGTACAGCACCGGGGCCAGAGCGAAGCCGATCGCACCTTCCACCTGCGCCCGCACCACGTCCGGGTTGATGGCGATGCCGCAGTCCACCGCGCATACCACGCGGTCCACGTGGAAGCTGCCGTCCGGCTGTACCGTCACTTCGGCCACCTCCGCCACCACGGTGTTGAACGACTCATGCACCGCTACGCCGCGCCCGCGCCGTTCGCCCGGCTTGCCGGGGGCCAGCGGCGTGCCCCAGCCGGCCTTGTCGGCTGCCAACTTGAGCGTGGCGGTATGGCGCGGGTGTTCGGCCAACATGGCCAGGCGCCAAGCCACCGGGTCGTGCCCCGCCGTATGCGCCAGCTCGTCGAGGAAAGTCTCGGTCGAAAACGCGGTATGGGTCGAGCCGACCGAGCGCCACCACAGCACCGGCACGCCGATATCGGTCGGGGTATGCAGATCCACCAGGATATTGGGGATGGTATAGGGCAGATTGGCCGCCCCCTCCACCGAGACCGGGTCGATGCCGTCCTTGACCATGGCGGCGAAGGGCGAACCGCCCAGGATGGACTGCCCCACCAGACGATGCTGCCAGCCGGTCAGACGGCCCTGGCTGTCCAGCCCGGCGCGCAGGCGATGGTGGAACATGGGGCGGTAGTAGCCAGCACGCGTGTCGTCCTCGCGCAGCCAGACCAGCTTGACCGGAACGCGCCGGTTGAGCGCCTTGGCGATATGGGCGGCTTCCAGCACGTAGTCCGCGTCCTTGTTGGCGCGGCGGCCAAAACTGCCGCCGGCATACAGCGTGTGGATGCGCACCTGCTCGGGCTTGAGGCCGAACAGCTTGGCCAGCGCCATCTGGTCGCCGGTCTGCATCTGGTCGCCGTTCCACACTTCGCAACCGTCCTGGCTCCAGTGCACCACGCAGTTCATCGGCTCCATCGCCGCATGAGCGAGATAGGGAAAATCGTAGGACGCTTCCAGCGTGTGGGCGGCACCCGCCAGGGCCTGTTCGGCATCGCCGGCCTTGCGGGCGACGGCTCCGGGCTGGCCGGCCAGTTCGTGGTAGCGCGCCAGAATCTGCGCCGAGCCGAGCTTGAACGCCTGGCTTTCGTCCCATTCGACCACCAGCGCATCGCGCCCCTTCTTGGCGCTCCAGGTATCGCGGGCGAGCACCGCCACCCCGGTGGGGATGGCCAGCACGGCCACCACGCCCTTGACGGCTTTGGCCTTGGCGGCGTTGAACGACTTCACCTTGGCGCCGAAGCGCGGCGGGTGGGCCACCACGGCGGTGAGCATGCCCGGCAGGTGGATGTCCTGGGTGTACACGGCCTTGCCGGTGGTTTTGTCGATGTTGTCCTTGCGCGGGATGCGCTGGCCGATCAGCTTGAAATCCTTCGGGTCCTTGAGTTTCACCTCTGCCGGTGGCGTCAGCTCGGCGGCGGCACGCGCAAGTTGGCCGAAGCTCGCCTTGCGGCTCGATGCGGCATGCCGTACTTCGCCGTTGGCGACGGCAATCTCGCCGGCCGGCACGTTCCACTGCTTGGCCGCCGCCGCCACCAGCATGGCGCGGGCGGTGGCGCCGGCCTTGCGCAGTTGCTCCCACGAGTTGGCGATGGCCGTGCTGCCGCCGGTGCCCTGGGCGGGCCCCCAGAACAGGTTGTTGAAGCGCTTGGCGTCGGCCGGTGCGCTTTCCACCCGCACCTGGTTCCAGTCTGCGTCCAGTTCTTCCGCCACGATGGTGGCGAGCCCGGTGTAGGTGCCCTGCCCCATTTCGAGATGCTTGGAGATGACGGTGACGCTATTGTCCTCGCCGATGCGCAGGAAGGCGTTCGGTTCGAAGGCGGCATGTGCCGCATTGGCGCCGGCCGTGCTTGCCTTAGCCGCTGGGGCGGCGCTGGCGGCCTTGGCTGCCGGCAGGTAGATCGCCAGCGTCAGGTCGGCTGCGCCTTGCAGGAAGCGGCGGCGGCTAACATTTTCGATACTGCTGGTCATGGTGTTCTCCCGGTCAGGCCAGCAGCTTGGCTGCTTCGTGGATGGCGGCGCGGATGCGCACGTAGGTACCGCAGCGGCACACGTTACCGCCCATCGCATTGTCGATATCGGCGTCGCTCGGGTTGCGGTTACTGTGCAACAGCGCCACCGCGCTCATGATCTGGCCGGACTGGCAGTAGCCGCACTGGACCACGTCGAGCTGCTGCCAGGCTTGCTGCACCGCCTGGCCAACCCGGTCGTGGCCCACGCCTTCGATGGTGGTGATCTTCTTGCCCTTGGCGGCGGAAACCGGCGTGCTGCAAGAGCGGATCGGCTGGCCGTCGAGGTGCACGGTACAGGCGCCGCACAGCGCCATGCCACAGCCGAACTTGGTGCCGGTCATCTGCAGCGTGTCGCGCAGCACCCAGAGCAGCGGGGTGTCCGGTGCGGCGTCGACACGCATCGCCTGGCCGTTTATGTTGAGAGTGATCATGACGTGGCTCCGAGTGAACGCAAACAATTCAAGGTATTGTCCTGACTGTCCGCAGGCGGGGGATAGTCGGATTCTGTGACTTTCTAGCCTAATCCTCCGTCCTCCATGCAGAATGAAAGATAGTACGAAACAGCTGATGTAGCATGGCCGCCAACAGCGTTGAGGAGTGGAAATTGAAACAGCAGGCCCGCGAACAGGAACAGCTCAAAGCCGTACGTCAGGAACTGGCCGCCGCCATCGCCAATTGGGTGGACAGCGACGCGGCCCCCTACGTCACCCCCATCCAGAGGCTGACGCTATACCGGCTGCAAATGCCGTCCGAACCAATCCGCTGCATTTTCGAACCCGGCATTGCGCTGATCGTCCAGGGCAGCAAGCGGGTATTGCTCGGCGAGGAAACGCTCTCGTATCACGCGGGCCAGCTTCTGGTCACCGCGGTAAATGTGCCGACCATTGCGAACATCACGACAGCAAGCCCGGAGCAACCCTATCTGGCGCTGTGGATGCCCATCGATCTGCAGGCGATGGCCGAGTTGATGGTGGAGGGCAATCTGTCTCCCCGCGCCCACAGCCGACCTCGCGCGGCATCGCGGTCGGCCAGGCCAACACGGCGATTCTCAAATCGTTTCTGCGCCTGATCGAATTGCTCGATGAGCCGGAAACCATCCCGGTGCTCTCTCCGCTGATTTTGCGGGAAATCCTGTACCGCCTGCTGATGAGCGATTTTGGTGCCCATCTGTGGCAAATCGCCACGGCCGGCAGCCAGAGCCACCGCATCGCGCGCGCGATCGACTGGCTGCAGGCCAATTTCGCCAAGGCCTTGCGGGTCGAAGAACTCGCCGCCTCGGTACAGATGAGCGCCTCGACCTTCCATCACCACTTCAAGGCGCTGACGGCGATGAGCCCGCTGCAATACCAGAAGAAACTGCGCCTGCACGAAGCGCGCCGGCTGATGCTCAACGACCGGCTGGACGCGGCGACCACCGCCTTCCGCGTCGGCTATGAAAGCGCGTCCCAATTCGGGCGCGAATATCACCGGATGTTCGGCGCGCCGCCGGCTCGCGACATCATGGGCTTGCTCCAGGCCATGGGTGTGGAGGCCTCGGCCGACGAAAACATGCAACGGATCGATACGCTTTCGGCGTGAAACTACGGCGAGCAGGCGGCCTTCCCCGCCTGCTTCGCGGCAATGATTACGTCAAGCCATACAGATAGCGTTAGATCAGCGCCGTGGCCCCATGCGTGCCGACGACGCCGGCCGTGCCAAGGGCCAGCATCATCCCGGTCAGCGTCATCAGCACATGACGGCGGTCGAAGCGCCCGACGATGCTGGCGATCAACAGGCTGGTGACGACGGCAAACAGGCCGGAGATCGAGATCGCCTGTCCGGCCATGCCTTGGCTTGCGTGCAAATCGGCCGCAATCGGGGTCAGCAGGCTGACCGGCATGAACTCCGCGGCGATCAGCATCGCCACGCACAGCGCCATCGAGCCGACGGCGCTCCACACCTGCCGCCGCGAGACGGCAGGCGGCATCGCCAGCGACGTCATGCCAGGCTCGCCATGTCGATCACGAAGCGGTAGCGCACATCGCTCTTGAGCATCCGCTCGTAGGCCGTGTTGATATAGGCCATCGGAATCTGCTCGATATCGGAAGTGATGCCGTGTTCGGCGCAGAAATCCAGCATCTCCTGCGTCTCGCGGATGCCGCCGATCAGAGAACCGGCGATGCGGCGCCGCTTGAAGATCAGCCCGAACACGTTCGGCGCCGGGTGCGACTCGGCCGGCGCCCCCACCAGCGTCATCGTGCCGTCGCGCTTGAGCAATTCCACATAAGGGTCCAGCGAGTGCGGTGCGGCGACGGTATTGAGGATGAAGTCGAGCTGGCCGGCATGGCGCGCCATCTGCTCGGGATCGGTGGAGACGCACACGTCATCCGCGCCCAGGCGCTTGCCGTCGTCGATCTTGCCGGCCGAGGTGGTGAACAGCACCACATGGGCGCCCATGGCATGCGCGATCTTGACGCCCATATGGCCGAGGCCGCCCAGGCCGACAATGCCGACCTTCTTGCCCGGGCCCGCACCCCATTGGCGCAGCGGCGAATAGGTGGTGATGCCGGCGCAAAGCAAGGGGGCGACTCCGGCGAGATCCTGCTCCGGGTGGCGAATGTGCAGCACGAAGGACTCCTTGACGACGATGCCCTGCGAGTAGCCGCCGTAGGTGTTCTCCCCGCCTAGCAGCGGACCGTTGTAGGTGCCGGTGAAGCCGTGGTCGCAGAACTGTTCCTCGCCGTCGTGGCAGGACGGGCAATGCCCGCAGCTGTCGACCATACAGCCGACACCAGCCAGATCCCCGACCTTGAAGCGGCGCACCTGCTCGCCCACCGCGACGACGCGGCCGACGATCTCGTGGCCCGGCACGGACGGGTACAGGGTGTTGTGCCATTCGTTGCGCGCGGTATGCAGGTCGGAATGGCAGACGCCGCAATACAGGATCTGGATCTGCACGTCGTCCGGACCCGGGGCGCGGCGCTCGATGTCAAAGGGCACCAGTGCGCTGTGGGCGTTCAATGCGGCATAGGCTTTGGCTTTGCTCATGGCGATTTCTCCGTTGAGTGGCTGAGGTTGCGATGCCCGCTATTGTCCCGAGTACCGAGTGCCCACCCATAGCCGGATCCGGCGGATTGCTTGCCTAAAACTCTGGAATTTTACTCGCCAAAGCCGGCAACCGTGCCCGCGGCAAGGTCAAAACCAGCCGAAGACAACGGGTCGAAGGCGATGCCCCGCTGGGCAAAGATGTCCTTGATCGCCATCACCGCGGAAAAGGCGTTCGGCCAACCTGCATAGAACGCCAGGTGCGTGACGATCTCGGAAATCTCGCCAGGGCTAACGCCGTGCTCGAGCGCGAGATTGACGTAATGCGGCAAGCCCAGGGGCTGGTTGCACGCGATCAAGGCGGCCAGCGTCACCATGCTGCGCTCGCGGGCAGGCAAATCGGGCCGCTGCCACAGCTTGCCGACGATCGCGTCCTGAGTGAGCTGGGCCAGCGCCGGAGAGACCGAGCGCACATCGTCCATGGTGATGGCGGCATGGCATGGATTCGGAGTGGACATTGCCGAGCCCTCCTTATTTGAATTGGCGCGTGATCTCGGCGACACGCTGGCCAAGGTCGGCTGCGGTCTGCAGGTCGCTAGGGATTGGCGACAGTTCGGGCGACACGTCGTCGGACTGCGCCATTGCGCCAAGCCAGCCGCCGATGCGGTTGCGTTCATCCGGCGTGCGGCCGGGGAACAGGTCGAGCCCGACCCAGATCATGCCGTGCTGGGCCGCGAACAACGCCATGGTGATCAAGCTGTTGAGCTTGTCGCCGTGCAGGGCGCCGGAGTTGGTGAAGCCGGCCGCGATCTTGTTGCGCCAGGTCTGCGGCACCCACGCCGGGCCCGTGGAATCTTCCATGACTTGCTTGAGGCGGGCGCTGACCGTGCCGTTATAGGTGGGCGAACCGAAGATGATGGCGTCGCTGGCGGCCAGCGTTTCCCACTGGATCGGGCCGTCGGCCACGGCGATCAGTTGCGCTTCGGCTCCGGGCACCTGGCCTACGCCTTCGGCCACGGCCTGGGCTTGTTTGGCGGTATGGCCATGGACACTGTCGTAAACGATCGAAATCAGCATTGCGTTCTCCTTGTCGGATCGGGTGATGGATGTCGCCGATTATGGACAAGTCGATTCACGAACAGAACTCATGGCCTGGTTGATGATTCAATAACTTCAAGTTGATAATGCAGCATTCAACACCGGTTGAGGCACCATGGATTCATCGCAGCGCGTGCGCGCCATCCTTTCCTTTGTACAGGCCGCCCAGAGTGGCAGTTTTGCCGCCGCGGCACGTAGCCTGGGCATTTCCTCGGCGGCGGTGAGCAAGAATGTGGCCAGCCTGGAACAGGGACTCGGCGTGCGCCTGATGAATCGCACCACCCGCTCGCTCAAGCTCACGGCCGAGGGCCTCGCCTTCCTGGAACAGGCGCGCATCGCGCTGGATGCGCTGGATGCCGCGGTGGATACCGTGGCCGCGCAGCGCGTGGTGCCGGCCGGGCGCGTGCGCATTTCGACCAGCGCCGCCTTCGGGCGCGACCAGGTGATGCCCGCCCTGCCCGGCTTGCTGGAGCGCCATCCCGCGTTGAGCGTCGAGGTGGACTTCGACGACCGCCGGGTCGACCTGGTGCAGGAGGGCTACGACCTGGCGGTCCGGGGCGGTCAGCTCGTCGACTCCGCCTTGGTGTCGCGCCTGATTTGCCGCCTGAACATGGTACTGATCGCGTCTCCCGCCTACCTGGCCCGGTACGGGGTTCCCCGCACGCCGCAGGACCTGCCGCAACATCGCCTGATCGCCCGGCGTTTTCTTGGCGGACGGCTCTCGCCGTGGTGCTTCCGGCTGGCGGACGGCAGCCTGGACGAGCGGGAGCCGGCCCCCGCCGTCATCACCGTATCGGCACCCGAGGCCCTGGCGCAGGCGGCGCTGGCCGGCCTCGGCATCGCCCAGGTGGGCATCCATCACGCCTGGCCTCATCTGCGCGCCGGCTCGCTCAAGGTGGTCTTGGCCGACTGCCACCACCCCGGCACCTACGAGATGGCGCTGCAATACCCGCATCGCGCCTTGCTTGCGCCACGGGTGCGCGCCACCGTCGACTACCTGCTCGAGGCATTTGCCCGTGACGAAGCCCTGCATGTGCCGTTGACGGCCTTGCGCGCATTCACCGCCTGATTGGGTGCCGACATTTCCTGGCGATCACGGGCATGACGCCAAGCAACGACAAAGGCTCCCAACGAGCCGGGAGCCTTTCGATCAGAGATCACTAAACAGAGCCTATAGCCAACTCTTGATCCGGGTCACCATGGCCTCGACCGAGATGCCGTACCGGTCGTGCAGGGTCGGCAAGGCGCCGGCGTCCAGGAAGGCATCCGGCAGCGCGATCTGGCGGAACGCGGCCGGTCGCACGCCAGAGCACAGCAGCAGACGCGCCACCGCTTCGCCCAGCCCGCCGATCTCGGAATGGTTTTCTGCCACCACCACGAGACGGCCCGGTTTCGCCACTTCGTGCAAGATGGTTTCCGCATCGAGCGGCTTGATGGTCGGGCTGTGCAGCACCGCGGCGTCGATAGCGTGCTTGCGCAATTCTTCCGCGGTTTCGAGCGCGCGCATGGTCATGAAGCCGGATGAGAGGATCAGCACGTCGCGGCCGTCGCGCAGCATCTTGGCCTTGCCCAGCTCGAACCGGTAGTCGTACTCGTCCAGCACCAGCGGCACGTTGCCGCGCAGCAGGCGCATGTACACCGGCCCGTTGTGCGCCGCGATGGCCGGCACGGCCTGCTCGACATCGAGCGCATCGCAGGGGTCGACGATGGTGAGGCCGGGGACGCCGCGCATCATGGCCAGGTCGTCGGTAGCCTGGTGGCTGGGGCCGTAGCCGGTGGTCAGGCCAGGTAGCGCGCAGCAGAGTTTGACGTTGAGGTTTTCCTCGGCGATGACCTGATGGATGAAGTCGTAGGCGCGCCGGGTGCCGAATACCGCGTAAGTGGTGATAAACGGCAACAAGCCTTCTTTGGCCATGCCGCCAGCGGCGGCCATCAGGAGTTGTTCGGCCATGCCCATCTGGAAGAAGCGCTGCGGGTAAGCCTTGGCGAACAAGTGCAAATCCGTGTACTTGGCCAGGTCGGCCGTCATGCCGACGATGTCGGGGCGAGAGGCGGCCAGCTCGACCAGCGCGTTCCCGAATGGTGCGCTTTTGACACGCTGACCCTCGGCGGCAATGGAAGCAATCATCGCCGAGGTGGTCAGACGCGGTTTCTTTTCGGCGGTGTTCATTTATACGGCCTCCTGTTGCTGGGATTGGTCGAGAATCGCAATGGCCTGCTGCCATTCGGCGGCCTCCACCCGGATGAAGTGGTTCTTGTCGCGCTGTTCCAGGAACGGAATGCCTTTGCCCATGAGGGTATCGAACAGGATGACGCGCGGCTGGGCCGTTTGCAGGTTGCGGGCGGTATCGAAGGCCTCGATCACGGCGGGCAGATCGTTGCCGTCGATGCGCTGCACGTGCCAGCCGAAGGCGGCCCATTTGTCTGCCAAGGGCTCGAAGCCCAGCACCTTGCTGGAGGGGCCGTCGGCCTGCTGGTTGTTGATGTCGACCAGGCAGATCAGATTCGACAGGCCGTGATGGGCCGCGGACATCGCCGCCTCCCAGGTCGAGCCTTCGTCCAGCTCGCCGTCGGACATCGAGTTGTAGACGAAGGCCGGGTTGTTCTTGAACCGCAGCCCCAGTGCCATCCCCACTCCGATGGGCAAACCTTGCCCCAGCGAGCCGCCGGATATTTCCATGCCGGGGGTGTAGGTGGCCATGCCGGACATGGGCAGGCGGCTATCGTCGCTGCCGTAGGTTTCCAGCTCGGATTCGGGGATGATGCCGGCTTCGATCAAGGCTGCGTAAAGGGCAATGGCGTAGTGGCCATGCGAAAGCAGGAAGCGGTCCCGGCCTTCCCATTCCGGCTCTTCCGGCCGGTAATTCATGGCGTGGCCGTAGGCGACGGCGAGCACGTCGGCCCAGCCAAGGGCCCGGCCCACGTAGCCCTGGCCTTGCACTTCCCCCATCTGCAGGGCGTAACGGCGAATTCGATAGGCGCGATCAGCCAGAGTCGGCGTCGGCTTATGCGACGGACTGTCCATGTTGGTCTCCAGTGATAGAGGAGGCGGGCGAATGCCCGCCTTGGGTTCGAGTGATTAGCGGTTGACGGTCTTGGCAGGGACGCGGAACACCAAGGCCACACCGAAGAAGACGACCAGAGAGATAAACACCAGGCCCGCGGTGGAATGACCGGTCAGATCATTGAGCCAGCCGACGATGGCCGGCGAAAAGAAGCCCGCCAGGTTGGCGATGCAGTTGATGGCGGCAATGCCGGCGGCAGCGGATACGCCACCCAGCATGGCGCTCGGCAAGGCCCAGAACATCGAGGAGGCGGACAGGATCCCCGCGGCGGCCACGCTCAGGCAGGCAATCGAGGCGCTGACGGAAGACAGCTGAGGCAGCAGCAAGAACGCCGCGGCGGACAAGATCATGGGAACCGCCAGATGCAGGCGCCGCTCGCGGCGACGGTCCGCGCTCATGCCGATCAGCGGCAACGCGATGATGGTGCAGATGTACGGCAGCGCGGTGAGCACGCCGACCCAGAGCGGGTCTTGCACGCCGGCTTTCTTGACGATGGTGGGCAGCCAGAAGGTGAGCCCGTACTGGCCGAGCACGACACAGAAGTAGATGGCCGCCATCAGCCACAAGCGGCGGTCTTGCACAAAGGCGGCAATCGACAGGTGCTCGACCTTGTTCGCACCCTCGCTGGCGATATTGTGCTTGAGCAGCGCCTTTTCCTGATCGTTGAGCCACTTGGCCTCATCGATGCCGTTTTCCAGATAGAACAGGATCGCCACGCCGAGCACCAGGGACGGCAGCGCCTCCAGCATGAACAGCCATTTCCAGCCGGCCAAATCGTGATAGCCCTGGAAGGCTTGCATGATATAGCCGGACAAGGGGCCACCGACGATCCCCGCCAGCGGAATGGCCATGAAGAACATCGACAAGGCCTTGGCACGGCGCACCGACGGAAACCAGTAAGTCAGGTAAAGGATGACCCCTGGCGCAAAGCCCGCCTCGGCCATGCCGAGCAGGAAGCGCATGACGTAAAACGAGGTCGGGGTTTTGACAAACACGAAGCTTGCCGAGATCAACGCCCAGGTGAGCATGATGCGGGCGAGCCATTTGCGCGCCCCCACTCGATGCAAAATGATGTTGCTGGGCACCTCGAACAAGAAATAGCCCAGGAAGAAGATGCCGGCACCAAGGCCATAAATGGTCTCGCTGAACTTCAGGTCGTTGAGCATCTGCAGCTTGGCGAAGCCGACGTTGACGCGATCGAGATAGGCGCCCAGGTAACACAACATCAGGAACGGGATCAGCCGCCACTGCACCTTGGCGTACAGCCCGGCCTCGGCATCCGCCGATTGATGAGGCATCGTGATGCCGCCGGCGCTGGGCGCGACAATGCTTTTTGACTTCATGGTTTTCTCCTCCAGGGATGCTCCGGTTTCATTCCGGGCATAGCGGCCCGCCGTTCATGGCGACGGGCTCGTTATCGGTTTATTAGTGGATCAACATGCCGCCATTGACGTCGAGTGTCACCCCGGTCAGATAGGAAGAGAGATCGCTGATCAGATACAGGCAGGCATTGGCCACATCCTCGGCGTTGCCGAGCCGGTTGAGCGGGATGCCCTTGATGATCTCCGCGCGCATTTCCGGCGTGAGCTTGTCGCCGGTGATATCGGTCTGGATCAGCCCCGGAGTAATGGAGTTGACGCGCACGTTGTCGCCGCCGAGTTCGCGCGCCATCGCGCGCGCCAGGCCCAGCACGCCGGCCTTGGCGGCGCTGTAGTGCGGGCCGCCGAAGATGCCGCCGCCGCGCTGCGCGGACACCGACGACATGCAGACGATGCTGCCGCTGCTCTGCTTCTTCATGTGCGGGATCACGGCCTGCGACATGTAAAGGGAGCCGCGCAGATTCACATCGACCACGGCGTCGAAATTCTCCGCCGCGATGTCCATCACTCGCAGCGGCTGGGTAATGCCGGCATTGTTGATCAAGCCATCCACCCGGCCATACTTCTGCAGCACGGCCTCCACGGCCACCAGGCAGTCTTCCTTGCGGGTGACGTTGCAGGCGAGGCCGAGGTGGCCTTCGCCCAGGTCGCGCGCCGCCGCCACGGCATCCTCTTCGCGCAGGTCCAGAATCACAACGCGCGCACCGTTGGCGGCCAGCACTCTGGCGGTCGCCTTGCCGATGCCACGCGGAGAAGCCGCGCCAGTTACGATCACTACCTTGTTTTCGAGCAACATCATTGTCTCCAGGTGACTTTGTTGTGGCTCAACTTTGCATCCGGCAACGAAGAGGATCAACGCAGTCCCGTTCAACTATTGCTGAGAAATTTTCAGATGTGAAATCGGTTGTCGGATTTGCTCGCGACAGAAAACACGCCCCCGACCAGGAAGCGTGTTATGGCAGAAAAGAGCGGAAAAGGCGAAAGCTCAGATTTTTTTGGGGCCCAACTGCTTTTCAATCCACTCGATGAATCGGGCCACGCGGGGCAGATCGGCATTCTGCGGCGGACAAACCAGATGGTGTGCACCCACTTCGACGGCATAGTGTTCGTCAAACACGGGAACCAGGGTGCCGCGCTGCAGATGCACCGAGGCCAGCAGCGTGCTCTCCAGCGCGATGCCGATGCCCAGCGCGGCCGTCTCCAGCGACATGTAGGAGCGGTCGAATGAAAAGTCGAACGTGGTATGCGCCGCCGCTACGCCATGGCGGCCGAACCATTGTTGCCACTTCACTAACGGTGTCTCGGAAAAAATCAGGCGCTGGCCGAGCAAGTCCTCCGGCGTCTTGATCGGGTATTTCGCGAGGTAATCCTTCGAGGCCAGCGGAGTGATGTATTCATTGCGCAGCGTCCTGACTTCGACGTCTTTCCAGTATCCATAGCCATAACGGATATCGACGTCGTAATAGCCGCCCGTGAACGAGACATCCTCGTACGAGCAGGCCAGGTTCAACTGGATGTCGCCGTTCATCTCCTGAAACGAGGTCAGGCGCGGCAGCAGCCACATCAGCCCGAAGCTGGGACTGGAATGCACCCGCAGAATGTCGACCTCGCTCTGATTGGCCGCGCGTTCCGTGGCGCGGCTGAGATCGGCCAGCGACCCCGTTACCTCGGAGAGATACTGTTCACCGATGGGGGTCAGCACCAGGCCTCTTCCCATACGGGTAAACAGGGGGCGACCAATCTTCGATTCGAGGTTGGCAATCTGATGGCTCACGGCGGATGCCGTCAGGCCCAGCTCTTCGGCCGCGCGATTGACGCTTTTTGTTCTTGCAACGCTCTCGAACGCAATAATGCTTTTCAGCGGTGGGATACGCATAGGGCTTAACGGGGGCCTGAATGAGGCAATTTTTCGGTGAATGGCTCACTTTAGCGAACAAACCAGCGACTGGGTATCGCCAGACGAAGCCCTCTCCCCTTGGAACAACGCAACGGATGCCCTCAATAGCCACGATCCCGGATGAGACGATCGAGCGCATCCAGGGCGGCACGGGAACGCTTCGATCCGCGCTTGATTTCATAATTCATCAGCGCTTCCGCACGGGACACGTCGCCATGTACGGCGCGCAGCAGGCGGGCGTAGGCATCCAAATGCGGTTCGTTGGAGCGCCCCGGTTGGTAGGCCGAATGCCGGTAGGACGTTTCCCCTTCCCGCAAGCGCCGGCGCATGTTTCGGCAACCGCAGCGGAGGTTTCCGCCTCGCGGCAGCTAGACCGCGATGACGGCCACCACGCGGCCGCCCTCTTCCACGAAGCGGCCTTCGAGGACGGGCAGGCCGTTGCGCGTCGCGGGGTTGGACGCCGGCATGACGCGAAACGTCTGGCGGCCGGGCTCGAGCGGGGCAAGTTCGACGTCGAGAAAGCCCATAGGCCCGCTCAGCACCGGGTGCACGGCCTTGTAGTAGGCTTCCTTGGCCGAGAAGCGCAGCGTTGCTTCTGCCGCCGGCCGCCGGGCCGCCGCCAGCCAGCGGCGCTCGCGAGGTGTCAGGCAGGCATGGCGTACCGCCTCGCAGCCGGCCTCGTCGAGCAGCGGCTCCACGTCGATACCCAGCCAGCGGTAATCGCCCCGGTACGACAGCAGCACCAGCGCACCGTGCGCATCGTGAGTGATCGAGCCCAGCACGCCGGCCGGCCAGCAGGGTGCGCCGTCGGGCTGCCGGCCCACCGAGTGGTAGCGGCCGGTGAGCGCGAACAGCGCCGCTTCGGCGCACAGCCGTCCGGCCAGATGGGCCAGTTGGCAGGGGCGGATGGCATGCGCGCAGGCGGGCACCACGCCGGCCAGCGCCAGCCCGTCCAGCAGCGTATCCAGCCGCCGCAGCGACAGCTGGCGCAACACGGTTCCGGGCCAAGCCGGCACGGCTACGGGCTGCGGCCCGGCGAATAGCTGCTGCCCGATGCCCGGGCGCAGCCGCTCCAGGCGCAGGCTGACGGGGGTGTCATCGATCAGCATCGCCCCGCCCCCTTCGGCTCAAGCTTGCCGCGCAGCCCGTCGGCCGGGCCGCATGAGGCCCGGCCGACGGCGAGGCTCACGCGGCGCAGACCGGCTCGGCGCAGATACTCTGGACGATGTGAGCGGCGTCCTCTGCCACGCCGGCCAGGAGTCCCGATTTCTGCTTGTGCAGCCACGGCAGGCCGACGAAGTACAGCCCCGGCTGCGCGGTCCGGCCGCGCTGCTGGATGGGGTAGCCGTCCTCGTCGAAGATCGGGAATTTCACCAGACCGAAGTCGAAATCGTAGCCAATCGCCCAGATGATGGTGCGGATGCCGCTCGCCACAAGGTCGAGCTCGCGGAGCGCCTCCAGCGCATAGCCGTCCTGCCAGCGCGGCACGGCTTCGACCGGCGCCTCGATGCTGGCCTGGGCGATGTAGGCGTCGATGCCCTGCAGCATGTCGGCCTCGAACTTGTCGGCCTTGGCCAAGTTGTCGTGCAGGTCGCCGGCCAGCAGCGCCTTGCCGTCCTGCACGTCCTGCAGACGCCCCAGCAGGCGGATGCCATCGCGCGCGAACTGGTGCAGGTTGAGGCTGCCGCCGTCGGTCTTGCCGGCCATGTGCGGGTTGGCGGCGAACTTGGCCTTGGGGCTCGGCAACTGGTCGACGGTGCGGTCGGAAAAGCCCATCTGCGCCGCCCAGGCGAAGATGTCGCGGCCGCGATACGTGCGCGGAATGCGCCCCGCCCCGCTGGTGCACAGGTAGACCGGGAGGCCGCTCTGGTGCAGTTCCTGGGCGATCTGGCAGCCCGACTGCGAGCTGCCAACCACCAGGACGCCGCCCTCGGGCAGCTGGGCCGGGTTGCGGTAGTCGCCCGAATGCAGCTGGACGACGCCGGCCGGAACGTGTTCGGCCAACCTTGGGATACGCGGCGTCTGGAACAGCCCGGTGGCCACCACCACGTGGCGGGCCCGGTAGGTGGCGTCCGCAGTGCGCACCCAGAAGCCGCCCTCCGGGCAGGCGTCGACCGCGCTCACCCGGGTGTTGAGCCGCAGCGGCAGGTCGAACTTCCCGGCGTAACCGGCGAAGATGTCGACCACTTCATCGCGATGGAGAAAGCCGCCCGGCGCGTCGCCGCTGTACTCCGCTCCCGGCAGGCGGAACGCCCAGTTCGGAGTGACCAGCGTGAAGGAATCCCAGCGCCCGTCGCGCCAGGCCGAACCGGCCTGGTCGGATTGCTCGAGGATCAGGTGCTCGCGGCCCTGCTGCTTCAGGTAATAGCTGGTGGCGAGGCCGCCCTGCCCGCCGCCGATGATGATGGTGTCGATGGTTTGAATCATAGTGTGTTGCTCTGTATGAGGGTAACGGGCCGCATCGGCCCGGTAGCCGACGGTTATTTCTTGGCGTCCAGCTTGCGGCCGACGAGGGCGCAAGCCGGGCAGAAGCCGATGAAGCCGAAGAACAGGAAGGCGGCGGCGCTGGCGATGATCAGCGTGCGCAGCCAGCCCGCCAGTGGCAGAGACAGGGTCACGGCAATCACGACGATCCCGGCGAGGACGCGCAGCACCCGCTCCCAGAGCGGCAGATTTTTCTGATAGAACATGGTTTCACCCGTTAAAAAATAAACACAAGCAAGTAGTTTGGGTACGGATTCCTGTAGGGTGCCGCCGCTCAGTGCGTCGGCGCCGCCTCGTCTTGCCAGCCGCCGCCCAGCACGTACACCAGCTGGGTCGAGGCCAGCAGCCCCTTCAGCTGGTTGCGCCGGAACTTGAGCTCGGCCGTCGACAGGTCGCGCTCGGCCTGGGTCACTTCCAGGTAGTTGACCGCGCCCTTGTCATAGCGCGCCCTGGCCAGCAGGGACACGCGCCGCGCCGATTCCAGCGCCGCGTCGAGCAGCCCGGCCTGGGTGCGGCACGATTCCACCTCGGTCAGCGCATCGTCGACTTCGCGCAACGCGATCAACAGCTGCACCTTGTGGACGTTGAGCGCCTCCTGGTAGCGCGCGTCGGCGATTTTCTGGTTGGCGCGGATGCGGCCGCCGTCGAGAATCGGCAGCGAGATGGCCAGCGGCCCCAGGGTGAACTGGCGCGAATCGCTGTTGGTGAGGTTGCGCAGCTCCATCGAGGCGAAGCCGAAGTTGCCGGTGAGGGTGATCGACGGGTAGAACGCGGTGTCGGCGATTTCCTTCTGCGCCAGCAAGGCGCGGATGTTCTGCGCCGACTGCGCCAGGTCCGGGCGCTGGCGCAAGATGAACGCCGGCAGGCCGGGGCTGATCGCGGGCACATCCGGCAGACGGTAGGCCGCATCGCGCGGCACGCTGAATGCCGCCACCGGCTTGACCGTCAGCGTGGCCAGCTCGTGCTCGGCCAGGCTCAGGCGCTTGCGGGCGTCCTCGATCTCGACATCGGCATTCTTGAGTTCGAGGCGCGCCCGCGCCAGGTCGAGCTCGCTGCTCAGCCCGGCGTCGAAGCGTCCGGCCTGCACGCTCTCGGCCTCGGCACGCTGCTTGCGGATGTCGGTCAACAGCGTCAGATCGGATTCGGCCAGGCGGTACTGCCAGTAGGTGGTCGCCACCTCCCAGCTCAGCGTCTGCTCGACCATGCGGGCGAAGGCCTGCTCTGCCTCTACCCCGGCCTTGGCCGCCGCCACGGCGTAGCCGACCCGGTTCCACACGTCGATCTGCCAGGCGGCGTCGAAGCCGGCGGTGATCTTGTCGCCGCTGATGGTCTGATGGCCCAGGATCTGGCCCAGCGCGGTATTGGTCGAGGTGCGCGAATTGCTGAAGCCGACGCCGGCGTTCAGCTGCGGCAAGCGGTCGGCGTTGGCCAGCCGGGTCTGCGCCTCGGCGGCGATCTGGCGCAGGTGCGCCACCTGGGTATAGGGGTTGTCGCGCAGCGTGGTTTCCACCAGCTGGTTCAGGGTGGCGTCGTGGTACAGCCGCCACCACTGGCGCGGCAGGTCGTGCGCCGCGGGCGCGCCGGCGTGCTGGTAGCTCGCCGGCACCAGTTCCGTCGGCGCCGGCGGTTGCAGCGCCGGAGTGGCGCAGCCCGCCAGCAGCGAGGCCAGCGCCGTACAGATCATGGTTTTTTTCAACATGGTCTTTCTCTTGAATCGTTACGCCAGGCGGTCATTTGCCGCCGGCGACCACCCGGTCGGCCAGCCACATCACGGCAATCGAGGCCAACAGCACGCAGCCCAGAATGAAAAAGCTGTCGGTGTAGGCCAAGACGTAGGCTTCGCGGCGCACCAGGTGATCGAGGGCGGCAAGCGCCTGCTGCTGGGCGGCCACCGGGTCGCCGCTGCCCGCCAGGAACTGGCTGGTGAGCTGCCCCAGGCGCTCCTGCACGGCGTCGGAAAACAGCGATACCGACTCGCCGATACGCGCCGAGTGGAAGTGCTCGCGCCAGGTGATGGTAGTGGCCAGCACCGCGGTACCGACCGCGCCGCCGAGAATCCGTGACATGTTGTACAGGCCGGACGCCGACGACAGGTTGGCCGCCTCGATGCGGTGGATGGCAAAGTTGGACAGCGTCAGCACGATCAGCGGCTGGCCGAGCGCGCGCAGCACCTGCGAGAACACCAGCTGGTCGTAACCGGTGGTGGCGTCCATGGTGGCGTTCATGAAGCAGGAACCGGCGAACAGCAGCAGCCCGAGCGAGCAGATCACGCGGTTGTCGAAGCGCTTCGCGAACGCCGCGGCCAGCGGCATCATCACGATCTGCGGCAGCCCCATCCACATGATCACCTCGCCGATCTGCAGCGAGTTGTAACCGGCAATCTCGGACAGGAACAGTGGCAGCACGAAGGTCGAGCCGTACAGCCCCATGCCGGCCGCCGCGCCGACCAGCGACGACACGCCGAAGGTGCGGCGCGCGAACAGCGCGAGGTTGACGAAGGGTTTGCTGCGGGTCTGCAGCATGGCCACCCACGCCACGATGCCCAGCAGCGCCGCCAGCGCGCAGACGAGGATCAGTTCGGACGCGAACCAGTCCTTGCTGTTGCCTTCTTCGAGGAACACGATCAGCGACCCCAGCCCGACCGTCATCGCCGTGATCGCCAGCCAGTCGGCCTCGCGCAACAGCTTCAACTGCAGCGGCTCGCGCTTGAGGCCGTAGGCCAGCCCGGCCAGCATCAGCACGCCCGGCGCCCAGTTGATGAAGAAGATCGACGGCCAGCCGTAGAAGTTGGTCAGCACACCGCCCAGCGTCGGGCCGAAGGCGGGCGCCATGGTGCTCGACAGCATCAGCCACGCCAGCCCGATGGTGCGCTTGGAGGGCGGCAGCCGGGTCAGGATCAGCGTCATCGCCGTCGGGATCAGGGCGCCACCGGTGAAGCCCTGCAGTGCGCGGAACACGATCATCGACGGCAGGTTCCAGGCGTAGCCGCACAGCGTGGAAAACACCAGGAACAGCACGACATTGCCAAGCATGTAGACGCGCGCGCCGAATACCCGCACGAAGAAGGCGGTGAGCGGAATCACCACCACTTCGGCCGCCAGGTAAGAGGTGGTCATCCACGACCCCTCCTCCACCGTGGCCGACAGCGCGCCGCGAATCTCGCGTAGCGACGCGTTGGTGACCTGGATGTCCAGGATCGCCATGAACACCCCGAGAATGGCGGCGAAAATGGCGATCCAGGTGCGCGTGTCGACCGCCGGCTCGGGCAACGGCAGCACGGCGGCGGGCTGCGTCATGGGCCGAACGGCGGCAGTTTTTTCAGCCATGGCCGCCATCAGCGCACCGTGCCGGCTGGGGCGCCCTGACGCAGGTCGACTTCCACCAGCGCCGACATGCCGGGCGCCAGACGCCCGCCCATCGCCTTGACGTCGTTGGGATCGAGCAGCACTTTCACCGGGATGCGCTGCACGATCTTGGTGAAGTTGCCGGTGGCATTATCCGGCGGCAGCAGCGCGAACTGCGCGCCCGACGCCGGCGCGAAACTGTCAACCTTGCCGCTGAACGCCTGCCCCGGGAAGGCGTCGATCTTCACCGTCGCCTGCTGGCCGGGGTACAGGCCGTGCAGCTGGGTTTCCTTGAAGTTGGCGTTCACCCAGACACCGTCCTGGACGATCGCCAGCAACTGCTGGCCGGCCTGCACCCGCGTGCCCACCTCCACGCTCTTCTTGCCGATGCGACCGTCGACCGGGGCGACGATGCGGGTGTACTTGAGCTGGAGTTCGGCGTCGCGCAGCTGGGCGGCGAGCACCTTTTTCTGCGCCAGGGCGGCGGCGCGGGCGGCTTCCACCGATCCGCTCTTGGCGCTGGCGGCCTTGGCCTGGAACTGCTGCGCCTGCGCCTCGGCTGCGGCGCTGTCGCGCGCGGCGATGGCGCCTTCCAGCTCGGACTTCGACACCGACTTGAGCTGCACGTCGTGCAGTGCGCTCACCCGCCCGGCTTCGGCGTCGTTGCGCTGGAACTGCGCCGCGGCGCGCGCCACCAAGGCCTGCGCGGCCTGCGCTTCGGCGCGGGCCTGTTCCAGCTGTTCGGCGATCTGGCGCACCTGCTCGTCGGTCTGGGCGATCTGCGCCTTGATCTGGGCGATCTTCACTTCCTGGTCGGCCGCATCCAGTTCGAGCAAGGGGTCGCCGGCGCGTACCAGCTGGTTGTCGCTCACCAGCACCTTGTGCACCACCCCGGCAATGCGCGGCGAGATGGTGCTGACGTGGCCGGCCAGGTAGGCGTTGTCGGTTTCTTCGAAGTAATGGCTGCGCCACCACATGCGGCCGGCCACCGCCGCCGTCGCCAGCAGGATCAGGGCCAGAATCAGGCGCCCCTTGCGAGCGCCGCGGCCGGAAGCCGCGGCTTGGGACGGGACATGTCCCGTTGACAAGGGCGAGCCGGGAGAAAGCTCAGTTTTGTTGGTCATGCAACAACTCCGTAGGGTATCCGGTGGGCCGCCCACCAGAGCGGCGGGCAGCCGTGTCCGGCACGGTCACACCCCGGCGCCGCCAGTGGCGGGCGCCGGGATTGAGCGGCAGGGTTCGTATCGCGTGGTTTATCGGGAGGCGTGCTCAGCGCAGCGGTTGTTCGGCCAACGTTTGGTCCGATCCGCTGCCCTGGCGCAACACGTGCGCCACGATCGCGCGCAGCGCCTCGCCCTGAACGATGGAGAAGTGATCCTCGTCCATCGCCACCACCTCCAGGTGGCCGCCATCCGGCATGGCGAAGGGGGTCAGCAGCGGGAACTGCTGCTTGCGGGTGGCGCGGAACAGGCGCGTCGGCGTGCTGATCGCGTGCGGCGCATGGCGTACCAGGGCGTTGTAGTTGGCCTGGTATTCGCCGAGCAGCGTGACGAACTCCGGCAGCGAGAGCTGGCCTGCGCTCGTCACGGTGTCGCGCAGCAGGGCCAGGGCGGCCTCGGGCTGCAGGCGCGCGTCCAGGGTTTCGATGGCGGCAAAGGCCTCCGGCACCGGGGTGCTGCCCAGAAGATCGCGCACGAAGTTGCGCAGCAGCGCGTAGCCTTCCAGACGGCTGGCGGTGCGGCTGTCGGCCGATTGACAGCTGTCGATCAGGGTCAGGCCGAGCGGGGCGATGCCGCTGGCTTCCAGCTGGCGCGTCATTTCCTGGGCGATGACACCGCCCATCGACCACCCCAGCAGATGCAGCGGCCGCCACGCTCCAAGCTGGCCGGACAGCGCCTCGATGTAGCACGCGGCCAGTTCGTCGACCTCGCGCTCGCTACCGTCGCCCGGCGACTGCAGCGCCAGCACGGCCATGCCGTCCGGCACCAGCGCGGTCAGTTCGCGGTAGCACAGCACGTTACCGCCCACCGGGTGCACCACCACCAGCGTGCTCTCGCTGCCGTCGCGCAGCACGACCAGCGGACTGCGCCCGGACGAAGCCGCCGCGTCCTGCGCCAACAGCTCTGCCTGGGCGGCGATGGTGCCGTGGCGCAGCAGGGACGCCAGCGGCAGGCTCTTGCCGAACTCGGCGGCGATGGCGTTGAGCAGGCGCACCGCCAACAGCGAGGTGCCGCCCTGCTCGAAGAAATTGTCGTCGATGCCCGGCGCGTCGATGTTGAGCAGTGTCTGCCAGATGCCGGCCAGGCGCTGTTCGTCTGCGTTGCGCGGCGCGCGCTTCTCGCGTTCGGCCGGCGGCAGCGCGGCGGCGATGTCGGCCAGCGCCTTGCGGTTGACCTTGCCGTTGGCGGTCACCGGAATCTGCTCCAGAGCGATGAACTGCGCCGGCACCATGTAGTCGGGCAGCGTGCGCGCCAGATGCTCGCGCAGCGCCGCCTCGCCGACCTCTTCGTGTTCCGGCACGTACAGCGTCACCAGCTGACGCTCCTGGTTGTGGCCCTGGCGCACGATGGTGGCGGCGCTGCGCACGCCCGGACAGCGGTCGAGCACGGCGTCGATTTCGCCCAGCTCGATGCGGAAGCCGCGGATTTTCACCTGGTCGTCGTTGCGACCGAGGAACTCGAGGTAGCCGCTGTCGTGGTAACGCCCCATGTCGCCGGTGCGGTACAGCCGCTCGCCGGTTTGCGGATGGGTGATGAAGCTGGCGGCGGTGCGTTCCGGGTCGTTGTAGTAGCCCTTGGCCACGCCGATGCCGCCGATGTACAGCTCGCCCGGCACCCCGATCGGCGCATGGCGCAGGTCGCGGGTCAGCACGTGGAAGTGCTGGTTGGCCAGCGGCCAGCCGTAGGGAATGCTCTTCCAGCTCGGATCGACGCGGTCGATCATGAAATAGTTGGACCAGATCGACGCCTCGGTGGCGCCGCCCATGCCGATCAGCACGGTGTGCGGCAGCTGCGCAGCCAGGCGCCCCGGCAGGCTGACCGGAATCCAGTCGCCGCTGAGCATCACCAGGCGCAGCGACGCCAGATCGCTGGCCGCGCGCGCGCCCAGGTACTCGATCTGCATCTCCAGCAGCGCCGGCACGGTGTTCCATACCGACACCTGGTGCTCGCGCACCATGCGCGCCCAGTCGTCCGGCGACGGGGTTTCGCTGTACGGCGGCAACACCAGCGCGGCGCCGCTGCCCAGGCTGGCGAAGATGTCGTACACCGACAGGTCGAAGTTGAACGCCGAGATGCCGATCACGCGGTCTTCCGGCGTCAGGCCGAAACGGTCGGTGATGTCCTGGATGGTGTTGACCGCGCCGCGGTGGTCGATCATCACGCCCTTGGGCTGACCGGTGGAACCGGAAGTGAAGATCACGTAGGCCAGGTCCAGCTCGTCCTGCACCGATGCCAGTTCCATCGCCGGGCCGGGCTCGCCGTCGGGCAGCACGTCTTCCAGAATCAGCATGGTGACGCCGGCCGGCAGCTCGAAGCCGTCGGCCAGGTCGCGTTCGACCAGCGCCACCTTCACGCCCTGTTGGCCGGTCAGCCAGGCCTTGCGCTCGGCCGGCAGTTCGCTGGACACCGGCAGGTAGGCACCGCCGGCCTGCACCGTGGCCATCGCCGCCGATACCTGGCGCCAGCCGCGCCTCGCGACGATGGCCACCAGGTCGTTTCGGCCAACGTTGTTGTCGCGCAGCTGGGCGGCCAGGCGGGTGGTCAGGCGCCACAGCTCGTCGTACGACAGGGTACGCGCATCGCTGATGATGGCCGCGCGCTGCGGATGCTGACGACAGGCGGCGGCGAAGAAGTCGTGCAGCAGGCCGGTCGGCAGCGGTTTTGCCGAGGCGTTGGCGGCCTGGCGCGCGGCCAGGTTCCGCTGCGGCACGCACGGCAATTGCGGGGTGTCGGCGGAGCTGCCGTTGATCAGATCCAGCAGCTGATCACCGAAGGACTGGAACATGTCCTCCACCACGCCCGGTTGGAAGGCCTCGACCACGTAGTCCCAGTTCAGGGTCAGCTGCTCGCCGTCCATGTACACCTGGCAGTCGAGCAGCACCTGCGGGGTTTGCAGACCGCCGGCGCGGATTTCCCAGCCCAGGTCGACCGGGCTCAGCAGCTCGCCCATCGGCAGGCCCAGCGAGCTCGCGAACACCACCGGCATGGCCGGCACGACGCTGCCGCTGCGGCCCATGGCGCGGATCACCTCGACGCCGGAGACCTGCATGTGTTTTAGGTCGCGGAACATCTTGCGCTGCAGCGCGCGGGCGCGCTCGCGCAGGCCGCCCTCCACCTCCACCGCCTCGACCGGCATGGTGCTGCCGAAGTTGCCGAACACGTGGGCAAAGCGGTCGTCGTCGTTCGGCCGGTGGGTCGCCAGCATGTTGATGATGAACGCGGCGTTTTTCGACCACAGCCGCAGCACGTCGGCGTACATCGTGCACAACAGGCTGTTGACGCTGACGCCGCAGCGGCGCGCCTGCTCGTACAGCGCCTCGACCTGGCGGGCGTTGAGGCTGATGCGGATGCGGCGGAACTCCGACTTCTCCGGAATCGCGTCGTGATCGACCAGCGGCAGCTCCGGCGCGTTGGGCAGTTCCTTGGCGCGTTCCTGCCAGTACTGCAGCGAACGCTGATAGCCCAGCGTGCGCGTCTGCTGGCGGCGCAGCTGGACGAAATCGGCAAAGCTCGCCTCTTGCGGCTGGGGAGCGGGACGCCCGAGGTAGACGCCGCACATATCGTTCAGGAACAGCCACATCGACATCGCGTCGAAGGCGATCAGGCGGAACAGGAAGTGGACGTAGTAGCCGTCGGCCACCTGGTCGATGAAACAGGAAAACTGCAGACCGCGCCCAAACGGCAGCAGCTCGGACTCCAGCGTGGCCTTGCGCTCGGCCAGGTAGGTCCTGGCCCCGTCCGGCGATACATGGCGGTAATCGTTGAGCGGCAGCGCGATGCGCTCCGGCGGCGGCAACGGGCGCTGGGTGCCGTCGCTCAGGATTTCGACCGTGAGCGAGGGCTGCGAGCGCACCACCGCGAGAATCGATCGCTCCAGCAAGGGAACGTCCAGTGTCGCGGTGAAAAAGCAGCGATGCAGGAAGGCCGGCGTATGCAGGCGGTAGGCATCCTGCTCACCGAGCCAGTAGGCGTGCTGCAGTTCGGTCAGGGGAAATGCGGAAACAGGGGAGTGACAGGTATCGGGCTGATGGTCTGGCAGGTGTGTCATGACTTAAGCGATTCCGGGTGGGCTGGTTTATTCAGTATGCATTTTGTAAGTTACAGCCAATGTATTTGCCATTATTTGCTTGTAACACTTATAAGCCGGCGCCGGATTATGCCATCCTTATGAAGCTTGATCTAGCTCAACCTATAACATTTCAACATCTAGTATCACCGCGATGCCGGACGCCCGATCCGGCTATCGCCCCAGCGCCAGGGACTGCCGGGTACCATGGCGTGTGGCAACGCAGCGGGGCTGCCTCCAATCGCCCGGCATTGTGCCTCTCCGGCAAAACGACGGTCTTCGACGGAAGCGACACGTAAGCGTCATTGCCCGCCACCGCCGACCATCGCCCCACCCTACCTCGAGAGCAGGTGGGTTTCATGACACGGCCCACCAACGGATGGCGCGCGGCGGCTTACGAGCAGAGGTGGCCGACAACGGGAGGATGAAAACGGATGCAGATAGCGGCCGCAGTAGCGGCCGGCCTAGCGATTGCCGCCGGCTTGGACCTGGGTGTTGGGAGGAAAAGGTCTGCCTGGGGGCGGGATCAGCGGCCGGCGTGACGCGCCGGCGCTGGGCGTGGAGGTCCTGTTGCCACCTCCGAGGTCGGGGCGTTCGCCCAAGCGTTGTCGCCCTCGGAAGCCACGGCCGAAGGCGCATGAGAAAGCCCGCCACCGTGGCGGGCCGGAGCAGAATGAAGCGGGTGTGACCCGCCGCGCCGGCGGCGGGTACGGCGCGCGGCGCGTCGTGGCCGGGGTTATTTGAGGTAGACGTCCTCGAAGTCGAACGAGCCATTGGGGTTCATCACGAAGCCCTCCACGTCGTTGCGCAGCGGAATGTAGATCTTGGAGTGGGCGACGGTGATCCACGGCCGTTCACGCTTGAAGATTTCCTGCGCCTTGAGGTAGTAGGCGCTGCGCTGGCGCTGGTCACTGGTCTGGCGCGCTTTCAACAGCAGCTCGTCGAACTCCTTGTTGCAGAAGCGCTGGCCATTCTTGCTGACGCTGCACGACAGCGTGCCCCACAAAAAGTCATCCGGGTCGCCGGCGTCGCTGGTCCAGCCGCTCATGTAGACATCGTGCTCACCCTGCGCGGCGCGCTTCAGGTACTCGCCCCACTCGAAGCTCTGGATGGTCGTCTTCACCCCGATCTTGGCCCAATCCTGCTGGATCATCTGCGCCATCAGCTTGCCGTTGGGATTGGTCGGCCGCTGCACCGGCAGCGCCCACAGCGTGATGGCGAAGCCGTCCGGATAGCCGGCCTTGGCCAGCAGTTGCCGCGCCTTCGCCGGGTTGTACTCGTTCCGGTTCTTGCCGTTCCAGCTCCACACCGACGGCGGGAACGGGTTGATCGCCTGGATGGCCCCGCCCTTGGGGAACATCACTCGGAACAGCGCATCACGGTCGATGGCGATGTCGAGCGCCACGCGCACATCGCGATTGGCCAGTTGCGGCCGCTGGAGGTTGTAGGCGAGGTAGGAGATGTTCATCGCCCCGGTGGAGGTGACCTTCACCCCCGGCGCGCCGTTGAGGCCGTCCAGGTCGGCCTCGCGCACCGCCGCCGCCACCTGGCACTCGTTGCTCTTCAGCTTCTGCAGCCGCACCTGCGGGTCGGTGACGATGGCAAACACCAGGCTCTGGGTTTTCTGTTTCTTGCCCCAGTAGCCGGGGTTGGCGGCATAGCGTACCGCCGCGTCCTTGGCATAGCCCTTGAACAGGAAGGGGCCGGTGCCGATCGGCTTCAGGTTGATGTCGGCGGCTCGCCCTTCGGCCAACAGCTTGGCGCCATACTCGGCCGACTGCATGCCGGCAAACCCCATCGCCAGGAAATTGACAAAGGTCGAGTTGCGCTCCTTCAGCCGCAGCGTGACGGTGTAAGGGTCGACCTTCTTCACCGCGGCCACGCTCTGCGCGATACCGTTGGCGTTGGGGCCCAGCAGCTGGGTTCGGAACGCCTTGTTGAACGGCGCCTCCGGATTGATCCAGCGGGTGATGGTGAACACCACGTCGTCGGCGTTGAAGTCGCGGCTGGGCTGGAAGTAGTCGGTGCGGTGGAACTTGACGCCGCGGCGCAGGTGGAAGGTGTACTCCAGACCATCGTCCGACACCTCCCAGCCGGTTGCCAGGGCCGGCTGCAGCGCCGTGCCGCCGTGCTTGAATCGCACCAGGCCCTGGAAAATCTGCCGCGTGACGTTATAGGTCAAGGCGCTGTCCCACAACGCCGGATCGAAACCCTCGGGTGCCGCTTCGGCACAGAACACCAGCGGTTTGGCCGCCATGGCCATGGGGGCGGCCATGCTGACAGCACACGCTGCCATCAGGGTGGCAAAGCGACGCTTCATCCGATTTCTCCTTATGTTTTCTTGGTGGCCACTGGTCGCCGCTGAATCGATTTGCGGAAAGCCATCGCCAGGCCCAATGAATGGTGGTCAGTCCGGCATAGCCTCGAATCCGGCTCGTGCGTCACAGCGAGCTTAACAGCCTTGGTCTTCACCGCGTAATCCCCTACCCTCGCCGCCCGCCAACCGAAGCGCCCCCGCCGCAAGCGTTTCATGGATAGACGGTACGCACCGCATACCGATTGGAACCCGTGCACGCAGAGGGAATGGATGTGGGCATGTAACGCTCCTGTTTTTGTCCGATCCTAACGCAAGAGCAGCCGCAGCTCACTTACTCGACATGCCATACGTCGACAGGCCTTACCGGGCGCGACATGGCACCCCTGCCATGTTGATTTTCCGAGGTTGACAAGGACGGGAGCGGCAAATAAAAGTTTTAAGGAGCAACCGATTTGACGAGGAGGAGGCATGAACAACTGGAGAAGGAACTGCCGTTGGTTTGTTGCCGCCTGCGGGCTGGGCCTGAGCACAGCGCTTTGGGCGCAGACTGACGTGTCGGCAGAGACACCGCCTGCCTCGAAGGAGGTCGCCGAATCCGCCACGCTGGTGGTCATGAACATCAGTGGCCCGACCCTGGTGTCCAACAACCAGGATATTACTGACAACGGATCTGAAATCGCCAGTCTGCCACGCCTCACCTACAAAACCCTGCCGATCGGAGCAGGCCATCACGAATTCCGATTCAAGGCCTTCCCACAAGGGAAACGGGTCGCCACGTTGGAAGCCGAATCGGGCAAAACTTACTACCTGGTGGTGGGTTACAGCCCGGGACGCTCCTGGGCATTCCCTTTCGCGGGGGACCCGATGACGATCAAGATCGTCGGACAGGACGAGGCATTCACCTTGATGAAGGAGATGAAACCCAGCCAACCCGAAGCCGCGCCATGACCCGGCTCACCTGGCGTGTCTGAGGGACTGAATTTCCCCTCCTTGCAAGGAAAAAGGCCGAGCCGGGTGGCTCAGCCTTTTGACAACTCACGGCCCGATCATCGAGCCTGGAGACAGGCAGCGGGGGCTGACGCCCCACGAAACTTAACGACTGGCCTGGTTCTCTTTGACCCAACGTGCGGACCAATAGGCATTCTGCTGACTGAGGCGGGCTTGCTCGGCCGGCGGCAGCTGGGCATAGCTGGCCTTGATTTTACCCTGTTCCGCCTGCCAGGCCTGAACCTGGGCGTCCGTGGGCGCAACGTAGCTGTCCTTGGCGAAAACCGAGCAGGCCACCAGCAGCCCGGCAACAACGAATGCAACTTTTTTCATATGAACTCCGATGTGTTAATAAGCCAGGAGGGAAATCCCCCCTTTGCAAATTTCATATGCAAAATTTATCGCTTCGGAGAATTCAGAAAAACCATGCTATGAGAAAGAATTTGTTTACTATCGGTAAACAATGCAGCATCCCGGCACGACCTGCCTCGCCCTAACCCCCATCCCAACACCGGGCGGAGAGAGAAAGACGGGGACCGTTTTCTTGCAATCCACCCCACCAGCAACTAGCGTCCAATCAGGATGAAACGGCCCCTCAGCCATGTCATTTTTCCAGGGCATGCTGACCACGGCGGACCGCACCGAAAAAGCGCGCCACAACGCCCCGGCAGGATGATCGGCGCACGAGATCGTCGCCTGGCTGGCCGGGCTAAATGCCGGCGCGGTGGCGGCGCGGACAGGAGGTTCGGCCACGCCGCGCAGCAAATCGCACATGATCGATCACCTGCGCATTTGATGGGGGTTGCCCGCCTCCGTGGCGTCATCCTCCAGCAGCAACCCATGCCCTGCGGTGAATGCGCCTAGAACCAGGCCCTGAGACGCCCACGTCCGCCTTTGGAGAATTCGCGATGAAACTCTATTACCACCCCGCCTCGACCACGAGCCGCATCATCATGATGTTCGCGGCCGAAGAGGCGATCCCACTGGATTATCAGCTGGTCGACCTCATGACCGGCGAACACCTCAAGCCCGAGTTCCAGGCCATCAACCCCAGTTGCCTGGTCCCTGTGCTGGATGACGACGGCTTTGTGCTGACGGAAAGCGGGGCCATCATTCGCTATCTTGCCGGCATGACCCAGTCGTTGGCCTACCCCGCCGACCTGAAGCAACGGGCACGCGTCGACGAGGCCATGGAGTGGTTCTACAGCAACTATTACAAGGACCATGGCTACGGTCTGGTCTACCCGCAATTGTTCCCTCACCACAAACGTCCAACCGAGGAGGCCCATGCTGGGACCATTGCCTGGGGCAAGCAAAGAGCCCAACACTGGCTCGGCATCCTCGACAAGGACTTGATCGGCCCCGATAGACGGTTTCTCTGCGGCGACACGATCACCCTCGCCGACTACGTCGGCGCCGAGATGGTCGCGGTGGGCGAACTGGTACGCTGCGAATATCTGGACTACCCCAACGTGCGACGCTGGTTAAACCGAATGAAGGCCCTGCCGAGCTGGGGCAAGGTGCACGAGGTCGTCGAGGGGTTCAAAGCCTCGCTCAAAGACCGGCCCTTCGTGTCGATCTGACCCGGCATCCCGGCGAGGCGCCGCCAAGGCCCCCCAACACATCCTGCATCGCACGCCCTCCGATCAGAAGCGTGCCGGCGCAGTGGGCTTGTCTGTTGGCACCTGGCGGGCTCGCCCTGGACGAAGCCCGGCGCTACGGCTGAAGCTGTAAACGATACTGCTTGGCTTGCTCGAGCAACCAGCCGACAAAAGCCTGAAGGACTTTGGCCTCCTGCTTGCTTTCCGGGTAGACCAGAAAATAGCCCATCTCGCTCTGCATCGGGATATCGAAGGGTGTCACCAGCGAACCCGAGCGGATCTCTTCCTGCACCAGAAAACGCGGCACCAAGGCGACCCCCATTTGCGCCCGGGCCGCCTCCACCAGCATCGAAAACAGCTCGTAGCGCGGGCCGACCATGGCGTTCAGGTCGCTGGCCCCGGCCGCGGCAAACCATTTATGCCAGGCATCGTGCCGTGCCGACAGGTGCAGGAGCTTCAGCTTGACCAGGTCCTGCGGCTGCGGACAAGGATGCCGCGCCAGCAGCTGCGGGCTGCAAACCGGGATCATTTCCTCGCCAAACAGATGATCGGCATGGGCGCCGGGCCAGACCCCCGTCCCGAAATGAATGGAGGCGTCGAAAACGGTGTCGGCAAAAATGAAGGTATCGGAACGGGTGGTAATATTGATCGTGATATTGGGGTGCTCGGCGTAAAACCCGGGCAGGCGCGGGATCAGCCAGCGCGTGGCGAAGGTGGGGATCGCCGCCAGTTCGATAACGCCGCCCGAACCTTGATGCGCCATGATGGACAAGGTGCTGCGCTCCAGTCGGTCGAGATGCTCCCGCACCTCCCGGGCATAGACCTGGCCCGCCTCGCTCAGACTGACGCGCCGCTTGATGCGATTAAACAGGGCAATCCCCAGCATTTCCTCCAGCGTCGCGATCTGCTTGCAGACGGCGCTTTGTGTCAAAGCCAATTCTTCCGCGGCCCGGGTAAAGCTCTGGTGCCGTGCCGCCGCTTCAAACGCCTGCAGCGCCTCGATGCTCGGTATCTTCCGCCTCACCTATTGTTCCCATCACTCACAATGTACTGAATTTATATCGTTTGCCGAAGGTGGCACACACCGGGCAAATTAGCCGCTAACGGCCTCATTTCAGGCCATTCTAACGGCCCTTCCGCATTACCGCCAACAAGGCAAATTGTGCATACGAGGAAGCATGGCCAGGCAAACGCACCTCAGGAGACACCGATGCCCACGTCCAACATGCAGAAAATCGTCATTGTGGGAGGAGGCGCCGGCGGGCTGGCGCTAGCAACGCGGCTAGGTGACACCCTGGGACGCCGGCAACAAGCCGAAATCACCCTGGTCGACTGCTCCCGCACCCATATCTGGAAACCCCTGCTGCACGAAATTGCAGCCGGAAGCATGACACCGGCCAAAGAAGAACTCGACTACCTGGCTCAAGCCCGGTGGCACGGCTTCCGTTTCTGTCTGGGCCGCATGGATGGACTGGACCGTAACGAGAAGGTCATGCATGTCGCTCCCACCCTGGATGGCGACGGACAGGAGCTGATTCCGCGCCGCCGGATTTCCTACGACACCCTGGTGCTGGCCGTCGGCAGCGGCACCAACGATTTTGGCACCCGGGGCGTTGCTCAGCATGCCATCAGTTTGAACACCCCGGAACAGGCCACGCATTTCCATCAGCGCATGGTCAACGCCTGCGTTCGGGCCAGCCTGCAAAATGCGCCATTGCGCCCCGAACAACTGCAAATCACCATCATTGGTGCCGGGGCCACCGGTGTCGAACTGGCGGCAGAACTGCGCAACACCACGCGGGAGCTGGTGGCGTATGGGCGGGAAAGTATCGATCCCGACCGGGATATCCGCCTGACCCTGATCGAAGCCGGGGATCGCATCCTCCCTGCCCTGCCCCCTGAACTGTCGCACAATGCCCGGCGCCTGCTGGAAAAGCTCAATGTCACGGTGTTGACCGGAGAAAAGGTCACCGAGGTGACCGAGACATCCGTGCTAACCGCGAGTGGCAAGCTCATCCCGTCGGAATTGGTGGTCTGGGCCGCGGGAGTCAAGGCACCCGACTTCCTCTCCCGGCTGGACGGCCTGGAAACCAATCGGCTCAATCAACTGGTGGTCACCCCCACCCTGCAGACCACCTTGGATCCGGCTATTTTCGCCCTTGGGGATTGCGCTGCTTGCCCGTGGGAAGAGAAGCAAGGCTGGGTACCGCCTCGCGCCCAGGCTGCCCACCAGCAAGCCACCCTTTTGCTCGCGAACCTGAAACGGCAACTACAGGGCAAACCGCTGCGGACATTTGCCTATCGCGACCTGGGCTCGCTGATCTCGCTGGGCAAATACAGCACGGTGGGTAGCCTGATGAGTTCCCTGTCACGCAAGAGCCTGTTCATCCAGGGGCAGTTTGCGCGCCTGATGTACTTGTCGCTCTACAGCAAGCACAAGATGGCCTTGTATGGGCTGGGAAGGACGTGTCTGGCGACGATAGGCCGGCTGCTTTCCAAGCGCGCCGAACCCCAAGTAAAGTTGCACTGACATCCCCCGATCGGAGTGAGGGGGCCGATCATCTGCCCTTCCCCATGTCCGCCCCCCTTCAGTGACGGGCTTCTCTTTACTTCCGAATGGTATGGCCTGTGGGGAGTAGGCTAGGACGCCACAGCCAGCTCTTCAGCCAAGCCGTCAGTGGGAGAGGGAGAACGCGGAGCCAGCGCCGCCGCCAAGCGCCAGCTCGTCGGCGCCCCGACGGGCGGTTCGGGCTGTAAACACAAAAACCCCCAGTGCATGTGCACTGGGGGTCTGCATGTTCAGCAAGCCTGCGGCATACGGGTTCTCCCCAGGACACAGGCTGATCGAATTGTCGGGAAGATTAAGAATGTACAACTAAAAGCGGCATCTGTGCCATCCTCAGCCACAAACACCCGTAATGCATCAGCCAGAGGAGCCATTGCGGCATGGCGACGCCATAAAAACACAAAGCCCAGCTCGGATGAGCTGGGCTTTTGTAAGGGGAGTCTGGCGGTGTCCTACTTTCACACGGCAATGCCGCACTATCATCGGCGCTAAGGCGTTTCACGGTCCTGTTCGGGATGGGAAGGGGTGGGACCACCTCGCTAAGGCCGCCAGACATAAACTGTCAACAAACTGGAAGAAGCCTGGAAGCCTCTCAGCTTCCATTTCGAATTGGGTAATCGATTGTACGTCGCACACTCTATTCACCGCGTGGCCCAAGCCACTCAAATGATAGGATCAAGCCTCACGAGCAATTAGTATCGGTTAGCTTCACGCCTCACAGCGCTTCCACACCCGACCTATCAACGTCCTGGTCTCGAACGACTCTTCAGGAGGGTCAAGCCCTCAGGGAAGTCTCATCTTCAGGCGAGTTTCCCGCTTAGATGCTTTCAGCGGTTATCTCTTCCGAACTTAGCTACCCGGCAATGCCACTGGCGTGACAACCGGTACACCAGAGGTTCGTCCACTCCGGTCCTCTCGTACTAGGAGCAGCCCCCGTCAAACTTCCAACGCCCACTGCAGATAGGGACCAAACTGTCTCACGACGTTTTGAACCCAGCTCACGTACCACTTTAAATGGCGAACAGCCATACCCTTGGGACCGGCTACAGCCCCAGGATGTGATGAGCCGACATCGAGGTGCCAAACTCCGCCGTCGATGTGAACTCTTGGGCGGAATCAGCCTGTTATCCCCGGAGTACCTTTTATCCGTTGAGCGATGGCCCTTCCATTCAGAACCACCGGATCACTATGTCCTGCTTTCGCACCTGCTCGACTTGTCGGTCTCGCAGTTAAGCCACCTTATGCCATTGCACTATCAGCACGATTTCCGACCGTACCTAGGTGACCTTCGAACTCCTCCGTTACACTTTGGGAGGAGACCGCCCCAGTCAAACTGCCTACCATGCACTGTCCCCGATCCGGATCACGGACCAAGGTTAGAACCTCAAACACACCAGGGTGGTATTTCAAGGACGGCTCCACCAGAACTAGCGTCCTGGTTTCATAGCCTCCCACCTATCCTACACAAGTCTGTTCAAAGTCCAATGCAAAGCTACAGTAAAGGTTCACGGGGTCTTTCCGTCTAGCAGCGGGGAGATTGCATCTTCACAAACATTTCAACTTCGCTGAGTCTCAGGAGGAGACAGTGTGGCCATCGTTACGCCATTCGTGCGGGTCGGAACTTACCCGACAAGGAATTTCGCTACCTTAGGACCGTTATAGTTACGGCCGCCGTTTACCGGGGCTTCGATCAAGAGCTTGCACCCCATCACTTAACCTTCCGGCACCGGGCAGGCGTCACACCGTATACGTCCACTTTCGTGTTGGCACAGTGCTGTGTTTTTGATAAACAGTCGCAGCCACCGATTCTCTGCGACCTCTCGAGGCTTCGAACGCGAGGTCCTACACCTTAAGAGGCATACCTTCTCCCGAAGTTACGGTATCAATTTGCCGAGTTCCTTCTCCTGAGTTCTCTCAAGCGCCTTAGAATTTTCATCCTGCCCACCTGTGTCGGTTTGCGGTACGGTTCTCGTATAGCTGAAGCTTAGTGGCTTTTCCTGGAAGCGTGGTATCAGTCACTTCGGTTCCGTAGAACCTCGTTATCACGTCTCGGTGTTAACAAAGGAGCGGATTTGCCTACTCCTTCCACCTACCGGCTTGAACCAGGGCATCCAACACCTGGCTGACCTAACCTTCTCCGTCCCCACATCGCACTATACGAAAGTACGGGAATATTGACCCGTTTCCCATCGACTACGCTTTTCAGCCTCGCCTTAGGGGCCGACTCACCCTACGCCGATGAACGTTGCGTAGGAAACCTTGGGCTTTCGGCGAGCGGGCTTTTCACCCGCTTTATCGCTACTCATGTCAGCATTCGCACTTCTGATATCTCCAGCATGCCTTACGACACACCTTCACAGACCTACAGAACGCTCCCCTACCATCTGCACTTGCGTGCAAATCCGCGGCTTCGGTTATCAGTTTGAGCCCCGTTACATCTTCCGCGCAGGACGACTCGACCAGTGAGCTATTACGCTTTCTTTAAATGATGGCTGCTTCTAAGCCAACATCCTGGCTGTCTAGGCCTTCCCACTTCGTTTACCACTTAACTGATCATTTGGGACCTTAGCCGGCGGTCTGGGTTGTTTCCCTCTTGACGATGGACGTTAGCACCCACCGTCTGTCTCCCATGCTCGCACTTTCCGGTATTCAGAGTTTGCCATGGTTTGGTAAATCGCAATGACCCCCTAGCCATAACAGTGCTTTACCCCCGGAAGTGATACATGAGGCACTACCTAAATAGTTTTCGGGGAGAACCAGCTATCTCCGAGTTTGTTTAGCCTTTCACCCCTATCCACAGCTCATCCCCTAGTTTTGCAACACTAGTGGGTTCGGACCTCCAGTGCGTGTTACCGCACCTTCATCCTGGCCATGGATAGATCACTCGGTTTCGGGTCTACGCCCAGCAACTAAAGCGCCCTATTCGGACTCGGTTTCCCTACGCCTCCCCTATTCGGTTAAGCTCGCTACTGAACGTAAGTCGCTGACCCATTATACAAAAGGTACGCAGTCACCCCTTGCGAGGCTCCCACTGTTTGTATGCATCCGGTTTCAGGTTCTATTTCACTCCCCTCCCGGGGTTCTTTTCGCCTTTCCCTCACGGTACTGGTTCACTATCGGTCGATCACGAGTATTTAGCCTTGGAGGATGGTCCCCCCATCTTCAGACAGGATTTCGCGTGTCCCGCCCTACTTCTCGTACGCCTAGTCCTTGGAATGCGTTTTCGTGTACGGGGCTATCACCCACTATGGCGGCCATTTCCAGGGCCTTCCACTAACACAATCCATAACACGTACAGGCTGTTCCGCGTTCGCTCGCCACTACTGACGGAATCTCGGTTGATTTCTATTCCTGCGGGTACTTAGATGTTTCAGTTCTCCGCGTTCGCTCTACCTTGCCTATGTGTTCAGCAAGGAGTACCTATTGCTAGGTGGGTTTCCCCATTCGGATATCTCCGGATCATCGCTCTATTGCCAGCTCCCCGAAGCTTTTCGCAGGCTTACACGTCCTTCATCGCCTGTGATCGCCAAGGCATCCACCAGATGCACTTAGTCGCTTGACCCTATCATTTCAGTGACCTGGGAGTCCCTTGCGGGTCTCTCAAGCACGTCCACGACAGTGAATGTTTGTGCGACGTACCACACCGCCCCTTTTGATATGGCGACATGGCACAGATACAATCAAATTACCCAAAGTCGACGATCCGTCCAAAGCAGACTTAACTGCTTCTTTCTTCTCGCCGTCTTGTTAATTCGGCTTCTTCAGTTTGTTAAAGATCGGGCGTTTTTGCTGAGCCGCTTGCGCGGCACGCGAACAACGCAAACAGAACCAAACTCATCGAGTTCGTTTTTGTTTGCACTGTCGAGTGGTGGAGGATGACGGGATCGAACCGACGACCCCCTGCTTGCAAAGCAGGTGCTCTCCCAACTGAGCTAATCCCCCAACAGGTCAAATGGTGGGTCTGGTTGGACTCGAACCAACGACCCCCGCCTTATCAAGACGGTGCTCTAACCAGCTGAGCTACAAACCCAGTTGCCTTCGTCGATCCGCTTTCGCAAACCAACTATGCCCTTAACGCGAATAACCGATAGGCTGTGAGTACTCGACTCGGCCCTTCTCTAGAAAGGAGGTGATCCAGCCGCAGGTTCCCCTACGGCTACCTTGTTACGACTTCACCCCAGTCATGAAGCATACCGTGGTAACCGGACTCCCGAAGGTTATCCTAGCCACTTCTGGTATCCCCCACTCCCATGGTGTGACGGGCGGTGTGTACAAGACCCGGGAACGTATTCACCGCAGCATGCTGATCTGCGATTACTAGCGATTCCGACTTCACGCACTCGAGTTGCAGAGTGCGATCCGGACTACGATCGGTTTTATGAGATTGGCTCCACCTCGCGGCTTGGCGACCCTCTGTACCGACCATTGTATGACGTGTGAAGCCCTGCTCATAAGGGCCATGAGGACTTGACGTCATCCCCACCTTCCTCCGGTTTGTCACCGGCAGTCTCATTAGAGTGCCCAACTAAATGATGGCAACTAATGACAAGGGTTGCGCTCGTTGCGGGACTTAACCCAACATCTCACGACACGAGCTGACGACAGCCATGCAGCACCTGTGTTCCGGCTCCCTTTCGGGCACCCTCACGTCTCTGCGAGGTTCCGGACATGTCAAGAGCAGGTAAGGTTTTTCGCGTTGCATCGAATTAATCCACATCATCCACCGCTTGTGCGGGTCCCCGTCAATTCCTTTGAGTTTTAACCTTGCGGCCGTACTCCCCAGGCGGTCAATTTCACGCGTTAGCTACGCTACCAAGGATTCAAACCCCCAACAGCTAATTGACATCGTTTAGGGCGTGGACTACCAGGGTATCTAATCCTGTTTGCTCCCCACGCTTTCGTGCATGAGCGTCAGTGTCATCCCAGGGGGCTGCCTTCGCCATCGGTATTCCTCCACATCTCTACGCATTTCACTGCTACACGTGGAATTCTACCCCCTCTGACGCACTCTAGCTGTGCAGTCTCCAATGCCGTTCCCAGGTTGAGCCCGGGGCTTTCACATCAGACTTACACAACCGCCTGCGCACGCTTTACGCCCAGTAATTCCGATTAACGCTTGCACCCTACGTATTACCGCGGCTGCTGGCACGTAGTTAGCCGGTGCTTATTCTTCCGGTACTCTCAGCTCCAGTGGATATTAGCCACCGGCATTTGCTCCCGGACAAAAGTCCTTTACAACCCGAAGGCCTTCTTCAGACACGCGGCATGGCTGGATCAGGCTTGCGCCCATTGTCCAAAATTCCCCACTGCTGCCTCCCGTAGGAGTCTGGGCCGTGTCTCAGTCCCAGTGTGGCGGATCATCCTCTCAGACCCGCTACTGATCGTCGCCTTGGTGGGCCTTTACCCCACCAACTAGCTAATCAGACGTCGGCCGCTCGAATAACGCAAGGTCTTACGATCCCCTGCTTTCCTCCTCGGAGCGTATGCGGTATTAGCACAGCTTTCGCTGCGTTATCCCCCATTACTCGGTGCGTTCCGACGCATTACTCACCCGTTCGCCACTCGTCAGCGGGCCGAAGCCCCTGTTACCGTTCGACTTGCATGTGTAAAGCATGCCGCCAGCGTTCAATCTGAGCCAGGATCAAACTCTTCAGTTCAATCTCATAGCAATTTTTGGCACGCAAGATCAAAGAAATATCAGGTATTTCCTGTCTTGCAGTGCAAGTGTCGGCTTTGCCGAGCACTCACACCTATCGGTTATTCTGTTTGTTAAAGAGCGGTGCCAACTGCGTCGTTTCCGTCGCTGCGTCAGCTGAGGAGGCGAACTATACGCCCCGACCCCCACCCCGTCAACGCCTTTTTGCTGAAAAACACCAAAAAAAGCGCCTCCCCGCAAAAATCAGCATGCAAACACCTGAATAGAAACAACTTACCCGATAGACATTTTTTGCCACCCACCCGGCTCACCCGCCCGCCGCGCCGCTTCCGGCCCGCCGGCACCGCGCTGAAAATGCAAAAAGTCGGCGAAATCGCCGGCTTTTTCAGGGTGGGTGCCATTTCTGGCGGGTGGGCCGGGCTTCGGCCAACCTGCACCGCGTTCAGCTGCGGTAGTCGGCGTTGATGCGCACGTAGTCGTAGGAGAGGTAGCAGGTCCAGACGGTTGCGCTGGCCTGGCCTTGGGTTGGCTGAGCCGCCCCGTAAGCCCGCCCCGGGACTGTGCGATCGCGAGGGCTTGCCATCGATGCGCGAGGTTCAAATGGTCTGTTTGGCCGCCGCCGGGCTCTCCGTACGATGCCGGTAGCGTTGCGCCAGCACCGCACACACCATCAGCTGGACCTGATGGAACAGCATCAGGGGCAGCACGATTGCGCCTACGGCATGGCCGGCGAACAGCACGTTGGCCATCGGGATACCGCTTGCCAGACTCTTCTTCGAGCCGCAGAAGACGATGGTGATCTCGTCTTCCTTATTGAAACCGAGCTTGCGCGCCGCGGTGCGTGTCGCGAACAGCGCCAGCGCCAGCAACACGCCGTTGACCACCAGCAGCCCGGCCAGCGCCTTCACCGGGGTGTTGTGCCACAGTCCCTGGATGACGGCCTCGCTGAACGCCGTATAGACCACCAGCAGGATCGAGCCCTGATCGACGAAACGCAGCATCGCCTTGTTGCGCTCCACCCAGCCGCCGATCCAGCGTCGGGCCACCTGACCGGCCAGGAAGGGCAGCAGCAGTTGCACCATGATGTCGATGATCGAGTGCCACGAGCTGGCGCCGCCGGCGTGCGATACCACCAGCACGCTGACCAGCAGCGGGGTCAGGAAGATGCCGATCAGGCTCGACGCCGATGCGCTGCACACCGCCGCGGGGATATTACCGCGCGCCATCGAGGTGAAGGCGATGGAGGACTGCACCGTGGCCGGCAGCGCGCACAGGAACAGCACACCCAGGTAGAGGTCCGGCGTCACCAGCGGGGACAGGATGGGTTTGAGCGCAAAGCCCATCGCCGGGAACAGCATGAAGGTACAGGCGAACACCAGCAGGTGCAGCCGCCAGTGCGTCGCCCCGGCGATCACCGCTTCGCGCGACAGCTTCGCTCCATGCAGGAAGAACAGCAGCGCGATCGCGGCATAGGTCACCTTGCCGAATACCACGGCAGTCTGGCCTTCGCAGGGCAGGAACGTGGCCAGCAGCACGGTGATGACCAGCGCCAGCGTGAAGTTGTCGGGGAGGAAACGGGGTCGTGCCACGGGGTGCTCCTGATGATCGCTTGCGAGAGCAAACGCTGCCCTCCATTCAATGTCGTTATTTTTCTGCCTGCCGATATAGAATTCAAATGGATTTATCTGATCAATTCATTCAATTTCTGCATGAACATCTCTCTGCGCCAATTGCGCACCTTCCTTGCCGTTGTCCGGCACCGCAGTTTCAGTCGTGCCGGTGACGCGATCGGCCTGTCGCAACCGGCGGTCAGCCACGCGCTGCGCGAGCTGGAGGGCGAGCTGGGTCTGAAGCTGCTCGATCGCACCACCCGCGACGTGGCACTGACCGAGGCCGGGCAAAACCTGGCCGGCACGCTGGAACGGCTGCTCGATGAACTGGAAGGCTGCCTCGCCGAGACCCGCCAGTTGGGCGAAACCCGCCAGGGACGGGTGCGGGTGGCGGCCAGCCCGACCATTTCGGCCAACCTGATGCCCTCCTGCATCGCCCGCAGTGCCGAGCGCTACCCCAAGCTGTCGCTGATGTTGCGCGACCAGGTGCAGCAGCTGGTGCTCGCCAGCGTGCGTAGCGGTGAGGTCGATTTCGGAGTGATCATTGACCCGCTCGGTGCCGACGACCTGTATTGCGAGACCATCCTTCAGGAGCCGTTCTGCCTGGTCTGCCGGGCCGATCACCGTTTCGCCGCCGCCGGGTCGGTCGCCTGGAGCGAACTCGCCGCCGAGCCGCTGGTGCTGCTCGACTACGCCTCGGGCAGCCGGCCGCTCATCGACAAGGCATTCGCCCAGCAGCAGGTGAGCATGCGGGTGGCGCAGGAACTCGGCCATTCCACCACCGTGTACCGCATGATCGAGGCCGGCATCGGCATCAGCGTGCTGCCCATCCTGGCGCTGCCCTTGCCGGAAGCCAGCGATCTGGTGGTGCGGTCGCTCACCCCCGCCGTCGAGCGCTCGCTGATGCTGGTGCGCCGCAAGAATCGCTCGCTGTCACCGTTGGCCGAAACGGTGTGGGCGCTGATCCGCGAGGTGGCCACCGAGTTTGCCGCCAGCCGCGCCTGGCCGTGAGGCGGCGGGCTCCGCCCTCCTTGCGGATGCAGCCCGCCCCGAGGGACTGGGCCTTATTTGAACGGAGACCACAGGCGCTCGGCGGCCCTTTCGCGCCGCGCTACCGCAGCGTACTCGTCGTCAGCCAAACACCGGCCCGGCTCGATACGGTGGCGCGGAAATGCCATGCGTGACCAAGGAAAAACTACACTAAAAAACACTTGCCAAATAACTTCACCCCGCGGTTGCATCTACCGGTTGAGTCCGGAGTCATATACATCAATAGCCGCCCCGCCGGAGAGGTTCCGTCACGGTCCGTTTTCCAACCAGGCCGGTGACGATGGCGTCACCTGGCAACCAACCGGTTGGTTCTCTCCCGGGAGCGGCGGGGAGTAGTGTGATGATCCACCGGCTCCAGCTTGTGCTTGTCGTACTGATGGTCGCCATCCTCAGTGGCTGCCGTTCGCTGCCACCGGGGTCGGATGTTGCCAAAACCGCCTCCACGGCGCTGGCTCACCCCGAGGAGACCCGGCTTGGCCGGCTGTTTGACCAGGCGGCGCGGGCCCATGCCGGCCACTCCGGTTTTCGCATCATCCCAGTCGGCGCCGACGGCTTTCTGACCCGCATGCAGATGATCAACGCCGCCGAACGCTCTCTCGACCTTCAATACTTCATTTTCCGTGGGGATGAAACGGGCCGGCTGCTGACCGGAGCGGTGCTGCGCGCGGCAGATCGCGGGGTACACGTACGCGTGCTGATCGACGATGCGGAAACGGAGGCTGGGGACGAGCAGATTACCCGTCTGGCAGCCCATCCTTCGGTCGAGATTCGTCTCTTCAACCCGTTCACGTACCGCGGCCATTCGAAGCTGTTCCGATCCATCGAGTTCATGTTCAACGCCTCCCGCCTCGACTACCGGATGCACAATAAACTGCTGGTCGTGGACAACGCCATGGCGCTGCTTGGCGGGCGCAACATCGGCGATCAATACTTTCAGATCAACCCCGCATCCCAGTTCGCCGACGAGGACGTCTTTGCCGCCGGCCCTATCATCCCCCAGCTCTCGAGGTCTTTCGATGAGTACTGGAACAGCCCGCTGTCGATCCCGGTTGCGGCACTGGCCGGCAAGAAACCCTCGCATGCCGAATTGAATGAGCATCGCGACGCCTTGAACGAGCAGCATCAGGAGTTGAAAGCCAGTGGTGTCGACTACGTCAGGCGGGTCGCCACCGGAGAGCCCTTTGAGGGGATGATCTCCGGCCGCTTGCCGCTGACCTGGGCGCCGGCGCAACTGGTCTACGACAGCCCCGACAAGCGCAAGGTGGTGCAGGGCGCGATGGTAGGGCAGCTGATGCAGCGCCCGGTGGCCAACACGACGCTTGCGGTGCAATCCGAATTACTGATGGTGACGCCCTACCTGATCCCCGGGAACGAAGGCATGCGCCTGTTCGAACAGCTACGCCAGCGCAACGTCCGGGTGCGGATACTGACCAATTCACTCGAATCGACCACCGTATTGCTGGCTCATTCCGGCTATATGCATTACCGGGTGCCCCTGCTCGAGCAGGGTGTGGAGCTGTACGAGGTGCGATCGTTGCTGGGAAACGCCAAAGGCAGCGGCCAGAGCGCGGCGATCTCCCGTTTCGGCAATTATTCGCTGCACGCCAAACTGTTTGTCTTCGACCGCCGGAAGGTGTTCATCGGCTCGATGAATTTCGATCAGCGTTCGATGCATCTCAATACCGAGATAGGCTTGATCATCGACAGCCCCGCCCTCGCCCGGCAGATTGCCCAGCGTTTTGACGCCATGGTACAGCCGGTCAACTCCTACCGGCTGACACTGCGGCCAAGCGAAACGGGGAAGGCTCCCGGTCTGGTGTGGCACACCGAGGAAAACGGCAAGGCCGTTGAGTACGACGAAGAGCCGGCCCGCAACGCCGAGGAAAGAATCAAGGCCCATACCCTTTCTCTGTTGCCACTGGACAAGGAACTATGAAGTCGAGATACGCCGGGGCGGTATTGATGCTGGGGCTGCTATGGCAGCCCGCGGCGCGTGCGGAGCCCCCCGCCGCGGTGCAAATGGAAGTGAGTTTTCTGCTCGGCTATATCGAAGGCTCCGGCTGCCAGTTTTATCGCAATGGCTCCTGGCACGACGCCAAAACGGCGCAGGCGCATATACGCGACAAATACCGCTATTTGGTGGCGCGAAACCTGATCACGACCACCGAGGACTTTATCGAGCGGGCCGCCACAGCAAGCAGTCTGAGCGGCCAACCGTACCAGGTGCGGTGCAACGGCGGGACGACCGTGACAAGCCGGCAATGGTTGCACGAAGAGCTGCTGCGGCTTCGGACCTATCACTAAAACCAAACACTTGCGCTTCGTCAAACAAAGCTGTCCCGTAGCAGGCATCGCCGCCACGCCCACCTCTATAGTGATCTGGACTGCATCGGATTAGGAACCGTTGCTGTCATCCAGAGAAGGAGGAGCGCACCTCCATTGGAGCAGTCCATCCAACAGAAAGGAAAAACATGAAGACCAAGAAACTCATGACGACTGCTTTGATCGCCACCGGCCTGGCCTGCACCCTGCCGGCTGTTGCGGCGTCCACGCTGGAAAAGGTGGCCGCGAGCAACAAGATCACTGTGTCTTACCGTGAAGCCGCCGTGCCTTTCAGTTATTTGCCCGGCACGGACAAAGCCGTGGGGTTCTCCGTGGATCTGACCAACGCCATCGTCGATGATGTGCGCAAGAAACTGAAAAAACCGAACCTCGAAGTGGCCACCATCCCGGTCACCTCACAGAACCGCATCCCCTTGCTGGTGGACGGCACCTACGACCTGGAGTGCGGTTCGACCACCAACAACGCGGCGCGCGGCAAGGACGTGGCGTTTGCCATCAGCCACTTCTATGCCGGCACGCGCCTGCTGGCGAAGAAGACCGCCCATATCACTAGCTACGCCGACCTGGCCAAGAAGACCGTGGCCTCGACGGCGGGCAGCACCAACGAGAAGGTCATCCGTCAGTACAGCGCCGACAACCACCTCGACATGCAGTTCGTCCTGGGCAAGGACTACGGCGACGCTTTGCAACTGGTGGAAAACGATCAGGCGGTGGCGCTGGCGCTCGACGATATCTTGCTGTTTGGCCTGAAAGCGAACGCCAAGAACCCGGATTCGCTCGAGGTGGTGGGTGACGCACTGCAGGTGGAGCCCTACGGCTGCATGCTGCGCAAGGACGATCCCGAGTTCAAGGCGCTGGTGGACGGCACCCTCGCCCGCCTGATGAAATCGGGCGAATTCACGCGGCTCTACCGCAAGTGGTTCGAATCCCCGATCCCCCCCAAAGGCATGAATCTGAACATGCCGATGGGCGCGCAGCTGAAGGCCAACCTCAGCGCGCTCAGCGACAAGCCGGCGCAGTAGCGACTCCCCCGCGACGGGCAAGGCGGCGGGCGGGCACAGCCCGCCGCCGCCAGCCCAAACAGCCTGACGCCGCCTCGATCACCCGCATGCTCCGCCGGTACCGGCGAAGCAGCGAACCCCTCCCCTGCCTTCCCCGCCACGGCCGCACCAGGCCCGCCGCCATGAGCTGACGGTCAGTCCGACCCCAGTTGCAGCCGGTTGGGCTGGCGCTTTTCGATCGCCCATTTCAGCAAGGCCGCAGAGCGGTAGATGCCGTGCGCGAACTTGCCGTAGGGCAGCGTCGCGAACAGCGCCATGACGACCCCGAGGTGCGCGGCGAGCAGGACCCCCATGGCGCCGCTGTTGCGCCCGGCCAGCACGGCGAGGCCGGTCGCGCTGGTGAGCAGCAGCAAGGCGATGAAGCCGCGGTCCATCGGCTTTTGCGCGGCATCGCCCTGCGCCGGATGGCGCCGCAGGTTCAGCCACAGCAAGCCGGCCGGGCCGATCAGCAAGCCGACCCCGCCGATACTTCCCAGCAACACCGGCAGGCTGGTCAGGGCGTAAGGCGCCGGCATTCCCAGCAGGTAGTGGTAGAGGGTGGCGACGGCGGTGGCGGCAAAGCAGGCCATGAAGCCGTAGAAGGTGACATGGTGGAAGCGCCGGCGCCACAGGGTGAAGGCGTCGTCCGCGTTGTTGCAGCCTTCGCCGTGGCCGCCATCGAGATACTTCAAGCGCAGTACGTCGTGCGTGGCTTCGACCACGGCCGGGCCGGTGGCCTCTCCCGGCGTAATGCTGCACCAGAACTTCCTCACACCGATACCGAGCGCCAGCACCGCGAAGCCGAACACGCTGCCGAACAACAGCACCAGCGTGTTGTGCGGGAGGACGGCATAGAAGCCGCCGGCCAAGGGCTGGGCCGGCTGGCCGAGCAGCAGCATCAGGAACAACGCCAGCCCCCCTGCCAACGCCAGCGCCACGGTCAGCCCGGAGCGGCGGTAGAGCGCGCCCAGCGCGGGCGGCCAGGCGTAGTCACTGTAGGTCTGGCCGCGCACCTTGGCCATGGCCTGCGGGACGTTGACGGCGAACTCGTGCGGCGGCGCATATTGGCAGGCGTGCAGGCAGGCGCCGCAGTTGTGGCACAGGTTGGCGAGGTAATGGATGTCGGCCTTGCCGAACTCGATGCGATGGGTCATGGCCGGGAACACGGCGCAGAATCCCTCGCAATAGCGGCAGGCGTTGCAGATCTGCATGGCGCGGCCGACTTCGGCCTCGTTGTCGGTGAGCGTGGCACTGGCCGGCGTTGCCTGGTCGAAGCGGCCGGCTTCGCGGATCAAGACATCAAGCTGCTTCATGGTGTGTCCCTTGTCGTGCGGCCCGTGCCGCGTGAGTGCCGGCGATGCGGCCGAAGGCGGTGCCGATGGACATGCCGATACCGGCGAGATAGCCCTGGCCGAGCACGTTGCCGGCCATCATCTCGCCCGCCACGAACAGGTTCGGGCTGGGCCGGCCGTCGAAATGGACCGCGGCGCGCGCGTCGACCTTGAGGCCGAGGTAGGTGAAGGTGATGCCGGGCCGCAGCGCATAGCCGTAGAACGGCGGGGTGTCGAGCGGCCGCGCCCAGTGCGTCTTGGCCGGGGTGAGGCCGGTGGTGTGGCAGTCGTCGAGCACGGTGTGGTCGAAGCGGCCGACATGGCAGGCGGCGTTGTAGTCGGCCACGGTGCGCACGAAGGCCGCCTCGTCGAGGCCGAGCCGGCGCGCCAGTTCGGGCAGGGTGTCGGCCTTGACGCCGGGGAACACCGGCGGCATGAAGCGGCCGATGGCCTTGGCGTCGATGATGGAGTAGCCGATCTGCCCCGGCTGCCGCGCGACCAGGCGCCCCCAGATGGCGTAGCGCTTGGGCCAGAAATCCTCGCCCTCGTCGTAGAAGCGCTCGGCGTGGCGGTTGAGCACGATGCCGAGCGAGACGCAGTCGACGCGGGTGCAGATGCCGCCGTCGTAGAGCGGCGCGCGCGCGTCGATCGCCACGCAGTGCGATTGCGACGGCTCGCCCACGGTGTCGGCGCCGGCGTCGATCATGAACTTGAGCAGCGTGCCCTGGTTGAAGCGCGTGCCGCGGATCAGGAAGTTGTCGGCCGGCCATTCGCCGTTGTCGTTCTGACCCCAGGCTTCGCGCAGCCACTCGCGATTGGACTCGAAGCCGCCGGCGGCGAGCACGCAGGCGCGGGCCGGGATGCGTTCCTCCCCAAGGCGGACGGCGACGAAGCGGCCATCCTGCAACTCGAGCGCATCGACCGCTGCGTCGTAGCGGATCTGCACGCCGAGGCGCTCGGCGCTGCGGTAGTAGGCGTTCACCAGCGCCTTGCCGCCGCCCATGAAGAAGGCGTTGGTGCGCGCCGTGTGCAGCGCGCCGGACAAGGACGGCTGAAAGTGGACGCCGTGCCGGCGCATCCAGTCGCGGCAGTGGGACGAGGACTGGATCACCAGCCGCGCCAGCGCCTCATCGGTGAGGCCGCCGGTGACGCGCAGCAGATCCTGCCAGTATTCCTCTTCCGGATAGGCTTCGACCAGCACGTCCTGCGGCGCGTCATGCATGCAGCGCAGGTTGCGGGTGTGCTGGGAATTGCCACCGCGCCATGCGCGCGGGGCGGCTTCGAGCAGCAGCACCGAGGCGCCCGCCTCGCGCGCCATCAGCGCGGCACAGAGGGCGGCGTTGCCGCCGCCGATCACAACAACATCGAACATCGATACAGTCTCCCTGGTGATGGAGAGACTGTAGAGAGTGGCACGAGCGGTCGCCAGACCGGTTGCGGCAAGGGGTGTTTAGCGTTCGTGAAGGGTGGCGCCCGGCCAGCGCCCCTGCTCGACCAAGCCGCGCGCGACCTGCTCCAGCACCACGCGCGCGGCGAGGCCGGCCGGCGACAGCTCGTCGTCGCACAGGCTGACCAGCAGATTGGGGCGGCGCACCGTGGCGTCGTCGATCTCGATCAGGGTCAGCGCTTCGTGCCGCAGCCGGGCGATGGCGGCGCCGGGCTGGAGGGTGGCGCCGTAACCGGCGCGCACTGCGTCCATCAGCAGCGCCAGGCCGTCGATCTCGGCCACGATGTTGAGGTCGAGCCGGCCGTGGGCGGACGCGGCGTCGAGCAGCGCGCGCAGGCCGTGCGGCCCGCTCGGCAGGATCAGCGGCAGCGCGCCCAGCTGGTCAAGCCGCAGCGGGCCGGGCGCCGGCAGGCCCGGCATGTCGGGTGGGGCGATCAGGAACAGGCGCTCCTCGAGCAAGGGCTGCACGCTCCAGCGCTGGGTGCGGTCGACCTGGAACAGGATGGCGAGATCGAGCTGGCGCGCGCCGGTCAGGGTGGCGAGGTTGCCGGACAGGCTCTCGACCAGGTGCAGGCGGATGTCGGGATAACGCTCGCGCATCGCCGCCATGAACGGCAGCCCCAGCAGCGCCGAGGTGCTGGGCGCCATGCCGATGCTGACGTGGCCGGACAGCCGCGCCAGGCGCGCGGCACGCACGGCGTCGTCGGCGTGGCGGATCGCCAGTTGCGCCTGGCGCCAGAAGGCGAGGCCGGCGTCGGTCGGAATCACGCCGGTCGACGTCCGCTGCAGCAGGCGCGTGGCGAGCTCGCCCTCGAGCCGGCTGATCTGCTGGCTCAGCGCCGAGGTGCCGACGCCCAGTTCCAGCGCGGCGCGGCCCATGCTGCCCTGCTCCACCACGCTGACGAAATAACGCAACTGCCGAAGCTCCATCTCTCTCCCATCGCTAAGGTTGGCCGAAGACGGCCGCCTGAAGCATAGGCGCAAAACCGGGGCCAGCGATAGCTCGGCCACGCCGAGCCCCCGGGAGGGAGCGCGCCGGGGGCATCGTGGCGGCGCAAGCCGGGCATGAGGCGCCGTTCCGCGTGCAGTGCCGCGGCAATGAAAAAGGCCGGCTCCCAGGAGCCGGCCCGCAGACCTCGTATCACTCAGGACTTCAGCGACAGCCCTTCCGCCACCGTGAACCCCTCCAGTTGCGGCTCGGCCTCCTCCGCCACCGCTTCCACCAAGGGGCTTGGCTCGCACAGTTCCGCCAGCAGCTGTTCCCGGTCGCAGGCCTTCTCCCACAGCGCGACCACCAGCGAGCACACGATGTTGCTGATGATGCTGGTCAGCGCGCGGGCTTCGGACATGAAGCGATCGATGCCCAAGAGCAGCGCGATACCGGCCAGGGGGATGTCGTGCACCACCACCAGGGTGGCGGCCAGCGCCACGAAGCCGCTGCCGGTGACGCCGGCCGCGCCCTTGGAGGACAGCAGCATGATGCCGAGCATGATCGCCGTCTGCTGCCAGGAAAGATCGATATTGCAGGCCTGGGCGATAAACAGACTGGCGAGCGACAGGTAGATCGCGGTGCCGGCCAGGTTGAAGGAGTAGCCGGTGGGCAGGACGAAACCGGCCACGCCCTTGCTGCAGCCCAGTTTCTCCAGCTTCTGCAGCACGCGCGGCAGCACCGGTTCGGTGGAAGACGTCCCCAACACCACCAGCAGTTCCTCACGGAAGTACTTGAGCGTGCGCCACAGGCTGAACCCGCTCAAGCGGCACAGACCGCCCAACACGACCACCACAAAGCCGATGCAGGCCACGTAGAAGGTCAGGATCAGCTGGCCCAGCGAGGCCAGCGAGTGCACGCCGTACTTGCCGACGGTGAAGGCCATGGCGCCGAAGGCGCCGATCAGGGCCACCTTCATCACGAAGTTGAACACGCGGAACAGGATTTGCGACATGTCCTCCAGCCAGGCCAGCAGTCTGTCGCCGCCCTTGCCGCTGGCGGCCGACAGGGCAAAGCCGGTCAGCACCGCCAGCAGCAGCACCGGCAGCACCTCGCCCTGGGTGAAGGCGCCGACGAACGAGTCCGGGATCATGTGCATGAAGAAGTCGACGGCGTTGAGCCCCTTGGCGCTATGGGTGTACTTGGCAATGCCGCTGGTATCGAGCTGGCTGGGGTCGATGTTCATCCCCGCACCCGGACGGATCACGTTCACCGCCGCCAGGCCGAAGCCCAGCGCCAGCAGCGTCAGCACCAGGAACAGGCCGAGCGTCTTGCCCAGGATGCGCCCGAGCTGGCTCTTGTCGCCCAGCGAGGCGATGCCGATGGCGATGGTGCAGAACACCACCGGCGAGATCATCATCTTCACCAGCTTGACGAAGGCGTCGCCCAGCGGCTTGAGCGCGGCGCCCTGGCTCGGGAAGAAGTGACCGAAGGCGATGCCGATCACGACGGCAATGATCACCTGCAGGTACAGGGATTTAAAAATTTTGGCTTGCATGATGTCTCCTCACTCTCTTTCTTATCGGTTCAGCCGGCTTTTTTCCAGACCGTTCCGGGAATCAGCACCTGGCCGCTGAACAGGGGCCGGGCGGTTCTGACGATGCCGACGCGGCGGATCACCGGGGGCTCGCCGGCCGGCGCGGCTTGCAGATCGACCTGCGTTTCCAGCTGGCCGGACGGGTGTTCGATGGCGATGCGGTCGGGCTGATCGGCCCGGCTACGCACCAGGCGCGAGGCCACCGAGCCGGGGATCAGGCAGGCGGCGGCGACGCACAGGGCCCCGGTCACGGCGTGGGCGGCGTGGCAGGCCCAGGGGGTGAAATAGCGCGAGCTGATGCTGCCGTCCTTGGCCGGGGCGGCCAGTACGGCGATCTTCGGCAACACGCTGGCGCTCACATCGCCCAGCCCCATGCGCCGCGCGGCGGCCTGCCGCACGGCTTCGAGGCGGGCCAGCAGTGCGGCGTTGGCATCGAGTTCGGCCTTGCTCTCGTGGCCGCTGATGCCCAGGTCGGCGGCCGCCACCAGCACGATGGGGGTGGAAAAGTCGACGCAGGACACCGCGATGCCATCCACGATGTCGAGCGCCTGCCCGGTGGGCAGCAGCTTGCCGGTCTTGGCGCCGGCGGCGTCCAGGAAGTTGAGCACGATGCCGGCGGCGGCGCCGGGCACGCCGTCGATGTGCACTTCGCCTTCGTAGGTCACTTCACCGCTCGGCGTCGGCACCAGCGCCTCGATCACCTTGCCGGTGTTGACGTTGAAGATGCGCACCGGCGTCACCGGATCGGCCGCCGGCACCAGCCCCTGCTCGATGGCGAACGGGCCGACCCCGGACAGCATGTTGCCGCAGTTGGGGTTGGTATCGACCGCGCGCTGGCTGACCGAGACCTGGGCGAACAGGTAATCGACGTCGATGCCGGGGCGCTGCGAGCGGCTGACGATGGCCACCTTGCTGGTCAGCGAGTCGCCGCCGCCGATGCCGTCGATCTGGCGCAGGTCGGGCGAGCCCATCACCGACAACAGCACGGCGTTGCGCGTCTCCGGATCGGCCGGCAGGTCGTCGGCCAGGAAGAACGGGCCTTTGGAAGTGCCTCCTCGCATCAGGAGGCAGGGAATCGGGGTCAACATGGATTGGCTCCACCACAGGCGTTGAATCAGTGACTGGATTGTGGTGAAAAGCCGGCACAAAGTTAAATGCATTTATTTATTGAATTATTGCATTTTGGTAATTTATTCATTGCAACTGGGTTGTCGATACGAATTTTCGCCGTAAAAGTCAGAATTTGACTGAAATTTGGTGCAGTTACCGGCCCAGTCAACCAGCACGACGGCAGCATCGCATGCGCAGGCCAACGCCCCGGTCAACCGCTCCAAGGCCTTGCAGCGGTCCCTGAAGCGGGGACGGCCGGCCAGCGCCGGGCGCTCCGCCACGTCACCGCCATCAGGCCGCCCTGCTTCGGCCAACCTTGGGCCTTACCTGACCGCCGCGACGAACGCCGCGAACGCCGCCACCAGGCGGTCGACCTCGGCGGGCGTGGTGTCCGGGCACACCAGCATCATGTTGTGGAACGGCGTGATCAGCAGGCCGCGGTTGAGCAGGAACAGGTGCACGATGTGCTCCAGCTCGCTGTCGAGAATCCGCACCGCCTCGCTGCCGTTGCGCGGCGGTGCGGCGGCGAACTGGAACTCGGTGCGCGCGCCGATCCGGGTCACGCACCACGGCAGCCGCTGCGCGTCGATGACGCGGCGCAGCCCTTCGGCCAACCTTTCGGCCAGACCGAACATGTGATGGTAGGCGTCGTCGGTCATCACCTCGGCGAGGTTGGCGCGCATCGCCGCCATCGCCAGCAGGTTGGCGGTGAGCGTGGTGCCAATGCCGCTGTGCCCCGGCGGCGCGTTGCGCTTGGCGGCCTCGGCCTGCCGGGCCAACTCGGCGCGGAAGCCGTACACCGCGCACGGCACCCCGCCCGCCACCGGCTTGCCCACCACCAGCAGGTCCGGCTCAAGGCCGTGGGCGCGAGTGTAGCCGCCGGGGCCACTGCTGATGGTGTGGGTCTCGTCGATCAGCAGCAGCGTGCCGTAGCGCTTGCATAGCTCTTGCGCCGCCGGCCAGAAGCCCGGCTGCGGCAGCACCATGCCGATGTTGGTCATGGCCGGCTCGGCCAGCAGGCAGGCCACCTCGCCGTCCTGCAGCGCGGCTTCCAGCGCCGCCAGGTCGTTGAATTCCACGCTGCGCGTGTGCTGGGTGATGTCGTAGACCTGGCCCAGCAAGCTGTCGCGCGTCTGCGGCCGGCCGTCCACCAGGTCGACGAACACGTCGTCCACCGTGCCGTGGTAGCAGCCGTTGAAGATCAGCACCTTGCTGCGGCCGGTGATGGCGCGCGCCCAGCGGATGGCGAAGCGGTTGGCGTCCGACGCCGACAGCGCGAACTGCCAGTACGGCAGGCCGAAGCGGCGCGCCAGCTCCTCGGCCACCCACACCCCGTCCTCGCTCGGCAGCATGGCGGTGTAGCCGCGCTCGGTCTGACGGGCGATGGCCGCGGCCACCGGCTTGGGGCTGTGGCCGAACATGGCGCCGGTGTCGCCCAGGCAGAAATCGACGTAGTCGTGGCCGTCCACGTCGCGGAAGCGCGCGCCCTGCGCCGCCGCCACGTACAGCGAGAACGGCGTGGACCAGTCGTCCATCCAGTGCAGTGGCACGCCGAACAGCAGATGGTTGGCGGCGGCGGCCGACAGCTCACGCGAGCGTGGCATGCGGCCGATGAAGGCGTCGCGCTCGGCGGCGTACAGCGCCAGCGCCTTGTCCCAGTTGATGCCGTGACGGGTAGCCATGGGGGCCTCCTTGGTCGTGTCTTGAGCGGGTTGCGGCGAACCGTGGCCGCAACCCGAAAATTCATTCAACGAGGCGTGGAGAACCTGTTGACGATCTGGCGAGCGAGAGCGCGCCAAGGCGAAAACCGAGGGGCGCGGAATGGACATCAAGTCAATGCGCCTCCCTGAATCGAACTCACGCCGTAGCGCCGAAGCGCAGCAGACCGTCAGCAGGTTCTTACACGTGCAGCTGCAGGTGCTCGCGCTCCCAGGCGGTGATGGCGCGGTTGAAGGTTTCGAATTCCTTTTCCTTCACCGCGCAGAACGCCTGCACGAATTCCTCGCCCAGGATCTCGGCCAGCTCCGGGCAGTCCTGCATCCGTTCCACCGCGTCTTCCAGGCTGCGCGGCAGCTCGTAGTCCATGTCGTAGGCGCTGTCGCTCATCGGCGCCGACGGCTCCAGCCGGTGCACCATGCCGAGGTAGCCGCAGGCCAGCGTCGCCGCCATCGCCAGGTAGGGATTGACGTCCACCCCCGGCAGGCGGTTTTCCAGGCGGCGCGCGGCCGGGCCGGACGGCGGGATGCGGATGCCGCAGGTGCGGTTGTCGTAGCCCCAGCGCACGTTGATCGGCGCCGCGGTGTGGCGGCTCAGGCGGCGGTAGCTGTTGACGTAGGGGGCGAACATCGGCATCGCCTGCGGCAGGTAGTGCTGCATGCCGCCGATGTGCTGGAAGAACAGCGCGCTGGCGCTGCCGTCCGGGTTGGAGAAGAGGTTGTCGCCGCTGTCGCGGTCCACGATGCTCTGGTGGATGTGCATGGCGCTGCCCGGCTCCCCCTCCATCGGCTTGGCCATGAAGGTGGCGAAGATGTTGTGGCGATAGGCGGTTTCGCGTACCGCGCGCTTGAACAGGAACACCTGGTCGGCCAGCTCCAGGGCGTCGCCGTGGCTGAAATTGATCTCCATCTGGCAGGCGCCCACTTCGTGGATCAGCGTCTCGACGTTGAGCACGGCCGCCTGGCAGAACGACGACAATTCCTGGAAGAACGGGTCGAAATCGTTGACCGCGTCGATGGAGAACGACTGGCGCCCCACCTCGGAGCGGCCGGCGCGCCCCGGTGGCGGGCGCAGCGGCTCGTGCGGGTTGGTGTTCTGGCGGATCAGGTAGAACTCCATCTCCGGTGCCACCACCGGGCGCCAGCCGCGGTTCTCGTACAGCTGCAGCACGCGGCGCAGCACCGCGCGCGGCGAGATGCCCACCGGGCGGCCGTCGAAATCCTCGCAGTCGTGGATCACCACCGCCACCGGCTCGATCGCCCACGGCACCAGGCGGATGGTGGACGGGTCCGGGCGGCACACCATGTCCGGGTCGTTGGCGCCGGCAAAGCGCTCGAACTCGGCGAATTCGCCGTTCACGGTGATGGTGAGCACCGCCTTCGACATCTTCATGCTGTCCTCGGCCAGAAACAGGGCTTTGGGCACGATCTTGCCGCGCGCCACGCCGGTCATGTCCGGGATCACGCACTCCACCTCGTGGATGGTGTGCTCGCGGATGAAGCTGGCCAGTGTTTCGTTCATGGTCGTTCTCCTCTGGTACGCATCCTTTGGTTCCCGTCCTTGCAAACAGAAAACCCCGGCAGAATGCCGTGGGTGCCGCCATCGTAGATTTGATCAAATATCAAAGTCAACATTTGATCAAATTTCCGGCCTCCGTGCCGCACGCTCTGGTATGCTGGCGCGACACAGACCGCCAGCCGCCGACATGAAGACCCGCACCGCCTCCACCCTGCAAGATGAAACCTACGACACGCTGCGCCATTGGCTGATGCTGGGGCGCTGGCTGCCGGGCGAGCGCCTGAAGATCGCGCCGCTGGCCGACGAACTGGGGGTCAGCCCGATGCCGGTGCGCGCCGCGCTGCAGCGCCTAGCGGCGGAAAAGGCGCTGCAGAACGTCCCCAACTGCGGGGTCATGGTGCCGCGCCTGACGGTGACGCAATTCGACGACATCCTGCACAACCGCATCCTGCTGGAAGGCGAGGCGGCGTGGCTGGGGGCGCAAAGGTTGGCCGAAGAACCGCGCCGGGAGCTGGTGGCGCTGTGCCGGGCCATGGACGCGGCGATCGCCGCCGACGACGTCAAGGCCTACCTCGACGCCAACGAGCGCTTCCATCGGCTGCTCTACGGTGCCGCCGGTTCGCCGCTGCTGCTGTCGCTGATCGAGACGGTGTGGCTTTACGTCGGCCCGATCTCCAACCAGCTGCACCAGGATCTGGCGGTGTGGAAGACCATGAACGATGCCCACCGCGCCCTGGTCGCGGCGCTGCTGGCGGGCGACGCCGAGGGCGTGCGCGCGGCCATCGCGGAGGATCTGCGCAGCGCCGGCCGCTACCTGCGCCAGCTGTGCGCGGCGGATTCGCCCGCCGGCTGACGCCCGCCGGCGCCGCCGGTTTGGCCCGCGCCCTCCCCCGGCGGCAACTCGAGCCGGCACGACCGCCCTGTCCGCCCCACGTTGCGCTCACCTATACCTACACCATCACGGTGCAATCTGTTTTCGCCCGGCATTGCGCTGCATCAACCCCATGCCGGCCGCGTAGCGCCACAATGAAAAACACCGCCAAGCGCATCATCGCGGCCGCCGCCAAGACGCGGCGACCTCCCCTGGCGGCAACCGGATAACAGGCCCAACAGGAGTGCTCACGAGTGGCAAAGTACGGCAACAGGAACCGGCTCTTGATCGCACTCGCCTTGCTGGCGGCCGCGCTCGCCGCCGGCTACGGCTGGGTGAAGCTGCACGGCAACACGCTGCCGGCCGACCTGGCCTCGGGCAACGGCCGCATCGAGGCCACCGAAGTGGACATCGCCACCAAGATTCCCGGGCACCTCACCGAAGTCATGGTCAAGGAAGGCGATCTGGTCAGCGCCAACCAGGTGCTGGCGCGCATGGACACCCAGGAACTGCAGGCCCAGCTACGCCAGGCCCAGGCGCTGGTGCAGCAGGCGCGCGAGGACGCGCGGCAGACCGAGGCGCAGGTGCTCCAGGCCGAGCAGGCCGCGCGACGCATTCAGGCCCAGGTGCGCCAGGCGCAGGAAGCGGCGCGGCGCGCGCAGGCCACCGTCAGCCAGCGCGACAGCGAGCTGGCGTTGTCGCGCCAGACCCTGGCGCGCTCGGTCGAGCTGGCCGCCAAGGGCTTCGTCTCCAGCCAGAAACTCGACCAGGACCGCGCCACGCTGCAGAGCGCCGAAGCCGCGCTGCAATCGGCCCGCGCCGGCGCCACCGAAGCCGAGGCCGCCATCGCCGCGACCCAGGCCCAGCAAACCGAGGCCGAGGCCGGCATCGCCGCGGCGCGGGCTCGTGTGACCTCCGCGCAGCAAGCGGTGGCCGTCGCCCAGGCGCGGGTCGAACAGATGCAAGTCAACCTCGACGAGAACACCCTGCGCACCCCCATCGCCGGGCGCGTGCTCTACCGCCTGGTGGAGCCGGGCGCGGTGCTGGCGGCGGGCGGCAAGGTGCTCACCGTGCTCGACCTGACCGACGTCTACATGACCATCTTCCTGCCCACCGAACAGGCCGGCCGCGTCACGGTGGGCAGCGACGCCCGCATCGTGCTGGACGCCGCGCCGCAGTACGTCATCCCCGCCAAGGTGTCGTTCGTGGCGCCGCGCTCGCAGTTCACCCCGCGCGAGGTGGAAACCCGCACCGAACGCGAGAAGCTGATGTTCCGCGTCAAGGTGCGCATCGCCCCGGCCTTGCTGCAGCGCTTCATGGAGCGGGTCAAGACCGGCCTGCCGGGCGTGGCCTACGTGCCGCTCTCGCCCGAGGCGCAGTGGCCGGAACGGCTGCAGGTCAAGCTGCCGCAATGAGTACGCCGTCCAGCGTCGCCCGGGTGGCCGGGCTGACCCACCGCTACGGCAGGACGCTGGCCCTGGACGACGTCTCGCTGGCGATTCCCGAAAACTGCATGGCGGGGCTGATCGGCCCGGACGGCGTCGGCAAATCGACCCTGCTGGCAATCCTGGCCGGTGCGCGCCGCGTCCAGGGCGGCACGGTCGCGGTGCTGGACGCCACCGACATGACGCGCGCGCGCCAGCGCCGCCGGGTGCAGCCGCGCATCGCCTACATGCCGCAGGGGCTCGGCAAGAACCTCTACCCCACCCTGTCGGTGTTCGAGAACGTCGACTACTTCGGCCGCCTGTTCGGCCAGGCGCGCGCGGAACGGGAGGCGCGCATCGCCGAGCTGCTGCACAGCACCGGGCTGGCCGAATTCCGCGACCGCCCGGCGGCCAAGCTCTCCGGCGGCATGAAGCAGAAGCTCGGGCTGTGCTGCGCGCTGATCCACGACCCCAGCCTGCTGATCCTGGACGAGCCGACCACCGGGGTCGATCCGCTGTCGCGGCGCCAGTTCTGGCACCTCATCGAGCACATCCGCCGCCGCCGTCCCGGCATGAGCGTGCTGATCGCCACCGCCTACATGGACGAAGCGGAACAGTTCGACTGGCTGGCGGCGATGGACGCCGGGCGGGTGCTGGGCAGCGGACGACCGGACGAGCTGAAAGCCCGGACCGGGCGCGACACGCTGGAGGAAGCCTTCATCGCGCTGCTGCCGGAGGACCGGCGCCGCGCCCACCGCAGCCTGGTCATCCCGCCGCGGCAGCCGCAGGACACCGGCTACGCCATCGAGGCGGAAGGGCTGACGCAGCGCTTCGGCGACTTCACCGCCGTCGACGACGTCAGCTTCCGCATCCGGCGCGGCGAGATTTTCGGCTTCCTCGGCTCCAACGGCTGCGGCAAGACCACCACCATGAAGATGCTGACCGGGCTGTTGCCGCCCAGCGCCGGGGAGGCGCGGCTGTTCGGCAAGCCGCTGGATGCGCGCGACCTGGACACGCGCACCCGGGTCGGCTACATGTCGCAGTCGTTCTCGCTGTACAGCGAGCTCACCGTGCAGCAGAACCTGGAACTGCACGCCCGCCTGTTCCAGCTCGCCGCCAGCGCGATTGCGCCGCGCCTCGACGCCCTCTGCCAGCGCTTCGGCCTCGCCCCCTACCTCGCCGAGCGTGCCGGCGCGCTGCCCCTGGGCATCCGCCAGCGCCTGTCGCTGGCGGTGGCGGTGGTGCACGAGCCCGCGCTGCTGATCCTGGACGAGCCGACCTCCGGGGTGGACCCGGTCGCGCGCGACGAATTCTGGCAATTGCTGATCGAACTCGCGCGCGAACGCGGCGTGACGATTTTCATCTCGACCCACTTCATGAACGAGGCCGAACGCTGCGACCGGGTCTCGCTGATGCACGCCGGCCGGGTGCTGGCGAGCGACACCCCGGCGGCCCTGTGCGCCGCCAGGGGCAGCGCCACGCTGGAAGAGGCCTTCATCGCCTACCTCGAAGAGGCCACGCGCCAGAGCGTGGAGGCGAGCCTGCCGGCGGCGGCGGACGAGGCGATGCCGGCCAGCCCGGTGGCGCCCTCTCCGTCCCATGGCGCCTTCTCGCTCCGGCGCATGCTGGGCGTCGCCCTGCGCGAGACGCTGGAGCTGCGCCGCGACCCGATCCGGCTGACCTTCTCCCTGCTCGGCTCGCTGCTGCTGATGTTCGTGCTGGGCTACGGCATCTCGATGGACGTGGAGGGACTGCGCTTCGGCGTGCTGGACCAAGACCAGACGCCGGAGAGCCGCGCCTACGTGCAGAACATCGCCGGCTCGCGCTACTTCGTGGAGCGCCCCGCCGTGCTCGACGCCGCCGACCTCGAGCGGCGCATGCGCTCCGGCGAGCTGTCGCTGGCGCTCGAAATCCCCCCCGGCTTCGGCAAGGATCTGCGCAGCGGCCGCGCCCCGGAGATCGCCGCCTGGGTCGACGGCGCCATGCCCTTCCGCGGCGAAACCATCCGCGGCTACGTGGAAGGGATGCACGCACACTACCTGCACGACCTGGCGCAGCAGAGCAACACCTCCGCCGTGACCTCGGCGGCCGACATCCAGGTGCGTTACCGCTACAACCAGGATTACCAGAGCCTGTACGCCATGGTGCCGGCGGTGATGCCGCTGCTGCTGGTGCTGATTCCCTCCATCCTGATGGCGCTGGGGGTGGTGCGCGAGAAGGAGCTGGGCTCCATCACCAACCTCTACGTCACGCCCTTGTCGCGCCTGGAATTCCTGCTGGGCAAGCAGCTGCCCTACATCGCCCTGGCGATGGGCAGTTTCTTCGGGCTGGTGCTGGAAGCGGTGTTCGCCTTCGACGTGCCGCTCAAGGGTAGCTTCCTCGCCTTAAGCGCCGGCGCCCTACTGTTCGTCAGCGCCACCACCGGGCTCGGCCTGCTCACCTCGACCTTCACCCGCACCCAGATCGCCGCGCTGTTCGGCACCGCCATTCTCACCATGCTGCCGACGGTGCAGTTCTCCGGCTTCACCACCCCGGTGGGCGCGCTGGAGGGGGCCAGCTACTGGATCGGCCAGTGCTTCCCTGCCAGCTATTTCCTCACCATCAGCCGCGGCGTCTTCACCAAGTCGCTGGGCTTTGCCGAGCTGGCGAGCCAGTTCCTCGCGCTGGCGCTGTTCCCGCCGGCGCTCACCACCCTCAGCCTGCTGCTGTTGCGCAAGCAGGAGAAATAGGGTCCGCCATGTCGCTGCGCACGCTCGCCAACATCTACCGCCTGGGGGTCAAGGAACTGCGCAGCCTGCTCTCGGACAAGGTGCTGCTGCTGCTCATCGTCTGGTCGTTCTCGGGGGCGATCTACGAGGCCGCCACCGGGGTCTCGCAGGAGCTGCACAACGCGCCGGTGGCGGTGGTGGATGGCGACCGCTCGCCGCTGTCGCAGCGCATCGTCGACGCGCTCTACCCGCCCTATTTCAAGAAACCGGTCCTGATCGGCGAGGCCGAGATCGACCCCGTCATGGACCAGGGGCGCTATTCCTTCGTGCTGGTCATCCCGCCCGATTTCCAGCGCGACCTGAACGCCGGCCGCCACCCGGAGCTGCAGCTCAACGTCGACGCCACCATCGTCAGCCAGGCCTTCATCGGCTCCAGCTACATCACCAACATCGCCGCCGGCGAGATCGCGGCGTACCTGGCGCCCAACCGGCAGAGCGCGCCCGCCATCCGCCTCACCACGCGCGCGCGCTTCAACCCCAACCTCACCGGGGTCTGGTTCGGCGGCGTGATGGAGGCCATCAACAACGTCACCATGCTCACCATCATCCTGGTCGGCGCCGCCTTCCTGCGCGAGCGCGAGCACGGCACGCTCGAGCATCTGCTGGTGATGCCGCTGACGCCGTTCGAGATCATGGCGGCCAAGGTCTGGGCCAACGGGCTGGCGGTGCTGATCGGCGTCACCTTCGCGCTGACGGTGGTGGTGCAGCAGGTGCTGCGGGTGCCCATCGCCGGGTCGGTGCCGCTGTTTCTGGCCGGCGCCGCGCTGTACCTGTTCTCGGCGGCCTCGATCGGCATCTTCCTCGGCACGCTGGCGCGCTCGATGCCGCAACTGGGCCTGCTCATCATCCTCACCATCATCCCGCTGCAACTGCTCTCGGGCGGCGCCACCCCGCGCGAGAGCATGCCGCTGCCGGTGCAGGACATCATGCTGGGCGCGCCGACCACCTACTTCGTCAAGCTGGCCCAGGCCATCCTGTACCGGGGGGCCGGGCTGGACGTGGTGTGGCCGGACCTGCTCGCCATCGCCGCGATCGGACTGGTGTTTTTCGTCGGTGCGCTGTCCCGCTTTCGCCGGGCCGTCACCCAGACGCAACGCTGACGGCGCCGTTGTGCCGCGTCATGGCGCTACCGTGTCGTACAGCAGATAGCGCTCGCGCAACTCGCGGAAACGCTGCAGCGCGGGCTGCCAGTCGGCCTCGATGCGGCGCGGGTCCTCGCCCCGTTGCAGCGCCGCCAGCACCTGGCGCGAACCGACCATGCCCAGCGTCTGGGCGAGTTCGAAGCGTTGCGGGTAACGCCGCTGCAGCGCGCCGATCAGCTCGATCCCCAGCAGCGGCACGCGCAGCGCCTGGTGGTCGGTGACGATGAGGCGCACGCCCTGGCAGCGCTCGCCGCGGTAGAGGCTGTCGTCCGGGACGAATTCGGCCGGCTCGAAACGCACCCCGGGGATGGCGCGGGCGTTCAGTTCTTCGGCCAACCCAGGGCCGTCGATCCACGGTGCGCCCAGCCATTCGAAGGGCCGCTCGGTGCCGCGCCCGACGCTGACGTTGGCCCCCTCCAGCAGCGCCACGCCGGGGTAGAGCCGCACCTGGCCCAGCGTGCGCAGGTTGGGCGACGGCGGCAACCACGACAGCCGGGTCTCCTCGAAGCGCATGGTGCGGCGGTAGCCCTGCATGGCGATCACCGTGAGCTCGGTGCCCAGCCGTTTCTCGGCGTTGAACAGACGCGCCAGCTCGCCCAGGGTCATGCCGTGCTGGAGCGGCAGCGGGAAATAGCCGGTGAACGAGGTCAGGTCGTCGTCGAGCAGCGGGCCGTCGACCTGTTCGGCTCCCAGCGGGTTGGGCCGGTCCAGCACGAATACGCGCAGGCCCTGCACCGCGGCCGCCTCCATGGCGTAGCCCAGGGTGCTGGCGAAGGTGTAAAAGCGCACCCCGGCATCCTGGATGTCGAACACCAGCGCATCGAGCCCCGCCAGCATGGCGGGTGTCGGGCGCCGCGTCGCACCGTACAGGCTGTACACGGGCAGGCCGGAGAACGGCTCGGTCTGCGACGCGACCTGCCCTTCCTGGTCGCCGTAAACGCCGTGCTCCGGGCTGAAGACCGCCGCCAGCGTCACCCCCGGCGCCCAGCGCAGGCGGTCGAGGGTGCGCCAGCCCCGTCCGTCCACCCCGCTCAGGTTGGTGATCAGGCCGACACGCAGGCCCGCCAGCGGCGCGAACGCCTGCGCTTCGAGCACGTCGATGCCGGTTTCCACCCTGGGGCGCTCGTCGGCCGGAAGGAGCGGCGGCGGCAGCGTGGCGGCAGCGGCCAGCACCGGGTCGGCGGCAATAGCGGCGGGTGGCCTGGGCGGCTCCAGGCTGGCCAGCAGCGCCAACAGCTGATGCCGCAGCGGCTGGGCGTCGCCGCTGCCCTCCAGGTAAACCCGGTTGCTCAGAACGATCAGGAAACGTTGCGTGACACGGTCGATCCACAGCCCGGTGCCGGTGAAGCCGGTGTGGCCGATCATGCCGACCGGGGCCAGGGCGTCGCGGTTGGCCACCAGCGGCGCCTCCAGTGCCCAGCCGATGCCGCGCCAATGCGGCGCCTCGGTGGGCGACTGCGGCTGGAACAGCAGCGCCACGCTCTGCGGCCGCAGGATGCGCTGCCAGCCCAGGTGGCCGTCGTTGAGCAGCGCGCGGGCGAAGCGCGCCAGGTCGTCGGCGCTGGCGAACAGGCCGGCGTGCCCGGACACCCCGCCCATGTGCTGCGCCGCCGGATCGTGCACCCGTCCGCGCGCAAGGTTGGCCGAAGCCGGCCGGGTCGGCGCAATGCGCGGCCAGCGCTCCGCCGTCGGCAGAAACCCGGTATCGCGCATGCCGAGCGGCTGGAAGATATGGCGCTGGCAGTAGACGTCCAGCGGCTGGCCGCTGACGCGCTCCACCAGCACCCCCAGCACTTCGAAATTGATGTCGCTGTAGAGCACCTTGCTGCCCGGTTCGGCCACCCGCCGGGTCGCCACGATGCGGCGCAGCATCTCCTCCCGGTCCCCCCTGGCCGCTCAGGTTTAGTCCCACCGGCAGGCCCGAGGTGTGCGCCAGCAGCTGCCGCAGCGTGATGGTGTCCTTGCCATGCGAGGCGAACGCCGGCCAGTAGCGGGCGGCCGGGGCATCCAGCGCCAGCCAGTGCCGCTCCACCAGCTGCAGCACCGCGGTGGTGGTGGCGACGGCCTTGGTCAGCGAGGCCAGATCGAAAATGCTGTCTTCCGTCATGCGCTCGCCCGCCGGCCCGCGCGAGCCGAAGGCCTCGGCGGTAGCGCACGCCGCCGGCATCGCCCACCACGACCACCGCCCCCGGCATGCGCCCGGCCAGTATCTGGGCACGCACCGCCGCCTCCAGCGGCGCCCACGACGGCGGCGTCGCCGCGAGCACGGGGGCCAGCCACAGCGCCAGCAGGCACGACCGCCACCACCTCATGGCCGTCCTCCTGGCGCGGGCACCGCGACCGCAGGGGCGCTGCGGCGCGCAGCTTCAAGCCGGCCTCGCTGTACTGGTTGCGCGGGTTCCACAGCATCCAGCCCCCGCTGCCCACCGCCTCGGCGGCGTCGATCTGGGCGCGGATCTCCCGGGCCCCGAAGGGGCGCCGGTCGAAGGCGTAGTCGCGGAAAGACTGCAGCCAGGGACGGAAGCGCACACCCGGCAAGGCGGTGCGCGCCATCGCCCGGCGCAGCGAGTGCTCGACGATCTCGCCCGGGCTGGCCACCGGGTTGCGGTAGCCGGGGATGCCCCAGGTAAAACCGGACGGGTACAGCATCGGGGAGAGGTAGTCGACCACCGCCCCCAGGCGCTCGATCTGCTGCCCGATGAAGGTATCGTTTTCGTTCCAGCACACGTAGCCGAACACGTCGGCCGCCACGAACACGTTGTAGGGCGCCAGGCGCTGGCGCGCCGCCGTCAGGAACCCCAGGATCGCGCCGACCCGGTTGTCGCGGGTGTTGGGACGGGAAAACACCAGCCCGGCCGTATCGGGAAACCGCAGGTAATCGAACTGGATTTCGTCGAAACCGAGCCGGGCCGCGGCTTCGGCGATGTCGAGGTTGTAGCGCCACGCCTCCTGAGAGAACGGGTCGCTCCAAGCCATCCCTTCCCGGTCGTGCCACACGCCGCCCGCCGCGTCGTGCACCGCCAGCGCGGGATGGACCGAGGCGAACGGCTGGTCCTTGAACACCACGATGCGCGCGACCAGGTACACGCCGCGCTGCTGCAGCTGGCGCACCAGCGCCGCCATGTCGCGCACCGGAACCACCTTCTGCGGCCCCAGCCCGGCGCGCTCGGGAATCGGGCTCGGGAACGCGATCTGGCCGCGGTCGCCCTTGACGTCGATAACCAGCGCGTTGAGTTCGGTGCGCTCGATCAGCCGCAGCGCCGCGCCGCGCAGCCGGGTGCTGCCGATGCCATAAGACGACAGGTAGAGCGCCTTGGGGCGAAAGGGTTGCAGGGCGACCGTCAACGCCGCCGTCCCGGGCGCCACGGCGAGCTGGCGGCGGCGATACCCGGCGGCGCGCAGCGACAGCGAGGCCGCCGGCAGCGCCAGCCGGAAGCGCCCGGCGCCATCGCTCACCACCACGCCTTGTACCGTGGCCACACTCGCCCCCGCCAGCGGCGCATGCGTGACGGCATCGACCACGACCCCCGCCAGACCAAGTGCCGGCTCGGCCCCCAGGCAGAGCACGAGCCCCAGCAGCCGGAGCAGGCGCGGCATCATGGCTTTCCCGCGGCGTGAGCCGCTGACGGCGCGGGCTGGCTGTTCTTTTTCAACAGCGCCGCGAAGGTTTTGGCGTCGTAGGCATCCACCATCAGCAGACGAGGCAGCGCCCACAGGGAGTCCCGCCACGTCACCGGCCGCGCCTCGAGCGAGAACGCCGCTAGGTAGCCGGCGGTTTGCGCCTCCTGCATCAACTCGGCGTCGTAGAGGCCGAACGGCCACGCCAGCAGGTCCACCTTGTGCCCCAGCTGCTTTTCTATCACCTGCCTGGGTCGCAGCAGTTGCTGCCGCACCAGTTGCCGATACGCCTCTGGGCTCAGGCGCCGCCGCTCCTGCAGGAAATTCGGATGCCAATAGCTGTGGGACTGGACATCGAACCCGCCGCTTTGCTGCATGCGGCGCAACTCGTCCCAGGTCAGTGCGTAGCGGGCGTTGGAAATGGCGCTCGGATAGATGAACAGCGTCACCGGCACCCGGTAGCGCTGCACCAGCGGATACATCACCTGATACACCGAGCGATGGCCGTCATCGGCGGTAATCACCACTGCCTTGGCCGGCAAGCCGGCGCGGCGCCCGTAGAGGTAGTCCAGCAGATCATGCAGTGGAATCACCGAGTAGCCCTGGCTGCGCAGCACACGCAGATGGTCCTCGAAGGTGGAGCTGCGCACGGTCATGCTGTCGGTCACGGTGGCCGCGAAACGGTGGTAGACCAGAATCGGCACACGCCATTCCGCCTGGCTCGCCATGACCGGGCCGGCCAGTGCGGCGAGCACACCGTACCGCCAGGCAAGGCGCCGTAGTCGCTGAGTCATGAAAAACCATCCACATTGTTGGCTCGCCTCGGCGTGCGACAGGCCGATCTGCCGGGTGACGAGCCCGCCGCACAAGCCGACAACCCACCATACCCCTGCCCCCTCGGCCGGGACGGCATTTCAGCTATAACGCTTCGCCGCCCGGAAGTACAGGCGCCCCGCGCCGAGCCGCGACCCGCCCCCCTCTTCCGCAACGTTCTGCCCCTCATGCCGCGCGCGCCTCGCCTAAGAACCTGTTCACGATCTGTCGCGAGCAGCCCTCAGCGGGGTGAAGAGCAGCGCAGGAACCGGAATGTACTGGAGTACATGAGGATTCCCGATCGCTGAGCCAATCACTACGTGCCAATCTTCGATTGGCTCAGTGATAGATTGGCACGCAGAGCACATGAGCCCCGATCAGGGATGCGCAGCAAGATCGTGAACAGGCTCTAAGATTCAGGATGCACCCACCCCGATTCACGAGAAAGCCGTTGCCGATGGCGCTAGAAACCGAACTCAAGCTTCGGCTCCCCCCAACCGGAATGCTGCGTTCCGGCGCTGGATGGCGCAACATGCCGCCGCTGCCGCCCCGGTCACCGAGCAGTTGCTCAGCATCTACTACGACACCCCCAGCCTGGCGCTGGCAGAGCGAGATATCGGGCTGCGGCTGCGCCGTGCCGGCGACCGCTGGCTGCAGACGGTAAAGCTGGGCGAACAAGCCGGTGCCGGCCTGCACCGGCGCCAGGAACTGGAAACGGAGGTCAGCGGGGAAGCCCTCGAGCCGGAGCGGATTGCCGACCGCACGATCCGGCAGCTGTTGACCCGGGAGGACGTCGCCAGCGCGCTCGCGCCGCTGTTCCGCACCGACATCAAGCGCACCCGCTGGATGCTGCGCGACGCCGGGAGCAACATTCTGGAAGTGTGCTTGGACCAGGGCACGATCCGGGGCCAGGCGCGGAGCATGAAACTCAACGAGGTCGAGATCGAGCTGAAACAGGGCCACGTCCAGGCCGTGTTCGATCTGGCGCTGCAGATGGCCGGCACCCTGCCCTTGATCCCCGATCCGCAAAGCAAGGCCGAGCGCGGCTATGCCTTGTGCCGCAACGCCGCGTTGCCGGCCGCGTCGAAGGCGCGGCTGCCGCCCGTGCGGGGCAAACAGACGCCGCATCGCGCCCTCAAGATGATCGTGCAGGAAACCCTGCGCCACCTACAGGCCAACGTGCCGGGCCTGCTCGATCACGACGACATGGAATGCGTCCATCAAGCGCGCGTGGCGTTGCGCCGGCTGCGTTCGGCCCGGAAGGCCTTCGCCCCGCTCACCACCGGCGACGAATGGCAGGGCATCATGACGGACGTGCAGTGGCTGGCCACCCTGTTGGGCCGGGTGCGGGACCTGGACGTGTTCCTGGGCGAGACGCTGCACGGCATCGAAGCCGCCCTGGCGCCGGATGCCAATTTCGCCCCCCTCAAAGCCGCCCTGCAAGGCCAACGCGAACGGTGCCGCCGCGAGGCGCATGCCGCCGTGATCTCGCCCCGCCACGGCCGCTTGCAGCTGCGCCTCCTGACCTGGCTGAATCAGCCGGCGCCGCGCCCCAAGGGCAAGACGCTGCCACTGCGCGACTTCGCCCGCCGCGCCTTGCAGCAACGCTGGCGGCCGTTTGCCCGCCTCGCCCGCGACTGGGCCGCGCTGAGCCAGGAACAGCGCCACGAGCTGCGCAAACGCGCCAAGAAACTGCGTTACAGCGCCGAGTTTTTCTCCCCGCTCTACCCACCCAAGCGCGTGGCGCGCTACCTGGAGCGGCTGCAGGCCCTGCAGCAAATCCTCGGCGACATGAACGACAGCGTGGCGGCGCAGGCCCTGCTGGCGCAGACCCTGGCCAAGGATGCCGCACTTCAACATGCCGGCGGACTGGTGGCAGGCTGGCTCGCCCACGGCGCTCACCACGCCGAACAGCAGCTGCCCGGCGTGCTGAAACGGCTGCAAAACACCCCGGTCTTCTGGCGCCGCCCCGACGCTGCCAAGCGGCGGCGCTGACACGGTCCTGCCCTGGCGGACGGTCCGGGCTCGCTGCCGACAGGCGCTACGCGGGAGGCTGGCGCAGCGCGTGGCGAGCGTCGTCGCGCAATTGCAGTGAGATACCCACGGCCAGGTCCAGCCGGCGCAGCAGCCACAGGCTGAGGTCATGCACAAACGGATCGGGCAAGGCCGCCGGCTCCGGAAGCAGCGCCTCCGGGATGGTGCTCATGGCCTGGCTGCCCGCCAGGGCATCGCCGATGCTGGCGGCCGCTTGCTGCAAGGCCGGGCGGACCTGCTCCAGGTTGAGGCGCTCGCGCCGCATCAGCAACATGCTCTTGACGGCGGTGAGCTGGGCCAGCAACTGGTAGCTGTGCGCCAGCAAGCGGCCCAGCGGCTCCAGCGCCGGGCGCACCGCGCGCGGTTCGGCGAGCGAGCGCTGGGTGGCCTGAACCAGGGCCGAGAGGCTGTCGTAGGCCTCGCGCCGGGCCAGCCGCCATTCCAGTTCCGGCTCGTTGTCCACCGACTGCAATTGCCCCAGCCCCAGCGCCACGCGGGCGTGGCGCGCCTGGGCCGCCATGGTCCGCGCCACCAGCTTGGGGATCTGGGTGCGCTCCCAGGAAGGCAGGACGTAGCTGAACGACCAGGCGATGGCGACCCCCAGCAGCGTATCGGCAATGCGCTCGACCACGGCAAACGCCGGGCTGCTGCCGGCATTGAGCAGGTGCGCCTGCACCAGGCCCAGCACGGTGGCGGCCACGGCGGTGATGAGATAGCGCTTGATGGCGAAGGCGTGCGCCACCGCCTGCGCCAGCGTCACGACCACCAGCAGCAGCAACGGCGGCGCATGCGTCGCCAGCAAGGCCCCGGCCAACAGGCACCCGAGCAGGGTGCCCGCCACGCGGCTGTCACGCCGCTCCAGGGTCTGGGCGAAGCTGCCGCGCAGCACCACCACGATGGTGAGCAAAATCCAGTAGTCGTGCGTCCCCCACGGCAGTGCCAGCGACAGCGCGTAGGCGCTGCCGATGGCGAGCGCGGCGCGGATGGCGTGGCGCAGCGGCGGCGCATCCCAGCGCCACAAGGCGGTGAACGGCCGCCACGACCAGGCGGTCGGGCTCACGAACATCCGCCAGGCGGCCCGCACCACGTCGAGGTCGGGCTCGGCCTCGCCGCGCGCCAGCGCGATCAGGCGCAGGGTTTCGTCGTTCATATTGCCGATACGGTTGGCCAGCCCGCGTGCCAGCACCGCCGTCAACGGCGTGGCAACGGCGCCCGGCAACGCCGCCTCCTCCTCCGCCCAATACAGGGCCGCCAGCCGCGGGCGATGGCTGGCAAACAACGCCGGCTGGCGCCGGTAGAGCATGGCATCGGCCAGCGCGTCGATTTCGTCGGCCAGGGCGTTGAGCACCTCGCGCAGCTCGTCCAGCACCAGGGCGTGGCCGGGATGCGTCTTCAGCGTATCGAGATCGAGCTCGCAGGCGAGCAGGTGGTCGCGCATTTCCAGCGCCTGCATCAGCATGCCCGCCAATTGCTGCCGGCGCGCGGTGCGCGGCGATTCGAGCAGGATGTCGCGCGCCGCTTGCAGCTGGTCAGCCAGCGCCGCCTGCTCGCGCAGCAGGCGCCCGATCAGGGGCATGCGTCCGCCCTCCTCGCCACGGCCCGCCGGGGCGAACTGCTGCGCCTGGGTGCGCATCAGCGTGCCCAGCGCCAGCAAGGTTTCAGCCAACATCTGCACGCGGTAGAACGGGTTGAGCAAGGCGTGGGCAAGCGTGGCGTACACCACGTACGCCCCGGCTCCCAGGGCGAAATACAGGGTACTGCTGAGCGCCGTGGCGCTGTGGCTGTGGGCCGGCGCCGCCATCGAGAACACCATCGCGAACATGGCTGAAATCGAGATCGGCAAGCCGCGCTTGCCCCATGCCGCGGCAAGAAAGGCGATGAAGCTGGCCGGCACCAGCAACAGCCCGAGGTAAAGCGGCGAGGTATGCAGCACTTGCACGCCGAAGAACAGCGGCACGCCGATCAGCGCCGCCGGCAACAGATGGAAGAATTTCCCGCGCTTGGGACCGGCCTGGTCGGGCGGAATGCAGACGATGACGCCGACGGACGCGGCGGAGGCGGCAAACGCGCCCAGCGTCAGATGCACCACGCCCGATATCAGCAACAGGCCCAGCGCCGCCGACAAACCGTTGGCCACGTAATAGCTGAACGCAACGCGCAGGATGGCCTGGTGGCGTCGCAAAAATGAGGGGGTATCTGCATGGTCAATGTCAATCGGCCACCCTGGCGCCGGGTACGACGGCGGAGGACATCCGTCCGGGCAGCGGCAGCGACACCCTCGTCCGGGTTGTTCTTGGTTCGTTGGGTTATACCCTGATTGGATCACGCACAGCAACGGGTCAGGAGAAGGCTGCAAGATCGCCGCCGCGCCCGAGGTTACCCACGGGCGGCGACAAGCATGGGCGACGCCACCTGACGATGAGGTCCGGATGCGGTGCCGGGATGGCGGCCGCGGAGACGACGTATCGAGAGGTGGTCGTGAACAAATATGGGGCGTTAAAGAACACCCGCTGCGAGCGAGCGGGTGTTTTCGGCGGGGTTAGCGGTCCTCTTGCCATTTCCCCTTGCCATGGCCGTTGCCGTGCTCGTTACCGGGGTAACGGCGCTCGTCGCGGCGGCCATCGCGGCGGTCGTAGTCGTGCCGGCGGTAGCGTGGCGCGTAGACGTCGTTGTACCACTCATCACGGACGAAATACACCGGCCGGCCACAGGCGCGGTATTCGGCGCAGTGCTGGCGCCAGTGCTTGGCATGGCCGGGGGGAACGCGCAGGTAGATCGGTTCGTACACCACGGGCGAGCGCCGGATGATGACGGGTTCCGCATAGATGACGGCAGGCCGCGGGAAGTTGCCGATGTCGATCTGGCCGTAGAAATTAGGATCGCCGATGCTGATCGATACCCCGACATCGGCAGCCAGCGCCGAGGAGGTTGCCGCGGCGAATAGCGAGGCTAGCAAGAGCTTTTTCATCAAAGTCCTTTCCTTGAGCTGTGGTGCAAAACGCCGGGTGACGGACATCTCCAATCCATCCCAGTCTAAGACTTAGCTGACGGCATCGCTACTTGCATAGATTGTGATCGGCGCATAACGTTCCCGGCGCGCCGGCGCTGCCGCCTGGCAAGGCACGCGCAAAGCGGCACCCTCCCGGACGGGTTCGGCAGCGAAGTCGAACTCACGGTTGCGCTGCCCGGCCTGCCGCGCGACGAGGCGCAGCGCCGGGTCCAGCCTTGTCGCGGCACAATATATCTAAAAACCAGATTAAATAGCCGTATTTTTTGCGTTATTCAATCGAAAAAATAACGCCCATACTGACAGCCATGATGAATCGGGGCCGATACCGCCCCACCAACAGGAGCCGATCATGCTGAACGTCAGGAAAGCGAACGAACGGGGACATGCCGACCACGGCTGGCTGAATAGCTACCATACCTTCTCCTTTGCCAGCTATTTCGACCCCAACCACATGGGCTGGGGGCCGCTGCGGGTCATCAACGACGACACCGTGGCCGGCGGCGGCGGCTTTCCCACCCACGGCCACCGCGACATGGAGATCATCTCGTATGTGCTGGAAGGTGCGCTGGAGCACAAGGATACCCTGGGCACCGGCTCGGTGATCGTGCCGGGCGACGTGCAGCTGATGAGTGCCGGCACCGGCATCGCCCATAGCGAATTCAACCATTCGCACCAGGAGCCGGTGCATTTCCTACAGATCTGGGTGATGCCGGAGCAAAACGGCCTGCGTCCGAGCTACCAGCAACGCCGCTTCGAGACCGAGGAAAAGCGCGGCAAGCTGCGCCTGCTGGTATCGCCGGACGGCCGCGACGGCTCGCTGAGCATTCGTCAGGACGTGGCGCTCTACAGCGCGCTGATCGACGGCGAGGAGCAGGTCGAGTGGGTGCAGACGGCGCCGCGTCTGGGCTATATCCACGTGGCGCGCGGCAGCGTGAAACTGGACGGCTATCCCTTGCAGGCCGGCGATGGCGTCAAGGTACAGGGTGACTCGCGCTTGCTGCTAAGCGAGGGCGCAGCGGCCGAGGTGCTGTTCTTCGACATGGTGCCGTAAGCGCCAGGCGGGAAGCACCGCCCCGCCCCGCTGCTTTGGGCACCAAACCGCCGGGTGCGGCGCCACATGGCGCCGCATCCGGCAAATCTCGTCCGAACACGCCCCGGCCATGTCGCCGGCACGCTGGGCGACATCAACCCGCGCTGTCCTGACGGACTGGCGCGACATCCCCGATGGCAAACCGCACCGCGTCCTCGACCCGGTCGAGCCAGACGAATTGCAGCTTCGCGCGCGCCTCGGCGGGCACGTCCTCCAGATCCTTCTGATTGCGGCGCGGCAGCATCACGGTGTGGATGCCGGCGCGCAAGGCGGCCAGCGTCTTCTCCTTCACGCCGCCGATCGGCAGCACCAGCCCGCGCAGGCTCACCTCGCCGGTCATCGCCACGTCGGAGCGTACCGGCTTGTCGGTCAACAGCGACACCAGGGCGAGGAACATCGCCACCCCGGCGCTGGGCCCGTCCTTGGGCGTCGCTCCAGCCGGCACGTGCACATGCACGTCGATGCCGGCGAGCGAATCGCCGGTCCAGAGCTTGGCCAGGGTCAGCGCCGCCTGCGCCGATTCCTTCATGACCTCGCCCAGCTGCCCGGTGAGGATCAGGCGCCCGCTGCCCGGCACCTTGCTGGCCTCGATGAACAGGATGTCGCCGCCCACCGGCGTCCAGGCGAGCCCCGTCGCCACGCCGGGCAGGCTGGTGCGCAGCGCCACCTCGCTCTCGTAGCGCAGCGGGCCGAGGATGTCCGCCAGGTCCGCGGCATCCACCGTGACGCGCTCGGCACTGGCCTTCGGCGATGCGCATCGCCACGCGGCGCAGCACCGCGCCCAGCTCGCGCTCCAGGTTGCGCACCCCGGCCTCGCGCGTGTAGTCGCGCACGATCGCGGTCAGCGCCGCATCCGTCAGCCCAGTCTGTTCGGTCGTCAGGCCGTTGGCCTCGAGCTGGCGCCGCACCAGGTAACGACGCGCGATCTCGATCTTTTCCTCCTCGGTGTAACCGGGGAGCTGGATGATCTCCATGCGGTCGCGCAAGGGTCCGGGGATGGTGTCGAGCACGTTCGCGGTGCAGACGAACATGACCCGCGACAGGTCGAAATCCACCCCCAGGTAGTTGTCGCGGAACGTGCGGTTCTGCTCCGGATCGAGCACCTCCAGGAGCGCGCTGCCCGGGTCGCCATGGAAGCCGCCGGCGCCGAGCTTGTCGATCTCGTCGAGCATCAGCACGGTATGGGTGGTGCCGGCGCGGCGCAGCGCCTGGATGATGTTGCCGGGCAAGGCGCCGATGTAGGTGCGCCGGTGCCCGCGGATTTCTGCCTCGTCATGCAGGCCGCCCAAGGCGACGCGCTGGAAGGCGCGGCCGGTGGCGCGCGCGATGGACTGGCCGAGCGAGGTCTTGCCCACGCCGGGCGGGCCGGAGAAGCACAGGATCGGGCTCTTGCCGTCCGGGTTGAGCTTGCGCACCGCGAGGTACTCCAGTATGCGCCGCTTGATCTTGTCCAGCCCGAAATGATCCTCGTCCAGCACGCGCCGCGCGGCGGCGATGTCGATCGGCTGCGGCGCCTCCGCTTTCCACGGCAGCTCGGTCAGCCACTCAAGGTAGGTGCGCAGCATGGCGTACTCGGTGCCGCCCTCGCCCACGCGCTGCAGCCGCTTCAGTTCCTTCTCGGCATGCTTCTGCACCTCGGGCGGCATCCCGGCCGTGGCGACGGCCTGCTTCAGTTCCTCGATTTCGACCGCGCTCTCCTCGTCCTCGCCGAGTTCCTTCTGGATCTGCCGCATCTGCTCGCGCAGCATGTGCTCGCGCTGGCGCTCGTCGAACTGGGCGCGCGTCTTCTCGCCGATCTCGCGCGAGAGCTTGAGCACCTCCACCCGCGCCGACAGCAGCGCCAGCACCTTGTCGAGGCGGCGCAAGAGGTCGAAGGTTTCCAGGATGTCCTGCTTTTCCTCGACCTTGACGTCGATGAGGTTAGCCACCATGTCGGCCAGGGCCGCAGGTGAATCAATGCCGCGCACCACGTCGCTCAGCTCGTCCGGCATATGGGGCAGCAGGCCGATCGCCTCGATCGCGCGTTCCTTGAGCTGCAGGAAACGCGCCTCGATCTCCGGCGTCATCATCTCCGGCTGGGCGATCAGCGCCACCCGCGCCACGAGGAAGGGCCAGCCGTCGAGGAATTCCAGCACCTGGAAGCGCGACAGCCCCTGCACCACGAGGTGATCGGCCCCTTCCTTGCCGGTGATGTAGCGTGCGATCAGTCCGGCGGTGCCCACCCAGTAGAGATCGGAAGGCCCGACCTCGGTTTTCTGCGGGTCGCGCTGCAGCAGGAAGCCCACCTGCAGCTCGTTCTTCGCGGCCTCCTGCGCCGCCGCGATGGAGGAGGCCCGCCCGACCGTCACCGGCGACAGCACGCCGGGAAACAGCACCGCGCTGCGCAGCGGGATGAGGATCATCGCGTCCTCCGGCAGACGCTTGCTGCCGGCGGCAAGCGGCGCCTCGGCCGGCGGGTGGGTGCCGGCGGGCGCCCCGGAGGTCTCGTCGGCACGCATGTGCTGCTGTGTGGGCCAGTGCTTCATCGTGGAACCTCCCTTACTTTTCTGAAGGTCAATACCAGGCAACCATCCGCCAGTTCCGGCGGGGCCGGCTCGAGGATGTGCAGGGGCAGCGGGATGTGGCGCTCGAAGCGTCCGTAGGGAATTTCGATGCGGTGGATATGGGCCGCCCGGGAGGCGGGGAAGCGCCGCTCCGCCGCCACCGTGACCCCGCCCGGCTCGAACGCCACGACGATGGCCGCCGCGGGCACGCCCGGCAGGGCGACGTAGACGATCATGGCGTCCTCGCTCTCCACCACGTCGACCGGCGGCTCGAGGCAGGGTGTGCGCGCCGGGCCGCTGCGAAAGAACTGGCAGTGCAGCCGCTCGGCCTGCTCCAGCAGAGACAGGGCGTCGCCCCACATCCAGGACATCAGGTCGCGTGATCTCATGGTGTTCATGCCTCCCATGGGGGGTAAATGGCGTTCGAGGCGCCGCTTTCAAGCCGGCTCCCGCATCAGGAAAAATCCGCCAGCATCGGGGGGACGTGGCGACGCAACAGCGCGTTGTGGGCGCTCCATTGCTCCTGCGCGTCCAGGGTTTCGAGGTAACGCACCTCGCCGGCGGCGAACACGGCGACCGGCAGGCCGTCGCGGAACAGCACGCGGTTGCCGGTGAGCGCCGCGAGCTTGGGCCCGGGGGTCAGGATGCCGACCAGGTTGAGCGGGTCGGCGCCGGACAGCGACAGCCACTCGCCAGTGGGCGGCTTGCGCCGCACCTCGCGCAGCAGCCCCACCGCCTCGGGCAGCGCGAACTGCTCGCCGGAGAAACCGGCGACGAAGCGGCCGCCGCGGATGTCGCCGCGCGCTTCGAGCCGGCGGTAGACGCGCAACAGGTCGCGCCACGGCGGCAGCCAGTCGGCCTCGCGCTCCAGCACGCGCCAGAACACCACGCCGTAGCGGCGCAGCAGGGTGCGCGCGACGTGCTCGAGCGCCTCGTCAAGGTTGGCCGAAGCCGCGCCGCGCCGCGCCAGCGCCCAGCGCCCGGCGTCCTCCATGCCGAACATCACGGTGCGGTGGTGGCGCCGGCGCGTGCTGCCGCCGCTGGGGCGGCGCCGCTCGGACGGCACCAGCAGCGCGCGCAGGCCGCCGAAGCTGTCGGCATTCACCAGCCCGACTGCCACCAGCTCGGCCAGCGCCTCTTCCACCTGCACCCCCAGCAAATGCGTGCCGTCGCGCAGTTCGTCGAAAAACGAGGCGCCGTGCTGGCGGATGCAGTCGGCCACCGCCTGGGCACGCCCGCTGAGCGGCGGCGCGTCCGGGGTGGCGGCGAGCTGCGTCCAGAGCTGGGCGTTGCGCCGGGCGAACAGGGTGATCGGCGTGGTGCGCACCGGCGTCACGCCCTTGCCCTTGCCGGACTTGTCGGGCTGAACGCTGCGCGGCGTCAGGCGCGCCCACGACAGGCGCCCGGCCAGGCACAGGTCGTCCAGCCAGGCCGGCTCGTAGGCCGGGATGCGCGCCGGCAGCAGCTCGGTCTCCCAGGCGCCGGCCGGGGCCTCGTAGCCTTCCAGCTGGGTGGCCACCGCCGCCACCGCGTCCGGCCCTTCCATGCGCGAGTCAGCTGCCACGTGCTGCCAGTCGAACAGGAAGCGCAGGAAATCGCGCGCGGCCACCGGCTCGATCTCGGCACGCAACTGCTTGACGGTGTAGCGATGGATGCGCGCCAGCAGCCGGCGCTCGCACCATTCATCGTCCGCCGCCTCGGCGGTGAAGCGCCCGCGCAGCGCGAAGCCCTCGTTTTCCAGCGCCAGCAGCGCGCCTTGCACCCTGCCCGGGTCTTCGCCCAGCGCAGCGGCGCACGCTGGCCGGGTCATCGGCCCCAGGCCTTCGAGCCGGCCGCGCACGATCTCGACCAGGGCGGTGTCCGGCGTCCAATCGCGCTGGGGCTCGCCTTCCGGAGGGGAAATCGCCGGCTGCGGCTCAAGGTGCGGCCACAGCGCCCGGAAGGCGCTCAGCCGCTCGGCGGCGATCCACAGCGCCGCGCCGTCGTGCTGCACGCGCGCCACGCGCCGCTGTTTCGCCAGTTCCGCCAGCCACTCGCCCCAGCCCGGCTGCGCCGCCACTTCCGCCGCGGTGACGAAACTCAGCCACACCAGCGCGTCGTGCAGTTCGTCGGCGTTGGCGGGGTCCGGCCAGGCTTCCTCGCGCACCCGGGCGATGGCGGCCGGGTCGAGCCGGCCGAGATCGGCGGCGGTGTCCGGGTCGAGCCAGCGCCGGCTCATCACTGCCTGGGTGCGGCGCTCTTCCAGCGGCGCGTCGTCGAGGAAGGCGTAGGGCTTGGCGGTGAGCACCTCGAGCGCCAGCGGCGAGGGCTCGGTGAGGTCGCGCGCCTCGACGCGGATGGCGCCGGATTCGATGCCGGCCAGCAGGCGCTCGAAGCCGGCCACGTCCATGGCGTCGGTGAGGCAATCGGCCAGGGTCTGGCGCACCAGCGGGTGGTCGGGGATTTCGCGCTCGCCGACCAGGTTTTCGGCGCAGGCGAGCTGGTCCGGGAAGATCGCCGTGATCAGGTCTTCGGCGTTCATGCGCATCAGCTGCGGCGGCACCTTCTTGCCGCCGCGAAAACGTGGCAGCGCCAGGGCGATGCAGGCCACCCAGCGCCAGCGCGTGATGAACATCGGCGCGTCGAGCAGCGCCTGGATCAGCACCAGGCGCGCGCTGGCCGAGTGCAGATAGCGTGCCACCTCGGCCAGATCGAAGCTGTGCGCGGTGGTGAGCGACAGCACGATGTTGTCCTCGGTGGCGGCGGCCTGCAGCTCGAAGTTGAACTTGCGGCAGAAACGCTTGCGCAAGGCGAGCCCCCAGGCGCGGTTGACGCGGCTGCCATACGGCGAGTGAATCACCAGCTGCATGCCGCCCACCGCGTCGAAAAAGCGTTCGAACACCAGGGTGTCCAGCGTCGGCAGGCAGCCCAGCGCGGCGTGCGCCGCCGCCAGGTAATCGACCAGCTGGCGCGCGGCCGGCGCGGCAACGCCCATGTCGTCGAGCAGCCAGCGCAGCGCGGTGTCGCCTTGCGGGTCGTGCAGCAAGCGGGCGGCGGCCTCGGCGCGCAGCCGCGCCACCGCCTGCGACAGCTCGTCGCTGCGCCCCGGGGCTTCGCCGAACCAGAATGGGATCGACGGCGGCTGACCGTGTGCGTCCTCCACTCGTACCGTGCCGCGCTCGATGCGCAGGATGCGGTAGGAGTTGTTGCCGAGCTGGAACACGTCGCCAGCCGCGCTTTCCACCGCGAAGTCCTCATTCACGGTGCCGATGATGTGGTTCTCCGGCTCCAGCAGCACCTGGTAGTCGGCGGTGTCCGGGATGGTGCCGCCGCTGGTCAGCGCGGTGAGCCGGGCACCGCGCCGGCCGCGCAGCACGCGGTTGATCGCGTCGTGGTGGATCAGCGCACCGTGGCGACCGCGCCGGGTGCTGTAGCCTTCGGCCAACATGGCGAGCACGGCGGCGAAATCGCCTCGCGCCAGCTCCCGGTACGGCCAGGCGCGGCGCAAGCGCTGATACAGCGCGTCCTCGCCCCAGTCCTGCGCCGCCACCTCGGCGACGATCTGCTGCGCCAGCACGTCGAGCGGCTGCGGCGGGATGGTCAGCCGATCCAGCTCGCCACGCCACACGCTGTCGAGCAGCGCCGCGCACTCCACCAGATCGTCACGCGACAGCGGGAACAGCCTCCCCTTCGGCGTGCCGGTCACGGCGTGGCCGGAGCGGCCGACCCGCTGTAGAAACGCCGAGATCGAGCGCGGCGAGCCGAGCTGACACACCAGGTCGACGTCGCCGATATCGATGCCGAGCTCCAGCGAGGCGGTGGCCACCAAGGCACGCAACTCACCACGCTTGAGACGCTGCTCGGCGTCCAGCCGCGCCTCGCGCGCCAGGCTGCCGTGATGCGCCGCCACCAGCGTCTCGCCCAGGCGCTCCGACAGATGGCGCGTGACGCGTTCGGCCAAGCGGCGCGTGTTGACGAACACCAGCGTGGTGCGATGCTCGTCGATCAGCGTGGCGAGCCGGTCGTACACCTGCTGCCACACCTCGCCCGACATCACCGCCTCGAGCGGCGAGAGCGGCACCTCCAGCGCGAGGTCGCGCCGCCGCACGTGGCCGGTATCGATGATGGTGCAGTCCGGCGCGCGGCCGCCATCCGCTGCGGCCCCGACCAGGAAGCGCGCTACCTCCTCGATCGGCTTCTGCGTGGCCGACAGGCCGACCCGCACCAGCCGGTCGCCGGTCAGCGCCGCCAGCCGCTCCAGCGACAGCGCCAGGTGCGAGCCGCGCTTGTTCGGCGCCAGCGCGTGGATCTCGTCGACGATCACGATGCGGGTGGTGGCGAGCATCCTGCGGCCCGATTCGGACCCCAACAGCACGTAGAGCGATTCCGGGGTGGTGACCACGATATGCGGCGGGCGGCGGCGCATCTTCTCGCGCTCCGCCTGCGGGGTGTCGCCGGTGCGCACCAGGGTGCGGATGTCCACCTCGGGCAGGCCGCAGGCCGCGAGCGCGTCGCGGATGCCGGCCAGCGGCGTTTCCAGGTTCTTCTGGATATCGTTCGACAGCGCCTTGAGCGGCGAGACGTAGACCACCTGCGTCTCGTCCGGCAGCCCGCCGGAGAGCCCCTCGCGCACCAGCGCGTCGATGGCGGCGAGAAACGCGGCCAGCGTCTTGCCGGAGCCGGTCGGCGCGGCGATCAGCACGTGGCGGCCAGACTGTATCACCGGCCAGGCCTGCGCCTGGGCGGCGGTGGGCGTGGCGAAGGTAGCGACGAACCAGCGCGCCACGGCGGGATGGAAGAAGGGAAGCGGATTCACGCGTCACATCGCGGCAAAGGGGGACGCTTTCATGGTAGTGCAGCCGGCAAGGAGGAAGGGGCGATGCTTGGCGCCGCCCTCCCGCCAAGTCCGCGCCGGCAACGCCTCGGCCCGCCCGCCCCGCCCCCTATGCTTCGCCGCGCAGCTGGCGCCGGTAGCGCTCCGGCGAGAACCCCATCTGCTTGCGGAACATCGCGATGAACGCCGAGGCGGTGCCATAGCTCAGGCGAGCGGCGATCTCCTGCACCGGCCAGCCCTCCTTCAGCCACGCCAGCGCCTGCAGCAGACGCACGCGGTTGCGCCACTGCACGAAGCTCATGCCCAGCTCGCTCTGGAAGCGCCGCGCCAGGGTGCGCTCGGTGCAGTACACCTGCTCGGCCCACTGCGCCAGCGTGGTGGCATCGGCCGGATCGAGCCGGATGGCGTGCAGGATTGGCGCCAATTGGCGGTCGGCACTCTCCGGCAGATAGCTGTCCTCGGCCCCCGCCCGTACCAGGTGCTCCACCAAAAGCTCCGCCTGGCGCACATCCCAGTCGCCCGCCATGGCGGTCACGCGGCGCTGGCAGAAATCCTCCAGCAAGGCGCGCACCACCGGGGTCTGTGGAATCAGGCACGGCCCGGCCGGCAGGCGTGCCGCCAGCGCGGCGTCGACGTAGACCGAGGCGTACGCCATCGCCAGCCGCACGTAAGCCTCGTGCGGCAGGTCGGCCGGCACCCACACCAGGTAGTCGGCCGGCGCGGTCAGTTTGCGCCCTTCCAGCTCCAGCTCGATCAGGCCCAGGCTGATGCGGTTGAGCTGCCCCCAGGGATGGCGGTGCAGCTCGAAGCCGGTGTGCGGCTCGAACTGGTCGTAGCGGAAATAGAGCGGCGACGGTGGCGGCAGTTGCAGGTCGGCGTCCCTATAGGGCAGGTCCATATTGTCGGCTTTGCCTCATCGTTTTGTCCGATTCGGATTATAAGCAGAGAAAACGACAGCACTACACTGGCGGCATTCCATCCGAGGAGCCGGTCATGCCCGTGCTGTTCCCCCTGCTGGCGGTGCTGATCTGGGCCGCCAATACCGTGGTGTCCAAGGCCGCCGCCACGCTGTTCGACCCCGCCGCGATCTCCTTCTACCGCTGGCTGGTGGCCGCGCTGGTGCTCAGCCCGTTCTGCCTCTCCCCGCTGTGGCGCCAGCGCCGCGCCCTGCTCCCCCATCTGCCGCGCTTTGCCGTGCTGGCCGTGCTCGGCATGGTGCTGTACCAATGCCTGGCCTATTACGCCGCGCACAGCACCAGCGCCACCAATATGGGCGTGATCTGCGCGCTGATCCCGCTCCTGGGCCTGCTGCTGAACGGCCTGGTGTTCGGCCAACGTGTCGGGCCGGCGGCGGTGCTGGGCGTGGCCCTGTCGCTGGCGGGCGTGCTCTACCTGCTGGGCCGGGGCGATCCGGCCAGCCTGCTCGCCGCCGGCGTCAACCGCGGCGACGCGCTGATCCTGGTCGGCTCGACCGCCTATGCGCTGTACGGCATCCTGCTCAAGCGCTGGGAGCCACCGTTCGGACCGTGGCTCAACCTGTACGTGCAGGTGCTGCTGGCGGTGGCGATGCTGGCGCCGCTGGCGCTCACCGCCGACAGCCTGGCCATCCCGCGGCAAGGCGTCGGGCTGGTGCTGTTCGCCGGCATCGCCTCGTCGGTGCTGGCGGCCTACTTCTGGATGCGCGGCATCGAACGGCTGGGCAGCGAACGCACCGCCATCTTCATGAACCTGCTGCCGCTGTTCACCGCCCTGATCGCCAGCGCCCTGCTCGGCGAAACTATCCACGCCCACCACTGGCTGGGCGGCGGGCTGATCCTGCTCGGGGTGAGCCTGACCCAGGGCGGCTTCGGCAGCGTGCTCAAGCGCGGGCGACTGCAGGCGGGGTGAGACCGGGCGCGCCGACGGGCAAGCCCGGCACCATGGCCTACACTGTGAAGGTGTCCGTCGCCACGGCGTTTTGCCATGCCCCACATCACCTTCGCCGCCGCCATCCAGCGCCACATCGTCTGCCCGGAACGGGAGGTCGTCGCGCCGACCGTCGGGGCGGCGCTGGAGGCGGTGTTTGCACTGCAGCCGGAGCTGCGCGGCTACCTCCTCGACGACCAGGGACAGTTGCGCCGCCACATGGCCATCTTCGTCGACGGCCACGCCATCCGCGACCGCCAGCGCCTGGGCGACCACGTTGCTCCCGACAGCCGCATCTACGTGGTGCAGGCGCTCTCCGGCGGCTGATACAGGACTCCCGCCATGAACGACCGACTCCTCGTTGCCACGCGCAAAGGGCTGTTCATCCTGCACCACCGTGATGGTCGGTGGCAGACGGCCGAAACCCATTTCCTCGGCGAACCGGTCAGCATGACGCTGGCCGACCCGCGCGACGATACGCTGTACGCCGCCCTCAACCTCGGCCATTTCGGCGTCAAGCTGTGGCGGCGCCGCGCCGGCGCCACGGACTGGGAGCCGTGCGCGGTGCCGGTGTACCCGCCGCAGCCCGCCCCGCTGCCCGAGCCCTTGCCGGATCACCCGCCCGCCGCACCCTGGTCGCTGCAGCAGATCTGGGCGCTGGAACCCGGCGGCCCCGACCAGCCGGGCGTCCTGTGGGCCGGCACCATCCCGGGCGGCCTGTTCCGCTCCGACGACGGCGGCGACAGCTGGGTGCTGAACCGCCCGCTGTGGGACCGCCCGGAGCGCGCGGAATGGTTCGGCGGCGGCTATGACGCCCCCGGCATCCACTCCATCTGCGTCGACCCGCGCGACAGCCGCCACCTCACCCTCGCCGTCTCCTGCGGCGGCGTGTGGCAGAGCCATGACGACGGCGCCAGTTGGAGCTGCACCAGCGCCGGCCTGGAGGCCGACTACATGCCGCCGGAACGGCGCGAAGACCCGAACATCCAGGACCCGCACCGCATGGTGCAATGCGCGGGCGCGCCCGAGGCGCTATGGGTACAGCATCACAACGGCATCTTCCGCTCCCGCGACGGCGGCGCGCAGTGGCAGCGGCTCTTCGCCCAACCCTCCAGCTTCGGCTTCGCCGTCGCCGTGCACCCGCTGGAGCCCGACACGGCCTGGTTCGTCCCGGCCGTCAAGGACGCATGCCGTGTCCCGGTGGACGCCCGCTTCGTCGTCACGCGCACCCAGGACGGCGGCGCCAGCTTCGAGCCCCTGGACGACGGCCTGCCGCCGCCCCCGGCCTACGATCTGGTCTACCGCCACGGCCTGGAGGTGGACGCCACGGGCCTACGCCTGGCCATGGGCTCCACCACCGGTGGGCTGTGGCTGTCCGAAAACGGCGGTGAGCACTGGCAGTGCCTGTCGGCGCACCTGCCACCGATCTATTGCGTGCGCTTCGGCTGATCCCACGGCATCGCCGCCCGGCGCCCCATGCCCGGCCGGATCATGCACCCGCCCCTGGCTTGCCCCGCATCGCCAGTGCGGGCAGAGCGGATGGCCGCCCAGTTCGGTTGTCGTGACTCCGCCCGCAAGCTGTACCACGTCCCCCGCGACCGCCCACGTCAACAATTCGCCTCCCCCGCGCTGACAGGCGAGGGGCAAACCCCGTAAAATGGCGGTCTTACTCCAAGAACATGGAAGGACCGCCATGGCCAAATCCACCAAAGCCCCGGCCAGTTTCGAAGCCTCGCTGGCCCAGCTGGAGGACATCATCCAGGCGATGGAAAGCGGCGACATGCCGCTGGAGACAGCCCTGACCTCGTACAAGCAGGGGGTCGAGCTGATCAAGTTCTGCCAAGGCAAGCTGGCCGACGCCGAGCAGCAGCTGAAAATCCTCGAAAACAACGAACTCAAAACGCTGGATCTGCCGAATGGCCAATGACAACTTCATCGGCTGGATGACCGGCATCCAGCAAACCATGGAAGACGCGCTCGCGCGCCTCCTGCCCAACCCCGAGTCCGCCCCGCAACGCCTGCACGAGGCGATGCGCTACAGCACGCTGGACGGCGGCAAGCGCGTGCGCCCGCTGTTGGTGCACGCCGCCGGCGAACTGGTTTCGGCCAACCCCGAGCACCTGGCGCGCATCGGCGCCGCGGTGGAAATGATCCATGCCTACTCGCTGGTGCACGACGACATGCCGTGCATGGACGACGACGTCCTGCGCCGCGGCAAGCCCACCTGTCACGTCGCCTTCGACGACGCCACCGCGCTCTTGGTCGGCGACGCACTGCAGACCCTGGCCTTCGACGTACTGGCCACGCCGCTGGACGGCGTCGCTGCCGCCCCCCAGCTGGAGATGGTGCGCACCCTGGCGCGCGCCTCGGGCCACGGCGGCATGGCCGGCGGCCAGGCCATCGATCTGGCCAGTGTCGGCCAGACACTGTCGCTGCCCGAGCTGGAATACATGCACTGCCTCAAGACCGGTGCCCTGATCCGCGCCGCGGTGCTGCTGGGCGCACTCGCCGGCACCCCGCTGTCGGCCGAGGAAACCGAGCGGCTCGACCACTTCGCCAAGCGCATCGGGCTCGCCTTCCAGGTGGTCGACGACGTGCTCGACGTCGATGCCGACACCGCCACCCTCGGCAAGACCGCCGGCAAGGACGCCGCCAACGACAAGCCGACCTACGTCAGCCTGATGGGCCTGGCCGAAGCGCGCGCCTTCGCCCGCGAACTGCGCGACGAAGCCTTCGCCGCACTGGACGGATTCGGCCCCGCGGCCCAACGACTCAAGGACCTGGCCGACTACATCGTCGCCCGCTCCTTCTAAAACAGCACACACGCACACACATGTACCCGCTGCTCGACACGATCAACTATCCGGCCGACCTGAAGCGCCTGGCGCGCCACGAACTGCCGCAGCTGGCAGGCGAACTGCGCCAGTTCCTGGTGGAGTCGGTGAGCAAGACCGGCGGTCACTTCGCTTCCAACCTCGGCAGCATCGAACTGACCATCGCGCTCCACTACGTCTTCGACACCCCGCACGACCGCCTGGTGTGGGACGTGGGCCATCAGACCTACCCGCACAAGATTCTCACCGGACGCCGCGGCATGATGCACACCATGCGCCAGAAAGGCGGCCTGGCGGGCTTCCCCAAGCGCGAGGAATCGGAATACGACACCTTCGGCGTCGGTCACTCCTCCACCTCGATCAGCGCCGCGCTGGGCATGGCGGCGGCGGCCAAGGCGCAGGGCATCGAGCGCAAGAGCGTGGCCATCATCGGCGACGGCGCCATGACCGCCGGCCAGGCCTTCGAGGCACTCAACAACGCCGGGGCGATGGACCTCGACATGCTGGTGGTCCTCAACGACAACGACATGTCGATCTCGCCCAACGTCGGCGCGCTCAACAACTACCTCGCCAAGCTGATGTCCGGCCGCTTCTACGCCGCCATGAAGCAGGGCTCGAGCAAGGTGCTGGGCATCGCCCCGCCGCTGCGCGAGATCGCCAGCAAGGTCGAAGAACACGTCAAGGGCATGTTCACCCCGGGCACCCTGTTCGAGGAGTTCGGTTTCAACTACATCGGTCCGATCGACGGCCACGACCTCGACGTGCTGGTCGACACGCTGAAGAACATCAAGAGCCTGAAAGGGCCGCAGTTCCTGCACATCGTCACCAAGAAGGGTCAGGGCTACAAGTTGGCCGAAAACGACCCGGTGGCGTATCACGGCGTCACCAAGTTCGACCCCGCCAACGGCCTGTCCGGCGGCAAATCGGGCAGCAGCAAGCCGAGCTACACCCAGATCTTCGGCGACTGGATCTGCGACATGGCCAAGCACGACACGCGCCTGGTCGGCATCACCCCGGCGATGCGCGAAGGCTCCGGCCTGGTGCGCTTCGAGAAAGAACATCCGGACCGCTACTTCGACGTCGCCATCGCCGAACAGCACGCCGTCACCTTCGCGGCGGGGCTGGCCTGCGACGGCATGAAGCCGGTGGTGGCGATCTACTCCACCTTCCTGCAGCGCGGCTACGACCAGCTGATCCACGACGTGGCGCTGCAGAACCTGCCGGTGGTGTTCGCCATCGACCGCGCCGGCCTGGTCGGCGCCGACGGCCCGACCCACGCCGGCGCCTTCGACATCTCCTACCTGCGCTGCATTCCCAACATGACGGTGATGGCGCCGTCCGACGAGAACGAATGCCGCCAGATGCTGTACACCGCGTTCACGCTCGACACCCCGACCGCAGTGCGCTACCCGCGCGGCACCGGCCCCGGCGCTCACATCCAGCACGAGATGAGCGCGCTGCCGATCGGCCGCGGCCACATCCGCCGCCAGGGCCAGGGCCGTGTCGCCATCCTCGCCTTCGGCAGCATGGTGACGCCGGCCTTGCAGGCCGCCGAAGCCTTCGACGCCACTGTGGCCGACATGCGCTTCGTCAAGCCGCTGGACACCGGGCTGATCAAGAGCCTGGCCGAAAGCCACGAACTGATCGTCACCGTGGAAGAAAACGTCGTCATGGGCGGCGCCGGCTCGGCCTGCGTCGAAGCCATCGAGGCCCTGGGCATCACCGCCCCTGTCTTGCAGTTGGGCCTGCCCGACGACTATGTTGAACATGGAGACCCTGCCCTGCTGCTGGCCGACTGCGGCCTCGACGCCAAAGGCATCGAAGCGAGCATCGCAGCCCGTCTGGCATCGCGATAAACCGACTAAGGAGCCGGCATGAGCGGCATCGGCGTGGAGGCATGGCTGAACCTGGAAGGCACGCCGTTCGCAGTGCTGCCGCGCTTCGTCACCAGCCTCGCCATCGGCCTGCTGCTGGGGGTGGAGCGTGAACGCAAGCAGCACCCGCTGGCCGGCATCCGCACCTTCCCGCTCGCCGCCATGCTGGGCACCATGCTCACCATGCTGGGGCAGATGACCGCCACCCCGGCACTGGTCGCCGTCGGGCTCGCCGGGGTGATCGCGCTGGGCTTTCTGCCCGAGGGACACCAGGAAGCCGAGGTGCAGGAGCCGCGCACCACCACCCTGGTCAGCCTGATGCTGGCCTACGGCCTGGGCGCCCTGGTGTGGTACAACCAGAGCGAACTGGCCATCGCCACCGCCATTCTCGCCACGGCACTGCTCTACCTCAAACCCGAACTCACCGGCATCGCCCGCAAGCTGGAGCGGCGCGACCTGCTGTCGCTGCTGCAGTTCGCCACCCTCACCTTCATCATCCTGCCCATCCTGCCCAACCGCGCCATGGGCCCCTATCTTGCACTCAACCCGCACAAGATCTGGCTCATGGTGGTGCTGATCGTCGGCGTCAGCCTGACGGGCTACCTCGCGGTGCGGCTGCTGGGCGGACGCGCCAGCGGCCCCTGGCTCGGCCTGCTTGGCGGCATGGTGTCGTCCACCGCCACCAGCACTGGTCTACGCCCGCGAGGCACGCAGCAACCCGGGATCGCTGAGTTTCGCCACCTCGGTGATCCTGCTCGCCAACATCGTGCTTTTCCTGCGGCTCATCGTGCTCGCCGCCATCCTGGTGCCGGCGGCGCTGGGCGCCATGGCGATGGTGATGCTGCCGGCGCTGGGGCTGGGGCTGATCACCGTCTTCCTGCGCTTTCGCCACGACCAGAACCAGGACGGCCATCCGGAACTGACGCTGTCCAACCCCACCGAACTCAAGCTGGCACTGGGCTTTGCCCTGATGTTCGCCGTGGTGGTGCTGTGCTCGGCCTGGCTGCACGACCTCTACGGCAGCCGCGGCATCTACGCCGTGGCGCTGATTTCCGGCGTCAACGACGTCGACCCCATCACCCTCACCGTGCTCAACCTGTTCGGCGAGCACCGTCTGGACATTCATCAGGTCATCATCAGCGTTGTGCTTGCCGTGTTCGCCAACAACCTGTTCAAATTCGGGCTGATCGCAAGCCTGGGCGGACGCACCCTGGCCTGGCGCTGCCTGCCGACCTTCATCCTTTCCGGGGCGGGCATGCTGGGCGGGCTCCTCTTGCTCGGCACCGGCGTCGCTTGACGAGCGGCCAATTCCGACTTCTTTACTCAACTATTACTCTGGCGTTATACTCGCCAAGTACCCATCTCGTGTGTTACACAATAACGCAATGAACCAAACCACCATTCCTGACGTGCAAAGCTCGCACGACAGCCGCAATATTCCCATCAACAAGGTGGGTATCAAATCCATCCGCCACCCCATCAAGGTGGCCGAGCGCGACAACGGCGTGCAGCACACCATCGGTCTGTTCAACATGTACGTGCACCTGCCGGCCCATTTCAAGGGTACGCACATGTCGCGCTTCGTCGAGATTCTCAACCAGCACGAGCGCGAAATTTCAGTGGCCTCGTTCGAGCAGATCGTGCGCGAGATGGTGCAGCGCCTCGAGGCCGTGTCCGGCTACGTCGAGATGAGCTTCCCCTACTTCGTCAACAAGACCGCTCCGGTTTCCGGGGTGCAGAGCCTGCTCGATTACGAAGTCACCTACGTTGGCGAATTGCGCGACGGCGAGTACCACTTCACCATGAAAGTGGTGGTCCCGGTGACCAGCCTGTGCCCGTGCTCGAAGAAGATCTCGCAGTACGGCGCGCACAACCAGCGCTCGCACGTCACGCTGACCGCCAGCACCCACGAGCACGTCTGGATCGAAGAGCTGATCGACATCGCCGAAGACCAGGCCTCGTGCGAACTGTACGGCCTGCTCAAGCGCCCCGACGAAAAATTCGTCACCGAGCGCGCCTACGAAAACCCGAAATTCGTCGAGGACATGGTGCGCGACGTCGCCGCCGCGATGGACCGTGACGAGCGCATCCACGCCTACGTGGTGGAATCGGAAAACTTCGAATCCATCCACAACCACTCGGCCTACGCACTGATCGAGCGCGACAAGCGCCAGGGCTGAACGCTACCGTAGCAAGCCAGGCGGCATCCCCGAGGGATGCCGCTTTTGTTTGTGCGCCACGCCAGGGCAGTATGGCTAGGGACCGGCTGCTGCGGGCGGCGACAGCAGCGCCGGCAGCCGCTCCATGATGCGCTGCGCGGTTTCCACCGGATGCTCCAGCGGGAACAGGTGCGAGCCGGCCTGTTGCGTGATCTGCATGCCGAAATGACGCCGGGCAAAAGCCAGGTCGGCCGGTTTCAGTACCCCCGACTGCTGCCCCACCACCAACAGCGTCGGCACCGTGAGACGACCGCGGTAACGAGGCAAATCATGCGGCAAACCTTCGAATACCTGGTATTCGACCAAGGGACGGAACTTGAGGCGGCGCCCGCCCTGCGCGTCGGGCACGGTGCCGTGTTCGGCGTAGTCGGCCAAGCAATCCGGATCGAATCGGGCGAATGCCGGTTTGCGGGCAAAATACTCGCGCACCCGCTGCACGCTGGGCCAGCTGTCACGCCGGCGCAGCGGATTGCCGCCCGGTGTGATCTTCTGGATGAACCCCAGGCGCTTCGCGAGCCAGACGGTACGCGAACGCAAGGGGCCGAACAGCGGCGAGTCCAGGATCACCAGCGCGCGAAACAGTTCCGGCCGGCGCATGGCGGCATACAGCAGCAACACCCCGCCCAGGGAATGGCCGACCCCGATCACCGGCCGGCCATACTGTTCGATGTGGCGAATGCACTCGTCCACCAGATACGGCCAGCCGTCGGTCACCGGATAGGCGGGGTCGTGCCCCACCGCGTCGAGATAGCCGATCTGGTACTGTTCGGCCAAGGTAGCGAGAAATTTGCGGTACACGCTCGCCGGAAAGCTGTTGGCGTGGGCGAAATGAATAATCTCCCTCATGTTTTTGCCTTGCCCCTGATTCGTGTCAGATAATTTGAGTGATGGCTGCGCTATCATACGGTTCCGCTTTCCCGGCGACGTGGGTTCCCAAAACGTCCGTCGCGGAACCTGGGCCGCGTGCCGTGGTCCTTCAGCTAGCCCCTAGAACGATGCCGTTATGTTGACCGTGACCCGATCTGCTTCGCTTTCCCTCTGGCAGCGCCTGACCCTGCTGCTGGCCTTGTTGTGCGCCTCGACGCTCGCCCTGGCGGTGGCGCAGGAAGACCTGCTGCCGCCGGAAAAGGCCTTTCCCGCCCGCCTCGAACAAAACGGCAACGAACTGCGGGTGATCTTCGAGATCGCCGACGGCTACTACCTCTATCGCGACCGCACCCACATCGTCTCGGACCCCGCCGGGCAGATCGGCGAGCCGGTCTTCCCCACTGCCGACGTGAAAAACGATCCGTTCTTCGGCAAGCAGAACGTCTACCACAAGCAAATCGCCATCACCGTGCCGCTCACGACGGCAGCCGCAGACGGGCTCAAGCTCAAAGTCACCGCCCAGGGCTGCGCCGACGTCGGCGTCTGCTACCCGCCGCTGACCCAGACCCTCACCGTGGGCGGCCGAGGCCGCCTCGACCCTGCCCTCCTGGCTGACCAGTACCGCGGTAGCAGGCACCGTCAGCGGCCAGAGCGATGCCATCCGGCTCGCCGGCCAGGGCTGGCTGACGACACTCGGCACGTTTTTCCTGGCCGGGCTCGGCATGGCGTTCACCGCCTGCATGTATCCTCTGCTGCCCATCGTGTCCTCGCTGATCGCAGGCCAGGGCAACACCCTCACCCGCCGCCGCGGCTTCCAGCTGTCGCTGACCTACGTGCAGGGCCTCGCCCTGACCTATACCGCCGTCGGCGTGGTGGCCGGCCTGACCGGGTCGCTGCTCACGGTGTGGCTGCAGCAACCGGCCGTGGTGCTCACCGCCAGCGCCCTGCTGGTGGTCTTCGCGCTGTCGATGTTCGACGTGTTCTCGATCCAGCTGCCCAGCAGCTGGCAGACTCGCTTGAGCGAAACCTCCAACCGTCTCAGCGGCGGCAAGGTCGCCACCGTATTCGGCATGGGAACGCTCTCCGCGCTGATCATCGGCCCCTGCGTGGCCCCCCCGCTGGCGTTGGCGCTGGGCTATATCGGCACTACCGGCGACGCCGTGCTGGGCGGCGCGGCGCTGTACGCCATGGCGCTGGGCCTCGGCCTGCCGCTGATCCTGATCGGCACCTACGGCGGTCATATCCTGCCTCGCGCCGGGGCCTGGATGCGCGGCGTCAAGGGCGTCTTCGGCGTGGTCATGCTGGGCCTGTCGATCTGGCTTGCCACCCCGTTCCTGCCCGGTCCGCTGGTCATGCTGCTGTGGGCGGCGCTGGGCATCGGCTCGGCAGTCTTCCTCAAGACCTTCGAGAACCTGCCCGGCAACGCCCATCCGGTGGCGAAAATCGGCAAGGCCATCGGCCTCGCGCTGTTCCTGATCGGTGCCGCCCAGCTGATCGGGGTGCTGGGTGGCGAGACCAATCCACGTTACCCGCTGAAATGGCTGAGCGGCAGCAACGCTCAGGCACGCAGCATCACCCCGGTATTCCAGCACGTCGGCAACCTCGCCGAACTCGATGCGAAACTGGCCAGTGCCGGCGGCAAACCGCTGCTGCTCGACTTCTACGCCGACTGGTGCGTCTCCTGCAAGGAAATGGACGAGTCCACCTTCGGCAACGCCCGCGTCGCCGACAAGCTGAACCAGTTTGTTCTGATCCGTGCCGACGTCACCGCCAACAGCGCCGAACAGCAGGCTCTGCTCAAGCGCTTCGGCCTGTTCGGCCCTCCCTGCATCATTCTGTTCAACGGTCAGGGCCGCGAGGCCGATCGCATCATCGGCTTCATGGAAGCCGAGCCGTTCCTGGCGAGGCTGCAAAAGCTGGTGCGCTAAGCCCCCTGCTCACCCCACATGCCGCAACATAGGATGGGGGGTAGGCACTATTCGACGCTACGCTTGCCTCGCTCAGCCAGCGCCGTAGCCCATCGCAACGGATGGGTTCTGCCGCGCGTCACCCATCCTACGGAACTGCAAAAGCTGGCGCCTTAAACCGCGTCAACTGCCGTGCCCGCCGGACAAGCCTGTTCCTCCCGGCTAGAATGACGGCTTGTCTCTTACCCGACGGGGTTCATTCATGCTGGACAAGGGTTTTGCCGGAATCGGCGTCATGGCCGTGCTACGAGTCGCCATCGTTGCACTCCTGGTCTGGGCCTGCCTGCAGGTCATCCTGCCCTTTCTCGGGGCGCTGACCTGGGCTGTGATCATCGCCATTTCCGCCTGGCCGCTGTACCAGCGCCTGACCCAGTGCCTACGCGGGCGCGGCAATCTCGCGGCCTTGCTGGTGGTTCTCCTGCTTGGCCTGGCGCTGGCCGTCCCCCTGGGGCTGATGGTGCTGACACTGACGGATACCTTGCCCCACCTGAACGGCATCGCCCACGGTCTGGCCAACTTCACCTTGCCACCCCCTCCCGCCTGGCTCGGCAAGATTCCGCTGACGGGTGAAGCGCTCACCCAGTACTGGGTAACGGCGCAGACTGACCTGCCCGGCCTGCTCGCCCGGCTCAAGCCGTGGATCAACCAGGGGGCCCTGTGGCTGTTGGGACGCGGGGCAATGCTGGGGGTCAGCCTGCTGGAAATCGTCATGGCCATCATCGTGGCCGGGCTGCTGCTGGCCAACGGCGAGGCGCTGTGGCGCATCGCCGAGCGCGTCATCAACAAACTGGGCGGAGCCTCGGCCAGCGAGCTGCCTCAAGTGGTGGCACGCACGATACGCGGCGTCACCACCGGCGTGGTCGGCACCGCACTGGCCCAGACCATCCTGTGCGTGATCGGGCTGCTGATTGCCGGGGTACCCGGCGCGCTGGCGCTCGGTTTCCTGTGTTTCGTGATCGCGGTGGCCCAACTGCCGACCCTGCTGGTCTGGCTGCCGGCGGCCGGCTGGGTGTTCTATACCGGCGCCACCGGCATGGGCGTGTTCCTGCTGCTGTGGGGCTTCCTGCTGGTCAACACCATCGACAACGTACTCAAGCCCCTGCTGATCAGCCAGGGCGCCAAGCTGCCGCTGTCACTGATCTTCCTCGGCGTCATCGGCGGCCTGCTGGCCTGGGGCATCATCGGCCTGTTCATCGGCCCCACCCTGCTGGCGATCGGCTTCACGCTGTTCCAGTTCTGGCTCAACAACGACGAAGAGACCGAAGCGAAGCCGGAACACCGCTGAAAACAACAGGCCGGAACACCGTCCGGCCTGTCATCCCTCACCTCATACCAGCTCTAGCGCCAGCGCGGTGGCCTCGCCGCCGCCGATACACAGGCTGGCCACGCCCTTCTTGCCGCCCCGGCGCTGCAACGCTGCGATCAGCGTGACCAGGATACGCGCCCCGGAAGCGCCGATCGGGTGTCCCAGCGCGCAGGCGCCGCCGTTGACGTTGACCTTGTCGTGCGGCAAGCCCAGTTCCTGCATCGCGGCCATGGTAACCACGGCGAAAGCTTCGTTGATTTCGAACAGGTCGACCTCGTCGGCCTGCCAGCCGGTCTTGGCAAACAGCTGGCGCATGGCGCCGACCGGCGCCGTGGTGAACCAGGACGGCTCCTGGGCAAAGGTGCTATGGCCGACAATGCGGGCGAGCGGCGTGAGCCCACGTGCGCGTGCCTCGTCCTCACTCATCAGCACCAGCGCCGCGGCACCATCGGAGATCGAGCTGGCGTTGGCCGCCGTAACGGTGCCGTCCGGCTTGAAGGCGGGTTTCAGGGAAGGAATCTTGTCCGGGCGAGCCTTGAGCGGCTGCTCGTCGGTATCGACCACGGTATCGCCCGGCCTGCCGGGCAACTTGACAGCGGCGATCTCGCCGGCGAAGGCACCGCTTTCGATCGCCGCCACCGCGCGCGCCAGCGAGCTCAGCGCGAACTCGTCCTGGGCGACCCGGCTGAAACCGAAGCGCTCGGCGCAAAGCTCGGCGAACACCCCCATCAGCTTACCCTTGTCGTAGGCGTCTTCCAGCCCGTCGAGGAACATGTGATCCTTGAGTTCGCCATGCCCGAGGCGCAGGCCGCCACGGGCCTTCGGGATCAGGTAAGGCGCGTTGGACATGCTTTCCATGCCGCCCGCCACCATCACCTTGGCCGAGCCGGCCAGCAGCAGATCGTGCGCCAGCATCACCGCCTTCATGCCCGAGCCGCACATCTTGTTGATGGTGGTGCAACCAGTCGCCAGCGGCAGCCCGGCCTTGAGACTGGCCTGCACGGCCGGCGCCTGGCCCTGTCCGGCGGGCAGCACGCAGCCCATGATCACCTCGTCGACGCTGGCAGCGTCGATACCGGCGCGCTCGACCGCCGCCGCCATCGCCACCGCACCGAGTTCGCTCGCCGTCAGCGGCGACAGGCTGCCCTGCAGCCCTCCCATCGGGGTCCTGGCCATTCCGACGATCACGATAGACTGGTTCTGCATGCTGCACCTCGATAAAGGGAACGTTGATTCGATTACATTACGTTAACGTCAACGTAAAATCAATCACTCTGCAGCGGCTTCATCCCAAAGGCAGCGGCGACAGGCCATGCTGAGCGCGCGCCCGGTTGCAGGCCTCCTCGAACACGCCAATACCGGCACGCATGGCGAATTCGCGACAGGGTGACGGCCGATGTTCGTAGATACCGCAGCGAACTTCCTCACCGATCTTGCCGACCAGCGCGATGCAGCGCGGCCGGGCGTAATCGGTGCCACGCAACCGCACCAGGGAGGCGGTTTCCTCGTCGGCCAGCCGCTCCGGCACACGCCCTCCCGGCTCGCAGTCGAGCTCGGAACGGTGGAAGGTAACGCGGAAGGCGGCGCAGCAGGCGCCACAGGAAAGACAGGTATTGTGCAGGCGGTCCGTCACGGGAAGCTCCAGATGCAGGCTAGTTCCAAAAAGCCGTGGCAATGAGAACGCGAAGGCCAGTGCGCAGCGCCGCAGACAGCACGGCAAGGGTCCACCGAGCGGACCAAAAATTCGCACGCGGTCCAGGTAACGCCACCGGCAACGTTATCGCTTCCAAGGCAAAGTGGAATACGGTTCGGTTTTCTGGCGGATAATGCCTTCATGCCCTTCCCGCGGCAACCCTCGGCATGGGCGAATGACGTTACTGTGGGCAAATTCAGGCCGACGGTAGAAGCTTGGCGACGCACCGACAGCGGCGCGAGACCGGTATGGGAACGCGCAACAGCGCTTATCCACCCACACTCACGGCGAGACGACACCATGCAACAGCATTGCCCCGGCTCCAACTGGCCCGACTACCGCGGCCACAGCCTGCTCAATCTCACCGCCACGTTGGCCGAAGCCCTCGGCTGCCCCATCGGCCACCCTCCGCTGCGACACCCGGCCCTGGCCGGGCTGGCGGCACGCCACCACGTGGTACTGCTGGTGATCGACGGGCTGGGAGAACAGCAGCTGCAGGCGCTCGGGCCGGAGAGCGCTCTGCGCCGGCACCAGCACGGCACGCTGACCTCGGTCTTCCCTCCCACCACGGCCGCAGCCATCACCACGCTGATGACCGGCGAGCCACCGGTGCAGCATGGGCTGACGGGCTGGCACGTTTACCAGAACAACCCGGAGCGCATTGTTGCCGCCCTGCCGCTGACGGTGCGCTGGCCGGAAGACGACACCAGCGATGCCGCCGCCGTTGCCGAGACCCTGTTCGAGACACCCGCTCTGTTCGACCGCTTCGACCGCCCGGCCACGGTGCTGCACCCGGCCTACATCAGCGACTCGCCCTACAGCCGCCAACACTCGGGACAGGCCCGGCGCCTACCCTATCGCGGCATCGAGGACATGTTCGGCCAGCTGCAACAGGTCATGCAGGCCGACGGTGGCCCGAGTTTTGTCTACGGCTACCTGCCGCAGCTCGATAGCACGATGCACGCCCACGGCACGCGAGCCGAACCGGTGCGTCTGCTGTTCGAACGGATCGATCAGGCGTTCCGGCAATTTACCGAATCACTGCGTGGCCAGGATGTCACCGTGCTGGTCACCGCCGATCACGGCTTCATCGATGCGCCGCTGGAGCGGCAGATCGACCTGGAAGACTATCCCGAACTGGTGGCCGATCTGCGCGCCCCCTTGTCCGGCGAGCGGCGCGTGGCGTTCTGCCACGTGCGGCCGGGCCGCTGCGAGGCCTTTCTCGCCAACGCCCGGCACCGGCTCGGCCACGCCGCCTGGTGCCTGGAAAGCCGGGTGCTGCTGGAGCAAGGCGTTTTCGGCCCCGGCCCGCAGCATGCGGAACTGGCCCAACGCATCGGCGAAGCGGTGCTGATCATGAAGGGCGACTGGACCCTGCGCGACCTCGTGCCCGGCGAAAAGCCCCACTACCTGCCCGGCGTGCACGCCGGCGTCAGCGCGGCGGAGATGACGGTGCCGCTGATCGTGTTCCACGGCCGCTAGGCCGCATGGACTAGGCCCCCTACCCTAATGGGGGGATGGTATCCGGCTGGCCTCCGTCGTAACGTAAGGCTATGAAAGCGAAGACTACCCTCCCTCTCGTCTACGCCTGCTCCGGCTGTTCCAGCGCCGCCCAGATGGCCAACGATTTTGCCCTGAAGCTGACCCGCGAAGGCTTGGCCGAGATGTCCTGCATCTCGGGAGTCGGGGGCGGCGTGCCGGCGCTGGTGCGGATGGCCCGCTCCGGCCGGCCGGTGCTGGCACTGGACGGCTGTCCGCTGGCCTGCGTCAAGGCCTGTCTCGCCAACGCCGGGGTCAGCGCCGACCGGCACGTGGTGCTGTCCGAATTCGGCGTGGTCAAGCGCAAGCACCACGATTACGACGCCGCCGAGGCCGAACGGCTGTGGCCACGGATACAGACCGAGTCGGAAGCCCTTGCCGACCAGCCCCGGGACCACGAAAAAAAGGCTGAACCGCCTGGGTTCAGCCTGTGCCGAAATTCTCTTCCAGCTCGCGGATCGCTTGCCGGGTAACCCTGGCGGGCACCACCACACGGCGCACCGGCGGCATCTCGCCCAAGAGCACCTCTTCGAAGCAGATCGGGTGGCCATTGCCGGACTCGTCATCCGGCTGCAACACCCCCATGCGATCAAGGTTGAGCGTGACGCTGCGGCTGCTGAAATAATCGGCCGGATGCTCCAGGATCTGCCGCACCTCGCGCAGCTTGCCGTCCAGGGTCAGCTCGGCCTTGAGTGCCGCCAAGTCGGTACGCACCGCCTCGAAACGGCTTTGCAGCGCCAGCGGTGAATCGGGCAAGGCCGGCCCCTGGTCCGCCATGGCATCCACCACGAGCTGGCCGGGAGCGCGCAGGGTCTTCAGTTTCAGCTCGACGCGCAGCAGCTCGCTTTCCAGCTCGACCCGCTGTGCCTCCTTGTCGCGCAAGCGACGGGCGATCACCTCGGTGAGGCGCTCTCCCCCCGCTCGGCCAGGCGCGGGACAAATTCATCGAGCGTGGCGCTGGGCAGGGTCAGGCGGTGGTTGTCGAAGCTGACCACCAGTTGCGGCACCTCGGCGACCACCTCGCCGTTCTGGCTGACCATGCCAAGGCGCTGGTTGTCGCTACGCTGCATGATGAGCAGGCAGAAAGCCACATCGCCGTTGCCGGGCCGGGCGAAGAAGGCGTCCAGTTCGGAACTGGTCTGCAGCAGATCGAGCAGACTGGCGGGCGAGGAAAAGAACATGCCCAGGCGACGGTCGCTGGTGAAGCCGCGCCAGGACAGCTCTAGCACCTCCGGCAGATCCTGCGTCAGCTGCTCGGCAAAATCCAGCGTGCGCGCCATGCCCCGCAGCAACACGCGCGGATAGCCGGTGACCAGGCGCAGGCGCGGCTCGACTATCTCCACCACCCTCTCCAGTTCGGCCTGCAGCTGCCGCCGTGGCTTGGCTGAACCGTGACGGGGGCTCAGGAACAGGTCGACCAGTCGCTTCAGCATACGGAATTACCAAGTGAAAGAGGACGGGTTGGATGGCGCGTCAGAACTGCTCGTCTTCGCGCAGGTAGCGCCATTGGCCAGTCGGCAGATCGCCCAGCATGACGTTGCCGATACGCACCCGCTTCAGCCCCACCACGTACAGGCCGACCTGCTCGCACATGCGACGAATCTGGCGCTTCTTGCCTTCGCGCAGGATGAAACGCAGCTGGTCTTCGTTCTGCCAGCTGACCTTGGCCGGGCGCAGCGGCTGGCCGTCGAGCGACAGGCCGTGGTTGAGCAGTTTCAGGCCTTCGGGGCTCAACTCGCCGGTGACGCGTACCAGGTACTCCTTTTCCACGGTGGAATTCTCGCCGATCAGCCGTTTGGCCACCACGCCGTCCTGAGTCAACACCAGGAGGCCGACCGAATCGATATCGAGCCGGCCGGCCGGCGCCAATCCCTTGAGGTGGTTGGGGCTGAATCGGATGCCGCTCTTGTCGCCCTCCCAGTGATTGGCCGGTACCGCCAGCATGGCGGCGGGCTTGTAGCCCTTTTCCGCCTGGCCCGAGACATAGCCCACCGGTTTGTTGAGCAGGATAGTGACGCGCTCCAACTGCGCCTTCTTCGCGCGCGGGTCGAGTTCGATGTGTTGATGCGGCAGCACCTTGAAGCCGAGCACCGCCACCTGGCCGTCCACTTTCACCCAGCCCTGCTCGATGTAGCTGTCGGCTTCGCGGCGCGAACAGATGCCAAGCTCGGCGAGACGTTTAGAAAGGCGTACGGGTTCCATGGCACATCCTGAAAGAAAAAGCGGCTGCATGGCCGCCCGGTTGATCTGGCCCGTATTGTAGGAGATAAGGCGGGCGGAGGCCATGACGGCATGCGCGCGGCAGGGCGTCGACGGTCCGCTCAAGGCGGCAAAAAAACCGGGCCCGCCGCTGGCGGACCCGGACAAGGGACCAATTACCAATATCGAAGCAAACCTGAAATCGGAGAAGGCGCGACGTCAAGACAGCCGAAACTCCCCAAAAAGCGTACAGCGCCCGAACCGGATCCGCCGAGGGCGGAAGCGCCGGTTCACATTCAGTGCTTGATAGGTCGTCACTATAGCGGCGGATTCGACATCGCGATATTCGTAAAAATTCTTATAATTCTAATTGAAACTCAAATAACAAATAAAAACCAATATGCATCAGCGGCTGTCGCGCTGCTGTTCGGCGGCAAACAGGAAATCCAGCAACGCCGGCGCGCTATCAAGCAGGTTGCGATTGCTGCCGTGAAACTCCGGGTGCCACTGAAAACCGGCGACAAAACCCTCTCCCTTCCAGCGGATGGCTTCGACGATGCGGTCCTGCGCCGACACCGCCTCGATCGCCAGGTCGTTCCCCAGGTCCTTCACCGCCTGGTGATGAATGCTGTTGACATGGGCCGCGGCATACTCGGGATACAGTTGCGCCAAGTGAGACTCCGGCAGGATTTCGATGCGGTGGGAATACTTGTCGTAGAGGTCGGCATCGACATGCGGATGGGCGTCCGGATGCTGGGTCAGGATGTCCTGATACAGCGTCCCGCCCATGGCGACGTTGATCAGTTGGGCCCCGCGACAGATGCCCAGCACCGGCTTGCGCTGGAACACGAATTCCCAGAACAGCTCGATTTCGTAGAGGTCGCGAATGCGGTCGCCCGACCACTCCGGTCGCAATGCCTCCTCGCCGTAGCTCAGCGGGCAGACGTCGGACCCGCCCTGCAGCAGCAGGGCGTCGAGTTCGTGTACCACGCTCTTGATCGACAGACTGGAGCGCTGCACTTCCCCGCCCGTCTCGAGGGTCGGCACCATGAAGGCCAGCGCGCCGTGTGCCATCACCCAGTGCGCGATGGACTGCTCGATGTACTGGAGCACCTTGTTGCGGAACCCCAGCTCCTTGGGCGGGGTATGCATCAGCCGTGCCGATAGCCCTATCTTGAGGGGTCTCTTTTCCATAGGTCTGTGCTTTACTGGCTCCAACGCAGGCACTGCTGCCGCACCACCTCGGGCAGCAGGTTTTCCTGGCGCTGCAGCGCGCGTATCCAGCCGGCATCGTTGCCGCGATTCAGAGCATCGAGGCGCAACTCTCGGCAGGCGCCGTCGCTGCCCAGCTCGATGGCGTGCGGCTCCAGCATATCGAGCGTCAACAGGATGTCGTCGCGGATGGTGCGATGCTCCAGCGTGCGCGGATCGACAAACACGCCGTCGAAGCCGAAACGGCAGGCCTGGAAACGGTTGAAGCTGTACACCAGGTAATCGTCCTCGAGCGGCCGGTCGGGTTTTTCCACCAGCTGGCGGCGCACGATGGCCTGAATGTAGGCGGCGATGCGGGCCGCCTTCTCCACGCTCAACGGCGTATCCATCACGCGCACCTCGATGGTGCCGTATTCAGGCTTGGGCCGGATATCCCAATAGAAGTCTTTCATGCTTTCGACCACGCCGGTCCGCGTCATGTGCTCGAAGTAGCGCGTAAAATCGTCCCAGCAGAGCAGGAACGGTGCCCGACCCGAGAGCGGAAAGGCCGTCACCGAATTGATGCGGGCCGAATCGAAACCGGTATCCACTCCCTGCACGTACGGTGAGGAGGCCGACAGCGCGATGAAATGCGGAATGTAGCGCGACAAGGCGTGCAGCATGCACAGCGCCTCATCGGGGCCGGGACAGCCGATGTGCACATGTTGGCCGAACACGGTGAACTGCTTGGACAAATAACCGTACAGCTCATTCAGATGCAGAAAGCGCGGCGTTTCGAAGATCTGGCGCTGGGTCCACTGCTGAAACGGATGGGTGCCGCCGCCGCACAGGCCGAGGTTGAGCTTGTCGGCGGCGCGCAGCAGCTCGTTGCGGATCAGCTCGAGCTGATCGATCAGCTCCTGGTAGCTGTTGCAGATGCCGGTCGACAGTTCGATCATGCAGTCCGTGATTTCCGGTTTGACCTCGCCCGGGATATCGACCCCTTTCATCAGACGCAGCAGGTCTTCCACGCTGGGAGCAAGGTCGTAGTCGTGACGGTTGACCACCTGAAGTTCCAGTTCCACTCCCATGGTCAGAGGGCGGGACGTGGCAAAACGTTCCAGGCTCATGATTTGATCTCCGCGCTGCGCTCCAGCGCCCATTTCACCAGCAGCGGCCCGGCCAGCTCCATCAGTACCACGGCACCGAGCAAGACCGAGTTCAGCTCCTGGCGCAGCGTGGGGAAGGAGAACCCCAGATCCGTCGCCAGCACGAAGGCCACGATCGATAGCGGCGTCAGCGCCAGCGACAGCGTCACGCCCTGGCGCAGGCTGAGCCCGCTCAGCCGGGCAAACGCCAGCACCCCGACCAGCTTGGCCACGAAGCGACCCGACAGCAGAATCACCGCCATCACGGCTCCGCTCAGCAACTGTCCTGGCGATAGCATCATGCCGCTCACCACGAACAGCACCACCACCAGCAGGCTGCCGGCGGCGCTGAAATGATCGGGGCAGACCCAGGGCCGCAGCCGCCGGCTGCGGAACACCACTCCGGCCAGCAGCGGTGCCAGCAAGGTGGAGAGGTTCAGCATCTGCAGCAAGGCGGTGGCGAGCAGGATCAGGCCGAACAGCAGCACGGTGGCCGCCTCGCTCTGCACGTCCATACTGCGCGACAGCCGCTCCACGCCCCCCGCCAGCAGCAAGGCCACCAGCAGCGACCCGGTCAGCACGTACAGCGGCACGCTGATCGCCAGCAGCGGGTTGCCGGCGGCACTGTGCATCCAGCCGGTGAGCAGCTTGACCAGCAGGATGGCGTAGATGCTGTTGAGCGTGGTCATGAGCAGCAGGCGCTCGGTGACCTGCCCTACTGACTGGAACTCGCTGACTACCCGGCTGACGATGGCCGGTGACGCCGCCATGGCGATGGCGGCCACACTCAGCGCCACTGGCGGCGAAACGCCCCACCAGGACAGCAGGGAGCCCACCACGATGAAGCTCAAGCCCGCCTCGGCGACGCTGCTGGCCAAGAGCCAGGGGTTGCGCCGCAACCAGCGCACGTCGACGCGGGCGCCCAGCTCGAACAGCAGCAGCGCCAACGCCAGGTCCAGCACCACGCGCAACCCGGAATCGTCCACCCGGAGCATGGGCTCCACTCCGGCCAGGCGGATCGCCATGCCGGTGGCGGAATACGCCACGATGCGCGGAAAACCCAGGCGCCGGTAACACCACTCGCCGGCCAGCCCGGTCAACACCAGCGTCACCGCGATCCAGAACACACCACCGACCGGCAAAGGCCAGGAAGGCAGGAAACTCTGCGCTGCACCCAGGGCCATGGCGTTCTCCAACGTCATTTCACGTATTACCACCATAGAACACTTTGCCGCCGCACAACGCCGGGGTGGGCCTTTCCCGGTACGACTTCGGCGCGCATAATGCCGGCTCTTCCGCCTCTGGCCCGCCCCATGCTGCCGATTCTCTACCGCGACGAACGCCTGATCGCCATCCACAAGCCTTCAGGCCTGCTGGTGCACCGCACCGTGCTCGACCGTCACGAAACCCGCTTCGCCATCCAGCTGCTGCGCGACCAGATCGGCCAGCGCGTCTACCCGGTGCACCGTCTCGACAAGGGCACCTCGGGCGTGCTGTTGTTCGCGCTCGACCGCGACATGGGACGCGAGATGAGCTGGCAGTTCGAGCGCCAGCAGGTCGACAAGCGCTACCTGGCGGTGGTGCGCGGCTGGCCGGACGAACAGGGCGAGATCGAGCACGCGCTGACGCGCCGCCCGGACGATCTGGAATGGGTGGGCGAGAAGGTCGACACCGCGCCGCAAGCGGCGCTGACGCGGTTTCGCCGCTTGGCCACGGTGGAGCTGCCCTACGCCGTCGACAAGTACCCGCACAGCCGCTACGCCCTGGTCGAGCTGACGCCGCAAACCGGCCGTCGCCACCAGCTGCGCCGCCACCTCAAGCACATCGCTCATCCCATCATCGGCGACGCCACCTACGGCAAGGGCCGGCACAACCGGCTGTTCGGCGAGCTGTTCGGCTGCCAGCGCCTGCTGCTGGCCTGCATGGAAATGCGCTTTGCCCACCCGGCCAGCGGCGAAACCGTGACCCTGACCGCGCCGCTGGCCGACGATTTTGCCGGCGTGGTGCGCGCCCTGGGCTGGGAGGACGCGCTGCCGTCCGCGTGGCTGGGGAGCGCGGCTTCGGCCAACCTTTGAGCAGGCGCCCGCGCCGCTCCGCGCCCGAGCGGGGTGCCGTGTGGCCACCGCTGCGCACCGGCATGTGCCGCCTGGCGCGGCCAGGTTCTGGCAGCGGCGTCGCCGGCCATCGGCTACAATCTGCGCCTGACCGAAGAAAGACCGATTCATGCTGAGTTACCGTCACGCCTTTCACGCCGGCAACCACGCCGACGTGCTCAAGCACTTTGTCGAAGTCGAACTGCTGCGCTACCTCGGGCAGAAGGACAAGCCCTACTGGTATGTCGACACCCACGCCGGGGCCGGCTGCTACTCGCTGGAAGAAGGCTACGCCACCAAGAACGCCGAATTCGAGAGCGGCATCGCGCGGCTGTGGCAGCGCGACGACCTGCCCGAGGCGCTGGCCGGCTACGTCGAGGTGGTGCGCCGTCTCAATCCGGACGGCCGGCTGCGGCTCTACCCCGGCTCGCCCCTGGTGGCCAGCGAGGTGATGCCGGCCGGCGACAAGCTGCGCCTGTTCGAACTGCACCCCACCGACAGCCAGATCCTGCAGAACAACTTTGCCGATGCCGGGCGCCGGGTGCAGGTGCAGGCCGCCAACGGCTTCGAAGGCATCAAGGCGATCCTGCCGCCGCCGCCGCGCCGCGCTCTGGTGCTGATCGATCCGCCGTACGAGGACAAGCGCGACTACCAGCACGTGGTGACGGCGCTCAAGGAAGGGCTGAAGCGTTTCGCCACCGGCACCTACGCGGTGTGGTATCCCTGCCTGCAACGCCAGGAAGCGAAGGAGCTGCCGCAGCAGCTGAAGAAGCTGCCGGTGAAGAGCTGGCTCAACGTCACGCTGTCGGTGCAAAGCCCCTCCAAGGATGGCTTCGGCATGCACGGCAGCGGCATGTTCATCCTCAACCCGCCGTGGACGCTACACGCCACGCTGCAGCAGGTGATGCCGTACCTGGTCGAGGTGCTGGGGCTCGACAAGGGAGCCGGCTTCACGCTGGAGCAGCACGAGAACTGAGGCTTCGGCCAACCTTATCTGTTCCCGCACGACAAAAAGCCCACTTTCGTGGGCTTTTTGCTGTCGGCTCGGTGCGCAAGCGCGCCAGGGTTCACTGCGTCACGGTGGCGCGAGGCTTGGCACCGATCATGTTGCCCTTGATGGCGAATACCTGCGCCAGCGCCGCCGTGGCCTGCTGGTCGCCCGCCAGCGGCGCGGGGTAGAAGGCGATGTGCTGCACGCCCCGGCTGTAGAGCTGGCTCACCGTCTTGGCCATCGGCTCGCCCGGCAGCGTGGCAAAGCGATCGCACCCCGGCGCCGCCAGATCGAACACGGTCTTGGTCAGGCCGCCCGGATGGTTGGCCGCCAGGCGCAACACCTCGTGCAGGGCACGCTCCGGCACGCAGCCATCCTCGGCGGGCGCCACCGCGGCGACGGTGAAATCGTAACTGGACAGCATCTGCCGGAACGCCTGGGCGTACTGGTTCGCCCCCTGGGTGCTCAGCAGCGGGGCGCGGTAAAGGGTTCGCGCCGTCTTGAGGTCGGGGTGCTCGCGCCGCACGATGGCGGCCAGTTCCAGGGCAAAGCGGTCCCACTGCCCGGTCATGCCCGGTTCTTGGCGGCCGCTTGCCGCGTCGCCAGACGCCGGTTCCTCGCTGAACAGCAAACCGTCGATCGGCCCGGCCAACGCCATCTCTTCGTAGAGCTGGCGCAGCAGCTGGCGCCCGCGCGCGCTGAACGGCGACAGCCGCGCCGTGACGGCGCCCGGACGCTCGACCGCGCCCGAGGCGGCCGCGCTGACCAGCAACGGCCCCCAGGCGTACACCGCCTGCACCGAGGTACGGGTCTTGATTTGCCAGACCACGCGGTTGAGCAGGTCGGCCCGCATCGGCAGACGCCGCGAGGGGAAGTACACGGCATCGGCGGTGCCGTTGCCGTCATGATCGGCGAACGCCTTCAGGTAAACGGTATTGACCCCGCTGGCGACGATGCGCTCGAGCAGATTGCCGAGGTTCTGATTCTGGCGATCCGGGTCCGGGTCGTAGATGTCGTCGATCGCGACATGCATGATCTTGCCGGGCAGCGTGATGACCTCGTGAGGCCCGGCACGCAGGGCCAGATCGGTGGCCAGATCGCTGAGGCTGGTATCACTTTCCAGCAGGATGCGGCGCAGCCCGGTCAGCGCGATGCGGCCGGTATTGGGGCCATCGTCCAGCGTCAGGTCGACTACCAGCCCCAGCTTGGCGGCAATCTCGACCAGCGACTGGTTATAGCTGCCGTACGGCCACACCATGATGCGCGGGGTCTGGCCGGTGTAGCGACGCAGGAAGGCGTTGTTATGGCGCAGGTCGGCCGCCACCCGGGCGCGGTATTCCTTCTCGGTTTCATAGCGGCCATCCCGGAAAATGCGGGTGGTGGCGGCCGGCTGGGTGTTGCCCTGGGGATTGGCCACCACGCCTTCATGCAGACCATAGGTGTGACTGGCGACTTCCACCAGCCCGCTTTTCACCATTTCCCTGATCTGGCTTTGCGACAGGAAGCGACTGCGCGGAACCGCCTGGCCGGCGAAGTTGACCATGCCGTCCTGCGGCTCCAGCCAACTGCCGACCAGGGCGATCTGGGCCGGCGCGTTGAACTGCTTCAGAATCGGGAAAACCTGGCTGTAGACATCCTCGTAGCCGTCGTCGAACGACAGCAGCACGGCCTTGGGCGGCAGCGGCTTCTTGCCGGCGCGATCCGCCAGCACGTCGTCGACGCTGACGAAGTGATAACCGTTGCTCTTGAACCACTGCATCTGGGCCAGGAAGGTGGCCGGGCTGATGGCGTACTGCGGAATCAGCGCCTGTTCTTTATCGGTGATTTCGTGATAGCCCAGTATCTGCAGCTGGGACGCCGCCAGGGTCAGGGTGGATGTCAGGGCGATAAGCAGGCCCATGGCAAGGGACAGGATGCGATTCATTGTCATCGGGTAGGTAGTTGCAACTAGCGGGTGAGGCAGGAATTGGACGTTGGCCAGTGGAGTCGACCCGCTGACATTACGATTTGTTACATCATAACAAAGAAGACGTCACAATCCGTAGCGGAACAGGTATCTGTTTGTTACTAATTGTAATTTGATGCAGAAGAAGCCCCGCCGGGGCCGGCGACCAGCACCATTCCGGCTGCCATCGCCGCAAAATTCAGAACAATAGCATATTTTGCACTGCCCGCCAAAGCAGCCGCACTGCCAACGTGGCCACCGGGCCACGCCAGATGCCCGCCCGACCGACACACTCTTTCCTTGCGGCGCCCCGACAAAACAAAAATGCCAGTCAGATCGACTGACTGGCATTGAACCGGCGGGCTTTGGCCGTGCTTACTTCAGCAGCTGGCTGATGTCCTTGGCTTCCCAGTGCGGGAAGTGCTTGCGCACCAGCGCGTTGAACTCCAGCTCGAAGGCACGCAGGCGGGCCAGTTCGTTGGCATCCTGGGCACTGCTGTCGCTCTGCGCGGCGCCGGTGATCATGCCGGCGCCGGCGGTGGCGTTGGACAAGCGATCGATCACGATCAGGTTGCCGCTGCCACGGCACTGGCGGTAGGCGTCGAACACCACCGGCGCATTGACGACGACGCGGCACAGGCCGAACTCGTTGAGCTTGAGCTCGTCGGCGGCATACTGCTCCATGGTGTTGACGTCGACGCGGTGCAGGATGTGCTCGACACGGCCGAACACGTTCTTGCCGGCCAGCTTGAAGGCGTACTCCTTGCCCACCTGCAACGGCACCTCGTTCATCCACACGATGTGGGCATCGAACGCCGCCGAGACCTGGGGTTCCACCTCGCCACTACGCACGATCATGTCGCCGCGCGAGCAGTCGATCTCGTCTTCCAGCGTCAGCGTGACGGCCTGGCCGACGTGGGCACTGGCCAGATCGCCGTCGGCGGTGACGATGGCCTTGACCTTGCTGGTCTTGCCCGACGGCAACACCATAATCTGGTCGCCCGGATGCACGCGGCCGGAGGCGATGGTGCCGCAGAAGCCGCGGAAGTCCAGGTGCGGGCGGTTGACGTACTGCACCGGCAGGCGGAAGGCGTCGAGCGCGGCGTCGTGCGACAGCTCGACCGATTCCAGCAGCTGCATGAAGGTGGCACCGTCGTACCACGGCGCGCGTTCGCTCGGCTTCACCACGTTGTCACCGCGCAGCGCCGAGATCGGCACGAAGCGGATGTCCGGAATCGCCAGGTGTTCGGCGAAGGCGAGGTAATCGTCGCGGATCTTGTCGAACACCTCCTGGCTGAAGTCGACCAAGTCCATCTTGTTGATCGCCACGATGACGTGGCGGATGCCGAGCTGGCTGACGATGTAGCTGTGGCGGCGGGTCTGCGTCTGCACGCCGCGGCGGGCGTCGATCAGGATCACAGCCAGGTCCGAGGTGGAGGCGCCGGTGGCCATGTTGCGGGTGTACTGCTCGTGGCCCGGGCAGTCGGCGATGATGAACTTGCGCTTCTCGGTGGAGAAGTAGCGGTAGGCCACGTCGATGGTGATGCCCTGCTCGCGCTCGGCCTGCAGGCCGTCGACCAGCAAGGCCAGATCGATGTCCTCGTCGGTGGTGTTGTACTTCTTGCTGTCCTTCTGGATCGCGGCCAGCTGGTCTTCGAAGATCAGCTTGGAATCGTGCAGCAGCCGGCCGATCAGCGTGGACTTGCCGTCGTCGACGTTGCCGCAGGTGATGAAGCGCAGCAGATCCTTGTTTTCGTGCTGTTTCAGGTAGGCCAGGATATCGCTGGCAATCAGTTCGGATTGGTGAGACATGGTGGTATTCCGTCATCTTCGGCCAACGTGAGGCCGGGGGCATTCACGTCGGCACGCGGTATTCGCGACAAGCTCGTCAGGACAGGCTTAGAAATAGCCTTCCATCTTCTTCTTCTCCATCGAGCCGGCCTGGTCGTGGTCGATCAGACGGCCCTGGCGCTCGGAGGTGGTGGTGAGCAGCATTTCCTGGATGATCTCCGGCAGCGTGGCCGCTTCCGACTCGACCGCGCCGGTCAGCGGGTAACAGCCCAAGGTGCGGAAACGCACGCTGCGCATTTCCGGCACTTCGCCTTCCTTGAGCGGCAGGCGTTCGTCGTCGACCATCACCAGCATGCCGTCGCGGTTGACCACCGGGCGCGGCTTGGCGAAATAGAGCGGCACGATCTCGATGTTTTCGAGGTAGATGTACTGCCAGATGTCGAGCTCGGTCCAGTTGGACAGCGGGAACACGCGGATGCTCTCGCCCTTGTTGATCTTGCTGTTGTAGATGTTCCAGAGTTCCGGACGCTGGTTTTTCGGGTCCCAGCGATGGTTCTTGTCGCGGAAGGAATAAACACGCTCCTTGGCGCGCGACTTTTCCTCGTCGCGGCGCGCCCCGCCGAAGGCGGCGTCGAACTGGTACTTGTTCAGCGCCTGCTTGAGGGCGTCGGTCTTCATCACGTCGGTGTACTTGGCGCTGCCGTGGTCGAACGGATTGATGTTGGCCGCCCGCCCTTCTTCGTTGGTGTGCACCAGCAGTTCCATGCCGACCTTGGCCGCCATACGATCGCGGAACGCGATCATGTCGCGGAACTTCCAGGTGGTATCGACATGCAGCAGGGGGAACGGCGGCTTGCCCGGGTAGAACGCCTTGAGCGCGAGGTGCAGCATCACCGCCGAGTCCTTGCCGATGGAGTACAGCATCACCGGGTTCTCGAATTCCGCCGCCACTTCGCGAATGATATGGATCGACTCTGCTTCCAGTTGTTTGAGGTGAGTCAGTCTTGCTTCACTGATAGTCATCTTGCTCCGCCCGCTATTGGCACGTGGCCAGTTCTGTTCCTGCCAGCAGGCGGCACACCCGCCTGCCATTTGACGCCAATCTACCGGAAGCCCCCTAGCCAGGCAAAACCGAATGGATATATCAATATGCGCTATTGGAAACAAAAAACTGTTTAACCGGAAATATAGCGCCGCCCCCCCCCCCCGATGGCGGCCCGGCTCCCACGGCGAGGAAAAGTTGTCCGGAGTCGGGAGATTGCTTATATAGTCAGCGGGGGAGAAAAAGAATGACAACACACGCCGCACCGATCCTGAGCCACGACGCCGCCCAGCAACCGGCCGGCTTGCCGGTTTCCGCCCCCGGCGGCACGCTCCGCCATACCCTGTCGTTGCCGCAGAAACTGACCGTCGCCACCTTTCCCGCCGCCCGGCTGAAACATCCCGGCATCGTCCCGCCCAGCGAGCAGGAACTGCGCGACGGGCTCTGCCTTTGGCATTACGACCTACCGGCCTGGCATCCGCTGGCCAGCCTGCTGGCGCTCTCGGGGGTGCTCCCGGCCAAGGAGGCGGTGGGGCTGTGCTGCGACCTGCTGGGCGCGCTGATGTACGCCCACGCCCAGGGCGTGGCGCACGGCTGGCTGAGCCTGGACCATATCCTGCTCGACGACGAGCGCACGCCGCACCTGCTCGGGCTCGGGCTGTTGCCGGCACCGCCGGCGAATGCCCTGTCCCGCATGCGCCAGCGCGACCTCGCCGCGCTGGCCGGCATCCTGCACCAGTTGCTGACCGGCCAGCCGCCCGGCAGCACGCCGCTGCGGCAATTGAACCCGCTGATCGATGACGAACTGGACGCCATCATGGCGAGCGCGCTCGACACGACGCCGGGACAGGGTTTTGCCGACGCCGCCTCGCTGCTGGCGGCGCTGCAGGCCTGGCTCACCGCCCAGCACCGCTTCATCAAGGGCAGCGCCAGCCCGACCGCCTGGGACAGCCTGCTGGAGCGCATGCGCTATTCGGCCGACTTTCCCGCCCTGTCGCAGGCGATCCAGGCCATCAACCAGGTGAGCGAGGACCACACCGGCCGGGTGCAAGAGCTGGCGGAAATCATCCTGCAGGACTTCTCCCTCACCAACAAGCTGCTGCGGGTGGTGAACTCGGTGCATTACAGCCACTTCGGCGGCGCGGTGAGCACGGTGTCGCGCGCCATTGTCATCCTCGGTTTCGACACCATCCGCAACCTGGCGATCACGCTGCTGCTGTTCGAACACATGCACAACAAGGCGCACGCGGCCACCTTGAAGGACACCGCGCTGCGCACCTTCTTCTGCGGCCTGCTGACGCGCGAACTGGCGCAGCACGGTGCCGTCGGGGACAGCGAGGAAGCGCTGATCTGCGGCATGTTCCACCACCTGGGCGAACTCCTGTGCCGCTTCTATTTCCGCGAAGAAAGCCGGCTGATCGACCTCAAGGTCGAGAACGGGCTCACCCTCACCCAGGCCACCATCCATACCCTGGGGCTGGATTTCGCCGCGCTGGGCATGAGCGTGGCCGAGCACTGGAGCTTCCCGGCACGCATCGTGCAGAGCATGGAGCTGCTGCCGGCCGGGCCGATCCGCCCGCCAGCCAGTGCCGCGGCGCGGCTGTGCATCCTGGCCAACCTGGCCGCCGAGCTGACGCAACTGACACAAGACCCCGGCAGCACCCCGCGCCAGCCGCTGGAGACGCTACTGGAACGCTATCAACGCGTGTTGCCGCTGAACGCGGAGCAGGCGATAGAGCACGTGCGTGCCGCGCTGCGGGCGTTCGACGAGCACGTCGAGCCGATCGGGGTCAGCGCCCGTCCCGACAGCTTCCTGGCGCGGCTGCGCGGCTCAGCGCTGCTCGCCGGCTCGACGCGTCCGGGCGTTCGCCCTCCGCCGCTCGCCCAAGCCATCCCGGCAGCCCGGCCGCAAGAGCTGGAGCTCGACCTGATGCTGGATTTCGCCGCCATGCCAGAGCCCTGCGAAGACAGCAGCGCGCGCCGCTTGAGCGCCGGCATGCAGGAGCTCACCCACGCCCTGCTCGGCCCGTTCAACCTGAACGAGCTGCTGCAGACCGTGCTGGAAACGCTGTTTCGCGCCACCCCGTTTGAGCACGTGCTGCTGTGCACGCGCGACCCGCGGCTGGGACAGATGGTAGCGCGTTCCGGTTTTGGCGAGCGGATCGGCGCGATGATCCCGGCATTCCGCTTCAGCCTGCAGGAGCCCGCCAACGTGTTCTGCGTGGCGCTGGAGCACAACGCCGACATCCTGATCGAGGACGTCAACGCGCCGAATATCGCCAGCCGCATCCCCAACTGGCTGCGCCGAGCCACGCCGGCGGAGACCTTCCTGATCCTGCCGCTGGTGCTGGAGAACAAGCCGATCGGCTGTCTGTACGGCGAACGCAGGCATGCCCATAGCCTGAAGCCCGACGCGGAAACGCTGAACCTGCTGAAGGCGCTGCGCAATCAGGCGCTGCTGGCGATCCGCCAGAAACAGTCCGCCGGCGGAGCCTGATGGCGGAACGCCGCGACGCCCCCTACCCGGCCCGTCTTGCCGGGGAACCGCGCCGGGTTTCGCGGTGTGCCGGACTATAATTGACGGGAATGACAGGGAAGGATTCGAATGTTTTGCGGCGTCGCATATTGACGTTTACGTAAACGTTATCTTATGTTCACGGAATCAGTGCACAAGGAGACATCATGGCAATCACCCGCATCGGCGTTATCGGCGCCGGCACCATGGGCAACGGCATCGCCCAGACCTTCGCCCGCCACGGCTTTCAGGTCACTCTGGTCGACACCTCGGCCGCGGCGCTGGAAAAGGGGCTCGCCACCATCCAGACGAGCCTCGCCAAGCTGGAAAAGAAGGCGCTGCTGAGCCCCGCCGACGTCGAGCTGACCCTCTCCAACATCACCACCGCCGACACGCTGGCCGCCCTGACCGGCTGCCAGCTGGTGGTGGAGGCCGCCACCGAGAACCCCGCGATCAAGGAAAAAATCTTCCGCGAGCTGGCGCGCACCCTGCCCGCCGACGCCATCCTGGCGTCCAACACCTCGTCGATCTCGCTGACCCGCATCGCGGCCTGGGTGGAGTGCCCGGAGCGGGTGATCGGCATGCACTTCATGAACCCGGTGCCGCTGATGCCGCTGGTGGAGATCATCCGCGCGCTGCAGACCGACGATGCCACCCACCAGGCGGTGCACACGCTGGCGGTGGAAATCGGCAAGACCCCGGTAACGGTGAAGGACGGCCCGGGTTTCGTCTCCAACCGCGTGCTGATGCCGATGATCAACGAGGCGGCGTTCGCGCTGTACGAGAACCTGGCCAGCGCCGAGGACATCGACACCGTGATGAAGCTCGGCATGAACCACCCGATCGGCCCGCTGGCGTTGGCCGACCTGATCGGCCTGGACACCTGCCTCGCCATCATGGACATCCTTCACGACGAATTCCGCGACAGCAAGTACCGCGCCTGCCCGCTGTTGGCGCAGCTGGTGGCGGCCGGCCGGCTCGGGCGCAAGAGCGGGCACGGCTTCTACCGCTACGACTGACGACACGGGGAGCACACGCACCCGGTGCATGGTCTAAACAGAACATCATAAAGGTTGGCCGAAGCCCCTGTTCATACCCGTCGCGGGAGCCATACCGGATCGCGGGCCCGGCGCAGAGGGTTTCCATGCGCTGCCGGCCTGCGCCGGGCAGCATCGAACACCGGCTCCTGTCCGACCACGCGGAGGAGAAACCACGATGAGCACTGCCGTCCCCACCATCAAACTGCTAATCAACGGCGAATTCGTCGAGTCCAACACCAGCGACTGGCGCGACGTGGTCAACCCGGCCACGCAGCACGTGCTGGCGCGGGTACCGATGGCGACGCCGGAGGAAGTCGACGCCGCCGTAGCGGCGGCCAAGGAAGCCTTCAAGAGCTGGAAGAAGACGCCGATCGGCGCCCGCGCCCGCCTCTTCCTCAAGTATCAGCAACTGATCCGCGACAACATGAAGGAGCTGGCGGCGATCCTCACCGCCGAGCAAGGCAAGACCCTGGCCGATGCCGAGGGCGACGTGTTCCGCGGCCTGGAAGTGGTCGAACACGCCGCCAACATCGGCAACCTGCAGCTGGGCGAGCACGCCGAGAACGTCGCCAGCGGCGTCGACACCTACACCGTGCAGCAGCCTCTGGGCGTGTGCGCTGGCATCACCCCGTTCAACTTCCCGGCCATGATTCCGCTGTGGATGTTCCCGATGGCCATCGCCTGCGGCAACACCTTCGTGCTCAAGCCGTCCGAACAGGACCCGATGGTGACCATGCGCCTGGTGGAACTGGCGATCGAGGCCGGCATTCCGCCCGGCGTGCTCAACGTGGTGCACGGCGGGCCCGAGGTGGTCAACGCGCTGTGCGACCACCCCGACATCAAGGCCTTGTCCTTCGTCGGCTCCACACCGGTCGGCACCCACGTCTACCAGCGCGCGAGCCAGGCCGGCAAGCGCGTGCAGTGCATGATGGGCGCCAAGAACCACGCCATCGTGCTGCCCGACGCCAACAAGGAACAGGCGCTCAACCAGCTGGTCGGCGCCGGTTTCGGCGCCGCCGGCCAGCGTTGCATGGCGATCTCGGTGGCGGTACTGGTGGGCGAGGCGCAGGGCTGGATTCCCGAGCTGGTGGCCAAGGCCAAGGGGCTCAAGGTGGGCCCCGGCCGGGACAACCCTGACCTCGGGCCGCTGATTTCCCCCCGGGCGCGGGCGCGCGTCGCGGGACTGATCGCCAAGGGCATCGAACAGGGCGCCAAGCTGGAGCTGGACGGCCGCGGCGTGCAGGTGCCCGGCCACGAGCACGGCAACTTCGTCGGCCCGACCCTCTTCAGCGGCGTGAAGCCCGGCATGGCGATCTACGACCAGGAGATCTTCGGGCCGGTGCTGTGCCTGGTGGGGGTGGATAGCCTCGACGAGGCCATCGAACTCATCAACGCCAATCCGCACGGCAACGGCACCGCCATCTTCACCCAGAGCGGCGCCGCGGCGCGCAAGTTCCAGGAGGAGATCGACGTCGGCCAGGTCGGCATCAACGTGCCGATCCCGGTGCCGGTGCCCTTGTTCTCGTTCACCGGCTCGCGCGGTTCCAAACTGGGCGACCTGGGACCGTACGGCAAGCAGGTGATCCTGTTCTACACCCAGACCAAGACCGTCACCAGCCGCTGGTTCGACGACGCCTCCTCGAGCGGCAAGGTCAACACCACCATTGCGCTGCACTGACGCATCATCAGGCGCGGCGCGCCCATCCAACCCGGACGCGCCGCATATCGACATCCTCCCGCCGACCCGGCGGGGCTGACAAGATTGGCTGAAAACATGGACTTTGCCCTGACTGAACAACAGATCGCCTTCCAGGACGCCGCGCGCGCCTTCGCCACGCACGAACTGGCGCCGCATGCCGCGGAATGGGACGAACGCGAGGAGTTTCCGCTCGACGTCATCCGCCGCGCCGGCGAGATGGGCTTTCTCAGCCTGTACACGCCGGAAGCCTACGGCGGGCTGGGACTCAGCCGCCTCGACGCCGCCATCGTGTTCGAGGAACTGGCCGCCGGCTGCACCTCCACCGCCGCCTACCTCACCATCCACAACATGGTGAGCTGGATGATCGCCAGCTTCGCCAAGCCCGAGGTGGCCGAGCACTGGGTGCCGCAGATGGTGACGGGCGCCAAGCTCGGCAGCTACTGCCTGACCGAACCGGGCGCCGGCTCCGACGCCGCCTCGCTCAAGACCCACGCCGAGAAGAAGGGGGACGTTTACCTGCTCAACGGCTCCAAGATGTTCATCTCCGGCGCCGGCAGCACCGAGGTGCTGGTCGTGATGGCGCGCACCGGTGGCCCCGGCCCCAAAGGCGTGTCGGCCTTCGTGGTGCCGGCCGACGCACCGGGCGTGCAGTACGGCAAGAAGGAAAAGAAGATGGGCTGGAACAGCCAGCCCACGCGCGCCGTCACCTTCGACAACGTCGAGATTCCGGCCGCCAACCTGCTCGGCGAGGAAGGCCAGGGCTTCACCTTCGCCATGAAGGGGCTGGACGGCGGACGCATCAACATCGCCACCTGCGCCGTCGGCACCGCCCAGGCCGCGCTCGCTGCCGCGCAGCGCTACGTGCAGGAGCGCCAGCAGTTCGGCCACGCGCTGGCGGACTTCCAGACCGTGCAGTTCAAGCTCGCCGACATGCTGACCGAGCTGGTCGCCGCCCGCCAGATGGTGCGCCCGGCAGCGTGGAAACTCGACAGCGGCAGCCCGGACGCCACCACCTACTGCGCCATGGCCAAGCGCCTCGCCACCGATCTCGCCTTCAACGTCGCCAACCAGGCGCTGCAGCTCTTTGGCGGCTACGGCTACCTGAAGGATTTCCCGCTCGAGCGCCACGTGCGCGACCTGCGCGTGCACCAGATTCTGGAAGGCACCAACGAGGTGATGCGCATGATCGTGGCGCGCCACCTGCTGAAGGATGGCGCGCTCGATACGCTGCGCTGAGCTCTTGTGAATAAATCTGCTGCGCGCCCCGGTCCCGGGCCTGTGATGCTCGCCGTACCATTTGTACGGCTGAGCCTTTCGATTTTCTCTGGGTCGAACCAGCCTGGAGGCGCGGCGATGACCGCAGGGAATCCCCGTGGGACGATTTCTTTCACAAGAGCCAAGCAAGGATTGCCATATAACTAAGGAGAACATTTTGCCGAGCTACGCCCATCTCAACGTCGAAAAACACGGCCACACCGCGCTGGTAACCATCGCCAACCCGCCCGCCAACACCTGGAACCGGGAGAGCCTCTCCGCCCTCAAGGCGCTGGTGGCCGACCTCAACGCCGAGCGCGACATCTACGCCCTGGTCATCACCGGCGACGGCGAGAAGTTCTTCTCGGCCGGCGCCGACCTGACGCTGTTCGCCGACGGCAACAAGACCGTCGCCACCGAGATGACCATGCTGTTCGGCGAGGCCTTCGAGGCGCTCTCGGCGTTCCGTGGCGTCAGCATCGCCGCCGTCAACGGCTACGCCATGGGCGGCGGGCTGGAATGCGCCCTGGCCTGCGACATCCGCATCGCCGAGGAACAAGCTCAGATGGCGCTGCCGGAAGCCGCCGTCGGCCTGCTGCCCTGCGCCGGCGGCACCCAGCTGTTGCCCTGGCTGGTGGGCGAAGGCTGGGCCAAGCGCATGATCCTGTGCGGCGAGCGCGTGGACGCCGCCACCGCGCTGCGCATCGGGCTGGTGGAAGAAGTGGTCGGCAAGGGGCAGGCGCGCGCCGCCGCGCTGGCGCTGGCGGAGAAGGTGGCACGCCAGTCGCCGTCGTCGGTGGCGGCGTGCAAGACGCTAGTGCAGCGCGCCCGTGTCGAGCCGCCGTCGTACAACCTGATCCACGAGCGCGAGCGCTTCATCAAGCTGTTCGACACCGAGGATCAGAAGGAAGGCGTCGGCGCCTTCCTGGAAAAGCGTCCGCCGCAGTGGAAGAATGCCTGAGAGCCGGCTCACGGTCCGTCGCGAGCGCATCGCTGCGTGCCGATCTTCCGCGGAAACCCGCGAAAGATTCGCACGCGGCACACCTGAACCCCGATCGGGAACGCGCCGCAAGACCGTAAATCGGTTCTGACTAGTTGGCCGAAAGGAACACCATGAACGACGAAGTCCTGTTTGAAGAACTGGCCAGCAGCAACGGCCGGCGCATCGGCGTGGCCACGCTCAACGCCGAGAAATCGCTCAACGCGCTGACGCTGGGCATGATCCGCCTGCTCGACGCGCAATTGCAGCGCTGGGCCGCCGACGACACCATCGCCTGCGTGCTGTTGCGCGGGGCCGGCGAACGGGCGTTCTGCGCCGGCGGCGACGTGCGCGCGGTGCGCGACGCCATCCTGGCCCACCACGGCGACGGTCCGATTCCCGAGGTGGTGACGTTCTTCCGCGAGGAATACACCCTCGACCACCGCCTGCACACCTACCCCAAACCGGTCATCGTCTGGGGTCACGGCATCGTCATGGGCGGCGGGCTCGGCCTGATGGTCGGCGCCAGCCACCGTGTCGCCACGCCGGCCACGCGCATCGCCATGCCCGAAATCACCATCGGCCTGTACCCGGACGTGGCCGGCAGCTGGTTCCTGCAGCGCATGCCGGCCAAGCTCGGGCTGTTCCTCGGCCTGACCGGCGCGCCGCTCAACGCCCACGACGCGCTGATCGTCAATCTGGCCGACCACGTCGTCGCGCTGGACGGCTATCCCGAGCTGCTGGCACGTCTGACCGACACCGCCTGGTCCGATACCGCTTCGGCCAACCACGCCGCCGTCACCGCCCTGCTTAACGACATGGAATGCGCTACCCACGCCTCCTTGCCGATGTCCAACGTCGAGCGCCAGCTGGTAGCCATCCACCGTCTGATGAACCGCGGCAGCCTCGCCGCCGTGGCGCAGGCGCTGACCGACGGCCATTTCGACGACCCCTGGCTGCAGGCGGCGGCGCACAGCTTCGCCCACGGCAGCCCGAGCTCGGCCGCGGTCACCTGGGAAATCTACCGCCGCGCCAAGCACCTGTCGCTGGCCGAGGCGTTGCGCATGGAGCTGATCCTGTCGGTCAACTTCTGTAGCAAGCCGGACTTCCGCGAAGGCGTGCGCGCGCTGCTGGTGGACAAGGACCGCCAGCCGCAGTGGAGCCGCAAGACGTTGGCCGAAGTCGACCAGGCCTGGGTCGACAGCCACTTCACCACGCCGTGGGGGGATGGCGAACACCCGCTGGCGGCACTGGGCTGAGTTACCCACTTAAAGCGGAGAACCCGTTTCAGTAGGCGAGCGAGCCAACGCCGATTGGGGGCCGCCAGCGCACACGATCCGGAATGGACACGCAGCCCATGAGGATTCCGTATCGCTGAGCGGATGACTGCGTGCACATCTCTCGCTAAGCCGATCGAAGTTTGGCACGCAGGGATTTGCCCAGCGAAAATTCGCACGCAGTCTGCCTACACTCAAATGAAATGGGCACCTCAGGAGACAACCATGACTCACACCGCTTTCATCGGCCTCGGCAACATGGGCGGGCCGATGGCCCTCAATCTCCTCCGCAAGGGCTTTGCCATCAAGGTCTTCGACCTCTCCGCCGAGGCCATGCAAAGGTTGGCCGAAGCCGGCGCCACTGTCGCCACCAGCGCCGTCGATTGCGTCGCCGGCGCCGACATCGTGCTGTCGATGCTGCCCGCCAGCCACCACGTCGAGGGCCTGTACCTGGGTGAAAACGGCCTGCTCGCCCAACTGCCCAAGGGCACGCTGGTGATCGACTGCAGCACCATCGCCGCCGCCAGCGCCATCAAGGTGGCCGAGGCCGCGCTCGCCGCCGGCCTGCGCATGCTCGACGCGCCGGTATCGGGCGGCACCGCCGGCGCCGCCGCCGGCACCCTGACCTTCATCGTCGGCGGCGAGGCGGCTGACCTGGAACAGGCACGCCCGCTGTTCGAGGCCATGGGTAAGAACGTGTTCCTCGCCGGTGGCCACGGCGCCGGCCAGAGCGCCAAGATCTGCAACAACATGATGCTCGGCATCCTGATGGCCGGCACCGCCGAGGCGCTGGCGCTGGGGGTCAAGAGCGGGCTCGACCCCAAGGTGCTGTCTGAGATCATGGCCAAGAGCTCCGGCCGCAACTGGGCGCTGGAGCTGTACAACCCCTGGCCAGGGGTGATGGAAAACGTGCCGGCCAGCCGCGGCTACAGCGGCGGCTTCATGGCGGAACTGATGCTGAAGGACCTGGGCCTGGCCGAACAGGCGGCGCTGGCCTGCCACGCCGCCAACCCGCTCGGTGCCTTGGCGCGCAACCTGTACGAGGAGCACGTCGCCGACGGCCACGGCAAGCTCGACTTCTCCAGCATCCTCAAGCACTTCTACCGCGGCTGAGCAGCAGGCCGCCCGGCCGCTTTCGGCCCCCGTCTCTGCGTACATCCAGGGAGACGGTCGGGCTGCCGCTCCGGCACACGAGAGTCACGCCCTGCCCGGTCTCCTGTCAGATCGTACCTCGCAAGCGCTCAGCCGCAGCGTTTCGCCAGCTGCTGCGGGTCGCTCACGTAAGGATTGCCGCTGCCCTGCAACGCCACAATGCGCGCTTCGCGCTGGCGCTCCCATTCGTCCACCGGGTAGGTCTTGGCCCAGGCGCACATCAGTTGGCGATCCTGGCTGCTCATGCGCAGGCCGTACTGGTCGTGCATGTAGAGGGTGATGCGCGCGGCGCGTCCGCGCACCTCTTCGCGCGGCTGCACGCGCCGGTTCTTGAAGTCGACGATGGTCCGGCACTGGCCGTACATCGGGGTCGGAGTGCGCGTCCAGGCGCCGTACGACAGGTTGCCACGGTCGCCGTTGACCTCGCCTACCGCCGGCACCAGGTTGTTCAGATCGCCCTCGGCCATGCGGAACGCCGCGTCGGTGGCCACGCAGTTCTTGCGCCCGCCCTGCTGCCAGCATTGCCGCTGATGCCCCAGCACCCACGCCGGCACCACGTGCTCCCACTCGATGCGACTGGCACGCGCGGCATTCTTGCGCGGCTGATACCCACAGGAAGCGAAATCGACGTCCTTGCCGCTGTACTTGCAGCCGCAGTAGAAGTCTTCCTCCATGCCGGCAAAGACCTCCGGCAACACTTTCTTGGCGTTATTGAAGTCGCGGTGACCCACGCTGTGCTTGCCGGACACCAACGTGACTGCTTCGGCGGGGGGCGGAGTGTACGAGGAAACGTCCCGGGCGACGGGGGATGGACGGTCATGGCCGAGGCAGGCGCTCAGCAGCAGGGGCAACAGCAAAAACAGCAAGCGTTTCATGGCGGGTGGCAGGCAAAAACCGCCACCCTAGCCCGCCCGCTCAGGACAACTCAAGCGCAGGAAACAAATATAAACAATTTAAAATAATGCCAAATAGATGGTTTATTTCAAAACAAATACTTGCAAATCATGCGGTGCTTCGCACCTCGTAGCCGCGCTTGACTAATTCCTTCTCCAGCTCGGACAAAGCGATGTCGACCAGCGCCGGCTGGCCGCTGAAACCGAACTCGATGTGCATCTGCGGGATGGCGTCGTTGCCGAAGTTGGGCAGGCTGGACAGCTTCAGCGCCGGGTAGCGCGCACTGAACGCCTCCATCAGCCCGATCAGGTCACCCTCGCGGGCGTTGATGGCGATCACGCTACGCTCGACATCCGGCACATCGTTCCGGAGGTGCGGGTAGTGCGTATCGAGCACCCACTCGATCATCGGCCACGCCATGGCCGGAAAGCCCGGCACGAAATGCACGTCCTGCACCGAGAAACCGGCGATGCGGTTGACCGGGTTCGGGATCAGGCACGCGCCGAGCGGGAACGCCCCCATGTTGATGCGGTGCGGATAGGCCTCGTCGCCGAAACGCTCCTCGATAATGGCGCGCGCCTCCGGGTGCACCGCCAGCTCCACCCCCAGCGCGCGGGCAGCACAGCCACGGGTATGGTCGTCCGGGGTGGCACCGATGCCACCGAAGCTGAACACCAGGTCGCCACTGGCGAAGGCACGCTTCAGCGCCGCCTCGATCCGACGCGGATCGTCTCCGAGGTACTCGGCCGCCGCAAGCGGCATGCCGCGAGCGGCCAGGATACGGATCAGCGCCTGCAAATGCTTGTCCTGGCGCTTTCCAGACAACAATTCGTCGCCGATGATGATGGCTGCTACCTGCATGACTGGCTCCTATCAGAGTGTTCGTGAATCAATCTGCTGCGCGCCCCATCCGGCCCGGCGAGGCACGCCGCCCACCGGCACGACGGTGCTTCGGCACTGGCGGCAATGCCGTTCTCCCGCGGTCAGGATTTGAGATGCGAGACCGAGCGGAGCAACGCGGTACCCCGCTCGCGTACGGCATAATACAGCCGCCCCACCCATTCGCGCAGCGCGGCGTGCGTCTCCTGCATCGCCCGCCCGGAGGGCAGGTACCACATCACGCCGCCACCATCGTAGCGCACGAGTCCGGTCGGTGCCGGCAGCACCTTCAGACCCTGCTCTTCGAACAGCGGCACGGCCCGTGCCAGGTGCCAGCCCTGGCTGACCAGCGTGATGGAACGCACGCCGTCGGCCTTGAGTAGCTGCGCCGACAGGCGTGCGTTGTCGAACGTGGTATCCGAGCCCTGCTCGACCCAACGCGGCTGAACGCCGTAATCGCTCACCAAAGTGCGGGCCATCACCGGCGCTTCCGCCTCGCCCCCCAGCGGCGCACCGCCGCTGACCAGCACGGGACGGCCACTGTGCCGCGCCAGGTAGGCGGCATAACGCAGTCGCACCAGGGTATCGGCCGACGGCTCGTTGCGGCCGTATTCCGGCGCCGGCTTCTTGCCGCCCCCCAATACCACGATGGCTCCGGTCTCCCGCACCTGGGACAGCGCCACCAGCGGAAAACGCTCGAGCGAACGGTTCAGCCACATCGCCATCTGCGGGGTCGCCAGGGCATACGACAAGCCCAGCGCGAGCGCAACGACCACACTCCCCGCCCTCGGATGGCGCCGCCTCAGCCACAGCCCCAGCAGGACAAGCAGGATGACGTTGAGCGGGGGCAATAAAAAAGCCCCGAGGAGCTGGTGAACCAGCACGCCGGGGCCAAGAGTCGCATTCATTGTCAGCTCGGGTCAGCCGCCCAGATAGGCATTGCGCACCCGCTCGTCATCCAGCAGCTCGCGCGCCGGGCCGCTCATGGTGATGCGGCCGCTCTCCATCACGTAGCCGCGCTGGCTGATCTCCAGCGCCAGCTTGGCGTTCTGCTCCACCAGCAGCATCGTCACGCCCTGCGCCGAGATCATCTGGATGATCTCGAAGATCTTCTGCACGATGATCGGCGCCAGGCCCATCGACGGTTCGTCCAGCAGCAACAGTTTGGGCTTGGACAGGATCGCCCGCCCCATCGCCACCATCTGCTGTTCACCGCCCGACAGCGTGCCGGCCAGCTGCTTGAAGCGTTCCTTCAGACGCGGGAACAGCTCGTAGACGTGTTCCAGCTCGTTCTGGATCGCCGCCTTGTCGTCGCGGTAGAACGCGCCCATCAGCAGGTTCTCTTCCACCGTCAGCTTGGCGAAGATGCCGCGCCCTTCCGGCACCATGGCCAGGCCCTGGCGCACAAAGTTGTGCGCCGGAATCCCGGCGGTTTCCTTGCCGTCGTAGACGATGCTGCCGCCGGACTTCTTCTCCATCCCCACCAGCGTGCGCAGCGTCGAGGTCTTGCCGGCGCCGTTGGCACCGATCAGCGTCACCAGTTCGCCCTGCTCGATGTGCAGGTCGATCCCCTTCACCGCATGGATGCCGCCGTACGACACCTGCAGGTTCTTCACGTCCAAGAGACTCATGCGTGGGCCGCTCCCAGGTAGGCTTCAATCACTTTCGGGTCCTTGCGCACCACTTCCGGCACGCCTTCGGCGATCTTCTTGCCGTAGTCGAGTACGGCGATGCGGTCGCACAGGCCCATCATCAGCTTCACGTCGTGTTCGATCAGCAGCACGGTCACGCCGTCCTTGCGGATCTTTTCCATCAGCACCTTGAGGTCTTCGGTTTCGCTCGGGTTCATGCCGGCGGCCGGTTCGTCGAGCGCCAACAGCTTGGGCTCGGTGGCCAGCGCACGGGCGATCTCCAGGCGGCGCTGGTGGCCGTACGACAGGTTGCGGGCGCGTTCAAAGGCGACGTCGGTGATGCCGACGTAGGCCAACAGCTCCCACGCCTTGGCTTCGATTGCCTTCTCTTCGGCCATGGTCTTCTTGTCGCGCAGGATCGCACCCAGGGCGTTGGCCTTGGAGCGGATGTGGCGACCCACCATGACGTTCTCCAGCGCGGTCATCTCACCGAACAGGCGGATGTTCTGGAAGGTCCGGGCGATGCCGGTGCCGACCACCACGTGCGGCTTGGCGCGGAACAGGTCCTGGCCGTCGAAGGTGAAGGTACCTTCGTCGGGCTGATAGAGACCGGTCAACACGTTGAACAGCGTGGTCTTGCCGGCGCCGTTCGGGCCGATCAGGCCGTAGATCTCACCCTTGTTGATGGTCAGACCGACATTGTTCAGGGCATGCAGGCCGCCAAAGCGCTTGTTGATGCCTTCGATTTTCAGCAGAGCGTGTGCCATGGCTTAACCTTTCTTCGCGTCGTCGAACTCGGCCTTGCGGCGCTTGGACGGCCACATGCCTTCCGGACGCAGCAGCATCATGATGACCAAGGCGAGGCCGAAGATCAGCATGCGGGCGTTTTCCGGGTCGATCAGCATGCGACCGAAGGTGTGCATCTGCAGCGGGCCGATGACGTCGCGCAGCACTTCCGGCGCCACGGTCAGCACCACCGCCCCCAGGATCACGCCCGGGATGTGGCCCATGCCGCCCAGCACGATCATCGCCAGGATCATTACCGACTCCAACAGACCGAACGATTCCGGCGAGATGAAGCCCTGGAACGAGGCGAACAGGCCACCAGCCACACCACCCGACAGCGCGCCCAACGAGAACGCCAAGAGCTTGATGTTGCGGATGTTGAGCCCCATCGCGGCGGCGGCGATCGAGTCTTCGCGCATCGCCACCCAGGCACGGCCGATGCGCGAGTGCTGCAGGCGCCAGGCCATGATCACCACCAGCACGGTCAGCGCCAGGAAGAAGTAGTAGTAAAGATAAACGCTGTTGAAGCTGTGGCCGGCGATCTCCAGCGGCTTGCCGAACGACAGCCCGCCGATCTTGACCGGATCGATCAGGTTGATCCCCTGCGGGCCGTTGGTGATGTTGATCGGCGCGTTCAGGTTGTTCATGAAGATACGCACGATCTCACCGAAGCCCAGCGTCACGATCGCTAGGTAGTCGCCCTTCAGGCGCAGCACCGGGGTGCCGAGCAGGATGCCGAAGAACGCTGCCACCAGCGCCCCGAGGGGGATGGTGATGTAGAACGGCAGGTGGATGTCGAAGTGCGGCGAACCCAACAGCGCAAAGGTGTAGGCGCCGACGGCGTAGAAGGCGATGAAGCCCAGGTCCAGCAGGCCGGCGAAGCCGACCACGATGTTGAGCCCCAGCGCCAGCATCACGTACAGAAGCGCGAAGTCGATGATACGCAGCCACGAGTTGCCCAGCAGGCCGCCGACGACGAACGGCAGCACCGCGAGCACGATAGCCGACACGAGGAACAGGCCGACCTTCTTGTTGGTGTCGAGCTTGTTCATTTCTAGTGCCATGGTCATGTTTGTTTCTCCCCTTCGATCAGGCACGGTCGGCCATTTTTTCGCCCAGCAGGCCGGACGGACGGAAGATCAGCACCAGGATCAGCACCATGAAGGCGAAGATGTCCTGGTAGTGGCTGCCGAGGAAGCCGCCGGTCAGGGTGCCGATGTAGCCGGCGCCCAGGCTCTCGATGATGCCGAGCAGGATACCGCCCGCCACGGCGCCGCCGAGGTTGCCGATGCCGCCCAGGACCGCCGCGGTGAACGCCTTCAGGCCGATCAGGAAGCCCATGTAGTAGTGGGCCTGGTCGTAGTTGGTGGCGACCATCACGCCGGCGATGGCGCCGAGCGCGGAGCCCAGCATGAAGGTGGAGGAGATGATGGTGTTGACGTTGACGCCCATCAGCGAGGCCACGCCCGGGTTCTGGCTGGTGGCGCGCATGGCGCGGCCGAGCTTGGTCTTCTCGACCATGATCAACAGACCAGCCATGATCACCAGGCACAGCACGATGATCATGATCTGCAGCACGGTGATGCTGGCGCCGAAGATCTCGACGGTGTCATGACTCAGGATCGACGGGAACGGGATGTAGTTGCGGCCCCAGATCAGGATCGCCACCTGCTGCAGCACGATCGACAGGCCGATCGCGGTGATCAGCGGCGCCAGGCGCGGCGCGTTGCGCAGCGGACGGTAGGCGACGCGTTCGATGGTGTAGCCCAACAGCGCGCAGGCCGGAATGGCGATAACGAGACCAATCAGAACCAGTATCGGCCCCGGAAGGTTGACTCCGGCCCCCATCAGCGAGGTCACGACGGTGATGGTGACCATGGCCCCCATCATGACGACTTCGCCATGGGCGAAGTTGATCAGCCCCATGATCCCGTACACCATGGTGTAGCCCAGCGCGATCAGCGCGTAGATGCTACCCAGCACGAGGCCATTGAGTATCTGTTGCAAAAAAATGTCCACGGTGGGAATTCTCCTTTGATTGAAGACCCGACGACACGACGGGGGTGGCCCTCTTTTCGTTATCGTCCATCTAGCGTCCGGTTGATGACTTTTGCTGTCACTATCCGGAAACTTCGGCGGATTATGCGTGTGTCTACAATCGACTGTCAATCTTAACAAGAGCCCCAAAAACCCCTAAAGAATAGACTCCCAAACACGTCACAAGTCATTGTTTTTTATGTATTTTTTTATTAATCTCGAAACACAACCGAAACGCGCTGCACTGCACCAGAACAAAACATCGCACGCCCCGGATTGAACCGACGATTTTCCTGCAGATTTTCGATCAAATAGCGATTTTCCGTCATGAGCTCTGATGGGCTGGCAAGAAAACGCCGTGAAAACAAGCTCTTTCCGTTGCTACTCGCGTCGAGCAACGGCAATTTTTGTTGTATACAAAATACAAAAGGCAACCCGCATCGGGCTGCCTTTTTTGCACCAGAACCGGACTCAAACCAGCTGGAACGGGTACACCGCGCCAAGTCCCATGATTTGGGTCAATTCATCGAGCGCGGTGCGGCATTCCAGCAACAGTTGCGGGTCACCGAGGTCTTCCGGGGACAGGCGATCGCGATAATGCTTGTCCACCCAGGCGTTCAGCGTGCCGAACAATTGCTCGGACATCATCACGCGCGGGTTGACCGCGGCGATTTCCGACTCGGACAAGGCCACGCGCAGACGCAGGCAGGCCGGCCCGCCGCCGTTCTGCATGCTTTGCTTGAGATCGAACACGCGCACCTCGTCGATCGGGCCGCCCAAGGCCTTGAGCTTCTCCAGGTAGGCCCAGACACGTTCGATATTGCGGCACTCTTCCGGCACCACGATGATCATGCCGCCGCCCGGCTTGGACAGCAGCTGACTATTGAAGAGGTAGCTCTTCACCGCCTCCTCCACCGACACTTCGGCCTGCGGCACCTCAATGGCGATGAAGTTGCCGCCTGCCGCCGCCAGCTTGCGGTCCAGCTCGGCCAGCACCTCGGCCTGATGCAGGAAGGACTTCTCGTGGTGGAACAGCACGTTGCGGTTACCGACCGAGATCACGTCGTTGTGGAATACGCCGGCATCGATGGTGTCCGGGTCCTGCTGGGCGTAGACCACGCCCTCCTCCTTCAGGCCGTGCAGCCGGGCCACCGCCCGGCACGCTTCCAGCGTCTGGCGTGCCGGGAACCGGGCCGGTTTCGGATAGCGGCTGTCGAAAGCAGCGGCACCGAACACGAAGAACTCCACACCGGCTCCGTCGTAACGGTCGCAGAAACGGGTATGGTTGGCTGCGCCTTCGTCGCCGAAGTGCATCTGCGCCGGCAGCGCCTCGTGCACCATGAAGCGCTCGCGGTCTGCAAACATCGCCTGCAGGATGCGGCGAGTGGTCGGGTGCTCGATCGAACGATGGAACTTGTTGTTCAGGTTGGCCGGGGTAAAGTGCACGCGGCCGTCGGCGGTGTCGCCGGACGGGCTGACGGTGGCCGCGTTGGCGGTCCACATGCAGGAGGCGGACGAGGCGGCCGCCAGGATGGCCGGTGCCTCCTTGGCCGCGCGCTCGATCACTTGCGCATCGCTGCCGCCAAAGCCGAGGAGACGCAGGCTCGCCACATCCGGGCGCTCGTGCGGCGCCAGCACGCCTTGCTTGAAGCCCAGGTCGTGAAGCGCCTTCATCTTGGCCAGCCCCTGCTTGGCGGCCAGCCTCGGGTTGGACACGGCGTTCTGGTTGCCGGTGGAAGCGACGTTGCCGTAGGACAGGCCGCTGTAGTTGTGCGTCGGGCCAACCAGGCCGTCGAAGTTCACTTCAAAAGCGTTGCTCACAGTACGATCCCCGGAGAAAGTTGAGTCGGAACGGTCAGGCTGTCGCACTCCAGCGAAGCGACCGGCCAGGCACAGTAATCGGCTGCATAGTAGGCGCTGGGGCGATGATTGCCCGAGGCGCCGATGCCACCGAACGGAGCGGCGCTGGAGGCACCCGTCAGCGGCTTGTTCCAGTTCACCACGCCGGCACGGCTTTCCAGCAGATAGCGCTCGTATTCGGCGCGGTCGTCCGACAGCACGCCGCCAGCCAGGCCGAAGCGGGTGTCGTTGGCGATCTCGATGGCCTGGTCGAACGAGGTGTAGCGGATCACCTGCAGCAGCGGGCCGAAGAATTCGTCGTCCGGACGCTGTGCCGAGGTGGTGTCGATGATGCCCGGCGACAGAATGGCGCCGGTCTCGGACAGGCGGCGCATTTCCAGCAGCACCTTGCCGCCGTTCTCACGCAACGTGGCCTGCGCCTTGAGCAGCGCGTCGGCCGCGGTGTTGGAAATCACCGAGCCCATGAACGGAGCCGGTTCTTCGTTGTAAAGCCCCACCTTGAGCTTGGCGGCGACCTCGACCAAACGTTCGACGAAGGCATCGCCCCACTCCCCGGCCGGGACCAGCAGACGCCGTGCGCAGGTACAGCGCTGGCCGGCGGAGATGAAGGCAGACTGGATCACGTGGTGCACGGCGGCATCGACCTCGGCCACCTTACCCACGATCAGCGGATTGTTGCCGCCCATCTCCAGCGCCAGGATCTTCTCCGGCTGGCCGCCGAAGGTCTTGTGCAGCAGGTTGCCGGTGGCGGAACTACCGGTGAAGAACAAACCGTCGATGCCGGCATGGTTGGCCAAGGCGATGCCGGTTTCCTTGGCGCCCTGGGCCGGGTTGATCACGCCCGCCGGCAAGCCGGCTTGCTGCCACAGCTTGACGGTTTCCTCGGCGGTCCACGGCGTCAGTTCGGACGGCTTGAAGATCACGGTGTTGCCGGCCAAGAGTGCCGGCACGATATGGCCGTTGGGCAGGTGGCCCGGGAAGTTGTACGGACCGAACACCGCCACCACGCCGTGGGGCTTGTGGCGCAATACCGCCTGAGCGTCGCCCATGGGGGCGGCGCGCTCGCCGGTGCGCTCGTTGTACGATTTGACCGAGATGTCGACCTTGTTGACCATGGTGGTCACCTCGGTCAGCGCTTCCCACATCGGCTTGCCGGTTTCCTTCGCGATCACCTCGGCCAAGGCATTCTTGTTGGCGGCCAGAAGCTCGCCGAAACGACGGGCAATGGCTACCCGCTCGTCGAAAGAAGTGCGCGACCAACTCTTGAAGGCGGCGCGAGCGGCGGCGACGGCGGCGTCGACTTGAGCCGGCGAGGCGCCCTTGCCTTCCCAGATCAGCTCGGTCGTGGCCGGGTTGGTCTTTTTCAACGGCTCGCCGTCACCGGCCAGCCAGGTTCCATTGATGCACAGCGTTGTCATTTAGATAGTCTCCTTGGGCGAGAGCGTGACACAGCGCACCGGGTCACCTTCGCCCACTTGCAGGGCGTGCGCCTCTTCGGGCGTCAGCAGAATCTCGTTATCGACGACGGTGGTTTCCGCCAGAATCACGCGGAAGCCTTCAAACTGGGTGTTCGACACCAGCAGGTTCTTGCGCTCGCCCTCGACCGGAGCGGTCACGACGCGGACGCTGGCCATGACGCTCTGCTTCACGGCGCGAATTTCGCTGGTATAGGCCTGCACCGTCGGACCGGCGTCGAAGATGTCGACGTAGCCCTCGTAACGGAAGCCCTCGGACTCCAGCATGGCGACCGCCGGCCGGGTGTTCTCGTGAGTCTTCCCGATCACGGCCCGGGCTTCGGGCGACAGGAAATCGATGTACACCGGGTGCTTGGGCATCAGTTCGGCGACGAAAGCCTTCTGCCCGACCCCGGTCAGGTAATCGGCTTCGGCGAACTCCATGGAGAAGAAGTGCCGGCCGAGCGCCTCCCAGAACGGCGACTTGCCGTCGCTGTCCGAGACCCCGCGCATTTCGGCCACCACCATCTTGCCGAACAGGTCGGCGAACTGAGCCAGGAACAGGAAGCGGCTCTTCGACAGCAAGCCACCGTTGCGGTTGACCCGGTAATCCGGGTGCAGGAACAGCGTGCACAATTCCGAATAGCCGGTATGGTCGTTGGACAGGAACAGGGTGTCGTGGCGCGAATAGACGTTCAACTCTTCCGAGGCGTGCACAATGGTGCCGACACGGTAGTTGTACCAAGGCTCGTGCAGGCCGACCGCCGCCTCCAGGGCGCAGATGCCGGCGACGGTGCCGTTGCTGCCGTCTTCCAGCACAAACACGTAGCCTTGTTCGGCCAACTCGGCCTCACCGCTGAACGAGCGCACCGAGCGCAGGATGCGCTTGGCCAGACGTTCCTCGTTGATCGGCAGCGACGTCAGGCCCACGCCGGCACTGGCCGCCAACTTCATCAGCCCCGGCAGGTCATCGCGGGTAATGGGACGGATCACCATCATGATTGTTTCTCCTTGGCCTCGTGCAGCGGCACCACACGCACCGGCTGGCCGTTCGACAGCGCCAGCGCCTGGGCGACATCCTGGGTCATCAGCGCCATCCCGTTGACCAAGGCCACGCGGGCCGCCACCGCGGCAAAGCGGTCGGTGCCGCCATTGCTGAGCAACATGGTGGTGGCGGACGGCGGCAGGCTGGCCGACACTTCCACCGGATAGGTACCGCTGCATTCGACGGTCCACAGCCGGTCGACGTCGGCGGTCAGCACCGCGCCGCCATCGAAGATGTCGAGGTAGTTGTCGGCCTCAAAGCCCTCGCTAGTCAGCAGCATGAACGGCCGCTCGAAATCCGGGTGGACCTGGCCGATGGCGTTCTGCGCCTCGTCCGGCAGCAAGGGCACGTAGATCGGGTAGGCCGGCATCAGTTCGGCGATGAAGGTCTTGCTGTGCGAGACGAAGGCCTGCTCCACCTGGATGAAATCCATATTGAAGAAGCGCCGGCCGATGGCGTTCCAGAACGGCGACTGCCCCTGCTCGTCGTGGATGCCCTGCATCTCGGCCAGGATGCGCTTGCCGAAGCGCTCACGCTGCCCGGCGATGAACAACAGACGGGCACGAGACAACAATTCACTGCCCAACTCCCCGTAGGCCGGGTCGGAATAGAAACCGCACAACTGCACCATCCCGGTCAGGTCGTGGCAGATATTCAGCACATGGATGCGGTTGTTGACCTTGAGCGGACGCGAGGCGTGCACGAAGGTCTCGCTGCGATAGCTGTAGAACGGTTCATCGAAACCGGCGGAAGCGCTGATCGAGGCGGTCCCCACCACCTCGCCGTGCTCTTCCAGCACGAACATATAGAATTCGCGGCCGGTATCCGGCACCGCCTCGTGCTCGAAAGCGCTGGCCGATTGCTGGATACGCTCGAACAGCTTGTCCCGGTCATTGGGCAAACTGGTCACGCCGATGCCGCTGGCCACTGCCATGCGCTCGATTGCAGGCAGATCGGAGGTCCGGACTGGACGGACGACTAACATGGGCAAGCCCTCCCAAGCATGTCAAATCATTGTCACGACGTTTTTCAGGCGCAGCCGTCCCCTACGACCTGCTCAGCTGGGCAGGTCGCGGGTGAAAAACGTCAATTGTTAAGAAAAGGGGGCGGGTTTAGCGGACGCTAACCAGGCTGGCGATGGCGGCATCGAGGCGGGCGAGGCCCTCGTCGATGTCCTTGTCCTCAACCACCAGGGACGGCGCCAGGCGCACCACGTTCAGCCCTGCGACCAATACCATCAGGCGTTCTTTCTCGGCGGCCTTGAGGAAGTCCTTGGCACGGCCGGCGTACTCGTCGGCCAGCACGCAGCCGATCAACAGGCCCATGCCGCGCACGGTCTTGAACACGTGGTACTTGGCGTTGATGGCGTTCAGGCCGGCCACGAAACGATCATGCTTGGCGCGCACACCCTCCAGCACTTCCGGACGGCTGATGATCTCGACTACCTTGCCGGCGATGGCGGATGCCAGCGGGTTACCGCCGTAGGTAGTGCCGTGGGTGCCGACGCCGAGACTCTTGGCGATGGCAGCGGTCGTCAGGATGGCACCAACCGGGAAGCCGCCGCCCAGGCCCTTGGCCGAGGACAGGATGTCCGGGGTCACACCGTAAGACTGGTAGGCATAGAGCGTGCCGCAACGGCCGACGCCGGTCTGCACTTCGTCGAAGATCAGCAGCGCGTTGTGCTGGTTACACAGCTCGCGGGCCGCTTCCAGGTAGGCCTTGTCGGCCGGCAGCACGCCGCCCTCGCCTTGCACCGGCTCGATCACCACGGCGCAGGTCTTGTCGGAGATGGCGGCCTTGAGGGACTCGATACTGTTGAACTCGACGTGGGTGATACCAGCCGGATTGGGGCCGAAACCCTCGCTATACTTGGGCTGGCCGCCGACGTTGACGGTGAACACGGTACGACCGTGGAACGAGTTCTTGCAGGAAATGATTTCGTACTTGTCGGCACCGAAGTGATCGGTGGCGTACTTGCGGGCCAGTTTGAAGGCCGCTTCGTTGGCTTCGGCACCGGAGTTGCACAGGAACACACGCTCGGCAAAGGTCAGCTCGGTCAGACGGGTCGCCAGTTGCAGCGCCGGTTCGTTGGTGAAGACGTTGGACAGGTGCCACAGCTTGTTGCCCTGCTCGGTCAGCGCGGCCACCAGCTCCGGGTGGCAGTGACCGAGCGAGTTGACGGCGATGCCGCCAGCGAAATCGATGTACTCATTGCCCTGCTGATCCCATACACGGGAACCCAGCCCTTTCACCGGAATGAACTCGACGGGAGAGTAGTTGGGGACCATGACCTGGTCGAAGGTAGCGCGGGTAACAGCGTTGCTCATCTTGATAGTTCCTTCGTGCAGTAACGGGTACTTTTGGGTAATTGTCCGAATCATTCTAATCGAATCCGCAAACAGCCCCATATCCGGTTTGCGACATGCGATTACAAAAACCTCGGAGCCCGAAAGAGCGTGAATTCAGCGCAAATCAGGCCAGATTGCGCATTTCGGATAGCTTATTACGGTCAGGAACGCGGATTTCCCGGCCTTCCACCACGATCCCGGCTTGCTCGGCGAGTTTTTGCAGAACCCGGGAGAACGTTTCCGGGGTCAGGTTGAGGCGTGAGGCCAGCGTCTGTTTGTTGACCGGCAGGTTGACCACATTGTCGTCGCTGTCCTCCAGGCTGTTGAGCAGGTAGCCCACCACGCGCTCCACGGCCGACTCCAGCGTGTAGGTCTCGACATCCTTGAGCAGCGTACGCAGCCGCATCGACAAGCCCGCCAGCATGCGCCGTGCCAGGCGGCTGTCGTCATCCAGCGCGGTAAACAGGGTTTCGGCTGGGATGAACAGCACCAGCGAATCTTCCACCGCCTGCGCCATCACCGGGTAGGGCTGCTCGAGAAACATCACGGCTTCGCCGAAGCTTTGCGAAGGGTGAATGATTTCGATCACTTTCTCGGTTCCCTGGCGCGCGACGATGGCGATCTTGATACGGCCGTACACCAGCACGTACATGCCCTGGCACGGGTCGCCACGCTGGAACAGCATCTGCCCCTTTTCGTAGCGCTGCTCGATCGCCCTTTCGGCCAACCTGGACAGTTCATCCTCATGGCAAACGCTGAACAATGGAATGTGCTTGAGAAAGGCGTGCGTTGACGGCCCGGACATGATTTTCTCCCTCGATTCTTGACTCTGATCATTCAGCTCGGACGGCGTGCGTCCGATACTCCCTAATACCCCATCCGGAGTTGTATGAAGATGCGACCGCTATCCCCCACCCCCACCCCCACTCCCAGCCCCGGCCTGGCTCCAAAACCATCGCCGGCAGTCACGCTACCGGCCTTCTTGCAGGCACCGCACCGCGTGGCCTTCCTGCCCGGCATGGTGTTCGCCATCACGCTCTTGGCAGGCTGGTCACTGGAAATGAGCCGCCGTCTGACAGGCTTTGCCCTGCCGCTATCCATCCCCGCCACGCTGGCGCACGGTTTCCTGATGCTGTACGGCATTTTTCCGTTCTTTATGACCGGCTTCATCCTGACCGCCGGACCACGCTGGCTCAACGTCGATGCACCGTCTCGCGCCCGCTACCTGGCCATTCCGGCACTGATGGCGGCCGGCCTGGTGTTGTGGCTCGCCGCCCTGGCGCTGGGCCCGGGCCTGGCCGTGACCGGCCTGTTGAGTTATGCGCTGGGCTTTTCCGGACTGGTGCTGGTCTTCGGCCAGATCATCCTGGCCAGTCCACAACCTGACCGGCGCCACGCCATCGCGGTGGAACTGGCCTTCATCGTCGGCCTCGCCGGGCTGATGGCCGCCCTCTACTGGCTGCTCAGCGGCGACACCCTCGGCTGGGCGGTGATGCGTGACCTGGCGCTATGGGGCTTTTTGCTGCCGGTCTTCCTGACCGTCAGCCATCGCATGGTACCGTTCTTTTCCTCGAGCGTGCTTGCCGGCTATACCGTATGGCGACCGAACTGGCTGCTCTATGCCTTGCTGGCCGGCTCGTTCGGCCACGGCCTGCTGCACATCGCCGGCGTCACCACCCTGCCCGCCGACCTGCCATTCGCCCTGCTGCTGGCCTACACCTCGTGGCGCTGGCAGTTGCGTGCCAGCCTGTCGGTGCGCTTGCTGGGCATGCTGCACCTGGCCTTTGCCTGGCTGGCGATCGGTTTCACCCTGTACGTCCTGCAAGAAGGGGCCGCCCTCTTCGGCCAACCCCTGCTGGGGCTCGCGCCGCTGCACGCCATCACCACCGGCTTCTTCCTGACCATGATGATCGCCTTCGTGACACGGGTCAGTCTCGGCCATTCAGGGAGGCCGCTGGAAGCCAGTTCTGGGATATGGCGGCTTTACCTCGCCGCCCACTGGATGGCGCTGGCGCGGGTGCTCGCCGACCTCCTCCCCGCTGGGCTGACCAGCGTGCTGTATGTGGTCGCCGCCGGCGGCTGGCTGCTCACGCTGCTATGCTGGGGTAGGCTGTTCATCCCGGCCTACTTGAAGCGGCGCGAGGACGGCAAGCCCGGCTAAGTATCGATTTTCTCCGTAGCGCACCTACCGACCCGACCACCCGACCAAGAGACCCATCATGCCAGCCCAAGACCTGAGAAACATGGCCCCGCCCGGGCCGATCGAAATCATCCTCAATGCGGCCGATGAGCTTCAAGCAGGAGGCGAAGCCTCCTTCATCCTACCGCACTTTCCCGGCCCGCTGATCCCGATGCTGGACGAGTATGCCGCACTCGAGTACCGCTTCGAAACCGGCAGCGAAGGCGGTGTGCTGCTGCACCTGCGCCGTCCGGCGGAGGACTGAGCGCGATACGGCGGCGCCCTCACACCCAAGGCAACAAAAAAGCCCGCGCATGCGCGGGCTTTTCACTGGCAGCGATCAGACTCAGCTGCCGGCCTTCAGACCGAAGGAGTCGGCGGTTTCGCGCGCCGTCTTGGCTTCGTCTTCCAGCAGGGCCTTGATCGACAGGCGGATACGGCCGCGGTCGTCCATCTCGATCGCCTTGACCTTCACCACCTGGCCTTCTTTCAGGTAGTCGGACACGTTCTTGATACGCTCGTTGGCGATCTGCGAGATGTGTACCAGACCATCCTTGCCCGGCAGGATCGATACGATGGCGCCGACGTTGTTGTCGAGAATCTTCACCACGGTGCCTTCGTAGATCTTGCCCACTTCGACTTCGACGGTGATTTCCTCGATGCGCTTCTTGGCGGCATCGGCACCTTCCTGGGTCACCGAAGCGATGGTGATGGTACCGTCTTCCTCGATGTTGATCTCGGTACCGGTATCCTTGGTGATCGAGCGGATGGTCTCGCCACCCTTGCCGATCACTTCACGGATCTTGTCCGGGTTGATCTTCATCACGAACAGGCGCGGAGCGTGGGTGGACAGCTGCTGCGGACCCTCCACGGCTTCCTTCATCAGGCCGAGGATGTGCAGGCGGCCTTCCTTGGCCTGGTCGAGTGCGACCTGCATGATTTCCTTGGTGATGCCCTGGATCTTGATATCCATCTGCAGCGCGGTCACGCCTTCGGCAGTACCGGCCACCTTGAAGTCCATGTCGCCCAGGTGATCTTCGTCACCCAGGATGTCGGTCAGCACGGCGAAACGGTTGCCCTCCAGGATCAGGCCCATGGCGATACCCGCCACGTGCGCCTTCAGCGGCACGCCGGCGTTCAACAGCGCCAAGCAGCCACCGCATACCGACGCCATCGACGAGGAGCCGTTGGACTCGGTGATTTCCGACACCACGCGCATCGAGTAACCGAACTCGTCGGCGGACGGCAGCACCTGCGCCAGGGCACGCTTGGCCAGACGGCCATGGCCGATTTCGCGGCGCTTCGGCGGGCCCATGCGACCGGCTTCACCGGTCGAGTACGGCGGGAAGTTGTAGTGCAGCATGAAGCGGTCGGTGTACTCGCCGGCCAGCGCGTCGATGATCTGCTCGTCGCGCTGGGTGCCCAGCGTGGTTACCACCATGGCCTGGGTTTCACCACGAGTGAACAGCGCCGAACCATGGGTACGCGGCAGCACGCCGGTGCGGATAGCGATCGGACGCACGGTGCGGGTGTCGCGGCCGTCGATGCGCGGCTCGCCGGCCAGGATCTGGCCGCGCACGATCTCGGCTTCCAGGCTCTTGAAGATGCCCTTGATCTCGTTGGCGGTCAGGGTATCGGTTTCTTCAGTGATCAGCGCGGCCTTGACGTCGGCCCAGGCTTCAGCCAGCACCTGCGTACGCGCCTGCTTCTGGCGGATACGGAAGGCGTTAGCGATTTTCTCGCCCGACACTTCACGCACCTTGGCGATCAGCTCGTCGTTCTGGGCCGGGGCGGACCAGTCCCACATTACCGGGTTGACTTCGTCGGCCAGCTCGTTGATGGCCTTGATCGCGGCCTGCATCTGGTCATGGCCGAACACCACGGCGCCCAGCATCACGGCTTCAGGCAGTTCCTTGGCTTCGGATTCGACCATCAGCACGGCACGATGGGTACCGGCAACAACCAGGTCGAGCTGGGAGGTTTCCAATTCGGTCTTGGTCGGGTTGAGGATGTAGTCACCGCTGGCATAGCCGACGCGGGCGGCGCCGATCGGGCCGTTGAACGGCAGACCGGAGATCGCCAGCGCAGCGGAAGCGCCGATCATCGCGGGGATGTCGGAATCGATTTCCGGGTTCAGCGACATCACCGTGGCGACGATCTGCACGTCGTGGTAGAAGCCTTCCGGGAACAGCGGGCGGATCGGGCGGTCGATCAGGCGGCTGGTCAGGATTTCCTTCTCGGACTGTTTGCCCTCGCGCTTGAAAAAGCCCCCCGGAATCTTGCCGGCGGCGTAGGTACGCTCGAGATAGTCTACGGTCAGCGGGAAGAAATCCTGGCCCGGCTTGACGTTTTGCGAGCCGACCACGGACACCAGTACCACGGTGTCTTCCATGGTGACGAGAACGGCGCCGGAGGCCTGACGGGCCACTTCACCGGTTTCCAGGGTCACGGTGTGGCGGCCGTACTGGAAGGTTTTGCTAATCTTGTTGAACACAGGGCATCCCTTTTGCTATTGGTTTGAGGCAAGTGGACTCACAACGGGAACCCCTAGAAATACCGACTGGCTGCGGCAACCGGCATGTCTAGAGGCTCCTCCCGTCGTGTCATTCAGTTAGTGGGCCGGGAAACGAAAAAGTCGCAGACTGGCTGCGACTTTTTCGAACCTGAACCGATTACTTGCGCAGACCCAGGCGGGTGATCAGGGCACGGTAGCTGTCGGCATCGGTGCGCTTGAGGTAGTCAAGCAGACGGCGACGACGGCTCACCAGTTTCAGCAGGCCGCGACGGCTGTGATGATCCTTGGTGTTGGCCTTGAAGTGCGGGGTCAGATCGTTGATACGGGCGGTCAGCAGGGCAACTTGCACTTCCGACGAACCGGTATCGCCTTCCTTCTGCTGGAAGTTTTTAACGATTTCTGCTTTTTGAGCGGCGGTCATAGCCATTTTGATGTACTCCACAATTCAGGTAAGGGCAATCAAGCCCGACAAGTGCAGCGAGCCGAGACCCATCCACACTTCACACTTCGGCTGCCGAGGCAGCCACGAGCCGGAGGGGGAAAGAACACCCGGTTCCCTGGCCTCCCCCAGCCCGACAAATTCCCGCGTTTCGGTAAGGTAAACCCGGAAGCGCAGCATTGTCTCACATTTTTCCGCGATGCGCACCGCCTGCCCCTGGCGAAAACGACCGGCCTGTTCCGGCGCCAGGACGATCTCGGGCAGATGCGCCACCAGCACGTCCATCGGCAGCAACAGAGCGTCACGCTCGGCCTCCGGCACAGCCTCCAGGGCCTCCAGGGTGATCGACTGTTCCAGCGTAAAACCACCGGTGGTGGTGCGGCGCAAACCGGTGAGGAAAGCGCCGCAATCGAGCGCCTCGCCGATGTCTTCGGCCAAGGTACGCACGTAGGTGCCCTTGCTGCACAGCACGTCGACCACGGCCTCGCCGCCGTCGAACGAAACCAGCTCCAGGCCATGGATGACGACATCACGCGCCTGACGTTCGATGTCGACCCCGGCGCGGGCGTATTCGTACAGCGGCTTGCCCTGGAACTTGAGCGCCGAGTACATCGGCGGCACCTGGCTGATCGGCCCGACAAACTGCGCCAACACCCGTCGCAGCGCGGTCTCGTCGAAGGTCACCGGGCGCTCGCGCAGCACCTCGCCCTCGAGGTCGCCGGTGGTGGTCACCTTGCCGAAGCAGATCGTCGCACGATAGCCCTTGTCGGCATCGAGCAGGTAGGACGAGAACTTGGTAGCCTCGCCCAGGCATACCGGCAACAGGCCGGTCGCCAGCGGGTCAAGCACACCGGTATGCCCCGCCTTGGCCGCCGTGAACAGCCAGCGCGCCTTGAGCAGGGCCGAATTGCTGGTCACGTTGTAAGGCTTGTCCAGCAACAGCACACCACTCACGGCGCGCTTCTTGCGCCGCATCTGCGTCATGCCTCGTCGCCCTCTTCCGGCTCGGTCTTGGGCTCGGCGTACTCTTCGGATACCTGGTTGATCAGGCGCGTCATGTGCATGCCGCGCTCGATCGACTCGTCGTAGACGAAATGCAGCTGCGGCGTGGTGAAGATCTGCAGGGCGCGGCCCAGCTCGCTGCGCAGGTAGCCGGCGGCGTGCTCCAGCGCCTCCTGTGTTACCTCGCGAGTCTTGTCGTCCATCACGGTGTAGTAGATCTTGGCGTGCGAGTAATCGCGCGTCACCTCTACCGAGGTAATGGTAATCCAGCCGGCGCGCGGGTCCTTCAGACCCTTGCGCAAGAGTTCAGCCAATTCGCGCTGGATCTGCTCGGAGATACGATCCGCACGGGAAAAACCTTTTTGGCTCTGGCCATGGTGTTGATCCTGATTCACTGAAAACACAAAAGCGAGCGCCGTCCGGCCGCAGCCGGAGGGACGCTCGCCCGAACAACGCGCTTAGAGGGTACGCGCCACTTCGACGATTTCGAACGCTTCCAGCTGGTCGCCTTCCTGGATATCGTTGAAGTTCTTCAGCATCAGACCACACTCGTAGCCCTGCCTCACTTCCTTCACGTCGTCCTTGAAGCGCTTGAGCGATTCGAGTTCGCCGGTGTGAACCACCACGTTGTGGCGGATCAGACGGACCATGGAACCGCGCTTCACCACACCGTCGGTTACCATACAACCGGCAATATTGCCGACCTTGGACACCGAAATCACCTGACGGATTTCCACGGTACCGGTGATCTGTTCCTTCTTCTCCGGCGACAGCATGCCGGACATGGCCGCCTTCACCTCGTCCACGGCATCGTAAATGATGCTGTAGTAACGGATGTCGACACCTTCGCTTTCGGCCAACTTGCGGGCCGCAGCATCGGAACGGGTGTTGAAGCCGATCACGATGGCCTTGGAAGCGATCGCCAGGTTGATGTCGGATTCGGAGATGCCACCCACGCCGGAGTGCAGGATATTGACGCGCACTTCGTCGGTAGACAGCTTCTGCAGGCTCTGCGACAGCGCCTCGTAGGAACCCTGCACGTCGGCCTTGATGATGATGGAGAGGTTCTGCACCTCGCCTTCGGCCATCTGGGCAAACATGTTCTCCAGCTTGGCAGCCTGCTGCTTGGCCAGACGCACGTCGCGGAACTTGCCCTGACGGAACAGCGCGATTTCGCGCGCCTTCTTCTCGTCGATCAGCACCATGGCGTCTTCGCCTGCGGCCGGCACGTCGGACAAGCCGAGAATTTCCACCGGAATCGACGGACCGGCTTCATCGATCGCCTTGCCGTTTTCATCGATCATGGCGCGTACGCGACCAAAAGCGGTGCCGGCCAGTACCACGTCACCCTTCTTCAGGGTGCCAGACTGCACTAGCAACGTTGCCACCGGGCCACGGCCTTTGTCCAGACGGGCCTCGACGATCACGCCCTTGGCCGGGGATTCGATCGGTGCGGTCAACTCCAGCACCTCGGCTTGCAGCAGCACGCCTTCCAGCAGGTTGTCGATGCCCTGGCCAGTCTTGGCGGAAACCTCGACGAACATCGCGTCACCGCCCCAGTCTTCCGGCACCACTTCCTGCGCGACCAGTTCCTGGCGGATACGCTCGGGGTTGGCGCCCTGCTTGTCGATCTTGTTCACCGCCACCACGATCGGCACACCAGCGGCCTTGGCATGGTGGATGGCTTCGATGGTCTGCGGCATCACGCCGTCATCGGCGGCCACCACCAGGATCACGATATCGGTAGCCTTGGCACCACGGGCACGCATGGCGGTAAACGCCTCGTGACCCGGGGTGTCGAGGAAGGTCACCACGCCGCGCGGGGTTTCCACATGGTAGGCACCGATGTGCTGGGTAATGCCGCCGGCTTCGCCCGCGGCGACCTTGGCACGGCGGATGTAGTCCAGCAGCGAGGTCTTGCCGTGGTCGACGTGACCCATTACGGTCACCACCGGCGGACGCGGCAGGCGCTCCACCTCGGCGCCGCCCTCGACGTTCTCGAGGAAGGCATCCGGATCGTCCATCTGTGCCGCCTTGCCGATGTGGCCCATCTCGCCAACCACGATCAGCGCGGTTTCCTGATCCAGCACCTGGTTGATGGTCACCATCATGCCCATCTTCATCAGGGTCTTGATGACTTCGACGGCCTTGACCGCCATGCGGTGCGCCAGGTCGGCCACGGTAATGGTTTCAGGCACCAGCACTTCGTGCACGATCGGCTCGGTCGGTGCGGTGAAAGCGTGCTGACTGTTGCCGCGCGACTTGCCGCCGCGCTTGCTCTTCCAGTCGCCGCCGGCATCGCCACCCTTGACGCGCAGGCCACGGCCTTTCTTGCCGTCGTCCCAACTGCGCTCGGAGCCGCCCTTCTTGCCCTTCTTCGGTGCAGCAGAACCCGGTGCCGGCGCGGCAGGCGCTGCGGCGCCGGCCCCAGCCGGAGCAGGACGGCCACCGGCCGGAGCCGGACGCTGCCCCCCGCGGCCGGACGCACCCCGGCCGAGCCAGGACGCTGACCGGCACCCGGCTGTCCGCTGCGCGGACCGCGTGCATCCTGCGGACGGCCATCGGCGGAGCGCCCGGCAGCCGGGCGTGCTTCGGCCGGTTTGGCCTCGACCGGCTTCGGCGCCGGAGGCGGAGGCGGATTTTCCGCCGCCAGCTTGGCGGCCTGACGGCGCTCTTCGCGCTCGATCTTTTCGCGCATCAGGGCTTCCTGACGAGCGCGGAACGCCAGCTGGCGTTTTTCTTCCGCTTCGCGTGCGGCGATTTCTTCCGGAGACAGAATGGACAGCGGAGCCGGGCGCACCGGGGCTGCCTTGACTTCCGGAGCAGCCGGCTCTTGCGGCTTGGCTTCGACCTTCGGCTCTACCTTGGTCTCAACCGCCGCCGGCTTCGGCGCTTCGGGCTTCTGTTCTTCCTTGAGGTCGACCTTCGCCACCACGGGCTCGGCCTTGACTTCGGCCTTAGCCGGCTCAACCGGAGCGGCGGCGACCGGAGCAGCCTCTGGCTTGGCAACGGCGGCGACAGCCGCAACCGGTGCCTCCAGCGGACGCTGCACCACACGCTTCTTGCGGGTTTCCACTCTTACCGTCGAACCGTCCGCCGTACGAACCTCGCTGGTCTGCTTGCGGGTCACCGTGATCGGGGTCTCGTTACGGGCACCATGCGAACGCTTCAGGTAGTCCAGGAGCTGGGATTTGTCCCGTTCTGAGAGGGTGTCATCCAGCGAGCCTTTGCCGACACCGGCGGCACGCAGCTGTTCCAGCAGGCGATCCGGTGTCAAGCCAAGCTCACTGGCAAACTGTTTTACATTCGTCAATACCATGCGTCTTCCCAAATTCCGTCAATAACTTCCCGAAGCCTTACTGGGCAAACCAGTGTTCGCGCGCCTTCATGATGATTGCACGTGCGGCTTCAGCCTCCATACCGGTCATGTCAACGAGATCATCCACGGCAAGGTCGGCGAGTTCGTCGCGGGTGGTCACGCCATTTTCAGCCAACTTACGCACCAGGTCGGCATCCTCCAGGCCTTCGATGCCCTTCAGATCGTCGGATACGCTTTCCACCTTTTCCTCGGAGGCGATGGCCAGCGTCAAGAGAGCGTCACGAGCGCGGCTGCGCAGTTCGTTGACTTGCTCCTCTTCAAAGCCTTCGATCTCGAGCATTTCGGCGATTGGCACATACGCCACTTCTTCGAGGGTGGCGAACCCCTCTTGCACCAGCGTCATGGCGGTCGCTTCATCCACACCGAGGTGCTTCATGAAGGTTTCACGCAACGCGGCGTCTTCTTCCTGATGTTTTTCTTCGGCCTCGGTCACCGTCATGATGTTGAGGTACCAGCCGGTCAGCTCTGCTGCCAGGCGGACGTTCTGGCCGCTGCGGCCGATCGCCAGAGCCAGCTGGTCTTCTTCCACCACCACGTCCATGGCGTGGTTATCCTCATCGATCATGATGCGGTTGACTTCGGCCGGGGACAGCGCGTTGATCACGAACTGCGCCGGCTCCGGCGCCCACAGCACGATGTCGACGCGCTCGCCGGCCAGCTCCTGGGTCACCGACTGCACACGCGAACCGCGCATGCCGATGCAGGTACCCTGCGGATCGATGCGCGGATCGTTGGCCTTGACAGCGATCTTGGCGCGCAGGCCCGGGTCGCGGGCGGCTTCCTTGATCTCCAGGAGGCCCTCTTCGATTTCCGGCACTTCCAGCTCGAACAGCTTGATCAGGAACTCGCGGGAAGTACGCGATAGCACCAGCTGCGGGCCGCGACCGAGGCGGTCGATGCGCATCAGGTAGGCCTTGACGCGGTCGCCCACGCGCAGGTTTTCCTTCGGAATCATCTGCTCGCGCGGCAGCACGGCCTCCAGCTTGCCGCACTCGATGATGGCATTGCCGCGCTCGATGCGCTTGACGGTACCGCTGACCAGATGTTCGCGGCGCTGCAGGAACTCACTCAGGAGTTGCTCGCGCTCGGCGTCGCGAATCTTCTGCAAGATCACCTGCTTGGCGGCCTGGGCACCGATACGGCCGAATTCGACAGCCTCCATCGGTTCCTCGATGACGGCGCCGACCTCGATGGACGGATCACGTTCGCGAGCGTCTGCCAGCTCGATTTCCTTGTCGTCGAATTCGAGCATGTCGTCTTCGACCACGGTCCAGCGACGGAAAGTATGGTACTGCCCGGTATGACGATCGATCTCGACACGGATATCGACGTCATCCTGATTGAATTTCTTTTTAGTAGCAGACGCCAGCGCCAATTCCAGCGCCGTAAAAACCACGTCCTTGCTGACGCTCTTCTCGCTCGCCAGGGCATCAACCAGCAACAAAATCTCGCGACTCATGCAATCCTCCGAATTTTTTCATTCCCGTGGGGTCGACCCCGCCCAGATCAGAACTCAGGATCAAGCCTGGCCTTGTCGATAACGGCGAGCGGAATGGCCACGGTCCGGCCCTCGAACTCCAGCTGTACAGCGCCATCCACGACGCCAGCCAGACGACCGGAAAATTTCTTTTGCTGTTCAATGGGCATGCGGGTCTTGATCTTGGCCCGCTGCCCGGAGAAGCGTACGAAGTCCGACTCTTTCTTGAGCGGACGGTCCAGCCCCGGAGACGACACTTCCAGCCGCTCGTAATCTATGTTTTCGACCATGAAGAGGCGCGTCAGGTGGTTGCTCACCAGCACGCAGTCTTCCACGGTGATTCCACCGGGTTTGTCGAGAAACACCCTGAAACCGCCCCCAGGGGTCAATTCGAAGTCCACCAGCTCGTAACCCAGACCTGGCAGCGTGTTCTCCAGCAGCAAACGTACATCCATTGCTTTTTCCACAAATAAAAAATGGGCGAAACGCCCATCCCTAACCGTCGGGATTGTAATACATTTCTCCCCGAAAGGAAATCCCGGCGACAAGCCTGCGCCAGGTGGCACGAACGGTGCACGGGCGTCTTTACGATATGATCGTGCTTCCTGTACATTGACGAGCAAATAAAACGATCGTTTGTTTATGACAAGCAACGACCGCTGACCTAATAACAAAAGACGCTCGGCAAAAAGACTTGAGGCGAGGCGTCCCGAATCAAGCACGATGGAGAAACACAGCATGGATAAACTCTGGCTCAAGAATTACCAGCCCGGCGTCGAGCAAGACATCGATATCGATAGTTTCAGATCGATCGATGAGGTGTTCGAGCGTTCTGTCGCCAAGTTTCGCAGCCGCCCCGCCATGGCCAATATGGGGAAGGTGCTGAGTTACGGGGACCTCAACCAGCACGTCGCCGAGTTCGCCTCGTTCCTGCAGCATCGCCTTGGCCTCAAGAGAGGCGACCGCGTCGCCCTGATGATGCCCAACCTGCTGCAATACCCGATCGGCGTGTTCGGTACCCTGCGTGCCGGCCTGACCGTGGTCAACGTCAACCCGCTCTACACGCCGCGCGAGCTGGAACACCAGCTGAACGACTCCGGCGCCGAGACGATCGTGATCCTGGAAAACTTCGCCAGCGTGCTCGAGGAGGTCATCGCCCGCACCCGGATCAAGCACGTGATCGTGGCGTCGATCGGCGACATGCTGGACTTTCCGAAGTCTGCCATCGTCAACTTCGTCATCCGCAAGATCAAGAAGATGGTGCCGGCGTGGAACCTGCCCGGCCACATCCGCTTCCCGGCGGCGCTGGCCGAAGGTCGCCGCCAGGCTCCGGTACCGGTCGACCTCAACCACGACGACATTGCCTTTCTGCAATACACCGGAGGCACCACCGGGGTGGCCAAGGGGGCGATGCTGAGCCACGGCAACATCGTCGCCAACATGCTGCAGGCGGGAGCCTGGATCAAGCCGGTCATCCACGAGGGGCAGGAGGTCATCGTCACCGCCCTGCCGCTCTACCACATCTTCTCGCTGACCGCGAACCTGATGACGTTCACCGAGGTGGGCGCGCTGAACGTGCTGATCACCAATCCGCGTGACATCGCCGGCTTCATCAAGGAGATGAAGAACTATAAGGTGACGGCCATCACCGGGGTCAACACCCTGTTCAACGCGCTGTTGCATCACCCCGATTTCAAGACCATCGATTTTTCGACCTGGCGTCTGACGCTGGGCGGCGGCATGGCGGTGCAGAAGGCGGTGGCGGACAAATGGAAGGAAGTCACCGGGGTGGCGCTGGTGGAGGCCTACGGCCTGACCGAAACCTCGCCTGCCGCCTGCATCAACCCGCTCAACCTGAAGGAATACAACGGCAGCATCGGCCTGCCAGTGTCGTCGACCGAGATCCAGATTCGTGACGCCGAGGGACGCGAGCTGCCGGTTGGCGAAGCCGGCGAGCTGTTCATCCGCGGGCCTCAGGTGATGAAAGGCTACTGGCAGCGCCCGGACGAGACCGCCAAGGTGATCGGCGCAGATGGTTTCCTCGCCACTGGGGACATGGCGATGGTGACACCGGGCGGATTCGTCAAGCTGGTGGACCGCAAGAAGGACATGATCCTGGTGTCCGGCTTCAACGTCTACCCCAACGAGATCGAGGACGTGGTGGCGATGCACCCCGGCGTGCTGGAGGTGGCATGCATCGGCGTGCCGGACGAGAAGTCGGGCGAGGTGGTCAAGGTGTTTGTGACACGCAAGGACCCCGCGCTCACCGAGAAGGACATCATCGAGCATTGCCGCAAGAATCTGACCGGCTACAAGGTGCCGCGCCACGTCGAGTTCCGCAGCGAGCTGCCCAAGACCAACGTCGGCAAGATCCTGCGCCGCGCGCTGCGGGACCAGGAGCTGGCCAAGTCCCCGTGAAAAAGCTCGCGGCACCCGGCAAAGAAACCCGCTTCAGGCGGGTTTCTTTATGCCATTTACGGCTACACTTGCACAAAAGCCATGCCCAGCAGGAGCCGAATCATGTTGTTGTTGCCGTTTTTCAAATTGATGGCCGACAAGAGTGCCAGCGATATCTTCTTCACCGCCCACGCCCCGGCCCAGATCAAGATCGAGGGGGTGACGCTGCCGGTCAACGACAAGGCGCTGACCCCTGAACAAGTGAAGACACTGGTCTACAGCCTGATGGACGAGGAGGAGATCGCCGAGTACGAGCGCGAGTTCGAGATGAACTTCGCGCGCCAGGTCGACGATCTGGGCAATTTCCGCGTCAACATCTTCCGCCAGAAAGGGCAACCGGCGATGGTCATCCGCCGCATCGCCCCGACCATCCCGTCACTGGAGAAACTCAACCTGCCGGCGATGCTCAAGCCGCTGATCATGGAAAAGCGCGGCCTGATCATCGTGGTGGGCGCCACCGGCAGCGGCAAGAGCTCGACCGTGGCGGCGCTGTTGGAGCACCGCAACCAGAGCAAGAGCGGGCATATCCTGACGGTGGAGGACCCGATCGAATTCCTGTTCGAGCACAGGAAGTCGATCGTCAACCAGCGCGAGATCGGCATCGACACCAAGAGCTACCAGACCGCGCTGAAGAACGCCATGCGCGAGGCGCCAGAGGTGCTGATGATCGGCGAAATCCGCGACGCCGAAACGCTGATGTACGCCATCAACTACGCCCAGTCGGGCCACCTCTGCATCACCACGCTGCACGCCAACAACAGCTACCACATGCTGAACCGGGTGATCAGCTTCTTCCCGCCCGACAACCGTACCGCGCTGCTGATGGACCTGTCGGTCTCGCTCAAGGCGGTGGTGTCGCAGCGCCTGGTGCCGACGGTCGACAAGACGCTGACGCCGGCGGTGGAGCTGCTGCTCAACACCTCGCACATCGCCGAACTGATCCGCACCGGGGAAATCTCCAGCATCAAGGAGGCGATCGAGCACAGCATGAGCGAAGGCGCCCAGACCTTCGAGCAATCCTTGTTCCGGCTGTATCGCGATGGCAAGATTACGCTCGACGAGGCGCTGCGCAATGCCGACTCGCCGACCAACCTGTACTGGCTGATCAACCACGGTCACGACAAGCCCGGCGAAGAGCCCGCCGGCAAGCCGGCCGCGGCCAAACCGGCCGGCAAGGATGCCTCCGCCAGCTTTGATGGCTTCACCCTGGACGTTTAACCCGCATCGACATGACCACCACCCTCTACGGCATACCCAACTGCGACACGGTCAAGAAAGCCCGCCAGTGGCTGACCGAGCACCAGATCGACTACGTGTTCCACGATTTCAAGAAACAGGGCATCGCCGAGGCGCGCCTGCAGCACTGGATCGAGGCCGCCGGCCTTGACAAGGTGATCAACCGCCAGGGCACCACCTGGCGCAAGCTCTCCGACGCCGACAAGGCACGGGCCGACGACGTCGGCTCGGCCATCGCGCTGATCCAGGCCAACCCGTCGCTGATCAAGCGCCCGGTGCTGGAGCGCGGCGAGGCCGTCGAACTCGGCTTCAAGGAAGACCTCTACGGAAAGGCGTTCGGCCAATGACCAATACCCTGATGCTGACCGAAGAGCTGATCCGCCTCGATTCGGTCACCCCGAACGACGCCGGCTGCCAGGAGCGCATGATCGCCCGCCTGGAGGCGGTCGGTTTCACCGTGGAGCGCATGCGCTACGGCGACGTCGACAACTTCTGGGCCCGCCGTGGCACGAGCGGTCCGGTGGTGTGCTTCGCCGGCCATACCGACGTGGTGCCGACCGGCCCGCTGGACAAATGGGACAGCCACCCGTTCGAGCCGACCATCCGCAACGGCTACCTGTTCGGACGCGGCGCGGCGGACATGAAGGCCTCGCTGGCCGCCTTCATCACCTCGATCGAACGCTTCGTGGCGCAGCACCCGGGTCACCCGGGTTCGATCGCGTTGTTGATCACCTCGGACGAGGAAGGCAGCGCCATCGACGGCACCGTGCGCGTGGTGGATGCGCTGGAAGCGCGTGGCGAGCTGATCGACTACTGCATCGTCGGCGAACCGACCTCCAACCACGTGCTGGGCGACACCATCAAGAACGGCCGGCGCGGCTCGCTGTCGGGTCACCTGATCGTGCACGGCATCCAGGGCCACATCGCCTACCCGCACCTGGCGAAGAACCCGGTGCACCTGATCGCCCCGGCGCTGGCCGAACTGGCCGCCGAGGAATGGGACCAAGGCAACCACCACTTCCCGCCGACCAGCTGGCAGGTGTCGAATATTAATGCCGGCACCGGCGCCACCAACATCATCCCCGGCTCCTGCGAGGTCAAGTTCAACTTCCGCTTCTCCACCGAGCACACCGCCGAGACGCTGAAGGACCGCGTGCACCAGATTCTGGACGCCCACGGTCTGGCCTACGAGCTGCACTGGACCTTGTCCGGCAACCCGTTCCTGACCGAGGAAGGGACGCTGACGCGGGCGCTGGAACGCTCCATCAAGCAGGTGATGGGAGTGGATGCCGAGCTGTCCACCACCGGCGGTACCTCGGACGGGCGCTTCATCAAGCGCATCGCGCGCGAACTGGCCGAGTTCGGCCCGGTCAACGCCTCGATCCACAAGCTGAACGAATGCGTCGAAGTGCACGCCATCGAGCGGCTGTCGGATATCTACGAGGCCGCGCTGAAGAACCTGCTGCTGTGAGCCCCTGCCCCGGCTCCTGAGCGCGCGTCGGCAGACCGGGTGTCTGCCGATTTTTCTTGCCCGGGCGGAGCCGGGGCCTCTTCAGAAACGCAGCGGAACGTTTCCCCTTACCGACCGACTTCGACAACAACAAGGACATCCGGCTCATGAAAGAACTGGAAATCGCCAAGATATTCATTTCGCTGCTGGTGCTGGTCAACCCGCTCGGCGCGATTCCGCTGTTCATCAGCCTGACGCCGAACGCGAGCCAGCCCGAGCGGCGCAAGATCGCCAAGATTTCGTCCACCTCGGTGGCGGTGGTGATCATCACCTCGGCGCTGATCGGCGAGAGCCTGCTGAAATTTCTCGGCATCAGCATCGGCTCGTTCCAGGTCGGCGGCGGCCTGCTGGTGATGATGATCGCGCTGGCGCTGATGAACGCCAAGCCCAACCCCACCAAGACCAGCGACGAGGAGCGCGTGGAAGCCGAGTTGCGCACCAACATCGCGGTGGTGCCGATGGCGATGCCGCTGCTGACCGGGCCGGGCACCATCTCCACCGTGATCATCTACAGCACCACGGCCCACAGCTGGGTGCAGATCAGCTACCTGATCGTCAGCGGCCTGTTGATCGCGCTGTCCTGCTACGCCGCGATGGCGATGGCCACGCCGATCAGCCGCTGGCTCGGCCAGACCGGCATCAACATCGTCAACCGGGTGATGGGCATGATCCTGGCGGCGGTGTCGGTGGAGATCATCGTGGACGGGCTGTACCGGCTGTTCCCACAGCTGAGCCACTAGCCTGCCGAGCGCCACGGCAAAAAGGTTGGCCGAAGGCACGCGCAGTGCGTCTTCGGCCAACCTTTTGTCCTTGCGCGGATTTTACCGCCCCCGGATCACCCCAGCTGGCGCCGCTCGTACAATGCCTGCGCCAGCGTGCCTGAGTCGACATACTCCAACTCGCCGCCCACCGGCATGCCGCGCGCGATGCGGCTGACCGCCAGGCCCCGGTCCTTCAGCAACTCGGCGATCATGTGCGCCGTCACCTCGCCTTCGGCGGTGAAGTTGGTGGCGATGATCACCTCCTCCACCACGCCGTCGAGCGCGCGCACCATCAGCTTGTCGAGGTTGACGTCCTTGGGGCCGATGCCGTCGATCGGCGACAGCCGCCCCATCAGCACGAAGTACAGGCCGTCGTAGCAGCGCGCCTGCTCCAGCATCAGCAGGTCGGCCGGCATTTCCACGATGCACAGCTGGTGCTGGTTGCGCGCCGGCTCGGCGCACAGATTGCACAACGGCGTCTCGCTGAAGGTGTTGCAGCGCTCGCAGTGGGTCAGGTTGGCCAGCGCCCGGTCGAGCGCGCGCGCCAGCCGGTCGGCCCCGGCCTGATCGCGCTGCAGCAGGTGGAAGGCCATGCGCTGGGCCGACTTGGGGCCGACCCCGGGCAGCACCTTGAGCGCGGAAATCAACTGGTCGAGCGAGGGGGGATTTTTCATCGGGCAGGCGGAGAAAGAGAAAAAGGTTGGCCGAAGCCCATGCTTCGGCCAACCTTAGAACCAGCCCCCGATCTTGCTGCGCAGCCCTGATCGGGGCTCATGTATACGGCGTGCGAATCTATCGCTGAGCCAATCGAAGATTGGCACGCAGGGATTCGCTCAGCGATCAGAAATCCTCATGTACTGTGTGTACATTCCGGTTTCTGCGCTGCCATTCACCCCGCTGAGGGCCGCTCGCTACAGATCGAGAGCCGGTTCTTTAGGAAGACATCGGGAATCAGAACGGCAGTTTCATGCCCGGCGGCAGGTTGAGGCCGGCGGTGAAACCGGACATCTTGTCCTGGGTGGTGCTTTCCACCTTGCGCACCGCGTCGTTGACGGCGGCGGCGATCAGGTCTTCCAGCATTTCCTTGTCGTCCTTGGCGTCTTCCAGCAGGCTGTCGTCGATCGACACGCGCTTGATGTCGTGCTGGCAGGTCATCACCACCTTGACCAGGCCGGCGCCGGATTGGCCTTCGACTTCGACCTTGCCCAGCTCTTCCTGGGCCTTCTTCATGTTTTCCTGCATCTGCTGGGCCTGCTTCATCAGGCCGGCGATACCACCTTTTCCGAACATGGGCTACAACTCCTGCACAGGTTGAATCGTCTCGGTGAGCAGCACGGCGTTGAATTCGCCGACCAGCTGCCGCACCACGGGATCATTTTCGAGATTGACACGCGCCGCCGCCAGCTGTTCCTGGCGGAAACGCGCCTCGCGCATCGCTGGGGTTTCCATCCCCAGCTCCTCCACGCTGACCGACAGCTCCGGCGCCTGGCCAAAGCGTTCGGCCAACGCGGCCTTGAGTTTTTCCTGGTAATCGCGCGTGGCGAGGTGACGGAAGCTCTCCGGCACCGCCAGCTGCAAGCGCCGTCCATTCCAGGATTTGAGCACCGCGTTGTGCGCCAGCATGCGGCTGGCCCCCATGCGCGCGCCCAGCTCGGCCACCAACGCGGCCCAATCGCCGTCGAAAACATAGGGCTCGGCGGCGGCAGGCGGCGCGGCCGGCTCCGACCACGCCTCGGCCGTGCTGTCGTCGGCGCTCACCCCCGCCTGCCAGGCTTCGGCGGCGACGTCGCCGGCGTCATCGTCGTCGGGAGCATCCTCCCACGGCGCCAGCTCGACCGACGGCGGCGTGCCCGGCTCGGACTGAGTGGCGACAGCCGGGGCCGCCGGCACCGGTTCGACGCGCGCCGGCTCGGGTTCGGGGTCGGCCGGTGCGGACTCGTCCGGCGTGGCGGGTGCACTGCGCGCCGCTCCGTTGCGGCCGGACAAACGCGCCAGCAAGGCCTTGGCAGCGGAAGCCCCCTCCACCGACGGCTCACTCGGCACGGCCGGCCGGCTCGCCGGCTCGGGACGGCACGCCGCCGCCGGACGCGGTGCCGGCGTGCTGTCGCCCGGCGCATTCTGCGGATGAAACGCCAGCATGCGTAGCAGCGTCATGGTGAAACCGGCGTGCTCGTCCGGCGCCAGGGCCAGGTCCTTGCGGCCATGGATGGCGATCTGGTAGTAGAGCTGCACGTCTTCTGGCGCGATCAGTTGCGCCAGTGCCAGCACCGCCTCGGCGTCGGGGTCGTCACCGGTGATGGCGGCCGGCACCGTCTGCGCCAGCGCGATCTGCTGCAACAGCAGGGCCAGCTCGCCCAGTGCGCTGTCGAAACCGACGCCGCGCTCGGCCAACGCCTTGGCCTCCTCGATCAGACGCGGGCCGTCGGCCTCGGCCAGGGCTTCCAACAGGGTATAGAGGTAGGCACGGTCGACCGCACCCAGCATGGCGCGCACCCCGCCCTCCTCAACCTTGCCGACGCCGTAGGCGATGGCCTGGTCGAGCAGCGACAGCGCGTCGCGCATCGAGCCGGCGGCGGCACGGCCCAGCAGCGCCAGCGCCGGCGCCTCGTAGCTCACCTGCTCCACGTCGAGCACGCGTGCCAGGTGGCCCGCCACCTGCTGCGGCGTCATGTTGCGCAGCGAGAACTGCAGACAGCGGCTCAGCACCGTCACCGGCACCTTCTGCGGATCGGTGGTGGCAAGGATGAACTTGACGTGGGCCGGCGGCTCTTCCAGCGTCTTCAACATGGCGTTGAAGGCGCTCTTGGAGAGCATGTGCACCTCGTCGATGATGTACACCTTGTAGCGCCCCGAGGTAGGCGCGTACTGGGCGTTTTCCAGCACTTCGCGGATATTGTCGATGCCGGTATTGGAGGCGGCGTCGATCTCCAAGAGGTCGACGAAGCGGCCGGCGTCGATCTGGCGACAGGCGGAACACTCGCCGCACGGCTCGGCGCCGACACCGGCCTCGCAGTTGAGGCTCTTGGCGAGAATCCGGGCGATGGTGGTCTTGCCCACGCCGCGCGTGCCGGTCAGCAGGTAGGCGTGATGCAGCCGCTCACCGGCCAGGGCGTTGGTCAGGGCGCGCACCACGTGCTCCTGACCGACCAGGTCGGCAAAGCGTTTCGGGCGCCATTTGCGGGCAAGCACTTGATAAGTCATGGTGGCGGATTCTAATTCCAATTGGCAGGCAAGGCGACCCTTTTCGTCGCCGCCCGACGTCACGGCGCCGGTGTCGAAACCGGCTGCTGGCCGAGGAACTGCTGCGCCAGATAACGCTCGCGGATGGCGGCTGCCACCTCCTGCGCCGCTTTGGCGTACAGGGTGCTCTTGTTGTAGCGGGTGATGACGTAGAAGTTGTTCAGACCGAGCCAGTATTCGGTCACGCCGGGCGCGGTTTCCAGCGGCACCAGCACCGCCGGCACCTGGTCGCCCACCGGCGCCTCCGGCTGCACCCCCATCTGCTTCAGCTCGCCCACGGTATAGTGCAGGTTGAACTTGTCGGCCACCAGCTGATCGACCTGCGCCCCCGGCTGCACGCTGGCCGGCAGGATCACGTCGTCGCCGTGGCGCCAGCCGTGCAGCTGGAAGTAATGCGCCACGCTGCCGATCACGTCCGGCACGCTGCCCCAGATATCGCGATGGCCGTCGCCGTCGAAGTCCACCGCCCACTTGCGGTAGCTCGACGGCATGAACTGCGGCCAGCCCATGGCGCCGGCGTAGGAGCCTTTCAAGAGCAGCGGGTTCTTGCCCTCTTCCTTGGCCAGGCGCAGGAACTCGGTGAGTTCGCCGCGGAAGTACTCGGCGCGGCGCGGGTAATCGAAACCGATGGTCGACAGGGCATCCACCACGCGGAAACTGCCGGTGCTGCGGCCGTAGCCGGTCTCGATGCCGATGATCGCCACCACCACCTCCGGCGCCACGCCGAAGGTCGCCTCGGCCCGCTCCAGCGTAGCCGCGTTGTCTTTCCAGAACGCCACGCCGCCGTCGATCAGGCGATCGTTGAAGAAGGCCGTACGGAACTGGTACCACGGCCGCGAGGTGGCCGGGCGGTCGAGTATCTGCAGGATGTTGGGCTTGGTTTCGACGTTGGCGAACACCGCCTCCAGCTCGGGGCGGTCGAACTGGCCGCTGGCCACCTGCTCGTCGATATAGCGTTGCACGTCGGGCCGGGCGAGAAACGCCGCGTCGGCCAGCGCCAGCGAGCTGGTCAGGGCGAGCGTGGCGGCAGCCGAGCAGGTAAGGAGTTTCATCAGGGCGTTCCGGTAAGGCATCCGCCGGCACCACGCCGACCGACTGGGTTTATTGATAGGACAGCGCGCTCGACACCAGGCGCGAGGTAATGTCCACGATGGGAATGACGCGCTCGTAGGCCATGCGGGTCGGGCCCACCACGCCGAGCGTGCCCACCACCTGGCCGTTGATGCAGTAAGGCGCGGTCACGATCGAGCACTCGCCCAGCGTCACCACCCCCGACTCCTCGCCGATGAAAATATTGACCCCCTGCGCGTTGCGGCTCTGGTTGAGCAGCTCCAGCAGCTCGGTCTTGCGCTCGAAGGTCTCGAACAGCTCGCGCAACCGCGTCAGGTCGTCGGAGAGATCGCTGACGTTCAGCAGGTTGGTGCCGCCGGCGATCACCACCGAGGCCGGCGCGTCGCTCATCGCGCTCTGGCCGAAGCGGATCGCCGCCGCCATCAGCTCGGTGATATCCCCCTTCAGCTGGTGCAGCTCGCTCTCCATGCGCTGCGCGATGCTGGTCAAGCCCTGACCGGCGTAGTGCTGGTTGAGAAAGTTGGCGGCCTCGATCAGCTCGGTCGGGGAGTAGTCGCGCGACGGATTGAGCAGGTGATTCTGCACGTCGCCGTCCATGGTCACCAGGATCAGCAAGATGCGCCGCTCCGACAGACGCAAGAACTCGACCTGGCGGAAGGCCACGTCGAGGCGCTGCGGGGTGATCACCACGCCGGCGAAATGGGTGAGATCGGACAGCAGCGACGAGGCCGACTGGGCGATGCGCTGCGGGCTGTCCGGCTGCAGGCTGTGCTCCAGCTCGTGCAGCGTGCCCTCTTCCAGCGGCCGGATGGTCAGCATCCGGTCGACGAACAGGCGGTAGCCCTTGGCGGTCGGTATACGGCCGGCCGAGGTGTGCGGCGAGGCAACCAGGCCCATCTCTTCGAGATCGGCCAGCACGTTACGAATCGAGGCCGGGGACAGGTCCAGCCCCGCCACCATGGCCAGCGTGCGGGAACCGACCGGCTGCCCGTCGGCGATGTAGCGCTCGACCAGAGCTTTCAGCAGGCGTTGCGCGCGTTCGTTCAGCATGCCAATCATTTTACACGTCCCCCGTGGAGTGAGAAGTGGCTGCATTCCCCGGCATTTCAAGCGCCTCACGGCAGATCGCGCTTGGCCGGCGCGCGCATGCCCGCGTTTGAGCGCCATGGGCTTTGTGCGATAATCCGGCGGTACGTTTATCAAACCCGATTTTTGGAGACAGCATGGCGGAGCGTTCCGAAGACAAGAGCAAGGCCCTGGCCGCGGCCCTTGCCCAGATTGAGAAGCAGTTCGGCAAGGGTTCGATCATGCGCATGAGCGACAACCAGATCACCGAAAATCTGCAGGTGATCAGCACCGGCTCGCTCGGTCTCGATCTGGCGCTGGGCGTGGGCGGCCTGCCGCGCGGTCGCGTGGTGGAAATCTACGGCCCGGAATCGTCCGGCAAGACCACGCTGTGTCTGCAGGTGGTGGCCGAAGCGCAGAAACTGGGCGGCACCTGCGCCTACATCGATGCGGAAAACGCGCTCGACCCGACCTACGCCCAGAAACTCGGCGTCAACGTCGAAGACCTGCTGATCTCGCAGCCGGACACCGGCGAACAGGCGCTGGAAATCTGTGACATGCTGGTGCGTTCCAGCGGCGTCGACGTGATCGTGGTCGACTCGGTGGCGGCCCTGGTGCCGAAGGCCGAAATCGAAGGCGAAATGGGCGACAACCACGTCGGCCTGCACGCCCGCCTGATGAGCCAGGCGCTGCGCAAGCTGACCGGCAATATCAAGCGCACCAACACCCTGGTGATCTTCATCAACCAGATCCGCATGAAGATCGGCGTGATGTTCGGCAGCCCGGAAACCACCACCGGCGGCAACGCGCTGAAGTTCTACGCCTCGGTGCGCCTCGACATCCGTCGTATCGGCGGCATCAAGAAGGGCGAGGAAATCATCGGTAACGAGACCCGCGTCAAAGTGGTCAAGAACAAGGTATCGCCGCCGTTCCGCCAGGCCGGCTTCGACATCCTGTACGGCGAAGGCATCTCGCGCGAGGGCGAAATCGTCGAGCTGGGCGTGGAGCATGGCTTCGTCGAGAAATCCGGCGCCTGGTACAGCTACAACGGCCAGAAGATCGGCCAGGGCAAGGACAACACCCGTCTGTGGCTGAAGGACAACCCGGCCATCGCGCGCGAGATCGAAGGCAAGATTCGCGAAGCGGTCGGCATCAATGTCGCCATCACCGAAGGCCAGCCGGAAGAGGAAGAGCTGGCTGACGGCATGTTCTGATCCGGCGCATGACGAAAAGCCTGAAAGCGCGGGCCGTCGACCTCCTCTCCCGGCGCGAATATTCGCGCCGGGAACTGGAGCGGCGGCTCGCGCCGTTTGCCGAGAGCGCGGAACAGCTGGCCACCCTGCTCGACGAGCTGGCGGCCAACGGCTGGCAATCCGACCACCGTTTTGCCGAGCAGTTTGCCGACGTCAAGGGCCGCAAGTACGGCAGCCGCCGCATCGCCCAGGCGATGCGTGAAAAAGGGCTGGACCGGGAAGCGATCGAGACGGCGCTGGCGCAGCAGGACGACACGGCCGTGGCGCTCTCGCTGTGGCAGCGCAAGTTCGGCACGCCGCCCGCCACGCCCCAGGACAAGATGAAGCAAATGCGGTTTCTCGCCACGCGCGGCTTCCCGATGGACGTGATCCGCCGGGTGCTGCAAGGAACGGTGGACGAAGACTTTACCGACGCGGAGGATTAGGGCGATGCCAATCAAGACCATCGACAGCCGTATCGACATCCAGGCCAGCCCCGACCAGATCTGGCAGGTGCTCACCGACTGGCCCAGCTATCCGTACTGGAACCCGTTCATCGTCGGCCTGCACGGCAAGCTGCAGCGCGGTGCGCGGCTGTGCGTCACGGTGCATCCGCCGCAGGCACGGCGCATGACCTTCCGCCCCACCCTGATCGAGCTCGAACCGGGCCTCAAGCTGGTCTGGCGCGGCACCTTGCTGGCCCAGCCGCTGTTTTGCGGCGTGCACGCCTTTGAACTGGAGGTGCTGGATGCCGGCACCACCCGGCTGTACCAGCGCGAGACCTTCCAGGGCCTGTTGACCCCGCTGTTTTCCGAAACCCTGCTCAACCACACCCGAAACGGCTTCGTCGGCATGAACGAAGCCGTCAAGAAGCGGGCCGAAACCCTTGCCAGCACCGGGACGGCTTGACACAATCGAGCCATGCTCGATGTAGTGCGCCGCAACAACCCGGTTGGCGGCCCGTCTTAGACCCTGACGAAACAATATTTATGAAAACCTCTGAAATTCGCCAGAAGTTTCTGGACTTTTTTGCCTCCAAGGGCCATCAGGTCGTGCCTTCCAGCAGCCTGATCCCCGGCAACGACCCGACCCTGATGTTCACCGTGGCCGGCATGGTCCAGTTCAAGGACGTGTTCCTCGGCTTCGAGAAGCGCGACTACACCCGCGCCACCACCAGCCAGAAATGCCTGCGTGCCGGCGGCAAGCACAACGACCTGGAGAACGTCGGCTATACCGCGCGCCACCACACCTTCTTCGAGATGCTGGGCAACTTCAGCTTCGGCGACTACTTCAAGCACGATGCCATCACCTACGCCTGGGAGTTCCTGACCGGCGAGCAGTGGCTGGCCCTGCCGAAGGAAAAGCTGATGGTCACGGTGTACGCCAGCGACGACGAGGCCTTCGACATCTGGCACAAGACCGTCGGCCTGCCGGTGGAAAAGATCGTGCGCATCGGCGACAACAAGGGCGCGGCGTACGCCTCCGACAACTTCTGGACCATGGGCGACACCGGCCCGTGCGGCCCGTGCACCGAGATTTTCTATGACCACGGCGAGGAAGTCGCCGGCGGCCCTCCGGGCAGCCCGGACGAGGACGGCGACCGCTTCATGGAAATCTGGAACAACGTGTTCATGCAGTTCAACCGCGACGAAACCGGCACGCTGCACCCGCTGCCGAAGCCGTCGGTGGATACCGGCATGGGCCTGGAGCGCCTCTCCACCGTGCTGCAGCACGTGAAGTCCAACTACGAAACCGACGGCCTCGCCTGCCTGGTGCGCGCCGCCGCGCGTGAAACCGGCGTCGAGTACAGCCAGAACGTGCCGTCACTGAAGGTGATCGCCGACCACATCCGCGCCTGCAGCTTCATGATCGCCGACGGCATCCTGCCGTCCAACGAAGGTCGCGGCTACGTGCTGCGCCGCATTGCCCGCCGCGCCATCCGTCACGGCTACAAGCTGGGCCAGAAGGGCCTGTTCTTCCACAAGATCGTAGCCGACCTGGTGGAAGAAATGGGCGGGGCCTACCCGGAACTGCGCCAGCAGCAGGCCCACATCGAAGACAACCTGCGCGCCGAGGAAATCCGCTTCGCCGAGACCCTGGAGCACGGCATGGCGCTGGTCGATGCCGCGCTGCAGGGCGGCAAGATCCGCATGGACGGCGACACCATCTTCAAGCTGTACGACACCTTCGGCTTCCCAGTCGACCTGACCGCCGACATCTGCCGCGAGCGTAATATCGAGGTGGACATGGAGGGCTTCGAGCACGCGATGAACGCCCAGCGTGAACGCGCGCGTGCCGCCTCCAGCTTCAAGATGACCGGCAACCTGGAGTACGCGGGTGCCGACACCCGCTTCCACGGCTACGAAACCGCCAGCGTCGACGCCAAGGTGCTGGCGCTGTTCAAGGGCAGCACCCCGGTCGAGCAGTTGGCCGAAGGCGAAGAAGGCGTAGTGGTGCTGGACGACACCGCGTTCTACGCCGAGGGCGGCGGCCAGGTCGGCGATTGCGGCGAAATTTCGGTGAGCGGCGGCGTCGGCGCGCTGTTCGACGTGACTGACACCCAGAAGATCAAGGCCGCCACCTTCGGCCACAGCGGCCGCGTGGTGCGCGGTGCGCTGCACGTCGGCGACACGGTGCAGGCCACCATCGACCTGCACAAGCGCCTCGCCACCGCACGCAACCACTCCGCCACCCACCTGTTGCACGCGGCCTTGCGTCACGTGCTGGGCAGCCACGTGGCGCAGAAGGGTTCGCTGGTGAACGCCGAGCGCACCCGCTTCGACTTCGCCCATGGCGAGCCGGTGTCGGCCGCGCAGATCGCCGAGATCGAACGCGTGGTGAACCGCATCGTGCTGCACAACGTCGAGGTATCGGCCAACGTGATGGCCTACGACGACGCCATCCGCGCCGGCGCCATCGCGCTGTTCGGCGAGAAGTACGGCGACGAGGTGCGCGTGCTGAAGATGGGCGAATTCTCCACCGAACTGTGCGGCGGCACCCACGTCAAGCGCACCGGCGACATCGGCTTCTTCAAGATCGTGGCGGAAGGCGGCGTGGCCGCCGGCGTGCGCCGCATCGAGGCGGTGACCGGCGAAGGCGCCGTGGCCTACGCCCAGCAGCAGGAAAGCCTGGTGAAGGAAGCGGCCGGCGCGCTGAAGGCGCAGACCAGCGAGGAAGTGGTCGGCAAGATCGGCAGCCTGCAGGACAACCTGAAGGCGCTGGAGAAGGAGCTGTCGCGCCTCAAGGCCAAGCTGGCCGCCTCGGCCGGCGACACCCTGGCCGACAGCGCGGTCGAGATCGGCGGCATCAAGGTGCTGGCTGCCGAGCTGGAAGGCGCCGACAACACCGCGCTGCGCGAGACCCTGGACAAGCTCAAGGACAAGCTCAAGTCGGCCGCCATCGTGCTGGCCGCCAAGGGCGACGGCAAGGTCTCGCTGGTGGCCGGCGTCACCGCCGACCTGACCGGCAAGATCAAGGCCGGCGAACTGGTCAACTTCGTCGCCCAGCAGGTGGGCGGCAAGGGCGGCGGGCGTCCCGACATGGCCCAAGCCGGCGGCACCCAGCCCGAGAAGCTGGCCGAGGCACTGGCCGGCGTCAACGCCTGGGTGAGCGGCAAGCTGTAAGCCACCCCGAGCGCGCCCCGCGCAGCCAGGACAAAGCCGCATGGAGTTCCATGCGGCTTTTTCATGCCCAGCTACCGGTCTTCGGCCAACCTTTTACCGTCACGGCCGCCCGCTCACTTGCTGCGCCCGACCACCCCCACCCCGCCGATCACCAGCGCCGCGCCCAGCACCTGCAACCCGGTCAGGCTCTCGCCGAGGACGAGCCAGCCCATCGCCATGGTCAATACCGGCCCCAGCGTGCCGACCGAGGCCGCCTTGCCGGCGCCGAGCTGGCGGATCGCGACGTTGAGGCACCACACCGGCAGCACCGTGCTGAACACTCCCATGGCGAACCCGATCAGGTACACCGGCATGGGCAGAAGCAGCGCCGTCAGCGGCGTGGTCACGGCAAAGTGGACGAACACCGCCAGGCACGCCACCAGTGTCGCCAGCGCGGCGAAACGGGTGGCACCGATGCGGGCGATCGCCTCCCCCGAGCCGACCAGGTACAGGGCATAGCTCACGGTACTGGCAACGACCCAGGCCAGGCCGATCAGCGCCTGACTGCCCAGCCCGGCGTCGCGCAGATCCTGCACGAAAGCGAGGGCGATGCCGAGATAGGCCAGCCCGACCCCCAGCCACACCTTGGCCGGGTAGCGCTTGCCCAGCCACAGCACCGAGATGAACAACACCAGCGTCGGGTAGAGAAACAGCGTCAGACGCTCCAGCGCCGCCGAGACGTATTGCAGGCCGATGAAATCCAGCAGGCTGGAGAGGTAGTAGCCCAGCAAGCCCAGCAGCGCCAGTTGCTGCCAGTCGCGCCGCTCGAGACGGCGCGCGCCGCCAGCCACGCCGCTGCGCCACGCCATCAGCAGGAAGAACGGCAGGGCGAAGGCCATGCGCAACACCAGCAGGGCTTCGGCGCCGGCGCCGTAGCGATACCCCAGTTTGACGAACACCGCCTTGGCGGAAAACCCCAGCGCCGCCAACAGAGCCATGGCCACACCTTTGTTTTTCGCGAAGGCGACACGGCCAGCCAGCGGCAGCGGTTTCTGTGCTTCGATCATGTCAGGTTCCTTGTTTTCGGCCTATTATGGCGGGAAGTGCCGGCACACCGTTATGTTCTTGGCGCAGCCAGACTTCTCCAAACACGAAGGCTCAACGGCGGGGGTTCGCTTTCACTGAACGGGTCCGCCTGCTGCAGCCGCGGCGCGCCGGTCTATCCGCCCCCTCCCCTCTGTAGAAACCCCGCACCATGCGACTCGACTTCATCGACCTGAAACTGTTCACCGCCCTGGCCGAGAGCGGCAGCCTGACCGAGGCCGCCGAACGCTTCCCGATGGCCCTCTCCGCCGCCAGCCAGCGCCTGAAAAAGCTGGAAGACCTGTACGGGGTGCAGCTGGTGGAACGCCACTCGCGCGGCATCGCCCTCACCCATGCCGGCGACGTGCTGCTGCATCATGCCCGGCGTCTCTTGCTGGGCTCAGAGCAGCTGAATGGCGACATGGGGCGGCTCAGCCAGGGCGTGCGGCGGGAAATCCGGCTGATGGCCAACAGCGTCGCCAGCAACGAATTCCTGCCGGACCTGCTGGGCCGCTTTCTGGCGGCGCAGCCCGAGCTGGATGTTGTGCTGGCCGAGCGCCCGAGCCGCGACATCGTCACGGCGATCGAAGACGGCGAGGCCGATATCGGCATCCTGGACGGCAGCCTGGGGGTGGAACGGCTGCCCTTGCTGCCGTTTGCCCGCGACCGCCTGGTGGTGATTTGCGGCCCCGCGCACCCGCTCCACGGCACGGCTTCGGTCGCGTTCGCCACCTTGCTCGATCATGCCTTCGTCGGCCTGACCGAAACCAGCGCCATGCAAGGCTTCGTGGAAAGCATGGCACGGCGCAAGGGCAAGGCGCTACGCCTGCGGCTGCGCGTTTCCAGCTTCGCCGCCGTGGCCACTTTGGTGGGACGCAACGCCGGGCTGGCCATCCTGCCGGCCCGCTCGGCGCGGAGTCTGGCCCAGAGTCATGCGCTGCACGTGGTGGAATTGACCGACCCGTGGGCGATACGCGAACTGCAGTTGTGTGTGAAAGATATCGACAGCCTGCCGGCACAGGCGCGGCTGCTGCTGGACGCTCTGCTCAGCGCCGATCACGGCGAGCCGGTGTCAGACTAGCGAGCGCAGCCACGCATAGCTGTAGAGGCCCAACAGGGTCATCAGCAGCGAGCCCATCACGTGCGCCAGGATGGCCGCCGCTGCCCAGCCCAAACGCCCCTGCTGCAACAACTCCACCACCTCGGCCGAGAACGTCGAAAAGGTGGTCAGGCCGCCCAGGAAGCCCGTCACCAGCAACAGACGCCATTCCGGCGGCAGGGTCGCATGCTGTGCCAAGACGGCGATGATGAAGCCGATCAGGTAGCCTCCCAGCAGGTTGGCGCACAACGTGCCGAGCGGCAGCGACGGCAACAGCGCGTTCAGGCGCAGGCCCAGCATCCAGCGCAACAAGGCGCCGCTCGAAGCACCGGCACAGATGGCGAGAATCTTGGTCATGGACGAGTGTGGCGAGAGGAGTGTCATAAAGCATTGTTGTACAGGCGCTCCGCCATCACAACCACGGCGGCGCCGTGGCCCGCCGAGCCAGGCCTTCAAGGCGCCTCCGACATGCCCCACGACCGACGACGCACCAGCGGCACGCCCAGCCGTTTGTCCCGGACAGTGGGGTTGCCGGTGAGGCGGTCGTGTCGTTCGCTCGGAAAGAACCCGCTGGCGATGGGGATGGTGTCGCCTCGCCGGCGGGCGCGGAGGGGTTGGGCAGGCAGACACCTGCCGGAAATGCAAAAAGCCAGCACGATGTGCTGGCTTTCATGAAACTTTGGCTCCCCGAGCAGGGCTCGAACCTGCGACCTGCGGATTAACAGTCCGTCGCTCTACCAACTGAGCTATCAGGGAACATCTAAAGAGATAGCAATTATATTGACCGAAAATCCATCCGTCAAGCGATCTCGCATTATTTTTATCTCAAACCACCCGGACGGCAGCGACAGGCGCCGTCTGGCTTCTTCTGCACGACCCCAGGTTGGGGGGCGGATCATCCCGGTAGGCGCCGAGCCACCCTGCAAGCCTTGCCGACGGCGACGCTCCACTTAGAGCCTGCTCACGATTTGTTTTACGAGCGACGCGGTCCCGGCAAACAGCACGATAGGAGGCGGACGACACCGGCCTTGGCATTCCAAGGCCAAGTCGGCCAACGACGTCGTTGGCCGTTTGCCGGCCCCGCCGGTGTGATCGGGTGCGGCCGCCGCTACAAAAAGATCGTGAACGGGTTGTTACAGCGCCAGCAGCGAGACGACGCGATAGCGGCTCACGCCCAGCAGGGCCGGGATGACGCCGAGGAAGGAGCGGTAGTCGCCGGCCTGGTTCAGGCGCGCGTTGAAATCGGCCACGAACTCCTGCGCCCAGCTCTGCTCGCCCATGCGCGACAGCTGGTCGATGGCGTCACGCGCCTGGTCGATGGCGCTGGCGATGGCACTGTGTGCCTGGCGCAGCTGCGACAGGGCGCTTACCACGCGCTGCAGGGTCTGGCGCACGTGGGCATGGTCGTTCACCTGCCACTCGCCGGTCGAGAGCCGCTCCGGTTCGGCCTCGGTCTTGACGCGCTGCGGCTGGCCGGAGGGGAAGCGGACGCCGCCGCCGCGTACCGCGAGGCGGTCGCGGATGGCCGGCCAGGCCGCCTCGTCCACCGAGAAGCCGAGCTGGCCGTCGTCGTTGATGGCCGCGCGGATGCCTGACGGTGCCAAGGCGCGGTTGAGGCGGCGCATGATCTCGTCTTCGCTGACGTCGCCGCCGACGTTGAACGACATCGCGGCGGTGCCGCGCTCGCCGCTGAACAGCGCCAGCGTTTCCGCGGGCCCGCTGCGCAGGCTGTCGAGGTCCATGCCACGTACGGTGAAATCTTGCCGGGCGTCGGCCGCCAGATGAAAGCGCAGCTTGCCGTCGACGCTGCCGCCGCTTTGGGCATGGCGCTGCGCCAGGGTGGTGGCGAAGCGGCCGATGCGGGCCTCCAGCCCTTCCCGGTCGATGCGGCGCTGGGCGAGCTGCTGGCTGAGATCGGTCTTGAGCTGCTCCAGCTGGCCCGCCAGGCCGTCGACGAAGCCCAGGGCGCGCTGCGCGGCGGTGAGCTGCTCGTTGAGTTGGCTGCTGTAGCGCCAGCCGCTGGCGGCCGTGGTGCCGGCCACGGCGGGTTCGGCCGGGGCTGCCGGCGTGCTGCGCAGATCGGTGGCCGCCGGCGCCGGCTGCACGCCGCCGGGGCTGTTGCGACGCGTGCGGCTGCTGGCGGAGTCCAGCGAGGAAATCAGGGAATTCATGGTGAAAGCGGCCTCAGATCACGTCGAACAGGCTGAGCGCGCTGATCTTGCCATAGGCTTTCTGGCTGGCCTGCACCGCCAGCAGGTAGCTGTTCATGTTGATCGACGCCTCGGCGTAGTCGAGGTTGCCGAGATTGGCGATGCTCTGCTGGTTGGCCAGACTGACGTTGCTGTGGTTGTCGTCCATCATCTGCAGGGTATTCTGCGCTCCGCCCAGCTGGGCGATCCTGACGCCGATGGCCTTGAGCGCGGTATCGGTGCCGTCGAGGGTCTGGCGCACGGTCTGGCCCACGCTCGGGTTGCCCGGGTCGAGCGTCGGGCTTTGCAGGGTGTCGATGGTCTGGTCGAGCTGGTTGAGGAAGGCGGCCATGTCTTCCAGCGTGACGTTGGCGGGCTGGGTGACGCCGTGCCCGATCACCACCTGCTGACGGTCGGTGTTGCCGCTGAAGCTGTAGCGGCTGCCGGCGGGCTGCGTGTTGTCGACGGCGATGGTCTGGGTGGCGCTGGCGGTGCCGGAGAACAGGTAGCGGCCTTCCTGGTCCTTGGTGTTGGCAGCGTAGAACAGGCTGTCGCGCAGGTTGGCGAGCGAGCTCGACATGGCGCGCAGGTCGTCCGCGGTATTGCCGCCGTCGGCGGCCCACACCAGCAGGTCGCGCGCCTGCATCATGTCCTTGCTCATGCCGTCGAGGTAGGACTCGTTCATCGACAGCCGCGAGCGCAACGCGGCGATGTTGTCGCGGTACTGGGTCAACGCCGCCTCTTCGCGCTGCAGGCGCAACAGCCGCACGCTGGCGACCGGGTCGTCGGACGGCACCAGCAGGCGGTCGCCGGAGGACATCTGTTGCTGCAGGTCGGCGAGCCGGCTGTTGGCCGACTGCATGGCGGCGCTCATCGAGGCCTGGAACTGGTTACTGGCTACGCGCATGGTGGCTTCCTCAGAAAATCGCCAGGGTGCTGTCGAACAGCTGGTTGGCGACGGCGATGACTTTCATGTTGGCCTGGTACATCTTCTGGAACTCGACCAGGTTGATCGCTTCTTCATCGCTGTTGACGCCGCTGGTCGACTTCCAGTTCTTCTCGGCCTCGCCGCGTACCACCGAGGCGGTCTCCAGCCCGGCCTTGTTCTGCTGGCTGTCGATGGCGAGGTGGCCGGTGAGCTGGGCGTAGGCATCGCTGATGGTGACGTTGCCGAGCCCGGTCATGGCGATGCTCTGGTCCTTGATGGCGATCAGCGCCAGCAGGTTGTCGCTGTTGGCGGGCTTGGCGGGATCGCTGGAGAAGCCCAGCTGGTCGGCCTGGATGGCACTGACCTGGAGCATGCCGCTGGTGCTGGCCGCATCGAAGACGAACAGCGCCGCGCCGGCCTGGCCGTTGAGGTCGAAACCGCTGGCAAGCTGGGCGTTGGTGCGCGCCGCCAGTTCGCCGGCCAGGGTGCGTACCGCGTCGGTCATCGGCTGCAGCACCGCGCTCTGGTACTGGTTGAGCCCGCCCAGCTGGCCGCCCAGGTTGTCGTTGGGCAGCGTGAAGCGCTCCTTGGCGAACTGCAGCGTCATGGTCTGCGTGCCGTTGACGTTGCCCTGCGCGGCGAGCGTGGCGGCGGTATTGCCGATCACCAGCGGCTGCCCGCCGCGCAGCGTGACGCTGAGGCTGCCGTCCGGCTGCTGGCTGACGCGCACGTCGGCCAGCGCGGCCAGCGCGTCGATCTGGCGGTCGCGCTCGTCGAGCAGGCCGGAGGCGTTGGTGCCGACGGCGTCGGCCTCCGCCACCTTGCCGTTGAGTGCGGCGATCGACTGGGTGATGGTATTGATCTGCGCCAGCGTGGCGCTGCGCTGCTCGTTGAGCGAGGCCTGCTGCGTGGCGAACACACCGTTGAGATTGTTGAAGCGGCGCGCCAGCGCGTCGGCCTCGCTGATCACCTGCTGGCGCAAGGGCACCGAGCTGGGCTCGACGCTGGCGGCGTTGAGCGCGCTGTAGAACTTGTCGAGGCCGCCCGACAGGCTGGTGCCGTCGCTGCCCATGACCTGCTCCAGCTGGGCGAAGTACGGCTGCGCCGCCGCCAGCTCGCCCTGCCCCGCCGCCGCCTGCCACATCTGCAGGTTCTTGTAGCTGTCGCTGAAGCGGCGGATGGCGGTGACGTCGACGCCCATGCCGGCGCCGAGACGGTCGCCCGCGCCCGGCACCAGGGTCGACAGCAGCACGCCCTGGCGCGAATAGCCGGGGGTCATTTCGTTGGAAAGGTTCTGGCTGACTGTGTTGAGCGCGGCCTGGGCGGCGATCGCGCCGGACAGCGCGTTCTGGATCATGCGCATGGCGGGCTGGCTATCTGTGGTTCAGTGGAAAAAACGGCGTGGCGAAGGCGGCCAGTGCCGGCGCCCGTCTCGGGCGCCTTCTGGGAAACAGAGGCGACCCCGGCGGCGTTTTCCTTAAGTGCATTATTGCCATTGACCGTTGCGCCGGGCAGTAGCTGCGCCAGGATGACGTTGGCGATACCGAACACGCGTTGCCGGGCGATCTGGCCGGCCACCGCGGTGTCGGCAAAGTCGAGCAGGTCGCTGTTGATGGACTGGGCGAAGATGCTGTCCTCGCCGGCCATGGCGCGCGTGGTCTTGCGCATCTGCCCCAGCATTTCGCGGACGAACAGCGCCTCGAACTCTTCGGCGGCCTTGCCGACCTTCTTGCGGTACTCGGCCGAGGGCGGCTGCACCGGGGTCTCGAGGTTGGCCGAAGAACCCTCGGCGCCGCTGCCGGCCTTCTTCACGTCGGTGCTCAGCATGCTCGCTCCTCCTCAGATCACCACCAGCTCGCCATCCAGCGCGCCGGCCTGATCCAGCGCCTGCAGGATGGCCATGATGTCGTCCGGCGTGGCGCCGGTGCTGTTGATGGTGTCGATGATGGTTTGCAGCTTGGCGCCCGCCGGCCACTTGAACATGCGGCCCTGGTCCTGCTGCACGCTGACGTCCGATTGCGGCGTGACCACGGTGTTGCCGCGCCCAAACGGATTGGGCTGGCTCACCTGCGAGCTCTCGGCGATCACCACGCGCAGGTTGCCGTGCGACACCGCGGCGGGGCGTACCGTCACCCCCTGGCTGATCACCACGGTGCCGGTGCGCGAATTGAATATCACGCGCGGCGTCTCTTCGCCCACCCCGATGTTGAGCTTCTCCAGCCGGGCGACGAAGGCCACGCGCGCGGTCGGGTCCGGCGGCGCCAGCACCTCGACCGAGGTGGCGTCGCGCGTGCTGGCGATGCGGCCGTAGCGCTGGTTGATGGTGTTGACGATGTTGGTGGCGGTCTCGAAATTGGGGCGCTTGAGGCTCAGGCGCACCGACGGCCCGCTCTCGAAGTCGGACGGGATTTCGCGCTCGATCGAGGCGCCGTTGGGGATGCGCCCCGAGGTCGGGGTGTTCACCGTGACGCTGGAGCCGCTCTTGCCCTGCGCCGACAGACCGCCGATCACCAGGTTGCCCTGCGCCAGCGCGTACACCTCGCCGTCGGCGGCGCGCAAGGGCGTCAGCAGCAGCGTGCCGCCGCGCAGGCTCTTGGCGTCGCCCAGCGACGACACCGTGACGTCGATGGTCTGGCCGTGCCGGTAACCGGGCGGCAGGCTGGCGCTGACCATCACCGCCGCCACGTTCTTGACCTTGGTGCTGCTGCCCTCGGGCTGCTTGATGCCGAACTGCTTGAGCAGGTTACTCACCGACTGGCCGGAGAATTTCACCTGCGAGTTGTCGCCGGTGCCGTCCAGGCCGACCACGATGCCGTAGCCGATCAGCTGGTTTTCGCGGATGCCTTCGACGCTGACCAGGTTGCGCAGCAGCTGGGCGCCGGCGTTGAGCGGCAACAGGCCGGCCACCAGCACCAGCATCAGGCGGGAAAGGTAACGGTAGGGCATGAGGTCTCTCAGAACGGCATCCATGGGCTGGTTAAGAAGCGCGTCAGCCAGCCCGGGGCGTTGGCGTCGCTCAGGACGCCCCGGCCGGAGTAGGCGATGCGCGCGTTGGCGATGCGCTGCGACGACACGCGGTTGTCGGTGTCGATGTCGTCGACGCGGACGTAGCCCGCCAGCTGCAGGTACTCCTCGCCCTGGTTGAGGGTGAGCTGCTTCTCGCCCTTCACCAGCAGCAGGCCGTTGGGCAGCACCTGGTGCACGATCACGCTGAGCGCGCCGGACAAGGCATTCTGCTGGGTGGACGAGGACGAGCCGTCGAAGGTGCGGTCGGCGTCGATCCCGACCTTGGTGTTGATGGTCTTGCTGCCGAGGATGGTGGGCTGGATGCTGGCGCCCGACTTCTTGTCGAGCAGGGTGCCGGCCTTCTTGCTGGCCTGGGTGGTTTCTTCCAGCACCACGGTCAGGGCGTCGCCGACGCGGTAGGCGCGGCTGTCAGTGACCAGCGACCGGGCGCCGCCGGCGGTGTACACGCCGCCGCCGATGCCGCGCGCCGCCGACTTCGGCGGCAGCGGCGGCTCGAACTCGGCGCGCGGCGGCGGCAGGGTCTGGGTGCAGCCGGCCAGCAGCAGCGTGGCCAGTACGAGCGCCGTCCGCTTCATCGCACCGACTGCGCCAGGTACTGCATCATGTTGTCGGCGGCGGACAGCACCTTGGTATTCATCTCGTAGGTGCGCTGCGCCGCGATCATGTCCACCATCTCTTCCACCACCTGCACGTTGGAGCCCTCCAGCGCGCCCTGCTTGAGCTTGCCCAGCGCGTCGCTGCCGGGATTGCCGACGGTGGGCGTGCCGCTGGCGGTGGTTTCCTGGAACAGGTTGTCGCCCAGCGCCAGCAGCCCGGTGGGGTTGACGAAGTTGGCCAGCGTCAACTGGCCGATCTCGGTCTGCGCGGTGGAGCCGGACTGGGTGATCGACACCGTGCCGGTCTCGCCGATGCTGACCGAGGTCGCCGTGACCGGCACCGTGATGGCGGGCACGATGGGCAGGCCCTGCGCGTTCACCAGCTGGCCGTCGGCGTTGACCTGCAGCTGGCCGGCGCGGGTATAGCCGGTTTCGCCGTTGGACATCTGCACCTGCAGGAAGCCCTGGCCGACGATGGCCACGTCCAGCGCCTGGCCGGTGGTGGTGATGCTGCCGCTGGTGAACACCTTCTGCGTGCCCAGGAGGCGCGTGCCGTTGCCCAGCTGCACCCCGGACGGCGAGGCGTTGTTGGCGTCGACGCGGGCGCCGGGCTGGCGTTCGACCTGGTAGAACAGGTCCTCGAACACCATGCGGTCGCGCTTGAAGCCAACCGTGTTGACGTTGGCCAGGTTGTTGGCGATGGCGCCCAGGCGCGCGTCTTGTGCCTGGATGCCGGTTTTACTGATCCACAATGCCGGATTCATGCCCTACCCCTCGGTTGCCTAACCGCGCACCAGGCGGTTACCGGCCTCGACCATGTCGTTGGCCGCGTTGAACATCTTCATCTGCATCTCGAAACCGCGATTGAGCGACATGGTGGCGATCATCTCCTCCACCGCCGACACGTTGCTCTGCTCCAGGTGCTCGCCCTGCACCCGCACCGTTTCGTCCGCCGGCAGCGTGTTGCCGAGGCGGCTGACGATCAGGCCGTTTTCATCCTTGGAGAGCTCTTCCGGCGCCGGCTTGACCAGCTTCAGCCGGTCCACCACCTGCAGCGCGCTCTCGCCCGGCGGCTGGATCGAAATCGTACCGTCGCCCGCCACCGCGACGCGCACGTAAGGCGGCAGCACGATCGGGCCGCCGTCGCCCAGCACCGGCCGGCCATTGACGGTGAGCGCGCCGTTGGCGTCGACACTGAAATTGCCGGCGCGGGTGTAGGCTTCGCCGCTGCCGACAGCGACGGCGAGAAAGCCGTCGCCCTGCAGCGCCACGTCGAGGTCGCGCCCGGTCTCCACCACGGTGCCGGCGCGATGGTCGACGGCGTTCGGTTCGGCGCGCGTCATGTGGCGGGCGTCGTAACCGTAGCCGCGTACCGCCTGGCTGCTGGCCACCTCGATATCGGCGCGGAAACCGTTGGTCTGGGCGTTGGCCAGGTTGTTGGCGTGCACCTGCTGCGCCTTGAGGGTGCGGTCGGCCCCGCTCATGATGGTGTAGATCAGCGCGTCCATGTCTTACACCGCCTGCATCAGTGCCTGGATCACCTGGCCCTCGGTCGAGATCACCTTGGTGTTGGCCTCGTAGTTGCGCTGCGCGCTCATCAGGTTGACCAGCTCGGCGGTCATGTCGACGTTGGATTGCTCCAGCGAACCGGCGCTGAGCGTGCCGGCGAGACCGCTGCCGGGCGCCGAGAGCAGCGCGGTGCCGGAGGCCGGCGAGTCCACCCAGCTGGTGGCGGACACCGGGATCAGGCCATCCTCGTTGGGGAAGTTGGCCAGTGCGATGGTGCCGACCGCCTGCTTCTGGCCGTTGCTGTAGGTGGCGAGGATGTCGCCGTTGTCCTGCAGGCTGACCCCGGTGAGCGCGCCGGAGGCGTAGCCGTTGCCGCTGTTGACGGTGGTGGTGGTATCACCGGCGAACTGGGTGGTGCCGGTGTAGTCGAGCTTGACGGCCAAGGCCGCGGCGCCCGTCGGGGTGCCCAGCGCGAGCGCGGCGCCGCCGCTGGCCAGCGCCGACGAGGTCAGCGCGCCGTTGCTGTCGAAGGCCAGGTCGGCGGTGTCCGCAAGCAGGCTGCCGTCGAGGCCGAAATGCACCGTCACGTCGTTGGTGCCGTTCTTGACGAAGTACTGGGTCAGGGTGTGCTTCTCGCCCAGCGAGTCGTACACGGTGGAAACGCTGGAGCCGTTGAAGGTGGTCGGGTCGGCCGGGTCGAAGGCCGTCGCCGGCGTGGTCCAGCCGGACGACAGGTTGCCGACGTATTGCAGGGTGTCGCTGGCCTTGGCCGCGATCTGCCCGGTGGGCACCGTGATGTCGCCCAGCGCGCCGCGGGCACCGCCGCTGGCGCCGCTGACGGCGGCGTAGCCCTGGACATGGCGGCCGAAGCTGTCGACCAGCACGCCGTCCTTGTCGGTGTTGAAGATGCCGACGCGGGTGTAGGCGACGCTGCCGGCGTTGTCGCGGGTGACGAAGAAGCCGCGGCCCTGGATCGCGGCGTCCAGCGCGCGCCCGGTGGTGACGGTGCCGCCGCTGCGGCCGATGCTCTGCGTGTTGGAGGCGACCTCGACCCCGGTGGCCTGGGTGCCGGCGTAGGTGGCGGAGAAGTTGGCGCGGCTCGACTTGAAGCCGTAGGTGCCGGAGTTGGCGATGTTGTTGCTGATGCTGCCGAGCTGGGAGTTGACCGCGTTGATGCCGGACAGGGCGATTTCAAGACTCATGGAAGACTCCGCTTACGAGACGCTGGACGAGGTGTTCCCCAGCAGGCGGGAAACCGAAGAGGCCGGGACATCCCCCAGCCCGGAAAGGGTGAGCATGGGCTCGCCGCCCTGCACCGGCAGGCGCACGCCCTGGACCACGGCGGCCAGCTCCAGCATCGGCGTGGCGCGCGAGGCGGTGGTCGCCGACAGCGCGTAGCTGCCGGCGGCAAGGCCGTAGTCGGCCGGGTTGACGCTGAACGCGACCTCGCCTGCCGGCTGGGCGCCCAGGTCGATCGGGTGCAGCTTGCCGTCGGCGCCGGTGAGCTGCAGCGTGACCTGGTTTTCCGCGCCGGACAGGGTGAGGCGGCCGGAGAGTGGCGTGCCGTCGAGCTGCACGGTGTTGCTCTGCACCAGCACGCTGTTGCCGACCTGGTTGCCCAGGCCCAGCCCCTGCAGCTCGCGCAGCAGCACGGCGTTGTCTTTCAGTTGCGACAACATGCCGAGCGAGGTCTGCATCTGGTTCATCTGCACCAGCTGGTTGACGAACTGCGACGGGTCGGCCGGGTCGAGCGGATTCTGGTTCTTGATCTGCGCCATCAGCAGCGTCATGAACATGCCCGAGCCACTGCTCTGCGACTGGCCGTTGCTGGCGACCGGGGTCGCGCCCTGGCTCGATGCGGTGCTGTCGTTCAACAGCGAATTGCTGACGGTCATCAGCCTTCTCCCAGTTTGAGCAGGTCCTGCTGCATGGTTTTCACCCGCGCCAGCACTTCCACGTTGGTCTGGAAGGCGCGCGAGGCGGACATCATGTCGGTCATCTCCTCGACCGGATTGACGTTGGGGTAGAACACGTTGCCGTCGGCGTCGGCGAGCGGGTTGGACGGCTCGTGCACCTTGCGCAGCGGGCTGTCGCTCTTCACCACGTCGAGTACCTGCACGCTGGCGCCCTGCCAGGCGCCGTCGCTGTCGGCGCCCCGGTACACGGTGGCGAACACCGGCTTGCGCGCGCGAAACGCCGCGCCCTCCGAGCCGGAGGCCGATTCGGCGTTGGCGAGGTTGCTGGCGACGGTGTTGAGACGCACGGTCTGGGCCGTCATGGCCGAACCGGCGATGCGGGAAATATCCCTGAATGCCATGGTGGATTACCCTGCGATGACTTTGGCCAGGCCCTTGTACTGCATGTTGAGGAAGGTCAGGCTGGTCTGAAATTCGGAGACGTTCTGCGAGAACTCGGCTTGCTCGACGCCGAGCTCGACGGTATTGCCGTCGCGCGACGGGTGGTTGGGGACGCGGTAGAGCAGACCGCCGGACGAATCGTCGAGCGGAAAATCGGCTTCATCGGCGGCGGCGGCCAGCGCCGAACGGAAATCGACGTCGCGCGCCTGGTAGCCCGGCGTGGTTTCGTTGGCGATGTTGGATGCCAGGACCTTGGTGCGTTCCGCCCGCAGCTTGAGCGCCTCCGGGTGGATATCCAGCGCCTTGTCGAAATGTATGCCCATTGCCACGCCCGATTCCGTTCAATACCATTGAAAAACAGAGCTATGTTAATAGCCGCCTTACTTGAAAGGCGATACTAATAACTGGCCATCCCGACGTACATGTAATAATTACCAAGCCCGAGCAAATGGCAATATTCACAGCCCTCCGCCCTACCCCCCTGTTGCTGACCCTGCTGACCCTGTCGCTGCCGGCCGCCGCGGACGCCAGCCCGGCCGCGCGCGAACTCGACCGCGCGGTGCTGACCCACGCCCGGCGCTGGCTCGACGACGCCGCGGCCCGGGTCGGGGTGGAGCAGGCACGGCCGCGCCTGACGCCGATCCCGCCGCGCGAGGCGGCGGCGCTGCCGGCCTGCCGCCAGCCGCTGGAGGTCGAGGCGTTCGACACGGCGTCGCTGTCGCGCCTGCGTTTTGCCGTGCGCTGCCCGGAGCCGCAGGGCTGGAGCACCGTCTACACCGTGCGTGCCGAACTCGACGCGCGTCAGCTGGTGGCGACACGCGACCTCGACGCCGGCAAGGTGCTCGGCGCCGACGACGTGGAATGGGCGCAGCGCCCGGTGTACGAGCTGGAAGAGGGTTTGCACAGCCCGGCCGAGGCGGTCGGCCTGAGCAGCCGCAGCGCGCTGCGACGCGGCCAGCCGCTGCGCAGGAAGCTGCTGGAGGCCGCCGTGCTGGTGCGGCGTGGCGAAGCGGTGGAAATCGTGGCGAGCAAGGAGGGGATCGTGGTGACGGCGCCGGGCGAATCGCTGGAAAGCGGACGCCGCAACGACGTCATCCGCGTGCGCAACGTCGGCAGCGGCAAGATCGTGCGTGCCCGGGTGACCGAGGCCGGGCGGGTGGCGCCGGAGTGAGGGCCCTGCCTCAGACGCACACAAGCCCCGTCCCGGACGGGGCTTTTGCATGGCGCCCCGACTCAGAACCCGCTTACGATCTGTCGCGAGCACCCCTCAGCGGGGTGAAGAGCAGCGCAGAAACCGGAATGTACTGCAGTACATGAGGATTTCGAGCAGCACATGAGCCCCGATCAGGGTGCACAGCAAGATCGTAAATGGGTTCTCAGCTGCCCGCCCGGATCGACGCTACCACCCGCGCCAGCTTGCCGGCGTAGTCCGGGTCGGTGGCGTAGCCGCCCTTGGCCAAGGCCTGGGCGAATGCCGCGGCGTCGTTGCCCACGCCCTGCACGCCACGGAAGCGCGGGTTGCTGGCCAAAAGCTGGGTGTAGTCGGCGAAGGCGCCGCGCCAATCCGGATAGGCGCGGAAGCGCTCGCTGCGCTTCACGTCGGCGCCCGCCTCGTGCTCGGTGGTGAGCGCCGTCACCACCTCGCCCTGCCAGCTGGCGCCGGCCTTGATACCGAACAGGTTGTGGCTGTTGGTGCCGTCGGCCTGTGTCAGCGGGCGCTTGCCCCAGCCGGACTCCAGCGCGGCGTGCGCGGCGATCAGATCGGGCGCCACCCCCAACCGCGCCGCGGCCTCGCGCGCGTACGGCTCGACCTCGCTCAGGAACGCCTGCTGTGCCGTGCCCGGCGTGCTGGCGTCGTCGCCACCCACCGTGGCCGCCATCGCCTCGGCACCGCGCTGGCGCGCCCAGGCGCCTTCCGGCGACAGCGTCATCTCGCTCGCGCCGAACCCCTTCTCGATCGAATCGACCACCTCCTGCCGGGTCTGGCGATAGAGCGCGGAGAAGCCGCCGCCCTCGCCCGCCGCCGGCAACGGCAGCGCCACGGCGCGCCAGGCGGCGTCGAAAGGGAGTGAACCGAGGGTTGGATCAGAGCGGAACATAGATATCCTTCTCGCCGAACAGCACACGCTCCAGGTTGTCGTGCTGCGCCATCAGCAGCCGGCCGTTGCGCTCGTTCAGCGTCTTGCACTGCGCCACCCGCCCGCGCAGCGTCGCCCACAGTGCTTCGCAGGCCTGACGCGGGGCGGCGGGCAGCTGTGCCAGCACCTCCTCGACCGACAGCCGCCGCGGTCGTCCCAGCAGCTCGGCCGCCAGTTCGCGCCGGGCGCGACGGCGACCGTCGAGCCGGCCGACCAGCGTCACGATCCGCTCGCCGGTCTCGGCCAGCGTCGCCGCGTCATGGCCCAGCGCGCCCTTGAACTGCCGCTCCAGCAGCTGTTCCAGTTGCTGGTAATCGGCCAGGTCGAGGCGCATGTCGCCCAGCAGCTGGCGGAAACGGGCCTCGCGGCTCATCCGCGTCCGCCGTGATAACGGTCGATCAGCGCCGCCAGCCGTTCCGGGTCGAACGGAGCCTCGCCACGCGCCAGCGCCGCTTTGACCGCCGCGACGCGCTCGAGGTCGATCTCGGGTTGCTCGCGCAGGGCGGCCTGCGCCGACTGCAGCAGCGCCGCCCCACTGGCCTCGGCCGCCGCCGCAGGGCGGACGGCAGGCGCGGTCGGGGAGGTGGCCGGGCGCTCGGCCGGGGCGACGTCGCGACGTTCAGGGCGTTGGGGAGTGATGCGCATGGTGAGCCTCGTCAATGCAATTCGTCTGTCTTATAGAGACAAGACGACCGCCTGCCAGAAAAACTTAAAAGTTCTCCGGCAGCATCTTGAGCAACACGATGCGGCGGTTTTCCATGCGGATGTAGTGGCCGTAGACCAGCTCCTTGAGGATGCGCGCCACCATCTCGCGCGAGGAGCCGATCTGGTCGGCGATTTCCTGCTGGGTCAGCGGCTTGTCGAGCTGCAGCACGCCGTCCTCCTCGACCATCAGCTCGTTGAACAGGATGCGGATGCGGCCGTAGACGTCGAGCAGCGCCAGGTTCTTGGCCGAGGTCGAGATGCGCCGCACCATGCCCGCCAGTCGCAGCAGGATCTTGCTGCGGATGGTCTCGCAGGGCAGACCGTCGGCCACGCCGAACACGCTGACCAGGTCGGTGCGCCGGAACATCAAGAGCCGGCAGTCGCGCTCGGCCACGGCGCTCCAGGCGCACGGTCCGCCGTCCAGGTAGGAGACCTCGCCCATGAGTTCGCCCGGTTCGTTGAACATGAACACGAACTTCTTGCCCTGGCCGTCCGAGACGAAGGACTCGATGCGTCCTTCGGTCAGCAGATAAATGGCGGCGCTGTTTCCCCCTTCCAGAAACAGCGGGTCGCCCTTGCGCAGGTTCAGTGGAACGGCGAGGTCGATCAATTCGTCGAGAGCGAAGTCGTTGAGGCTGCCGAAAAAATCGGTCGCGAGCAGGAGCTGTTTGGTATCTTGCTTTGTCATTTTTTTATATGTGCACGAGCTATTTAAACAAACACCACCGCGTGGCGCGGCATGGCATGAACGTTGTGGAGCGGACGGTTATTGGCATTTTTTTGTTTGTCCTGCCATGCCAAATCGATTAACGGTGCCATTGTTATTAATAACGGCCTTATTGTAAAGTTTTGCAAAGCAATTAGTGAACTTTTCTTGATTCAGACGATCAAAAGCCCGGATTTTTGTCCGGGCTTTTGTAGAGGAAGAGGTAAGGCGGGGCTTAAGGACGCAGTTGCTGCTTGAGCGCGGCCAGTTCGGCCGCGGAGGGTTTCTCGGCGCCGGCGGCGGGCTGGCCGCTCTCGCCGGGCATGCCGAACATCGCCGCCACGGTCTGCGCCTGGCCGGTGGTCAGCACCAGGAGTTCGATGCGGCGGTTGAGCGCGGCGTCCGGATGGCGCGCATCGAGCGGGGCACGGTCGGCCATGCCGACCACTTGCAGGATGCCGTTGCTGGCCATTCCCCCCAGCAGCAGTTGCATGCGCGCCGCCATGGCACGGTTGCTGGACAGGCTCCAGTTGGAGAAGGCGGCGTAATCCTGCCCCTTGTACTGCAGCGAGTCGGTATGGCCCACCAGCAACAGCTGGTTGTCGATGTGGGCGAACATCTGCCCCATCTTCTGCAGCAGGTGCTTGAAACGCTCGTTGATCACCGCGCTGCCGCGCTCGAACATGCCCTGCTTGTCGGTATCGTGCAGCATCACGCGCAGGCCGTAGGGAGTGATCACGGTCTGAATGTTGCCGGCCAGCCCGGCCTCGACCGACAGGTCCGACATCATCTTGGCCAGCTTCTGCAGGTCGGCGGCGCTGTCGTAGCGGTGGCGCAGCTTGGCGCCGTTGCCGTCGTCGAGCGCCGAGGGCTGGGCGCTGCTCTTGACCTGCGAATTGGGGCGCGACTCGGTGGCCTGCTGGCCGGGCACCAGTTCGCGCGGGATCAGGCTGCCGTGCGGCGTACCCTGGTGCTCGATGCGCGACTGGGTGCCCTCCGCCAGCGGGCTGCCGCCGCCGTTGCGCAATAGCTGGGCCATGGTCTCCTGCTCGCGCGAGGCGAGCAGCCACATCACCAGGAACAGGCACATCAGCGCCAGCACGAAGTCGGCGAACGCCACCTTCCATGCCCCGCTGTGGCCGCCATCGTCCTGGCGCCGCGACACTTTCTTGATGACGGCGGCGGTGCCTTCCTTTTTCTTGTCCAGGCTCACGGTGCGCTACCTCACACGCCTTGCAGCGCGTTGATCCAGCTTTCCAGCTGCGAAAAGCTCGGCTTGGTGTTGAGCTGGACCAGGCGGCGCCCGGCGTCGATCGCCAGCAGCGGCGGCTTGCCGGAGGCGTGCGTGGTGATCACCACCTTGACCGATTCGAAGTTGGAGAGCTCCTCCTTGACCTGCTGGTGCATCACGTTGCTGAGCGGGTCGAGCACGCCGTAGCAGAAGAAGATGCCGATGAAGGTGCCGACCATGGCGGCGCCGACCTTCTCGGCGATCTCGCCGGTGGTGGCGCCGTTGCCGACGCTGTTCATGGTCATCACGATGCCCAGCACCGCGGCCAGGATGCCGAAGCCCGGCATCGCCTCGCCGATCTTGTGCAGCGACTTGGAGGGCTGGTTGAGCTCCTCGTGGATGGCGTCGATTTCCTGATCGAGCACGCCTTCCAGCTCGTGCGCGCTGATCTTGCCCATCGCCATCAGGCGGAAATTGTCGACGATGAAGGCCAGCAGCTTGGGCTGCTGCAGCACCAGCGGGTATCGGTTGAACAACGGGCTCTGGCGCGGCGCCTCGACGTGCTCGTCGAGCGCCTTCAGGCCCTGGCTCGCGGTGATCAGGAGTTCGTACATCAACAGCAGGAGCTGGCGCTGGAATTCGGCGCCGTGCTTCTTGCGCAGCACCACACGCTTGATCTGGCCGCCCATTTCCAGCAGCACGTGCTTGGGGTTGCCCAGCACGATGGCGCCGATCGCGGCGCCGCAGATGATGAGCAGTTCCACCGGTTGCCAGATGACGTGGATCGCCCCCCCGCCCAGCATGAAGCCGCCGAAGACGCATCCGAGAACGATGCCGATGCCGAGTAGTTGCTGCATAGTTGCCTTTCCAGGGAGTTCAGGCGGCGTCGAGCCGGACCTTCATTTTCTTGAGAGCGCTCTTGTTGATCTGGCACACCCGCGCTTCGGTCAGGTCGAGCACGGCGGCGATCTCCTTGAGGCTGAGTTCGAATTCGTAGTAGAGCTGGATCACGCGCTGTTCGCGCTCGTCCAGCGCGGAGAGCGCCGCCGCCAGGGTGCGCCGCTGCAGCACGCTGGCCTCGGGGGTGTTGTCGTCGATGGGCTCGATGCCGGCCGCGACCAGTTCGTCGAAGCTGGCCATGGCCTCGGCGTTTTCAGCCACCAGCAGCGCACGGTAGTCCTCGGCGCTGAGCCCCAGCTGCGCCACCGCTTCCGCCTCGCTGGGCTCGCGCCCGAGACGGCGCGTCAGCTCGCGCAAGCCATCGCGCAGGCGGTGCGCGTCCTGGCGCAGCGCGCGCGGCCGCCAGTCGAGGCGGCGCAGCTCGTCGAGGATGGCGCCGCGCACGCGCAGCACGGCGTAGCCGGCGAAGCGCGCATCCGGTTCGCCGTAGCGGCGCAGTGCCTCGAGCAGCGCCATCAGGCCGATCTGCTCCATGTCCTCGCGCTCGATCACGCCGTTGGCTTGCGAATTGAGCTGGCGCGCCACGCGCTTCACCAGCGGAGCGAAATCGCGCAGGCAGCGCGCCTCGAGTTCGGCAGGCGCGTCGGGAGTGGCGTAGTCGGCGTACATGATGGGCTTACTCGATGATCAGCTTGCCGACCATGACTTCGGAGAACGGCTGGGCGCCGTGTTCGGCACCGTAGCTGGCGCGGTAGGCCTTGCCCAGCAGCTTCTGGTAGTCGTCGATGGTCATGCCGGAGGCGCGCGCCAGCGCGAGCGGCGACAGCGCGCGCACCGCCACGGTCTTGAGGAAGGGCAGTTGCTCCTTGAGCTCCTTTTCGTGCGTCTCGCCGGTGCGGAACACCAGGTCGAGCGCCATGTAGTGCAGTTCGGGGTCGCCCGCCTCGCTGCGCAGCATGACAATGACCTTGTCCAGGCTGACGTAGCGGCTCGGTTCGGCCTTCTCGGCGGAGGCCAGCGGAGCGGCCGCCTTGCCCTGCCCCAGCCACCAGTAGACGCCGCCGGCACCGAGCGCCACGGCCAGCACCATCCCCAGCACCGCGCCCATTATCGTTTTCGTGTTCATCCGATCTGTCCTTTCTCTGCCTCAGCCCTGCGCCAGCGCGAACGGTGCAAAACCATCGCCGCCGACCTCGGCCAGCGCGCGTCCCGGGCTGCGGCCGTCCGGCGCGCCGTCGCGCCCGGAGCGGCCCTGCCCCTGTCCCTGGTGGCCGCCGGGCGCACCTTCGCGCACTTCCACCGCCACCTGGGTGTACTGCCGTGCCGACAGGTCCTGGCGTAGCGCGTCGCCGATCGCCTGCAGCTGGCGCACCACCTCGCCGTGCGAGGCCACCAGCTGCACCGTCAGGGCGCCGGCCTCGTGGCGGATGGCGATTTCCAGCGAGCCGAACGACGGCGGGTCGAGGCGGATCAGCGCACGGTCCATGCCGTGCGTGCTCTGCACCGCCAGGCGCTCGCCCAGCGCGGCGCGCAGCGACTCGCCCCAGCGCGCCGGCTGGCCGGCGGGCAGCGAGAGCGGCGCCCATTCCGGCAAGGCCGCGCGCGGCTCGACGCCCTGGGCGTGGACGAACCAGCCCGGCAGCGGATTCGGCGCCGGGCTGCCGGCCAGCGGTGCGGCGCTGCCATCCTGCGTGGCCAGGCGCAGTGGGAGCCCGGCCGGGAGCGGGGATTGCGCGTCAGCCGGCAGCGCAGGAACGGTGCCAGCGGCGGAGGCCAGGCTGTCGCGCGCCGAGGCCGGCACGCTGCCCGCCGCCACGCCGGCCAGGCCCTGGAAAGCGGCAAGGTTGGCCGAAGGCAACGGCGGGGTAAGCGGGAGCGGCGGCAGCAGCAGCGACAAGGGCGTGACCGGCACGGTCGGCAACGCCGTAGCGGCCGGCTCCTGCTCGCTGTGATGGCGCTCGTCGTCCGGACCGGCATCGGTAGTCGTCGGGGGGGACGCGGTGCCCGGTGCCGGCGCTGCCGGGGCGGGCACCGGCAGCACCGCCGCCAGCAGCGCCGCGGCGAAGTCGGCCGGCGCGGCGGAGTCGGGGGACGCGGCGGGGGTCGCGGCGGGCGCTACCGCCGCGACGGCGACGGGTTCGGCGGAACGGGTTTCCGCCAGCGGTACGGTGGACAGGGTGGGCAAGGTCGTCATGCGCCCTCCCATTGCCGGGCCTGGGCGTAGGCGAGCTGGCCTTCGCGTTCCCGGCTCAGCAGCGCGAGGCGCTGTTCCAGTTCGGCTCCAGCCGTGCTGCCGGCCGCCAGGATTTCGCGGTAGAGCGCGCAGAAGCGCGCGAGGCGGACGGGCTCGATGGCCGCCGGCGCGCCGGCCAGCCACGCCGACAGCCGTGCGTCCAGCGCCGTCAGCCGCTCCCAGTCCTGCGCCGCCAGGGCCACGCGCAGGGCGCTTTCCAGGTGATCGAGTTCAGGCGGCTTCATGCTGATCGCGCACTCCCATCCAGCCGCCCTTGAGCGTGCCCAGCAGGCCGACGACCTCGTCCAGCGCCGCCACGTCGAGCTCCACGCTGGCATGGTAGAGGCGGAAGGCGCAGTAGTCGTAGAGCCGCGCCGGGTCGGTCACCACCTCGCCGCCCGACTCGAAATCCAGCGCGCTGGAGAGGCCGTTGAGGATGTTGATGCACTTGGTGATGCTGTCGCCCTTCTGCTCGAAACGCTGGCCCTCCAGGTGGCCGCGGGCGCGCGCCAGCTCTTCCAGCAGGCCGTCGAACAGCACCAGCACCAGCTGCACCGGCGAGGCGGTGGCGGTCTGCGCTTCCAGGTTGACCGAGTGGTAACTGCGGTAGGCTTCGTAATCCAAGGTGGCTTCCTGTCGTCGGTTACGGGTTACTGGCTGAAGTAGCTGTTGAGCGAATCCAGGGTCTGGCTCATCTGCGCCTGCATGGTCTGCAGCTGGGTGAACTGCGCCAGGTAGCGCTTGTAGGCCTGGTCGTACTGGTTATCGATGCGCGTCTGCTGCGCGTCGAGGTCGTTCTGCATGCGCTGCGCGCTGTCCTTGCGCTGCGTGATCAGGCCGCTGCTGGCGTTGAGCCACTTGTCGAGGTAGCTGCCGGCCTGGGCGAGCAGGCCGTCGGCGTTGCTGCCGTTGAAGAAGCCGTCGAGCGCGGTGGGCTGGTTGGCCAGGAGCTTGTCGAGCTTGCTGCGGTCGAGCGACAGCGTGCCGTCGCGCGCGGCGGTGATGCCCATGTCGGCCAGGCGCACGCCACCGAAGCTCTGGCGGATCAGGGTGTTGAGATGGTCGCGCAGCGAGCGCACCCCGGCGTCGGTGGCGAACGGCCCGGCCTTCTGGTCCTTGTCGGCGCCCCCGGCAGCGGTCAGGCCGCCCAGCGACTTGAGCAGTGTGTTGTAGGCGTCGACGAAGTTCTGCACGTTGCCGCCGGTGTCGCCGTCGCTGCGCGCCACGTCCAGCGTCAGGCTCTGGCCGGCGCTCATGGCGCCGAAGGTCATGGTGACGCCGCCGATGGCGGTGAAGGTGTTGGAGGCCTGCTGCATCAGCACCCCGCTACCCTGCCCGCCCAGCCAGACCTTGGCGTCCTGCGCGGGGCTCAGTTGCGACGAGGTCGCGAACGCGGTCTGCAGGGCGGCATCGCTGGCCTGGCTGGCGTCGACGCTGATGGTGTTGGCGGCCCCGGTCTTGCCCGAGGTCAGCACCAGGCGCGAGATGCCGTTGGCGGTCAGCACCATGGCGTTGACCTTGCCGGCGTTGCCCGCAGACTGGTTGATGGCCAGGGCGATTTCGCTGGTGGTGAGATTGTGGTCGCCGTCGCGGTCGGCGCTGGCGAGATCGACGCTGAAGGGGTTGCCGCCGAGGCTGACGGTGAGGGTACCGCCGCTGGCGCCGGACACCCCGTCGTACGCCAGCTGCTGCGCACTCGCCAGCTGCTCGACGAACAGCGAGTAGCTGCCGGCCTGGGCCGTGCCGCTGGCGCTGACGGTGCCGGCGTTGCTCTGGCTGAAGCTGGCGCTCATCGCCACCATGCTCTTCTTGGCCGACAGCGTGGTCAGCGCCGAGCGGAAGTCCTGCAGCGCGCTCTGCAGCTTGCTCAGGCCGTCGCTGCGCGCCTTGGCGCTGCTGTTCTGCATCGACAGGCGCTGCTGCGCCTGCTGCACGTACAGGTTGGCCAACTGCGTGGCCATCTGTGTCGGGTTGATGTCGGCCATGGTGTGCTCCTTATCCGGTCTCAATATCTGTTCAAGGCGACCGGAACGGCGGTTTCCTTCAGGCGGCGTGAATAATCACACCGTGCCGCGGCCGCGCCACCACGCCTGGCCGGCGAAGTCGTCGCTGTACTTCTGCTCGCGCCGGGCACGCTCGCTGGCGAGCCGTGCGGCGGTGTCGTCGCGCACCTGCGCCAGCGCCTCGCGCCGCAGCGTGGCCGCCGCCAGCGCGCGCTGGCTCACCGCGGCATCGGCCTCGGCCAGGTTCAGATCCTGTTGCTGCGAGGCCATCAGCTGCAGCAGCGCCCCCTTGTAGCCGGCGCAGTTGAGCGCCAGCGCCGGCGAGGCGGTGGCCGCGCTGGCGCCGCTCTGGCCGCACAGCTCGCCCATGCGCTCGATGTTGCGGCGGTAGCGTTCCTGCAGGCGGCGCTTGGCGACGAGCTCGGACTCCAGGCGTTCCACGTCGTTATCACGCAGCCGCACCATCAGCTGCAGGCGGTGCAGGGCTTCTTGCTGTTTCATGATGCGGACAGTTCCTCGAGTTGCTGCAGTGTCGCGCCGTAGGGCGCCGCGACGGCGGCGTCCTGGCGCAGGAAACGTTCGATGAGCGGCATCCGCTGCACCGCGCGGTCGGTCTCGGCGTCGGCGCCGGGCACGTAGCCGCCCAGCGGGATCAGCGCGCGCACCTCCTGGTAGCGCGCCCACAGCCCGCGCAGGGTGCGCGCCGCCTCGCGCTGGCTCGCCCCGGCCACCAGCCCCATGCAACGGCTGACCGAGGCGGCAATGTCGATGGCGGGGTAGTGGCCGCGCTCGGCCAGCCCGCGCGACAGCACGATGTGGCCGTCGAGGATGGCGCGCGCGGTGTCGACCACCGGGTCCTGCTGGTCGTCGCCTTCGGCCAGCACGGTGTAGATCGCGCTCATGCTGCCCTCGCCCTCGCCGTTGCCGGCGCTTTCGGCCAACGTCGGCAACAGCCCGAACACCGACGGCGGGTAGCCGCGCGTGGCGGGCGGCTCGCCCAGCGCCAGCGCCACCTCGCGCTGCGCCATAGCGTAGCGCGTGAGCGAATCGACCAAGAGCAGCACGTGGCGCCCCTGGTCGCGGAAATGCGCGGCGATGGTGTGGGTGAGCTCGGTGGCCTTGAGCCGCATCAGCGGCGACTCGTCGGCCGGCGCCACCACCAGCACCGCCTTGGCCAGGCCCTCGGCGCCGAGTGCGTGCTCGACGAACTCGCGCACCTCGCGGCCGCGTTCGCCGATCAGCCCGACCACCACCACGTCGGCCTCGGTGTGGCGGGTGATCATGCCGAGCAGCACGCTCTTGCCGACACCGCTGCCGGCGAACAGGCCGACGCGCTGGCCGCGCCCGAGCGTCAACAGGCCGTTGATGGCGCGCACGCCGACGTCGAGCGGGGTATCGACCGGGCGCTTTTTCAGGGGATTGACGCGCGGCGGATGCGCCGCCAGCGGGTGCTCGCCGCCGAGGCGGCCCAGCCCGTCGAGCGGCTCGCCCAGGCCGTTGACGATGCGCCCGAGCCAGGACGGGCCGATGAACAGCCCGGCGGCGTCCGGCGCCGGCTGCACGCGCGCACCGGTGGTCAGGCCGACCGGCTTCTTGAACGGCATCAGGTAGGACACCTCGCGCTTGAAGCCGACCACCTGCGCCTGCAGCCACTCGCCGGCGGCGGTTTCGATCAGGCAGCGCTGGCCGGTCTCGAGCGGACAGCCGACGCTCTCCAAGAGCAGGCCGGAGGCCCCGACCAGGCGGCCGGTGACGGTCGCCACCGGCACGTTGTCGAGTTCCAGCTTTTCCAGCGCGGCGCGCAGCATACTCAGACCTCCGCCACGGCGCCGGTCGCGGCCGTGCCACTGGGCGCGGTCAGCGGCGCAGCCGCGCCCAACTGCTCGCGCACCTTGTCGAGGCAGGCCTCCAGGCGCTGCTGACAGCCGGCGTCGGCTTCGCTCTCGGCAGTGCGTACGCGGCACTCGCCGGCGGCCAGCTTGGCGTCCGGCACCAGGCGCCAGCGCACGGCGCGCTCCGGCGCCAGTTCGCGGATGCGCGCGCATTCCTCGGCGTTGAGCAGCACCTCGACCTCGCCGCTCACCGGCGGCAGCGCGGCCAGCGTCTCCTCGACCAGGTCGAGGATCTGCGCCGGCTTCAGCGTCAGCTCGCAGCGGATCACCTGGCGCGCCACCTTGGCCACCAGCTCGACCACGTCCTCGCGCAGCGCGCCCTGGTAGTCCTCGCAGGTGCGGCGCATCGCCTCGGCCGCGGCGGCGAGCGGGGCAGCCAGGCCGTCCAGCTGCACCAGCACCTCGCGCCGCGCCGCCTCGAAACCCTGCGCGCGGCCTTCGGCCAACCCCTGGGCCAGGCCGGCGTCGCGCCCGGCCTGCTCGCCGGCGGCCACGCCCTCGCGGTAGCCGGCGTCCATGCCCTGGCGGAAACCGTCGGCGACCGAGGCCTGCAGTTGCGCGGCATCGTCACCGTGCGGGCCGGGCGCGGCGGACGGGGCCTGGAGCAACGGCGGAAAACGGAACGGGCGCCAGTGCTTCACTCGACCACTTCCTCGGGGAACAGCTGCAGGTCGATCTCTCCGGCATCGGCCAGCGCCTTGACCTGCGCCATGATCTCGCGCCGCACCTCTTCGACGCGGCTTTTCGGCACCGGGCCGGAGCGGCGCATCATGTCCTCGAAGCTCTGCGCCTGGCGGCGCGGCATGGTCTGCACGATGGCCTCGCGCACCGCCGGCTCGGCGCCCTTGAGCGCAATAGCCCACTGTTCCAGCGCCACCTCCTCGGCGATGCGCATCAGCACCGTCTCGGTCTGGCGCGACAGCACGAAGAAGTCGTACATGCGCGCCTCGATCTCGCCGACGATATCCGGGTCGTGCGCACGCAACAATTCGATCATGCGCGCGCGGTCGCCCGGCAGGCGGTTGATGATGTCGGCGGTCTGCTGCATGCCCTCCACCGCGGTGCTCTGCGTGTGCAGGCTTTCCAGGCAGCGGTTGACCAGCTCTTCCAGCTCGAGCAGGAGGTCGCGGTCGACGTCCTTGAGACGGGCGATGTTGACCAGCACGCGGTCGCGGTTTTCTTCCGGCAGCACCTCCACCACCCGGCCCGCCAGCGCCGGCGGCAGGAAGGCGAGGAACACCGCCTGCATGCGCACGTGCTCGCTGCCGATGCGGTCGGCCAGCCACTGCGGCGAGACCCACTGCAGGCGCGCCATCTTGGGACGGATGGCATCGCCGTAGATGTTGTCGAGCACGCTGTTGGCGATGTCGCTGCCCAGCGCCAGGTCGAGCGAGCGCTTGAGGAAGGAGCGGCTGGCGCCGTGCACCCCGCTCTGCTCGCGGTATTCGTCGAAGAATTTCTGGATCGCGCCCTTGACCGAGTCCACCTTGATGCCGCTCAGGCCCGACATCTCCTGGGTGACCGCCAGCAGCTCCTCGCGCGACAGGCAGCGCAGCACGCCGGCGGCCGGCTCCTCGCCCATGCACAGCAGCAGGATGGCGGCCTGCTGCACCGGGGTCATCGCGGCGGGATCGGCCGGCAGGTTGGCCGAAGCGGCGCTCGCGCCGGGCTTACTGGTTTCTTCCATCTTTCTGCACCCACTGTTTCACCACCTCGGCCACACGCTCCGGTTCCTTGGCGGCCAGACCCTTGAGATGGTCGACCAGCACGTCCACCGACGAACCCGCCGGCGGCAAATCGTAGTTCTCCAAGAGCGGCATCACCGGGCTCGCGCCGGTGGGCTGCCCCTCCGGCAACGCCAGCGGGCGGCCCTGCGGCGCCGCGCCGGCCGGCTGCTCGTCCGGCTCCAGCAGCAGCGGCTCCGGCTGCCCCTGGCCCGCCAGCGGCACCAGCGCCCCAGCGGTCTGCGGCCGGCTCGCCCACTGGCGCAGAATCTTCAACAGCGGGCGCGCGATCAGCAGGTAGCCCAGCAGCAGCGCCACGCCGTAGGCCAGCCAGCTGGCGCCGTCGAGCAGGGTGTCGCGCTGCTGCCACCACGGCTCCAGCGCCACCTGGCCGGGGAAGTTCATCGCCGTCACCGCCAGCGCGTCGCCGCGCTCGGCCTTGATGCCCAGGCCGTTGCGCAGCACCTTGTCGACGTTGGCGAGCTGCTCCGCCTGCCAGCCGCCCTTGGCCGGCGCGGCGGCCTGGTTCAGCACCACCGCCACCGACAGCCGAGAGAGCCGGCCGCGCGCATGCTTGATCTGCATGATGCTGCGGTCGTAGGCGTACTGGCGCGTCACGGCGTTCTTGCTGTTGCCGCCGACGCTCTCCTGCGCCGGCGCAGAGGAATCGGTATTGATCGGACGGTTGCTGAGCGAACCGGGAATGCCCAGCGCCAGCTTGTCGTTGGATTTTTCCTCGCGCGACGCCTCGTTGGTGATCTTGGGCGCCTCGCCGTACTTCTCGCGCGTCTCCTCGACGCGGTCGTTGTCCACCTCGGCGGTGATGCTCACCTTGAAGTTGTCGGCGCCGACCACCGGGGTCAGCAGCGCCCGCACGTTCTCCAGCGCCTCCTCGCGGTAGCGCTTGGCGGCGTCGCTCTCGGCGGCGGGCTGGCCGCCTTCGGCCAACTCGATGCGCGACGACAGCAGGTTGCCGGCCTGGTCCACCAGCGTCACCTTGGCCGGGTTCAGGGTCGACACGCTGCCCGCCACCAGGTTGACCACGGCGGCGATCTGCTCGTTGGAGAGCTGCCGCCCCGGCTTCAGCGTCACCACCACCGAGGCCGAGCCCTTGTCCTCGCCGGCGGTGACGAAGGACGAGGAGCGCGGCAGCGACAGGTGCACGCGCGCCGCCTGCACCGGCTCCAGCGCCAGGATGCTCTGCGTCAGCTCACCCTCCAGGCCGCGACGGAAACGCACGTCCTGCACGAACTGGCTGACGCCGAGCGGGTCGTTCTTGTCCAACAGCTCCAGCCCGGCCGGCAACTGCGCCACCACGCCCTTGGCGGCGAGCGCCATGCGCACGCGCCCTAGGTCGGCGTCCGGTACCAGCACCTGGCCGGTCTGCGGGTGAAGGCGGTAGGGAATCTTCTCGGCGTCGAGCACCGCCATCATGTCGGCGGCGACCACCTTTTCCTGGGCGCCGAACACCGGCTTGTAGCGGGCATCGTCGCGCCACAGCCAGAACGTCACCGCCAGCGTCAGGCCAATGGCCAGCACCAGCAGCGGCAACAGGGTGCGGACGGCAGCGGCGGGCATGGCCGGGCGGCGGGCGGCAAGGCCGCGCCACGAGGCCAGGCCGGAACGGAGTTGAGCTATCACGTCGGACCTGCGCTTCAGATGGGCATCTTGATCAGGTCGTCGACGGCGCCGACCACCTTGTTACGGACCTGCATCAGCATCGAGAACGACAGGCTGGCCTCCTGGCTCAGCATCATCGCCCCGACCAGGTCGTCGCTCTTGCCGCTGTCCACCTCGGCCATCTTGTCGTTGGCGGCGCGGGTCTGGGCGTCGACCTCGCGCACCGCCCCCTGCATCGCCTGCGAAAAGCTCGACGCCGCCGGCGCGGCGTCCAGTCCGGCCGGCTCGGCGGCGGCCGCCACCTTGGTCAGCCCCGACATGTCGCGGAGCAGTTGCGTCTGGTCGGCGTTGATCATCACGCCCAGGGATGGAGTCATGCGGAATTCCTTGCGGTACAGGGCCGTTGGCAGGGCCGGAACTGGCGGAGCCTAATCCGTATCTTCCCCAGCCTATCCTTGGCAAATTTCCGGGCAGTTTAAACTTTTGCTTACTGATAAGCGCCGTGAATTTTCACAACTGCTTATGTGAATTTTCACCTCCCAGTGCCACGGCCATTCAGTAAGATGCGCGATCATTTGTCCCGCCGCGGCGCGCCCGCCGCCGGCCGGCCCCGCAACCCGAACAGACCTGCCATGCCCAAGTCCAGAATCCTTCCTCCCGCCGACGGAGCCCGCTTAGCGGCGCTGGACCCGACCACGCTGGGACGCCCCTTCCATCTGCTGCCGGCGTTCCTGCGGCTGGTGGAACAGGAACTGGCCGACTTCGTCGCGCACGAGCTCAACGCCCGTTACCGCGCCCAGTTCCAGTTCAAGGGCGTGCAGGCCGGCCAGGCCGACCTCGACCCCGAGCGCCGCACCTGGCACCGCCTCGACGGTGCCGGCATCGGCGTCAACGTGGCGCGCCCGCTACTGCTGCGCATCCTCGACTACCGCTACGGCGGACGCGCCAGCCCGGCGCTGCCCGCCGCCCAGCCGCCGCGCGAAACCGAAACCGAACGGCGCCTGGCGCGCATGCTGGGCGAGCGCCTCACCGCGCGCCTGGTGCAGGCGGTACGGCGCCTCGCGCGCCGCCCGCTGCCCACGCTCAAGGCCCCCCCGGCGGTGGAGACCCTGCCCTTCCCCCGGCGACGCGCCGGCCTGGCACATGCAGCTGACGCTGGGCGAAGCCGGCAGCGGCGGCGCGAGCCAGATCGGCCTGGCGCTGGACGCGGCGGTGTTCGCCCAGGTGCTGCGCCAGCTGCCGCTGCAGGCGGCGCTGCCGGGCCCGGCCGCGGGCAAGACGCTGGCGCGGCCGTTTGCCGAACAACTGTCGATCCGGCTGTCGGCGCGCCTCATGGAAAAGCGCCTGACGCTGGGCGAAATCCTCGACCTCCGGGTCGGCTCGGTGCTGCCGGTCAGCCTGCAGCAGCAGGCCGACGTCTACATCGGCCGCACCCGGGTATTCACCGCCGCGGTGGCCGAAAGCCACGGCAAGCTGTGCCTGACCTCATTCGACGATGCGGAGTAAGCAATGGAACTGAACGACGATTTCGACCTGGACGGCATGCTGAAGGATATCGATGCCGCGCCAGCGGACCACGCCCCCGCCAGCGCGGCGCCGGCCCGCCCGGCACGCGACATGAGCCACTTCCTGCGCAAGATTCCGGTCACGCTGACGCTAGAAGTCGGCAGCGCCGACATCTCGCTGGCCGACCTGGTGAACATCGGCCAGGGCTCGGTGCTGGAACTCGACAAGCTGGCCGGCGAGCCGCTCGACATCAAGGTCAACGGCTCGGTGATCGGCCGCGCCGAAGTGGTGGTGGCGGGCGACAACTACGGCCTGCGCGTGGTCGAACTCAACGACCTCGACCTCGACACCCTGGCGCCATGATCCCCCCGCGACACCGCCTGCCGCGCCTCGCGCTGGCCACCGCCCTGCTGCTGGCGACGGCGCCGGCCTGGGCCGCCGACACGCTCAAGCTGCTGTCCGCCAACGCAGGCGGCACCCCGGTCGACTTCACGGTCAAGACCCAGATCCTGATCATCATGACCCTGCTCGGGCTGTTGCCCGTGCTGATGCTGATGATGACCAGCTTCACCCGCTTCGTGATCGTGCTGTCGCTGCTGAGGCAGGCGCTCGGCCTGCAGCAGGGCCTGCCCAACCGCCTGGTGACCGGCGTGGCGCTGATCCTGACGCTGTTGGTGATGCGCCCGGTCGGGCTGGAGGTGTGGAACAAGGCGATGCTGCCGTTCGACCAGGACAAGATCACCATGCAGCAGGCGCTGGACGTGGCGCAGCAGCCGATCTCGCGCTTCATGCTGGCGCAGACCAGCAAGGCGGCGCTGGCGCAGGTGGCCAAGCTGTCCGGCGAGGAGAACGTGGCGCGGCCGCAGGACCACGCCTTCGCCGTCAAGCTCGCCGCCTTCGTGCTGTCCGAACTGAAAACCGCGTTCCAGATCGGCTGCATGCTGTTCATCCCCTTCCTGGTGATCGACCCGGTGGTGTCCAGCGTGCTGATGGCGATGGGCATGATGATGCTGTCGCCGCTGGTGATCTCGCTGCCGCTCAAGCTCCTGATGTTCGTGCTGGTGGACGGCTGGTCGCTCACCGTCAACACCCTCGTCACCTCGATCCAGGCCTACTGACATGCTCACCCCCGATATCGCGGTCGACCTCGTCAACGACAGCCTGCGCGTAGTGGTCACCCTAGTGGTGCTGCTGGTGCTGCCGAGCCTGATCGTCGGTGTCGTGGTCAGCCTGATCCAGGCCGCCACCCAGATCAACGAGCAGACGCTGTCCTTCCTGCCGCGCCTGTTGATCACGCTGGGCACCATCGCGCTCACCGGGCACTGGATGACCGGCCTGCTGATGGACTTCTGCATCGACATGTTCCACCGCGCCGCCACGCTGGTGGGATGACGGGCGCGCCGCCATGACCGGCCTGTTCGCCGACCTGATCCAGCTGCTGCCGGCCCTGTGGTGGCCGTTCTGCCGCTTCCTCGCCGCGCTCGCCGTCGCCCCGCTCAGCGGCGAAGGCATGACGCCGGCGCGCGTGCGCGTCGGCGCCGCGCTGGCGCTGGCGGTGGCGTCGCTGCCGGCGCTGCGCGGCATGCCGGCGATCGACCCGTTCTCGCTGTACGGCATCGCCGTCACCGTCGAGCAGGCCATCATCGGCCTGATCTTCGGCACTGGCGTTCCAGCTGGTGATGGCGGTGCTGTCGCTGCTGGGCTTCCTGGTGTCGTCGCAGATGGGGCTGTCGATGGCGGTGATGAACGATCCCGGCAACGGCAACTCCTCCGACGTGGTCTCCACCCTGCTCTACCTGTTGGGTGCCATGGTGTTCTTCGCCGTGGACGGTCACCTGGTGCTGATCCAGGTGGTGTACACCAGCTTCAAGGCCTGGCCGGTCGGCAGCGGCATCGACGCGCTGTCGCTCACGACGCTGGCCAACAGCGTCGGCTGGGTGCTGGCGGCGGCCATCCTGCTGGCGCTGCCGGCGGTGTTCGCCACCTTCGTGGTGCAGATCGGCTTCGGCCTGATCAACCGCGTCGCCCCCGCCCTCAACCTGTTCTCGCTGGGCTTCCCGGTGGTGACGCTGTTCGGCCTCGGCACCCTGGGGCTGATCGTGCGCTTCGTGCCGGAGCAGTACCTGCGCCTGTCCGGGCAGCTGCTGCAGATGCTCGACGGCATGCTGGGGCACGGCCATGGCTGAGACGCGCGGCGGCGACAAGACCGAAAAGGCCACTCCGCACAAACTGCGCCAGGCGCGCCAGCAGGGCCAGGTGGCGCGCTCGCGCGACATGGCGAGCGCCATCGGCCTGCTCGTCGCGCTCAAGCTCGCCTTCCTGTCGATGCCGGGCTGGCTGGACGACTTCCGCCGCCTGTTCGCGCTGTCGTTCGCCACACTGTCGGGCCAAGGCGCCCTGGGCAACACCTGGTCGATGCTGTTCTCCGGCACGCTGACGCTGCTCGTCAAGATGATCCTGCCGCTCGCGGTGATTCCGCTCCTGGTGGCGACGGTGTCGCTGTTTCCGGGGGGCTGGGTATTCGTCATGAAACACTTCCAGCCGCGCTTCGACCGCCTCAACCCGCTCGCCCACTTCGGCCGCATCGCCTCACCGCAGCACGCCAGCGACATCGCCAAGTCCATCGTCAAGGCGCTGGTGCTGGGCGCGGTGCTGTACCACGTCAGCCGCGGTGCGGCGCAGGACTTCTTCGCGCTGCAGGGCGTGCCGCTCGACGAGGCGCTGAGCCGCGCCGCCAGCCTGCTGATGGACGCGCTGCTGGCGCTGACCGCGGTGTTCATCGCCTTCGCGCTGATCGACCTGCCACTGCAGACCCTGCTGTTCCTGCGCCAGCAACGCATGAGCAAGCAGGAGATCAAGGACGAGTACAAAACCACCGAAGGCCGCCCCGAGATCAAGCAGCGCGTGCGCCAGCTGCAACTGCAAATGGCGCAGCGCGGCGTGCGCAAGTCGGTGCCCACCGCCGACGTCGTGATCGTCAACCCCAGCCATTACGCCGTGGCGCTCAAATACGACGAAGGCCGCGCCGAGGCACCGTTCATCATCGCCAAGGGCATCGACGAGATGGCGCTCTACATCCGCCAGGTGGCGGCCGAGCACGCGGTGGAGGTGCTGCCGATCCCGCCCCTGGCGCGCGCCGTCTACCACACCACCCAGGTCAACCAGCAGATTCCCGCCCCGCTCTACCGGGCGGTGGCGCAGGTGCTGACCTATGTTCTGCAACTGAAGGCGTTCCGCGCGGGTTCGCGGCATAGCCGGCCGGAATTGCCGGCCGAGCTGCCCGTCCCGCACGAGTTGGCCGAACCCCGAAATCCAGCATGAAGTCACTGTCCCGCCTGTTCGCCGAAATCGCCCGCCACAAGGTGGCCGCGCCGCTCTACCTGCTCGCCATCCTGGCGATGGTGATCCTGCCCTTGCCGCCGTTGATGCTGGACGCCCTGTTCACCTTCAACATCGTGCTGGCGATCATCGTCATTCTGGTCAGCGTGTCGGCCAGTGCGGCCGCTGGACTTCTCGGTGTTCCCCACCATCATCCTCGCCACCACGCTGATGCGCCTCACGCTCAACGTCGCCTCCACGCGCGTGGTGCTGCTCAACGGCCACCAGGGCACGGCGGCGGCCGGCCGGGTGATCGAGGCCTTCGGCCACGTGGTGATCGGCGGCAACTTCGTGGTCGGCCTGGTGGTGTTCGTGATCCTGATGATCATCAACTTCGTGGTGGTGACCAAGGGCGCCGAGCGCATCTCGGAGGTGTCCGCGCGCTTCACGCTGGACGCCCTGCCCGGCAAGCAGATGGCGATCGACGCCGACCTCAACGCCGGCGTCATCAACCAGGAAGCCGCGCAGCAGCGCCGCCGCGACATCGCCAACGAGGCCGACTTCTACGGCGCCATGGACGGCGCCTCCAAGTTCGTGCGCGGCGACGCCATCGCCGGCATCCTGATCCTGATCATCAACCTGTTCGGCGGCGTGGCGATCGGCGCCCTGATGCACGACATGGGCTTCGCCGACGCCTTCCGCCAGTACGCGCTGATGACCATCGGCGACGGCCTGGTGGCGCAGATCCCGGCGCTGCTACTGTCGTCCGCCGCCGCCATCATCGTCACCCGCGTCAGCGACTCCGGCGACATGCAGGAGCAGGTCGGCTCGCAGCTGTTGGCCTCGCCCACGGTGCTGCTGTCCGCCGCCGGCATGATGTTCGTGCTGGCCATCATCCCCGGCATGCCCTGGCCGACCTTCCTCGCCTTCGCCGCCCTGCTCGCCTTCGTCGGCTGGCGCCTGCGCCGCGCGGGCGAGCATGCCCCGGCCGCGGCCGACCCGGCCAAGGTCCACCAGGCGCTGCTGGCCGACGGCGAAATCGAGCTGGAGTGGAACGCCCTGCCCTACGTCGAGGTGCTGTCGCTGACGCTGGGCTACAAGCTGGTCGGGCTGATCGACAAGGCGCAGGGCGCGCCGCTCAGCAAGCGCGTCAAGGGCGTGCGCCAGACCCTGAGCGAGAGCATGGGCGTCCTGCTGCCGGCGGTGACGGTGCGCGACGACCTGCGCCTCAAGCCCTCGCAGTACGCCATCGCCATCAACGGGGCGACGTTGGCCGAAGCCGAGGTCTACGCCGACCGCCTGATGGCCATCCCCTCGCCCGAGGTGTACGGCCAGCTCGACGGCCTCCCCGGCATCGACCCGGCCTACGCCATGCCGGTGACCTGGATCGCGCCGGACGACAAGGCGCGCGCGCTGGGGCTGGGCTACCAGGTGGTGGACTGCCCCAGCGTGATCGCCACCCACCTCAACAAGGTGATGCGCGAAAACCTGGCCGAGCTGTTCCGCCACGACGACGTCGCCGCGCTGGGCGAGCGGCTGTCGGCGCTGGCCCCCAAGCTCTCCCAGGCACTGACCCAGGCGCTGGGGCCCAGCCAGCAACTCAAGGTCTTCCGCGCCCTATTGACCGACACCGTGTCGCTCAAGGACATCGTGCCGATCGCCACCACCCTGGTCGAAGCCGCCGACACCAGCAAGGACCCGATCATGCTGGCCGCCGAGGTGCGCAGTGCGCTCAAGCGCCAGATCGTGCAGGGCATCCTGGGGCCGCGCGGCGAGATGAAGGCGTTCAACCTCACCGCCGAGCTGGAAAACCTGCTGCTGGGCGCACTGTCGCAGGCGCAGCAAACCGGCAAGCCGGCGCTCGACAGCTTCCCGATCGACCCCAACGTGCTGCAGCAGCTGCAGGTCAACATGCCGATCATCCGTGACCAGATGAAACAACACGCCACCGCGCCGATCCTCTTGGTGATGCCGCAGATCCGCCCGCTCCTGGCGCGCTACGGCCGGCTGTTCGCCCCCGGTCTCAACGTGCTGTCCTACAACGAAGTACCGGAAAACCGCGAAGTCAGCCTGATCGGCACGCTGGGCTGAACGGTACGGAGGGGAAGACACGCAGGATGGAGGCTAAAACGTTAGAGGGTGCAGCGCAGCACAGCCCCACGCGCGCCTCCCGACAAGCAGACAGCAGCGAACTAGCCTCCCCCACAGAAACATAGGCTGGGTGCAGCACATCGCCCCCTAAACCAGCCCGGCCGGCGTGCCGCCCTGCACCGATTCCGGCGGCGGGCAGAGCAACAACATCACTTCCGCCGCCACGGCAAACAGCGCCAGCGACACCCGCCTCGCCTCGAGCAGGCTGACGCCGTGGCGCCCCAGCGCCAGCCCCGGCAGTACATCCCGTTCGCCGATATGGCAGGCGACAAGATGCAGCCCGGTACGCTCCACCGCCTGGCGAATCGGCTCGCGCCACGCCGCCAGCCACCGGCAGCCCGCGGCAGACGCCACCAACACCAGAACCACGCCCGCTGGCTGTAGACGCAGCCGCAGCCGCATCCAGCCGAGCTCCGGCAAGGTCGCCTCCAGCAGCAGATCCAGCGTGTCGTCGTCCGACGCCTCGTCCTGCCCCGGCACGGCGTCTTCCACGCTCAAGGCCAGCGCCGGCCCGCCCCACAACCACAACGGCAGGCTCAGCGGCAACGGGGCTTCGGCCAACGTTTGCCCCCGCAACCCGGCCAGCGCCAGTTGCGGCGCGGCCAGCAGCAAGGCGCCGGACAGATGGCTGCCGCCTTCCTGCCGGAAGCGCGCCGCGCTGACGGCCAGCTTGCCCAGCAAGGCCTCACGCCAATCGCCCCCCAACTTCGCCGCATCCGGACGCTCGGGGGTCAGCCGTGGCCAGCTCGCCTGATCCCTCTGCCAGGCCGGCGCCGCAGCGCCCTCCTCCGGTGTCGCGGCAACCCCTGGGGGGCATCCAGCCACACCAGTTCCAGGCGTGGCGTCACCGCGCGCACCAGCAAGCGCAACTCGCTGCCCGGCGGCGGAACCTCTCCGGGCAACGGCCACGCCGGCAGCAGCCATGTCACGTCCGCCCCCTGCAGCTCCAGCGCGCCGTCGCTCCGCCGCGCAGCGAGGGTCAGCCGCAGCTCCTCGCCGGCCACCGGCAAGCGTCCGCTCTCGGCGGCGGTACTGCGCCTCACCGCTGCCACTGGCGACAGCGCCGCAATACGTTCCACCATCGGTCAACCCCAATGAAAAAGGCCAGCCGCACAAAAGCGGCTGGCCTGGATACCGTGGGAAGGGAGGAGCGTCGTGAAACCCATCGCACGCTCCCGACGGGGCAAGGCCGCTCTGGCCCTCCCCATCCTCCCTGCACCTTACTGCATCAGCGACATGGCCAGCTGGCCGATGGTGCCGCTCTGCTTCAGCATGCCGGTGCCGGCCTGCATCAGCATCTGCTTGGTGGTCATCGACGCGGTCTCGGCAGCGTAGTCGGTGTCCATGATGCGGCCCTTGGCGATCTGGGTGTTGTTGTTGACGTTGGACAGGTTGTTGTAGACGTGGTCCAGACGGTTGGCGCCGGCACCGATGGCCGAACGCACCGTGCCCAGGTCATTCAGCGCGGTCTCGGCCAGGGTGATCGCGGCGTTGGCACCGGTGGTCAGGTCGCCGGCCTGCAGCGCGGCCATCGACGTGGCGAAGGTGCCCATCTGAGTGGAGGCATCGAAGGCGTAGGTTTCGCTGGCGGAGGAACCGATCTGGAAGGTGACCGGGCCGGTGCCCAGCTTGCCGCCAGCCAGCAAGGCGGTGCCGCCGAACTTGGTGTTGCTCATGATGTTGGTCAGTTCGTTGCCCAACTGAGCGAATTCGGCCTGGGCCGCGGTCTGGTCGGCGGCGCTGGCGGTGCCGTTGGCCGCTTCGGTGGCGAGGTCCTTCATGCGCAGCATGATGTTGGACACTTCACCCAAGGCGCCATCGGCGGTCTGCAGCATGCTGATGCCGTTCTGGGCGTTCTTCATCGCCACGGTCATGCCACGGCTCTGCGCGTCCAGGCGGGTGGCGATCTGCAGGCCGGCGGCGTCGTCCATGGCCGAGTTGATGCGGAAACCGGTACCCAGGCGGGTCATCGCGGTGGTCAGGGCGCTCTGGCTGGCGTTCAGGTTGCTCTTGGTGAACAGGGCGGCGGCGTTGGTTTGCAGGCTCAGCATGGTTTAGTGCTCCTTTTGGGCTAATCGGGACCGGCGTCATCGCCGTCACCAGTACAAAGCGACCAAACCAGCGGGCACATTAAACCTCGGTGAGTGTGAAAAATCACACCCCGCCAACACGCCGAGGCGCCGCTTCCCGATGCCACCAGCCAAACCCAAGCCACCATGCCCTATCCGGAACCAGGCACGGCGATCCTCACCCAGAAGCGTCACGACCAGGCGACGCCATCCGAAAACCCAAACGGGCAGGCGCCCCCTCCCCGGATCGACCGCAACCGCCGGGCAACGCCGGCAAAACGATGGAAAGGAGAGAGTCGTGCCCGCAGTACATGGCAACGCCATATGGCACCGACGCCGGCGCGACGGTTAGCACGTAAGACAATAGTGAAGGGACAAAAACAAAAGGACGCCGGCTTTGCAGCCGGCGTCCTTGGAAATACTTTGGCTCCCCGAGCAGGGCTCGAACCTGCGACCTGCGGATTAACAGTCCGTCGCTCTACCAACTGAGCTATCAGGGAACATCTGAAGAGGAAAGGATCATAAACAAAACTCCCCTCTTCGTCAACACCGTCGAGTCACCTCGAACGATTTTTCTACCTCAGTGCCGGGTCTCCACCTGCACCAGCTCCACCGGGGCGCCGGACTCGAGCGACTCGCGCACCGCTTCACGACGGCGCACCCCCGTCACCACCGGCTCGACCAGCGGCTGAGGCTGCGCCTCGGCCGTCGGCTTGGTGCTGACCATCACCAGACCACCCAGGTCGATCGCTGCAGGCGCAGCAGCGACAACCGGAGCGGCCGTCTCCACCGCGACGGCAACGACCTCGGCCACCGGCTCCTGGCTCGACGGTGCCACAACCGGCTCCGCCGCTACCTCGGCCACCGCTTCGGCAGGCGCTTCGACGACCTGGACCGGCTCGACCGCCACGGCAGGCGTCACCACCTCCGCTGCGACCACCTCCTCAACCGCCGCGACAGCGACCGGCGCCGCCACTTCAGGTTCGGCGACTTCGGCCACCTCCGGCTGTACCGGTTCGGCGACCGGCGCTTCCGCTACCGTCGGTTCGACCGCCGCTACGGGCGCCTCGACAACCGCCTCTGCGGCAACCGCTTCCACCGCCACCTCGGTTGCGGCTTCGGCAGCGACCACGACCTCGGCCGCCTTCGCTACCGGCACCTCGGCAGCAGCGACAGCCACCGGTTCGGCCACTTGCGGGGCCTCGGCAACCTGAACCGCTTCCGTCACGGCCGCCTCGGTGGGCGCGACGGCTTCCGCCACGACCTCGCCCTCGGCCTCGGTCGGTTGCTGCAGGGTGCCGTCACGCTGTGCCTCGATGCCTTCACGACGGTTACGGTCGCGACGGCCACGGCGACGGCGACGCTCGCCGCGCTCCGCGGTCTCGCCGCCCTCCTCGGCAACCGCCGGCACCATCTCGGCCGACTTCACTTCCTCGAGATTAGCCTGCTCGACCGGCTCCTTGACCTGCTCCACTTCGCTGACCTGCGGGGTCGGGCGACGACGCGGTTCCTGCTGACGCGGCGACTGCGGCGCCTTGTCCTCGGCAGCCTGCGGCTGCGGACGCGGGGTCTCGCGTGCCTCACGCGGTTCGCGCGGTTCACGACGCTCTCCGCGTTCGGCGCGTTCGCCTCGCTCGGCACGCTCGCGGCGCGGTGCACGCTCCTGGCGCGCTTGCTGCTCCTGGCCAGCCTCGCCACGTGCCTCGGCCGGCGCGGCCGGCCGGCGACGATCTTCCTGCTGCGCACCACCCTGACGGCGCTCGTCACGGTCACGACGCACCTGGTTGCCATGACGGCGATCGCCCTGGCGGGAACGCGGGTTGCGCTGTTCGCGCACCGGCTCCTTCTTGACTTCCACCGGCGCCGGCTTGGCCGGCTCTGCCGGTGCCAGCACCGACTTGAACCAGCCCACCAGGCGTTCGATCAGGCCCGCGCTCTGCACCGGCGTGGCGGCAGCGGCAACCGGTTGCTCGACCGGGGCCGCCGGAGCGGCCACTTCCGGAGCCGGCTGCAACGGGGTAATCCCCTTGACCGCGGCTTCCTGACGTTCGATCTTGGGCTTGGCCTCGGCCGAAGTTGGCCGTGCCTTCTTCTTCCTGGATTTCGACACGACTGTAGCTCGGCAGATCGCCCAGTTCGCTCATGTCGTCGTGGCGCACGCGCACGATCTTGTAATGCGGGGTTTCCAGATGGATGTTCGGGATCAGCACCACGCTGACATCGAGGCGCTCTTCGATCGAATAGATTTCGGCGCGCTTCTCGTTGAGCAGGAAGGTGGCGACGTCCACCGGCACCTGGGCATGCACCGCACCGGTGTTCTCCTTCATCGCCTCTTCCTGAATGATGCGCAGGATGTGCAGCGCGGAGGACTCGGTGCCGCGGATGAAGCCGATGCCGTGGCAACGCGGGCACGGCTCGTGGCTGGTCTCGCCGAGGCTCGGCTGCAGGCGCTGACGCGACAATTCCAGAAGGCCGAAGCGCGACAGCTTGCCCATCTGCACGCGGGCGCGGTCGTGCTTGAGCACGTCGCGCAAGCGGTTTTCCACCTCGCGCTGGTTCTTCTGGATCTCCATGTCGATGAAGTCGATCACGATCAGACCGCCCAGGTCGCGCAGGCGCAGCTGGCGGGCGATTTCCTCGGCCGCCTCCAGGTTGGTCTTGAGCGCCGTCTCCTCAATGTCCGCGCCCTTGGTGGCGCGCGCCGAGTTGACGTCCACCGACACCAGCGCCTCGGTATGGTCGATCACGATGGCGCCGCCGGACGGCAGCTGCACGCTGCGCGAGAAGGCGGTTTCGATCTGGTGTTCGATCTGGAAGCGCGAGAACAGCGGCACCGGGTCCTGGTACAGCTTGACCCGGTTGATGGTGTTCGGCATCACGTGCGCCATGAACTGGCGCGCCTGCTCGTGGATTTCCTCGGTATCGATGAGGATTTCGCCGATGTCCGGCTGGTAGTAGTCGCGGATGGCGCGAATCACCAGGCTGCCTTCCTGCAGGATCAGCAGCGGACCGCTCTGGGCGCCGGCGGCGCCTTCGATGGCGCGCCACAGTTGCAGCAGGTAATTGAGGTCCCACTGCAGCTCTTCGAAGGTACGGCCGATGCCGGCGGTGCGCGCGATCAGGCTCATCCCCTGCGGCACTTCCAGCTGCGCCAGCAGATCCTTCAGTTCCTGCCGCTCCTCGCCCTCGATGCGACGCGAAACGCCGCCGCCACGCGGGTTGTTGGGCATCAATACCAGATAGCGACCGGCCAGGCTGATGTAGGTCGTCAAGGCCGCGCCCTTGTTGCCGCGCTCGTCCTTCTCGACCTGCACCATCACTTCCATGCCTTCACGCAGCACGTCCTGAATGCGCGGACGGCCACCTTCGTAGTTCTGGAAATAGGAACGGGAGACTTCTTTGAAGGGCAGGAAACCGTGACGGTCGGTGCCGTAATCGACGAAGCAGGCCTCGAGCGAAGGCTCGATGCGGGTGATCACACCTTTGTAGATGTTCCCCTTGCGCTGTTCTTTCCCGACCGTTTCGATATCCAGATCGATGAGCTTCTGCCCATCGACAATGGCAACGCGCAGCTCTTCGGCTTGCGTTGCGTTAAACAGCATACGTTTCATGTATACGTTCCCTGCGCGGCACTCACGCAAGGACGCAGCCAGTATTTGACGGCCCAGTGGCTAGAAATGGGCGCTTTCCGAAAGAAGTAGTGGTCTAAAGAGCATGAAAAACGGATTTAACAAGCCGACTTCCTGATTTTCTCTCACACGAACGACGCCCGCGCATGCATTGTCATACAGTGGGTACGGTCGGCATCCTTGGCATTGGCTTCTGGGATGTCGCCGGGCAGGGGCGCTCGTGCCGGGTCAAACTTTGCTGCGGGATTCCCTGACTGGCTTTGCATCAGGGAATGGAATGCTCGTGAGTGCGTTATGCGATCAAATGCATTACCATCGCTACTTTTCGGTGAGCGACTTAACCTTTGGCTGCGGCCGGTTCATCCGGCGTCAGGTCAGGGGAACACCCTGCCGGCCGAACTCTTTCCCCGCAGCAGCGTCATCAGGCGCTAAACCCATGACCCTTGCTTCCGGATTCGCCAGCGATGCGTTGCAAAATAACGTGTCGAGGCGCAAGAAGTATAAGCAATATGACTGATATTCGCAAAGACTCTGTAACCTTCTACACGGTGGGCGAGGCCGAGTCCGGCCAGCGCATCGACAATTTCCTGGTTCGCCTGCTCAAGGGCGTGCCGAAGAGCCATATTTACCGCATCCTGCGCTCCGGCGAAGTGCGCGTGAACAAGGGCCGCATCGATGCGGCCTACCGTTTGCAGGCCGACGACCAGATCCGCCTCCCCCGGTGCGCGTGGCGGAACGGCAGGAGAACGACGCTCCGGCCACGACCTTCCCCGTGATCTACGAAGACAACGCCCTGCTGGTCATCGACAAGCCGGCCGGCATCGCGGTGCACGGCGGCAGCGGCGTCTCGTTCGGCGTCATCGAACAGTTGCGCAAGGCCTACCCGGAGTACCGTTTCCTCGAGTTGGTGCACCGGCTCGACCGCGAGACCTCGGGCCTCCTAATGCTGGCCAAGAAGCGCTCGGCCCTGCTCAAGCTGCACGACATGATGCGCTCGAGCACGCCGGACAAGCGCTACCTGGCGCTGGGCGTGGGACGCTGGCAGGACGACAAGCACGTCAAGCTGCCGCTCTTCAAGTTCACCAACGCCGAGGGCGAGCGTCGCGTGCGCGTCGCCGACAACGGCCAGAGCGCCCATACCATTTTCAAGGTGCAGGAACGCTTTGCCGACTTCACCTTGGTCGAGGCGCGCCTGCGCACCGGCCGCACGCACCAGATCCGGGTGCACATGGCGGCCAGCGGCCACCCCATCGCCGGCGACGACAAGTACGGCGACGCGGCACTCAACCGCGAACTGGGCCGGCGCGGCCTGCGCCGCATGTTCCTGCATGCCGCCTCGCTCTCGCTGCCGCACCCGCTGACCGGCGAGCCGCTCAGCCTCCAGGCCCCGCTTCCGCCCGAACTCGCCCACTTCCTCGACAGTCTGAGGCCGCATGAACAAAACGTTTGATCTGATCGTCTTCGATTGGGACGGCACCCTGATGGACTCGACCGCCCACATCGCCACCTCGATCCAGAAGGCCTGCGCCGATCTGGGCTTGCCGGTGCCGGACCGCAGCGCCGCCAGCCATGTCATCGGCCTGGGCCTGGGGGATGCCTTGCGTCACGTCTGCCCCAGCCTGCCGGAGGAGCGCTTCGAGGACATGGTGGACGCCTATCGGCAGCATTACCTGAACGGTGACGCTACGATAGAATTGTTCGAGCATGTGCAGGAAGGGTTGGCCGAGCTGCAGCAGAGCGGGCTCTTCCTCGCCGTGGCCACAGGCAAAAGCCGCAAGGGCCTCGACCGGGCACTGTCCGAAACCGGGTTGGGCACGCTGTTTCATGCCAGCCGCACGGCGGATGAGTGCCACTCCAAGCCCCATCCGGCCATGCTGCTGGAACTGACCGACGAACTCGGCGTCCCCCCCGGACGCACCCTGATGGTGGGCGACACCACGCACGACCTCTTGATGGCGCAGAACGCTGGCACCCACAAGGTGGGCATGAGCTACGGCGCCCATCCGGTTTCCGCGCTACGGGAGTGCCAGCCGCTGGCCCTGTTCGACGATTTCCGGAGCCTGCTGCAATGGCTGAAACCGCAAATCGGCTGATCTGCGCCTCCGCCGACTTGGCCGACAGCGGTAAGGCGGTACGCTTCGAGACCACCGACGCCAACGGCCAGCCGGTCAGCGCGCTGGTCTTTCGCTACCAGGGCCGGGTTTTCGCTTACCATAACAGCTGTCGCCATATTCCGGTCGAGCTCGACCTCACCGATGGCGAGGTCTTCGACCTGACCGGGCATTACCTGGTATGCAGCATGCACGGCGCGCTTTATCTGCCGGACAGCGGCCTGTGTGTCGGCGGCCCCTGCCGCGGCCAGCGCCTGACCCCCATCAACGTCAGCGAGCAGGACGGCCAGGTGTTTTGTGTAACCGCCGCCGCACGAGGCGACACGGAGAAAAACGGTGAACGATAACCCGCAATGGGAACGCCAGCTGCTGGAAAAGCTGGCCATGGCCTCGCTGGTGGAACAGCGCCGCACCCGCCAGTGGAAAATCTTTTTCCGGCTAGCCTGGCTCGTCATCATCGGCGCCGCGGTTTTCGGCCTGTTCTACACCAAGGACGAGGTGCCGGGCGAGCGGCTGATCGGCGACGGCCACACCGCCACGCTGCAGCTCAAAGGCGTCATCGACAGCGACAACGATACCGCCGAGAAGCTGATCACCGGCCTGAACGACGCCTACCGCGACAAGAACACCCGCGGCATCATCATCCAGGCCAACAGCCCGGGCGGCAGCCCGGTGCTGTCGGGCATGGTCTACGACGAAATCCGCCGCCAGAAGAAACTGCATCCGGCCATCCCGCTCTACGTCGTGGTCGAGGAAGTGTGCGCTTCCGGCTGCTACTACATCGCCGCTGCCGCGGACAAGATTTTCGTCGACAAGGCCAGCATCATCGGCTCGATCGGCGTTTTGTCGGACGGTTTCGGCTTTACCGGGGTGATGGAGAAACTGGGGGTCGAGCGCCGCTTGAGGACCTCAGGGGAAAACAAGGCGATGGGCGACCCGTTCTCGCCGCTCAACCCCAAGCAGGAAGCCATTCGCCAGCAATTGCTGGATGACATCCACCAGCAATTCATCTCGGCGGTGAAGGACGGGCGCGGCGCCCGCCTGCACAACGACCCAGAGCTGTTCAGTGGCCTGATCTGGCTGGGGACCAAGAGCATCCCGCTGGGCCTGGCCGACGGCTACGGCACGGTGCACAGCGTGGCGCGCGACGTCATCAAGTCTGAAAAGACCGTCGACTACACCCCGGAGGACACCTTCCCCAGCCGTTTCGCGCGCCGCCTGGGCGTCGAGTTCAGCAGCGGGGTCAAGGGCCTGTTCGACCCCCGCTTTTTCTGATTTCTGAGCAAACGGATACCATGGCACGCCGGCGACGCAGCGAAGACGAACATGAAAATCATGAACGGTGGCTGGTTTCCTATGCCGATTTCATCACCCTGCTGTTCGCCTTCTTCGTGGTGATGTACGCCATCTCTTCGGTCAACGAAGGGAAGTACCGGGTCCTGTCGAGCGCCATCGTCGACGCCTTCCGCACCGGCACGGCGATCAGCTTGCAGACCACGCCCCCCACCGGCGGCGCCAACACCATGATCGAAGTGGCGCAGAACAAGCCGGTGGCCAAGGCGATCAAGGGCGAGCAGCAACTCAAGGAACAGGCCCGGCTGGGCAGCCTCGCCAGCGACCTGCAGAAAGTGATGGAGCCCCTGGTCAAAGGCGGGCAGGTCAAGATTACCCAGAGCCCGAAAGGCGTCACCATCGAGATCCGCGACAGCGCCTTGTTCCCCATCGCCCAGGCTCAGCCCGCGCCACAGTCGCTGCAGGTGCTGGCGCAGATGGCGAAAGTGCTGTCCCAGGTCGACAACCCGATCAGCGTCGAAGGCTTCACCGACAACATCCCGATCCGCAACACGTTCTACCCGTCCAACTGGGAACTGTCGGCGGCACGGGCCGGCAGCGTGGTGCGGCTGTTTGTCGAGAACGGCATCGCACCGGCCCGCCTGGTGGCGGTCGGCCGTGCCGAGAACCTGCCCGTGGCGGATAACACCAGCGAGGAAGGACGGGCCAGCAACCGCCGGGTGTCGATCACGGTGCGCTCCGTCGCCGCCGAGGACAGCAAGCCCTTGGCGGTGGAGTCGCTCGATGCCGCCGCCACCCCACATGCCAACCCTAACTGACGACATGCAAGAGGAACGCCCATGAGCACCCCGATCAGCAATACCGCCCTGGATCAACTGTTTAACAATGCGCGCACCCACACGCATTGGCAGTCCCGGCCGGTCGGCGACGACACCTTGCATCAGCTGTTTGATCTGCTGAAGATGGCGCCGACCAGCGCCAATTGCTCGCCAGCGCGCTTCGTGTTCGTGAAGAGCGCCGACGCCAAGCAGCGCCTCAAGCCCTGCCTGTCGGAAGGCAACGTCGACAAGACCATGGCGGCACCCGCCACGGTCATCGTGGCGATGGACACCCGTTTCTACGAGCACCTGCCGCAACTGTTCCCCCACACCGATGCACGCAGCTGGTTCGAGGGCAACGAGGCCCTGATCCAGACCACCGCCCTCCGCAACAGCACCCTGCAAGGAGCCTACCTGATCATGGCGGCTCGCTCGCTCGGGCTCGACTGCGGCCCGATGTCCGGCTTCGACAACGCCAAGGTCGACGCCGAATTCTTCCCGGACGGTCGCTTCAAATCGAACTTCCTGATCAATCTCGGCTACGGCGAGGCCAACAAAATGCACGCCCGAGCCCCGCGTTTCCGCTTCGACGAAGCCTGCTTGATCGCATAAGGCTTCGGCCAACCCCGCCCGCCCGGTTATAATCCGGGCATTTCCCTACCCGGAGACCCGCATGCTCTACTCGCTTCTGCGCCCTCTTCTGTTCAAGCTAGACGCAGAAACCGCCCACGAAACCACCCTGAAGCTGCTCGACAAGGCGCACCAGCTCCACCTGGACAGCATTCTGGGCCAGAGCACCACACGGCTGCCGGTGCAGGCCATGGGCCTGACCTTCCCCAATCCGGTGGGGCTGGCGGCGGGCCTCGACAAGAACGGGGAGCACATCGACGCCCTGGCCGGACTCGGCTTCGGCTTTCTGGAAATCGGCACCGTCACGCCGCGACCGCAGGCCGGCAACCCTAAGCCGCGCCTGTTCCGCGTTCCCGAGCACCAGGGCATCATCAATCGCATGGGGTTCAACAACCTGGGCGTCGATGCATTGCTGGAGAATGTGCGCAACTGCCGCTTCAAGGGCATCCTTGGCATCAATATCGGCAAGAATGCCACCACCCCTATCGAATCCGCGGTCGACGACTACCTCGCTTGCCTCGACAAGGTCTACGCCTACTCCAGCTACATCACGGTCAACATTTCTTCGCCCAACACCAAGAACCTACGCCAACTGCAGCAGGCGGACGAGCTGTCGGCCCTGCTGGCCAGCCTCAAGGTGCGCCAGCAGGAACTGGCCGACAAGCATGGCCGCTACGTACCGCTGGCCGTGAAAATCGCCCCGGATCTCGATGACGAGCAGATCGTCGCCATCGCCCGCCTGCTCACCGGGCACAAGATCGACGGCGTCATCGCCACCAACACCACGCTGTCGCGCAGCGAGATCGCCGGGCACCCCATGGCGGACGAAGCAGGCGGCCTGTCCGGCGCCCCGGTGCGCGAGCGCTCCACCGCCCTGATCCGCAAACTGGCCAAGGAACTCGACGGCGCCCTGCCCATCATAGGAGTGGGAGGCATCGACTCCGGTGAGGACGCCGCCGAAAAGATGGATGCCGGCGCCACACTGGTGCAACTCTACAGTGGCCTGATCTATCGTGGCCCGGACCTGGTCGGCGAGGTGCTGCAAGCGTTGAAAGCACGCCGCCAACTGGACTCTGGCAAATGATCCATCGCAAGGAAATGAACATGCTGAAATCTGCTCTGCGAACCCTCGTCGCGGCGGCCCTCGTCACTGGCACCCTGGCTGGCTGCGCCACGTCGGACTCGGCCGCAGTTTACTCCAAGGGCCAGATGCGCCAGGCCCAGAACGTGGAATTCGGCACGGTGGTCTCGGTGCAGAACGTGCTGATGGAAGGCAACAACAACGAGCTTCTGACCCTGGGTGGCGCGGCGCTGGGCGGCATTGCCGGCAGCACCATCGGCCAAGGGCGCGGGGCCGCCGCCGGCACCATCGTCGGCGCCCTGGCTGGCGGCTTTGGCACCCAGGCCGCACAGCGCAACCTCGGCACCAAGAATGCACTCGAAATCACCGTCAAGCTCGACCGTTCCGGCCGCATGCTGTCGATCGTTCAGGAAGCCGACATCCCCTTTGCCCCGGGACAACGCGTCAAGGTGCTGACCGGTGGTGGCAACGATCGCGTGGCACCGCTCTAAGCCACGTCCGGCTGACAGGACAGACGACAAAGGGGCCAGACTGGCCCCTTTTCTTCGCTTCCCTCTCAGCAGAATGGCTCCCAACGCCCGTCCCGCAGCCTTTCCAAAGGACGATATGCCGACTTGTAATCCATCTTGCGGCACCCCTCGATCCAGTACCCCAGGTAGACGTAAGGCAACCCCAGCCGGCTTGCCAACTGCACCTGCCACAACACGTTGTAGACCCCATAGCTGGCACGTACATCGTCCGGCTCGTAGAAGGTATACACCGCCGACAGGCCGTCGCTCAGCCGGTCGATCAGACTCACCATTTTCAATACCCCGTCCTGGCGGAACTCGGCAAGGAAACTCTCCACATTGCTTTTCAGGATGAACTCGGCGTACTGGCTCGAATCGTCCTCGGACATGCCGCCGCCGGCATGGCGTGCCGCCTGATAACGCCGGTACAAGTCGTAATGCTCCTCCCGGTACAGCAGCGGCAGCAGCTCCACGGCCAAACTGTCGTGTCTTTTCCAGGCACGCCGCTGGGTCCGGTTGGAGGTAAAAGCTGCCACAGGGATACGTACAGGCTGGCAGGCCTTGCAGCCATCGCAATAAGGCCGGTAGGTGTAATGCCCGCTGCGCCGGAACCCCAGCCGCACCAGTTGGCTGTAGACGGCGCTATCGATGGCTTCCGCCGGTATCGCCACCTGCGAGCGAGCCTGCAGATCGGGGATGTAACTACACGGATACGGCGCCGTGGCGTAGAAATGGATGGCCATCAACGGGCCGGCATCACGGTGACTCATTGCTATACCTGTATGACCACATGCCTTCAGGGGCGGAAAGCCCCACCAGTTCTTTCAGCGTAGCAAGAAACTCGTACCGCGGTATACGCCGGGCTCCTAGGCTGGCCAGATGCGGGGTGTACATCTGGCAGTCGATCATGGCGAAACCGCAGCTCTGCAGGTGCCGGGACATATGCACAAAAGCCAGCTTGGAGGCATTGCTGACGCGGGAGAACATCGACTCGCCATAAAACATCCGCCCCAGCGCCACACCATACAAACCGCCCACCAGCACCCCTTGCTGCCAGGTTTCGAAGGAATGGGCCAGCCCCAGCTCATGCAGGTGACAGTAGGCATCGACCATTCCCGGGCCGATCCAGGTGCCGGGCTGCCCATCACGCGGTGCCGCACAGGCTTTCATGACCTCGCGAAAGGCGGTGTCGACCCGGATTTCATAAGGGTGGTTGCGCAGTGTTTTGGCCAGGGACCGGGTGATGCGCAACTCGGCCGGAAACAGCACCATGCGCTCGGAAGGAGACCACCAGAGAATCGGTTCCCCCGGTGAAAACCAGGGGAAGATTCCCTGGCTATACCCCAGCACCAGCCGCGCGGGCGAAAGATCCCCTCCCGCAGCCAGCAAACCATCCGGCTCGATCAGGGCATTCTCGACGCTGGGGAAAGCCAGCTCACGGTTGAGCCAGGGGACCATGGGTCAATCAGGGTTTTTAGTGCCGGCGCACTCAGGGCATTCGCCATACATGTAGAGGGCATGATCGACGATGTGGAAGCCGTGCTGCTCCGCAATACGATCCTGCAGCGCCTCGATTTCGGGATCGAAGAATTCCACGACCTTGCCGCATTTGACGCACACCATGTGGTCATGATGGCCGCCCTCGTTCAATTCGTACACCGCCTTGCCGGTTTCGAAATGGTGGCGCACCAGAATACCGGCCTGTTCGAACTGGGTCAGGACGCGATAGATGGTGGCGAGGCCAACATCGATATTCTCGGCGATGAGGCGGCGGTAAACGTCTTCTGCCGACAGGTGGCGCGACTCGCTGGTTTCGAACAAATCCAGAATTTTCAGGCGGGGACCGGTCGCTTTCAGACCAATATCTTTAAGGTGACTGGCTTTACTCATCATGATATAAATGTAGGTGGTCCAAAAACCATGATAAAGCCTTTTCGCGGCTTTGCCTAATTACCATCCCATAAATTCTACCTGAGCGGAGTCACATGCGCGTCCTGATTATTGCCGCCGCCATCGTCCTGTCCGGCTGCAGTTCTCTGAACCCGATGAGCTGGTTCACCCCTTACCAAATGGACATCCCTCAAGGGAATTACGTCACACAGGATGCCGTCGCCAAACTCAAGCCCGGCATGACCCGCAGCCAGGTCCGCTTCCTGCTGGGCACACCGCTCCTGACCGATGCCTTCCATAGCAATCGCTGGGATTACAAATATCGCCTGGTACGAGCGGGCAAACCGGCAGAAGACAAGCTGCTGACGGTGTTCTTCGACGGCGACGCCATGACGCGCGTGGAGGGCGAAGCCCTGCCGGCTGAACGCGCCATTCTCCCTGCCGATGCCTCGGCCCCCGCTCAGCAATCGAAGGCACAATAACCATGATGAATGTAGTGATCGTAGGCGCCAGCGGCCGCATGGGGCGTACGCTGATCGAATCGGTACTGGCGACCGAGGGCTTGCAGCTGCACGCCGCCGTGGAGCGGCCGGGTTCCGATTTCATCGGCCAGGATGCCGGCCTGTTCCTCGGCCAGGCCACCGGCATCAAAGTCACCACCGACTTCGATGCCGCGCTGCAAGGTGCAGACGTCGTCATCGACTTCACCCGACCGGAAGGCACACTCCACTACATGGCCAGCTGTGTCGCGCACAACGTGAAGCTGATCATCGGCACCACCGGCTTCGATGAAGCCGGTAAGGAAGCCATCCGCCAGGCCTCGGAAAAGATCGGCATCGTGTTCGCACCGAACTTCAGTGTTGGCGTAAACCTGACGTTCAAACTGCTCGACATCGCTTCGCGAGTTCTGGCAGAGGACTACGATATCGAAATCATCGAAGCCCACCACCGCCACAAGGTGGATGCTCCATCCGGAACGGCGTTGCGCATGGGTGAAGTGATTGCCAACGCGCTTGGCCGCGACCTGAAAGAATGTGCCGTCTACGGCCGCGAAGGCGTCACCGGCGAACGCGATGCCAAGACCATTGGCTTTGCCACGGTGCGTGCCGGCGATGTAGTCGGTGACCACACCGCCTTGTTTGCCACCAATGGCGAACGCGTGGAGATCACCCACAAGGCATCCAGCCGTGCCACCTTCGCCAACGGCGCCGTGCGTGCAGCCAAATGGCTGTCCGCCCAGCCGACCGGCCTGTTCGACATGCAAGACGTCTTGGGCCTGCGCTGACACAAATAAAGAGGAGGGGCCTGCCCCTCCTCTTCTTTATAACGGCGAATCACCACTTCATCGCTTCACACCGGGCCTGACCACCTACCTCGGTCGCCCGCGCCAAGGACACGGCTCCATACTGTTCGGCCAACCTTCATTCCCTGGACGTACCTCGCCACCATCCAATCTGCCCCGCCGGGTCAAGCCGACTGCAATGACAACTGTTCGGGCAGATGCTTCACCTCAAAGGTCTGCTCCACCTCCCCGGCTTCGTTGACGCTCTCCAGCCGAACATCGAACCCCCACAGACGCGCAACATGCTTCAGCACCTCGTGAGCGCTTCCGGCCTCCAGCGGCCGACGACGATGCATCGTGTGCCGTAGCGTCAGGCCACGGTCACCGCGTACGTTGACCGACCATACCTGTATATTAGGTTCACGTGATCCCAGGTTATACTGCTCGGACAACTTCTGCCTCACGTCACGATAGCCCTCGTCGTCGTGAATAGCCGACACCAGCAAGGTGCTGTCGCGGTCATCGTCACGAATGGAGAAGAAGCGGAAATCGCGGATCAGCTTGGGTGACAGGTATTGCGAGACGAAGCTTTCGTCCTTGAAGTTCTTCATGGCGAAATCGAGCGTCTGCTGCCAGTTGCTGCCGGCGATATCGGGGAACCACAGTCGATCTTCTTCAGTTGGCTCCTCACAAATACGCTTGATGTCCTGATACATGGCAAAACCCAAAGCATATGGATTGATGCCGTTATACCAGCGCGCCGTGACAGGAGGCTGATAGACAACGTTGGTATGCGACTGCAGGAATTCCATCATGGCGCCATCGGTGACCAGACCCTTGGCAAACAGACGATTCATGATGGTGTAGTGCCAGAACGTGGCCCAGCCTTCGTTCATCACCTGAGTCTGGCGCTGCGGATAGAAATACTGGGCTACCTTGCGTACGATGCGTACGATTTCGCGTTGCCACGGCTCGAGAAGCGGAGCCGACTTCTCGATGAAATACAGCAGGTTCTCCTGCGGTTCGGACGGGAAGCGCACCGGTTCATGCTCGCCACCGCTCTTGGCCGGCCGCGGGATGGTGCGCCACAGATCGTTGACCTGCATCTGCAGGTACTGCTCACGCTCCTCCTGCCGGGCTTGTTCTTTAGCCAGCGACAGCTTTTGCGGCCGCTTGTAGCGATCCACACCATAATTCATCAGGGCATGGCAGGAATCGAGCAACTCCTCCACGGCGTCGATGCCGTAGCGCTCCTCGCAACGTGCGATGTAGCTCTTGGCGAACACCAGGTAGTCGACAATGGCCGAGGCATCGGTCCAGGTGCGGAACAGGTAGTTGCCCTTGAAGAACGAATTGTGGCCGAAGGCAGCATGCGCAATCACCAGTGCCTGCATGGTCATGGAGTTCTCCTCCATGAGATAGGCGATGCAGGGGTTGGAATTGATCACGATTTCGTAGGCCAGCCCCATGTGGCCGCGCTTGTAGCTCTTTTCGGTGGAAACGAAATGCTTGCCGAAAGACCAGTGATGGTAATTCACCGGCATGCCGACTGATGAGTAGGCATCCATCATTTGTTCGGCGGAAATGACTTCTAGCTGAACCGGATACACATCCAGCCCATACTCCTTGACGGCGATCTCGCGAATCGCACGCTCGTACTCGTCGAGCAGGTCGAAGGTCCATTCGGAACCAGTCGAAATGGGTGTCATGCTGCACCTCCGCAAAGTCGGCTTGGCCTAGTCAGGCACGGGTAGCGGGCTGACGCTTGAAAATTTCCCGGAACACCGGGTAGATGTCCGCCGTAGAGTGGATGCGCTGCATGGCGAAGTGCTTGCAGCGTTCCTTGACCTTGAGGTACTCATACCAGAGGTTTTGCGGCTCGCTTTCGGTGATCTCGACATACGCGTAGTACTGACACAACGGCAGGAGCGACTCGCTCAGGATTTGGGCGCAATTCGCCGAATCGCTGTCCCAATTGTCGCCGTCCGACGCTTGCGCCACATAGATGTTCCACTCACTGCTGTTGTAGCGCTTGTAGACGATCTCCTTCATCAGGTTGAGTGCTGACGACACCACGGTGCCACCCGATTCGCGCGAATGGAAGAAATCGTGCTCGTTGACCTCGACGGCACTGGTGTGATGCCGGATGAACACCACCTCGATCTTCTCGTAATTCCGCTGCAAAAACAGATAGAGCAGGATGAAGAAACGCTTGGCCATGTCCTTCTTGGCTTCGTCCATGGAGCCGGATACGTCCATGATGCAGAACATCACCGCTTGGCTGGTCGGTTTCGGCTGCCTGACGCGGTTGTTGTAGCGCAAATCGAAAGGGTCGATGAAGGGAATGCTGGCGAGCCGCTCGCGCAGCATGTGGATACGCTTACGTTTCTCCCGGACCTCGATGTCATGCTCGTCATCGGATTCGAGCAGGGTATCCAGATCCTCCTCGACCTCATTGAGTTCAGACAGAGTGGGGGCGGACAGTGCCACACGACGCGCCAAGGCACCGCGCAGCGAACGGACGATACTGATGTTGGTTGGCGTGCCGTCGCTGGTATAGCCGGCACGCACGGACTTCATTTCCTCAATCCCCATGAGCTGGGTCTTGATCAGGTTGGGCAGTGCCAGATCCTCGAAGAAGACGTTCATGAATTCTTCGCGAGACAGTTCGAAGGCAAAGTCATCCTCCCCCTCGCCATCCTGGCTGGCCTTGCCGCCCCCTCCTCCGGCCCCGCCCTGCGGCCGGTTGAAGCGATCACCCTTGATGAATTCCTCGTTCCCCGGATGAACATTCTCGGTGACGCCCCCCTTGCCATGATGGAATACCGGCTCGGAGACATCCTTTACTGGAATGGAAACCTTCTCACCGCTGTCGATATCGGTGATGCTCCGCCCCTTGATGGCCTTGGAGACGGCTTCCTTGATTTGGGCCTTGAAACGGCGCAGGAACCGTTCGCGGTTTACCGCGGACTTGTTCTTGCCGTTCAGACGACGATCAATGATGTGAGCCATAGCCACCTCTGCAATCCCGGTTCGACAAGGCGAGTACCTTGCCGCTGACGCCTGGCCGGGACCGGAGCCCCGGCCAGAAAAGCGGGCTTACGACGACTTGCGCACTCGGAGGTACCATTCGCACAGCAGGCGCACCTGCTTGGCGGTATACCCCTTGTCGACCATGCGGTTGACGAAGTCCTCATGCTTCTTGGCGTCCTCGGCACTCGCCTTGGCGTTGAAGGAGATGACCGGCAGCAACTCCTCGGTGTTGGAGAACATCTTCTTCTCGATCACCATACGCAGCTTCTCGTAGCTCGTCCAGGTCGGGTTCTTGCCTCCATTGCTGGCTCGTGCTCGCAGCACGAAGTTGACGATTTCGTTGCGGAAATCCTTCGGGTTGGAAATGCCCGCCGGCTTCTCGATCTTTTCCAGCTCCGCGTTGAGCGAAGTCCGGTCGAAACTCTCGCCGGTATCAGGGTCACGGTATTCCTGGTCCTGAATCCAGTAGTCGGCGAAGGTCACGTAGCGGTCGAAGATGTTTTGCCCGTACTCGGAGTAGCTTTCCAGGTAGGCCGTCTGAATTTCCTTGCCGATGAACTCGACGTACTTGGGCGCCAGGAACTCCTTGATGAAGGTGAGGTACTTCTGTTCGACCTCAGGCGGGAACTGCTCGCGCTCCACCTGCTTTTCCAGCACGTACAACAGGTGCACCGGGTTGGCCGCCACTTCGGAATGATCGAAGTTGAATACCTTGGACAGGATCTTGTAGGCAAACCGGGTGGAAAGCCCACTCATGCCTTCGTCCACACCGGCATAGTCGCGGTACTCCTGCAACGATTTGGCCTTAGGATCGGTATCCTTCAGGTTTTCGCCGTCGTAGACCTGCATCTTGCTGAACAGGCTGGAGTTTTCCGGGTCTTTCAGCCGGGACAGCACGGCAAACTGCGCCATCATCTTGAGCGTTCCCGGTGCGCACGGGGCATTGGCCAGCGAAGAATTGCGGATCAGCTTGTCGTAGATCTTCATTTCCTCGGATACACGCAAGCAGTATGGCACCTTGACGATATAGATACGGTCGAGGAAGGCCTCGTTGTTCTTGTTGTTCTTGAACTGCTTCCATTCGGACTCGTTGGAGTGCGCCAGGATGATGCCCTCGAACGGGATCGCGCCAAAGCCCTCGGTACCCTTGAAGTTGCCTTCCTGAGTAGCGGTCAACAACGGGTGCAGCACCTTGATCGGCGCCTTGAACATTTCCACGAACTCCAGCAAGCCCTGGTTGGCCAGGCACAGGCCACCGGAATAGCTGTAGGCATCCGGATCGTCCTGAGCGTATTTTTCCAGCTTGCGGATATCCACCTTGCCGACCAGCGACGAGATGTCCTGGTTGTTCTCGTCACCCGGCTCGGTCTTGGCCACGGCAATCTGCTTCAATACCGAAGGGTAGCGTTTGACGACGCGGAACTGACTGATGTCGCCGTTGAACTCATGCAGACGCTTCACTGCCCACGGGCTGGGGATGGCACGCAGGTAGCGGCGGGGAATGCCATACTGTTCCTCGAGGATGGAGCCGTCTTCGTCGTAGTTGAACAGGCCGAGCGGGGACTCGTTGACCGGCGAGCCTTTCAGGCAATAGAAAGGCACCAGTTCCATCAACTCTTTGAGCTTTTCCGCGATGGACGATTTACCGCCCCCAACCGGGCCCAGCAGATAGAGAATCTGTTTCTTCTCTTCAAGCCCTTGGGCCGCATGGCGGAAATAGGCCACGACCTGCTCGATCACCTCTTCCGTGCCGTAGAAATCGCGGAAGGCCGGGTAGATCTTGACCATCTTGTTGCTGAAAATTCGCGATTGCCGCGGATTGTGGCGGGTGTCGATCAGTTCAGGCTCGCCGATGGCCATCAACATGCGTTCGGCGGCGGTGGCGTAGGCGGCGGGTTCGCGCTTGCAGATATCCAGGTATTCCTGGATGGTGTACTCCTCCTCGCGCGTCCGGTCGTAACGTGAAGCGTATTGGCTGAAGATATCCGGGTACATGGCTCTGCCTCCTGACGTTTCGGCAGGGGGCGGCGGCGAATGTACGCGCATCCGCCATGCCCCCTTGCACCATTAGAGTGACTGCTTGAGAACCGGTTCTAGTTCATTATGTTTTTTTGGGTATAGCACAGGAATCCAGAGGCGTCGCTGTAATCTATGTCAGCCGAATGTCAGAAAATCCGCCTCAGGTCAGGGCTTCAGCTCGATGATACGCACGCCGATTTCGTAAAGCCGCCCACGCTCGATTTCATTACAGCGGCGCACTTCCACCTCGGCCTCGAACGGTTTGCCGGCCAGGCCACCTACCGCTGGCGCGCGCACCACGACCAGCAGCCTTTCGCCGAATTGCGGCACGAACGAAGTGCGCAGTGCAAGCCCGTCGATCGACAGGTCGATGCATTCGCCATAATGGGTTTCGCCGGTATTGCGTGACTTGATGCGGGCGTTGCACCCCATGCGTACACGTCGTGCGCCACGTCGTTCGTGGTGCGGATCAAACGGCGGCACCCGGCAACCTCCCGTCGAGGTGGGCGGACAGCCAGTGCAGGCCGACGATCGACTTGCTGTCGCAAATTTCGCCGGTCAGGGCCATGCCCAAGGCGTCGGCCAGCGGCACGGTGACGACGTCGAGAAATTCGCCGTGATCCAGCTGCCGTTCGTGCAGGGTCAGGTCCTGAGCGAGGTAATAGCTGATCTGTTCGTTGGCGTAGCCGATGCAAGGATGCGCCGTGCCCAGGTAAATCCAACGCTCGGCCTGATAGCCCGTTTCCTCGCGCAATTCCCGGCGCGCCGTGCTGTCGCGCGCTTCGTCCGGATCGATCTTGCCGGCAGGAATTTCGAGGAAGACCCGGCCGGCGGGATAGCGGTACTGGCGCTCCATGACCAGTTCGCCATCAGGCGTCAGCGCCAGGATAGCGACCGCACCGGGATGCAGGATGTATTCGCGAAACGCGGTGCTGCCGTCAGGCAGTTGCACCGTGTCCCGCCGCACCTGGAGAAAGCCCCCTGGTAAACCGTTTCCGTGCTCAAGGTTTGTTCAACGAGTTCCACGCCATCCCTTCCGTTTCTTCCATGCCATCACGATATAACAGCGCCATCCTGCCCGAACGCACAGATATCCGGCAAGCCCGAACGTGAGACCCAGCATGGGCACGCCGACCGCCAGTGGCAAGCCCAAGCCCGCCATCCAGTCTGCCACCTGTTGCAGCCATTCCATGGGTGACGACATCGACCCCTCCGGTACCGCTGTCATCGTATCGTGGTTGACCCTCCCCAACAGCAGCTTGCCGTAGGTATACGCCAGGTAATAGAGCGGGAGGTACGTCAGCGGGTTGCTATAGAGCGTGGTGACAATGGCGACCGGCAGATTGACGCGGAACACGAGCGCCAGCAAGGCGGCGGTGATCATCTGGCTCGGCCCCGGCATCAGCCCGGAGAACAGGCCGATGGCAAAGGCCAGGGCCACCTTGCGCCGGTTCAGTGACCAGAACGCCGGATGGTCCAGATACGGCGCCAGCCATCTCAGGTAGCGGTTCTGGAACAGCACATGGCGATCTGGCAGCAGCTTGCGCAGATGTTGGCGTATTTGGCTCATGCGGACGGACTGTCGTTAATTAGCAACCATGCCTCAGTCCATGTTAGCGAAAAAGCTTGCCAAAGCTTCGCCTATAATTTAAACATACGTTTGATTTACTGATCGGTGCGACACCATCAGAAAAAGATTGCCCGAACCGCACGGCTACGGACCGAGCTACCCAGGAGACAACACCATGCCAGCCTACAAGGCCCCCCTGCGCGATTTCGATTTCGTCCTGAACGAACTGATCAAGGTCCAGGACGTCATCCCCTCCCTGCCCGGCTACCAAGAAGCCACGCAGGATATCTATACCTCTTACCTCGAAGCCGCCGCCCAGTTCTGCGAGAACGAGCTGGCTCCGCTCAACCGTCCGGGCGACGAGGAAGGCTGCCACTTCGACGCCGCCACCCATAGCGTGACCACGCCGGCCGGCTTCAAGGAAGCCTACGCCCAGTACTGCGAACTGGGTTTCCCGGCACTCGACTGCGATCCGGCCTACGGCGGCCAGGGCATGCCCAAGTCGCTGGCGTTCCCGGTGATGGAAATGCAGTGTTCGGCCAACGTGGCGTGGTCGATGTACCCCGGGCTCTCCCATGGCGCTTATTCCGCCATTCATGCCCACGGCAGCGAGGAACAGAAGGCTACCTATCTGCCCAAGCTGGTTTCGGGAGAATGGACCGGCACCATGTGCCTGACCGAGCCGCATTGCGGCACCGACCTGGGCCTGTTGAAGAGCAAGGCCGAGCCGAACGGCGACGGCAGCTACAGCATTACCGGCACCAAGATCTTCATCTCGGCCGGCGAGCACGATATGTCCGCCAACATCATCCACCTGGTGCTGGCACGCCTGCCGGACGCGCCTAAGGACGTGAAGGGCATCTCGCTGTTCATCGTGCCCAAGTTCCACGACGACGGCAGCCGCAACAGCGTGTACTGCGGCGCGCTGGAGCACAAGATGGGCATCAAGGGCAACGCGACCGCCGTGATCAATCTCGACGGCGCCAAGGGTTGGCTGATCGGCGAGCCGAACAAGGGGCTCTCCTGCATGTTCACCATGATGAACGCGGCGCGACTGGGCTGCGGCATGCAGGGGCTGGGGATCGGCGAGGCGTCGTTCCAGGGCGCGCTGGCGTACGCCAAGGAGCGCCTGCAGATGCGCGCGCTCAACGGCGTGCACAGCCCGGACAAGCCGGCCGACCCGATCATCGTGCACCCGGACGTGCGCCGCATGCTGCTGACGCAGAAGGCCTACACCGAGGCCGGCCGCGCCCTGACCACGCTGCTGGCGCTGCAGCTGGATATCGAGGAGAAGCATCCGGACACGGCGGCCCGCCAAGATGCGGCCGACCTGGTGGCGCTGCTGACCCCGGTGGCCAAGGCCTTCATGACCGACAACGGCTACACCGCCGCCAACATGGGGATGCAGGTGTTCGGGGGCCACGGTTTCATCCGCGAATGGGGCATGGAGCAGCTGGTGCGCGACTGCCGCATCTCGCAAATCTACGAGGGCACCAACGGCATCCAGGCGATCGACCTGCTGGGCCGCAAGGTGCTGCTCGACCAGGGCCAGAAGTTGCGCAAGTTCACCAAGCAGATTCACAAGTTCTGCCAAACCAACGAGGGCAACGACAAGCTGGCGGAGTTCGTCGGCCCGCTGTCCAAGCTGCTGAAGGAAGTCGGTGACATCACCATGGCCGTCGGCATGGCTGCGTTCAAGGACAAGGACGAGGCCGGTGCGGCCGCCACCGACTATCTGCGCCTGATCGGCCACCTGACCTACGCCTGGATGTGGGCGCGCATGGCCGAAGTGGCCTACGCCAAGCTGGGCCAGGGCGAGGACGATTTCTACCAGGCCAAGATCACCACCGCCCGCTTCTACTACGCCAAGCTGCTGCCGGAGGTGGAAGCGCTCAAGGCCACCATCAAGAACGGCGCCAAGCCGCTGATGAGCTTGGGCGAGGAGCAATTCGCCTGCTAACCGGTTTGTTCGACTCTGTGCAGGAGTGTGTTTTGGCGGCCCTTCGGGGCCGTTTTTTTCTTGGGAGGATGGATCACTCCCGACATGAAAACCGCCCCACGAGCGTGCAGCCGGCGGGGCGGTCGTTATGTGACGGATCGAATTCGCTCAGAACCTGTTCACGATCTTGCTGCGCATCCCTGATCGGGGCTCATGTGCTGCTCTGTGCGTGCGAATCTCCTGTGGAGATTCGCTCAGCCATGATCCTCATGTACTCCAGTACATTCCGGTTCCTGCGCTGCTCTTCACCCCGCTGAGGGCTGCTCGCGACAGATCGTGAACAGGTTCTCAGAGCTTGTGAAAGAAATCGTCGCGAGCGGCCCGAGGCTGGTTCGAGAAGCGCAGCCGTACAAGTGGTACGGCGAGCATCGCAGGACCGGGATCGGGGTGCCCAGCAGATTTATTTACAAGCACTCAGTTCTTGCCGTGGCAGGCCTTGTACTTCTTGCCGCTGCCGCACGGGCAGGGGTCGTTGCGGCCGACCTTGTCGCCCTCGCGGCGCATCGTGCTCGGGGCCTGTTGCTTGGCCTGCCAGTAGGCGTAGACGGCACGGACGGCGTCGGGCAGTTCGTCCTTGAAATTGTCGAGTTCGGCGTCGGTGAAGGTGATCAGCTCCTTGCCCTCTTCCTCGTCCTCGAACATGCCGCCCAGCGCCATGATCGGCAGCAGCAGGTCTTCGAAACCCTCGTCATCGGCGGCCTCGAACCAGTCGGTATCGACGTTGTCGAGCGCGTACAGGTAGGCGTTGCACCACGGCCAGAAGTCGGCCTCTTCGGCATCCTCGGCTTCGTACAGGATCAGATCAGGCACCTCGCCGGCAGCCAGCGCGGTTACGGTGGCATCGTACAGCTTCTGCAACAACGCGCCGAGTTCGGCTTCGGTCGTGGCATCCTCGAACTCGGGCGCGTCACCGAGCACCTCGTCGAGCCAGCTGCCGGCCTCGACCGTGTCCGGGCCGCTGGCCAGTGCCGTGAAATAGCCCTGCACCTCGTCCGGACGCATGGTGCTGCCGCTTTGCGACAGCGGGGTCAGCAGTTCTTCCAGACGGGCCAGGTCGGCGTCGGTGAATACGATGTCGCTCATGATGATTCCTCGGGTTGTTTGCCGGGCATTGTAGCGAAAAGCCCCGCAAGGCGGGGCACTTCACGGTAAGCGCAGGTCAAGGCATGACAAACGGCGGACGAGGCGTGACGGCTGTGGTTGCGGGTGCCGGCATGGCCATGTACGCCATGCCAGCACCACCAAGCCGCATGCCTTGCTGTGCGCAACGGTTCTTACTGCTCGGCACCGTGTGCACTGCCGTCCACTCGACCCGAGACCTCCGTCGCCACGCCATGCCAGGCGGGCCGCCTCAGGCGGTCTTGTGCTCGCTCAGCCCCAGCTTCTCCTTCATCTGTTGCCGCATCATGAACTTCTGGATCTTGCCGGTGATGGTCATCGGGAAGCTGTCGACGAATTCGATATAGCGCGGAATCTTGTAGTGCGCGATCTGCCCCTGGCAGAAGGCGCGGATTTCGTCGGCACTGGCGGTTTCGCCGTCGCGCAGGCGGATCCAGGCGCACAACTCCTCGCCGAAGCGGTCATCCGGCACGCCGATCACCTGCACGTCCTGGATCTTGGGGTGGCGGTAGAGAAATTCCTCGATCTCGCGTGGGTAGACGTTCTCGCCACCGCGGATCACCATGTCCTTGGCGCGGCCGACGATGTTGCAGTAGCCCGCCTCGTCGATCACCGCCAGGTCGCCGGTGTGCATCCAGCCGGCCGGGTCGATGGCTTCACGCGTCTTGGGCTCGTCGTCCCAGTAGCCCAGCATCACCGAGTAGCCGCGCGTCAGCAGTTCGCCGGTTTCGCCGCGCGGCACGATGCGGCCCTCGCCATCGACGATCTTCACTTCCAGATGCGGGTGGATCAGACCGACGGTGGAGACCTTGCGCTCGACCGGGGTGCCGGTGGCGCTCTGGAAGCTGACCGGGCTGGTCTCGGTCATGCCGTAGGCGATGGTGACCTCCCCCATATGCATGGTGTCGACCACGCGCTTCATCACTTCGATCGGGCACGGGCTGCCGGCCATGATGCCGGTGCGCAGGGTGGAGAGGTCGAACTCGCCGAAACGCGGGTGATCGAGCACGGAGATGAACATGGTCGGCACGCCGTGCAGGCCGGTGCACTTTTCCTCCGCCACGGTCTGCAGCACCGCCAGCGGCTCGAACGCCTCGGACGGGAAGATCATGGAGGCGCCGTGCGTCAGGCAAGCCAGGTTGCCCAGCACCATGCCGAAACAGTGGTAGAGCGGCACCGGGATGCAGAGGCGGTCGCCCGGCACCAGCTTCATCGCCTCGCCGACGAAGAAGCCGTTGTTGAGAATGTTGTGGTGGCTCAGCGTGGCGCCCTTGGGGCTGCCGGTGGTGCCGGAGGTGAACTGGATGTTGATGGGGTCGTCGAACTGCAGCGTCGTACCGGTGTCGGCCAGATTGGCGCGCTCGGCTTCGGTCGGTTCGGCCAGCAGCTGGTTGAAGTTCAGCATGCCGGGGCTGGCCTCGTCGCCCATGCGGATCACCATCTCCAGCGTCTGCAGCCCGGCGGCGCGCAGTGCGCCGGGGGCGCAGTGGGCCAGTTCCGGCGCCAGGTCGTTGATCATTTCCAGGTAGTCGCTGCTCTTGAAGCTGGGCGACAACACCAGGGCGCGGCAGCCGACCTTGTTGAGGGCGTATTCCAGCTCGGAACGGCGATAGGCCGGGTTGATGTTGACCAGCACCAGCCCGGCCTTGGCGCTGGCGAACTGCATCAGCACCCATTCGACGTTGTTCTGCGACCAGATGCCGATGCGCTCGCCCGGCTTCAGCCCGAGCCGCTGCAGACCGCATGCCAGCCGTTCCACCTGCTCGTGGAGTTCGGCGTAACTCCAGCGCACGGACTGCTGGCGCACCACCAGCGCCTCACGCGCGGCGTGGCGGGCGCAGGTCGCGTCGAAGTACTGGCCGATGGTCTGCCCGATCAACGGGGTCTCGCTGGCGCCATGGACATAACTGGCTTGGGTCATGCTCTCTCCTCCTGTGTCGCGGAACGCGGTAATTGATGTGCTTTTCTTCTGAACGATAAGTTACTATTACGTAAACGTAATCACAAGACCGACCTGCAAGCGTGGAGAAAACGCTACAATCGCGACATAAGGACAGGAATCACCATGACCCAGCAAGAGCTATTCTCCATCTCCGACCTGGCCCGCGACTTCGGCGTCACCCTGCGCACCATCCGCTTCTACGAAGAGCAGGGTCTGATCGAGCCGGAACGCGCCGGCCGCCAGCGCGTATTCACCCGCCGCGATCGCGCCCGTCTCAAGCTGATCCTGCGTGGCAAACGCATCGGGCTGTCGCTGCAGGAAATCCGCGAAATCCTCGACTTGTATGAACTGGCGAAGGATGAGGCGAGCCAGTCGCTCAAGCTGTTGCGGCTGTTGAGCGAGCGCCGCCAGCAGCTGGAAGAACAACGCGACGACATCGATGCGGTGTTGGCCGAGATCGACACGCTGGAAGCGCACTGCCGCACCGTGATCGACGAGATGACCGCCAAGTCCGACTCCGCCAACGGCTGAACCCAGCCCCGCCGAGCGGGGTTAGGCTGCTCACAAAGTACTCTGGTACGTGTTTACAGGACCCGGCAGAGCTGGGCCTCTCCATCTAAGCATTTGATTCCTCAGCCTCTCTATCTATCCCCAATCCTTCGCTGAGCGAATCTTAAAGATTCGCACGCAGTCCGCCCTTGGCCTGCAAGGGGGCCTCACTGCGCTCGACCGGGTTTGTCAGCAATCTGAGCCCCACCAAGCTGGTTTTTTTGCATTTTCATATTGACGCTTACGTAAACGTAAACCAAAATAAATCGACGATATGGCCCTTGCGCCGAGAATGACAGAGGAGAAAACGATCATGTTCACCAGCCTGCGTTTTGCCCATGGCGAGACTTATGAAATGTTGCGTGACTCGGTAAAGGCCTTCGCCGACGCCGAGATCGCCCCGCGCGCCGCCGACATCGACCGCGACAACCTGTTTCCGGCCGACCTGTGGCAGAAGTTCGGCGATCTGGGCCTGCTTGGTATCACCGTAGAAGAGGAATACGGCGGCAGCAACATGGGGTACCTCGCACACATGATCGCGATGGAGGAAATTTCGCGCGCCAGCGCCTCGGTCGCCCTCTCCTACGGCGCCCACTCCAACCTGTGCGTCAACCAGATCCGCAAGAACGGCAACGAAGATCAGAAGCGCCACTACCTGCCCAAGCTGATCTCCGGCGAGCACGTCGGTGCCCTGGCGATGTCCGAAGCCAACGCCGGCTCCGACGTGGTGAGCATGAAGCTGCGCGCCGACAAGAAGGGCGACCGTTACGTACTCAACGGCAGCAAGATGTGGATCACCAACGGTGGCGACGCCGACACCCTGGTGGTGTATGCCAAGACCGACGTCAACGCCGGACCGAAAGGCATCACCGCCTTCATCGTCGAAAAGGGCTTTGCCGGCTTTAGCCACGGTAGCAAGCTCGACAAGCTCGGCATGCGCGGCTCCAACACCTACCCGATCTTCTTCGACGACTGCGAAGTCCCGGCGGAGAACATCCTGGGCAAGGAAGGCGAAGGCGTGAAGGTGCTGATGAGCGGGCTGGATTTCGAGCGCTCCGTGCTGGCCGCCGGTCCGCTGGGCATCATGCAGGCATGCATGGACGTGGTGGTGCCCTACCTGAACGACCGTCAGCAGTTCGGCCAGGCGATCGGCGACTTCCAGCTGATGCAGGGCAAGCTTGCCGACATGTACGTCAAGTTGTCGGCCAGCCGCGCCTACGTCTACGCCGTGGGCCAGGCGCTGGACCGTGGCGAATCCGGACGCCAGACGCGCAAGGACGCCGCCGGGGCGATCCTGTACGCCGCCGAGAACGCCACGCAGATGGCGCTCGATGCCATCCAATGCCTGGGCGGCAACGGCTACATCAACGAATACCCCACCGGCCGCCTGTTGCGCGACGCCAAGCTGTACGAAATCGGCGCCGGCACCAGCGAAATCCGCCGCTGGCTGATCGGCCGCGAACTGATGGCCGAAACGAGGTAAGCCATGCCGACACTCGAATCCAAACTGTCGCCGCGCGCAGCGGAGTTCCAGACCAACGCCGACAAGATGCGCGCGCTGGTGGCCGACCTCAAGGAAAAGGTTGGCCGAAACGCCCTGGGCGGCGGCGATGCCGCCCGCGCCAAGCACGTGGCGCGCGGCAAGCTGCTGCCGCGCGAGCGCATCGACCTGCTACTCGACCCAGACGCGCCCTTCCTCGAGCTGTCGCAGCTCGCCGCCCTCGGCATGTACCACGACGGTGCCCCCGGCGCCGGCGTGGTAGCCGGCATCGGCCGGGTGGCCGGGGTGGAATGCATGATTGTGGCCAACGACGCCACGGTGAAGGGCGGCACCTACTACCCGATGACGGTGAAGAAACACCTGCGTGCCCAGGAGATCGCCCGTGAGAACCGCCTGCCCTGCCTCTACTTGGTGGACTCCGGCGGCGCCTTCCTGCCCTTGCAGGACGAGGTGTTTCCCGACCGCGAGCACTTCGGCCGCATCTTCTATAACCAGGCCCAGCTCTCCGCCGCCGGCATCCCGCAGATCGCCGTGGTGATGGGCTCGTGCACCGCCGGCGGCGCCTACGTGCCGGCGATGAGCGACGAGACCATCATCGTCAAGGAACAAGGCACCATCTTCCTCGGCGGCCCGCCGCTGGTGAAGGCGGCCACCGGCGAGGTGGTCGACGCCGAGGAACTGGGCGGCGGCGACGTGCACACCCGCATCTCCGGGGTGGCCGACCATCTGGCGCAGAACGACGCGCACGCGCTCTCCATCGCGCGCCGCATCGTATCCGACCTCAACTGGAAGAAACAGGGCGAACTCGACCGCGCCGAGCCGAAAGCGCCGCGTTACGCCGCCGACGAAATCTACGGCGTGATTCCGGCCGACGCGAAAAAACCGTTCGACGTGCGCGAGATCATCGCCCGGCTGGTGGACGACTCCGACTTCGACGAATTCAAGCAGAACTACGGCACCACGCTGGTAACGGGCTTCGCCCGCCTCAACGGCTACCGCGTCGGCATCATCGCCAACAACGGCATCCTGTTCAGCGAATCCGCGCTCAAGGGCGCGCACTTCGTCGAGCTGTGCTGCCAGCGCGGCATTCCGCTGATCTTCCTGCAGAACATCACCGGCTTCATGGTGGGCAAGAAGTACGAGAACGGCGGCATCGCCAAGGACGGCGCCAAGCTGGTGACGGCGGTGGCCTGCGCCAGCGTGCCCAAGTTCACCGTGCTGATCGGCGGCAGCTTCGGCGCCGGCAACTACGGCATGTGCGGCCGCGCCTACTCGCCCCGCTTCCTGTGGATGTGGCCGAACAGCCGCATCTCGGTGATGGGCGGCGAACAGGCGGCCGGCGTGCTGGCCCAGGTCAAACGCGACCAGTTGGGCGACGCCTGGTCGGCCGAGGAAGAAGAAGCCTTCAAGGCGCCGATCCGCTCGCAGTACGAGCACCAGGGCCACCCCTACTACGCCAGCGCGCGGCTGTGGGACGACGGCGTAATCGACCCGGCGCAGACACGCGAGGTGCTGAGCCTGGCGCTGGAAGCCACCCTGTCGGCACCGATCGAGAAGACGCGCTTCGGCGTATTCCGTATGTAAGGAGGCGGCGATGAGCTATACCACCCTGGAAATCGAACGCACCGGGCACCTCGCCACGGTGTGGATGAACCGGCCCGAGTTGCACAACGCCATGAACGAGGTGCTGATCGCCGAGCTGACGCGGGCCTTCGTCGAATTGAACGAGGACGCCGGCGTGCGCGTGATCGTGCTGGCCGGGCGCGGCAAGAGCTTCTCCGCCGGGGCCGACCTCGACTGGATGCGCCGCGCCGCGGGCTACAGCGAGGCGCAGAACCTGGACGATGCCAACCGGCTGGCGGCCATGCTGAAGGGCATCTACCGCAGCAAGAAACCCGTCATCGCGCGCATCCACGGCGCGGCAATGGCTGGCGGCACCGGACTGACCGCTGTGTGCGACGTGGCGATCGCCACCGACGCCGCCGAGTTCGCGCTGACCGAAGTGCGGCTGGGGCTGATCCCGGCCACCATCGGCCCCTACGTCGCCGACGCCATCGGCTGGCGCCAGGCGCGGCGCTACTTCCTCAGCGCCGAGCGCATCGACGCCGCCACCGCGCTGAAGATCGGCCTGGTGCACGAAGTCGTCGCCGCCGACGAACTGGATGCCTGCGTGGCCGAAGTGGCCGCCGAGTTCGCCAAGGGCGGACCGCAGGCCCTGGCCGCCGCCAAGGACCTGTTGGGGCTGCTGCGCGACGGCTCGCCACTCGACGACGTGCTGCTGGACGACACCGCTCAGCGCATCGCCGCCATCCGCGTCGGCGCCGAGGCGCGTGAAGGACTGGCGTCGTTCTTCGACAAGCGCCCGCCGGCGTGGGCGAAGGACTGAGATGCACGCCTACCCGACGCCCAGCGCCTTTGCCGCACCGCCTTCGGCCAACCTTGCCGACCGCCGCCCGGCCATTCCTCCGGAAACGGCGAAAACAGAAACAGGGAAGCGCCCCACCATGTTCAACAAGATACTGATTGCCAACCGCGGTGAGATCGCTTGCAGGGTGATCAAGACCGCACGCGCCATGGGCATCCGCACCGTGGCGGTGTATTCCGACGCCGACGCAAACGCCCGCTTCGTCAAGCTGGCCGACGAGGCCTACCGGCTGGGTCCGGCGCCGGCCGCCGAGTCCTACCTCAAGGCCGAGCTGATCCTCGACATCGCCAAGCAGAGCGGCGCCCAGGGCGTCCACCCCGGCTACGGCTTCCTGTCCGAGAACGAGGGCTTCGCCGCCGCCTGCGAGGCCGCCGGCATCGCCTTCATCGGCCCGCCGGCCTCCGCCATCGCCGCGATGGGCAGCAAGTCCGCCGCCAAGGCGCTGATGGAAAAGGCCCAGGTGCCGCTGGTGCCGGGCTATCACGGCGACAACCAGGAACCGGATTTCCTCAAGAGCCAGGCCGACGCCATCGGCTACCCGGTGCTGATCAAGGCCAGCGCCGGCGGTGGCGGCAAGGGCATGCGCATCGTCGAGAAATCCGACGACTTCCTCGCCGCCCTCGCCTCCTGCCAACGCGAAGCGCGCGCCAGCTTCGGCGACGACAAGGTGCTGGTGGAGAAATACCTGACCCGCCCGCGCCACGTCGAGATCCAGGTGTTCGCCGACAGCCTGGGCGACTGCGTCTACCTGTTCGAGCGCGACTGCTCGGTGCAGCGCCGCCACCAGAAAGTGCTGGAAGAAGCCCCTGCCCCGCACCTGCCTGCGGAAACCCGCCAGGCCATGGGCGAGGCCGCCGTCGCCGCCGCGCGCGCCGTGGGCTACGTCGGCGCCGGCACGGTCGAGTTCATCATGGACGTGGACTCAGGCCGGTTCTACTTCATGGAAATGAACACCCGCCTGCAGGTGGAGCACCCGGTCACCGAGATGATCACCGGCCAGGACCTGGTGGCGTGGCAGCTGAAGGTGGCCTCGGGTCAGCCCTTGCCGCTGAGCCAGGACAAGCTGGCGATCCGCGGCCACAGCATCGAGGCGCGCATCTACGCCGAAGATCCGGACAAGGGCTTCCTGCCCGCCACCGGCACCCTGCTACACCTGGTGCCACCGGCGGAGAACGCCCAGGTGCGCGTCGATACCGGCGTACTGCAGGGCGATACCATCAGCCCGTTCTACGACCCGATGATCGCCAAGCTGATCGTCTGGGGCGAAACGCGCGAGGCCGCGCTGCAACAGCTCGACGCCGCGCTGGCGGCGTACCAGGTCGCGGGCGTCACCACCAATATCCGTTTCCTGCGCCGCATCGTCGCCAACCCGGCGTTTGCCAGCGGCGACGTCGATACCGGCCTGATCGCCCGCTACCACGACAGCCTGCTGCCGCCCCCGACGGCGCCGAGCCGCGAACAACTGGCGCTCTTGGCGCTGGGCGAGGTGCTCGCCACGCAGGCCGACGCCCGCCACGCCTTCGGCGTGCTCGCCGGTTGGCGCCTGAATGGCACGCTGAAGCGCCGCGTGGCCTTCCAGCACGGCGAGACCCGCCATGAGGTCATGGTGAGCTATCTGGGCGACGGCTTCGCGCTGGAGATTGGCGGCGACACAATCCAGGCCAGCGCCCGCCTCGAGCAGAACCGCCTCGCGGCGACGCTGGGCGACAAGCAGCTCGACGCCACCCTGGTGCGCCACGGTCTGCAGCGCGTGCTGTTTGCCGCCGGCGAACGCCTGGCCCTCGACTACGTCGACCCCTACGCCTATCAGGAAGCCGGCATGCACGGCGAAACCCACCTCAAGGCACCGATGCCGGGCCGCGTGGTGGCGCTGTTGGCCGAAGCGGGGAAAACGATCGCCAAGGGCGAACCGCTACTGATCCTGGAAGCGATGAAGATGGAGCACACCATCACCGCGCCGGCGGACGGCAAGGTGCTGGCGTTCTACTTCGCCGCCGGCGAACAGGTCAAGGACGGCGACGAGCTGGTGGATTTCGAGGCGGAGTGAGGGCATGATCATCCATGCCAAAAGCATGAAAGATCGACCCAACCCTCACGGAGAATGGACATGACACCCCAGATCGTCGACCACCCCGGCATCACCCTGGCCGGCTTCGCCATCCGCACCAGCCTGCAGGAGCAGGCCAATCTGCGCGACATCCCGGCGTTCTGGCAGCGCTACGCCCAGAGCTTGCGCACGCCGTTGCTGGCGTCGCTCAACCTGCCGCACGCCGTCGAATACGGCGTCGTGCGCGGCTTCGATCCGGCCAGCAGCACCTTCGACTACCTGATCGGCATCGAATGCCAGGGCGCGCCGCAACTGCCCGAGGGCGCGTGCCGCCATGCCATCGCCCCGGCGCGCTACGCCATGTTCACCACGCCGCCCGCCGACAACGACGAGGCCTTCTCGCGCGCCATCGTCGCCACCTGGCAGGCCGCCTACCAGGACTGGCTGCCCACGGCACCCTGGCAGCATGCCGGCAGCGAATCGTTCGAACGCTACGACGGCCGCAGCGGCCCCGGCCAGACGGGGCGCCAGATGGAGATTTACCTTCCGGTCGTCCCGCGCTGACGCCCTTTGCTTGACCCGGTGCCCGCAACGGCGGGCGCCCTACTGGATATCGTCGTCATGAAACACGTCAAGATCGTCGAGGTCGGCCCGCGCGACGGGCTGCAGAACGAAAAACAGCCGGTCCCGCTGGCGACCAAGCTGGAACTGATCAAACGGCTGCGCGACGCCGGCCTGACCACCATCGAAGCCGGCGCCTTCGTGTCGCCCAAGTGGGTGCCGCAGATGGCCGATTCGGCCGAGGTGCTCAAGGCGCTCGACCTGTCCGGGCCGGTCAACTACCCGGTGCTGGTGCCCAACGAGCAGGGACTCGACGCCGCGCTGGCCTGCGGCGTCAGGGAAATCGCCGTGTTCGGCGCCGCCAGCGAGAGCTTCAGCCGCAAGAACATCAACGCCAGCATTGCCGAGAGCCTGCAGCGCTTCGAAAGCGTGATGGCACGCGCCGCTTCGGCTAACCTTCGCGTGCGCGGCTACGTCTCGTGCGTGGTGGGCTGCCCCTACGAGGGCAGGATCGCGCCGCAGCAAGTCGCCATGGTGGCCAAGGCGCTGTACGACATGGGCTGCTACGAGATTTCGCTGGGCGACACCATCGGCGTGGGCACCCCCAACACGGTGCTGGAGATGCTGGATTCCGTCAGCAAGCTTGTGCCAACAGAACGGCTTGCCGGGCATTTTCACGACACCTACGGCATGGCCATCGCCAATATTCATGCCGCACTAGGCGTCGGAATCGGCACATTCGACTCCTCGGTTGCAGGTTTGGGCGGCTGCCCGTATGCTCGGGGAGCCTCGGGCAACGTGGCCACCGAGGACGTGGTCTACCTGCTGCACGGCCTCGGCTACGAGACCGGCATCGATCTGCCGCAGCTGGTGGCGACGGCCCGTTTCATTTCCGGCGCATTGGGCAGGGAAGTCGGTTCACGCGTGGGCAAGGCCTTGGCCTTGCCCGAATGACAGCAAGCGTCTGCGTTGTCGCCCGCCCCCGCTGACACTGCTGCTTAAAGATAACAATCCACGGCCGCCGGCACCCCCGGCGCGTCGGGCTAGAGGAGAAACCATGCAGGAAGACTGGAGCCCGATCTGGCAACCCTCGCCGAGCCGTCTGGCCGGCAGCCACCTCACCGCCTTCACCCGCCTCGCCGAAACCGCCTTCGGCCAACCTTTGGACGACTACCACGCGCTGTGGCAGGCCAGCATCGACGACCCGGCTCGCTTCTGGTCGCTGCTGTGGGACTACGCCGGCGTGATCGGCAGCAAGGGAGAGACGACCCTCATTCACGGCGACGACATGCTCGCCGCGCGCTTCTTTCCCGACGCCCGGCTCAACTACGCCGAGAACCTGTTGCGCCGCCGCGACGACGCGCTGGCCCTGGTGTTCTGGGGCGAGGACAAGGTCAAGCGCGAGCTGACCTGGTGGGAACTGCACGACCTGGTGTCGCGCCTGCAGCAGGCCATGTCGGCGATGGGCGTGCGCGCCGGCGACCGCGTCGCCGGCTTCGTGCCGAACATGCCGGAAACCGTCGCGGCGATGCTGGCCGCCACCAGCCTCGGCGCGATCTGGACATCGTGTTCGCCCGACTTCGGCACCGACGGCGCGATCGACCGCTTCGGCCAGACCGAACCCAAGCTGCTGTTCTGCCCGGACGGCTACTGGTACGGCGGCAAGGCCATCGACATCCGCGGCAAGATGCAGGTCATCGCCGACGGCCTGCCCAGCGTGGAAAAGGTCGTGGTGCTGCCCTACCTCGGCCAGACCGCAGCCTTCGCCGCTGCCGTCCCGAAGGCCGTCACGCTGGACGACTTCATCCAACCCTACATCGCCAACGAGGTGAGCTTCGAACGCGTCCCGTTCAACCACCCGCTGTTCATCCTCTATTCCAGCGGCACCACCGGCAAGCCCAAATGCATCGTGCACGGCCACGGCGGCACGCTGCTGCAGCACCTCAAGGAACACCAGCTGCACGGCGACCTGCACCCGGGCGACGTGCTGCTCTACTTCACCACCTGCGGCTGGATGATGTGGAACTGGCTGGTCTCCGGGCTCGCCAGCGGCGCCACGCTGCTGCTCTACGACGGCTCGCCGTTCGCCGCCAACCAGCGCGTCCTGTGGGATTACGTCAGCGCCTACCGCTGCAGCCATTTCGGCACCTCGGCCAAGTACCTCGACGCGCTGAAGAAGTTCGGCGTGGAGCCCGGCGCCGAGTACGACCTCTCCCAGCTGCGCGCCATCTTCTCCACCGGCTCGCCGCTGGTGGCGGAAAGCTACGACTGGGTGTACCTGCACATCAAGCAGGACCTCAACCTGGCGTCGATCTCCGGCGGCACCGACATCGTGTCGTGCTTCGCGCTCGGTTCGGCCAACCTGCCGGTGTACCGTGGCGAACTGCAGTGCCGCGGCCTCGGCATGGCGGTGGACATCTGGAACGACCGCGGCCAGCCGGTGCGCGGCGAGAAAGGCGAGCTGGTCTGCACCCGCCCCTTCCCGTCGATGCCGATCGGCTTCTGGCACGACCCGGATCGGGAGAAATACCGCAAGGCCTACTTCGCGCGCTTCCCCAACACCTGGTGTCACGGCGACTACGCCGAGTTGACCGCGCACGACGGCCTGATCATCTACGGCCGCTCCGACACCGTGCTCAACCCCGGCGGGGTGCGCATCGGCACCGCCGAGATCTACCGTCAGGTGGAAGCATTCGAGGACATCCTGGAGAGCCTGGCGGTGGGCCAGCGCTGGCAGGACGATGAGCGCGTGATCCTGTTCGTGCGCCTGCGCGAGGGGCTGACGCTCGACGCCGACCTCGTCGACCGGCTGCGCGACAAGATCAAGCACGGCGCCAGCCCGCGCCACGTGCCCGCCAAGATCATCCAGGTCGCCGACATTCCGCGCACCATCAGCGGCAAGATCGTCGAGCTGGCGGTCAAGAACGTGATCCACGGCGAGCCGGTCAGCAACGTCACGGCACTGGCCAACCCGCAGGCGCTCAAGCTGTTCGAGCACCTGCCGGAACTGCAGAGCTGATCTTCCTCGCACCGGGCCGCGAGCCGGCCCGTCAACCGTGACAGGCCGCAACAGCCTGGTGGCGGTGGATGTTCCTGAATGGCTGCCCTCACCTCGAGAGGCAGCCATTTTCGTTTCATCACGGTGCCGGTGCCTGCCAGCGTCAGGACGGGCCGCCCCCATTTCTGGCCCCGATGGCCCGCTCAGGGTGTCGATCGCGGGTGCAACTGTCGCGCCCACTGGCTACAGTTACAGGGTAGCGGCAGCCATGCCCGCAAACGGGCAGCGTTGTTGCCCCAACAGAATGCGAAGGACGGAAACATGGCAACGAAGCTGGCCCTCATCCCCCTGCTGACCCTCGCCCTGCTGCAGGGCTGCGTGGTCGCCCCTTACGGCTACCCGGTCCAAGCCACGACGGCAGAGGTCGACGCCTACCCGGTGTACATCGATGGCGCGCCGGTCCAGTTCGTCGCCGGCTATCCCTACCCCATCATCTTCGATGCCAGCTTCGGCTGGGGCTACTGGGATCATGACCGACGCTGGGTGCGCGTGCCGCCCCGATGGCACAACGACCTGGAACGGCGCTACCCGCACGGACGGGGCGCCCCGCTGTTCCGGCCGAATCCGCAGCAAGACTACCGCCGCTTCGACCCCCATTTCCGCGGCCCTCCCGGACGATGAAACGACAATGGCCGCAGATCGCTCTGCGGCCATTCGGAAATCGGCATCGACGCATCGTGTCTCTTGCCGTGGCGCCTCTCTTGGCTTGTGCGCCAGTCAGTACTCGCTAACCTCCTGACTCGGCCGGCCTCGAATTATCGTGCCTGCCGATCAGGAAGCATCAACGCTTGAGCCGTTTCAGCCCGGCCAGCACCACCAACCAGTAGCCCGCGTAGGCCACCAGCATCGCCACCGCCGGCTGCGCGCGATAGCCGGTCAGCGCCGCCACCGTACCGCCAAAGCGGGTGGAATCGTCCAGCAGCGCCGAGGTATCCCACACCGAACCGGACCAGGCCTGCAACCAACCCATGCCGATCATCTTGTCGATGCCGGTCACCAGCAAGGCGCCGGCCAGCATCAACAGCATGATTTCGGTGACGCGGAAGAACAGCCGCCACGACAGATACTTGCCGCCCTGCTGCAGCAGCCAGAAAGTCAGATAGGCCAGTCCGAAACCGGCTGCCGTCACGCCAAGGAAGCTGGCCAGCCCGGTGTTGGCGATATCGCTGCCCAACCCGTACAGGAAGACCACTGTTTCGGCGCTTTCACGCGCCACCGCCAGCATCACCACCACGAACATGCCCCACCAGTTGGCGCTCGATGCCGTCTTCGCCATCTCGCCTTCCAGTTCGCTCTTGAGCTTGCGTCCGTGCTTGCGCATCCAGAACACCATCTGCACGATCAACACCGCCGCCACCAGCACCATCGCGACCTGGAAATACTCCAGCGCCCCCTCCGGCAGGCTACTCTCCAGCACCAGCATCACCCCGGCCAGCGCCCCGGCCAAGCCGAGACCGGCGGCAACGCCGCCCCACAGATAGCGGCCGCCCTGCGCCACATAGCCGCTGGTTTTCAGCCAGGTATGCAGAATGCCGACCACCAACAGAGCCTCGACGCTTTCACGCCAGATGATGAACAGGGCGTTGAACATGATGTGTTCCTTCTCTCAATACAAAACGGCGAACCCGAAGCATCCGCCGCCTCAGACGACGGTAAAACTTATTTGGCGACGATGGTGCCCTTGGCCTTGTCTTCGTTGTACTCGTCAACGAAGTTGTAGGTGCCGGCCTTCAGCGCGGCAAAGCTGACGCTGACCGATTTGCCTGCAGCCACAACCTTTTCCTTGTGCAGCTGCTTGCTTTCGAATTCGGCCGTCTTCTTGGTCTGGTTGTTTACCATTACCTTGAACGGCTTACCTGCCGGCACCTCGAGGGAGGCCGGCTCGAAGCCCTTGTCGGTCAGGTTCAGGGTGAAGCTGTCGGCATCAGCGGCATAGCTGGAAACAGCGAAGACCATCAGGGCAGAAGCAAGCAGGGTACGCATGACGTGAGTTGACTCCGAGTTGTGTAGTATCAAGTTAATGATAACCGTTTTTATTCCTCTTTGAGAACAGGCAATACCCCGGCCCTTACATCATCAGCGCCTGCCTCGCCCGGAGCTTGCCCTGCAAGGCTTGCTGCATCGGCCTTCATGACAAGTGCCTCAACCCAAGTTTGTCCGCCAGGCATTGAATGCGGCGTTGTCCCGGCACAACAGGCACTTGACCGCTCTGGTACAATGCCCTTTTTTGCCTTCGACGCTACAGGTTTATGACCACCATGCTGAACCTCTACAACACCCTGACCCGACAGAAAGAAGTCTTCAAACCGATCACGCCCGGCAAAGCCAGCATGTACGTGTGCGGCATGACGGTGTACGACTACTGTCACCTCGGTCACGCCCGCATGGTGGTGGTGTTCGACATGGTGGCACGCTGGTTGCGCGCCACCGGCTATAACCTGACCTACGTGCGCAACATCACCGACATCGACGACAAGATCATCAAGCGTGCCGCCGAGAACGGCGAACCGATCCAGGCGCTGACCGCCCGCTTCATCGACGCCATGAACGAGGATTTCGATGCACTGGGCGTCATCCACCCCGATTTCGAGCCGCGCGCCACCGAGCACGTGCCGGGCATGATCGCGCTGATCGAGACGCTGATCGCCAACGGCCGCGCCTACCCCGCGCCGAACGGAGACGTGTACTACGCGGTACGCGAGTTCCCCGGCTACGGCAAGCTGTCCGGCAAGAGCCTGGAAGATCTGCGTGCCGGCGAGCGCGTCGAAGTGGACGTCAACAAGCGCGACCCGTTCGACTTCGTGCTGTGGAAGGCCGCCAAACCGGGCGAACCCTCCTGGCCGAGCCCCTGGGGCGAAGGCCGCCCGGGCTGGCACATCGAATGCTCGGTGATGAGCGAACACCACCTGGGCGAACACTTCGACATCCACGGCGGCGGCGCCGACCTGCAGTTTCCGCACCACGAGAACGAGATCGCCCAGTCGGAAGGCGCGCACAACCACGACTTCGTCAACTACTGGCTGCATAACGGCTTCATCCGCGTCGACAACGAGAAGATGTCGAAGAGCCTCGGCAACTTCTTCACCATCCGCGAAGTGCTCGAGAAGTACGATGCCGAAGTGGTGCGCTTCTTCATCCTGCGTGCCCACTACCGTAGCCCGCTCAACTACTCCGACGTACACCTGGATGACGCCAAGCAGTCGCTGACGCGCCTCTACACCGCGCTGAAGAACGTGGCAGCGACCGACATCGCTATCGACTGGGAAGAAAATGACTACGCCCGCCGCTTCAGGCAGGCGATGGACGACGACTTCAACACCGTGGAAGCCATGGCCGTGCTGTTCGATCTGGCCGGTGAAGTCAACCGCGGCGAATCCGCCGCGCAGGCCGGCCTGCTGAAGGCCCTGGGCGCAGTGCTTGGCCTGCTGCAGCGTGCCCCTCAGGAGTTCCTGCAAGGTGGCAGTACCGCGGCCGAACTGTCGGCCGACGCCATCGAGGCACTGATCCAGGCCCGCCGCGACGCCCGCACCGCCAAGAACTGGGCGGAAAGCGACCGCATCCGCGACGAACTGGCAGCCAAAGGCGTGATCCTGGAAGACGGTGCCCAAGGCACCACCTGGCGCCGCGCCTGATTAGGCTGGAAATAAACCCGCCGCCCCCATGCCGGACCTATGACGCTCTCCGTGCCAGTTGGCCGGCTGCGCGTCCCCGACCAGCCTCGGGCACGCTGCGGTTTCTTTCACCCGCGCTGAGTCCGTCATTTACGGAAACGCCGCCCCTTGCGCTTGTCAAGTCAAGTCAAAGGGCGGATAATCTGGCGTTTCGACAAGCGGTACAGGCAAAACCCCTGTACCCGATTTGAAAGGGAACCACGATGAAAACCGATATTCACCCGAATTATCACGAAGTGAACGTGACCTGCTCCTGCGGCAACCAGTTCGTGACCAAGTCGACCATGGCCAAAGAAAACTTCACGATCGAAGTTTGCTCCCAGTGCCACCCGTTCTACACCGGCAAGCAGAAGATCGTCGACACCGCCGGCCGCGTTGACAAGTTCAACCAGAAGTTCGGCAGCTTCTTCAAGCGCTAAGCGCTTCGGGATTGCCCCTTCGGGTAGAGAAAAGGCAGCGCGAGCTGCCTTTTTGCATTCCGCCCTCCATTGCCTTGCCCGACAGCCGCCAAACCCGAAGCGATCCCGCCATCAACCATGGCAAGGACGCACCACCGTGCCGACGACAAGCCGATGCCGGCCGCCGTGCCTTTAGCCATCCCGCCAATACTCCAGACGCGTAGCCGTAGCCGCCCGGTGAAATGGGCGCTAAGCTACTGCCTTTGACCGCGCCCTTCCCGCTCCCGCATGCTGACGTACACCCCGGACTCCGACCCCCGTCTCGCCCAACCGACCGAGAAGCCCTGGCTTCTGCTGCTGCTGACCTTCGTCTGGCTCTGGCCCGGCATCTTGGGCCACGACCCATGGAAACCCGACGAGCCCTACGTCCTGGCGGTGGTCGAAGGCATGCTGCGGCACCACCAGTGGCTGTTGCCCTCCATCCAGGGTCTGCCGTACCTAGAGTCCCCACCGCTGTATTACTGGGTCGCGGCCGGCTTTGCGCGGCTGCTGTCCCCCTGGGCCCTGCCCTTGCACGACGCGGCCCGATTGGCCACGCCGTTCTTCATGGCGATCGGGCTGACGCTGGCCGGTCTGGCCGGACGTGAACTGATAGGCCGGCGCCACGGCCGCAGCGTGGTGCTGATCCTGATCGGATGCATCGGCTTGATCGCCACCGGCCACCAGATGAATGCCGCGGTCGCCGGCTTTGCCGGCTTTGCCGCGGCCTTCTACGCACTGGTACTGACGCTGCGCTCCCCGGGCCTGGCCGGGGCAATCCTGGGAGCCGCCACCGCGACGGTATTCCTCTCGGCCAGCCTGCTCGAGGTAACCTTGATCTGGCTGGTGGCAATCCTGCTGCCGGCGTTCAGCGCCTGGCGCAGCCAACGCTACCTGATCACCCTGCTCATGGGCCTGGTACTGGCCCTGCCGCTGATGATGATCTGGCCAATGATGCTGGCCAAGGCGCAGCCGGCGGTATTCGCCGCCTGGTGGCAAGGACACGCGCTGGGACCGCTCAACGGCTTCGGCCATGTCGGTGTCTTCCACGATTTCGGCTACTACCCCCTGGTTTCGCTGTGGTACACCTGGCCCGCCTGGCCACTGGCAGCGTGGACGCTGTACCGCCACCGCCATCTCGACAAGCCGGTACTGCAATTGCCGCTGATGTTCTTCGGCGTGGTCATGATCCTGCTGACCTTGTCTACTCGGCAAAGCTCGGAGTATGCCCTGCCGATGCTGCTGCCGATGGCCATGCTGGCCGCGGTCGAGCTCGACACCCTGAAGCGCGGTGCCGCGGCGTTCCTGAACTGGTTCGGCCTGATGACCTTCGGCTTTTTCGGGCTGTTGATCTGGGCCGGCTGGGCGGCGATGAACTTTGGCTGGCCAGAACGGCTGGCGCAACGCGCCAAGTACTTCAGCCCCTACTACGAACCCTCGGTCTCGACACTGGCCGCACTGTGCGCGCTGTTTGCCACCCTGGTGTGGCTGTGGGCGGTGACGCGCCGCAACCTGCGCGGACGGCAGGCAGTGACGAACTGGGCTGCTGGCATCACGCTGTTCTGGGGGCTGGCGATGAGCCTGTGGCTGCCGTGGCTGGACGCCGCCAAGAGCTATCGGCCGGTGGTGGTGAGCATGATGCGTGCGCTGCCCGCCGACGCGCGCTGCGTGGCCACCGAACGCGACAATCTGCTGACACGACTGAGCTGGCACTACTTCGGCGGACTGAAGCTGACCCCGTACACGCCCGGTCGTCCGGTCCCCTGCCACTACCTGCTGGTCAGCCGCACCCCGGCCGAGGGCCTCGGCCGAACCCGGCTGGCAGATGCTCTGGCAGGGCAGCCGGCCACGCGAGAAGAGCGAAATCTTCGGTCTGTTCCGTCGCTCGCCACCCTGATCCGGACGGGCTGACGGCACACACCGGGACCCACCCTTGGCGACAAGCAGGTATATATAGAAAAAGCGGCGCCATCAGGACGCCGCTTTTCTTTGCCGTATGGCGAGCCCGAACACCTTGTCGCGGGCCCGACGGCCTAGACGGAATTCATTGCTTCAAGTCCAGAATCCACTGGACCAGCTTTCTGGCATCCGCCTCCTGGATGGCCACCGCGTTGGGCGGCATCGCCAATCCACTCACCTTGCCCTTCCAGTGGCTGGCATAGGGATTGGAACCCTCCATCACGGTTTTCAGCAGCTTTTCCGAGACGCCTTCCTGACCCTTGTAACGGGCGGCAACGTCCTGCCACGCGGGACCGATCGGCGCCACGCCAGCCGGACCCGGCTTGCCCGACTCGATGCTATGACAGGCAACACAGCCGCTGGTCGCCGCCAGTTGCTTCATCGCCACGTCCAGCTTGGCATCCGCCCATGCACTGCCTTGGGCGGCAAACACCAGCACGGCCACGGGAACAACTCTGCGTAGTAGTGGGAACATTTTGACCTCCGATCGTGAATGGCTTCAACTCCCATAGTGAGCCTGGAGCAACCGCAAGCTATTGACATGCGTCAACGAATCGTTTTGCCGGCCATTCGACGCGGAGGCCTCACGCCAAAAGAAATGGCGACCCCACGGGGCCGCCATTTTACTAATGCGGATCAGCCAACAACCGATTTTAGTAGGCGAGCTGGCCAAAGCAGGTTGAGGGCTGCCGGAGCACTGGAACCGGAATGGACACGTAGCCCATGAGGATCATGGCTGACCGAGTCTCCGTGCAGAGACTCGCACGCTCAGAGCAGCGCCGGCACTCAAGATGCAAAGGCACAGCCGCCCAATGAAATAGGTTTTTACTTGGCCCAGGAATCCTTCAACCCTACCGTACGGTTGAACACTGCCTTGACACCCGGCTGGTGCTCGTAACGGTCGGTCACGAAGTAGCCGAGGCGCTCGAACTGGTAGCGCGTTTCCGGCTCGGCCTTGAGCACCACGTCTTCGACGCAGGCGGTCACGGTCGCGAGCGAGTGCGGGTTGAGGAACTGGCGGAAGTCGACGTATTCGCCATCCTCGCCGCGCACGGCGTCCGGGCGCGGCTCGGTGAACAGACGGTCGTACAGACGCACTTGAGCCTCGATGGCGTGCTCGCACGACAGCCAGTGGATCACGCCCTTGACCTTGCGGCCGACCGGGTTCTGGCCCAACGTATCGTGGTCGATCGAACACTTCAGCTCGACCACGCGGCCAGAGGCATCCTTGATCACCTCGTCGCACTTGATCACGTAGGAGTAACGCAGCCGCACTTCGCCGCCGGCGGTGAGACGCTGCCACTTCGGCGGCGGCACTTCGGCGAAGTCGTCGCGCTCGATATAGATCTCGCGCGAGATCGGCACTTCGCGCTCGCCGAATTCAGGGTGGTGCGGGTGGAACGGCGCGCTGCGGCTGGCAGTCACGCCGTCTTCGAAGTTGGTCAGCGTCACCTTGATCGGGTCGAGCACGGCCATCACGCGCGGCGCCTCGGCTTCCAGCGTCTCGCGCACGGCGCCTTCCAGCACGCTCATGTCGATGATGTTCTCCCCTCTCGACACGCCGATGCGCTGCGCGAACAGGCGGATACCGGCCGGGCTGAAGCCGCGGCGGCGCATCCCGGCGATGGTGGGCATGCGCGGGTCGTCCCAGCCCGTGACCAGGCCGTCGTTCACCAAGGCCTGCAGCTTGCGCTTGGAGGTCAGCGCATACAGCAGTTCCAGGCGCGAGAACTCGTACTGGCGCGGGTGGCAACCGATGCTGATGTTGTCGAGTACCCAGTCGTACAGCGGGCGGTGGTCTTCGAACTCCAGCGTGCACAGCGAATGGGTAATGCCTTCGATGGCATCGGAAATGCAGTGGGTGTAGTCGTACATCGGGTAGATGCACCACGTGTCGCCGGTACGGTGGTGGTGGGCACGACGAATGCGGTAGATCACCGGGTCGCGCATGTTGACGTTGCCCGAGCTCATGTCGATCTTCAGGCGCAGCGTCTTGCTGCCGTCCGGAAACTCGCCGTTCTTCATGCGCGTGAACAGATCGAGGTTTTCCTCGATGCTGCGGTCGCGGTACGGGCTGTTCTTGCCCGGTTCGGTCAGGCTGCCGCGGTAGGCGCGCATTTCCTCGGCGTTGAGGTCGCAGACGAAGGCCTTGCCGGCCTTGATCAGTTCCACCGCATAGTCGTACAGCGGCTGGAAATAATCGGAGGCGTAACGCACTTCGCCATCCCACTTGAAACCCAGCCAGGACACGCTGTCCTTGATGGACTGGACGTATTCGTCGGATTCCTTCTCCGGGTTGGTGTCGTCCATGCGCAGGTTGCATTTGCCCTGGTAGTCGTCGGCCAGACCGAAGTTCAGGCAGATCGACTTGGCGTGACCGACGTGCAGGTAGCCGTTCGGCTCGGGCGGGAAGCGCGTCACGATGGAAGCGTGCTTGCCCGAGGCCAGGTCCTCGTCGATGATGTTGCGGATGAAGTTGCTGACAACGGGCGCGTTGTTTTCCGTACTCATGGGATGAATGTCTAGTGTTTCGGTGGATTCCAATGGCCCGATTGTACCCGATTTAGCGTCGATATTCCGAATGCACCGGGCGTGCCGCGTCGGATGCAGGCCGTTTTCCGCGGCCTTCGGCCAACCCCATCCCTCCCCCAAAAACCCGCCTGAAAATGGGGTTATGCCCTTGAAAAACAATCAAATTTACTGATATCAGGGGGCAAAATCTGGCACAATGCGCGTCAACCGAATAATCGCACGCACCATGACCACCGTTTCCGCCCCCGTAAAACCGATCACCTCCTACCGCAAATTCTGGGCCCAGCGCTTCGGCACCGCGCCGTTCCTGCCGATGACCCGTGCCGAAATGAACGAGCTGGGCTGGGACTCCTGCGACATCATCATCGTCACTGGCGACTGCTACATCGACCACCCGAGCTTCGGCATGGCGCTGGTCGGGCGCCTGCTGGAGGCGCAGGGCTTCCGCGTCGGCATCATCGCCCAGCCCGACTGGCACTCGGCCGAGCCGTTCCGCGAACTGGGCCGCCCCAACCTGTTCTTCGGCGTCACCGCCGGCAACATGGACTCGATGATCAACCGCTACACCGCGGACCGCAAACCGCGCTCGGACGACGCCTACACCCCGCACGCCGAGGCCAACAAGCGCCCAGACCGTGCGGTGACGGTGTACGCGCAGCGCTGCCGCGAGGCCTACCCTGGCGTCGGCGTGATGATCGGCAGCATCGAGGCGTCCTTGCGCCGCATCGCTCACTACGATTACTGGAGCGACAAGGTGCGCCAGTCGGTGCTGGTCACCTCCAAGGCCGACCTGCTGCTGTTCGGCAACGCCGAGCGCGCGCTGGTGGAAGTGGCGCACCGCGCCGCCGCCGGCGAGAAGCTGTCGGAGATCCGCGACGTGCGCGGTACCGCCTTCCTGGCGCCGCACGGCTGGATGCCGGGCGACGACTGGCAGGTGATGGACTCCACCACGCTCGACCAGCCGGGCAAGGTCGAGGCGCATCAGAACCCGTACGAGATGGTGCCGGAAAAGGAAGAAGCCGCCTGCGCCAGCGGCCAGGGCAAGGACCCCGCCGCCGCCCAGCCGATCACCTTCATGCCGCTGCAGGAGCGCGTGGCGGCGCGCAAGGCGCAGCGCGCCAAGACCGTGGTCAGGATTCCCGCCTACGAGGCGGTGGCGCACGACCCGGTGCTGTACGCCCACGCCAGCCGCATCCTGCATCTGGAATCCAACCCCGGCAACGCCCGCGCCCTGGTGCAACTGCACGGCGAGCGCGACGTGTGGCTCAACCCGCCGCCGATTCCGCTCACCACCGAGGAAATGGACCACGTGTTCGGCCTGCCCTACGCACGCAACCCGCACCCGTCCTACGGCAAGGCGCACATCCCGGCGTGGGAGATGATCAAGTACTCGGTCAACATCATGCGCGGCTGCTTCGGCGGCTGCACCTTCTGCTCGATCACCGAGCACGAGGGCCGCATCATCCAGAGCCGTTCGGAAGAATCGATCCTGAAGGAGCTGGAGGAAATCCGCGACAAGACCGACGGCTTCACCGGCCACATCTCGGACCTGGGCGGACCCACCGCCAACATGTATCGGCTCGCCTGCAAGGACAAGAAGATCGAGACGTCCTGTCGCAAGCTGTCCTGCGTCTACCCGGACATCTGCGAGAACCTGGGCACCGATCACAGCCACCTGATCCAGCTCTACCGCAAGGCGCGCGCGCTGCCGGGCATCAAGAAGATCAACATCCAGTCCGGCTTGCGCTACGACTTGGCGGTGCGCTCGCCGGAGTACATCAAGGAACTGGTGACGCACCACGTCGGCGGCTACCTCAAGATCGCCCCGGAGCACACCGAGGAAGGCCCGCTCTCGAAGATGATGAAGCCGGGCATGGGCGCCTACGACAAGTTCAAGGAACTGTTCGAGCGCTTCAGCCGCCAGGCCGGCAAGGAACAGTACCTGATCCCGTACTTCATCGCCGCCCACCCCGGCACCAGCGACGAGGACATGATGAACCTGGCGCTGTGGCTGAAAAAGAACAACTTCCGCCTCGACCAGGTGCAGACCTTCACGCCGACGCCGATGGCCATGGCCACCACCATGTGGCACACCCGGCGCAATCCGCTCAAGCGCCTGGCGCGCAGCTCGGAAAAGGTCGACGTGGTGCGCGACGGCTACCGCCGCAAGCTGCACAAGGCCTTCCTGCGCTACCACCACCCGGACAACTGGCACATCCTGTACGAGGCGCTGATCAACATGGGCCGCCAGGACCTGATCGGCTACGGCAAGCACCAGCTGATCCCGCCGACTCCGCCCAAGGGCGCCGAGGACAAGGGCAAGCGCTTCAACGTGGCGCGCACCGCGCACCACCCGACCCAGCGCTTCCAGGACGCGCCGCCACGCGGCCGCGCTCCGGCTGCCACGCGCGGCAAGCCGGCAGGAGCCTCCGCCAAACCGGGTGGCAAACCTACCGCCAAGCCGGCCTCGCGCCAGGCCGCCGCGAGCAGCGGCAGCGCCAAACCGCGCGGCCGGCGCTGAGCACCCATAACAAAGCCCCGCGTGGTTCACACGCGGGGCTTTTTATCGTCTGAAGATGGCCAGGGTGCTTCCGCCCTAACGCCCCTCCCGCCCCAGCCGGTGCATCGTTTCCAGCCACCGGCCACGTCGCTCGCCATCCTCCGCCTCGACCATGCCGATCAGGCTGTCTCGAATCGGCCCGATGCCGGAAAAGCCGAGGATACTGCGCTTCAGACTCTTGAGGCCATGAGCGCCGAAATACCAGCGGTAGATCGGCGCCGGCATGCCCATGGTGACGACGATGCGGGCCGATTTACCGCTCAGGCGCTTGCGCCATCCCTTACCGTTGGACTGGTCGAAAGCGAACTGCGGACGGAACACCTGCTCCAGAAAGGCTTTCAGCAAGGCCGGCAGGGAGCCCAGCCACAGCGGGTAGACGATGACCAGGTGCTCGGCCCAGTTGATGCTCTCCTGCGCCCGCCGGATCACTTCGACGGGCGTACCGTTATCGAACTCCTCCTTGGAGCGCAGCAACGGGAAGTCGAGCGTGGCCACCTCGATCAGCCGAACCTCGTGCCCGGCCTCGCGCGCGTCTTGGACGTAGGCCTCCGCCAGCGCATGGCAGAAGTGGTCACCGGCGGGGTCGGGATGTCCCTGGATGACGAGGATGCGTTTACTCATGGCGCGCACCACACGACTAGACGCTGCGACGCGGCTCGAGGGCCGAGGCGCAGTGCCAACGCCCCCAGCACGAAGCCCATCAGGTAGCGCTGCGCCGCCAGCCACAACGGCTTGCGCGCGAACCATGACGCCATGCCGGCGGCACTGAGCGCGATCAGCAGATTGACCGAGAAGCTCACCGCAATCTGTGTGAGCCCCAGCGTGACGCTCTGCCCGAACACCGAGCCGTGCTCGGGCGACACGAATTGCGGGAAGATCGACAGATAGAACACGGCGACCTTGGGATTGAGCAGATTGGTGAGAAAGCCCATCAGGAAGAGCTTGGGCACAGGGTCCGCCGCGAGCTGCCGGGGCTCGAACGGCGAGCGCGCCCCCGGCTTCACGGCCTGCCAGGCGAGCCAGAGCAGATAAAGCGCCCCGGCCCACTTGAGCAGTTCGTAGGCAAAGGGCACCGCCAGGAACAGCGCGGACAATCCCAGAGCGGCCGCCAGCATGTGGACCAGAAAGCCGGTTACAACCCCAAACAAGGAGATCACCCCGGCCTGGCGCCCCTGGCAGATCGAACGCGAAATCAGGTAGATCATGTTCGGCCCCGGCGTCAGCACCATCAGCAGGGAGGCACCGGCAAAAAGCAAGAGATCGGGAACGGCAACCATCGGTAACTCCTCGGCTCGAGGGCCAAGCAACAGGTGCCCTGAAGGTGGCAATTCGGGCTGCTGCGCCCATTCTCTCCAGAATGCCACACAAGGCCCATGACAAAAAGCTGACGTACGGCAACGTGGTCATCACGGCGCAGGGCAAGCCGCGGCCCTGAACCCTCGCCCGAAGCCGTCCAGCGGTTTCGGGCTACAATGGCCGAATCCACCACGAAAGGACCAAGGCATGCTGAAAATCTGGGGACGGCTCAACTCGCTCAACGTCAAGAAGGTGGTCTGGTGCGCGGCCGAACTGGGGCTGCCGTTCGAGCGCATCGACGCCGGCGGCCCGTTCGGCGGGCTCGACACGCCGGAATTCCTGGCACGCAACCCGAACGGCACCATCCCGCTAATCGACGACGACGGCTTCACCCTGTGGGAATCGAACGCCATCGTGCGCTATCTGGCCGCCAAGTACGGCCACGGCAGCCTGTATCCGGACGATCTGCAGCAGCGCGCCGACGCCGACCGCTGGATGGACTGGCAGGCCACGGTGTTCAACCCGGCCCTGGTGCCGGCGATCTACAACCTGCTGCGCGTGGCCCCGGAGCAGCGCAACCAGGACGCGATCGACACCGCGCGCGTGAAGGTCGACCGGCTGGCCGGCCTGCTCGAGCAGCAGCTGGCCGGGCACACCTGGCTGAACGGCGAGCGCTTCACCATGGCCGACATCGTGCTCGGTTGCAGCGTGCATCTCTGGCTCAACCTACCGCTGGAGCGCACGTCCCGCCCGCAACTGGAGCGCTGGTACGCCGCCTTGCGTGCGCGCCCCGCCAGCACCGAGGCGCTGCAACTCCCTCTATCCTGAGGCGTGTCGATACCTTTTTCCCTGCCTCCCCAGCCGGCACGTCTCGCTATTGCAGACGGCGTGCGGCGCACTCCCGGGCCTGCACGGGCAATCTTCGGCCAACCTTTTGCCGCGCCGGACTGGCTTCCCGCCAATAAAAAACAGCAGCCCGCGGGCTGCTGTTTGTGACCGGGCGAAGCGCCGCTCAGTAGGTGTAGAACATCTGCTGGATCTTCTTGGTGTCGTTGGTCTTGGTCATGGCCAGCATCAGCAGGATACGGGCCTTCTGCGCGTTCAGCGTGTCGGATACGACGAAGTCTTCCTTGTCGTCGTTCACTTCGCCGTTGCGGGCGACGATGCCGGAACCCACGCGCGAGCTGCGTACCACGATGACGCCTTTCTGGCGGGCTTCGCGGAAGGCGGGCAGCATCTGAGCGGCCATGCTGCCGTCACCCACGCCGGCCTGGACGATGCCCTTGGCACCAGCGGCGACGTCGGCGTCCAGCGCCACGCGGTTCATGTTGGCGTAGCCGTAGACGATGTCGACTTGCGGCAGCTTGTCGAGCTTGCTGACGTCGAACTCGGTCTCGGCGGTGTGCTTGCGTACCGGCAGACGGTAGAAGTGCGGCTTGTTGTCCTGCATGTAGCCGAGGAAGCCCAGTTCCGGCGTCTTGAAGGTGTCGGCGGTGGAAGTATTGGTCTTGGTGACATCGCGGCCGGCGTTGATCTGGTCGTTCAGCGTCACCAGCACGCCCTTGCCGACGGCTTCCTTGCTTCCGGCCAGCAGCACGGCGTTGTACAGGTTGATCGGGCCGTCGGCGCTGATCGCGGTGGACAGGCGCATGGAGCCGACGATCACCACCGGCTTCTTGCTCTTCACCGTCAAGTCGAGGAAGTAGGCGGTTTCTTCGATGGTATCGGTGCCGTGGGTGATGACCACGCCGTCGACATCCTTCTGCGCCAGCAGTTCGTTGACGCGCTTGGCGAGCTTCAGCCAGACGTCGTTGGTCATGCTTTCGCTGGCGATCTGAACCACCTGTTCGCCACGCACGTTGGCGGCCTTCTTCAGTTCCGGCACGCTTTCGATCATCTTGTCGACACCGACCTTGGCGGCGGTGTAGCCGATGGTGGTGGTGGTGGAAGCACCGGTGCCGGCGATGGTGCCGCCGGTGGCCAGGATCACCACGTTGGGCAGCTTGGCCGGAGCGGCGTCTTCGGCGTGGGCGAAGGAAAAGACGGCGGAGCAAGCCAGCAGGGCGGCAGCGCGAGCAAAGCGTTTATCGACAAACATGTTCTCTCCTTTGAGGATTCATCGTGGCCAGAGCGTGATTCGCCCCGACCGGTAGAGGCGGGGTCGCCACGGCCGCCTCGATGGCGGCAGGCGGTGCGCCCCCGGCAAGCGGCGCAGGTTCTTGCGACCTGCTGCCATGTTCTAGCCCGGGTCGCTATTCAGCAGGAATCGGGCCAGCCCGCGACCAGACAAACCAAAACCCAACCCATTGATTTTTATCGAACAAATTCCGACCACCGCAACAAACTGACGGAACGCCGTACTTTCCAAGGCATTAGCGCACGGAAATCCGAACACCACACCCGCACAAGGGCGGCGGCGGCCGGCGGCGGCCTAGCTTGGGTTTTGACGACGTTTCTGTGACAATCAGCCCCTCTCGGGCAGGGACGCCACGTAACGCTTGCCTTTGCCCGCCAAAACAAGGCGTTAGCGGCTGCCGTCGCCGCCCGCCATTCACCAGCCATAGCCAGGACCAGAAGCGATGACACACGCCGCCATGCCGCCCGCCACCACGGAGCGCCGACGATGACCACGACAGCAACAGGCCCGAGCCGCCGCGTCGCCATCGTCGGCGGCGGTCCGGCCGGACTGATGGCGGCCGAAGTGCTGAGCCGGCAAGGCGCGCAGGTCGACGTCTACGACGCCATGCCCTCGGTCGGGCGCAAGTTCCTGCTGGCCGGCGTCGGCGGCATGAACATCACCCACTCCGAGCCTGCCGAGCCGTTCTTGTCTCGCTATGGCAGCCGCAGCGAGCAGTTGCGGCCCTGGCTGCAGGCCTTCGGCGGTAAGCAACTGCGCGAATGGGTGCACGGCCTGGGCATCGACACCTTCGTCGGCTCGTCCGGGCGGGTGTTTCCCACCGCGATGAAAGCCGCGCCGCTGTTGCGCGCCTGGCTGCAGCGCCTGCGCGAAGCCGGCGTACGTATCCACGTGCGCCACCGCTGGCAGGGCTGGAGCGCCGACGGCGCCCTACTGCTGAGCACGCCGGAAGGCGACAAGAGGGTGCGCGCCGACGCCGTACTGCTGGCACTGGGCGGCGGCAGCTGGGCCAAGCTGGGCTCGGACGGGGCATGGCTGCCAAGGTTGGCCGAACGCGGCGTCGAGGTCTGCCCGCTGGTGCCGTCCAACTGCGGCTTCGACGTCGGCTGGAGCGAGCACTTCCGCAGCCGCTTCGCCGGTGAGCCGCTGAAATCGGTGGTGCTGAGCTTCACCGACGCGGACGGCCGCGAGCAGCGCAAGCAGGGCGAATTCGTCGTCACCGGGGGTGGCGTCGAGGGCAGCCTGATCTACGCCTTTTCCGCCCCTCTGCGCGACGCCATCGCCGCGCACGGCAGCGCCACCATCCACCTCGACCTGGCGCCGGGCAAGGACCTGGCGCGCGTCACCGCGGAGGTGGCGCACCCGCGCGGCTCGCGCTCCCTGTCCAGCCACCTGCAAAGCCGCGTCGGGCTGAAGGGCGTGAAGATGGGCTTGCTGCGCGAGTGCCTGGACAAGGACACCATGAACGATCCGCAGCGACTGGCGGCGGCGATCAAGGCGCTGCCGGTCAAGCTCATCGCGCCGCGCCCGCTCGACGAGGCCATCAGCAGCGGCGGCGGCGTCACCTTTGCCGCGCTCGACGAGCGCCTGATGCTGCGCCAACTGCCCGGCGTGTTCTGCGCCGGCGAGATGCTGGACTGGGAAGCCCCGACCGGCGGCTACCTGCTCACCGCCTGCTTCGCCAGCGGCCGCGCCGCCGGATTGGGGGTGTGGGAGTGGCTGCAGACGCGCCGCCCCATCTGAAAACGAAGGAAACGCCATGCTCTATCTCTATGCCCCGCAGGATGCCGAGCAGCTGACGCTGCTGCTGCGCCAGGCGCTGCCCGATATCGACCTGGCGGTGTGGCCACAGGAGGTCGACAACGCGGCCGTGCGCTACGCCGTGGTGTGGAATCCGCCGGAAGGGTTTTTCGCCCGCTTTCGCCGGCTCGAGGCGGTGTTCGCGCTCGGCGCCGGGGTGGACCGCCTGCTCGCCCGTTCCGACCTGCCGGCGACGCTGCCGGTGATCCGCCTGACCGACGCCGGCATGGCGCAGCAGATGGCGGAGTACGCGCTGTACGGCGTGCTGCGCTACCAGCGCCAGTTCGACATCTACCAGCGCCAGCAGGCCGAGCACCGCTGGCAGCCGCAGCCGCCCCGGCTGGCGCACGAGGTCCGCGTCGGTGTGCTGGGGCTGGGCGCCATCGGCGCGGTAGTCGCCACCACCCTGGCCGGGCGGGGCTACACCGTGTCCGGCTGGAGCCGCAGCCCGCGCGAGCTGCCCGACGTCGCCTGCCGGCACGGCAGCGCGGCGCTGGACACTCTGCTGGCCGAGACCGACGTACTGGTGAGCGTGCTGCCGTCCACCCCGGAAACGCGCGGCCTGCTCGACAGCGAACGGCTGGCCCGGCTGCCCCATGGCGCGGCACTGATCAACGCCGGCCGCGGCGACCAACTCGACCAGGAGGCCCTGCTCACTCTGCTCGACGCCGGCCAGCTGCGCTTTGCCCAGCTCGACGTGTTCGCCAGCGAGCCGTTGGCCCCGGAGCACCCGCTGTGGACACACCCGAACGTGACCGTCACCCCGCACATTGCCGCCATCACCCTGCCCGGCCCGGCGGTAGCGCAGATCGCCGCCAGCCTGCGGGCACTACGAAGCGGGGCAAGGCCGGAAGGGTTGGTCGACCGGCAACGGGCCTATTGAGCGGACAGAAAAAAACCCGGCAGCGAAAGACTCGCGCCGGGTCCGGAGACCGGAAACAAGAGGAGGAGAAAAATTCAGTTTGTTGCAGCCGGCAGCGGTGCCAGACGACGCAGTCGCAGCGCGATGCCGAGGGACAACAGCAGGCCGCCCGTCAGCGCCAGCACCACCCCGCCCCAGCCACCCGAGCTCCACATCAGGCCCGAGGCCGAGCCCAGGCCGCTGCCGCCCAGGTAGTAGCAGCTCAGGTAGAGCGCCGAGGCCGAGGCCGCGCGCCCGGCTGGCGCGGCGGCCGATCCAGCTGCTCGCCACCGAATGCGCACCGAAGAAGCCAAAGGTAAACACGGCGATGCCGGGCACCACCAGCCACAGCGTGCCGGCCAGCGTCAGCGTCAGCCCGGCCAGCATCAGGCTCACCATGACCCACAACACGTTGCGCCGCCCCAGACGGTCGGCCAGCCGCCCCACCCAGGCCGAGCTCCACATCCCCACCACGTACAGCAGGAACACCGCGCCGACCGCGCTCGGCGACAGGTTGAACGGCGCCAGCGCCAGGTGGTAGCCGAGGTAGTTGTACAGGCTGACGAAGCAGCCCATCAGCAAAAAGGCCGTGGCGAACAACCAGGGCAGGCCGTCATCGGCCAGGTGCAGGCGCAGGTTGCCGCGCACCTCGCCCAGCACCAGCCGCGCCGGGCGGAAATGCCGCGACGGCGGCAGGCAGCGCCAGAACACCACGGCCGACACCAGCCCGAACAGGCCCAGCACCGCCACCGCCTCGCGCCAGCTGGCCCATTCGCTCATCAGCGACAGGAAAAAGCGTCCGCTCATGCCGCCCAGCGCGTTGCCGGCGATGTACAGCCCCATCGACTGCCCCAGCGAGGCCGGCTCGATCTCCTCGCTCAGATAGGCCATCGCCACCGCCGGGATGCCGGCCAGCGCGATGCCCAGCAGGGTGCGCAGCAGCAGCAGTTGGCCGAAACTGCCGGCAAATGCCGCCAGCAGCGTCAACAGCGCGGCCAGGCCGAGCGACAGGTTCATCACCGGCTTGCGACCGTAGCGATCGGCCAACAGGCTCATCGGGATCAGCGCCACCGCCAGCGCGCCGGTTGCAGCCGACACCACGCCGCTCGCCGCCGCCGGCGACAGGCCGAAGTCGTGCGAGAACATCGGCATCAGCGGCTGCATGCCGTACAGCGAGGAGAAGGTGGCGAAGCCGCCGAAGAACATGCCCCAGCTGGTGCGGCGGAAGGCGGGGGTACCGGCACGCAGTCGTTCGTGCACCGGGGCGGTGGGCGGAGCGGGAAAAACAGTGGCGCGGGATACGGCTAAGGCATCGGAAGACATGGTCAAGACTCGGCTGGCGGCCCCGGTCAGGGGCTGGATAAGCCAATGCTAGGACTGGACAAACCGCCAGTCCAATATATATTTAATCGTTGATTAATATGTAAAAGATATCACGTGGAACTGCGTCACCTGCGTTACTTCGTCGTCGTCGCCGAAGAACTCAACTTCACCCGCGCCGCCGAACGCCTGCACATCGCCCAGCCGCCCTTGAGCCAGCAGATTCGCTCGCTGGAAGAACAACTGGGCGTCGCCCTGTTCGAGCGCAGCAAGCGCCGCGTGGCGCTGACCGATGCCGGGGAGCGCTACCTGCAGCACGCCCGCCGCATCCTGGCCGAGGTGGAACAGGCCGCCGACGATGCCCGCCGCGCCGCGCGCGGCGAGGTGGGCGAGCTGCGCGTCGGCTTCACCTCCTCGCTGCCATTCACCAGCCTGTTGCCCGGGCTGATCTCCGACTATCGCCGCCACTACCCGCAGGTGCAGCTGACGCTGCGCGAGATGTTCACCGCGCTGCAGTTCGAGGCGCTGCGCGCAGAACGGCTGGACATCGGCTTCGTGCGTTTCCACGGCAAGGAAAACCCGCCCGACCTGCAACTGCGCGAGATCCACCGCGACCCGCTGCGGCTGGTGATCAACGCCCGCCACCCGCTGGCCGCGCAGCCCCACGCGTCGCTGGAGCAGTTGCGCGACGAGAGTTTCATCATCTACCCGGCCGGCGCCGGCACCGGGCTCAACGTGCAGGTGCGCCAGCTCTGCCTGGCGGCCGGCTTCGAACCGAGGATTGTGCAGGAAGCGCGCGAGGCCACCACCCAGATCGGGCTGGTGGCGGCGGGTCTCGGCGTGGCGCTGCTGCCCTCGCCGCTGGAGTGCGTGAAGATGCCGGGGGTGCGCTATCTGCCGCTCAGCGACGAGGGGGCGTACCTGTCGCTGGGGCTGGCGACGCGCCCTGGGCCCGTTCCGCCGTTGCTGGCGGGGTTTCTGGATTGCCTGCAGAACCGCAAAGAAATGGAGCCGATCAGGAACAGCGCGTGACGCGGCGTCGCCGCGCCGGGTTTCTCAATCGGAGACGAGCCGGATCTCGATGCCCAAGGCCCGCCCCAGCCCCGCCGGCTGAACCAGCAGATCGGCCAGGGTATGGCGCGACAATTCGCCGTAAAAGGCCTCCTGGGCCGCATGCAGCACGTTCATCAGGCGGCACGCCGAGGCGATGCGGCATTGCGAGTGCTGGGGATCGAAACACTCAACCAACACGTTGTCGGTCTCGGCGGCACGCACCAGCTGTCCGAGGTTGACCTGCCGCGGATCGCCCGCCAGGCGCATCCCTCCCCCTTGCCGCGCACGGTGGTGAGATAGCCATGCTGGCCGAGGAAAAACACCACCTTGGTCAGGTGGCTGGCGGAAATGCCGTACGCCTGGGCGATCTCGTTGATCGTCACCAGGCGCTCGCCCGCCAGCGCGCTGTACATCATCACGCGCAGGCAGTAATCGGTAAAAGCCGTCAGTCGCACGATCGGTGCCGTTCCATGGGGTTGTTCAATCAGGCAGGCCCGGTTGGGGTCGAACCTGCATTCTATCTTGCCTGTGGCGCCGCGACAGCGGGCCCAGACTTGATTCTGGCATACGATATAGGCATACAGGGCACGGCAACAGCCCGCTCTTGATATACCTCAAGCGAATTCATGATAACTCATAAGATTCATTTACGGTGAATGTTATGAGGTATAAGATTCATTCAACACGAGTCTTATACCGCAAGGAGCTCTCTGCCATGGCTTTCACCGTCAAAAACAACATCCGCTGGGTTGGTAAACAGGATTGGGAACTGCGTGAATTTCACGGCAGCGAATACAGCACCCATCGCGGTTCCAGCTACAACAGCTACCTGGTCAAGGAAGAAAAAATCGCCCTGATCGATACCGTCTGGGCGCCTTACGCCGAAGAATTCGTCGCCAATCTGGCCAAGGAGGTGGACCTCGGCGCCATCGATTACATCATCGCCAACCATAACGAGATCGACCACAGCGGCGCCTTGCCGGCACTGATGGCGCGCATCCCCGACACGCCGATCTACTGCACTGCCAACGGCGTCAAATCGCTACGCGGCCACTACCACCAGGACTGGAATTTCCAGATCGTCAAGACCGGCGACAGCCTCGACCTCGGCAACGGCAAGCAACTGGTGTTTGTCGAGATGCCGATGCTGCACTGGCCGGACAGCATGGCCACCTACCTGACCGGCGACGCCGTGCTATTCAGCAACGATGCCTTCGGCCAACATTACGCCAGCGCCCAGATGTTCAACGACCAGTGCGACCCGGTCGAACTGCAGGAAGAATGCATCAAGTATTACGCCAATATCCTGACCCCGTTCAGCCCGCTGGTGACCCAGAAGATTCATGAAGTTCTGGCGCTGAACCTGCCGATCGACATGATCGCCACCAGCCACGGCATCATCTGGCGCGACAAGCCGACCCAGATCGTCGAGCAGTACCTGAAGTGGGCCGACGACTACCAGGAGAATCAGATCACCCTGGTCTACGACACCATGTGGAACGGCACCCGCATGATGGCCGAGGCGATTGCCGAAGGCATCCGCAAGGCGGACCAGGATGTCGTGATCAAGCTGTTCAACCTGTCCAACACTGACAAGAACGACGTCCTCACCCACGTGTTCAAGTCCAAGGCCATTCTGGTCGGCAGCCCGACCGTCAACAACGTGATGTTGCCGCACGTTGCCGCCCTGCTCGAGGAAATGACCGGCCTGCGCTTCAAGAACAAGGCGGCCGCCTCCTTCGGCACCCACGGCTGGAGCGGTGGTGCGGTGGAACGTATCGCCAAGCGCCTGGACGACGCTGGTTTCCGCGTGCTCAACCCGGGCATCACCGCCGAATGGCGCCCGAACGACGATGCCCTCGCCCAGGGGGTGCGTTTTGGCGAGGCGTTCATCGAGCAACTGGGCAGCACCGGACAGAATACGGCGGACGCCGCCGCCGCGTGCGGCTGCAGCGGCAAGATGCGCTGCAAGACCTGCTCGTGGATTTACGACCCGCAGCAGGGGGACGCGGCCCAGGGGGTCGCCGCCGGCACCGCCTGGCAGGACGTCCCCGAGACCTTCCTCTGCCCGGTGTGCTTCATGGGCAAGAGCGACTTTGTCCCCGCCTAAGCGACGGCTTCTGGAGAAAACACGATGAAAAAGCCCCTCGTCATCATCGGCAGTGGCCATGCCGGCTACACCCTGGCCCGGGCGTTCCGCCAGCACGACAGCACCACGCCGGTCGTCGTCCTCACCGAGGATGGCGGCGAACACTACCCCAAGCCGCAACTGAGCCACGGCTTCGGGCATCAGGCCAGTGCCGAACGGCTCACCCTGAACAACGCCACCGGCATGGCGGCCGAGCTGAAGATCATGGTGCGACCGCGTACCCGGGTCAGTGCCATCGATTTTGTCGCGCAGAAGGTCACCGCGGGGGAAGCGCAGATTCCCTACAGCGACCTGGTGCTGGCGGTGGGGGCCGAGCCCTTCGTCCCGCCCGTCGGCGGCGACGCGGCGCGGGACATCCTGACCCTGAACAACCTGGAGCAGTACCGGCGTTACCTCGACCGGCTCAACCAGAGCGAGCACGTGCTGGTCATCGGCGGCGGCCTGATCGGCACCGAAATCGCCCACGACATCGCCCAGCACAAGCGCGTCACGCTGGTGGACATCGGCAGCCGCCTGCTGGAGCGGCTGGTGCCCGAGGTGGTCAGCCAGCGCCTGCACGACGTCATGGACCAGGTCACGCTACGCTTCGGCACCGGGGTGGAACGGGTCGAGCGGGCCGAGCAGGGCTACCGCGTGACGCTGAGCGACGGCGACACGCGGGCGGTGGACGCCGTGGTCTGCGCGGCGGGCCTGAAGCCGCGGCTGGAGCTGGCGGCCGGGCTGGAGACGGGGCGCGGCATCGTCGTCGACGCCTACCTGCGCACCTCGCAGCCCCACGTCTATGCGCTGGGGGACTGCGCCGAAATCGAGGGGCAGATCCTGCCCTACCTGCAGCCGATCACGCTGTCGGCCAACGCGCTGGCCAGCACGCTGGCCGGCACGCCGACACCGGTCCGCTTCGGCCCCCTGCCGGTGGCGGTGAAGACGCCGCGCTACCCGATCCAGCTGGCCGGGGTCACCCAGGGCAACGCCCTCGACTGGCAGATCAGCGAGGGGGACGACGGACTGACCGCGCTCGCCCATCGCGACAGCCAGCTGGTCGGCTACGTGACCACCGGCTCGCGCAACGGCTTCAGCCTGCTGCCCAGCCTGGCGCGCTGAGGGAGCGCCGGGCGGCAAGGAAAGGGAAAACCGGACCGGCATCGGGTCGATGCAAGTGCTCGGCCGCGCCCCCGAACAGACCCCGCGAGCGCCGGGCAGCGGTGCGCGGCTGGCGCTCAGGCCGCGAAGTAGCGGCCCGGCTTGTGGTTGACGGCGAGGATCAGGTTGAGCGCCACCGCGCCCAGCACCGACACCAGCACCGCCAGCGGGTTCACCACCCACAGCGCCGCGCTGACGATGCTGACGTCGATCGCCATCTGCAGCTTGCCGGCGCGGATGCCGTACTTGTCCTGCAGGTAGAGCGTGACGATGTTGATGCCGCCCAGGCTGGCCTGGTGGCGGAACAGCATCAGGAAACCGGCGCCCATCAGCAGGCCGCCGACCACGCCGGCGTAGAACGGGTTGAGGCCGTCGATGTGGATGAAGTGCGACTGCAGCTCGGAGAACAGCGACAGCAGTAGCACCGCGCAGAAGGTCTTCACCGTGAAGCGCCAGCCCATGCGCTTGATGGCGAGGTAGTAGAACGGCAGGTTGATGACGAAGAACACCTGGCCGAAGCTCAGCGGCGTGGCGTAGTGGATCAGGAAGGCGAGGCCGGCGGTGCCGCCGGTCAGCAGTTTGGCCTGGGCGAACAGCGCGACGCCGAGCGAGATGAACAGCGTGCCGATCACGATCGCCTGAACGTCTTCGAACAGGGTGTGCCGCGCCACGCGCTGCGGGTGCTCCATGATGAATCCTTGCTGGGGAGTGGCAGAACGGCCTGCCGGCCACCGTCGTCGCCCGCCGGCGGCACCAGGGCACGGTGCAGCACCTTACCCGCTACGACAGCAGCGCAAGTCTACACCAGCACCTCCTCACAAGAGCCCTGGATTCGTCATTTTTATTAAATTAATTGCCACAAATCAAAAATTGTCGGCACAAAAATAAACAACAACCGATCAATCAAGGCTTTTTCTACGCCCACACCACCCCGCTGGTCAGCAGTTCCTCGGCGCGCATCAGCGCCGTGGCGAGATCGGGCTGAATGTTGCGCTCGCCCATTTCCGCCGCCAGCCTGGAGCCGACCAGCAACCCCATCACCTCGGCCCCGGCACCGCACAGGATCAGTGTACGCCGCTCTTCGGCCAACCTTTGGCGCAGCGCCGACAGCGCCAGCAGGCCGGTGGTGTCGAGCAGCACCAGCCGGTGCAGCTGCAGAATGATCACGCGCGCGTCCGGCGCGTCGTGCAGCACCTGCTCCACCGTATCGGCGGCACCGAAGAACAGCGCGCCCTCCACCCGGAACGCCGCGCAGCCCGGCGGCACCGCTTTGCCGGCGATGGAATGGCGCTCGAACAGCTGGGCATGCTCCGGCCGCAGCCGCTGCACGCTGGTATTGCGCGCCATGCTCTGGATGAAGAACACCGCCGACATCAGCAGGCCGATCTCCACCGCGATGGTGAGATCGAAGGCGACGGTGAGCAGGAAGGTCACCACCAGCACCGCGGTGTCGTGGCGCGGAAACTGCGCCGCCTTGCGGATATCCCAGTCGCCCATCTTCAGCGCCACCGCCACCAGAATCGCCGCCAGCACCGCCAGCGGGATGTAGGACGCCAGCGGCGCCGCCACCAGGATCACCAGCAGCAGCAATGCGGCGTGCACCATCCCGGCCACCGGGGTGCGCCCGCCGTTGCTGATGTTGGTGGCGGTACGCGCCAGCGCCCCGGTGGCCGGGATGCCACCGAAGAACGGCACCACCATGTTGGCGATGCCCTGCGCGATCAGCTCCTGGTTGGCGTCGTGCTTGTCGCCGGTGAGGCTGTCGGCCACCACCGCGCACAGCAGCGACTCGATGGCGCCCAACAGCGCGATGGTGAAGGCCGGCGTCATCAGTTCGGACAGCGTCGCCCAGTCCAGCGCCGGGCCGGAGAACGCCGGCAGCCCCTGCGGAATGCCGCCGAACTTGCTGCCGATGGTGGCCACCGGCAGATGGAACAGCGCCACCGTGACGGTCGCCAGCAGCAGCGCCACGAACGGCGACGGCAGCAGCTTGTTGAGCCGCTTGGGCCACAGCAGGATCAGCGCCAGCGAGGCCCCCGACACCGCCAGCGTCATGCCGTCGAACTCGGCCAGGCGCGCCCTGAGCGTGGCGACGATGGCGAAGAAACCGGCCGGCATCTGCGCCACCGGCAGGCCGAAGAAGTCCTTGAGCTGGGTGAGGAAGATCAGCACCGCGATGCCGTTGGTGAAGCCGGTGATCAGCGGCATCGGAAAGAACTTGATCACCTGCCCCAGCCGCATCAGCCCCATCAGCACCAGCATCATGCCGGCCATGAAGGTGCAGATCAGCAGGTTGGCCACGCCGTACTTGGCGACGATGCCGTAGATGACGACGATGAAGGCGCCGGTGGGACCGGTCACCGAGAACCGGGTCCCGCCCAAGAGCGAAGCCAGGAAGCCGGCGATGACCGCGGTGAAGATGCCGGCCTGCGGCGTCACCCCGCTGGCCATGGCGAACGCCATCGCCAGCGGCAGCGCCACGATCCCCACCGTCAACCCGGCCAGCACATCGTGCCGGAACACTTCGCGGTGATAACCCTTGAGTGCATCGATCAGGCGGGGGCGAAAGCTGAGGTTCAGCATGGCGGGCGATCAATGAATTGTCATGAATACCAGCCTACGAGGGAAATGCCCCCGGATGCAAGAGGGTTTTCGCCGGAGCGGGGCCCGCTCATCTCTCGGCGTGCTCCTCGGCTACGTGGTGCGCCATGTCGGCCAGCATGTCGCTGACGTGCTGGTCGGCCAACTGGTAGAAGACTTGCATGGCCCGGCGCTGACCGCGCACCAGCCGGGCGCCGCGCAGCAGCCGCAGGTGGTGGCTGACCAGCGATTGCGACAGCTCGAGGCTCTGCGCGATGTCGCCGACCGAACGCGGCGCGTCGAGGCAGAAGAACAGGATGCGCAGACGCGTCGGGTCGCCCAGCAGCCGGAACGTTTCCGCCAGCACGGCGATGTCGGCCGGGGAAGGCCGGGCGAGCCGGCTCACGGCTGGCGTCCTTGCTGGCAAGGCCCGGGATGGGCCGGACCCTCGTGCTCATGCTCGGCCCCGGCGTGGCCCGCGGGGTGGACCGTGTCGTCATGGGGACCAAGGCGGCAGGGGCCGGCTTCCGTCTCGGGCCAATCGATGGCGACGGTGGCATGGGCGATGCCGAAACGCGCCACCAGCTCCACCTCGACAGCCTGCACCAGCCGGCGCGGATCGGCCTCGGCGCGCGGCTCGACGTGCAGCGTGGCCAGTACCCGGCCCGAGGTGATGGACCAGACGTGGACGTGGCGCACGTTGGCGAGCTCCGGCACGGTCTGGCGCAGATGGCTGGCGATGGCATCCGGCTGGGCGTGCTCCGGCGCGCCTTCGAGCAGGATGTGCAGCGAGTGGCGCAGCAGCGACCAGGCGCTGTAGAGAATCAGCAGCGCGACGAACACCGACAGGAGGGGTCGATCGGCGTCCAGCCGGTGAAGTAGATGACGACGGCGGCGGCGATGGCGGCGACCGAGCCCAGCAGGTCGCCCAGCACGTGCAGCACCGCGCCCCTGATATTGACGTGCTCGCTGCCGCCACGGCTCAGAATCCAGAACACCAGCAGGTTGACGAGCAGCCCGATGGTGGCGACGCCGAACATCGGCCCCGCCAGCACCGCCCCCGGATGGCGGAAGCGGTCGATGGCTTCGATGACGATCCAGAGCACGATGACAAACAGGGTGATGGCGTTGATCAGGGCGGCGATCACCTCGAAGCGCAGGTAGCCGAAGGTGCGCTTGGTGTCGGCGGCGCGCTTGCCGAAGCGGAAGGCGCCGTAGGCGAGCGCCAGCGCGGCGGCGTCGGTCAGCATGTGGCCGGCGTCGGCGAGCAGGGCCAGCGAACCGGACAGCAGGCCGCCCGCCACCTCCACCACCATGAAGGCGAAGGTGAACAGGAAGGCGATCAGCACCTTGCGCTGATTGTCGTCCCCGACCGTCGGCACATGGGCGTGGTCGTGATGGTGGTCATGACCGTGCTGGTGGTCGTGATGGGAATGGGGCATCGGCCTGCTCCGCGACGAAGGGACGCAAACATATCAATACGTGTTCATGTATTTTATAGCGCATCGGCACGGCGGCCCGAGCCTTCCCGGCGCTCCCTCGCCGTAGCAGGCACCGTGACAACGGAAAGGCCCTGCCTCTCGCCCTGCCCGGAATCTATCCAGGACGGGCTCGATGACGCCTCGTCGCCCCAGGCGTCGTCCTGGCGCGTTGGCGTCTTCGGCCAACACGGCCAGGCGGAGGGGGAATCGGTTTTGCTGCGGCGCCCGGTTGGAGAGACACCCGCTTGTCGCTAGAATGCGCGGGGCCACGGCGGCCTCACGGCTCGGCGCGGATGCCGGCTTCCGGAACGAGGGCGGCCTCGTCGCCATAGCGGCGTGCGCCTGGACGGCCGCAGGCGGGATCGCACCCCCGTCTCGCGTGCGCCGTATCAGGGCGGCGGTACCGGCTTCGGCTAGCGTCGCCGTGGGGCGATGCCCTCCTCCTTCGGGCTCGTTGGCCTGGAGCAAACGACGCCTCGGCTGCCCGCCCGAGGTACCCGCGCCGGCGGCAATCGCTGGCACCGGCCCGAAACCCCACCCATAATTCTGTCACCCCCCGCTAGAGGTACCGGCCGAGGCCGCGAACGCATCATGATCACCACCATCGTCGTCATTTTTCTCATCGTCTACCTCGGGATGATTCTCGGCGGGCTGCCCTTCCTGCAACTGGACCGCACCGGGGTCGCCCTGCTCGGCGCCATCGCGTTGATCGGCGTCGGCGCGCTGAGCCTGGAGGAGGCGGTCGCCGCCGTGCACCTGCCCACCGTGATCCTGCTGTTTTCGTTCATGGTGGTGTCGGCGCAGATGCGCCTCGGCGGCTTCTACGACTGGGTGACGCACAAGCTGGCGGGGCTGGCGCTGGGTCCGGCCGGGCTGCTGGGGGTCCTGGTCGTGGTGGTGGCGGCGCTGTCGGCGGTGTTCAGCAACGACATCGTCTGCCTCGCCGTCGCCCCGGTGCTGATCGAGGCCTGCCAGAAGCGCCGCCTCGCCCCGACACCCTACCTGCTGGCGCTGGCCTGTTCCGCCAACATCGGCTCCGCCGCGACGCTGATCGGCAACCCGCAGAACATGCTGATCGGCCAGACCCTGGGGCTGTCATTCGACGGCTACTTCCTCGACGCCATCCTCCCGGTGAGTGTCGGGCTGCTGGCGTGCTGGGGGCTGATCGCCTGGCAGACCCGTGGGCGCTGGACGGACGGCGCGGCGCTCATCCCGCCCGACACCCTGCACGAGGCACGCACCGAGGCGATTGCCTTCGACGCCTGGCAGACCGGCAAGGGGCTGGCGGTGGCCGGCGCGCTGCTGATGGCGTTCCTGGTGGCGCCGTGGCCACGCGAGCACATGGCGCTGATCGGCGCCGGGCTGCTGCTGATGAGTCGCAAGCTGCATTCACGCAAGATGCTGGGGCTGGTGGACTGGGAGCTGCTGATCCTGTTCATGAGCCTGTTCGTGGTGAACCACGCGCTGCAGCGCACCGGGGTCACGGCGCACGCCATCGCCTTCCTCGCCGCCGCCGGCGTGCGCCTGGATCAGCTGGGCTCGCTGTTCGGGGTGACCTTCTTGCTCTCCAACATCGTCTCCAACGTCCCCGCCGTGATGCTGTTGCTGCCGCTGGCCCATCATCCGATGGCCGGCACGCTGCTCGCCCTGGTCAGCACGCTGGCCGGCAACCTGCTGATCGTCGGCAGCATCGCCAACATCATCGTGGTGGACGCCGCGGCGCGCCGCCACATCGACATCGACTGGCGCGGCTACGCGCGCGTCGGGGTGCCGGTCACCGTGGCCACCCTGGCCATTGCCGGCGTCTACCTGGCGCTGCGCCTGCACTTGGGCGCGACCTAGGCCGGGCTCGCGCCGGGCCGGACGGCGGGGGCAGGCATCGGATAAGGCACGTGGTAAACTGTCAGGATCGAGGGCGCGACTCCCCCCTGCATGGCGCGCCACGCAATGGCACGACTCTTCCCGGAACGGAACATCATGAAATCTCTGCTGACCTGTCTGGCCCTCGCGGCCCTGCCCTTCACCACGCTGGCGGCGCCGGTGGTGGAACTGATCACCAACAAGGGCAATATCGAGATCACGCTGGATTCGGCCAAGGCGCCGAAGACGGTCGACAACTTCGTTGCCTACGTCAAGGCCGGCCACTATAACGGCACGGTGTTCCACCGCGTGATCGACGGCTTCATGATCCAGGGCGGCGGCTTCGACGCCAAGCTGCAGCAGAAGCCGACGCGCGCGCCGATCGCCAACGAGGCCAACAACGGCCTGAAGAACGACATCGGCACCATCGCCATGGCGCGCACCAACGACCCGAACTCGGCCACCGCGCAGTTCTTCATCAACGTCGCCAACAACGACTTCCTGAATTACCAATCGCCCACGCCGCAAGGCTGGGGCTACGCCGTGTTCGGCAAAGTGAGCAAGGGCATGGATGTGGTGAACCGCATCGCCAAGACCCGCACCGGCAGCCTGAACGGCATGGGCGACGCGCCGTTCGAGCCGATCGTCATCCAGAAAGCCATCCTGAAACCCTGATTAGGACAAGACTAATGATCAAACTGACCACCACCTTCGGCGATATCGTGCTGGAACTGGACGCCGAGAAGGCGCCGATCACCGCCGCCAACTTCGAGCAGTACGTCAAGGACGGCCACTACGACGGCACCATCTTCCACCGCGTGATCAACGGCTTCATGATCCAGGGAGGCGGCTTCGACGCCGACTTCAAGCAGAAGCCGACGCGCGACACCATCAAGAACGAGGCCAACAACGGCCTGTCCAACAAGACCTACACCGTGGCCATGGCGCGCACCCCGGACCCGCACTCGGCGTCGGCGCAGTTCTTCATCAACGTGTCCGACAACGATTTCCTCGACTTCAAGTCGGAAAGCGCGCAGGGCTGGGGCTACGCCGTGTTCGGCAAGGTGGTCGAGGGCACCGACGTGGTCGACCGCATCAAGGGCGTGAAGACCGGCCGCCACGGCATGCACCAGGACGTGCCGGTGGATGCGGTGCTGATCACCAAGGCTGAAATCATCTAAGTTAGCTACTACCAGGCCGCCGCAGGGCGGCCTTTTCGCTTATGGCCATCCATTTCATTTCCGACCTGCACCTGAGCGAGGAGGTCCCCGCGCTCAACCGGCTGTTCGCCGCCACGCTGGCGGACTGGCGCGGCAAGATCGACGCGCTCTACATTCTCGGCGACCTGTTCGAGGTGTGGGTGGGCGACGACGACCGCTCGCCGTTCATCGACGAGGCGCTGGCGCTGCTGCGCGACTTTTCCGCCGTCACGCCGCTCTACGTGCTGCGCGGCAACCGCGACTTTTTGCTGGGCGAGGGGTTTGCCCGCGCCAGCGGCGCCACGCTGCTCGAGGAGCCGGCGCTGATCGAGGCCTACGGCCGCCCTTACCTGCTGGTGCACGGCGACGCCGAGTGCAGCGACGACACGCCCTACCAGCAGTTCCGCGCCATGGTGCGCAACCCGCAGTGGCAGCAGGCGATGCTGGCGCGGCCGCTGGTCGAACGCCACGCCATCGCGCGCCAGGCGCGCGGCATGAGCGAGGCGGGCAAGGCCAGCACCGGCCTGTCGGCGATTTCCGACGTCACCGACAGCGCCATCGAGGCCCTGCTGGCGGCGCACGGCTGGCCGACACTGATTCACGGTCACACCCATCGCCCGGCGGTGCACCGGCACGGCGACGGCACGCACCAGGCCGAACGCTGGGTGATCGCGGACTGGCACGGCGAGCGCGGCGGCTACCTGCGGCTCGACGCGAGCGGCCTGTCGGCGCACCCGCTGGGCGCGGGCGGCTAGCTCCGCGGCGCGTCCCGGATCAAGAGGCCGCTCGCGACGACCTCCTCCACCCGCTCCGCCGCCCTTCCAAAGGTTGGCCGAAGCCCCGTCTGACACGGCTTCGGCCAACCTTTTTGCTGTTTTTCATGCCATTCGAGGGTAAACCCGCAAGGGCAAGCCCCAAATGACGACGCGTTCCGTCCTGATTAGAGTTCGAGCACGGTCCAGTCTTTCTGGATAACAACGCTCAAAAGGGCCAACGCCGGCGACGACCGGTGCCGCCCTCAACCAAAACAATCAGGAGAGAACATCATGTGGTCTCAGGTTTACGATCCGCTGGGCAACCCCTGGCTGTCGACTCTGTGCGCTGCGCTGCCGGTCATCGTGCTGCTCAGCGCTCTCGGCATTTTCCATATCAAGGCGCACATCGCCGCCGTGATGGGGCTGGTGGCCTCGCTGCTGGTGGCGATCGGCATTTTCGGCATGCCGGTGGACATGGCGATGAGCGCCACCTTGATGGGCGCGGCCAACGGCCTCCTGCCGATCGGCTGGATCATTCTGAACGTCATCTTCCTGTACCAGCTCACCGAGCGTAAGGGCCAGTTCACGGTACTGCGCGAGAGCATCACCAGCGTCACCAACGACCGCCGCCTGCAGCTCTTGCTGATCGCCTTCTGCTTCGGCGCGTTCTTCGAGGGCGCCGGCGGCTTCGGCACCCCGGTGGCCGTGACCGGCGCCATGCTGATCGGTCTGGGCTTCTCGCCGCTGGCCGCCTCGGGCCTGTCGCTGATCGCCAACACCGCTCCGGTGGCGTACGGCGCGCTGGGCACCCCGATCAACACCCTGGCCAAGGTGACCGGGCTCGACGTGATGTCGATCTCGTCGATGGTCGGCCGCCAGATGACCATCTTCGCCGTCATCGTGCCGTTCTGGCTGCTGATCGCCTTCTGCGGCTGGAGAAACACCCTGCGCATCTGGCCGGCTGCGCTGGTTGCCGGTCTGTCGTTCGCCATCCCGCAACTGCTGGTATCGAACCTGATGGGGCCGGAACTGGTGGCCGTGATCGCCTCGGTGTGCTCGATCACTGCACTGGTAGTATTCCTCAAGGTATGGCACCCGGAAGAGGTGTTCACCTCGACCTTCGGCACCATGGGCGGCGCCAAGGTTGCCGCCGCAGAAGCCGGCACCGCCAAGCGTGGCAGCCACGGCTACAGCGGCGGCGAAGTACTGCGCGCCTGGCTGCCGTGGATCATCCTGTCGGTGATGGTGTTCGCCTGGGGTTCGCCGTCGGTGAAGAAGGTGCTGGACGCCATCTTCACCCTGGACATCCAGTGGCCGGGCCTGCACAACCTGGTGCAGAAGATGCCGCCGGTCGTGGCCGAGCCGCACCTGGAAGCCGCCATCTACAAGCTCAACCTGCTCTCCACCACCGGTACCGGCATCCTGGTCGCCGCGCTGCTGTCCGGCCTGCTGATGGGCTACCGTCCGAGTGAGCTGGCAAAGGTATACGGCCAGACCTTCTGGTCGCTGCGCTACTCGCTGGTCACCATCGTCGCCATGCTGGCGCTGGGCTACCTGACCCGCTTCTCCGGCGTGGACATCACGCTGGGCACGGCGTTCTCGCACACCGGCATGTTCTACCCGTTCTTCGGCACCCTGCTGGGCTGGCTGGGCGTGGCGCTGACCGGCTCGGACACCGCCGCCAACGTGCTGTTCGGCGGTTTGCAGAAGGCCTCGGCGCAGCAGCTCGGCCTGTCGCCGGTGCTGATGGCGTCGGCCAACTCCGCCGGCGGCGTGATGGGCAAGATGATCGACGCGCAGTCCATCGTGGTCGCCTCCACCGCCACCCAGTACTACGGCAAGGAAGGCGTGATCCTGCGCTACGTGTTCCTGCACTCGCTGGCGCTGGCCGGCCTGGTGGGGCTGGTGGTAAGCGCCATGGCCTACCTGCCGCCGTTCACCCATCTGGTGCTGTGGCCGTAATTCTGGCTGCCTCACGATTGAGAAAGGCTCCCCGTCGGGAGCCTTTTTTGTTGCGGGTAACGCCGAGCGCTTCAGCGCCGCCCCACCATGCGACATTCGGCGGCCAGCGCCAACAGGTTGGGGTCGCGCTCGCGGTTCTTCGGCAACAGCAGCATGATGCGCTGGCTGATGGCGTAGCGCTCCTCGAGCGGGATCAGCTGCACCTGCGGGCTGAAATGCGCCACCCGCCCCGGCAGCAGGGCGTAGCCGATGCCGCCGCTGACCAGGTTGGTGAGCGAGAAGATGTCGCCGACGCGCATCGCGATCTCGGGCAGGAAGCCCGCCAGCTCGAAGGCGTGGCTGAAATCCTGGTAGGTGGCGAAGTCCTCGCCCAGCGACACGAATTTTTCGCCACGCAGCTCCTGCAGGTCGATGCGCTCGTGCCCAGCAAAGCGGGAGTGGAGCGGCGCGGCGAACAGGATGTCGTCGTCGAACATCGGCACCGCCACCAGCTCGCTCTGGCGCGGCGCCTCGTGCAGGGCGATGACGATGGCGTCGAGCTGGCCGTCGTCGAGCTTGTGCAGCAGCTCGCGGTTGGAGCCCAGCGTCAGGTCGACGTCGAGCTCCGGGCGGCGCGTCTTCAGGCCGACCAGCAGCTGCGGAATGGTGCGCACCGTGAGCGAATAGAGCCCGCCGATCTTCAGTCGGGTAGCGGTGAAGCCGGCTGCCTCGCGCGTCTTGCGTATGCCCTCCTCGCACTCGCGCAGCGCGCGCGTGGCATAGTCGGCAAAGGTGTAGGCGGTGGCGAGCGGGATCAGCTTGCGCCCGTCGCGCTTGAACAGCGGGCAGCGCAGCCCTTCTTCCAGCGAGTGCAGCGCACGGTGCACGCTGACCGTGCTCTGCCCCAGCGCCTCGGACACACGCGCCATGTTGCCGAGCTTCATGAAGGACAGGAACACCTCCAGCTTCTTCAGCGTGATTTCGTCGTCGATCTCCATTCGCCTTCCCTATCCCCCTGCCGTGCAAATCTGTGCCAGCCGCCACCATAATTCATTAACCTTAAGTTAACAAGTGATCGTCTTGGTTGATTGAAGCGTGCTCGGGGGAGGCATAAGGTAGCCGCACGTCCAACCGATTTGCGGAGTGTCCATGCAAACCGAGATTTCTCCCCCGCGCAGTGGAACCGTCGCCGCGAAGAAAAGCGCCGCCGCCTGGAGCGCGTGCGCCACCTGACCGACGGTGTAGTGCTGCCGAGCGACGACATCGTCGCGGCGCTGGAAGCGCTGCTCTCCCCGGGAGACCGGGTGGTGCTGGAAGGCAACAACCAGAAGCAGGCGGATTTCCTGTCGCGCTCGCTGGCCCGCGTCGATCCGGAGCGGCTGCACGACCTGCACATGATCATGCCGAGCGTGAGCCGCGCCGAGCACCTCGATCTGTTCGAGCGCGGCATCGCCCGCAAGCTCGATTTCTCCTTCGCCGGCCCGCAGAGCCTGCGCATCAGCCAGCTGCTGGAAGACGGCCGGCTGGAAGTCGGCGCCATCCACACCTACATCGAGCTGTATTCGCGGCTGGTGGTCGATTTGATCCCCAACGTGTCGCTGGTGGCGGGCTTCATGGCCGACCGCCACGGCAACGTCTACACCGGCCCCAGCACCGAGGACACCCCGGCGCTGGTGGAGCCGACCGCCTTCAGCGACGGCATCGTCATCGTGCAGGTGAACGAGCTGGTGGACGACGTCAGCGACCTGCCGCGCGTCGACATCCCGGCCTCGTGGGTGGACTTCGTGGTGGTGGCCGACAAGCCGTTCTACATCGAACCGCTGTTCACGCGCGATCCGCGCCTGATCAAGCCGGTGCACGTGCTGATGGCGATGATGGCGATCCGCGGCATCTACGAGAAACACAACGTGCAGTCGCTCAACCACGGCATCGGCTTCAACACCGCGGCCATCGAGCTGATCCTGCCGACCTACGGCGAGAGGCTCGGCCTCAAGGGCAAGATCTGCCGCAACTGGACGCTCAACCCGCACCCGACGCTGATCCCGGCGATCGAAACCGGCTGGGTTCAGAGCGTGCACTGCTTCGGCACCGAACTGGGCATGGAGAACTACGTGGCGGCGCGGCCGGACGTGTTCTTCACCGGGCGCGACGGCTCGCTGCGCTCCAACCGCATGCTGTGCCAGCTGGCCGGCCAGTACGCGGTCGACCTGTTCATCGGCGCCACCTTGCAGGTGGACGGCGACGGCCACTCCTCCACCGTCACCCGTGGCCGCCTGGCGGGCTTCGGCGGCGCACCGAACATGGGCCACGACCCGCGCGGCCGGCGCCATGCCACCCCGGCCTGGCTCGACATGACCGAGCCGGTGACGCTGCTGGAGCGCGGCAAGAAGCTGGTGGTGCAGATGGTCGAGACCTTCCAGGAGGGCGGCAAGCCGACCTTCGTCGAGCAGCTCGACGCGGTCGAGGTGGCGAAGAAAAGCGGCATGCCGCTGGCCCCGGTGATGATCTACGGCGACGACGTCACCCACCTGTTGACCGAGGACGGCATCGCCTACCTCTACAAGGCGCGCTCGCTGGAGGAGCGCCGCGCCATGATCGCGGCGGTGGCGGGCGTCACCAGCATCGGCCTGCGCCACGACCCGAAGCACACCGACCGGATGCGCCGCGACGGGCTGATCGCGCTACCCGAGGACCTCGGCATCCGCCGCAGCGAGGCCAGCCGCGAGCTGTTGGCGGCCAAGAGCATCGCCGAGCTGGTGGAGTGGTCCGGCGGCCTCTACAACCCGCCGGCCAAGTTCCGGAGCTGGTAATGGACGCCGTTCTGCTCACCGAACGTCGCGCCACTCACCTCTGGCACGCCGGGCACGCCGCGCGGCTGGCCGATCTGGTGGTGACGGCGCTGATCGACGAGGTCACGCTCTCACCCAAGCCGGGGCTGGTCGACGTGCGCGGACGCGGCGCGCATCACGACCTCGACTGGGCGCTGATGTGCCGCTCGGCGCACGCGCTGCGCCCGGCCTTCCAGGCCATGGCCGAGGCCGGCGCCACGTTGGCCGAAGCCGTCACGCTGCGCGAACGCATCGGCCGGCTCGGGCGCGACGGCGAGGCGGCGATGCTCGCCGCCACCGGCGGCGTCAACACCCACCGCGGCGCGATCTGGGCGCTGGGGCTGCTGGTCACCGCCGCCACGCAGGCGCCGGCGGATTGCGCACCACAGCAGGTGGCACTCCGCGCCGCCGTGCTGGCCAATACGCCGGACCGCCACGCCCCGCGCCGCACCGGGCACAAGGGCGAACGCGCCCGACTCGACTACGGCGTCGGCGGCGCACGCGGCGAGGCCGAAGCCGGTTTCCCGCACGTGGTCGAGGTGGCGCTGCCCGCCTTGTGGCAGGCACGCGCCGCCGGCGTGGCGGAAGACGCCGCCCACCTCGACGCGCTGCTGGCGCTGATGAGCCTGCTCGACGACACCTGCGTGCTGGCGCGCGGCGGGCCGGCGGCGCTCGACGCGGTGCAGGCCGGCGCGGCGCGCGTGCTGGACGCCGGCGGCAGCGCGACCCCTGCCGGGCGCCAGGCGCTGGCGCGGCTCGACGCCGAGCTCTTGGCGCTCAACGTCTCGCCCGGCGGCTCGGCCGACCTGTTGGCCGCCGCGCTGTTTCTCGACCGACTGAATAACGCAGCGCCGGCACCCGACGGCCGGCCCTGACAAGGAAAGCATCATGGAAAAACACCTATTCGACTACCCCGCCGGCACCCCCGCTGCGGGCCGAGCCCTGGCAGGCGTGGTCGGTTCGGGCGACCTGGAGGTATTGCTCGAACCGCGCCCGGCGGGCTCCCTGCAGGTCAGCGTCACCACCTCGGTGAACGGCATGGGGCCGGTGTGGCAGGCCCAGCTCGACCGGCTGTTCGGCGCCCGCTTGTGGCCGGCCGCCGCGATCGAGATCAACGATTTCGGCGCCACTCCGGCGGTGGTGCGGCTGCGCCTGGAGCAGGCGTTCGAGTCCCTGGACGAGCGCGAGTGAGGACGACATGACGATATCCGACCTGATTCATCGAGACAGCTTCATCGAGCGCGACGCCCGAGCGCGCGCCCGCGCCCTGCTCGACGCCGGCAGCTTCCGCGAGCTGCTGGGCCCGTTCGACCGCCTCACCTCGCCGTGGCTGGCGCGCCAGGGCATCGTCCCCCAGGCCGACGACGGCGTGGTGGTGGCCAAGGGCACGCTGGACGGCCGGCCGGCGCTGGTGCTGGCGATCGAAGGCGCGTTCCAGGGCGGCAGCATGGGCGAGGTGTCCGGCGCCAAGATCGCCGGCGCGCTGGAACTGGCCGCCGAGGACAACCGCCACGGCATCCCGATCTGCGCGCTGATCCTGTTCGAGACCGGCGGGGTGCGGCTGCAGGAAGCCAACCTGGGCCTGGCCGCCATCGCCGAGATCCACGCCGCCATCGTCGAGCTGCGCCGCTACCAGCCGGTGATCGGCATCAGCGCCGGCACCGTCGGCTGCTTCGGCGGCATGAGCATCGCCGCCGCGCTGTGCAGCTACCTGCTGGTGACACGCGAGGCGCGGCTGGGGCTGAACGGCCCGGCGGTGATCGAGCAGGAGGCCGGGGTGGAGGAATACGACTCGCGCGACAAGCCCTTCATCTGGAGTTTGACCGGCGGCGAGCAGCGCGTCGCCACCGGGCTGGCCGATGCCTGCCTCGACGACCACGCTCCGGCGCTGCGCGCCCAGGCCATCGCCTGGCTGCACCAGGGCCAGCCGGCCGCGCCGCGCAGCCAGCGCGTGGCGCACTACCTCGCCGGGTTGGCCGAAGTCGACGCCAGCCGCCAGGCCGGCGCCGAAGACGTGCGCGCCATCTACGCCCAGGGAGACCAAGCATGAACCAACAACACAACCCGAGCCGCGGCGCCGTCTGGCTCGCCGCGCTCACCCGCCACGCCCCGCGTGTCGCCGGCTACCCGGCGGCGCTGCAGGTGGTCGACGCCGAGCTGGCCGGCCGGCCGGCGCGCTATCTCGCCGTGGTGCCGGACCCGGACAACCGCTTCCCGCGCGTGCGCCACGGTGAAGTGGGGCTGGAGGAAGGCTGGCAGCTGGCGCGCGCGGTGCGCGAGGCGATCGACGCCGACGCCGGCCGCGACGACAAGCGCGCCATCGTCGCGGTGATCGACGTCGCCAGCCGGGCCTACGGCCGGCGCGAGGAAGCCTACGGCATCCACCTGGCGCTCGCCGCCGCCGCCGATGCCTACGCCAGCGCCCGGCTGGCCGGCCACCCGGTGCTCGGGCTGATCGTCGGCAAGGCCATGTCCGGGGCGTTTCTGGCCCACGGCTATCAGGCCAACCGGCTGATCGCGCTGGACGACGCCGGGGTAATGGTGCACGCCATGGGCAAGGCCGCCGCGGCGCGCGTGACGCAGCGTTCGGTGGAAGAGCTGGAAAGGTTGGCCGACAGCGTGCCGCCGATGGCCTACGACATCGCCAACTTCGCCTCGCTCGGCCTGCTGTGGCGCCTGCTGCGCGTGGAGAACGCCGCCGCGCCCGGCAGCGCCGACCTCGATACCGTCGAGAGCGCGCTGTCCGCCGCGCTGGCCGACATCGCCGCCGAGCCGTCGCGCGGGCTCGCCGGCCGTCTCGGCGCCGCGCCGCGCCAGGCCTCGCTCACGGTGCGCGAGCGCCTGCGCGCGCAGTGGAACGTCGCCTGACACCGGAACATCCACCATTGACGTCAGTCAGGGCGCCCCGGCGGCGCCCGCACCCGGAGGAGATCGTCCCCAACCAGTTGATTCATTGCATCATGTCGTATCCGCCGTACCCTGAAGCCGTACCCAGACAAAACAAAAACCAGGCAGTTGCAACATCCATCTACATAAGGAGATTCAACCATGGTCATTTACGGTACCGCCCTACTTGCACTCTGCCACCTGGCAGGCCTGTTCTTCGGCGACCTGCTCGGCAGCGCGATTGGCGTCAAGGCCAACGTCGGCGGCGTCGGCATCGCCATGCTGCTGTTGATCAGCTCGCGGCTGTGGCTGCACAAGCGCGGCCTGCTGCCCAAGGAAACCGAAGCCGGCGTCGGCTTCTGGGGCGCCATGTACATCCCGGTGGTGGTGGCGATGGCCGCCCAGCAGAACGTGGTGACCGCCCTGCGCGGCGGCCCGGTCGCGCTGCTCGCCGCCGTCGGCGCGGTGCTGGTCTGCGCCTGCTGCATCGCCGCCATCAACCGCCTGGGACAGCACGAGCCGCTCCCGGCCGCCACCCAAGACCAGATTGCCTGAACAGGAGAGTCCCACCATGTTGTCCATGCTCGAAAAAATGCTGCATCACAACGGACTGGTCGCCGCCTTCGCCCTGGTCGGCATCATCATGGGCCTGTCGGCACGGCTGTCGCGCCGCCTGACCTTCGGCCGCGTGCACGGTTCGGCCATCGCCATCATGATCGGCCTGGTGCTCGCCTACTACGGCGGCGTGCTCACCGGCGGTGAGAAAGGCCTGGCCGACCTGCCCTTGCTGGGCGGCATCGGCCTGATGGGCGGTGCCATGCTGCGCGACTTCGCCATCGTCGCCACCGCCTTCGAAGTGCAGGTGACCGAGGCGCGCAAGGCCGGCCTGATCGGCGCCGCCTCGCTGCTCTTGGGCACCGTGCTGCCGTTCATCGTCGGCGCCGGCACGGCCTACGCCTTCGGCTACACCGACCCGGTCAGCATGGCCACCATCGGCGCCGGCGCGGTGACCTACATCGTCGGCCCGGTGACCGGTGCGGCGCTCGGTGCCAGCTCGGACGTGATCGCGCTGAGCATCGCCACCGGCCTGATCAAGGCCATCATCGTGATGGTCGGCACGCCGTTCGCCGCCGGCTTCCTCGGGCTCAACAACCCGCGCGCCGCGATGGTGTTCGGCGGCCTGGCCGGCACGGTGAGCGGCGTCTCGGCCGGGCTTGCCGCCACCGACCGCCGCCTGGTGCCGTACGGCGCGCTGGTCGCCACCTTCCACACCGGGCTGGGCTGCCTGCTCGGCCCCTCGCTGCTGTTCCTCGCCACCAAGGCGGTGGTGGGCTGACCCGGCATCCTCCTGCCGTCACGCCGGCCCGGCCGGTACGGCGGCACGAGTTTGGCGCCCCACGGGGCGCCGTTTTTCCTGCTGTCGCCGCCACAGGACACGACATGACGCACACTCCCGCCCCCGCCCGCACGACCTGCTGTGGCTCGCCGATCCGGCCGCGCAGTGCACAGACACCCCGCTGCCCGACTGGGCCGGCGCCGACTGGCTGGCGCGCGCGCCGCTGGTGGTGCGGCGCGCCCCGGCCGGCGCCGACGGCAGGCTGCCGGTCGGGCTGCGCGGGCGCGAGCGCGCGCAGCGCCACGCCACCCACGCACCGCCCCACACCGTGGCGCGGGTGCTCACCCCGGAAACGCTGGCGCAGCAGGCGCCGTGGCGCGACAGCCACCTCGCCCCCTGCCCCGCCATCGCGGCCCTGCGCACCCTGGCGCCGCAGCTCGACGCCATCGGTCTGCCCTGGGGACCGAGTGGCGGCGTCGGTTTCGCACTCGCCAGCGGCCTGCCGGTGCTGCGCCCGGACAGCGACCTCGACCTGCTGCTGCGCGCCGCCGCCCCGCTGACGCCGCCGCAACGCGCGGCCTTGCGCGCACTGCAAGGCCGGGTGGCGTGCCGCCTCGACATCCAGATCGACACCGGCCACGGCGGCTTCGCCCTGAACGAATGGTTGGCCGAAGCCCCGCGCCTACTGCTCAAAACCGACCACGGACCCCGCCTGGTTCGCAACCCGTGGCAAGACCCTACCCTGCAAGGAGCCACCCCATGAGCGTGCTGTTCACCTTTCCCGGCCAGGGCTCGCAGCGGCCCGGCATGCTGCACGCCCTGCCCGATCATCCGGCAGCAAGCGCCACGCTGGAGCGGGCGCACGCCGTGCTCGGCCGCGACCCGCTGCAGCTGGACCATGCCGACGCGCTCGCCTCCACCGTCGCGGTGCAGCTCTGCCTGCTGATCGCCGGCGTGGCGATGGCACGCGTGCTGGCCGCCGAGGGCGCCCGCCCCGACATGGTGGCCGGCCTGTCGATCGGCGCCTGGCCGGCGGCGGTGGTGGCCGGGGTGATCGACTTCGACGCCGCCCTGCAACTGGTGGCGCTGCGCGGCCGGCTGATGGAACAGGCCTATCCCTCGGGCTACGGCATGGCGGCCATCGTCGGGCTTGGCGTGGCGCAGCTCGAGCCGCTGATCGCCGCGCTGCACACGCCCGCCGCGCCGCTCCATCTCGCCAACCTCAACGCCCCCACACAGCTGGTGGTGGCCGGCGCCGACAGCGCACTGGAGCGGCTGATGGCGCACGCCCGCCGCGCCGGCGCCACGCTGACGCGCCGGCTGGCAATGAGCGTGCCCTCGCACTGCGCGCTGCTCGACGCCCCGGCGGCGCAGTTGGCCGAAGCGCTGGCCGCATACCCGCTGCGCCGCCCGGGCCCGCTCTACCTCAGCGGCAGCCGTGGCCGCGTGCTATTCGAGGTGGACGCCATCCGCGACGACCTCGCCTTCAACATGGCCCGCCAGGTGCACTGGCACGACACCGTGCGCCACGCCTACGAACGCGGCGCGCGGCTGGCGCTGGAAATGCCCAGCGGCAACGTGCTGAGCGGGCTGACGCGCCCGGTGTTCAGTGACGGCCGCGTGCTGTGCTGCGAGCACAACCGGCTCGATTTCCTGACGCAGCAAGTGGCCTGCGCCGCCCCGCCAGCCTGACGCCGCGCCCCGGCCCGCTCGATTCCCCTGATCAGGAGCACGACAAAGTAATAAACTGGCGGTATCCACCTTGGCCGATCGAGAGAAGGAACCACCATGAGGATGCTTGGGCAGGGCGGGCCACGCCTGGCGGCGACGGCACTCGCCCTGCTGCTGACCGCCTGCAACCAGGACACCGGCCACGCCTACCAGGGCTATATCGAGGGCGACTACCTCTACCTCGCCGCCCCCGCCGCCGGCTACCTGCAGACGCTCGACACCGCGCGCGGCAGCCGGGTGCAGCCCGGCAGCGCGCTGTTCGCCATCGCCCCCGACCCGGAACAACAAGGGCTGCAGGAGGCCGAGGCGCGCGTGCAGTCGGCCGAACAGAAGCTGCAGAACCTGCAGGAACCACGCCGCCCGCCGGAAATCGCCGCGATCGAGGCCCAGCTGCAGTCGGCCGAAGCCGCCCTGCGCCCGGCCGCCACGCAGCTGCGCCAGCAACAGGCGCTGGCACGCCAGGGCTTCATCTCGCAGGCCAAGCTCGACGAGGTCACCGCCGCCCACGACCGAGGCCGTGGCCCAGGCCGACGCACTGCGCCAGCAGCTGAAAAGCGCGCAGATCACCCTCGGCCGTCCGCCCGAGGTGCGCGGCGCCCGCGCCGAGGCTCGAGGCCGCGCGCGCGCAGCAGGAGCAGAAACGCTGGCAAGTCGAAAAGAAGGCGGTGCGCGCCCCGGCCGCGGGCGAGATCGTCGAGACCTACTACCGCCCCGGCGAATGGGTGCCGGCGGGTCAGCCGGTGGCGAGCCTGTTGCCGGACAACCGCCGCCGCCTGCGCTTCTTCGTGCCGGAAAGCGTGGTCGGCACACTGCGCCCGGGCCAGGCGGTGGAAGCACGCTGCGACGGCTGCCCGGCGCCGATCCGCGCCACCGTGGCGTTCATCGCCGCGCAGGCCGAGTACACCCCGCCGGTGATCTACAGCCGCGGCAGCCGCGAGAAACTGGTGTTCCGCGTCGAGGCCTACCCGGCGCCGCAGCAGGCCGCCGCGCTGCGTCCGGGGCTGCCGGTGGACGTCAGCCTGGTCGGGAGGTGACATGGAACTCGCCATCGACGTTAGCGGCCTCAACAAGCATTTCGGCGACAAGCACGTGGTGCGCGACCTGTCGCTGCAGGTGCGCGAGGGCGAGATCTACGGCTTTCTCGGCCCCAACGGCAGCGGCAAGACCACCTCGATCCGCATGCTGTGCGGCCTGTTGACGCCGGACAGCGGCAGCGGGCGCTGCCTGGGCTACGACGTGCTGACGCAAAGCGCCGAGATCAAGCGCCAGGTCGGCTACATGACGCAGAAATTCTCGCTGTGGGACGACCTCACCATCGCCGAGAACCTCGACTTCGTGGCGCGCATGTTCGGCATGCGCGGGCGGCGCGAAGCGGTGGACCGCGCCCTGGACGATCTCGGCCTGGCCGGACGCCGCCACCAGCTCGCCGGCACCCTGTCCGGCGGCTGGAAACAGCGCCTGGCACTGGCCGCCTGCCTGCTGCACCAACCGCGGCTGCTGCTGCTCGACGAGCCCACCGCCGGCGTCGACCCCAAGGCGCGGCGCGACTTCTGGGAGGAAATCCACCGCCTGTCGGCGAGCGGCATCACCATCCTGGTGTCGACCCACTACATGGACGAGGCCGAGCGCTGCCATCGCCTCGCCTACCTCTCTTACGGCAACCTGCTCGCCGCCGGCACCGCCAGCGAAGTGATCGCGGCGCAGCAGCTGGCCACCTGGGAGCTCAGCGGCCCCGACGTCACCGGCCTGGGCGAAGCGCTGCGGCAGCTGCCGGGGGTGGAACAGGTGGCGAGCTTCGGGGCGCGCCTGCACGTCAGCGGCGCCGACGCGGCCCTGCTGCAGCCCGCGCTGGAGCGCTTCTGCCGCGAGCACGGGCTGCGTCTGGTACAGGTCGACTCGACGCTGGAAGACGTCTTCATCCAGCTCATGCGCCACCGCCCCGACCCGTTCGAGGCCGCGTCATGAAGCGCTTTGCCCTGTCCCGCCCCTCGCTGCAGCGCTGGCTCGGCATCGTCGTCAAGGAATTCATCCAGCTCAAGCGCGACCGGCTGACCTTCGGCATGATCATCGGCATCCCGATCATCCAGCTCTTGCTGTTCGGTTTCGCCATCAACTCCGACCCCAAGCACCTGCCGACGGCCGTAGTGATGGCCGAGGCCAGCCCGTTCGCGCGCGCCTACCTCGCCGCGATGCGGAACAGCGATTATTTCGATCTGGTGGGCAGCGTCGAGAGCGAGGCGGAGGCGGCACGCCTGCTCGACCGCGGCGACGTGCAGTTCGTGGTCACCTTCCCGCCCGGCTTCCAGCGCGCGCTGGTGCGCGGCGAGCAGCCGAGCCTGCTGGTCGAGGCCGACGCTACCGACCCGGTGGCGGCGGGCAGCGCCATTTCCGTGCTCAACCACCTCGGCAACGAGGTGTTCACCCCGGACCTGCCCGGCTTCCACCCGCAGGGAAAACAGCTGATCGAGCTGCGCCTGCACAAGCGCTACAACCCGGAAGGGATCACCGCATACAACATCGTGCCAGGGCTGATGGGCGTGATCCTGACCATGACCATGGTGCTGATGACCGGGCTCGCCATGACGCGCGAGCGCGAGCGCGGCACTTTCGAGAACCTGCTCGCCACCCCGGCCACACCGCTCGAGGTGATGACCGGCAAGATCGTGCCCTACATCCTGATCGGGCTGATCCAGGTGTCGCTGGTGCTGCTGGCGGCGCGCTGGGTGTTCGACGTGCCGATGCTGGGGAGCCTGGTGCTGCTCTACGCCGTGGTGCTCTTGTTCATCTGCGCCAACCTGACGCTCGGCATCACCTTCAGCTCGATCGCGCGCAACCAGCTGCAGGCGATGCAGATGACGTTCTTCTTCTTCCTGCCGTCGATCCTGCTGTCGGGCTTCATGTTCCCGTTCCGCGGCATGCCGGAGTGGGCGCAGGTCATCGGCAACTGCCTGCCGCTGACCCACTTCCTGGTGCTGGTGCGCGGCATCCTGCTCAAGGGCAACGACGTCAGCCTGCTGTGGCCGCAGGTGTGGCCGATCCTGGCGTTCATGGCGGTCGTGCTGGGGGTGGGGCTGAAAACCTTCCGCCGCACGCTGGATTAGGAGCCGCCGATAAAACGTCGAAGCGTGATGGTTTTACTAAAACCTCGGATTGATACTCAACGACAACATAGCCGATAGCTGGCACAACGGCCTTCCGGAGCTTTGCTGCAACTCATTGAAAGCATCCTGTACGATTTGCAGATCGCGCTGACTGGTGGGCTCATGGCCGATAATGCCTGCCGCCATCAGGCGTGCAATCACATCACTGGTCAATAAAAAAGTGTCCTTCCCGGCCAAGCGTAAAAATCCGGCGGCCGAGCGGCCGCCCAGGCGAGAGCCACGTTTGGCCAACAAACGCCATAAGCCAACGATGTTGGCACTCGGCCAGTCGGCAATGAACGCGCCGAAACTGCTGCCATGCTCCTGGCGGATATCCAAGATAAACTGGGCATTGTTTGGAATAGTTTTTAGCTTGGTACGATCGCGGATAATCCGGTCATTTTTCATATGACTTTCTATATGTTCCGGACTGAGCAACACCATCTGCTCGGGGGCAAAGCCCGAGAAGGCTTTTTCAAATTCAGGCCACTTGGCATCGACCACCGAGTGTTGCACTCCAGCCTGAAATACCCGCTGGCTCATGGCAGAAAGATAGCGATCATCGCCCTTATGCTTTAGCTCTTCAGGCGTGAGCGCTTTGGGCAGAAAAGCCTCCATGGCCTCGTCAGAGTCAAAACGCTGACGTACAGTGTCGTAAAGCCAGCGATAGTTAAAGACCATGCTTATTTCGTTCTGCTTCAGCATCTAATGCCCCATCTCATTTGATCGTACTTTGTGATACCCGTTGCGTGAAGGAAATGGCCTGAAGTGCTCAGGTGGAGGCTTCCTTGTTTTCCCGTGTTTCTAATCGGGATGGGAACAAGCCTCACAGCCCCCTCCCACGCCACCGTGCGCAATGCCATCTCTACTTTCGGGTGACAATGCTGCCACTTGCGCAAAACCAAACCGTGCATGAAGCCGATTTGGGGCGGAGGAGACACCCCATCGTTTTATCGGACAGCGTTGTTAACGGCTGGCTTCCCGCGCCGCCACCAACCGCACCAGCGTGATTTCCGACGGCGCGCCGAAGCGTTTCGGCGGCCCCCAATAGCCGGTGCCGCGGCTGGTATACACCCACAGCGCGTCGAGGCGATGCAGCCCGGCGGTGTACGGCTGCTGCAGGCGCACGAACAGGTTCCACGGCCAGAACTGCCCGCCGTGGGTGTGACCGGAGAGTTGCAGGTCGAAACCGGCGGCCGCCGCCGCCGGCGCGCTGCGCGGCTGGTGGGCGAGCAGGATGCGCGCACCGGCTGCCTCAGGCGCCCCCTCGAGCGCGGCGTGCGGGTCGCTGCGCTGCGCCGGGTCGAAATGATGCGCGCCGTAGTCGGTGACGCCCGCCACCACCAGTTCGGCTTCGCCATGACACAGCACCACGTGCTCGTTTTCCAGCACCCTCAGCCCCAGCCGGCGCAGTTCCTCGACCCAGGCCGCGGCGCCGGAGGTAGTACTCGTGGTTGCCGGTGACGAAGTAGGCGCCGTGCCGTGCCATGAGCCGGCTCAGGGGCGCGGTATGCGGCGCCAGCTGCTCGACACTGCCGTCGACCAGGTCGCCAGTCACCGCGACCATGTCGGCCTCGAGCCCGTTCACCGCCGTGACGATCGCCTCCAGATAGCCACGCTTGATGGTGGGACCGACATGGATATCGCTGATCTGGACGATGGTGAAGCCGTCGAGGGCGGGGGGCAGGCCGGCCAGCGGCACCTCGACCTCCACCACGCGGGCGCGGCGGCGTGCGTTCACCAGGCCGACCAGGCTGACCAGCCCCGCCAACAACGGCACCGCCAGCGCCGAGTCGCGCACCAGCGGCGGCAGCTCTGCCGCCGGCAGCGCCAGGGCGGCAATGCCCAGCACGATGTCGCGCAACAACGTCAGCACCAGCAACGACGAGAACACGCCCATCAGCAGCAAGCCGGCCCACGCCAGGCGGTCGGCCAGCGGCTGGCGTTCGATACCCCGCGCCATCAGGCCGAGCGGCATCAAGACGCAGGACAACGTCAGCGCCAGCACCCCCAGCCCCCGCCCCACCGGACCGAGCGGCAGGTCGGGCAGCAGGCGCACGCCGATATAGGCGTGCAGCAACAGCAGCAGGCTGGACGCCACCACAATGAAACGGCTTGGCCGCATCACGACTCCTCGATTCAGATCATCGCCCCGCGCGCTGGCCATGAGGCACGGCGACAGCGCCGCTCGCGCAGGGACCCCAGACGGTTGGACATCGATGCCTTCGGCATGGTTCGCGTCGACACCGTCAACACGAGCCAAGGTTGGCCGAAGCCCGCCCGCCACCGCGGCGGACCAGCCCGGCACGACACGCCATCGACTCAGCTGGAGCAGCTGACGCTGATCTGCTCCGCCCACTCCGGCGGAAAACCGGCGTACGCCTCGAACTCGGGCTGTTCGTCGAACGGTTTTTCCAGGCAGCGCCCCAGACGCTCGATCTCGCTGTAGTCGCGCTCGTCACGCGCCTTGGCGATCGCCGCCTCGGCCAGGTAGTTGCGCAGGATGTACTTGGGATTGACGCGGTTCATGCGCACGGCACGCTCGGCGTCGACGCTGCCCTCCCACGCCAGCCGCTCGCGGTAGCGCCGGGCCCAGGCGTCGAACTGCTCGCGCTCGACGAGCAGGTCGCGCACCGGCGCGTTCACGGCGTCGTCCTGGCGGAAACCGGCCAGGCGGCGGAAGAAGATCGTGAAGTCGGTGCGGTGCGCGTGCAGCGTCAGGAACAGGCTGTTGATCAGGTCGGCGTCGTCGTCGTGCTCGGCCGTGAGGCCGAGCTTGGCACGCAGCCGCATCAGGTGTGCCGCCTCGAAGGTGTCGCGGTAGCTGCCGAGCACCGCCACCAGCTCCTCCTCGCTCACCAGCGGCAGCAAGGCCGAGGCCAGGCAGTGCAGGTTCCACAGTCCGATCTGCGGCTGCTGGTTGTAGGCGTAACGCCCGGCGTGGTCGGAATGGTTGCAGATATGCGCGGCGTTGAAGCCGTCGATGAAGCCGAACGGGCCGTAGTCGATGGTCAGGCCCAGGATCGACATATTGTCCGAGTTCATCACACCGTGACAGAAGCCCACCGCCTGCCACTGCGCGATCAGTTCGGCGGTACGCCGCGTCACCTCGGCGAACAGCGCCAGATAAGGGTTGGCGGCCTCTTGGCAGGCCGGGTAATGGTGGCGGATGACGTAGTCGGCCAGCACGCGGATTTTGTCATGCATGCCGCGGTGGTAGAACAGCTCGAAGCTGCCGAAACGCAGGAAGCTTTCCGCCACCCGCGTCACCACCGCCGCGGTTTCCGTGGTCTCGCGGTACACCGGCTCGTCCGAGCCCATGATCGCCAGCGCCCGCGTGGTGGGGATGCCGAGATGGTGCATCGCCTCGGAGCAGAGGAACTCGCGGATGCTGGAGCGCAGCACCGCGCGGCCGTCACCCATGCGCGAGAACGGCGTCAGGCCGGCGCCCTTGATCTGCCACTCCATCAGGCGCCCATCCGGCGCCTTGGTATCCCCCAGCAGCAAGGCGCGGCCATCGCCCAGTTGCGGCACGTAGACGCCGAACTGGTGGCCGGAATAGATCGCCGCCACCGGCCGCATATCGGGGCGCAGCAGCGAACCGCTCAGCACGCCGACGGCGTCGGCAGCGAGCAGCGACTCGCCGACCACGCCGAGCTCGGCCGCTAACAGACGGCTGACGGCGACCGGGTAAGGGTCGGGCAAGGGGGTAGGATCGACGCGGCGGTAGAACGCCGGCGGAAGTGTCTGGAAACGTTGGCCGAAGCCGAGTGAGGAAAAGGCGTTCATGCCCCATTCTAAACATTGGGGCGCACGATAAACACCTGACAAGCAAGAGGGTTTTTGACGCCCCGAGCCGGGCGCGGCACCCGCGTCAGCGCAGCTTCCAGGCGTGGCGCATATCGTGCGCCGCCTTGACCGTCGCCGACGAAAAGCTGGTCGAAGCGAAATGGCCCACCTGGCGCGACGCCTTCGACAACGCCCCGTACGAGACATCACTCAGTTGCAGCGCCTGGCGCACCACTGCCATGGAAGGGTGCAGGCTGTCGTGCTCCAGCTTGTCGAGCACGGAGCGGTTCAACGCCGCCACCCATTTCTCGGTCACCTGCATCAGGCGATGCTGCGAATCGAACGGCACCTGGCTCAGCGACACCCCGGCCAGCAAGGCGCTGTCGAGACGGCGCTGGATCTCGTTCTCGGCCAGGGGGTAGGCCGGTTTCAACACCGCCGACCAGCTCTGGTAGACGTCGCGCTGCGCGTCCAGCCAGCGCCGCTGGCTGGCTTCCAGAGCCTTGAAATAGGCGGCCAGCGTACCGGCCATCAACTGATAGGTCATGCCAGCCTCCCAGGAGGGAATCATCAATGCGGGGACGACGGTGCAAGCTGCCAGACCGCCGCCAGTTCTTCCAGCAATACGTCCAGAATCAGATCGCCGACGCGGTCGGCAGGGTAGACGAACTGCAGCTCGGCCAGCTTGCAGATTCCCGGCACGATGGTCACCAGCCCCTTGTCGGCGGCCGCCTGCGCCTCATCGGCACGCGCCAGCGCCAGCCCGACACCGGCACAGACCATGTCGAGGATGGTGTTCACATGGTCGCATTCGGCGACCTTCTTCGGCGAAATATTCAGTTCACGCCATACTTCGGAAGTGATCTTGCAAAGACTTGAGAACTGAGAAATCCCGACCCAGGGCAGTTTGCCCAGCTCCTTGGGCACCGTGATGTCGACCCGGCTCTCCCAGCCCTTGGGCATCACGATGACGAAGGGTAATTCGGTCAGCAGTACCGTATTGACGTTGATGTAGGGGTTCTTGCCCAGATAAAAGCCGGCATCCAGCTCCTTCTTGCGCACCAGGTTGAGAATGCCGCCGGTCACGCCGTGCTGCAGGCGCAGGTCGAGCAGCGGGTATTTCTCGGTCAGGCGCGCCACCCACGCCCCCAGCTTGAGGATTTCCGGCGTCAGCGACACCCCGATCAGCGCCTTGCCGGACAATTGCCCCTTGAGGTGGCGGGCGTGATTGAGGATGTCCTTGGCCGATTCGAGAATCGACTGCGCGCGCGGCAGCAGCTCCTGCCCCGCCCGCGTCAGCATCACGCCGCCGGTGGTGCGCTCGAACAGCGCCATCCCCACCTCCTCCTCCAGCGCCTTGATCTGGGCCGTTACCGCCGGCTGGGACAGGTGCAGCAACTCCGCCGCCTGCGTCAGGTGGCCCTGCTGGGCCACCGTGACAAAGGTACGCAACTGATAGATTTCCATTTAGCTCTCGTTCGCAAGCACCGGGCTGTCTGTGTTTTTCTATGGCCCCGACCCGGCGGGGAACCTATTGTTGATCCATCGGAAAGACGAGACAAGCCCCCGTGCGCATCGGCGCAACACCGGGATAACCCCGATTGCAAAATGACTTAAAGCTATGACAACCATTCCCAGCCCCTTGTTTTCCATGGCCTTTTTTACGCCACACCGTTCCGGCTAATTTCCCCCATCAAAAAAAACGATCACGCCCCTCCCACGAGGCAAACCAAGCATTTGCTCAAGGTTAAGTATTTGTTTTTATTTGATTTTTGCGTCGCAACATCCACTCAACAAATTTTCCTGATCAGAAAAAGCGATTAGCCGCTCTCCAGCGCTCCTCGTAAGGTTGCAACAGCGGTCGACGGATCGCCATCACAAAGGAGGATGCAATGAACGAAGATGTTCTGAAGCGCGTGCAATCCAACCCCAAATTTTTAGAGCTCGTTCACAAGAAGACGAGCCTGGGTTGGACGCTGAGCGCAGTCATGCTGGTGATCTACTACGGATTCATACTGTTGCTGGCGTTTGCCCCGAAAGTGCTCGGTACGCCGCTCAGTGAGGGCAGCGTGACCACCGTGGGCATTCCGATCGGCGTACTGATCATTCTGTCGGCATTTGTTCTGACCGGCGTCTACGTGCGCAAGGCCAACACCGAATTCGACCAACTGAACCAGGAAATCGTTGAGGAGGCAAAACAATGAAAAAACCCCTGACCACCCTGGCCTTGGCCGGCCTCGCGCTGGCGCCGGCACTGGCGTTTGCCAGCGGCGCCATCGAAGGCGACGTAGAGAAGCAGGCGACCAACTGGCACGCCATCATCATGTTCTTCCTGTTCGTTGCGTTCACCATGGGGATCACCTACTGGGCTGCTCGCCGCACCCGCTCCGCCAGCGACTTCTACACCGCCGGCGGCGGCATCAGCGGCTTCCAGAACGGCTTGGCGATCGCCGGCGACTACATGTCCGCCGCCTCCTTCCTCGGTATTTCCGCCATGGTGTTCGACAAGGGCTTCGATGGCCTGATCTACTCCATCGGCTTCCTGGTGGGCTGGCCGGTGATCCTGTTCCTGGTCGCCGAACGCCTGCGCAACCTGGGCAAGTTCACCTTCGCCGACGTCGCCTCCTATCGCCTGCAGCAGATGCCGGTACGTACCTTCGCCGCCACCGGCACGCTGGTCGTGGTGGCGCTGTACCTGATCGCGCAGATGGTCGGTGCCGGCAAGCTGATCCAGCTCTTGTTCGGCATGAGCTACTCGTCCGCGGTGGTGCTGGTCGGGGTGCTGATGGTGCTGTACGTGACCTTCGGCGGCATGTTGGCCACCACCTGGGTGCAGATCATCAAGGCCGTCATCCTGCTGTGCGGCGCCACCTTCATGGCGTTCATGGTGATGTCCTCGGTCGGTTTCAGCCCTGAAGCACTGTTCCAGAAGGCTACGGCCATCCACGCCAAGGGCATCGCCATCATGTCCCCGGGCAAGGCCGACCCGATCGACTCGATCTCGCTGGGTCTCGCCCTGATGTTCGGTACCGCTGGCCTGCCGCACATCCTGATGCGCTTCTTCACCGTGTCCGACGCCAAGGAAGCCCGCAAGTCGGTGTTCTTCGCCACCGGCTTCATCGGCTACTTCTACATCCTGACCTTCATCATCGGTTTTGGCGCCATCATGCTGGTACTCAACCAGCCGCACTTCATGGAAACCATCGTGAAGAACGGCAAGGAAGTGACCCAGCTGGTGGGCGGCTCCAACATGGCAGCCATCCACCTGGCCAACGCCGTGGGCGGTGACCTGTTCCTGGGCTTCATCTCGGCGGTCGCCTTCGCCACCATCCTGGCAGTGGTAGCCGGCCTGGCCCTGTCCGGTGCCTCGGCGGTATCGCACGACCTGTACGCCTCGGTGATCAAGAAGGGCAAGGCCAACGAAGCCGACGAAATCCGCGTCTCCAAGATCACCACCGTGGTCCTGGGCGTGGTCGCCATCGTGCTGGGCCTCTTGTTCGAGAAGCAGAACATCGCCTTCATGGTCGGCCTGGCGTTCTCGATCGCCGCTTCGGCCAACTTCCCGATCCTGTTCCTGTCGATGTTCTGGAAGGGTCTGACCACCCGCGGCGCGGTGATCGGCGGCTTTATCGGTCTGATCTCGGCGGTGCTGCTGATCGTGTTGGGCCCGGCAGTGTGGGTCGACGTGATGAAGCACGAAGCCGCCATCTTCCCGTACAAGAACCCGGCCATCTTCTCGATGCCCCTGGCCTTCGCCTTCACCTGGCTGTTCTCGGTGCTGGATAACTCGAAGCAGGCCAGCGAAGAAAAAGCCAAGTTCGACGCCCAGTACGTCCGTGCCATGACCGGCATCGGCGCCACCGGTGCGTCCAAGCATTAATCTGCAACTCATGCCCGCCGCACCCGCCAGGGTGCGGCATCCGGCACGCTACAAGGAGAACACAATGTCCACCCTCGAATCGATCCTGAAAGAAACCCGCAGCTTCCCGCCCTCCGACGACTTCCGTCGCAAGGCCGGCATTTCCGGCATGGAAGCCTACAACGCGCTGTGCGAGCAGGCTGACGATCATTACCTGTCGTTCTGGGGGGACTTGGCTCGCGAACAGATCACCTGGAAGAAGCCGTTCTCACGCGTGCTCGACGACAGCAACGCCCCGTTCTTCAAATGGTTCGACGACGGCGTGCTGAACGTTTCCTACAACTGCCTCGACCGCCATCTGCCGCTCAATGCCAACAAGATCGCGCTGATTTTCGAAGCGGATGACGGCGAAGTCACCCGCGTCACCTACGCCGAACTGCACCGCCGCGTCTGCCAGTTTGCCAACGGCCTGAAGAGCCTCGGCATCGAGAAGGGCGACCGCGTGGTGATCTACATGCCGATGGTGATCGAAGCCATCGTCGCCATGCAGGCCTGCGCCCGCATCGGCGCCATCCACTCCGTGGTGTTCGGCGGCTTCTCCGCCGGCGCCGTGAAGGACCGTGTCGAAGATGCCGGCGCCAAGGCCGTCATCACCGCCAACGAAGGCCTGCGCGGCGGCAAGACCGTTCCGCTCAAGGCCACCGTCGACGAAGCGCTGGCCATGGAAGGCACCTCCAGCGTCAAGAACGTTATCGTCTACCAGCGCACCAACGGCGGCGCCAACTGGACCGAAGGCCGCGACGTATGGTGGCACAAGCTGGTCGAAGGCCAGTCCGAAGCCTGCGAACCGGAATGGATGAGCGCGGAAGACCCGCTCTTCATCCTCTACACCTCCGGCTCCACCGGCAAGCCGAAAGGCATCCAGCACAGCACCGCCGGCTACCTGCTGGGTGCGGCCAACAGCTTCCGCTGGGTGTTCGACTACAAACCGAACGACGTATTCTGGTGCACCGCCGACGTGGGCTGGATCACCGGCCACTCCTACATCTGCTACGGCCCGCTCGCCAACGGCGCCACCCAGGTCGTGTTCGAAGGCGTGCCGACCTACCCGGATGCCAGCCGCTTCTGGAGCATGATCGAGAAGCACAAGGTCACCACCTTCTACACCGCGCCGACCGCCATCCGCTCGCTGATCAAGCTGGGTGCCGATCTGCCGAAACAGCACGACCTCTCCAGCCTGCGCCTGTTGGGCACCGTGGGCGAGCCGATCAACCCGGAAGCCTGGATGTGGTACTACGAAGTGGTCGGCGGCAGCCGCTGCCCGATCGTCGATACCTGGTGGCAGACCGAAACCGGTTCGGTGATGATCGCCCCGACCCCGGGCGCCGTACCGACCAAGCCGGGCTCGTGCACCCTGCCGCTGCCGGGCATCATGGCTGACATCGTCGACGAATCCGGCGCCCAGGTAGAACCGGGCCGCGGTGGCTTCCTCGTCATCAAGAAGCCGTTCCCGAGCCTGGTGCGCACCATCTGGAACGACCCGGAGCGCTTCAAGAAGACCTACTTCCCGGAAGAGTTCAACGGCCAGTACTACCTCGCCGGCGACTCCGCCAACCGTGACGAAAACGGCTACTTCTGGATCATGGGCCGTATCGACGACGTGCTGAACGTCTCCGGCCACCGTCTGGGCACCATGGAAATCGAATCGGCGCTGGTTGCCAACCCGCTGGTGGCCGAAGCCGCCGTGGTCGGCAAGCCGCACGAGGTGAAAGGCGAAGCCGTGGTGGCCTTCGTGGTCCTGAAGGGCGCCCGTCCGGAAGGCGACGAAGCCAAGAAGGTCGCCGCCGAACTGAAGAGCTGGGTGGCCCACGAAATCGGCAAGATCGCCCAGCCGGACGATATCCGCTTCGGCGAGAACCTGCCCAAGACCCGCTCCGGCAAGATCATGCGCCGCCTGCTGCGCTCGCTGGCGCGGGGCGAAGAAATCGTGCAGGACGTCTCCACGCTGGAGAACCCGCAGATCCTCGGCCAACTGAAGGAAACCGTGTCTTGATACCAACTACCTGTTCCTGATGTATCTGTCTGTGTGAAACAGGACTTTGCCCGGCACCCGCCGGGCTTTTTTTTGCGCACCCCGCTCGCTCCCCTTTCCCCTAAACGTCAGGCGTGAGCTTCGGCCAACCCCTGTGCCGGCCTGGCCGCGCGCGGGTCATTCATCGTTGGCCTCGCGGCCAACGGCATAACGTCAGCCGGGCGGACGCCCTCTTCGGCCACTGTCAGCCGCCCAAACAGGGGAAATCCGCCCTCGTTGCGACGACCTCGGCGCACGGCAACGCTACACCTTGTGCGTCGACAGCAGGATGCTGGTCTCGGTCGACGCGATGCCGGGGATCAGCCTGATGCGCCCGAGCACGCGGTCGAACTGCTCCAGGGTATCGGCGCGCAGTTCGGTCACGATGTCCCAACGCCCGTTGGTCGAATGCAGGGTCTGCACGTTGGGATCGCCGCGCAGCGCCTGCAGCACCGACGGCGCCTTGCTGCCCTCGACGGCAATGCCCATCCACGCCCTGATACGATGGGTTTCCGCCTCCGGCTTGAGCCGGACGGTGTAACCCACGATCACCCCCGTCTCCTCCAGCTTGTTGATCCGGCTCTGCACCGTCGCCCGCGACACCCTCAGCTTTTCCGCCAGCGTCGTCACCGACATGCGCGCATCGTCCCTCAGCAAGGCCAGCAACTGTCGATCCGTGTCATTCATTAACAAAACGCCAATTCAATATATCAATTTGCAAAATATAGTGAGAATTTGCGAAGTTTGCCAACTTTTTGCCAACAAGGCAGCGGCCCACAATAGCGGCAACACCGAGATCGACATTGCTCGGGAGCCGCCAACGATGTCGGCCCGAGACCATAAAAATGGCCCCTTACTCCACCCTCCTGCATGGACGATTAAGCAGCATGCAAACCACCAGCACTATTCTGATGATCCGCCCGGCGCGATTCTTGTCCAATCCGCAAACGTCGTCCTCGAACGCCTTTCAGAAATCGGACATCGACCACCAGGAAGCGCAGCAAAATGCGCTCGCCGAGTTCGATGCCTACGTGGGTGAGTTGCGCCGCTGCGGCGTCGACGTGCTGGTCATCGACGACACGGTCGATCCGCACACGCCCGATTCGATCTTCCCCAACAACTGGATCAGCCTGCACGCCGACGGCAAGGTGCTGCTCTACCCGATGGAAGCCCCCAACCGCCGCCTGGAGCGCAACAACAAGGTCCTGGAAAAGATCACGCAGGTATTCGCCGTCGAGGATGTCATCGATCTGAGCGGCTTCGAGAAGGTCGGTCAGTACCACGAAGGCACCGGCACCATGATTTTCGACCACGACCAGAAGATGGCCTACGTCTGCTTCTCGTCGCGCAGCAGCGAGATGGTGATGAAGGCGGTGTCGGAAACCATCGGCTACCAGTCGCTCTGGTTTCACTCGGTCGATCGCCACGGCAAGCCGATCTACCACACCAACGTGATGATGTGCGTGGGCAAGACACTCGCCGTCGTGTGCCTGAAATCGATCCGCGATCGGAACGAACGCACCGCCCTGACACAGGCGCTCACCACCAGCGGCAAAGAGATCATCGATATTTCCTACGATCAGCTCGAGCACTTCGCCGGCAACATGCTCGAACTCTCCTCCCGCGACGGCGAAGCGGTGTTCGCCCTGTCGCGCCAGGCCTGGTCCTCGCTGACGCCAGAGCAACAAACCGCCATTTCGTCCTACGCCAAGGTCGCTCTCGCCCCGATCGACACCATCGAGCGACTGGGCGGCGGCGGCGCGCGCTGCATGGTCGCGGAGATTTTCCTGCCTCGCCGCGCCCGCTGATTTTTCAAGTCAGGGCCGCCTCGGGATGCGGCCCCACCCAGAGGAGGAGTTCTAGACACCGAAGAGCGAGCGCCGGCCGCCGTTCCTGAAGGGAAATCTCGAACCCGGACGTCCCGGGTCCGGCGGAGGTTGGCGGCGGAGCTATGACGGGAAGAGCCCTCTTCACTCCGCCTTCCCTAGCCGAACGGGAGTCCCACCGAAAGCGTGCAGGCATCGCCTTCCGGCGGACGTCACGCTTCACGCTTCACGCTTCACGCTTCACGCCCCACGCGGCGCCAGGCGCTTCGGCATAGCCCGCCGCTGCTTCCACTCGCGTGCGCTCCACTGGTACACGCCCGAGCCGCCCAGCAAGGCCAGCCCCAGGCCGGTCACCAGCATCAGCACGCGGTGCGGCAGGCCACCGACCGAGCCGACGTGGAAGGCGAACACCCAGGTGGTCAGGCGGATGCCCGGCTCGGCCTGGTCGACCGGACGCACCGTCAGCACCTCGCCGCGGTACGGGTCGACCTCGACCATGCTGCGCCCGTTGGGCTGAATCTCGCCCGGCAGGCGCTTCCTCAGCACCACCGGCTTGGCGGCCTTGGCATCGACACGCACGTCCACCAGCCGGCCGCCGGGCAACGCCGCGTTGCCCTTGGCCACCAACTGGTCGAGCGGCAGGCGCGCTTCGCCCGGCACAACCTTGGCGCTCCTGGCCGGCTTGGCGTCGTAGAGCGCGTTGATCCAGCCGTTGATGGGCTTGGAGAACACCAGCAGCATGCCGGTCAGCGCACTGATCAGCAGCATGAGCGACAAGGCCGCACCGGCGACGCGGTGCAGATCGCCCACCAGAATGCGCGCCCCCTTGTCGGTGCGCACGCGCCACGCCCGCTTCCAGTCCTTGGGCCACCAGTAGATCAGGCCGCTGATCACCATCAGCAGCAGGCCGATGCCGATGATGCCGACCAGCGTTTCGCCGGCGTCGTCCATCAGCAGCGTTTCATGCAGTTCCCGCAGCCAGCTGAACAGCCCCTCGCCGGGAGCACGATCGCTCACCACCTCGGCCGTCACCGGGTCGAGCCACAGCAAGCGCTCCTCGCCGGCGCCACGGATGCGCACCAGCACTGGTTCGGCCAACGTTTCGCCGAAGCGCAGGTTGACGCTGCCACCTGGATGGCGCGATTCCGCAGCCTGGTACAGCGCCTGGTAGCCGACGAACGGCCCGTTCACCGCCACCGGCCGCTCACCGCTGAGCGTCGACAGCTCTTTCTTGAACGCCAGCAGGCCACCGCTGAGGCCCAGTATCAGCGCGCCCAGCGCACAGGCGAGCCCCAAGTAGCGGTGCAGCAGGATGATTACGCGTTTCATGGTGTGTCCTTGTCGGCCCCGGCGCCAGGCCGAACCTATAGGCGTGAGGCAAAACGACAATTATAATGAGAATCTTTATCATTAACTAGCCGAACCACACCACCCTCGGCCAAGTCCTGCCGACCGTTTCCGCCCCGAGCCCCCGCAACAATGAAGAAAACCGATACCTCGCTCCTAGCACTGAGCCTCGCCCTCGCCGCCACCGCCTACGCCAGCCAGAACGACACCGCCGAACTTGCCGTGGTCGAAGTCAGCGCCGACACCCCCGCCGGCAACGATTACCAACCTAGAAACAGCAGCAGCGCCACGCGCAGCCCGGCGCCGCTGATCGAGACCCCGCAGGCACTTAACGTGGTGCCTCACCAGGTGCTGCAAGACCAGCAGGTCACCTCGCTCGACGAAGCGCTCGCCAACGTCAGCGGCGTGGCCCAGACCAACACCCTGGCCAACACCTGGGACAGCTTCATCCGGCGCGGTTTCGGCAGCCGTGCCGACGGCTCCATCCTGCGCGACGGCGTGCGCTCCACCCTGCCGCGCAACTTCAGCGCCACCACCGAGCAGGTCGAGATCCTCAAAGGCCCGGCCTCGCTGCTGTACGGCATCCAGGAACCGGGCGGCATCATCAACGTCATCACCAAGAAGCCCCAGTACCAGCAGGGCGGCAGCGTGACGCTGACCAGCAGCAGCTTCGGCGGTGGCAGCGGCAGCCTCGACCTGACCGGACCGATCGGCGACAGCGGCCTGGCCTACCGCCTGATCGGCGAACTGGAGGAAACCGACTACTGGCGTAACTTCGGCACCACCCGGCGCAAGCTGATCGCGCCCTCGCTGGCCTGGCGCGACGGCAGTACCCGCGCCCGTGTGGCTTACGAATATCTCGATTATGCAGTGCCCTACGACCGCGGCACGGTATTCAGCAACGGCCAGCCCATCGCCATCCCGCGCGAACGCCGCCTCGACGAAGCGTGGAACGTGGCGCAAGGCATCGCGCAGAGCATGACCGCCGAAATCGAGCACGACCTCGACGACAGCTGGCGCGCACGTTTCAATGCCGGCTGGAACAACCACCGCTACAGCGACAACCAGGCGCGCCCGGTGTCCTACAACGCCAGCACCGGCATCCTGCGGCGCAGCGCCGACGGCAACCGCGCCTTCGACGACACCAATCTGCTGGCTTCGGCCAACCTGTTGGGCGACGTGAACTGGCTGGGGATGCGCCACGAACTGCTGTTCGGTGTGGACCTCGAGCAGAATCGCCAGAGCAAGGGCGACGCGCTACGCGGCAGCGCCGTCGGCGGCTTCAACGTGTTCGATCCGGACTACGGCCAGCTCGCCTACCCGAACACGGTCAGCGCCAGCAAGAGCGACGTGCGCAGCAAGGTCGAGACAGAGGCGGTGCTGGTGAAGGATTCGCTGCACCTGAACGAGCAGTGGATCGCCGTCGGCGGCCTGCGCTACCAGCACTACCGTCAAAGCGATGGCGCCGGCCGGCCGTTCACCATCACTGGCGAAGCGAGCGGCAACGTGGCCCTGCCACAGGCCGGCATGGTGTACCGGGCGACACCGGCCGTGTCGCTGTACGCCAACTACAGCGAGTCGTTCAAACCGAACAGCTCGGTGAACGAAGGCGGACCCTTCGAGCCGGAACGCGGCGTGGTGCACGAAGGCGGGGTCAAGCTCGAAACCGAGCGCGTCTCGGCCGCCGCCGCGCTCTACCGCATCGTCAAACGCAACGTGCTGGTGACCGAGAACGACGTCTCGCGCGCAGTCGGCAAGGTACGCTCGCAAGGTGTCGAGCTCGACGTCAGCGGCAAGCTCACGCGCCAGTTGAGCGCCATCGGCAGCTACGCCTACACCGACGCCGAGGTGCTGGACGACCAGGCCGCCTACGTCAGCAAGCAGTTGTTCAACGTCGCCCGCCACACCGCCTCGGCCTTCCTCGCCTACGACTTCATGCCGGCCGGCAACGGCGACCGTTGGCGCGTCGGCGGCGGCGCACGCTACGTCGGCAAGCGCCAGGGCGATGCGCTCAACAGCTTCGCACTCGACGCCTACACCGTGGCCGATGCCTTCGTCGCCTGGCAAACCCGTCTGGGTGGCAACAGGCTCGACGTGCAGCTCAACGTCAAAAACCTGTTCGACAAGACCTATTACACCTCGACCAGCGGCAGCAACCTGCAGGTCAACGTCGGCGAACCGCGCGAGCTGGTGTTGCAGACCCGTCTGTCGTTCTGAGCGGCGGGAGGGCGGGCCATGTGCCCACCGTCACGGCGCAGGCATTGAAGCTGCCGCCTGGAGGACGGATAATAAACGGTTTTGATGTGGACTCCGACAGCATGCCCGTGATCACACTCGTCGAGCGGATCGACGCCCTCCTGCCCCAGACCCAGTGTGGCCAGTGCGGCCACGCCGGTTGCCGGCCCTATGCCGAGGCACTGGCGGAAGGACGCGACCCGATCAACCGTTGCCCGCCGGGCGGCGCGGACGGCATCCGGGCGCTGGCAGAACTGCTCGGACAGCCCGTCATCCCGTTCGCTGCCGACGGCCCGCAGCCCAAGCCGCGCGCGCTCGCCGTGATCCAGGAAGACAGCTGCATCGGCTGTACCCTGTGCATCCAGGCCTGTCCGGTGGACGCCATCGTCGGCGCAGCCAAGCTGATGCACACCGTGATCGCGGCCGAATGCACTGGCTGCGAACTGTGCGTGGCCCCCTGTCCGGTGGACTGCATCGATCTGGTGCCGGTGGACGACCCGGACGATGGCAAGCGCGAACACGTCATGGCGCGAGCCCAGCAGGCGCGCAAGCGTTACGAACACCACCAGGCACGCAAGGCGCGCGACCAGGCCGAAAAAGCGCAGCGCCTGGCCGAGCGCGCCGCGGTGAACGCGCCGGCCCCGGCAGCGGCGGCGTCCGGTGTGACAAGCGCGGCGCCGCAGACTTCCGCCGTCGACAAGAACGAACTGATCCGCAAGGCGATGGAACGCGCCGCCGCCCTGCGCGCCGCCAAGGAAGATACCGGCAAGGACTCGCAGTGAACGCCGCCAAACGCCGTGAGATCTTCCGCCGCCTCAAGGAGCTCAACCCCGCGCCACGTACCGAACTCGAATACCGCACACCGTTCGAGCTGCTGATCGCCGTGGTACTGTCGGCGCAAGCCACCGACGTCGGCGTCAACAAGGCCACACGCCTGCTGTTCCCGGTCGCCAACACCCCGGCGGCCCTGCTCTCGCTGGGCGAAGAAGGGCTCTCCGAGTACATCAAGACCATCGGCCTCTACCGCACCAAGGCCAAGAACGTCATCGCCACCTGCCGCCTGCTGCTGGAAAAGCACGGTGGCGAAGTGCCGCAAACCCGCGAGGAGCTGGAGGCGCTGCCCGGCGTCGGCCGCAAGACCGCCAACGTGGTGCTCAACACCGCCTTCGGTCACGCCACCATGGCGGTGGACACCCATATCTTCCGCGTCGCCAACCGCACCCGCCTGGCCCCGGGAAAGGACGTGCGCGCGGTGGAAGACAAGCTGATGAAGGTCATTCCGGCCGAATACCTGGTCGATGCCCACCACTGGCTTATCCTGCACGGCCGCTATACCTGCAAGGCCCGCCGGCCTGAATGCGAACGCTGTCCCATCGTCGATCTCTGTGAATACCCTGCAAAAACGGTATGATGAAAGCGGGAGAGTGAACTCAAGCGGCCTCCGTCATGCAATCTGGACTTGAAAAATGACCGCCCCGGCCCGAGTTCCGCTCTGTCACTACCAGAAAGGATGTTCCGTGACTCCGTATTTCCGCACCATTGTCAGCGCCGCCCTGGCAGTGACGCTGCTTGCTGGCTGCGACAAGATCGAACGCCTGTTCAAAGGCGATAACCCCAACGTAGCGATTCCTGCCCAGTCCGACGGGCGGGTGGCCATGCTGCTGCCCGACTTCACCCAGCTGGTCGAGCGCGACGGGCCAGCCGTGGTAAACATTCAGGCCAACAAGCTCGAAGCGGCCGCGGCCCAGAACGAGCTGCCCTTCCCGATCCCCGAAGACGACCCGCTCTACGACTTCTTCCGTCGCTTCATGCCGAACCAGCCGCCGCAGCAGGATCAGACCCCGAGCGAGAGCGTGTCGTTCGGCTCTGGCTTCATCATCAGCGATGACGGCTACATCCTGACCAACGCCCACGTCGTCGCGGGCGGCTCGCAGATCAAGGTCGTGATGACCGACAAACGCGAACTGAAAGCCAAGCTGGTCGGGCTCGACAAGCGCACCGACGTCGCCGTGCTCAAGGTCGAGGCGGCTGGCCTGCCCGTCGCCAAGATCGGCGATCCGGCCAAGCTCAAGGTTGGGGAGTGGGTCGCCGCCATCGGCGCACCGTTCGGCTTCGACAACACCGTCACCGCCGGCATCGTCTCCGCCAAGGGACGCAGCCTGCCCGACGAAAACTACGTGCCCTTCATCCAGACCGACGTGGCGATCAATCCGGGCAACTCCGGCGGGCCGCTGTTCAACCTGCGTGGCGAGGTCGTCGGCATCAACTCGCAGATCTACAGCCGCTCCGGCGGCTTCATGGGCATCTCCTTCGCCATCCCGATCGACATCGCCATCAACGTGGCCGAGCAGATCAAGACCAAGGGCAAGGTCAGCCGGGGCCAGCTCGGCGTGCACATTCAGGAAGTCAGCCAGGAACTGGCGCAGTCCTTCGGCCTAAAACAACCCAACGGTGCGCTGGTGGTACGGGTGGAACCCAACGGTCCGGCCGCCAAGGCCGGGTTGCAGGTCGGCGACATCATCCTGCACATGAACGGCAAGCTGGTGGAAAGCTCGAAGGACCTGCCGATCTTGGTCGGCGGCCTGCAGCCGGGCGCCAAGATCAAGCTCGGCGTCTGGCGCAAGGGAGCGGAAAAGGACGTCCCAGTGGTGCTGGGTGAACTCGCCAACGAAGCGGCCAACGCGCCGCAGCCCCAGCAGGAAGAACCGGCTCCGCAAAGCTTCCAGTTCAACAAGCTGGGCCTGACGCTGACCGAACTGACCGCCGCCCAGAAAACCGAACTGGGCCTGCCCGGCGGCCTCTTGATCCAGAAAGCCCAGGGTCCGGCGGCACGCGCCGGCCTGCAGCACGGCGATATCATCATCGGCCTGAACCAGAGCCAGGTGCTCGACGTGAAGGGATTCGAACGCGCCCTGGCCAACGCCGGCGGCAGCATTGCCCTTCTGGTGCGGCGACAGGACAACACGCTGTTCGTGCCGCTGCGCCTCGACTGATCGACCAAGCCGCCCTCCGGGGCGGTTTTTTTGCCCCATCAGTCCCTGCCAGGCGGTGACACGCCGAACCTGGGGCACGGTGGCAGGCGCCCCATCAACACAACACACCACAAGGAGAAAGTATGACTTTTCTGACGACCGATCTGTGCGACGAACACGAAAACGATGTGCGCGTGCTCGAGCCGATGTTCCAGCGTTTTGGCGCCTGCCCACGTTTCCAGGGCCAGATCGAGACACTCAAGGTGTTCGAGGACAATACCCTGGTGCGCGAGGTGCTGAGCGAGCCGGGCAACGGCCGGGTGCTGGTCGTGGATGGCGGCGGCTCCCGCCGCTGCGCCCTGGTCGGCGACCAGATCGGCGAGCTGGCGGTGAAGAACGGCTGGGCCGGCATCGTGGTGTATGGCTGCATCCGCGATTCGGTGGCACTCAACGCCCTGCCCCTGGGTGTCCGGGCGCTGGATACCCACCCGCGCAAATCGGTGAAGCGCGGCGAAGGCCAGCGCGGCCTCGCCGTCACCTTCGGCGGCGTCAGCCTGAGCCCAGGCGACTGGCTCTACGCCGATGAAGACGGCGTGATCGTGGCCGATCGGGCCCTGCTCTGACCCGGCCCCACGCCCTGCCCCAAACGCTTCGGCCAACCTTTATAGGTTGGCCGAAGCTTTTTGACGCCATCAATTGCCCGCCTTGGCCCGGGTATAATGCGGCAGCCCGGCCCACACCTCCGGTTCGACCCACGGCACATGTTCCTGCCACCAGGTATGGTGTTCCGGCATAACGCGTTCCGGCTGATCCAGCGAAGCCAGGGTAATATCGATGCTGTCCGGATCGGCCTCGTGCCGATAGGTCAGCGTCGTGCCGCAATGGGGACAGAAACCGCGCTCCACCGGGCACGACGAGTGATAGTGCATCAGCGGTTCGCCGTGCCACTCCACCTCGCACTCACGCACCGTGAACCAGGTCACGAACAGTGCTCCGCTTGCCTTGCGGCACGCCGAGCAGTGGCAATGCGTGACAAAACTCGGCTCCCCGTACACGCAGTAGTAAATGGCTCCACACAAGCAACTACCTCTCAAATGCGCCATGCAGGCCCTCCCGTTTCGGCATCGCGCGTCAGGGCAGGCCGTCCCGAGCGCAGCCGGCAATACTCCACTCTGTCACTATGGCACCCGGACGGCGAATTTCAAATTGCCCCATTTCGCTTTACCCATAAAAAAAGCGGACCGAAGTCCGCTTTGTCTTGTCCCGAAGAATCCTCAGGCCGGCTGGACCGGGGTCGACCCCCGCCAGTTCGGTAATGTGATTGCTGCCGTCGACAAACACCAGTTTCGGTGCATGATCCTTCAGCTCGACGTCTTCGTAGGTCGCGAACGAGGCGATGATCAGCAGGTCGCCCGGCGCGGCGCGGCGCGCGGCGGAACCGTTGACCGAAATCACCCCCGAGCCCCGCTCGGCCTTGATGGCGTAGGTAGCGAAACGCTCGCCATTGGTCACGTTCCAGATCTGCACTTCTTCGTACTCGCGGATATCCGCCGCCTCGAGCAGGTTCTCGTCGATGGCACACGAACCGATGTAGTGTAATTCGGCGTGGGTCGTGGTCACGCGGTGGAGTTTCGACTTCAGCATGCTGCGCTGCATAATTCCGTTCCTTGCTAGCAATGACGCCGCGCTCAGCGCAGCACTTCCACATTATCGATCAGGCGGGTCTTGCCCAGACGCGCCGCGGCCAGCACCACCAGGCGCTTCTCGCCGGCGTGGGCGATCTCCAGGGTGTCGGCCTGACGCACTTCGACGTAGTCGACGCGCCAGCCATGTGCTTCCAGATCCTGGCGTGCCGCCGCCTCCAGGCTGGCGTAATCCTGTTCCCCGGCCAGCAGACGGTCACGAATCGCCGCCAGGTGACGGTACAGGCGCGGCGCCTCGGCACGCTCCTCGGCGCTCAGGTAGCCGTTGCGCGACGACAGTGCCAGGCCATCCTCGGCGCGGCCGGTATCGACCGGCACGACCTCGACCGGCTGGTTGAGATCGTCCACCATGGCCTTGATCACATGCAGCTGCTGGTAGTCCTTCTTGCCGAAACAGGCCAGATCGGGCTGCACGATGTTGAACAGCTTGGTCACCACCGTGGCCACGCCGCGGAAGTGGCCAGGACGGAAGGCGCCGCACAGCTCGTTCTGGATATGCGGCGGCTCGACGTTGAAGTCCTGGCGGATGCGCGGATACAACTCCTGCTCGATCGGGAAGAACAGCACGTCGACGCCGGCATCGGAGAGCTTGGCGCTGTCGGCATCGAAAGTACGCGGGTAGGCGTCGAAGTCCTCGCCCTGACCGAACTGCAGGCGGTTGACGAAAATGCTCACCACCACCTTATCGGCGCGCTGGCGCGCCTCTTTCACCAGAGCCAGGTGGCCCTCGTGCAGATTGCCCATGGTGGGCACGAACGCCACCTTGCCGGCCTGGCGGCGCCAGGCTCGCAGCTCGGCGATATTACGAATGACTTCCATCTTCCTTCCTTAGAACCTGCCCATAGTCTTGCTGCGCGACCCTGATCGGGGCTCATGCGCACTGCGTGCGAATCTTTCGCTCAGCGATCAGAATCCTCATGTACCCCTGTACATTCCGGTTTCTGCGCTGCTCTTCACCCCGCTGAGGGCCGCTCGCGACAGACCCTGAACAGGCTGGTACGCCTCAGAAGCAGTGCTCTTCCGCCGGGAACGAACGTGCCTTGACCGCCGTGACGTAGCCAGCCACCGCCGCCTGGATGCTGTCCGCACCAGCCATGAAATTCTTGACGAAACGGGCTTTGCGCCCAGGGTAGACACCGAGGATATCATGCAGCACCAGGACCTGCCCGGAAACGTCGACCCCGGCGCCAATGCCGATGGTCGGCACCGCGATGCTGTCGCTCACCCGCTTGGCCAGGGCGGCCGGCACGCACTCCATCAGCACCAGGCTAGCACCGGCGTCGGCCAGGGCAGACGCATCGTGCAGGATGCGCTCGGCATCGTTCTCGCTCTTGCCCTGCACCCGGTAGCCGCCAAAGCTGTTGACGAACTGCGGCGTCAGGCCGATATGGGAACATACCGGGATGCCGCGCTCGACCAGGAAACGGGTGGTTTCCGCCATGAACGCGCCGCCCTCGACCTTGACCATGTGAGCGCCGGCCTGCATCAGGCGCGCCGCGTTGGCAAAGGCCTGCTGCGGGCTTTCCTGATAGCTGCCGAACGGCATGTCGGACAAGACGAGGGCATTCTTCGCGCCGCGCGCCACGCAGCGGGTGTGGTACTCCATCTGCTCCATGGTCACCGGCAGCGTCGAGTCCTCCCCCTGGATCACCATCCCCAGCGAGTCGCCCACCAGCAGGATTTCGACCCCGGCATCGTCCAGCAGCGTGGCGAAGCTCGTGTCGTAGCAGGTGAGCATGGTGATCTTCTGGCCTTCGGCGGCCATTTTGAACAGGGTATTGACGTTGATTTTCACTGTCTTCTTCCTCGTGGCTTGGGAAAACAGCCGCCGACGCCGACTGCTCGTGGCCGCCACGCCCGGCTGTTTCAGACGATCAGACGCTCTTGTTGAAATAGCTGCGCTGACCGCGCATCTCGCTGATGCAGCGCAACAATAGCTCGAAATCGTCGCTGCCATCAACCAGGTTGAGGTGATCGGTATTGACGATCAGCAGCGGGGCGGCGTCGTAGCCGTGGAAAAATTCGCTGTAGGCGGCATGCACGCGCTTGAGGTAGCCCTCAGGGAAGGCCGACTCGGTTTCCTTGGCGCGGCTGGCCACGCGAGACAGCAGCACGTCTTCCGACGCCTGCAGGTAGATTACCAGGTCGGGAACCGGGAACGCCGGCAGCAGCCGGTCGGTGAGGCGCTGGTAGAGCGCGTGCTCCGGCTCGTCGAGGTTGACGCGGGCAAACAGCGCGTCTTTCTCGAACAGGAAATCGGACACCAGCGGCGCAGTACGCAGCGGGCCATCCTGCATCTCGGCGGCCAGATCGGCGCGCTGCAGCAGGAACGACAACTGGGTGGCCAGGCCATGCTGCTGCGGATTGCGGTAGAAACGTCCGAGGAAGGGGTTGGCGGCGGGCTCTTCGGCCAACAACGACACCCCCCAGTAGTCCGCGAGGCGGCGCGCCAGCGCCGACTTGCCGGCCCCGATCGGCCCTTCCACCACCACATAACGCAATTGGCTCATACCCCCCCTACTGATTAGCCTTCCAGCCGCTCCACGCCCGATGCATCCAGCCCGGCCAGCAGCCGGTCCGCGCGGCCATGCCGGCCCACGGCGAGATCGGGCTGCAACTCGGCCAGCGGTGCCAGCACGAAGGTGCGCTCGTGCATGCGCGGGTGCGGCAAGGTCAGACGCTCGGACTCCAGCTCGACATCCTCCACCATCAGCAGGTCGAGGTCGAGTACGCGCGGAGCGTTGCGGAACGAGCGCACCCGCCCGAAGTGCTCTTCGAGCGCCATCAGGGCGTCCAGCAAGGCCAGCGGGGGAAGGTCGGTATCCAGCTCGGCGACCGCGTTGATGAAGTCGGGCTGATCCAGATAGCCAACCGGGGTGGTCCGATACAGCGAGGAGGTGCGCCGCAGACTCACTCCGGGGATGGTGCCCAGCGCCGCGAAGGCGGCGCGGACCTGTTGCTGCGGCTGCTCCAGGTTGCTGCCCAGCGCGATGTACGCCCGGCTCACGATTCGACGCCCTGCTCGCCGCCCTCACGGCGACGCTGGCTGGAACGGCGACGCTTGCGCTTCTTGGCCGGGGCGCCGCTGGACGAGCCCTCTTCGCGCACGTTGGCAATCAGTTCCTGGCGTTCGTCGTGATCGGCGTGCTGGAAATCGTCCCACCACTGCACCAGGCTCATCGGCACCTCGCCCGCCTGGGCGCGCAACGAGAGGAAATCGAAGGCGGCGCGGAAGCGCGGCTGTTCCAGGAAGCGGAACGGGCGCTGGCCGCTACGGCTGTCGAAACGCGGCTGCTGCAGCCAGATTTCGCGCATGGTGGCGCTGAAACGGCGCGGAATGGCAAATTCGTTGTCCTGCAGCGACTCGACCTCGGCGATGGCGTCGAACAACGCTTGCACCGGCCGTTCGCCGTCCTTGAGCCGTGTCGTCCACTGCTGCGACACCTGGCGCCACAGCAGCGTCGCTAGCAGGAAACCGACCGACACCGGCTTGTCCTCGCGGATGCGCGCATCGGTGCTTTGCAGGCCCAGCCTCAGGAACTCATCCTTACCCTCTTCGTCGAGCACCGCGTCGAGCAGCGGGAACACCCCGCGCGACAGCCCTTCCTCGCGCAGCTTGCACAGACAGGAATAGGCCTCGGCCCGACATCAGGAGCTTGAGCATTTCGTCGAACAGGCGCGCCGGCGGCTCCTTCTTCAAGAGGTGGGCGTGGGCACGGATCGGCTTGCGGGTATTCTCGTCGATCTCGAAATTCAGCTTCGCCGCCAGGCGCACGGCGCGCAGCATGCGTACCGGGTCTTCCTGGTAGCGGCGCGCCGGCTGGCCGATCATCACCAGCTTGCGTGCCTGCAGATCCTTCACCCCGTGGTGATAGTCGACGATGGACTCGTCGGACGGATCGTAGAACAGCGCGTTGACGGTGAAGTCGCGGCGGTGGGCGTCTTCTTCCTGGCTGCCGTAGGAGTTGTCGGCCATGATGCGGCCGGTCTCGTTGGTGTCGTCGATGCTGCCGCCACGGAAGGTGGTGACCTCGATCGTCTCCGGCCCGACCATCACGTGCACGATCTTGAAACGACGGCCGATGATGCGCGAGCGGCGGAACAGATGGTGCACTTGCTCCGGCGTGGCGCTGGTGGCCACGTCGAAGTCCTTGGGGTTGACGTCCAGCAAGAGATCGCGCACGGCGCCCCCTACCACGTACGCGGTAAAGCCGGCTTCCTGCAGACGGGAGGTCACTTTCAGCGCGGCATGGCTGAGCCGGTCGCGCCGCACTCCGTGTTGGGAAAGAGGAATAACGCGCGGTTTGACGCGACGCTTGCCTACTACGCCTGCGGGCAGCTCGAGTACTCGTCGAATTAGCTTGCGGATCATCGGGGAAATGGTGAGAGAGTATGGAATTACGCCGAAAAGCGTCGCATTCAAGGCGCCGATTATAGCCTGAAACGACGGGGAAAACACACCGCGCACGATGACGGCGGACCGTACCCGGCAAGGCCGCCCCAGCCGGCGATTGCCCTGACCGTCCCGCCCACCTAGAATTCAGCCGTTTCCATTGCTGCAGGCCGGCCCCACCGTGACCCCTATTCTCGCTTTCGCCCTCGCCACCATTCCGGACGTGGCCGGCATCCGCACCCTGTACGGTTTTGCCGCCGACATCGCCGACAGTGACGTCGCCGAATTCGCCCTGCAACGCCAGCGCGCCCGCAGCGGCGAGGATGGCATGCCGCTTCACCTGCAGCGCATCGTTGCCATCTCCTGGACCTTGCGACTGGGCGAGGAGATCGCCTGCCACACCGGCGGCGACGCCAACACCGACGAGGCCGCGCTGCTGCAGGCCCTGTTCGACCAGGTGGCGCAGCATGCGCCTTGCGTCACCAGTTGGAGCGGCGCGGCGTTCGCCCTGCCGCTGCTGCGCTACCGCGCCCTGATCAACGGCATCACCCTGCCGCCGCACTGGTGCGCGGAGGATACGACGCAAAGTGGCCTCGCGCCGTTGCCCTACGCCACGGTCCCGCTCGACGACATGGCCAGGCTGTGCGGCTTTCCCGCGCTGCCGGTGGTGGCGGGCGGCACGCCGTGGGAGGCCTACCGGGCGGGCCGTCTCGGCGACATCCGGGCGCGCTGCGATATCGAAGCCATGGCCACCTACCTGCTGTTCCTGCGCGACCGCCTGGTACAGGGCACGCTCGGCGCCGCCGATTACCATGACAGTGTGGCGCAGGCGCGCGGCTGGATCGGACGACAGGCCGCGCCGCACTGGCGTGACTTCCTCGCCGCATGGCCATCGACCGAGGGTTGACACCCGCCCGAACGCCGGGTAGTCTTTTTGCATGCGCCGATTTGATACAGCTTGCGGGGCGCCGATAAATTCCAGCTAAAGCGTGCGACAAAACCCGCTTTGGCCTCTGGCAAGCGGGTTTTTCTTGCCTGCCGCCCCACCCCGCCCGCCGTAACAATCCGCCATACCGTATTAGCGCCGAGTTAATGACAACTTGCAGGGCGCTCAAAAATCCTGCTAAAGCGTCGCCTGGCAAGGTTCCGGGCACGCCACAGCGCCCAACCTGAAGGAATACGCCATGTACGACTGCCAAAACGACAGCTGCCGCGACTTCGCCTACGACGCCGGCCACACCGCCCCGACCCAATCCACGCTCAAGGGCACCCTGGTGGCCAGCGCCGCCCACAGCGATCACCTGGCCACCCTCGAGCAGCTTTCGCAATTCGCCCGCCAGCACGGCTACCCCTTGCGCCGGCGGGAGCACCTACTGGAACTGGTTGACGTCACCCTGCCCGACGCCCTGGCGATCAACGCCCGTTTCGGCAGCGCCCTCGTCATTAGCTGCGACCTGCGCTGTCATCCGCCGGCCCGTTTCGCGTAACCCAGTGTCTCAACGCTGTAACGACGCCCCGGCGGGATGACCGTATACTGACCGGTTTTCATCCCTCCGGCCCCGCCATGCTATTCGGACTGAGTCGGGAACCGCGCACCAAAATCGTCGCGGAAGCCCGACAGATTCTCGCCCTGGCGCTACCCATCATGGTGGCCCAGATCGCCCACGTCGCCATGGGCTTCGTCGATACCGTGATGTCCGGCCGCGTCAGCACCAACGACCTGGCTGCGGTATCCCTGGGCTCCAGCGTCTTCATCACGGTGTACGTGACGCTGGTCGGCATCGCCACCGCGCTCAACCCGCTGATCGCGCACCAGTTCGGCGCCGGCGAGCGCGAGCCCATCGGCGAGACGGTGCGCCAGGGCATGTGGTTCTGCTTGTTCCTCGGCTTGGCGGGCAGCGCGCTGATGATCTTCGGCCAACCCTGGCTGCGCGACAGCCTGACGCTGTCGAACGACGTCGAGGACAAGGTGATGCTGTTTCTCGACGGCGTGGCGCTGGGGCTGCCCGCCGCCCTGATGCAACGCGCCCTGCACGCCTTCGCCTCCGGCCTCAACCGGCCCAAGCCGATCATGCTGGTCGGCGTGGCGGCGCTGCTGCTCAACATCCCGCTCAATTACGCCCTGATCCACGGCCTGTACGGCCTGCCCGCGATGGGGGGCGCCGGCTGCGGCTGGGCCACCGCCGCCGCGCTGTGGTTTAACTTCCTGGCGCTGCTGGGCTATGTCGCGCTGCACCGTCATTTCCGTCCCTACGCCTTCACCGGCCGCTGGAGCTGGCCGGACTGGTCGCGCTACGGCGCCATGCTGAAACTGGGCTTGCCGATCGGGCTGTCGTTCTTCTTCGAGGTCAGCCTGTTCTCGTTCATCGCCTTCCTGGTGGCCAAGCTCGGCACCACGGTGGTGGCCAGCCACCAGGCGGTGCTGAGTGTCAGCAGCATCATCTACATGCTGCCGCAGAGCATCTCCACCGCGATGTCGGTGCGCGTGGGCCAGGCGGTCGGCGCCGGCGATTACCGCCGGGCGCGCTTCACCGCCGGCACCGGCCTCTTGACCGGGCTGGTCCTGGCCGGGGGAACCATGCTGCTAATGCTGACGCTGCGCCAAGACATCATCCGCCTCTACACCACCGACCCCGAAGTGATCCGTATCGGCGCCGGGCTACTGGTCTTTGCCGCGGTGTTCCAATTGACCGACGCCACCCAGTGCATTTCCTCCGGCGCCTTGCGCGGTTACAAGATCACCACGGCGCCGATGATCATCCACGTGGTGTCGTTCTGGGGGTTGGGTCTGAGTCTCGGCATGGTGCTGGGGCTGACCGACTGGCCGCTGCCCTTTCTCACCCTGCCCATGGGCATCGAGGGCTTCTGGGCGGCGCTGGTATTCAGCCTGAGCGTGGCGGCGTTTTTGCTGGTAGGCTACCTGTCGCGCGAAAGTCGCCGCCGCTTGGTCCGTCAACACACCGAAAGCTGAACCGCCGTGAGCCTTGTTTTTCTTCATGACCACCCCCTCAAAACGCTGAACACCTTCGGCATGGACGTGCGCGCCACGACGTTCTGCGAGCTGGACGACCTGGCCCGGCTGCCCGAACTGCTGGCGAGCGAACCGTACCGGCGCGGACCGGTGCTGTGGCTGGGCGGCGGCAGCAACCTGCTGTTCACCGGCGACTACCCGGGATTGGTGGTGAAGGTGGCGCTCAGCGGCATCACGGTACTGAGCGAGAACGCCGACGAGGTCGTGGTCGAGGCCGCCGCCGGCGAGAACTGGCACGGCTTCGTGCAGCACACGCTGGCGCAGGGCTGGGCCGGACTCGAGAACCTCAGCCTGATTCCCGGCACCGTGGGCGCGAGCCCGATCCAGAACATCGGCGCCTACGGCGTCGAAGCCAAGGACTGCCTCGCCGAGGTGGTCTGCGCCGACCTGCAGGCCAATGGCGCCCAGCGCATCCTCTCCAATGCCGAGTGCCGTTTCGGCTATCGCGACAGCGTGTTCAAGCACGAAGCGAACGGCCGCCTGCTGGTGACCGCGGTGCGCTTCCGCCTGAGCAAGCGGCCGACGCTGCACACCGGCTACGGCGACATCGGCAAGGAACTGGCGGCGATGGGCAAGGCGGACGGCGCCTCGCCGCGCGACGTCAGCGAAGCGGTGATCCGCATCCGCACGGCCAAGCTGCCCGACCCGGCCCAGCTCGGCAACGCCGGCAGCTTCTTCAAGAACCCGATCATCGACACGGGGTTGGCCGAAGCCCTGCTGGCGCATCACCCCGACCTGCCGCACTACCCGGCGGGCAGCGGCAAGACCAAGCTCGCCGCCGGCTGGCTGATCGACCGTGCCGGACTCAAGGGGCACCGCGAGGGCGACGCCGGCGTACACGCGCGCCAGGCGCTGGTGCTGGTCAACTACGGCCACGCCAGCGGCAAGGAAGTCTGGGCCCTGGCGCAGAAAGTGCGGGCCACGGTGAAAGAACGTTACGGCGTGGAGCTGGAGCCGGAACCGCTGGTGCTGTGAGACCCCTTACGCACGGCGACGGCGCGGTGGTGAACTCGTCTAGCAGGTGTTATTTGAGCAGCCGTCGCCGCGTCAGTATCACCGCCAGCGAGAATGACACGACAGCATAGAGCAGCAGGATCAGCAGGCTGGGCCAGATGAGCGGCGGCACGGTCGCGTTGACCAGCGGCCGGGCAAGACGGATGGCGTGGGTCAGCGGCAGCACCTCGGCCACGGCGCGAATCCAGCCGGGCAGGTTCTCCGCCGGATAGAACACCCCGGAAATCAGCATCATCGGGCTGACCACCAGCGTGAAGTAATACATAAAGAAGTCGTAGCTCGGGCTCAGCGCCGTCACCACCAGCCCCATGCCGGCAAACGCCAGCCCGGACAGCGCGATCAATGGCACGATCCACAGCACCAGCGGACTCTTGATCAGCCCCAGCAAGCCCATCACCAGCAGGATGGCGAGCCCCGACAGCACGCTCTTCGACGCCGCCCACAGCCACTCGCCCAGCACCACGTCGTCCACCGTCAACGGCGCGTTGATGATGGCCGACCAGGTCTTCTGCACGTGCATGCGCGAAAACGCCGAGTACAGCGCCTCGAAGGTCGCGCTGTTCATGGTGCTGTAGCACACCGTCCCGGCGGCAAGGAACTGGATGTACGGCACGCCGCCGATCGACGGCAGCAGGCTGCCGATACCGAAACCCAGGCCCAGCATGTACAGCATCGGGTCGGCCAGATTGCCGAGGATGGACGGCGCCGCCAGCTTCTTCCACACCAGGAAATTACGCAACCAGACCGGAATGAAGCGCAGCGACAGGCGAGGCAGCATGCTCAGGCTCCCGGGTCGGAGTTGTCGTCGAGGTAGCGGCTGTCGTCGAAGGTCGCCACCCAGCGCGGCCGGTACACGATCAGTATCGCCATGATCAGGCCGGAGGTGAAGGCCTCGGACCAGGACAGCAGGAAGTAGAACGGCAGCGCCTCCGACAGCAGCTCGTCCCAGGGGTAGGCGCCCGCCATCCCCAGCACCGCGATGCCGGCGAGCCCGGTGGCGAACAGGCTGGCACCACCGGCCAGGAACGCGCCGACGAACACGTAGATGAACAGGTTGGGGGGCAACAGGCGCTGCGTCAGGCGCAGCACGGTGCTCACCAGCGTCACCGGCAGCACCGCCATCAGCCAGAAGTTCAACCCCAGCGCCAGCCAGTCGCCGGCACCGTAGGCCGTCACCCCCGCCAGCACGATGGCGAGCGCCAGGAGCGCCAGCCAGTGCCCCATCATCAAGGTCAGGATGGCCGCTCCCAGCAGGTGGAAGGACAGCCCGGGCTTGAGGCCGCCTTTCATCATCCACATCGCCATGGTCAGCACGCAGGCGCCGAGCCAGGCGTTGAGCGCGACGTGGTCGAGTTCCCGCCAGCGCACGCGGCTCGCCGCCCACCCCAGCAGTCCCAACGCCGCCAGCAGGGTCGACCATTGCACCCAGAGGGGAAAGAAAGCGGCGGGCAGATTCATGACATGGCGATGACGGCAAGGAGAATTACTTCATCATACCAGACGCGGCCGACCCGCTGCCGCCACAACACCCCGGCGGACCGCTACAATACGCTTTTTGCGGAGAACGCCCGATGCCAGTCCTGCCCCCTCATCACCTCATCGCCCAACAAGTCGGCCTCAGCCTGACCGAAGACATCGGCGGCTGCGACTGGACCGCTATGCTGATCGACGACCACGCCAGCGGCCGGGCCACGGTGCTGGCGCGCGAGGAGGCCGTCGTCTGCGGGCAGGCCTGGTTCGAGGAAACCTTCCGCCAGGTCGACGCACGCTGCCGCATCGACTGGAAAGTCGAGGAAGGCACGCGCGTTACGGCCAATACCGTGCTGTGCGAGATTGCCGGTCCGGCGCGCTCCCTGCTCACCGCCGAGCGCACCGCGCTCAACTTCCTGCAGTTGCTCTCGGCCGTGGCGACCCAGACCCGGCGCTACGTCGACGTGGTGGCCGGCACCGCCGCGCGCATCCTCGACACCCGCAAGACGCTGCCGGGACTGCGCTTGGCGCAGAAATACGCCGTCACCGTGGGCGGCGGCGACAACCAGCGCATCGGCCTCTACGATGGCATCCTGATCAAGGAGAACCACATCATGGCCGCCGGCGGCATCCGCCAGGCACTGGAGCAGGCCTGCCGCCTGGCGCCGGCCGGCGTCAGCGTGCAGGTCGAAGTGGAAACACTGGGAGAACTGAACGAAGCACTCGAAGCCGGCGCCAAGCTGGTGCTGCTCGACAATATGTCGCTGGACGACATGTGCGCAGCGGTACGCCTGAGCGCCGGGCGCGCCCAACTGGAAGCCTCGGGCGGGGTCGAGCTGACGACGGTGCGGGCGATTGCCGAAACCGGCGTCGACCGCATCTCGGTCGGCAAGCTGACCAAGGACGTCGAGGCAATCGACCTGTCGATGCGCTTCCAGCTCTGAGACGCCGCACTCAACGTGGCTACGCGAGAGTGATCTTGGGGCGGGTGGCACTCTGAGCGAGCGAACTCTCCAATCGAGATTCGCTGACCAGGGTCCTCATGGACCCTGCATCCATTCCGGCTCCTGCGCTCCGGCCGCCCCGTACTGACGCCGGCTCCTTCCACGTCGAGAACGACGTCTCGGCTACAGGCTTAAGATCAGAGCGCTGCCGCGCCGGGGTTGAGGATGGCAGACAGCTGCCGCAGCATGGCCGCGGTGGCGCCCCAGATATGATGCGGGCCGTAGGTCAGGGACAGGTAGACGCCGGCCATGCCGTCGCGCACGTAGCTGTGCCGTTCGTACTGGCGCGGGTCGAGCACCAGCTTGAGAGGCACCTCGAAGACCTCGGCCACCTCGGACGGCTCGGGTGCCAGCGCCAAGGGCGGCACCAGCAGGCCGACTACCGGCGTCACCCGGAAGCGCGTGATGGTGATGTAGTCCGGCAGGGTACCCAGCACCTCGACGCCGGCTTCGGCCAGCCCGACCTCTTCCCGCGCTTCGCGTAGCGCGGCATGCACCGCGCTGGGGTCGTGCGGATCGATCTTGCCGCCGGGAAAGCTCACCTGCCCGGCATGCGTCGACAGTGTGGCGTTACGCCGAGTCAGCAACACCGCAGGCGCCGCGGCGTGCCACACCAAGGGCACCAGCACCGCGGCTGGGCGCTCCGCGCCGGTTGCAGACCGCTGCGGCAGATCGCCGCCCACGACGGTTTCCCAGTCGCCCTCCAGGCGGGACCGGATCCACTGCACGGCGTCCTCCACATCGCTCGGAAACATCTCACTCACCCCCTGCGTCTGCCGCTACGAACCTTGGGCAGGGCCAATTCGCGCCAGTGCGCCAGCAGACGCACACCCAACCCCACAATAAAGAGTAGCTGCAGCGTCAAAACGTTCACAGCCCCCAAGGCATCCATGGCAAACAGGGCGGCGGCAATCAGAATCGCCACCATGCCGTAGAAGTCCCGGTGCAGGATGAAGGGGATATCGTTGACCATCATGTCGCGCACCACCCCGCCCCCCACGGCGGTGACGAAGCCCAACAGCACGACGCCGAAGGCATTCAGATCCAGGCTCAGGCCGACCTGGGCGCCGCTCATGCTGAATGCCACCAGGCCGATCGAATCGGCGATCAGGAACAAGCGGCCGAAGGTGGCACTCTCGCGCCGGTGCAGGCCTGCCAGCCAGGACAGCAGCAGCGTCGCCGCAATGACGATCAGGTTAGTGTAATCATAGAACACCAGCGGGATGCGGCTGACCAGCACGTCGCGCAGGATGCCGCCGCCGATGGCGGTCAACAGTGCCACGATCAGGATGCCCAGCAGGTCGAGCTGCTTGCGCACTCCGACCAGGTAGCCGGAAAAGGCGAAGGCCACGGTGCCGATGCCGGCAAACCACGGCATGGAAGCAAAACGACTCAGTTCCATGGCTTTGCTCAATAACAAAACGCCGGACTCGAAAGCCCGGCGCTGCTGGTGAATGGCGGCCGCTTCAGCGACGCATCGAATCGAAGAACGCGAGATTGTTCTTGGTCGCGCGCATCTTGTCCTGCAGGAATTCCATCGCCTCAAGATCGTCCATCGGGTAGAGCAGCTTGCGCAGTACCCAGATGCGTTGCAGCTGGTCCTGCGGAATCAGCAGCTCTTCGCGGCGGGTACCGGAGCGGTTGATGTTGATCGCCGGGAAGATCCGCTTCTCGGCCATGCGGCGGTCGAGGTGGATCTCCATGTTGCCGGTACCCTTGAACTCTTCATAGATCACGTCATCCATGCGCGAGCCGGTATCGATCAGCGCGGTGGCGATGATGGTCAGCGAGCCGCCCTCTTCCACGTTGCGCGCAGCACCGAAGAAACGCTTCGGGCGCTGCAGCGCGTTGGAATCGACACCACCGGTCAGCACCTTGCCGGAGGCCGGGATCACGGTGTTGTAGGCACGCGCCAGACGGGTGATCGAGTCGAGCAGGATGACCACGTCCTTCTTGTGCTCGACCAGGCGCTTGGCCTTTTCGATCACCATCTCGGCAACCTGCACGTGGCGGGTGGCCGGCTCGTCGAAGGTGGACGACACCACTTCGCCGCGCACCGAGCGGGTCATCTCGGTCACTTCTTCCGGACGCTCGTCGATCAACAGCACGATCAGCTCGACTTCCGGATGGTTGGCGGTGATGGCGTGCGCCAGGTTTTGCAGCATCACGGTTTTACCGGACTTCGGCGGAGCCACCAGCAAACCACGCTGGCCCTTGCCGATCGGCGCAATCAGATCGATCACGCGGCTGGTGATGTTCTCTTCGGCACGGATGTCGCGCTCCAGCACCAGACGCTCGGTCGGGAACAGCGGCGTCAGGTTCTCGAACAGGATCTTGTGCTTGGCGTTCTCCGGCGGGCCGCCGTTGACCTTGTCGACCTTCACCAGCGCAAAGTAGCGCTCGCCGTCTTTCGGGGTGCGGATTTCGCCCTCGATCGAGTCGCCGGTATGCAGGTTGAAGCGGCGGATCTGGCTCGGGCTGACGTAGATGTCGTCCGGGCCGGCCAGGTACGAGGAATCCGGGCTGCGCAGGAAACCGAAACCATCCGGCAGCACCTCCAGCGTACCGTCTCCGAAAATGCTCTCGCCTTTCTTGGCCTGGTTCTTCAGCAGGGCAAAAATCAGGTCTTGCTTGCGCAGGCGGTTGGCGCCGTCGATCTCGTTGGCAATGGCCTTCTCAACGAGTTCGGTAACAGGAAGGTGTTTTAGATCAGATAAGTGCATGGCAGCCGTGGTCGACTCGAATACGGATTAAGCGGGAGTGCTCGACAAGGAGTGTGAAGCGGATACGGAGCGGGCGACAGTGATGTCGCCCGCTGGTGAAGAATTTGACAGAAGGATAGGCGGTTTAAATGTGGCTGTCAATAAACGCCGTCAGCTGGCTCTTGGCAAGCGCGCCGACCTTGGTGGCAACCACGTTGCCGTCCTTGAAGATCATCAGCGTCGGGATGCCGCGAATGCCGAATTTCGGCGGAGTCTGCTCGTTCTGGTCGATGTTCAGCTTCACCACTTTCAGGCGGCCGTCGTACTCTTTCGACACTTCGTCCAGGATAGGGGCGATCATCTTGCACGGACCGCACCACTCGGCCCAGTAATCGACCAGCACCGGGCCTTGGGCCTTCAGTACGTCCTGCTCAAAAGAATCGTCGGTCACGTGCTGGATCAGATCGCTCATATCTTCCTCTCGATGGTTTTGTCTTGTTGCCGGCAAACGGCATGGCACAAGGGATGGTAGCAAGCACGGACCCCAGGGGCAACCCTACCGGCTTCATGCCAATAATAATGAGGCTGGGCACCGTGCTTTCAAGTCCCCAGCAGGGCCGCCGCGAGCAAATCGCGGGTGTAGGGCTGGCTGGGAGCCTCGAACACGCGCCGCGTCGGCCCGGATTCGACCACCTTGCCGTCCTTCAGCACCAGCACCTCGTGCGCCACGGCGCGGATCACCGCCAGATCGTGGCTGATGAAGAGGTAGCTCAGGCCGTACTTGTGCTGCAGCCGGCGCAGCAATTGCAGCACCTGTTTTTGCAGCGTGGCGTCGAGCGCGCTGGTCGGCTCGTCGAGCAGGATCAGTTTGGGGCGCAGCACCAGGGCGCGGGCGATGGCGATGCGCTGGCGCTGCCCGCCGGAAAACTCGTGCGGGTAGCGGTCAACGCTGTCGGCGGCCAGCCCGACTTCGGTCAGGGTATCGAGCACACGCTGGCGTCGCGCCGTCTCATCCAGTTCGGGAAAATGCAGCGCCACGCCCTCGCCGACGATCTGGCCCACGGTCAGGCGCGGCGACAGCGAGGCGAACGGGTCCTGGAACACCACCTGGTAGTCGCGACGCGAGGCGCGCAGGGCCTGCCCGCTGAGCGTGTCGAGCCGGGTGCTGTCGAGCGTGACCTGCCCTTCCGCCTCGATTAGCCGCGTCAGCGCCAGCCCGAGCGTGGTCTTGCCGGAGCCGGACTCGCCGACGATACCGAGGGTGCGTCCGGCGGGGACGCCGAGACTAATGCCGTGCAGCACCGGGGTGACGGTCTTGCCGAACCAGCCGCGGCGGCGGCTGAAGGCGACCCGGATCGACTCGGCCTGCAGCCGTGGCGCGGCACTGGCCGGGGGCGTCGTCCAGGGTGTCAGGACGGCTCGCCAGCAGCTCGCGGGTGTAGGGGTGCGCGGGTTGGCCGAACACCTCGGCCACTGTGCCCGTTTCGACCACTTCGCCGTCCTTCATCACCGCCACGCGGTCGGCGAAGCGCCGCACCAGGTTGAGGTCGTGGGTGATGAACAGCACCGCCATGCCGAGGTCGCGCTGCAGTTCGTCGAGCAGGGCGAGGATCTGCGCCTGCACCGTGACGTCGAGCGCGGTGGTGGGCTCGTCGGCGATCAGGAGCTTGGGCTGACAGGCCAGTGCCATGGCGATCATGGCACGCTGGCGCTGGCCTCCAGAGAGCTGGAAGGGATAGGCGTCGACCTTGATTTCCGGGTCGGGGATGCCGGTGCGGGCCAGCAAGGCAATCGCCTGGCGGCGCGCCTCGCGCGGTGCCAGCCCGAAGTGCTGGTTGAGCGTCTCCATGATCTGGTTGCCGATGGTGTACACCGGGTTGAGGGCTGACATCGGCTCTTGAAAGATCATCGCCATCTCGCGCCCGCGCAGCTGACGCAGACGGCGTTCCGGCACGCCGAGCAGCTCTTCCCCATTGAAACGGACAGCACCGGTTAGCGTCACGTCCGGATTGAGGCGCATCAGCGCCTGTGCGGTGACGGTCTTGCCGGAACCGGATTCCCCCACCAGCGCCACCTTTTCCCCGGCGCGCACGGTGAAGCTCACGCCGCGCACCGCGACGCGGGAGCCGAAACCGGCGTGCAGGTTTTCTACCGACAGCAGTTGGTCCATGTCAGCCCTTGCGTGTATCGAGTGCCGAGCGCAGCCCCTCGCCGATGAAGATCAACAACAGCAGCGTGACGGTGAGCACGGTGAAGGTGGAGAGTGCGATCCACCAAGCATCGAGGTTGTCCTTGCCCTGCGCCAGCATCTCGCCCAGGCTCGGCGTGCTGGCCGGCACCCCGAGGCCGAGGAAGTCGAGACTGGTGAGCGCCAGGATGGCGCCGCTGACGCGGAATGGCAGGAAGGCCAGCACCGGCGTCAGGCTGTTGGGCAACACGTGGCGCCACATGATCTGGCGATCGGCGAGCCCGAGCGAGCGCGCCGCCAGCACGTAGTCCATCTGGCGGTTCTTCAGGAACTCGGCGCGCACGTAGTCGGCGAGCCCCATCCAGCCGAACAGCGCCAACAGCACCAGCAGCAAGGTCAGGCTGGGGTTGAAGAACGACGACAGGATGATCAGCAGGTAGAGCTCGGGCAGGCTGCCCCAGATCTCGATCACGCGCTGCAACGTGAGGTCGAGCCGGCCGCCGAAATAGCCCTGCAGCCCGCCCAGCACGATGCCGACCAGCGTGCCGACCACGGTCAGCGCCAGCGCGAACAGCACCGACAGCCGGAAACCGTAGATCAGCCGCGCCAGCACGTCGCGGCCGCGGTCGTCGGTGCCGAACAGGTTGGCCGAAGACGGTGGCGCCGGGTTGGGGGCCTTGGCGAAATAGTTGAGCGTGTTGTAGCTGTAGGGGTTGGGCGCGAACACGGCGAAATTGCCGTTGGCGGAGAGCCGGTCGCGGATGTAGGGGTCGAGGTAGTCGGCCGGGGTATCGAAATCGCCGCCGAACACCGTCTCGTTGTACTCGAACAGCACCGGGTAGTAGAACTCGCCCTGGTAGCGCACCACGAGCGGCCGATCGTTGGACAGCAGTTCGGCGCCCAGCGTGAGCACGAACAGGATGGCGAACAGCCACAGGCTGACGTAGCCGCGGCGATTGGCCTTGAAGCGGCGCCAAGCGCGCTGGCCGGGAGTCAGACTCATTGCCCGCCCTCCTCGAAGCTGACGCGCGGGTCGACCAGCACGTAGGACAGGTCCGACAGCAGCTTGGCCACCAGCCCCATCAGCGTGAACACGTAGAGCGAGCCCATCACCACCGGGTAGTCGCGGCGGATCACCGACTCGTACGACAACAACCCCAGCCCGTCGAGCGAGAACAGCGTCTCGATCAGCAGGCTGCCGCTGAAGAAGGCGCCGATGAACGCCGCCGGAAAGCCGGTGATGAGCGGAATCAGCGCGTTGCGGAACACGTGCTTGTAGAGGATGCGCCGCTCGGACAGCCCCTTGGCGCGTGCGGTATAGACGTACTGGCGGCGGATTTCCTCGAGGAACACGTTCTTGGTCAGGATCGTCATCACCGCCAGGTTGCCCACCACCGAGGCGGTCACCGGCAGCGTGATGTGCCACAGGTAGTCGAGCACCTTGTCGAGCGGCCCCAGGTCGGCCCAGTTTTCGCTGACCAGCCCGCGCAGCGGGAACAGTTGCCAGAAGCTGCCGCCGCCGAACAGCACCAACAGCGCCACCCCCAGCACGAAACCGGGAATGGCGTAGCCGACCAGGATCACCGTGCTGGTGAACAGGTCGAACGGCGAGCCGTCGCGCACCGCCTTGCTGACGCCCAAGGGAATGCACACCAGGTAGGTGATGAAGAAGCTCCACAGCCCGATGCTCATCGACACCGGCAGCTTGGAGACGATCAACGCCCACACCGACTCGTGGTGGAAGAAGCTCTCGCCCAGGTCAAAGCGGGAAAACTTCACCAGCATGTCGCCGAAGCGCTGCAACGCCGGCTTGTCGAAGCCGTACTGCGCCTTGAGCGCGGCCAGCTCCTCCGGGCTCAGCCCGGCACGGCCCTTGAACGGACTGTTGCCGCCGCCCTGCGCCGCCTCGCCGGCGACGCCGGCATGGGTCAGCTGCTGCACCATCTGCTCCACCGGCCCGCCGGGCACGAACTGGATGATGGCGAAGGTGATGGCGAGGATGCCCACCAGGGTCGGGATCATCAGCAGCAAGCGCTTGAGAATGTAATGCCACATCAGCGTGCCTCCTGCGGTTTGGCCCACCAGGTTTCGATCGCCCAGCTGGTGGCGTCGTAGTAGCGCGGCAGGCGGGAAGGTTGGCCGAAGCGGTTCCACCATGCCGCCCGGTGGTAGGGAATGTGCCAGTTCGGCACCACGTAGCGGCCGACGCGCAGCACGCGGTCGAGCGCCCGGCTGGCGGCGATCAGGTCGCGGCGCGTCTTGAAGTGCAGGAAGTTCTGCAACAGCGCGTCGACCGCCGGGTCGGCCACGCCGGCCCAGTTGCTCGAACCGGGCGTACGCGCCGCCTCGCTGCCGTGATAGCCCAACTGCTCGTTGCCCGGGCTCTGGCTGGCGCCGTACACCACCACCGTGGTGTCGTAGTCGAAATCGTTGAGACGGCGCTGGTAGATGGCCGGGTCGACCACGCGTACCGTCAGCGTGATGCCGAGCTTGGCCAGATGCTTCTGCCACGAGGCGACGATGCGCTCGTAGGTGCGCGAGTAGGACAGGAATTCGAACTCGAACGGCTGCCCCTGCTTGTCCACCAAGCGCCCGCCTTGGTAGCGCCAGCCGGCCTGGTAGAGCAACTGGCGGGCCTGACGCAGGTTGGTGCGCACGCCGTAGCGGCCCCCAACCTTGGGCGGCTCCACCGCCGGGCCGAACACCTCGGGGTCGAGCTTGCGGCGCAAGGGGTTCAGCAGCGCCAATTCGTCCGGCCCCGGCAGCCCCTTGGCCGCCAGCTCGCTGTTGGTGAAGTAGCTGTCGCTGCGCTGGTACTGGCCGTAGAACAGCTGGCGGTTGGTCCATTCGAAGTCGAACGCCAGCGTCAACGCCTCGCGCACGCGCTTGTCGCGGAACAGCGGTCGGCGCAGGTTGAAGACGAAGCCCTGCATGCCGGCCGAGCTGCCGTGCGGCAGCGTCTTCTTGACGATACGGCCATCCTCGAACTTGCTGCCGAGGTAGCCGCGCGCCCACTGCTTGGCGACGTTTTCCACCGACAGGTCGAACTCCCCGGCCTTGAACGCCTCCAGCCGCGCCGTCTCGTCCTTGTAGTAGCGGTAGAGAATGGTGTCGAAGTTGTACATGCCGCGCCGCACCGGCTCGTTGGCCGCCCAGTACGCCGGGTTGCGCCTAAAGCGGGAGAACTTGCCCTGATCGTACTGTTCCAGCAGGTAGGGGCCGGAGCCGATCGGCGCTTGTAGCACGCGGTCGCCCAGCTTGGTGCCGGGCGGCAGCCACTTGTGCGAGAACACCGGCAGCTGGGCGATGATCAGGTGCAACTCGGCGTTGCGGCGCTTGAAGTCGAAGCGCACGTTGGCGGCGTCCAGCACCACGGCGCGCGCCACGTCAGCCCAGTAGAAACGGTACGACGGCGAGGCGGTCGGGTCACGCGTCAGCGTGTCGAACGAGAACTTGACGTCCTCGGCCGTGACCTTGTCGCCGTTGGAGAAGCGCGCGCGCGGATTGAGGTGGAAGCTCACCGACAGTCCATCGTCGGCGAGCCGGATGTCGTCGGCGAGCAGCCCGTACACGGTGAACGGCTCCTCCTCGCCCTGCGTCATCAGCGTCTCCACCACCAGCGTCCCGACCCCCGCCTCCTTGTCGCCCTTCAGGGTAAACGGGTTGAGCGTGTCGAAACTGCCCAGCGCCGGCAGCACCAGCCTCCCGCCCTTGGGCGCGGCCGGATTGACGTAATCGAAATGAGTGAAGTTCGGCGGGTATTTTGGCGCGTAGCCCAGCGCCAGCGCCGGTGCCCCCACAGCCAGCCGGGCCAGCAACGCCCCCACCACCCCTATCAGCAGCAAAATACGCATGTCACCTTCTTGTTCTGATCCGGCCGCCCCCTGGCGGACCGGCCCGAGAATGCTCTGAACCGTCGTCGCCCAGCACAGTTCCCGGCGCCATGACGGCATGCTGTCGCTGTTTTACCCTAGGCTACCGCGCTTGAAAACCAAAAAAATCGGCCTTGCAGCCTCGTCCGACTGTCAGGCAGGGCACAGCCTTGGTTATAATGCGGCCCTGTTTACACCGTGAAGGACTCAAGATGGGCTTCCTGCAAGGCAAAAAAATTCTTATTACCGGCATGATCTCCAACCGTTCCATCGCCTACGGCATTGCCCAGGCCTGTCATCGTCAAGGCGCGGAACTGGCGTTCACCTACGTGGTGGACAAGTTGGAAGACCGTGTGCGGGAAATGGCCGCCGACTTCGGCAGCAAACTGGTGTACCGCTGCGACGTGCAGAACGATGCCGACATCGAGCAACTGTTCGTGGATCTGGGCAAGGATTGGGACGGCCTGGACGGCCTGGTGCACGCCATCGCCTTCGCCCCGCGCGAATCGCTGGAAGGCGACTTCCTCGACGCCCTGAGCCGCGAAGCGTTCCACACCGCCCACGACGTGTCTGCCTACAGCTTCCCGGCGCTGGCCAAGGCTGCCCGCCCGATGATGAAGGGCCGCAATGGCGCCCTGCTGACCCTGTCCTACCTCGGCGCCGTGCGTGCCATCCCGCACTACAACGTGATGGGCCTCGGCCAAGGCCAGCCTGGAAGCCTCGGTGCGATTCCTGGCCGCCAGCGTCGGCAAGGACGGCATCCGCGCCAACGGCATCTCCGCCGGCCCGATCAAGACCCTGGCCGCTTCCGGCATCTCGGGCTTCTCCAAGCTGCTGTCGATCGCCGCCAACCAGTCCTGCCTGCGCCGCAACGTGACCACCGAAGAAGTCGGCAACACCGCCGCCTTCCTGCTGTCCGACCTGGCCTCCGGCATCACCGGCGAGATCACCTACGTCGACGGCGGTTTCAACATCAACTCGATGAACGTGCCGGAAGAGTAAGTACTCGGCGCGTACGTGCGGTGCAGAAACGGGGGGCGCTGCTCATAAAATGCCATGACCGTTTTAAAAACGATGGCATTCTGTTCCGGCAGCACCCAGTGAGCTTTGACCACCCGAAATTCTGATCATCTGCACCATCACATAGGGGCATCAATTCCAGATTGATGCCCCTTTTATATTGCGGCCCATCCCAAACCGGTCCCACGATATAGAGTGACGCCAGTTCCCCCTTGCAAAGCCGTTACCGGGGAACGACCGGCGAGAGTGGACCGATACACGCACAATCCCGCGCTGACGGGACCCCCTGGCCGAGCACCGGGAAAACGGCGGGAAATTGAGCGCTCACACCATGGCGATACGGTACTGGCTGACCGCCTGGGCCAGGCGCCCCGATAGCTGGTCAAGACTCTCGGCGTGGCTGCTATTGCTGTTTGCCACAACACTGTTTTCCTCGGTCATTCTGGCGATTTGCTCGATGTTCTGCGCGATGCCGCGCAAGGCCTGATCCTGCTCGTCGATCGCCCCGACAATATTCAGCATGTGTTGCGAGATCCGTTGCGACCCCTCGTCGATATGCCCCAAGCCCTGTTCGCTGGCACTGACCGACTGCAAGCTGATCTGGGAGAGTTGGTCGGCTCGCTGCATACCGCTGACGGTGGTATCGATGCGCTGCTGCACCGCCTGTATCAGCACGGCAATCTCGCCGGTCGCCGTAGCGGTGCGTACCGCCAGGCTCCTGACCTCATCCGCCACCACGGCGAAACCACGCCCCATATCGCCGGCCCGCGCCGCCTCGATGGCCGCATTGAGCGCCAGCAGATTGGTCTGCTCCGCAATCTCCTTGATGACATTGATGATGCCGCCGATTTGTTTGGAACTGTCGTCGAGCAAGCTGATGTTACCGCTCGACTCGTGAATCTGGGTCGCAATCTGCCGAACCTGCTGTACGGTTTCATGCATCACGTGCAGGGCCTGGCCCGTTTCGGTCCGGGTCTGATGCACCAGTTCCATCACCGAACGGGCGCTGCCGGCCACTCCGCTCATGCTGACCGACGTCTGCTCCACCGCGGCCGCCACCGAAGAGGTCGCTTCAAACTGTAGCTGCGCGCTTTGCTTCACCTGCACGCTACTCCCTGCCAGTTGCGAGGCGACCGCCCCCATGTTCTGGCCGCAACTCTGCGTATCCTGGATCAAGCGCGAGAAAGACTGCAGCATATGGTTGAAGGCGGTCGCGATCTGCCGGGCTTCAAGCACGCCCTTGGCCGAAACCGTGCGGGACAGGTCGCGGTTGGCGACGGTTTGCTCGACTGCATCGGCGACATTCAACAGGGGGCGGCCGATACTGCGCCCGACCCACATCCCGACCAGGGCCGTCAACAGCATGGTCATTCCCCCTGCCACGACCACGAACCACAGCTGGCGCCACGCCAGTTCCTCCTGGGCCTGCGTCTGGGCCTGGATATTGGCCGTCAACTGCTGCTCGACGGTAAACAGGGCATCGATTTTGGCGGTGATGGCAACGAACCACTGCTCCGCGTTGACCCCGAAGCCGCCCGCGGCGAAATGCAGCGCCATTACATCGCGGAATTGCTGCACCTGGCGTGCTTGCGGGCTTTGCATAACTTTGGCGACGCCCGCCACCTCGTCCGGTTTGGCCAGCGCAGTGAACACCTCCAACAGAATATTCTGGCTATCAATCTTGGACAGGATCAGACGGTACTGCGGCCACGCCACGTGATCGCCGATAAATACCGGCACCGACAATGCCCGTTCCAGACCGGCATTTTCCTTGGCCAAAATCAGCGTTTGATAGGCCTGTAAACGACGCACGATATCGGCCTGATCGTTTTGCAGTCCCAAGGCGGTAATATTTTTGAGCAGTTGGGCGATAGTATGGGTGAAATACGTCGAGCTTTCACCCGGCAGTATAGTTTGCTGGGTAATTTTGTAACGCCAGTCCGCCAGTTGCTGTAACGGCCCTTGCACATCCTGGATCATCGACGGGTCAAGCAACGCCCGGTCTTGCGAAATGGCGTCTCGATAAGCCTGCAAGTTGCGATCGGAGGCTTGCCGGATGGTCGGTAACTTGTCGGCAAACTTGGCTCCATGTGACTGCAAAAAACCAGCCGATGCGCCGCGCTCTATTTGTAATGTGTGGATCAGATTACCCGTCGAGATGGCCACTTCCATTAGCTGCCGTGTCGTCCTGGCTTTTTGGTACTGGGTATAGTTTTGCCAGATCAGCAAAAGAGAAAAACAAGACAACACCAGCAAGGGCACTAGCATAAGTAGTACCAGCCGCTTTCCAATGGTCGAAAACATGATGTACCGCCATCCATAATATGTTATCCGTATAAATATTATGGAAAGTACATCCATTTAAAATTGAGGCAAATCAAACCAATTAGTAACATAAAAAACTTTACATTTCTTGTTTAAATAAAGCCCCACATAAAAAACTTTTTTACCATATCTGGCCAGAATCCTTAATCAGAACTCCGTCCCCCCTCTCGGAGCATCGAGTCGTGTGGCTTTCTCGGGCAGGGACGAGGCCAGCAACGCCTAAGACAGGCTAGGACCCCAGCGGGTCTTTGGCTTGCCTAACCACCCCGGCCAGCAGATAAATGACGCCGGCCGCGAGCAGGCAGTAGAGGTACTGCCATGGCGTCACCGCTCCGAAATGGAACAAGGCGGCCAGCGGGGCCAGCTGGGTCACCAGCAGCAGCATGGCGAGGGTGAGGCCGACCACCCACCACAAGGCGCGGTTCTGCTCCTGGCGCAGCGCGCCGGGGTGGCGATTGCGGAAGACCAGGCCCAGGTTGCCCATCACCAGCGTCTGGAACGCCATGCTGCGCGCCGCGTCCGTTGCGCTGCCCAGGCGTATCGCCGCGGCATACAGCGCCAGCACGCCGACAAACAACACGCCCCCTTGCCACAGACTGCGCGCCAGTCTGCGCGGCGAGAACAGCGGCTCGCCCACCACCCGTGGCGGACGGCGCATCACGCGGGGATGGGCGGCTTCGTTCTCGAACACGATGGAGCCGACCGGGTCGATCACCAGCTCCAGAAACACCACGTGCGCCGGTGCCAGCAGCAGCGGCCACCCCAGCAACAACGGCACCACGGTCAGGCCGATCAGGGGAACGTGAACGGCAATCACGTAGGTGACCGCCTTCACCAGATTGTCGTAGATACGCCGCCCCTGGCGCATCGCGGCGACGATGGCGGTGAAGTTGTCGTCGAGCAGGATCAGCGCCGCCGCCTCACGCGCCACTTGGGTACCGCGCCGCCCCATGGCGATGCCGATATGCGCCGCGCGCAGCGCCGGGGCATCGTTGACGCCGTCGCCGGTCATCGCCACCACCTCGCCGTTGGCCTTGAGCGCCTCGACCAGGCGCAGTTTCTGGTGCGGCCGCACGCGGGCAAAGACCTCGGCCTGCTGCACCACGCCGCGCAGCGCCGCGTCGTCCAGTTGCTCCATCATGTCGCCGCTGACCACCAAGGCATCGTCAATGCCGGCCTGGCGTGCCACCGCCTGTGCCGTGACGGGATAGTCCCCGGTGATCATCACCAGCCGCACCCCGGCCTCGCGGCACTGGGCGATGGCCTCGGGCACCTCGGTACGGACCGGGTCGGCCAGGCCGACCAGACCGAGGAATTCGAAATCGAAATCGTGCTGCCTCTCCGGCCATTCCACGCCGTCATGGCGGGCCTTGGCCACCGCCAGCACGCGCAGGCCTTGTTCGGCCAACGTTTCGACCTCGCGCAGCAGTTGCACACACTGCGCCTCGGGCAGGTGGCACAGGTCGAACACGGCCTCCGGCGCGCCCTTGCTGGCGACCGGGTAGTAGTCGCGGTCCGGCGCGATCCAGCCGTGGCTCATGGCCTGCAACTGCGGCGTCAGCTCGTACTCCTGGGTCAGCGCCCAGTCCGGACGCAGGTGCTCGGTGCCGGCCAGGTAGCTATGGCCGAAGTGGTGAAAGGCCCGCTCCATCGGGTCGATCGGGTCGATCTCGCTGGCCAGGATCAGGTATTCGAGCAGTTCGTGGTAAGGCTCGTCGAGCGTGGAGAGGGCGTCGTCGACCACCAGCGTGCGGCCGTCGACGTAGAGCTGGCGCACCGCCATGCGGTTATGGGTCAGGGTGCCGGTCTTGTCGACGCACAGCACGCTGGTCTGCCCCAGCGTCTCGATGGCGTTGAGGCGCCGTGTCAGCACGCGGTCATGAGCCAGACGGCGTGCGCCCAGCGCCATGAACACGGTCAGTATCACCGGGAACTCCTGCGGCAAGAGGCCCATCGCCAGCGTGATGCCGGCCAGCAGACCCGCGAGCCAGTCGCCGCGGGTGATCCCGTACAACACCAGCACGACCAGGCTCAACATCAGCCCATAGATGGCCAGCTCGCGGACAAAACGACGCGTTTCCTGCTGCAGTGGGGAGATGGGCTGCTCGATCGTGCCCAGCATCTTGCCGATCTTGCCCAGCTCGGTCTCGAGGCCGGTGGCACAAACCCGCATCACCCCCTGCCCCTGCACCACCTGCGAACCGGCGTAGGCAAAGGGCGTATCGTCGCCCCCCGGGCCACCGGCCCGGCTCGTGCCGGCGAGCCCTGCCAGCTTGCGCACCGGCACCGATTCGCCGCTCAGCAGCGACTCGTCGAGCGACAGCTCGTTGGCCACCAGCAGTTCGCCGTCGGCCGGCACCCGGTCACCTTCGCCGATCAACACGATATCGCCCGGCACCAGCTCGGAGGCGGCGACGGTTTTCTGCACCCCGCCACGGCGCACCACGGCGCGCGGGCTCGCCAGTTCGCGCAGGGTTTCCAGCACGCGCTCGGTGCGCCGCTCCTGCAGCACCGTCATCAGCACGATGACCAGCACGAACCCCAGCAACAGCAGCGCCTCGCGAACATCGCCGAGCAGCAGGTAGATCGACCCCGCCACCAAGAGCAGCAGGAACATCGGTTCGCGCAGGATTTCGCACGTCAGCCGCCACAAGGTACGGCGCGGTTCGACAAACAGGGTGTTGGGACCAACCCGGGCCAGCGTCGCGGCGGCCTCGGTGTCGCTCAGGCCATCCGGTCCGTGATTGGCGGCAGCGAGGGGGCTCTCCGGGGACATCGTGGCGGACTCAGTGCAGCCAGAGCACTGCCCCCCAGGCCATCAGCAGGGCACCGCTCAGGCGCCCTCCCCAACGGCCGAGCGGCAGCAGTTTTTCCAACAGCACGAAGACGCTGAGCAGCGCCACCCACAGCAGGTTCATCACCCCGACCACGAACAGCAGCCCCATCACCGCCCAGCAGCAGCCCAGGCAGTACAGGCCATGCAGCAACCCCATGCGCAGCGCCCCGGCGGCACCGGGACGCCAGTGCCCCATGACGAAACCCAGCGGAGAGCGGCAGTGGCCGAGGCAGGCCTGCTTGAACGGCAGCCACTGGTAGATACCCGCCAGCATCAGGATGCCGCCGCCCAGCCAGACATTGGCGCTGGCGAGTTCGGGGGTCAGCAGGGCGGCCTGGTCCAGCGCCCATTGCAGCGCCGTGGCGGCGATGCCGAAGCTGCTCCACACCAGCAGGTAGGCGGAGGAGAACAGCGCCACCTGCCCGGCGGCGGCACGGCGCGACTGCCGCTGGCCTGCCACCAGCTGGTACAACAGGATCATCGGCAAGGCGCTGGGCAGCATCATGCCGACCATCATCGTCGCCCACATGGCCCAGGTCAGCAGGAAGTCGGCCGGCTGCCACGACATCGCCATCGGCCCGGTCATCACCATGCCGGCCATTCCCGCCATGCCCATCGCCGGCATGTTCTGGCTCAGTCGCCACAGCGCCAGCCAGGCCAGCCCGGCCACCCCGAGCAGGCACAGCAACACCGGCCACTGCTCCGGGTGCAACCGGTCGCGCAGCGGCGGCGGCGCGGCGGCCGGTTCGGATCGCGGCATGCCGTTCATCGACACGGGTTCAGCGCACCACACCGTGGCCCGTCATGTGCAGGCGCGCGAAGTGCGCGTGTCCTTTCGGGGAAGCAATGGCAAGGGCACCGTGGGTGGCGAAGTGCCCGCTGCCCATTTCGGCTTCGGTGAACTCGAAGCCGTCCGGCAACGTCAAGCGCGCCCGCTGCGCCATGCCGGTCACCGGATTGCGAATCGGCTCGCCGCTCGCCTCCAGCACGCCGGCAATCGACGTCGTGGCCAGCCGGTTATCGGGGTCGACCGCAAACGAGATCGGCACAAACTGCGGCTCGTACAGCTGGCTCAGCGTGGTGCTGAAGATCTGGAACACGTTGGCGCCAGGGTCGGAATGCTGCCCGGAAAGAATGGTCAGCAGCGCCTCGCGCTGCGCCGGGCTGGCCTTGTCTTCGATATAGATCTGGCAGCTGCCGTTACCCTGGTGGATGGCACCGGGCCAGGCGAAGACGCCGACCCAGCACAAGCCGTCCAGATTGACCTCGCCAAACTGTCCCTGGTCGATACGCATCGACACCACCGCCTCGCATTTACCCTGCGTCGGCGGCGAACTGAACTGGCAGGGGCAGCCCCAGTTGCAATTGCAGGTGGCAAACTCGACGCCCTGCAGGCGCCACTCGATCATGTCCATCACAACACCCTCCTGTCCGGCTAGCGCCATCGCACTACGCTTTGGTGTTCACTTTAAAGCTAGCAGATGGCACCGCCGACAGCGGCCGGAACAAGGCGTACCGGCAGGAAATATCGGGAGGCGGATGATACATGCACGGGCAGTCGGCGGTGACCCTGCCCGCATCGGGCCATACGACGACGGTGGTGCTCAGAACGGAGCGGACAAGCCGCGCGCGGCGTAGGCTTGGCGCAGGGTGTCGCGCAGGCAGGAGGGGCACAGGCAATCGCCGCCGCTCGGCACGAGTGGCAGCACCGCCGGCAGCTCGCTGCACCAGCAGCCCCCACCCGGCCCGCCTTGGCCACACCGGAACGCCGCCCCGCAGCGCGGGCAGTGCTTGCCGACCACCGGCAGCGGCAAGGCCAGCAGCCGGGCCCATACCGCCTGCTTCTGCATCTCGTCGAAGCCAGACCAGCCGGCAATCTCATCCAGCGTGCGGCGGCAGCCGAGACAGCTCTGGCCGGCGTCGTCGAGCCGGCATTGCTGGATGCAAGGCGATGGAATCGGCTTGCTGGTGCTCATCGGCATCCTCCGGAGAAATTTTGGACATGGTCGCGGACAGAAGGCAACGCCTCGGGCGAGGCGGCCGGGCCCTGTTGCCATGACAGGGCATGGGGCATCGCTTATGCTGGAACGCCCCGTCCCGGAGCTGTCCATGACCGCGATCGCCCTGCCCGCCCCCAGTGCGCTGTTGCTGATCGACCTGCAACGCGCCATCGACCACCCCGACTGGGGGGTGCGCAACAACCCGCACGCCGAAACCCGCATGCAGGCGCTACTGACGCGTTGGCGCCAGCGCGGCTGGCCGGTGATCCACGTGCGCCACGACTCGCAGGAAGCCGGCTCGCACTATCGCCCCGGTCAGCCGGGGCACTCCTTCAAGGCAGGTTTCGAGCCGCAAGCGGACGAACTGATCATCGCCAAGCACACCAACAACGCCTTCGTCGGCACCAACCTCGAGCAGCGCCTGCGTCGCGCCGGCCTGCACTCGCTGGTGGTGCTCGGGGTCATCACCAACAACTCGATCGAGGCCACCGTGCGCATGGCCGGCAACCTCGGCTTTCGCGTGCAACTGCCGGCGGATGGCTGCTTCACCTTCAACCGCCGCGACTGGAACGGCGTCGAGCGCAGCGCCGACGAGGTGCACGCGATGAGCCTGGCCAACCTGGACGGCGAGTACTGCGCCGTCACCGATTGTGCCACGCTGCTGGCCGCACTCGGGCAATAACGAAGGTTGGCCGAAAGCCGCTTCGGCCAACCCGCCATGCCAAGACCCCATCAGGCCGCCAGCCACTCCGCGTGAATACGCCTCACCTCGGCCAGCCAGCGCTGCTTGTCATCCTCGGCGAGCCAGCTCGCCTCGAAGCTGTTGTTGACCAGCGACACCACCTCGTCCGCGCTCAGATCGAGTGCCTGGCGGCAGGCCAGCAGGTTGGCGTTGAGATAGCCGCCGAAATAGGCCGGGTCGTCGGAATTCACCATCGCCTTCAGACCCGCCTGCAGCAGCTGGCGCAGATTGTGTCGGGCCAGCTCGTCCACCACCTTCAGGCGCACGTTGGACAACGGGCACACCGTCAACGGCATCCTGGCTTCGGCCAACCTTTTCACCAGCGCCGGGTCTTCCAGGCTGCGCACACCGTGATCGATCCGACAGACCTTGAGCAGTTCCAGCGCCTCCCATACGTACTCGGGCGGCCCCTCCTCGCCGGCGTGCGCCACGCACGGCTTGCCCAGCTCATGGCAGCGCGCGAACAGCATGGCGAACTTGGACGGCGGATGGCCCAGCTCGCTCGAATCGAGCCCGAAGCCGTCGATCCGGTCGAGGTGCGGCAAGGCCTCGGCCAGGGTGGCGAAGCCCTCGTCCTCGGACAGGTGGCGCAGGAAGGACAGGATCAGGCGCGAGCTCATGCCCCACGCGCGGCCGGCCTCGTCCAGCGCCTCGCGGATGCCGTCCAGCACGGTGGCGAAGGGAATGCCACGTGCGGTGTGCGTCTGCGGATCAAAGAAAATCTCGACGTGCACCACGTTGTCGGCGTGGGCACGATGCAGGTAGGCGCGGGTCAGCTCGTAGAAGTCCTGCCGCGTCTGCAGCACGCCGGCCCCGGCGTAGTAGAGGTCGAGAAAGGACTGCAGGTTGCTGAAATCGTAGGCCGCGCGCAGTGCCTCGACGCTGGCGTAGGGCAGACTGATGCCGTTGCGCTGCGCCAGTGTGAACATCATTTCAGGCTCCAGCGTGCCCTCGATATGCAGGTGCAGTTCGGTCTTGGGCAAACGGCGGATCAGATCGTCGACATCCTGATGGGCCATGATCGTTCTCCAATGAAAAAACGGCGCAGTATACACTGCGCCGTTGCGGTTTCCTGAGCCAGGAAGGATTACTGAGCAGCCGAAGCGGCGGCCGGAGCAGCCGGGGCCGCCCCACCACCGATGGTCTGCATGACCTTCCACTGGCCGCCTTCCACCTTGTAGACGGTGATGCCACCATCCTTCAGGTCACCCTTGTCATCGTAGGTCCAGTTGGACGACGTCACGCCAGAGTACTTGATCTTGGCCAGAACCGGCATGTACGCCTTCGGATCGGAAGAGTTGGCGTCTTTCATGGCCTGGATCAGGGCACGGGTCGCATCGTAGCCGTACGGGGAATAGGTGGCGACGTCCATCTTGAAGCGCGCCTTGTAGCGGGCTTCATAGTCCTTGCCCTTCGGCATCTGGTCCAGCGGCAGACCGGCCAGGGAGGCGATCGAGCCTTCGGCTTCCTTGCCGGCCAGTTGCAGGAAGGTCGGGGTCTTCGTCATCTCGCCCGAGATCAGCGGGGCCTTCAGACCCAGACGCTTCATCTGCTTGGCCATCGGGGCGGACTGGGCGTCGGCACCACCGTAGAAGACCACGTCCGGGCTCACCCCCTTGATCGAGGTAAGAATGGCGGCAAAGTCGGTGGCCTTGTCGTTGGTGAATTCGCGCTTGACGACTTCACCACCGGCTGCCTTGACCGCCTTTTCGAACTCGTCGGCCGGGCCTTGGCCATAGGCCGTGCGATCGTCAACGATAACGACCTTCTTGGCCTTCAGGGTATCCACCACGAACTTGCCCATCACGCTACCCTGCTGGGTGTCGGAGGTCATCGAACGGAAGGTGTTCTTGAAGCCCTGGGCGGTGAACACCGGCGACGTCGCCATGGCGATCATCGGAATACCGGCATCGGAATAGATTTTGGAGGCCGGGATGGCGCAACCGGAGTTGAAGTGGCCAATGATACCGACCACCTTGTCGTCCACAAACTTCTGGGCCAGCTGGGTAGCGGTCTTCGGGTCAGCCTGGTCGTCCTGGGCATCCAGCTCGAAGGTTACCGGTTTGCCACCGATGGTCGGCTTCTCGGCGTTGGCGTCTTCGATCGCCAGCGTTACGCCGTTCTTGTATTCCTCACCGTAGTGGGCCTGCGGGCCAGTCAGCGGGGCAGCAAAGCCGATCTTGACCGTTTCGGCAGCCGGGGCGCCACCGGCAGCCTGCTCGGCAGCCGGTTCTTCTTTTGCCGCAGGCGGATACCGCGAGGGCGGCAGCTACGGCGAACGAGATCGTGGTCAGCTTGGTCACTTGCATCGTTTTTCCTCTGTTTGTAGTCAGGATTTTTTCCCACACCATGGGGTAACGTGGCGTAGATGTCACTGCAGTTAATAGAAAACGCTTTGTAAAACGTGTGGCGGCATTATTCCAACGCCGCCACCCCATGACAAGCCCGATCAGTCTCCCATGCTCATCAGGCTGGCATTTCCGCCGGCAGCCGTGGTATTTACGCTAACGGCACGCTCCACCACCAGCCGGTGCAAGTTGATAGCGCCCGGTTCCACGGCCAGCAACTGGATCAGCGCGCCGTCACGTGCCGCCAGGCGGCGCTGCAACTGATCGGCCGCCGCGGTCTCGCCGGCAAACAGCACCCCGGCCACCTCGGCTTCGGCCACATCGCGGCTCAGCTCGACGTAACCGTTCAGCTTCGCGGCCAGCTTGCGTGCACCCTCGCCATCCTCCAGCACGGCCCGGTTGCCGGTGGCAAACACCGCGATCAACTGCTGCAGCAGGCCTTCGGTCGAGGACGCCACGCAACCGATCTTACCGCGCGGAGCAAACAGCAACCCGTTATTCTCACCGGTCGGCCCCGGCAGTTCCACCGCATGCGCCAGCGGCGTGTGCCGGCTCGCCTCGCCCAGCGCCTGACGCAGGCGGGACTGTGTCGACGCATCCAGCCCGAATCCACCCAGCTCGGCGTCGAGCTTCTGAAGCGCCGGCAGCTCAGCCGGTTGCGGGGTCAGCTTCAGCGCCGGCTGCCACTTGGCACGGGTCAGACGATACAGATAGAACGGCCCACCCGCCTTCGGACCGGTGCCGGACTTGCCCTCGCCGCCGAACGGCTGCACCCCGACCACCGCACCGACGATGTTACGGTTGACGTAGACGTTGCCGACCTTGATGCGCGACACGATGCGGTCGATGGTCTCGTCGATACGGCTGTGGATGCCGTGGGTCAGACCATAGCCGGTGCTGTTGATCTCGTCCACCACGCGGTCGATGTCGGATGCCTCGAAGCGCAACACATGCAGCACCGGGCCGAACACCTCGCGCGTCAGGTCTTTCAGGCTGTCGATTTCGAACATCGTCGGCGGCACGAAGGTACCCTGCCCGGCATCTTCGGCCAACTTGGTCTGATAGGTCCAGCGCGCGCGCGGCTTCATCTTCTCGATGTGTGCCAGCAGGTTCTGCTGGGCCTCGGCATCGATCACCGGCCCCACATCGGTAGTGAGGTGCGCCGGATTGCCCACGGTCAGCTCGTCCATCGCCCCCTTGATCATGCGGATCACCTTGTCGGCGATGTCGCTTTGCAGGTAGAGCACACGTAGCGCCGAACAGCGCTGGCCCGCCGAATCGAAGGCCGAGGACAGCACATCGGTCACCACCTGCTCCGGCAGCGCCGAGCTGTCGACGATCATCGCGTTCTGGCCGCCGGTCTCCGCCACCAACGGCACCTCGCCGCCACGTTGGGCCAGGGTGCGGTGGATGATCTGCGCCACTTCGGTCGAGCCGGTGAAGATCACCCCTTGAATGCGCGGGTCACGCGTCAGCGCCGCACCGACCACCTCGCCTCGGCCCGGCAGCAATTGCAGCACTTGGCGCGGCACGCCGGCCTCGTGGAACAGACGCACGGCAAACGCCGCGATCAGGCTGGTCTGCTCGGCTGGCTTGGCCAGCACCGGGTTGCCGGCGGCCAACGCCGCGCTCACCTCGCCGGTGAAGATCGCCAGCGGGAAGTTCCACGGGCTGATACACACCACCGGACCCAGCGGCGCATGGCTGTCGTTCTTGAACTCGGCACGGATCTGGGCGGCGTAGTAGCGGCAGAAATCGACCGCCTCACGCACCTCGGCAATCGCGTTGGTCAGCGTCTTGCCGGCCTCGCGCACCGCCAGCCCCATCAGCGCCGGCATATTGTCTTCCATCAGCGTCGCCATGCGCTCGAGGCAGGCGGCGCGTTCGGCCACTGGCGTGCCGGCCCAGGCCGCGGCAGCGCTTTCGGCCAGATTCAGCGCATGCGCCACGTCGGCCTCGGTCGCTTCATACACTTGGCCGACGACGTCGTTGCGATCGGCCGGATTGCGCACCGGCAGCGGTTCGGCGCTGGTCACCTCGCCATCGCCCAGCAACGGGCAAGCCTGCCAGCTCTGTTTTTCGGAGTCGATCAGCCCCATCTGCAAGGTTGCCAGCAGCTGCTCGTTGGACAGGTCGAGGCCACGCGAATTGGCCCGCTCGCTACCGTACAGTTCCAGCGGCAAGGCAATCTTGGCATGCGGCTGGCCACCATGACGCGCCGCCTCGGCCACCGGATCGCCCACCAGTTCGTCGATCGAGACCGACTCGTCGACAATGCGGTTGACGAACGACGAGTTGGCGCCGTTTTCCAGCAGACGGCGCACCAGGTACGCCAGCAGCGTTTCGTGCGAGCCCACCGGGGCATAGATACGGCAGGCTCGGCCCAGGTTGGCCGAACCGACCACCTGGTCGTACAGCGTTTCGCCCATGCCGTGCAGGCACTGGAATTCATAATCCTTGTCACCGGCCAGCGTGTGAATGGCCGACAGGCTGTAGGCGTTGTGCGTGGCGAACTGCGGATAGATCGCGTCCTGGGCCGACAGCAGCTTCTTGGCGCAGGCCAGGTAGGACACGTCGGTGTAAACCTTGCGCGTGTACACCGGGTAGCCCGGCAGGCCATCCACCTGAGCACGCTTGATCTCGGCGTCCCAGTAGGCGCCCTTCACCAGACGGACCATGAAACGATGCTTGGTGCGGCGCGCCAGATCGATCAGGAAGTCGATGACATAAGGACAGCGCTTCTGATAGGCCTGCACCACGATACCGATGCCCTCGAAACCGGCCAGGTCCGGATCGTTGGCCAAAGCCTCGACCAGGTCCATCGAGATTTCCAGGCGGTCAGCCTCCTCGGCATCGATGTTCAAACCGATATTGTATTCTTTGGCCTGCAGGAACAGCTGCTTCAGGCGCGGCAGCAGCTCGCCCATCATGCGCTCATGCTTGGCGCGGGCGTAGCGCGGATGGATGGCGGACAGTTTCACCGAAATACCCGGCCCCTGGTAGACGCCACGGCCGTTGGACGCCTTGCCGATGGCGTGGATCGCCATCACGTAATCGTCCAGGTAGCGCTGCGCGTCCTCCTCGGTCATCGCCGCCTCGCCCAGCATGTCGTAGCTGAAACGGTAGCCGCGCGACTCGCGCTCGACACCGTTGTCCAGCGCCTCGCCGATGGTCTCGCCGGTCACGAACTGCTTGCCCAGCATGCGCATCGCCATGTCCACACCCTTGCGGATCAGCGGCTCGCCACCCTTGGCGATCAGCTTGGTCATCGCCGCCGACAACCCTTTCGCACTGTGAGACGCCACCAGCTTGCCGGTCACCAGCAAGCCCCATGCCGCCGCGTTGACGAACAACGACGAGCTATTGCCCAGGTGAGCACTCCAGTCACCCTTGCTGATCTTGTCGCGGATCAGGCGATCGGCCGTCTCCTTGTCGGGAATGCGCAGCAGCGCTTCGGCCAGGCACATCAGGGCGATCCCCTCCTGGCTCGACAACGAAAACTCGTGCATCAAGGCGTCCACCCCGCTGGCCCGGGTCCGCTCCTTGCGAACACGCGACACCAGACGACGCGCCAGATCCTGAGCCGTACGCACCTCCGCCTCGCTCATCGCCGCCTGCGGCAGCAAAGCCTGTACACACTCCCGCTCGTCCCGGCGGTACGCCGCGGTGATCGCGTCCCGGAGAGGCGACTGGGTATGGGCAAACACCTCGAATTGCATCTTGAACTCCTGCTCTATGTATCAGCTTTGGCTAACAATGAATTTTTGCCTATTGTATACATTATTTTTTAACCTTGGCGAAATATAGCGGCGACACGTCAGGAAAGCTGGAAAATCGGTGAAAACGAGCGCAAGTGCCCAGCGAGCAACGCGTCAAATGTTGCATGAAGGCAACGAACAACGCCCTATCGTTGTAGACGAAAATATTGGGATGGGAACAAGGCAACAAAAACAAAGAGGGGAAAAAGCCGGGGAATGGCAAGTAGCGCTAAAGCCACCGGCACCAGCAAACTTGCCCGAATAGCCAAAAATCGATCGGCGCTGTCGTCCATGATCGAGATGCTGTGCCACCACGCCGACCTTGAGGTAATGGTGCACGTCACCATCAGGTGAGGCTAGGCAGGGCTGCACTTTCGATCAGCCATTCGATCAGAGTTTTATTGGGGTACCGCGCTGACGGGACGTCACGGCCGGTTCTTCAGCCAAGCCGTCAGTGTGAGAGGGAGAAACGCGCAGCACCAAGGCCGGTAATCCGGCCTTTTTCTTGCCGTCTGCGGAGAGGGGGAAGGTGGACGCGGTGGAGGATGCATTCTGCCGGCGCAAAGCACAAAGCCCAGCTCGGATGAGCTGGGCTTTCTTGAGGGGAGTCTGGCGGTGTCCTACTTTCACACGGCAATGCCGCACTATCATCGGCGCTAAGGCGTTTCACGGTCCTGTTCGGGATGGGAAGGGGTGGGACCACCTCGCTAAGGCCGCCAGACATAAACTGTCAACAAACTGGAAGAAGCCTGGAAGCCTCTCAGCTTCCATTTCGAATTGGGTAATCGATTGTACGTCGCACACTCTATTCACCGCGTGGCCCAAGCCACTCAAATGATAGGATCAAGCCTCACGAGCAATTAGTATCGGTTAGCTTCACGCCTCACAGCGCTTCCACACCCGACCTATCAACGTCCTGGTCTCGAACGACTCTTCAGGAGGGTCAAGCCCTCAGGGAAGTCTCATCTTCAGGCGAGTTTCCCGCTTAGATGCTTTCAGCGGTTATCTCTTCCGAACTTAGCTACCCGGCAATGCCACTGGCGTGACAACCGGTACACCAGAGGTTCGTCCACTCCGGTCCTCTCGTACTAGGAGCAGCCCCCGTCAAACTTCCAACGCCCACTGCAGATAGGGACCAAACTGTCTCACGACGTTTTGAACCCAGCTCACGTACCACTTTAAATGGCGAACAGCCATACCCTTGGGACCGGCTACAGCCCCAGGATGTGATGAGCCGACATCGAGGTGCCAAACTCCGCCGTCGATGTGAACTCTTGGGCGGAATCAGCCTGTTATCCCCGGAGTACCTTTTATCCGTTGAGCGATGGCCCTTCCATTCAGAACCACCGGATCACTATGTCCTGCTTTCGCACCTGCTCGACTTGTCGGTCTCGCAGTTAAGCCACCTTATGCCATTGCACTATCAGCACGATTTCCGACCGTACCTAGGTGACCTTCGAACTCCTCCGTTACACTTTGGGAGGAGACCGCCCCAGTCAAACTGCCTACCATGCACTGTCCCCGATCCGGATCACGGACCAAGGTTAGAACCTCAAACACACCAGGGTGGTATTTCAAGGACGGCTCCACCAGAACTAGCGTCCTGGTTTCATAGCCTCCCACCTATCCTACACAAGTCTGTTCAAAGTCCAATGCAAAGCTACAGTAAAGGTTCACGGGGTCTTTCCGTCTAGCAGCGGGGAGATTGCATCTTCACAAACATTTCAACTTCGCTGAGTCTCAGGAGGAGACAGTGTGGCCATCGTTACGCCATTCGTGCGGGTCGGAACTTACCCGACAAGGAATTTCGCTACCTTAGGACCGTTATAGTTACGGCCGCCGTTTACCGGGGCTTCGATCAAGAGCTTGCACCCCATCACTTAACCTTCCGGCACCGGGCAGGCGTCACACCGTATACGTCCACTTTCGTGTTGGCACAGTGCTGTGTTTTTGATAAACAGTCGCAGCCACCGATTCTCTGCGACCTCTCGAGGCTTCGAACGCGAGGTCCTACACCTTAAGAGGCATACCTTCTCCCGAAGTTACGGTATCAATTTGCCGAGTTCCTTCTCCTGAGTTCTCTCAAGCGCCTTAGAATTTTCATCCTGCCCACCTGTGTCGGTTTGCGGTACGGTTCTCGTATAGCTGAAGCTTAGTGGCTTTTCCTGGAAGCGTGGTATCAGTCACTTCGGTTCCGTAGAACCTCGTTATCACGTCTCGGTGTTAACAAAGGAGCGGATTTGCCTACTCCTTCCACCTACCGGCTTGAACCAGGGCATCCAACACCTGGCTGACCTAACCTTCTCCGTCCCCACATCGCACTATACGAAAGTACGGGAATATTGACCCGTTTCCCATCGACTACGCTTTTCAGCCTCGCCTTAGGGGCCGACTCACCCTACGCCGATGAACGTTGCGTAGGAAACCTTGGGCTTTCGGCGAGCGGGCTTTTCACCCGCTTTATCGCTACTCATGTCAGCATTCGCACTTCTGATATCTCCAGCATGCCTTACGACACACCTTCACAGACCTACAGAACGCTCCCCTACCATCTGCACTTGCGTGCAAATCCGCGGCTTCGGTTATCAGTTTGAGCCCCGTTACATCTTCCGCGCAGGACGACTCGACCAGTGAGCTATTACGCTTTCTTTAAATGATGGCTGCTTCTAAGCCAACATCCTGGCTGTCTAGGCCTTCCCACTTCGTTTACCACTTAACTGATCATTTGGGACCTTAGCCGGCGGTCTGGGTTGTTTCCCTCTTGACGATGGACGTTAGCACCCACCGTCTGTCTCCCATGCTCGCACTTTCCGGTATTCAGAGTTTGCCATGGTTTGGTAAATCGCAATGACCCCCTAGCCATAACAGTGCTTTACCCCCGGAAGTGATACATGAGGCACTACCTAAATAGTTTTCGGGGAGAACCAGCTATCTCCGAGTTTGTTTAGCCTTTCACCCCTATCCACAGCTCATCCCCTAGTTTTGCAACACTAGTGGGTTCGGACCTCCAGTGCGTGTTACCGCACCTTCATCCTGGCCATGGATAGATCACTCGGTTTCGGGTCTACGCCCAGCAACTAAAGCGCCCTATTCGGACTCGGTTTCCCTACGCCTCCCCTATTCGGTTAAGCTCGCTACTGAACGTAAGTCGCTGACCCATTATACAAAAGGTACGCAGTCACCCCTTGCGAGGCTCCCACTGTTTGTATGCATCCGGTTTCAGGTTCTATTTCACTCCCCTCCCGGGGTTCTTTTCGCCTTTCCCTCACGGTACTGGTTCACTATCGGTCGATCACGAGTATTTAGCCTTGGAGGATGGTCCCCCCATCTTCAGACAGGATTTCGCGTGTCCCGCCCTACTTCTCGTACGCCTAGTCCTTGGAATGCGTTTTCGTGTACGGGGCTATCACCCACTATGGCGGCCATTTCCAGGGCCTTCCACTAACACAATCCATAACACGTACAGGCTGTTCCGCGTTCGCTCGCCACTACTGACGGAATCTCGGTTGATTTCTATTCCTGCGGGTACTTAGATGTTTCAGTTCTCCGCGTTCGCTCTACCTTGCCTATGTGTTCAGCAAGGAGTACCTATTGCTAG
>NZ_CP157668.1:2097500-2177500 GCF_056824575.1 Pseudogulbenkiania sp. AW2-16 | reverse complement strand
CCCTGCCCCGTGACGGGTAGAACGACACCGGGGGTAGCGCAAGATGAGGCAAGCAGCTCGACACGAATAGCGGTCAGTGTGCACATCAATGGGGCCCTGCTGATGCATGCCGCGCCGATTATGTCGTGCAAGTCGGCTGCGCGAACGGCATCGATTCTGCTAGGCTTGACCCTTTGATTCTATGTACACGCTCACACTCGGGTGGATGACGCTCTATGCTGAAGTTTGACGTTCTTATCATTGGCAGTGGCTTGGCCGGCATGACCCTGGCCTTGCACCTTGCCGAACGCCGCAAGGTGGGCCTGATCACCAAGCGGGATCTACTGGAGGGTAGTTCCAGCTACGCTCAGGGCGGCATTGCCGCGGTTCTCGATACCGATGATTCGGTACAGGAACATATTCAGGACACGCTGATCGCCGGCGCCGGCATCTGCAACGAGGAGACGACGCGCTATATTGTCGAACACTCCAAGGAGGCGATCGACTGGCTGATTGCGCTGGGGGTGCCCTTCACCAAGGATGAGACGCACGAGACCGGCTACCACCTGACCCGCGAAGGGGGGCATAGCCATCGCCGTATCATTCATGCGGCGGACGCGACCGGTGCGGCGGTGACGACGACGCTGGGGCAGAAGATCAAGGCCCATCCGAACATCACGCTGCTCGAAGAGTACATCGCGATCGACCTGATCACCTCCGCCAAGCTGGGGTTGGAAGGAAAGCGGGTGTATGGCGCCTACGCTCTGGCCAAGCAGGCCGACGAGGTGGTGACGATTGCGGCGCAGCACACCATTATGGCCTCCGGTGGCGCCGGCAAGGTGTACCTGTACACCACCAACCCGGATACCGCCACCGGCGACGGCATCGCCATGGGCTGGCGTGCCGGCTGCCGGGTGGGGAATATGGAGTTCATCCAGTTCCACCCAACCTGCCTCTACCACCCGCATAGCAAATCATTCCTGATTTCCGAAGCGGTGCGTGGCGAAGGCGGCATCCTGCGCCTGCCGGACGGCACTCGCTTCATGCCCAAGCACGATCCGCGTGCCGAGCTGGCGCCGCGCGACGTGGTGGCGCGCGCCATCGACTTCGAGATGAAGAAACATGGCCTGGATTGCGTGCATCTGGATATTTCCTACAAGCCGGCCAGCTTCATCAAGGAACACTTCCCCAATATCTACGCCCACTGCCTGGAGCTCGGCATCGACATCACCCAGCAGCCGATTCCGGTGGTACCGGCAGCACACTACACCTGCGGTGGCTTGGTGACCGACCTGAAGGGCCGCACCGACGTCGAAGGACTGTACGCCGTGGGCGAAGTGGCTTGCACCGGACTACACGGCGCCAACCGGCTCGCCAGCAATTCGCTGCTGGAATGCATGGTGATCGGCAAGGCGGCAGCCGAGCACATCCTGGCGGCAACAGGCATCTCGTTGCCGGACATCCCGGACTGGGACGACAGCCAGGTGACCGACCCGGACGAGGAAGTGGTGATCTCGCACAACTGGGACGAACTGCGCCGCGCGATGTGGGACTACGTCGGCATTGTCCGCACCAACAAGCGACTGGAGCGGGCGCTCAACCGCATCAAGCTGTTGAGCGTGGAAATCAACGAGTACTACAGCAACTTCCACATCAGCAACGACCTGATCGAGTTGCGCAACCTGGTGCAGACGGCCGAGTTGATCGTGCGTTCGGCGCTGTTGCGCAAGGAAAGCCGCGGCCTGCACTACAGCCGCGACTACCCCGACACGTTGGCCGAAGGCCAGGAGACGGTGCTGACACCGGACTGAGTGGCGGACAGCCCTCTCAGCGAACGGCGCCAGCAGGCGCCGTTTTTTGTTCCCGCTCCAGCGCAGCCACCGGCAGGGTGAACCAGAACGCGCAGCCGCCGTCGGCGGAGCGCTCGACGCCGAACTGTCCGCGATGGAACTCCACGATCGAACGGCAGATGTTGAGTCCGATGCCGAGCCCATCGGGCTTGCTGGAATAGAACGGGGTAAACAGGTTGCTGCGGATACTGTCGGACAACCCCGGGCCATTATCGGCCACTTCCACACGCCAATAGCCGGCATCGGCACCATAGCGCACCGTCACCTGCGGCCGGCGCGTCTCGGCATCGCGCATGGCCTCGACGGCGTTCTTGATCAGGTTGAGCAGCACCTGCTCGATCAGAACCGGATCCATTTCCAGACGACAAACCGATTCGGATGGCTGAAGCAGCAGGTTGACGCCGTGCTTGACTACCATCGGTTCGGCCAGGCCGATGGCACGCCCGACCACCTTGGCGGGGTCGGCAAGCTCGAGCTGCGGCGCATGCTTCTTCACGAAGGCACGGATGCTGTTGACGATCTGTCCGGCGCGACGCGCCTGCTCGGAGATAGCCTGAATCGCCTCGCGCACGCCCTTGGGCAGTTCGAGATCGGGGGGCAGGCGCCGCTGCAGGCCGGACGAGTAGGTATTGATTGCCGACAGCGGCTGGTTCAGCTCGTGCGCCAGGCTGGAGGCCATCTCGCCCATGGCGATCAGGCGCGAGGTGTTCTGGAAACGTTCCTCCTGGGCGCGTTCGCGCGCTTCGCGCTGGCGCAGCTCGGTGACGTCGGTCAGGATAGACAGCCAGGCCTCCTGACCGTCGACCCACTCGATGCGGCGCCGATGAATCTGGAACCAGTTGCTGCCGCCATCCGAGGTGAACTCCAAGTGCTGGTTCTCTGCCCCCTCTTCGTCGCCATCGGGCAGCCGAGGCAGCAACAGGCAGCAGTCGGCATCGGGCTCGTCCTTCATCCACAAGTGGCTGAAGGTCGGGTTGGCGTAGAGTAGCTGGCTGCCGCCTTTGTCGGTGACGCACACACCAGCGTCCAGCCCGTTCAGCACAGTGAGGAAGCGCTGGTGCGACGCGTTGAGCGCCAGGCGCTTTTTCTTCAGTTCGGTAATGTCGTACATCGAGCAGATCCAGCCGCGCTGGCTGCCATCGCGCTCCACGAGCGGGGTGGCAAAGAGACGGACTTCGAAGGCTTCACCGTTCTTGGTGACGAAGGGGACTTCGAATCCGTGTTCAGGCTGGAACCCTCGCAACACGGCGGCGATGGTGTCGTGCAGCAAGGGGTATTCGTTCGTGGGCCAGAAACTGTGCGGTGGCGACTGCCCGACCAGCTCGTTCTCGCTGAAGCCGGACATGGCACAGAACGCCCGGTTGACGCGGACGATCTCGCCGCTCGCGCTCAGCGCCATCAGGCCACTTTTCATGCTGTCTTCCATCGCCTGGCGCAGGGACATTTCCAGCTCCAGTGCCCGCTCCGCGGCCGAGCGTTCGCGGATGTGGCGCCGGATGCGCCATACCGAATACAGCAGCGCCAGCACCAGGGTGACCACCGCCACCACCAACACCGGCAGGGTCAGTCCCATCGCACTGCGATACTCCACCGCGCGCAGGGTCAGTCCGTGGCCGGGAGGGTCGAAACTGATCTGATACTGCAGCGTGCCCGGCTGCTCGGCCTCGTCGAAGCGGCTGGCCAGCACTTTTCCCCCGAGGTCCTGGATACTGATCAGGTACTTGGAAGCGATCCACCATGGCACCTGGTTATACAGCAGCCCCTCCATCTGATAGACCAGACGAATGCCCCCGACGTACTCGCCTTCGACGATGATGGGCACGGCCATGTCGAAGCGGTACTTGCCGTCCCGCCCCCGATAGGCCTCACCGTAGGCCGCCCGCATCAGCTTGCTGGCACGCCACAAAGCATCATGGGCCGCCCCGCTCAGCACATCGCCAGTGCAGGTTGACGCGGCGGGTATCCCACAGGATGCGTCCACGTGCATCCACCCGCTCCGCTTCGAGCAGCTCGGGGTTCTCGCGCAACAGCAGGCGGGCACTCTGCTGGAACTGGTAACCGTTGATGCGCAGCCCCGACACATCGTTGGCCGCATTTTCGGCCCACTCCCGATGCGTTTCCAGGTGCAGCCGCAACGACTGATCGAGCCACAGCACCTCCTGGATGAGACTGTCCCGCTGCCCTTCCATCCAGTCGCGATACACCAGGTAGACGATGCCGGACAAGGCCGTGATCAGGGCCAGCAGGGAGCCAACGGTGGTCAGCAGCAGGAAACGCGGAGAGCGGGATTTGGGCATGGCTCGGGGCAATGACAAAGGGGTAAGGGATTTCCCTAATGCTGAATTCCCCAATGGATCGGGAACGGCTTGCCTTCTACTTTACACCGTAATGACGGCCCGACAACAAGGGCTGCATTCATAAAATCGACGCATCTCATGGAGACACTTTCAATGAAACTGAAAATTGCCGCTCTGGTTATCGGTGCCACCTTCGGCATGACCGGCATGGCCCACGCCGCCGGCCAAATCGTCATCAAGTTCAGCCACGTCGTCGCCCAGGACACCCCGAAGGGTAAGGCGGCCGAGTACTTCAAGAAGTTGGCCGAAGAGCGCACCAAGGGCAAGGTTTCGGTACAAGTCTACCCGAACAGCCAGCTCTACAAGGACAAGGAAGAACTGGAAGCCCTGCAACTGGGCGCGGTGCAAATGCTGGCCCCGAGCCTGGCCAAGTTTGGCCCGATGGGCGTGAAGGAATTTGAGGCGTTCGACCTGCCCTACCTGTTCGACAACTACGACGAAGTTCACAAAGTGACCCAGGGTGCGATCGGCCAACAGCTGTTCGGCAAGCTGGAAAGCAAGGGCATCAAGGGCACTGGCCTACTGGGACAACGGCTTCAAGAACTTCTCGTCCAACAAGCCGATCCGCACCCCGGCCGACCTCAAGGGTACCAAGATCCGAATCCAGGGCTCCAAGGTACTGGAAGAAGAGATGCGCACGCTGGGCGCCCTGCCGCAGGTGATGGCGTTCTCCGAGGTGTACCAGGCGCTGCAGACCGGCGTAGTGGACGGCACCGAACTCGAGCCGTCCAACCTCTATACCAGCAAAGCCTATGAGGTGCAGAAGAACCTGACCCTGACCGGTCACGGCTATCTCGGCTACGCCGTGGTGGTGAACAAGAAATTCTGGGACGGCCTGCCGGCGGATGTCCGCACCACCCTGGAAGGCGCCATGAAGGACGCCACCAAGTACGAACTGCAACTGGCCAAGCAGGATAGTGACAAAGCGATTGCCGCGATCAAGGCCTCCGGCAAGACCCAGGTCTACACCCCGACGCCGGCCGAAAAGGTCGCGTTCAAGAAAACCCTGCAGGTGGTGCACGAGAAGATGGCCGATCGTGTCGGCAAGGATCTGCTCAAGGCAGTGGAAAAAGAAACCGGCTACGTCGCTCCCAAGTAACCATGCCCAAGAGCGCCCTGCTTGACCAGGCAGGGCGCTTTTTTCTGATCTATCGGGAGATACTCAATGCTGAAACTTCTCGACCACCTTGAGGAATGGATCATTTCCGTCCTTATCGGCGTGGCGACCCTGGTGACGTTTGTCGCGGTGGTCCATCGCTACGGTTCGGGCGTCGAACTGCTGAACCCCATCTTCAGCAAGGTCAACATGTCCTGGGCACAGGAACTGACCATCTATCTGTTCGTCTGGATGGCCAAGTTCGGCGCCGCCTACGGCGTGCGTACCGGCATCCACGTCGGCGTCGACGTGCTGATCAACCGCCTGAGCGAACGCGTACGCGGCAAGTTCATCGTGTTCGGCCTGTTGGCCGGTGCCCTGTTCACCGGCACCGTCGGTACCCTGGGCGCCAGCTTCGTCTGGGAAATCGCCCATACCGGTCAGACTTCGGCCGACCTGGAACTGCCGATGTGGCTGGTCTACCTCGCGGTGCCCTGCGGTTCTTATCTGATGTGCTTCCGCTTCCTGCAGGTGACCGTGTCGTTCATCAAGACCGGCGTTCTGCCCAAGCACGACCACGCCCACGTCGAAGGCATGGACGACGAAACGGCAAAAGCCGACTGGGACGTCGTGGAGGAGAACCTCCACCCGCAAGACCTGCAGCAGCATGGGGTGAAAAAATGAGCACACTGATTCTCTTCGGGCTGTTGATCGCCCTCATGATCACCGGCATGCCCATCTCGATTTCGCTGGGCCTGACCGTGCTGACCTTCCTGTTCACCATGACCCAGGTGCCGATCGAATCGGTGGCGCTGAAGCTGTTCACCGGCATCGAGAAGTTCGAGATCATGGCGATTCCATTCTTCATCTTGGCCGGTAACTTCCTCACCCACGGCGGGGTGGCGAGGCGCATGATCAACTTTGCCTCGAGCATGGTGGGACACTGGCATGGCGGCCTGGGCCTGGCCGGCGTGCTGGCCTGCGCTCTGTTCGCCGCGATTTCGGGTTCCAGCCCGGCCTGCGTGGTAGCCATTGGTTCGATCATCCTGCCCGCCATGGTGAAGCAGGGCTTCCCGAACAAGTTCGGCGCCGGTGTGATCACCACCTCGGGCGCACTGGGCATCCTGATCCCGCCGTCCATCGCCATGGTGATGTTCTCGGTGGCCACCAACACCTCGGTGGGCCAGCTGTTCATGGCCGGCGTGGTGCCGGGGATCATGCTGGCGACCTCGCTGGGTGTCACCACTTGGTACCGTGCCCGCAAGAACAACTACCCGCGTCTGCCCAAGGCGAGCTTCGCCCAACGCATGAAGGCGCTGCGCGAGAGCTTCTGGGGCCTGTCGCTGATCGTGCTGGTGATCGGCGGTATCTACAGCGGCATCTTCACCCCGACCGAAGCGGCCGCCGTGTCCGCCGTATACGCCTTCATCGTGGCCGTGTTCATCTACAAGGACCTGAACCTGAAACAGGTGCCGAAGGTGCTGCTGGATTCGGCCAGCATGTCGGCGATGCTGCTCTACATCATCACCAACGCCGTGCTGTTCTCGTTCCTGATGACCTCGGAGGGCGTGCCGCAGGCGATGGCGAGCTGGCTGATCGACATGGGTTTCGGTCCGATCGCCTTCCTGCTGATGGTGAACATCCTGCTGCTGCTGGCGGGCAACGTGATGGAGCCGTCGTCGATCATCCTGATCATGGCGCCGATCCTGTTCCCGGTGGCGGTGCAGCTGGGCATCGACCCGGTGCACTTCGGCATCCTGATCGTGGTCAACATGGAAGTGGGCATGTGTCACCCGCCGGTGGGCCTGAACCTGTACGTGGCCTCGGGCATCACCAAGATGGGCATCACCGAACTCACCGTGGCGGTGTGGCCGTGGCTCCTGACCATGCTGGTCTTCCTCGGCCTGGTGACCTACGTGCCGGCGATCTCGCTGTGGCTGCCTAAGACCCTCGGCATGATGTAAATTGTATTTTGTCTGACAACGCGATGGAGGCCCCTCCATCGCGTATTTGCATGGCGTCACTACATCCCGTTTACAGGGTTAGCCCTAGTGCCCTTATAATGTCGGACCACACGACACGACACACACCCCCTTAAAGATACCTAAGAAAATCAGGAGCTCCCAGATGGATGAGCAATTGCGTCAAAACGCACTCGATTTCCACCAGTTCCCGCAGCCGGGCAAAATCCAGGTTTCTCCGACCAAGCCGCTGGCGACCCAGCGCGACCTGGCCCTGGCCTACTCGCCGGGCGTGGCTGCACCGTGTGACGCTATCGTCGAAGACCCGCTGAACGCCTACAAGTACACCGCGCGCGGCAACCTTGTCGCCGTGATCACCAACGGTACCGCCGTACTGGGCCTGGGTAACATCGGCCCCTTGGCCGGCAAGCCGGTGATGGAAGGCAAGGGGGTGCTGTTCAAGAAATTTGCCGGTGTCGACGTGTTCGACATCGAGCTGAACGAGAACGACCCGGACAAGCTGGTCGACATCATCTGCGCGATGGAGCCGACCTTCGGCGGCATCAACCTGGAAGACATCAAGGCGCCGGAGTGCTTCTACATCGAGAAGAAGTGCCGCGAGCGCATGGGCATCCCGGTGTTCCACGACGACCAGCACGGCACCGCCATCGTAGCCGCTGCCGCCGTGCTGAACTCGCTGCGCCTGGTCAACAAGGATATCTCCAAGGTCCGCGTCGTGGCTTCCGGCGCCGGCGCGGCCGCTATCGCCTGCCTGGAACTGCAGGTGGCGCTGGGCGTGAAGCGCGAAAACATCACCGTGTGCGACTCGAAGGGTGTGATCTACGAGGGCCGCGACGAGAAGATGGACGAATCGAAGAAACGTTTCGCCATCAAGGACAACGGCCAGCGCAAACTGGCGGACGCCATGGTCGGCGCCGACATCTTCATGGGCCTGTCCGGTCCCAAGCTGGTGACCCAGGAGATGGTGAAGTCGATGGCGGCTCACCCGGTGATCCTGGCCATGGCCAACCCGGAACCGGAAATCCTGCCGCCGCTGGTGAAGGAAGTCCGCCCGGACGCCATCATCGGCACCGGCCGTTCCGACTACCCGAACCAGGTCAACAACGTCCTGTGCTTCCCGTTCATCTTCCGCGGTGCGCTGGACGTGGGCGCCACCACCATCAACGAAGAGATGAAGCTCGCCACCGTACGCGCCATCGCCGACCTCGCCATGGCCGAACAGAGCGACGTGGTGGCGTCGGCTTACGGTGACCAGGAGCTGTCGTTCGGCCCGGAATACGTGATTCCGAAGCCGTTCGATCCGCGCCTGATCGTCAAGATCGCCCCGGCTGTGGCCAAGGCGGCCATGGATTCCGGCGTGGCGACCCGCCCGATCGCCGACTTCGACGCCTACGTCGAGCAGCTGGCCCAGTTCGTCTACAAAACCAACCTGTTCATGAAGCCGGTGTTCTCGCAGGCCAAGACCGACAAGAAGCGCGTCGTGCTGGCCGAGGGCGAGGACGAGCGCGTGCTGCACGCCACTCAGGAAATCGTGTCGCAGGGTCTGGCCTTCCCGATCCTGATCGGTCGTCCGTCCGTGATCGAGAAGCGTATCGAGCGTCTCGGCCTGAAGATGACCCCGGGCAAGGACTTCGAGCTGGTCAACAACGAATCCGACCCGCGCTTCAACGAGTACTGGAAAGAGTACTACCAGCTGATGAAGCGCAAGGGCGTGAGCCAGGAACAGGCTCGTCGCCGCGTGATCGGCAACACCACGCTGATCGGCGCGCTGATGGTGCGTCGCGGCGAGGCCGATGCGCTGATCTGCGGTACCTACGGTGCCTATCGTCAGCACTTCGAGATCGTCGAGAACGTGCTGGGCTACGCCAACGAGAAGAAAGTGGCCGGCGCGATGAACGCGCTGATGCTGCCGACCGGCAACATCTTCATCACCGACACCTACGTCAACCCGAACCCAAGCGCCGAACAGCTGGCCGAGATCACCGCCATGGCGGCCGAATCGGTGAAGCGTTTCGGTATCGCGCCGAAGGTGGCGCTGCTGTCGAACTCCAGCTTCGGCACCAGCGGCATCGAGTCGGCCGGCAAGATGCGCGAAGCACTGGCGCTGATCCAGGAAGCCCAGCCGGAGCTGGAAGTGGATGGCGAAATGCAGGGTGACGCGGCGCTGGTGGAAGCCATCCGCAACCAGGCGATGCCGGACAGCACGCTCAAGGGCGCGGCCAACCTGCTGGTGATGCCGAACGTGGAAGCCGCCAACATCTCGTACAACCTGCTGCGCGTGTCGGCGTCGGATGGCGTGACCATCGGCCCGATCCTGATGGGTATGTCGAAGCCGGTCCACATCCTGACCCAGATCTCGTCGGTACGCCGCATCGTCAACATGGTCGCCCTGGCTGCCGTGGATGCGCAGGTGGCCTGCAAGAACTAATCGGGTTCAACTGGCTTATACTGAACGGGCGACGTAATGTCGCCCGTTTTTGTTTTTGTCATTCAGGAGCCCCCATGAGCGCCGACTTCAATCCTGCCGATCCCTTCGCCATGTTCCGTCAGTTCTGGCAGAACGCCGCCCCCTCCTCCGCCCAGCCCTTCATGCCGCCGCTGACCGAAGAGGAAATCGACCGCAAGATGGCTGAGCTGCGCGTGGTGGAAGGCTGGCTGACGATGAATCTGGGCATGCTGTCGATGCAGATCAAGGCCCTGGAGATGCAGAAGGCCGGACTGGCCGCGATGAAGCCGAAGGATCACTGAGCGCGCCGGGCTGGCCGCGGTCTTCGGCCAACCTCACGCTCTTGCCACGATGGTGCCGCGCCCCGGCAACGGCTAAAATGCCGGGATGAATCCTCCCCGTTTCGTCCACCTGCGACTCCACTCCGAATTCTCCGTCTACGACGGCATCGTGCGTCTGGACGACGCCGTCAAGCGTGCCAAGCAGCACGGCATGCCGGCCATCGGCATGTCCGATCTGATGAACCTGTTCGGCATGGTCAAGTTCTACAAGGCCTGCCGCGGCAACGGCATCAAGCCCATCGTCTCGGTCGATGCGCTGATCAGCAACGACGACGACCGCGACAAGCCCTCTCGCCTGCTGCTCACCGCCAAGAACCGCGCCGGCTACCTGCGGCTGTGCGATCTGCTGACGCAGGCGGTACTGCATAACCAGTACCGCGGCCGTGCCGAACTCAAGCGCGAGTGGCTGGAAAACGGCGACAACAGCCAGCTGATCTGCCTCTCCGGCGCGCATCTGGGCGATGTCGGCATGGCGTTCGCCAACGGCCAGCGCGACGTGGCGGAACGGCGCGCACGCTATTGGGCCGGGCTGTTCCCAGACAACTTCTACCTGGAAGTGCAGCGCCTCGACAATCCGCAGATCGAGGGCGTGGTGCAGCAGACCCTGTGGCTCGCCGGCGAGACCGGGCTGCCGGTGGTGGCGACGCATCCGATCCAGTTCATGGATCCGGACGACTTCAAGGCGCACGAGGCGCGGGTGTGCATCGCCGAGGGCTACACCCTGGGCGACAAGCGCCGGCCGAAGAATTTCGCCGAATGCCAGTATTTCCTGTCGACCGAGGAGATGATCGAGCGCTTCCACGACATCCCGGAAGCGCTGGAGAATTCGGTGGAAATCGCGCGCCGCTGCAACATCACGGTGCAGTTGGGCAAGAACTACCTGCCGGACTTCCCCACCCCCGAAGGCATGACGCTGGACGACTACCTGGTCCATCTGTCCAAGGAGGGCCTGGAGACGCGGCTGGAGAAGCTCTACCCCGACCCGGAGGTCCGTGCCGCCGAGCGGCCGCGCTACGACGCGCGCCTGAAAATCGAGTGCGACACCATCGTCCAGATGGGCTTCCCGGGCTACTTCCTGATCGTGGCCGACTTCATCGTCTGGGCCAAGAACAACGGCTGCCCGGTGGGCCCGGGGCGAGGTTCCGGCGCGGGCTCGCTGGTGGCGTTCAGCCTCGGCATCACCGACATCGACCCGCTGGCCTACGCCCTGCTGTTCGAACGCTTCCTGAACCCGGAGCGGGTGTCGATGCCCGACTTCGACGTCGACTTCTGCCAGGACAACCGCTACCGCGTCATCGAGTACGTGCGCCAGAAGTACGGCGCCGAGGCGGTAAGCCAGATCGCCACCTTCGGCACCATGGCGGCCAAGGCCGTGGTGCGCGACGTCGGCCGCGTGCTCGATCTGCCCTACATGTTCTGCGACGGCGTTTCCAAGCTGATCCCGGCGGCACCGGGCAAGCAGTATTCGCTCGACGATGCGGTCGACATGGAGCCGGTGCTGAAGGAGCGGCTGGAGAACGAGGAAGAACTGCGCGAGCTGTGGGAGCTGGCGAAGAAGCTGGAAGGCCTGACGCGCGGTATCGGCATGCACGCCGGCGGCGTGCTGATCGCACCGGGCAAGATCACCGACTTCTGCCCGGTGTACCAGGCGGCCGGCGACGACGCCGTGCCGGTCTCGATGCTGGACAAGGACGACGTCGAGCAGATCGGCCTGGTGAAGTTCGACTTTCTGGGTCTGCGCAACCTCACCATCATCGACCTCGCGGTCAAGTACATCAAGGCGCTCGATCCGGCCTTCGACACCGATCTCAACCTGCTCGAGTTCACCGACCCGGCCGCCTACCAGATCCTGCAGAAGGCCAACACCACGGCGGTGTTCCAGCTCGAATCGGACGGTATGAAACGGCTCTTGGAAAAGCTCAAGCCCGACCGTTTCGAAGACATCATCGCCGTGCTGGCGCTGTACCGCCCTGGCCCGCTCGGCTCGGGCATGGTGGACGACTTCATTCTGCGCAAGGCCGGCAAGCAGGAGGTCGATTACTTCCACCCTGACCTGACCGCGTGTCTCGAACCAACCTACGGCGTGATCGTGTATCAGGAACAGGTGATGCAGATCTCACAGATCATCGGCGGCTACACCCTGGGCGGCGCCGACATGCTGCGCCGCGCCATGGGCAAGAAGAAGCCGGAGGAGATGGCCGAGCACCGCGGCAAGATCGCGCAGGGCGCCGCCGCCAAGGGCTACGACCCGAAGTTGGCCGAACAGCTGTTCGACCTGATGGCCAAGTTTGCCGAGTACGGCTTCAACAAGTCGCACACCGCCGCCTACGCCGTGGTGTCGTACCAGACCGCCTGGCTCAAGGCGCACCACTGCGCGGCGTTCATGGCGGCCACCATGTCGTCGGAACTGGACAACACCGACCAGCTCAAGGTGTTCTACGACGATTCGATCGCCAACAAGCTGAAGTTCCTGCCTCCCGACGTCAACGAGAGCTTCTACCGTTTCGTGCCGGTGGATCGCCAGCATATCCGCTACGCGCTGGGCGCGGTCAAGGGCACCGGCGAGGCGGCGGTGGAGCATATCGTCGCGGTGCGCCAGGAGGGTGGGCCGTTCACCGACCTGTTCGATTTCTGCCGCCGCACCGACAAGCGCACCGTCAACAAGCGCACCATCGAGTCGCTGATCCGCGCCGGGGCCTTCGACGCGATCGAACCCAACCGGGCCAAGCTGTTCGCCAACGTCGGCCTCGCCATGGAGGCGGCCGAGCAGGAAGCCGCCAACGCCAACCAGGGCGGGCTGTTCGACATGTTCGACGCCGACAGCGCGCCGACCGTGGAGATGGTCGAGGTCAAGCCGTGGCCGCCGGCGGTACAGTTGGCCGAAGAAAAGCTCGCCATCGGCTACTACCTCTCCGGCCACCCGTTCTCGGCCTACGAGAAGGAGGTGCGCGGCTTCATCAAGACCCCGCTGTCGCGCATCACGCCGCGCAAGGAGCCGCAGCTGATCGCCGGCTTCGTCACCGGCCTGCGCACCAAGGTCGGCAACCGCGGCAAGATGGCGTTCATCCAGCTCGACGACGGCAGCGCCAAGCGCGAGGTCAGCGTGTTCTCGGAAAGCTTCGACGCCAACCGCGCCAAGCTGCGCGAAGACACGGTGCTGGTGATCGAGGGCAAGGTGAGCGAGGACAGTTTCAACGGCGGCCTGCGGATCATCGCCGACAAGATTTACGAGCTGGGCGAGGCGCGCAGCCGCTACGCCCGCAGCCTGGTGCTGCAAATCCACGGCAACGCCGACGTGGCGCGGCTGCGCACCACGCTGGGCCCGTTCCGCAGCGAAGACGCCGGCTGCCCGGTACGGCTGAGCTACAACAACGGACTGGCCAAGGGGGATTTGCTGCTGCCGCCGGAATGGGGGTGCGCCTGGACGACGGACTGCTGCTGGCGCTGCAGGACTGGCTGGGCGACCAGGCGGTGAAGGTGCTGTGGTAACCGCCTAGCCCATCAGGCGGCTAGGCCTTCGCATCTTGAGTGGGGGCGGTGCTCTGCGCGTGCGAATCTCACTGGAAGATTCGCTTGGCCATGTTCCTCATGTACTACCTGTACATGGCGGTTCCTGCGCTCCGGCCGCACTTAACCAGCCTTGGCTCGCTCGCCTATTGGGCTAGGCGCCAAGCAACGGGTTGCTACTTCGGCCAACGTTGACCGAAACCCCATGCAAAAACCGGGCAGTGGTGACTGCCCGGTTTTTTTGTTTCTGTCTGTCAGACCAGGCCCATGGCCTTCAGCTCGGCCTTCAGGTAGGCGTAATAGATCGGCGCCGCGATCACGCCGGGGAGGCCGAACACCGCTTCCAGCACGATCATCGCCAGCAAGATTTCCCAGGAGCGCGCCTGGATGCGCGAGCCGACGATGCGGGCGTTGAGGAAGTATTCCAGCTTGTGGATCACCACCAGGAAGACCAGCGCCGCCACCGCCAGGCCGAGCGACTGCGACATCGCCACCACCACGATCATGGTATTGGAGATCAGGTTGCCGATCACCGGCAGCAGCCCGACCAGGAAGGTGATGGCGATCAGGGTCTTGGTCAGCGGTAACGGTGTACCGGCCAGGGGCAAGGCCACTCCCAGGAACAACCAGGTCAGGAAGGCGTTGAGCGCGGCGATGCGCACCTGCGCGAACACCACCTTGCGGAACGACGTGGCCGGGCAGGCCGCCCGGCGCACCAGCGCCAGCGCCAGCGGCCCGCTGCCCTCGCGGTGCAGCGATTCGGACAGCGCCACCATCGCCCCGATCACCATGCCGATCAGCACCAGCACCGCGCCCCGGCCGGCGGCCCCGCCGACCAGGCGCAGCTCCTCGAGGTGCTGGGTCAGCCAACGGCTCACCATGTTCTTCAGCTCGTCGCTGTTGTTCGGCAGATGCTCGGCCAGCCAGCCCGGCAGTTGCTGGCGCAGCAGCACCGCGATCTCACCCGATTTCTGCAGGATCGCCGGCACCGCCCCGGTCTCGCCGTGGAAGATCGACATCACGCCGAACGAGAAGCCGACCAACAGCAGGATGATGAGAATGGACAACAGCAGCACCGCCACGGCGCGGGCACGGCGCCCTGCCATACGGTTGAGATGCGCCTGGGACGCCGCCAGCGCCACCAGCTCGTGCACCAGCAAGCCGGCGATCAGGGCTGCCAGCAAGTGAAACTGCAGCACGACATACAACGCCGTGCCGGCCAGCAGGTAGCTGGCCAGCTCGACGGGGTCGGTTCGGTTCAAACTATTCGGCATGCCGTCCTCTGCGGTCGTTACCCGCCAAGAATGGCGGGCGAAAATGACCGCAGTATGTCGCGGGAGCGGGAAGAAACACAATGGGGTGCAAGCGGAAACGGCGGGAGCTCACCGCTCCAGTACGGCAGAGCCGGTGACGCAGAGCGGCACCGCCCGCTCTCATGGCCGGCGATACACCCCGATCAGCTGCGCCTCGCCCAGCACATGGCCCTGCAGCGCCTGCTCCAGCCGATGCTTGGCGGGATGCCCCAGATCCGGCAGTACCGTGTCGAGCGCGTAGAGCTTGAAGAAATAACGGTGCTGCCCGATCGGCGGACACGGCCCGCCCCAGCCGGTGCGCTGCCAGTCGTTCAACCCTTGGCCGACCTGCGGCGGCAGATGCTGCGAGGCGCCTTCGGCCAACTCGTGGCGATCCGGCGGCAGGTTGTACAGCACCCAATGCACCCAGGTCATCTTCGGCGCCGCCGGGTCCGGTGCGTCCGGATCGTCAACGATCAGCACGAACGAGCGCGTGCCGGCGGGTGCGCCCTGCCACGCCAGCGGCGGCGAGACATCCACCCCGTCGCAGGTATAACGCGCCGGCACGCCCGCCCCCGGCGCAAACGCCGGGGAGGTCAGCTGCAGTCCCATCGCCCCTACCTCCATCGCCACGCCGGCCAGAACGGCCAGCGACCACATGCGGGCACGCCGCACGCCTTGCGGCGCGCGACGCCATCCTGCTTGTGTTGTAGCACCCGGTAGAGCCAGCGGCCCCCTCACTTTCCCCATCGTGGCTCGCTCGATGGAGGCGAGCTCAGGGCAGCACATCCAGTTTGCCTGATGTCAGCATGTCATTCATGTTCAGACCCGTCACCCCATTCAGGATGGCGACATCCTGAAAACCGTAGCTGCCACCGCTGCCATCGCGATCCACACTGACGATGGTATTGCCGCCGCTCTCGGTGAAATGGACGAAGGCGCTGGGCGTTGCCGGGTTGTAGTTGATCAGCAAATCAGAGATATCCAACGTGTCGGCGTTGGCACCCGTCGCCGTGAAATTGGTGATGGTGTCGGTCCCGCCATTATCCGAGGCAAGGAACACGAAGCGGTCAGCCTGGTTGCCACCGCTCAGGGTATCGTTGCCCGCCCCGCCATACAGCACGTCGTTCCCGTTCTGGCCGAACAGGGTATCGTTGCCCGAGCCGCCAAACATCACATCGTTGCCGCCGCTGCCATACAGCACGTCATCCCCGATCAGGATGGAATTCGTGCTGCCGCCGGACGGCAGGGAGCTATCATCGCCCGTCACTTGCCCCTGAGCATTGGTGCCCGTGATGATGTTGAAGACTTCGTGATAGGTCGCCGAGGCAGAATCGGTGGTCTGGATACCCAGCTGGTACACCGAATTAGAGGCAAGACCGCTGCCGGTACTCAGCGAATTGCCGCTGATGGAAAAACTGGCGGCGCTACCCGACACCGTGCTGCTGGACATCAGCGAATACGTAAACGTATCGCCACTATCGACGTCGATTGTGGACAGCGTGCCAAGTACAGACCCGGCTCCGGGAAGGGTGTTGCCCCCCGGCTCGGCCATGCTCAACACGATGTCGGTCGGGGCGTGATTGACGCTATCGTTGCTGCCGTTGACGGCGACGTCGATGGTATAGCTGGCGCTACCGTCAAACGATGTAACCGTCAGCGTGTCGTGCACCACGCTGCCCGTGGCCAAGGCGTCGGTCGCGGGTCGGGTATCGTCCAGCGCATAGCTCCATACCCCGGTACTGGCGTTGAAGCTGAAGTCGCCGTAGGTCCCGGTGAGACTGACCGGGGCCTGGAAGTGGGCTTCGCCGTTGTCGACGTCGTGGACTGTCAGCTGGCCGCCGGCGCTGGAGTCACCGGCCACGCCGCTGCCCACCTCGGTGACCGAGGTGTCTTCGCTCGCCGACGCGGTGATGGTGGCGGCGTCGTTGGTGCCAGTAATGTTCACCGTCAGCGTGTGCTCGGTGCCGTCGGCGCTCTGCACCACCAGCGTGTCGGTGTTGGTGGTGCCGGCCGCGAACTCGTTGTGCGCCGAGTCCATGGTGTAGCTCCATGCCCCGTCGCTGCCGATGGTGAAGTGGCCGTAGCCGTTGCTGCCGGCGACGTTGCTCTGCGCCTGGAAGGTTTCGGCGCTGTCCACATCGTGCGCCACCAGCGTGCCGCCGGTGGTCTGGGCCGCATCGGTCTCGGTCAGCCCCTTGGTGTCGTCGCCCGTGAAGGTCGCCGCGTCGTTGGTGCCCGCGATGTTCACCGTCAGCGTGTGCTCGGTGCCGTCGGCGCTCTGCACCACCAGCGTGTCGGTGTTGGTGGTGCCGGCCGCGAACTCGTTGTGCGCCGAGTCCATGGTATAGCTCCACGTCCCGTCGCTGCCGATGGTGAAGTGGCCGTAGCCGTTGCTGCCGGCGACGTTGCTCTGCGCCTGGAAGGTTTCGGCGCTGTCCACATCGTGCGCCACCAGCGTGCCGCCGGTGGTCTGGGCCGCATCGGTCTCGGTCAGCCCCTTGCTGTCGTCGCCCGTGAAGGTCGCCGCGTCGTTGGTGCCCGCGATGTTCACCGTCAGCGTGTGCTCGGTGCCGTCGGCGCTCTTCACCACCAGCGTGTCGGTGTAAGTGGTGCCGGCTGCGAACTCGTTGTGCGCCGAGTCCATGGTGTAGCTCCACGCCCCGTCGCTGCCGATGGTGAAGTGGCCGTAGCCGTTGCTGCCTGCGACATTGCTCTGCGCCTGGAAGGTTTCGGCGCTGTCCACGTCGTGCGCCACCAGCGTGCCGCCGGTGGTCTGGGCCGCATCGGTCTCGGTCAGCCCCTTGGTGTCGTCACCCGTGAAGGTGGCCGCGTCGTTGGTACCAGTAATGTTCACCGTCAGCGTGTGCTCGGTACCGTCGGCGCTCTTCACCACCAGCGTGTCGCTGTAGTTTTCCCCGTCCTTGAACTCGTTGTGCGCCGAGTCCATGGTGTAGCTCCACGTCCCGTCGCTGCCGATGGTGAAGTGGCCGTAGCCTTGGCTGCCGGCGACATTGGTCTGTGCCTGGAAGGTTTCGGCGCTATCCACATCGTGCGCCACCAGCGTGCCGCCGGTGGTCTGGGCCGCATCGGTCTCGGTCAGGCCCTTGGTGTCGTCGCCGCTGAAGGTGGCGGCGTCGTTCACCCCGGCAAACTGCACAGTCGCCGTCGCCCAACTAAGCGTCCCGTTGCCAAGCCTGATCGCATAAGTGAAGGTATCTGTCTGATATTCTCCAGCCCCAAGAGCATTCAATGTCGCTTTGAAATCAGCACTCAGGGTGCTCGCGTCGTACCCCACCCGGCCATCCGTCGTGATCCAAATACGGGCTCCGTGGGCACTGACATCAGTGCTATAGGCTGTATCCTTGGTCAGCAAATCGGTCGAGCTGGTGATGCCTGCACTATTCGTTCCATCGTCCACTGAATAAAGCGTTTTGGCCGCACCGCCAAGATCGTTGGCCATCACGTTCAGGTAGACGATGCTGGACGAGTCTTCAGTCAACCCGGTGGAGCTGCTGGTAAAAAGATCGTCACCCGCCTGCGGCGTGTTGGAAAATGAAGTGATAATGCCGCTGGTAGTGGTGCTGGCCATGATGATTTCCCCGATGAGTTAAGCCCAATGCCGTTTCTGATAAGACTCGTAAAAACTCATAACAACTAACTATTTTGGATAATAGTTTTAAACGAGCAGGAAGCTATTGTCCTTCGGTACACCCTGAGTTGTTCGGCAAAACAGATGGTGATGTACTAGACTTTGTGCCCCCATTCGCCTTCGCGAACCACGACACTCAGGGTGGGTTCCGGAAGGGGTCGAAGGCAGCAACGGCAGGCGGCGGGCGCCCCGGCACGGCCCAAGCACAAAGGTTGGCCGAAGCCCCTTTTTCGAGAGGCTTCGGCCAACCTTTGTATGATCAGCCGGACGGATCGCCGGCGTGTGTCAGCCCGCTAGCTAACGGGTTTCCAGCGGCAGATGGGTCGCCATAGCATTGAGTTCCTTGATAGCGCGGCGGAAGCGGGCGTGGGCGCGTGAAACGGTCGACTCGCTGATGTCGAGCTGCTTGGCCGCGGCGTAGCCGGTCATGCCGTCGATCTCCATCAGCCAGACGGCTTCGCGCGATTGTTTCTTCAGGCCGATCAGGTCGGCGACATGGTTGAACTGTTCGAGTTTCATGTGTCTGTCCTCCTGCGTTGTCGCAAAGCCCCTTGGGTATGGTCACCCACAGGCACATCGTGAAACCAGTATTGCCTTGCCTTCCTTCAGCATAGTTGCTTGCAAAAAAAATGCAGGTAGAAAATGCATGCGGGACCGAGCGTTTCCCCTGTTGACCAGCTCGCCACCAGCCAGCGGCGCACGGCCCGTTGCCCCACGGCCCCCACGGCGGCGGCGCAGGAACTCTCGCGGGACCGGCGCGGTCTATACCGATGTCACATACAGCTCAGCGGACCAAAGACGTCCGTTAGCGCCACACGAGGTTTCACATGAACAAAACCCTGACTCGTTCCATGCTCATCCTGCTCGCCATCGCCACCCTGAGCGGGTGTGCCGGCATGACGCAACGCCAGAAGAACGCCGCCGTCGGCGCCGCCGTCGGTGGCGTGGCCGGTTCGGTGCTGACCGGTGGCGACACCTTCGGTACGCTGGGCGGGGCGGCGGTCGGCGGCATCATCGGCAACGGTGGCCTGAAGTAAACCGCCGCCGGCACCGTCCCCCGACCGGGCCGGACGGTGCCGGATCGTCCCCGCAGGACGTAAAAAAAGGAGGGCCTGAGCCCTCCCGAATGCCTTGAAGTAAAAAATCGCTTACTTCCAGTTTGCCGGCAGCTTGTAGCCGGCGTACTTCTGCTTGGCCCAGGCCTTGAACTCGTTGGAGTTGTAGGCGGCCACCACATCCTTCACCCAGGCCTTTTTCACGTCGGCGGCGCGCACCACGCCCCAGTTCACGTAGGCGTAGCTCTTTTCCTGATAGACGGCTTCGGTCAGCTTGATGCCCGAGCTGGTGGCGTAGTTGCCGTTGATCACGGCGAAGTCCACGTCGTTGCGCGAGCGCGGCAGCTGGGCAGCCTCCAGCGGCACGATCTTGATGTTCTTCAAGTTCTGGGCGATGTCGTGTTCGGAAGCGGTGAGCGGGTCGATGCCCGGCTTCAGCTTGATCCAGCCCAGGTCGCTCAGCATCACCAGCGCGCGGGCGAAGTTGCTCGGGTCGTTCGGCGCGGCCACGGTGGAGCCCCCCTTGATGTCCTTCAGCGACTTCAGCTTGCCCGGGTAGATGCCCAGCGGCGCCGTCGGTACCTGGAACACTTCCTTCAGCGACAGCTTGTGCTCCTTGGCGAAGTTGTCGAGGTAGGGCTTGTGCTGGAACACGTTGACGTCGAGCGAGCCTTCCTGCAGCGCCAGGTTCGGGCGCACGTAGTCGGTGAACTCGACCAGCTTGACGCTGTAGCCCTGCTTTTCCAGGATCGGCTTGACCGACTGCTTGACCATGTCGCCGAAATCGCCAACGGTGGTTCCGATGACGATTTCCTTCTTGGACGGGTCGGCGGCCAGGGCGGAACCCGCTACGGCCAGACCCAGTACGGAGACGGCCAGTGCCTTGAGAACGAATCTACGCATGATGAACTCCTTGTCGTTTTATTCAGTAAGGGATGGGGTGGATTAACGCTTGTCCAGCCGTGCCGCCAGACGGTTGCCGACGAACTGGATGATCTGCACGATGAGCACCAGGAGCAGCACCATGGCGATCATCACCTCGGTCTGGAAGCGGTAGTAGCCGTAGCGGATGGCTAGGTCGCCGATGCCGCCGCCGCCCACCACGCCGGCCACCGCCGAGTAGGACAGGAAACTGATGGTAAGGATGGTGACGCCGGAGATCAGGCCGGAGCGTGCCTCCACCAGCAACACCTTGGTGATGATCTGCAGCGGGCTGGCGCCCATCGCCTCGGCCGCCTCCACCACGCCGCGCGGCACCTCGCGCAGCGTCTGCTCGACCAGCCGCGCGAAGTACGGGATCGCCGCGAACGACAACGGCACCGCCGCCGCGACCGGGCCGATGGTCGACCCGACCAGGATCCGGGTCAGCGGCACCAGCGACACCATCAGGATGATGAACGGGAACGAACGCACCAGGTTGACCAGCCAGCCCAGCACGCCGTTGACGATGCGATGGGCGAAGATCTGCCCCGGCTGGGTCAGGTAGAGCAGGAAGCCCAGCGGGCCGCCAAAGCAGAACGCGGCGGCCAGCCCGATGACCAGCATCAGCGCGGTTTCCTTGCACGCCTGCCAGATTTCCGGGGCCATCATGCTCAGGTTGGCGAGCGCATCGGCAAAAGTCAGGGTTTCCATCACGCGGCCTCCAGCAGCGAACGGGCGAGTTCGGACTCCGCCTCGATCCCTCCGTCGACGATGTCCAACACCTCGACCACCCGGCCGGCGTCCAGCACCGCGGCGCGCTGGCAGATCGAGCGCACCACGTTCATCTCGTGCGTCACCACCACCACCGTCACGCCGAAGCGGCGGTTGATGTCCTGCAGGCAATCGAGAATGCTCTGGGTGGTCTTGGGGTCGAGCGCAGAGGTGGCCTCGTCGGCCAGGATTACCTTGGGGTTGGGCGCCAGGGCGCGGGCGATGCCGACGCGCTGCTTCTGGCCGCCGGACAGTTGCGCCGGGTAGTGGCCGGCACGGTCGGTCAGGCCCACCACCTCCAGGCACTCGGCGACGCGGCGCTCGATATCGCCCTTGGACCAGCCGGCGATCTCCAGCGGAAACGCCACGTTGCCGGCCACGGTGCGGTTGGCCAGCAGATTGAACTGCTGGAACACCATGCCGATGTTCTGACGGGCGCGGCGCAGTTCGCGCGCGGACAGCCCGGTGAGGTCCTGGGTGTCGACGATGACGCTGCCCTCGTCCGGGCGCTCGAGCAGGTTGATCAGGCGCATCAGGGTGGACTTGCCGGCACCGGAGTAGCCGATCAGGCCGAAGATTTCGCCGGCGCCGATCGACAGCGAGGTCGACGCCACCGCCTCGAACCAGCCACCGTCGGGGCGACGGTAGCGTTTGCGCACATTCTGCAAATGAATCATGGTGAAGCTCCAACGACAAAGCCCGCCGTGGACACGGCGGGCTTTGTGCATGGAAATCTTCGGGATCGAAAATCGTTACAACCCTGTGGGCTGTCCACGCTTTAGCTATTTTACGCCCGCAAGCTGTGTTCAAATCGGCGATAGTTTTCTGTATTGAACATGTTTTTTCCTTTACGGTCAAGACCGAAAGTGCGATTTTCACTACTTACGCGCCAGCCACCAGTCAAAGCCACTAGACCACACCACACTCCAGGGTATTCTCCCTTCACACCGGCAGCAATTCCGCCGACAACGGCAGGTGATCGGACAGCCCGTTCCACGGCGCGCCGTGATGGGCCCTGGCGTTGACCGGGCGCAGGCCGCGCACGTAGATGCGGTCCAGGGTCAAGAGCGGCAGACGCGACGGAAAGCTGCGCGCATGTTGGCCGAACAGGTGCTGGAACACCTCGTGCAGGCCGTTCTCGGCCAGCAGCCGGTCGGTCGCCTCGCCGCGCCAGTCGTTGAAGTCGCCGGCCAGGATCAGCGGATAGTGCGGCGGGACGTTGTCGCGGATGTAGCGCGCCAACGTGGCGTACTGCTTGCGCCGGTCGCCGGCACGCAGGTTGAGATGGGCGCACAGCGCGATCACCGGCGTGCTCCAGCCGGGCGGCTCCAGCACGCAGTGCAGCACGCCGCGGCTCTCGAAACGGTTGACCGAGATGTCGAGATTGCACCAGGAGGTGATCGGAAAGCGGGTCAGCACCGCATTGCCATGATGGCCATGGCCGTAGCTGGCGTTGAGGCCGTAGGCGGCCTTGCGCCCGAGCTGACGCGCCAGGTACTGGTGCTGGGGGATGCGCGGCCACTCGTGGTGGCTCAGCGTGCGCAACAGGTTCTTGCCCTGTACTTCTTGCAGGAACATCACGTCGGATGACAGCGAATCCAGCGCCTTGGCCATGTCTTCCACCCTGACATGGCGGTTGAGCACCGACATCCCCTTGTGAATATTGTAGGTCGAAACCTTGAGCGGTTCCATTACGTCAGCCAGCCCTTCCGCATCGCGCCTGGGCGTTACCGGGTTGCCACGGCGGCACCCGGCAGGTACTGCCCGCCCGGCCTGACGAGACAAAAAAACGCCAATCGGATAAACCCACTATAGACAGCCGGCACACCCCGCGCCTTGCCGCATCGGCAAAAACAACAGCCCCGCGTGGCGGGGCTGTTGGGGTTAGGCGCCGGGCCGCGTCCAGGCTACGGCTTACTTCTTGGTGGTGGCACTCTTGGCGGCACGCGGAGCCTTCGGGGCCTTCGGGCTCTTAAGCTCAACCACCTCCTTCACCTCGGCCACCACCACCGGCTCGGCGGCCACCACGACAGGAGCCTCCGCCACCACCGCCTCGGCAGGCACCTCCACCTTGGCCTCGGGAGCAGTCTCAACCAGCAGACGCTCAAGCAGCTTGCTGCGGGAGGAAATGCGGCGGTCGAAACGCCAGTCGTTCAGCAATTCGATCGCCGCCTCGAAATAGCGCATGTCGATCTCGTACAAGGCCTTCAGGTCGAACGACTGGCCCAGTTCCAACGCTGCGGCCAGATCTTTCAGCACCTGTACCTGTTCTGCGTTCTCGCCCGACTCAATGTACTTCCTGATTTTCTTGGCAGCGTTCATCGTCAATCCTTGCTTTTATAAAGAATAAAATTACATGTCATGCAATTTTAACATGGGGTAAGCCGGAACAATTTTAAGGTTTTCTTACAACCCCCAACACGACTTGCAGCAAGCCCGCCGGTGCCGGCAATCCATTAAAGCAAACGCAGCCGGCACGCGCCACCCGGAACGAGCCGGCAGGCGGGAGAGAGGGCGAGATCAGGACGGCAGGTAGCGCGGCAACAGGCGCAGCGCCTCGGCGTTGGAAGGGGAAAAAACCTTGTCGGCGGCCTCGGCCCAGGGCAGCCACTGGTAGCGGCTATGTTCGTCCGGGGCCAGCGTCACCGGCCGCGGCGCCGGCAGCAGCAGACCGAACACATGCTCTTCGTTCTCGGTCACGCCGGGCGGGTAGCGATGGCGCCAGTGCGGATAGATTTCGTAACGATTGGTGATGTGCCAGTCGCTCAACGCATAGGCATCGGCGTCGAGCCCGGTCTCTTCGCGCACTTCGCGTCGCGCGGTGTCGATCAACGCCTCCTGCCCTTCCCGGCTGCCCGTCACCGACTGCCAGAAACCGGCGCGGTCGGCGCGTTCGATCAGCAAGACCTGACCGTCGGTGGAATGAATCACCACCAGCACCGATACCGGCTGCTTGTTGCCCATCAGCCCTTGCTCCCGGCGTCCGGCTTGTCGAGTACCGCCATCAGCCCGGCCAATTCGACCGCCGACTTGACGCCCATCTTGTCGAACACGCGCGAGCGGTGCACTTCCACCGTCTTCATGCTGATCGCCAGTTCGTCGGCGATCTGCTTGTTGAGCTTGCCCGCCAGGATCAGCTGCATCACCTCGCGCTCGCGCTCGGTGAGCAGCGCCAGCGACTGGTTGAGCCGGCTCAGCCGCCCGAAGCGGTCGCGCTCCTGCTGGTCGCGCAGCAGCGCCTGGTCGACCATGGCCAGCAGCCGGCCGTCGTCGAACGGCTTCTCCATGAAATCGATGGCGCCGAGCTTGAGCGCCGCCACCGCGTGCGGCACGTCGCCGTGCGCGGTGAGCATGATCACCGGCGGGCAGTAGGGGTGTTCGGCCAACCTTTCGAGCAGCACGATGCCGCTGATGCCGGACAGACGCAAATCGACGATCAGCGCATTGAAAGCAGCCGGGCCGGGACCGGCCAGAAAAGCCTCGGCGCTGTCGAAACCCGTGGTCTGGAAGCCCTGCCCGTCGAATAGCCAGATCAACGAGTCGCGCACCGCCTCGTCATCGTCAATCACCGCAAGCTGCTTATCCGACATGCTCTCCCTCTCGTGGTTAGGCGGCGTCCCCGCTGGCCTGGGCCAGTATGCGCACCTCGCGCTGCGGGAACGGGATGGTGATGCCATGTTGCTTGAAAGCGCGCCAGATGGCCAGATTGATCTCCGACTTGAGCCCCAGGAAGCCATTTTCAGGATCGGCCACCCAGAACCCCAGCTCCATGTTGATGCCGCTGTCGGCGAAGGCGGTGACGAACGAGGCCGGCGCCGGGTCGTGCAGCACGCGCGGATGCACGGCGGCTTCACGCAACAGTCGCAGCACCAGTTCCAGATCGCTGTCGTAGCCGACCTGCACCGTCACGCTGGTCCAGATGCTCTTGTCCGAATAGGACTGGTTGATCACGGTGCTGGCGATCAGCGTGTCGTTCGGCACCAGCGCCTCCGAGCCGTCGGCGGTTTTCAGCACCACGTAACGCGAGGTGATCTTGGTGACGTAGCCGGTGCGGTTGTCGATCATCAGCCGGTCACCGATGCGGATCGAGCGGTCGAGCAGGATGATGAAGCCGGAAACGTAATTGCTGGCGATCTTCTGCAAGCCGAAGCCGAGACCGACGCCGAGCGCACCGCCAAACACCGACAACACGGTGAGATCGATGCCGATGATCGGCAGCGCCACCATCACCCCGGCCACCAACAGCACGGTCCGCGCCAACTTGGTGAACACGATGCGCAGGCTCAGGTCGATATCGGTGAGCTTCATCACGCGCGATTCGATGATGCGGCTCACCCACAGCGAGCCCACCAGGATGATGGCCACCCACAGCAAGCCGGTCAGGATCATGTACAGGTTGACCTCGACCTTGCCGACGTGGAAACGGATCGACTCCAGCCAGTCCACCGCCAGGGTATCGACACCGATGGCCCAGCTGACGAAGCCCAGCCAGAACAGCGTGGCGAGAAAATGCTCGGTGGTGCGCTCGAAGCGCCCCTTGGGCAGCGCCTGGCGCACCATGGCGGTGGCGAGGCGGATCAGCCCGAGCCAGAACAGCATGGCGCTGGCGATGGGCAGGAGCTGCGGCGCTTCGCCCAGAGCCAGGCGCCACAGCCCCGCGCTGACAATCACCAGCACCTGCGCCGCCAGCGGCAGCACCAGGCGGAAACTGGCGTAGGGCAGAAAACGGTCATACCGCTCGGGATGAAGGGCGAACAGGCGGCGGTACACCCTCCTCGCCACGTACAGGCCCGCCATGAATGCGGCCAACGCCAGCACGAGTTCCAGCCAGCCGGCTGGCGTTTCCAGCGTCAGCAGCAGTTTTTCCAGGGTAAGCAGTTTGTCGCCGTTGACCAGCATGCCGAGGAAGCCTTCCTTAATGGGTGACAGAGAGAGCCGGTTGCGGCGCATCGACCGACAGCACGCCGTCGGTCAGGCGCAGCACGCGCCCGGCGCGGCTCGCCAGACGGTCGTCGTGGGTGACGATCACCAGTGCTGGTGCCAAGGCTGGCGTTCAGCTCCAGCATCAGTTCGAACACCGCGTCGGCGTTGCCCCGGTCGAGGTTGCCGGTCGGCTCGTCGGCCAGCACGCAGGCCGGCCGCGTCACCAGCGCGCGGGCGATGGCGGCGCGCTGCCGCTCGCCGCCGGACAACTCGCCCGGCTTGTGTGCCAGACGCCGCGACAGGCCGACACGGCCCAGCATCTCCGCAGCCTGCTGCTCCGCCTCGGCGCGCGGCATGCGCCGGATCAAAAGCGGCATCATGACGTTTTCCAGCGCGCTAAATTCCGGCAGCAGGTGGTGGAACTGATAGACGAAACCGAGCGAACGGTTGCGCAGCTCGCCGCGCTGACGCTCGCTCAGGCGCGACAGTGATTGCCCCAGCACCTCGATCTCGCCCGAACTCGGGGTGTCGAGCCCGCCCAACAGGTGCAGCAAGGTGCTCTTGCCCGAGCCGGAGGCACCGACGATGGCCAGCCGCTCGCCCTTTTCCACCTCGAGCGTCACCTTCGACAGCACCTGGACATTCAGCCCGCCCTCGTCGTAGACCTTGGTCAGATCGTGACAACGCAATACCTTATTCATAGCGCAGGGCCTCCGCCGGCTGGGTACGCGCCGCGCGCCAGCTCGGATACAACGTGGCCACGAGGGCCAGCAGCAGCGAAATCACGGTAATGGTGGAGACATCGCTCCACTGCACGTCGGACGGCAGGTAGTCGATCATGTACACCTCGCTCGACAGGATCTTGGTGCCGATGATGCGTTCGATCAGCGGCACGATGACGTCCAGGTTGAGCGCCACCAGCACCCCACCGGCGACACCGGAGAAGGTCCCCAGCACGCCGGACACGGCGCCCTGGATCATGAAAATCTTCATGATGCTGGAAGGCGCGGCCCCCAGGGTGCGCAGGATGGCGATGTCGGCCTGCTTGTCGGTGACCACCATCACCAGCGAGGAGACCAGATTGAACGCCGCCACGGCGACGATCAGCGTCAGGATGATGGTCATCATGCGCTTCTCGATCTGCACCGCGCGGAAGTAGTTGGCGTTGGTATCGGTCCAGTCGGTGGTGAGCGCGCTGGCCGACAGCTTGTTACGCAGCTCGGCCTTCACCAGCGGCGCCGCCATCGGGTCGTCCAGCTTCAGGCGCACCCCGCTCACCATGCTGCCCATGCGGAACAGCACCTGGGCGTCCTTGAGGTGGATCATCGCCAGCGACGAGTCGTACTCGAACATGTCGACCTTGAACATGCCCACCACGGTGAACTGCTTCAGGCGCGGCAGCATGCCGGCCGGGGTGACGCTGCCCTCCGGGGTGATCACCGTGACCTTGTCCCCGGTCACGACGTTGAGCTGGCGCGCCAGCTCGACCCCCAGCAGGATGCCGAACTCGCCCGGCTTGAGCGAGGCCAGCTTGCCGGTCACCATGTGCTTGCCGACATCGACCACGCGGTCCTCGCTGGCCGGGTCGATGCCGCGGATGAGGGCCCCGCGCACGTTGCCGGCCGCCGACATCAAGCCCTGGGCATTGACGAAGGGCGCGGCGGCAATGACGTGCGGCTCCTTGGCGGCCAGCCCGGCCACCGATGGCCAGTCCGACAACTTGCCTTGGTAGGTGCTGACCTCGACGTGCGACGCGACGCCGAGAATGCGGCCGCGGATTTCCTTCTGGAAACCGTTCATCACCGACAGCACGATGATCAGCGCCGCCACACCGAGGGCGATGCCCAGCACCGACACCAGCGAAATGAAGGAAATGAAACCGTTGCGGCGTTTGGCGCGCAGGTAGCGGAAGCCGATCAGGGCTTCAAAAGGGAGGGCCATCCGGAAGAATCCTCGGGCAGGGAGCAATAGGTAAACGTCGTGGCGCGCATCGAGGCCAGTACGATTGGCGCCACGGGGCAAAGAGGCAAGGCAGCCGCGCGGGCGGTTGACGTCAACGGCGCTCAGCCCTGGTAGGGGTTGTCGAGACTCTGCATCATCGCCACCAGGAAGGCGCGCACCTGACGCTCGTCGCACCCCATCAGGATGGCATCCTCGAAGGCATCCTGCGCCATCTGCGCCAGCTCTTCGAGGTTCTCGTTCATCACCTTGATCTTCTCGACGCAGGCGACCACGTTGCCCTCCGGATCGAGCCAAACCGGTTGTTGCAGTTTCATAGGACGTTCCGTTCGACTTTCAAAAACGCAATGCCCGCCAGGGCGGGCATCGACGGTAGCGCGCGGCATGCCGCATCAATGCGACGAGGCCACTTTTTTCTTGTGGGCGCCCTTGGCGGACTTGCCGGCCACGGACGACTTGCTCCTGGTCTCTTCGGCCTTCTTGCCACGGGACGACCTGCCCGTCTTGGCGGAAGCCTTGCCCTTGTCGAAGACGGCCTGTTCCTGCTTGCAGTGACGGCCCTTGCGACAGACCACCTTGGCGCCCGAATCCTTGGCCTCGGCCGCCGCGGCTTCCTGCTTGCAGCGCCGCCCCTTGCGGCAGACCACCTTGGCACTCGGCGCCTTGGCCTCCGCCACCGCCTTCGAGACGTTCTTCACCGGAGCCGGCTCACTGTCGTCACGCACGAAATTCGAGGCCGAGCCGCGGTTCACGCGCCGGGCGCCGTTGTAGCGCGACGTCCAGTAATCCTGATTCATGTTGGAGACTTCGACCGACTTGCCGGTGCGCGGGGAGTGGATGAACTTGCCGCCCCCCATGTAGATGCCGACATGCGAGTACTGGAAGCCACGGGTATTGAAAAAGACCAGATCACCGGGCGCCAGTTCACTTTTATCGACCGCTTTTCCGGTATGCGCCATTTCCGCCGCCGTGCGCGGCAGATTCACCCGTAATGATTTTTTGAATACATACTGAATGAAACCACTGCAATCCAGGCCTGCCGAAGGATTACTGCCGCCAAAACGGTAAGCTACGCCCAGCAGGCTCATCGCCTGCAACAACAAGTCGCCGACAGCCTCTTCGCCCGGTGCGGCAAACTTGCCGATGGGGTCTTCCTGAGTCTCGGCGGCGGGGTGATTTTCCGTGGGGGCTTTGTCTGGCGCGGCATAAGCCAATACCATAAAGGTAGCCAGCACCCAAGCCAGTAGGTGCAGATGCAATTTCATAGGCCGCACTCTATCGGACGAGGCGTGGAGTGTAAAGCCAACCCAAAATGCGGGATACCCGATGCTGAAAGAAACCCTGATCGCCATGCGCGACCTGCCGCGCCTGAAGGAAATCACCGGAATCCTGTTCCGCCACGGACTCGGCCAGTTCGCCCAGCGCCTGAAGCTGCCACGGGCACTGGCCAAGGCCGGCGCCTGGCTGAATCTTCCCTTGCCGGAAGGCGACGAGGGCCTGCCACCGCCGGTGCGGGTGCGCCTGGCGTTCGAGGAACTCGGCCCGACCTTCATCAAGCTGGGACAGATTCTCTCCACCCGCGTCGACGTCTTCCCGCAGGAGTGGATCACCGAATTCGAGAAGCTGCAAAGCAACGTGCCCCCCTGCACCCCGAGCAGGTGCCACACCTGGTGAAGCAGGCGCTGGGACACCCGATCGAGGAGCTGTTCGCGGAATTCGAGATGGAGCCGATCGGCTCGGCCTCGATCGCTCAGGTGCATCGCGCCACGCTCAAGGACGGCACCGTGGTGGCCGTCAAGCTGCGCCGCCCCGGCATCCTGCCCAAGGTACAGGCCGACCTGCGCATCCTCGAACATATCGCCGGGCTGATCGAGCTGGAGTTTCCCGATGCCCGGCGCTACCAGCCGACCGAAATCGTCAACGAGTTCGCCCGGTCGCTCAACCGCGAGATGAACCTGGCGATCGAGGCGCGCAACATGGAGCGCTTCCGGCGGGATTTCGCCGACGACCCCTTCGTGCACGTGCCCGGGGTGTATTGGGACTACACCAACCCCGCGGTCAACGTTCAGGACTTTATCGACGGCCAGGCTGCCACCCGGGTCGACGCGCTGCAGGCGGCGGGGCTCGACCCCATCACGCTGGCCGACCGCGGCGCCGACGCAGTGCTGCGCATGATCCTGATCAACGGCTTCTTCCACGCCGACCCACACCCCGGCAACGTGATTTTCCAGCCCGACAACTGCATCGCCTTCATCGACTTCGGCATGGTCGGGCGCATCAGCCATGCCCGCCGCGACGAGATCGTCGACCTCCTTGCCGCCCTGTCGGGGCGCGACGAACGCGCCATGATCGACGTGCTGATCGAGTGGACCGGCACGACCCCGGTCGACGAGGACAAGTTCGCCGACGACATCAGCGAGTTCATGTTCCAGTACGAGCACGTGCCGTTGAAGGACCTCAACATCAGCCAGCTGATCGTCGACATCATGGCGCTGATCCGCGACCACGGCATCGTGCTGCCGCCGGACATGGCGATGCTGTTCAAGGCGCTGATCACGCTGGAAGGCCTGGGGCGCCAGCTCAACCCGGACTTCCAGCTGGTCGAGCACCTGACGCCGTTCGTGCGCGAGCTGATCCTCAACCGCTACACGCCGAAAACGCTGCTCAAGCGCGGCAAACAGACCCTGGTCGAAGCCATGGGCATGATCGGCGACCTGCCGCGCGACCTGATCCGGCTGGGCAAGGACATCCGCCACGGCAAGTTCCGCATCAACTTCGACTTGCAGCGGCTCGACAGCTTCGGCCGCCAGCTCGACCGCACCGCCAACCGGCTGACCATGGGCATCGTCACCGGCTGCCTGATCATCGGCTCGTCCATCGTCATGACGGTGAACGCCGGGCCCAAGCTGTTCGGGCTACCTTTCTTCGGCTTTCTGGGCTTCATGGTGGCATTCTTCAACAGCATCTGGCTGATCTGGTCGATCTGGCGCGCCGGCAAGGAATGGTGAAGCCATGAAACATGCACTCTTTGCCGCTTTATGGCTGGCTTCGGCCAACGTCATGGCCCTGGAGGTGATCGACCTGGGCTGGCGCGATGGCCGCGAGGTGGCCGACGCCATCGCCCCCCACCTCCAGCCGGGGGAAAGTGCCAGCGGCCTGGGGCGGCAACTGATCCTGGATGCCTCGCCGGCGCGGCTCGCCACCCTGCGCCGCCTGGCGCGCACCCTGGACGTGCGCCCGAGCAATCTGCTGATCGAGGTCGAACAGAACGGTGGCGCGCGCCAGAGCGACTCCACGCTGTCGCTCGGTGGCGCGGCGCGCATCGGCAACGTCGAGCTTGACCTCGGGCGCCGCCGCCGCGATCTGGCCCTCGGCGCCGACGCCACGCAAAGCCGGAGCAGCAGTCGCAGCCGCCAGACGCTGCGCCTACTCGACGGCGGCAGCGGTTTCATCGAGAGCGGCAGCAGCCGCCCCCTGCCCTGGCTGATGGTCACGCCACGCGGAGGCCTGCTGCGCGGGGCCGAGTATCAGGATGCCGTGACGGGCTTTTACGTACGGCCGAGGCGCAACGGCAGCCGCGTGGTAGTGGAGCTGGCGGCGCGCCAGGAGGCCTTCGGCGTCGGCAGCATCGAGCAGAATCGGCTGAGCACCTCGGTGGAAGGCGCCGTCGGCGAGTGGCTGAACGTCGGCAGCGTAGGTCTCGACGAGCAGGGACGGCAAGTGATGCTGATCGGCGTCAGCCAGCGCCTGCACTCGGTGGAACGCACCGTGCGCATCCGCGTCCTGGCCGACAACTAGCTCCCGCATCGCCCCTCTTCTTGCTGCGCGGCATCCTTCCCGGCAGACGCCCCGGCACGGCGCCTCCAGCAGGCTGTTTCCGGTTTGCAACAGGCCCGGCAAGGTGGCGATCGCGAGTCGTTGACTTAACAAATGATAATAATTATCATTTATTCAATTACTCATCCTCAAGGAGCACCCGATGAACGCCATGCTGGTCGGCGCCGACACCCTGGGCAACATCCCCACCGTGCTGGAGAGTTTCGGCATCTCCATCCATCGCCATCTGAGCGGACGCAACAGCTCGCATCAGCGCAAGCTCGACCGCCTGCCCGCCGGCACCGACATGCTGATCCTGTTCACCGACTTCCTCGGCCACAACGTGATGCGTCACTTCCGCGCCCTGGCCTCGGAACAGAACGTGCGCTTCATCGCCTGCCGCCGCTCGGTGTGCGCGCTCAAGCAATCACTGAGCGGCGTCGGCCTGTGCGAGCAAAGCGCCTGCGCCAACTGTCCCAATGCCGCCAAGCGCGGCAAGGGCAGGCACTGAGAACCTGTTTACGATCTGCTGTGCGTCGACGATACGGCGTTAAAACCGTCTGCGGAACGCTCATTTACCCCGTGTAAACTGCGCTTCCTCAGCCGTTTTTGCCTTGTCTCGCTCTAGCTCGCGAGATCCTAAACAGGTTCTGAGGCTCCCCAGAAATGATCAAGGCCGGACGACGTCCGGCCTTGATCCATGCTGCTGAGCGCCCGGCGGGCTACTCCCCTCGCCCGGCCTTGCGTGCCGCTTGCTGCATCAGCTGCAGCTGGTGCGAGAATTCGCTGCAGTTGCCGCACAGGAACAGATGAATGCGCAGGCGCAGGTACTCGCTCTTACTCAACGGGCGGTCGAGTGCATCGGAAATCAGCCGGCTGGCCTGTTTGCAGTTGATTCTCACGCGGCACCTCCTCCCAGCCAGCGGATTTCCAGGCATTCCCGCAGGCTCATGCGCGCCCGGTACAGCAGCACCGAACAGTTGGTCGCGGTGATGTCGAGGTTCTTACAGATGTCGGCAATCTCCATGCCGATCACCTCGCGCATCACGAACACCATCGTGGTACGTCGCGGCATCACCTGCGAGCAGCGCTCGAACACTTCCCAGAATTGCTTGGCGACCAGTTCCTGCTCCGGTCCGCTCCAAGCGCGGATGGCGTGCTGCCAGTGGCCGCTGGCGTCGAACAGGGCGTCGATGTCGCCGTCGTCGAGCGTGTCCTCGAACGGCTCCAGCGGTGCCTCGCGCGACTGGCGGCGCACGGCGTCGACCAGCTTGAAGCGCAGGATCGAAGTCAGCCAGGTGCGCGGCGACGACTTGCCGGCGAACGACGAACGCGACTCCAGCGCCGCCAGCAGCGTCTCCTGCACCACTTCGTCGGCGGCCTGGCGGTCGCGCAATTGCGCCAAGGCGTAGCGCAGCAGGTAGGGACGTTCCGCCTCGATCAGTTCGGGAGTCATCATCGTGCTGCGGCCCTTCCCAGGTGAATGGTCATGCCTTGCAATAGTCGATGGCGTCCGCCAAGCGGTCCACGGCCACGATCTCCAGTCCGTCGATCGGCTGGCGCGGGCGGTTGGCGGTGGGCACGATGGCGCGGGTGAAGCCGAGCTTGGCCGCTTCCTTGAGGCGCTCCTGGCCGCGCGACACCGGACGCACCTCGCCGGCCAGGCCGACCTCGCCGAACACCACCAGTTTTTCCGGCAGCGGACGGTTGCGCAGCGACGAGACGATAGCCAGGATCACCGCCAGGTCGGCCGCCGGTTCCGAGATCTTCACCCCACCCACGGCGTTGAGAAACACGTCCTGGTCGAAGCACGCCACCGTGGCGTGACGGTGCGCCACGGCCAAGAGCATGGAGAGCCGGTTCTGCTCCAGCCCGACGGTGAGCCGCTTGGGCTGGAAGCCGTGGGCGTCGTCCACCAGCGCCTGCACCTCGACCAGCAACGGTCGCGTGCCCTCCTGCGTCACCAGCACGCAGGACCCGGCGACGTCGTCGCGGTACGACGACAGGAAGATCGCCGACGGGTTGGACACGCCCTTGAGTCCCTTGTCGGTCATCGCGAACACGCCCAGCTCGTTGACCGCGCCAAAGCGGTTCTTGATGGCGCGGATCATGCGGTGGCTGGAGTGCGACTCGCCCTCGAAATACAGCACGGTATCGACCATGTGCTCCAGTACGCGCGGGCCGGCCAGCGAGCCTTCCTTGGTGACGTGGCCGACCAGGAGGATGGTGGTGCCGGTCTGCTTGGCCATGCGCGTCAACTGGGCGGCGCACTCGCGCACCTGCGATACCGAGCCGGGCGCCGAGGTGACCTGCTCGGTGTACAGCGTCTGGATCGAGTCGATCACCGCGACCTCGGGCGCCTCCTGCTTCAGCGTGGCGAGAATGGCCTCGAGGCGGATCTCGGCCAGGAAGCGCACGCGCGCCGGGTCGACCGCCAGGCGCGAGGCGCGCAGCGCGATCTGCTGCGGCGATTCCTCACCAGACACGTACAGCACCTTGCGGCGCGCACCGACCTCCGACAACGCCTGCAACAGCAGCGTGGACTTGCCGATGCCGGGGTCGCCGCCGATCAGGATCACCGCGCCGCGCACCAGGCCGCCGCCCAGCACGCGGTCGAGCTCGCCGATGCCGGACGGCTCGCGCGGCACTTCCACCGCTTCGACCTCGGACAGCACCTGCACCGGGCTGGTGGTATCGGCCCAGGCCTGGAAACGCGGGTTGGCCGAAGCCGGCGCCTGCACCGTTTCCACCAGGGTGTTCCAGCTCTGGCAGTGCGGGCACTGTCCCTGCCACTTGGGCGACTGCCCGCCGCATTCGGTACAACTGTAAACGGTCTTGATTTTGGCCATGCGAATGTCGCCGGCGCTCAGCCGGCGGGAGAGGCGGCGGCGCTGCCGCCCTTTTTGTTGAGTTGCTTGATGATGTCGAGCAGTTGCTTTTCCTCGTCCGACGGGTCTTTTGCCGAGCCAGCCTGGGCCGGAGCCTTGGCCGGCAGTCCCCCGCGGCGGATGGCGGCCAGCACCGCCGCCACCTGCGGATCGTTGCGCATCGCCCGGTCGGCCTCTTCCGGTGTGAGCTGGGCCTGCGGCTTGTCGCCCGCCGAGGCCGCACTGGCCTCCGGCTTGTGCGCCGCCGCGGGCGTGGCCGGTGCGACTGGGTCTGAAGGAGGTGCGATGGTCTCGAGCTTCTGCTTGACCATGTACTCGTGCATTTCCCGCCAGCCAGCGTAGATCTGCGCCTTGTCGGCGTCGGGATTACGCTGGTAGCACTCCTCCAGCGAACGCCCGCTCTGGCGGCAGGCAGCACCGACCGCCTTGTTGGCGTCCTTGGACAGACCGGAGACGTTGCTGACCCAGTTGCAGCCAGCCAAGGTCAGCAGCAGGGGAATGACGAGCAGGGAACGCATGAGGCCCCTTTCTTCAGGAGACGAGTTGCGGGCGCAGGTCCAGTTCGATCACCCGACCGCTCTGCCCCTTGCTGGCCTCGCTCACCCAGAACAGGAAGTGCGGCAGCAGGTCGGCGATCGGGGCACGCTCGGTCTTGGCCTCGCCCGGGTGGGTACGGGTGCGCTGCGGCGCGTTGACCGGGCCGGGAATCAGCAGGTTGACGCGCAGGTTGGGGTAGACGTCCCACTCGTTGGCGGCCACGGCGGTGAGGTAATGCAGGCCCGCCTTCGAGGCGCCGAAGCCGCCCCAGTACGCGCCCGGCTTGGCTCCATGGCTTTCGCCCACGAACAGCACCGCGGCGTCCGGCGACTCGGTCAAAAGCGGCAGGCAGGCACGCGTCAGCGCGAACGGCGCCACAGTGTTGGTGCGGTACTGGTTCATCCACTCGTCCACCGTCTGATTGGACAGCGGCGAGAGCGCGTAGAAATGCGAGGCGCAATGCACGATGCCGTCCAGCCGGCCGCAGGTCTGCTTGATCTGGAAGGCCAGGTTGTTGAACTGCTCGTCGGTGGCCGTCAGCAGGTCGAGCGGAATCGCGACCGGCTCGGGAGCCCCGGCCGCCACGATCTCGTCGTACACTCCCTCCAAGCGCTTCACGCTACGCGCCAGCACCACTACCGTGGCACCGTGGCGGGCGTAATGCAGCGCCACCTCGCGACCGATCCCCTGAGTGGCACCGGTCACCAGGATCACCCGGCCGGCAAGGCTTGCGTTGTTCTGTTCAGTCGTCATCATCGGTTTTTCTGTTTCATCCAATCCTGCTTCAACATCTGCGCGGCGGAAACCCCGCTCTGCACGGCGGCCTCCAGCGTGGCCGGGTACGGCGAATCGACCCAGTCGCCGGCCAGATAGCCGCATTGTACGCTGATGCGCGTCCCCGGGCGCAGCACGCCCGCTACGGCGGCGAAGGTGGCGCGTTTCTCCACCAGCACGCGCGACCACAGCGGCGGCGCCAGATCCGGTTGCAGACGGCGCAGATCGGCAAGCACCCGAGCGACCAGTTCGTCGTGCGGCAAGGCGGTGACGGCGTCATCCGGGGCGCTGATCACCGCCGCCACCAGTCCATGCTCGCCACTCAGCGCCTCGCGGTCGAACAGCCAGTCGGCGGTGCCACCGGCGATCCCGGTCATCAGGCGCGGCAGCCCCACACGTTGGCCGAAGCGCAGGTATACCGTGCATATCGGCTGGTAACGCAAAAGCTGAAGCCGCTGCGGCAACGCCGTATCGTCCAGCAAGGCGGCGGCATGCTGCGGCCCGACCGCCACGATGGCGGCATCGAAGCGCTCGTCATCGATCTCGGCGCCGCCATCGGCGAAGGAGAGCCGGCGCACCCGGCAGCCGCTGCGCAGCTGCACCCCCTGCCCTTCCAGCCACGCCCACGCCGGCTGCGGAAACAACGCCGACAAGTTGTGCCGCGGCAGCAGCAGGTCACTGTCGGCGCGCGTGGCGCCCAGGCTGTCTCGCAGCACGTTGGCCAGTATCTGCATCGAGGCCTCGGCCAGCGGGGTGTTCAGCGCCGACAACACCAGCGGCTGCCAGAAACCCGCCAGCAGCGCCGCCCCCTGCCCTTGCGCGGCCAGCCACTCGGCCACCGGCATGTCCTGGGCCAGACGCCACTGCTGCCGCTTGAGCCTGTCGAGCGCCCGGCTCAGCCGCCACTTGTCACGCCAGCCGATGCCACGGGCCGTCAGCAGCCCCCACGCCACGTGCAACGGCGCCGGCAGCGGCGGGCATTGCAGGCTCAAGCCGCCGTGGCGGTACCAGTTCATCGGCTGGCGCAGCAGCACGGCGTCGGGATCGACGCCGACCCGGGCCATCAGCCGCAGGCACTCGCGGTAGGCGCCGATCAGGATGTGCTGGCCGTTGTCGAGCGCCAGGTCGGCATCGCGCACCCGCCGCGCCCGGCCGCCGGGCTCGCGCCCGGCCTCGAACAGCGTCAGGTCGGCAAAGCCGGCCAGCTCGACCGCGGCCGCCAGCCCGGCCCAGCCGGCGCCAATCACGGCAACACGGGGGCGGCTCACGGCTGGTAGCCGAACACCCAGGTTTTCCACGCCAGCCACAGCTTGCGGATCGGGGTCAGCGACAGGCGCTGGTTGAGCACCTTCTGCGGGCCGTCGAGTTTGATCTCGGCCAGGGTGGCGCGGTAGATCGCCGCCATCAACAGGCCGGGACGCTGCGCCTTGACGTCGCTCTTCGGCAACTGCTCCCAGGCCTGGCGGTAATACTGCTCGGCGCGCTCGATCTGGAAATCCATCAATTGGCGGAACGCTTCGGTTTCGCGGTAGTGCTGGATGTCGGAGGCCGGCACGTTGAAGCGGCGCAGCTCCTCGACCGGCAAGTAGATACGTCCGCGCCGGGCATCCTCGCCGACGTCGCGGATGATGTTGGTGAGCTGGAACGCCACCCCGAGCTCGTGTGCGTACTTCAACGTGTGCTGGTCGGTGTAGCCGAAAATCTGCGCCGACAACTGCCCGACCACCCCGGCGGCACGATGGCAGTACAGCAGCAGATCGGCAAAGCGGTCGTAGCGGGCAAAGTCGAGATCCATCTCCATGCCGTCGATGATCTCTTCCAGCAGCTTCTGCGGCAGGGCGTAGGCCGCCACATGCGGCTGCAGCGCCTGCGTCACCGGATGCTGGGGCTGGCCGGCGTAGAGTCGGACGAGTTCCGCCCTCCACCAGGCCAGTTTGGTCCGCGCCACGTTTTCGTCATGGCATTCGTCGACCACGTCATCCACCTCGCGGCAGAAGGCATAGAGCGCCGTGATGGCGCGCCGCTGCCCCTCCGGCAAGAAACGGAAACTGTAATAGAAGCTGGAACCGCTGGAAGCGGCCTTGTCTTGGCAATATTGGTCGGGCGTCACGCGCCTCTCCTGAAAAAGTGTCTAGTTGGCCCGCAGGGCGCGCCACAGCATATACGCCCAGTCGCGTTTGGTCAGCACCGGTCGTTGCCGGAACACGTCGCCGCCCGAGGCATGCAGCTTCTGCAAGATGCGCTCGCCGCCCATGACGATGAGGCGTAACTCCAATCCGAATCGGCCCTTGAGCTTCTTACCCAGCGGCGCCCCGGCCTGCAACATCTTGCGGGCCCGTTCAATCTGTTTGAGCATCAGCGGCGTCCACAACCCGCCGCTGTCGCCGGCGGCAATCTGCGCCTCGGCCACCCGGAAGCGGCGCAAATCCTCTTGAGGCAGGTAGACCCGGTCCTTGCGCCAGTCGATCGCCACGTCTTGCAGGAAGTTGATCAGCTGCAAGGCGGTGCAGATACCGTCAGCCATCGCCAGGCTGCGCGGGTCGGTTTCCCCGTACAGCACCAGCATCAGCCGCCCTACCGGGTTGGCCGATCGCCGGCAGTAATCCACCAGTTCGGCAAAATTCTCGTAGCGTCCTTTGACCACGTCTTGACTGAATGCCGACAACAAGTCGTAGAACGGCTGCAGCGGCAGGGCATGCGCACGGATGGCCTCGGCCAATGCCTGCATCAGGGGCATCTGCGGCGTGCCACCTGCACCGATCACATCGAGTTCGGCCCGCAGCGCGGCCAGTTCGTCCAGCCGCGCTTGCGGCGGACGCACACCTTCGTCGGCCACATCGTCGGCATAGCGCGCGAAACGATAGACGGCATGCACCGCCCGGCGCATGCGCCGTGGCAGCAGGATCGACCCGACCGGAAAATTTTCGTAGTGATCAACCGACATGGCGGCCTTGCGACGAGTGCGAAACGGCGAATTATACCCGACGGGGCGAGGCAGGATTTTTTTCGTCCCCGCCTCTTTACAGCTCCGCCGCACCTTCTTATAATCCGCCGCACTTGAACGCACGTGTCGGGGCTATAGCTCAGCTGGGAGAGCGCTTGCATGGCATGCAAGAGGTCAGCGGTTCGATCCCGCTTAGCTCCACCAAACTCGCGTTCCGGTCTAGGTCCCCATCGTCTAGAGGCCTAGGACATCGCCCTTTCACGGCGGTAACCGGGGTTCGAATCCCCGTGGGGACGCCAAATCGATCGATCGGCCAGCCTGCCACAGGCAAAACCCGGCCCGACACCCGAATTGCCAAAAGCGCCTGAGTCGGCTCACGATTCCAAGCGCTTTTTGTTTTTGCATCCTGCGTCTCTTTTCTGCCCCCTGCGCAGAGGCTTGCCAGAATCATTAGGCAACACCCCACCCCAAGCGATACTTTCACCTTCCTTTCCCCGCATCGCGGCGATGGTTGTTTCAGACTTGTCCAGCGCGGCAGTGCGACGACGCCAAGCCAAGCGGCTCGGTTCGAGTGCCGCAACCCACCTAATGGTTGCGACCGGAAAGCCGCCATGCAGGCATGGAACCCCGCGCTACGGTCTATGCTGAAGCACAGACGCAGGAGAGAACATCATGCGCTTCAGCGATCGAGAACAAGCCGCGACACGGTTGGCTTTGCGATTGGCCAGCTACCGCGGCCAGCACCCGCTAGTCCTTGCCATCCCCAGGGGAGCAGTCCCGATGGCCGAACTCATCGCGGACCAGCTGGAAGGGGAGCTGGACGTCGTCCTGGTGCGCAAACTGGGGGCGCCCTTCCAGCCGGAACTGGCGATCGGCGCGATCGACGAGTCCGGCTGGGCCTACATTTCCGACGTCGCCCGGCTCGCCGGCGCCTCCACCGAGTACATCGAACAGGAGAAACGAACGCAGCTCGAGCTGCTGCATCAGCGCCGCCAACGCTACAGCGGCTTGGCCGCTTCTGCCGACCCGGCCGGGCGCGTGGTGATCGTCGTCGACGACGGTCTGGCCACCGGCGCCACCATGATCGCCGCCCTGCGGGCGATCCGCACCAAGCAACCGGCGAAGCTGGTCTGCGCCGTACCGGTGGCTCCGCCAGACACCCTGGAGCAGGTTTCCAGCTACGCTGACGACATGGTGTGCCTGGAGACGCCTCTCAACTTCAGCGCGGTCGGACAGTTTTACGAACACTTCCCCCAAGTCAGCGACGAGGAAGTGGTCGAGATTCTGGAAAAGCAGCGCCGCTGAAGCACCCGCGCAGTGTTGCCCAGCCTTGTGTCTCCGTGCACTGGCATCTGGAGAACGCGGGCGGCAAAAATTTTGCATTTTTTGCTTGACCCAAAAAAAGGCTATCGGTATAGTTCGCATCTCTCGCGATGCTTCAAGCAGAACGAGGCAGGTTGTTCAGTGGGGGTATAGCTCAGCTGGGAGAGCGCTTGCATGGCATGCAAGAGGTCAGCGGTTCGATCCCGCTTATCTCCACCACGATTTCCTGTCCCCATCGTCTAGAGGCCTAGGACACTGCCCTTTCACGGCGGCGACCGGGGTTCGAATCCCCGTGGGGACGCCATTTTGGGGGTATAGCTCAGCTGGGAGAGCGCTTGCATGGCATGCAAGAGGTCAGCGGTTCGATCCCGCTTATCTCCACCAAGTCAAAAAACCGACGTCATCGACGTCGGTCTTTTGCTTTTCACCTTCCGCTTCTGCCCGCTCAGGCCGCCAACCGCTCGCTCATCTGCAAGCTGTGTTCGATGTCTCCGATGCCGGCCGCCTGTTCCAGTACGTGCCAGCCCTGCACCAGCGCATGAATGAAGCGCACGCCGGCTACCACGTAGGCCACGTCCTGGCGCTCTTCCTCCTCCAGCCGGTTGCCTTGCTTGCGCGCCATGGCACGGCGTTCCCTGACCGGATCTGAGGCGCCTTCATCCGGTACCGGCGCCGGGGCGGCATCGGCAACCGCCTGCCGGCCACGGCTGTAAAGCCGGTAAGGCAGCGGCCATTCGTCCACCGCCGGCGCCATCCTCCCGGTCAGCTCCATCACCACCTGCCCCAGTTCCACCGTCAGCTGGTAGAGCGCCTGCACCAACGGCAGGCGATCGCGCACGGCGGACAGCAAAGCCTCCTCGCGCAGCAGCTCCACCCGGCGACGCAGAAACTTGAGCTTGCCGCGCGCCAGCGCGCGCGCCTCCTCGTCCTGCCCCTGGCGCGCCCGCTGCGCCAGCTCGTCCAGGTACTGTGCCCACTGCCGGTACTCCGCGACGGTCTGGCTGAACACTTCGGCGGGCAGCGCGGCGATGCCCGGCCCTTCAGGACGCGGCGGCAGGTAGACATCCTGCTCCCGCGCACCGTACGGCACATCGAAATGCACGCTCATTTTCGGGGTGACCCTCATGTCGCGCCCTCCCTTCCACATTATCGGTAGGACAGTCCCCACCCCGGCTTGTTCGCCGTCAGCCTCTCCCCCTTTCCCTTATGAACCATAGCCCACCGTGACGTCCCGGCCAAAAAAACAGGGCCGCGCCAAGATGGCGCGGCCCTGTTTTATTCGGCGGGGTCGCTCAGAGTCCGTGGAACAGATGCCCCAGCTTGGCGGCCTTGGTATCCAGATAACCGTCGTTGTGGGGGTTGCGGCCCACCATCAGCGGCACGCGCTCGACGATCTCGATGCCGGCATCGCGCAGCGTCTGCAGCTTGCGCGGGTTGTTGGTCATCAAGCGCACCCGGCCGATGCCCAGTTCGTCGAGCATGTCGCGGGCGATGCCGAAGTCGCGCATGTCGGCCGGGAAGCCCAGCTGTTCGTTGGCCTCGACGGTGTCTGCGCCACCATCCTGCAGGCGGTAGGCACGGATCTTGTTGATCAGGCCGATGCCGCGACCTTCCTGGCGCAGGTACAAGAGCGCGCCGCGGCCTTCGCGGGCGATGGCCTCGAGCGCCGCTTGCAGCTGGAAACCACAGTCGCAGCGCAGCGAGAACAGGCCGTCGCCGGTCAGACACTCGGAGTGCAGGCGCGCCAGCACCGGCTCACCGTCGGCGATGTCGCCCATGGTCAGTGCGACATGTTCACGGGTACCCGCCACTTCCTCGAAGCCGTGCATGGTGAACTCGCCCCACGGCGTGGGCAGACGACAACTCGCCACGTGGGCGACAGCCGCCAGCCGTGGCGGTGCGCTTGCTTCAATCGACATCATCACTCCACATCAAAAACCGGCCGCTTCGGCCAACGGCCCGCACGGCAGGTAAAACCTGCACGCCGAAACGGGCAGGTGGATCTTCTCCGGGATGATCGGATGCTACTCCGCCCATACGACAAGAGAAAGTAAAAGGTTTTAATCGATCCGATCAATTTTCTTCAACGAGCGGCAGCCCGGCCAGCGGGCTGACCAGCACCAGCGCCAGCGCCGCGAGCCAAACCTGGCGCTCGGCGGTGAAGAAGCCGGCTTCGGCGGACTCGGCGTCGATGATGCCGAGCACCACGCCCTCCTCGTCCAGCACCGGCAGGCAGACCTCGCTTTTCACCTTGGGATCGCACTCGTAATAGCTGCCGCCCATGTCGCGCCAGACCGTGACGTCGTCGATCACCACGCCCCAGCCGGTCAGGCCGACCCGGCTGTTGTTGCTGCCGGCGGCAAAGCCTTCGGTCAGCGGGAATTCGGCCCGGCTGGGGGCGCCACGGTAGGCCAGCTTGACGAGGCGCGCCTGTTCCTTGCTGCCGATCGCGCGGTAGATGCCGAGCCAGTCGGCGCCGACACGGCTGTTGGTCGAATCGACCAGCGCATGCAGGTCGTTGAGCGCCCCGCGTGCTTCGGCGCTTTCACCACCGAACAGCGGCGACAGGTCGTAGGGCTCGGCGGCGAGTTCATCGACCAGCGAGCAGGCACCATCGTCGCTCAGCCGCGGCACCGGGTAGCGGAACAGGTCGGTGCGCGGCGCGGGCTTGTCGACGCTGAGCACGGCGCCCAGCGTCAAGGCGGCGATCTGGAGTTCCACCTTGTCGAGCGGCAGCGATTGTTCCTTGAGATAGGCGGCCAGACGGCGGGCAGGGATCATGGGTATTCCTTGAACGGCGCCGGCATCGTGGCCGGCGCCCAAAACGGCAAAAGCGGTAAACAGGAGCAACGGCCCCGGGCGTGGCCCGGGGCGGCAACGGCTCAGTGGCGGGATTCGCGCACGGCGGCCATCACGTCATACTCGAACAGGGCATTGACGTCCTCTTCATCGAAGACATAGTGCTGGTTGCAGAAGTCGCAGGCGATTTCGACGCTGCCTTGCTCCAGCACCACATCGGCTACTTCCTGGCCCCCCAGCATCTTGAGCATGCCGCCGACGCGCTCGCGGCTGCAGGTGCAGGCAAACGACACCGGCTCGGCGTCGAACACGCGCACGGCTTCCTGATGGTAGAGGCGGAACAGGATGTCGTCGGCGGACAGGGACAGCAGTTCGTCGTGCTGCAGGGTTTCGGCCAAGGTCACCGCGTGCGGCCAGCCTTCGGCATCGCCGTGCCCCTCCGGCAAGCGCTGCAGCAGCAGGCCGGCGGCGGTGGACTCGTTGGCGGCCAGGATCAGGCGGGTGTCGAGCTGCTCGGAGCGACGCATGTAGTTCTCCAGCATCAGGCCGATGCTGTCGCCCTCCAGCGCCACGATGCCCTGCCAGGTCTGCGCCTTGTCGACGCGCGGCTCCAGCGTCATGACGAACTTGCCGCCCTCGCCCAGCAGCTCGGCGAGCGACAGGCGCTCGTCGAGCGCTTCGTCGAACTTGGCGGTGGCGCGCACGGTACGGTCGTTGTTGCACTCGACCACAGCCAGGCGCAGCGGGCCGGCACCGTGAATCTGCAAGATCAGCGTGCCGTCGAACTTGAGGTTGGCGGCCAACAGCACCGCGGCCGCCATCATTTCGCCCAGCATGGCGCGCACCGGCAGCGGGTAGCGGCGCCGCGCCAGGACCTGTTGCCAGGCGCCGTCGAGCCGCACCAGCGCGCCGCGCACCGGGGCGCCGTCGAACAGGAAGCGTTGCAGGGTGTCGTGTTGGGTCATACTGTTCAGTCCTTGGCCACCGCGGTGGCCGTATCAATCGTGTAAAGAGTCATCGGCAGCGAGGAGCTGACGTCGAACTCGCAGCCGGCCTGGATGCCGATGCGGGCGATTTCCTCGGCGCTCAGATCCTGCTCGTAGGCCACGTACATGGCGCCCATGGCAAACTTGCGCCCCGAGCCGATGGCCCAGAAGCGCGAGAATTCGTACACCTCGCGCATCGGGTAGACGCCGAAAATGCCGTGCACGTTGGCCACCACCACCATCATCTGGCTCGACTCGTACGGGTCGTCCTCTTCCTCTTCCGGGCGCAGGTAGAACTGCTCCTTGAGTTTAGGATGCAACTTGCGGAAGGTGTCGAACAGCCCCTGGCGCGAGCTGAAGTCCTTGTTGTGGACCCCCTTGAGCACGCTCTGCAACACCAAGTCGTGCGCCGCCGAACCGGCGATCGCCAGGTAGCTGTCGCCCTGGCGGAAGATTTTGTTGTGATGCGGGTCGTAGCCGGCGAGCAGCTTCTGGTCGTCGCCGAAGGTGGTCTGACTGTCGGCCGCGATGGCGATCTGCGAGCCTTTTTTTACCACCACGATCGTCGTCATGTTCGCGTCTTTTCCGGAAAACAAGGCAGATGGGGATTTTCTCACAAAACGCAAGGCTGCCGCTCTGCCGTGATGGCGCTCGCCAGCCGAAAAACACGCGGGAACGGCGAGGCCAGGGTGGCATCGGCCGCGTCTGGCGCGGCGCGGAGTAACATGAAACAATGAATCCTGTTCGGCCGGACCGCCCCGCGCGGGTCGGGTCACGCGCCGTCCTCAACGCTCAACCGGATCGACCGCCATGTGCCAGCTCTTGGGCATGAACTGCAATACCCCCACCGACATCATCTTTTCCTTCGAAGGCTTCCACCGTCGCGGCGGCCTGACCGACCATCACGCCGACGGCTGGGGCATCGCCTTCTTCGAGGGCAAGGGCTGCCGCCTGTTCCTGGACGACAAGCCCTCGGTCGAATCGCCGGTGGCGGCGCTGGTGCGCCAGTACCCGATCAAGTCGGAAAACGTCATCGCCCACATCCGCAAGGCCACCCAGGGGGTGGTCAACCTGGCCAATACTCATCCCTTCATGCGCGAGATGTGGGGCCAGTACTGGATTTTCGCCCACAACGGCAACCTCGAGAACTTTGCGCCGCCGCCTGGCCGCTATTACAACGCGGTAGGCAGCACCGACTCGGAACACGCCTTCTGCTACATCCTGGAAGCCCTACGCCAGAAATGGTCGCAGCCGCCGGGCGTGGAGGAGTTGTTTGCGGAAGTCAGCAGGTTGGCCGAAGAGCTCCACGCCAAGGGGGTGTTCAACTTCATGCTGAGCAACGGCGAGCTGCTGTTCGCCCATTGCTCGACCAAGCTGCACTACATCGTGCGCCAGGCGCCGTTTCCCACCGCCCACCTGGTGGACGACGACGTGACGGTCGACTTCTCCACCGTCACCACCCCGCGCGACCGCGTGGCGGTCATTGCCACCGTGCCGCTGACCGACAACGAGCACTGGACCGCGCTGGTACCGGGCCAGCTGACGCTGTTCCGCGACGGCGCGCCGTTGCTGACGGCGACCGCCCCGCCGGCTGCCACGCGCTGAGGCGACGGCGGCGCCACGCCGCCAACACCGCAGGGCGGCAAGGCGTTATGCTATCGCTATAGCCCTACCCGAAGCATGGACAAACCGGGTGGCACGTTGGCCGAAGCCCGTGCCCGGATCGCGGAGCCCGCATGAGCCGTTTCGACTTCACCCATCCGCCGTTCGACTGCCTCAGCGCGGCCGAACGGGATACGCTGGAAGCCAGCGCCGACATCGTGTGCTACGGCGACGACGAACAGATCATGGCACCGGGCGTGCCGGTCGACACCCTGTTCGTGGTGATCAAGGGCCTGGTGCGCGAGATGGCCGGGGACGAGGTCATCGCGGTCTACCGCGAGCGCGACGCCTTCGACGCCCGCGCCCTGGTGGCGGGGCACACCGCGCACCGATTCGTGGTACACGAGGAAGCGCTGGTCTACGCCCTGCCGCGCGCCACGCTGCTGGCGCTGACCGAACAGAACGCGCGCTTCGGCGCGTTTTTCTACGCCAGCGTGTCGCAGAAGTTCGGTGCGCTGGCCGAACGCAGCGGCAACCGCGAATGGCAGACGCTGCTCACCGCGCGGGTACGCGACGTCTACGCCAAGAAGCCGCTGTTCCTCGACGGCGAAGACAGCGTGCTGGACGCCGCGCGGCTGATGAAGCAGCACAAGGCCAAGTCGATCCTGGTGCGTCATGGCCGCCGCGTCGGGATTTTCACCACCAGCGACTTTCGCGACCTGATCATCGACGGCACGCCGCCCGATACCTCGCTCGGCACGCTGTGCCGCTTCGACCTGATCTGCAGCGAGCTCGACGACTACCTGTTCAACGCCCTGCTCACCATGACGCAGCAGAACATCCAGCGCGTGGTGGTGACCGAGTCCGGCAACCCGGTCGGCATCCTGGAGCAGGTCGACCTGCTGTCCTATTTCTCCAACCACTCGCACCTGATCGCCCAGCGCCTGGAGCAGGCCGACTCGCTCGACGAGCTGGCCGACATCGCGGCGCAGATCACGCGGCTGGTGGAGATTCTGACCGGGCACGGCGTCAAGGCCGTCCAGTTGGGACGGCTGGTGCAGACGCTGAACGCCCGGCTGTTCGAACGCAGCTGGCAGCTGCTCGCGCCCGCCGAGCTGATTGCCAACAGCTGCCTCCTGGTGATGGGCTCGGAGGGGCGCGGCGAACAGATTCTCAAGACCGACCAGGACAACGCGCTGATCCTGCGCGACGGCTACACCAGCCCGGCGCTGGACAGCACCTGTCAGGCGTTCTCCGCAGCGCTGGCCCGCTTCGGCTACCCGCCCTGCCCGGGACGCATCATGGTCAACAACCCGGATTGGCGCCTGTCCGAGAGCGCCATGCGCGACCGCCTCTACCACTGGGTTTACCTGCCGGATCGCGACGCCCAGCTCAACCTGGCCATTTTCGTCGACGCCGAGGCCGTGGCCGGCGACGCGGCGCTGCTGGAGCGCTGCCAGGATTACCTGCAACAGCTGCTGCGCGACGACGACAGTTTCTACCACCGCTTCGCGCGCGCCATCGAGCAGTTCGACACCCCGCTCGGCTTGTTCGCGCAATTGCTGACCCGGCAGCAGGACGGCCAGGCCATGCTCGACCTGAAAAAGGGCGGTATCTTCCCGGTCGTGCACGGCGTGCGCGCGCTGGCACTGCAGTACGGCCTGAAGGAACACAACACCTTCGAGCGGCTGGCACGGCTCTCGGAAAGCGGCCGCCTCGACAAGGAGCTGGCCGGCGACGTGGCCGAGGCGCTGTCCTTCCTGTTGCAGCTGCGCCTGGGCCAGGGACTCGCAGCGTTGGCCGAAGGCCGGCCGAGCGGCAACCTGATCAGCCCGGCCCGCCTGTCGACGATGGAGCGCGACCTGCTGAAGGACGCGCTGGGCGTGGTCAAGCGCTTCAAGACCATGCTGCGCCACCACTTCCGGCTGGGCAGCCTGTGATGCTGGCGCGTTGGCAGCGCCGGCTCGCGGCCCGGCAGCTCAAGGACCCGGCCTACCGCCGACTGTTCGAGGAAACGTCGGACGACGTGATCAGCCTCGCCTGCAACACGACCAGCCTCGACGTCGCCGAGGCCGAGCTGCTCACGATCGGCGCGGTACGGCTGAGCGGCAATCGCATCGTGACGAGCGAGGCGCTCGACCTGCTGGTGAAACCCGGCCGACCGCTGACGCGGGAGCGCGTCGGCCTGCACGGCCTGCGCCCGCGCGATCTGTCCGGCGGGCTGGACGCGGAGGAGGCGGTGCGCTGCCTGCTCGACTTCATCGGCGGGCGGCCGGTGATGGGGTATTACCTCGAATTCGACATCGCCGTGCTCGACAAATACCTGCGCCCGCTGCTGGGCGTCGGCCTGCCCAACCGCCAGATCGAGATTTCCGGACGTTACTACGACTACAAGCTCAGACAGCAGCCGAACGGCCACATCGACCTGCACCTGGCCGCCCTGATCGACGACCTGGGCGTTCCCGCGCTGCCGCGCCACGACGCGCTCAACAAGGCCATCACCGCGGCCATGCTCTACCTCGCGCTCAAGCGTCGCGGCTTCGGTTGAGTCGGGGGACGCCCGCACCGCATGACCCCCATGCGGCGACGCGCTCGGCCCGGTAAATCGCCCCCCTGGTGTGGCGCCCCCACGGGCACCACACCGGCCCTGCCATTTGGCCAGCTTAAGATTGCCATCAGCTATCACCGTAAAATAGCTAGCCGGCACCATGCCGGCGACTGCGAACATGACCTCCTGTTTGTCTCGCCCTGCCACCCAAGCCCTCCCCCCTAGACCTTGGAATGATTTGGATGGAAAAGACAGACAACTGGCTGGCGCAGCGCTTGAGTGGCGCCACCTTCACCGCCCTGCTGCTGGGCGTCGTGCTGTGGCTCGGCTTCTCGATCGGACTCCGTCCGCTGACCTTGCCGGATGAGGGGCGCTACGTCGGCGTCGCCTGGGAAATGCTGCGTGCCCACAACCTGTCGGTGCCGCTGCTGGACGGACTGCCCTACTTTCACAAACCCCCGCTGTTCTACTGGCTGACCGCCTTCAGCCTGAAGCTGTTCGGGCTGCATGAATGGAGCGCACGGCTCGCGTCGGTCTCCGCCGCGGCCCTGGTGGTCCTCGCCCTGTGGCTCTTCGTGCGCCGCCACCGCGGCTCCAGCGTGGCCACGGCCACCGCGATCGTGCTGACGACCCAGCCTTTCTTCTTTGCCGGTGCCCAGTTCGCCAACCTCGACATGCTGGTGGCCAGCCTGATCGGGCTCACCATCCTTGCCGCCGCCGAAGCCGTGCTGCGCGCCGAACAGGGCCAGCCCTACCGGACCATGCTCGCCGCCGCCTACGCCACGGCGGCGCTGGGCGTGCTCGCCAAGGGCCTGATCGGCATGGTTCTTCCCGGCGCGGTGCTGCTGGGCTGGCTGCTGGCGCGCGGCCGCTTTGCCTCGGTACGCCACCTACTCTGGTTACCCGCGCTGCTGCTGTTCCTCGCCCTCGGCCTACCCTGGTTCTGGTCGATGCAGCAGAAGTTCAGCGGGTTTTTCGACTACTTTATCGTTTACCACCATTTCAAACGCTTTGCCGAAAGCGGCTTCAACAACCCGAAGCCGCTCTGGTTCTACGTGCCGGTGGTGCTGCTGCTGTGCGCGCCGTGGTCGCCGTGGTGCTGGCGCGCCCTCAAGCGGAGCTACTGGAGCGACCCGGTGCAGGGTGACTTGCGCCGCCTGATGGGGGTGTGGTTGCTGGTGATCCTGGTATTTTTCTCGCTGCCCAGCTCCAAGCTGGTCGGCTATATCTTTCCGCTGCTGCCGCCGTTTGCCTTCCTGATCGCCGAGCCGTTTACCGAGTGGATGCAGCAAGGCGATGGCAAGAAGGCCCGCCGTTCCTTCGTCGTCAGCACCGTGATCGCCATGATTGTGTGCGTCGGGGCCGTGGTCGCCGTGTCCCGCCACGAGGGCGGTTCGGCCAAGCCGCTGGCGGGCCGGATAGCCGCCGCCTTCCAACCGGCAGACGAGGTCGTGATGCTGGACAAATTCCAGTTCGACCTGGCGTTCTATCTGCCGATGCACCGTCCCGCCGTGGTCGTCAGCAATTGGACCGATCCGGAGCTTCCCCGGCACGACAACTGGCGCAAGGAACTGTTCGATGCCGGCCGATTCGCTCCGCTGGCCCAGCAGCAGGTGCTGCTGACCCCGGCACAATGGCGCGCCAGCCTGTGCCGGCCACGCCCCCACGCGGTCTGGGTGTGGGGCTCGCCCGCCGCCGCCGCGGCATTCCCGTTCCTGGCGGGCCAGCCGGCGTTCGCGCGCGACGGCGACATCACGGTGTGGTCTTTGCCGGCAGGCTTCGTCCCGCCCGCCCCGACCTGCCAGGGATGATGCCTCCAAGGGCTACGCCGGTAGCAAGGAGAGGTGCGTGTGGCCAGGCATCCACGCACGGCAGCGCCCCACGCTCGGGGGCACCGGCGTAAAAAAAGACCGGGGATCGTCCGATCTCCCGGTCAAGCTCTCGTTTCTGTAATGCTGGTATCGGCGTGCTCAGTAAGCCTGCTCGCCGTGGCGGGTCTCCACATACTTTCCGGCGCACAGCGACAGCATCAGCAAGGCGACCCGTTCGTGCACGATGACCGTGTGCTGGTTGCCGGAAAACTGCATGAAGCGCCGCAGGTCGTCGCGGACTTTGCGCGAGCCGGTCATGTCGATGATGATGTCGACGCGGTTGCCCTGCTCGGCGATCTCGATGAAATTGCGAGTAACCGGCACCCCGTGCTGGCGCGCCAGATCGATGCCGGGCAGCTCCAGATTGAGGTCGGCCACGCCCACCACTTCGACAAAGGGCGCGCTCAGCAACTGCTGCAACAACGGCGTACCGGTTTCACCGGCGCCGATCACTCCTAGCGTGATTTTCTTCACTTGCCCCTCCGTGGTCATGCCCAAATCATGCATGGCCGCTACTGTAGCAACAATCCGCTTCCCTCTTTCTTGAGCCACATCAATCCCTGCCCACTCTGCGCTCGGGACGCCCCGCTTAGGTCAGCGCACGGTGTAGTGGCGGCCTTCCAGGCAAGCCCCCATGGCCCGCCGGTATTGATCACGCAGCGCGAACGCGTCGCGCGCAGCGACACCGCCCTCGGGCAAGGTCGGGTCGTAGCCGGTCTGGCCACGCGCCCAGCGGTGGCATTCGTAGCGGTCGCGCGCCTGCTGCTGTTCGTCCTGGCCGCGATTCGGATAGATGAACAGATCGGTGCTATCGCGTGCGGACGACGAGCCGGACGAGCCCTGCCCGAGCGGCGGGTCCACCACGACGTAGCCATCGCTGCGCTGCACGTAGTACACGTCGTTGGCGAGGTAGTAGGTGACGCCACCGATCAGCAGCGTGGTGTAGAGCAGCGGCAGCACCGGCACCTACACGCCGCGCGGCGGCGACACGACCACGTAGCCGCGCCCGCGCGGGCGGTACCAGAAACCGTCGTAATAGTGATAGCGGACCCCGCCGTCTACGACGGCATGCCCACCGCCCGGCAGCGAACCGACGAAAGCTCCCCGCGCCGGAAATGCCGGACGGGCCACCGTCACCACCGCGCCTTCCCACTGCGGAGGAGCGGCCAGCGCGGGCGGGACGGCCAGCAGCAGGCCAAGCAGAAGGGCGGCCGGGACGGGGGTGAGATGGACGAATTTCATGATGGCGACTCCGCGATCAGTCGGGCGTTGTCCTAGCGCACGGTATAGCCACGCGCTTCCAGGCAGGCCGAGATGGCACGCCGATAGGCATCGGCCTGTTGCTCCAGCATGGCCTGCTGGCGTTGCTCCTGGGCGGTGTAGGCCTGTTCCATGCGCTGCGCCTGTTCCGCCCGTGCGGTGTCGGACATCGCGCCGGCCACGGCGCCGATCGTTGCCCCCACCAGCGCGCCCTCGGCGCCCCGATGCGGCCCGGCCACCGCGGCGCCCACCAAGGCGCCGGTCACCGCCAGCGCCGCGGTATCGTGGCCGGGAGCCCCGGCCGGCACCACCCGTACCGAAGGGGAACCCACCGCCTGCGGCAGGCTCGGATCGAAGCCGCTCTGCCGCACGGCCCACTGGTGGCATTCGTAGCGGTCGCGATCCTGCTGCCCTTCGCTCTGGCCGGCACGCGGATAGAACACCACCTCCCTTGGCGGCGGCGCGACCGCCTCGGGTGCGCTACGGGGCATGCTGTCGGGGCGCGCAGGCGCCACCACGCAGCCGGTCAGGCTCAACGCCAACAGCGTCGCCACGGCGCCGACCCGATGCGGAACAACATTCGACATGGTGAACTCCTTTTCCCCTGCGGCCACGCCGGGACCGACAGGACACGGCACGGCCGCTGCCGCGCCGGGCGCAAACCACGCTCAGCGGCCGCAGTCCTCCGGACGCGGTCCAGCGGCGGCACGCAACTCGTCCTTGCTCAGGAAACCGTCCTTGTTGGTGTCGGCGCGTTCGAACGCCGCCTTGACCTCGTCCAGGCTCAGCTTGCCGTCGCCGTTGCTATCCAGCTTGGCGAAGAAGGGCGCATGCTCGTGATCGCGCCCCGGGCCCTGCCGGAAATGCTCGCGCATCGCCTGGCGCAGTTCGTCGCGGCTGAGCTGGCCATCGTGGTTGAGATCCAGCTTGGCAAAGTCTTCGGCCAACCTCGGCATGCCGGCCCGGGCCTCTTCCAGGCTCAGCTGGCCGTCGCCGTTCTTGTCGGCTTGGGCGAAACACTGCTGGAAATGGCGGCGGCCGTGGTGCCGCTGCGCGAAGCGGTCGTGCATGAAGCGATGCAGCTCGTCCCGGCTCAGCTGGCCGTCGTGATTGGTATCGGCCTTGTCGAAATCGGCCGCCAGACGGGGCCACGCCGCTTGCACCTCGTCTCGGCTGAGTTGGCCGTCGCCGTTCTTGTCGGCTTGCGCGAAGCGCGCCGCCGGCCCGTCCATCGGCCCCTCCTTGGGGGCAGCGCCATTGGCCGCGGCCAATGCCGAAACGCTCACCACGGCCAGGATCAGTGTCAGTACGACTTTCCGTTTCATTGCAATCTCCCTGTGAATATAGATGGCCTCGCCACCATCCGATGAAGAAAGCGTAAGCCGCAAATGTCAGGGAACTAGAGAGAAAGCGTGGAGAAACGGTGAAGCAAGTGTTAGGGCGTGTTCACAATTCCAGCTTGTAGCCGACGCCGTACACCGAGCGGATCAGCTCCTGCTGCGGCGCCGCCTGTTCCAGCTTGCGGCGCAGGTTCTTGATGTGGCTGTCGACGGTGCGGTCGGTCACCACGCGATGATCGGCGTAGAGGTGATCCAGCAACTGGTCGCGCGAGAACACCCGCCCCGGCATGGAGGCCAGCGTGCGCAGCAGGCGGAATTCGGCCGGGGTCAGCTCCAGCCGTCGCCCCTGCCACGAGGCCTGGTAGCCCTCCTCGTCGATCGTCAGCCCGGCATCGGCCGGCAGCGCGCCATGGCGCTGGCTGCGGCGCAGGATGGCCTTGACCCGCGCCACCACTTCGCGCGGGCTGTACGGCTTGCAGATGTAGTCGTCGGCCCCCAGCTCCAGGCCGAGCAGACGGTCGATCTCCTCGACCCGGGCGGTGACCATGACGATCGGCACGTCGCTGAAGGCGCGTAGCTCGCGGCAGATGTCGAGGCCGTCGCGGCCGGGCAGCATCAGGTCGAGCAGGATCAGGTCCGGCAGTCGGCGCCGCACCTCGGGCACCACGGCCAGGCCATCCGCCAGACAGGCGGTCTCGAAACCGGCTGCCGCGAGGTAATCCGCCAGCAGGCGCGACAGTTTGGGTTCGTCCTCGACCACGAGGACGTAGGCTGGCTTGGGAGACGGGTTCATGCTCTCAACGCATCCGTAAGGGGAAAGTCAGGGAAATCCACAGCCCGCCCAACGGCGACGGGCGGGCCTCGATCGTGCCGCCATGCGCCTCGACGATGCTGCGGCACAGAGCCAGGCCGAGGCCGGCGCCGCCGCTGGCGCGGTTGCGCGAGCCCTCCACCCGGTACAGCCGCTCGAACAGCCGTGGCAAGGCCTCGGCCGGCACCGCCGGTTCCGAATCCTGGAAATCGATGCGCAGGCACTCGCCGTCGCGGCTGACGCTCACCCGCAGCCGCCCGCCGGGATCGGTATAGCGCACGACGTTTTCCAGCAGGTTGTTGAACAGCTGCAGCAGGCGCTGCGGGTCGGCCTCGATGGTCCAGCCGCCCCCTGGCGGGAGGCGTGTTTCGAGGCGGATGGAGCGGCCCTGCAGGCGCTCGCCGAAGGCGTTCAGCGCCTGCTGCAGGACGTCCACCGGATCGAACACCTCCATGTGGTAGCTCAGCGCCCCGACATCCGCCAGCGACAGCTCGTACAGGTCGTCCACCAGCTTGCTCAAGGTGGAGACCTCGGCCTGCAGCGACTTGAGCGCCTCCGGCGTCGGCGTGCGCACGCCGTCCTCCATCGCCTCCAGCTCCCCGCGCAGCACCGCCAGCGGGGTACGCAGCTCATGCGAGATGTCCGCCATGAAGTGGCGGCGCATCTGCTCGTTGTTTTCCAGCACCCGCGCTAGGCGGTTGAAGTCGCCCGCCAGTTGGCCGAGCTCGTCGCGCGAACTGGCCACGACCCGCGTGCTGTAGTCGCCGGTCGCCAACTGGTGCAACGCCGCCGCCAGGCGCTTCACCGGCACCAGCATGACGCGCGCCAGCAGCATCGCCACCACGGCGGCCAGCACCACCCCCAGCAGCGCGAACAACCAGCCGGCCTTGAGCTGCCCTTCCTGGAAGCGCAGGTCGGCGGCGTTGGTCAGGCGGCTGACCGGCACGCTCACCAGCCAGCCGATGGTGCGGCCGTCCAGCTGCAGGGCGGTGCGGGTGGCATCGGGAGGCCAGCTGGGTGCCCCGATCACCACGCGCCCGCCGCTATCCAGCAGCGTCAGCGGCGGCAGCGGCAGGCGAAAGCCGGGGTGCGGCAGCGGTTCGTGCCGGCCGCGAGGCCCCTCGGGATGAACCTCGGTGCGCACCAGCCGGCGCCACAGCCGCTCGTTGCCGACCAGAAAGGTCCAGCTGCCTTCTTCACGATAGGCGTCGACCAGGCTGGTCTTCAGCGTTTCCAGGCGCTGGGCGTCGCGCTGGCTGACGTAATCGAGAAACCCCTGCTTGAAGCTCAGGCGGCTGGCGGCACCGATGGCGATCGCGACCACCACGCAACAAAACAGGATGGCAAAAAACAGTTTGGAGGTGATGCCGAGCTTCATGAGTCGTGTGGGCGGGGCGAGACGCCCCAGGGTCGGGATGGAAGCATTGTGGAAACAGCCGGCCGGCGCGGCAAGAGCCGCGCGCCCCGCAGCGGCAAGTTTCACACTTTTTTCACCGTTGACCGGCTCCGGCGAGGAACGCCTCCAGCTGTGCGACCGTCGGCATGCCGGCCCGCGCCCCCGGCTGCGTCACCGCCAGCGCCCCTGCCGCGACGGCGCGCTCCAGCGCCGCCGCCATGCCCAAGGGTAGAAACACCGCCAGCGCGGCGTTGAAGGTATCGCCGGCCCCGGTGCTGTCGATGACCGGCACGGCGCGCCCGGGCTGGTGGTGAAGCACACCCGCCGCATCGATATAATCGGCCCCCTCCCCGCCTCGCGTCAGCACCACCTTGCCTGCCAGCCGCGCCGGCAGGCGCTCGAGCCCGGCGGCCTCCGCACCGAGCAGCTGCGCCAATTCGTGCTGATTGGGCGTAAGGTAGGCAACCTTCGCCAGCAGTTCGGCCGACAGGGCCTGCGCCGGCGCCGGGTTGAGTATCAGCAGCACGCCATGCCACTCGGCAAGGCAGGCAACTTCTTCCACGGCGTCCAGAGGAATTTCCAGTTGCGTCAGCAGCACGTCGGCCGAAGCGATCTCGGCTTCGGCCTGGCGCACATCGTCCGGACTCAGCACATGGTTGGCCCCAGGCACGACGACGATGGCGTTCTCCCCGCCGCTGACGGTGATGGTGGCAACGCCGCTGGCAGCACCGGGCGTCACCGCCACGTGACGCGTGTCCACCCCCTCCTGCTGCAGCCCGGCCACCAGTTCACGGCCGAAACCGTCGTCGCCGACACGCCCGATGAAGCTGACCTCGGCGCCGAGGCGGCGCGCCGCGACCGCCTGGTTGGCCCCCTTGCCGCCATGGCAGGTGAAGAAACGCTCGCCGAGGAGCGTTTCGCCCGGCGCCGGAAAACGAGGACACAGCACGACCAGGTCCATATTGACGCTGCCGATCACCACGATCTTTGGCATGGTTCTCCCCAAGGAGCCCCCGGCCACACCGCCGGGGGCTCACGTTTGACGATAGCGCAGAGGAGAAGGCGCCGGGACACAGCCTGTGCCCGGCTCACCATGAGCGGGCCACGGTACGAAGATCGCCGCCGCCCCCATGAGCGGCGGGGAGAGAGGACTCAGTGCAGGCTTTCACGGGACAGGAAGCGCAGGTAGCCCACCCCTTCCAGCCAGAAACCACCGTCGGCCAGCGGGGTCGCCTCTTCCAATTCAGCCACGGTCAGGATCAGCTCCTGACCGTCCAGCTTCGCCGCCAGCGCGATATCCTCGTCGTCGGCGAACTCTTCTGAGGCGTATTGGTAGTCGGGCTTGATGAACTGGTTGTTCACCTGGATGTACTCTGATTCATTCAGCAAGCGCAGGATGTTCATGACGACCTCCTCGTGATGCGAAGAATGTAGAACCAAGCTCGACAGTTACATTTGAATGAGGCGACTCGCGCCGGGCCGCACTGTCGACGGCCGGGCATCACCTGTCACCGGCATGAGGATGGGCTCTTTGCGCGACGCCGGCAGCCCCGCAGCAGCAGATACGCCCTACAGCCAGCCACGCTCGGCAAACGACTCGGCATGGCTTCCCGTGATCACGAAATGGTCCAGCAAGCGGACATCCACCAGTTGCAGCGCGGCCTTGAGGGTATCGGTCAGCGCCCGGTCTGCCGACGACGGCTCGGCAACGCCGGAAGGGTGGTTGTGCGCCACGATAACGCCGGCCGCGTTGTGCGCCAGCGCCCGCCGCACCACCTCGCGCGGATAGACCCGGGTCTCGCTCAAGGTGCCGCTAAATACTTCTTCGACCGCCAGAACGCGGTTTTGTGCCGTCAGGAAGATCACCACGAACACTTCGACGTCGCGCAGGCCGATGCTCAGCCGCAGAAAGTCGCGCACCGCCTGCGGGCTCGACAGCGCATCGGCCAGCTTCATCTCTTCGGCCAGCGCCCGTCGCACCAGTTCCTTGGTCGCCATCAACTGGGTGTACTTGGCCACGCCGAGGCCGGGCTGGCGCTCGAACTCGGCCAGGTTGGCCGACAAGAGCCGCGACAGCGAACCGAATTCGGTCATCAACCGGCGTGCCATGTCGACGGCCGACAGCCCCTTGATACCGGTGCGCAGAAAAATGGCCAGCAATTCGGCGTCGGAAAGACGCCCCGCCCCCTGTGCCAGCAGCTTTTCCCGGGGCCGCTCCGCGGCAGGCCAGTCGCAGATCGACATGATCGGCTCCTCATTGTGCTATAGCTTGTTTTCGCCATTAAACCCAACTTCATGCCAAAATCATAGCCGGCGCGGCGGCGACAGCGGAGCCGCCACCGAGGCCGGCAATTTCCGGTAAACTTTTACCTTTTCAGCTTGCACAAAGGCTTTCCATGTCTGCCAAACGGATACTGCTGGGCGTCACCGGCGGCATCGCCGCCTACAAGGCGGCCGAGCTGACCCGTCTCCTGGTCAAGGCCGGACACCGCGTCGACGTGGTGATGACCGACGCCGCCACCCGCTTTGTCACGCCGACCACTTTCCAGGCCCTGTCCGGCCATGCGGTCTACACCAGCCAGTGGGACCCACGCCCGGACAACGCCATGGCGCACATCGAGCTGTCGCGCCGCGCCGATGTGTTCCTGATCGCCCCGGCCAGCGCCGATTGCCTGTTCAAGCTGGCGCACGGCGCCTGCAACGACCTGATCTCCACGCTGGCCGCGGCGCGCACCTGCCCGCTGATCGTCGCCCCGGCGATGAACAAGCAGATGTGGGACAACCCGCCCAACCAGCGCAACGTCGCCCAGCTCGTCGCCGACGGCGTGACGGTGTTCGGCCCGGCCGCGGGCGAGCAGGCCTGCGGCGAAGTCGGCCTCGGACGCATGCTGGAACCGGAGGAAATCGCCGAACGCGTGGCAGGCTTCTTCGTTGAGAAACGCCTCGCCGGCAAGCAGGTGCTGCTCACCGCCGGCCCGACCTTCGAGCCAATCGACGCGGTGCGCGGCATCACCAATGTCAGCTCCGGCAAGATGGGCTATGCGCTGGCTCGCGCCTGCCGCGATGCCGGCGCCGAGGTGACGCTGGTCTCCGGCCCGACCGGCCTGCCCTGCCCGGTCGGCGTACGCCGCCTCGATGTGGTCAGCGCCGCCGAGATGCACCAGGCGGTGTTGCAGGAAGTCGGCCACAGCGACGTCTTCATCGCCGTGGCGGCGGTAGCCGACTACCGCGTCAAGAACCGGTCGGAGCACAAGCTGAAGAAGGGCGATGCCGTACCGGTCATCGAACTGGAAGAAAACCCGGATATCCTCGCCACCGTGGCCGGCCTGCCGGCGGCACCGTTCTGCGTCGGCTTCGCCGCGGAAAGCCAGAACCTGCTGGAATTCGCCGAAACCAAGCGCCGGCGCAAGAAGGTGCCGCTGCTGGTCGCCAACCCGGCACAACTGGCCATGGGCGCCGACCACAACGAAGTGGTGCTGCTCGACGACACCGGCGCCCACCCGCTGCCGGATCTGCCCAAAGAGCAGGTGGCCCACGCCATCGTCGCCCATCTGGCGACACTGCTACCCCAGCGCTAAACCGCCCGATCCACTCAGAGGTTGGCCGAAGCCCGGCTTCGGCCAACCTTTCACGATTATTCAAGGACTCCGCATGAAACCCGTCATCGACGTCAAGATTCTCGACCCGCGCCTGCACGACAACCTGCCTAATTACGCCACCGCCGGCTCGGCCGGGCTCGACCTGCGCGCCGCCATCGACAGCCCGATGGAAATCAAGCCGGGCGAGACCCAGCTCATCCCCACCGGCATGGCCATCCACCTTGCCGACCCCGGCCTCGCCGCGATGATCCTGCCGCGCTCCGGCCTGGGTCACAAGCACGGCATCGTGCTGGGCAACCTGGTCGGCCTGATCGACTCCGACTACCAGGGCCAGCTGTTCGTCTCGGTTTGGAACCGCGGGCACAGCAACTTTGCACTCGAACCGCTGGAGCGCATCGCGCAGATGGTGATCGTGCCGGTGGTGCAGGTCGGCTTCAACATCGTCGACGACTTCGACGCCTCGCACCGCGGCGAGAACGGGTTCGGCAGCAGCGGCCGGCATTGAGAGCTTGTCAATAAATCGGCTATGCCCCCCCATGCCGGCCCTGTGATACGCGCCATATAATATGTACGGCTGCGCTTCTCGAACCAGCCAGGAGAGGCTCGCGACGATTTCTGTCACAAGCTCCAGGTCCTGCCTGGACGCAAAAAAGCCCGGTCGAACCGGGCTTTTGTACATCCTACGGCAAGTGCCTCAGGCCTTGGCGGTGCGGATGCGCTCCGAGCGGCCGCGCAGCCATTCCAGCGTCAGCAGCAAGGTGGTGGAGAACAGGATCAACACCGCCGCCGCCGCCGCGATCGCCGGGCTGATGTTCTCCTTGATGCCGCTGAACATCTGGCGCGGCAGCGTCACCTGCTCCGGACCGGCCAGGAACAGCGTCACCACCACCTCGTCGAACGAAGTGGTGAAGGCGAACAGCGCCCCCGACACCACGCCCGGCGCGATCAGCGGCAGCACCACCTTGCGGAAGGTGAGCAGCGGATTCGCCCCCAGGCTGGCACTGGCCTTGATCAGGCTGGTATTGAAACCGCTCAGCGTCGCCGACACCGTGATCACCACAAACGGCACCCCCAGCGCGGCGTGCACCAGGATCAGGCCGAGGTAATTGTTGGTCAGGCCCAGCGGCGAGAAGAACAGGTAGGCACCCACGCCGACAATCACCACCGGCACCACCATCGGCGAAATCAGCACCGTCATCAGCAGCGACTTGCCGGGGAAGTTCGAGCTGGTCAGGCCGACCGCCGCCAGCGTCCCCAGCACCGTCGCCAGCAGCGTGGCGGCCGGTGCCACGATGAAGCTGTTCTTCAGCGAGTGCATCCATTCGCCGTTGCCGAAGAACTCGCCGTACCAGCGCCACGAGAACGACTTGATCGGGTAGACCAGGAAGCTGTCGGCAGAGAACGACAGCGGAATGATCGCCAACAGCGGCGACATCAGGAACACCAGCACCAGCACGCATAGCAGGCGGAACGTCCAGTACCAGAGCTTTTCGACGGGAGAGGCGTAATTAGGCAGCATGATTTACCCCAGGCTCAGACGGTCGGTCCCCACCAGCTTGCTGTACACCGCGTACAGCGCCAGAGTGGCGACCAGCAGCAGGCTACCCAGTGCGGCGGCCATGCCCCAGTTGATGGTGACGTTGGTATAGAAGGCGACGTAATAGCTCACCATCTGGTCTTCCGGGCTGCCCAGCAAGGCCGGCGTGATGTAATAGCCCAGGCACATGATGAACACCAGCAAGGCTCCGGCCGCCACCCCCGGCAGCGTCTGCGGGAAGTAGATCTTCCAGAACGCCGCAAACGGATGGTCGCCCAGCGAAATGGCCGCCTTGACGTACGAGGGCGGAATGCTCTTCATCACGCTGTAGCTGGGCAGGATCACGAACGGCAGCAGGATGTGCACCATCGCGATGTAGACCCCGGTGCGGTTGAACGCCAGCTGCAGCGGGTGGTCGATGATGCCCAGCGCCATCAGACCGCTGTTGATCAACCCCTCGGACTGCAACAGCACGATCCACGCCGCCACCCGTACCAGCACCGAGGTCCAGAACGGTAGCAGCACCAGGATCATCAACAGGTTGCTCTGACGCTTGGGCAGGTTGGCGAGCCAGTACGCCACCGGGTAGCCCAGCAGCATGCAGAACACCGTCACCCACAGGCTCATCCACATGGTGCGGCCGAAGATGCTGAGGTAAGCGCGCTCGTTGACCGGCGTCAGCTCCGGCACCCCGCTCTTGTTCTCGCGCAGGTCGAGCGAGCGATACAGGTAATACGGGCTCCACGATTTGGCGTTGCGGGCAATGGCGTGCCAGTGGTCGGGATCGCCCCAGCGTTCGTCGATCTGGATGAAGTGGTCACGCACCGACTCGCCCGGCGCCACGTGCAGCGGCATCTTGCGCGCGGTACGCATCAACAGCGAGCGGTAGCCGCTGATTTCCATATTGAGGCGCTTGCTCGCATCCGCCAGCGTGCCGTCTGTCTTGGCGCGGGCCAGGTCCTCGGCCAGCGCGGAGTACACCGCGTCCGACGGCAGGCCGCGCTGATCCCAGGCGCGGATCAGTTGGCTGGTATGGGGAAGCGCGGTGACGACTTCCGGGTTATCGACGCTGCGGAACAGCAGCGATGTGATCGGGACCAGAAAGGTCAGCAGCAGGAACAACCCCAGCGGGGCGACCAGGGCGATCGCCTTGAATTGCTTCAGGCGTTGCTCGCGCGCCAGTTTCTTCTTGAGCGGCTCGCCGTCGGCGGCCGTCAACGGCGCATTCATGATAAGACTTTCCGACATGTCATCAACCTGAGAGAGGGCCCCGCCGCCCTGTCGCGGCGGGAACCGCAGTTACATACCGGCCCGGCTCACGCCAGGCCGGCCTCAAGGTCAGCGTGCAGCCCAGGCGTTGAAACGCTCTTCCAGGTCTTCGCCATGCTCAACCCAGAACGGTACGTCCAGCGCCAGCGCCCCTTTCAGGTTGGCCGGAGCGGTCGGCAGGTTGGCCACCAGCTTGGCGTCCATCTGCTTGACCGTCTTCAGGTTGGTCGGACCGTAGGCGATGTGCGCCGAATAGTTCTTCTGGTTTTCCGGCTTGCTGGCGAAGTTGATGAACTTCATCGCCTCCTTCACCTTGGCGCCCTTCGGAATCGCCCAGGAATCGACGTCGTAGATGCTGCCGTTCCACACCACTTTCAGGTTCTTGCCTTCCTTCTGCGCGGCGTCGATGCGGCCGTTATAGGCCGAGCTCATCACCACGTCGCCAGAGGCCAGGAATTGCGGCGGCTGGGCGCCGGCTTCCCACCACTGGATGTTCGGCTTCAGCTGGTCGAGCTTCTTGAAGGCGCGGTCCACGCCGGCCTTGGTGCCCAGCACCTTGTAGACATCGGAGGCCGGCACGCCGTCGGCCAGCAGGGCGAATTCCAGCGTGTACTTGGCGCCCTTGCGCAGGCCGCGCTTGCCCGGGAATTTCTTCACATCCCAGAAATCCTTCCAGGAGGTCGGCGCCGCCTTCAGCTTGTCGGCGTTGTAGGCCAGGGCGGTCGACCACACGAAGATGCCCACGCCGCACTCGGAAACCGCCGGCTTGACGAAGTCGGCCTTGTTGCCCACCTGGGCCCAGTTGATCTTCTCGAAGATGCCCTCTTCGCAGCCGCGCAGCAGCTCCGGCGATTCCACTTCGAGCACGTCCCAGGTCGGACGGCCCACTTCCACCATGGCCTTCACCTTGGCCATTTCACCGTTGTAGTCCCCCGCGGTGATCTTGGTGCCGGTCGCCTTCTCGTACGGCTGGTAGTAAGCGGCGGCCTGGGCCTCCTTGTTCGCCCCGCCGAAAGAAATGACGGTCAGGCTTTCGGCAGCCAGAGCCGACAGCGAAACCCCGCCCAGCACAGCGGTAACGATGATTTTCTTGGTAACGTTTTTCATCCAGCTTCTCCTCTGAAACCCAGTTCAGTTTAGTGATAGGCAAAACCCGTGTTCCCCGGGCTCATTGCGACGTACCTGTGGCGTCGATCTGTCTTGTGTGTGTGTGAAAAACTACGGATTGAGGGGGTCCAGCGCCCGGATATCTTCCGGATTCCAGCCCAGCGCGATGGAGTCGCCAACCGACCAGGAGCCGTCAAGCTCGCTCACCGGCACCTTGACGATGAAGGATGGGTTGCCCGCCACGTCCATGCGCAAGCGCACGTGATCGCCGAAGTAGATGAACTCCTGCAGCTTGCCCTGGAAGCGGTTGGCGCACTGCTCCGAGGCGCCGTTCAGACGCACGCGCTCGGGACGGATCGACATGGTGGTCCGTACCCCGGCACGGTCGGCGCATACCGCCTTAGCCGTCAGACCGATGCCGTCGCCCAGCTTCACCTGGCAGAGACCGTCCTGCAGGCTCTGCACCTCGCCCTCCAGCGTATTGTTCTCGCCGATGAAACTGGCGACGAAGGAATTCACCGGGGCTTCGTACAGGTTATAGGCACTGTCGATCTGCTGGATGATGCCGTCCTTGAACACGGCGACGCGGTCGCTCATGGTCAGGGCCTCGCCCTGATCGTGGGTGACGTACACCACGGTCACGCCCAGCGAGTCATGAATGTGCTTGATCTCCATCTGCATGTGCTCGCGCAGCTGCTTGTCGAGCGCACCCAGGGGCTCGTCCATCAGCACCAGCTGCGGGTTGAACACCAGCGCGCGCGCCAGGGCCACGCGTTGCTGCTGGCCGCCGGAGAGCTGTGCCGGGTAGCGATGCGCCAGCTTTTCCAGCTTGACCATCGACAGCGCGTGCATCACCTTGGCATCGATATCGGACTTGGAGAAATTGCGGATCTTCAACGGATAGGCGAGGTTTTCGCCAACCGTCATGTGGGGGAACAGGGCATAGTTCTGGAACACCATGCCGATATTGCGTTTGTGCGGCGGAACGTGGTTGAGCAAGGCGCCATTGAGGCGGATCTCGCCATGCGTCGGGGTCTCGAACCCGGCCAGCATCATCAGGCAAGTGGTCTTACCGGAACCGGAAGGCCCAAGCAGGGTCAGGAACTCCCCTTTGCGGATATCCAGATCCAGATGCTTGACGATCAGGCTCTCGCCATCGTAGCTCTTCTGAACACCGCGAAAGCTGACCAGCACCTCATTGTCGGGAACGACTTCAGGCACCATGGTTTCTCCTCTGAAACTAAATGTCCGACCAGCGGAACGTGATTCCATTTCTCATACAGGCAGCCCATGTTATAGGCCATTCGGCTTCTGTTTTCTCCCCGCCTGCCATGCAGACCGGTCTTGAGCTTGTGCTTGAAACCTGTAGCGCAACGATAGCCCACAACGGCTCGGCCAATCAACAATGTTTAATTTCAAGTAAAACCACAAGAGTGAAAGCGTTAAATAAATACAACAATCGTTGAACAAACCCAACTATTTTATAGTTTTAGTTGTAAATAAATGGGAAATATCGATCAATAAATTTAATAACGTGCGAAACGTCTATTTTTTTAAGCACATTGGACGGTGAGGATATTAAACGGCAGCCATAAAAAAACCGGCCTTGCGGCCGGTCTGAAGGGAGAATGGAAACGGGTCAAGCCAACAGGTGGTTGTTCAGCTCGCGCATGCCGGCCGACAACATCGCCAGGTCCAGTGCCTGGAAGGCCTGCAATTCGGCAAACATCTGGTGGCAGGTCTCGACATCGTGGTGACGCTTTTCCAGCCAGGCGCTGGCCAGGTCTTCCGACTCCTTACACTCCTGGATTGCCAGCTTGGCCACCTTGCGGTGCAGGCGATACAGGTCATCGCGCAACGCCGAACGCGCCAGCGACTGCCAACGATTGTCGCGCGGCAGACGGGTGATCGCCTCGCGCATCCAGTCCAGCTGCAGCACCTTGCCCAGGCGATAGTAATTGCTGGCCAGCACACCCTGGGTCAGCTCCTCGCCCTCACCGATTTCGATGATGTCCATCAGCGGCACGGCAAACTCCAGACGCGCCAGCACGCGCGCCAGGCTAACCGGCAGGTTCGGGATATCCAGACGAGCTTCCATCGCCGCCACGGTCGGGTAGTCGGTGGCGCTGATCAGCTCCGGCAGCGCCGCAAGCAAAGCCTGCACCTTGGCGCCGTACTGATCAATCACGGCGTTGACCGAGCTGAACGGACGCTTGTTGCGCAGCACCCAGCGCGTCACGCGCTCGATCAGGGTACGCACGATCACCATCAGTTCCATCTGCTGGTCGGCCGGAATCTGGTTGTCCAGCGCCTCGACTTGGCCCCACAGCTGTTCGGCGTTGAACACACGGCTGGCGATCCACCAGGCACGGGCGATGTCGGCGGCGGAGAACGGCGACTCTTCCTGCAGGCGGAACACGAAGGTCGTGCCCATGCGGTTGATGATCTGGTTGGCCATCTGGTTGGAGATGATCTCGCGCTTCAGATGGTGTTTCTCCATCTGGCCGCGGAACCGTTCCTGCAGCGGTTTCGGGAAGTAGTTCACCAGCACCGGCAGGAAATCGACGTCGTCCGGCACGTCGGTCGCCAGGATCGCCTGGTCCAGCGAAATCTTGCTGTAGGCCAGCAGCACCGCCACTTCCGGCGCGGTCAGACCCTGACGCGCCAGACGGCGGTCGTTGATCTGGGCTTCGGACGGCAGGTACTCGATCTCGCGGTTCAGTTCGCCGGTCTTCTCCATGTGGGCGATCATGCGGGCATGGGTCGACAGGATCGAGGCCGCTTCCTGCTGCTTGATCGCCAGCACCTGGGTCTGCAGGTAGTTGTTGCGCAGCACCAGATGCCCCACTTCCTCGGTCATCTCGGCCAGCAGTTCATTGCGCTGCTTGAGCGTCATGTCCCCAGCCTGCATCACCGCGCCCAACAGGATCTTGATGTTGACCTCGTGGTCGGAGCAGTCCACCCCCGCCGAGTTGTCGATGGCGTCGGTGCAGATGCGGCCACCGGAGAGCGCAAATTCGACGCGGCCCAGCTGGGTGCACGTCAGGTTGCCGCCCTCGGCCACCACTCTCACGCGCAGCTCGCGGCCGTCGACGCGCACCGGGTCGCAGGCGCGGTCACGCGCATCGGCGTGGCTCTGGGTCGACGCCTTGACATAGGTACCGATACCGCCGTTGTACAGCATGTCGGCGCGTGCCTTGAGGATCTCGTGGATCAACTCGTTCGGCGCCATGCTGTCCTTGTCGGTTTCCAGCCAGGCTTTGACTTCCGGCGACAGCGGGATGGACTTGGCCGAACGCTCGAAGATGCCGCCACCCTGCGAGATCAGCTCGCGGTTGTAGTCGGTCCAACTCGACCGCGGCAGGTTGAACAGGCGCGCACGTTCCGCGAAGCTGACCGCCGCATTCGGGGTCGGGTCGAGGAAGATGTGCATGTGGTTGAACGCGGCGATCAGCTGGATGTGCTCGGACAGCAGCATGCCGTTGCCGAACACGTCGCCGGCCATGTCGCCGATACCGATCACGGTGAAATCCTGCTCCTGGGTGTTGACGCCCAGATGGCGGAAGTGGCGCTTCACCGATTCCCAGGCTCCACGTGCGGTAATGCCCATACCCTTGTGGTCATAGCCGGCCGAGCCGCCCGAGGCGAAGGCATCGCCGAGCCAGAAGCCATACTGTTCCGAAATGCCGTTGGCAATGTCGGAGAAGGTCGCGGTGCCCTTGTCGGCGGCCACCACCAGATACGGATCGTCCGGATCCAGACGGCGCACCTCCTTCGGCGGCACGATCTGGCCGGTGACCAGATTGTCGGTGACGTCGAGCAGCGCCGAGATGAAGGTCTTGTAGCAGGCGATGCCTTCAGCCATGAAGGCTTCGCGGTCGCTCGCCGGTGGCAGCTGCTTGCAGACGAAACCGCCCTTGGAGCCCATCGGCACGATCACCGAGTTCTTCACCATCTGCGCCTTGACCAGGCCCAGCACTTCGGTGCGGAAGTCTTCCATGCGGTCGGACCAGCGCAGGCCGCCGCGCGCTACCTTCGAGCCGCGCAGATGCACGCCTTCGACACGCGGGCTGTACACCCAAATCTCGAACATCGGGCGCGGCTGCGGCAGGAACGGGATGGCGTTCGACTCCAGCTTGAACGAGATATAGGACTTGAACTGGCCGTCTTCGGCCTTCTGCCAGAAGTTGGTACGGCGCACCGCCAGGATCACCGACAGGAAGCCGTTGAGGATGCGGTCCTCGTCGAGGTTGGCCACCTTGTCGAGCAGGTTCTTGAGTTCGGCCTGCAGCGTTTCGGCTTGGGCGTCATCGGCGTTGACCGGGTCCAGGCGAGTCTGGAACAGGCTCACCAGGTTACGGGTGATGGCCGGGTAGTTGGCCACGCACTGCTCGATATAGGCCTGGCTGAAGGTCAGGCCGCCCTGACGCAGGTACTTGGCCAGGGCGCGCACCAGCGAGATTTCGCGCCAGTCGAGGCCGGCCACCAGCGCCAGGCGGTTGAAGCCGTCGTTTTCGCAACGCTTGGCGAAGACTTGCGACAGCAGTTCCTGGAAGTCGTGCTGCACGTCATCCGTCGCCATCTGCTCGTAGGCGCCACCGACGTCGAGACCGAAATCGCTGATCCACACCTCGGCACCGTCGGACCTCTGCACGCGGTAGGGGTGCTCGTCGCGGACGCGCACGCCCATGTTCTCGAGGATCGGCAGGCTGGCGGACAGGCCGAGCGGCTCGCCGGCGCTGAACAGTTTCAGGTTGAAGGCATTGGTGCCGCGATGCAGCGGTCGATACAGCTTCATGCCGAGACGCTTTTCGCCACCCAGCGATTGCATCAGCTGGATGTCGAGCACGGCGTTGCGGGCGGCGAACTCTTCACGGTAAGCCACCGGGAAGGCGCCCTTGTAGCGGTGGAACAGGCTATTGCCCTGCTCTTCACCGTGCGCTTCGACCAGCAACTGGTGCAGTTCTTCTTGCCAGCCGCGCACCACGCGGGCAATTTCCGCCTCGATGTCCGACTCGTGGAATGCCGGCAGGCCGGCGGCATGGGTGCGGATGGTGTAATGCACCAGCGCCAGTGTGCCGTCGCCGATCTGCACGCTGAACTCGGCCGCGGTGCCGTTGAAGGCGTTCAGCAGCACCTTCTCGATCTTCAGGCGCACTTCGGTATTGAAGCTGTCGCGCGGCACGTACACCAGTGCAGCTGACGTAGCGATGGTAGCGGTCGGTGCGCACGAACAGGCGCACGCGCGGGCGCTCCTGGAGGTTGACGATGCCTTCGATGATCGGGGCCAGCGTCTCGGCGGGAATCTCGAACAGCTCGTCGCGCGGGTAGTTTTCCAGCACGAAGCCCAGGGTCTTGGCCTTGTAGCTGTTGTCGACGTAGTCGCAGTAGTTGACCACGTACTCGGCCTTGCGGCGCACGATCGGGATGTTCTTCAGCGAGACCTGGTAGGCGTGGGCGGTGTACAGGCCGAGGAAGCGGCGCTCGCCGATCACTTCGCCCTTGCTGTTGAAGCGCTTGATGCCGACGAAGTCGATGTAGGCCGGGCGGTGGATGATCGAACGGGTCTGCGACTTGTTCAGAATGATCAGTTGCGGCAGGTGGGCCAGCTCACGCAGTTCCTGCGGCAGCTGTTCGAAGCTGGCGGAATACTCCTTGTCGCCCTGCTCCTTCAGGATGCCAAGACCGCTTTCCTTGATGATCTTCAGGCTGTCCTTGCCATCGCGCTTGACGAGGTCGTAATCGCAGTAGCCCATCAGCAGGAAATGGTTGTCGCCCATCCAGTGCAGGAAGTCGATGGCCTCGCGGGCTTCGTCGCCACGAGCGCCCTTCACCTTGGCCAGATCGTCAGCGATCTCAGAGAGCGCCGCGCGCATCTTGGGCTCGTCGTTGACCACCAGGCGGATATCGGAAATGACGCGGTTCAGATCGCTTTCGAGTCGCTTGAGCGTGGCGGCGTCGGACACGCGGTCGATCTCGACGTGAATCCACGATTCCAGCGGCAGGTCGCGGCCCTGGGTGCGCTTGAGTTCCACCAGCTGCCCCTTGGCATCGCGTGCCACCGCCACCACCGGGTGGATCAGGAGGTGCAGGTTGAGGTTGTAGCGCGACAGCAGCATCGCCAGCGAGTCGATCAGGAACGGCATGTCGTCGCCGACCACTTCGATCACGGTATGCGTGCTCTGCCAGCCGTCACGCTCGAAATCCGGGTTGTAGATGCGCGCCTTGTGGGCGCCGGGTTTGCGCTGCTGCGCGAAATCGTAATGGGCAATCGCCGCGCCGAACAAATCCAGCGACGAATACCGGCGCAGGTCGTCATACTCTGCTTCTTCGAAATAGACCGGAAAGAAAGGAGCCAGTTTTTGTTGCTCATCACTGGACAGCTTGCTGTCAGCCTCCGCCTGAATGTCGTCAATCAGGCTGGCGTGTTCTGTCATGTTGCTGAGGGACATTGGTTTTCTCTGTGTTGTTTGCGCAGGGGTAAGGGCTCTGCTGAGCAGGGATTGTAGAGAGGTCGATCAGCACAAGATTTCTATAAAGCGACACGCTCTTACATCTTCCTTGGTTGCACAGCAGCATTCGTGTATGGACGGGGGTGAGAGATTGCTTTTTCCACCACTCATAGGCTTATAGCAATGCGACAGCCAATTATAAAAAGACTTTTGTGGAATTTTCTTGCGGGTGCGGTTTTGAAAATACATAACCAGCTGTTTTTGTTGATATTTTTCAGCAGTCCAAAAACCCGGTAGAATGCGCGGCTTCATTTTCTCCACCCCGCCCCGCCAAGGCGAGTGGATTGTTCGACCACAAATGTTCGTGCCACCATGGGCTCATACAAGGGCCGGGGCATCACCGGCCGACGAGAAAACCGGCGGGTAGCCGGCCATACCCCGGCCTGGTTCACCACTTCGGCACGACATTATGCGGGACCGTGTCAGAAAACCGTTCTGGCACCCGGTTCACGTTCTGAGAAATAGAGAGGCATTCGATGAAAAAGGTTTTGATGGCTGTGGCGCTGGCCGCCCCGCTGTTCGCGTCCGCTGCCCAGGCAGAGACCATCCGTTTTGGCGTTGACCTGAACTACCCCCCATTCTCCAAGCAGGGCGCGGACGGCAAACCGCAAGGCTTCGATATCGACATGGCCCATGCGCTGTGCTCGGCGCTGAAGGCTACCTGCGAGATCGTGCCGCAGGACTGGGACGGCCTGATTCCGGCGCTGAACACCAACAAGTTCGACGCCATCCTGTCTTCGATGCAGATCACCGACGAGCGCAAGAAGGCCGTCGACTTCACCAACAAGTACTACAACATCCCGAGCCGCATCATCGCCAAGGTTGGCACCAAAGTCGACCAGAACAGCTTCAAGGGCAAGAAGATCGGTGCACTGCGCGCCTCGACCCAGGAGAAGTTCGCCAAGGACTACTGGGGCAAGACGGGCGCCAAGATCGTCGCCTACACCAAATCTCCGGAGTCGTTCCTCGACCTGACCAGCGGCCGACTTGACGCCGTGTTCGTCGACGGCGCGGTGGGCGACCAGGAGTTCCTGAAAACCCCGCGCGGCAAGGGCTTCGCCTTTGTCGGCCCGGAATATGCCGATACCAAGTATTTCGGCCTGGGCGCCGGCATCGCCGTGAAGAAGGGTAACAACGCGCTGCGTGAACGTCTGAACGCGGCCATCGAGCAGATCCGCAAGGATGGTTCCTACAAGAAGGTGCAGGACAAGTACTTCGCCTTCGACGTGTACGGCCACTGAGCTTCGGCCAACCCCGAACGGCCCGTGCCGAGGCATGGGCCCGATTCGAGCCACCTACCCTTTCCGCTGGAGACTCCATGAAACAGCCCTTGCTGACGCTGGGCGCGCTGCTGTGCGCGCTGACCGCCGCTAGCCACGCCGAAACGCTGCGTTTCGCCACCGATGCCAGCTACCCGCCGTTCTCCCAACAAGGTCCGGACGGCAAGATGGCCGGCTTCGATCCGGACATCGCCCGCGCCCTGTGCGCGGCGATGAAAGTGACCTGTGACGTCGTGCCGCAGGACTTCGACGGCATCATCCCGGCGCTCAACGCCAAGAAGTTCGACGTCATCATCGCCTCGATGAACATCACCGACGAGCGTAAGAAGGCGGTCAACTTCTCCGATAAGTACTACAACATGCCGAGCCGCCTGGTAGCCAAGGCAGGCACCGCGGTCAACGATGCCTGGTTCAAGGGCAAGAAAATCGGCGTGCTGCGCTCCTCGATCCAGGAAAAATACGCCCGCGACCACTGGGTCAAGCTGGGCGCCAAGCTGGTGCCGTACGGCAAGGCGCCGGAATCCTTCCTCGACTTGAAGGCCGGCCGTGTCGACGCCAGCTTCGTCGATGCCGCCGTGGGCGACACCGATTTCCTGAAGACGCCGAACGGCAAGGGCTTCGCCTTCGCCGGCCCGGCCTACAACGAAGCCAAATACTTCGGCGAGGGTGCCGGCATCGCCGTGCGCAAGACCGACGCCGCCCTGCTCGAGCGCATCAACAAGGCGTTGAAGCAGATCCGCGCCGACGGCAGCTACGACAAGATCCAGAAGAAGTACTTCTCCTTCGACATCTACGGCAACTGATAGGAATGGCTGCGCCGGCACGCCATGCCGGCGCGGTCATTCCAGGAGAACAGCATGTTTTTGCAGGGTTATCTTCCCAGCATTCTGGAAGGCGCGGCACTGACGCTGGAAGTCGCGGCGGCTTCGCTGGTGGTGTCGGTGGTCCTCGGACTGATCGGCGCCATGTTCAAGATGGCGCATTCCCGCGCCCTGGTCTGGTCGGCCGAACTTTATTCCACCGTGGTGCGCGGCGTGCCCGACCTGGTCTGGATGTTCCTGTTGTTTTTCGGCGGCCAGATGCTGATCAACGATGTCGCCGAACGCTTCGGCCTGGGTGCCCCGGAAATCAACCCGATGATCGCCGGTGTGCTCACCATCGGCTTCATCTTCGGCGCCTACATGACCGAAACCTTCCGCGGCGCCATCATGTCGGTGCCCAAGGGGCAGATGGAAGCCGGCGCAGCCTATGGCATGTCGCCGCTGCGGGTGTTCTTTCGCATCACCGCGCCGCAGATGGTGCGCTTCGCCCTGCCGAGCTTCTCCAACAACTGGCTGGTGCTGGTCAAATCCACCGCGCTGGTCTCGGTGATCGGCCTCAACGACATGATGTACAAGGCGGACACCGCCAAATCCATCACCCAGGAACCCTTTACCGTCTACATGGTGGTCGCGGCGATCTACCTGCTGATCACCACGGTGTCGATTGTGGCCCTGAACGCGATGAACAAACGCTATTCGACGGGTGTACGGGAGAGTGAGCTGTGATTGACGCCAACCTGATGATCGAGAATTTTCCGTCCTTTCTGGGTGGCGGCAGCGGAGAAGCCGTGCTGTCTACCAGCGACGGCCTGATCCTGACGCTGGAACTGCTGTTCTACTCGCTGCTGGGCGGCCTGGCCCTGTCGATTCCGCTGGGATTGATGCGTGTCTCCAGGAACCGACTGGTGTCCGGCGCGGTCTGGCTGTACACCTACGTGTTCCGCGGCACGCCGATGCTGGTGCAGCTGTTCATCATCTACTACGGGCTGTCGCAGTTCGAGGCGGTGCGCGAGAGCTGGGCCTGGACCTACCTGCAGGAAGCCTATTTCTGCGCGCTGCTGGCCTTCACGCTGAACACGGCGGCCTACACCACCGAGATCATCGCCGGCCAGATCCGCAATACCCACTGGGGCGAGATCGAAGCGGCCAAGGCCATGGGCATGAGCAAGTGGCTGATGATGCGCCGCATCGTCATCCCGGCCGCACTGCGCCGCGCGCTGCCGGCCTACAGCAACGAAGTGGTGATGATGCTGCAAGGCACCTCGATCGCCGGCCTGGTCACGCTAGCCGACGTCACCGGCGTCGCCCGCCGCATCTACAGCGACACCTACATGCCGTTCGAACCGTTCCTGATGGCGGGCCTGATCTACCTGGCCTTCACCTTCCTGTTCGTCTGGCTGTTCAAGTTGGCCGAAAAACGCTGGCTGGCCTACCTGGCACCGCGCAAGCACTGAGCCGGACAGCCAGCGACAAGCAGGATGAATCCGATTATCGCGTGAGGCGAGACGTTACCCGCCCACGTAGTGCCACCGGCCATGACCCCACCATGGCCGGTGCGCAACCCACGACGCATTCAAGACAGGGATTTGCTGAGCGATGAAACCGATCGAACACCCCAACGCCACCTCCACCGGCCTCGACAGCCAAGTCAAGCTGCACGTTGCCGACATCCACAAAAGCTACGGCAGCCACGAAGTGCTCAAGGGCGTGTCGCTGACCGCCCACGCCGGCGACGTCATCAGCATCATCGGCTCGTCCGGCTCGGGCAAGAGCACCTTCCTGCGCTGCATCAACCTGCTGGAACAGCCCAACAGCGGCAAGATCTTCGCTGCCGGCGAAGAACTGCAGCTGGTTCCGGACAGCCGCCACGGCGCCCTCAAGGCGGGCGACGCCAAGCAGTTGGCGCGACTGCGCACCAAGCTCGCCATGGTGTTCCAGCATTTCAACCTGTGGGCGCACATGACGGTGCTGGAGAACATCATCGAGGCTCCGGTGCACGTGCTCGGCGTGCCCAAGGACGAAGCCATCGCCCGCGCGCGCAAGTATCTGGAAAAAGTCGGCCTGAAAAACGTCGAAGACAAGTACCCGTCGCACATGTCCGGCGGTCAACAGCAGCGCGTCGCCATCGCCCGCGCCCTGGCGATGGAACCGGAAGTCATGCTGTTCGACGAGCCGACCTCGGCGCTCGACCCGGAACTGGTCGGCGAAGTGCTGCGCGTGATGCAGGACCTGGCGCGCGAAGGCCGCACCATGGTGGTCGTGACGCACGAGATGGGCTTCGCCCGCGAGGTCTCCAACCACGTCATCTTCCTGCACCAGGGCCGCATCGAGGAGCAGGGTAATCCGAAGGAAGTGCTGATCAAGCCGAAGAGCGAGCGGCTGGCACAATTCCTCTCGGGCAGCCTGAAATAATCATACAATTACGGCATTAATCATTCGTCTGCCAAGTCCCCGACTTGGCAGAGTCTTTTCCTCGCAAGTTCGCTTTCCGGTCAACTATGGCTATGCAGACGCAAGTCGCCAAACCGCTTCGCTACGGCATCCTGCTGTTGCCCCACGCCGCTATGGCCGATCTGGCCCTGATTACCGAAGTGCTGTCCCGCGCCAACCAGTTGGCCGAAAAAAAGCTCTACGAATTCCTGTTGCTCTCCCCCAGCGGCGACGCCATGACCCTGACCAACGGCATCAAGGCCCCGGTCGACCTGCCGCTCAGCTACGCGCCCAAACTGGACGGGCTGTTCGTCATTGCCGATGAAATCGCCGGGGACGTCGACGTCGACGAACTGAGCAAAACGATCCATGCCCAGGCCACGGAAAAGCTGCAACTCATCGGGATCGGCTGCGGCAGTTACTGGCTGGCCCGCGCCGGCCTGTTGAGCGGCTACCGCAGCACCATCCACTGGCAGGAAATCAACCGCTTCACCGAGGAATTTCCGGAAGTCATCGTCTCGTCCAATCTGTACGAGATCGACCGCAACCGCATGAGCTGTGCAGGAGGAGCCTCGACGCTGGACTTCATGATGGTGCTGGTGGGGCAGCAGCAAGGGCACGACTTCGCTGCCCAGCTCTCCGAACTGTTCAGCATGGAGCGCATCCGCCCCGGTAACGAACGGCAGCGCATTCCGCTCGCCACCCGTATCGGCGCCAGCCAGCCCAAGCTGACCGAAGCCGTCAGCCTGATGGAAGCGAATATCGAAGAACCGCTGACGACCGACGACATCGCCTATTATGTCGGCATCTCGCGGCGGCAACTGGAACGCCTGTTCAAGCAGCACCTCTCCGCGGTGCCGTCGAAATACTACCTCGAGCTGCGTCTGAAGCGCGCGCGGCAATTACTGCAGCAAACCTCCAAATCCATCGTTCAGATCGGGCTGGCTTGCGGCTTCTCCAGCGGCCCCCACTTCTCCAGCAGCTACCGCAATCACTTCGGCATCACCCCGCGCGAAGAACGCTCCTCGCGCAACACCGGCAAGAACGCTAGCGAGTAGCCGCCACCGGCGACACCGCCGCCTCTGACAACGATAGCGGCGGGGCAAAGGGCAACCGCAGCCGGAAACACGCCCCGCTGCCGGGAATGTTTTCCGCCTCGATCGAACCACCGTACTGCTCGACGATGGTCTGGCAAATCGACAGCCCCAGTCCCATCCCTCCTTCACGGGTCGAGTAGAAGGGATGGAACAGCACCGCCTGCACGTCGGGCGAAATACCCCGCCCGCTGTCGCGCACCTCCAGAATGGCATTGGAAAGCGCCACGTGGCTATGGATCACCAGTTGTCGCGCCCCTTCCCGCTCCCCCTTCATCGCCTCGATGGCGTTGGAGAGCAGGTTCATCAACACCTGCTCGATCTGGATGCTGTCCGCCATCACCGTCACCGGATTGGCCGACAGCATCTGCACCACCTGCACACCATTGCTGCGCAGGTCATGCTCGGCGAGGAACAGGCTGTTTCCCACCAGCAGATTCAGATCGACCTGGCGTACATCCATGCTGCGCTTGCTGACGAAGGCGCGCAGCCGCTTGATGATTTCGCCGGAGCGCTCGGCCTGGCGGATGGCGGCCTTCAAGGCATCGGTCACCTGCGCCGGAGCCTCCTCGACATCCTCCAGCATCGCCAACGATGCCGCACAATAGTTGCTGATGGCCGCCAGCGGCTGGTTCAGTTCATGAGCGATCCCCGAGGCCATCTCCCCCATCGTGTGCAAGCGCGCAACGTGCGACAGCTTCTCGAGATGGTCCCGCACCCGGCTCTCGCTCGCCTCCAGCACCGCCTGCGCCCGGCGCCGGATCGGCCCCATGTCGCGGATCGCACAAACGGCGCCGTTCATTTCCCCGGTGCGGGAAAACAGCGGGGCCACCGCCCCTTCGACCAGGCGGGTCTCACCGTAAAATGTCGACAACAACAATTCGTCGGGAAACTCCACCACCTGCTGGTAGAGAAAACTTTGGCCAATCGGGTCGACCTGGGAAACGTCGGCCAGCCCCTGCTGCAGCCGCAATACCTCCCGGTAATCCCGCCCCAGCAGCTGCTCCGGCAGCAAGCCCAGCAGCTCCTGCGCCATCGGATTGACCCACTCCACCTTGCGATCGTGACTCAGCGTAATCACACCATCACGGATGGCATTCAATGCCACCTCCACCCGCTCACGCTGGCTGAACAGCGCCTCATCGGCAGCTGAACGGGCGCGGTGCAAGTGCAGACGCTGTTGATACACCTGCCACAGCGCCAACAACAACAGGGTCACCAGCAACTCCTGGAACACCAGTACACTGAGCCGCAACTCGGCCCAGGTCACGTTGCGCGACAGGCTCAAGACGAACGGCTGCGCATCGCTGGGCAAGTCCATCTTGGATTGGAAACGCTGGAACAACGGCCATTGCGACACTTTGCTCGGGCGGAGTGAGCGCTCATAGAGCAAGAGCGACCCATGCACTCCCGGCAACTCACGCTGGTACAACGCAATATTCAGCGACTGCGACTCCAGGCGCAGCGGAGCCAGCAATTGCTCGAAGTGGACCTGCACCGCCACGACCCCCTCAACCAGGGGAGAATCGGGACGCAACGGAATCACCCCTGGCCCACCATTGCGGTAGACACCCTTCATCAGCAGATATGCCCGCTCGTCCCCAGCCAGTTCGAACGGCATCGAGACCACAATTTCTCCTGTCGCGATGGCCTGCCTCAGTTCGCGAGCCAGCCGAGGCTCATGCAGGATGTCGTAGCCGTAGAGCCGTCGCGACGCCTGAGTAACCGGCTCCACCATCGTGGCCGGGTAGTAGACATCGCGAAGAGGTGCCGCCCTCCACGAACGACGCCGATTAAGGTCGAAATCGGTAATAGAAGCAGGCTCGCCAATCTCGCGTGACATTTGGTCGAGATACCGATCACGCTCCGTCGGCACGACTTTTTGATAGAAAAGAATGGTATAGAGCTTGGGGTAATTCGCCAGTATTTCTCGGGAAAAAGCGCTCAAGGCGGCGATATCGGATGTGTCACGCGACGCCACCATGGCATGAGCTGCCTGGAGCACGGCCTCGTTCTGATCCAGCTTACGCGCAATCTGCACGTAAGCCGCACGACCATCCTTCTCAAACCCCTCCTCCAGGCGGCTTCTCTCCATCTGAAGCCAGAGCAAGGCCGTCAGGAAACAAAGGAGGAGCCAAGCCAGAAGTGGCAAGGCCGATTTTCTGAGCTTGCCGGAGAGACCAAGAGACGATTTCAAGCGTGACCATTCCATTCAGTCTGACGAATTCAGCAAGCCTGCGGCATACGGGTTCTCCCCAGGACACAGGCTGATCGAATTGTCGGGAAGATTAAGAATGTACAACTAAAAGCGGCATCTGTGCCATCCTCAGCCACAAACACCCGTAATGCATCAGCCAGAGGAGCCATTGCGGCATGGCGACGCCATAAAAACACAAAGCCCAGCTCGGATGAGCTGGGCTTTTGTAAGGGGAGTCTGGCGGTGTCCTACTTTCACACGGCAATGCCGCACTATCATCGGCGCTAAGGCGTTTCACGGTCCTGTTCGGGATGGGAAGGGGTGGGACCACCTCGCTAAGGCCGCCAGACATAAACTGTCAACAAACTGGAAGAAGCCTGGAAGCCTCTCAGCTTCCATTTCGAATTGGGTAATCGATTGTACGTCGCACACTCTATTCACCGCGTGGCCCAAGCCACTCAAATGATAGGATCAAGCCTCACGAGCAATTAGTATCGGTTAGCTTCACGCCTCACAGCGCTTCCACACCCGACCTATCAACGTCCTGGTCTCGAACGACTCTTCAGGAGGGTCAAGCCCTCAGGGAAGTCTCATCTTCAGGCGAGTTTCCCGCTTAGATGCTTTCAGCGGTTATCTCTTCCGAACTTAGCTACCCGGCAATGCCACTGGCGTGACAACCGGTACACCAGAGGTTCGTCCACTCCGGTCCTCTCGTACTAGGAGCAGCCCCCGTCAAACTTCCAACGCCCACTGCAGATAGGGACCAAACTGTCTCACGACGTTTTGAACCCAGCTCACGTACCACTTTAAATGGCGAACAGCCATACCCTTGGGACCGGCTACAGCCCCAGGATGTGATGAGCCGACATCGAGGTGCCAAACTCCGCCGTCGATGTGAACTCTTGGGCGGAATCAGCCTGTTATCCCCGGAGTACCTTTTATCCGTTGAGCGATGGCCCTTCCATTCAGAACCACCGGATCACTATGTCCTGCTTTCGCACCTGCTCGACTTGTCGGTCTCGCAGTTAAGCCACCTTATGCCATTGCACTATCAGCACGATTTCCGACCGTACCTAGGTGACCTTCGAACTCCTCCGTTACACTTTGGGAGGAGACCGCCCCAGTCAAACTGCCTACCATGCACTGTCCCCGATCCGGATCACGGACCAAGGTTAGAACCTCAAACACACCAGGGTGGTATTTCAAGGACGGCTCCACCAGAACTAGCGTCCTGGTTTCATAGCCTCCCACCTATCCTACACAAGTCTGTTCAAAGTCCAATGCAAAGCTACAGTAAAGGTTCACGGGGTCTTTCCGTCTAGCAGCGGGGAGATTGCATCTTCACAAACATTTCAACTTCGCTGAGTCTCAGGAGGAGACAGTGTGGCCATCGTTACGCCATTCGTGCGGGTCGGAACTTACCCGACAAGGAATTTCGCTACCTTAGGACCGTTATAGTTACGGCCGCCGTTTACCGGGGCTTCGATCAAGAGCTTGCACCCCATCACTTAACCTTCCGGCACCGGGCAGGCGTCACACCGTATACGTCCACTTTCGTGTTGGCACAGTGCTGTGTTTTTGATAAACAGTCGCAGCCACCGATTCTCTGCGACCTCTCGAGGCTTCGAACGCGAGGTCCTACACCTTAAGAGGCATACCTTCTCCCGAAGTTACGGTATCAATTTGCCGAGTTCCTTCTCCTGAGTTCTCTCAAGCGCCTTAGAATTTTCATCCTGCCCACCTGTGTCGGTTTGCGGTACGGTTCTCGTATAGCTGAAGCTTAGTGGCTTTTCCTGGAAGCGTGGTATCAGTCACTTCGGTTCCGTAGAACCTCGTTATCACGTCTCGGTGTTAACAAAGGAGCGGATTTGCCTACTCCTTCCACCTACCGGCTTGAACCAGGGCATCCAACACCTGGCTGACCTAACCTTCTCCGTCCCCACATCGCACTATACGAAAGTACGGGAATATTGACCCGTTTCCCATCGACTACGCTTTTCAGCCTCGCCTTAGGGGCCGACTCACCCTACGCCGATGAACGTTGCGTAGGAAACCTTGGGCTTTCGGCGAGCGGGCTTTTCACCCGCTTTATCGCTACTCATGTCAGCATTCGCACTTCTGATATCTCCAGCATGCCTTACGACACACCTTCACAGACCTACAGAACGCTCCCCTACCATCTGCACTTGCGTGCAAATCCGCGGCTTCGGTTATCAGTTTGAGCCCCGTTACATCTTCCGCGCAGGACGACTCGACCAGTGAGCTATTACGCTTTCTTTAAATGATGGCTGCTTCTAAGCCAACATCCTGGCTGTCTAGGCCTTCCCACTTCGTTTACCACTTAACTGATCATTTGGGACCTTAGCCGGCGGTCTGGGTTGTTTCCCTCTTGACGATGGACGTTAGCACCCACCGTCTGTCTCCCATGCTCGCACTTTCCGGTATTCAGAGTTTGCCATGGTTTGGTAAATCGCAATGACCCCCTAGCCATAACAGTGCTTTACCCCCGGAAGTGATACATGAGGCACTACCTAAATAGTTTTCGGGGAGAACCAGCTATCTCCGAGTTTGTTTAGCCTTTCACCCCTATCCACAGCTCATCCCCTAGTTTTGCAACACTAGTGGGTTCGGACCTCCAGTGCGTGTTACCGCACCTTCATCCTGGCCATGGATAGATCACTCGGTTTCGGGTCTACGCCCAGCAACTAAAGCGCCCTATTCGGACTCGGTTTCCCTACGCCTCCCCTATTCGGTTAAGCTCGCTACTGAACGTAAGTCGCTGACCCATTATACAAAAGGTACGCAGTCACCCCTTGCGAGGCTCCCACTGTTTGTATGCATCCGGTTTCAGGTTCTATTTCACTCCCCTCCCGGGGTTCTTTTCGCCTTTCCCTCACGGTACTGGTTCACTATCGGTCGATCACGAGTATTTAGCCTTGGAGGATGGTCCCCCCATCTTCAGACAGGATTTCGCGTGTCCCGCCCTACTTCTCGTACGCCTAGTCCTTGGAATGCGTTTTCGTGTACGGGGCTATCACCCACTATGGCGGCCATTTCCAGGGCCTTCCACTAACACAATCCATAACACGTACAGGCTGTTCCGCGTTCGCTCGCCACTACTGACGGAA